>NZ_JAVIZT010000001.1:0-2400000 GCF_031453615.1 Microbacterium sp. SORGH_AS_0428 | reverse complement strand
TCGACCGGCGCGGGACCGATCTCGATGCCCTCGGCCTCGACGTTCAGCTCGCGCGCGAGGCCGAACAGCTCGGTCAGGGTGCGACCGGCCGACGCGACGGCGTCGCGCGGGGCGATCGAGGGCTTGGTCTCCACATCCAGCACGAGCTTGTCGAAGTCGGTGCGCTCACCGGCACGGGTGGCCTCGACGCGGTAGCTGACCTTGAGCACCGGCGAGTAGATCGAGTCGATCGGGATCTGACCAGCCTCGGCGTACTCGTTGCGGTTCTGCGTGGCCGACACGTAGCCGCGACCGCGCTCGATCGTCAGCTCGAGCTCGAAACGAGCGGTGTCGTTGAGGGTCGCGATGACCAGCTCGGGGTTGTGCACCTCGACACCGGCCGGAGCCGAGATGTCGGCGGCGGTCACTTCGCCCGCACCCGTCTTGCGCAGGTAGGCGGTGATGGGCTCGTCGCGCTCGCTCGAGACGACCAGCTGCTTGATGTTCAGGATGATCTCGGTGACATCCTCCTTCACACCGGGGATGGTGCTGAACTCGTGCAGCACGCCGTCGATGCGGATGCTGGTGACAGCAGCACCGGGGATGGACGAGAGGAGGCTGCGACGCAGCGCGTTGCCGATGGTGTAACCGAAGCCGGGCTCGAGCGGCTCGATGACGAAGCGGCTGCGGAACTCCCCGATCTTCTCCTCGGTCAGAGTGGGACGCTGTGCGATGAGCACGATGTGTTCCTTTCGGCTAAGTGCCCGCTATATGACACTTGCGTGGATGAGGTGTTGAGTTTTTCTCGCGGATGCCGGGGCGCACCGTCAGGCGGCGCGCCCCGGCATCCAGAAGCTGTGAGACGTCAGACGCGGCGACGCTTGGGCGGGCGGCAGCCGTTGTGCGCCTGCGGCGTGACGTCCTGGATCGACCCCACCTCGAGGCCGGCAGCGGTCAGCGAGCGGATCGCGGTCTCGCGACCCGAACCCGGACCCTTCACGAAGACGTCGACCTTCTTGACGCCGTGCTCGGCGGCCTGGCGGGCGGCCGACTCGGCGGCCATGCCGGCCGCGTACGGGGTCGACTTGCGCGAGCCCTTGAAGCCCACTCCACCCGAGGACGCCCAGCTGATGACAGCGCCGGACGGGTCGGTGATCGAAACGATCGTGTTGTTGAACGTCGACTTGATGTGGGCGTGACCCACGGCGATGTTCTTCTTCTCCTTGCGGCGGGGCTTGCGCGCCGCGGACTTGGCCTGTGCCATGTGCGTGTTCTCCTAAACCCTGGGGGCCGCGCCTTAGCGCGCCTTCTTCTTGCCGGCGACGGTGCGCTTGGGACCCTTGCGCGTGCGGGCGTTGGTCTTCGTGCGCTGACCGCGCACAGGCAGGCCGCGGCGGTGGCGCAGGCCCTCGTAAGAGCCGATCTCGACCTTACGGCGGATGTCGGCGGCGACCTCGCGACGAAGATCACCTTCGACCTTGTAGGTGCCTTCGATGTAGTCACGGAGCGCGACGAGCTGGTCGTCGGTCAGGTCCTTGACGCGGATGCTCTCGTCGATCGAAGTCGCCTTCAGGATCTCGACGGAGCGGGTACGGCCGATGCCGTAGATGTACGTGAGTGCGATCACCACGCGCTTGTCGCGCGGGATGTCGACGCCGGCAAGACGTGCCATGCGGCTCTCCTAGGAGTGAGTGGAGGTGTGGAGCAGGATCGGTGCCCGGGCCTCCGCCCGAGGTGTCCCCCTCGCGGGTTCTGATCCTGCCTGTTGTTCGTTGTTCAGTTGTGTCTTGGTGCCGAAGTATCGACTCGGCCGCTGCGCGGCCTCGCTCAACCTTGACGTTCGCGTGTCAATGCCGCTGCGCGGCATTGACACGCCTCACGTCAACCCTGGCGCTGCTTGTGGCGCGGGTTGGACTTGCAGATGACCATGACGCGTCCGTGACGACGGATCACCTTGCAGTGATCGCAGATCGGCTTGACGCTGGGGTTGACCTTCATGATGCTTCCTGTTCGCTGTCTTCGTGCTCCGAGGCGGAGCCGTTACTTCTCGACCGGATCAGCGGTAGCGATAGACGATGCGGCCGCGCGTGAGGTCGTAGGGCGAGAGCTCCACGACGACGCGGTCCTCGGGGATGATGCGGATGTAGTTCTGCCGCATCTTGCCGGAGATCGTGGCGAGCACCTTGTGCCCGTTGCTCAGCTCGACGCGGAACATCGCGTTGGGCAGAGCCTCGGAGATCACGCCTTCGATCTCGATGACACCGTCTTTTTTAGCCATAGCCTCGCTACCCTCGTGCAGACCGGTCGATCTGCGGTGGATGGGATTCGGTGCCGGAAACGCCTCGACGGCGACACGCCAACGAAGGCGCAAAGCACCAAAGATCAACTATAGGTGATAGAGCCGCATCGCGCCACTCGGGCAGTGGCGCGATCGCTCCACCCCGCTCAGGAGATCCTGCTGACGATGTCCGTCTGCGGGTTGTAGGTGATCTGCACGAGGTCGCCGTTCACGCGCAGTGTCGGCGTTCCGGTCGCGCCGTCGGGCAACGACCGGGACTTCGCGAACTTGATGTACTCGTTCGAGGTGATCGCGTTCTCGAGGTCGGAGGTGACGTTCACGCCGGCCCCGCGGGCCAGCTCCACCAGCTGCTCGTCGGTCAGACCGGTCGAGTTCTCGGCGGGCTGGTTCGCGTAGAGCGCCTGCAGGAAGGCGTAGGCGTTGTCGGGGTCCGCGGCGGCGACCGCGTACATGGCGCTCGCGGCACGGCTGGAGTACTCGGTGCCCTGCGAGAGGCGGTCCAGGATCGCGACGGGGTACACGTTCAGCGTGATGTCGCCCGACGACACGAGTCCCTGGATGGTCTCGCCCTCCGTCTGCTCGAACTGGTTGCAGTAGGGGCACATGAAGTCGATGTACGTGTCGACGGTGTGCTCACCCGTGCCGAAGGAGATCGCCCCGGTGGAGGAGTCGATGTTGGAGGCCTCGGGGGCCTTGCCCGGGTCCGACGCCACGTTGTTGAAGACGACCACGAGACCGCCGACGACCACGACGGCGACGACAGCGACGACGCTGATCCAGATCGCGAACCAGTTTGTCTTGCCCTTTGCCGCTGCCATGACGCTCTTTCCTACTCGATTTCGACCGGCTTCACACCATACGGAGCAAGCCCCGCGGCTCCGCCGTCGGGGGCCGTGAGAACCCAGATGCCTCCATCATGGACGGCGACGCTATGTTCCCAGTGGGAGCCGGCTGAACCGTCGACGGTGGAGACCGTCCACTCATCGTCTTCGACGAACGTCGCCTCGGACCCGGCGACCACCATCGGCTCGATGGCGAGCACGAGCCCGGGCTGGATGCGAGGGCCCGGATCCGGCACGCGGTAGTTGAACACCGAGGGCGCCTCGTGCATCTTGCGGCCGATTCCGTGCCCGACATAGTCGCGCAGGATGCCGTACTCCCCCGCCGCGGTGATGTGATCCTCGACGGCCGCGCCGATCTCACCGATGTGGCGTCCGGTCGCCATCGCCGCGATCCCGGCCCACATGGAGCCCTCCGTCACCCGCGACAGCTCCTGCCGCGCCGCGACGAGCTCAGGACGGTCGGGGTCGCCCAGCACGATCGTGATGGCCGAGTCGCCGTTCCATCCGCGGAACTGCGCCCCCGCGTCGATCGAGACGATGTCGCCGGCTTCGAGCACCCGGTCGCCGGGGATCCCGTGGACGACCTGTTCGTTGACCGACACGCACGTCGTGTGACGGTAGCCGCGGACGAGCTGGAAGTTCGACTCCGCACCGCGGCCGGTGATCACGGCGGCGGCCGCGGCATCCAGCTCGGCCGTCGTCACACCGGGGGCGATCATCTCACGCACCGCCTGAAGAGCGGCCGCCGTGATCAGCCCCGGCTCGATCATCTGGCGCAACTGCGCCGGGGTCTTGTAGATGGAGCGTCGCAGCACGGCTCAGGATGCCGGCGTCAGCCCGCGGGCGATGAGAGCCGTGAGGATGCGCTCGGTGATCACATCGAGAGAGCCGATGCCGTCGATCGCGACGACCAGACCGCGCTCGCGGTACACGTCGAGGATCGGGGCCGTCTCGTTCTCGTAGATGCTCAGCCGGTGCGCGATGACCTCCGCGGTGTCGTCCGTGCGCCCCTGCTCCGCGGCGCGCCTGGTCAGGCGGGCGATGCTCTCATCGCGGGGCACGTCGAGCTCGATCACGGCGTCGAGGCTCTCGCTGCGCTCCTCCAGGAACGCATCGAGGTCTCCCACCTGACCGAGGTTGCGGGGGTAGCCGTCGAGGAGGAAGCCGGGAGCTGCGTCGTCCTGCGCGAGCCGGTCGCGCACGACGGCGCTCGTGAGCTCGTCGGGAACCAGGTTGCCCGCCGCGATGATCGCCTGCACCTGCTGGCCGAGAGCGGTTCCCTCGGAGATGTTCGCGCGGAACACGTCGCCCGTCGACACCGCCGGTACGCCGAACGCATCGGCGATCCGCACACCCTGTGTGCCCTTGCCGGAGCCCTGAGGCCCCACGATCAGCAGGCGCGCGGTCATCGCAGGAGCCCTTCGTAGTGACGCTGCTGCAGCTGGGCGTCGATCTGCTTCACGGTCTCGAGTCCGACACCCACCATGATGAGGATCGAGGTGCCGCCGAACGGGAAGTTCTGGTTCGCCCCCACCGTCGCAAGTGCGATCAGCGGGATGAGTGCGACCAGACCCAGGTAGATCGATCCCGGCAGCGTGATGCGGGTGAGCACGTAGTCGAGGTACTCGGCCGTGGGACGGCCGGCACGGATGCCGGGGATGAACCCGCCGTACTTCTTCATGTTGTCCGCGACGTCGACGGGGTTGAACGTGATCGCCACGTAGAAGTAGGTGAACCCGACGATCAGCAGGAAGTACAGGAGCCAGTACAGCGGGTGGTCGCCGCGCGTGAGGTAGTTCTGGATCCAGACGACCCAGCCCGGGAGTGCGCCGTCGGCGTCCGGGGTCTGGTTGAACTGCGAGATCAGCGCGGGGATGTACAGGAGCGACGAGGCGAAGATCACCGGCACGACACCGGCCATGTTCACCTTGATCGGGATGTAGGTGTTCGTCCCGCCGTAGGTGCGGCGTCCGACCATGCGCTTCGCGTACTGCACCGGAATCCGCCGCTGGGACTGCTCGACGAAGACCACGAGTGCCACGATCACGACACCGACAGCCAGCACGAGCAGGAAGACCTCGAAACCGCGTGCCTGCCAGATCGACCACATCGCTGCCGGGAAGGTGGCGGCGATCGAGGTGAAGATGAGCAGCGACATTCCGTTGCCGATGCCGCGCTCGGTGACGAGCTCGGCGAACCACATGATGAGGCCGGTACCGGCGGTCATGGTGATGATCATGAGCAGCTGGGCCCACCACGCGTCGTTGGTCAGCAGCTGCTCACACGAGGCGACACCGGTGTTGCCGAAGAGCTGGCCGCTGCGCGCGACGGTCACGAGGGTCGTGGACTGCAGCAGGGCGAGGGCGATGGTCAGGTAACGCGTGTACTGCGTCAGACGCGCCTGCCCCGACTGACCCTCCTTGTAGAGGGTCTCGAAGTGCGGGATGACCACGCGCAGCAGCTGGACGATGATCGTCGCGGTGATGTAGGGCATGACGCCCAGCGCGAAGATCGACAGCTGAAGAAGCGCGCCGCCCGAGAAGAGGTTGACGAGCGAGAGCACGCCCTGCGTGTTCGACGTGTCGGCGAGACACGACTGAACGTTCGGGAAGTCGACGAACGGCGACGGCACATGTGCACCGAGACGGTACAGCACGATGATGCCCAGGGTGAAAGCGATCTTCCGACGCAGGTCAGGCGTGCGGAACACGCGCGCGATGGCGCTGAACACGTGGATTCCTCCAGAAAGGGTTCCCGGCGCAGGAGGCGCACAGATCACCAGGGTATCCCACCCCGCGCGTGACCGAGCGGCCGCATCCTCCGGGTATGCGACAGGGGCCGGAGATGTCCTCCGGCCCCTGCACGCGGCTTACTTGACGGTGCCGCCCGCGGCGACGATCTTCTGCTCAGCGGAGCCGGAGACCTTGTCGACCTCGACGTTCAGCTTCACCGAGATCTCGCCGGTGCCGAGCACCTTGACCTTCTCGTTCTTGCGAACCGCACCCTTGGCGACCAGGTCGACGACGGTCACGTCGCCACCGGACGGGTACAGCTCCGCGAGCTTGTCCAGGTTCACGACCTGGTACTCGACGCGGAACGGGTTCTTGAACCCGCGCAGCTTGGGGGTGCGCATGTGCAGCGGCATCTGCCCACCCTCGAAGCCGGCCTTGACCTGGTAGCGGGCCTTCTGACCCTTGGTGCCACGGCCGGCGGTCTTGCCCTTGGAGCCCTCACCACGACCAACGCGGGTCTTGGCGGTGTTGGATCCGGGGACGGGACGAAGGTGGTGCACCTTCAGCACGCCCGGACGCGCCACGGCGACATCCTTCTTCTCCGCCTTGGGCGCTGCGGCCTTCTTGGCGGCGGGCTTACGGGTCGTCTTGGCAGCGGGCTTCTCAGCCGCCTGCTCGACGTTCTCGTTCTCAGCCATTAGTCGATCTCCTCAACCTTCACGAGGTGAGCGACGGCCTTGACGTAACCGCGCGTCTGCGCGTCGTCGGGGCGGACGACCGAGTCGCCGATCCGCTTGAGGCCGAGGCTGCGCAGCGTGTCACGCTGGTTCTGCTTCTCGCTCACCTTGGACTTGACCTGCGTGACCTTCAGACGCTGAGCCATCAGGCACCTACCTTCGATGCGGCCGCGGCCTCAGCCTCGGCGCGAACCAGACGGGCCGGAGCGACCTGGTCGAAGTCGAGGCCACGACGGGCCGCCACCTGACGCGGCTCCTCGAGCTGCTTCAGGGCCGCGACGGTCGCGTGCACGATGTTGATCGTGTTCGACGAGCCGAGCGACTTCGAAAGGACGTCGTGGATACCGGCGCACTCGAGAACGGCGCGCACGGGGCCACCGGCGATAACACCGGTACCGGCAGCGGCGGGACGCAGCAGGACGACGCCCGCAGCGGCCTCACCCTGGACCGGGTGCGGGATGGTCGATCCCGAGCGGGGGACGCGGAAGAAGTTGCGCTTGGCTTCCTCGACACCCTTCGAGATCGCGAGCGGAACCTCGCGGGCCTTGCCGTAGCCGACACCCACCACACCGTTGCCGTCACCGACGACAACGAGAGCGGTGAAGCTGAAACGACGGCCACCCTTGACGACCTTGGACACGCGGTTGATGGTCACGACGCGCTCGAGGAACTGGCTCTCCGAGCGATCGCGCGACCCACGGTCACGCTGGTTGGCGTTGCGCTCACGGCCACCGCGACGCGGCTCCCGCTCACGCTCGGCGGGCGCCGTCTCCGTCGCCGCCGCCTGAGTGGCATCGGTCACTTCGGTCTCCTGGTTGGTGTTCGTTGCATCGCTCACAGGTTCAGCCCTCCTTCGCGGGCGCCCTCGGCGATCGCGGCGACACGACCGGCGTAGCGGTTGCCGCCACGGTCGAAGACGACGTCAGCCACGCCGGCAGCCTTCGCGCGCTCGGCGACGAGCTCGCCGACCTTGCGGGCCTTCGAGGTCTTGTCGCCGTCGAAGCCGCGCAGATCGGTCTCGAGGGTGGACGCACTGGCCACGGTGTGGCCCTTGCTGTCGTCGACGACCTGCACGAAGACGTGGCGGGCCGAACGGGTCACGACGAGGCGGGGGCGCTCGGCGGTGCCGACGATCTTCTTGCGAAGACGCGAGTGGCGACGAGCGCGGGCCTCGGACTTGGAAGTCACGGCCATGGTTACTTACCAGCCTTTCCGGCCTTGCGCCGGACGACCTCGCCGGCGTAGCGCACACCCTTGCCCTTGTACGGCTCGGGCTTGCGGATCTTGCGGATGTTGGCAGCGGCCTCACCGACGGCCTGCTTGTCGATGCCGCTCACGGTGAGCTTGTTGTTGCCCTCCACCGTGAACGTGATGCCGGCAGGCGGGTCGACCAGGACGGGGTGCGAGAAGCCCAGCGCGAACTCGACGGACGAGCCCTTCTGCGCGACGCGGTAACCCGTACCGACGACCTCGAGGCCCTTGGTGTAGCCCTGGGTGACGCCGATGATGTTGTTGTTGATGAGCGTGCGGGTCAGGCCGTGGAGCGACCGCGACTCGCGCTCGTCATCGGGGCGGGTGACGAGAACCTGGTTCTCCTCCACCTTGACCTCGATCGGGTGGGCAGCGGTGAGCGTGAGCTCACCCTTCGGGCCCTTGACGGAGACATCCTGACCGGACACCGAGACGGTGACGCCGGCGGGGATGTCGATGGGAAGACGTCCGATACGCGACATATCAGGTCACCACACGTAGGCGAGGACTTCCCCACCCACGCCCTTCGACTCGGCCTGACGGTCCGTGAGGAGGCCAGAGGAGGTGGACAGGATCGCGACGCCGAGGCCGCCGAGGACCTTGGGGATCTCGGTCGACTTCGCGTACACGCGGAGGCCGGGCTTCGACACGCGCTTGATGCCGGCGATCGACCGCTCGCGGTTGGGGCCGTACTTCAGCGTGAGCGTCAGCGTCTGCCCGACGCGCGCGTCGGTGACCTCCCAGCCGGAGATGTAGCCCTCCTGCTGGAGGATCTCGGCGATGTGGGTCTTGAGCTTGGAGCTCGGCAGCGACACGGAGTCGTGGTGCGCCGAGTTCGCGTTGCGCAGACGGGTCAGCAGATCTGCGACCGGGTCTGTCATCGTCATGATGGTTTTCCTTCGTTCACCAGGTTTCGACCGCCGTTACACGACGGCCGACCTGTGGTGGATGCCGGCGGATGCCGGCACGGGGGTGTTACGCCTGAGCGTCCGCCTGGCGGAACGGGAAGCCGAGGTGACGCAGCAGAGCGCGACCCTCGTCGTCCGTGTTCGCCGTGGTGACGATCGTGATGTCGAAACCGCGGACGCGATCGATCTTGTCCTGGTCGATCTCGTGGAAGACCGACTGCTCCTGCAGACCGAACGTGTAGTTGCCGTGGCCGTCGAACTGGCGCTCGTTCAGGCCGCGGAAGTCGCGGATGCGGGGCAGCGCGAGGTTCACGAGACGGTCGATGAACTCCCAGGCGCGGTCGCCACGCAGGGTGACGTGCGCACCGATCGCCTGTCCCTCACGCAGCTTGAACTGCGCGATGGACTTGCGGGCCTTCGTGACGACCGGCTTCTGGCCGGTGATCTTGGTGAGGTCGTCGACCGCACCATCGATCACCTTGCTGTCGCGAGCTGCCTCGCCGACACCGGTGTTCACGACGACCTTGACCAGGCCGGGGATCTGCATGACGTTCGCGTAGCCGAACTCGTCCTGCATCGCCTTCTTGATCTCGGCGTTGTACTTCTGCTTCAGGCGGGGCTGGGTCTTGCCAGCCTCCGCGGCAGTGGCGGTGCTCATCAGAGGTCCTTACCTGACTTCTTCGCGTAGCGCACGCGGACGGTGCGCTTGACGCCGTCCTTGACCTGCTCCTCGACGCGACGGCCGACGCGGGTCGGCTTCTTGGTCGAGGGGTCGACGAGGGCGACGTTGGAGATGTGGATGGGGGCTTCGGTCGTCTCGATGCCACCGGTCTTGGTGCCGCGCTGGGTCTGACCGACCCGCGTGTGCTTGGTGACGTAGTTGACGCCCTCGACGATGACGCGGTTCTGCTCGGTCAGGACCTTCCGGACCTTGCCCTGCTTGCCGCGGTCGCCGCCCTTGTCCTGCTTCTTACCAGTGATGACCTGAACCAGGTCACCTGCCTTGATCTTGGCCATGAGGGTCAGATCACCTCCGGAGCGAGCGAGACGATCTTCATGAACTTCTTGTCACGAAGCTCACGACCGACCGGGCCGAAGATACGGGTGCCGCGGGGCTCCCCGTCGTTCTTCAGGATGACGGCGGCGTTCTCGTCGAACTTGATGTAGGAACCGTCGGGACGACGGGTCTGCTTGACGGTGCGGACGACGACGGCCTTGACCACGTCGCCCTTCTTGACGTTGCCGCCGGGGATCGCGTCCTTGACCGTGGCGACGATGACGTCACCCAGGCCGGCGTAGCGCCGGTTGGAGCCGCCGAGCACACGGATCGTGAGCAGCTCCTTGGCGCCGGTGTTGTCGGCGACCTTGAGGCGGGATTCGTTCTGAATCACTTGTTACTCCTTGGATTCCAAGTAAGCCCGAGGCTTACTTGGCCTTCTCGAGGATCTCGACCAGGCGCCAGCGCTTGGTGGCGCTCAGCGGGCGGGTCTCGTTGATGAGCACCAGGTCGCCGATGCCGGCGGTGTTGCCCTCGTCATGCGCCTTGACCTTGGAGGTGCGGCGGATGACCTTGCCGTAGAGCGGGTGCTTCACGCGGTCCTCGACCTCGACGACGATGGTCTTGTCCATCTTGTCGCTGACGACGTAGCCGCGGCGCGCCTTGCGGTAGCCACGGGCGCCGGCGTCACGGACGTCGTGCTCCGAGCTCTCGTGCCCAGCGGCCTGCTCGACCTCTGCAGCCTTCTTCGTGGTGGCCATCACTCAGCCTCTCCTTCGGCGGCGGCCGAGGTTTCCTCGGTCTTCTTCGCCTTCGTCTTCTTCGCCTTCGCCGGCTCAGCGGCGACGGGCGTGGCACGGATGCCCAGCTCGCGCTCGCGGATCACGGTGTAGAGCCGCGCGATGTCGCGCTTGACCGCGCGGATGCGGCCGTGGCTCTCGAGCTGGCCGGTGGCCGACTGGAAGCGCAGGTTGAACAGCTCTTCCTTGGCCTTGCGCAGCTCCTCGACGAGGCGCTGGTCTTCGAACGTGTCGAGCTCGCTCGGGGCGAGCTGCTTGGTGCCGATCGCCATTACGCGTCGCCCTCCTCGCGCTTGATGATGCGTGCCTTCAGCGGCAGCTTGTGGATGGCACGGGTCAGCGCCTCGCGAGCGAGCTGCTCGTTGACGCCCGCGACCTCGAAGAGGACGCGGCCCGGCTTGACGTTCGCGACCCACCACTCGGGCGAGCCCTTACCCGAACCCATGCGGGTTTCGGCGGGCTTCTTGGTCAGCGGACGGTCGGGGTAGATGTTGATCCACACCTTCCCACCACGCTTGATGTGACGCGTCATGGCGATACGAGCGGACTCGATCTGACGGTTGGTCACGTAAGCGGGGGTCAGCGCCTGGATGCCGAACTCACCGAACGACACCTGCGTGCCGCCGGTGGCCTGGCCGTCACGCTTCGGGTGGTGCTGCTTGCGGTACTTGACCTTACGGGGAATAAGCATCAGGCAGACGCTCCTTCTGCGACGGGGGCCTCGTTGCGGGGGCCACGGCGGCGGTCGCCACCACGGTCGTCGCGACCGCGGGACTTCGGCGCGTTGGCCTGCTCGCGAGCGAGTTCCTTGTTGGTGAGGTCTCCCTTGTAGATCCAGACCTTCACGCCGATGCGGCCGAAGGTGGTCTTGGCCTCGTAGAAGCCGTAGTCGATGTTCGCGCGCAGGGTGTGCAGGGGCACACGGCCTTCGCGGTAGAACTCCGAACGGCTCATCTCGGCGCCGCCGAGACGGCCGGAGACCTGGATGCGGATGCCCTTGGCACCGGCGCGCTGGGCACCCTGCAGGCCCTTACGCATCGCGCGGCGGAATGCCACACGAGCGGAGAGCTGCTCGGCGATGCCCTGTGCGACGAGCTGAGCGTCGGCCTCGGGGTTCTTGACCTCGAGGATGTTCAGCTGGATCTGCTTGCCGGTGAGCTTCTCGAGGTCGCCACGGATGCGCTCGGCCTCCGCACCACGACGGCCGATCACGATGCCGGGACGCGCGGTGTGGATGTCGACGCGCACGCGGTCGCGGGTGCGCTCGATCTCGATGTTGCTCACGCCTGCGCGGTCGAGGCTCGACAGCAGGAGCTTACGGATCTTGATGTCCTCGGCCACGTAGTCGGCGTAGCGCTGTCCGGGCTTCGTCGAGTCCGAGAACCACCGCGACACGTGGTCGGTGGTGATGCCGAGGCGGAAGCCGTACGGGTTGACTTTCTGTCCCATTACTTGCTCGCCTTCTTGCTCTGGGCCGGGGCGGTCTCTGCCACCTCGGGCGTCGCCAGGACGACGGTGATGTGGCTGGTGCGCTTCTTGATCTGGAACGCGCGGCCCTGGGCACGGGGCTGGAAACGCTTGAGCGTCGTGCCCTCGTCGACGAACGCGTTCTTGACGAACAGATCCTGCTCGTCGAAGAACTCGCCTGCCGCATCCGCCTTCACACGGGCGTTCGCGATCGCCGAGGCGACCAGCTTGTAGATGGGCTCGCTGGCGCTCTGCTGCGCGAACTTCAAGATCGCGAGAGCTTCTTCAGCCTGCTTGCCCTTGATGAGAGCGACGACACGACGAGCCTTCTGAGGGGTCACGCGGATGTGTCGCACGCGTGCGATGGACTCCACCATTTCTTCTCCTCTGCGTCACCGCGTCAGCGGCGACGGCCCTTCTTGTCGTCCTTCACGTGGCCGCGGAAGGTGCGGGTGGGCGCGAACTCGCCCAGCTTGTGGCCGACCATGGTCTCGCTCACGAACACGGGGATGTGCTTGCGACCGTCGTGGACCGCGATCGTGTGACCGAGCATCGCGGGCACGATCATCGATCGGCGCGACCAGGTCTTGATGACGTTCTTGGAACCCGCCTCGTTCTGCGAGACAACCTTGCGAAGCAGGTGCTCGTCGACGAAGGGGCCCTTCTTCAGACTGCGTGGCATCTTCTTGACTCCTACTTGCGCTTCTTGCCGGCGGTGCGACGGCGGACGATGTACTTGTCGCTTTCCTTGTTGGCGTGGCGGGTGCGGCCCTCGGCCTTACCCCACGGCGTGACCGGGTGGCGTCCACCGCTGGTCTTGCCCTCGCCACCACCGTGCGGGTGGTCGACCGGGTTCATCGCGACACCGCGGACGGTCGGGCGGACGCCCTTCCAGCGCTTGCGGCCGGCCTTGCCCCAGTTGATGTTCGACTGCTCGGCGTTGCCGACCTCGCCGATCGTCGCGCGGCAGCGCGCGTCGACGTTGCGGATCTCACCGGAGGGCAGACGGAGCTGCGCGTAGGGGCCGTCCTTCGCGACCAGACGCACGCTGGCGCCGGCCGAGCGGGCCATCTTCGCGCCGCCGCCGGGGCGGAGCTCGATGGCGTGGATGACGGTACCCGTGGGGATGTTGCGCAGCGGGAGGTTGTTGCCGGGCTTGATGTCAGCACCGGCGCCCGACTCCACGACGTCACCCTGCTGCAGCTTGTTCGGCGCGAGGATGTAACGCTTCTCGCCGTCCACGTAGTGCAGCAGCGCGATGCGCGCGGTGCGGTTGGGGTCGTACTCGATGTGAGCGACCTTCGCGTTGATTCCGTCCTTGTCGTTGCGACGGAAGTCGATCACGCGGTACTGGCGCTTGTGGCCACCACCGATGTGACGCGTCGTGATGCGGCCCTGGTTGTTACGTCCACCGGTCTTGCTCAGCGGGCGCAGCAGGGACTTCTCGGGCGTCGATCGCGTGATCTCGGCGAAGTCCGCCACCGACGAGCCGCGACGACCGGGGGTCGTCGGCTTGTACTTGCGAATAGCCATAATCTGTGTCCTCTATCCCGACCGTCAGCCGACTGCCGTGAAGATGTCGATGGTGCCCGACTTCAGGGTGACGATGGCGCGCTTGGTGTCCTTGCGCTTGCCGATGCCGAAGCGGGTGCGACGGGCCTTGCCGACGCGGTTGATCGTGTTGACCGAAGCGACCTTGACACCGAAGATCTTCTCGATGGCGAGCTTGATCTCGGTCTTGTTGGCGCGGGTGTCCACGTAGAACGTGTACTTGCCCTCGTCGATCAGCCCGTAGCTCTTCTCGGAGACGACCGGCTTCAGGATGATGTCGCGCGGGTCCTTGTTGACGGCGGTCATGCCGAGACCTCCTCGGTGGCGGTCCGCGACGCGACGAACGCGTCGTAGGCGGCCTTGGTGAAGACGATGTCGTCGGAGACGAGCACGTCGTAGGCGTTCAGCTGGTCGAAGGCGAGCACGTGGACGTACGCGAGGTTGCGCACGCTCAGCAGGCTCAGCTCGTCGTCACGCTCGATGACGACGAGGACGTTCTTCGCAGGGGTCAGCGTGTTCAGCACCGCGGCAGCGGCCTTGGTCGAGGGAGCACCCTCGACGCCGAACGAGTCGACGATGTGCAGACGCTCGCCGCGAGCACGATCGCTCAGCGCGCCCAGGAGGGCGGCTGCGATCATCTTCTTGGGCGTGCGCTGCGAGTAGTTGCGCGGCTTCGGGCCGTGGACGATGCCACCGCCGGTCATGTGCGGCGCGCGGATCGAGCCCTGACGGGCGTTACCCGTGCCCTTCTGCTTGAAGGGCTTGCGGCCGGCACCGGAGACCTCGCCACGACGCTTGGTCGAGTGCGTGCCCTGGCGAGCCGCCGCGAGCTGCGCGACGACGACCTGGTGGATGAGGGGGATGTTCGTCTTGACGTCGAACAGGGCGGCGGGCAGCTCCACGGAGCCGGCCTTCTTGCCGTCTGCCTTCACGACGTCGAGCGCGAGAGTCGAGTCAGCCATGTTCTCAGGCACCCTTCACTGCGTTGCGGACGTAGACGATGCGGCCACGAGCGCCGGGCACGGCGCCCTTGACGAGCAGCAGACCCTTCTCGGCGTCGACGGCGTGCACCGTGAGGTTGAGGACGGTCACGCGCTCGCCACCCATGCGACCGGCCATGCGCATGCCCTTGAAGACGCGGCTGGGCGTCGACGAGGCACCGATGGAACCGGGCTTGCGGTGGTTGCGGTGCGCACCGTGCGAGGCGGAGACACCCTTGAAGTTGTGGCGCTTCATGACACCCGCGGTGCCCTTGCCCTTGCTGGTGCCGACGACGTCGACCAGCTTGCCCGCTTCGAAGACACCGTCGACCGTGAGCTCCTGACCGAGTGAGTAGTCAGCGGCGTTCGCGGTGCGGATCTCGGTGACGTGGCGGCGCGGCGTGACGCCGGCAGCCTCGAAGTGGCCCTCGAGGGGCTTGGTGACCTTGCGGGGGTCGATCTGACCCGCGGCGATCTGAACGGCGTTGTAGCCGTCCTTCTCGGGGGTGCGGATCTGCGTGACCACGTTCGGGGTGATCTGGATGACCGTCACGGGGACGAGCTTGCCCTGCTCGTTCCAGACCTGGGTCATGCCGAGCTTGGTGCCCAGGAGGCCCTGGGAGATCTTGGAGTTGATGTCAGCCATGTCGAACCTCAGAGCTTGATCTCGATGTTGACGTCGGCCGGAAGGTCGAGACGCATCAGCGAGTCGACGGCCTTGGGCGTCGGGTCGATGATGTCGATGAGGCGCTTGTGGGTGCGCATCTCGAAGTGCTCGCGGCTGTCCTTGTACTTGTGGGGCGACCGGATGACGACCACGACGTTCTTCTCGGTCGGCAGCGGCACGGGGCCGACGACGGTGGCGCCGGCTCGGGTCACGGTGTCGACGATCTTGCGCGCCGAGCTGTCGAGCCCCGCGTGATCGTACGACTTCAGGCGAATGCGGATCTTCTGTCCCGCCATAGTCTGCTCACTCTCTTTCTCGCGTCATACCTCTGAGGGCATCGGACGCACGGTGACGCTTGCGCGCCGGGCACTTCTCCCGCTTTCGCGGTGATGCTGCACCACTGTTCTCGTGTCAAACCGGCATCCTGCGGACGCCGGCCCCTCACTCCACGCGCAGTGCACGCCCGTTTCCGGGAAGAAGTGTGGGAGATGTCGTTCTGCTGCCCGCGGCCTAGACCCCGCGCTCGCGGCGCTGATCTATGCACTGCCCTGGCAGTGATCCGGGCAGCAAAGCACCCGGAATGTGGAACCTGACTAGTCTACGTGTCGCCCGGGCGTGTCGCAAACTCGGGCGTGTCGGGGCGGCGTGTCGGCAACAACGACAGAACCCCCGGACCGCAGCCCGGGGGTTCTGTCGTTGAGCGTGGTGCGTCAGGCGCCCTGGCGCTGACGACGAACGGCGAACACGGTGACCGCGAGGCCGCCGAGCAGCAGCACGCCGCCACCGATCCAGACGCCCATCAGCGAACCGCTATCGACACCGGTCGCGGGAAGTCCCGTGCCACTGCCGGTGCCGGTGCCACCGCTTCCGGTGCCCACCGCGAAGCTCGTGGTCTCGGTGACCGAGACGCCGTTCTTCTGGCCGGTGACCGCGACGTCGTAGGAGCCGGTCGCGTTCGACGGCAGCTTGACGTTGAACGATGCGTTGCCCGCGGCGTTCGTCGTGGTGGTGAAGGTCGGCGACGAGCTGATGGCCAGCTTGACCGAGGCCTGCGTGATGCCGGCGCCGTTCTCGCCGGTGACGACGAAGCTGATCGGCGTGTTGCCGTCGAAGGCGGTGGCGACGAGCGTCACCGTGCCGCCGGGGGTCGGGGCGCCGGAGACGGCCGCGTCGGGCTCGCCGGGCGTGGGTACGTAGGCCTGCGCTGCCGCGGGAGCGGCAACGAGGGCTGCAGCGGTCAGGATGACCGCCGCGATCTTGGTGCGAAGGCTCTTCATTTTCAACTCCGTGGGGGTGTGAGGCGCGGCCTCAATGGGTACCAGGATGGTCCGGGAGTTGGACTGAGGGACGAATCGCCCAGCCTACCCCCGCAGGCCACGCTAGCCCTACTCCCAGCGCACTCACAAGTCGAGGGCATGCTGAACGTCTTTTCTTTACGTCTCCGTAACCTCGCCGAACCACTCGATCAGTGGGCGGTCTTGCCCGGCGCGAGCACCGCCCGCACCGTTCGGAACAGGATGATGACGTCTTGAGTGAACGACCAGTTCTCGACGTAGTAGAGGTCGAGGCGGATCGCGTCCTCCCACGACAGTGACGAGCGCCCGCTGACCTGCCAGAGACCGCTCATACCGGGCTTGACCAGAAGACGACGGTGCGCCGCCTCGTCGTAGAGAGCCACCTCGGCGTGACGCTGGGGACGCGGACCCACAAGGCTCATGTCACCCGAGAAGACGTTGAAGAGTTGGGGCAGTTCATCGATGGAGTGCTTGCGGATGAAGCGCCCGACACGCGGTGATCCTCGGGTCGTTGACGACCTTGAACAGCGGCTCGTCCGTCGTTCCCTGCAGATCGAGCAGCGATGCCAGCTGGTCGTCGGCGTTCGCGACCATGGAGCGGAACTTGATCATGCCGAAGGGCTGACCCAACCTGCCGATGCGTTCCTGCCGGTAGATGAGCGGCCCGCGGCTCTCCGCCTTCACGGCGATCGCCACGACGAGCATGAGCGGGGATGCGGCGACGATCAGCAGACCCGAACCGACGATGTCGAATGCCCGCTTGAGGAAGCGTTTGGCGCCGTCCAGCTTCGGGAATGAGACGTGCACGAGGGGAAGTCCTGCGACGGGACGCGCATGGATGCGGGGGCCTGCGACATCGGTGAGGGCGGGAGCGACCACCCAGTCGACGTCGCGCTCCGCCATGGCCCAGCCCAGCCTCCGCATCGTCTTCGGGTCCAGGTCATCCGATCCCGCAGCGATGACCGTGTCGGCGCGAACAGAGTCCACCACGGCCTCGGTGTCGTCGAAGGTCCCCAAGACGGGAACGGGTCCGATGCGGGGGCCGAGACCCGCATCGGTGACAGCGCCGACGATCGCGATGCCGGTGCCTTCGGTCGTGTGGATCATGCGGACGACGTGCGCGACCTTGGCCGCGGAGCCGATGACCACTGCGCGGTGCACATAGCGGGTGTGGCGCTGCTGCCGGCGCAGCCACTGGCGCCAGATCCAGCGCGAAAGGATCAGCAGCGCAGCCCCGACGGGCAGCGCGAACAGGAAGAGGGAACGAGCCAGATCGATACGGAGGAAGAAGCAGGCCGCGAGGATGAGGCCGAACGCGAAGACCGACGCCCGGATGATCCGTTGGTACTCGGTGAAGCCGTGCCCGACGATGTGCCGATCGCGGGAGTCGACCGCATCGAGGGTGACGAGCCAGATGACGCCGACGACGATGACGACCACCCAGTACGGGACGGTCGGGCCCGCGGGCCAGTCGAGACTGTCGGCAGCCTCCGGCAGCCACAGCGTGTAGGCGGTCAGGGTCGCCGCCACGACGGCGAGGTCGCTGAACAGCAGCCGCCCCGCGTACCGCCGCGGCCATTTCAGCGACCGGACGGTGCCGGTTCGCTCGACCGGGAACGACGTCGCCGCGCTTCCGCTGAGCGCGGAATGAGCTTCCACCGTCACATGGCCCCCTCAACTCGGCGTACGCACCCCCGCACACGCTTTGTCAACAGTGTATTCATATCCTGCGCCTGGGTGTATTGCACTCGACCTCTGTC
Organism: Microbacterium sp. SORGH_AS_0428; assembly: GCF_031453615.1. Lineage (NCBI taxonomy): Bacteria > Bacillati > Actinomycetota > Actinomycetes > Micrococcales > Microbacteriaceae > Microbacterium > Microbacterium sp. SORGH_AS_0428. The sequence continues at coordinate 2,381,735 of NZ_JAVIZT010000001.1, read as the reverse complement.
ACCGCTGCGGGAACAGAGCCGAACACGATCCGTCCACCGTGACCTCGGGATTGGAAGCGGTACGCGTGTAACCCAATTCAAGCGGTGACGACGCGTCAGCGGGGATGGCGAACGTGGTCGTGATCGCTCGCGACTCCCCCATCGGAATCACGACTGTGCGACTCGAAGCCGGGTGGCCCTTCTCGATGCCTTCCCTGTCCCATCCCCGAACATCGCTCGTCGTCGGATCGATCCAACTCACCGACCCGCCAGGCGGAGCGAAGGCCACGACGTCGAGGATCATGCTGGTGCTTGGTAGCCCAAGACTCTCGTTGCGCCAGCCGAGCGTCCAACCGCTGAGATCCGAGCGCGGTACGCCGTTGTTGAGCGTCAGGCTCACGGTGGCCGTCCGGGCCTGCGCGTCGCAGGTCATCGCCACCGATGTCGTGAGGTAGTACTCGAGTTTCGAGTACGCCGCGTCATTGACGTAGAGACCCACCTGAGTCTTCGTCGAGTTGTCGGTGGTCAACTGACCGTCGGCACCCAGTTCCGAAGACATCTGCTCCGCGTCGGGGTCGGAGAACCAGAGCTTGATGCGTCCTTCGTCCATCCCCCGCTGAAGTTGCTGCAGCATGACGACAGGGTCCCAGCGCCCCCCGATCAGCGTCGAGAAGACGCCGTCCGTGACTTCAGAGAAGTAGGCATCGGCGGCGAGTCCGTCGGTGCCGAAACGCTCGTACGTATCGCTCAGCAGGATTCGTACGACGTTCTCGGAGTCGATCCACCCACCGTCTGAAACCTGAATCGGCCCTGTTGCGGCAAGCATGTACGACAGCACGGTCGGATCGATCGAGATCACTCCGTCCAGCGGCTCCGCGCCGGATGCGTCCTGCAGAGCGCCGAAGAGCGCCGCCGTCGTCGGGAAATCGGGAGTACGCGTGTAGTTCTGCGAGAACCGGGTGAAGTCGGACTCGTAGAGCTCGGTGGTATCGCGGGGCAGCTTCAGGAAGGATTCCCCAGCAAGGCCCGACTGATAGTAGGTGTCAGAGCTCTCCTGCTCCTGGAACTCGAACTTTCCGTTGTCGACCACCAGCCGGATGCTCGCCGACGGGCTCCCGCCACTGGCGCGCGCCTCGGCGGTGTTCTGGAAGATGATCATGTAACTGCGACGCTGTCCGTCGCCGGCGACCTTCAGAAGAGTCGGGAGATACTTCTCGAGCTGATCAACAGCGGGCGCAGCCTGATTCACCACGTCGATCAACTGGCCCAGCGCTGCGTCGACGGGGGGCAGGAGGGCGTCTCGGTCGATGAGATCAACCTTGCCCTTGGCCTGCGCAAAGGCGTCATTCACAGCGGGCAACGTCGACTGCGCCTCGCGGAAGGGCGCGAGGTCTATGCCGCCGCCCTCCAGCGTGAGGTTGTTGAGATCGACTGCGGACAGGAGAGTCGTCGCCGGCGGAAGTGCGTCGCGCACAAGGATGTTCGTCGCCTCGGTCGCCGCTTGAACAGCAGCGACGTTGGCTCCGATTCCGGGCACCGTCGCGGCCGCATCCCACAACGGACCGGTCACAGTCCCCGCGGCGCGACCCGCGTATCGCGTCGCCTCATCGGCCGCCGCGTCGATCGCCTGCGAGTCTCCGGCGCGCACGGCATCGGGGAGTGAACCGATCGCCGCTCGAGCGGCTTCGAGATCGTTCTTGACCGCCATCGCCTGCACAGCGAGAACCCCGGCGACGGCGAGCACCACCGCCACAAGGGCAAGGGGCACGCCGACAGCCCACGGCCACCGGCGCCGGCGTCGAGAAGACGACGCCTGCTCAGCCCGCAGCTGACGAGCCTCGCGCCTACTCGTGGCAGGGCGAGTTCCTTCGGAGTTCCCCATCGCATGATGATATCCAGGCGCCGTCTCCCTATCCTGCACGCACGCCCTAAGCCCGCAGCGCGACGGGACCGTTCGCCACGTCAGTCGCGCCGACTTACGTAGAGTGGGTGGGTTACTGGGGCAGGAATCGGGGAGTGCCAATGAGCGTCATCATGCTGACCAACGTGATCGCGCCGGACAAGCTCGGAGGGCTCGAACGATACGTCAGAGAGCTTTCCGCGCAGCTGGTGGAACGTGACGTCCCGGTGACAGTCGTCTCCAAGACAGTCGATGACGACGCACCCGCCGACGAGTTGGGAGCCGACGGAGTCCGTGTGCTCCGTTATCGGCCCCCGCGTAAGTCCGACCCGTTGTTCGCCGTGAAGTACCCACGAGCCATCTCGTCAGGCGTGAGACGCGCTCTCCAGGGCATGCCGTCCGGTTCGCGGGCTGTCGTCCACGGCCACTTCGCCGTCCCGATGCTCCCGCTGCTGCGACGGAAGAGATTCGTCTACACCTTTCACGCCCCTGTCTACAAAGAGATCGCGGCAGAACGGCAGGGCACCTACGCACTCCCAGGGCCCGCCGTCAAGCTGGCCGAGGGCGGACTGCGTCGCCTCGAACGAGCGATCGCGCGCCGCGCCGAACGTCTGGTGACTCTGAGCGAGTTCATCCGGGACGAGGTCGCACAACTCGATGCGGCCGCCGCCGCGCGTTCCACCCTCATCCCCGGAGGCGTCGACCAGCGCCGCTTCCAACTCAAACCCGGCGCAGCGGCGCCCCGGGCTCTCGTTCACGACGGCCCGATCGTGTTCGCCGCGAGGAGATTCGTCCCACGCACCGGGGTCGAGCAACTCGTCGAGGCATTCGCCCGAATTGCCGCGCAGCACCCCACTGCCTCCCTCGTCCTGGCGGGAACCGGTTCACGACGCGCTCAGGTCGAAGACCTCGTCACTCGCAGCGGCCTGGGTGACCGGGTCCTGCTTCTCGGCTACGTCGAGGAGCAAGAGCTCGTCTCGTGGTACCAGGCAGCGGATATCGCCGTCACGCCTACACAGGAGCTCGAAGGATTCGGGCTGTCCACGGCCGAAGCGATGCTCTGCGGCGCCGTGCCGTTGGTGACGCCGGTGGGAGCCAACCCGGAGGTCGTCTCGGGACTCTCCCCGGAGCTCGTCACCCGCGGCGCGGACGTCGCCTCACTCGCAGACGGTCTGCATCGGCTTCTGAGCGATGAGGGGCTCAGGAAGCAGCTGCGCGGAGAGCCGGTCGCCCGTCGCGCCGCAAGATACGGGTGGGATGCCGTGGTGGAACGCCACCTCGGGATCTACTCCTCGGTCGAGCGCTGACGTTCGCCAACATTGCGCCGCACGATTTCGGTGTAGGCGGCGGCCAGTTCTGACTTTCGCTCCGCGGGTGAGGTGCCCGAGAGCACTGCTCGCGAGCGCGCGACATTGGCACTGAAGGCGCTCGCATCCGAAAGCAATGTCATGACGCGGGCTGCGGCGTCGCTCTCATCCGTCACCGTCTCGACGGGTGAGCCGCGGAAGGCTGCGATGTCGCGCGCCAGGATGGCACACCCCGAGGCCGCGGCGTCCAGAAGGGAGATCGGGAAACCCTCGTACCGCGCCGTGTGCAGGTAGAGCGCTCCGTCCAGTAGAGCGCGAATCGCGCCGGCATCGAGCCATCCGGTCACTGTCACGCCCGCCGCTCGAAGCGTGTCGACGCCTTCCGCATCTCCGTCACCGACCCAGACGAATGGCAGCCCAGGGTGAATAGCCGAGACCTGTCGGGCGACCCGACCGAAGAAGCCGGGGTCCTTCTGCCCCGAGACTCGGCCGATCATCACGACCCGGGTGGGCGCGGAAGTCTGCGGCGTCGTGATCGGCACTGTCGGGCTGTTCGACACGCGATAACGGGGGACCCGCGGCGACAAGCCCTCAGCCAACTGTTCTTCGTGATCCGAGAGCACGAACACGGCCGATGTCCTCACGGCCAGAATCCGCTCGGCGCCACGCAGCACCGACCTCACCGGCAGCGCCAGTTGTGGGTCATCGAACTTGTAGCAGTGCGGTTCGTAGACCACCGGTGCGGGAAGCTTCCGAGCTCGGGCGTACAGTCCGGCCCAGCTGGAGTGCGCGTGGATCACGTCCGCACGCAAGGCCACCGTCCGCTCACCCACCGCGGATATGCGCGCGAGCGTTCCTCTCGGCAGTCGCTGTACCGACGCGAACATCGACTCGTCCGGAGTCTCCTCACCCTCCCAGAGCAGGTGGTGCTCATCACCGTCGGCTGCGACGACAAGGGCATCGACCGCGCGCCTCACGCCTGCGCCCCAACACTCCACAACGTGCAGAATCCTCACCGCATCGCCTCCCAGCTTCCAACGGTATCCGCCCTCCGGAGCGCTCGGCGCTCGCCCTCAGCCGCCGAATGGTAGGAATGACGGGGGTCACCTGCGATCGTGTGCGGTGAAGAAGAAAGTCGGATCTCTATGTCGCCTGTCCACCGTGTCGGTGTCGTGACCGTGGGCTACAACAGTGCTCGTCATCTTCCTGGCTTCATGCGCAGTCTCGGCGCCCAGCGCGGAGTCGAACCGCACCTGTACTTCGTCGACAATGCCTCGCCCGACGACGGAGCCCTGATCGTGGAAGCAACCGGTCTTGCGAGTGGTCCTGTCACCGTCGTCCGCAACAGTGACAACGTCGGCGTGGCGGCCGGCAACAACGCCGGGATACGGGCGGCCCTCGCAGACGGGCATGACTGGATCCTGCTGCTCAACAACGACACCGAGTTCGACGCACGCTTCCTGCGTGATCTCCTGGATGTCGCGGAGAGTGAAGAGCTGCCGCTGCTGTCCCCCGTCATCTCGACCGACGACGATGCGAGCTCACTCTGGTACGGCGGAGGCAGCATCCATCCTTGGCAGGGCTTCCGAGTCGTCCATGACGGCATGTACCGACACCCGGCAATCGAACGCGTGATCGCCACGGCGAGCGAGCGCACCGCCTATGCCCCCACGTGCGCTCTGCTCGTACGCCGCGACGTCTTCGAGACCGTCGGCCTGATGGACGAATCATTCTTCGTGTACTCGGACGACGTCGACTTCTCCATACGCTGCACGAATGCCGGCTTCATGACATCGATCACCTCGCGCGCGCGGATGGTCCACAAGGACGGCGGGTCGACGGGCGGGGTGAGCTCAGACTTCTCGGTGTGGTGGCTCACCCGGAACTGGGTGCTCGTGGCGCGCAAGCATCTTCCGCGCCCGAGGATACCGCTGGCCCTTCTCTACATGCTCGTGTGGGTGGGCGGACGATTCATCCTCCGCCGGGACCCGTGGCGCCAGACGCGGCTTCGGTTGGCCGCGATGCGGGCGGCGTTCCGCCTTGACACAGGTGATCTCTCAGTCCCCGTCGACCGGCGAATCCCGGGTCGCGCGACGCGAGACAACCGATGAGCCAGCGACGCGCGCTTCTCGCGAGAAACGGCGCGGCGAATCTCATCCGGGCAGTGGCCTCCAGTGCGGTCGGGGTCATTCTGCCGCTCGTGCTGCTGGCAGTCCTCTCCGACGTGTCGTACGCGGCATGGGCGTTGATTTTCAGCATCGCCGGGTATGTCATGTTCTTCGATGTCGGAATGCCCGCCAGCGTTCAGACTCTCGTTGCCCGGAGCAATGAGGAGCACCGCCCCGGACGCGTCCGCGAGGCGACGGTCGCTGGATTGAAGATCACTCTGCTGGTCATCGCGTTGTTCACCGTCGCTTCGGCCATTCTCGCGTGGGCGCTGCCGACGCTGAGCCCGGACATGAACAGCGCGCTCGTCGCCCCCGCCGGGATCGCGCTCGTGATCGTGGGGGTCGGGCAGAGCGCGAATCTCCTGAGCAACGCGGCTGCGGCGTACTTCGCGGGCCTCCAGCGGAATGTCGTGCCGACGTTGATCGTCGCGCCAGCTCGCATCCTTTCGCTGCTCTTCGCAGGGACGGTCGCGCTGCTGACCCAGGACCTTGTGATCACCGCGGTGGCCTACACGATTCCTTGCGTTGCCGCGGCGGCCATGTTGACCACCCGCGCTCTCTGGGAGACTCGGTCCGCGCCGCGCGAGGCCGACAGGCAGCACACCGTTCGTCGGCTCATCCGCTTCTCCGGCCCGATCGTGCTGTGGACGGCGGCGCTGCTTCCCACAACAAGCCTCGGAATCGTGATCGTCGCGAGATTCGCTTATCAAGACCTGGTCGCGTATTCGATCGGACAGGTCGTGTACACCGCGATGTACGGCCTCAGCGCGGCGGTCGGTGCGCCTCTGTTGCCCGAACTCAGCCGCTCACACGTCTCAGACTCGATGAGCATCGGCGACAAGATCCTGCGAGCGACACGGGCGCACTCCGCGCTGCTCTTCTCAATCGCGATCTGCGCAGTAGCCGCGACACCGCTGTACCTGTTCATCGCCGCCGGCGCCGATCGCTTCGCCGACCTAGAAACCTGGGGCATCACGCTCGCGCTCATCTGCGCAGCCACAGTTCATCTCGCCGCGTCGCCGCTGAGCATGGGCTTCATCGCCACCGCACAGCATGGCAAGCTCATCCTGTCACCCATCCTGGAAGCCGCAACGACGATCGCCGCGTCGCTCTTGCTCGTGCAGTGGTGGGGTGGGCTCGGGGTGGCGTTGGGAGCCGTTCTCGGCTCCACCGTCGGGGTAGCTGTGACCTGTCATCAAGCGATCCCCCGCGTATCCATCCCGGGCCTTCGAGGAGTGGATGCGGGGCGCTGGGCGCTCTACGTACCCCTCGTCGGCCTGATTCTGGCCCTGGCCCTGGTTGCCGGATCGCTGGTGACGTCATCAGCGCCGGTCGGTATCGGCCTGGTGTGGACACTCGCGGCGATCGCTGTCGGAGTATCGTGGCAGGCCGCAATAGTGATGCCCCGCGCCGAGTGGTCGCGCGTATTCCAGATGATCCGAGCCCGTCGCGGCTCGTCTCGATGAACGAGGTGTAGATGCCCCAGCTCTCGGATACCTACTGGAAGATCGTCTCGCGCCTGTACTACGCGCGCCGGTTCGGTCGCTTCGGTCCGCGGTCCTGGATCCGCCGCCCGCTCGTGATCACGAGCCCTCGCTCGATCTCGGCTGGTCAGAGCTGCTTCATTCGTGATGGCGCTCGGTTGCAGATCATCAACCGCCCTGGCCTGCCCGGAGGCCGCCTGACCCTCGGGAACCGCGTGACGATCGAACAGGATGCACACATCGTCGTGTGCGACAGGGTAGAGATCGGAGACGATGTCAGCCTCGGCCCGCGCTGCACGATCATCGACACGACTCACCCATACGGCGACGAGAGCGAAGGGAGCCGCGTCGGTCAGATCTCCGACGAACGCTCATCGGTCCGTATCGAACGGCGCGTCTTCCTCGGAGCGAACGTCGTTGTGCTGCCCAACGTGACGATTGGCGAGAACTCGTTCATCGGGGCGAACTCCGTCGTCAGTCGAGATGTACCGCCGAATTCCATTGCGGCAGGTGTACCCGCCCGAGTCATCGGAAGCACGTCGTCAGCTGCTGGATGAACTGGTCCCCAGTTCCGCTGACGACGGCTCGGCTCGGACCTCTTTCGACTCATTGCTCAGTCGGGATCCACCCGGAACACGTGCGGCCCCGGCCAGAAGGGTCAGCAGGGCCCAGAGCATCGGGTTCGTGAAATCCGCGAAGGACACGACGGCGGCCGCGAGGTATGTCAGGAGTGCAAAGGCCGCGGGCCTGCGACCGGGCAGAGACCATCCGTTGCGGAGGACTCGGACGAACAACACGATCACGAGCACAGTGCCGAGTATCCCGATCGTGCTCAACAGAAGAGGCAGGAGCGAGGACGTACGGTTGGCGCCGAGCCCAGCGCCGATCCCATACGTATCGAAGAGCACCGCCAGCCCGTGCACGTCGACGAAGGCTCGATTGTCACTCGACCCGGTCGCCTCCTTCACTGCGTTCAGCTCCAAGATCTCTTTCGCCGCGAGGATAGGGCCGACCAAGAGAACAAACGGCGTGAGTACCGAGAAGGCAACCAGCCACGGCATGGGGATCTTCACCGCAAACCGTCTACGAAGGAGTCTCCACACACCCCAGAGCGCTAGACCACCCGCCACGATCGCCGCGCCCGCGTATCCCGTCGCGGCGCCGGATGCGGCTAAGGCCGCACCGCTTGCCACGGTCCCGACTACCGCAGCCACTCGACTCCGCCGGGCATCCGCGGTAACGATCATCACGGCGAAGTAGACGCTCGCCACAGCCGCAAACGCCCCGAGGTGGGAAGGTTCGGAGAACTGAGCGCTCGTGCGTGCGACCTCTGTTGTATAGAAACCGCGTTCCGAATTGTGGAAGAAATCCGCGGGCCATGACAGCCTCACGATCCTTGAAAGGGGCTCGCTGAGTGCTACCGCGACGCCCAAGCCGAGCCCCGCAGAGACCGCCGCGGACCGCACGAGGCGCGATCGCATCGCAGCGAGCAGCACCACAAGGTTGATGGTGAGATAGCCCAACTGAGCGACATTCGAGATGGAGAAACCCAACGAGCTTGGGTTGTCGACCTGCTGGTCCAGGCCGATCGCCGACGAGATGACGGGGATGCCCGCGAACAGGATCGGCCCCAGGATCGTCACAACCCCGGCCCACACCCACAGGATGAGGACCGTGCGCGACTGAGCGAGGGGCCTTCGCCCCATCACGGCCAGAACGAGCGTGAAGAGGACGATCAGCAGTGCACCGAAGTAGTACGGCGAGAAGGAGACCGGTCCCACGTTCACCATCGCCGAATCCGCGAATCCGATGCTGAGCGCCATGACGGACGCGATACCGACACGCCCCCAGCGCAACGAGACGACGTAGAGCGCAAGGAAGACGAATCCGAGCGCGGTCACCTGGCGAGACTACCAAGGGCGACTCGTTCCAGAAGCCGGCCGACGGTAAGCTCGATGCGGCGGTGCACGCCGAGGGATGCTGGCAGCGCCGATCTTCTCCTCGACGGAGCCGTCGTCGGCCGTCGAGATGGGGGAATGTGGACGCCAGACTCTATCTGCTCGCACTGCGGCGCATGTGGGGCCTGCTCCTCGGCGCAGCTCTTCTCGGTGCAGCATGCGGTCTCGGCCTGGCGGCATCGACGCCTCGCGTCTACGCGGCATCAGCAGACATTCTCGTGGGCGACGCCAGCCGAATCCCCACCGTCGCTGAGCTCGCCACTTCTTCGCCGGTCCTCGACGCTGCGTCTGCGCAATTGGCGAGAGAAGGTTCAGGCGCAGACCTGAAGAACCGGATCACCGCGTTCAACGTCTACGGCACATTCCTCGTCCGCGTCAGCGCGACCGGAGGGTCCGCCGAGGGCGCGGCGAATGCGGCGGATGCGGTAGCTGACGCCGTACTGCGACGCGTTGCTGACGCGGACAGCCCGGCCCTGGATACAGACCTCGAACTCGCCCAGAGCGCCGCGCTGCCGTCCGAACCACGCTCCCCCGATGCGCAGTCCTACCTTACGATCGCAACCGCTTCCGGTCTCGCCCTCGGCGCTCTCATCGTGGTCGTGGGCGAATACCGCCGTCGCGTCGTGCTGTGGGACGTCGACCTCCAGCTCGCTGGCGTGAGGCCCGTCATGGATGTGACACGTGCGCGCGGCAGAACCGCCGTCGAGGGTGCTCTCGTTGACGCGCTGATCGATCGGCTAGACGTCCTCGCCGCGGCCGGCGTCAGGTCTGTGGCGCTTGTCGACCTAGGCGGGTCGATCGACTCGGAGAACATCGCTCGTAATGTCGAGCAGCGGCGTGCGAGCGCTCCGGGTTCGACGCGTGTCTCGATCGCTGTCTGTTCGCCGGCTGTGAGCAGCGGAGCAGACGCGCAGGGCGTGCGAGTCGCGACGACTGCCGCGCTCGGCGCTGCGGGACATGATGCTGCACTTCTCCTCACGAGACGTGGGAGCACGCTCAAGACCCAGCTCGCCCACGCGTTGGAGACGCTCGACGAACTCGATGTCAGCGTCCGCGGTGGCGCTCTCATTGGCCGCGACACCAAGGAGAAGAGGTGAGCGACGCCGCGCCGACGAGGCTGACGCAGCTCGACGGCCTGCGCGGCATCGCGGCTCTCGTTGTACTCCTGTGCCACAGCGTCGCTGTTTTCCCATCGCTGGGGCAGATCTTCCTCAACAGGTTCGCACCGCTGGGGCCTGCCGAGACCTGGGCCGTCTATTCACCGCTCCACGTGGCGTGGAACGGAACGGCGGCAGTGTCCGTCTTCTTCGTTCTTTCCGGATATGTGCTCGTACTGCCGTTCATCAAACGCCGCTCGCGCGTCGACTGGGGGGCGTACTTCGCGCGGCGGCTGCTGCGCCTCTACCTGCCGGTATGGGGCTCCGTCTTGCTCGCAGTCGTCCTTGGGCTGCTGATCTCACGCGCTCCCCTCGCGGACATCGGGCAGTGGGTCGCCCTCTACGCCGGCCCCGTCACCCCACAGTCGGCTGCGGCCTCCATGACCCTCGCGTTCGGTGGCACCACCCTCAACCCGGCACTCTGGTCGCTGCGTTGGGAGGTCGTCTTCTCTCTTGCTCTGCCCCTGTACCTCGCGTTCGGGCTGGTCGCGCGCCGGGCCTGGACGCTCAAGATCCTGCTGTGCCTCGTACTGACGGCGTGCGGGAGCCTACTAAACAGTGAACCGCTGATCTACCTTCCGGTGTTCGCCATCGGCACGGTGATGGCGATCGAGAGCAAGCGCATTGCCCAATGGCGAGTCTCATCCTGGGCGGGCGTACCGTTGCTGGTGTTCGCACTTGTTCTCCTCAATGCTCAGTGGATCCACCCCACGGGGGTGTACGCCCACGAAGCGCTGGTCGCTCTCGGTGCCACTGTCCTCGTCTGGCTCTACCTCTCCTGGCACGGTGCAGCATCTTTCGGGAACACCCGTGTCTCGCAGTTCCTGGGAACGATCTCCTTCAGCCTCTACCTCGTTCACATGCCGGTGTTGTTCGCCGTCGTCGCTGCAAGTTCGGCGAGTCTGCCGCTATGGGCCTGCATCGTCTCGGGTTTCGTCGCTTCTCTCATCGCCGGCGTACTGTTCTACTGGGCCGTCGAGCGTCCCGCCCACCGTTTCTCCGTGTGGGTCGGAAAGCGCGTGCGCGATCGGCTGGAGCGCACACCGTTGACGACTTCCGAGGCACGATCGTGAACAAGGTGCGGGAGCAAGGGGCCGTCTGGGTACGCGACGTTCTCGTCAACGGGCTGCTCGCCTCTGGGATCGTCCCCCGGTTCGTCAGGTGGCGCCTGCTTCGACTTGTCGGCGTCCGTGCCGAGAAGTCAGCGGTCTGCGCGGGCCTATGGCTCGGCACCCGTCGCCTGGAGATCGGCAGAGAGTCGTTCATCAACTACGGCTGCCGCATCGACAACACCGCATGGGTACGCATCGGCCCGCGATGCGACCTCGGTCCCCAGGTCTCGATCCTGACGACCACTCATCTCATGGACGACCAGACGCGGCGGGCTGGCGCAGAGAAACACATGAGCGTGTCCATCGGCGCGGGCGTATGGATCGGCGCACGGGCAACCCTCCTGCCCGGCGTCACCGTGGGCGACGGTGCGGTGATTGCTGCCGGCGCCCTCGTGACCCGCGACTGCGAGCCGCACACGCTCTATGCAGGCGTCCCTGCGCGGGCAGTCCGGACGCTTTCCCGTACCGACTCCGCCTGAGACTCCTACCCGACCCGCTGTGCGCGCCTCAGCGCATCCCGCGCTCCCACAGGGCTCGGGCGATGAGCTTGCTGTCGCGGGCGTCGACGACCGCGCGAAGCGCGATCGCGAAGATCGCCCCCAGGTAGCCCCCCGTCGTGTTCGCGACGACATCGAGCACCGAGGCGAAGCGCGCGGCGAGGAAGGTCGCCTGGAAGAGTTCGATCGCCCCGGAGAACGCCGGGATCATGAGGATGGCTGCCCACACCGCCTTGCGGGGCAGAGCGAGCGCGAGCAGGAACCCGAGCGGGACGAACATCGCGATGTTCGCGGTGAACTCCAGCTTGCTGTATCCGAACCACTCCGGGATGCCGTTGCGATGCAGCACCCCGAGGAAACGTTCGATGGCGACGTCGTAGCCGGCGTCCAAGGGCGTCGGCGACAGAGTGGCGGCGAGCACGACGCCGACGTAGGCGAGCAGCCCCGCCAGCGCGATGCCGATTCTCAGCCGGCTGGGAGCGGGCTTACGCGCGGGCGATTCGCTTGTGCTCCACTGCTCCAGCAGGCTCTCGGTCTCGTGCGCAGACATCGACATGCTCATTCCCCGCCGTCCCCCGTGGCATGCGTTGACGGCAATACTAGGGCACCCGGGCTGTGAGGCGTCCTACGCCCCCGTGAGCATCGGGAGGAAGACCGCGAGCAGCAGCCCCAGGAGGACTCCCGCGTTCATCAAGGCGCCGATGATCACCGTCGCCGACTGCTGTCCCCGTCCGGCGATCGCTCCGAGCACGCAGAGGATCAAGCCGATGAGCGCGATCGCGGCGCCCACGAGACCGATGAGCGGGGTGCTGAGGACCTCGGAGGTGAGGCCTCGGTACATGGCGAAGGCGATGCCCAACGGCACGGCCACCGCGATCAGAGCGTCCACGATGGCGATGATCCCGAATGCGCGCGCGAGCTTCGAGACGGGGTATCGGGATGCCACCAGACGAGCGTATCGGATGGCGTACTCCACGAATGCCGACAGGGGCCGGGCCCGAAGGCCCGACCCCTGTCGGCGAAGTCCGAAGGACTTACTTGAGGATCTTGGTCACCGTGCCGGCGCCGACGGTGCGGCCACCCTCACGGATCGCGAAGCCGAGGCCCTCTTCCATGGCGATCGGCTGGATGAGCTCGACCGACATCTCCGTGGTGTCACCGGGCATGACCATCTCGGTGCCCTCGGGCAGCGTGATGACGCCGGTCACGTCCGTGGTACGGAAGTAGAACTGCGGACGGTAGTTCGTGAAGAACGGGTTGTGACGGCCGCCCTCCTCCTTGGACAGGATGTACGCCGTGCCCTCGAAGTTGGTGTGCGGGGTGACCGAACCGGGCTTGACGACAACCTGGCCGCGCTCGACGTCGTCACGCTTGGTGCCACGAAGGAGCAGACCACAGTTCTCGCCGGCCCACGCCTCGTCGAGCTGCTTGTGGAACATCTCGATACCGGTGACGATCGTCTTCTGCGTCGGACGGATACCGACGATCTCGACCTCGGAGTTGATCGCCAGGGTGCCACGCTCGGCGCGGCCCGTGACGACGGTGCCACGACCGGTGATCGTGAAGACGTCCTCGATGGGCATCAGGAACGGCTTGTCCTTGTCGCGCACCGGGTCCGGGATGGACTCGTCGACGGCCTCCATGAGCTCGACGATCGAGTTGACCCACTTCTCGTCACCCTCGAGAGCCTTCAGGCCCGAGACGCGGACGACGGGGGCGTTGTCGCCATCGAAGTCCTGCGACGACAGCAGCTCGCGAACCTCGAGCTCGACGAGCTCCAGGATCTCCTCGTCGTCGACCATGTCGCTCTTGTTCAGGGCGACGAGCAGGTACGGCACGCCGACCTGCTTGGCCAGCAGCACGTGCTCGCGGGTCTGAGCCATCGGGCCGTCGGTGGCGGCGACCACGAGGATCGCGCCGTCCATCTGAGCGGCACCGGTGATCATGTTCTTGATGTAGTCAGCGTGACCGGGAGCGTCGACGTGAGCGTAGTGACGCTTGGGCGTCTCGTACTCGACGTGCGAGATGTTGATCGTGATGCCGCGCTGGCGCTCCTCGGGAGCGGAGTCGATCGACGCGAAGTCGCGCTGCACGTTGGTGGCCGACGGGAACTTGTCGGCGAGCACCTTCGAGATCGCGGCGGTGAGCGTGGTCTTGCCGTGGTCGACGTGACCGATCGTTCCGATGTTCACGTGCGGCTTGGTCCGCTCGAACTTGGCCTTAGCCACTGGGTCCTCCTCAGGACGTCGTGTAGAGACTCCGGTCGCTGGGTTGCGACCGGCTCGCTACGGGGATTGTTCTCAGTGTAATAGAGAGGGGTCGTGTGAAGTTGTGAGCCAGAAGTGCGGACGGGACGAAACCGCCCCGTCCGCAGACGAGACCTCCGAGGAGATTACTCGCCCTTCGTCTTCTGAACGATCTCGTCCATGACGTTACGCGGGACCTCGGCGTAGCTGTCGAACTCCATGGAGTAGACAGCGCGACCGGAGGTCTTCGAACGCAGGTCACCGATGTAACCGAACATCTCGGACAGCGGGACGTTGGCACGGACGACCTTGACGCCGGCCGCATCCTCCATCGACTGGATCTGGCCGCGACGGGAGTTCAGGTCACCGATGACGTCGCCCATGTACTCCTCGGGAGTACGCACCTCGACGGCCATGATCGGCTCGAGGATGACGGGGTTCGCCTTGCGGACGGCCTCCTTGAAGCCCATGGAGCCCGCGATCTTGAACGCCATCTCCGAGGAGTCGACGTCGTGCGAGGCACCGTCGAGCAGGATCGCCTTCACGCCCACCATGGGGAAGCCGGCGAGCACGCCGACGTTCATAGCGTCCTGGAAGCCCTGATCGGTGGGGCTGATGTACTCGCGCGGGATGCGGCCACCCGTGACCTTGTTCTCGAACTCGTACGTCTTGTCCGCCGTGACCTCGAGGGGCTCCAGCGCGAACTGGATCTTGGCGAACTGACCCGAACCACCGGTCTGCTTCTTGTGCGTGTAGTCGTGACGCTCGACGGTCTTGCGGATCGTCTCGCGGTACGCGACCTGGGGCTTTCCGACGTTGGCCTCGACCTTGAACTCGCGCTTCATGCGGTCGACGAGGATGTCGAGGTGGAGCTCGCCCATGCCCTTGATGACCGTCTGACCGGTCTCGGCGTTCTGCTCGACGCGGAACGTCGGGTCCTCTTCAGCGAGCTTCTGGATCGCAAGACCCAGCTTCTCCTGGTCGGCCTTGGTCTTGGGCTCGATCGCGACCTCGATGACCGGCTCCGGGAACGTCATCGACTCGAGGACGACCTGGTTGGTGCTGTCGGAGAGGGTGTCACCGGTGGTGGTGTCCTTCAGACCGATGACGGCGTAGATGTGACCGGCGGTCACCGAGTCGACCGGCATCTCCTTGTTGGCGTGCATCTGGAAGATCTTTCCGATGCGCTCCTTCTTACCCTTGGTCGCGTTCACGACCTGGGCACCGGAGTCGAGGTGACCCGAGTACACGCGGATGTAGGTCAGGCGACCGAAGAAGGGGTGCGTGACGATCTTGAACGCGAGGGCTGCGAACGGCTCGTCGCGGTCGGCGTGACGCTCGATGACGATCTCTTCGTCCTTGGGGTCGTGAGCCTCGATGGCGGGCACGTCCAGGGGCGAGGGGAGGTAGTCGACGACCGCGTCCAGCATCGGCTGCACGCCGCGGTTCTTGAACGCCGAGCCACACAGGACCGGGTAGACCTCGGAGTTGATCGTGAGCTTGCGGATCGCGCCCTTGATCTCGGCCAGCGAGAGCTCCTCGCCGCCGAAGTACTTCTCGAGCAGCGACTCGTCGCTCTCGGCGACCGTCTCGAGCAGCTTCTCGCGGTACTCGGCAGCACGGTCGGCGAGGTCGGCCGGGATCTCCTGGATCTCGTACTTCGCGCCCATCGTGACGTCACCCTTGGCATCGCCGGGCCACACCAGAGCGCGCATCTCGACGAGGTCGATGACACCGACGAAGTCGTTCTCGGCGCCGATGGGCAGCTGCAGCACGAGCGGCTTGGCCTTCAGGCGGTTCACGATCGTGTCGACGGTGAAGTAGAAGTCGGCGCCCAGCTTGTCCATCTTGTTGACGAAGCAGATGCGCGGCACGTCGTACTTGTCGGCCTGACGCCACACCGTCTCGGACTGGGGCTCGACGCCCTCCTTGCCGTCGAAGACGGCAACGGCACCGTCGAGCACGCGCAGCGAGCGCTCGACCTCGACCGTGAAGTCCACGTGGCCGGGGGTGTCGATGATGTTGATCTGGTTCTTGTTCCAGAAGCAGGTCACAGCAGCGGAGGTGATCGTGATGCCACGCTCCTGCTCCTGCTCCATCCAGTCGGTGGTCGCAGCGCCGTCGTGCGTCTCACCGATCTTGTGGTTGACGCCCGTGTAGAAGAGGATGCGCTCGGTCGTCGTCGTCTTGCCGGCATCGATGTGCGCCATGATGCCGATGTTGCGGACCTTGTTGAGGTCGGTGAGCACTTCTTGTGCCACGGGATGTCCTTACGTGTTGTCGGGTGCGCCGGCCGGGGCGGTGGCCCCGGCCGGCGCCGAGCTGCTGATTACCAGCGGTAGTGCGCGAAGGCGCGGTTCGACTCGGCCATCTTGTGGGTGTCTTCGCGGCGCTTGACCGCGGCACCGAGGCCGTTCGAGGCGTCGAGGATCTCGTTCTGCAGACGCTCGGTCATCGTCTTCTCACGACGACCCTTCGCGTAGCTGACGAGCCAGCGCAGCGCCAGGGTGTTGGCGCGGTGCGGCTTGACCTCGACCGGCACCTGGTAGGTCGAGCCACCGACGCGGCGGCTCTTGACCTCGAGGGTGGGACGGACGTTGTCGAGCGCCTTCTTCAGCGTCGCCACCGCGTCCTGGCCGTTCTTGGCCTCGACGCCGCGGAGGGCCGTGTAGACGATCGACTCGGCGAGCGACTTCTTGCCGTCGACGAGGATCTTGTTGACGAGCTGGCTGACGATCGGTGCGCCGTAGACCGGGTCGTTGACGACCGGACGCTTCGGGGCGGGACCCTTACGAGGCATCTAACTCAACCCTTCTTCGCGCCGTAGCGGCTACGGGCCTGCTTGCGGTTCTTGACGGCCTGGGTGTCCAGGGCGCCACGAACGATCTTGTAACGCACACCGGGGAGGTCCTTCACACGACCGCCGCGCACCAGCACGAGCGAGTGCTCCTGCAGGTTGTGGCCCTCGCCGGGGATGTAGGCGGTGACCTCGGTCCCGTTGCGGAGCTTCACACGAGCGACCTTGCGCATCGCCGAGTTCGGCTTCTTCGGGGTGGTGGTGTACACACGGGTGCAGACACCGGCCTGCTGCGGGTTCGACTTCAGCGCGGGAGCCTTGGTCTTGGTGACCTTCGGCGTGCGCCCCTTGCGAACCAACTGCTGAATAGTTGGCACGTTCTCTCCTTGTCAGTGCTGCACGGTGACAGCGTCGTGGTCTCCCCCGCTCCGACGGATTCTTTCGATTCGTGTCGGAGAGGGCTCACGCGGACCCACCGGGGCGACAGAATGACTGACGCCCGTTTCGTTGGTGGATATGCCGTGGGGGTGGCCTGTTCGCAGGCCGTTCCCTGAGATGGTGTGCTCCTGTTCACCCTGTTCGTGCCGGGCACGACGCAGGGCGCGCGAGAGCGCACACCCGCTCAATGATACGCGCCGAATCGGGATGCGGTCAAACGACCGCGATCATGCGTCTGCACGCACGATGCGCAACTCCGCATCACCCAGGAGGAAACGCTCCGTCACCTCGTGCTCGGTCCCCGGTGCCACGTCGACCTCCTCCTGCGCGGCGAACACGACGACGCCGTTCGTGGAGTCCAGATCGCTCACCATCCATGCATCCGCACGACGACGCAGCAGCGCATGGGTCTTGGAGACCGTGCGGGTGTCGTCGACGACGGTCACCAGCTGCGCCCCGGGCGCGGCGTGCACGGGAACGGGCCGGCGTCCGAGCACGACCGCATCGCCGGTGAGCTCCATGGGCGATCCGTCGGGCAGCAGCAGCGCCCACTTGGGCCGGCGGCGCGATGCGATGACGGTGTCTTCGACGATGTCGCCGACACCGGGCCGCGAGGCGGCGACGGATGCGGCAGCGGGCCGCGGCATCCCCGCGATCGGCGCTCCGGCCACGGCCGACACCTCGCCCGAGGCCTCGGGGAAGGCGTCGGGCTCCGCGACGAAGGACTCCCGCAGCACGGGAGGCGCCGCGGGCGGCACGAAGGAATCGGACGGCGCGGGTTCTGCGACGGCGGGCGCCGCGGGCGTCTCCGGCTCCACCCACGCGGGCGCAGCGGCCGCGGGCGCGGCCTCCTCCTCGACGATGGCCGGCTGCCACCACGACATCACGGGGGCGGGCTCGGGCGAGGCAGGGGCGACATAGGGGTCGTCGATCGGGGCCGAGGGCGCATCGGCGACGGGCGGCGCGTACGGGTCGGCGGCGGGCGCCGGGTACGCGTCGTGAGCAGGGGTCGCCGGAGCCGGCTGGGCGTACGGATCGACGGCGGGCGCGGCGTACGGATCGACGGCGGGCGCCGGGGCGGCGTACGGGTCTGCCGGAGCTGCGGCGTACGGGTCCGCCGGCGCGTAGGGATCGACGGCAGGCGCCACGGGCGCGGGCGGCAGAGGCGGCTCGCCCCACGCTCCGGCGATCGGCATCGCGGCGGTGGCGGGTGCCGCGGCCGGGGCGCCGGGTGCCGGAGGTGCCGGGGGGATCCACGCCGACGGCGCCGGGACGTCACGGCGGGCACCGAACTCCTCGGCGGCCGGGGCGTACTGCGGCGCGAAACCGAGAAGGTCCTCTACTCCGCCCGCCGCCGCCTGTCGCGGAGCGCCCTGCTCGAGCGGTCTGGCGGAGCCGAAGCCCAGAACGCTCGCCCAGACCGGGAACAGCAGGGCCGCCAGCACCGTCATCCCCACGCCCTGCCCGAACATGACGTTCACGCGGTGCGCGGCGGTGATGAAGGCGACATAGACGAAGATCTGCCCGAAGAACGGGATGAGGTAGAGGAGCAGGAGCCAGGGGCTCAGGCCGCCGATGATGAACAGGACGGCGACGTTGTAGACCGGGATCCAGGCCTTCCAGCCCTCGATGCCGAGCTTCGCGTACACCCGTGACAGCGCGAGCGCACCCCAGACGTAGACCAGGAGTGACGGCACGAGCGACACGAGGACCAGGAGCACGACGGTTCCTGCGTCGGGGACCAACGGCGAGGAGTAAGCGGCGACGAGTGCGTTGAGCATGGATGAACTGCCTCAGGGAGTGGGACCGTCGAGGTCTCGGGGGTCGAAAGGAACGTCGAGCGAACGCGTCAACTCTTCCAGCATGGCGGTGATCTGCGGTTCTACATACTTCGCGACCGCTGCTTGGATACGGATGCGGTGGTGCAGCAGCACCTGGCATACTTCGCGTCCGATCAGGTTCGCGTAGTCGTCGGCCAGCGCAACCTCGTGACGCAGCGCCGCCTTCGCCTCGTCGGACAGAGGCGGAAGCGCGGGTATGCCCACATCCGCGTCCGCGGCCATACCCGCGAGGGTGAAGAGGAAGGGCGCCCCCGGGATGGGGTCCGGATCCAGCGGAAGACCGTCGTACTCGGGTTCGAGGTCCTCCGTGGGGCGGTAGCTGCGGGCTCTGTTGCGCGTCGCCTGCTGGTCGAGCTCCGACTGGAGCAGGGGAAGATTTCGCGCCGTGTACTCGGCGACCGCATGGTCGACGACCGTCTTCAGACGGGTGGACAGGCCGTGCTGAACCGCGTGCGGCACGTCGCCGCCGAGGCCCGCGGCCGAGAGGATCGGCGAGCCCAGGCAGCGGCGGCACACCGCGAGACGTCCGCGGTGCGTCGCCGGCTCCCAGCGGGGCAGCCAACGCAGCCAGGCGTCGACGGCCTGGCTCACCTGCGTCTCGAGCGAGCGCTCCACGCTCTAAAGGTAGCCGCCGGCCGCGTCTTTCCGCGGGAAATCCGCGGATCCGGTCGGTCGCGTCCGCGATCAGGCGTCGCCCTGGCCCTCCCAGGGCCATCGGGGCCGCCCCGCGCGGGTGCGTACGAGCGCGATCGCGCACCAGGCGGCGACTGCCGCCGCGACGCCCACCACACCGCCCTGCCAGCCGATCAGCAGGCGGGCCATGAGAGAGAGCCCCACCGCCACGTCCTCCGAGGCGACGGCGCCGGCGATCCCCGCGCTGAGGCTGTAGCCGAACCACACGGCGACCGCGATGAACAGCGCCCCGGTGTAGGCGGGGTTGCCCGGTCGGAGCACGAGCGCGGTGCCACCGGCGTAGACACCGCAGGCGAGGAGCACGCCGACGATTCCGGGCGCCTGCCCGACGCCCGCCACCGGAACGACCTCGACGTCTGCGAGCAGGCTCACCATCCCGAACGCGGCGATGATCAGGGCGAAGAACCCCGCGAGCGTCAAGGCGATGGCGACAGCCGGACGCACCGGCGGAGTCCGAGGTGCGTCCGGCTGCGGCATCAGACCTGGTGGAGCTGCGGACCCGCTTCGAGGGTGCGCTCGTACTCGCGCTGCGCCTCGTCGTTGAGAGCGGTGACGCGGCGTCCGCGAGCGGCGACCCACGCACCGAACCACACCGTGAGCTCACGCCCCAGCACGAAGGCGAGGATCGGCAGGGGGGAGAACAGCGAGACCTGCATGAGCTCCGCCCCCTGACGGGCGGTCAGCTCCCAGAACGGCGCCTGGAACAGGATGCCGAGAAGGGAGCCCGCGTAGGCGGCGACGCCGACGAGCAGTCCCCAGATGACCCAGTGGGCCCAGCGCGCACGGTTGAGGATCGCGCCGAGGAACCAGAAGCCGAGGTAGAAGACGACCACCGGCATCCAGAAGGTCCACGAGCCTGTCAGGGTGAGGGCGAGCTCGGCGGGGTCGTTCTCCACAAATCCCAGACCGCCGTAGAAGTAGCCGAAGGCGAAGAGCACGCCGAACGACAGGACGGCGAAGGCGAGGGCGGCGAGCAGGCCGATCGCACCCGCGGCACCGCGGTTGCCGCGGGGACGGGGCGCCTCCGGCGCCTGCACGAAGATCGGCTGAGCAGCGGCGCTGGTGTAGGCCGGCTCCGGCGCCGCGACCGGGGCCACCGTCGTCGCTGCGGCAGCAGCCGGAATGGCTGTCGTCGCAGCGGGCTCGGGGTCCATGGGGACGGTCTCCGGGCGGTCGTACCAGGGGACGTCGTCGTCGGCACGGCCTTGGTCGGTCGCCGCCTCGGTGACGACGACCTCTTCGACGACACGCTCGCCGTCGGAGGTCGGGGTCTCGACGACCACCACGTCCTCCTCGACGACACGCTCCGAGGCGACCTCCTGGTCTCCGGTCGCCGTACGCTGAGCGACCTCCGCGTCGGCCAGGGCCTCGTTCGCGTTGCCCACGACGTCGTCCACGACGACGGTCGGCTCCTCCACGGGTTCGCCGGCCGAGGGCGTCTTCTGCTCGGTCATCGCTGTCGCTCCTTCAGCGGGGGTGCACATCCGCTTCCCGAGGGTAACGCCGGGTCGCGTCGGGCCGTGTCAGGCGCGCGGCGCGCGTCGATCCGGGCGGCTAACCTGGCCCCATGACGCTGCGCCGGAGTTCGAAGACGACCCTGCTCGCGGCATCCGCTGCACTTCTCGCTCTCGCCGCGGCGGGCTGCGCACCGGATCCCTCGCCCGCACCGACTGGCTCCGCGCTGCGCGCGTCGTCCTCCCCCGCACCGACTGCGACGGCGACTCCGACACCCACCGCGACCCCGGTGGCGATTCCCACCGACTGCCGCCAGATCCTGACCGACGCGGTGCTCGCCCAGCTCGCCGACGTACCTCTGAACGACCCGGCGTTCGGCACCGCCGGCGCGCAGGCCGACGGAAGCCTCACCTGCATCTGGGGAAGCCCGGCGACCGACACCGGCAGGCTCACGACCACCATCTCCAAGAAGTCGAGGGGTCCTGCCCTCGACATGCTCAATGCTCTCGTCGGCGAGGGCTTCACCTGTTACACCCCCGACAACGGGACCCGGTGCGAGAAGGTCTGGGTAGATCCGCAGTACCCGGTCAACGACGGGCGCACGCTGTTCTGGCGCGACGATGTGCTGGTGGACACGCAGTACGTGGGCCTCGCGCCGTCCGGCTACACGGATGCGGTGATCTCGCGCGTCTTCGGCTGAGTGCGCTCAGTTCGCCCAGAGCTGCAGCGCGACGCGTTCGGTGTAGCGATCGGGGTGCCACCCCGTGAAGACGCTCGCCAGCCACGTGCCGTCACGGATGACCTGGTCCTCCGCACCGTCCGCGGTGGTCAGGCGGCAGCGCACGCCGTCGCCGAAGTCACCGCACTCGTAGCCCGCCGTCTCCAGCGTCGAACGCGCGACACGGGCGGCGCCCGCATCCACCTTCGCCACGGTCGTCACGATCGAACCGGTGTTGATGCCGGTGAACGTGCACGAGACCGTCACCTCCGGGGCCAGAGAGGCCGCAAGCGTGGTCGCCGACACGCGCGGCGCACTCGTGTCCTGCACGGGCGCTCCGCCGGCGCGCTGGGTCAGCTCCGCCCACAGCGCCTCCGTGTAGAGACCCTGACACAGCGGGGTGGACGAGGTGGGTCGGGGGGCGGCTTCCTCGCCCTGAGCGATGGGCGCGGATGTTGAGGACCGCAGGGTGTCGCCGACCATCTGGATGCCCGCCGGGATCGCGGGGAGGGCGAGGACCACCAGCACCGCCACCACGGCAGCGCTGCCGAGCCCCACGACCCACGCCATGAAGCTGTTGCGACCGCCGATCCGTGCCACGCCGTCCTCCCCCGTCCACGCTACGCGCCGCATCCGGCGAAGCGAGGCAGCGGCACGCGGCCTCAGGCGCGGGCGGAAAGGTGATCGGCGATCCAGCCGTGGACGAGTCCCATGAACCCCGCGTGGTCGTCGCGGAAGACGGTGTGCCCCGCCCCCGGCAGCACCGTGACCGTGAGGCCGTCCCCGCGCATCGCGGCGGCCACGGCGCGCGTGATCAGCAGACTCTTCTCGGCCAGCACCACGAGACTCGGCTGCCGGGGCCGACGCGGCGCGACGAGCGCGCGGGTGTCGGCGAGGCCGAGGATGGTGCGTTTGTCCCATGCCTGCAGCGACGCCAGCTCGAGGTCGATGTCCTGCGTGCTCCAGCCGGGGTTCATGCGGCGCAGCATCCCGCGACGCGGCTTGGGGGCGACGGCGAAAGCGAGCTTGTACGCGAGCCCGCGCACTCCACGAGGGAAGGCGAAGGCGGGGTCGACGTAGACGGCGGCGCGGGGCGCGAGCCGCTCGGCCACGATGCTCGCCACGAGTGCTCCGAGGGAGTGCCCGACGATGAGATCCGGAGCGTGCGCGAGCATCGGCTCCAGCGTCTCGATGACGTCCTCGGCCCAGGCTCCCGGCGAGTAGCTCCGGGCGCGAGGACTGCGCCCGTGTCCGGCGAGGTCAACGGCGATCACGCGGAACCCGGCCGCCTCGAGGTCGCCGCTCACGCGATGCCACGCCCGCGAGTCGGACATGATGCCGTGGATGAGGATCGCGGTGCGCGCACCGGAACCTGCGGAGCGGACGGCGAGCTGCATGCCGACACGGTAACCGGCGGGGCTTGGCGCGAGCCGAATGCCCGCTATGCGGACGGGGAACGACGAAGGCCCCCGAGCCGGAGCTCGGGGGCCTTCGTCGTCAGTCGGGGACCGCCTCGATCAGTTATAGGTCCCGGGCGTGAAGTCGTCCGTCGAGAAGCTGTCGAAGTCGACATAGCTCAGATCGGAGTCGCTGTACGCGCCGTCCGAGGCGAAGATGCGGTTGGGGTACCGCTCGCTCTTGGCCTCTTCGGTCGCCTCGACCGTGACGTTGCGGTACTTCGACAGGCCGGTCCCCGCGGGGATCAGCTTTCCGATGATCACGTTCTCCTTCAGGCCCACGAGCGGGTCGCTCTTGCCCTCCATCGCGGCCTGCGTCAGAACGCGGGTCGTCTCCTGGAAGGAAGCGGCCGACAGCCACGACTCGGTCGCGAGCGAGGCCTTCGTGATACCCATCAGCTCCGGGCGGCCCGACGCGGGGCGCTTGCCCTCGGCGACGGATGCGCGGTTGATGTCGATGAAGCGACGCGAGTCGACCATCTCACCGGGCAGCAGCGTGGTGTCGCCGTGGTCGACCACGGTGACCTTGCGCAGCATCTGGCGGACGATGACCTCGATGTGCTTGTCGTGGATCGGCACACCCTGCGACCGGTACACACCCTGGACACCGCCGACGAGGTACTTCTGCACCTCGCGGGCGCCCATGACGCGCATGATCTCCTTCGGGTCGAGCGTGCCGACCTGGAGGGGCTGACCGACCTCGACGCGCTGGCCGTCCTCGACGAGCAGGGTGGCGCGCTTGAGCACGGGGTAGACGTGCGGCTCGTCACCGTTGTCGGGCGTGAGGATGACCTTCTTCTGCTTCTCGGTCTCTTCGATCGTGATGCGCCCGTCGGCCTCTGCGATGGGCGAGGACCCCTTGGGGGTACGCGCTTCGAAGAGCTCCTGCACGCGGGGCAGACCCTGCGTGATGTCCTCGGCCGAGGCCGAGCCACCGGTGTGGAAGGTACGCATCGTCAGCTGGGTACCGGGCTCACCGATCGACTGGGCCGCGATGATGCCGACGGCCTCGCCGATGTCGACGACCTTGCCGGTCGCGAGCGAACGGCCGTAGCACTTCGCGCACACACCGACGGCGGAGTCGCAGGTCAGGACCGAACGCACCTTGATGGAGGTGACGCCGCCCTCGACCAGGCGGTTGATGAGCACGTCGCCCACATCCGAACCGGCCTCGGCGAGAACCTCGCCGCTGGGGCTGACCACGTCCGCGGCCAGCGTACGGGCGAACACGGAGTTCTCGACGTTGGCGTCCTTGATGAGCACCCCGTCGGCACCCGCGGCGGCGATGGGCAGCTCCAGACCCTTGGTCGTGGCGCAGTCCTCCTCGCGGATGATGACGTCCTGCGACACGTCGACGAGTCGACGCGTCAGGTAACCCGAGTCGGCGGTACGCAGAGCGGTGTCGGCGAGACCCTTACGGGCACCGTGGGTCGCGATGAAGTACTCGGCCACGCTCAGACCCTCGCGGTACGAGGAGATGATCGGGCGGGCGATGATCTCACCCTTCGGGTTGTTCACCAGACCACGCATACCCGCGATGTTGCGGATCTGCAGCCAGTTACCACGGGCGCCCGAGCTCACCATGCGGTTGATGGTGTTGTCGGCCGGGAAGTGGCTCTTCATGGCCGCCTGGACCTCGTCGGTCGCAGCGGTCCAGATCTTGATGAGCTCCTGACGACGCTCGGCGTCGGTCGTGAGGCCCTTCTCGTACTGGGACTGGACCTTCGCGGCCTGCTTCTCGTAGCCCGCGATGATCTCCGCCTTGTTGGGCGGGGTCAGCACGTCGCTGAGCGCAACGGTCACACCCGAACGCGTGGCCCAGTAGAAGCCGGCGTCCTTGATGCGGTCCAGGGACGCGGCGACCTCGACCTTGGGGTACTCCTCGGCCAGCTTGTTGACGATCTGCGACAGCTTGCCCTTGTCGGCCTGCTCGCGCACGAACGGGTAGCCCTTGGGGAGCGTGTCGTTGAAGATCGCCTGACCGAGCGAGGCGTCGACGAGACCGTGACGCTCGTAGCCCTCGGGAGCTTCACCCTCGAGGAAGGTCAGACCGGGGACGCGGATGCGGACCTTGGCCTGCAGGTCGAGGGTGCCCTCGTCCTTCGCCAGGATCGCCTCACCGACGGAACCGAACACGCGGCCCTCACCGACGGCACCCTCCTTGACCGTGGTCAGGTGGTGCAGGCCGATGATCATGTCCTGCGAGGGCAGGGTGACCGGACGGCCGTCCGACGGCTTCAGGATGTTGTTCGACGCGAGCATCAGGATGCGGGCCTCGGCCTGCGCCTCGACCGACAGCGGCAGGTGCACAGCCATCTGGTCACCGTCGAAGTCCGCGTTGAAGGCGGCACACACGAGCGGGTGGAGCTGGATGGCCTTGCCCTCGACGAGCTGCGGCTCGAACGCTTGGATGCCCAGACGGTGCAGCGTGGGGGCGCGGTTGAGCAGAACCGGACGCTCGCGGATGATCTCCTCGAGCACGTCCCAGACCTCGGGACGCGTGCGCTCGACGGCGCGCTTGGCGGCCTTGATGTTCTGCGAGTGACCGAGGTCGATCAGGCGCTTGATCACGAACGGCTTGAACAGCTCCAGGGCCATCTGCTTGGGCAGACCACACTGGTGCAGCTTCAGCTGCGGGCCGACGATGATGACCGAACGGCCCGAGTAGTCGACGCGCTTGCCGAGCAGGTTCTGACGGAACCGGCCCTGCTTGCCCTTCAGCATGTCGCTGAGGGACTTGAGCGCGCGGTTGCCGGTGCCCGTGACGGGGCGACCACGACGACCGTTGTCGAACAGCGCGTCGACGGCCTCCTGCAGCATCCGCTTCTCGTTGTTGACGATGATCTCGGGAGCGCCGAGGTCGATCAGACGACGCAGACGGTTGTTGCGGTTGATCACGCGACGGTAGAGGTCGTTCAGGTCGCTGGTGGCGAAGCGGCCACCATCGAGCTGGACCATCGGGCGCAGCTCCGGCGGGATGACCGGGACGACGTCCAGGACCATCGACGCCGGCGACATGCCGGTCGACAGGAACGAGTTGACGACCTTGAGGCGCTTGATCGCACGGATCTTGCGCTGGCCCTTGCCCTCCGAGATCTGCAGACGCAGGCTCTCGGCCTCGGCGGCCAGGTCGAAGCTCTCCAGGCGGCGCTTGATCGACTCGGCACCCATGTGGGCCTCGAAGTACTGACCGAAGCGGTCGACGAGCTCGTTGAAGATCTCGTCCTCGGGCTTCAGGGCGCCGACCTCGAGGGAGCGGAACTCCTCCCAGACGCGCTCGAGCTTGGCGATCTGCTCGTCACCGCGCTTGCGGATGAGAGCCATCTCCTTCTCGGCCGCATCCTTGGCCTTCTTCTTGGCGTCGGCCTTGGCGTCCTCGGCCTCGAGAGTCGCGAGCTCCTCCTCGAGGGCGGCCAGGCGAGCGGCCACACGGGCGTCGCGGCGGTCGCCGAGGTTCTTGATCTCGAGACGCAGGTTGTTCTCGTGGGTGGGAAGGTCGCGGTGGCGGCCCTCCTCATCGACGGAGATCACCATGTACGCGGCGAAGTAGATGACCTTCTCGAGGTCCTTCGGCGCCATGTCCAGCAGGTAGCCCAAGCGCGAGGGGACGCCCTTGAAGTACCAGATGTGGGTGACGGGTGCGGCGAGCTCGATGTGGCCCATGCGCTCGCGACGGACGGAGCTCTTGGTGACCTCCACGCCGCAGCGCTCGCAGACGATGCCCTTGAAGCGGACGCGCTTGTACTTGCCGCAGGCGCACTCCCAGTCGCGCGAGGGTCCGAAGATCTGCTCGCCGAACAGACCGTCCTTCTCGGGCTTCAGGGTGCGGTAGTTGATCGTCTCGGGCTTCTTGACCTCGCCGAAGGACCAACGACGGATGTCGTCGGCCGTGGCCAGCCCGATGCGGATCTGGTCGAAAGTGGTGGATTCGAGCACTGGTTCTCCTGTGTGCCTAATAAATCTCGGTGAGTGAGCCGGGGTCAGATCTCGTCGATGGACGAGGACTCGAACCGGCTGGAGATGTTGATGCCGAGCTCTTCCGCCGCGCGGAAGGCGTCGTCATCGGTGTCGCGCAGGTTGACAGCCGTACCGTCGGCCGAGAGGACCTCGACGTTCAGGCAGAGCGACTGCATCTCCTTCATGAGCACCTTGAAGGACTCGGGGATACCGGGCTCCTGGATGTTCTCGCCCTTGACGATCGCCTCGTACACCTTGACGCGGCCGAGGATGTCGTCGGACTTGATCGTGAGGAGCTCCTGCAGCGCGTAGGCGGCACCGTAGGCCTCGAGGGCCCACACCTCCATCTCACCGAAGCGCTGGCCGCCGAACTGCGCCTTACCACCCAGCGGCTGCTGCGTGATCATCGAGTACGGACCGGTGGAGCGCGCGTGGATCTTGTCGTCCACGAGGTGGTGCAGCTTCAGGATGTACATGTAGCCGACGGAGATGGGGGCCGGGAAGGGCTCTCCGCTGCGGCCGTCGAACAGCGTGGTCTTACCGCTGGAGTCGATCAGTCGCACGCCGTCACGGGTGGGGTTCGTCGAGTCGAGCAGACCCGCGATCTCCGACTCGAACGCACCGTCGAACACCGGGGTGGCGACCTTGGTGCCGGCGGGGGCCTCGAAGGCCTCCTTCGGCAGGTTCGCGGCCCATTCCGGGTTGCCCTCGACCTTCCAGCCCTGCTGAGCGATCCAGCCGAGGTGGAGCTCGAGGACCTGACCGAAGTTCATTCGACCGGGGATACCGAGCGGGTTGAGGATGACGTCCAGCGGCGTGCCGTCGGCGAGGAAGGGCATGTCCTCGACGGGAAGGATCTTCGCGATGACGCCCTTGTTGCCGTGGCGACCGGCGAGCTTGTCGCCCTCGGTGATCTTGCGCTTCTGGGCGATGTAGACCACGACCCGGCGGTTGACGCCGGAGCCGAGCTCGTCGTCGCCGTCCTCGGCGTTGAACTCCTTGACGGCGATGATCGTGCCCTGCTCACCGTGGGGCACCTTCAGGGAGGTGTCACGGACCTCGCGGCTCTTCTCGTTGAAGATCGCGCGCAGCAGGCGCTCCTCGGCCGACAGCTCGGTCTCGCCCTTGGGCGTGACCTTGCCGACGAGGATGTCGCCGGGGCGGACCTCGGCACCGATGCGGATGATGCCGCGCTCGTCGAGGTCCTTCAGCAGGTCGGGGCTCACGTTCGGCAGGTCGCGCGTGATCTCTTCCTTGCCGAGCTTCGTGTCGCGGGCGTCGACCTCGTACTCCTCGATGTGGATCGAGGAGAGGGTGTCGTCCTTCACGAGCTCCTGGCTGAGGATGATCGCGTCCTCGAAGTTGTGACCCTCCCACGTCATGAACCCGACGAGCAGGTTCTTGCCGAGGGCGAGCTCGCCGTTCTCGGTCGCGGGACCGTCGGCGATGACCTCGCCGGCCTCGATGCGCTCACCGGCGGAGACCACGACGCGCTGGTTGTACGACGTGCCCTGGTTGGAGCGGTCGAACTTGCGCAGGAAGTAGTCGTCGGTGCCGCCCTCATCCGTCTGGATGGTGACGACGTCGGCGGAGACCTCGGCCACGACACCGGAACGCTTGGCGGTGACGACGTCACCGGCGTCGACGGCCGCGTAGCCCTCCATACCGGTTCCGACCACGGGCGACTCGCTGCGAACCAGCGGCACGGCCTGGCGCTGCATGTTCGCACCCATGAGGGCGCGGTTCGCGTCGTCGTGCTCGAGGAAGGGGATCAGCGAGGTCGCGACCGACACCATCTGGCGTGGGGAGACGTCCATGTAGCCGATCTCGTCGACCGGGAAGAGGTCGACCTCGCCACCCTGGCCACGGCGGGCCAGCACGCGGTCCTGCGTGAAGGAGCCTTCGGCGTCGAGCTCGGCGCCGGCCTGGGCGACGATGAAGTCGTTCTCCTCGCTGGCGGTGAGGTAGTCGATGTCGGTGGTGACGCGACCGTTCACGACGCGGCGGTACGGGGTCTCGATGAACCCGAACGCGTTGATGCGCGCGAAGGAGGCGAGCGAACCGATCAGACCGATGTTCGGGCCTTCCGGCGTCTCGATCGGGCACATGCGGCCGTAGTGCGAGGGGTGGACGTCACGGACCTCGACGCCGGCGCGCTCGCGCGACAGGCCGCCGGGGCCCAGCGCCGACAGGCGACGCTTGTGGGTCAGACCCGCGAGCGGGTTGTTCTGGTCCATGAACTGCGACAGCTGCGAGGTTCCGAAGAACTCCTTGATCGCCGCGACGACGGGACGCACGTTGATCAGGGTCTGGGGCGTGATCGCCTCGATGTCCTGCGTGGTCATGCGCTCGCGGACGACGCGCTCCATGCGCGACAGACCCGTGCGGACCTGGTTCTGGATGAGCTCGCCCACCGCGCGGATGCGGCGGTTGCCGAAGTTGTCGATGTCGTCGACGTCGATGCGGATCTCGGCCGTCTTGCCGGCGCGCACGCCCTCGAAGCTCGTGTCGCCGCGGTGGAGGCGGACGAGGTACTTGATGGTCGCGACGATGTCGTCGACCGTGAGCACCGAGTCGGTCAGCGGGGTGTCGAGACCGAGCTTCTGGTTGATCTTGTAGCGACCCACCTTGGCGAGGTCGTAGCGCTTGGACGAGAAGTAGAAGTTGTCCAGCAGCGCACGCGCAGCCTCGGCAGCGACCTGCTCACCCGGACGGAGCTTGCGGTAGATGTCGCGCAGCGCGTCTTCCTTGGTGAGGATCGTGTCCTTCTCGAGGGTCTCCTCGATCGAGCTGAAGCCCGCGAACTCGTTCATGATGTCTTCGCTGGACAGACCGAGCGCCTTCAGGAAGACGGTGACCGACTGCTTGCGCTTGCGGTCGATGCGCACGCCCACCTGGTCGCGCTTGTCGATCTCGAACTCGAGCCAGGCGCCGCGGCTGGGGATGACGCGGGCCGAGACGATGTCCTTGTCGCTCGTCTTGTCGGCGACGCGGTCGAAGTACACACCGGGCGAACGCACGAGCTGCGAAACGACGACGCGCTCGGTGCCGTTGATGATGAACGTGCCCTTGTCGGTCTGGAGCGGGAAATCGCCCATGAAGACCGTCTGCGTCTTGATCTCACCGGTCTGGTGGTTCATGAACTCGGCCTCGACGTAGAGCGGGGCCGCGTACGTCTTGCCGCGCTCCTTGCACTCCTCGATGGAGTACTTCTCGGGCTCGAGGTAGGGGTTCGTGAAGCTCAGCTGCATCGTCTCGCTGAGGTCTTCGATCGGGGAGATCTCCTCGAAGATCTCCTCGAGACCGCTCGTTGCCGGCACGTCGGTGCGACCGGCGGCCTGGGCCTCGGCGACACGCGCCTTCCAGGCGTCGTTGCCGACGAGCCAGTCGAAGGACTCCGTCTGCAGCGCGAGAAGGTCGGGGACCGTCAGCGTGTCGGTGATCTTCGCGAAGGACAGACGCGAAGCGCCGCGTCCGTTCTTGGGGGTCTTGGTGGTGGGGGTGCTTGCGTGAGGCGCGGCAGCCAAGGGATAACCTCCATGGGCCCGGGCGGGGGCTCGTGATTCTGATGTCAGATGGAGTGCTCGATCTTCCCGACGCGTTCGCACCGCACGCCGCTATCTGCGGGGGCACGCACGCAGGCCGACCACCATATGAGGGCATGGGAGGAGGGAGCGCAAAGACCAACTATATGTCAGATGACGCGCCGTGTCCAGTCGAATTCTTGACGAGTTTCACGACCTGCGGTATAACCGCGCGTCGACCCCGCCGGGCCTCATCCGACGGGCCTGATCCGCACGCGGGTGCCGGGCCTCGCCTGCGCGAGGCGGTCCAGGGACTCGGCCGTGGCGACGGCGATGACCGGGTAGCCGCCGGTGACCGGACCGTCCACTCCGAGCACGACCGGCCGCCCGTCCGGCGGCACCTGCAGCGCACCGGGGACCATGGCCTCGCTCGCCAGCTCCCCCGCGCGGATGCGGGTCAGACCGGGGCCCTCCAGACGCACACCGACCCGATCAGCGTCCGCGGACACGCGCCACGGACCGGCGAAGAGCGTGCGTCCGGCGTCGGCCGCGAACCAGTCGGCGCGCGGTCCCGGCACCACCTCCACGGTCACGTCACCGGGAGCGGGCGCCGTCCATGCGACGGCGTCGATCGGCGGCACCTCGCCCGCAATCTCCGCTGCCGTGGGCATCTCGTCGCCCGCGGCGAGCGGGGCGGGACCGAGACCCGCGAGGGTGTCCGTGGCTCGGGAGCCCGCCCTGCGGGGCACATCGATGCCGCCGCGCACCGCAAGGTAGGCGCGCAGGCCGGTGGCGAGGGGGCCGATCTCGAGCACGGAGCCCGCGGGCCAGAACACGGCACGGTGCGGGTCGGCGGCCCTGCCGTCGATACGCATCGCGCCCAGGCCGCCCGTCACCGCGATCCATCGATCGGCCAGCGCCGTCGCTCGGAACGGCCCCAGGAGGATCTCGATGACGGCGGCCGTCTGCACGGAGCCGACGAGGCGATTGGCGAGGGCCGCCGCGCGACGATCGGCTGCCCCCGACAGGGCGATGCCCATCGCGCCGGCGCCGGGTCGCCCGAGGTCCTGGATGCTCGCCAGCGGTCCGGGGGCGTCGATGCGCAGCGCCGGCGCGCCCGACGTCGCGGGCGCCGGCGGGGCGGGGAGCGCGACGCGCGCCCGCTCGGGCTGGAAGCGCACCCGCGTCCCGGCGGTCAACAGTGCCGGGGCGACCGCATCCGGGTCGAAGAGCGGCGCGGGGGTCGTTCCGATGAGGCGCCATCCGCCGGGAGTCGAGCGCGGATAGGTTCCCGTGAAGCCCGCCGCGAGCGCGACGGCACCGGCGGGAACGCGCGTGCGCGGGGCATCCAGGCGCGGGATGTCGAGGTCCCACGCCTCCCCCACCAGATAGGCGAATCCGGGAGCGAACCCCGTGAACGCGACCCGCCAGGGCGTGCGCACGTGCCGCTCGACGAGCTCCGCGGGCGACACCCCCGCCCAGTCCCCCGCGGCGGCCAGGTCGATGCCGTCGTAGACAGTGGGGAGCGTCACCTCCGGCGCACCGGGATCCGTCCGCGACGCCGCCGCATCCGTCGCCGCGATCCACGCCCGCACCGCCTGCGCCGGGATCCGGCGCGGATCGAAACGGACGAGCACCGTGCGCGCGGCTGCGACGAGTTCCTCGACGCCGCCCGGAACGGATGCGGCAAGACCCGCGTGCAGCCCCAGCACCGCATCCAGGTCGTCGAGCTCGATGAGCAGGCCGCCCGCCCCGTACGGCAGGATGCGCCGCCCGCCGGTCACCACGGCGCCCGGACCTCGACGCCCGCCGCCGTCAGCGCCGCGCGGACGGCTCCGGCCATCTCCACCGCCTCGCGAGTGTCGCCGTGCAGGCACAGCGAGACGGCTTCGGTGCGCACAACGGTGCCGTCGACCGCGACGACCTCCCCCGCCGTCGCCAGGCGCACCGCGCGCGCGGCGACCTGCTCGGCGTCGTGGAGCAGCGCCCCCGGCATGCCCCGCGGCACGAGCGTGCCGTCGGGCAGGTACCCGCGGTCGAGGAACGCCTCGCCGAAGAACGGGACGCCCGCATCCGCCGCCGCTTCGCGCAGGCGATCGCCGAGGCCCAGCACGGGAACGGGTCGGCCGAGTCCGTCGGCGAGGGCGGCGATCTCGGCGACGACCGCCGCCGCCGTCAGCGGATCGCCGCCGGCCGCGTGGTACAGCGCTCCATGCGGCTTCACGTACCGGATGTCCGCGCCGGCCGCACGCAGCGCACGCAGCTGCGTCGCGAGTTCGCGTCGCAGCCGGGCGGGCGCGATCCGCATCTCCCGGCGCCCGAATCCGGCGCGGTCGGGATACGAGGGGTGCGCTCCGATGGCGACGCCCCGCGCCGCGGCCAGCGCCACCGCAGCCCGCATCGCGTCGGGGTCGCCGGCGTGGCCGCCGCACGCGACGCTGGCGCTGGAGATGAGCGCGAACATCGCCGCATCGTCTGCGGTCGGCTCTCCCTCGACGGTCTCGCCGAGGTCCGCGTTCAGATCGATCGAGGGCATGTGCACACGGTAGTGCCGCCGTACTGTGGACTCATGGCCCGCGCGCGTTACGAGCACGTCTCGCATCCCGAGGCGCGACTGTCGGACGGCTCGATCGCCCGCATCGTCCCCTCGTCGTTCACGAGCGGATTCGAGCTGGATGTCGCCGGCACGCCGCAGTCGCACGTCGACCTCGACGATCCGACCCACCTGCACTTCGAGTACATCGGACGGATGGCGGCCGTCATCGACCAGCTGCGCCTGCCCGGTCAGCCGCTGACCGCTGTGCATCTGGGCGGCGGCGCGCTCACCATCCCCCGCTACGTCGCGCACACGCGTCCCGGATCCCGTCAGCAGGTCATCGAGCTCGAGCAGGCCCTCGTCGACCTCGTGCGCACGAACCTCCCGCTGCCGCGCGGGGCGCAGATCCGGGTGCGCATCGGGGACGCCAGGGCGGGACTCGCGCGGCTGCCAGAATCGCTGGCGGGCAACGTCGATCTCCTCGTGTCCGACGTGTACGCAGGAGCGCAGACGCCCGCCCACCTGACCACCGTGGAGTTCTACCGCGACGCCGCCCGCCTGCTCGCCCCGGACGGGGTGCTGCTCGTGAACGTCGCCGACGGCGCGGGACTCGCCTTCGCACGGCGGCAGGTCGCCACCGTGCGGGAGGTTCTGCCGGAGATCGCGCTGCTCGCGGAGGTGCAAACGCTCAAGGGACGACGCTTCGGCAACCTCGTGATCGCCGCATCCGCAGCTCCCCTGCCGACGGCATGGCTGCCGCGCCTGATGGCGGCGGGGCCGCATCCGGCGAAGGTCGCGACCGGTGCGGAGCTCGAGGAGTTCGTGCGCGGCGCGGTTCCCGCGACGGATGCGACCGCCACCCCCTCTCCCAAGCCCGCCGCATCCCTCTTCGAGCTCTGAGCCCGGCCTGCGCGCGCCCGCGCCCCCTCAGCGTCGTCTCTGACCGCGAGACTGCATCTCGAGCACGAGATCACGGGTGAACCCCGTGATCTCGTCAGGGAAATGCAGTCTCGCGGGGAACCGTGGAGGCGTGGATGCGGCGTGCCTGAAGCGCCCGGCGGCGGAGGTCGGCGACACTGGATGCGGCGCCGGCACGAAGGGAGCAACGTGAGCTATATCAGGGGGCACCACCCGGAGACGCTGCGTGAGATCGTCGACGAGCGGGAATGCCTGGAGCGGCTCGAAGAGATCGGCTCGCAGCGCAGCCTCGCCGCGCTGATGGAGCGTGTCTGGCTGTTGAAGGTGACCGACCAGCTCGATGAGGCGCTCCTCGTGGCCGAACAGACGGTGCGGACCGCCCGGATGGCCGGCACCCGCAAGGATCTGCTGCGCGCCCGCATCCTGCACGCCACCGTCCAGCAGGAGCGCGGACAGCTCGGCGCCGCGGCGCACGAGCTCACGACCTGCGCCGAGGAGGCCGAGGGTCAGGGCTGGGCGGGCATCGCCGCGTTCGCCTACCAGCACCGCGGCAAGGTGCACCTGGACGGCGAGGACCTGGATGCGGCCCGCGCCGACTTCAAGCGCACGCTGTTCCTGCGCCAGCAGGCCGGCGCGCCCGAGGAGCAGCTCGAGACGACGCTGCTCGCCATCGACACGGTGGATCGCCGCCGCATCGCGGCGAGCGTCGCCAGCTGACCCGCCCGCTGTCCGCGGCCCGTTCTACGCTCTTCCCATGTCGGATCTGCAGCGCGTGCGCGTCTGGGCGGAAGCCCTGATCGCGCTGCATCTCGATGACGGCTGGAGCTTCGGCTTCGACAATGCGAAGCGCCGCGCGGGTCTGTGCGACTACACGAAGCGCCGCATCAGCCTCTCGCGCTATCTGAGCGCCCGCTACGACGACGACACCAATCACCAGACGCTGCTGCACGAGGTCGCGCACGCGCTGGCGGGCTCGGCCGCCGGACACGGCCCGGCCTGGAAGCGCATCGCTCGCGACCTCGGATACGTCGGCGGCGCCACCCACCACGGCGAGACGGCCACGGATCTCGCCCCCTGGGTGGGCGTGTGCCCCAACGGACACGTCGTCTACCGGCACCGCAAGGCGACCCGCCAGACCTCCTGCGCGAGCTGCGCGCCGCGCTACGACCCGCGCTTCGCGTTCACCTGGACCCGGCGCGAGATCACACGTGCCGCGCGGATGGCGGCATCCACGCCGCGCTGAGCGCTCACGCCGCGACGAAGACGCCGTCCCGCAGAACCGGAACCGCGGATGCGGCATCGAGCGTCGCCGCGGACAGCACCGCCTCGCGCGCCCCCGCCTCCAGAAGCGCCTGCCCGCTCGCGCTCGCCGTGAGCAGGTGCCGCACCGCGCTGCCCAGCCCGCGGAACGATTCGCACGCAGCTGCGGCCTCGGGCGAGGTGTGGTCGAGCCCGAGCGCACCGAGCGCGTCGATGACGGCCCCCGCGCCGAACTGATCCTCGACGGCCACGCGCCAGCCGGCCGCATCCGCATCTCCCGCGGCGATCACCGCCACGGAGGTGCGCGCGCCACGACGCTGCTGCTCCGCCAGCACCGCCGCGGCGACGGCGGCCGCGTTGCGCAGCGCGCCGAGCAGGACGATCGCACCGGCATCGTGGGCGGTGCCCGCGAGCTCGGCGAGGCCCGTCTCGGTGAGCGGGACCGCGCCGCCGGCGGCGACCGCATCCACGACCTCGGTCGAGGCGGACAGCACGTCCACGATCACGACCACGTCGGATGCGGCGAGCCGGCGCACCCCCGGCGACCCCCACTCGAAGCGGATCTGATAGCGCGACTGGTCGGCGGACTCGAGCATCCGTCCAGACTAGGACGACCCCGCGCCGGCGCCGAGCCGCGTGACGTCACGAGACGCGCGGGGCAGACTGGGGTCATGCGCATCCTGCTGAAGTTCGTCATCGACTGCGATCCGGATGCGGCCTGGCGGGCGCTGCATTCGCCGCGCGCCGTCGCCGAGCTCTACGGCCCTGTGATCGACATGCAGCCGCTCAGCCCGCTACCGACCAGCTGGGAGAGCGGTCAGGACGTCGCCGTGGGGTTGTTCGCCGGTGGGCTCCTGCCCCTCGGGACCCAGCTCATCTCGGTCAGCGACCGCGCGGTCGACGAGCTCCGCGGTCCGGTGCGGATCTTCCGCGACTCCGGTGCTCCGCTGACCGGTCCGCTCGCTTCGCTGGATGTGTGGGACCACCAGATGGCGGTGAGCCCCGCGGGATACGGCCGCACACTCTGGCGCGAGCGGCTCGTGATCGAGGGGCGGACCGCTCCGCTGTTCTGGCCGGTGCTGTGGGCGACGTGGCAGTGGCGGGCCTCCCGCATCCGTGCGCTCGCGCCGTCGTGGGCCCACGATCCGGAAGCCGCCGCCTCCGCCTGAGCGGGTCCGCACCGCGCGGCACGGACCCGCCTACGACTCACGCCTCGGCGAGCGCCTCGATGGGGGCGACGCGCGTGGCGAGCCGGGTCGGCACGACGGCCGCCACCAGGGTGAGCACGGTCGTCGCCGCGACGATCGCGAGCACAGGGATCGGCGGGATGGCCGGCAGCACGAAGGTGGGGTCTGACGGGCGGGTGGGATCGATCGGAATGGAGCCGAGCAGCGACTGCGCTCCGGCCCAGCCGTAGACGATGCCGAGCAGCAACCCGGTCGCGGTGGCCGCGATCGTGATGTGGGCGGCCTCGCGCAGCACCATCGCTCGCAGCTGCGCGTTCGAGACGCCGAGGGTGCGCAGCAGTCCCAGCTCGCGGCGCCGCTGCACGACGCCCAGTGTCAGCAGGTTGACCAGCCCCACACCCGCGATGACAGCCGACACGGCCACGAGTCCCATCATCACGGCGGAGAACGTGTCGAGCACACGCGAAAGTTCGTCCGGCATGGATCCTCCGCCTTCGGCGGTGAGCACCGCCTTCGTCGAAGCGATGGCGACGGCGAACATCGTGATGAGCGTGACGCCCATGACGACGCCGATCGCCATGCGGCTCGAGCGCTCGGGGTAGCGGAGTGCGTTCTGGGCAGCCAGGCGTGACATGGCCGAACGGCCGAAGATCGAGCCGACCAGGCGCAGGACGGGTGGCATCACGAACGTCGCGCCGAGCGCGAGCCCCGTGAAGGACAGCACTCCGCCGAAGAAGGCGATGATCACGCCGGTGGGGTTGAGAAGCCCGAAGGCGATTCCGCCGGCGAGAAGGAGCGCGCCCAGAACCAGAAGTACCAACGCGGTGACGTTGCGTCCGGTGCGGCGGGCGGCGCGGGCGTAGGGCGCTTCCACGGAGCCGCCGAGCGCCTCGAGGGGCGTCACCGTGAGCACCCGCCGCGAACCCGCCCATGCGGCGACCCACGTGGTGAGCGCGACGATCACCGCGGGGACGACGAGCATCGGCTCGACGGGCGTGAAGGAGACGTCGAGCCCCAGCATCCAATCGGCCGCTCCGACCCCGATGATCGCGACCAGCGTTCCGCCGACGAGACCGACGACCGCCCCGATCGCGCCCACGATCAGGCCCTGTCGCGCGAGCTCCGTACGCTGCGAACGCGCCGATGCGCCGATGAGGCGCAGCAGGGCGATCCGCCGCGTCCGGCCGGCGACGACCGTGGCGAAGGTGTTGGCCGTGACGACCCCGGCCACGTAGACCGCGACGCCCACCAGCAGGACGGTGAGGAAGCTGAGCACGAACGCGAGCGTGCCGCTGTCGCCGATGTAAGGGTCCGCCCGCAGGAGCGCGGCGATGTATCCGGTGGCGGAGATGAGGATGACCCCGAACGCCGTGGAGATGGCGGAGACGAGGATGCTCGCCCCCATCCCGCGCTCGCGCAGCCAGGCGAGGGGCGCTGCGCCTCTGCCGGATGCGGGCAGCACGACGGCGCTCACGCGACGGCTCCCTGCTCCGCGGCGAGCATGAACGCGGCGATCTGCTCGGCGCTTTGCCCTCGGTGGTCGGCGACGACGCGGCCGTCGCCCAGATAGATAACGCGGTCCGCGTGGCTCGCGGCGATCGGATCGTGGGTGACCATCGCGATCGACTGCCCGTGCTCGCTGCTCGCCGCCCGGAGCAGTGCCAGCACCTCGCGACCGGTTCGGGAGTCGAGGTTGCCGGTCGGCTCGTCGGCGAAGAGCAGATCGGGCGCCGTGGCGAGCGCGCGGGCGATCGCCACCCGCTGCTGCTGGCCGCCGCTGAGCTCGTGGGGACGATGCGTGAGACGTGAACGCAGGCCGAGCGTCTCGACGAGCATGTCGATCCGCGCGCGCTCGATCGCCGACGGGCGGCGGTCGTCGAGGTCGAAGGGGAGTGTGATGTTGCCGATGACGTCGAGCGTCGGCACGAGGTTGAAGGACTGGAAGACGAAGCCCACCCGACGACGCCGCAGGACGGTCAGCTCCCGGTCGCCGAGGCCGGTGATGTCGGTGTCGCCGATCCACACGGATCCGCTCGTCGGGGCGTCGAGGCCGGCCATGATGTGCATGAGCGTCGACTTACCGGAGCCGGAGGCTCCCATGATGGCGGTGAACTCGCCGCGTCGGATGCCGACCGCGACGTCGTCGAGGGCGCGGACGGTGCCGGCGCCGCTGCCGTAGGTCTTCGTGAGCCGCGAGACGCGCGCGGCGAGGCCGAGTTCGCTGGAGGAGATGTGCATGTCTTCGACGCTATGAATCGGCCGGGATCGACGCGTCGCCCGCCCGGTGTATCCGCATCCTTCTGCCGGATGATTCGTCGGGGGTCGCGTCTGCGGACGGCGCCACACTTTTCCGCATCCGCGCCAGTCGTTGCGGACGACGCCACACCTTTCCGCATCCGCGCCAGTTACTGACAGTGGCATCTGCGCAAAAGTGGCGCATCTGCGCAACTGCGACGCAACTCGGGCACCGGGCTCGGGCACCGCGGGCGGCGCGGGCGGGCGGCGCGGGGCGGCGGGGGCGGGTCAGACGAGGCCGTGTTCGAAGGC
The DNA here is from genome assembly GCF_031453615.1 of Microbacterium sp. SORGH_AS_0428. NCBI lineage: Bacteria > Bacillati > Actinomycetota > Actinomycetes > Micrococcales > Microbacteriaceae > Microbacterium > Microbacterium sp. SORGH_AS_0428. Next base: position 2,342,599 of record NZ_JAVIZT010000001.1, on the reverse strand, counting down.
GAAGACGACGAGCTGCACGCGATCGCGCAGGGCGAGCTTGGCGAGGATGCGGCTGATGTGCGTCTTCACGGTCGCCTCGGACAGGAACTCCCGCTCCGCGATCTCGGCGTTGGAAAGCCCCCGGGCGGCGAGCGCGAAGATCTCCCGCTCGCGGTCGGTGAGCGCCTGCCAGGCCGGCGGCACTGCGACGGCCGGGGGCGAGAACTGTGCGAACAGGTCGCGCGTAGCACTCGCGGCGATGACAGCGGATCCCGCGTGCACCGTGCGGATGGCGGCGAGCAGGAACTCGGGATCCGCGTCTTTCAGCAGGAACCCGCTGGCCCCCTCTCGGATCGCGCGAGCAGCCGCCTCATCCAGATCGAAGGTCGTCAGCATCACGATGCGGGGCGCGTCGGCGTCGCGCAGCAGTTCCGCCGTGGCCGCAAGACCGTCGAGACGCGGCATCCGGATGTCCATCAGCACGACATCGGGGCGCTCTCGGCGCACCACCTCGATGGCCTCGACGCCGTCGCCCGCCTCGCCCACGACGCTCAGGTCGGGCTGCGAATCCACCAGCATGCGGATGCCGGCGCGGAAGAGCGCCTGGTCGTCGACGAGGACGACGCGTACCGGTGCGCTCACGCCGCGACCCCGATCGGCAGATGCGCGTCGACGACGAAGGCGCCGTCGGTGGCACCGGCGAACAATGTTCCGCCGACCAGCTGCGCGCGCTCGCGCATCCCGACGACGCCGTGCCCGCCGGCGTCCTCGAGCATCCGCTGCTGCTCACGGGCCGGGGAACGCAGCGCATTGCGCACGGTTGCTCGCACATGATCACTCTGCCACGCGAGCCAGACCTCCACGGGGCCCTCGCCGTGCCGCAGGGCGTTGGTGAGCGCTTCCTGCAGGATGCGGAACACGGCGAGCTGCACGGCCGCCGGCACATCCTGCGGCGGCACCGGCGCGATCTGCACCCGCAGATCCACGCCCGCCGCATGGACCTGGGCGAACAAGCCGTCGAGATCCGCCAGTGTCGGCTGCGGCCCGGCCCCCTGCTGATGGCGCAGCTGGGTGAGGAGCAGGCGTACATCCGTCAGCGCGGAACGCGCGGTGGAAGAGATCGTCCCGAGGGCGGTCGTCGCAGCAGCGGGGTCGGCCGCCGCCGCGTAGCGGGCGCCGTCGGCCTGCGCGATCACCACCGCGAGGGAGTGCGCGACGATGTCGTGCATGTCGCGGGCGATCCGCATCCGCTCGGACTCGATGGCCACCTGCGCGCGCGCCGCATCCCTCGCCTGCCGTGTCTCCCTGGCACGCGCCGCGGTGCGCACCAGCGCGCCCGCTGTCCACGACAGCCCGAGGGCGAACAGCGCGGCGAGCATCACGAACACGGCGATCGGCAGGCTCCGCCAGTCGAGCCCGGACGAGGCGACGTAGGAGTTGACGAAGACGAGGTAGATCGCGATGGCCGCGGAGCCGGCGACCGCGGAGGAGAAGCCGAGCCAGAACAACAGCCGCGTCCCGTAGGCGGCTGTCGCGTAGAGCACGACGAAGATCGCGACGTTGCTGAGCATGGGCTGCAGACCCAGCGCCATCTGTGCGAGCGCGCTCACCCACGCGACGGCCAACGCCAGGAACGGCGAGAACCGGCGCAGCCCCAGCGCCACCGCCATGCCGAGCGACACCAGCACGCCCCACACCTGGTCGCCCGAGGAGGGTGTGTAGAACAGGAAGCCCGTGAGGCCGAAGAACCCGAACGCCAGGACGGCGTCCACGAGCCATTGCACGGGCGAGAGCTGGCGGAACACCCTGACACGCTACGCGGACGGCGATAGAGCCCGCATCCGCCCAGCGATGTATCCGGTGCTCAGCGACCCGTTGCCCGCGCGGCAGCGGCGAGGGCGGCCGCCGCGCCCTCGGCGTCAGCGGATGCGATGAGCCCCGCCGTCACGCGCACGTGCGGCGCGTGCGCCTCCCCCGCGACGAACGGCGCCCCCGCGGCGACCACGATCCCGGCGGCGGCGAGTTCGACCAGGGCCGCGCGCTCATCGAGCACGGGCACCCAGAGGTTGATCCCGTCCGGCGGCACGAGGGGGATGCCCTCTCGGCGCAGCGCCCCCACCATCGCCTCCTGCCGGTCCCGGTAGGCCAGGCGGGCGCGCTTCACGGCCGACACGGAATCCGGCCGGGTGAGCATGTCCAGCAGCACGCTCTGCAGGAGGCGCGAGGTCCACCCCGGCCCCAGCATCCTGCGCGCGATGACGCGGTCCAGCACGTGGGCCGGCCCGCCCATGGCAGCGATGCGGAGGTCGGGGCCGTGCGACTTCGAGAAGCTGCGCACCTGGACGACCTGATCGGGCAGCCAACGCGCGAGCGTCACCGCTGGCGCCATCGCGATCAGTCCGGAGTGGTCGTCCTCGACGACGAGCACCCGGCCGCCGTCGCGCGCCGCGCCGATCGCGCCCGCGAGCTGCTGGGCCCGCATCGAGGTCATCGAGGCACCGGTCGGGTTCTGAGCCCGCGGCTGCAGCAGCACCGCCGACGGATGCCGGGCGAGGGCCCGGGTGAGGGATGCGGGCACCATGCCCTCGTCGTCGACCTCGACCGGCACGGCTTCGGCTCCGAGAGCATCCAGCAGATCGAAGAAATAGGGGTACCCGGGAGACTCGATCGCCACGCGGTCGCCGAAGCGCACGGTCTGTTCCATCACTCTCGCGATGCCGTCCATCGCGCCGTCGACGACGGTCAGCGTCTCCACCCGCGACGGCCAGCCCTCCCGCAGCACGTCCGCCAGCTCGGGAAGCACCGGGACGTCGTGGTAACGCCCCGCCCCCGCCCGCAGATCGACACGCTCGAAGGCTGCACGCAAGGGGGGCAGGAGGGCGGGGTCGGGCATGCCGGACGCCAGATCCCAGCCGGCCGGGGCCGCCCCCGACAGACCCTTCACGCGCGGGGTGAGCCATGCACGACGAGGCGCACGCACGAAGCTTCCCGCTCTCCCCCGCGACACGATGACGCCGGCGCGCGCGAGGGCCTGCCAGGCAGCGCTGACCGTCGCGGGGCTCACCGAGAGCTGCGCAGCGACCTCGCGCACCGTGGGCAGACGATCGCCGGGCGCAAGCACGCCGTCGGTCACCAGGCGGCCCAGTTCGCGGGCGATCCCCTCGGGACTGCGCTCTCCGGCCGCGGCGATCCGCGCTCCGACCGGGTCTTTCGCCGAATCACTCACGGGTGCACCATTAACCATCACGTCACAGGCTGAAACCGAAGAGAAATGTTCAGTCAGAAAGATAACAGAACGGGGATGACCCGCCGGAACCACTCCGGTCCCCGTCGCTGCCAGGGTCCTCCACGAGAAACAACCGGGAGGCGATCATGACGACGGTACGCGCAGCGATCACGCAGACGACGTGGACGGGCGACAAGGCATCCATGCTCGACAAGCACGAACAGTTCGCTCGGGATGCGGCAGCCGCCGGCGCCCAGGTGATCTGCTTCCAGGAGCTGTTCTACGGCCCCTACTTCGGCATCACCCAGGACAAGAAGTACTACCGCTACGCGGAGCCCGTGGACGGACCCATCGTGCAGCGGTTCGCCGCGCTGGCGAAGGAGCTGTCGCTCGTGATGGTGCTGCCCATCTACGAGGAGCAGCAGACCGGCGTCTACTACAACACCGCCGTCGTGGTGGACGCGGACGGCTCGATCGCCGGCATCTACCGCAAGAACCACATCCCGCACGTCGAGAAGTTCTGGGAGAAGTTCTACTTCCGTCCCGGAAACCTCGGCTACCCCGTCTTCGACACCGCCGTCGGCAAGGTCGGCGTGATCATCTGCTACGACCGTCACTTCCCCGAGGCGTGGCGCGAGCTCGGCCTGAACGGCGCGCACCTCGCCTTCAACCCCAATGCGACCAAGCCCGGCCTCTCGAATCGTCTGTGGGAGGTCGAGCAGCCGGCTGCGGCGGTTGCGAACGGCTACTTCGTGCTCGCACCGAACCGCGTGGGCCGCGAGGACAACGAGTACGGCGACGAGGCCGTCACCTTCTACGGCAAGAGCCAGATCGTCGACCCCCGAGGCAACTACGTGGGCGAGCTCGGCTCGGGCGAGCACGAGGAGATCCTCATCCGCGATCTCGACATGGATCTCGTGCAGCAGATGCGCGACGACTGGCAGTTCTTCCGCGACCGCCGCCCCGACACCTACGACGAGATCACGGCACCCTGAGAGGCGGAGCGATCATGACCACCACACTCATCACCGGCGGCACCGTCGTCTCCGCCACCGGCCGCGTGACGGCCGACGTCCTCGTCGACGGCGAACGCATCGTCGCCGTACTCGCGCCCGGATCCCAGCTGCTGGGCAGCGACCTGACCGCATCCGTCGACACCGTCATCGACGCGACGGGGAAGTACGTCATCCCCGGGGGTATCGACGCCCACACGCACATGCAGCTGCCCTTCGGCGGCACGAGTGCGTCCGATACCTTCGAGACGGGCACGCGCGCCGCAGCCTGGGGCGGCACGACCACGATCGTGGACTTCGCCGTCCAGCGCACCGGCGAGCGCGTGCAGGACGGACTCGCCCATTGGCACGAGCTCGCCGCGGGCAACTGCGCGATCGACTACGGGTTCCACCAGATCGTCGGCGGCGTGGATGCGGACGCGCTGGCGGCCCTTCCGGGGCTCATCGACGAAGGCATCACGAGCTTCAAGATGTTCATGGCGTACCCCGGCGTCTTCTACGCGGACGACGCGCAGATCCTGCGCGCCATGCAGGTCGCCGCCGACACGGGTCTGCTCACGATGATGCACGCCGAGAACGGCCCCGTGATCGATGTGCTCGCCGAGCAGCTGGTCGAAGCAGGCAAGACCGATCCGTACTTCCACGGGATCGCTCGCGCCTGGCAGGCCGAGGAGGAGGCGACGCATCGCGCGATCATGCTCGCGAACCTCACCGGCGCGCCGCTGTACGTCGTGCACGTGAGCGCGAAGCAGGCCGTCGAGCAGCTCGCTACGGCGCGGGACAAGGGCCAGAACGTCTTCGGCGAGACGTGTCCGCAGTACCTGTACCTCTCCCTGGAGGAGCAGCTGGGGGCCTCGAGCGAACAGTGGGGGGCGTTCGAGGGTGCCAAGTGGGTCTGCTCCACACCGCTGCGCGCACGGGCGGAGGGCCACCAGGACCACATGTGGCGGGCCCTGCGCACGAACGACCTGCAGATGGTGTCCACCGACCACTGCCCGTTCTGCATGAAGGGGCAGAAGGAGCTCGGTCTCGGCGACTTCCGCGCGATCCCCAACGGGATCGGCTCGGTCGAGCACCGCATGGACCTCATGTACCAGGGAGTCGTGACCGGCGAGATCACGCTCGAACGCTGGGTCGAGCTGACCAGCACGACCCCCGCGCGCATGTTCGGCATGTACGGGCAGAAGGGCGTCATCGCGCCCGGCGCGGATGCGGACATCGTGATCTACGACCCGAACGGGCACACCTCGATCGGCGTCGACAAGACCCACCACATGAACATGGACCACTCGGCCTGGGAGGGATTCGAGATCGACGGTCACGTCGACACGGTCATGGCGCGCGGCAAGGTCGTCGTCGACGCCGGCCGGTACCTGGGGCGGGCCGGCGACGGCCGGTTCGTCAAGCGCGGCCTGAGCCAGTACCTGATCTGATGACACGTCTGCGTTTCGTCTCGCTGCGCTCGCTCAACGACCGGGGGCTCAGCTCGCTGCGCTCGCTCAACGACCGGGGGCTCAGCTCGCTGCGCTCGCTCAACGACCGGAAGGTGTGACCCATGGACTTCGGCGTCGTCCTGCAGACCAACCCGCCCGCATCCCGCACCGTCCAGCTGTCGCAGCTGGCCGAGGCGCACGGCTTCAGCCACGTGTGGACCTTCGACTCGCACCTGCTGTGGGAAGAGCCCTACGTGGTGCACTCCGCGATCCTGAACGCGACCAGACGCATCACGGTCGGCCCCTTCGTGACCAACCCGGCCACCCGCGACTGGACCGTGACCGCATCCGTGTTCGCGACGCTCAACGAGATGTACGGCAACCGGACCATCTGCGGGATCGGACGCGGGGACTCCGCCGTGCGGGTCACGAACGGCAAACCGGTCTCGATGTCGGAGCTGCGCGAGTCGATCCACGTCATCCGGGAGCTGGCCAACTCGCGCCCCGTCGAGTACAAGGGCGCGACGCTGCAGTTCCCCTGGAGCCGGGGATCGGAGCTCGACGTCTGGGTGGCCGCGTACGGCCCGCTCGCACTGAAGCTGACCGGAGAGGTCGGCGACGGCTTCATCCTGCAGCTGGCCGACCTCGACATCGCGAGCTGGATGATCAAGGTCGTCAAGGACGCCGCCGCCGCTGCCGGCCGTGACCCCGACAGCATCGCGTTCTGCGTGGCGGCACCCATGTACATCGGCGAAGACCTTGAGCACATGCGCGACCAGTGCCGGTGGTTCGGCGGCATGGTCGGCAACCACGTCGCCGACATCGTCGCCAAGTACGGCACGTCGGGCGAGGTGCCGCAAGCACTCACCGACTACATCGCGGGGCGCACCGGCTACGACTACAACAGCCACGGCCGGGCGGCCAACGATCACGTCGACTTCGTTCCGGACGAGATCGTCGACCGGTTCTGCCTGCTGGGCACCGCCGAGCAGCACATCGCCAAGCTCGAGGCGTTGCGGGAGATCGGGGTCACCCAGTTCGCGGGCTATCTGCAGCACGACAACAAGGAGGAGACGATGCGCGTGTACGGCGAGCGCGTCATCCCCGCCCTGACCGAGCACATCACGGCGAAGCGATGATGACGCGCCGCGCGGCCGCCGCGATCTGGGGCGTGGTGGGCGTCGCGGCCGTCATCGCGCTCTGGGAGCTCTACAAACTTCTGGGTCCCGCCGAGGGGGTGACCATCGGCAGCGACGGTTCGACCGGCAGCGGCGTGATGATCCTGCCCCGCACCCACGACCGCGCCATGCCGCACGTGTGGGACATGATCGCGCGACTGTTCGCCTCGACGAGTGGCGGCGACACCCCGCCGCTGTGGGTGTCGGTGCTGTCGGCGGGAGGCGTGACGCTCGGTATCGCGGCAGCGGGGTGGGTGATCGGCGTTCTCGTCGGCGGCGTCCTCGCGATCGCGATGCAGCGGTGGCGGCTCATCGAATGGGGCCTGCTGCCCTGGATCGTGGTCAGCCAGACCGTGCCGTTGATCGCGTTCGCGCCGGTCGTGAACGCCCTCGGAGGACAACTGGCGCGTGAGGGGATCCCCTGGCCGCAGTGGCTGTCGGTCGCCGTCATCGCCTCCTATCTCGCCTTCTTCCCCGTCGCGATCGGCATGCTGCGCGGTCTGCAGGCACCCGACAGCATCCACGTCGATCTCCTCCGCACGTACGCGGCCGGCTACGGGACGACGCTCTGGCGGTTGCGACTGCCCGCGGCGGTGCCGTATCTGCTGCCGGCGCTGCGACTGGCGGCCGCGGCCGCGGTCGTCGGGGCGGTGGTCGCCGAGGTCTCCATCGGGATGCGCGGAGGCATCGGACGCATGCTCATCCAGCTCGCAGGTCAAGCATCGTCCGATCCGGCAGCTCCGTGGGGCCCCACCTTCGGCACGATCGCGCTCGGGCTCGTCGCCGCCGCATCCGTGGCCCTCGTAGGCGCCGGGCTCAAGAACTATCGCAGAGGCGAGGAGACCGCATGAAGACCGCACCCGCCGTCCGCGCCCGAGGCGTGGGCAAGATCTTCCCGACCCGAACCGGCGATGTCGTCGCGCTCACCGATGTGGATCTCGACGTCGCGCCGGGCGAGTTCGTCTCGCTGATCGGCCCGTCCGGATGCGGCAAGTCAACGCTGCTGCGCCTGATCGCTGACCTCGACGCCGCCACCGCGGGCACCCTGGAGATCTTCGGCAAGCCGGCCGCCACCGCCCGGCTCGACCAGGACTACGGCATGGCCTTTCAGCAGGCAGGGCTCCTCCCCTGGCGCACGATCGCCGAGAACATCGCGCTCCCCCTTCAGATCCAGCGGGTCACGAAGGCGGAGCGCGCAGCGCGGGTCGCCGAACTCGCCGAGCTCGTCGGCTTGACCGACTTCGTGCAGCGTTACCCGGACCAGCTCTCGGGCGGGATGCAGCAGCGCGTCGCGATCGCCCGCTCTCTCGCGACCCGGCCGAAGCTTCTGCTCATGGACGAGCCCTTCGGAGCGCTCGATGAGATGACCCGCGAGCGGCTGCAGGCGGAGCTGACCCGCATCGCGGCCGAGACCGGCGCCGCCGTCGTCTTCGTGACGCACTCGATCCCGGAGGCGGTGTTCCTCTCGGATCGGGTCGTCGTGATGAGTCCGCGCCCCGGGCGCATCACGACGGTCATCGCGACGAGCTTCGAGCGCGAGCGCGACGAGGCGCTGCGGGAATCGAGCGCCTACTTCGCGAAGGTCACCGAGGTGCGCGAGGCCCTGCACGGAACGCCGGCGACCAGGGCGAACGAACGATGAGCACCGCGAGAGTCGATCGCCGGCTGCCCTCATGGCTCCGGGTCGCAGCACCCGCGGGCGTCGCCCTGATCGGGCTGGTGGTGTGGGTGCTCATCGTCGATGTCGCCGATGCAGCACCGCGGATGCTCCCGAGCCCGATCGCCATCCTGGAGGAGTTCTTCGCCCGCTGGTCGATCATCGCGCCCGACATGGCGATCACCGCGACCAACGCCCTCGTGGGACTCGTCGCCGGCACGCTCCTCGCGATCCTGCTGGCCGCCCTGGCGGCGTCGGCCCGACCGATCGACGGCATGCTCGCTCCTCTCGTCGCCGCCCTGGCCGTCATCCCGATCGTCGCGCTCACCCCCATCCTGAACACGATGTTCGGCGCCTCGAGCCAGTTCGGGCGCCAGGCCGTGGCGACGATCGCGGCCTTCGTCCCCGTGTTCGTCAACGTGCTGCGCGGGCTTCGCCAGACGCGCCCGGTGCAGCGCGACCTCCTGCGCGCGGCCGCGGCCTCCCGCTCGCAGACCTTCCGGTTCCTCACCCTGCCCACCGCCCTGCCGTACCTGATGTCCGGGATCCGGATCGCCGCATCCCTCGCGGTCATCTCCGCTCTGGTGGCCGAGTACTTCGGCGGCCCCGCCGACGGCATCGGCACCGCCATCGCGAGCTACGCGAAATCGGGCCGCGCAGCCCTCGCGTGGGCGTTCGTTCTCGGCGGCATCCTCATCGGCCTTCTCTTCTTCCTCGTGACCAGCCTCCTCGAGCGGCTGTCGACGAGGCGGGCCCCGGTCTGACCGGAGGCGTTCCATCGCACCACCCGGCACCACCGAACCCGAAAGGAACAGCATGAGACACAGCATTCGACGCACCCTCGTCGCCGTATCCGCCGTCGGCATCGCCTCGATGGCGCTGGCTGCCTGCGCAGGCGGAGACTCCGGCGCACCGGCCGCCTCCGGAGACCCGGACTTCGAGCCGCTCACCTCACTCAAGCTGCAGCTGCAATGGCTGCCCCAGGCGCAGTTCGCCGGCTACTACGTCGCCCTCGACAAGGGTTACTTCGAAGAGGAGGGCTTCGACGATGTCGAGATCGTGCCCTCCGGCGGCGACATCGTCCCGCAGGACGCACTCGTCGCGGGCGACGTCGACTTCGCCGTCGCGTGGGTGCCCAAGGTTCTCGGCACCCTCGAGGCAACGGGCGCCGAGCTCACCGACATCGCGCAGGTGTTCCAGAAGTCCGGAACGCTCCAGGTCTCCTGGGCCGACAGCGGCATCACGTCCGTCGCCGACTTCGAGGGCAAGCGGATCGGCTCGTGGGGCTTCGGCAACGAGTGGGAGATCTTCGCCGCCATGGCTGCGGACGACCTCGACTCCACGTCGGTCTCGATCACGACGCAGGACTTCAGCATGAACGCGCTGCTGGACGGCGACGTGGATGCGGCGCAGGCGATGACCTACAACGAGTGGGCGCAGGTGCTGGAGGTCGTGAACCCCGCGACGGGCAAGCTCTACCAGCCGGAGGACTTCAACGTCATCTCGTACGAGGACACCGAGGGCGCCATGCTCCAGGACGCCCTCTGGGCCGACACGGCACGCCTGGCCGACGACCCCGCCTACGCGGACGCCGCCGTGCGGTTCCTGAAGGCGGTCACGAAGGGATGGATCTTCGCGCGCGACAACCCCGAAGAAGCGGCATCCATCACCTACGACGCGGCGATCAACGCCGAGGCCGCCTTCCCCGTCGGCCCCGTGCACCAGCTGTGGCAGATGAACGAGGTCAACAAGCTGATCTGGACCGACAGCGACTTCGGCGTCGTGAACGAGGACGCGTGGAAGAAGACGGTCGCGGGCGCGCTCAAGGCGGTCAACCAGGACGGCCTGAACCTCATCACCGAGGAACCCGCCGACACCGCGTACAGCAACGAGTACATCGAGAAGGCGCTGCAGGAGCTCGAAGCCGAAGGGGTCGCGGTCAAGGGGACCTACACACCCATCGACGTGACGCTCACCGAAGGCGGTAAGTAGGATCCGCGGTGGGGGTGATGCGCGCATCGCCCCCACCGCTCATCGAAGGAGAAGAGCATGACCACCGATCTCGACCGCCGCGCCTGGGACCTCGACCGCGCCCACGTGTTCCATTCCTGGTCGGCGCAGGCGGCCCTCGATCCGCTCGTCATCGCCGGTGGGGAGGGCACCCGCGTCTGGGATCACGCAGGCACGCGCTACCTCGACTTCTCGAGCCAGCTCGTCAACGTCAACATCGGCCACCAGCATCCGGCCGTCGTCGAGGCGATCACCCGTCAGGCGGAACTGCTCACGACGATCGCGCCGTCCACGGCGAACCTCACGCGGGGCGAGGCGGCCGAGCGCATCATCGCGCGCGCCCCCCACGGATTCCACAAGGTGTTCTTCACCAACGGCGGCGCCGACGCGAACGAGAACGCGATCCGCATGGCCCGCCTCGTGACCGGACGCGACAAGGTGCTCTCCCGCTACCGCTCCTACCACGGCAACACCGGCGCGGCCATCGTCGCCACGGGCGACTGGCGCCGCATCCCGAACGAGTTCGCACGCGGGCACGTGCATTTCTTCGGCCCCTACCTCTACCGTTCGGAGTTCTGGGCGACGACGCCCGAGGAGGAATGCGCCCGCGCCCTCCACCACCTCGAACGCGTCGTGCAGGCCGAGGGTGCGGCGACGATCGCCGCCATCCTGCTGGAGTCGGTGCCGGGCACCGCGGGCGTGCTCATACCGCCGCCGGGCTATCTCGCCGGCGTGCGGGAGATCTGCGACCGCTACGGCATCATGCTGATCCTCGACGAGGTGATGGCGGGCTTCGGTCGCACCGGCCGCTGGTTCGCCTTCGAGGGCCACGACGTGGTGCCCGATCTCATCACCTTCGCCAAGGGGGTGAACTCCGGCTACGTCCCGGTGGGCGGCGTCATCATCTCCGACCCGATCGCAGCGGCCTTCGACGAACGCGTCTTCCCGGGCGGCCTCACCTACTCCGGCCATCCGTTGGCGGCGGCTTCCATCGTCGCGACCCTCGACGCGATGGAGGCGGAGGGGATCGTCGAGAATGCGGCGCGCATCGGACGCGACGTCCTGGGTCCCGCGCTGCATGCGCTCGCCCAGAAGCACGAGGTGATCGGCGAGGTGCGCGGCGAGGGCGTGTTCTGGGCGCTCGAGCTCGTCGCCGACCGTGCGACGCGCGAGCCCCTCGCCGCCGCCGCGATGGGCGCGCTCAAGAAGGACGTCATCGGACGCGGGCTGCTCCCTTTCGTGCAGGACAACCGCATCCACGTCGTTCCCCCGTGCATCGTGACCGACGAGGATGTCGATGAGGCCATCGGCATCTACGACGCTGCGCTCGCGGCCCTCTGATCCCCCACCCACGACGACGTGACAGGAGAAACGACATGACCCACACCCTCGGACACTGGGTATCGGGAAGCGACTGGGACGGAGCCTCCGAGCGCACGGCGCCGGTCTACAACCCCGCACGGGGCACGGTGACCAAGCAGGTGCGACTGGCGAGCACGACCGACGTGGATGCGGCCGTGGCCGCCACCGTGGCCGCCTGGCCCTCCTGGCGCGACGCCTCGATCGCCAAGCGCACCTCCGTGCTGTTCGCGTTCCGCGAGCTGCTGAACGCCCGCAAGCAGGAGCTCGCCGAGATCCTCACGGCCGAACACGGCAAGGTGCTCTCCGATGCGCTCGGCGAGATCGCCCGCGGCCTCGAGGTCGTCGACTTCGCCTGCGGCGTCGGCCAGTTGCTGAAAGGCACCTATTCGGAGAACGTCTCCACGGACGTGGATGTGTACACGCTGCGCCAGCCGGTGGGTGTCGTGGGCGTCATCAGCCCCTTCAACTTCCCCGCGATGGTGCCGCTCTGGTTCCTGCCGATCGCGCTCGCGGCCGGCAACGCCGTGGTGCTCAAGCCCAGCGAGAAGGACCCGTCCGCGTCCATCTGGCTCGCGCGCCTGTTCGCCGAGGCGGGGCTGCCCGAGGGCGTGCTCACCGTCGTCAACGGCGACAAGGAGGCGGTCGACGCCCTCCTCGTGCACCCCGACATCCGCTCGATCTCGTTCGTCGGGTCGACCCCAATCGCGCAGTACATCTACGCGACCGCCGCCGCGGCCGGCAAGCGCGTTCAGGCCCTGGGCGGCGCGAAGAACCACATGCTCGTGCTGCCCGACGCCGATCTCGACCTCGCCGCGGATGCGGCGGTCAACGCGGGCTTCGGCTCGGCCGGCGAGCGCTGCATGGCGGTCTCGGTGATCCTGGCGGTGGATGCGGTCGCCGACGCGCTCGTCGCCAAGATCACCGAGCGGATGTCGACGCTGCGCACCGGAGACGGCACCCGCGGCTGCGACATGGGTCCGCTCATCACCCGCGAGCACCGCGACAAGGTCGCCGGGTACCTGGATCAGGCCGCATCCGACGGCGCGACGGTCGTCGTCGACGGGCGGGGCATCGATGTCGACGGCGAAGCGGACGGCTTCTGGCTCGGCCCCTCGCTCATCGACCGCGTACCGCTGGACTCCGCCGTCTACCGCGACGAGATCTTCGGCCCCGTCCTGTCGATCGTCCGTGTGAGCGGCTACGAGGAGGCGGTCGACATCATCAACGCCTCGCCCTACGGCAACGGCACCGCGATCTTCACGAACGACGGCGGCGCTGCCCGCCGCTTCCAGCGCGAGGTACAGGTGGGGATGATCGGCGTCAACGTGCCGATCCCCGTGCCGGTCGCCTACCACTCGTTCGGCGGCTGGAAAGCGTCCTTGTTCGGCGACGCGAAGGCGTACGGCCCGTACGGCGTCTCCTTCTTCACCCAGGAGAAGGCGATCACGAGCCGCTGGCTGGACCCCTCGCACGGCGGCCTCAACCTCGGATTCCCGCAGAACGCCTGAGCGCGCCCGCTCCCGGGCCGCGTAGCCTGTTCGCACCATCACCACGCCGCATCCGCGGCCGACTTCGACGATCGGAGGTTCCCATGTCCATCGACGCCGCCCACCCTTCCCGTGAGCTCAAGGCGATCATCGGCGAGCCCGAGGTCGTCGAGGACGCAGCGAGCCTCGCGATCGGCGTGGAGGACGATCCGGCCTGGCTCGAGCTGAAGGACGCTGCCGTCGCGCTGCAGGCAGTGCAGGCGAAGGACGGCTCGGTGCCCGAGGCGGAGGACCGCACGACGGCACGCGTGGAGGTCGAGCGGATCGTCGCCGCCGTGCAGGAGCTCGCCCCGCGCTTCCCGCACGACGCCGACTACCTGCAGGCCCTCGTGGGGGACTTCCTGCGCTGGTCGGCGGAGGACTTCGGCGTGCCGGACTTCTTCGACGCCCTCGTCGCCTTCCAGCCGCAGCGGCACCGGGTGGACGGGATGCGCCACCTCGTCGTGTTCCCGATGTACACGCAGAACGGCTCGCCGAACCGGTACATCGAGGCCGTGCTCGTCGAGGTCATCTGGCCCGAGTTCATCGCACAGCTCGAGACGCAGTACACGAACGCCCTGTTCGTATCGCTGCGACTGGTGGACTTCACGCCGGGCTACGACACGAACTCGGCCGTGCTGTTTCCCGAGACCGTCTCGATGCGCGAGGTGCCCGCGTTCACGTGGGGAGCGATCTTCCAGGACCGAGAGGCGGCGCGCTACCGCAGGGTGGTGGCGGCAGCATCCGAGATCACGAAGCTCGAGCTGCCCGAGGACGCGGCGCGGATGCTGACGGATCAGGCTCTGACCGAGCAGACCTTCGTGATGTGGGATCTCATCCACGATCGCACCCACATGCGCGGCGATCTGCCGTTCGACCCGTTCATGATCAAGCAGCGCATGCCGTACTTCCTGTACTCGCTGGAGGAGCTGCGGTGCGATCTGACCGCGTTCCGCGAGTGCGTGCTGATCCGCCGGCGCCTCGACGAGCGTGTCGCTGCCGGCGAGCAGCTGAGCGACGTCGACGAACGGATGCGGGAGCACGCCGGACTCGTGCTGTACGCGGTGCTCTTCGATCGCATCTTCCGCTTCGCGATCACCGGCACCCGGGTGCGCAACTACGACGGGCTCGGCGGCCAGCTGCTGTTCGCGTGGCTGCACCGCCGCGGCGTGCTGCACTGGACGGACACCCGGCTGCGCATCGACTGGGATCAGGTCCCGGACGCGGTCGTCGCGCTGGCGGACGCGATCGACGAGCTGTACTGGCGTTCGATCGACCGCCCGAAGACGGCGCACTGGCTGGCCGCGTATGAACTCGTGAGCTCGGTCGTGACCCCGCATCCGGCCTCCGTGTGGGCGCGGGGCCTTCCCGACGAGGTGCTGTCGGGGCCGCCCGCGGGCTTCACCGATCAGGTGCTGACCGACGAGTTCCCGCTGTCGATGTTCTACGAGGCGCTGGAGAAGAAGATGCGCGACGTCATCGCCTCCACCGCCGGCATCCGCGCCGCCGACTGACCCGCCCGAGCGGCCCGCCGCCGCATCCGCCCCTCCGGCATGTCCCACTTGCCGCAGTGCATGTCCCACTTACGGCAATCCGTGTCCCACTTCCTGCAGGTTTCGGCTCCGATTTCTGCAGAAAGTGGGACACGGTGCGCCGCAGCCGGCGTGCGGATGCGGGGGCGACCCGACGTAGATTGGACGACTGTGACGACTCTGCATGACACCGCCGTGCGCGGCTTCGCCTCCGACAACTATTCCGGCGTGCACCCCGAGGTGCTGGCCGCGATCGCCGCCGCCAACGCGGGGCACCAGATCGCCTACGGCGAGGACGCCTACACGGCCCGCCTGCAGGAGGTCGTCCGCGCCCACTTCGGCGAGCGCGCGGAGGCATTCCCCGTCTTCAACGGCACGGGTGCGAACGTCACCGGCCTGCAGTCGATGCTGCCTCGCTGGGGTGCGGTCATCGCCGCATCCACCGCGCACATCAACGTCGACGAGGGCGGTGCGCCGGAGCGCGTGGGCGGCATGAAGCTGCTCACGGTCCCCTCGCCCGACGGCAAGCTCACCCCCGAGCTCGTCGACCGCGAGGCCTGGGGCTGGGGCGACGAGCACCGCGCACAGCCCCTCGTGGTCTCCATCACGCAGACGAGCGAGCTCGGCACGCTCTACACCCCGGATGAGATCCGCGCCCTCGCCGATCACGCCCACGAGCGCGGGATGCGGCTGCACCTCGACGGGGCCCGCATCTCCAACGCGGCGGCGGCCCTCGGCGTGCCGCTCGCCGCCTTCACGACCGACGCGGGCGTCGACGTCGTGAGCCTGGGCGGCACGAAGAACGGCGCGCTGGGCGCGGAGGCGATCGTCGTGCTCGACCCCGCCGCATCCACCGGTCTCACCTACCTCCGCAAGCTCAACATGCAGCTGGCCTCGAAGATGCGTTTCGTCTCGGCGCAGCTCGTGGCGCTCTACGAGGGCGATCTCTGGCTGCGCAACGCCTCGCACGCCAACGCGATGGCCCAGCGCCTGCGCCGCGGTGTGGATGCGGGCCTCGCCGACGGCTCGATCCGCGGCGTCTCGTTCACGCATCCCACCCAGGCCAACGGCCTGTTCGCGATCCTGCCCGAGGGTGTGGCGGAGCGCCTGCGCGAGAGCTTCCGGTTCTACGACTGGGGCCCCGCCGACGGAGGCTCGGATCAGCGCGAGAGCGATGATGCGAGTGGCGGTGGGGAGGATGAAAGCCGCCGCGAGGTGCGCTGGATGTGCTCGTTCGACACGACCGAGGACGACATCGACGCGTTCGTCACCGCGATCGCGCGCGAGACCACCCGCTGACGCGCGCTCAGGCGCCGGAGGGGCGTCCGAGCACGAACGACGCCACCGACGGGCGCCAGTGGCGAGCCACGTAGTCGACGGCCTCGTCCACCCCGAGCGCGCGCGACGAGTTGCCGACCCGCACCCACAGTTCACGGGTCGAGCCGCCGTCCTTGGGCTGCGTGACGAACACCGGTTTTCCCGCCGGCCGGCACTGCACGAGACACACGACGACACCGTCGCCCGCCGTCCCGAACCGGATGCGGGGAAGCGCTGCGGCGTTGCGACCGAGCGAGGTGGAGAGCATGTCGCGCAGCCACAGCTCGAACCTGTCATGGTCGGGCGTGCGCAAGGTCTGCAGATCGCGCTCGAGGCCCACCGCTTCGCCTGCGTCGTTCGCTCCGATCACGAGGACACCGCCGCGCGAGTTGAGGAACGCCGCGACGGTCTTCGCGACCGCCAGCTCCATGCGCGGGTCCTTGCGCGACTCGCGCACGTTCCAGCGGGCGGTCTCCTTGAACTCCCGGCGCTCTGACTCGCCCGCGGCGAGCACCGCCGCCGCATCCGGCATCGTGCTCGTCCCGCGCACCGCGGCCACCGCCCCCGCGACCAGGAAGGACAGCCCGAGACTCGCGCCGGTCGCCAGCAGCAGCGTGCTGGGCATCCACAGCCGCTGCCCCGGAATGAACAGACCCGAGATCAGGGCGCCGGCGCTGACGCCGAGCACGCCGATGAGGGTCATCGTCGCCGTGCCGAGCGAGAGCCGTTCGCCGAACAGTCGGCGCAGCAGCATCGCGATGCCGTAGGCGACGAGCAGGACGACCGGCAGCGCGACGGCGAAGTCGACGAGCGAGGGACTCGCAGGGAATGCGGATGCGGCGAGCGGCATGTCAGCGCAGGGCGCCGACACTGGCGAGGCCCAGGCGGATGAGGGTTCCCCGACCGCCTTCCATCTCGGCCGCGAGGGCGTCGGATGCGGCCTCCGCCGGCTCCATCCAGGTCACCTCGAGGGCGTCCTGGCGCGGCTCGCAGGTGCCCGTGACCGGCACCACGAATGCGAGCGAGACCGCGTGCTGGCGGTCGTCGTGGAACGCGCTCACGCCGGGAAGGGGGAAGTACTCGGCGACCGTGAACGGCGTCGGGCTCGGCGGCAGCAGCGGGAAGGCCATCGGGCCCAGATCGTTCTCGAGGTGACGGAAGAGTGCGTCACGCACGGTCTCGCCGTAACGGACGCGTCCCGACACGATCGTGCGGGTCATCTCCCCCAGCGGGGTCGCCCGCAGGAGGATGCCCACCTGGGTCACCACACCCATGCCGTCGGTGCGCACCGGGATGGCCTCGACGTAGAGCATCGGCAGTCGGCGTCGCGCCTCGGCGAGCTCGACATCGCTCAGCCACGCCGGGTTGCCGGCACTCCCCGGCAGACCCCCCAGGCCCAGGGGATCGCGCGACGAGTCGTCGCCGGGCTCGTGGGGGTCAGGATCGGGCGTGCGGACCGGCATGTCTCCTGTATACCCCACACCCCCGCCTCAGATAGCGGATGCGGGTGGTGGGTACCAGGATGGAGCGATGGATGCCACCCCGATGCTCGACGACGACGCCGTGCTGTTCTCCGACGACGACAACGCAGCAGATCGCCCCCTGCTCGTGCTGCTGCACGGCTACGCGAGCGACGAACGCGACCTCTTCTCGCTGGCGGCGCACCTGCCGCCCGAGTACCGCATGGCCGCCGTGCGCGCGCCGCTCGCGCCGCCGTGGCCGTCGCCGGGCTACTCGTGGTATCCGATCGAGGGCTTGAACGGCCGCGACGCGCGAGCGATCACCGCCGGCGCGGACGCGTTCACCGCCTGGCTGGATCGCACGAGCGCAGCCGAGACCGTCGGACTCCTGGGGTTCTCGCAGGGCGGCGCGGTCTCGCTGCAGGCCCTGCGCCGGCAGCCGGACCGCTTCGCGTTCGCGGTGAACCTCAGCGGCTATGCCACACCGGGAGACCTCGACACCGATGCGGCGCTCGCCGCGCGGCGCCCGCCGGTGTTCTGGGGACGCGGTTCCGTCGACGACGTGATCCCCGCTCCCCTGATCACCCACACCGCGCAGTGGCTGCCCGATCACGTCGATCTCACCGGGCGCCTGTACCCCGGCCTCGGCCACTCCGTCAGCGCGGAGGAACTCGTCGACATCCGGGCGTTCCTCCAGCGGCAGCTCGGCTGACCCCGCTCGGTCTGGACATCACCCACCGCGATCGGTAGGGTCTTGGAGTCCTGCCCCTTCCGAAAGGTCGAACCGGTGTACTTCCTCGACGGCTTCGCGTCCACGCGCTGACCCCGTCGATCACCGTGCCCGCGGGCACCCGGGTGTCAGTGCTTCCACCGACATCCCGGGAGGCACCATGCCGGCTCTCTCCGCTGCGGTCGTCCTCGACCGCCTCTCCTTCTCCTGGCCGGACGGCACAGCCGCTCTGACCGAGGTCTCCGGCACGTTCGGCACCGGAACGACGGGCCTCGTCGGACGCAACGGCTCCGGCAAGACCACTCTGCTGCGCCTGATCGCGGGCGAGCTGCAACCCGCATCCGGTCACCTCAGCGTCGACGGCGACGTGGCGGTGCTGCCGCAGCGGCTCACCCTCGACGCCGACCGGCCCGTCGCCGACCTGCTGGGCCTGGGCGAGGTCCTGGCCGCGCTGCGCGCGGTCGAGGCGGGCGACGTCGACGCGCGCCACTTCGACACGATCGGCGACGACTGGGACGCCGAGGCCCGTGCGGTCGCCGCGCTCGACGCCGCCGGGCTCCCGGGCGATGCCCTCGACCGGCGCATCGGGCAGCTCTCCGGAGGCGAGGCCGTGCTCGTCGCGACGGCGGGGTTGCGCGCCCGACGGGCCGCGGTGACCCTTCTCGACGAACCGACCAACAATCTCGACCGCGCGGCACGGGCGCGGCTGCGCGATCTGCTCGCGGGCTGGCCGGGAGCCCTGCTCGTCGTGAGCCACGACGTGGCGCTGCTGGACGGGATGTCGGAGACGGCGGAGCTGTACGGAAACCGTCTGACGCGTTTCGGCGGCGGCTACCGCGCGTGGCGCGAGCATCTGGAGAACGAGCAGGATGCGGCACGCGCCGCCGAGCGCGCCGCCGCATCCGCCGTGCGACGCGAGAAGCGCCAGCGGATCGAGGCGGAGACGACGCTCGCACGACGCGCCAGGACGGCACACAAGGCGCAGGTCGAGAAGCGCGTGCCCAAGATCATCGCCGGTGGCCGTAAGCACGCGGCGCAGGTGTCGGCGGGCAAGCTCCGCGGCATGGTCGCCGATCGTGAATCCGCCGCGCGCGACGCTCTCGATACGGCGGAGCGGCGCGTGCGAGACGACGAGAGCGTGCATCTGGATCTGCCCGACCCGCAGGTCGCGGCGGGCAGGCGCCTCGCCGAGATCGGCGACGGCGCCCGCACCTGGATCGTGCAGGGCCCCGAGCGGATCGCGATCGTCGGAGCGAACGGCGCCGGCAAGTCGACTCTCCTCGAGCGACTGGCGGGGAGAACCGCGCACGGCTCAGCCGAAACGAGCCCGGACCGGAAAGCCGACCGGCAGGTCGGACCTGCCTGGCTGCGTTCTGCTCGAGCGGTGCTGCTCACCGATCGGGTGGGCTATCTTCCGCAGCGCCTGGACGGGCTGGACGATGACGCTACGGTGCTCTCGATCGTCACCGCGGCGGCTCCCGCCGTGCCCACCTCGGAGCTGCGCAACCGCCTGGCGCGGTTCCTGCTGCGGGGCGCGACCGTCGACCGAGCCGTGGCCACCCTCTCCGGCGGCGAGCGTTTCCGACTCTGCCTCGCACGCCTGCTGCTCGCCGATCCGCCGCCGCAGCTGCTCCTGCTCGACGAGCCGACCAACAACCTCGACCTCGAGACCGTCGACCAGCTCGTCGATGCGCTCTCCGCCTACCGCGGTGCACTGATCGTGGTCAGCCACGACGACGACTTCCTGTCCCGCCTGGGCATCGACACGACCATCGAGATCGACGCGGACGGGATGCGGGAGACGGACGCCTTCATAGACGACGTATAGGAGCATCACCGTGTCCGCCTGAGACCGTCGGACACGATCGGACGACGAACACTCGCCGACATGTCAGGAGAAGACCGTGGCACGCATCCCGGATGCCGAGCAGACCCCGCGAGGGCCCGCCTACGAAGGCCGACTGCTGGACCGGCCGGACGAGGAGGTCGTCGACCAGGGCGCCCCGTTCGATGTCCGCACCCTCATCACCCGTCGCGGCATCCTCGGACTCGTGGGAGTGGGGCTGGGAACCGCGGCTCTCGCCGCCTGCGCCCCCGTGAGCTCCGCGAGCACGACGTCGACCGCGACACCGACGCCCTCGGGCTCCGTCACGCCCGGATCGGTATCGGGAACGCTCCCCGCGGGCGAGATCCCCGACGAGACGGCCGGCCCCTACCCCGGCGACGGCTCCAACGGTCCTGACGTGCTCGAACAGAGCGGGATCGTGCGCAGCGACCTGCGGACGAGCATCGGCTCCTCGACCGCGGTCGACGGAGTCCCCCTGACCTTCACCCTCCGAGTGACCGACATGGCGAACGGCGACGCGCCCTTCGCCGGCGTCGCTGTCTACGCCTGGCACTGCGACGCACAGGGTCGTTACTCGATGTACTCCGACGGGGTCGAGGACGAGACCTGGCTGCGAGGCGTTCAGGTGGCCGACGCGAACGGGCAGGTGACGTTCACCTCGATCGTCCCCGGCTGCTACACCGGCCGGTGGCCCCACATCCACTTCGAGGTCTACCCGAGCATCGATGACATCACGGACGCGACGAACGCCATCGCCACCTCGCAGCTGGCGTACCCCGAGGCGCCCCTGGCGGACGTCTACGCGCTCGCCGCCTACGACGGCTCGGCCCGCAACCTCTCCCAGGTGTCGCTGTCCAGTGACAACGTCTTCGGCGAGGACGCGGGCGCGCTCCAGGTCGCCACCGTCACCGGGGACGCGACGAGCGGCCACACCGCCGCGCTCGCCGTCCGCGTCGATACGACGACGCCGTCCGCGGGCCAGGCGCCCGGCGGACGACGTTGATCAGCGACCGCCGTCGCGCCCGGCTCCGCCGATGCCGGGCGCGCCCGGCTGGCCGTAAGGACCGTGGTCGCCCGTCGCACGGTGGTCCTGGATCGGACGCACCGACGATCCGACACCGCGCATCATGCGCCACACCCAGACCGCGGTGAGCGCCCCGATCACCACCACGACGGCCAGGATCACCGCGAGGCTCTGCGTCACGATGCCGAGGACGACGGCGAGCACGGCGGCGAGTGCCAGCATCCCGAGGACCACCCCCAGGATCGCGCCGATCGATGGACGCCGGAGCGGCTGCTGCTCGTCATAGGGCGATGTGTCGTTCGTCATCCGTTGGCTCCCGTCGATGAGGAACCGCCCACGTTACCCAGGCCCACCGTGTTCGGCTGGCCCAGCGGCCCGAACTGTTCATAACCCGGACGCTCGCCGGGGCGGTGCTCCGGCGGCGGGGTATCGCGCAGGACGCGGGGCACCCATAGCGCGCCGAGCACGACGACGACGGCGCCGGCGATGATCGCGGCGACGAGACTCTGGGTGATGGCGGCGGTGAAGCCACCGATGACACCCGCCAGGACCAGCATGATGGCGGCGAAGGCCACGACGCGCCACACCGAGGAGCGCACCGGGCGATCTTTCTCGTGATTCGTGTCCATGTTGGCCACGCTAGGCGCGGGGGTGTGAGCTCGCACCCCCGTTGACCTCGGCGCCACCGGCGTCTATGCCTGCGCTCTGAGCGCAATCCCCGCCCGGGTGTCGGCGGCTGCGGCCACAATAATCGGGTGAGTGATGTGCTCGGCCAGTTTTCGCCTGCCACGCAGGACTGGTTCCGGGGCGCCTTCGCCGCGCCGACAGCCGCGCAGGCCGGCGCCTGGCACGCGATCTCGCAGGGACGCCACGCGCTCGTGGTCGCTCCCACCGGCTCCGGAAAGACCCTGTCGGCCTTCCTCTGGGCGATCGACAGCGTGTTCCGCGAGCGGACGGCGTCCCCTACCCCCGCGAAGGATGCGCCGCGCACCCGCATCCTCTACATCTCCCCGTTGAAGGCGCTCGGCGTCGACGTGGAGCGCAACCTCCGCTCCCCCCTCGTGGGAATCGGGCAGTCCGCCCGACGCCTGGGCCTGCCCGCGCCCGATGTACGCGTCGGCGTGCGCTCGGGGGACACCACGTCCTCGGACCGGCGCAAGCTCGTGAGCGATCCGCCCGACATCCTCATCACGACCCCCGAGTCGCTGTATCTGATGCTCACGAGCCAGGCGTCCGAGACCCTGCGCGGCGTGCACACCGTCATCATCGACGAGGTGCACGCGGTGGCCGCCACCAAGCGCGGCGCGCACCTGGCCGTCAGCCTCGAACGCCTCGATGCGCTGCTCGAGACTCCGGCGCAGCGCATCGGCCTGTCGGCGACCGTCCGCCCGATCGACGAGGTCGCACGCTTCCTCGGCGGCGCGGCGCCGGTCGACATCGTCGCGCCGCGCGCCACCAAGGCCTTCGACATGACGGTCGTCGTGCCGGTCGACGACATGCTGCATCCGCCGCCTCCTCCGGGACAGCAGGCCGAGGGCGAGGGTGAGGACTGGTTCGCGTCGGGCGGGGACGAGAGCACCGAGATCACGGGATCCCTGTGGCCTCACGTCGAAGAAGCGATCGTCGACCGCATCCTCCAGCACCGCTCGACGATCGTCTTCTCGAACTCCCGCCGGCTCGCCGAGCGCCTCACCGGGCGCCTGAACGAGATCTACAGCGAACGACTGGGACTCGACCTGCCCGACCCCGCGTTGCCTGCGGCGATGATGGCGCAGGCGGGGGCCACGGCCGGCGCCGAACCGGTGCTCGCCAAGGCGCATCACGGCTCGGTCTCCAAGGAGCAGCGCGCCATCGTCGAGGACGAACTGAAGTCGGGGGTGCTCCGCTGCGTCGTGGCCACCAGCAGTCTGGAGCTCGGCATCGACATGGGAGCGGTCGATCTGGTGATCCAGGTCGAGGCACCGCCGTCGGCCGCATCGGGGCTGCAGCGCATCGGACGCGCCGGTCACCAGGTCGGCGAGGTCAGCCGCGCGGCGCTGTTCCCGAAGCACCGCGGCGACGTGCTGCACACCGCGATCGTCACCGAGCGGATGCTGGCGGGTCGGATCGAGTCGATCCGCGTGCCGCAGAACCCGCTCGACATCCTCGCCCAGCAGACCGTCGCGGCCGCCGCACGGGGCGCGATCGAGGTCGAGGACTGGTTCGACACCGTGCGGCGCAGCGCGCCCTTCCGCACGCTCCCCCGCTCCGCGTACGAGGCGACGCTCGATCTTCTGGCGGGCCGTTACCCGTCCGACGAGTTCGCGGAACTCCGGCCACGGCTCGTGTGGGACCGCGATCACGGCACGCTCACCGGCCGTCCGGGCGCGCAACGGATCGCGGTGACCAGCGGCGGCACGATCCCCGACCGGGGCCTGTTCGGCGTGTTCGTCGCGGGCGAGAGCCAGAACGCCCGCGTCGGCGAGCTCGACGAGGAGATGGTCTACGAGTCGCGGGTGAACGACGTGTTCACACTCGGTACGACCAGCTGGCGCATCGTCGAGATCACCCACGACCGGGTCAACGTGGTGCCCGCATTCGGCCAGCCCGGCAAAGTCCCGTTCTGGCACGGCGACGGGCTGGGCCGGCCCGCGGAGCTCGGCGAAGCACTCGGCGCTTTCTCCCGCGAGGTGTCGGCGGCCGAGCCCGCCCGTGCCCGGGAGCGACTGTCCGAGGCCGGGCTGGATGCCTTCGCGCAGGACAACCTGCTCGCCTACCTCGCGGAGCAGCGTGAGGCGACCGGGTCGGTTCCGACCGATCGCTCGCTCACCGTGGAGCGCGGGCGTGACGAGGTCGGCGACTGGCGCGTCATCCTCCATTCCCCGTACGGCATGCAGGTCCACGCCCCGTGGGCGCTGGCGGTGAACGCCCGCATCCGGGAGCGACTGGGGGTCGAGGGCTCCGCCGTGGCAAGCGACGACGGGATCATCGCGCGCGTTCCCGATGCCGAGGCGGAACCGCCGGGCGCCGAACTGTTCGTGTTCGACCCCGACGAGCTCGAGCAGATCGTCACCGACGAGGTCGGGGGCTCCGCGCTCTTCGCATCGCGATTCCGCGAGTGCGCGGCCCGCGCGCTGCTGATGCCGCGGACGAACCCCAACCGTCGCAGCCCCCTCTGGCAGCAACGACAGCGTTCGGCGCAACTGCTGGAGGTCGCGCGCCGCCACCCCACCTTCCCGATCATCCTCGAGACCCTGCGCGAGGTGCTGCAGGACGTCTACGACCTCCCGGCGCTGACCGGGATCGCTCGCAAGATCGCGGACCGCCGCATCCGTCTGGTCGAGACGACGACCTCACAGCCCTCTCCGTTCGCGCGCGACCTCCTGTTCGGCTACGTCGGCGCCTTCATGTACGAGGGCGATTCGCCGCTGGCCGAGCGCCGTGCCGCGGCGCTCTCGGTCGACCCGGCGCTGCTGGGCGAGCTGCTCGGCAAGATCGAGATGCGCGAGCTGCTCGATCCCGACGTCATCGCGCAGTTCGAACGGGAGGCCCAGCGACTCGACGACGAGCGCAAGGCCCACGGCCTCGAGGGCGTCGCCGACCTCCTGCGCCTGCTCGGGCCTCTCGGCGTCGACGAGCTCGCGCTGCGCCTGACAGACGGCGAACAGGCGGCGCGGTATGCGGCGGAGCTGGTCGACGGCCGCCGCGCGATCCGGGTGGGCATCGCCGGAGCGGAACGCATCGCCGCGATCGAGGATGCGGGGCGGCTGCGCGACGCTCTCGGCGCCGCGCTCCCGGTGGGGCTGCCCGTGGCGTTCCTCGAGCCGGTGGCGGATCCGCTCGGCGACCTCGTCGCCAGGCATGCCCGCACGCACGGTCCGTTCACCGCCGATCAGGTCGCCGAGCGGTTCGGCGTCGGGGTGGCTGTCGCACGGCACACGCTGCAGCGCCTGGAGTCGTCGGGGCGGGTCACGAGCGGCTTCTTCCTGCCCGAGTCCGCCGCGCGCCGCACCGACGACACGGAATGGTGCGACAGCGAAGTGCTCCGGCGGTTGCGGATGCGGTCGCTGGCCGCCATCCGAGGCAGCGTCGAGCCCGTCTCCCCCGACGCCTTCGCCCGTTTCCTCCCGGTCTGGCAGCACGTGACCCGACCCCTGGAGGGGATCGACGGCACGCTCGCCGTCATCGAACAGCTCGCCGGCGTGCCGATCCCCGCGAGCGCCTGGGAGTCCCTCGTGCTGCCCTCGCGGGTCAGGGACTACTCCCCCTCGATGCTCGACGAGCTGACGGCGACGGGCGAGGTCGTGTGGGCCGGACACGGTGCGCTGCCCGGCCGTGACGGATGGGTGTCGTTGCATCCCGCCGACTCCGCCTCCCTCACGCTCGCCGTCCCCGACGACGAGGTCGCGGCCGATTCGCTCGACGCCCGCATCCTCGACGTGCTCGCCGCCGGCGGCGCGTACTTCGCCGCGCAGGTGCGCGAGCTCGCGCAGGCGGAGAACGAGCAGTCCGTCGTCGAGGCGCTCTGGCGCCTGGCCTGGGCGGGGCGGGTGACCAACGACACCTTCGCCCCGGTGCGTGGACTGCTGTCCGGTGGATCGCAGGCGCATCGGGTGGCCCGGCGAGCGCCGCGCGCGCGGATGTTCCGCGGTACGAGCATGCCGCGTCCGACGGCTCCCGCGCGGCCCGCATCCATCGGCGGGCGGTGGTCGCTGCTTCCGGCACCGGAGATCGACCCGACACTGCGCCACACCGCCGCGGCATCGCTGCTGCTGGACCGCTACGGCGTCGTGACCCGGGGATCCGTGCAGAACGAGGGCCTGCCCGGCGGATTCGCCCAGGCGTACCGGGTGCTCGCCCAGTTCGAGCAGGCGGGGCACTGTCGACGCGGCTACCTCATCGAGAAGCTCGGCGCGGCGCAGTTCGCCGCGTCGGCGACGATCGACCGGCTCCGTGAGTTGGCCGCGGTCGGCGACCCACCGCCCCGCCACGGCGTGACTCTCGCGGCGACCGATCCCGCCAACCCGTACGGGGCGGCGCTCGGCTGGCCGGCGCGCGAGGGCGTCAAGCATCGCCCCGGGCGCAAGGCGGGAGCGCTGGTCGTCCTCGTCGACGGCGACCTCGTGCTGTATCTGGAGCGCGGTGGCAAGACGGCACTGAGCTTCACCGACGACGAGGACGCGCTGACCGCCGCGGCGGCGTCGCTGGCCCAGACGGCGCGCGCCGGCAGGCTCGAGACCCTCACGATCGAGCAGGTCGACGGCGCCTTCGTCTTCGGTACGGTGCTGGGCCGGCTGCTGCGCGATGCCGGCTTCGTCGAATCCACACGAGGCCTCACGCTGCGGCGACTCACCGCCGGCGACGCCGCGCGAGCGGAGCGGTCGACGCGTGCCTGAGGGCGACACCGTCTACCGTGCGGCGGTCCGCCTGCACGCCGCCCTGGCGGGGCGCGTCGTCGAGCGGTTCGATCTGCGTGTTCCGCAGCTCGCGACGCTCGACCTCCGGGGTCAGACCGTGCACGCTGTCGTGCCGCGCGGCAAGCACCTGCTGGCGCGGATCGGCGATCAGACGCTGCACTCCCATCTGAAGATGGAGGGCGAGTGGCACGTGTACGCTCCCGGCGCCCGATGGCGCAAGCCCGCCTTCAAGGCCCGCGCGATCGTCGGCGTCGCCACCGCGGATGCGGTCGGCTTCGACCTGGCCATGATCGACGTCGTTCCGACGGCGCGGGAGGACGAGCTCGTGGGCTACCTCGGCCCCGATCCGCTCGGCGCGGACTGGGATGCCGCCGAGGCGGTCCGCAGGCTCGGCGCCGATACGCGCGCTGCGCACGTCGCGGTGCTCGATCAGCGCAATGTCGCGGGCTTCGGCAACGTCTACGCGAACGAGCTGCTGTTCGTGCGCGGCATCCATCCCGAGACGCCCGCGACCGAGATCGATGCCGCCGGTCTCATCGAGACCGGCGGCCGGATGATCCGCGCCAACCGGGATCGTGCGGCACGCACCTTCACCGGTCAGGATCGCGCAGGGCAACGCACCTGGGTGTACGGGCGCGCCGGCAGGCCGTGCCGACGGTGCGGCACCCTCATCCGCGAGACGGCGCTGGGCGCCTCGCCGACGGCCGAGCGCAATGTGTTCTGGTGCCCGCGCTGCCAGCCCGCACCCGCCTGACACCTCGCCGCCGGCCACTGAGCCTCTCGCCACTCGCCAAGCCGCGACAGCTCAGCGGGCACAGCCCCCGTATGTCCCACTTGCCGCAAAGCATGTCCCATTTTCCGCAGAGATCAGGCTCCAAAAGTGCAGCACGTGGGACATGTCGCGGGATTCGGCCCCTGGAAGTGCAGCAAGTGGGACATGTCGCGGGGAGCTCGTCGCGGACGGCGGATGCGGGACGGATGCCGGTGGCTGACGGCCCCGGAATGTCAGTGACCGATGTAGCGGCCGGGCCGGTGGTTCATGGCGAGGACCAGGTTCAGCAGCACCGCGCCGATCGCGCTCAGCAGCACCGCAGGCGCCGGGATGACCAGAAGCGAGATCAGGATGATCACGAGGTCGAGGATCAGCTGTGTCCAGCCGGCGCGGAAACCGGTGCGTTCCTGGATCAGCAGAGCGACGATGTTGATCCCGCCCAGACTCGCCTTGTGGCGGAACAGGATCAGCAGACCGACGCCTGCCAGCAGGTTGCCGCCGAGCGTGCCGTAGATCGGATCCAGGCTCTCGATGTGCAGGAGGGCGTGGTGCACGACCGACCACCCCGACACGAGCGCGATCGAGACCGCCGTGCGCAGGGTGAAATCCCACCCCTTCTTCCAGATCGCGAGCACAGCGAAGGGAAGGTTCACGACGGCGAAGATCAGCCAGAACGGCCACGAGGTCGCGTAGTCGAACAGCAGGGCGACACCCGCCGTGCCGCCGGTCACCGAGCCCGCGGACTGCAGCAGGTAGAGACCGAGTGACGCCGCGAAGGTGCCGGTCAGGATGCCGAGGATGTCCTCGGGCACGCTGTGCGCCGTCTGCTTGACGTCGAAGACCAGCGTCGAGGCGGTCTCCGGGGCGCTGGGTCGCGCTCCGAGCTCCGGTTCCATCGCGTCGGCGGCGGGGTCGGCGGGCTCCGGATGCGGCTCGTTCACGTCGTCCATCGTGCCACCTGGATCGGGCCGCGCCGCGCCGCGGCTAGGTCGTCGAGGCGTACGACGCAACCCGCATCCGATCTCGCGTCGGCTCCGAATAGGGTTCAAGGCCGGGAGAGCGCCGGGTCGGGAATGAAACCCCGAACCGGATCGTTTCGATCAGTGTTGGCACCTCGAGGTCCGGAGGAGGCGATCGTGGGCAAGAACTACATCGATATCGAGAACGAGCGCGGTGAGATGCTGCGCTACCGCAAGCACGTGAATGGACGCGGGCTCATCGCGAATGGGGCGAAGGTCCACCCGACGGCCGTCGTCGAAGCGGGCGCCTATGTGGAGCCCGGCGCGCAGATCGCGGCCGACGTCTATGTCGGCCGCGGAGCGTGGATCGAAAGCGACGTCGTCATCGGTCCGAAGGTCAAGATCGCGCCGCACGCGCACATCGGGTCCCGCGCACACGTGGGTGCCGGCGCGCAGATCGGCGTGCGCACGCAGATCGGCCCCGGAGCGAGTGTGGCCGGTGGTTCGCTGATCGGCGACGACCAGACCATCGCCCAGGGCGAGCGTGTCGCCACCGACCGGCGGGGGCTTCGCTCCGCCGCGTGAGCGCACCGCATCCGTCTCCGCTTCGTTCGCCTGTCCCAGATCGCGCCCATCCGCGCGAGATGTGACAGGCGAACTGTCGTTTCTCGGCCCCCGTCAATGCCCGAGTTGCGTCGCATCTGCGCAGATGCCACACCTTTGCGCAGATGCGACAGCGATGAACTGTGGCGGATGCGGAGAAGTGTCGCGCCTCGAAACGCGGCACCGCGAGTGGCGCACCTCCGCAACCATGCGGAGAAGCACCGCGCGCACGGCGAGTGACGCGCCGCACGAGCACGCGCACCTCGCGAGCCGCGGGCCCGTGGCGGATAGCCTGGGGGCATGGCTGGTCGAGGGTCACCGAAGGGCGGGAGGAAACCCGCACGCTCCGCGTCGACCCGCGGCACCCCCGCACATCGGCAGGCCAAAAACGGCTCACCCCGGACGCCCGCGAAGAAGCCCGCGGCGGCGACTCCAGCACCGCAGGTGCCCGCAGGCCCGTTCCGCCTCGGCGCGATCCCCGGAGCCACGCCCGGCAAATGGATCGACATCTGGCAGGAACGGATGCCGCGCACGGCACTCGAGCTCGTGCCGCTCGAGGTCGCCGCGCAAGAAGCGGCGCTGCGCAGCGGCCAGGTGGATGCGGCACTGGTCCGCCCACCCGTGGATCCCGACCTCTGGCATCTCATCCGCCTCTACGAGGAGACGGTCGTCGTCGCCTTCTCGGCCGACTCGCACCTCGCCGCAGGCGACGAGCTCACCCCGCAAGACCTCGTGGGCGAGGTGCTCGTCGTCCCGGCGGACGACGTGCTGGACCCGCACGTCGCCGGCACCGTCGCCCCCTCCTTCGCGGCACCGCCGACGACCGCGGACGCCATCGAGATCGTCGCGTCCGGCGTGGGCATCGTGATCGTCCCGATGTCTCTCGCCCGACTGCACCATCGCAAGGACGTCGAGTACCGACCCCTCTCGGGCGCGGCACCTTCGCCCGTCGGATTCGCCTGGCCCCGCGAGGATGCCTCGCCGCTCGTCGACACCTTCATCGGCATCGTCAGAGGCCGCACCGCGCAGTCGTCGCGCGACTGAGCGAGCGCCGCGGAGACCGCCACAGCCGCGCCATAGAATCGCAGGATGGATCCCCGCCCGCTGCTGTACCTCTGCGCGCGCCCGCAGCGGGATGCGGCCGAGGCGGAGTGGGCGTCGTTCCGCGTCGCGATGGGGCGCGGTGCCGACGGACTGCACGCGTGGGATCTGGTCTCGCACGAACTGCCGCGTGATGCGATCGATCGCTACGCGGGCTTCGTCGTCGGCGGCAGTCCCTTCAACGTGACGACCCCCGACAAGGGCGCGGTGCAGAGCCGGCTCGAGGACGACCTCGCCCGCGTGGCCGAGGCCGCCGCATCCGGCGCGACACGGGCGATGTTCACCTGTTACGGCATCGGCGTCGTGACCCGCGTCTTCGGGGGAACCGTCGCCGACACGTATCCCGAGGGCACGGGGGCGACGACCGTCGCCCTGACGGATGCGGGGCGCCGCGACCCGGTGTTCGGCGGTCTGCCCGAGCGATTCGACGCGTTCACGGCACACAAGGAGGGCACCGACATCCTGCCGTCCGAGGCCGTGCTGCTCGCCACCAACGACGAGTGCCCCGTGCAGGCCTACCGGGTGGGCGAGAGCCTGTATACGACCCAGTTCCACCCCGAGCTCACGCCCCAGGACTTCACGGCGCGCATGCGGATCTACCGCGATGGCGGGTACTTCGATCCGAGCGAGTTCGATGCGGTGGCGGCGCGCGTGCTCGCCTCCCCCGTCACCGAGCCCGCCCGCATCCTGCACGCCTTCGCGCGCCTCTGAGAGAGGACTCGGTCAGAGCCGGCGCAGCCGCTGCGCGACCCGTACGACGGTGACCAGGGCGATGACCGCCGCGGCGCAGACGGCTGCCGTGCCGATCGCCGCGCTGTGCGGCTGATCGGTCAGGCGGCCCACGGCGAGCCACGAGAGCCCCCAGCACAGGGCGAGAGAGGGCGCGACGCGGCCGAACCAGGCGATGCCGCATCCGATCGCCGCCACCGCGACCAGAACGATGATGCCCCAGACATCCGCTGCATCCTCGGCGCCGGCGGGCAGGATGCGGGTGAGCCACGCGGCGGTGTTCGCGACCGTCGCGAGTGTCACCCACCCGAGGTGGAGTCCGGTCACGCCGTCGATCAGTACGGCGGACACGGCGCCCTCGCGCGGCTGCATGATGGCGCGGCGCCAGGTGATCGCGAGGGCGACGAGAAGCAGCACGATGACGAGCACGGTCAGCGGCAGCGTGGTGAACTGCGCCGAGACCAGCCAGAGACCGTTGAGCACCTCGGTCGCAGCGATCAGCCACCCGAGGCGCCGCTGGCGCTCACTCGCCCGCTGGCCGGGCAGCGCCTGCCAGATCGCGTAGGCGATGAGCCCCAGGTAGACGGCCGACCAGATCGAGAAGGCTTGCCTGGCGGGAGCGAGATAGCTCGCGTCGGCGTCGAGGGCACCGTCCTGCAGGTCCTGCACGGCGGTGCCGCCGAACAGCCCGGTGCCGACCATGGCCGCGACCAGCATGAAACCGGTCGCGGCCAAGACGGCGATCTGGCGCGTGAGGTCGGATGAGCGCGAGGTGGCGACGTTCATGCCCTAACGCTAGATAATCTAGCTATCTCGCGCCAGGGGTTGACAGCCTCGCCGCTCGCTCAGCGGTAGCTCGAGAGCACCCGCTGAGACTCCCGCTCCGCCTTCTCGTTCGCCTTCCCTTCGCGCGAGCCCGCGAGCTTCGCACGGATGTGGTCGCCCACGGTGATCGGTTCGTACAGATCCGGGTGCTCCACGTCGACGCAGGACGGCAGGGTCTCGATGAGCGCATCGACGTCGCCGTCGTGGAAGAAGGCCGCGGATCGGCGCCGCTCGATCGTCCCGTCGATCACGGGCGGCTTCACGCGGTGCAGGGTCGACATCCACCGCTCGTTCGTCCAGCGCGCCGTCACGTCGCCGAGGTTGATGAGGAGCGCGTCATCGGCGGGCGCGACGTCGTTCCACGACCCGTCCGCGCCGAGCACCTGCAGTCCCTTCACCTGGTCGGCCCACAGGATCGTCACGATGCCGTAGTCGGTGTGCTCGCCCATGCCGACGAGGTCGCCGTCGAGCGTCACGTCGGTGCCGGGCGGCAGTGCGTAGTTGTTCATCCGCATGACGTCGAGGGAGTGACCGGTGCGCCGGTCGAAGAAGTCGGGCTCCAGCCCCAGCGCATCGGCGAAGATGCGGGTCATCGTGCGAGCCACACGCGCCGCCTCGGCGAAGTACGCCTGCACCTGCACCTCGAAGCCGTCGACGTCGGGCCACAGGTTGTCGGCGTACTCCGGCTGCGGAAGATCCGGGGATGCGGGATAGTCGGCCTGCGCGGCACCGACGTTGAACGCCTCGAAGAAGTCGTTCATCCGATTCGCCGACTCGACGCCGAGAGAGAGGCTGAGGGACTCGGACTTGGGCGGACTGTAGCCGCGGTTGATCTGCGGGGGTGTGCGATAGGTCTTCTTCTGCTCCAGGTCGAGGGCGAAGAAGCGGTCCATCGCGTCGGTGAGGCCCGCGGTGACCGCATCCGGAATCCCGTGTCCGGTGATCTGGATGAAGCCGACCGTGCGGCAGGCGTCGTCGATCGCGCGCGCGACCTCGGCTTTCGCCTCGGGGCTACCGTCGGTGACGTATGCGGTGATGTCGACGAGGGGGACGTGGAAGGTCATGGCGACTCCTGGGTGGGGATCACCCTCGGAAGGGCGACCGATGGGTATCGAGGTAGCCACTTCACGGTTTCCCACCGCGGCTTTCGAGGGCCGCGGCGCGTGTTTACATGAACGCTGCCGTCAGGCTAGACGGCTCGCGTTTCTCCCGCATTACATCTCGCACGGCCGCCCGGTCGAGAAGGGACGCGAGGCGCTTGTAGATTCGGAGGGTTCGCGATGAAGGGGGATCACCACCATGACGATTGAGTTGCCGGGGCTTCCGCCCCTGACGTGGACCCACGGCGAGGGCCGGCACCACGGGGAAGGTGACGCGCTGGTACTCACCTCCGACGCGGAGGTCGACTGGTCGAACGACGCGACCGGCGCACCTGCGTCGCACACCTCGACGAGTCTCTCCTTCGAGATCGACGAGCCCTTCCAGCTCTCCGCTCTGGTGTCGGTGGACTCTCCCCGCACGACCTTCGACGCCGCCGCGCTCACCCTGTGGGTGGACGAGGACTGCTGGGCGAAGCTGTGCTTCGAGTACTCGCCGCACGGCGAGGAGATGGTCGTGAGCGTCGTGACGGATCGCTTCTCCGATGACGCGAACGGCCCCGTCGTCCTGGAGGGATCGGTCTGGCTCCGGGTGTCGAGCCTTCCGGCGGGCGCGTACGCGTTCCACTACTCCGTGAACGGGACCACCTGGCACTTCGTGCGTCAGTTCCGACTCAGCACGTCGACGAGCCCGCGGGTCGGTTTCATGTCGCAGGCTCCCATGGGCCCCGCCGCGACCTCGCGGTTCTCGCAGATCTCCCTCGTTCGCGAACAGCTCGCCGACGTGCGCGACGGCAGCTGAGCGCCGCCGGCGCTCAGCTGCGCGGCGGGCCGAGCACCACGGCGGCGTCGGCGGGGACGGCGATGCCTGCCGCACCCGGCGACACCGGGAGGGTGGCCAGCAGCACGTCTTCCCCCGCGTCGAGCGGCACGTCCCAGGGCTCGGCCGCGAGGTTCACCACGACCCGCAGCGGCCCCCGCCCCAGCACGAAGCGCCGGGCGGACGGCGCCGCATCCGGTCGCTCGATCGCGGCGGACAGGTGCGCCGACGCGGGGTCGGTGAGCTCGGGCCGCTCACGCCGCAGCCGCGCGAGGTCGCGGTAGAGCGCGAGGATGCGGGCGTGCTCGCCGGTCTCGGCCTCCTCCCACGCGAGCTTGGCGCTCTGGAACGTCGCCGGATCCTGCGGGTCGGGCACCGCCGCCTCGTCCCAGTCGGTCTTCGCGAACTCCTCCGCCCGTCCCTTCCGCACCGCCTCGCCGAGCCACTCCTCCGGATGCGAGGTGAAGAACGGCCACGGCGTCGATGCGCCCCACTCCTCACCCATGAAGAGCATGGGCGTGCCGGGCGCGGTCAGGGTCAGCACGGCCGCGACCGCCAGGCGATCGGGCGACAGCGTCGCGCTCAGCCGGTCACCCGCGGCGCGGTTGCCGATCTGGTCGTGGTCCTGGGCGAAGGTCACGAGACGCCAGGTCGGCACCTCCGCCGGGATCGGATGCCCGTGGTGGCGCTCACGGAACGACGAGTACGTGCCGTCGTGGAAGAACCCGCGCGTCCAGACCTTCTCCAGCGCGTCGGATGCGGCGAAGTCCGCGTAATAGCCGCTGACCTCGCCGGTGAGGGCGACATGGAGGGCATGATGCCAGTCGTCGCTCCACTGCGCGGCCAGTCCGTAGCCGCCGGCCTCGCGCGGCAGGATCAGCGTCGGGTCGTTCATGTCGCTCTCGGCGATGAGGGTGAGCGGACGTCCGACATGCGCCGAGAGGGCGTCGACGGCCTCCGCCATCTCGCGCAGGATGTGGACGGGCCGCTCGTCGTGCAGCGCGTGCACCGCATCCAGTCGCAGCGCGTCGACGTGGTAGTCCCGGAGCCACATGAGGGCGTTCTCGACGATGTAGGAGCGGACGGCGGGCTCGTCGAGGTTGACGGAGTCGCCCCATGTGTTGCGCGTTCCCTCGCGCAGGTACGGACCGAACTCCGGAAGGTAGTTCCCGGAGGGGCCGAGGTGGTTGTGCACGACGTCCTGCACGACGGCGAGGCCCGCGGCGTGGGCCGCGTCCACGAAGCGCGCGTAGCCCGCAGGGCCGCCGTAGGCCTCGTGCACGGTGTACCAGGCGACGCCGTCGTAGCCCCAGTTCCAGACACCGTTGAACCCGTTCACCGGCAGCAGCTCGATGTGGCTCACACCGAGTTCGACCAGGTGCGGCAGCCGCTCGATCGCCGCATCCAGGGTCCCCTCCGGCGTGAACGTGCCGAGGTGCAGCTCGTAGATCAGGCCGCCCGCCAGCTGCCGGCCGGTCCACGCCGCGTCGGTCCACGCGAACGCGGCGGTGTCGACCCACGCGGATGCCGTGTGCACGCCGTCGGGCTGCCGGCGCGAGCGCGGGTCGGGGCGCACCTCGCCGTCATCGAGCACGAACCCGTACCGCTCGCCGTCAGCGAGTTCGGCCGGCGTCCGCCACCATCCGCCCGCCGCGGCGGCCAGCTCGGTCTCGCGGCCGAGTCCGTCACCCGACCGCATCCGCACGCGCCGCGCCTTGGGCGCCCAGAGTTCGATCATCGTCTCGTCCTCGTCTCGTGGCTCGGTCGTCATCCGCGCGGCGCCGCGAGCGCGACCGGCGCGAGGAGGGCGACGGGGTAGGTCGCCAGCAGCTCGGCGAGCGGGATCCGCTCGGTCTCGAAGACCCGCCCGGTCAGCTCGTCCTGCACGGCGCCGGCGGGATGCAGCAGCGCGGCGTCACCCCATCCGCCGCGGGCCGCGAGGCCCACCGGCAGCCGGGTCGCGACCGCGATCGCCCCGCCGCGGTCGAAGGCCACCGCGTGCTCGGCGGCAGCGCCGGTCACGGTCACCGGCGTGTAGCGGGTGAACAGGTGCGGGCGGTCGCGACGCAGGCGCAGCGCGCGGGAGACCACCAGGAGCTTTGCAGCGGCGCCCTCATCCACGGGCGGCACGAGTCCTTCATCCAGCTGCGCGAGCGTGGCGGCGCGGGCCGCGAAGTCGACGTGGCGACGGTTGTCCGGGTCGACGAGCGACTGTTCCCACAGCTCGGAGCCCTGGTACACATCCGGGACGCCGGGTCCGGCGAGCTGGAGGATCTTGGCGGACAGTCCGTTCGAGTACCCCGCCGGGGCGATCTCGGCGACGAACGACTCCACGAGCGGGCGCGCCTCACCGAACGCGGCGTCGACCACGGCATGCATCCGCCGCTCGAAGTCCTCGTTCACGTCGAGCCAGCTGGTCGCGTCGCCGGCCTCGCGTGCGGCCTTCTCGGCGTAGGCGTGGAGACGTTCGGCGCTCGCGGGCCAGGCGCCGACGACGGCCTGCCAGAGCAACGCGTCGAAGGGGCCGTGACCGGTCGTCGCGATCTCGCGCAGTGCGTCCAGCGTCTCGGCCCACCGCTCGGGCATCTCCGCGAGGACGTCGAGGCGTGCCCGCACGTCCTCGCCGCGTTTCGTGTCGTGCGTCGACAGCGTGGTGAGCGAGTGCGGCCACGAGGCCTGCCTGCGGGCGAAGGCGTCGTGGAACCCCGCGACGTCGAGCGCGAACTCGGACGGATCTCCCCCGACCTCGGTCAGCGACCCGAGGCGCGTGAAGCGATAGAACGCGGTGTCCTCCACCCCCTTCGCCATGACGGGCCCGGTCGTCTGCTGAAAGCGCTGTGCGAGCTCGCTCGATCCGTCGGCGAGCAGCGGCACGAGAGCGGCGATCGCCTCGGCGAGATCCGGACGGGCAGCGGATGCGGCCTCCGCCGCCTCGTCGAGCCACGCGCGGCCCGCCGGCAGGTAGCTGCGGTAGGTCGGGAACAGGGCGAGAAGCTCTGCCAGCGCGTCCCGCGCTCCGGGGACCGGCACCGGCAGCAGGCGCACCAGCCGCGCGACCTCGGACGCCTGGATCGTGTCGGCGATCTGGCGCTTCGTGCCGTGGATGAGCTCGCCCCACGACGGGGCCGACGGCAGTCCGGTCTCGATGCGCAGCTGCGCATCGAGGGCATCGAGACCCGCCCGCCCCGCGGGGTCGACGAGCACACGCTCCACCTCGCCGAGGGCGTCGTAGCCGGTCGTGCCGACCGTGTGCCACCAGGAGGGCAGCTCTTCGCCGTGCTCGAGGATCTTCTCGACCCACACGGGCAGTGCGTTCGTGGCCTCGGCCAGGCGTGCGAGGTATCCGCCCGGGTCCCGCAGCCCGTCGGGGTGGTCGACGCGCAGGCCGTCCACGAGACCCTCGCGCACCCACCGCAGGATCTCGACGTGCGCGTCGTCGAAGACGTGCGGCTCCTCCACACGGACGGCGGCCAGCGTCGTCACGGCGAAGAAGCGGCGGTAGTTCAGCAGCGCGGCCTCGTCGCGCCAGAAGCGCAGCTCGTAGTGCTGTCGCTCCAGCACCGCGGCGATGTCGTCGGGCTCGAGGCCGTCGAGCGAGCCCGGCGCGAGCGGCAGCTCGTGGTCGTAATAGCGCACGAGCCCGTCCGGGGCGTCCGGAGCGGGCACCGGGTCGATGGTGATCTCGTCGATCACCTCTGTGAGCGCAGCGCCGAGGATGGGCAGGCGCACCCGGCCGTCGTCGAGCGCACGATCCACGTCGAAGGCGGCCGCGCGCCCGGACGCCTCACCGAGGCGCAGGTAGTCCCACCACCACGGGTTCTCACGCGGGATCGCGACACCCATGTGGTTGGGAACGATGTCCACGAGCACGCCGAGCCCCGCGTCATGGGCAGCGGCCACGAACCGGTCGAGCGCCTCGCCCCCGCCGCGGGCGGGGTCGACGAGCGAAGGATCCACGACGTCGTAGCCGTGATCGGAGCCTGTGGTCGCCTTCAGCAGGGGCGACAGGTAGACCCATCCCACGCCGAGGTCGGCGAGGTAGGGCACGACGGCGGCGGCCGCATCCAGATCGAAGCTCGGACGGATCTGCAGGCGGTAGGTC
The DNA here is from genome assembly GCF_031453615.1 of Microbacterium sp. SORGH_AS_0428. Lineage (NCBI taxonomy): Bacteria > Bacillati > Actinomycetota > Actinomycetes > Micrococcales > Microbacteriaceae > Microbacterium > Microbacterium sp. SORGH_AS_0428. Next base: position 2,304,902 of record NZ_JAVIZT010000001.1, on the reverse strand, counting down.
GAGGCGGGCAGCATGCGTCCTCCGGGTCAGTGCGGGAGCTCGGACTTGGGAGCCGCGCCGGGCACCTCGTCGACAGGAACCGTGAGGTTCTGCGTCAAGGATGCGGCGACCGAGTGATCGGGTTCGGCTTCGCTCTCGTGGTGCTCGCGCAGCACGATGAGCGACTTCGTCTCCACCGGCAGCACGTCGCCCGGGCGCACGGGTTCCGAGTCGGCTCGGTTGCCTGCCGTGTCGACGAGCACGTCCCACTCGGGCGAGAAGTCGACGTTCGGCAGCGTGAACTCGACCGGCTCATCGCCCGCATTGAAGAGCACGATGAAGTGGCTGTCGATGATCTGCTCGCCGCGGCGATCGCGTTCGCGGATGCCGTTGCCGTTGAGGAAGACGCCGACGGCACGGCCGAAGCCCGAGTCCCAGTCCTCGGGACGCATGGGCGTGCCGTCGGGACGCAGCCACACGATGTCGGGGACGGGCGCGTCCTCTTCCTGGAGCACCGGACGACCGTCGAAGAAGCGGCTGCGGCGGAACGTGGGGTGATCGCGGCGGAGCCGGGACAGCGCCGCGGTGAACTCGATCAGCGGCAGGTCGATGTTCTCCCAATCGACCCAGGTGATCTCGTTGTCCTGCGCGTAGCCGTTGTTGTTGCCGCCCTGCGTGCGGCCGAGCTCGTCGCCGTGCAGCAGCATCGGGATGCCCTGGCTCAGCAGCAGCGTCGCGATGAAGTTGCGCTGGGCGCGGGCGCGCAGCGTCAGCACCTCGACGTCGTCGGTCGGACCCTCGACGCCGAAGTTGTACGAGCGGTTGTGGGACTCGCCGTCGTTGCCGTCCTCGCCGTTCGCGTCGTTGTGCTTCTCGTTGTACGAGACGAGGTCGCGCAGGGTGAAGCCGTCGTGCGCGGTCACGAAGTTCACCGACGCCACGGGCCTGCGGCCGGAGTTCTCGTAGAGATCCGCGGAACCGGTCAGTCGTGAGGCGAACTCGCCGAGGGTGGCGGGCTCGCCGCGCCAGAAGTCGCGCACCGTGTCGCGGTACTTGCCGTTCCACTCGGTCCACTGAGGCGGGAAGTTGCCCACCTGGTAGCCGCCCGGTCCCACATCCCACGGCTCGGCGATGAGCTTGACCTGGCTGACGATCGGGTCCTGCTGCACGAGCTCGAAGAAGGCGGCGAGGCGGTCGACCTCGTAGAACTCGCGGGCGAGGGTGGCGGCCAGGTCGAACCGGAAGCCGTCGACGTGCATCTCGAGCACCCAGTAGCGCAGGGAGTCCATGATCAGCTGCAGCGCATGCGGGTTGCCGACGTTGAGGCTGTTGCCCGTGCCGGTGTAGTCCGTGTAGTACCGCTTGTCATCGGCTTCGAGGCGGTAGTACGCCTCGTTGTCGATGCCCTTCATCGACAGGGTCGGCCCGAGGTGGTTGCCTTCGGCCGTGTGGTTGTAGACCACGTCGAGGATGACCTCGATGCCGGCGGCGTGCAGCGCCCGCACCATGCCCTTGAACTCCTGCACCTGCTGACCGCTCCCGCCCGTCGACGAGTACGTGTTCTGCGGCGCGAGGAAGGCGATGGTGTTGTAGCCCCAGTAGTTCGACAGCCCCTTCTGCTGCAGGGTGTCGTCGTCGACGAACTGGTGCACGGGCATGAGCTCGATGGCCGTCACGCCGAGCTTCTTGAGGTGCTCGATGATGACCGGATGCGCGATCGCGCTGTACGTGCCGCGGATCTCCTCGGGGATACCCGGGTGGAGCTGGGTGAGACCTTTCACGTGCGCCTCGTAGATGAAGGTCTCCGAGTACGGCGTCTTCGGCTGGCGGTCGCCGCCCCAGTCGAAGAAGGGGTTGATGACGACGGCCTTCATCATGTGCGTGGCGGAGTCGTCGTCGTTGCGCGAATCCGGGTCGCCGAAGTTGTAGCCGAAGAGCGACTGGTCCCAGTCGATCTGGCCGTCGACGGCCTTCGCGTACGGGTCGAGCAGCAGCTTGTTCGGGTTGAACCGCTGGCCGGATGCGGGATCGTACGGGCCGTGCACGCGGTAGCCGTAGCGCTGCCCCGGGCCGACGTTGGGCAGGTAGGCGTGCCAGACGAACGCATCGACCTCGATGATGTCCAGACGCGTCTCGACGCCGTCGTCGTCGAAGAGGCACAGCTCGACCCGCTCGGCGCCTTCGCTGAAGAGGGCGAAGTTCGTACCGTTCCCGTCGTACGTCGCCCCCAGGGGATATGCCGATCCGGGCCAGGTGTGCACGTCGCCTCCCGGGGCATCGGATGCAGGGGCTTTCACCCTAGTGGACGCGGAGGGCGCGGTTTCGTCGGTCACCACCGGAGCATGGCTCATCAAGGTGAGGCCGGCGCGGGGCTTGACGCGGCCCACCGCGAGGACTCCGCATCCGACGGTTCATCCGGCGGGCGGGAACACGCTGCAACCCTCGCGACTTGCCCGAAGTATGAAGACGCTGATCGTGACCGCCCACCCGGACGACACCTCGCTGACCGCAGCCCTCGCCGCCCGGCTCGCGGAGAATCTCGAACCGGACGAGGTCGAGCTGATCGACCTCGACGCCGAAAGGTTCGATCCGCGCTTCTCCGCTGTCGACCGCGCCGCGTATCGGGGCGAGCAGGAGCCACCCGCCGACGTACGCACCTACCAGCGGCGCCTGGACGCCGTGGACAACCTGATCCTGGTCTTCCCGGTTTATGCCGTCGAGCGAAGCGTCGCCGCTGTCCGACGCGCGCGGGGCGCCGACGCCGACCGGTGACGACGCGTCAGGCGGCCGGCCAGGCGGCGGATGCGGCGGGCCAGGATGAGCCGCGCAGCTCGGCGAGCGCGGTGCGCTGGCGCTGCACGGCTTCGAGCGAGTCGGAGCGGAACGCCGTCGCGATGACGACCTCGCGCCAGTAGTCGTCCGGGCTGCGGTACACCGCGAAGGCCTTGGCGGCGAGCTGTTCCAGCAGCCGCCACGCGTCCTCCGCATCCAGGTAGTCGGCGACGTAGGCGTAGCGCACACCGCCGATCGACCGCTCGATGTCGGCCGCCAGCAGAAGGCGGGGCGGGTGATGCTCGCTCCCCCGCGCGAGATCATGGATGTCGAAGACGGGCAGGCCGGTGAGCGCGGCGACCCGCGACATCATGCGCTCGGCATCGTCGCCGCCCGCGATCTCCGCGAATCGGGCAGACAGCAGGCCCCGCGACAGGGTGTCGGCCACCATCAGCTCGGCATCCGATCCGGAGACGATCTTGTACTGCTCGTCGAGCGAAGCCCGCAGCTGTGCGATCGGGGGCAGCGGAAGGGCGAGCCACGGAGCGCCGCGCTGCCCGTCCAGGTGCTTCGCGCGCACCTGCTGCGGGAGTTCCGCGAAGGTCGGCGTGAACGCCAGCGAGGAGTTCCAGCCCCGGATCGCGAAGTCGCTGGCGGCGTCGAGCGCGAGGATCTGCTGCTGCCGCTCGGTGAGCGGAGTCCGGGAGGCGAGCGCGAGATAGCGCCGCTGCGCGCGCAGCGGCGCTGCGGCATCGACGAAAGACATCACGGTCGAGGCGATCAGCAGCCCCACCATCGTGCCCAGGGCGAAGAAGACGAACAGCGTGGTCGGCGCGCCCGTGCCCCACCAGCCCAGCGACGCGACGACCGCGGCGATGCCGAACGGAGCCGCGATCGCGGTGACGGGAAGCGCGCGTCGGCGCATCTGGCGCGGATCGGCACGGCGGCGGCGCTCCATCGTCCGGGCGTGCCGCCACCGCATCCGCACGGGGAACTCGACCTCGCCCGGGTGGTTCTGCAGGACGGTCTCGGGTGCACTCACCGGATCATCTTGACAGCCGGCAACGGCGGCGTCGGGCACCCTGTGAACAGAGCGCCGGATGCCGGGATCACGCTCCGGAGGGCGGGGTGCGGGCGAGGGCGACCCGCTCAGCGAGATAGGCGCCCAGCGGCATGAATCCACCGGCCGCGCTCCAGCGCACGAGCGGCCCGTCGACGCCGAGGCGCAACGGTGAGGATGCGGCGTCCACCGCGCCTGGATCGATCGGCTCCCAGCCGACGTGCACACTCTGCCCCTCGGCGAATCCGCCGCGGAAGGCTGCCGCGGCGATCGCTGCCCGCTCCCGCTGCGACTCGGCCGCGAATCCGCGCCGCACCTCTTCGCGGGCACGGACGATCTCGCCCGTCGCGAGGACGGCGTCCTCCGTCAGCAGCAGCACGCCCAGGTGCCACGCGGAGCCCGCCGGGACGATGCGGGGCGCCGCGGGGATGCCGAGGATGCGGCGGCTGCGCCACACGCCCAGCGCCTCGCGCGGAACCGGGCCCAGCTCTCGCCGGGCCGCATCCAGCATCTCGGCGACGGCGTCCACGCGGCGAGCCTAACGGCGCCCCGGCCTCAGACGCGGATGACGTTCGGCGCAGTCGCGGCCTGCCCCTGCTCGCCGTGCACCTCGCGGTGCAGCCGCTCCATGCGCTCGTCCAGGGCGGCGGCGGTCTCGGCCGCCTCGCGCAGGCTCTCGGTGAGCCCCATCGGAACCTGCCGGTCGTACTTGTAGTAGATCTTGTGCTCGAGACTCGCCCAGAAGTCCATCGCGATGGTGCGGAACTGCACCTCGACGGGCACCCGCACGGGGCCGGTGGAGAGGAAGACGGGCACCTCGACGATCGCGTGGAGGCTCTTGTAGCCGTTCTCCTTGGGCGTGGCGATGTAGTCCTTCACGGTGCGCACCGTGATGTCGTCCTGCTGGGTCAGCAGATCGAAGAGCCGGTACGCGTCGGTCGTGAAACTGCAGGTGACGCGCACGCCGGCGATGTCGGTGATGTGCTCGCGGATCGAGGCGAAGTCCGACGGGATGCCCTTGCGCGTCACCTTGTCGACGAGGCTGTCGGGCGACTTCAAGCGGCTGGTGACGTGCTCGATGGGGTTGTACTCGTGCATGTGCAGGAACTCGTCCCGCAGGATCGAGATCTTGGTCTCGATCTCCTGCATGCCGAAGCGGTACTCGAGCAGGAACCGCTGCAGCTCGTCGCGCACCTCACGCAACTGCGCGGGGGACATCATGACCTGTTGCTGCTCGAGCGGCACCTTCATGTCTCCGACCGTACGGGCGCCCGCTCGGTGGGCGCTGTGAGCAACGACCGGATCGGTCATGTGACGGTCGTTCCTCGCTCTCAGCCCAACGTGCCGGCGGCCTGGCGCGCGGCACCCAATGCGACGTACTCCCCCGGCTCGGGAACCTCGACCGGCAGCCCGAAGACCGCAGGCGCCACGCGGCGCACCGCCTCGGACTGGGCCGCGCCGCCGATCAGAAGCACGCGCTCGAGTGGCACGCCGAGCCCGCGCAGGGCGTCGAGGCCCGCGCCGAGGCCGGACAGCATGCCCTCCACCGCCGCGCGGGCGAGGTTCTCCCGCGTCGTCGATGCGAGCGTCATGCCTTCCAGGGATGCGGTCGCGTCCGGAAGATTGGGGGTGCGCTCCCCCTCGAAGTAGGGGATGAGGCGCAGTCCGCCGGCGCCCGGCTGCGCCGTCAGCGCGAGCGCGCTGAGCTCGGCGTGGTCGACCCCGAGCAGCCGGGCGATCGCGTCGAGCACCCGCGCGGCGTTGAGGGTCACGACGATGGGCAGGAAGTTGCCGGAGGCGTCGGCGAAGCCTGCGACCGTGCCGGTCGCATCGATCGTGCGTTCGGCGCTGACGGCGAACACCGTGCCCGAGGTGCCGATGGAGACGATGGCATCGCCCGGGACCGCACCGACGCCGAGGGCGGCACCTGCGTTGTCGCCGGCACCGGGACCGACGCGGCGGCCCGCCGCATCCGTCACCCACTGGTCGGGGCCGAGCACGCGCGGCAGGAGCGCGTCGTGTCCGAGAGCGGCGACGAGCAGCTCGCGGTCGTAACCGCCCGTCTCGGGCGACCAGTAGCCGGTTCCGGAGGCGTCCGAGCGGTCGGTGACGAGCTCGTCGAGCACGGGGCCGAGCGCGCTCTCGCCGGCCGGGCCGTAGCCCCGCAGCCGCCAGGTGAGCCAGTCGTGCGGCAGCGCGACGGCGGCCACGCGCGCCGCATTGTCGGGCTCGTTGTCACGGAGCCACCGCAGCTTCGTGATGGTGAAGGAGGCCACCGGAACGAGGCCCGTGCGATCGGCGAGCGCTTCCGCGCCGAACTCGGCGGTCAGCTGCGCTGCAGCGCCGCCGGAGCGGGTGTCGTTCCACAGCAGCGCAGGGCGGATGACCCGACCGTCGGCGTCGAGCGCGACCATCCCGTGCTGCTGCCCGCCGATGGACCACGCGGCGATGTCGTCGAGACCGCCCGCATCCGCGATGGCCGACTGCAAAGCGCCCCACCAGGCCGCGGGGTCGACCTCGGTGCCGTCGGGATGGCTCGCGCGCCCCGTGCGCACGACGGCGCCCGACTGCGCGTCGACCACGACGACCTTGCACGACTGGGTCGACGAGTCGACCCCCAACACCAGCGCCATCGCTGCTCCTTCTTCCTAGGACGTCTACTTCTTCAGAGGGCCTTCAGAGGGCCCCTTCCGCATCCGCAACGCACCCATGTCCCACTTTCTGCAGTTCTCGGGGGCGAATCCTGCAGAAAGTGGGACACGGAGTGCGGCAAGCGGGACAGGGGTCCCGGCGGCGGGCCGGATGCGGCGCGTCAGCCGCGGGCGCCCAGCAGGTGCTCGGTCGCGAGCTGCTGCAGGCGCACGAAGCCGCCGCCCTTGCCGCCCATGTAGGCGTCGGTGTCGAAGTCCTCGTACGCCGAACGGTCGGCGAGGAACTGCTCGTAGGTCTCGCCCTCGCCCAGGGTGGGAACCGACAGCTCGGGGACCTTGGCGGCGGCGAGCGCCTCCTGCACCTCGGGATCGGCGCGGAAGGCCGCCGCACGCTCCTTCAGGAGCAGGTAGGTGCGCATGTTGGCCGCGGCCGACTCCCACACGCCCTTCTCGTCCTCGGTGCGGCTGGGCTTGTAGTCGAAGTGGCGCGGGCCGTCGTACGCCGGAACGCCGCCGGGGCCGCCGTTCTCGAGGAGGTCCACGAGCGCGAACGCGTTGTGCAGGTCGCCGTGCCCGAACACGAGGTCCTGGTCGTACTTGATGCCGCGCTGTCCGTTGAGGTCGATGTGGAAGAGCTTGCCGTGGTACAGGGCCTGGGCGATGCCGGCGGCGAAGTTGAGGCCCGCCATCTGCTCGTGCCCGACCTCGGGGTTCAGTCCCACGAGCTCGGGACGCTCGAGCGAGTCGATGAAGGCGATCGCGTGGCCGAGCGTCGGCAGCAGGATGTCACCGCGGGGCTCGTTCGGCTTCGGCTCGATGGCGAACTTGATGTCGTAACCCTTGTCGGTGACGTAGTCGCCCAGAAGGTTGACGGCCTCGCGGTAACGCTCGAGGGCGGCGCGGATGTCCTTCGCGCTGTCGTACTCGGCGCCCTCGCGGCCGCCCCACATGACGAAGGTCTTGGCGCCGAGCTCGGCGCCAAGGTCGAGCTGGCGGAACACCTTGCGCAGCGCATAGCGGCGCACGTCGCGGTCGTTGGCGGTGAAGCCGCCGTCCTTGAAGACGGGGGCCGAGAAGAGGTTGGTGGTGACCATGGGAATGATCAGGCCGGTGTCGGCGAGCGCGCCCTTGAGGCGGTCGATCTGCTTCTGCCGCTCGGCCTCCGTGGAGCCGAAGGCGAACAGGTCGTCGTCGTGGAAGGTGAGGCCGTAGGCGCCGAGCTCTGCGAGCTTCTCGACGGCGTGGACGACGTCGAGGGCGGGACGGGTCGGTCCGCCGAACGGGTCGGTGCCGTTGTAGCCGATGGTCCAGAGACCGAACGAGAACTTGTCGGCGGGAGTGGGGGCGGGCATGACGCTCCTTCGCGATGCGAGGCGGATATGTTGTTATTCGCAACTTACTACACTGGAGCCATGGACGCCATCGGCATGCGGCAGCGCAACCTCTCCCGCATCCTTCGACTCGTGCACCGCGAGGGCGCCCTCTCGCGCGCCGCCCTCACCGAGGCGACGGGGCTGAACCGCTCGACGGTCGCAGCCCTCGTCGCCGAGCTCGCGGCGCAGCAGCTCGTCGCCGAGAAGGCGCCCGACCCCGCGAGGCGCGCAGGACGCCCCTCCCCGATCGTCGCGGCGCAGTCGCGCACGGTGGCGATCGCGGTCAACCCGGAGGTCGACGCGGTCACCCTCGCCGCGGTCGGGCTCGATCTCTCGATCCCCGCCCGCGCGCGCGTCACCATGGCCCAGGCGCCCACGCCCACCGAGACCGCGGCGCTCGTGGCCGAGCACATCGACCGCTGGCGACGGGCGGAGCTCGCCGATCACCGCATCGTCGGCGTCGGACTCGCCGTCCCCGGCCTCGTCCGCGCCGGTGACGGTCTCGTGCGCGACGCTCCTCACCTCGGGTGGCGGGACGTCCCCCTCGCCGACCTCATCCGCGATGCCACGGGGCTGGCCACCGCCATCGGGAACGACGCGAGTCTCGGCGTGCTCGCCGAGCACCTGTTCGGCGCCGCCCGCGGCACGGCCGACGTCGTGTACCTCAACGGCGGCGCGAGCGGCATCGGCGGCGGCGTGATCGTCGCCGGGAACCCGCTGGGCGGCACCGGCGGATACGCCGGCGAGTTCGGGCAGAACCGCCCCGGGATCGAGGACGCGGCGGACCGCCGGGTGCCCGGCGGCGTCCTGGAGGACGAGGTGAACCGCTCGCTCCTGCTCGCCGCGCTCGGTCTGAGCGATGCCGACGACGCGCAGCTCACGGATGCGGTCGCCGCCGCATCCGGAGACGCCCGCGCCGAGATCGAACGGCAGCAACGGATCCTCGCGACGGCACTGGCGAACGCGGTGAACGTCCTCAACCCGAGCGTCGTCGTGCTCGGCGGGTTCCTCGCGGCGCTGTGCGCGAGCGACCTGGGCGCGCTCGGCGAAGCGGTGCGCGCCCAGGCGATGCCCGCATGCGCGGAGACCCTCGAGCTGCGCCTCGCCTCGCTCGCCGAGGACCGTCTGCTGATCGGGGCCGGCGAGCTCGCCTTCGCCGACCTCCTCGCCGACCCCTCGGAGTTCAGCCCGCGCTGAGGGTGAAGCGGGTGATGCGCGCCTCACCCGCTCCGACCGCCACCGGCCCCACCCAGGCGCCGATGAATCCCCGCGGCGGCTGCGGGGCCAGAACGTCGAGCTCGCAGAAGGCCACCTCCTCCTCGCCCACGAAGAGCCGCGCCGTGAGGTCGCGGACGCGGACCGTGAGCTCGAGCTCGTCGCCGACGGCGTCGCGTCCGAGCGGCAAGCGTCCGATCTCAGCGCCGGCGAGCACCGCGATCGCCTCTCCCGCGCCGGTCACCGACAGCTCCAGCTGCTGAGCGTCGGAGACCCGCAGCAGCACGCCCGCACGGAACCCGTCGCCTGCGGGAGTGATCCGCAGGCGCAGCGACGCCTCGCTGTTCTCGTCCGGCAGTCGTCGGCCGAGGAACGAGACCCCCGCCGTCTTCGACGGCTCGGCGCCCCCGGGCAGCAGCAGGCCGTCGGAGCCCCAGGTCGCGATCTCCTCGGGCAAGCGGCCGGCACCGTTCCACTCGAGGTCGAGGCGCTCGGCCGTGAAGTGCTCCTCGACGTGGGTCGGCCACGGCCGCTGATCCGGGACGCCGTCCGCCGTCACGACCTGCTCGACCCGCCCGACGCCGGGCGCGAACAGCGGACGGCCGTCCGCCCACCCGACCGGCACGAGGGACGTCCGGCGCCCGAGGATCCCCCGTCGCCCGTCGACGGGGTGCAGCGCCAGCACCGTCGCCCAGCTGCGCCCCTCGACGTCGTCCACCAGGTCGGCGTGCCCCACGGCGACGATGGGAGCCACGGGTCCGAGATCGCGGTGCGAGAGGCGCGGGTTTCCCGCATCCCCCGCGTACGGACCATCGATGCGATCGGCGTAGGCGACGCAGACCGCGTGCTCGAGGTCGGTGCCGCCCTCGGCGACGAGCAGCATCCATCCACCATCCGGATGCGGCAGCAGGTGCGGGCCCTCGGCCCAGACCGCCCCGACGGCGGCCCCCGTCCAGATCACGACGGGCTCGCTGCGCAGCGCGCCCGTGGCGACATCGAGCTCGGCCACCCAGACCTCGGTACGGCCGGGCCAGTAGCCCTCGACGGCCTCCCGCGTGCCGCAGAGCCAGACGCGATCGCCGTGGACCGTGATCGAGGGGTCGAATCCGCCGACACCGTCGATCCACACCGGGTCGGACCAGGGGCCCTCAGGGGCGTCGGCCGTGACCAGGAAGTGGCCGGTGCGCCCCGCCCACTCGCCCTCCTCGGGTCCGACGACCGTGCACACCACGACGAGCCGGCCGTTCACCTCGCGCACCGTCGGCGCGTACGTGCCGGAGGACGAGGTCAGCCCGGACAGGTCGATCTGCCCCGGGCGATGCAGCGCGTGCCCGGCGAGCGTCCAGTTCACGAGGTCGTCCGAGACGTGCACGGGAAGACCCGGCAGGTACTCGAAGCTCGAGGTCACCAGGACGTAACGATCGCCGAACCGGCAGATGCTGGGATCCGGGTGACAGCCCGGCAGGATGGGATTGCGGTAACGACCCATGGATGCTCCTTCGCGTGATGGTCGGGTGCCGCCGCGCGGGCGGTGGTCTCAGTGCCCCGCGCGCGGCGGGGCGGTGGTGGCACGCGGGACGAGTCGCGTGGCGAGGCGGACGTGTGTCGCATCCAGTTCCTCGCCGTTCATGAGGGCGAGGACCATGGTCGCGGCCGCGGCGCCGAGGCGCTGCATCGGCTGGCGCACGGTCGACAGCGGCAGCGCCGCGCGTGCGGCCTCGGGCACGTCGTCGAACCCGATCACCGACAGATCCTCCGGCACCGAGAGCCCCAGTTCATGCGCGACGTCGATGATCGAGAGCGCGGAGAGGTCGTTGGCGGCGAAGATCGCGGTGGGGCGGTGGGGCGAGGAGAGCATCTGGACGGCGGCCTCACGAGCGATGTCGCCGTGATAGCGGCCGACGCCGACGAGGTGCGGGTCGAACGGGATGCCGGCCTCGGACAGCGCCACCCGGTAGCCCGCGTCTCGCGCGGCGGAGGAGCGCAGATCCGGTCGTCCGGCGATGAAGCCGATGCGACGGTGCCCGAGCTCGACGAGATGGCGAACCGCCTGCTGCGCGCCGGTGAAGCTGTCGGATTCGACGGTCGGGAGATCGGCACGCCCGGTGTGCGGATCGACCGCGACGATCGGCACATCCGAGGTCACGTTCACGATCGTGGGCGTCACCATGATCGCGCCGTCGATGAGCGTTCCGCTGAGGCGGCTCAGCGAGCGCCGCTCCCACCCCGTCCCCTCCTGGTGCGATCCGCTGTAGGCGAGCACATCGTGACCGGAGTCGGCCAGCGCACTGCCCACGCCCTTGAGCACCTCCGCGGAGAAGGGCTCGAAATCGGCGACGAGGACGCCGATCACGCCCGTGCGTCGCGAGCGCATGCTCGAGGCGACGAGGCTCGACTCGTACCCCAGTTCGTCGACCGCCGACAGCACGCGCGCCACCGTCTCCTCCGCCACGCCGTACCGGCCGTTGACGGCTTTCGAGACGGTCGCGACGGACACGCCGGCGGCGGCGGCGACGTCGTGGATCGTGACCCTTCGGACCATGACGCCTCAGCGTAGACCACCGGAAAAGGTTTTCGAAAACGTTTGACACCTTTTCGGGTGCTTGCCACACTGACACCGCTCGGAACCCTTCGGGCCCCCGCACGACGCCACGTCGAGGCAGCGACGCCACGGATGCTCGTGCCCACAGCAGCACCTCGAGGTGCGACTCGATGAAGAGAAAAGGTGGATCACATGAGAACCAAGAAGTTGCTGGTCGGTGCTGCTGCGCTGGCCATGAGCGCGCTCGCGCTCGCCGGCTGTAGCGGCGGAGGCGACGGCGGAGACAGCGGCGGCGATGTCACCCTGACCTTCTGGCACAACTCGACCACGGGCGACGGCAAGCAGTACTGGGTCGACACGGCCGCCGCCTTCGAGAAGGCCAACCCCGGCGTCAAGATCGAGATCCAGTCGATCCAGAACGAGGAGATGGACGGCAAGCTCCAGACCGCTCTCAACTCCGGCGACGCGCCCGACATCTTCATGGCCCGCGGCGGCGGCAAGCTCGCCGACGTCGTGAAGGCAGGGCAAGCCATGGACCTCACCGACGGCCTCTCGCAGGCGACGAAGGACGCGATGGGCGGCTCGCTCTCGGCCTTCGCGATCGACGGCAAGAACTACGGCGTTCCGACCGCCGTCCTGCCCTCCGGCATCTACTACGCGTCCGATCTGTTCACCCAGGCCGGCGTCACCGAGACCCCCACCACGATCGACGAGCTCGAGGCGGCCAACGAGAAGCTCCGTGCGGCGGGCATCGACCCGATCGCCGTCGGCGCGAAGGACGCATGGCCCGCCGCGCACTGGTACTACAACTTCGCCCTGCGCGCCTGCTCGAAGGATGCCCTCGACAAGGCGGCCTCCGACCGGTCCTTCGACGACCCGTGCTGGCTGGAGGCGGGCAAGAACCTCGAGGCCTTCATCAAGACGAACCCCTTCAACGACGGCTTCCTCACCACGACCGCACAGCAGGGCGCCGGCTCGTCGGCCGGTCTGCTCGCCAACCACCAGGCCGCGATGGAGCTCATGGGCGCCTGGGACCCGGGCGTGATCGCCTCGCTGACGCCGAACGAGGAGCCGCTCGCCGACCTCAAGTGGTTCCCCTTCCCCGAGGTCTCGGGCGGTAAGGGCGAGGCGGGCGCCATGATGGGCGGCGTCGACGGCTTCAGCTGCTGGGTCAACGCTCCCAAGCAGTGCGTCGACTTCCTGAACTTCATCGCCGAGAAGGAGAACCAGGAGGGCTACGCGAAGGCGTTCCAGACCCTTCCGGCATCCACCGAGGCACAGAGCGTGGTGACCGACCCCGCTCTGGTCGACATCCTCAAGAGCTACAACAACGCCCCCTACGTGGTCGTGTGGCTGGACACCCTGTACGGCCAGAACGTGGGCAACGCGCTCAACGTCGCCGTCGTCGACCTGTTCGCGGGCAAGGGCACGCCGCAGGGCATCGTCGACGCCGTCAACGCCGCCGCCGCGAAGTCCTGAGAGGTCGATGACGATGGCTTCCGTTCGCGAACACGCGAGTACCGTCGCTGACGCGGCGGACAGCCTTCCGCCGGTGGGCGGTGCCGCATCCGCGGCATCGTCCACCCGGCCCCGCCCACGCGGGGGCAGGTGGCGCCTGCGCGCCGAGCTGCTTCTGCTCCTCGGCCCCGCCCTGATCGTCTTCGTCTCGTTCGTGATCTTCCCGGTCGTGATGGCGGCGTTCTACGGCTTCTTCAGCTGGTCGGGCTACGGCGCCCCCACCGACTTCGTCGGCATCCGCAACTACGTCACGATCCTCACGGACCCGGCCTTCCACGAGGCCCTGGGCCACAACGGCTTCATCGTCGTCATGTCGCTCGTGATGCAGGGGCCGCTCGCTCTGGGGCTCGCACTGCTGCTGAACCGCAAGATGCGGTTCCAGTCCCTCATCCGCGTGCTCATCTTCGTGCCGTACGTCATCTCCGAGGTCGTCGTCGGCCTCGGCTGGGGGCTGCTGCTGCAGTCGAACGGCGCACTCAACGGGCTGCTCGAGAAGATCGGGCTCGGCGCTCTCGCGAACGACTGGATCTCGAACCCCTCGCTCGCGATCTGGACCCTCATGGTCATCATCACGTGGAAGTACGTCGGTTTCGCCGTCATCCTCTTCCTCGCAGGTCTTCAGGGCATCCCGGAGGAGTTGTCGGAGGCGGCCGCGATCGACGGCGCGTCCTACTGGCAGATCCAGCGCCACATCGTCCTGCCGCTCATGGGACCGACGATCCGGATCTGGGCGTTCCTCTCGGTGATCGGATCGCTCCAGCTGTTCGATCTCGTGTGGATCGTGTGGGGTCAGTACGTCGCATCGACGGCGGGCACCTCCACCATGGCCACCTACATGGTCGCCAACGGGCGCAACGCCGGCAGCTACGGCTACGGCAGCGCGGTCGCGGTCGTCATGTTCCTCATCTCGCTGGCGGTCGCACTGCTCTACCAGCGCTTCGTCCTGCGCCGCGACACCGCCGGCGCCATCACGGGAGGTGCCCGATGACCGCCACCGCTGCCGTCGTCACCCCGGGCCGGCGCACTCCGACCCGCCGACACTCGAGCGGCCTTCCCGGCCAGCGGAAGTCGTCCAACCTCGCCGTCTACTTCGTCGCCCTCGTTCTCGTCGCCCTGATGCTGGCGCCCGTCGCGTACGTCATCTTCGGCGGGTTCCGCACGAACTCCGAGATCACCCTCGATCCGTCGGGTCTTCCGACGACGTGGAACTGGGAGAACTACGTCAACGTCCTGGTCAGTGGCGTCTTCTGGCGCCAGGTGGGCAACTCGCTCATCGCCGCCGTCGCCACGACGCTGTTCGTGGTCGCCCTGGGGCTCATGGCCGCCTTCGCGCTGGCGCGGTACAACTTCCGCGGACGCGGTGCGTTCTACGCGTTGTTCACCGCCGGACTCATGTTCCCGATGACGGTCGCGATCACGCCCCTGTACATCCTGGTGCGCGACCTCGGACTCATGAACTCGCTCGCCGGCGTCATCGTGCCCCAGATCGCCTTCGGCCTGCCGATGACGATCATCATCCTCGTGCCCTTCCTCGCGGCGATCCCCCATGAGCTCCAGGAGGCCGCATCCATCGACGGATGCTCGCGCCTCGGCTTCTTCTGGCGCATGGTCGTCCCCCTCGCGGTGCCCGGCATCATCACCGTCGGCATCCTCGTCTTCGTCCAGAGTTGGAACTCGTACATGCTCCCGCTGTTCATCCTCAACAACGAGGCGTCCTTCACGCTGCCGCTGGGCACGCAGGCGTTCGCGTCGCAGTACTCGGTCGACACGGCCAAGGTGCTCGCGTTCACCTCGCTGTCGATGATTCCCGCCCTCGTGTTCTTCAGCCTCTTCGAGCGTCGCATCGTCGGCGGTCTGACCGGGGCGGTGAAGGGCTGATGTCGCTCGAACAGGATGCGGCCGTCTCCGCCGCCGCCCCCAGCTCTCGCGTCGTCGATCTGCTCGGACGGATGACCCTCGACGAGAAGCTCGCGCAGCTCGTCGGGTTCTGGATCGACCAGGGCGACGAGGTCGTGGCGCCGATGGCGGGCGAGATGGCCGGCTCCACGCGGTACGCGGATGCGTCGGTGCACGGCATCGGCCACCTCACCCGGGTCTACGGCACGCGTCCGGTCGACCCGGTCGAGCGAGCAGAGTGGCTGTGGTCCGAGCAGCGCCGACTGCGGGAGCAGACGCGTCTGGGCATCCCCGCGATCGTGCACGAGGAGTGCCTCACGGGCCTCGCCGCGTGGAAGGCGGCGACGTTCCCGACCCCGCTCGCCTGGGGCGCGGCGTTCGATCCGGAGCTCGTGGCCGAGGTCGGCGAGGTCATCGGCGAGTCGATGCGCGAGCTGGGCATCCACCAGGGCCTCGCGCCTGTGCTGGACGTCATCCGCGACCCGCGCTGGGGGCGCGTCGACGAGTGCATCGGCGAGGATCCCTACCTCGTCGGCACCGTCGGAACCGCGTACGTGCGGGGGCTGCAGGATGCGGGCGTGCATGCGACCCTCAAGCACTTCGCCGCCTACTCGGCCTCACAGGCGGGCCGCAATCACGCCCCCGTGCATGCCGGTCGGCGCGAGCTGCAGGACGTCTTCCTGCCGCCGTTCGAGATGGCCGTCCGCGACGGCGGGGCTCGCAGCGTCATGAACTCCTACGCCGACATCGACGGCGTCCCGGTGGCCGCATCCGGCGAACTGCTGACGGGGCTGCTGCGCGAGGAGTGGGGCTTCGACGGCGTCGTGGTCTCGGACTACTTCTCCGTCGCGTTCCTCGAGACGATGCACAAGATCGCCGCCGACCGCGGCGAGGCGGCGGCGCTCGCGCTCGCGGCCGGGATCGACGTGGAGCTGCCCACCGGCGACGCGTACGCGGAGCCCCTCGCCCAGCGCGTCCGCGACGGCCGGGTCCCGGTCGAAGACGTCGATCGCGCGGTGCTGCGCGTGCTCATCCAGAAGGAGGAGCTCGGCCTGCTCGATGCCACCTTCGAGGAGCCGGCACCCGCATCCGTCGATCTCGACACCCCTCGTCACCGCGCGCTCGCACGCCGGCTGGCCGACGAGTCGATCGTGCTGCTCTCCAACGACGGCGTCCTGCCGCTCGCCGAGCCGTCGCGCATCGCCCTGATCGGACCGAACGCGGATGCGGCCTCGGCGCTGATGGGCTGCTACTCCTTCGCCAACCACGTGCTGGCGCACCATCCGGGTGTGCCGATGGGGTTCGAGATCCCGTCGCTGCGTGAGGCGCTGGTGGCGCGCTATCCCGGGACGCCGTTCGACGTCGCCGAGGGATGCGCCGTGGAGGGAGAGGACCGCTCCGGTTTCACCGCGGCGATCGATGCCGCCCTCGGCGCGCAGGTGGCGATCGTCGCGGTGGGCGACCGCGCCGGGCTCTTCGGCCGGGGGACGGTCGGCGAGGGCAATGACGTGGAGTCGCTGGAGCTGCCCGGCGTGCAGCGGGAGCTGGTGGAGCGCATCGTCGCCACGGGAACGCCCGTCGTCCTCGTGGTCCTGTCGGGCCGCCCCTACGCGATCGACTGGGCCCTCGAGGGCGAGAGGGCGCCCGCCGCCGTGCTGCAGTCATTCTTCCCCGGCGAGGAGGGCGCCACTGCCTTGGCGTCCCTTCTCGCCGGGGATTCGGTACCGTCGGGTCGGTTGCCCGTCTCCCTGCCGCGGTCGGCGGGCGCGCAGCCGTACAGCTACCTGCACCCGCCGCTGGGCGCGGCGAACGAGATCACGAACGCGGACAGCACCCCGGTTCGTCCGTTCGGCTTCGGTCTCTCCTACACGCGCTTCGCACACCGCGACCTCGAGGTGGATGCCGATGCGAGCACCGCGGGCGGCTTCACGGCACGCGTCGTGGTCGAGAACGTCGGCGACCGATCCGGCGTCGACGTGGTGCAGCTGTACGCGCACGACCCCGTCGCCTCCGTGGTCCGCCCGGTCGCGCAGCTCGTCGGCTACGCCCGCGTCGCGCTGGCCGCCGGCGAGCGTGCCACGGTCGAGTTCGCCGTCCCCGCCGCGCGACTCGCCTTCTCCGACCGCGGCTATCGGCGGGTCGTGGAGCCCGGCGCCCTCGAGGTCTGGGTCGGACCGTCCTGCGACGAGCGCGAGACGTCCGCCGACATCACTCTGGTGGGAGGGGTGCACGAGATCACGGCGCGCGACGAGCGGCTCACGGTGGTGAGCATCGCGTCATAGGCGCTGCACGAGACGGGCCGGCGCGCGCTGGGGGGACAGATCGCGCGCCGGCCTCTTCGTGCCCTCCCGCAGCGCCGCCCCGGTCGTTGAGCGAGCGCAGCCCGCCCCGGTCGTTGAGCGAGCGCAGCCCGCCCCGGTCGTTGAGCGAGCGCAGCGAGACGAAACGCCGCCCGCCCACATCCCGCATCCGCATCCCGCATCCCGCATCCCGCATCCCGCATCCCGCATCCCGCATCCGCCACACTTCTGCGCAACCGCCACAGTTGACCTCTGCCGCAGGTGCGCAGAAGTGGCGCATCTGCGCACCTGCGACGCAACTCGGGGGGAGGAGAAGGGGACCGTCCGGCGGGTACGGAGGCGGGAGTATCGTCGGGCGCAACGAAAGGCGCCGACATGACTGATGAGCCCTCCCCGTCCTTCGATATCGCCGACCTGCAGAGCAAGGCGCGCGACCACCTCTGGATGCACTTCGCTCGGCAGTCCACGATGGACTCGCCCGACGGCGTCCCGATCATCGTCCGCGGCGAGGGGCATCACATCTGGGATGCGGCGGGGCGCCGCTACATCGACGGGCTCGCCGGCCTGTTCGTCGTCAACGCGGGCCACGGTCGGCGACGCCTCGCCCAGGCGGCCGCCCGTCAGGCCGAACAGCTCGCCTTCTTCCCGATCTGGTCGTACGCCCATCCGGCCGCGATCGAGCTCGCCGACCGACTGGCCGATCTCGCCCCGGGCGATCTGAACCACGTCTTCTTCTCCACGGGAGGCGGCGAGGCGGTCGAGACCGCGTTCAAGCTGGCCAAGAACTACTGGAAGCTCGTCGGCAAGCCCGGCAAGCACAAGGTGATCTCCCGCGCCATCGCCTACCACGGCACCCCGCAGGGGGCGCTCGCGATCACGGGCCTTCCCGGCATGAAGCAGATGTTCGAGCCGGTGGCCCCGGGCGGCTTCCGCGTCCCCAACACCAACTTCTACCGTGCCGCCGAGATGGGCTTCTCCGGCTCCTCGGAAGAGGAGTTCGGCCGGTGGGCGGCGGATCGCATCGAGGAGATGATCCTGTTCGAAGGCCCCGACACCGTCGCCGCCGTCTTCCTCGAGCCGGTGCAGAACTCCGGCGGATGCTTCCCTCCTCCGCCCGGCTACTTCACGCGCGTGCGGGAGATCTGCGACGCGTACGACGTGCTGCTCGTCAGCGACGAGGTCATCTGCGCGTTCGGCCGCGTCGGCGAGTACTTCGCCGCCGACGCCTTCGGCTATCAGCCCGACATGATCACCTTCGCCAAGGCGGTCACCAGCGGCTACTCCCCCCTCGGCGGCACGATCGTCAGCGACCGCATCTACGAGCCGTTCGCCACGGGAACGACCAGCTTCGCGCACGGATACACCTTCGCGGGGCATCCCGTCTCGGCCGCGGTCGCGCTCGAGAACCTGGACATCTTCGAGGAGGAGCAGCTCAACGCGCACGTCCGCGCCAACTCTCCCCTCTTCCGCGCCGCCCTCGAACGGCTGACCGACCTGCCGATCGTCGGAGACGTCCGCGGCGCCGGGTACTTCTTCGGCATCGAGCTCGTCAAGGACAAGGCGACCAAGCAGACGTTCGACGAAGCGGAGTCGGAACGGCTGCTCCGGGGGTTCCTCTCCAAGGCGCTGTACGACGCGGGACTCTACTGCCGCGCGGACGACCGCGGGGATCCCGTCATCCAGCTCGCGCCGCCGCTCACGATCGGACCGACGGAGTTCGACGAGATCGAGCAGATCCTGCGCGGTGTGCTCACCGAGGCCTGGCAGCGCCTCTGACACACTGTCGGACACAGAGACGATTCGGGGGGATCATGTCGCACACCAGTGTGTTCGCCGCTCCTTTCGCGCGTTCGGCCGATCGCGACTTCGCGGTGCGCTGCGTGCTCGGCCTCGCGCCCTCCGGCGGCGCCGACATCGGCGAGGTCCTCGCGGCGGTCGGCGACGTGAAGGCGAAGGATGCGGCGACGTGGCTGTCGGCGTGGCAGGCACTCGGGGAACGCGTCGCGCGGGACGCGCAGGATGCGGCCGCCACCGGTCGCGCCGACACGGCGCGCTGGGCGTCGCTGCGCGCGGCGAACTACCTCGCCGTCGCGGTGGACGCCGCATCCGCCGCTGACGACGCGGAACGCGCCGCGTCTCTCTTCGCCGCCCATCGCGCCGCGTGGGACGCGTTCGCGGCGGACGCCGGCGTGCGCATGAGCCGGATCGACGTTCCGCTCGACGGCACCACGATGCCCGGCTATCTCTTCCACGCGGATGCGGCGGGCCCGCGCCCGACGATCATCTTCGTCAACGGCAGCGACGGCTCGATCAGCTCACTGTGGGGCACCGGCGTCGCCGCCGCCCTGGCGCGGGGTTTCCACGCCTACGTCTTCGACGGACCCGGCCAGCAATCCCTGCTGTTCGAGCACGGAGTGCCGTTCCGCCCGGACTGGGAGAACGTGCTGGCGCCCGTCGTCGACGAGCTCGCGAGCCACCGCTACGTCGACGAGCACCACCTGATCGTGTGGGGCATCAGCCAAGCCGGCTACTGGGTGCCGCGGGCGCTCTCCGGCGAGCACCGCTTCGCCGCCGCTGTCGTCGATCCCGGGGTCGTCGACGTGTCGACGTCGTGGACGGACCATCTGCCGGCATCGCTCGGCAGGCTCCTCGACGAGGGCAAGGACGCGCAGTTCGACCGCGACATGGCTCTCGGGATGCGGTTCTCCGGCGACCTCGCGTCGACGTGGGCGTTCCGCGCCCGCCCCGTCGGACGCGGCGGGTACGCCGCGGTGATCCGCCGCATCCGGGAGTTCGCGCTCACGGATGCCGAGGCGGCGCGCATCGACACGCCGCTGTTGATCACCTCCCCCGAGGGCGAGCAGTTCTGGCCCGGTCAGTCGGAGAGGCTGGCAGCCATGACGCCGGAGGTCTCGCACGTCCTGCGCTTCACCGCCGCCGAGGGAGCCGACGGGCATTGCGAGCCGCTCGCGAGGACGCTCGTGCACGAGCGCGTGCTCGACTGGCTCAGCGCGACGATCCGGGACTGACCGGACCATTCGTTCTCGGCAGCAGCTCGCCGTCCACCACGTCGATGCCGGGCACGCTGTCGAACAGCCCGCCCGCCTCGGGCGGATCGGGTTGAGCGTTCTCGTCGCGGGGGCGCATCGGCCTCACCTCCTGCGGAAGACAAGCCTGCCGCATCCGCGAGAGGAGCCCGAGATCCCTTGACAGTCCGCGTCGGGCGCCGTAGAGCGTCTCAGCCGTGCTCGACGGGCTCGTCGGCCGGCTCCGGCACGATCGAGAGCCCGTGCGGGCCGGATGCGGCGAGCATGAGGTCTTCGACCCAGGCGCGGTTGATCTTCGGCTGACGCGAACCGTAGAAGTGGAACTGCATCGGCACGGAAGGGTGCACCCAGAAGCTGCGACGGCCGCTGCCGTCGCCCACCTCGACGTCGAACATGAAGGGCTCGCCACGGCGAAGCTTGTTCATCACGACGATGCGCAGATGCGCGAGAGTCCTGTCCTCGATCTCGACGGCGTTCGAGGCGGTGTCGTAAATGAATCGGCCCACGGTACGAGCATAACCAGCGCGGCCCGGATGCCATGACCTCCCGTTCCCGGTGGGTCGGGATTAGGGTGTGCGCATGGGAACCATCTACTACGGCGGCGGCAGCACGCCGATCCACATCGAGGATCGTGCTCTCGCGCATCTCAAGGTCGTCATCGCGACCAAGCTGCGCCGCGGTGAGAGTTTCACGCTGTCGTGGCGGCACCCCGACGACCAGCCACGGGGCCGCAGCACGCTCTGGCTGCACCCGTCGATCCCGCTGCGCTTCGTCTTCGACGACCCGGAGCCGGCCATGCTCAGCCGTGAGTGGGTCGAGGAGCTGGCCAACTCGGCCAACTCGTCGGGCGGCATCATGCTCGTCGCCGAGCACTTCGACACCCACTCCGCCCCCACGGCCTCCTGACTCACGCGGTCGGGGTGACCGGGCCCCAGTGCCCCGGTGCGGGAAGGTCCGCGTAGCGCACGTCCACGCCGCCGGCTCCCCCGACACTCGCCACGCACACGAGCAGCGACAGCGTCGGTATGCCGAGATGGCGGTGATCCCGGATGAGCGCTCGGTCGTCCGTCGCCTCGAGTTCCGCGCTGCGCTCGATGACCTCCAGCCAGGTGCGCCACCAGTCGTCGCCGGACTCGTCATCGGCCAGCGCGGCGAACTGCGGCAACCAGTGGGTGATGCGCGCGGTGCGCGGATCGTCGAGGTCATCGTGGGCGATCATGTGGGTGCCGGGGCTCAGCAGGCTCTCGCGCACCGCCTCGCCGTCCCAGGAGATCACCCGGGCGCCGCCGCGCGAGACGTCGAGCAGGTTGAAGCCTCGTGTCGGGGGCGCCTCCTCGGGCACGCGGCCCGCCACCGCCTCCAGAGGCAGCACGCCGCGAGAGGTGACCGCGTCGTCCGCGAGAGGTGAGGTGTCGGCGCGATTCAGCAGGACCGCCAGCCGGGATGCCGCGGGGTCGGCCGCGAGCCATGCGCCGCCGGCTCTCACGTCGTGCACCCCGATGACCCCGGGGTAGGCGTCCGGCCACCAGGGGCCCAGCCGGTTCCAGGGCCGGTTCGGGTCCTCGTCGCGGATCGCGACGAGGCGCGTGGGTTCACTCGCGTCCTCGGGCACGCGGACGATCACGGTGCACATCGGGGGAACGGTCTCCTTCGGGAGGCGGGGCCGGATGCGACAATCGAGACATGTTCGTCGTCGTCGCAGTCACGGGCGGCATCGCCGCATACAAGACGGTACATCTGGTGCGCGACCTCGTTCGCGCCGGCCACGAGGTTCACGTCGTCCCCACCGCCGATGCCCTCCGCTTCGTCGGCCTGCCGACCTGGGAGGCCCTCAGTCGCAACCCGGTCACCACCTCGGTGCACGACGACGTCGCGCGCGTACGCCACGTCTCCCTCGGGCAACAGGCGGACCTCGTCATCGTCGCACCCGCCACCGCGAACACCATCGCCAAGATGGCCGCCGGCATCGCCGACGACCTGCTCGGCACGACGCTGCTCGCAACGACCGCGCCGGTGGTCATCGCCCCGGCGATGCATACCGAGATGTGGCGTCACCCTGCAACGAGCGCGAACATGGCGACTCTGCGCAGCCGCGGTGTGATCGTGGCGGGCCCCGACGACGGGCCCCTGACCGGCGGCGACAGCGGGCCGGGCCGGATGAGCGAGCCGGCAGACATCCTGCGCACAGCACTCGGCGCGGTGTCCGCGCCCGACCTCCAGGGCCTGCGGGTGCTCGTCAGCGCGGGCGGCACGCGCGAGCCGCTCGACCCGGTGCGCTTCATCGGCAACCGCTCGAGCGGACGGCAGGGCATCGCCCTCGCCCTGGCCGCCGCCGACCGCGGAGCCGACGTCGATCTCGTCGCCGCGCACGTGGAGGCCGCTGTGCTCGTCTCGGCCGCGGCCCACCCCCGCATCCACATCTCGCACGTGGGCACGACCGCCGAGCTGCAGGATGCGGTCGTGGCCGCCGCATCCGTCGCGGACGTCGTCGTGATGGCCGCCGCCGTGTCGGACTACCGCGTGAGCGAGGTCGCCGACACGAAGCTCACGAAGGAGGGTGGCGACGGCACGCTGACGCTGCACCTCGTCGAGAACCCCGATGTGCTGGCGGGTCTCGCACGCACACGCCACCCCGGTCAGACCATCGTCGGGTTCGCCGCCGAGACCGCATCCGGCGACGAGCTGCGTGAGCGCGGGCGCCGCAAGCGCCGGCGCAAGGGCGCCGATCTCCTCGTCGTCAACCGCGTCGGCTGGAGCGAGGGATTCGAGTCCGACGAGAACACCGCACTGCTGCTGACCGAGGACGCCGAGACGGAGGCCTCCGGCTCGAAGCGCGAGGTGGCCGAGGCGGTCTGGGACGCGGTGCTCGGCCTGCGCTGATCAGGCCACGGCCCTCTCGTTCGTCGCCTGCCGCATCCGCGGGCCGGGCGCAAGGCCCACGGCGGGAGGAGTCGCGGGGCTTAGCGTCGCTGACACCCCTCACGTAAGGACCAAGCGATGACACGTTTCGGCTACACCCTCATGACCGAGCAGAGCGGGCCGCGCGAGCTCGTCGGCTACGCCGCCGGCGCGGAGGAGGCGGGATTCGACTTCCTCGTCTCCAGCGACCACTTCTCGCCGTGGCTGACGAGTCAAGGCCATGCGCCCCACGCGTGGACCGTGCTGGGAGCGGTCGCGCAGGCGACGAGCCGCGTCGAGCTGATGACCTACGTCACCTGCCCGACGATGCGCTACCACCCCACGATCGTCGCCCAGAAGGCCGCCACGCTGCAGCTTCTGTCCGAGGGGCGCTTCACGCTCGGTCTCGGCTCCGGCGAGAACCTGAACGAGCACGTCGTCGGAGAGGGCTGGCCGGCCGTGCAGATGCGCCAGGACATGCTCGTCGAGGCGATCGAGATCATCCGGGCCCTGCACACGGGCGAGCTCGTCACCTACGACGGCCAGTACTTCCGCGTCGACTCCGCCCGCATCTGGGACAACGCCGACGGCGGCGTGCCCATCGGCGTCGCGGTGTCGGGCGACAGCTCGATCGAGAAGTTCGTCGACCTCGCCGAGCACCTCATCGCCGTCGAGCCGGATGCGGAACTCGTGCAGGCATGGGACGACAAGCACCCGGCGGGCGGATCGGAGTCGGGCGAGAGCCGCAAGATCGGCCAGATCCCGATCAGCTGGGATCCGGACCGCGAGGCGGCGATCGCCCGCGCGCACGACGAGTTCCGCTGGTTCGGCGGCGGCTGGGGCGTCAACGCCGACCTCCCGACTCCCGCCGGGTTCGCGGCCGCATCCCAGTTCGTGCGTCCGGAGGACGTCGCGGACTCGATCGCGTGCGGGCCGGACCTCGACGAGCTCGCCGAGAGCGTGCGACCGTTCCTGGATGCGGGCTTCACCGACGTCGCCATCGTGCAGATCGGCGACGCGCAGCAGGAGCGATTCGTGACCGAGGTCGCCGCTCCCCTGCTGGAGAGGCTCCGCGCGCTCTGACCTGCCGGGGTGCGGGCGCTGCTCGGCTGCCCATCCGCCCCCGCGGTGGCGCGACGTGTGCACGGCCGATTACCGATGCGGTGCCTCATCCGCCCCGCCCGGTCACTCTTGCCCCGACGACCGTGCAGATGTCGCAGTGACCGGGCCTCGGGCGGTCAGTCCACCGGCAGGCGGACGGCGGTGCGCGCCGCGTCGAGCTCCGCGGCGATGCGCTGAGGGCCCCAGCCCCGGGCCTCGGCCATGATGTCGGCAGCGAGACCGAGGATGCGCTCGCCGGGATCCTGGAGGCGTCCGATTCCGGTGCGCCGCAGCAGCACGTCCGTGAGGTGCTCGGGCGCCTCATCGCGCACGGCCCACGCGACGGCGGCGAGCGGCTCGCCGTCGGAGGTGGCACGCTCGGCGAGACGCGTGTCGGATGCGGCCAGCGCCAGCACGGAGCGGGCCCTGCTGCCGTAGTGGGCGAAGAGCACCTCGGCCGTATCCGCGGCGAGTCCGAACCCCGCCGCGTCCCGGCGCAGCACGGCCCGCGCGGCGGTGACGTCCTCGACATCCCCACCGGGAAGCGGCGTCGTCGCCGTCCTCGAGGGCGCGGGACGCAGGCCGTGCCCGCCCAGCCGGTCGACGATCTGCTGGGCGAACGCGCGGGAGGTCGTGTACTTCCCGCCGAGCGCCGACAGCAGACCCTCCACCCCGTGACGCGCGTGATCGACGAGATCGGATGCGCGGGAGGCCCGGTAGGTGTCGGCGCCCGCCGACTCGGCCAGCGGACGCAGACCCCCGTACGCGGCCGTGACATCGTCGAGCGTCAGCGGCTCCGGGAGCTTCGCGCCCGCATTGATCTCGGCGATGAACCGCTCGATCGCCCCCAGAGTGAGCCGCCACTCGTCGACCGGGCCGGTGTAGGGCGTCTCGGTGGGTCCGATCAGGCTCCGGTCCCGCCAGGGGGCGACGCTGAAGTGCCCGCCGGACGACACCGTGAGCACCATCGTCTCGCCGAGGCGGCGGGTGACCAGGTAGATGCCCTCGGAGCGCACCGCGGGCGCGGGCCCGATGACCTCGCGCAGCGCGGGCGTCCGGGCGAGGAAGTCGTGGGAGAACGAGCCGGTCGCGTCGATCGTGACCGTGGCCGCGATCTCCGCCGTCTCGTCCGACACGAGATCGTGCACCTCGGCGCCGACGACGCGGCCCGCGCGCACGAGCAGCTGCGTCGCCCGTGTGTAGGTCGAGACGGTCGCGCGATGGGAGGCGGCCGCCTCCGCGAACGCGAGCGTGAGACGCTCGGGCGAGAGCATCATCGCGTCGTAGTAGAGGATGCCGTGCCGCATCCATCCCAGGCCCCGATCGACGAGTTCGGATGCGGACAGCGAACGGTGCCGGGGGATGTGCGCTGCCGCATCCCCGATCCGGTTGCGGTCGAAGGACAGCGCGTCGTACGCGGTCAGGCCGAGATGCTCGATGAGTCCCGGTTCGGGCAGCACCATGCCGATCGGGCGCACGAGGTGCGGCGCGATGGAGAGCAGGGTGCGTCGCTCGGCGAGGGACTCGCGCACGAGGCGCACCTCAAGGTTCTTGAGGTAGCGCAGCCCGCCGTGGATGAGTTTGCCGGTGGCCGCGCTCGTGGCGCCGCCGAGGTCGCCCGCCTCGACGAGCGCGACCGACAGTCCCCTGCTGGCGGCCTCGTAGGCCGTCGCGACCCCGGTGATCCCGCCGCCGACGACCAGCACGTCGACCGCACCGTTCGGCAGAGCGCGTCGCAGACTCATACCGCCGCCAGGTCTGCGCGGATGCCGGCGATCATGCGCGCGCGCTCGGACGGGATGTCGAGAAGCCCCAGCCGCAGCACGCGCGCGGCGATCTCCCACCGATCGAGGTCGGCCACGCTGACGGTGCCGGCACGCAGGTACGAGCGCAGGTAGAAGCGCAGCAGGATGCGGCGCACCGCCCCGTAGACCACGCGCATCGGCGCGGATGTTCCCGGGAAGAGCTCCGCCTCGCGAAACAGCAGCCGGGTGAGGGCGACGTCCGCCGCGGGCTGGCCTGCGACCGCCGTCTGCCAGTCGATCACGACGTTCCGCTCGGCCAGCACGAACACGTTCTGCGGGTGGAAGTCCAGGTGCAGCACCGCATCGCCGGCGGGGAGCGCGCGGATGCGGCGGGCGACCGCATCCCGTTCGACCGGTGTGAGGGCCGAGAGCGCGGGGGTGTCGAGCTGAGCGACGGCGATCTCGCGCACATCGGGCAACCGGTCGGTGTGCGCGCGGTGGACGAACAGGTGCTCGGTCGCGAGCGTGCTGCCCACCTGGGGCAGGCGCAGGATGTTGCGCTCGGCGACGGCCGTGAGCGGGATGCCGTCGATGCGATCGAACACGATGCCGTGGCGTCCGTCCACCTCGACACCCCCGTGGCAGCGCACCGGGGTGATGCCGAGCTCGTGCGCGAGGCGGGAGGCGGCCACCTCCTGTGCGACCTCGGCGGCGTCGACACCGGGGAAGGCGAGCTTGACGACGCGGTCCTCACCGTCGGCGAAGACCTCGGCGGACCGGCCGCGCGCGATCGGTCGGGAGCCCACGGCGCTCATCGTCCGGCCCGCTGCGGCTGGCCGTATCCGCGACGCGTGGCGGCCTCGACGACCGCGTGCTGCGCAGCGGCGTCGAGTGCCCGGGGCTGCCCGATCGCTCGCGCGTGCCAGTACAGGTCGCAGATCCACTCCGTCAGCAGCGCGTTCTCGACCGCGTGCACGAGGTCGCGCCCGAGGGCGACGGCACCGTGGTTCGCCATGAGCGCGGCGAGCCGACCGTCGAGCGCTGCCCCCACGGCGTGCGCGAGCTCGACGCTGCCGAACGGATGGAAGGGCGCCACCCGCAGCGCTCCGCCCAGAAGCAGCTGCTGGTAGTGCACGACCGGCACCTCGTCGAGCACGAGCGAGAGGCTCGTCGCCATCGGCGCGTGGGTGTGGACCACCGCGCCGACCTGATCCGCGGGCGCGTGCCGCAGCACGCCCAGATGCAGAGCCGTCTCGGATGTGGGTGCCCAGTCACCCTCGACGACCTCGCCGTCGAGGGTGACGATCGTCACCTGTTCCGGGGTGAGCTCGCCGAGCACAGCGCCGGTCGCCGTCACGGCGGCGAGCTCTCCCACGCGCATGCTGACGTTGCCGGCCGTGCCGACGAGAAGGCCTGCTTCGGCGAGGGATCGGGAGGCGTCGGCGACCGCGACGCGCGCGGCGGAGATGTCTGACGTCGTTGTCATGGCGCTAGCATGACCGCGAGGACAAACCAAAGTCAAGTTTGGTTTCTGGCGGAAGGATGGCGGCCGTGACACCTCTCGCAGCGACGGAGCCCGACTGGGACCGCATCCCGCTGCACCGTGCGCCGCGCCAGCAGCGCTCGCGCGAGAAGGTGGCGCGTGCACTGGCGGCCGCATCCGCGCTCGTGGCACGAGAGGGCGTCGCTGCACTGACTCTCCCCCGCGTCGCTGAGGCCGCGGGAGTCAGCGTGGGCGCGCTGTATCAGTACCTCCCCGATCGCGACGCGATCGTGCGCGCGCTGGTCGCCGAGTACCACGCACGGCTCGAGGCCCTGCTCGAGGACGCGGTCGTCCTGACACGCGAGAGCACGCCACCCGCCGACCCCGTCGGCCACGTGATCGACGCCGTCGCCGAGATCTACCGCGATCGCGACGTGGTGCGCACCCTCGGCACCGCTTCGACCGGCGGGCTGATCGACGCGGACCGGGCGGCCCACAAACAGCGGATGGCCGAGGCCGCCGCGCGCCTCCTCCATGCCAGCGGGCTGACCCGCGACGAGACGGATGCGACGGCCCGCGCGCGGGTGGCGTTCCTCGCCGCGGACGCCGTGCTGCACGACGCTTTCGCCGTCCCGCCCGCCGCGCAGGAGCAGACCCTGCAGGAGCTGCGCCTGCTGCTGCGCCGCTACCTCCAGCCCTGACCCCCGCCCCCACGCGCCCGGCGCGGCTCCCGCGGCGCGGCCCCCGCCCCCATCCATTTCCCGCGAGACTGCATCTTCGTCACGAGATCACGGGTAAACCCCGTGATCTCGTGCGGGAAATGCAGTCTCGCGGGTGAAGGGCACGAAGAGGACGGGATGCGGCGGGGTCAGCCGATGGGGCCGCGCATGTCGTCGAAGCCGGCCGCACGAGCCGAGGTACGCACCCAGTCGAACACGATCTGGGTCTCGGTCGAGGCGACCGCGGGATCCATGCTGAGGCGCGTGGCGACGAAGTCGCGCAGCTGCTCGGGCGAGGTCGTGACGACGTGGATGAGGAAGTCTGTCTGACCACCGAGGAAGAAGAGGTTCAGGACGTTCGGGAGGCGCGAGACCTTCTCGGCATAGGTCTTGATCGCCGGTCGCGCCTGCGCGCGGAGCTTCACCGCGACGATGGCCTGGAGCGGCAGACCCAGCGCGGCGAAGTCCACGTCGGCGTGCGCCGAGCCGAGGGCTCCGGATTCCCGCAGGGCCCGCACGCGCGCGTGCGTCGCCGAGGGCGAGAGCCCGACCCGTGCGGCGAGCGCCGCGTTGGTCTGGGATGCATCGCGACGAAGCTCCCAGAGGATGCGCTCGTCGACCGGATCCGCCCGTCGGTTCTGCGCCTGCGTCATGCCCCACCCCGCATCCGGCCGGAGATTATCCGGAATTATCTCACCACAGAGAATTCTCTTCGTCAGGTAGTGATTCTGACACGCATTTCTTCTAGATTCGGCCCGCTCCAGACGAACATCCTGGTACATCGACACGAAGGACGGCGCCCATGCGCATCGGAATCCCCGCCGAGGTCAAGAACCACGAGTATCGCGTCGCCGCCACGCCCGCCGGCGTGCGCGAGCTGGTGCGGCACGGCCACGAGGTCGCCGTGCAGAGCGGCGCCGGGACCGGCAGCTCGATCACCGACGAGGAGTTCGCCGCCGCGGGCGCTCGCCTCGTCGACGTCGCCGAGGCCTGGTCGGCCGAGCTCGTGCTCAAGGTCAAGGAGCCGGTGGCCTCCGAGTACGGCTACCTGCGTGACGATCTCACCCTCTTCACCTACCTGCACCTGGCGGCCGATGAGCACCTCGTCGACGCGCTGCTCGCGGCGGGCACGACGGCGATCGCGTACGAGACCGTTCAGCTACCCGACCGCTCCCTCCCGCTGCTCGCCCCCATGAGCGAGGTGGCCGGGCGTCTGTCCGTGCTGAGCGGCGGCTACCACCTCCTGGGCTCGCAGGGCGGCCGCGGTGTGCTGCTGGCCGGGGTGCCCGGCGTGCGCCCCGCGAAGGTCGCGGTCATCGGCGGCGGCATCGCCGGCAGCAACGCGGTCGCGCAGGCCGTCGGGCTGGGTGCGGACGTCACCGTGCTCGACATCTCGATCCCGCGGCTGCGTCAGCTCGACGACCTGTATCGAGGCGCGGTGCGCACGGTGGCATCCAGCGCGTACGAGATCGAGCGGACGGTGCTGGATGCGGACCTCGTCATCGGCGCCGTCCTCATCCCCGGGGCGAAGGCCCCGCACCTCGTCTCGCACGAGATCGTCGAACGGATGAAGACGGGCAGCGTCCTCGTGGACATCGCCATCGACCAGGGCGGCTGCTTCGAAGACTCTCACCCGACGACCCATGACGACCCGACGTTCCGTGTCGGCCCGACGATCTTCTCGTGCGTCGCCAACATGCCGGGCGCCGCGGCGGGCACGTCGACCCCCGCCCTGACCAATGCGACGCTGCCCTACGCCCTCGCCCTCGCCGACAAGGGCTGGGAGCGTGCGCTCGCCGACGACGCGGCCCTCGCGCTCGGGCTCAACACGCTCCACGGCCGGATCGCGAACGCGGGGGTCGCCGCCGCCTTCCCCGACAAGCCCCGCGCCTGACGTCGGCCGGATGCGAGGACGCCTCGCATCCGCCGTCGCACGACTCCGCCCCGCAGGACGATCTCTCCCGTTCGTTCTGCGGGGCGGTTGGCGTACCTCCCACACGCCCGCAGATTACGGCGGCGTTTCCCCCACCTGCGAATCGCGGCGAATGCTTGCCCTGCGCGGGGTGCGTGCGCTTTCATGAACCAACTTGGTCAAACGTCCAACTGCGAAGGCGCAGTTGCGGAGGAGGCTCACATGCAGGAGACGCGACGACCCGTGGCGGTCGTGACGGGGGCGAGCTCGGGGCTCGGGCGCGGATACGCGCAGCGCTTCGCCGCCCGCGGCCACGACCTCGTGCTCATCGCCCGCCGAGCGGACCGGCTCGAGGAGCTCGCCGCCGCGCTGCGCGCGCAGCACGGCCGTGACGTCGATGTGATCCCCGCCGACCTCACCGATCCCGCCGCTCCCGCGCGGATCGCGGCGGCGCTCGCGGAGCGCTCCCTCACGGCCGAGGTGCTGGTGAACTGCGCCGGATTCGGCACCGCCGGGGCCTTCGCCGGCGAGGACCCCGCGCGGATCGCCCAGGAGATCGCGGTCGACGTGATCGCACCCACCGTGCTCACGCGGCTGCTGCTGCCCGACCTCCTCGCCGCCGACGGCGGCATCCTGCTCATGGTCTCCAGCATCGCCGGTCACCAGCCCACCCCGAACCTCGCCGTGTACGGCGCGTGCAAGGCGTTCCTCACCTCGCTCACGGCGTCGATCTGGGAGGAGAATCGCGGGTCCCGGATGCGGGTGCTCGCCGTGTGCCCGGGCCCGACGGCGACCGAGTTCTTCGAGGCCTCCGGCTCCGAGCAGTTCAAGGTCGGCCGCGTCGGCACGATCGACGAGGTGCTCGACGCGACGTTCGCAGCCCTCGACGCCCGCCGCGGACCCGTCGTCACGGTCGGCTGGGGCAACCGGATCCAGTCGATCGGTGCCAAGCTCGCTCCGCGCCGGCTCACGCTCAGGGTCGGCCGCGCCGCGACCGAGCGCGCGGGAAGGGGCGCCTGATGCGCCGGCTCTCCTTCGAGGAGCGCCGCAGCGAGCTACTCGACGCGGCCGTGCGGGTCATCGGGCGCGAGGGACTGGCGGCGGCCACGACGCGCGCGATCGTCGCCGAGGCCGATATGCCGCTGGGGGCATTCCACTACGTGTTCGCCTCGCGCGACGACCTGATCGCCGCCATCGTCGAGCACATCACCGAGCAGGAGCGCCTCGCGGCGTGGATGGACGCCGACACCGACGCGACCTGCGCCGAGGTGCTGGCGCGCGGGCTGGACGCCTACCTGCGGCTGCTCGAGTCGGAGCCCCAGCGCGAGATGACCCTGCTCGACGTCGCCACGCACGCCATGCGGCACGATCCGGAGGCGGTGGGGCGCCAGTGGGCCACCTACCGCGTCGCGGCGCGCGCCAGCCTCTCGTACGCCGCCGAACTCGCCGGCATCGCCTGGACACGTCCGCTCGACGATCTCGCGTGGTCGCTGGCGAGCTGCCTGGACGGACTCACCCTCTCGTGGCTCAGCACGCGCGATTCGGATGCGGCACGCCGCCACATCCGCCTGCTCGCCGATGCCTTCGCCGCCTACGCCACCCCCGTGAAGGAGACCACCGATGCTGACTGAGACCGATGCCCGCGTGCTCGCGCTCACCAACGCGCGAGCCGTGCTGGGGGCGCTTCCCCGCCTGGTCGAGCTGGTGCCCGAGGCCGGACGCATCCTTGGAACCCTGCCCGCGCCGACGACGCTGTCGCTCGTCGCACCGGGGATCCCCGTGACGCGATACCGATTCTCCCCGGACGGCATCGCGCCGGTGTCCGAGGGTCGCGGACCGACGCTGATGTTCCGTTCGGTCGAACATCTCAACGCCGTCATCGCCGGAACCGCGCAGCCCATCCCGATCGCCGGCCCCGCCGGCATCCGGTTCCTGACGCGTGTGTTCACACCGCTCACGGATCTGCTCGGGGTCTACCTGAAGCCCGATGACGAACGCCTCGAGGATGCGGAGTTCCGCCGCCGCAGCACCCTACTCACCCTCGAGGTCGCCGCACGAGCGATCGCGGTCGTCGGAAACGAGGACACCAGCGGGCGCTTCTCCGCCGCGCACATGCCCGACGGCGATCTCGACCTCGAGATCGGCGACGAGCTGCGCTACCGCCTCGAGGTGAAGAACCACCGCATCCGCCTCGACGACGAACTGTCCGACCCGCCGCGCGCCGCCCTCCGCTTCGCCGACCTCGACGTCGCCGGTGGTGTGATCAGCGGCCGCGACAGTGCGCTGGCCTGCGTCTGCGACGGCAGGCTCGCCATGCGCGGTTTCATCCCCCTCGTCGACAACACCAGCCGCATCCTCGACCGTGTCGGCGCCTACCTCGGAGCGTGATCATGAGTACCCCCACCCTGACCCCCGTCTACAGCTACACGAAGAGCAACGAGGCGTTCGCCCGGGCCGTGAAGGTCATCCCCGGCGGCGTCCCCGGCCACCTCGGCCCCTCCGAGGGCTGCTTCATTCCCCGATCGGCATACCCGTTGTTCTCCGAGCGTGCTGAAGGCACCCGGTTCTGGGACGTCGACGGCAACGAGTACATCGACTACATGTGCGGCTACGGTCCCAACGTGCTCGGCTACGGCGACGCGGATGTGGCCGCCGCCGCCCAGGCGCAGGCGCGCAAGGAGGACGTGGTCTCGCTCCCCTCGACGACGATGATCGACCTGGCGGAGCTGCTGGTGGACACCGTCGCGAGCGCCGATTGGGCGTTCTTCGCGAAGAACGGCGGCGACACGACGACGCTGGCCATCATGACCGCCCGCGCCGCGACGGGCCGCCGACGCATCGTCTTCATCGAGGGGTACTACCACGGCGTCGCGCCGTGGACCCAGAAGCTCGACTACCCCGGCGTGCTCGACACCGACGTGCAGGGCAACATCGAGGTCCCGTGGAACGACATCGAGGCCATGCGGCGGGTGTTCACCGAGCACCGGGGCGAGATCGCCGCGCTCATCGCCCAGCCGTACAAGCACGGCAACTTCTTCGACAACGCCCTGCCCGCCAGGGGCTACTGGCAGGCGGTGAGGCGGCTCTGCGACGAGCACGGCGTCGTGCTCGTCGTCGACGACGTGCGCGCAGGCTGGCGACTGGACCTCGCCGGCAGCGACCACTTCTACGGCTTCGAGGCGGACCTCATCTGCTTCTGCAAGGCCATCGCGAACGGCTACAACATGTCGGCGCTGTGCGGGAAGGACAGCCTGCGCGAAGCGGTGTCGAGCATCACCTACACCGGCAGCTACTGGATGAGCGCGGTGCCCTTCGCCGCCGGCATCGCGACGATCGAGAAGCTCAAGGCGATCGATGCCCCCGCCCTGTTCCGCGAGCTCGGCACGACACTGACGACGGGACTCACCGAGGTCGCCGCGTCGCACGGCCGGACGCTCGTCTCCTCCGGCGAGCCGGCCCTGTTCTACCTGCGACTCGCCGACGACGAGTCGCTCATGCTCCATCAGCGGTGGATCGCCGAGTGCGTGCAGCGCGGAGCCTTCTTCAGCTCCCACCACAACCACTTCATCAACGCGGCGCTCACGAGCGCCGACATCACCCGGACGCTCGAGATCGCCGACGAGGCGTTCCGCGCGATCGAGGCATGACGTCGCTGCCGGCACTGCGCACGCGCGGTGCCGCCGTCGGTGGCGCCTACGCTGCGCAGGGCCTCGGCTACGCCACGATCGTCACCGCTCTGCCGACGATCAAGGACCGCGTCGACATCGGCGACGACGCGGTGTCGATGCTTCTGCTCGCGACCTGTCTCGCCGCGGCGCTCGGCTCCGTGCTCGCCGACGTCATCGCCGTGCGCGCGGGCAGCCGGCTCGCCCTCGCGTCGGGGCTCGCCGCCCAGGCGGTGGGACTCCTCTTCGTCAGCTTCACCGCATCCCTTCCCGTGCTGATCGTCGCGATCGTGCTCTACGGCGTGGGACTCGGCGCCGTCGACGCCTCGTCGAACATGCAGGGCTCGCTGCTGCAGCGTCACCACGAGCGGCCGGTGTTCGGCCGGCTGTACGCCGGATACACGGGTGCTGCCATCGTCGCCACCGGCGTCACCGCGGCGGTGCTGGCCACCGGCGCCCCCGCGGGCCTGACCCTGGTCATCGCCGCGGCGGCGCAGATCGCGATCGCCGGATGGGGACTCGCAGCCTTCGATCCCACGCGCGCGGCGCACGAGGTCGACGACTCCGCCGCGTCCCGCCCGCCCCTGCCGCGCCGCGCGATCTGGGCGGTGGGTGCGATCGTGTTCGCGGCGTTCGTGGTGGACTCCGCAGTCGCCAGCTGGAGCACGATCTACCTGACCGACGGGCTGCGGGCCGACCCGGGGATCACTCCCCTCGGCTACGGGGCATACCTCGTCGCCATGCTGGCGGCGCGGCTGGGCACGGACCCGCTCGTGCGACGGATCGGACGCATGCGGCTGGGCGTCGCAGCGGTCGTGGTGGCCGTGGCCGGCGCCGTCCTGGTGGCGGCGGCTCCGTTCGTGCCGACGGCCATCATCGGCTTCGCAGCGATGGGCGTCGCATCGGGAGCGCTCGTGCCGATCGCGTTCAGCCGCGCCGGCGAGCTTCTTCCCGAACGCAGCGACGAGGTGATCGCGCGCGTGAACCTCTTCAACTACGCGGGCGCCGTCGCCGGAGCCGTCGCGCTCGGACTCATCGCCGCGGGTCCGTCACTCGGGCCCGCGTTCCTCGTCCCCGCTGTCATCCTGGCCGCGCTCTCACCCCTGCTGCGCACCCTCCGCCGCCACTGACCCCCGCCGGTTCCGTCTCCCACCGGGCCAACGCAGTCGGTGTCAGCGGGCGAGGGCGGCCCGGATGCGGTCCATCGTCTCCAGCGTGAGGCGCGTGCGCTCCTGGTCCTCGGCGACGGCGGTCCCGCCCGCCTCGACGAGGGCCACGAAACGCTCCACCTCACCGCGCAGCGAGTGACGCTCGTCGGGCACCTCGACGGCCTCACGATCGCCGCCGACGGCGTGACGCACCACGCGGCGCGGGCTGACGAGGTCGTCGATCGACAGGGTCGCCCGCTCCCCCTCGATCTCGCTCGGACGCCCGGCGTTCGTGATCTTCGAGTACGACACGTCCACGACGAGGCCCGGGTAGCCGAGCAGCGCAACGCCGGCGCCGTCGGCGCCGCTCGCGATCGGCACGTCCAGCGCCTGCACCGTGTCGGGGCGGCCGAAGAGCAGCACGGCCGCGTGAACGCTGTAGACGCCGAGATCCGCGAGCGCGCCGCCGCCCATCGCCGGGTCGAAGATGTTGACGCGTCGCCCAGCCAGCACGTCGTCGTAGCGCGAGGACCGTTTGCCGTAGTGCAGCGACGCCCGCCGCAGGACACCGAGCGTCGGCAGCAGGTCGCGCACGACGCCGATCCCCGGGTCGTAGGCCATCCGCATCCCCTCCATGAGGATGAGGCCGCGCCGCGCCGCCTCCCGGGTGAGCTCGACCCACTCCCGCTCGGACGAGACGGCCGGCTTCTCGACGATGACGTGCCTGCCTGCGGCGAGCGCCGCGCGGATCTGCTCGGCGTGCACCGAGTTGGGAGAGCCCACGTACACCGCATCGATCGCCGGGTCGGCCAGCACGGCATCCAGATCGGATGCCGCGTGCGGCGCGCCGATGCGCCGGGCGATCTCGGCCGCGCGGTCCGCGTCGCGCGAGGTCGCCGTATGCAGCGCGATGCCGTCGACCTGGGCGACGGCACGCGCGAAGGCCTCGGTGATGATGCTCGAGCCGATCGTGGCGACGTTGATCATCGCACCAGCGTAGGCGTGGCCATGAGTGCGACGGCGCTCACGCGAGCGCGAGCGCCCGATGGACGGATGCGACGGCGCTGGATCCCTCCCCGACCGCCGCCGCCACCCGCTTCATGGATCCGCGTCGCACGTCCCCTGCGGCGAACAGCCGCGGCAGCGAGGTCTCGAACGGCAGCGGCTCGCGGCCCAGCTGCTGCCAGCGGGAGATCGACTGCACGGTGACGTCCGTGCCGGTGCGCAGGAAACCGTGGTCGTCGCGGTCGAGCGATCCGAGCCAGGATGTGGCGGGCTCGGCACCGATGAAGCAGAACAGTCCACGGGCGTCGACGTCGCCGACCGTGTCGATGCGCACGCTCTCGAGGACGCCGTCGCCGCCCAGCGCCGTGACGTTGGCGGCCGTGTGGATGCGGACTCCCGGGCTCTCCAGCAGCCGGTCCACGAGGTAACTCGACATGCGCTGGCGCAGATCGGTCCCGCGCACCACGAGGTGCACGGGACAGCCGTTGCCGGAGAGGTACAGCGCGGCTTGCCCCGCGGAGTTCGCACCGCCGACGACGACAGAAGGTGCTCCGGCGACCTGGTGCAGTTCGAGGGGCGTCGCCGCGTAGTAGATGCTCGAGCCTTCGAACCGCGACCAGCCCTCGATGTTGAGACGGCGGTAGGCGGCCCCCGAGGTGACGATGGCGGTGCGGGTGCGGATGAGGCGCCCGTCGGCGAGGGTGACCTCGAGCCCCTCCGGAACCTCGGCGATCGCGACGGCTTCGCATGGGGCGTAGACGCGCACCCCGAACTTGAGCGCCTGGAGCGTCGCCTGCCCGATGAGCTGACCGCCGCTCACGCCGAACGGGAAGCCCAGGAAGTTCTCGATGCGAGATGTCGCGGCGGCCTGACCACCGGGCGCGACCGCATCCAGGAGCACCGTGTTCAGGCCCTCGGATGCGCCGTAGATGGCGGCGGCGAGACCGGCAGGTCCGCCGCCGATCACGACGAGGTCGACGGCTGCATCCGTCTCGGCCTGGTAGCTCAGCCCCAGCCGGTCCGCGACGATGCCGGGCGTCGCGCGCGCGACCGGCTCGCCCTGCAGATAGGCGATCGGCAGGTCCTCGATGCGCACGCCGTGATCGGCATGCACGCCCATGTCGTCGGGATCCACCTCGACGGCGGTGTGCACGAGGTCGAGCCGCTCGGCGAAGCGGTCCAGAGCGAGGAACTCGCGCGATCCGCGCAGCCCGACGAACTTGAGAGTGAGGGCGGCGGGGCCGGTTCGCAACGACTCCCGCCTCTCCCACAGGGCGTGCAGG
Source organism: Microbacterium sp. SORGH_AS_0428 (assembly GCF_031453615.1). NCBI lineage: Bacteria > Bacillati > Actinomycetota > Actinomycetes > Micrococcales > Microbacteriaceae > Microbacterium > Microbacterium sp. SORGH_AS_0428. The sequence goes on along the minus strand of NZ_JAVIZT010000001.1, from coordinate 2,267,590 downwards.
ATCAGGTCGCAGAGCTCGTCGTCCTCCGCCATCAGCCGACGCAGCTGCCCCCGCGGCACCCGCAGGATGCGGCCGGGCTCGGCCACGCGGGCGGAGAGGAACGCCCCTTGCCCGTTCAGCAGACTCAACTCACCCGCGAACGTGCGCGCACCCATGCGTGTGAGCACCACCTCGTCGACCCAGCCCAGACCGTCGCGGACGATCTCGATCTCGGCGGTGTCGACGAGGATCATGTCGTAGTCGTGATCGCCGGAGCGGAACACGTAGTCCCCGGCGTCCACCTCCTCGGCGGTGCCGTACGCGCACAACCGCTCCCACTGCGCATCGGTCAGCTCGGAGGGACGAGTCGGCACGGCGACGGTCTCGTGACTCATACGCGGGATTGTCCTCGTCGGCCGGCTCCGCCACAACTCGACGGGCGCGTCACCCGCGTTCGGGGCCCATGAGCGGGCGCAGGGCCCGCGTCAGCGCCGCGATGTCGGCGCGATCCGACCCCGCCAGCACCTCCGCCTCCCGCCGCACCAGCTCCGTCATGGCCGCATCCACCACTCTGATGCCCTCCTCGGTCAGCAGGATGTAGACGCTGCGCCCGTCGGAGGGGTTGCGCTTTCGCACCACGAGCCCTCGCGTCGAGAGGTTCGCCAGCCGGTGCGACATCGTCGCGCTCGTGATCATCGTCCGTTCGATCAGCTGCGCGGGGCTCAGCCGGTGCGGAGGATCGGCCCGGCGCAGCGCCGCGAGCACGTCGAACTCCCACGAGGCCAGACCCGCCGTCGCGAACGCGGCCGCACGCAGCCGGTCCAGCCGGATGGCCGCACGACGCAGCCGCGACATCACATCGAGCGGAGTGAGGTCGACCTCGGGCAGGCGTCTGCCCCACGCGTCGATCAGCAGATCGACCTCGTCGTCTCGACGGTCATCGCTCACACGACGACGGTAGCGTGCGCAGACGGCTCGCAGGCGGCATCTCCGATCTCCCGCGCGGGGTGCGAGGATCGAGACGGCGGACCCACCGACGGACGGAGCACAGGCATGACCTCGTACAACGATCACGTGATCGCGGAGTTCCGGCGAAACGGCGGCCGGGTGGAGAACTTCGGCGACGCGCTGATCCTGCTGCACCACATCGGCGCCCGCAGCGGCCTCGAGCGCATCGCCCCGCTCATGGCCCTCCCGGACGGAGCCGATGCCTGGCTGATCGCCGCCTCGAAGGCGGGGGCGGAGGACAACCCCGCCTGGTTCCACAACCTCCGCGCCCATCCCGACGTGACGATCGAGACGCCGGCGGGCGAGGTCCAGGTCACGGCTCGGGTGCTGGGTCCGTCCGAACGGGATGCGGCGTGGCAGCGCTTCCTCGCCGCCAGCCCCGGTTTCGGCGACTACGAGCGACGCACGACGCGCACCATCCCCGTGGTCCGTCTGGAACGCCGATGACGGGTCAGCCCGGAGTCGACGTCCCCGATGCGCGTGGACGCACGGGCCTCGATCGCGTAGGGCGCGATCTGGACGGCAACCCCCGGGTGAGGGTGCGCGAGGTCCGCGTGCTCACCTCGAACTGGTTCGTGACGCGTACCACGACCTTCGACTTCCAGCACTCGGACGGCACCTGGACCACCGAGCACCGCGAGACGTACGACCGCGGCGACGGAGCGTGCATCCTGCTCTACGACGCCGAGGCGCGCACCGTGCTGCTGACCCGTCAGTTCCGCTACCCGGTCTACGTCAACCGGCATCCCGACGGCATGCTGATCGAGGCAGCCGCGGGACTTCTCGACGACGATGCTCCCGAAGCCGCCATCCGGCGCGAGGCAGAGGAGGAGACCGGGCGCCCGGTCGGCGACGTGGAGCACGTCTTCGACGTGTACATGAGCCCCGGCTCGGTGACCGAACGGCTGCACTTCTTCGCCGCGCCCTACCGCCGCGGCGACGTCGTATCGGGGGCGCGAGCGGGACTCGCCGACGAGGGCGAAGACATCGAGGTGCTCGAGCTCGACGTCGACGACGCGCTCGCGCGCATCGGCATCGACATCGTCGACGCCAAGACGATCATGCTGCTGCAGTGGGCGGCGCTGCGCGGACCCTTCTCGGCGGCCCGCGCGTGACGACGCGGCTGCTGCTGATCTCCGACACCCACATCCCGGCGCGTCGACGCACCCTCCCGGATGCGGTGCGTCGGCTCGCGGACGACGCCGATCTCATCGTGCACGCCGGCGACTGGGTCGTCGCGGGGGTGCTGGACGACCTCGCTCGGCACGGCGAGCTCGTCGGCGTCTACGGCAACAACGACGGCGCCGACCTCCGCGCCCGGCTCCCGCTGGTCGCGCACCGTCGGATCGAGGACGTGCGCATGAGCGTCGTGCACGAGACGGGCGACGCGCGCTCGAGGGAACGTCGGATGGATGCGGCGTACCCCGAGACGGATCTTCTCGTGTTCGGACACAGCCACATCCCGTGGGACACCGTCACGCCCGCGGGGATGCGCCTGCTGAATCCCGGCTCGCCGACCGACCGCCGCCGTCAGCCCGCCCACACCTGCATGAGGGTCACGATCGACGGCGACCGGATCGACGCGACGCTCGTCGCGCTCTGACCCGCTCGATCATCCCGCGTCCTCCGGCGCCAGCAGCGACCAGATCGAGGGCGGGTCACCTGCGCTGCGCTCCAGGACGACGTACTCGGTCTCGGGATGCTCCGCGATGAAGCGCTGCGCATCCTCGAGCGTCATCACTCTCTCGGTCACCTCATCGCCGTTCTTCTCGGACCAGGAGTTCTTGAACTGGACGCGGTACTCCTTCACCTCTGCACCGCCCGGCTCACTGGATGCGGTCGACCTGCACGCGGATGAGCCCCGCATCCGGGAAACGCGCGAGGAGCAGATCCGCGACCTCGCGGCCCGCGTCGGCCGCTCCCGCCGACGCGTCCGCGGCGATCCGCACCTGGACCGCCTCCGAGGCCGCACCACCCGCCACGAACGGCGCGACCGAGCCGAGCGCGCCGGCCACCGCATCCGCGACGCGCGGCGGGAACACCGCCGCGACGCCGGGCGAGCCGAGGACGAGTTCGGTCACCGCGTCCCGCGGCGCAGAGGGCAGGGTCATGACGCGTCCTTTCGCCGCTGGGGGGCGTGGATGTCCTCGATCGTGACGTCGATCGCTGCGACCTCGAGATCGGTGTGCCGCTCGACGACCTCGGCGACCCGGCGGCGGACGTCGTCCGCCACGGCGTGCGCGTCGAGATCCCAGGCGATGGATGCGGTGATGTCGATCGTCACCGGGGCGCCGAGCTCCTCGACATCTCCGATGATGCGCGTGCGCCCGATGAACACCCCGTCCAGCTCGTCGGCGGCCGAGCGCAGGAGGGTACGCACCGCGCCTTCGGCGACGGTGATCCGCACTCTCGGGTCGGGATGGCGCACCGGCAGATCGCGGCCGGACCGCAGCTCTGCCGCGACCTGGTCGAGGATGCCGCCGAACCACCCCGCCGACGGCTCGGGAAGCGAGGCCGCATCGGCGGCGAACAGATCGCGGGAGAGGTCTCCGACGCGGGAGAGGGACTCGAGGGCGTTCAGGCACTCCGGGCACTGCTCGATCTCGGCGTCGCGCGGCGAACGTCCCGCTTCCAGGTACTCGCTCAGCTCCTGGATCGTGCGCCCGCAGTCGAGGACGTCGGGTGAGGCGTTCGAGGCGGTCATCGCCATCCCTCCATCCCGATCATGATGCTCGCTCTGGCGCGGGCGAGGTTTCCCCGTACCGTACTCACCGGCACGTCCAGCTCCTCCGCGATCTCGGAGTAGCCGAGTCCCGCGGCTTCCCTGAGGATCCAGGTCCGTCGTTGCGCCTCCGGCAGTCTCTCCAACGCGGCCGAGAGTGCCGCGAGTCTAGCGTTGCGTTCGGCGACGTGCTCGGGCCTGGTGCTCTCGGGTGTGGACGGCTCCCAGTCCTCGAACGGTTCCTCCTTCGCGGAGCGGCGCAGCACCCGCAGTGCTTCGCGCGACGCGATGCGCAGCAGCCACGCCTTGACCGACGAACCGTCGCGCAGGGTCGGCAGCTGTCGCCACGCGACGACGAAGGCGTCCTGCACCACGTCGTCGGCATCTGCTTGCGAGCGGAGCATGCGCGCGATGTACGCGCGCATGAGCGGACTGTGCCGACGCACGATCTCCGCGAAGGCTGCGACGTCGTCGTCGACCGCGCGCTGCACCAGGATGCGGTCGGACAGCGCTGCGAGGCCCTTCGCAGCCGATTCAGGCTCCGCCATCGGCCCCTCCGAAATCCACCGGAACTTTTTTGTGACGATCCGGCGGGTAGGTGCCTCATGTCAGTAGGGCGAAGTTAGCGCCGACGACGAGAACCGTCTCGCGCTCTTGTCACCGCCCTGGCAACGAGATAAAGGAGCACATCATGGCCACTGAGCAGAAGACCACCCCCGCCGTGACCCCCGCACGCGTCGACCGCGGCGCCGTCGGCACGACCGGAACCGCCCCGACGGTCGCGGCCGCAGGTCGGACCGTCATCGCCGATGGCGTGGTCGCCAAGGTCGCCGGCATCGCGGCACGCGAGGTCCCCGGCGTGTACGCGCTCGGCGGCGGCGGCGCCCGCGCGCTCGGAATGATCCGCGACGCGATCAACGCGACCGACCTCACACAGGGTGTGAAGGTCGAGGTCGGCGAGACGCAGGCCGCGGCCGACCTCACGATCGTCGTGGAGTACCCCGCCCCCATCCAGGAGGTCGCCGCGGGCGTCCGGGCCGCGGTGGCCGGCGCGATCTCGCGGCTGGTGGGCCTCGAGGTCGTCGAGGTCAACGTGGAGGTCAACGACGTGCACCTTCCCGGTGACGACACCGACGACGACACCGAAGCGCGCGTCGCATGAGCGCCACGGTGAGCGGAGCGCTCGTGGGTGCGGTGCTCGCCGTGTCCGCCCTGCTGTTCGGCTTCTGGGGATTCCTCCTGGTCGCCCTGTTCATGGGCATCGGCGCGCTGGTCGGTCGCGTCGTGTCGGGTTCGCTCGACCTTCGCGCGCTCGCCAACGTGTTCTCCGGCCGCCGCACCTCATGAGCACCGCGACCTGGTCCGCGCTCGGCGGCGGGATGACGCCCGCCGCCGAGACGGTCCTGCCGGGCCGGACGCTCGTGGCCGAGCGCGCCCTGGTCGCCGTCTGCGAGCAGGTGGCGGCCCGGGCCATGGGACTGCCGCGGCGCGAGGTCAGCGTCCGGCTCGGCGCCACCGCCGGCGCACTGGCGGTCCGGGTGGAGGCACCGCTTCCCGTCCCGGACCTGTCGGAAGCGCTCCCGTCCGCGCAGTCCGAGACCGTCACTGCCCGCGGGCACCGCATCCGCGAGCAGATCCGCACCGACGTCGCGGCGCTCACGGGCCGCGAGGTGCGCCGCATCGACCTCACGATCACGGGCGCCCGCATCGAGAAGAAGAGGAGGGTGAGATGACCGCCACCGGCACCACCGCGTCGTCGGACCGCGCCCTCGCGCGCGTGCGGCGACGTGAGACGCACTCGCCCCGGTCGACGGCCATGGTCGTCGCCGTGGTCCTGCTGATCGCGCTGGTCGCCTACCTTGCGACCGAGATCGTGCTGGTCATGGCGGACGCACCGTCGCTCATCGCGGCCCCGGCCGATCTGCTGCGCGGCCTCGCCGCGGCATCCGGCACGGTCATGACCGCGATCGGTGCGGCCGTGGCGCTTCTGGGGGCGGTCCTCGTGGTGATCGCCGTCACCCCCGGCCGACTCGCGAAGCACACGATGGCCGCCGGCGACGGCACGATCGTCGTCGTGGACAACGGCGTGGTCGCCGCCGCCATCGCTCAGCATCTGAGCGACACCCTCGGCATCGATCGGCGCCGGCTCACCGTCGGAGTGGGCCACCGCCGCGTCGATGTCACCGTCCGGCCCGAGACGGGTCTGAGCATCGACCTCGATGAGGTGCGTGCCGCGGCCGACGCGGAGCTGGCCACATACCGACTGAGCCCGTCGGTCGTGCTGAGCGTGCACCGCCGTCTCGACAAGAAGGAGGAGCGATGAACACCACCCGCCGCGGTCTCAACCGGGCCCTCGTCCTCCTCGTCGGCCTCATCGCCCTCGCCTCGGGAGCGATGGTCGTATGGGCGTCCCTGTCCGCCGACGCGCATCGGTTGTGGGAGCAGACTCTGACCATGGGCGCAGAGGCCGTGGATGCCGCACATGCAGCGACCCTCGTCGGCGCGGGTCCCGTCTCCTGGGCGGGCATGGGCGCGGTGGCCGGCGCGGTGATCCTCATCGTGCTTCTGCTCACCCCGGTCGCACTGCTGGCGCACCGCCGCTCGCGCACCGTACTGCGCAGCGCTGAGGCGGATGCGGCACCCGGCCGCGTCGTCGTCCGGGAGGGGTTCGCCTCCGACGCGGTCACTGCGTCGCTGGCGCGGCGGGCCGACATCCTGTCGACGCGCGTCGTGGCCGACGACGTCCGGAACGCTCCCGTGCTCCACGTTGCCGTGACCCCGCACCCCCAGGCGTCGCCGCGCGAGATCGCCGACCACGTCGCCACCGTCGGCGCCCGTCTCGACACCCTCCTGGACCGCCCCACGCGCACCTACATCTCACTTCACGCAGGACTCCGGGCACGTCTCGCCTCGGACCGGCGCACCCTCACGTGACCGCGCACCGCGCGCGGGTCATCCGAAAGAAGAGAAAGGAGACCCTCATGGGACTCGACGACAAGATCAAGAACGCTGCGGAGGACCTCGTCGGCAAGGCCAAGGAAGCCGCCGGCAAGGTCACGGGCAACGAGAAGCTCGAGGCCGAGGGCAAGGCCGAACAGGCCAAGTCCGATCTCAAGCAGGCCGGCGAGAACGTGAAGGACGCCTTCAAGTAAGCCGGGACGGACGTGCCCCGCGGCCTCGGTCGCGGGGCACGTCGCTTCCAGGGATACCCATGCCGGGCCCCGGCTGCGACGATCGACGGGTGTCCGACCCCACCTCTCCCGCCCACTCGCGGATCGTCGTCGCCCCCGACAGCTTCAAGGGCTCGCTCGACGCGACGAGCGCGGCAGGCGCCCTGGCCGAGGGGTGGCGGAGCGTCCGCCCCGACGACGAGCTGCTGCTGAGGCCGATGGCCGACGGCGGCGAAGGCACCCTGGATGCGTTCGCTGCAGCGATCCCGGGCTCTCGACGCGTTCCCGTCGCCGTGACGGGACCCACGGGGCGTCGGATCGACTCCCACTGGCTGATGCTGCCCGGCGAGCACCCCCGCACCGCCGTGGTCGAGCTGGCGTGCACGTCCGGCATCGAGCTCGTGGAAGCAGGCGAGGCCGTCGACCCGCTGACGACGCACACGCTCGGATTCGGCGAAGCCATCCGCGCCGCCCTCGCGGCGGGTGCCACCCGCCTTCTGCTCGGGATCGGCGGCAGCGTGTCCAGCGACGGCGGCTCAGGAGTGTTGACCGCGCTCGGCGCGATCGTCCGGGATACCGACGGCCGCCAGGTCCCCTCCGGAGCGGCCGGCCTCTCGCGCGCGGCATCCCTCGATGCCAGAGGGCTCCTGCCGCCGCCGGTCGACGGGAGCCTCGTGCTCTCCGACGTGCGCGCCCCGCTCCTGGGCCCCGACGGCGCCGCGCGGATGTTCGGCCCCCAGAAGGGGGCGGACCCCGATCAGGTCGACCGGATCGAGACCGCGCTGACGCAGTGGGCCCGGGTCGCCGGTGCCGCCCCGGACGCGGCGGGGGCGGGAGCGGCCGGCGGATGCGGTTTCGGCCTCCTGGTCTGGGGTGCCCGGCTCGCTTCGGGGGCGGACGCGGTCGCCGAGACGATCGGACTCGACGCCGCCCTCGCGGGTGCGCAACGGGTGATCACGGGCGAAGGGTCCTACGACTCCCAGTCGCTGCTGGGCAAGGCGCCGGGCGTCGTCCGCGCGTACGCCGAGGCTCGGGGCGTGCCCGTGAGCGTCGTCGCGGGGCGCTTCGGCGTAAGCGCCGGGACGGATGACCTGTCGCTGGCAGAGCTCGCGGGTTCCGCCTCTGCGGCAGTGTCGGATCCGCGGCGATGGCTCCGCGAAGCGGGCGCCCGACTCGCGCGCGCACACACGCGGCGCGATAGCGTGTAGGGACGATACCGGCGAGGCGAGGAGCGCACGATGAGTCTCCAGGCGCGACTGCGTCGGCGGGTCGAAGAAGACCTGCGCAGCGCCCGGGTGCTCATCGACGGCGACGCGGAGGCTCTCATCACCGGCATCCGGCGCGTCATCGGCCCCGATCAGCTCGTCCTACCCGGTGTCGGCGAGCGGCCGGCCGATCTCGGCGTCGTCATCATCGACCGCAAGGCGCACGGTTCCACCCTGCACCGCGCGCAGGAGTTCTTCTCCCGCATCGATGCGCAGCTCGTCGACGACGCACCGCGGATCTGTCTCATCGTGGGCGGCGCGAACTCGGTGGCACCGCGCACTCTCGCGCGTCTGCTGAGCGCCGAGGTCGTCCACCAGATCGTGGTCAGCACCGCGCCCTCGCTGGCGACCACACGCGACCGGGCCGACCGCCGCCGGCTGCGCGCCCTGGGGTGGCTGGGAATCGACATCCTGCGACTCGGTCGCGTCTGAGCGACGCCGCTCGAACCGCAAGGAATGCGCAAGAAATGCGCAAGATCCGCAATCCCACCGCAAGATTCGGGTGGTTCCGTCCGAATTCCCCCGTACGCCGTCCGCAGCTGGAACCGCTCTCGTACCGTAGCTCCAGCAGCACTCCGCTGCTCTCGGTGAGCGCCCCGTCACCCGAAGACGTGGGCGCTCACCGCTCCTTCGGCAGGGGACGACATGGCGAAGACTCCTGCGCTTCCGAGCGCACGAAAGCGGCAGTGGGGATCCGAACGACGCCGCGAGCCACTGCCCACGCTCCACCCGCGTCCCTCGGCCGCGAAGATCGTCTGGGCACGCGTCGCCATCGCGATCACGGTCGCCGGCTGGGCCGCCTACATGCTCACCACGGCACTGCGCCAGATCTTCGCGTACGACGGCGAGCACATCTGGCCCACGATCGAGGCGTGCATCTACGCCCTCGTCATCACGGCACTGAGCTTCTCTGCGCTGATGTTCCTCGTGCAGCGGGAAGCCGCTCTCCGACGGTTCCGCGATCACGATCGGGTGCCGCGCGCGGAGCTGGACCGTCACTTCGACGATGAGCACGGCGAGGGGATGACGGTCCTCATCCCCTCCTACGCCGAGGAGCCCTCGGTCATCCGCAAGACCATGTGGTCGGCGGCGCTGCAGGAGTATCCGTCGCTGCGGGTCGTGCTGCTCCTGGACGACCCCCCGTTCCCCACGGATCCGCACACGATCGCACGCCTGGAGGCGACCCGCCAGATCGCCCTCGGAATCGCCGAGGACCTCGCCGAACCCGCGTACCGCTTCACCGAGGCGATGTTCGACTTCGAGCAGCGCGCCGCAACGGGCGGCGTCGGCGAGGCGGAGATCCTCTCCTTGCGAGACGAGTACCGCTACGCGGTCGCCTGGCTCAACGACATGGCGGACTCCGAACCGCACGAGGACCACGTCGACACCTTCTTCATCGACCAGGTCGTCCGCGGGCTGGCCGACGACCTGGACCTCACGGCGTCCGCGCTCGAATCCGCGGCCGAGTCCCAGACAGAGCTCTCGCACCAGCGCCTGCACGAGCTGCATCGGCGCCTGGTGTGGATCTTCTCGGTGGATGTGGGAACGTTCGAGCGCAAGCGCTACGCCTCGCTGTCCAGCGAAGCGAACAAGGCGATGAACCTCAACGCGTACATCGGCCTGATGGGCGGTCGCTACCGGTTCGTGGAAGGCCCCGGTCGCAAGACGGTGCTGCGCCTGGTCGCCGGCGCGGGACAGGAAGCGGACCTCGTCATCCCCAACTCGGACTACCTGCTCACCCTCGACGCCGACTCTCTCCTGCTCCGCGACTACTGCCTGCGGCTGGTCTACTTCCTCGAGCAGCCCGGCAACGAACGCGTCGCCGTCACGCAGACGCCGTACTCCTCGTTCCGCGGCGCTCCGACACGCATCGAGCGACTGGCGGGCGCGACGACCGACATCCAGCACATCCTCCACCAGGGCATGTCGGGCTACGACGCGACCTTCTGGGTCGGTGCCAATGCCGTCATCCGCATGGAGGCGATGGACGACATCATGCAGATCGATGATGCCGAGGGCTTCGAGGTGCGTCGCTACGTGCAGGACCGCACCGTGATCGAGGACACCGAGTCCTCGGTGGATCTCGCCGATCACAACTGGACGCTCGTGAACTACCCCGAGCGACTCAGCTACTCGGCCACGCCGCCCGATTTCGGCTCGCTCGTGGTGCAGCGGCGGCGCTGGGCGAACGGCGGCCTGCTCATCCTGCCGAAGTTCCTGCGCCAGGTGCGCGCCCGCAGACGCACGTCGCGCCCCGTACGCCTGGGCGAGTGGATGATCCGCGTGAACTACATGGCCTCGCTCGCGTGGGCCAGCTTCGCGCTGCTCTTCCTGCTCACGTTCCCGTTCGACAGCGACCTGCTGAGCCCGCTCGTCCTGGTGGCGGCAGCGCCGTACTTCCTGTGCCAGGCGAGCGACCTGAAGTACTCCGGCTACCGCTACCTCGACATCCTGCGCATCTACGGTTTCAACCTCATCCTGCTGCCGGTCAATCTCGCCGGCGTGCTCAAGTCGATCGAGCAGGGCCTGACCGGCCGCAAGATCCCGTTCGCCCGCACGCCGAAGGTGCGTGAGCGCACGGCGACGACCCTGCTCTATGTCATCGCACCCTGGGCGATCGTCGCGTTCTCGATCTTCACCGCGTGGTGGAGCTTCAACGCCCAGAACTGGGGCACGTTCTTCTTCGGCACGCTCAACGCGGTCTGCGCCCTCTGGGCCTGTGTCGAGAACATCGGCATCCGCAACTCGCTCGTCGATGTGTGGATGGGACTGACCAACTGGATGTGGGTTCCCGTGCCCACCGAGGCCGTGGGTCGCGCCGCCCCCGGCGAGCCCGGGTTCGACTGGCAGGATGCGCTCTTCCACGGCTACCCCGCCGCGGGCGATCCGGTCCGTCGCGCGGCCCGGCCCGCCGCATCCGCCGCGGTCGAGCCGGCACCGTTCCTCGCAGTCGAGGCGAGAAGCGCGTCGGGCCGGAGCGTATGAATCCGCGCGTCGCCTACACCGCACCGCCCGCTCCCGGCCCGTACGACGGCAAACGCCTGTCGCCGTGGCGGGTCTCGCTCGGCGTGTTCATCGTCGTGGCCATCGTCGCCGGCTCGCTCCTCGGCTACCGCCTGCTCGTCGTGGACCAGGTGCGCGCGGTCACGGGAGCCGCGTGGTTCGCGCCGTACGTCGACGTCACGACGACACCGTTCTTTGCGTTCGAGAAGCCCGAGAACGATGCCGACCGGGACGTCGTCCTCTCGTTCGTGGTGGCCGCCGCGGCGGATTCGTGCACGCCCTCCTGGGGCGGGTACTACGACCTCGACGAGGCGGCACGCGATGTCGATCTGGACCGGCGCATCACACGGCTGCGCCAGAGCGGCGGCGATGTCGTCCTGTCCTTCGGCGGCGCAGCGGGCACCGAGCTCGCCAACGCCTGCGCGGACGAAGAGGGGCTCGGGCAGGCCTACCGGAGCGTCATCGACCGCTACGACGTGTCGACGATCGACCTCGACATCGAGGGGGAGAACCTCGAAGACCCCGTATCGGGTCTGCGCCGGGCGGTGGCGATCGCCGACCTGCAGCGCGAGCAGCGGGCGGCGGGCGAGGATCTGGCCGTCTGGCTCACGTTGCCGGTCGCCCCGGACGGGCTGACCGCCGCCGCACGCACCGCCATCGCGCAGATGCTGGAGTCCGGCGTGGATCTGACCGGGGTCAACGTGATGACGATGGACTACGGCGTCGACCGCGGCACGCAGACCATGGCTGAGACCGCCATCGAGGCGCTCCGGGCGACGCATGCGCAGCTCGGCGCGCTCTACGAGGATGCGGGGACGACGCTCACCGCGCCCACTCTCTGGGGCAAGCTGGCCGCCACCCCCATGATCGGTCAGAACGATGTGCCCGGCGAGGTGTTCACGCTCGACGACGCGACGGCGCTGAACGCCTTCGCGCAGCAGCAGCGGATGTCTCGGCTGTCGATGTGGTCATTGAACCGGGACCGGACGTGCGGCACGAACTACGCCGACACCTCGGTCGTCTCCAACGACTGCAGCGGCGTCGACCAGCAGGACGCGACGTTCGCAGAAACCCTCCAGCCCGGATTCGAGGCCTCCCCCGACGAGTCCGCGGGGCGCCGCACCACGCCGGAGCCTGTTCCCACGGTGACCGACGATCCCGCGGCGAGCCCGTATCCGATCTGGACCGAGACCAACACGTACCTCGCAGGCGCGAAGGTCGTCTGGCGCCAGAACGTCTACGAGGCGAAGTGGTGGACGCGCGGCGACGATCCGGACAACCCGCTGGCGGACGCGGACTCGTGGCCGTGGCGACTGATCGGACCCGTGCTGCCGGGTGAGACTCCCTACCCTCAGCCCACGCTGCCGGCGGGCACCTACCCCGACTGGGACCCGGCGGCGACGTACACCGAGGGTCAGCGGGTGATGTTCCAGCAGGTCCCCTACGAGGCGAAGTACTGGACGCGCGGCGACAGCCCCGCAGCCCACGCCACGGATGCGGACGGTTCGCCCTGGCAGCCGCTGACGATCGCTCAGCTCGAGCAGATCCTCCAGAACGGCCCCTGACACGGCGCCGCGTCAACCCCCGCGAGGGAGGACCCACCGCGGCGTAGCGTGCCGGCATCCGCTGGATCCGATCGAGAGGAGACGACGATGTCGAACAACACTTTCCCGCCCCCGGTGCCGCTTCCCGGCGACGGAGAGCGCGAGCAGCCGACGCGGGAGGTGGACGGCGAAGACGTGCTAGACCCGGACCTCGACGCCGACCGGATCGACAGCGCCGACGCCGACCGCATCGCCTCCCAGGAGGGCGACGCGAGCTGAGACCGAGCCGGAAGCGTCAGTCAGCGTGTTCGGGCGGCCACACCACGCAGAACCGCTCGAACACGATCTCCTCGTCCTCCGACCAGACGGCACCGCGCGCGGCACTGACACGCTCCCAGTAGCGTCGGTGCTCGCGCTGCCAGCTCTCGAGCGAGCCGTCATCCTCTCCCTCGTCTCGGGCGAAGGATGCGTCGGCGCTTGCGAAGGGGCCGAGACGAAGCTCGGTGCTGCGGATCACGATGCGCGGTGTGCCCGTGCTGTCGCAGGCGATCCAATGGGAGCCGATGCGCGGTACGGCATCGCCACGCGCCACGAAGTCGGCGACGAGTTCGGCGGTTGCGCGCTTGCGTCCGGACAGGACGATGTCGAGGAGCTCGTCGGCCAGTCGCGCGGAATCGCCGAAGTGCTCGACGGTGTACTCGGGTGAGGCGCTCACAGCCTCGGGGTGGGCGGCGCGGTACTCCTCCCACATCCGTTCGGCGGCGGCGATGTCGCGCGTGAGGGCGACGGAGGAAGAGGACGACTCAGGCATCCGCCCATTCTCGCCCCTGCGCGCAGACACAGGTGCCCGGGACGGCGTTCGCCGTCCCGGGCACCTGTGCGTCATCCGCTAGAGCTCGGACCGACGCGCCCGCGCGCGCAGCCGGAGCATCGCCAGGATGCCGAGGCCGAGCATCGCGGCTCCGAACAGCGACGCCGACATCAGCGGCGCCGTGTCCTGTCCCGTCGCCGCCAGCGCACCCGCGGCCGCGCGTACGGTGACGGGCAGCTCAGCGAGGATCCGGTCGCCGTCGCGCAGTTGGATGTGGTGCTGGCCGGGCGCGATGTCCGCGGGGATCGTCACGGTCGCACGCAGCGCACCGTCGGTCACATCGACCGTGGCGAGCGCGCGGTACGTGCTCGCGATGCCGATCTCCACCTTCGCGACATCGAGTCCCTGCGCGGTCACCGTCACCGACTCACCCGCACGCACATCCGTGCGCGACAGGACGGCGGTCACCGCCGGGTCGCCGGGCTCACCGGGGTTACCGGGCTCACCAGGGTTACCGGGCTCACCGGGGTTACCGGGCTCACCGGGGTTACCGGGCTCACCGGGGTTACCGGGCTCACCAGGGTTACCGGGCTCGGTTCCCCCTTCAGCGGTGAAGGTCCAGTTGTCGACCTCCATGAGCTTCGAGTCCGCGCCGCCCTCGGGCTCTGCGAAGACGAAGAACACGTCGTGCTCCCCGGTCGCGCCGGTGACGTCGGCCTTGACGGTGGTCCACTCGCCCACGGTTCCCTCGACGGCGATCTCACCGACGACGGGGCCGTCGACCTGGTCGAGGCGAACCTGGATCGAGGCGCCCTCGACGAGCGGCTTCACGCGCGCCGAGACCGAGGCGGCCCCGTCACCGAAGTCGACTCCCGAGATCCCGGCGAAGTCGCCGTCGTCGATGGAGCTCAGCGCCATGTTGCCACTGCCGTTGTGCTCGGGGAACTCGACAGACGCCGCATCCGTCGCGACGGTCTTCAGCCCGAGCTGCCATGCCAGCGTCTCGGCCTCGAAGGTGCGGTACGGGTCGAACGCCTCGACCTGCTCGACACCTGCGCGGGTTCCCTGAACGGGCTTGATGGTGCCGTCCTCGTTGAACTCGAGCTTGTCGATGTGCACCGAGCGGTAGCCCTGGGTCGATCCCGGGGTTCCGAGCGCCGCTGCCCACGCCGCGCCACGCGTCTGGGCGTGGTACGTGAAGTACGTCTCACCCTTGAACGTGAACATGTCGGAGTGGTTGTTGCCCCCGTTGCCGGCTCCGAAGAAGTTCGACTGGTTCTGGAAGGCGACACCCGCGTACTTGGACGCCGGCAGGTTCATCGGGTCGTCGGTCATCATGTAGGCGATCGCGCCGGTGGGCGGGTAGACCCCCTCCTGCGGACGCACCTGGAAGTTCGACGAGTACGAGTAGTAGTACGTGTCGCCGCGCTTGAACATGCTCGAAGCCTCGAACATGCCGGGGCCGTCGATCTCCACGGGGTCGCCGTCGAGCGTCACCATGTCGTCCTTCAGCTTCACGACACGCGTCGACTTGGGGTTCTGCGGCCCCTGGACGTTGCTGCCCGAGCCGATCTGCGAGTTGCCGCCGAAGTACAGGTACGCCTGTCCGTCGTCGTCGATGAACACCTCGGGGTCGAACAACCACATCCCCGCCGGGAATCCTCCGCCGGCGATGTACTCGGGTGAGACGGTGTCGGGGATGATCTTCTTGCCGACCGGGTCGGTCCAGGGGCCGAGGGGCGATCCGCCCACGACGACGGCGGTGCCGGTGCCGCTGTCGCAGAAGTACAGGTAGACCTTGCCGTCCTTCTCGATCGCCGCCGGAGCCCACGAGTTGCGCGCCCACGGAGCTGCACCGCCCTCACGCGCGATCGGGACCGCGCCGTGGTCGACCCAGTTGACCATGTCGGAGGTCGACATGACGTTCAGACGGGTGATGGCACCGTAACCGTTGGACTGCGTGGGCAGGCCGTTGGCGTCCTTGGTGTTCGCCTCGTACTGCTGGGTGTCATCCGTCGAGTAGATGTAGAGGCGGCCGTTGTAGATGAGGTGGTGCGGGTCGGCGCCGAACTTGTGACCGACGAGCGGATTGTGGTCGCCGATGGGCTTGGTCTGCACCTCTTCCAGGCTGCCGTAGGTCGGCGTCGCCGGAGCGTCAGCGATCTTGATGAGCGACATGTCGTCGACCTGGAAGTCCTGCAGAGCGCTCGATCCCCACGGCGTCTCCACGAAGAGCCAGTCCGCGGATGCGTGGCTCGCCGTGGCGGTGAACTCCTTGGAGAAGGTGCCCCACTCACCGCGCGTGTAGGTCTGACCGTTGTCGACGCAACCGTTGAAGTTGCTCGGGCAGAACGTGAAGTTGAACTGCTGGGTCGGCTCACCCTCGGTGTACTTCAGCTTGCCCCCGAGACGGTACGTGGCACCGGCTTCGAGCTTGCCCGTCACCGAGGCGAAGGGACCCGACTGGGTGTTGGTGCGGCCCGTGACCTTGAGGGAGTGCGCGCCGCTGGCTGCGTCGTCGCTCAGGGCGAGGGTGCCGGAGCGCGGCGCGGTCCATCCGGTGAACCCGTCGACGAACCGGCCGTCGGGAAGGAGGTTGCCGGCGACGGCGGGCGGCTCGGTCACGACGGGCGTGCCCGGATCGGTGCCGCCTGCTGTCGTCAGGGAGACGTCGTCGATGACGAAGCTCTGCACGTTCGTGTTCCACGGCGTCTCGACGAACATGATGTCGTAGTTCGCGATCGCCGGGGTGAAGGTCTTCTCGAGGACCTTCCACTGGCCGGCGGTGACCGTGGCGCTGGTCACGACATCGCACTGGCTGCGCGAGCTCGTGCACAGCACGACGTTGAAGTTCTGTGTGGCCGCGCCCGTGTCGAACTTCACCGCGAGGGACAGGTCATAGCTGTTCGCCGGGTCCAGGAGACCGGTCACGGTCGCCGTCGGTCCGGACTGGAAGGTGGTGCGACCGCTGATGGCGAGCGACTTGCTCCCGGACTTCGCGTCGTTGCTCTCGGAGAGCGTTCCGCCCAGGGGCGCGGTCCAGCCGCTGATTCCGGTTTCGAACGTGCCGTTCGCGATCAACGGGGTCGACGCCGCGTGGGCCGCAGGAATCGCGACCGCCGAGGACAGCGCGAGTGCGCCGATGCCCAGCAGCGCGCCGACTGTCCGTGGCCCGCGTGCGCGTGCACGGCGTGGGGTGCGTAGGGGTGGTCTCACGTCTTGTCTCCTTTGAGTTCGAGTGCCACCAGCGCCTCGTCTGCGAAAGCGCCGCTCCCGTCGATCTGTCGCCGGCCTCACCGGCCACGAACCCGGTTCCAACGCAGTGAGCCACCTTGCTCGCTGCACCCTGTCCGCGCACGGGAGGCCGCGGGACGCCGTCACCCTCACGCGCAGGCTGGTCGCCGCTGTGAGGGGCCGACTCACCCTGCGTCGTCGGCGTCTGGTCGTCGGCGAGAACGCGAGGGTGGGGAACCGTTCGTGATGTTACCGGTACCATTAGCGCTAACACAATGGCTTCGCATAACAAACTCTCAGTTTCGACCGATTTTCGATGATCGGGCGCCGCCTTCGCGGCATCCGCGGCGGGTCGGTGTTCGACAGGGCGAGGAAACTGACCGGACCTGCGAAGGAACATCTCGGCGCGGTCGAGCCACGGCCGCCCGCAGACTGCCGCACGGCCGGAGGCGGCGCTATCGTCGCCTCGTGATCTCTGCCCCGCTGGCGTTGCGAGACGTGTCGATCCGCTATCCGCGCGCCGGAGCGCCCGATCTGGTGATCATCGAGAACCTCTCCGTCGATGTGCCCGCGGGACGCATGCACTGCCTCGCCGGCCGCAGCGGCTCCGGCAAGACGAGCGTGCTCAAGACGGCCGCGGGTCTCGTGCGGCCGACCTCCGGCAGCGTGGCATGGTCGGGAGTCGTGGTCTCGGCGCAGAGCGACGATGCGACGACGGCACTGCGGCGCACCCACGTCGGCTACCTCGATCAGGGCGGCGTGCTGATCGACGGCCTGACCTCTCTCGAGAACGTGCTGCTGCCCGCCGTCCCCGACCGGCGCAGCCGCGACCTCGGCCGCAGGGGAAGAGATCTCCTCGGCCGCCTCGGCGTCGGCGCACGGTCCCGGTCCCACCCGTCGGAGCTCTCCGGCGGCGAGCGCCAGCGGGTGGCCCTCGCGCGGGCGCTTCTGCTCGAGCCTCGTCTGCTGGTGGTGGACGAACCGACGGCGAGCCTCGATCGCCAGAACGCCGACGGCGTGATCGCGCTGCTGCGCTCGATCGCGGATGCGGGCACTGCCGTGCTCGTGTCGGCGCACGACCCCCAACTCATCGACGCCGCCGACACCAGGACCGTGATGACATGAGAGCGCGCGTGCCCCGCCGCGAGCGGGCGCGCGTGCCCCGCGCTCTGACCCGCTTCCTCCGGCGACGCCTGCGCCTCGC
The DNA here is from genome assembly GCF_031453615.1 of Microbacterium sp. SORGH_AS_0428. Taxonomy (NCBI): domain Bacteria; kingdom Bacillati; phylum Actinomycetota; class Actinomycetes; order Micrococcales; family Microbacteriaceae; genus Microbacterium; species Microbacterium sp. SORGH_AS_0428. The sequence goes on along the minus strand of NZ_JAVIZT010000001.1, from coordinate 2,249,650 downwards.
CTCGCTGGCGCTCATCGGGATCGTGCTGGTGGCGGCGTCGGGGCTGCAGAGCGGGTCGGCGGACGCACTGCGCGAGACCCTCGACGCCAACTGGCGCGGCGACTACGACATCCTCGTGACAGCGGGTGGCTCGTCGCCGCTCAGCGGCGCGAGCGGCGGCCTGCTCGGCCCCGGCGCCCTGACCGATGCGAGCCTCGGTCACATCGCGAACGCGGATGTGGCACGGGTCCAGGGCCTGGAGGGCGTCGAGGTCGCCGCCCCGATCGGTGCGTTCACGACGCCCACGACCGACGTCGCGAAGGCGACGCTGATCGTGCCGCTGGACGGCTCCGCCGCGGGACCGCGCGCCTACCGGGTGTCCACCACGCTGGTCATCGACGACGGCGTGACGCCGGCGCGCACGATCGATGCGAGCGTGGACATCGTCGTCGATCAGACGGCGTGGGAGGGGTACCGCCAGCTGCGAGACGGTGAGAACCGGCCGGTGCGCGCCGTGACCTCGGCCGGCGAGATCGCCTACGGCGCGGAGACGGATGTCGACCGCAACGTCGCGTGGACGTTCGGCGGATGGGAATCAGCGGAACAGCCGCCCCCCGGCGAGGGGGTGGTCGCCCTCACGCTGCCGGTCCAAGCCGTCCGCACCGCCCATGTGGTGCTCGTCGACCCGGTCGCCGAGAAGAAGCTGCTCGGCGATGCCGGCGCCGTGATGGATCCGCTCATCGATACGAGTGCGCTGATCGGCCGTCTGGGCGACAACTTCTTCGACCCCGCCGATCCTCCGTCGCCGGACGACGATCTGAACACGCTGTTCGAGAAGGGCGTCGCAACGCAGCCCACCCCGATCCTGACGCGGGCCGTCGACACGCCGGCCGCGCATCTGGAGGTGGACCTGACTCCGCTGGACGCGCCGAGCGACGAACTGGCGACGAGCCTGGTGCGGGCGACCGCCGGCGATGACGTCTTCCCCGATCTCGACGCCGCGGGCACGGCTCCGACCACCACGCTGTACTCCGGTGAGCCCGGCGACGCCCTGTCTCCCCTGACCTTCGACAGCGTCGATGTGCCGTGGCCCGGATGGACGCCGCCGCCGGCCGCCCCTTATGCGCAGTATCCGATGTTCCGGCTCGCCGGCTCACCCATCCTCTCGGCCGTGGATCCGCAGGCGACCACGATCGCTCACGCCGTACCCGCCGACGCGTCCGCCGACCAGAGTGACGCCTCCGCACCGCTGCTCCGGCTCCGCGCGACCGGGGAGTCCGACGGCGAGCTGCTCTTCTCCGCCACGACGCCCTTCCCCGGCACGGATGCGGGCACCACCGGCCCGTATGAGACGAACACCTGGCCGGTCGGCACCTTCACTCCCGCTCAGCTGCAGGAGGAGGGCACGGAGCTCGGGCAGGTGGGGCTCGGATACGACGAGTCCGCACCGATCATCGTCGACGGCGCAGACGCCGCCGCCGATGGCACCGCTCTCCCCGCATCCTTCTCCGGGCTCGGGTTGAACACCTCCGGAGCCTTCGCGATCGCGGACCTGCAGAACGCGCAGTACCTGCACATGGCCGATCCGGTCTCGTCGGTCCGGGTCCGCGTCGCGGGCATCGACGGGTACACCGCCGATGCCCAGGCCAAGATCCTCGACGTGGCGTCCCGTATCCGGGAACTGGGCCTGACAGCGACCATCGTGGCCGGGTCGTCGTTCGAGACGGTGCCGGTGGCGCTCGAGCCGCCGGCGGGTACGTCCGGCGATGCGCCGCCCCTCGTCGTGAGCCAGGACTACTCGCGACTCGGCGCGGCGGCGATGGCCTCCGACGGTGTCTCGGGAACGAACCTGGCCCTCCTGATGATGTCGATGCTCGCAGCGACGGCACTGCTGCTGTTCACACAGTTGAGCTCGATCGCTTCGCGGCGGGCGGATGCGGCGGTGCTGCGCCAGGTCGGGTGGACCCGCCGGCGCATCCGCGCCTGGTTCCTTTCCGAGGAGGCCGTCGCGACACTCCTGCTGGCCGGAATCGGGGCACTCACGCTGCTGACCTCGGCCATGATCGAGACGACCTCGTATCTCGTGGGGATCGCGGTGGCGGCGAGTGTCGTGGGCTCCGCCGTGCTGGTGGGGCGCAGCGCGCTCGTGCGCGCGTCCGCGGCCCGCCGCCCGCGCTCCGGATCGGGCGCGGTCACGACACCGGCCCTGCTGGGCCTGCGCAACGCCCGCACGAGCGGCGCGACGACGGTGGCGCTGGCCGCGGCGCTGGCGCTCGTCTCCCTGGCCGCCTCGACCGCGGTCGCGGTACTGATCGCGGGCCGTGCCGCCGCGGGAGACTCGCGTCTCGGATCGTTCGCCGCGTCGCAGGCGCTCGTGCCGCAGGGCACGCTGATCGCCGTGACGCTCGGAGCCGCCGGCATCCTCCTGGTCGTCATCCGACGTCTCGGGCTCGAGCGACGCACGAGTGCCGAGCAGGCGCTGCGCGCGATGGGATGGCAGCGTACGCACCTGCGGCACGCAGCCGCGGCCGAGATCTTCACCGCGGCGGTGCCCGGCGTGGTGACCGGGGCGGCACTGGCGACGGCCGGCGCCCTGGCCTTCGCCCCCTCCGCGACCGTCGCGGCCGTCGTCGTCGGCACGATCGCCGCCACCGCGGCGGGGCTGATCCTCGTCAGCGACGGGGCGCGGTCGTCGGGTCGGCGAGAATCGGCGCGAAGGCGAGCTCGGCGGGCCCGATGAGCATGAGTCGGGAGCGCAGCCGGGAACGCTCCAGGCGCACGACGCGCCCCTCGGCTCCCAGCGGATGCAGCCGCACCGCCGCCGACAGCCGCTCCCGGCTGACGGAGAGAAGCGAGCCCAGATAGCCCGAGAGCACCACGAGCTCGGGGCTGAAGGCGTTGACGAAGTTGGTCAGCGCGATCGAGAGCACGTCGACCTGCCGCGCGACCTCCGCCATGACCTTCGGGTCGCGTGCGACCCCCAGCTCGACGTCCAGTTCGTCCTCGTCGAGTCGTCGGCGTCCGAGCAACGGTTCGATCAGGCTGAGATCGACCTCCGCCTCCAGACATCCCCGCCGCCCGCACACGCACTTGATGCCGCCGGGGTTGACGACGGTGTGACCGAGCTCGCCCGCGTAGCCGGAGGTGCCCCGCAGCAGGGTGCCGTCCATGATCACGCCGCCGCCGATGCCGCGCAGCGAGCCGCCGAGGTAGAGCAGGTTGCGTGCCCCGCGGGCGACGCCGAATCGCGTCTCCACCAGGGCGCCGATGCTGGCGTCGTTGCCGGCAGTGACGTGCATGCCGAGCTTGTCGGACATCCGCGCGGCGATCGGCTCGTTCCGCCATTGCAGCGTCGGCGCCACCAGCACCGATCCACGGGCGTCGACCAGTCCCGGCACGGCGAGCCCCACACCCACCACGCGATAGTGCCGGTCGATGTCGGCACGCATCACGTTGATGAGATCGACGGCGAGCTGCACGAAACGGCGCGGGCTCACGGGGCGGGCGGTGTCGTGGTGCAGGCGCGCGTGCACCGTGCCGCCGAGGCCGATCAGTGCGACCGTCACACTGTCCGCATCCACGCCCACGCTGATGGCCGAGACCGCGTCGTCGACCTGCAGCTCCGAGATGGGCCGGCCCGCCTTGCCCGTCGAGGGCACCGCGGGCAGCTCCCGAACCAGAGCCGCATCCATCAGCTCCGCGACGAGGCCCGTGATCGTTGAGCGGTTCAGCCCCGTCTGGGCGCTGAGCTGCGCACGCGAGAGGGTGCCGTTCAGCCGAAGCTCCGACAGCACCGCCACGAGGTTCTGCCGGCGGACCGCGTCGTTCGTGGTTCCACCCCCCGCGGAGCCCGCGGGGGGTGGAAGATCAGGCCCCGTCGCCACGGTCACCGCAGTCACCCGGCAATTCTGACACGACGTCCGGCGGTCGCCCGGCGCGGGGCGCGGCGCTCACGCGCCGCCGCTGCGCCGCTTGTTGAAGATGTCGAAGGCCACCGCCAGCAGCAGCACGATGCCCTTGATCGCCATCTGCCACGCCGCATCGACGCTGAGGATCGACAGGCCCATGTTGAGCACGCCCATCACGAGGCCACCGATCACGGCGCCGACGACCGTTCCGATACCGCCCTGCACCGCGGCCCCGCCGATGAAGACGGCGGCGATCGCATCCAGCTCGTAGTTCTGACCTGCCGAGGCGACCGCGCTGCCGGCACGGGCCGTGCTCACCACGGCCGCGAGACCCGCGAGCACTCCCATGTTGACGAAGATGAAGAAGTTGACCCACCTCGTCTTGACACCGCTCATGACGGCGGCGAACAGGTTGCCGCCCATCGCGTAGATGTGCCGGCCGAACACCGTGCGGTTGAGCACGAACGTGTAGGCGAGCACGAGCACCGCGAGGATGATGAGCACGATCGGCGTTCCGTTGTACGTGGCCAGCGTCCACGCCGTCGCCATGATCGCCACGACCGCGACCGCGTTCTTCAGCCAGAACGACCACGCGACCTCGCGCGGCAGTTCCATACGGCGCAGTGTGGCGCGCGTGCGCAACTGCTGAGCCACGAGTGCGACGGAGGCGAGCAGGCCGAGCACGAGGGTGAGCGCGTCGCGGTCCGCGACGTAGCCGAAGACGGGCGGGAGCCATCCGGCGCCGATCGCCGTGAAGCCGTCGGGGAGTCCGCTGATCGTGCCCCCGGTGAGCAGAACGAGGGTGAGACCGCGGAACAGGAGCATGCCCGCCAGGGTCACGATGAAGGCCGGTATCCCCACGAACGCCACCCAGAACCCCTGCCATGCGCCGACGACCGCGCCGACGACGAGAGAGAGGATGACAGCCGCCCACCACGGCAGCCCCCAGTTGTTCATGGAGATCGCCGCGATCGCGCCAACCATGGCCACGACCGACCCGACCGACAGATCGATGTGACCGGCGATGATGACCATCACCATCCCGATCGCGAGGATCAGGACGTAGGCGTTCTGCTGGATCAGGTTGTTGACATTGCCGGGCATCAAGAGGCGACCACCGGTCATCACCTGGAACAGGACGATGATGATGACCAGGGCGGCCAGGATGCCGTACTGACGGAAGTTGATCCGGGCGAGCAGACCCCGCCTCTTCTTCGGCGGGGTGTCCACCGTCTGCGTCGACGCAGTAGCCATGTCAGTTCCTTCCGGCGGTCATGTGCCGCATGAGCGTTTCCTGGGTCGCATCGGCACGGTCGACCTCTGCCGTGATGCGCCCTTCGGAGATGGTGTAGATGCGGTCGGAGAGCCCGATGACCTCGGGAAGCTCCGAGGAGATGACGATGACCGCCTTCCCCTGCGCCGCGAGTTCGTTGATGATGCCGTAGATCTCGTACTTGGCCCCCACGTCGATTCCGCGCGTGGGTTCGTCCAGGATGAGCACGTCGGGTCCGGTGAACATCCACTTCGAGAGCACGACCTTCTGCTGGTTGCCTCCGGACAACCGGCCCGTGATCGCAGCGACGCTGGGCGCCTTGATGTTCATCTTGTAGCGGTACGAATCGGCGACCTTGTACTCGCGGTACCGGTCGACGACCCCGAGCCGCGCCAGTCGTGCGAGCGCGGATGCGGAGACGTTCACCTGGATGTCCCCGATCAGGTTCAGACCGTACTTCTTGCGATCCTCGGTGGCGTAGGCGATGCCGTGGCGGATCGCCGCATCCACCGTGCGCACGTCGATCCGCTCACCGTTCTTGTACACCTCGCCCGAGATGCCGGTGCCGTACATGCGACCGAACACGCTCATCGCGAGCTCGGTGCGCCCCGCGCCCATGAGACCGGCGAAGCCGACGATCTCTCCCGCGCGCACCATGAAGGATGCGTCATCGATCACGACGCGCTCGGTGTCGACCGGGTGGTGCACGGTCCAGTGCTCGACGCGGAACAGCTCCTCGCCGATGTCGGGCTCGCGCGGGGGGAACAGGCTGTTGAGGTCGCGGCCGACCATGGCTCGGATGATGCGCCCCTCGTCCGTCTCCGGATCGTCCCGGCGCATCGTCTCGATCGTTCGGCCGTCGCGGATGATGGTGATGCGATCGGCGATGCGCAGCACCTCCTTCAGCTTGTGGCTGATGATGATGCAGGTGATGCCCTGAGCGCGCAGCTGGTCGATCAGATCGAGCAGATGGGCCGAATCGTCGTCGTTGAGCGCCGCGGTGGGCTCGTCGAGGATGAGCAGCTTCACCTCCTTGGCCAACGCCTTCGCGATCTCGACCAGCTGCTGCTTGCCGACACCGAGCTCGAAGATCTTCGTCGCGGGGTTCTCCTTGAGGCCCACCCGCGCGAGCAGAGCCGCCGCCTCCCGGTTCGTGGCATTCCAGTCGATGACGCCGCGCCGCGACTTCTCGTTGCCGAGGAAGATGTTCTCGGCGATCGAGAGGTACGGGCTCAGCGCGAGCTCCTGGTGGATGATCACGATGCCGGCCGCTTCACTGTCGTTGATCGAGCGGAACGCGACCTGCTGGCCCGAGAGCGTGATCGTGCCCTGGAAGCTGCCCGCCGGGTAGACGCCGCTCAGCACCTTCATGAGCGTGGACTTGCCCGCGCCGTTCTCGCCGCAGATCGCGTGCACCTCGCCGGGATAGACGTCGATGGAGACGTCCGACAGCGCCGGCACGCCGTTGAAGGACTTGGAGATCCCCGCCATGCGCAGGATCGGTTCGGTCATGGTGTGTCCCTTCGCCGCCCGCGGGCGACGCTCGAGCGGCGGGGCGGGTGAGACCCGCCCCGCCGCGTGGATGGATCAGAGACCGACGTCGGAGGCCTTGAGGAAGCCGGAGTCGATGAGCTTCGACTGCACGTCGTCCTTCGTGACCACCTCGGGCGTCAGCAGGAACGACGGCACGACCTTCTTGCCGTTGTCGTAGGTCTTGGTGTCGTTGACCTCGACCTCCTTGCCCTGCGTGATCTCCTGGATCATCGTGAACACGCGGTCACCGAGCGCACGCGTGTCCTTCCAGACCGTCATGGACTGCAGGCCGTCGAGGATGGCCTTCACGTTCGCCTTGTCCGCATCCTGACCGGTGATGATCGGGTAGTCCGCGCCCGCGGTGTAGCCCGCGGACTTCAGCGACGCCTCGATACCGATCGCGAGGCTGTCGTTGGGCGAGAGCACCACGTTGACCTTCTTGCCATCGCCGTAGAACGACGACAGGCGGTTGTCCATCTCGGCCTGCGCCTTGTCGGAGGCCCAGCCCTGGATGCCGATCGACGCCCACGCGTCGTCGTTCGCAGGAGCCTTGCCGCTGGGAACGACCAGCTGGCCCTTGTCGACGTACGGCTTCAGCACGTCCCACGCGCCGGCGAAGAAGAACTTCGCGTTGTTGTCGTCGGGGCTGCCGGCGAAGGGCTCAAGGTTGAACGGGCCCTTGCCGTCCTTCAGGCCCAGCTGCGTCTCGATGTACTGACCCTGGAGGGTGCCGACCTTGTAGTTGTCGAACGTGGCGTAGTAGTCGACGTTCTCGCTGCCGTTGATGAGGCGGTCGTAGGCGATGACGGTCGCGTTCTGCGCCTTCGCCTCCTCCAGCACCGGGCCGAGAGTGGAACCGTCGATGGCGGCGATCACGAGGATCTTCGCGCCGCCCGCGAGCTGGTTCTGGATCTGGCTGATCTGCTGGTCGGTCTTGTTGTCGGCGTACTGCAGATCGACGGTGCAACCGGCGTCCTTCAGCTTGGCCTGCAGCTGCTCGCCGTCATTGATCCAGCGCTCGAGACTGCGCGTGGGCATCGCGATGCCGACGTTGCAGTCGGTCGAGGCAGCAGCGCCGGACGGGTCGTCGCCGCCCCGCGTCGACGAACACGCGGCGAGGCTGATGGCGAGGGCACCGACCGCCACGGCCGCAAGGAGCTTCTTCTTCATGTGATGTGCGTTTCCTCTCTGAATCGCAAGGCCGATAGCGGCGCGCCCGCACTGTCGCTGCGGCGGGCTCGGGGCTTCGTCGTCCCGGCTGGTGACCGTCGGAATTATGACGGCTCCGTAAAATTAACCATCTCGGCCAATTTTGTCCAGAGGTGCAACATAATCCGTTGGGAGCGATCCCTTCCACCGCGGGTGAAGAGCACGCACGCGCGAGTGAGCGCCCCTTCATCGAGCGAGCATCCGATGTTGTGCTCACTCGACGAACGGGTGCTCGCTCGGCAATGGGCGCGTCGCAGCTACCGGCTACTGGTTGCGGAAGGCGTCGTCGAAGGAGGCGGTGGGTGTGGGCCAGAGCAGGCTCCGAACGAAGCCGACGGCCTGGGCGGCGCCGTGGAGGCGGTCCATGCCGGCGTCTTCCCATTCGATCGAGATCGGCCCGGTGTAGCCGATGGCCTCGAGCGCGCGGAAGGAGTCCTCCCAGGGAACGTCACCGTGACCGGTGGACACGAAGTCCCACCCCCGGCGAGGATCCCCCCACGGCAGGTGCGAACCCAACACCCCCGCACGCCCGTTACGCGGCCGCATCCTGGTGTCCTTGCAGTCCACGTGATAGATCCGGTCCTGGAAGTCCCAGATGAACCCGACCGGATCGATGTTCTGCCACATCATGTGCGACGGATCCCAGTTGAACCCGAACGCCCCCCGGTGATCGATCGCCTCCAGCGCCCGCACGGAACTCCAATAGTCGTACGCGATCTCCCCCGGATGCACCTCGTGCGCGAAACGGACCCCCTCCGCGTCGAACACGTCCAGGATCGGATTCCACCGCGCCGCGAAATCCTCGAAACCCGCCTCGATCACGGACGCGGGAACCGGAGGGAACATCGCCACATACGGCCAGATCGACGACCCCGTGAAACCCACCACCGTGTCCACACCGAGCTTGCGCGCCACCCGCGCCGCCCGCGTCATATCCTCCGCCGCCCGCCGACGCACCCCCTCCGCATCACCATCACCCCACACGTACTCGCGCAAGATCGCCTCATGCCGGAAATCGATCGGCGCATCGCACACCGCCTGACCCGCGAGGTGATTCGAGATCGCGAACACCTGCAACCCGTAACGATCAAGCACCTCCCGCCGCGACGCGACATACGCATCATCCTCATCCGCACGACGCAGATCCAGATGATCACCCGACGCCGCGATCTCCAACCCGTCATACCCCCAGGAAGCGGCGAGGCGCGCGACCTCCTCGAGCGGGAGATCCGCCCACTGACCCGTGAACAAAGTGACGGGATGCGTGCTCATCGGCTCTCTCCTCCGGTGTCCGGCTTCTGTCGGCATCCTGTCACAAGTCGCCCATCCACCCGACCAATCACGGAGAAGGTGGAGCAGAACACGTGTGGTTTACTACCCCTATGACGGACGCGGGCAGAGCCCTGGGGAGCGCTCCCGCCGGTGCCGGCGACATCTTCCAGCTTCTTCTGGACGGTCACGCGCGCACCAAAGCAGACCTGGTCCATCTCACGGGCCTCGCCCGCTCGACCGTGTCGTCGCGCGTGGACGCCCTGCTGGCCTCGGGCCTGGTCTCTCCCGCCGGAGAGGCGGCGTCGACGGGCGGGCGACCCCCCTCTCGCGTCGCGTTCAACCCGCGCGCGGGTCTCGTGCTCGCGGTCGATCTGGGAGCCTCCCACGCCACGATCGCCGTCTCCGATCTGAGCGGTCGGATCCTCGCTTCGGTCACGCATCCCATGGACATCGCCAGTGGACCCGTCACCGTTCTCGACCACGTCGCCGAGCAAGGCACAGCACTGTTGCAGGATGCGACTCTCGCCGCCATCCCTCTGGCTGGCGTCGGGATCGGCGTCCCGGGTCCGGTCGAGCACTCGAGCGGTCGCCCGTACAACCCGCCGATCATGCCCGGCTGGGACCGGTTCGACATCCCCTCGTACATGCGACGCACGTTCGATGTGCCCGTCTTCGTCGACAACGACGTCAACCTCCTGGCTCTCGGCGAGCAGGCGGCGAGCTTCCCGGAGACGACCGACCTCATCTTCGTGAAGGTCGCCACGGGCATCGGCGCCGGGATCATCGCGGGGGGACGCCTCCAGCGCGGCGCCCAGGGATCCGCCGGCGACATGGGCCACGTGCGCGTGCCCCACACGACGACATCCCGCGGCCGCCGCTCCGAGGAGCTCGACCTCGAGGATCTCGCCAGTGGCAGCGCGATCGCCGCCACGCTGCGCTCCCAGGGGGTCGCGGCCGACACGAGCCAGGACGTGATCGAGCTCGTCCGCTCCGGCAACGCGGCCGCCATCGATGCCCTGCGTCAGGCCGGACGCGACGTCGGCGAGGTTCTCTCGACGGTCGTCAACCTGCTGAACCCCTCCGTCATCGTGCTCGGCGGAAGCATCGCCCGCGCCGGGGAGCACCTCCTGGCCGGCGTGCGCGAGGTGGTCTACCGGCGCTCCATACCGCTTGCGACCCAGCACCTCGCGATCGTTCAGTCGCCCACCGCCGAGCGCGCAGCGGTCCTCGGCGCCGCCATGCTCGTCGTCCGCGAGGTCCTCTCTGCCGAGAACGTCAACATCCGGGTGGCGCAGGCCGCGGAGTGAACGGCTCGCGTAAGCCCTGAGGGCCGCGCGCGTCCAGCCCTTTTCTCGAGGGGCGGCCAGCCACCAGGGTGGACAACGTGGACATCACGGATGAAGTCGGCACCTGGGTGGCGCAGCAGCGGTGGTATGCCGGAAAGAGCCATGAGCCGCGCTTCCGCGTGCTCGATGCCCAACCCGCCCCGGCCGCCACCCGCTACCTGCTGATGGACGACGCCGGCACGCTCCCGGCGCTGTACCACGTACCCGTCGGCGTCGTCTCGCACGCGACCGAGGGCGACGATGTGATCGGCCGGACGGTCGACGGGCTCCTCGTGGATGCGGCGCGCCAGAGTGCGTTCGCGATCGGCACCCTCGAAGCCATGGGCGTCGACGTGAGTCGCGTCACAGGGTCGCGGGTGCTGGCCGTCGAGCAGTCCAACACGTCGATCATCTTCGAAGAGGACGGCCGACCGTCCATCATCATGAAGCTCTTCCGCACCCTCCACCACGGGGAGAACCCCGACGTCACCGTGCAGCGGGTGCTGAGCGCCGCCGGGTCGCCGTACGTCCCCCGGTTCTACGGCAGCCTGGATGCCGAGTGGCCGGACGTGGGGCGCGAATCCGGAGTGGCTCGTGGCACGCTCGCCTTCGCGCAGGAGTTCCTCCGCGGCGTGCGCGACGGCTGGTCGGTGGCTCTGGAGGCGGCGCGTGAGGGACGAGACTTCACCGAGGCCGCTCGCGACCTGGGGACGGCGGTCGCCGGGGTGCACGGCGCTCTCGGTGCGACCCTCGGCGCATCCGCTCCCGACCCGGCTGCGGTCGCGGCCATGGGCATCGCCTGGCGGCGTCGACTCCGGATCGCGGCGGCGGAGGTCCCGGCCGTCGCCGATCGTCTCGCGGCGATCGAGGAGGTCTACCGCTCCGCTCTCGAGCGGCCATGGCCTCTCCTGCAGCGCATCCACGGGGACCTGCATCTCGGCCAGGTGCTCGCCGTCCCGCACGGCGGCTGGCGACTCGTCGACTTCGAGGGAGAGCCGCTGCGTCCGATGACGGAGCGGGCGATCCCCGATCTCCCGCCGCGCGACGTCGCGGGCATGTTGCGCTCCTTCGACTACGCAGGAGCCGTCGGCGAGGCACCCGACGCTGCGGCGTGGTCCGCGGCGTGCCGCGGCGCGTTCCTCGATGCGTATGCGAACGCTCCGGGTGCGGTGGCGCTGGATCCTGTCCTGCTGCGTGCCCTCGTGCTCGACAAAGCGGTCTACGAATCGATCTACGAGGCGCGCAACCGCCCGGATTGGCTGCCCGTTCCGCTCGCCGGTATCGACCAGGCGCTGGCCGGCTGATTCAGTCGGCCTCCGGCTCCGGCTCCGGTGCGCGCAGCATCAGGAACCGCGCGCCGTAAGCCGGCAGCGACACCGAGAAGCTCTGCAGGTCATCGACGCGCCCCGCATCCTCCCCCGTGGCGGCGTCGGTCACGTCGCTCTGCGGCAGGAGGTGCTCGGAGCGCACGGTCCCGACGATCGGCTCTCCGGAGAAGTTCAGCACGGTCACCTGCATCGGCGCGCCGGCGGCCGCATCCCCGTTGTCGAGACGGTGCACGAGGACGAGCATGGCCGCGTGCGCCACCTCCGGCACGTCCACCTGGGTCGCCGTCGCGATGCCCGACTCCCGGCGGAGATCGAGGATGCCGGCGAGGCGGCTCGCGAACGAATCGGGGTCGTCGAGCTGGGCGGGCAACGGGCCGTAGAGCGCGCGGCCGCGCGGCATCCCCGCCGCCGACCGCGTGGCGGCGGGATCCGCGTCGAGCAGGTCGTGCGCACCCCGTTCGATCCAGCGCGTGTCACCGGCGGAGATGAGGTCGGCGACCTCGTCGGCGGGGACCGTCAGCATCCCGACCAGATCCCAGCCGGAGAGGGCGAAGACGCCGGGTTGCCAGGCGTTGTACGCGCACAGGAGCAGGTGGGCGTCGCGGATGACCGGCACGTGCTCGTCGCGGACGTCGTCGAGACGCTCGATGCCCTGCGTCGCCGCGATCAGCGACGCCGTCGTGCAGGCGATCCCGTTCTGCGTGAAGACGCGGTTGTAGTCCGCGCCGCCCGTCAGGTGTTCGGTGAGTTCGGCGCGCACGAGTTCCGCGAGCTCACCGCCCGAGACCTCGTGTCCGCGGAATCGGTAGAGATCATCGGCGTGACGGGTCGCCCAGTGCACCAGTTCGTAGGTGAGCTCGTCGTGATTCTGGAGCCCGTGCACCAGTTGCACCGGCGCGACCCCCAGCTCGAGCGACGAGGTCAGAGCGAGCCGCAGGAACTCGGTCTGACCCGTGGCGAGCGCGTGGTGGTAGCCGGGCCGCCCGATGAAGTCGTACGAGAGGTCCGCACCGACGGCTCCGGTGTCGCGGATGTCCTCGATCGTCAGGTTCAGCTCCTGGAAGGTGAAGCCGCCGACCTTTCGCACCATGCCCGCGATGATGTGGTTCGCGGCGTGCGAGAGCGGGTGCCCCTCGGACCATGCGGGCAGCCCCTCCGCGCTCTTCTCCACGCCGAGGAACCCGTTGGCGTCGAGGCGCAGCGCGCTCGTGCCGAGCTCTCCGAGCGAGTGCAGGGCGTCGCCGATCACCAGCCGCATCCCGGCGAACGTCGGATCCAGCCAGTTGATCGAGGGCTGGCCCTGCTTGAAGTAGTGCAGATAGACCCAGCGTCGAGTGGCGCCGTCGGGGCCGATGACAGGTGCTGTGGCGCTCCAGTTCGTCTCCTTCACCCCCGGCGTGTAGAAGATCACGCGCTGAAGGGCTCCGATGATGTATCCACGCTCGGCGAGCTCATGCTCGGTCGCGGGATCGAGGTTCACGCTGTCGACGCCGTCGGGCACATCCGGCAGCAGCGACCAGTCCTCGCGCGGGATCTCGACCATGTGATAGATGCCCGGGTAGTCCTTGAAGCCCATCTCCGCCAGGCGGAAATCGGCCCCCTTGCCGGTGTGACCGGGAACGATGTCGTCGATGACGCTGCCGCCGTACGCGTCGGCGACGTCGCAGAGCGTGCGGAACTCGTCCTCGGTTCCGAAGGCGGGGTCGATCGCCGTGCTGATGCGGTCGAAGTGACCGTCGACGCTCGGGGTCTCTCCCCATCCCGCGATGCCGCCGGCGCGCTTGACGGGCCCGGTGTGGATGGCCGTGATCCCGATGCGCTCGAAGACCGCCCACAGCTCCTCGTCACCGAGGGCGGCGAGGAAGGACTGCCCTGGGCGGGTGATGAGGGAGATCGGATAGGCCGTGAACCATACGTCGCTCGTGGCGATCGCCCGGCGCGCGTCGGGGCGGGCGTACGGGTTGCGCCACATCGCGGGCTGGCCGGACAGCTGCCGCGCGAGGACATCGGCGTCCTTGAGCATCGACTGCCGCACGAGCCACTCGACGTAGGACGGATTCGTGCCGTTGGCGGTGCGCGGGTCGGTGCGGATGCGGCGCACGCTCCCGCCTCGGAACTGGTCGCGCGGGCGGAGCCGCCGCGGTCGCGCCGGATACCGCTGTTCGTCGTAGCTGATCTCGGGCGCCTCGAGCTCGCCCTCGCCCGCTTCCGCGGCCATCTTGGGCAGGTCGATGGGGCCGGTGTAGAGATCTTCGGGCCGGTGGTCGTCGCGCGCCATTCCTCCACGGTAGAGATTCCGTCCGCTCGCCACGAGCACTGGCGCGTATCGCGCAGAACAACTATGGATGCGCGCTCGCATGGATTCCGTCTGCGCGGACGATCGGCACCCCCGCCCGGAGTAGACCGGGGACATGACACTCACGTCGCTCTTGCCCACCCTCCGCCAGAGTCTCCCCGCCCCGCTCGAGGAGACCGCCTGGCCCGCCGGCACCCACGCATCCCCCCGCGATGTCGTCATCTCGGGGGTGTCGATGCTGCGACTGGCCGAGATCTGCACCACGCCGTGCGTCTACTCCGGTGCCGCCGTCATCCCGTTCTCGGGTGGGACAGCGTCACCCCTCGAGACGATGACGGTAGTCGTCTCGACAGTGACGGGCGTCGACGCCACCGGGGCCTGTCTCGACGCGTGCTTCGATCTGCATCGGCCGATGTGGAGCGAATCACGTCTGCTGGGCCGCGTCTCCCACGCGCGAGAGATCCCGCTGGATCTGCACGGCGTAGACGGCGAGAGCACGCGCGTCCGCCTCCCCGGCGACCTTCACCCGGGCGATGTGCTCGCCGTACCGTGCGCCGACTGTTTCAGCGTCGGCGACGTGCGTGCCGACCGGGAGCGGTGAAGCGGATGCTGTTCGCGACCATCGTGCATTCCCGGCGCTGCGCGCTCATGGCGGCAACGGCCGAGCGTTCCGATGACGCTACGCCGACGCCTCCATCGCCTCCGGAGGCCGCTGGGTCTCGGCCACCCCGACCGGCAGGCGAAGGGTGAAGGACGCCCCCTCCGCCACCTCGTCGGCCGTGAGCGAGCCGCCGAGCGCGGCGGCGAGGGTCCGACTCACCGCGAGCCCGATCCCCGTTCCCGGCACGGCGCTCTCGCGTGCGGCGGAGGTGCGGTAGAAGCGGTCGAAGATGCGCTCCAGATCCCTCCTGTCGATATGCGACCCGGTGTTCGCGACGGTGAACCAGACACCCTCCTGGTCTTCGGAGGCGACGACGCGCACCTCGTCGCCCTCGTGCGAGTACTTGACCGCATTCGAGACGAGATTGCCGAGGATGGCTACCAACGCCGCGCGATCCGACCGCACGGCCGCATCCGTCTCCACCTCCACCGTGACCGTGCGCGACGCGAGCTCGGGCAGCGCACACGGGTCGACGACCTCATCCACGACCGAGCGCAGCGGGATATCCATCATCTCCAGGCGCGCCGACGAATGGAGGCCGTCGAGAAAACGGTTCGACAGCGCGAGCAGCCGGTCGGCATTACGGGCGATGACATCGACGTGCGCCCGCGACTGCATCGGCAGCGGTTCGGACAGGAGGAGATCCGCGTATCCGATGATCGCATTCAGAGGAGCGCGGAGTTCGTGCGACAGGGTGGCCAGGGCGTCTTCCCTCTCGCGCCCGCGGCGCAGTTGGTCGGTGATGTCCTGGGCGACGATCATCGTCCCCAGGCTCGACCCGTCCGTGGCCTTCAGGCGCAGAGCCGTGGAGATCAGGGCGACCTGGTTGCCGGGTGGGCCGATCCACAACAGCTCCCCTTCGACGGCCTCCCCGCGGATCGCCCGCTGAAGCGCCTGCTCGGCGGCGGGAACGGGGGTCACACGATCGGCGGCGTACATGTGCGCGCAGACACCCGTCGACGGATTCAGCTCCGCGAGCTCGGCGAACGCGCGCGACCGGCGGTTCGTGATCAGGGCGCGCTTGTTCTCGTCCAGCACGACGACGCCGATGTCTGCCGTCTCGGCATAGCTGCGCAGAACCGCACCGAGGCGCTCGATCTGCTTCCCGCTCACGCTCTCGCGTTCGCGCGCGTCGCTCAGGAGCGCCTGAAAGTTCCGATTCGTCTCCACGAGCATGCGGGCGACGACGACGAAGACCGGCATGACGATGGCGAAGAGGAGCACACTCGCCCAGTTGGCCGGGGTGAGAGGCACCCGCGTGAGCAGCGGCGGCGCGAGGATCGCGACGTAGACGCCCACGAGCGCCGCAGCAGCTCCCCGCCTGCCGCCGATGGTCGCGAGCCACACGGCGGGGAAGGCGGCGAGCGCGGCGATCGCGCGGACGTCGTTGTACATGGACAGCGCCAGCAGGATGGCGGCCACGAGATCCGCTCCGGCGATCGCCGACTGCCGGGAGAAGGGCCACCGCTCGAACGGCAGCGCAAGCGAGATGACGGTCGCGGCGGCGACCAGCAGGTAGCCGATGATCGTCAGCAGCGGCTGCTCGGGCATGACCCCCAGAATCGCCGTGACGACGGCGAGGAGAACGAACGTCGCCAGAATCGCCGATTGGGTCTGCGCGAAGAGAAACAGCCTCGCACGCCATGCCGAAGTGCTATCGGAAGCCACCCCTCCTCCGATCTCTCCATCCCCACAACGGAACGCTTCCGTCCCCACGACGGAACGATTGACAGTAGCGCGCGAGGGGTTATCGGCGCGTCGCCCTTCTCGCACGTTCGGTGAGGGTGTATGAGTCCCGCCCACCCCCGTGCCCGACTTGCGTTGCATCTGCGCACCCGCGCCACTTCGCCGCATCCGCCACAGACATCGCCTGGTGCACCTGCGCAGAACTGTGGCGGATGCGGGAGGGCTCGCGAGACCGAGCGCGGGGCGGGCTGACGTCGCCGACGATCACGCGAACCGCCCAGACGTGTCGAGCGCAGTCTCGTCAGGTGTCCGGCGGCCGGATGCGGGAACTCGGCTTGACTCGCCGCGAGGCCGCCGTCACCGCCGGCGGACACCGCGCGAAACGGAGACAGCCATGAGCAGCACGCCCGCCTTCGACCCGTCCGATTTCCTGATCGTTCCCGCCAAGACCTTCGAGCAGCTCGAGGTCGGCGACATCTTCCGCGCCCCCAGCCGCACGCTCACCGATGCCCACGCGTCGGCGTTTCAGGCGGTGTCGGCCGACAACCACCCGATCCACTACGACGAGGAGTACGCCCGAGCGCACGGACACAGCGCACCGGTGGTTCACGGCCTGCAGGTCCTGGCCTTCACCGCACCCGGCGCGACGCTCTTCCCGCACTACATCGGCGACATCTTCATCGCGTTCACGAGTGTGAGCGCGCGCTTCCTGGGCGAGGTGCACGCGGGCGACACGCTCTACCCGCAGCTGGAGATCACTGATCTGTCCGAGGTCGACGGCGCGGGGCAGGTCACGACGCGCGCCACCGTCCACAACCAGCGTGGCGAGCTCGTGCTCGACGGAGCGCACACCTACCTGCTGACCCTCGCCGACTCGTGAGAGCACCGCGGTGCAGCTGAGGCGCGCACCGTGCGCGCCTCAGCTGCACCCGAAGGTTCAGTCCGCCGGTACGAGATCGAAACGCTGCGATGATCCGTGGAGCGTCGTCACCGGCGACTCGTTCGGGGCCGGTTCCGGAACGACGTAGAGTCCCGTCGGTCCGTTCGCCGTGTACGCCAAGGCTTCCAGCCACGCCCGGTTCAGAGCGGGCTCGCGCGTGCCGAAGAACTTGAACTGCACGTTGGCGTTCGGGTGCAGCCAGACGGAGGTGCGCCCGCTGCCGAGGCTCACGTCGTCTTTCCACGTGAGCGCGAACGATTCGTTGCGGCGCAGCTTGGTGAAGATCACCTGCTGGAGATGAGCGAGGGTGCGGTCTTCGAACTCCGCCTTCGTGTACTGGTCGTAGATCAGCTTTCCCATGATGGGCTCCGGCCTGCCCACGCGAAGTGAGCGACGATCAGCCGTTTGACGATGGTTCAGACCTGAGAAATCGACACGCTCCGAGCGGGCGGTTGACGTGCCACGATCCTCCCCTTGGCTCCGGCGCGCAACCCCTCATGCCGATACGGGGTTACGTCAGGAGCGAAACGGCTCCGCGACCTCCCAGTCAGGGCCCACGGCGATCAGGACGTCGGCCATCGCGTCCGCCCAGTTGTCTGCGTCGACCTCGACGCCGTGACCGTAGCGCTCGCCCGCGATCGGCTCGATCAGTTGCACAGGAACGACGAACTGCATCCCCCGTTTCTAGGCGAACGCGCCGTGATCCGCTCAGTGCCTTGACGATGACGGCATCATCTCCTATGGGCGATGTCGTCATTCCGCAAGGGCTCCACGCGTCCTGCGCATCACCAGGGTGACCAGGAGCGCATCGACCACGATCCACGCTGTCCAGCAGAGCGCCATGTACGACCAGTAGTCCGCCGTGCTCGCCTCTGAGAGCGGCGCCATGAAGTTGTACTGCACCATCTGGAAGAGGTTGTTGAACAGCGCGTGTGCGAACACCGCCGGCCAGACGCTGCCCGAGAGATAGCGCAGCGCACTGACCAGAACGGCGGCGAGGAGCAGATCGACGGTCTTCGACACGACGTCACGCCCCGCGAGTTCGCCGGCATAGGCGTACGCGAGCGTGAGGGGAAGATGCCACAGCGCCCACAGCGCCGCGATCAGGCCTGTGGTGAACGCGAACCCCTTCGGGGCGAGAAGCGTGGTGAGGTATCCGCGCCAGGCCAGTTCCTCACCCGCAACGGGAATCATGAAGATCAGCGAGACGGGCAGCGTCAACAGGACGGCGAGAGCGGCGCCGTCCGCCCAGCGCAGCTCGATGAACCCCGCGGCGCCGGCTACCAGGACCGGCACGACGCAGACCGCCACGAGCGCGGCGAGCGCGAGCAGCAACGTGCGGATGACGGCGGGTCCTCTGCCGCGCAGTCTCACGGCCGTCGCGGATGCCATGGTCCAGGAATGTCCGTCGGGAACGACCGCCGAGCGGTGACGTCTGCGGTAGATGCCGTGCAGGAGCAGGACGGCGGCGAACGGTACCCACTGCAGCAAGGGCGTCGACCAGGTCAGATACGCCGGGTCGGCGCCGGCGAACACGGGCAGCGTGGCGACCGCGACCGCGCCCATCACGATGACGGCGAATGCGGCGACGAAGGGCAGGATGCGGGGGCGTCGGGAACCGGCGCATGCCGGGCGTCGAGGGGTCACGCGTCGACGCTAGGAGAGCTGCAGCGCCGCCGGACACCGGGGAAGCCGCAACGCCGGGCGCGGAAAACCCGAAACACGAGCGGCGAAGGGTCGCCGGCGCACGTCGCGTAGAATGATGGACGGCGCGTCGGGAAGTCTGGTCGACACATCTGTCGAACGACCCCCGAGGAGCCTCATGTCGCAAGACCCGTCGATTCGCGCGCCGCGCTGGCCGGGATCAGCCGAGGTTCAGCGCGTCACCCGCCTGCTGCGAAAAGAGGCGGTGGGAGGCGCACTGCTGGTGATCGCGGCAGCGGCCGCCATCATCTGGGCGAACTCCCCCGCATCCGAGGCCTACTTCGCCTTGCGCGACTTCCGGTTCGGGTACGAGCCGTGGCATCTGGAACTCAGTGTCGGCGCATGGGCCGCCGACGGCCTGCTGGCGATCTTCTTCTTCATGGTGGGACTGGAGCTCAAACGGGAGATCGTCGTCGGCGACCTGAGGCGATTCAGCACGGCGATCGTGCCGATCACCGCTGCCGTGGGCGGCGTGGTCGTCCCGGCGCTCATCTACGTGGGCATCGTCTGGACGCAGCCGTCGCTCCTGGAGGGTTGGGCGATTCCGACCGCCACCGATATCGCCTTCGCAGTGGCGATCCTCGCGCTCGTGGGCTCTCATCTGCCGGGGCCCCTTCGGATCTTCCTTCTGACCCTCGCCGTGGTGGACGACCTCATCGCGATCGGGATCATCGCCGTGTTCTACACCAGCGACATCCAGGTGGTCCCCCTGGTCATCTTCGTGGCGTTGGTCGTGGTCTACGGCATCATCGCGCAGCGCGGCCGCGCCTTCTTCGCTCGGCACCCGTCCGCGGCGTGGCTCATCCTGCTGCCGATCGGATTCGTCGCCTGGGCGTTCCTGCATGCGTCGGGGGTGCACGCCACGATCGCCGGCGTGGCGCTGGCGTTCACGATTCCGGTTCGCGCATCTCGGCGCGGCGAGGGCGATGCGAGCGATCTTGCCGAGAGCTTCGAGCATCGCTTCCGGCCGCTGTCCGCCGGCTTCGCGGTGCCCGTCTTCGCCTTCTTCGCCGCCGGGGTCGCCGTGGGCGGCTGGGAGGGCCTCGTGCGCGCCGCCACCGACCCTGTGACCATCGGAGTCGCCGCGGGGCTGGTCCTCGGTAAGCCGTTGGGGATCCTCCTGGGCGTGCGCCTGCTGACCCTCGTCACCCGCGTGCGCCTGAACCCCGCTCTCCGCTGGATCGATCTGATGGGTGTCGGACTCCTGGCCGGCATCGGATTCACCGTCTCGCTGCTCATCGCGGAGCTCAGCTTCGCCGATGGCTCCCCTCACAACGCCGACGCGAAGATCGCCATCATGGTGGCCTCCGTGCTCGCGTCGGTGCTCGCCGCATCCGTTCTGATCGCTCGGAACCGCCGCTACGCCCAGCTCGCCCGGCAGGAGCAGATCGATGTGGACGCGAACGACGTGCCGGATGTCTACGAGCAGCCGGTGCGCACCAAGCGCGGTGGGGACGGGTAGACCGGATCGCCTCGTCGACCTGTACCCACGCGGAGCTCGAGCGCGTCAGTGACCTCGACACGGCGTCGGCTTCCTGCGCTGGGAGGACATCAGCACCCAGGACATCGCCCAAGCTGCCCGCGAGCACTACCTCTGATCACCGCGCGAACGCTCAGGCCGGCGCTTCCGTCTTCATCCAGAACGGCGAGTAGTGATAGCCGTCGGGGTCGTCGAACTGGCGCTGGTACATGAACGGGTAGTCGTCGGTGTCGCCGATCCGCCCGCCCGCGGCACCAGCCCGCTCGACGAGTTCATCGACCGCCTCGCGACTGTCGAGCTCGAACGACACCGTGATCTTCGAGGGCGTCTCCGGCCCACCGATGAGGTCCTCGGTCCCCCCGACGCTCGCGTACATCTCGCGGCTGCCGAGCATGACGTACTGGTCGGGCGCGATCGCGAAGCACGACACGGCGTCGTTCGACATCTCCGCGTTCAGGCTCCATCCGAGAGCGGAGTAGAACGCGGTGGCACGCTCGACGTCTTCGACCGGGCAGGTGAGGAAGAGGCTCATGGCGCACACACTCGCAAAGGGCGAACGATCGCGTCAAGAGTCGGCGCGCAGCAGGCGCTCCCACGTCGCGGGGTCATCGAGGGCGGCCAGCAGCTCGTCGGCGCGGGGGTGGGGCGTCTCGACCTGCGCGAGCAACGACGCGTTGCCGGTGCGCCTCACGGCGGCCAGGGTGCGAGCGCGGTCGTGGTGGTAGACACCGGATGTCGCGCGCAACGCAGCGTCGGCGCCGCGTAGTTGCGTCTCGCGGCGGAGGTCGAGCAGCACGATCATGTCCTGCACACGCTCGGGCAATCCGGCGAACTCGGCGGATGCGGGGAAGCCGTCGGGCTGCGACGGCCGCGCCAGCCACAGGAAGCCGAGCAGCTCGTCGGGCGGAAGACCTCGGACGGTGGACTCCGCGATCCGGAACTCGTCGCCGAGCCCGGCGCGGGCGTGGACATCCGCGTGCCCGTCGGGGGCCAGGCGGACGGCGGCTCTGCCGAGGAGCTCCTGCGCCCGCACCGCCCGATCCGAGAGAGGAGCGGCGCCTGCATCCGCCTCCTGCCGCCGATTGCGGGCGCGCAGCCGGAGCGAGGCCACTCCGACGGCCGCCGGGACGAAGACGCACAGGATCGCGAAGACGGCGACCGCAGCGCGCACGGCACCGCCCGCCGACACGTCGGTGGCGAGGAACATGATCGCGACGATGCCGATGAGCGTCGCCGCGGCACCGAGGGCGGAACTCAGCGCTCGTCGGACAGGTCGCCCTCGTGCCGGAGTCTCCGGCACGCGATCAGCCCTTCGAGGTGAACGACCAGAGGTTGTCGACACCACCGGAGGTCGCGACCACCGCGACATCCTGGTGAACGTCGGCGCGGTCGAACAGCTGCGTGGCACACGCGCTGATGCCGAACCGCTCCTGGAACCACAGCGACAGCGCCTGCTGCTGCGAGATGCGCCAGGCGAAGAAGCTGGCCTGCTTGTTGTTGCGCGCCTTCCACGTGACCTTCTCGTCGGCCTGCGTGAGGGCAACCGGCAGCGCCGTCTGGATCGCCACCTCGACGGCATCGAGGTCGGGGCTCACGCGCGCAGGATCCCAGTAGGTGCGGATGACGAACCCGGTCCCCTTGCCGCCGGGCGCGTGGAAGCCCCGGTAGACGCCGACGTAGCGCGCGTCGGCCTGGTTCCAGATGTCGAGCGCGGCCTTCGCCGACTTCTTCACGCCGAAGACACCACCCTCATCGGTGAGCGCGAGAAACGCCTCCGGCGTCGTCAGGGATGCGGCGAGGACAGCGTGATCGGGCATGGGTGTTCTCCGTTCGGGCGCGGGATATCGGCGAGCCACAGCATAGGGAGAACACGGATTCAGCCGCGGGCGTCATACACAGGCCCGACGCGGCGCCTGTCGTCAGGGCGATTCCGGCAGCACCCCGGCGCCGCGGACGACGAGGGATGCGGGCAGGGTCAGGGCCTCGATCACGGTTCGCCCTCCTCGGTGCCGGTGCTCGCGAAGTGCGCGATCTTCTCGTCCATCACCGCGATCGCGAGGGTGAGCACCTGCCGGCGCTCCGCCAGAGCCGCTCGACGCTCGCGCAGGAAGCCGACGGGGTCGGGGGCGGTGTGCGTGCCGTGCAGCAGATCGGCGAAGGTGCGCAGTTCGTCGATGCCGAGCCCCGCATCCTTCATGCACGTCACGACGTGGATCCAGGCGATGTCCTTCTCGCTGAACACCCGGTGGTTGCGGTGATCCCGGGCGAACGGCCCGATGATGCTCTCGTCCTCGTAGTAGCGGAGCGTGTCCGCAGTGAGGCCCGTCGCTGCGGTGGTCTCGCCCATCGTGAACATCGGGGTCATGCGTCCTGCTTTCCGTCGAGTTCGGCGCGGTCTTCGGCGTCCACGTGAAGCTGGAGCGCATCCATCGCCTCATCCAGCTGAGCGAGGTCCGACACTCCGATGATCGGGGTCACCGCGGGTGAGCCCTCGAGCAACCATGACAGCACGACCTGGTTCCGCGTCGCATCCCACCGCCGGGCGACCCGGTCCAGTGCGGCGAGGCGACGCTCCGTATCGGGATGCCGGTACGCCTCCTGCAGTCGCTCCCCTCGCGCGAACGCCCCGCCGAGCAAGGTCGTGTAGGCCCACATCCCGAGCTCCTCGGATGCGACGTAGTCGAGCGCTTCGGGGGATGCGATGACGTGCCCCCAGTCCGGAAGCGGTGCGAACGGAATCGGCTGGAGGTAGCTGTGCCGCAGCTGCACGAAGCGGAAGGGCTCGATGCTGCGCGCCCGCGCCGCCGCGCGCGCTCTCTCGACGCGCCACATCGCGTGGTTGGACGCACCCAGCCGCCTGACCCGCCCGTCTGCGACGAGCGACCCGAACGCCTCGACCTGATCCTCGAGCGGAACCGTGCGGTCTTCGACGTGCGCCCACAGCAGGTCGATCGTCTCGACGCCGAGCCGCTCCATCGATCCCGCGATCGCCTCGGCGATGGCGCCGGGGGCGAGCCCCTCCAGGGATGCCGCGCCGGCGCCGGGCTGGGTCGGGTTCGCGCCGACCTTCGTCGAGATCGACACGTCGTCCCGCACGCCCGGATGACGGCGGAGCCATTCGCCCAGCACCGTCTCGCTCGCCCCTCCTCGGCCGGACGGCGAGGCCCAGAAGGCGTAGTTGTCGGAAGTGTCGAGCCAGCGCCCGCCGCGCGAGACGAAGCGATCGAGCAGCGCGAACGACGTCTCCTCCGAGAGCCGAGTGCCGAACCACATCGCTCCGAGGGCGAATCCGTTGCTGAGAGTGTCCATGGATACGCAGCGAACCACCTGGAGCGCGCTCCAGGTCAAATCGGATCGCCCGACGCGAGACTCGACGGCTCCCGGCTTCGCGCCGGATCCGGGCGGCCGTCCCGTGCGTCACGGTCTTTGCCGCTCGGCGCGATCTGCGTCATGATGCCGTCATGCGCGCCTCCCGCCCCCTCCTCGGCGTCCTGCTCACCCTCGTGACGGTGACCGCCGCCGGGTGCGCCGCATCGGCGGGCAGTCCGGCGAGCGCCGACGAGATCGCCGAGCGGGTCGCCGCGGCCGGCATCTCGACCGATCTCGTCTTCACGACCGCGGTGCCGGGTTACACCCTCGCTCCGCAGTCGGTCGGCGTCTCGGACGAGGATGGCATGTCGGCGACCTGGATCCGCGACGGGTCGGGGGCGATGATCTCGCTGCGCACGCAGCGAGGCGGGATGACCGCCGAGACGTGCGCGGCGCTGCCGATGTGGGACGATCCCGCGACTCCCGTCACGTGCACCGAGCAGGACGGGATCTGGCATCGAGAGCACGACGGCGCTCACGAGGACATCGTCGTGCGCGACGGCGCGTCTGTGCGCGTCATCGGGTCGGCCGGGGCCACGGCGGACGAGATCGACGCGGCCGCCAAGGCGGTGCACGTGCCCTCGTCGACGGAGCTCGACGAGTTGTTCTCCGACACCCCGAGAACGCCACCGACCCCGGTGGAGCGCGGCGATCTGCCCGACAACGGCGACGGCGCCCCCATCCAGCCGTCCGGACCGGGCGGCTGACACGCCTCGACGCGGATCGGTGACGGTAGGGCCCGAACCTGCGGCTAGCTCAGGATCGCGTTGTAGGCCAGGCCGAAGATCGGCACGTAGAGAAGCGCGACGAGAACGGTGTGGGTCGCGACGAACGCCACTCCCTCCAACCCCCTGCCGCGGGCGGCGAAGTGGTCACGGAGCTTGCTGATGAGGGTCGCGGGGTGGCGGACGTCCCAGCTGTTCAATCGCAGGTAGCGCCCGAGGTAGACGCCGAGGGCGCCGAGCAGGATCGCGACTGCGGCGAACGCCCAACTCCACGCGGGCGGCCCTGAACCGGCCGCGGGATCAGCGATGACGACGATGAGGCCGAAGTGGATCAGCGCGAGGCTGAGCACCGCGTTGGCGAGCCCCGACCCGGTGAGCGTGAGGGTGTGCACGATGTCGTACCAGAGCGGGACGGGGGTGTGCTCACGGCGGTGACTGAAGTTGAGCTCGGTGATCAGGTAGATCGAGTTCGGGAAGAACACCAGCCACGCAAGTGTCGCGATGCCGAGGTAGATCCAGACGGCGGTGACCGGCAGAGCTGCCGATACGGCTCCCAGGCCGAGGGCGACAGGGGTCACGAGGAGGAATCCGATGAGCCCGATGAACGCCAGCGCCACGGGTGCGAGCGACAGACCGATGTTGACGAGCATCGGCCGGTACAGCGGCACCCCGTACACCTTCGCGCGGAGCACGATCAGCAGCGCCGCGTAGGCATTGAGCAGCACCACGCACACCAGTGCGGTGAGGATCGCGTTCATCGCTCTTGGCCCCTCTCGCTGTCCGTGACGACGATCACGCCGCCCCCACACGCGAAAACCCCCGATTCCTCGGGGGTTTTCATGGCGGTGACGGTGGGATTTGAACCCACGGTAGGGGGTTACCCTACACAACTTTTCGAGAGTTGCACCTTCGGCCGCTCGGACACGTCACCGCCGACCAGCTTACGTCACGCCGGGCCGAGCCGCCAATCCGCCGGTTCAGCGGGCGAGGGCGGCAACGCCGGCGATGAGCTCGACGGCACGGGCGGGCTCGTCGATCCCGGCGGCGAAGACATAGGTCGCCGCGAAGCCCGCATCCGAGAGCGCGTCGACGCGCGTGGCGACCTCCTCCGGCGTCGAGGTCGGGTTGATCGCGATCATCGCGGTCTTCTCGATCTCGTCGTAGTCGCGGCCGACGTCGTCGCAGTGCGCGCGCAGCACGTCGAGCTTGTGGGTCGGCACCTCCGCCATCGCCGACAGGTTGCACGCGTCGGCGTACTGCGCGACGAGCTTGAGGGTCTTCTTCTCTCCCCCGCCGCCGATCATGAGGTAGGGCTTGGTCACGTTCTGCGGCGAGTTGAGCGTGCGCTCGAGCTGCCAGATCGCACCCTCGTACGGCTCCTCGGAGTCCGACCACATCTGCAGGCAGATCTGGAGCGTCTCCTCGAGCTCGCGGAAGCGCTGCGCGACGGGCGGGAACGGGAAACCGAGGCCCTTGCACTCCTCTTCGTTCCACGCGGCGCCGATGCCGAGCCCGACCCGGCCGCCGGAGAGCACGTTGAGCGTACTGATCTGCTTGGCGAGCAGGGACGGATGCCGGTAGATGACGCCCGTGACGAGGGTGTGCAGCAGCGCCTTCTCGGTGTGCGCGGCGATGAAGCCGAGGGTGGCGTACGCCTCGAGCATCTCGTGCTCGACCGGACCGATGCCCGGCAACTGCCAGAAGTGGTCCATCACGGTGATGCGCTGGATGCCGGCTGCCTCGGCGTTGCGCACGTGGGCGGCGAGCGCGGGGCCCAGCTGGGCGGGACCGCTCTTCCAGGTGAAGTCCGCGATGTGGATGCCGAATTCCATGGGCCCGTCCCGTCCGGACGGATGCCGCATCCGCCCTCCGCCGATCAGGGTACGACCACCGCGGCATCCCGTGGGCGGATGCGGGTGAACTCATCGGAACACGATGAGAACCGGATGCGGCCGCCACCGCGACGCGCCGGGTTTTCTCCCGGCGAACACGCCCGCGCGCGTCGGCCGTTGGGCCTGCCAGACTGGGGTCATGTCTGCGATCGAGAACTCGAAGCTCACCGTCGTCGGCGCTGGCAGCGTCGGCTCCAGCGTCGCCTACGCCGCCCTCATCCGCGGCTCCGCCCGCCACGTCGCCCTCTACGACATCGCGACGGAGAAGGCCGAGGCGGAGGTGCTCGATCTCGCGCACGGCACGCAGTTCACCGGCACGAGCGACATCATCGGCGGCAGCGATCTGTCGGTCGTCGAGGGCTCGCACGTCGTCGTGATCACCGCCGGCGCCAAGCAACGGCCCGGTCAGACGCGCATCGAGCTCGCGGGCACCAACGCGAACATCATCAAATCGATGATGCCGCAGCTGCTCGAGGTCGCCCCCAACGCGATCTACGTCATCGTGACGAACCCCTGCGACGTGCTCACCGTGCTCGCCCAGGAGGCCACGGGCCTGCCCGTCGAGCGCATCTTCGCCTCCGGCACCGTGCTCGACACCTCGCGTCTGCGCTGGAAGCTCGCGCAGCGCGCCGGCGTCTCACCCTCGAGCGTGCACGCCTACATCATCGGCGAGCACGGCGACACCGAGTTCCCGCTGTGGTCCAGCGCATCCATCGGCACCGTGCCGATTCTCGACTGGCAGACGCCGACGCACGACCGCGTCACGGTGGACGAGCTCGACGAGATCGCCGTCGACGTGCGCGACGCCGCCTACAAGGTGATCCAGGGCAAGGGCGCCACGAACTACGCGATCGGCCTGTCGAGCGCCCGCATCGTGGAAGCGATCCTGCAGGACGAGCACGCGGTGATGCCGGTGTCGACCGTGCTGCACGGTTACCACGGCATCGACGGCGTCGCGCTCTCCGTGCCCTCGATCGTGAGCGCCTCGGGCGCGGTGCCGATCCCCGAGACCGCGTTCAGCCCGAACGAGCTGGGACTGCTCCGACGCTCGGCCGACGCGTTGCGGGACGTCGCCGCATCCCTGCGCTGATCGCATGATCGAGCTGGCGAACGCCACCTGGACCGAGGTCCGCGACTTCCTCGCATCCGGAACGCGCGTCGCGGTGCTCCCCTTCGGCGCGCTCGAGCAGCACGGTCCGCATCTGCCGCTGTCGACCGACACGCTGCAGGCGGATGCGGTCGCCCGCCGCCTCGCCGGGAGCCTGGATGCGGCGCTGCTCCCCTCCGTCGCCTACGGCAACACCTGGAGCAATGACGCGCTGCCGGGCACGGTCTCGATCGGCGCCGACACGGTCACCGCCCTGTGCACGGACATCGCCGCATCCCTCGATCGCGCCGGCTACGCGCTGCTCGTGGTCGTCAACGGCGACTACGGCAACCGCCTGCCCCTGCACCGGGCGGCGGAGCACGCCGCCCGGATCGGTCAGCGGATGCCGGTCGTGGTGCTCGACTACCCCGGGCTGACGGAGATCGGGGATGCGGTGAAGGAGTCGCCGTGGGCGGCGCCGGGCCTCTGCCACGCCGACGAGCTCGAAACGTCGATGGTGCTGGCGGTGGCGCCCGCACTCGTCCACCCGGATCGGTACGAGGCGTCCTACCCCACGCTGCCTGCGGACTTCGGCCTGCGGCAGATGCCGCTCGCGCCGCTGTCGCCGTCCGGAGTCTTCGGCGACCCGCGCCCCTCGACCGCGGAGAAGGGCGAGCGGATCCTCGCGCACGTCGCCGCGCAGAGCGAGCGCATCGTGCGTCAGGTGCTCGCCGGCCTCGACTCCGCCTGAGCGTCCCGCGCGTATCCGTGCCCGGCGCGGGTATCCGAGTCTCGCATATGCACGAAACGCGGTCGCCGCACGTGAACGGCTGAGACACGCATCCGCACATGCCCCGACCCACCGCATCCGTGTCTCACTTGTGCACGAAACGCGGCCGCTGGGCGTGCACGTTTGAGACGCGCACCCGAACACACCCTCGGGCCCGCACCAGCCCGCAGGCCGCACCCGCCCCGCACGCCCCACCACCGCGCACCCACACCGGGCTCCGCGCCGCGCGGGCGGTCAGTCGGCGGCGGCGCCGGGGATCGCGCCGATCAGCTCCCGCGTGTACGGGTCGGCCGGGGCGTCGAAGATGCGGTCGGCCGTCGCCTGCTCCAGGATGCGGCCGCCGCGCATCACGGCGACGCGGTCGGAGATCTGGCGGATCACCCCGAGGTCGTGCGAGATGAACAGGTAGGTGAGGCCGTGCTCGGCCTGCAGGTCGACGAGCAGCTGCAGCACCTGCTCCTGCACTGAGACGTCGAGCGCGGACACCGGCTCGTCGAGCACGATGAGCTCAGGACGCAGGGCGATCGCGCGCGCGATCGCGACGCGCTGACGCTGTCCGCCCGAGAGCTGAGCAGGGCGCCGGGTGAGCAGGTCGGTCGACAGGCGCACCTGCCCGAGCAGGTCGCGCACGATCGAGGTGCGCTCCGCGCGAGGCACGCCGAACGCCTGCAACGGCTCCGCGATAAGCTTCGCCACGCTCATCCTCGGGTCCAGCGAGCCGAAGGGGTTCTGGTACACGACCTGGATGCGGCGGCGCAGCTCGCGCAGCGCCGAGCCTCGGAGGTCGGTGATGTCCTCGCCGTCGAACCGGATCTCACCCTCGTCGCTCGGGATGATCCTGGCGACCATGCGCGCCGTCGTGCTCTTGCCCGAACCGGATTCGCCGACGAGGGAGAAGGTCGTCCCGCGCGCGACCGAGAAGTCCACGGCCTCTACGGCGCGGATGCCGCGACTGCCGCCGTACGTCTTGCCCAGGCCCGAGACCTCCAGCAGCGGCGCACCGCTGTCGGGGACGACGCGGTCGACGACGCTGGCCGACGGGGTGAGCCGTCGCGCATTGAGGCCGGGCGCTGCGGCGACCAGGCGCTGCGTGTACGGATGCGTCGGATCCGACAGCACGAGTTCGGCCGGACCGCTCTCGACGATCTCGCCCTTCTCGACCACGATGATGCGATCGGCGCGGTCGGCGGCGACGGCCAGGTCGTGCGTCACCAGCAGCACGGCGGTGCCGTGCGCCTCGGCGAGCGCCTGCATCCGATCGAGCACGTGGCGCTGCACGGTCGCGTCCAGTGCACTGGTCGGCTCATCTGCGATCACGAGCGCGGGCTCGCACGCCCACGCGATGCCGATGAGGATGCGCTGGCGGAGGCCGCCCGAGAGCTCGTGCGGATACTGGCCCGCCCGCAGCGTGGCTTCGGGCACGCCCACCTCGGTGATGATCTCCACGGCGCGGCGGGCCGCATCCGCCCGCGACAGGCCGCGGTGGCGGCGCAGCGTCTCGGCGATCTGCTCACCCACGCGCATCAGCGGATTCAAGCTGTGGGAGGGATCCTGCGGCACGAAGCCGATCCGTCCGCCCCGGATGCGGCGCAGCGCCGACGCCGACGCGGTGGTGATCTCGGTGCCGTCGAAGACGATCGATCCGCCGCGCACGTGCGCCTCGGCGGGCAGGAGCTTCACGAGCGCGTGGGCGATCGTGCTCTTGCCGGATCCCGACTCGCCGACGACGGCGACGATCTCGCCGGGGTTCACCTCGAGGTCGATGCCGCGCAGCGCGCGGTGGGCACGGCGTCCGGTGCCGTAGTCGACGCGCAGATCCGTGACACGCAGAAGAGGAGCGGTCATCGGTCACCTCCGATGAAGCGGGCGACGCGGTTGACCGAGAGGACGACCGCGAGGATGACGGCGCCGGGCAGCAGGCTCAGCCAGGGCGCGATGGCGACGAAGTCGCGCCCTGCCGACACGAGCGCTCCCCATTCGGGCGCCGGCGGCTGAGCGCCGAAACCGAGGAAGCTCAGCGCCGACACCGACAGGATGGCGAGGGCGAGCTCGAGCGAGGCCATCGCGATGATGGGCCGCGCCGCGTTCGGCATGACGTGACGCACGAGGATCGCGGGGCCGCGGGCGCCGAGCGTCCGCGCCGCCTCGACATACTCCTCGCTGCGCACGCGCAGCACCTGTGAGCGCATGACGCGGGCGAACGACCCGGCCGTGCCGAGTCCGACACCGAGGGCGATCGAGAGCGGACCGAACCCGAGCGAGGCGACGACGATGAGCGCGAGGAGGATGCCGGGGATCGCGATGAGCACGTCGACGAAGCGCATGACCACGAAGTCGAGCGGTCCGCCGACGTAGCCGCACACGAGACCGACGATGGACCCGATCAGCACACCCGCGACGACGGCGAGCACGGCAGAGGACAACGAGAGCTGGGCGCCGTAGATCACGCGCGAGAAGACGTCGCGTGCGAGGTGATCGGTGCCGAAGAGGTGCTCCGCGCTCGGCGGCTCGAGCCGCGCGGTGCCCACCGAGTCGTACGGATCGTACGGAGCGAGCAGCTGCGGGGCGACGACCGCGACGAGGGTCAACAGCAGCAGGAGGAGGGAGAGCAGGAGGCCGGGTCTGCGAAGGATGCTCATCGCGCACCCGCCTTTCGTCCGACGAGCCGCGTTCGGGTACGCGGGTCGATCACGCCGTAGAGCCCGTCGACGATGAGGGTGACGATGGCGTACACGGTGGCCACGACCACGACCACGCCCAGGACGACGTTCACGTCGCGGGCGAGCACGGCGTCGACGGTGAGGCGGCCGATCCCGTCTCGGGAGAACACCGTCTCGACCACGGCCGTACCGCCGGCGAGGTAGCCGATCTGCAGGCCGATGATCGTGATCGAGGGCAGCAGGGCGTTGCGCAGCACATGCCGCACCACCACGGTGCGCTGCGTGAGGCCCTTCGCGTTGGCGGTGAAGACGAAGGGGCTGGCACCGGCGTCGAAGACCGCGGCCGAGAAGACCTGGAAGAAGATGGCGCCGGTCGGCAGCGCCAGGGTGATACCCGGCAGAACGACGCTCACGAAGCCGTTCGTGCCGGATGCGGGGAACCACCCGAGTCCGAACGAGAACACGCTGATGAGGACGAGACCCGACAGGAACGCCGGGATCGCGATGCCGAGGGGCGGGATCTGGGTGACGAACGCCCGCATCCACGCCGGCCGGGCGATGTAGGCCCAGACGGTGAACGCCAGCGCCGCGACGAAGCCGACCACGAGCGCGAACACGGCCACCGCGGCGGTGTTCGGGAAGGCACGGCCGATCATCTCCACGACGGGCTGCCCCGTCGCGATCGAGATGCCGAGGTCGCCGCGGAAGAGGGCGAGGAAGTTGACGATGTACTGCTGCCAGACCGGTCCGTCCAGCCCGTAGCGCTCGCGGAGCGCTGCGAGCTGGACGGGGTCGGTCGTGGTGGCGTCGCCGCCGCGCAGGGAGAGCGCGGCGAGGACGGGGTCCCCGGGCAGCGCATGGATCAGCAGGAAGGCGACGGTGTAGGTCGCCCAGATCACGAAGAGGCACTGCACGATCTTCGGGATCAGGAAGCGGGCGATCGCCTGTGCCCGCCCTCCCGCTGAGGCCACGCGCTGCTCGGGGATGGTCATCAGTTCGAGACCACCGCGGCGTCGTAGAGGTGCAGACGCGAAGCCGAGTCGAAGGTGATTCCTTCGACGCCGGCGCGCGAGCCGTGCAGCTGCACGGTCTCCAGCGTCGGGATCACGTAGGCACGCTCGGCGACGATCTGCTGGATCTCGTCGACGATCTTCTGACGGGCGGCGACGTCGGCCGTCTGGGACTGCTTCTGCAGCAGGCCCTCGAGCTCTGCGTCGTCGACGATGCCCCAGCGCGAGGGGGATGCCGTCGACAGCAGGGTACGCAGCGCATCGGGGTCGGTGCGGGTCAGACCCGCGCCGAGCGCGTCGTAGTCACCGGAGGCGATGGCGCCGAAGAAGTCACCCGAGGAGACCATCTTCAGCTGCATGTCGATGCCGATCTCCTTGAGCTGGATCTGCGCCGCCTCGAGCACGTCCTGCGCGTAGAACGCGGTGACCGTGAAGCTGAGCGGCTGGCCGCCCTTCGCGTAGATGCCGTCGGATCCGAGCGTCCATCCGTCGTCCTCGAGAAGCTTCTTGGCGGCATCCGCGTCGAAGGCGAGGGTGTCGCCGAGATCGGTGTAGCCGGGAGTCGAGGAGGTCAGCACGCTCGTGGGCGCCTTGCCGCTCATGGAGCCGGCGAGCACGTTGATCTTGTCGCGATCGAGGCCCTTGGTGACCGCCTGACGCACCGCCTCGTCGGCGAGCACGCCGCGCGAGGTGTTGACGACGAGCGAGTTGGGGACGCCGGGGTTCGCCTTCGCGTACAGGTGGTACTTGTCACCGGTGAAGCGCGCCTCGTCGACGTAGGGCACGTCCTGGATGACGTCGTACTCACCGGACTCGAGACCGCCGGTGCGCACCGAGGGCTCGGTGATGATCGGGAAGGTGACCGAGTCGAGGTAGGCCTCGCCCTCGTGACCGCGCAGCGCCGACGCCCAGTCGTAGCCGTCGCGCTTGACGATCTTCACGGCGTCGTTGGGCACGTACGAGTCGAGCACGAAGGGGCCGGTGCCGACGACGGCCTGGCAGCGCACCTCGGCCGTCTCCGCGACCGAGGCGGGCGAGAGGATGCCGAGCGACATCGTGGTGGCGCCCTGCTGGAACTGCACGTTGGGAGCGGAGAAGTTCACCGTGAACTCGGTGTCACTCTTGATGTCGGTTCCCGCGTAGCCGGCGAGGTAGCCGTTGGCGAGGGATGCGGATGCGCCGAGCGCCTTGATCGCGTCGAAGTTCGCGGCGACCGCCTCGGAGGTCAGCGGGGTGCCGTCGCTGAAGGTGACGCCGTCACGCAGGGTGAAGCTGTAGGACGTGAGGTCGTCCGCGACGGTCCAGTCGCTCGCCAGCCACGGCACGATCTCGCCGGTGTCGGGGTTCTGGTCGAGCAGCGAGTCGGTCAGCTGACGTCCGACGATGAGCGAGGTGGTCACCGACGTCTGCTGCGGGTCGAGGCAGGTCGGGTCCTCCTTGAGCGCGAAGACGATGTCCTGCGGCAGATCGGCGGCGGGAGTCGCGGAGTCGGCGGCGGGTGCCGAGGCGGCACAGCCGGCGAGGGTCGCGACGGCGAGTCCCGCGAGAAGCGGGAGGGCGACGCGTCGGGCGCCGCCGGATCGGATGAGGGTCACGGGATCTCCTTGATGCGGGGAAGGGGTCGGGTGGTGCATGGGGGGAGGTCAGAGGGGAAGAGCGCCGGCGACGAGCTCGCCGCGTGCGACGACGGCCACGAGGTTCTCGGGGCGCAGGGTCTCGATGTCCTGCCACGGCTTGCCGCGGACCACGAGGAAGTCGGCACCGAGACCGGCCTTCAGGCGCCCCGTGGTGCCGGTCAGACGCACCGCGTCCGCGGCATCGGAGGTGCCCGCGATGAGCGCGCGCTCGGAACTCCACGAGAAGGCCGTCTTCATGAGGCGGAGCTCCTCGAGCTGGTCGCCGAAACGCACCATGACGCCGTTCGCGTCCGTGCCGAGCACGAAGCGCACACCGGCCGCGGCGGCGCCCGTGAAGTTCGCGTCCCGCTCGATCACCACGGCGCGCGCCTTCTCGGCCGCCTCGTCGCTGACCGGGATGCGGCGATCGGCGATCGCGTCGTTGATGAGCAGGGTGGGAGCGACCGGCACATTGCGCTCGATCAGCGTCTCCCAGTGGCGCTCCTCGATTCCGGTGCCGTGCTCGAGCGAGTCGACCTCGAACCGCAGGGCGATGTCGACGCCCTCCGCACTGTGCGTGTGCGCGGCCACGAGCATGCCGAGAGCGTGCGCCTCGTCGACGGTCGCGGCGATCTCCGCATCCGTCTGGTTGCGCCAGCCGACCTTGTCGCCCATGGAGAGCACGCCGCCGCTCGTGTAGATCTTGATGCCGTCCGCACCGGCGCGCGCCCACTGGCGCACGAGCTTGCGGCACTCGTCGGGAGAGTCGGCCACCGGCGGACGGTGCGGGTAGTGGGGCGGTGTGAACAGGTCGCCGTGGCCGGCGGTCATGCCGACGGGACCGTTCACGAGCAGGCGGGGGCCGGGGACGAGTCCCGCCTCCAGCGCGCGGGCCACGGCGTACTGCACCTCGCTGCCCGACAGGTCCCGCAGGGTCGTCACGCCCGCCGCAGCCGCACGTCGGGCGTGCGCGACGACGTGCAGGGAACGCTCGGCCGCCGGAGTGATGAGCGGCCACGTGAGCCAGTCGGCGCCGGGGGTCGCGGATGCGTCGAGGTGCACGTGGGTGTCGATCAGCCCGGGGATGACGCTGTACTCGGGCGCACCCTCGGCGCTCTCGACGGCGGTGATGCGCCCGTCCTGCCAGGACAGACGGGCACAGCCCACCTCTCGTTCGCCGTCCCAGACGTGGAGGACGGGGGTGGTGACAGGCGTGGACACGGCGATCTCCCGGGGGCGAGGAGGGCAAAGGGGACGGGGTGGGCAACGCTGACCGATCGTCACGATACCGAGGAACATGGCCTACAAATCGACAAGTGTTGACATTCGGCGGAATATTTACCGAAGCGAAACACGGGCAACACGCAGGAAATCGCCATTGGAGATGATCTGAACGATCGATCTCGCGCCGTGGGAACGCTCACTTATCGACAAGCAGCCCGACAGGAGCTTCCATGCAGACCGCCGAGATCCAGACCGGGCGCCGCGTCGTCGTGGTGCTCGAGCCCGGGGACGAGATCCTCACCTCCCTCGCCGACGCGTGCCGCCGCCACGGCATCGCCCAGGCCGCGATCTCGACGTTCAGCGGAGCGTTTCGCACCGTGCGCCTCATCGCCGCCGAGACGCCGGCCGTGGATCCCGAGGCACCCATGCCGACCGCCGTCGACGTCCCCTATACGGAGGGCCTCGGCTCGGGAACGATCACGACCGCATCCGACGGCGCGCTCGTCGTCCACGTGCACGTGGCGGTCGGGGTGAAGGACGACGCTGCGCGCGCCTACGCGGGGCATCTCCTCTCGGGCGAGACGCACTACGTCGTCGAGGTGGTGCTGGACGAGATCCTCTCCCCCGTGCTGGAGCGGCGTCCGCATCCGGGATCCGCGGGACTTCCGATCCTGCAGATCCCGGCCGCGACTACGCCATGATGTTCTCAGCCGTACTCGCGACCCGGAAGGTCCCGCTGTGACGTATCTGCCGCTGCCTCGCCCGCTCGGCGATCGCGCCCACCTTCGCGTACTCCACGGCCTGCTGCGCTTCGTACGCGAGGCCGCGGCCAGCCGCACCCCCCTGCCGGGGGAGTTGGAGTTGACCGCGCGCCTCGAATGCACGCGGCAGCAGCTGCGCAACGCGATGGCGACCCTCGAGGCGCAGGGCATCGTGCGCCGGCGACAGGGTTCGGTGACCACGGTGGACCCGATAGCCCTGCGGTTGAGCGTGCGCCTGGAGGAGCAGTTCGAGCACACCGACCTGCTCGACCGCCTCGGCTACCAATCGGAGGTCGAGACGCTCTCCAGCGGCACGACGACCCTCGGCCCGGATGTGGGTGCGCTCATGGAGCTCGCGGCCGAGATGCCCGCGCTCGCCGTGCGCAAGCTCTGGCGCGCCGACGGCGTCGTGGCGATGATCGCCGACGACGTCCTTCCGCTCGACAGCGCAGAACGCAGCTTCGATCCCAACGAGTCCGTCTTCACCGCAGCCGCCAAGGTCTGGGGCGAACCCGTCATCTGGGAGGTGTCGACGCCGGGCGTCACGACCCTGCACGGCGAACTGGCGGCGCTGTTCGAGCGTGCGGAGGGTTCCCCTGTCATGACCTCCGAGATCGTGGGGATCGGGGCCAGCGGGCGCCGCCTCATGCACAGCTTCGAGTACCACGCGCCCGACATCGTGTCGTATTCGCTCGTGCGCACGGTCCGCCCGCCCTGGGGCGGCGCCTGAGCCCCGCATCCGCATCCACGGCTGCTCGCTCCGGTCGCGGTCACCGTATGGGCGCTCCCTGAGCCCGTTCGCCTGTCACAGATCGCGCCTTCCGCGTCGATCTGTGACAGGCGAGCGAGGAGACTCCGTGCTCCCCTGTCACAGGCGGCGCTTCGGGGCTCGATCTGTGACAGGGGAAGCAGCCAGCGGGGGAACCCACGCGAGGGGGAACCCACGCGGGCGGAGGGCGAGCGGGCCCTGGGGCGGCGCCTGAGCGGAGTCAGACCCAGAAGCCGACGTGCGCCTTCGCGGCCTCGTCCTCGAGCAGCGGGCCGACGACCTCAATCTCGCGCTGGCCACGCGCGAACACCTCGCGACAGGGCAGGGAGAACGTCGGGTTCTCGGGGTGGTCCCCCGTCAGCTCGAGCAGGCGGTGCTCGCTGAGCGCGTAGACCACGCGGTCGATACCGCACCAGTACGCGGCACCGGAGCACATCGCGCACGGCTCGGCGCTCGTGAACAGGGTCGAGCCCTTCATGCCGTCCGCCCCCAGCACCCGGAACGCGGCGGCGACCGCCTGCAGCTCGGCGTGCTGAGTGGGGTCGCCCTCAGGGGGCAGCGAGTTGTTGCCGCACGAGGAGACGACCTCTCCCGCCGCGCTCACGACGATCGAGCCGAACGGGTGCGTGCCGTGAGCGACCGCGTCTTCGGCGACCTGGATGCTCTGGCGCAGATGGGCGAGGTCGGCCTCTGTCAGTGAGTGCGTCACGAATCTCTCCTTGTGAACAAGTACTACGAACCGACTTTCACCGTAGCGGCCAGATCCGCCAAAATCCGGGGTGAGCATTACGCGGGTGTTACAAGTCGCGAACGAGATTCGCTCCACTTGTCGACAAGTTGCGCGAAGCGGATAGCGTGCCGCTGTACCTCCCACCCGCATCCGAAAGGGACCCATGTCGCAGAACCACGTCGCACGCATCGACGAGACGGCGATCCGCGCGCTGCCCAAGGCCGAGGTGCACGTGCACCTCGAGGGCACGTTCTCGCTGCTCGACATGCTGACGCTGGCGAAGGAGAACGACGTCGCCCTGCCCGGGCCCGCCGCGACGCTCTTCGACATCTCCACGCACGCCGCCTTCGCCGCGCCCGAGGTCACCACCGGCGGCGGTGCCGGAGCGGGCTCGGCCGGGCTCAGCGGTTTCCTCCGTTTCCTGGACTGGCAGTGCGGGCTGGTGCGCACCCCGTCGCAGGCCGCCCGTGTGGCGTACGCGTTCGCCGTGCGTCAGAGCGCGTCGGGCATCCGCTACAGCGACGTCATCGTCAACCCCACGCACTGGAACGCGTGGCGCGGCCGCGAGCTCGATCTGCTCGACGCGTTCGGCGCCGGCTTCGACGAGGCGGAGCAGGACGGCCTCTGCCAGGTGGGCGTCGCCTACTCCCTGCTGCGCAACCAGTCCGGCGCCGAGGCGGAGCGTCTGGTCGGCGAGCTCGTCGCCGCCAGACCGCGTCGCGTGATCGCCCTGTCCGTCGACGGCGACGAGAAGGTCACCGGCCGCACCGGCGAGAAGTTCCGCGGCGCGTTCGGGCTCGCCGCATCCGCGGGCCTTCGCCGGACCGTGCACGCCGGAGAGTCGAGCGGGCCGGAGGGCGTGTGGGATGCGGTCGAGCTGCTGCAGGCGGAGCGCATCGACCACGGCGTGCGCTCCATCGAGGATCCGGCCCTCATCGACCGGCTCATCACCGACGGCATCAGCCTCGGCGTGTGCCCGCGCTCGAACCTCACGCTCGGCATCTACCCCGACTGGGACTCCCACCCTCTTCGGCGTCTGCTCGACGCGGGCGTCTCGGTCACTCTGAACACGGACGACCCGGCTCCGCTGGGCACCACGCTCGAGGCGGACTGGGCGGTGGCGGCCGAGCAGTTCGGCTTCGACTACGCCGATCTGGTCGGCTTCGCCGCGCGCTCCATCGACGCGTCGTTCGCCGACGTCGACACGAAGAGCCGGCTGCACGCCGAGCTCGCGGCCGTGAGCGAGGTCGCCCCGGTATGAGCGGTCGCCGTCGCCTGTCCCTCCTCGCCGCCGCGTGCGGCGCAGGAGCGGTCGTCGTGGCGACGGCACTGACGGGCGCGGCCCTGGTCCGCTCCGACGCCTCCGTCCAGCTCGCACCTCTCGTCGCCGGCTGGGATGCGCACTGGCAGGTCACCGGCACGAAGTCGGAGCCGCTGTACACCGAGCGCATCGACGTGCGACGCGACGGCGACGCGTTCCAGCTGCGCATCGAGGTCATCGGTCAGGGCGACACCGCTCTCGGCACCCAGCGCAGCGCCGTCTCGGTGGATGCGGCCGGCACCATCGCCTGGACCGAGGGCTGCACCAAGGACCCGGCGGACTGCTCCGACGACACGCGAATGCGCGGCTTCCTTGCGACAGCAGCCCTCATCTCCCTCGAGCACCAGGGGCGACTGCCTGCCACCGGAACGGCCCGCACGCTGCACGGCACGCCGGTGGTCTGCGTGGCGGATGCCGCGCTGCACCCGGATGCGGCCGCCGCCGAGGTGCGGCTCGACCCCTGCTTCGACCGCGCCACCGGAGCCGTGCTCGCGCACTGGTCCCCCGACAGCGCAGCCTTCGTGGGCGCCACCCTCGCCCCCGGCTTCACCGTCTCGACCTCCTGACCCGCACCACCCGAACCCGCCACACCCACCCGAAAGGACACCGCAATGCGTCTTCGCCCCCTCCTCGCCGCGGCCATCGCCGCGACGGCCGCGCTCGCACTCGCCGGCTGCTCCGGCACCGCCGACGCCACGTCGTCCTCCGCCGCATCCGATCACGTGATCCGCGTCGGCGCCCTCACCCCCGGCAACGCGAACGACGGCGCCTTCAACCAGGCACTGGCCGACGCCCTCGCCAAGCTCCAGGACGAGGGACTCATCACGTACGAGCTGCGTGAGCAGATGGCCGACCCCGCCACCAGCGAGCCGGTGGTCGCCGACTTCGCCAGCCAGGGCTTCGACCTGGTGATCGGACACGGCATCGAGCTCGGCGACGCGATCTTCTCCGTCGCCAAGGACTTCCCGGACACCCACTTCACCGCATCGGGCGGCGCCGACATCCTCGACAAGTACACCGACAACGTCGAGACCTGGACCTACAGCACGCCCGAGGTGGGCTACCTCTCCGGCTACATCGCGGGCCTCACCCAGGCATCGCCGATCGGACGCGTCGAGAGCCTGGAGCTGGACTTCGTGAAGGCGACGGACTCGTTCTTCCAGCAGGGCGCGCTCGCGGCCAACCCGTCGGCCGAGCTGCTCCCGGTCGTCTACGCGGGAAGCTTCGACGACGCGGAGGCCGCGGCATCCGCGACCACCGGCCTCATCGGTCAGGGCGCGAAGCTCGTCTACACGACCGGTGACGGCATCGCCGCCGGTGTCGGCGCTGCGGCCTCGAAGGCGGGCGTCCTCTCCGTGGGCGTCTCCCCCGCCGCCGGCGCCGAGGCGCTCAAGACCAACGTGTCCACGGTCGATCTCGACATGTACCCGATCGTCAAGGCGTGGGTCGAAGAGGTCGCGGACAAGAAGTTCGGCGGCAAGGGCGTCACCTCGACGCTCGAGAACGGCGGCCTGGTCTACCAGGACATCAACAGCGTCGACGGTGCCGTGCCGTCCGACGTCGCATCGAAGGTCGAAGAGCTCATCGCAGGCCTCAAAGACGGAAGTGTCACCATCTCCTGATGACCACCCCCACCCCTGAGACCGACCGGGCGCTGGTCGCCCGGTCGGTCTCCAAGAGCTTCGGCGCCGTCCACGCCCTGGACGCCGTCGATTTCGCCGTGCGCGCCGGCACCGTGCACGCCCTCGTCGGGGAGAACGGCGCGGGCAAGTCGACGCTGGCGAAGATCCTCGCCGGCATCGAGTCGGCGGATGCGGGCACGATGACGCTCGACGGAACCTCCTACGCGCCCCGCGACCGCGCGGCCGGCAAGGGGAGCGGCGTGAACATGGTCCCGCAGCAGTTGAGCCTGGTGGGCGAGCTGAGCCTCGTGGAGAACCTGCTGCTCGTGGGCTCGGCGCGCATCGCCCGCCGCGGCGCCGCGCGCGCGGCCCTGGCGGACACCCTCGAGCGCGCCGGAGTGAGCGTCGAGCTCGACGTTCCCACCGCACGGCTGAGCCAGGCGCACCGCCAGCTCGGCGAGATCGTCGTCGCTCTCGCCGAGGGGGCGACGACCCTCATCCTGGACGAGCCCACCGCCAGTCTCGGCCCCCGCGAAGTAGGGGGCCTGTTCGAACACCTGCGTACGCTCTGCGGCCTGGGCACGGCGATCGTGCTCATCACGCACCGCCTCGAGGAAGTGCGTGCGGTCGCCGACGACGTGACCGTCCTGTCGCACGGACGCCGCGTGCACCACGGCCCTGCGCGCGGTCTCTCCGCCGCCGAGGTCGCCAGGCTCATGGTCGGCGACCTCGAAGAACCCGCCGTTCGGGCGCCCCGCGTCCCGGGCGAGACGGTGCTCGCCGTGCACAACGTCCATGCCTCGTCCGACACCGATGCGGCCCTGACGGACGTGTCGCTCGAGCTGCGCGCCGGAGAGATCGTCGGCATCGCGGGCGTCGCCGGAAGCGGCCAGAACACACTCATCGACGTGCTGGCGGGGCTGCGGGCACCCGCATCCGGGTCCCTCGTCTTCGAACACCGCACGGCGCCCTCCGCCGTCGAGCTGCTCCGCGGGGGCGTCGCGTGGATCCCCGAGGAGCGCAGCGACGCGCTCGTTCCTGCGCTCTCGCTCGGCGACACGCTGGGACTCTACGAGGCGGCCAGCGGCGTGCGCTCCGACCGCCGCGCCCGCGGCGCTGCGCGTGCCTCGGCCGACGAGCGCCTCACCGCGTTCGATGTGCGTCCCGCCGTGTCGACCCTCGCCGCGGGGGGGCTCTCCGGCGGCAACCAGCAGAAGCTGCTGGCGGCGCGCGAGCTCGGTCGCAGCTGGCCCGGCGGCGCACCGCGCGTGGTGCTCGCGTACGGGCCGACCCAGGGACTGGATCTGCGGGCGGCCCAGGCCATCCGCGACCGCCTCGTCCAGGCGGCGGAGGCGGGGGCGGCCGTCGCCGTCGCCTCGCACGACCTCGACGAGATCCGCGGTCTCGCCGACCGCATCGTCGTCGTCTTCGACGGACGCATCGTCGCCGACCTGCCCGCGGCGAGAGCGACGACGGCCCGCATCGGCGCGGCGATGGCAGGACTCGACCCCGCAGAGGAGACCTCATGACCGACTTCACCGACCTGCTGCCGACGACCGAGGAACTCGTGCACCTGCGCGCCGTCGCAGCGGGGCACGCGGCGCCCGACCTGGTCGTGCGCGGCGGCCTCGTGCAGTCGCCCGGCACCGAGGAGTGGCTCGAGCGCGACGTGCTCATCGCGGGGCGGCACATCGCGACGCTGACGCCATGGGATCACGTCCCGACGGCGGGCGCGGAGATCGACGCTCGCGGATGCCACGTGGTGCCGGGCTTCATCGACACCCACCTGCACGTGGAGTACACGAACCTGACGCCGGGCGAGCTCGCGCGGCTCTCGGTCGCCCGCGGCACGACGACCGTGCTCACCGACCCGAACGGCGCGGCGAACGTCTGGGGCGCGCGGGGAATGGACCTCGCGCTGTCCACGACGACGCCGCTGCACGTGTTCCAGCAGGTCTCGCCGACCACCCCCACCTCCTTCGCGCTGGAGCGCGGCGGCGCGGTCATCGAGGAGGAGGTCGTGCGCGCCCGCCTGCACCACGACAACACGGCAACCCTCGGCGAGTCCAACCCGTTCGACTACGGCGAGCTCTCCACCGGTCGTTTCCGCGAGGCGCTCGTTGCGGGTCGCCGCCTCACCGGCCATACGGCGGCGCAGACCCACGAGTCGCTCTGGGGCTACCTGGCGGCGGGCATCAGCGACGACCACAACGCCTCGACCGTCGACGAGGTGCTGGAGCGCACGCGTCTGGGCGCGATGATCACCGTGATGGGA
Organism: Microbacterium sp. SORGH_AS_0428; assembly: GCF_031453615.1. Classification (NCBI taxonomy): domain Bacteria; kingdom Bacillati; phylum Actinomycetota; class Actinomycetes; order Micrococcales; family Microbacteriaceae; genus Microbacterium; species Microbacterium sp. SORGH_AS_0428. The sequence goes on along the minus strand of NZ_JAVIZT010000001.1, from coordinate 2,207,205 downwards.
TCGTCGCTGGCCGACAATACTGTCCCCCTGTTCGCCGATCTCGACGCGATCGAGCCGGCGCTGCGCCATCTGAGCTTCTGCGCCGACGACAAGCACGCACTCGACCTGCACACGCAGGGTCACATCGACCACCATGTGCGCCAGGCCATCCGCTTCGGCGTCGATCCGCAGCTCGCCTACCGCATGGCCACCACCCAGCCCGCGCACTACTACCGGCTCGACCAGGTGCTGGGTCTGCTCGCCCCCTCCCGCCTCGCGGACCTCCAGATCATCCGCGACCTGGCCGAGGTGCGGCCGGAGGCCGTGGTCGTCGCCGGAAGCCTCGTCGCCAGGGACGGCGTCGCCCTCTTCGAGAACACCGACGTGCTGCCGGACTGGGCCCGCGGCACCGTTCACCTGCCGGAGGAGCTGCCGGCCGATCTGCTGGTCGTCGCAGCCCCCGAGGGCGCCACACGTGTGCGCGTGCGCGCGATGGAGATGTACAACGGCTACTTCAAGCGGGAGTTCACCGCATCCCTGCCGGTCGTGGACGGTCAAGTCGTGTCCGACCCCTCCGAGGACGTGCTCAAGATCGCGGTCGTCGACCGTCACCACGGCGAGGCGCTGGCCGGTCACGGGTTCGTGAAGGGCTTCGGCCTCGGCCGCGGCGCGATCGCGATCACGATGAACTGCCCGAACATGAACATCGCGGTGGTCGGCGCGGATGACGACGACATGCGTCTCGCCGTGGCGGAACTGGGCCGCATGGGCGGCGGGTTCGTGACGGTCGCCGACGGCGAGGTCCTCGCCCGCGTCGCGCTGCCGGTGGGCGGGATGATGAGCGACGCCCCGTTCGAGGAGACCGCCGCGGCTCTCGCGGCCGGGCACGCCGCGACCCACGAGCTGGGCTGCACGATCCCTTCGCCGTACATCATCCTGTCCTTCGTGGGACTCTATGTGGTCCCCGACCTCGGGCTGACCGAACTCGGCCTGATCGACGCGGCCACGCAGCAGTTCGTCGACGTTCTCCTGCCGGGCCCCGTCGACGCCTGCGGCCACGACCCCGAGGAGCACGCGTGATCCGTTCCTCCCGGATGCGGTCCGTCGCCCTCACCGGCGGCGTGGTCGCCGCGGTCGTGCTGGTGGCGGTCGCACTGATCCTCTTCGCCGGCGCCGACCCGCTCACGGGCCTGCGCGGGCTGGTGGAGGGGGTCTCGAGCTCGCCGTACCGCGTGGGCGAGTTGCTCGTGGGGGCGGCTCCCGTGGCGATCGTCGCGCTGACGCTGATCCCCGCGCTCCGGGCGGGCGTGTTCTCGGTCGGCGCCGAGGGCCAGGTCACGATGGGCGCGATCTTCGCGACCGCCGCCATCCTCTGGGTGCGCGACGCGACGTCGGATGCGGCGCCCGCCGCCGTCTACGCGCTGGTCGGGTTCGTCGCGGGCGCCGTCGGCGGAGCGGCCTTCGCGCTGGTGCCGGCCTGGCTCGCCGTGCGCTGGCGGGTCAACGTCATCCTCTCCACCCTCCTCCTGAACTACGTCGCCACCGGCTTCCTCGGCTGGACGCTGCGCACGTGGCTCGCCAGCGGCGAGGCGACGGCGACACCGCAGAGCGAGCGTCTGCCCGACGCGGCGGCCCTTCCCGCTCTCATCCCCGGCACCCGCGCGCACGTCGGCATCCTGCTCGTCGTGGTGGCCGTGGTGCTGTTCGAGTGGTGGCGTCGCTCGCGGCAGGCGACCCGCGTCGCCGTCTTCGCCGAGCGCCCCGCACTCGCGCTGCGCCTGGGCGCGACACGGCAGCGGACCCTCTACGGCACCATGCTGGTCTCCGGCGCCGGTGCCGGCGTCGTCGGATGGCTGCAGATCGCGGGCGTCAACGAGCGTCTGCTCGGCTCGGTCTCGGGCGGCGTCGGGTTCTCCGGGCTCGCCGTGGCCCTGCTCGGCGGCCTGCTTCCCGCCGGCATCGCCGTCGCGGCGGTCTTCTTCTCCGCCCTCACTGTCGGCGCGGTCGGGATGCAGTCGGCGACCGGAACGATCCCGTCATCCATCGCGGAGGTCATCAAGGGCGTGCTGCTGCTGGGCGTCGCGGTGATCGCCGCGTCGCGGCCCGGGCTCGTCGCCCCCGCGCATCCGGGGCCGGCTCCGGCACCCGACGACGGCGCGTTCTCCGCCGAGGAGATCACGGATGCGGCGGCCGCATCCGGTGAACCGGTCGTCGAGGCCGGGACCCGCTGCCGAGGAGGGCACCCGATGACCATCGCACTCTGGGCGTCGATCCTCGCCGGCGCCATCGCCCTGGCCGCACCCCTCGTGATCGCGGGGATCGGCGAGGGCTTCGTCGAACGCGCGGGACGACTCAACCTCGGCATCGAGGGCATGATGATCCTCGGCGCGTTCACCGCTATCTACGTCGGCAGCTCGTTCGGCCCCTGGCTCGGCCTCGTCGCCGGCGCGGTCGTCGGCATCGCCCTCGCGCTGCTCATGAACGTGCTGGTCTACACGCTCAAGGCGAACGAGATCGTCGTCGGCCTCGCGATCACCATGCTGGGCCTCGGGCTGTCGACCTACCTGTTCCAGCTCTGGATCCCCGCCGGCCGTACGAACGTGAGCGTTCCGACGATCTCGTCGATCGATCTGGGCCTGCTCACCGACATCCCGCTCATCGGACCGGCATTGTTCGGACAGAGCCCCCTCGTGTACGCGACGCTCGTGCTGCTGGCTGCGGCCTGGCTCGTGATGCGCTTCACCCGCTTCGGTCTGCAGGTGCGCGCCACCGGCTCCGACCCCGCATCCGCGGCGCTGCGCGGCGTACGCCCGCGCAGCGTCGGGGCGCGGGCGCTGCTCATCGGCGGCGCGACGGCCGGCCTCGCCGGCGCCGTGATCGCCGTCGGGGCGATCGGCTCGTTCACGCCCAACATGACGGCGGGACGCGGCTACATCGTGCTCGCGATCGTCATCATGGGCCGGATGAACCCGATCGGCATCGCGCTGGGCGCCCTGCTGTTCGGCTTCCTCCAGAGCTTCTCGTTGCTCTCGCAGTCGACCAGCATCCAGCTTCCCAGCGAGCTCTACACGGCGCTGCCGTACCTTGTCACCCTCGTCGTGCTCGTGCTCACCTCCCGCGCCCAACTGCGCCGTCAGCTGTCCCACCTTCGCCTGTCCTGACCCGAAAGGACCCGTCCATGCTCACCCGCCCGTCCCCCGTCACCCCTCCCGCCGACGAGCAGCACTGGGTCGACACCGCCCGCGAGCTCGCCGCCGGCTTCGCCGCGACCGTCGCCGCCGACGACGCCGAGGCGCGTCTGCCGATCGAGCACCTGCGCGCCCTTGCGGCCTCGGGGCTGGATGTCGCGTTCCTGCCGCGCGAGCACGGCGGCGAGGCGCTGTCGTACGCCACGCTCGGCGCCGTCGTGCAGACGCTCGCCGCGGCCCACCCGGCCGTGGCCACCGTGTGGCTCATGCACCTCGGAGCGGCGCACGCCCTCGTGACTCTCTCCTCCGACGAACAGGCCGCCTTCTTCGCCGCAGAGCTGAAGGCCGGCAAGCGGTTCGCGAACGCCCTGAGCGAGCCTGCCGGGGGCAATCACTTCCTGGCGTCCCAGCAGGACGCGGATGCGGTGGGCCAGGACTGGTCGCTCACCGGCCGCAAGCTGTTCGTCTCGGGCTCCGAGGCGGCCGATCATCTGTTCCTCAACGCCCGGATCGACGGGGCGCCCGCCTTCTTCGGCGTCACCGTCGACGACACCGTCTCGTTCCCGGCGATCGAGGAGACGATGGGGATGCGGGCGACGCGCAGCCGCACGATCGTCTTCGACGGCACGCCCCTGCTGCGCTCGCGACTGACCGGTCCGCCGGCCCCCGAGTATGCGAACCTCATCACGGTCGGCTTCGCGTTCCTCTCGCTGGGCATCGCCGCATCCGCGATCGACGCGATCGCTGTGACCGCCGGCAAGGTGCGCGGCGGCACGAGTCTCGCCGACGCGACCTGGGTCCGCCAGGAGACGGGCATGGCGTGGGCGGAGCTGACCGCGGCCACACTCATGGCCGAGCGCACGGCGTGGCTCGCCGACCAGCGCTCGCCCGAGGCGATGCCCGCGGCGACCGAGACGAAGATGCTGGCCAACGAGGTCGCCAAGCGGACGGCGGCCCTCGCTGTCCGTATCGGCGGGGGCGGCGGGTTCCTCGTCTCCTCCCCCATCCAGCGCATCTTCCGCGACGCGCAGGCGGGCGCGCTCATGGCCTACTCCGTTCCGTTCAGCTCCGAGCTCGTCGGAGGCTGGGTGCTGAGCGGGTGAGACCCCCGGGTGCCGCCTTCGCTCGGCGAAGCGGTGCCCGGGTCGGGGTGCGTGGCGGCGATGACCCGCCCGAGGCACGCCGAGGACCCCCCTCCTCGACGTTTCCGGTGGCCGTCGCCACGCATCCTTTTTGCTCCGTGTCCCGTCGTGCGGTCGCGGGCGCGGCGGTGGATACGCTGGAATGATGAGCCTCATCGATCCCCGCGAGAAGGAAGCCCGTCGCAATGAGAAGCACCGGGGGAGCACGACCGCTCTGATCGCGACGCTCCTGTTCGGCGTCGCGTCGCTGGCGACGACGGCCGTCATCGGCTTCGGCATCGGCGGCTTCGTCGATCAGTTCCGCGTGATGAGCCTCAACAGCGTCTTCAGCACGTGGGACACCGCCATCCCGATCTGGCTGCGCAGCTGGTCGCTGCCGATCGGCATCGTCGCCACGATCATCGTGGTCGGCGGCTACAGCACCTGGAATCACCGCTACTCCGGGCGCACCGACGGCTACGCGTTCCTGGGCCCTCTGCCCATCGTGCTGGCCGGTCTCACCCTCGGCTCCTGGTACGCCACCACCCTGTGGACCGCCCCGGACGCGGTCGGCATCGCCGTCGACCCGACCTTCGGGCAGAACGAGAGCTGGGATGCGGGCGCGTGGATCATGTACGCCGCCCAGTGGTGGCTGCCAGGTGTCTTCGCGGTCCTGACCCTGCTCACGCTGCTCGGCCGCCTGGGCGCCCAGAAGCGCCGTCGCCTCAACAACGAGCTCGCCACGCAGTTGCTCCGCAGCGGCGCGAAGGTCGAGGCGGAGATCACCGACGCCCCTCTTCCCGAGCCGAGCTCGTCGCGGATGATGGCGCAGGTCACACTGCGTTTCGAAGACACCGAGGGCACGAGCCGCTGGGTGAAGTCCATGATCGCGGTGCCGACGAAGCAGTTCCCGACGACCGGCTCGCGCAGACCGCTGCTGTTCGACCCGGCGGATGCGGGCAACATCCAGCGCATCCTCTTCTCGCCGACCGGCGGCACCAAGCCGGGCGACTTCGTCTCCGTCTCCGCAGCCGACTGAACCGGCCCCGCCCGGGGATGTCCCCGGCGCCGCGTAGCCTGAGACCATGGCCACCCGTCGCCCCGCCCCTGCGCCCTTCCGCTGCACCGAATGCGGGTGGACGACGGCGAAGTGGGCGGGCCGCTGCGGCGAGTGCCAGCAGTGGGGAACCGTCGTCGAGGCGGCGCAGCCGACGGGTGTGATGCGCTCGCTCACGCCGGTGAGCCCCACCGCCGCACGCGCGGCCCGGCCGATCACCGAGCTCACGACCGCGGAGTCGCCGCGACGTGCGAGCGGCGTGGCCGAGTTCGACCGGGTGCTGGGCGGCGGCATCGTCCCGGGCGCGGCGATCCTCCTCTCCGGAGAGCCCGGCGTCGGCAAGTCGACCCTGCTGCTCGAAGTCGCCGCCCGCGCGGCACGCGACGGCCACCGCGTGCTCTACGTGAGCGCGGAGGAATCGACCGCGCAGGTGCGCCTGCGCGCCGAGCGCACCGGCGCGCTGCACGACGAGCTGTACCTCGCGAGCGAGACCGACCTGGCCACCCTCATCGGCCACATCGACGACGTCCAGCCGTCGTTGCTCATCGTCGACAGCGTGCAGACGGTGTCCTCCTCGCTCAGCGAGGGTCTCGCCGGACACCCCAGCCAGGTGCGCGAGGTCGCGGCGACCCTCATCCGCGTCGCGAAGGAGCGCGCGCTGCCGGTGCTCATCGTCGGGCACGTGACCAAAGACGGCTCGATCGCCGGCCCCCGCCTGCTCGAGCACCTCGTCGACGTGGTCTGCCACTTCGAGGGCGACCGGCAGACGTCGCTGCGCTTCGTCCGCGCGCTCAAGAACCGCTTCGGTCCCACCGACGAGGTCGGCTGCTTCGAGATGACCGGAGACGGCATCAGCGAGGTCCCGGACCCCTCGGGCCTGTTCCTCAGCAAGGGCGCTCCGGTCAGCGGCACGTGCGTCACGGTCGCGCTCGAGGGGCGCCGCGCACTGCCGGTCGAGATCCAGGCGCTCGTCGTGGCCGCATCCGGACCCAACCCGCGCCGTGTCGTGAACGGCGTCGAATCGTCACGCGTAGCGATGATCCTCGCCGTGCTGGAGCGCCGCACCGGGCTGCGGGTCGGCGAGCGCGACATCTACGTGTCGACGGTCGGCGGGTTGAAGATCACCGAGCCCGCCACCGACCTGGCGATCGCCCTCGCCATCGCCAGCGCCGCGACCGATCGCCCCGTGGGGCACCAGGTCGCCGCGATCGGCGAGCTGAGCCTCACCGGCGAGGTGCGTCCTGTGGCGCAGCTCTCCCAGCGCCGCACCGAGGCCGGCCGTCTCGGCTACACGACGGTCATCGACTCCGGCGCGAAGGACCTGCTCTCCGCCCTCGGCCGGGTGCACATCCCCACCCCCCGCCGCCTCCGCCCGCTGATCACGCCCGCCCCTCCGCCGGCACCCCCTTCCCTTCCCCCGAACTGCGTCGCAGTTGCGCAACTGCCACACTTCTCCGCATCCGCTACAGAGGCTCACTGGCGCATCTGCGCAGAAGTGTGGCGCTCATCGGGGCCAGGAGCCGGTGTGGCGCTCGCGTGGGCCGCGAATCGGTGCGGCGCTCGCGTGGCCAGGACCCCACCGCGCCCGGGGACGCGCGAAGGCCCCGCCGGCTCAGACCTCGAGGGCGGCGAGCAGGTCGGCGGGAGTCGCCTGCAGCGGATGCGGGCCCGCGATGTCGAAGAACACGGTCGTGATCTCCTCGCGGTGAGCGCTGAGGAAGCTGCGGAGCCAGTCCGGCCCCTGCAACCCGACCGTGGGCGGCAACGTCTCGGGCTTGTGCGCGGCATCGCTGAACAGCAGCAGCGCCACCTGCCCGGTGTTGGGGTCCCGGTAGGTCCACACCTCACCGGCGTCCAGCGGGTTGTCGCTCTCGCCGGTACGCATGAGCGGGACGACCGTAGGGCCGTGCCGCAGCGCGAACGCCACCGCCGCCATGTCCTGCGTCTGCAGCGCATCGGTCAGCGCGGTGTTGCGGAACTCCAGCGGAGGCTGCTGCTTCTTCCCGCGCTTCTGCTTACCGGCCATCCTCCCAGCGTATCCGCCGCGTCGTCAGCGAAGCGGCATCCGCAGGCACACGAGACGCTCCCGCATCTCCCATGACGCAACCTCGACGAAGCCGCGGCTCCGGTACAGCCCGAGCGCATCGTGCCGCCAGTCCCAGACCGAGAGGCGGAGGGATGCGGCCCCGGCCGCCGTCGCGCGTCGTGCCGCCTCGGCGATGAGCGCGCTGCCCGCTCCGACCCCGCGCGCGGCGGGGTCGACCCAGAGCCGCTTGATCTCCGCATCCGATCCGTGCACACGCAGGACCACCATCCCGATGACGCGGTTGTCGGCCTCGGCGAGCAGCACATCCGAGCCCGGAAAGGCCGGGGCATCGATCTCGGCGGCGTAGGCGGAAGCCAGCGGTCCGAACTCCTGCAGACCGTGCGCAACCTTCTCCGCCTCGGTGCGCTCGTGGTACGCGTGCAGGAGTCCGGACACCGCCGCGGCATCGCCGGCAGCGGCGATGCGGACCACGGCAGGGTTCATCCCTCCATCTCACACCCTCCGGCGCGGGAGAATGGACGGATGAGCTGGAGTCTGCGCGCGAGCACCCCCGACGACGCGGCGTGGATCGCGGAGCTCCGCGCGGAGGTCATGCGGCCCGATCTCGAACGGCTCGATCGGTACGACCCGGTCTACGTGCGCCAGCGCTTCCTGCGGGCGTTCGACCCCGCCTTCACCCGCGTGATCGTCGTGGACGACCAGGATGCGGGCAGCATCGCGGTGCGGCCCGCATCCGACGGGGTCTGGGTCGAGCATTTCTATCTCGCCACGGCCTACCAGGGCCGCGGGATCGGATCACAGGTGCTCGCGCTCGTGCTCGAAGAGCACACCGGCGACACAGCGTTCCGGCTCAACGTGCTGCAGGGGTCGCCCGCGCGGCGGCTGTATGAGCGTCACGGCTTCGTGCTCTACCACGAAGACGAGATCGACGCATTCCTGCAACGGGCGCCGGCGGCGCCGCTACCGTGAGCGCATGAACCGCGATCGCATCATCGGCATCATCGCCGCTGCCATCGGCCTCATCCTGGCGACCCTCTTCGTGATCTGGGACCTCAACGGCGCCCCGTCGTGGCTTCACTACATCACCTGGATCGCCGGCGCCCTCAGCGGATGGGGGCTGGTGGTGGCCTTCACCGCCGGCAAGCGCGGCATGAGGCCCTGAGTCTCAGCGCTCCCTGTTGACGGCGAGGAAGCCGGCAAGCGCCTGCTCCGTCTCGTTGAGCGTGCGGATGCGGCCCGCCACCCGCTCCCGCATCTCGGCCACCCGGCGGAGCAGTTCCGCGTCGCCGTGCGACTTCTCGCCCGTCGCACAGGGCAGGACGGCTCGAACGTCGTCGCGCGTGAACCCGAGCTCGAACATGGCGTGGATCGTCGCCACCATCGGCACCGCCCTCTCCGAGTAGTGCCGGTAGCCGTTGTCGCCGCGCTCCGGCGTGATGAGGCCGAGCTTCTCGTAGTGCCGGATCGAGCGCGCGCTGACGCCGCTGCGATCGCTCAGCTCGCCGATGATCATCTTCCCGCCCCCCGATTTGACCTTGACACGATGTCAAAGCATATCGTCGCGAACGACCCTCGGAACCGGGTCGGAGAGGCGGAGGTCATGACGGAGCACATCGAGGTCGACGGCCGGATGCGGACCTTCACCGTCGTCGGCCCACGGAGGCAGGGGCAGGCCCTGATCCTCGTCTTCCACGGGTCGCGGCAGTCGGGCGAGATCCATCGCGCGTTCACGGGAGGCGCGTACGACGCGCTCACCGACGAGGGCGCGCTCGTGGCGTATCTCGACGGCTACCGCGGCAACTGGAACGACGCCCGCCGCGAGAGCCGGTTCCCCGCACGGCTCGCCAGGATCGACGATGTCGCCTTCACGCGTGCCGTGATCGCGCGGCTGGGCGAGACGCACGGCATCGACGAGAACCGCGTGTACGCGATCGGGTACTCCAACGGCGGTCAGATGGTCATGCGCCTGCTCCACGAGGAAGCCTCGCCGCTCGCCGGCGGCGCTGTCGTCGCCGCGACGCTCCCCGAGCCCGACAGCTTCCTGCTGCCCCAGGACATGCCCGCGCCGCATCCGGTGCCGGTTCTGCTCGTGCACGGCACCGCGGATCCCGTGGTGCCGTATGCCGGCGGGCGGATGCGGCGATGGGCGCAGCTCGTGTTCCGCGTCGGTGGATCCTCGCTCTCCGCGCCCGACACCGCCGCATACTTCGCCCGCCGCAACGGCATCACGTCGCCCCCGACCTCGCGAGCGGATGCAGCAACCCACCCCGACGGCACGCGCGTCGAGCGCGCCGACTGGCAGGAGGCGGGCCACCCGAGCGTCACGTTCGTCACCGTGCACGGCGGCGGCCATACGGTCCCGGGGCCGAAGCCCGGCCCGCGCCTGATCGGCCGCACGGCCACGAGCATCTCGGTCGCCAACCTCGCGGCCGAGACGTTCGGCCTGGGCGGCTAGTTCAACAGGAACTGCGCCGACTGTGCGGACGGGATGCCGCCGATCGACACCGCCAGGTGGTACGACGCACCGCCGCCCGGCGCCTTGGGCCGGTTCGTGTTCTGGCAGGTGTCGACGGCGGAGCGCGTGCGGTCCCACGTGATGGGCGTCGCGCTCGTGACCTCCTGACCCGCGGTCAGGGTCACGACCATGTCGCTCGGCTCGCTCTGGCAGTCCGTCGAACGCCACCACGTGTCCTCGCCGGAGGTGACTGTGAAGGTCTGGCTCGTCGTGCCGACGTTGATCGTGCAGTCCGCGGCCGAGGTGTTCGTGAGCCGGATCGACAGCTGGGGGTTCTCGTCCGCCGCGTAGGTCGACTGGTTGGTCAGAGCCTCCACACGCACGTCGTCCTTGGTACAGGTGGGGATGCCCGCATCCGTCGCCTCACCGCTGGCCGTCGCCTCGTCGGCGGGAGCGTCGGTCGCGGGAGCGTCGGTCGCCGCCGGCGCCGAGGAGTCCGGCGTTGCGACAGGGGTGGATGCGGCCGGGGCGGGCGCGGCGGCGGAGTTCCACGGCTGAGCGATGAACAGCCACACCAGGCCGATGACCGCGAGCAGGCCGATCAGCGCGACGAGGCGGCGACGACGGTACACGGCCTTCGACGGGCGACGACGCGGGGTGGGAGAGCTCACGCATCCAGGCTACGTCGCACCCGACGCGCCGCCTCGACGGCTCTCCGCGCACGAACCTCAGAGCTCCTTGAGCATCCTCGTGTTGCCGAGGGTGTTGGGCTTCACGTGCGCGAGGTCGAGGAACTCGGCGATGCCCTCGTCGGGGCTGCGCACCAGCTGCGAGTAGACGTCCGGGTCGACGACGTGCTCCCCGATCGGCGCGAAGCCGCGCCGCGTGAAGAAGTCGACCTCGAACGTGAGGCAGAACAGTCGCGAGAGCCCGAGCGTGCGCGCCTGTTCCTCGAGGCCCTCCACGAGCGCCCGCCCGACGCCGCGGTGCAGCCACGCGTCGTCCACGATCAGCGTGCGGATCTCGCCCAGGTCGTCCCACATCACGTGGAGGGCGCCGCATCCGATGAGCTCGCCGTTCGCATCCTCCGCGACCAGGAACTGCTGAACCGCCTCGTAGAGCACCACGATGTCCTTGCCGAGCAGGATGCGGCGCTGCACGTACGGCTCCAGCATCCGGTGGATCGCACGCACATCTGCCGTCCGCGCCGGCCGCACGGTGAACTCGCTCACGGTGCAACCCTACGCCGGGATGCGGCAGGTACGCCGAAGGGCCGGATGCGGTGTGCATCCGGCCCTTCGTGCGTGGGGTGTCAGCTTCCGGCGACGATGTCCGGCGTGGCCGAGATCTCACCGGCGACACTGGCGCCCAGTGCGACCTTCTCGCCGCGGGGGGCGATGTCGAACGTGAACCGGCCGCCTTCGGCGTCGACCTTCACGTGGTCGCCCGCGTTCAGCTCGCCGTGGAGGATCTTCTCGCTGAGCTGGTCCTCGACCTCGCGCTGCATCGCACGGCGCAGCGGGCGCGCACCGAGCGTCGGGTCGAACCCGATCTCGATGAGGCGGTCCTTGGCCGCATCCGACAGCTCCACCGTCAGGTCGCGGTCGAGCAGACGCTCGGCGAGACGCTTGGTGAACAGACCCACGATCTGGCGCAGTTCCGTCTTGTTCAGCTGCGGGAAGACGATGACGTCGTCGACGCGGTTGAGGAACTCGGGCTTGAAGTGACGCTTCAGCTCCTCGTCGACCTTGCCCTTCATCCGCTCGTACGTGGTCTGCGCGTTGCCCTCGACCTGGAACCCGACCGGACCGCCGGCGATGGCCTGCGAACCGAGGTTGGTGGTCATGATGATCACCGTGTTCTTGAAGTCGACGACGCGGCCCTGACCGTCGGTCAGGCGACCCTCTTCGAGGATCTGCAGCAGCGAGTTGAAGATGTCGGGGTGCGCCTTCTCGATCTCGTCGAACAGCACCACGGAGAACGGCTTGCGGCGCACCTTCTCGGTGAGCTGACCGCCCTCTTCGAAGCCGACGAACCCGGGAGGGGCACCGAACAGCCGCGACACGGTGTGCTTCTCACCGAACTCGCTCATGTCGAGCGAGATCAGCGCACCCTCGTCGTCGAACAGGAACTCCGCGAGCGCCTTGGCCAGCTCGGTCTTTCCGACCCCCGTGGGGCCGGCGAAGATGAACGAGCCGCTGGGGCGCTTCGGGTCCTTGAGGCCGGCGCGCTGACGACGGATCGTGCGGCTGAGGGCGGCGATCGCCTCTTCCTGGCCGATGACGCGCTGGTGCAGCGCCTTCTCCATGAAGACGAGACGGCTGGTCTCCTCCTCGGTCAGCTTGAACACCGGGATGCCCGTGGCCTGGGCCAGCACCTCGGCGATCAGACCCTCGTCGACGACAGCAGTGGTCGCGACGTCGCCGTTCTTCCACTGCTTCTCGAGGCGCAGACGCTCAGCCAGCAGCGACTTCTCCTCGTCACGCAGGGATGCGGCCTTCTCGAAGTCCTGCTCCTCGGATGCGGCTTCCTTCTGCTCGCGCACCTTGGCGATCTTCTCGTCGAACTCGCGCAGCTCCGGCGGGCTCGAGAGGATCGACAGGCGCAGGCGTGCGCCGGCCTCGTCGATCAGGTCGATCGCCTTGTCGGGCAGGAAGCGGTCCGAGATGTACCGGTCGGCGAGGTTCGCGGCGGCGACGATCGCGCCGTCCGTGATCTGCACCTTGTGGTGCGCCTCGTAGCGGTCGCGCAGGCCCTTCAGGATGTTGATCGCGTGGGGCAGGCTCGGCTCCGCGACCTGGATCGGCTGGAAGCGGCGCTCGAGGGCCGCATCCTTCTCGAAGTGCTTGCGGTACTCGTCGAGGGTCGTCGCACCGATCGTCTGCAGTTCACCGCGCGCGAGCAGCGGCTTGAGGATGGAGGCGGCGTCGATCGCACCCTCGGCGGCTCCCGCACCCACGAGAGTGTGGATCTCGTCGATGAAGACGATGATGTCGCCGCGCGTGCGGATCTCCTTCGTGACCTTCTTCAGGCGCTCCTCGAAGTCGCCGCGGTAGCGGGAGCCGGCGATGAGCGAGCCGAGGTCGAGCGAGTAGACCTGCTTGTCCTTCAGCGTCTCGGGCACGTCGCCCTTCACGATCGCCTGAGCGAGGCCCTCGACGACGGCGGTCTTGCCCACGCCGGGCTCGCCGATGAGGACCGGGTTGTTCTTGGAGCGGCGCGAGAGGATCTGCATCACGCGCTCGATCTCCTTCTCGCGCCCGATGACCGGGTCGAGCTTGTTGTCGCGCGCGGCCTGGGTGAGGTTGCGGCCGAACTGGTCGAGCACGGCCGAGCCGCCCTGCGCACCGGTCGTGGCCTGCTCGCCGGCGCCGGTGGCGACGCCCGCGGGCTCCTTGCCCTGGTAGCCGCTCAGCAGCTGGATGACCTGCTGGCGCACCTTGTTGAGGTCGGCGCCGAGCTTGACGAGCACCTGGGCTGCGACACCCTCGCCCTCGCGGATCAGGCCGAGCAGGATGTGCTCGGTACCGATGTAGTTGTGGCCCAGCTGCAGCGCCTCGCGAAGGCTCAGCTCCAGCACCTTCTTCGCGCGCGGCGTGAAGGGGATGTGACCGGTCGGCTGCTGCTGCCCCTGGCCGATGATGTCCTGGACCTGCTCACGCACGGCGTCGAGCGAGATACCCAGGCTCTCAAGCGCCTTGGCGGCGACGCCCTCGCCCTCATGGATGAGACCGAGCAGGATGTGCTCGGTACCGATGTAGTTGTGGTTGAGCATCTTCGCCTCTTCCTGGGCGAGCACAACCACGCGACGGGCTCGGTCGGTGAATCTCTCGAACATCGCGGCTACTCCTCCGGCGCCAGGTGACGCCAACATCGGGCGCACCCTCCGGCGCGCTGTACATCGAGGCTAACCAGAGCACGGATGCGGCAAGCCCGTGTTCGCCGTGGGCGCACCGCATCCGCCGCTTGCGGTCCCACCCGTCTTGCCATATCGTTTTTCGATAACAACGATATTCGATATGCCAGGGAGGACCTCATGACCACCCCCATCCCGTCCCGCGTGCTGCGCGGCAGCGACATCGCCGCGATGTGGATCTTCGTCGGCGCCGGGATCGCCGTCGTCGGCGTCACACTCTTCTTCGCGATTGGGCGGATCGTCGATGCGCTCAGCGGCAAGGCGCTCCCGGTGGAGGCGCTGTTCTCCGATACGACGGTCGCCGCCCCCATCGGCCCCGACGGGGCGATGCGCGACATCCTGCTGGAGCGCGCGTGGATCACGCCGAGCGCGCTCTCGGTCGCGGGCACCGGCGCGCTCGTCATCCAGCAACTCGTGCTCGCCGCATCCGTCACCGCGGTCGTCGTGTGCCTGCTGCTGGTGACGCTGTCGGTCATGCGGGGGCGCGTGTTCAACGGGCGCAACACCGTGCTCGTCGTCGCCGCGGGCGCGTCCGGTCTCGCGGGCCTGTTCGGCGTGCCGTTCTTCGGCAACATCGTCGCGAACGACGCGTTCCGCGACATCTCACAGGGCACCTTCGACAACCCTGTCATGAGCGTCGATCTGCCGCCGGTCATCCTCGCCGCCTTCATCGTGGCGATGACCAGCACGGTGTTCACGGTCGGCGACCGACTGCAGCGCGACACCGAGGGCCTCGTATGAGCCCCGCGGAGGACGACGGCCCGAGCGGCGTCCACTGCCGGCTCGATGAGCTGCTGATCGAGCGTGGGATGACCCTGGCGGAACTGTCGCGCACGGTGGGGGTGTCGGTGGTGAACCTCTCGGTGCTGAAGAACGACCGGGCCCGCGCCATCCGGTACTCGACGCTGTCGGCGATCTGCCGCGCCCTCGACTGCGAGATCGGCGACCTCCTCGTCCGCCAGGACTGATCCCGCCCCCGGCGCCCGCGCGCCCCCGCGCCGCCCGGCGTCTCCGGGGTCCGTCACCCCTCCCCTTCCCCTGTCACAGATCGACGCGAACGCCTAGATCTGTGACAGGGGAGCGAGGCTTTGACCCGCTCACCTGTCACAGATCGCACCTTCGGCGTCGATCTGTGACAGGTGCGCACGACCTCCCCGGCGCGGCATCACCATCGGGACGCGAGCGCGCGACGGGCGCGCGCGATAAAGCGACCGGACTGCTCGAAGACGTCCTGCTTCGTTGCCCGGATAACGAGCCACCCGGCCGCGGCGAGACGCTCATAACGCTCGATGTCCAACGCCCACTGACGCGGGTCACGCAGGTGGTGCTCACCCTCGTACTCGAACGCGATGCGACGCTGCGGATACGCGAGGTCGACGCACGCGACGTACTCGCCTGCCACGAACACGTCGAAGTTCAGATCAGGCTCGGGCAGTCCCGCATCGACGATCGTGAGCCGGAGCCACGTCTCCGGTCGCGAGCCCGATCTGGCACGCAGACGTGGGAGCGCCTCCCGGAGACGAGCCACCCCGACCCTCCGTCCCGCATCCACTGCTCGGCTCATCTCCGCAAACGACGCCAGGGGCTGGAGGCGCCAGTCGCGCAAGACGGCATCACCGATGGCCACCACGTCGTAGGGATGGCGGAGGGATGCGGCCAGCATCGCCCAGGTCGTCGCCGGTGCGGTGAGATGCAGACCGGTCTCGCGATGCTGGACTACTGAGGTGAGGTCAGGGACCGCCTGGTGACCGGCCACACCACGTCCCCGCGGAGGACGCCGCGGAGCCAGCACCCCCACATGCACCGCGTCGTCGCAAACCAGGCGAGGCGGCAACGGCAGCCCAAGGAGAACCGCCGCCGTCGCGTGGGTGAAGAACTCGTGTGCGCCCATCTGAGTCGCGAAGTCCATGGCTCGTCCGATGTGACGAGCCTCACGGACGCCGAGAAGGCCACCGCGCCACTGAGCGGGGAGCTCACGCTCCTTCCCGCGAACACCGTGGAACGGTCGCAGCAGATCGGGCGCACGTAGCGTCGCCTCGGAAACACCGAGTCTCCGTGCGACACCCACACGAAATGCGGGTCCGAGATCGTGGGGGAGGCCTCCTGACACGGCTCCACTCTGGATACGCGCCGGGCCGACGACAGACCATCCCCACGCGGACACGCCGCAGCGAGCACGTGTGGAGGAACGTCCCCGCGCCGCACGATGCGCGAGCCCCCAAGACTCGCCTGTCCCAGATCGGACCGAAGTGATCTATCTGTGACAGGGGAGCATCCGGACCAGCCACTCACCTGTCACAAATCGAGCCAACCTCGTCGATCTGTGACAGGCGAAGCAGCTGACGTCCGACTGCACCACCGAGGAGGGCGGCAGCGGAAGCCGCCGCCCGGAGCCCCGGAGCGGCGGCGAGGTCAGAGAACGGGGACGCGGGTGTTGTCGAACGTGTCGCCGACGAGCACGAGCTCGACGCCGGGCCCCTGCGCCACACCCTCGGCAGAGCCGAGCAGCGCGCGCGGGGCCATGTCCATCGTGCAGGCGCGGTCCGCGGGCGGAGTCTGGAAGGTGACCGTGATCTCGGCGTCCGCCGTCTTCTCGATCGCGTCTGCGACCGGGGCGCAGGAGGAGGAGCCCCACGTCACGAGCGCGATGTCGCCCGAGGTCAGCCAGCCCGCGCTCGGCGTGAAGTCGGTCTGCGTGCCGGGACCGGCGAGCCCCGCTACCCCAGGCAGCTCGACGCTGCCGGATGCGTTGCCGTAGCGCACGTCCACGCGGGTCGCCTGCGCGGGGTCGACGCCCTCCGGCACGCCCACGAGCGTCACGCGCGGCACGAGGTCCTTCGTGCACGGCCGCGCGGCGTCGCCCGCCGTATCGTCCAAGCTCACCGTGATCACTCCGTCCGCGAACGCGGGCGTCTCGGCGACCGGCACGCAGGTGGAGCTGCCCTCGGTCACGACGGCGATCATCCGACCACTGTCGACCCAGCCCGCATCCAGCTGCAGGTCGGCGACGGCGGACTCGCCGGGCGCGGACTCGCCGGCGCATCCGGTGAGCATCCCGGCGGCGATGAGCAACGAGCCGGTGATGGTGAGCAGGGTCGTGGTGCGGCGCATGACGGCTCCCTCAGAGATGTGCGGATGCGGCCGCGATGCGGCCTCCGGTCTCTCATCCTGTCGCAGCGGCCTGCGCATCACCGGAAAGCCCGATAACGGGCGGATCACGATCGCCGCTACTGCAGAGCCGACGTCAAACGGGCGAGATTGTCGAGCACGGTGGAGCGCAGGGGCTGGCGCAGCCACTCCTCGAGGGTCAGCTCGGTGCTGAGATTGCGGTAGTGGTCCTCGACCTGCCGCATCTCCTCGACGAACTCCTCGCCGCGCACGAGCATCGAGATCTCCATGTTCAGACCGAACGAGCGCATGTCCATGTTGCTCGATCCGATGACGGCGACCTCGTCGTCGATGGTCATGGCCTTGGTGTGCAGGATGTAGGGCTTCCGGTACATCCAGATGCGCACGCCCGCACGCAGCAGCACCTCGTAGTAGCTGCGCTGAGCGTGGTAGACCATCGCCTGGTCGCCCTCTTCGGAGACGAAGAGCTCGACTTCGACACCGCGGTGACAGGCGGTCGTGATGGCGTTGAGGATCGACTCGTCCGGAACGAAGTACGGGCTGACCAGGATGATCCGTTCCTTCGCCGCGTACATGAGTCCGAGGAACAGGCGCAGGTTGTTCTCGAACTCGAACCCGGGCCCGCTCGGCACGATCTGGCAGTCGAGATCACCGGTGGCCTGGCGCAGGTCGAACTCGTCGACCTCCTCCGTCAGCAGCTCGTCGGTCTCGCTGTACCAGTCGGAGAGGAAGACGGCATTGACGCTGCCGACGACGGGCCCCTCGAGACGCACCATGAGATCGACCCAGTGCAGCCCGCGACGGATGTTCTTGCGCAGGTTGTACGTCGAATCGGTGACGTTCTGCGAGCCCATGAAGGCGATGTCGCCGTCGATGACGAGGAGCTTGCGGTGGTTGCGCAGGTCGGGGCGCTGATACTTGCCGCGCAGCGGCTGCACGGGGAGCATCAGGTGCCACTGCGCCCCCATCGCGTCCAGGCGCTTCAGCGTGCGCCGGTAGAACGGCTTCCCCCTGTTGGCCCAGTGATCCAGCAGCACCCGTACGGTGACGCCCCGCTCGCTGACCTCTTCGAGCGCGCGGAAGAAGTTGTCGGTCGAGGCGTCGGCCTGGAGGATGTAGAACTCGACGTGCACGTAGCGCCGGGCGCCGCGGATGGCGTCGGCCATCGCATCCAGGCTCTCCTGGTAGTCGGCGATGAGGTGCGCCTCGTTGTCGCCGGAGAGCGGCATGGCCCCGAGGTTGGTGTTCAGCCGCACGAGCGAGGTGAACCAGCCCGGCGCACCGGGACGCAGCGTGCCGTGATCGAGCCCGGTCGTCGCCTGCTGGATGTACTCGTTGATCGCGCGCTGCTTGCGACGGCGCTTGCGAGGCAGCCGCGGCGTGCCGATCACCAGGAACAGCACGACACCGATCACGGGGATGAAGTAGATCGCCAGCAGCCAGGCCATGGCCGCCGTGGGGCGCCGGTTGCGGGGGACGATGATGATCGCCGCGATACGGATCACGATATCGAAGACGAAGACGGCGACCAGCCACCACGATCCGAGATCGATGTCGATGTTGATCATGTCGTCTCCCCCGCCCGCATCCTGCTCAGCGTAGCGGCCGGGTGCACCACGGCCGCGTGGTGGGCACTCAGTGGTCGGAGGCGATCGGAGGCAGGCCGCGCTTGGCGCGTTCCTCGGCCTCGATCTCCGAATAGACGCGACGCTCGGTGCGGTCCATGCGCAGGATCGAACGCACGATGAAGAAGAACGTCGCCGTCACGACGATGGTCGGCAGAATCGACCACAGCGCCGCGACCCAGATGTTCTCCACCGCTCCATCGTACGCGACGGCTCCTCCACACCGGCCGAGTCCGGCGCGGCGGCCTGTGCGATCCGATCCGGCCGGCTGCGACGGCGCAGCCTCGACGCATGACCACGATCATCAAGGCCCGGGATGCGGCCGCCTTCCTCTCACTGGTTCCCCGACTGCTCGGCTACGAGCCGCGACACAGCGTCGTGCTGATCCCCTTCAGCGCGGGGCGCACGGGCGGCGGACTGCGTGTCGATCTGCCGCCGGCCGCCGCCGACACGGATGCGGTGGCATCGACCCTCATCGGGTTCGCCTGCCGTGTCGAGCACACCGACGCCTATGCCGTGCTCGTGTACGACGACGCCGACGCCCTGACCCACGCGGAGCTGGTGGCGGCACTGGAGGTCAGGGCGCAGGCGTGCGGACTGCGCCGCATCGACGCGCTCCACATCTCCTCCGGACGGTGGCGCTCCTACCTCGATCCCGACCTCGGCGGAACGATCGCGGCCGATCCGGATGCGGACAGGCACCGCACCGCCGTCGACCAGGGCGCAGGCGCGTCCCTGCCGCACGTCGACCTCGCGCGGAGCGAGCGTGTCGGGCGGGCGTTGACCGAGTGCGCCCGTGCGCTGGAGTGGGTGCTGAACGGGTCGCGCCCGGCGGACGCCCGCATCCATCCCGGCGCCCTCGTCGCGTCGCTCGTCCTGGAGGATCTGCCCGCGTTCTTCGAGACCTGGATCGCACCCCACGGTGCGGTGCCGCCGCCGCGCGACGCGGCCGACGCGGAACGCGCCGATGTGCAGGAGCTCGCCCTGCTGATCTGGTGTCTGGCGCGCCCGGCCCTCCGGGACATCGCACTGGCCACCTGGGTGCGCGGCGTCGACGGCGGGGATGCCGCCCTCGTCGCGCAGCAGGAATGGGAGGCCGGGGTCGCGTATCCGGACGAGCTGGGCGCCTGGATGATGGGCGAGGGGGCGCGCCCCGACGTCGATCGCCTGACCGGCGCGTTGGAGGTATGCCGACTCGCGGCCTCATCCGCTCCCGCCGCGTACCGGCCCGGCGCGCTCGCGGCGGGTGCCTGGCTCTCGTGGGCGCTCGGGCGCTCCACCCACGCCGCGCGCTACTGCGAGCAAGCGCTCGCGATCGACGCGGAGCATGGCCTGTCTCTCATCGTGCTGTCGATGGTCGACGCGGGCCATCTGCCCGACTGGGCGTTCCGGGCTCAGCCCGGCTGACTCACTTGACGAGCGGGAAGAGGATCGTCTCGCGGATGCCGAGGCCGGTCACGGCCATGAGTAGTCGGTCGATGCCCATGCCCATGCCGCCCATGGGAGGCATGCCGTGCTCCATCGCCCGCAGGAACTCCTCATCGATGCGCATGGCCTCGTCGTCGCCGCGCGCGGCCAGCTTCGCCTGCTCGACGAAGCGCTCGCGCTGGATGACGGGGTCGATGAGCTCGGAGTACCCGGTGGCGAGCTCGAACCCGCGCACGTATAGGTCCCACTTCTCCACGACGCCCGGGATCGAGCGGTGCTCACGCACGAGAGGGCTGGTGTCGAGCGGGAAATCCATGACGAACGTCGGGCGCACCAGGTGCGTCTTGACGAAGTGCTCCCACAGCTCTTCGACGTACTTGCCGTGGGTCGCGTGCGGCGGCTCGTCGACTCCGGCGGCCTCGGCGATGCGGGCGAGCTCCGCGACGGGCGTCTGCGGCGTGATGGACTCGGCGTCGATCTCGGACGCGGCCAGCGCCTCGTTGAGCGAGACGTACATCGAGATGCGGTCCCAGTTGCCGCCGAGGTCGTACTCGGTGCCGTCCGCCCACGTCACGACGTGGCCGGCTTCCGGTCGCCCCGCGAGACGGTTCGTGGCCGCCGCCGCGTTCTGGATGAGCTCCTGCGTGAGATCGGCGATGCCGTTGTAGTCGCTGTACGACTCGTAGGCCTCGAGCATCGCGAACTCGGGGCTGTGGGTCGAGTCGGCGCCCTCGTTGCGGAAGTTGCGGTTGATCTCGAACACCCGGTCGAGCCCGCCGACGACGGCGCGCTTGAGGAACAGCTCCGGGGCGATGCGCAGGTAGAGCTCCGTGTCGAAGGCGTTCGAGTGCGTCACGAACGGACGCGCCGATGCGCCACCGTGCTGCACCTGCAGCATCGGCGTCTCGACCTCGATGAAGTCGTGTCCTGCAAAGGTCTCGCGCAGGCTCGCGTTGACGGCGGCGCGCGTGCGCACGGTCGCCCGCGCCTGATCGCGCACGATGAGATCGAGGAAGCGCGAGCGCACGCGCGTCTCCTCGTTCAGCTCGGAGTGCAGGTTCGGCAACGGCAGCAGGGCCTTCGACGCGATCTGCCAGTCCTCGACCATGATCGAGAGCTCACCGCGGCGGCTGGAGATGACCTGGCCGCGCACGAACACGTGGTCGCCGAGGTCGACGAGCTCCTTCCAGCGCTGCAGCGATTCCTCGCCGACGGCAGCGAGCGAGACCATGGCCTGGATGCGGCTGCCGTCGCCCGACTGCAACGACGCGAAGCAGAGCTTGCCGGTGTTGCGACTGAAGACGACACGGCCGGCGACGCCGGCGATGACGCCCGTCTCCTCACCCGCCTCCAGGCTCGCGAAGCGCTCCCGCAGCGCGGGGATGGTGTCGGTCACCGCGACGGAGACGGGGTAGGCCCCGCCCGCCGCATCCGTCCGCTCCGCGATGAGTCGCTCGCGCTTGGCCAGGCGCACCGCCTTCTGCTCGAAGACGTCCTCTTCGGGGGTCTCGGCGGGCGCGGTGTTCTCGGGCTGAGAGGTCATCGTGGGGGCTCCTCGGAAGTCGCCGTCAAGTCTATCCGGGGTGTCCGCGGTGCCCGGTTGCCGCCGGAGGGGCTCAGCGCACGAAGATCTCGGCGTTGTCGACGAAGCGGTGCCCGCCGACGGATGCGGCGATCAGGGCGAGCGCCGGGCCCTGATGACCCTCGTCGACGGGCAGGAACGTCGCCGGATCGACGACGTTCAGGTACTCGAGCCGGATGCGGGACTCGCCCATGAGCGCGCTCTGCGCCGCCGCGATGCACGCGTCGACGTCGCGGTCGGCGTTGGATGCGGCGGCCTCGAGCGCCCGCGGCAGGAGCGCCGCCGCGGCGCGATCGGCGGCGTCGAGCGTGCCCAGCCGCGTGGAGATCGGAACGCCGTCGTCACTGCGCACCGTCTCGGCTTCGACGATCTCGACGTCGAAGAAGAGCTCGCGCACCATCCGGCGCACGAGGAATACGCGCTGGCGGTCGCGCTCGCCGTAGACGGCGACGTCGGGCCGCACCAGGTTCATCAGCTGCGCCTCGACCGTCAGCAGCCCGTCGAAGTAGAAGGGACGCACCCGCCCCTCGTAGCGCAGGCCGAGATCGCCCGCGCTCACCTTGGTCGTGGCCTTGCCCGCGGGCAGCAGCTCGGCCGCATCCGGAGCGAACACGAGGTCCACGCCGAGGCGCTCGAGCAGCGCGGCATCCGCGTCGGGCGTGCGCGGATATGCCTCGTACTCGGCGTGCGTGGCGAAGCGCAGCGGGTTCACGAAGGAGGAGACCACCACGATCCCGGCGCTCTCGCGCGCGGTGCGGATGAGGTCGATGTGGCCGTCGTGCAGCGCACCGATCGTCGAGACGAGTGCGACACGCGTGCCCTCAGGAGCCGCGGCTCTGGCGCCTGCCAGTCGGGTGCGCAGCTCCGCGATGGTGCGGATCATCCGTCGATCGTATCGCCCACGGGTCCGCGCGGATCCGCACGTGTCAGGGCATCGTCGACCGTCGAGCGCACGAGCGCCGAGAGGTACCCCCCGGGATTCTCGACGCCGATGCCGGCGAGCAGGCCCGTCGCCTGCTGCACGATCGCCCGGGAGAACTCGGCGGCGGTCGCGATCGCCTCCGCGTACGCGGGCCGGTCGGCCTCGGCGATCACGACCGGCTCGCAGCCGATCTCCACCGCGAGGGCCTGCGCGATCGGCAGGACGGCGGCGGGCGCCGTGACGGCCGCGTAGGACGCGGCGAGCTGGCGGAGGTCGATCGTGGTCCCGGTGAAGGTGATCGCGGGATGCACGGCGAGTCCGATCGCACCGAGCCGCTGCGCGGGAGCGAGCACCTCGGTGCCGTAGCCCGGGTCCGTGTGCAGCACGAGCTGGCCGGGCTGCCAGGCGCCGAGCTCGGACAGGCCCTCCACGAGCGACGGCAGTTCGTCGTGGGGAACGGCGAGCACGACGAGTTCGCTGCGCCGGAGCACCTCTGCCGCATCCAGCACCGGCACTCCGGGCAGGATCGCCTCGACGCGGTCCTGGTCGCTGCCGGCGGTGATGCCGGTGAGCGCGTGCCCCGCACCGCCGAGAGCGGCCGCCATGATGGGTCCCACCCGGCCCGCACCGATCACTCCGACGCCCAGACGGCCGTCACGCCTCATCCGTTCTCCTCCTCATCCCTTCGATCGCTCGGCCGCACGGCCGCCGCGTCCTCGACGAACCACCGGTGCGACCTGTCACTGCGTGCCGCCGTCACCGCGCGGCGCGCCACGTCCTCGAACATCCCCCGCGCCACCTCGACGTCGATCGCGCCGAGGCTCGTGTCGACCGCCCCGGCGACGGTGTGCGCGCGAGCCGAAGCCACGCGCAGCGCGCGGTCTACCGGCCCCTGCTGCAGCGCGATGGACTGCAGGCGGGCGAGCGGCACGACGACGAGCGACCGCCAGAATCTCCCGCGCCGCAGGAACAACGCCGCATCCGTCACGGCGAAGCCGTTGCGCCGCCACGACACGGGGCGCAGGATGCGGGCGCGACGCGGCGTCGACGTGAAGGCGGTGTCGTCGTCGGCGCCGAGCAGACCGCGGTCGAACAGGAGCGCGCGTTCGGCGACGTCGAGCCAGGGCAGCAGCAACGCGACGACCCGCTCGGCGTCCTCGCGGGTGCCGACCGGCAGCACACGGGTGAACGCCTCCGCCGCCTCCTGGCCCGCGCGCGAACCGGACAGCCGGTTGACGGTGATCGTCCACCATCCCGCGGGACGCCAGAGGATCGGCTGGTGCACACGCACCGCGTGCACCCGCCCCGGCGGAAGGATCTCGGTCACGGTCGTGAGGATGCCGAACACGATGCGCACGCCGTGGTCGGTCGGCGAGATCGCGTAGCGCAGGGCGCGCACCGTCCCTCGGCCCACGTAGGTCGCGAAGCCGATCATCGTGGGGAGGATGGCGAAGACGAGCCATCCGGGGCCTGTCGCCGCCCAGACGACGAGCGCGATCATGATCGCCAGCACCAGCACGGTCGAGTCGCGCAGGAGCATCGAGCCGATGACCCGCCCGGGCGGGATGCGGACGACGGATGCGGGTTCCACCTCGGGCTCGTCGGTTCCCGCCACGAGCGAGTCCATCGCCTGTGAGGCGGTCCGCACGGCCGCCGAGCGCCACGACGTCGCGTCACCGCCGCCACTCGGACGGCTCTCACCGAGCGTGCGGCCCGACGCGAGGCGCAGGATGTCGGCGCGCACCTGTTCCGCGTTGGAGGTCGAGAGGTACTCGAGGCGCACGTTGGCGTCGAGGCCGGCACCGACGACCTCGAGCTTGGCGAGACCGAGCAGGCGCGCCACGAGAGGGCGTGTGAGGTTGACGCCCTGCACGCGGTCGAGCGGCGCCCGGCGGTTCGTGCGGAAGACGACACCGGAGCGGACCTCGACGTCGTCGCCCGTGATGCGGAAGGTGTGGAACCGCCACGACATCCAGAAGACGAGGATGAGGGCCACGACCACCAGCAGCACGATGCCCAGGGCGAGCAGCACCAGGTCGTGGCCGAGCACGTAGTCCACCGGGTCGCCCGGAACCGGACCCGCGAACCCGGGTGCCAGCCAGGGGGCGAAGATCTCGATCAACCGGTCACGCAGGTTGGCGACGACGAAGCCGAGGACGACCACCAGGAACAGTCCGCCGCGAAGCAGGGGCGTCAGCGGGTGCAGCCGATGCCACTCGCCGTCGCTCAGCGCGGAGCGGCCCGCATCCGGTTCGGTCACAGTCCCGTCCGCCGGGATTCCGCGACCGCGATCAGTACGTCGCGCAGCTTCTCGGCGGCGTCCTGGGTGAGCCCGGGGATCACGACGGCGGATGCGGCGGCCGCGGTCACGAGCTTGAGCTGTGCGATGCCGAAGGCACGATCGAGCGGGCCGTGCGTGATGTCGACGAGCTGCATCCGCCCGTAGGGAACGGCGACGACGCGCTGGAAGAGGATGCCGCGCCGCAGCACGAGATCGTTCTCGCGCAGCCGGTAGCCGAACGAGCGGATCTGACGCGGGGTCAGGATGAGGGTGATGCCCAGCACGACCAGCAGCACGCCGGCGGGGATCCACACCCAGCCGGTGCCGGTGACCGCCGCGATGACGGGCGCCGCCACCGCCACGAGCACGAGCGTCGCCGTGAGCGAGATCAGCTGCACGGTCCGGTAGGCGCGGGCGAGCTGGTGCCACGAGCCGTCGCGCACGAAGAGTCCCTCTCGGCGGGACTCGAGCAGCCCGTCGAAGGTGCCCGCATCCAGCACCGCCTCGTCAGAGGTGGGAGAGGGTGTCGCCTCCGGGGCTCCCGGCGTCGGGTTCGTCATCGTCGTCCTTCCGGATCGTGCACAGACTCTCGGCCACCAAAGCGGCCGCGACGAGGAAGACGCAGGCCACGATCGTCGCGATCAGGGTGCTGAACGAGCCTACCGAGGGGATGACGGGTCGCGTCAGCAGGAAGACGGACAGCCCGATCGCGACGCCGCCCATCGCCGCGCCGACGATGCTCGCGGCCTTGGCGAGCATCGCGATGCGCACCGCGCGGAACGGATCGAGCGGGCCCGCCGAGCGCCCGCGCGTCGCGCGCCGCACCCCGATACCGAGCACTAGGACGAGTGCGCCGAGCAGCGCCAGGAGGATCGGCAGCGTCAGGACAGGGGTGAACGTCGCCTGACCGGACGCCGTCAGCACCTGGTCGATGAGGAAGCCGACACCGGCGCCGAGCACGACGGCGATCGCGAGGGATGCGGGCGAGGTGCGCTTCACGACAGGGCCTCAGCGAGGTCGGCGACACGGCCGACGCCGGGCAGCACCGCATCGGCGTCGAGGGCGAGCCACGGTCGCAGGACGAAATCGCGCTCGGCGGCGCGCGGATGCGGCAGTGCCAGCGTCGCCGTCGCTGAGCGCACATCGCCGTAGGCGACGAGATCGAGATCGAGCGTGCGATCACCCCACCGCTCACGGCGGCGCCTGCCGTGGTCGGCCTCGATGCGGTGGAGGAACTCCAGCAGCACGGACGGCGCGAGGCGGGTGTCCACCAGTGCGACGGTGTTCAGGTAGCGGGGCGCGTCGGGGTCGGGCCCGTCGGGACGCACCGCCACGGTCTCCATGACGGGGGCGACGCGCACGTTCGTCGTCAGGGGCAGGCGCGACAGATCGGCCGCCGCCTCGTCCAGCAGCGCGCCACGATCGCCGAGGTTGGAGCCGAGCGCGATCACCGCCGTGACGGATGCGGCCTCCGCAGGCTCCGCAGACCCGGGGAACCCCTGCGCGAGCCGGCGGTTCATCGCTCGCCCCGGGCGCGCACGATCGTCACGGCCGCGTCGGTGAACGGGACCGTGATGGGCGCCTGCGGCTTGTGCACGGTGACCGTGACCTCGTCGACGAGCGGGCGCGCGAGCACGACCGCGGCGATGCGGGCGGCGAGCGTCTCGATGAGATCCACCGGCTCGCCCGTGACGACGGCCACGACCTCCTCGGCGACCTCGCCGTAGTGCACTGTGTCGGCGACGTCGTCGCTCACCGCTGCCGGGGCGAGATCGAGGCGCATCGTGACATCGACGACGAACTCCTGCCCGTCGCGCTTCTCATCGGCGTAGACACCGTGGAAGCCGAGGGCGCGCAGGCCCATGAGGGTGATCGTGTCGTGGTTCATCCTGCTCCTCCCGAACGCCACGCCTCCGCGATCGCGAGGGCGTCGGCGGTGGCCTGCACATCGTGGACGCGCACTCCCCACGCGCCGGCGTGAGCGGCCAGAGCGCTGGTGACGGCCGTGGCCCGGTCACGACGCACGAGGTCGTCGGTGCCGAGCGTCTCGCCGAGGAACCGCTTGCGGCTGGTGCCGACGAGCACGCGCGGACCGATCCCGACCACCTGCGGCAGAGCCCGCAGCATCTCCCAGTTCTGCGCGCCGCGCTTGGCGAAGCCGACTCCGGGGTCGAGCACCACACGAGAGGGCGGGATGCCGGCGGATGCGGCGGCCTCCATCCGGGCGATGAGCTCTCCCGTCACCTCGCGGGCGAGGTCGCGATACTGCGCCGGGGCGTACATGTCGTCGGAGTGGCCCCGCCAGTGCCCGAGCACGATGTCGACGTTCGCGTCGGCGGCCACATCCAGGATCGAGGGGTCCGACAGGCCGCCCGAGACGTCGTTGATGATCCGGGCACCCGCGGCCACCGCCGCGGCCGCGGTCGCGGCGTTCATGGTGTCGACGCTCACGGTCACGCCGGACTCGCTGAGCGCGTGCACGACAGGGAGGATGCGCTCCTGCTCCACCTCGACGCCCACGCGCTCCGCGCCGGGCCTCGTGGACTCTCCGCCCACGTCTACGATCTGGGCTCCCTCGCCGACCAGGCGCAGCGCGTGTCGCACCGCGTCCTCGTGCGCGAGGAAACGGCCACCGTCGCTGAACGAGTCCGGCGTCACGTTGACGATGCCCATGATGAGACAGCTCACGAGGCTCCTCCTGCGATCAGCGCGATGAGCTCGGCGCGTGCGGCGGGCTCGGCGAGCTCGCCGCGGGCGGCGATGGTCACCGTGGTCGCATCGACCTGGCGTCCGCCGCGCATCGTGACGCACTCGTGCGAGGCGTCGAGCACGACCAGCACCCCCCGCGCATCCACGCCCTGGACGATCGCGTCCGCGATCTGCTCCCCGAGACGTTCCTGCACCTGCGGACGGGAGGCGAGGATGTCGACGACGCGCGGCAGCGCCCCGAGTCCGACCACGCGCTCCGCGGGCAGGTAGGCGAGATGCGCCTTGCCCGCGAACGGCAGGAGGTGGTGCTCGCACACGGAGCGGAAGCGCACATCGCGCAGCACGACGGGCCCCGAGGGCAGTGTGTCCGGCGCCGGCCCCCGCGCCACCGAGATGGTGTGCGCGAGCGGCTCGGAGGCATCCTCGCCCACGCCGGCGAAGAAGTCGGCGTACAGCTCCGCGACGCGATGCGGGGTCTGCTTCAACCCGGGGCGGTCGGGATCCTCCCCGATCGCCTCGAGCAGCTGGCGGACGAGGTCCGCGACACGAGGACGGTCGACGGCCACGACGGCCTTACGCGGTCGCGGGACGAGCCTGACCCGACGGACGCTGGCGCGGCGTCGCGGGGGCGGCCGCCGCATCCGCCTCCTGCGCTGCGGCCACACCGACCTGCGGCGCACGCGCCGGCACGTCGACGGGGGGCAGCGGCGAGACGGGGCGCTCGGAGCTGGACAGCCACTGCGGACGCGGAGGGAGTCGCTTCACGTCCGAGAAGATCTCGGCGAGCTCGATGTGATCCAGCGTCTCCTTCTCGAGGAGCTCCAGGGCGAGCTTGTCGAGGATGTCGCGGTTGTCGTTGATGACCTGGTACGCCTCGTTGTGGGCCTGCTCGATGAGAGCCCGCACCTGCACGTCGACGCGCTCGGCCACCCGCTCGCTGAAGTCGCGGCCGTGGCCCATGTCGCGGCCCATGAAGACCTCGCCCGAGGACCCGCCGAGCTTGACCGGACCCACATCCGTGGTCATGCCGTACTCGGTGACCATCTTGCGCGCGATGCTGGTGGCTTTCTCGATGTCGTTCGAGGCGCCGGTGGTGGGGTCGTGGAAGACGATCTCCTCGGCCACGCGACCGCCCATCGCGTAGGTCAGCTGGTCCTGCAGCTCGTTGCGGGTGACGGAGTACTTGTCGTCGAGCGGCAGCACCATCGTGTAGCCGAGCGCCTTGCCACGGGGCAGGATCGTGACCTTCGTGACCGGGTCGGTGTGGTTCATCGCCGCCGCCGCGAGCGCATGACCGCCCTCGTGGTACGCCGTGATGAGCTTCTCCTTGTCCTTCATCACGCGCGTGCGACGCTGCGGGCCGGCGATGACGCGGTCGATCGCCTCGTCGAGGGCGCGGTTGTCGATGAGCTGGGCGTCGGAGCGCGCCGTGAGCAGGGCGGCCTCGTTGAGCACGTTGGCGAGGTCGGCACCGGTGAAACCGGGGGTCTTGCGGGCGACGACCTCGAGGTCGACCGAGTCCGCAAGCGGCTTGCCGCGGCCGTGCACCTCGAGGATCTGCTTGCGGCCCTTCAGGTCGGGGGCGTCGACGCCGATCTGACGGTCGAAGCGGCCCGGGCGCAGCAGCGCCGGGTCGAGGATGTCGGGACGGTTCGTCGCGGCGATGACGATGACGTTCGCCTTCGGGTCGAAGCCGTCCATCTCGACGAGCATCTGGTTCAGGGTCTGCTCGCGCTCGTCGTGACCGCCGCCCAGACCGGCACCGCGGTGACGACCGACGGCGTCGATCTCGTCGATGAAGATGATCGCCGGAGCGCTCTCCTTGGCCTGGTTGAACAAGTCGCGCACGCGGCTGGCGCCGACACCCACGAACATCTCGACGAAGTCGGAGCCGGAGATCGAGTAGAACGGTACCCCCGCCTCGCCGGCGACGGCGCGTGCGAGCAGGGTCTTGCCGGTTCCGGGAGGGCCGTACAGCAGCACGCCCTTGGGGATGCGGGCACCCAGCGCCTGGAACTTGGTGGGGTCCTTCAGGAAGTCCTTGATCTCCTGCATCTCTTCGATGGCCTCGTCGGAGCCGGCCACATCCTGGAACGTGACGGTCGGGGACTCCTTGGTCACGAGCTTGGCGCGGGACTTGCCGAACTGCATGACCTTGCTGCCGCCGCCCTGCGCGGAGGAGATGAGGAACCAGAAGATGATGCCGAGAAGCAGGATCGGCAGCAGGAGCGAGATGAGCCCGTCGAACCAGGTCGCACGGGGGACGACGTCGTTGTAGCCGTCGGACGGCTTGGCGGCGTCGATGGCCTGGACCACCTCGTCGGCGCGCGCACCGACGTAGTAGAACTGCACGTCGTTCGCCCCCTCGTAGGGCTGCGAGAGCTTCAGGTCGACGCGCTGGTCACCGTCGGTGTTGGTCACCTCGGTGACCGTGGAGCCGCTGAGCAGTTCGAGACCCTGCTGGGTCGTGATCTGCTTCGCCGCGCCCAGGCTCGAGATGAGCGAGAAACCAACGATGAGGAACAGCCCGATCACCAGGACATACAGGAGCGGGTTGCGCGTGATCTTCTTGAAGTCCATTTCGCGGGGAGACCCCGGCCCTTTCGTCGACGTACCGCCTCCCGACGGTCGTTTCAGGGTAGCGCGGGCTCTCTATGCCGGGTCTGTGCATTCGCCCACGGCGTACAGGGCGAGCGCCCCGGTCGTTGAGCGAGCGCAGCGAGACGAAACGCAGCCCCGGCGGGCTTCGACTCGTCGCTGCGCTCCTCGCTCAGCCCTGACCCGCGACGCATCAGCGCGGCTGCGCCGCGGTGATCCATCACGCGTCAGCTGTAGACGTGCGGGGCGAGCACCGCGACATCGCGCAGGTTGCGGTAGCGCTCGGCGTAGTCGAGGCCGTAGCCGACGACGAACTCGTTGGGGATCTCGAAGCCGACGTAGCGGCAGTCGACCTGCACCTTGGCGGCCTCGGGCTTGCGGAACAGCGCGAAGACCTCGACGGATGCGGCGCCGCGGGCCGCGAAGTTCTCCAGCAGCCAGCTGAGCGTGAGGCCCGAGTCGATGATGTCCTCGACGATGAGCACGTGCTTGTCGTGGATGTCGGTGTCGAGGTCTTTGCGGATCTGCACGACACCGCTCGAGCGGGTGCCGGTGCCGTAGGAGGAGACGGCCATCCAGTCCATCGGGACGAGACTGGGCAGCGCGCGGGAGAAGTCGGCCATGACCATGATCGCGCCCTTGAGAACGCCCACGAGCACGAGGTCCTTGCCCTCGTAGTCCGCGGCCACCTGGGCCGCGATCTCCTCGAGCTTGGCGAGGATCTGCTCCTCGGTGGCGAGAACGGTCGTGAGGTCGTCTGCGATGTCCGCTGCGCGCATGGATCGATTCTAGGTGCCGGTCTCGGCGGCGCCCTGTGCGTCGGCCGGGTCAGGTCGAGGCGCTGAACACGATCCGCCCGCCCAGGCGGGCGGCGCGGCAGGCGGGGAGATCGATGGGGCCCTGGCCGCGCCAGTCGGTGACCAGGCGCTCGACCTCCTGCGTCTGACGGTGCGTGAGCGAGACATGGAACTCGCTGGCGACGACGTGGCGCAGGATGCGGGTGCGCAACGCCGACGGGTTGGCGGCGAGGGCCGCGACCGACACGGCGATCCCGGCCTCGGCGGGTTCGACGATGTCCTCGATGGTCTCGTCGATCATCTCGGCGAAGGCAGCCGCATCCTCTCGCAGCTGCTCTGCGGTGCGCGCGAGGGCTTCGGCGATGCCGGGACCCAGCTCGCGCTCGAGCACGGGCAGCACCCGCTGACGCACCCGTACGCGGGTGAAGGCGGCGTCGTCGTTGTGCGGATCGTGCCACGGTTCCAGCCCGGCGGCGGCGCAGGCGGCGATGGTCGTGGCGCGCGAGACGCCCAGCAACGGCCGGAGCCACGTGAGGCCGGCGTCGTCCCGACGCTCCGGCGCCATCCCGCCGAGGCTGGTGGCACCCGAGCCCCGGGCGAGCCCGAGCAGCACGGTCTCGGCCTGGTCGTCGAGCGTGTGGGCGAGCAGCACGGCGGAGGCGCCCCGTCGCGACGCGGCCTCCGTGAGCGCCGCGCGACGGGCGTTGCGGGCGGCGGCCTCCGGCCCCTCGCCCGCGGCCGTCACCTCGACCCGCACGACCTCGGCGGCGAGCCCGAGCGCGCGGGCGAGGTCGGCGGCGCGGGCCGCGACCGCATCCGATCCGTCCTGGAGTCCGTGATCGACCGTCACCGCGATCGCCCGCACGTCGAGGGCGACGGCTTCGAAGGCGACGGCCGCCGTGAGGGCGAGGGAGTCGGCGCCGCCCGAGAGCCCGACGACGACGGCCTCTCCGCGTCGGGGTTCGAGCACCGCACGGACGGCGCGGCGCACCTCGGCGGTGGCGGGGTCGAGGCCGGGTCGCATGCCACCACGCTACTGGCGCGGGCCGCGATCGCTCGGCCGGCACGACTCAGCCACGAGTCGCGTGCCGGCCGCGCCGCCGCTCCTTCCGTCCGGTTCCGACTGAGTCCTGCCCGCGGAACCCCGGGAGCGGGCCGACTAGGCTGTCTGGCGAATCCGCTGAACTTCCGAAGGAGCACAGGCATGGGCGCATACGACGCCGTCATCGAGATCCCGCGCGGCAGCCGCGTGAAGTACGAGGTCGACCACGGCACGGGCCGGGTCTTCCTGGACCGCGTTCTGTTCACGCCCATGGGCTACCCCAGCAACTACGGCTTCTTCGAGAACACCCTCGGCGAGGACGGCGACCCGCTCGACGTGCTCGTGCTGCTCGACCGCGACATCTACCCCGGTGTGCTCGCGAAAGTGCGTCCGGTCGCCGTGCTGAAGATGAGCGACGAGGCCGGCGGTGACGACAAGGTCGTCGCCGTGCTGGCGAAGGACCCGCGCTGGGCGCACATCCAGGACGTCGACGACATCGACGAGTGGACCAAGGGCGAGATCGGTCACTTCTTCGAGCACTACAAGGACCTCGAGCCCAACAAGTGGGTCAAGGTCGACGAGTGGGCGAACGCCGCCGAGGCCGAGCGTCTCGTGTCGGAGGCCTTCGCACGCTTCGAGGAGCACGAGGGTCAGACCAAGACGCAGGGTGAGGGCCAGGCCCCGAACTCCCTCTGAGAGCTCTCAGACGAAGAGAGCGGATGCGGCTCCGGCCGCATCCGCTCTCTTTCTGTCTGTGTGCGTGATCAGAAGCCGACGCCGCGCGCAGCCATGAACGGCCGGGGGTTGACGGTTCCGCTGGGGGTGTACACCTCGAAGTGCAGGTGGCAGCCGAAGGAGTTGCCGGTGTTGCCGACGCCGGCGATGACGTCGCCGGCGTTGACCCACTGGCCGCGCGAGACGTAGATGCCGCCGTTCGAGATGTGGGCGTAGCCGGTGCCGTAGCCGCCGCCGTGATCGATGCGGATGTAGTTGCCGTACCCGCCGTTGCCGCCCGCGAAGGTCACCGTGCCGGAGGACGCCGCGTAGATGTTGCCCCAGCATCCGGCGCCGAAGTCGGTGCCGTAGTGGAAGCTGCTCGCGCAGTAGCTCGGACCGCACTGGGCGTAGCGCTGGCCGTACTCGGACGTGATGCTGCCGCCGGCGGGTCGCACCCAGCCTGAACCGCCGCCACCGCCACCGCCGCCCCCACCGCCGCCACCGCCGGGGTTGTTCTTGGCCGCCTCCTCCGCCGCACGGCGCGCTGCCTCCGCGGCAGCCTGCCGGGCCGCCTCATCACGGCGCTTCTGCTCGGCGACACCGGCCTGGTAGTCGGCGACGGTCTTCGCGGTCGTGTCCCGCAGAGCGGCGAGCTGCGCCTGCAGCGTGCCGAGATTCTGGTTCTGCGCGTCGAGGGCGGCCTGCGCGGCATCCGCTGCGGCCTGCGCCTCCTGCATGGCCTGCTCGGCGGCCTTCTGCAGCTTGTCGCGCTCGTCGCGGGCTGACGTGGCCTGCGCGGTGAGCGACTGGGCGGCGTTTCTGGCCGAGACGGCGGCCGCGTAGACGTCCTGATTGCGCTCGAGGAGCTTGTCCATCGTGCCGAGACGGGCCAGCAGGTCGTCGGCGCCCGCCGCGGATCCCGCGAAGAAGAGCTGGAGCGACGTGTCGTCGCCGCCTGCCTTGTACAGCTGGCTCGCGACGCGCCCCGCCTTGTTCGCCGCTTCCGTCGCGGCGGCGGCCTGCGTGTCGGCCTGCGACTGCAGGTTGTCGGCGCGCGCGGCGGCGTCGAAGTACGCCTGCTGCGCGGTGAAGTACTCCTGCGACTTCTGGTCGGCGATCGCCTGCTTCGCGGCGACGTCGGCCTGCAGCTGCGCGATGAGCGTCTCGATGCGCTGGATCTCGGCGTTCTTGGCCGCTTCGTTGTTCTTGGCGTTCTGAACGTCATCCCACGAGGGATAACCCTCGATCGCGAGCGCACGGGGCTGGAGCGGGCCGGCCAGCGCAGCGAGTCCGACGACACCGAGGGCGCCGGCCCCCAGCGCGACGCGGCGGGTCACCGTGGGCCAGAGGGCGCGCTTCTCCTGGGCGGTGGGGCCGCAACCGCAGTCCTCTTCCGTTCCCGACAGATCTTCGGCAGACACAACAGCCCCTCATTCACCGGCGCAACACCGACAACACTAACAACATCAGTCACATCCGCAACGGGTTCTTCGAGCGCAGGATGCGGGCGGTCCCGCGCCATCCTCTCCCCTCATCGACGACCCGCCGGGCAGCGACGCGCGCGGGCGTTCGGACCCGATTTCGCATTTGCTGGAACCTCGCCTATGCTTGCTCTTCGGTAAGCGTGAGCCCGAAGGGTTCATCCGGCCCCATCGTTTAGCGGCCTAGGACGCCGCCCTTTCACGGCGGTAGCACGGGTTCGAATCCCGTTGGGGTCACACAACCGAATACAATTAAACAAGCATGGCCCTGTAGCGCAGTTGGTTAGCGTGCCGCCCTGTCACGGCGGAGGTCGCGGGTTCAAGTCCCGTCAGGGTCGCTCTGAGCGACGGGCCCTTCTCGAAGGGCCTTTCGTTTAGGACGCGGCATCGCGTCGCCTCGCGCGATACGGATGCCGCGGGGCTCTGTAGCTCAGTTGGTAGAGCGCACGACTGAAAATCGTGAGGTCACGGGATCGACGCCCGTCGGAGCCACACGGACCGTCGTTACAACGGTCCCAGAAACCCTCGCCTAGCTTCTACATGGCGGGGGTTTTGCTTTGGGCTGGTGGGGGGTGGTTTCCGCATCGCCCTCGGGCCTGTAGCTGCCCCGTCGTTGAGCGAGCGCGTCTCGCGCCCATTGGTTGAGCGCGGCGAGACAACACGTTTTCGATAAGGACCTTGAACGGACTCTTTTCGACAGCGCCTTGCATTGCCAGGACCTCGGACGTGCCGAGCGCCAACCCGCTCGTCGAGCACCCAGGCTGTGTTCTGATCGATTGCCGCGATCATCGCGGACTCGATCGACGGCGTCTCGAACTCCACGAAACCCGGGTAGTCGTAGTCGCCTCCGTAGACCATCTGCATCGAGACCTCCTTGCCGTCGAGGCTGAACAACTCGTTGGTGGCGACCTCGATCATCTCCCCCGTCTTCGCAGCGTGCTCGACGATGGCGCGGACCTCAGCCAGAACTCGAGCAGTTGTTTGTGCTGAAACGACCATCATGAGCAACCGCGCGGCTATCGAGGCCGTCGAAGAGATCCGGACGCAACGGCTTTTGTCGTCGGCGAGAAAGCCTCGTCTGCCGTCACAAAATGAGCTTCTCGTCGTCCTCGAGCCAGCCCAGACAGTCGAGCACTGTCTCCCAAATGACGGCGTCACGGTAGCCCGTCGACCCTCACTAGCAGCCGACCTCCAAATAGGGTCGCTTCCGGGCAAGGTCTCGCGCGACGAGACGCGCCGCGAGGTCAAGTACCACCGAGATAGGCGCCACCTCGACCCCAGGGTGGGCCTTCAGAGCTTCGAGCTCTTGCCGATCTGCTAGACAGACCGTTGCAGTCCCTGTCCAGCTGCTGTGCTATGTCGCTGACGTCGACCGGGTTGCCGCGCATCCTCTCAATCACCTTGGTCACCGCACCGCGATTTTCCTCTACCTCGCCACGCTGCTGGCGGAGGAGCTCATCAAGTACGACCTGCGGAAAAACCGCTTTGCACTCCCCGATCTTTACCTGTCGCGTGTTGGATCAGTTGACGAGCAGTCGTCGGTAGGTTATCCACTGATGGATGC
The DNA here is from genome assembly GCF_031453615.1 of Microbacterium sp. SORGH_AS_0428. Classification (NCBI taxonomy): domain Bacteria; kingdom Bacillati; phylum Actinomycetota; class Actinomycetes; order Micrococcales; family Microbacteriaceae; genus Microbacterium; species Microbacterium sp. SORGH_AS_0428. The sequence continues at coordinate 2,171,567 of NZ_JAVIZT010000001.1, read as the reverse complement.
TGACACTGGCCTCCCCGAGAATGGCAGGAGGGACCGTGGCTGACGAAACCGTCCCGCGTTTGCGCGTCCACGAGTTCGCGACGATGAGTGGAGTGCCATCGTCTGAAGTGTTGAGTCCACCTTCGGCAGCTGAACGAGTTCGCGCGGTCTGCGTCGAGCGTCATCCAGCCACCAGTCGTTCGACGCCTCGCCGATCACTTTGGCATCGCCCTGTCGCGCCTGGAGTCGCCTCCCCGACAACGCGGTCCGGCGGGCGATAACGAATCGAGGGGAGCTGGCTTCTCGAACGAGTACGGCTGGCACTCTGGCGCAGTCAAAGTACCCAAAAGTGATGCACTGGAGCGAGGTCTGGCCGCAGTTCAGGGGAAGTTCCCCGCGATCGTCGAGCACAGACGCCAGCTAGCCACGATGGGGTCGCAGGTCATCCGTGCCGAGCTCGTCAAAAAGGGGCCTCTCGCGGGGGGCGCAAAGCTTCGGATCCGATTCAGTGAAGCCATCGAGTCAGCCTTTGGCCTCACACGGGAGGTACTTGCGATCTACCTGCCCTACGAGGATTTCCAGATGCGGTCCTATGAAGCTTCCGTAGCGGAACTCAACATCAGCCGCGGGAGCGTCACCCCGGACGTCATCCTGATCTGGGCTCCAGATGAACGTCTAGGCCCCAAGCTCGCGGAGTGGGGCAACCTCCGCACCGTTTCGATTCCGTTCCAGCTGGACTCTGCCAACTCGTTCGGTCTCATAGACCTGCTCCAGGATCACATCCACATCCGCAATCTGTTCGAAGTGACGACGCCGGTGTCGGGGGCTTCGTTCTTCGGCCGGCGGACAGTCCTGCAAGGCCTGCGCAACGATGTCATGGCCCAGCGGGCAACAGGGATCTTCGGTCTTCGGAAGGCTGGCAAAACGAGCATCTTGCTCGAACTCTCAGAAGAGTTGCTAGCTGATCGTGTTCTACCTGTCCTGGTGGATCTGGAGGCGTTGCCATCACCGCCGGTCGACCCGACGGACGATCTGTTGGCGCTGTTGCGACTTCGAATAGTTGAATCGCTTAAGGCCCAGAATCTGCGAGTCAAGGAGCTCGCCGAGTTACCTGATTTTCCTAGCACGATGCAATTCAAGATTGCGATGCAGAGGTTGCTTCGCCATCTCGATTCCGACGGCGTCCGGATGCTCTTGATGCTGGACGAAGTCGAATACGTCACACCAAATGGCCAGGCAACCTCCGCCCCTGTCGAGTTGCCCAGGCTGGCGCAGCTCCTCGCTGCTCTGCGGAGTGTTACGCAAGAGTCGACCAACTTGTCTCTGCTCCTTGCCGGGTTGACGAGCTCCATCGTCGAGAGCGGGACACTGCACGGACGCCCAAACCCGTTCTTCTCCTGGGCTCGCAAGGTTTACATCGGCCCCCTCGAACAGGGTGAGGCCGCGGAGCTCGCCCTGTCCCTCGGCCGACGGATGGGCATCTTCATCACAGAAGGGGCTCTAGAAGCCCTATATGAAGCTTCTGGGGGTCACGCCTATCTCTACCGCCACCTCGCGTCGACGGTCGTGAAGACTCTCCCGGTAAAGCAGACGAACAGAACCATGGGCAGGCGGGATGTCCTGCTAGCCCTCACTGGCTGGCGGGAGGAAGTGCACTCGCACATCGTTGAGATGATTCGCCATGTTGAGAAGTTCTATCCTGCAGAGTCCGTGCTGCTCGACTCCCTCCGCTCAGATCCGGAGCTTTTCCCCGAGTTCGCCGCCTCTGATGTGCAAGCGACGCGGCACCTCGTCGACCTCGGCCTGCTGGAAGGCACTGCCGTCGGCGGTTACCGACAGGCAGTCCTCTTGGAAATGCTGTGACTACCACAGGCGATCCCTGTCACTGGGATACGTGGGCTGAGAGTATCGCTAAGAAGGCGGCTGTAAGCGGAATCGTCTTCCTGCAACTTGGATCCGCTTACCTCGCGAACGCCGAAACGCTCGAGCGCGAAGGTTTCACCTTGGTCGATGTTGACGCCTACCTCGACGGCGATGAAGTAGACGCTCATCGGTTAGTGCTGACGAACATGGACGTCCTGGCGACGGTCAGTGGCGCCGCACGCCTGGGCAGGCTGCGCGCCAAGGTACACAATGACGCTGCGACGGGTCGCCAGTTCGTGCTGCATTCTCGAGCCCCACGTCTCATCTACGCATCACTCGGCAGCGCGCTGATCAACGATGCCGTGTTCGCAACGGGCCCGTCTCGCGAGTCCTGGACAACCGATCCTGACGACGCACGTGTCTTCGAAGCCGAACTAGACACAGCACGGCCCGCTCGTTCCGTGCTACGCGAGACCCTCTGGGAGCTGGGGCCTTCTATCTGTGCTCGCTTGGACCGGATCATCTTCGAGTCGGGCGACCCGCAAGTTGGGACCGAAGGCATGGACGCCACAGAACTCGAGGCGCTCAAAGGCGCAGGCCTCCTGGATGGGACAGGCGGATGGCGGGTCACGGACCTCGCCTCATTCTTCCGGCGTGAGTTGACTGACGTTCTCGACGCCGGCCACCATAGAGTGGACCATTTGGGTGAGATGGTGGCTGACTTCGCCGCGCTCACGTCAGTTCTCCGTCGAACGATACGCGCCGCCGCCCGCGCTCGATGGGGGGCTCTGTGGGCAGAAGAGCTGCTGCCCGAACTGCTTCTCGGCGAAGTCGTACGGCGCGCATCGAAGGAGATCGTGCCCATGGCTGAATCACCTACGGATATTCGTGATGTTCTCGGGTGGATGAGCTTGAGGGAGCTGCTAGCGGTGCGTAAACGCTGTGAGCTGGGAGGCCTCGGGATGACCGACGGGATGTGGAGGGCTGTCGACCGTGAGCTTTCAGGTATTGAGGATCGCTTGAGGTTCTTTGGCCACGTCACAGTCCAGGACAAGGCTCAGGTCAGGAAGTGGGGCGCGCAGTTCGCACAGAAACTCTCGCACTCGGGTCACCTCGGTGTGTCACCCAACGCCGCGGCCTCCGCCACCGAAACCGAAATCGTAAAGTCAATACTGGTGGGGTTGCGAGAGAATCCCGCCTTCCATACCCCTGCCGGCGCCGCGTTCTTGGATCTCGTGCGCACCACCGTTCGGTTCGTACGTCAAGCAGCCGAAGTCAAGTCCGCGTACACGCGGCCATTCAAAGACGGCGAGGCTCCTCGTGAGGCCGCGCTCCAAGAGCACTTCTACTGGTATCTCGGATCTACGGGATTAGGAGACAGTACCTTCACCGAAGTACCCAACCTGGCCACGGGACGAGTTGATGTGCTTACGGTGGGTGAAGGCGGAGCTCGGTTTGTGACGGAGGTGAAGCGAGAACTCACCGACGCCTCGATCAACGCCCTGGCCGACTCATACTTCGGGCAAGCAGCGGAGTATCTATCCAACGGACTATCACTTGGGCAATTGCTGGTCCTCGACCTGACGGACCACTCGCGCGGCGTCCCGTCCGTCGCGGACTCAATACATGTCGAGACCCGTCAGGTAGGGGGGAGCGCGCGCACGATCGTGATATTTGTCGTACGCGGGAATCGACCGCAACCTAGCAAGGTAAAGTCCCCCGCAGCCACTGAGCCCTCACTTGATGCGCTCCAGGCCTGAGCCGTTCGAGGCAGCAGTGGCGATCGCGCTATCGCGCCTACGGTTGCACACGGCCGCCTGCTCCGAGTTCAGTCTCCGCGAGGCACCCACGATCCACCGCCGGCAGTTCCTGACCAGGAACATGTTGAAGTTGAGCGGTACACCTAGCGGTAGTTCCTCACCGATGACGGCCAGCTGTGAGGGCGATAGTGGGAGCGTGACCGTGGACACCCCGGCGCGGTCTCTTGTCTCCCAAAGGAGCGCGCCCCGCCGTCACCCGTCGCGAGGTTGCGAGCTTCAAGCACATACCAGCGCCAGCCCTCGATTCCGAGCGATGCAAGGCGTAGGACGCCGGAGAAGGCCGACGATATGACCAGGCGATCAGCCAGGCTCAGTGTCGCCTATTCGGAATTGAGCTTCACGCACTCGGACAAGCCATCCGCCTTTACGACTACCGCAGGGACGTAGATTTCCGCCTGATCCGCGCATCGACCGCGGCGCAGATGCATGTCTAGGAACGCGATCACCGCGTTCTGATCTGACACGGTGCCGGGGCCGTCCTCCTGTAAGAGATGGCGGAAAGCCCGAGTACCGGCGTCCTCGATGTCGTAGTAGTCGTGCTCCAGGTCGCGCGCGAGCAGACCGTTCTTGTAGGCATAGCCCACGATCGTCGCGTGAGCGATCTTGGCCCCGATGCCGATACCCTTCTGGCGATCGAGAACATCGACGCGATCCTTGTTTTCAGCCAAAGCTCGGAAATAGCCCTTCGGCACCATGTGTGCTCGGTTTACGGTCGTTGACGTATTCTCCGCATCGTTCGCCGGTCCGCGAGGCCGACGCGTACAGCCTTGATCCACTGGGGTCCCGCGGCCCACAACGCGCGTAGGCCCGTGGTCCGCTGCACTTCCGATCCGGGGAGTTGGCGGTAGTAGTCCCGCCCCGCTTCACTCATCTTGAACGATTGACGATCGGCCGCGTAACTGTACGAGTGGGGCGACGGGTAGGGTCCGACAAACGAGGTGTACACGATTACCCGATTGAAGTTCTCGTCGCCATCCAGGTTCACCCACTGCACTCTGTCAAACGGAACAAAGAGCACGAGCAGCGCCTCCGGCTCCCCGGCAACGCCCGCCCCGGTGATCACCTCGAACCCGTCGTGACGAAGACCAACGAACTCAGCACCGATGAACAGGTCGCCTCGCCAGGACAGGCCCGTGACTTGGTTAGTTTGGTAGTCGGTATAGTCGCCGCGTGTGTACCGCTCGGCGTTCATCAACAGCAGACTGCTGTTCATACCTTCCATGTAGATCTGCCGGCTGAACTTGGACAGCTCCCGAGCCGTCTCTGCTCGCTGCTGCATCGTGCCCCGCAGCCCGACGCGGCGACCCAGCCGGTAAATCACCACGGTAACGGCTAAGGTCACAACAGCAACAAGGACGTTGATCAGGTCGATCCACACCTATTCACTATGCAGGATCGGATGTCCCCACGCCCTGCGGCGTCAACGGCCCTGACCGCGAGCCACGGTTCGCTGTCGCTGTGCGACCGTATCTGAGGGAATGCGTGTGGCTTCGGAGTCTTTCGCGACCGGCGCAGCGGCATCCGGGCTGCGCACAGCATCGAGCCCTCGCGGAGCGGTCGACTTGTAGCCGCTGGTTGCCGCTTCCGAGGCTTGTTCGGCAGCCCGTCCGGTCGAGGTCGACACTCCGCCATGCCGCCTACTCCCGCCGGCCCTCTGTGAGCGTCAATATGCCCACGGTGCCGTCGAGTTCCCGCTGCGCGGGCTCCCGATTGGCGTTGGCCCCCGATCGCCGGAGTCTCGTGTCATCGCGCCCACGAGCGGTTCGCGCGTCTGCAGGGGTCTCTGCGACCATGTGCAGGTGTTCGCTTCGCGCCCGCGGGCTACTGCTCATTCACGCAGCGAGACGAGACGAGCTTCCTCGGCCTAGCTCAGCCGCAGCCCGTCGAGCAGGAGCCGGACCATCGCGTTCGGCGAACCGTCGGTTGACGGCGCGCGGTGACTGAGGTCGCCGATGGCCTGCAACAGCTGGATCGGGTCGACGCCGGAGCGCACGTCGCCCGCATCCACCGCTGCATCCAGGAGCATCCGGATGGCCGGGCCCAGCTTCGCGATGAAGTGGGCCGGCAGAGACTCGAACGCGGGATCCCCGGAGAGCAGCGCCGCTGAGAGCCCCTGCTTCGTGGCCACGAACCGGGTGAACCGATCGACCCACCGATCAAGCGCTTCCCCCGGCGGGAGCTCGTCGAGCAGTTCCGTGGCTGCCGCGGCCGTCGCGTCGATCTCGGTCGTGAACACGGCCGCGACGAGCTCGGCGCGGTTCGGAAAGTGACGGTAGAGAGTTCCGACCCCCACGCCGGCCTCCGCGGCGATCTCGCGGGCAGGGGCGTCAACCCCAGAGCGGGCGAACACGACCCGTGCTGCGGCGAGGAGCGCGGCGGCGTTGTGCGCCGCATCCGCGCGAGGACGACGGGGCTCGGCGGCGGGTTCCACGGACACGTCGGCGAGGCCTCCTTGCGAACCGGAACAGTGTTCCGTATTGTGAGCGATAGCGGAACACTGTTCCGCATCCCACAGACTAGCGGAGGATCCCATGCAGTACCGCACCCTCGGCCGCACCGGCATCAAGGTGACCCCCTACGCCCTCGGCGCCATGATGCTCGGCTCCTACGGCAACCCGGACCGGCAGGAGGGCGTCCGGATCATCCACCGCGCCTTGGACGCCGGCATCAACTTCGTGGACACCGCGGATCGCTACGGCGACTCCGAGGAAGTCGTCGGCGAAGCCCTCCGCGGTCGCCGCGACCAGGTCGTCCTCGCCACGAAGTTCTACGGGCCCGTCGACGACGACATCAACCACCGCGGCGCGTCCCGCCGCTGGATCATGGATGCGGTCGAGCGCTCGCTCCGTAACCTCGGTACCGACTACATCGACCTCTATCAGCTCCACCGCCCCGACCCCGACACGGATATCGAGGAGACGCTCTCCGCCCTGACCGACCTGGTTCGCCAGGGCAAGGTGCGTACCATCGGGTCCTCGTCGATGCGCGGCTCCGAGATCGTCGAGGCGCAGTGGGTCTCCGAGCGGCGCGGTTTCGAGCGCTTCCGCACCGAGCAGCCGAACTACTCGATCCTCGACAGGGAGATCGAGCGAGAGATCCTGCCCGTCGCGCAGCGCTACGGGATGGGCACACTCGTCTACAGCCCCCTCGCCGGTGGCGCGCTCTCCGGCAAGTACCGGGCGGGCCAGACCAACGACAACTTCCGCGCCGGCACCGGCATGCAGCACTTCCGCGACGAGCGCCGGCTCGCCACGATCGAAGAACTCGTCGCGCTGGCGGATGAGGTCGGCATCCCTCTCTCCCACCTGGCGATGGCGTTCACGCTCGCCCACCCCGGAGTGACCTCGGCGATCATCGGACCGCGGACGATGGAGCAGCTGGAATCCACGCTCGCCGGAGCAGAGATCGCGCTGTCCGACGAGGTGCTCGACCGCATCGACGCGATCGTCCCTCCGGGTGAGAGCATCGGCGCGATGGACATGGTCTACCGCGGACCGGAGGTGGGCGACGTTGCGCTTCGCCGCCGACCCGTATCGGAGCGGATGGCGCGCTGACCGGATCCCGGCGTCTCTGATGCGCGGGGGCGCGCTTCGTCTCGCTGCGCTCGCTCAACGGCCGGACGGGAGGGACGCTCGCTCAACGGCCGGGGGCGAGGAGCGCGTGATCGGCGGCCGGGCGGGACGGGTCAGGCGGGCTCGGTGACGCGGACGAGGCCGCAGTTCAGGCACGACCACGCGACAAGGAACGCCTCGTCGTCCAGGATCTCGAAACGCAGCGCATCACCACAGGTGGGGCAGACCCACGGGGGCTGTCGAGAAGTCACCTCTCGAGCGTAGAACCGCCTCCGGCGGCCAGGGTCGTCGCGACGTCAGCCGTCGATGCCGAGCAGCTGCTTCGCGGCGGCGACGGCCGCGGGCCCGCCGAAGTCGGGTTCGACGCCGAGCTTCATCTGCGTGAACGTCACGTATACACCGGGCACGGTCGTCGCGGTCGTCAAACCACGAAGGTCACCGACAGTGCGTCCCAGATCCGCCCTCCCACCCGCGGCTTCGAGTCCCGCATCCGGCACGTACTCCAGTCCCGCCAGCTCGATCGTGTCGGTCGTCGGCACATCGTCGGCACCGTTGTTCGGATCGACGTTGACCCCGAAGGTCACCGCTTCCGCCCCGATGGGAGATATCCAGCTGCAGGCGATCGCGCCGTCCTCGATGGTCTCGTCGGATAGCTCGAGGCCCGCGATCTGGGCCGACACGACAGCGCCGATCGCCTCGCACGAGGGGAAGCGCGACAGCACACCGTCGACCGTGAACGACCCTCCGCCCCCGGTGCTCTGCGGCGAGGAGGGCTCTTCGCTCACCGGCGCCGCACTGGAATCGGGGTCGCCCTCGGCGGGGGCCGGAGCGGCGGCGGCGCACGATGCGAGCAGCGCGGCGCCGCATCCGAGTGCGAGGGCGGCCAGGAGTCGGGTGAGCGGGCGGGAGGTCGGCACGGAGGGAGCTTACAGACGGCTCCGGGCGACCCGAGGGTTATCCACATCGCCGTAAGGTGTCCGAAGACGCTCGCCACGTCATACCCCCTGGGGGTATGCTGGTCTCGGAACGGAGCACACATGATCCAGCGCATCGAGTTCGGCCGGACGGAGCCCAAGGCGGCGTGCGCCTGCGGCGGTCATGGCGACCACCACGCATCCGAGCCGGCAGCCGCCGACGCCCAGGAGATCCTCGTCGCCGGCATGACGTGCGCGCACTGCGTGAAGGCCGTCACCCAGGAACTGACGGCGATCGACGGCGTGAGCGATGTGTCCGTCAACCTGCAGGCCGGCGGCGCCTCCCGCGTCACCTTCCGCTCCGCATCCCCCGTCGACGCGCAGGTGATCGCCGCCGCGATCGACGAGGCCGGCGCTACTCGCTGGCCTGAGCCGCTCGCCGCACCACCCACTCACTCACCGCGAGACTGCTTCTTTCGCACGAGATCACGGGTAATGCCCGTGATCTCGTGCTCGAAATGCAGTCTCGCGCGAAGCGGGAAGGCGCCTCAGCTCACCGTCACGAGCGTGCGCTGCCAGCCGGACGAACCGTCGGGGGCGATCGGTGCGGACTCCTCGATCTGCAGCTCGCCGGCGGCGTTGATCGCGCGTACCGCGATGTAGTGCGAGCCGGGCGTGGCGTCCCACTCGAGCATCCACTGCACCCAGGTGTCCTTGTTGATGGGCGAGGAGAGGGTGGCGCGCTGCCACTCGCCGTTGTCGATGCTCACTTCGACGGCCGAGATGCCGACTCCCTGCGCCCACGCCATGCCGGCGATCGGGACCTTCCCCGCCGCGACCGGCTTGCCGATCTTCGGGGTGTCGACGCGCGACGAGAACTTGATGGGTGCGCGTTCGCTGTAGCCGCGGGGCGTCCAGTACGCGGTGTCGGCGGCGAAGGTCGTGACCTTCAGCTCCTCGACCCACTTCGTCGCCGACACGTAGCCGTAGAGACCGGGAACCACCATCCGCACGGGGAAGCCGTGCTCGAGCGGCAGCGGCTCACCGTTCATCGCGACCGCGAAGATCGCGTCGACGCCCGGGTCCGTGAGCGATTCGAGCGGAGTGGATGCGGTGAAGCCGTCGACGCTGCGCGAGAGCACCATGTCGGCGCCGGACTGCACGCCGGCCGCGGCCAGCACGGTGCGCACCGGAACGCCCAGCCACCGCGCGTTGCCGACGAGGTCGCCGCCGACCTCGTTCGAGACGCACGTGAGCGTGATCACGTACTCGTCGAGCCCGAGGGCGATGAGATCGTCGAAGCTCAGCTCGACGCGCTTGTCGACCATGCCGTCGACGACGAGGCGCCACGTGTTCGGATCGACCGTGGGAACGCTCAGCGCGGTGTCGACGCGGTAGAAGTCCGCGTTGGGGGTGAAGAGGGGGGAGATCCCGTCGATGTCGAGCTCCGCGCCCTGCGGGACGGGAACCGTCGTCCGGGGGGAGGGGAGGCGGAGCGCGTCGCGGATCTGCCGAATGGATGCGGTCGTCGCGTTGAGCGCCCGGGCGCCGAGACCGACCACGACGGCGGACGCCGCGACGATGCCGGTGAGGATGAAGAACCCGCGGCGATCCATCTGCGCCTCGGACGGCGCGGACTTCGGGCGCCGTTCGGGGGACGCGAGACGCGGCGCCGAGCCGCCGGAGGCAGCACCACGGGTCCCTTCGACAGAGCTTGTGGCGGCACCATCCGCTTCGAGGGACACGGGATGCGGCGAAATCGCCCCGGAGGCAGCATCACGGGTCCCTTCAACAGGGACAGCGGCGGGGGACGAGGCGGCGGCGGACGAGGCCGCGGGGGACGAGGCGGCGGGGGACGAGGCGGCGGGGGACGAGGCGGGCGCGGCGGGCGAGGCGGCAACGGCGAGCTTCCACCGGCGCAGGCGGCGCGTCAGCAGCAGGAGCATCCAGATGCCGACGGCGGTACCCGCGATGCAGGCGACTCCGGCGAGAGCCCCCGCATCCGCACGTGTGACGACGGCGGCGGTCGCGAGAGCGGCGGCGATCGCGAAGAGCACGACGCCCCAGAGCGGCCGGACCGTTTCGACGACGCCGATGACGGCGGCGGCGATCACGACGGCCACGGCGAGCGAGGCGAGCAGCACCGGCTTGTCGGCGGCGCCGAACGTCGAGATCGCGAACTCCTTGAGCGGCCGCGGCACGATGTCGATGACGAACGACCCGACCGCGATCAGGGGGCTCGTGCCTCGGGAGACGAGGGCGGCGACCGCCTCGCTGACCGCGAGGAAAGCCGCCGCCGCAACGACACCGGCGAGCGAAGCCCAACCCCACGTCGTGCGCATCCGCAGTCGTGTCATGGTCGGTCTCCGCTCGCCGGTCCGGCGGGTCACGCCGGAGTGTCGTCAGTGTTCAGGGGATCACATGGGGGGCATCAGCACCGAGTCGATGAGGTACACGGTCGCGTTCTTGGTCTTCACGCCACCGCAGATGACCTTGGCGCCGTTGACCATGATGTTGTCACCGCTACCGGTCACCGTCACGTCCTGGCCCTCGACCGTGGCGTGCGTGCCGTCGATGGCGCTCGGCGCGATCTGGCCGGGGACCACGTGGTAGGTGAGGATCTTGGTCAGCGCCGCGCTGTCGGTCTTCAGCGAGTCGATGGTCGCGGCGTCGATCTTGCCGAAGGCCTCATCGACGGGAGCGAAGACCGTGAACTCGCTGCCGTTGAGGGTGTCGACGAGGTTCACATCGGGGTTCAGCTGGCCGCTGACGGCCGACACGAGCGTGGTCAGCAGCGGGTTGTTGGATGCGGCCGTGGCGACCGGGTCGAGCGACATGCCCTCGACCGAGCCCGCACCGCTCGGGACCATCGCGGCGTAGTCGGCGCAGCCGGCGCCGACGAGGTCGGATGCCGCGTCCATCGTCTTGCTGGGCATCGGAGCTGCCGTCGAGGTCTCGGGCGCCATGGTGCTCTCGGACGTGCCGGCAGATCCGCCCGCACAGCCGGCGAGTGCGAACCCGGCGACGGCGAGAAGGGTGAGGCCGCCGAACAGGTGCTTCTTGTTGGTGCGCATGATGTCCTCCGAATCAGAGAGTCGCTGTGTGCCGACTCGTTCAGAACACGCCCCGGTGCCGGGAGCGAGGCAGCCGCACTCTTGCGGCGTACATCCTCTGTTCGGCGTGCTCCGTGAAACGGATGGGAAGAATTTCTAGCGGATGCGCGCGGCCCTCCCGGAGACCACGATTCCGCCGGCGGAGGTCACGTCCACATCGAGCACGCTCGGCCGCCCGACGTGCGTTCCCTGGCCGATCCGGATGCGCCGCGGCGCGAGGCCGCGGCTGCGCAGGTAGCCGCCCGTCGCCGCGGCTGCGGCGCCCGTGGCGGGGTCTTCGGTGACGGACCCGACGGGGAAGATGTTGCGCGCGTGCCAGAGCGCATCGCTCTCGGGCCAGAGGACGATGATCGTGGCCGGCCATCCGTTCGCATCGAGCAGGCGACGCGCCGCGGCGGGGTCGAAGACGAACGCGTCGAACACCGGGCGCTCGGCGAGCACGAGCAGGGGATGCCAGTTCCCGCCGTACGCGAGAGCGGGCGGGTACGAGGGATGCAGGGCATCGCGATCGATCCCCAGCAGCGCGAGGAGTTCGTCCAGCGTCTGCGACGTCAGCTCCGCCGCATCCGGCTCGACGCTCGTGAACGACACGAGGCGACCGTCGTCGTCCGAACGCGTCACGATCTCGATCCCGCCCACCGCGGTCTCGAACACGAATCGGCCGTCGCCCTCGCGCTCGGCGAGCGCCGCGGCCGTCGCAACCGTCGCATGACCGCAGAACGGCACCTCGGCGATCGGAGAGAAATAGCGGATGCGGCGGGTGCCGTCCTCGCCCGTGGTCACGAACGCGGACTCGGCGTACCCGAGGTCGGCAGCGGTGCGCTGCATCCGCTCGTCGCTCCACCCCTCGGCGGCGCGCACGACCCCGGCCGGGTTACCGCCTGCGGGGTCGTCGGAGAAGGCGGCCCAGTGCTCGATCTCGCTCACGGTGCCACGCTACCCATGCCCGGGCGCACCGGCTCCGGTCCACCCGGCCCTGCGTGGACCGGTCGGACGTCAGCCCTTGAGGTCGGGGAAGTCGCTCTCGCGGAACTCGGAGTCGATGCGATCGGAGCCGGCCGCCTCCTCGCGTTCGCGCAGCTCGACGCGACGGATCTTGCCGGAGATCGTCTTGGGCAGCTCGAAGAACTCGATGCGACGCACGCGCATGTACGGCGGCATGTGCTCGCGCGCGTGCGCGAGGATGCTGCGCGCGGTCGCGGCATCCGGCTCAACACCCGCGGCGAGCGCGACGTAGGCCTTCACGACATTCAGCCGCACCGCATCCGGAGCGCCGACGACGCCGGCCTCGGCGACGGCCGCATGTTCGAGCAGGATCGACTCCACCTCGAACGGCGACACCTTGAAGTCGCTGGCCTTGAACACGTCGTCCGTGCGCCCCACGAACGTCAGGAACCCGTCGGCGTCGCGGACCGCGACATCGCTCGTGTGGTAGTACCCGTCGTGCTCGACCTTGGCCGTTCGCTCGGGCTCGCCGATGTAGCCGGGCGTGAGGTTCAGCGGCCTCACGGGCACCGTGGGCAGGCAGATCTCCCCCTCGTCGGCCACCTCGCCAGTGACCGGATCCAGCAGCACGATCTCGACACCGGGGAGCGCGCGCCCCATGGATCCGGGCTTGAGCGCGACGCCCGGCGTATTGCCGATGACGGCCGTCAGCTCGGTCTGGCCGTAGCCGTCACGGATCTGGATGCCCCACCAGCGCTCGATCGTGGCGATCACCTCGGGGTTGAGCGGCTCGCCGGCGGACAGCAGCTCGCGAAGCGCCCGGGGCTTGTGCTCGAGGTCGGCCTGGATGAGCATGCGCCACACGGTCGGCGGAGCGCAGAACGTGTTGACGCCCGCGCGGTCGAGCTCGCCGACGAGCGCCACCGCGTCGAAGCGGCGGTAGTTGTAGACGAAGACGGTCGCCTCGGCGATCCAGGGCGAGAAGAACAGACTCCAGGCGTGCTTGCCCCAGCCGGGCGCACTGATGGTCATGTGCACGTCTCCTGGACGCACCCCGATCCAGTACATGGTGCTGAGGTGGCCCACCGGGTACGAGACGTGCGTGTGCTCGACCATCTTCGGACGCGAGGTCGTGCCGGAGGTGAAGTAGACGATCGCCGTGTCGGTGGAGTCCACGACGACCCCGGGGCGCTCGTCGGATGCGGCATCCGCATCCGTGAACGAGGCCCAGCCCTCTCGGTCTCCGCCCACGACGACCCGCACGAGCTCGGGCGCCAGGGCGTCGAACTTCTCCGCATCCGCCGCATCCGCGATCACGACTCGGACACCGGCGCGATCGATGCGCTCGGCCAGGTCATCGGGTCCGAGCACGACCGAGGTCGGCAGGATGACGGCGCCCAGCTTCATGATCGCGAGCATCGCCTCCCAGAGCTCGACCCGGTTGTCGAGCATCAGCATCACGGCGTCACCGCGGCGAACGCCCTGATCGCGCAGCCAGTTCGCGACACGGTCGGAGCGCACCCGCATCTCTTCGTACGTGCGCGACGCCTCGGTGCCGTCCTCTTCGAGCACCCGCAGGGCGAGGCGGTCGTTGCCGAGGGCGATCTCGTCGAACCAGTCGACGGCCCAGTTGAAGTGGTCCCCCACGTCGGGCCAGACGAACCCCGCGCGGGCCGCCTCCATGTCGTGGGAGTGGGCGAGCAGGAAGTCCCTGGCCTCGCGGAACGCGCGGCCGGCGGCGGAGTGGAGCATCGTGTCTTCGTTCTCGACGGGGAGAGGATGCGGCGCACACGAGCGGGCTCTGGCACCGTCCGGTCAGTCTAGGACGGCGTGTGTGCGGGCCGCGGCATCCGTTCCCGGGCGACGCCCGATAGCATCGGTGCGGTCGCCGCCGCCAGGGGAAGCCGACCGCACGGCACCGGGAGACCCATGGAGACGAGCAGACGAGAGCAACGCGGACGCCGCTCGGTTCTGCGCCGGCGCCGAGCGCTGGCGGCATCCCTCGCCGCCCTCGCGCTGGTCGCCGTGATCGTGGGTGTCGTGGCGATCGTCCGTGCGCTCTCCGTCGAAGCCGCTCCCGACGCCGCCGGCCCGGTGCCGACCGCGGCGACGCCGACTCCCACCTCCACGCCGCTCACGGCCGCACAGCAGCTGCTCGCCGGGAGCAGCGATCCTGCCGCGTGCGCGGTCTCCTTCGCGGGTGACGACGTCTCGGAGCAGCCGCAGCTCCAACATCAGGGGGCGCTCTACGACGCCCTGCCCATCCCGCGACGAGACGGCGCGGTGTTCGCCGGGTGGTACGCGAGCGAGGCGGATGCGCAGAGCGCGAACGTCGACGCCCGCGTCAACGGCGCCGACCTCGTCGCATGCACAGACCGCGAGATCACGCTCTACGGCGCGTGGACGACACCGGAGGCGGTCGCCGCAGCAGACGTCGCGGTCCCGATCCTCATGTACCACCAGTTCACGACCAGACCGGAGGGCGAGAGCAACTCGCTCAGACTGAACTACACCTACATCGGCGACTTCGACGCGCAGCTCGGCTATCTCGCCGATCAGCGGTTCTACCTCCCGACGTGGGACGAGCTCAGCGCCTTCATCGACGGCCGCCTCGCGCTCCCGCCCCGATCGGTGATCATCACGGACGACGACGCCGACTCGACCTGGCTGGAGCTGGCCGTTCCCGTCGTGGACGCACATCGGCTGCTGACGACCTCCTTCGTCATCACGAAGTGGCGCAGCGAGCCCTCGCCGTCCCCGTTCGTGCTGCAGCGGTCGCACACCCACGACATGCACGAGGCGGGCGCGAACGGTAAGGGCCGGATGGTCAACTGGTCCGCGGCGCAGATCGCCGCCGACATGGAGACGTCAGCGCAGATCCTCGGTGCGAAGCAGGTCATGGCCTACCCGTTCGGGCACTACAACGACACCGCCAAGCAGGGGCTGCGCGACGCCGGCTTCGAGATGGCGCGCACGATCGATCACGGTTACGTGCGCGCCGGCACCGACAAGCTCGCGCTGCCGACCATCCGTATCAACTACGGCATGAGTCTGAGCGAGTTCATCGCCGAAGTCGGCTGATCGGCCGGCTCAGATCTCCCCGGGCGAGATCGCCTGACGGTCGATCTCCTCGACGAAGTAGCGGGCGCGCGAGGGCGCCGGGCGGGGCGACGCGGTACGGCGGGGTGCGTAGACCACGAGCGAGTGGAACAGGAAGCGCACGACGAACGCGGCCACGAGAGTGACAGCGGTGGCGATGACCACCGAGATGTGCCACGTCGAGATCATCAGCGTCGTGATCGGGATGCGGATCAGCAACTCGACGTTGTTGAACGAGAACGACTTCGCGAACCTGCTGCCGATCCCGGATGCCTGCTCCCGCATGTCCTGGAAGACGAACCGCTCCTGCAGCAGGAAGTTCGCGATGATCGTCGTCTCGGCGGCGATGATCATGGCGGCGAGGTCCGTGACGCCGGCGTGCGAGAGCAGCCACACGATCGCGATGTTGGCCACCGCACCCAGCGCGCCGATGAGCGCGAACGCCGACATCTTGCCGAAGCGGAGCATGGCGAGCTGCGCGAGGAACGAGATGCCCTGCGAGAACGACGCCTTCGAGGCGCCCGCGAACCTGTCCGCGAACGCGAACGGGATCTCGGCGACGCGCAGCGAACGGCGGGCGAGGATCTCGAGCAGGATCTTGAAGCCGCGCGGGCGCAGCTGATCGAGATCGATGGCGCGACGGTCCACCAGGAAGAACCCGGTCATCGGGTCGGTGACCTCGCGCAGGCGGATCGGGAACATCGCCTTCGTGACGGCGGTCGAGCCGCGCGAGACGATCACTCGCGAACGGTCGGCGAGACCGCCCGCGGTGCCGTCGGCGGTGTAGCGCGAGGCCACGACCACATCGACGTCGCCGTGCAGGTAGCGCGCGACCATACGGGCGATGTCCTCCGGCGGATGCTGCAGGTCGCCGTCCATGACGATGCAGACGTCGCTGGGCGCGGCATCCAGACCCGCCACGACGGCTCCGCTCAGTCCGCCCGCGGGGTCGTCGCGGTGGATGAGGCGAACGGGGACGTCGGCGGTGGCCGCCACGCGCCGGATGACGTCGGGCGTCTCGTCCGTACTGTCGTCGACGAAGAGGATGTCGACACTGAAGCCTTTCGCGGTTGCGGCGACCCGACGCACGAGCTCTGCCACATTGGGCGCCTCGTTGAACGTGGGGACGATGACCGTGACCTGCATGTGCACCGCCTGATGGAAGCTGTGAACGCCCGAGTGCGGGCGACGTTCCTCATCCTGGCACGCTGCGCATGTCAATTCCCTGGGGTTGAGCGTGCGCATAGGAATCCGCTAGCCAACTCGTAACCACCCGATCACGGGCCGTTTACCCGTACCCTGGAATCCATGAGCGAAACGGGATCCGGCATCACGATGTTCGGCGCCGAGTGGTGCCGCGACTGCCGCCGCACGAAGGCTCAGCTCGATGAGCTGGGCGTGGAGTACACCTACGTCGATCTCGAGGCCGACCCCGCCGCGGCGGAGGTCGCCCGCGAGATCTCGGGCCGTACCAACATCCCCGTCGTGGTGTACCCCGACGCGACCCATCACGTCGAGCCGTCCAACGCGGACGTCGACGCGAAGCTGCGCGAGCTGTCGATCATCTGAGCGGCGCCCCGGGTCCGGGGGCGCGACGATGCGTGGGACCGCTCCCCGTACACTGATTCCGGCTTCTGCCGGAATCAGCACGTGAACCGCACTCCTTCCCCCGCGTCCCGCCGAGACATCCAGGGCCTGCGCGCCCTCGCTGTGCTCGCCGTCGTCGGCGCCCACGCCGCCGGATGGCCCCGCGGCGGGTTCGTGGGCGTCGATGTGTTCTTCGTCATCTCGGGCTTCCTGATCACCGGGCTGCTCCTGCGCGAGGTCGAGACGACGGGACGGGTGAGCCTCGCCCGCTTCTACGGACGACGAGCGCGACGCCTGCTGCCGGCGGCCGTCGTCGTCCTCGCCCTCACCGTCGGCGCCGGCTTCCTCGTCTTCAACGCCGTCGTCGCAGAGCGCACGCTTCACGATGCGGTCTGGTCCGCCCTCTTCGCGGCGAACTGGCACTTCGCCGCGGCCGGCACCGACTACTTCCACGCGACGGATGCGGCATCCGCGCTGCAGCACTTCTGGTCGCTCTCCGTCGAGGAGCAGTTCTACCTCGTCTGGCCGGGCGTCGTCATGCTGAGCCTGCTGCTGCTTCCCGTCGCCGCGCGGCGCGGGCGCCGCGGACGTCTCACCGTGGCCGGGATCGCGGCCGTGATCGTGCTCGCTTCGCTCCTGTGGGCCGCCTCCCAAACGACGTCCGAGGCGACCGTCGCCTACTTCTCCACACTCACCCGCGCGTGGGAGCTGGGCGCCGGGGCGTTGCTGGCCGCCGCGGCACCGTTGCTCGCGCGCATCCCGCGGCTGGTCGGCGGGGTCATGGGGTGGCTCGGTCTCGCGGGCATCGTCGCCGCGTTCGCGGTGATCGATCCGGCAGCAGGCGGCTTCCCCGCGCCCTGGGCCGCTCTCCCCGTCGCTGCCACCGCCCTCGTTCTGGCGGGAGGGGTCGGCGGCGATCCGCGCCACCGTCACCTGTTCCCCCTGACGAACCCCGTGAGCGTGTTCGTCGGCGACATGTCGTACTCGCTGTATCTGTGGCACTTCCCCGTCATCGTGCTCGGCTCGGTCGTCCTCGCCGGACGCGAGGGAGCGCTGTGGCTCACACTGGGAGCGATCGCCGTCCTGTCGCTGGCGACCTATCTCATCGTCGAGCAGCCGTTGCGGTACGCACCGCTGCCGCCGCGCGCCGCGGATGCGGCCGAGACCGACCCGTCGGAGCCGATCGCACCCCGGCCCCCCGCCGCCGTTGCGGCAGCCCCCACCTCTCCTGAGCCCCGCGTCATGGCTCAGCCGCGTGTCGTGGCGACGCGTCCCGCGGGGTGGACGCCGGGCACAAGGTACTACCCGGGCTCACCCCGGCCGCGACCCGCGGCGGACCGCGTCATCGAGCCGGTGCTCGCCGATCCGGATCCGGAACCGGTGGTGGTTCCGATCGTCGCTCCGGAAGAGACTCCCGGCACGCAGGAGGACGTGGGCCGGTCCGCATGGAAGGCGTGGCGGGCCCGGTTCGGCACGCAGATCGCCCTTGCATCGTCCGGGCTCGGCATCGCGGCCCTGACAGCCGTGCTGGTGGCGCAGAGCATCTTCGGCGCGCCGGTGATCGGGCCGCTCACCCCGCCCTCCGAAGCCCAGGGGGGCGGCGGCGACGATCCCGTCGCCGCCGTGCAGAGCGAGCTCGCGGCCGCCGCATCCGCCATGCAGTGGCCGTCCCTCTCACCGTCGCTGGACACGGTGATCGCCCGTGGCTCGGCCGACAACCCGGCACGGGACTGCTTCGCTCCCGACGTGGCCCCGGATGCCGGTCGGTGCAGTTGGGGCTCGGAGCAGGCCGGCACCCGCATCTATCTCGTCGGCGACTCGACCGCCATGGCCTACGCCCCCGCCTTCAAGAAGATGGCGGAGGACAGCGGCGGCGCCATCCGCGTCACGACGGTCGGGCTCTACGGCTGCCGGTTCACCGAGGTGGCGGTGCAGAACGACGGCGCCGGCGTCATGGCGGCCTGCGAGCAGCGCAAAGCCGACGTGCGCGCCATGGTGCTCGCCGACGCCCCGAACATCGTCGTGATGAGCGACGCCTACACGCTCGGCCACACGCCGGACGGGCAGGACCTGAGCGCCGAGACCCTCATCGCCTCGCAGCAGGCGGAGGCGGCCGGCTACGGTGCGCCGGGACGGATCGTCCACCTCGCGCCTCCCCCGGAGGGCGCCGACCTCGCTCGCTGCTACTCGCCGCTCACCTCGCCCTACGACTGCGCGAGCGCGGTGTCGCCCACCTGGCAGCAGATGGAGGCGCTGGCCGAGCGGGCGGCCGCCGCATCCGGTGACCACGCGATCAGTTCCCTGCCGTTCAGCTGTTGGGAGGGCGTGTGCCCCGCGTTCGCGGGGTCACTGCCGGTCAAGTACGACCAGACGCACCTCAGCGTGCCGTTCGCCGAGCACATCGCCCCCATCCTGCGGGCAGAGCTGGCGGCCGCCGGCCTTCTCTGAGCGGCGGCCGTGATGGTGGGACCTAGGTCCCTATCCGCCCCCGTGCAAGCGGAGGAGGGTGGAACCAACAAACACACACAGCCCCCAGGTTCCGGCCCCACACCGCCGCTCCGAGGGATCGAAAGGAGCACACCTCTCATGGCCACCATCACGGCAAATGTCCGGACGCAGGTCGCTGCCAAGCCGATCACGGCAGAGGCGAGCGTCGTCACCAGCCTCGCGGCTCGACGCACCATCGCCATCGCACGTTTCGCGACCGGCTTCATCTTCCTGTGGGCCTTCCTCGACAAGACCTTCGGCCTGGGCTTCTCCACTCCGGTCGAGCGGGCCTGGATCAACGGCGGCACACCCGCCCAGGGCTTCCTCAACAGCGAGGCCGTGAGCGGCCCGTTCAAGGGGATCTTCCAGGCGATCGCGACGCCGCTGACCGACGTCCTGTTCATGGCCGGCATGCTCGGCGTGGGACTGGCCGTCATGCTCGGCATCGGGATGCGGGTCGCCGCCGTCGCCGGCAGCGCGATCATGCTCTTCATGTGGATGGCAGAGTTCCCGATGATCTGGGGTGCCGGTTCCACCAACCCTGTCGTCGACTACCACATCATCTACGCCCTCATGCTCATCGTTTTCGTCGCACTTGCGGCCGGCGAAACGTGGGGCCTCGGCGCCCAGTGGCGCAAGCTGCCCATCGTGCAGAAGAACCACTGGCTCATCTAGCCGACCTGCTGGCCGCGTGACGGTGCGGCGCTTCCTCGCCCGGGGAGCGCCGCATCGTCATGTCCGCGCATGCCCGCCCCGCTCGGTCTACCTCCCGCCCCGCGGTCCGCTCCCGGACCCGGGGCCTTCGCATGTTCGAGGGCCCCGGGCCACAACGCGCGTCCCTCCAACGGAAACACACCACGTTGGAGGGACCCGGAAGGTCACTCCCACGGCCCCGGGACCGCAACACGCGTCCCTCGAGCAAGAACACGTCACGTTGGAAGGACCCGGAACGTCACGCGCGGAGAGCGAAGCGGGCGCGAGGGCGAGGGCGAGAGCGAAGGGTCAGGAGCGGCGCTGCTCGGCGCGATAGACCGCGGCCTGGGTGCGCCGCTCCATGCCGAGCTTGCGCAGCAGCCCCGACACGTAGTTCTTCACGGTCTTCTCGACCAGGTTGAGCTTCTCGCCGATCTGACGATTGGTCAGCCCATCGGCGATCAGGTCGAGGATCTGCCGCTCGCGCAGCGTGAGGTCGACCTGGGGGGCTGCCTGCGCATCCGCACGCGAGCGGACGAGCTCGGCGGCGCGGGTGCCGGTGAGGGTCTTGCCCGCGGCGACCTGGCGGATGCTGTCGAGCAGCCCGTTCGCGCGGATGTCCTTGAGCACGTAGCCCGCAGCACCCGCGAGCACCGCCGCCTCGCTCGCACGGTCGTCGTCGAACGCGGTGAGGATGAGGCACGCGATCTCCGGATGCGCGGAGCGCACGTCGCGGCAGACATCGATGCCGTCGCCGTCGGGCAGGCGCATGTCGAGCACCGCGACGTCCGGGCGCACCGCATCCACGCGCGGCAACGTCTGCGCCGCGGTCGACGCCTCGCCGACGACCTCCATGTCGGGGGCGGCGTCGATGAGGTCGACGACCCCGCGGCGCACGAGTTCGTGGTCATCGAGAACGAAGACGCGGATCATGTGTCGGCCTCCTGCCGTGAGGTCTCGTCATCGGATGCGGCTGCCGGAGCAGCCAGCGGCACGCTCCACGCGGCGAGGGTGCCGCCGCCGGGACGGGGCGTGAGTGTGAAGGTGCCGCCGCGGGCCTCGGCGCGCGCCTGGAGGTTGCTCAGGCCGCTGCGCCGTTCGCGGGCAGGGTCGAGCCCGCGCCCATCGTCGCCGACCTCGATGACGATGCGACCGCCGCGCACCTCCACCCTCACCTCGGCGTGCGAGGCGCGAGCGTGGCGGACGACGTTCGAGAGCGCCTCTCGCACGACGGCCGCGGCCTCCGGGGCGAGGTCGGCGGGGACATCGTGATCGACCGGACCACGGAACACGAGCCGCGGCGGATCCGCGAGGAGGGCTCGATACTCTCCGACGACGTCGACGATGCGGTCACGCAGCGTGACGCCGCCCACGTCGTCGTGCTGCAGCGCGAAGATCGCGGTGCGGATCTCGGCGATCGCTTCGTCCAGGGCATCGATCTGCGCCGAGAGACGCTCCCCCAGGCGCGGGTCGTCGACGCCGGCGGACACGACCTGCAGCTGCATCCCCGCGGCGAACAGGCGCTGGATGACGTTGTCGTGCAGATCGCGGGCGATGCGCCCGCGATCCTCCAGCAGGGCGAGCCGGTGACGGTCGGCACGCGCCCGGCTGAGCTCCCCGGCAAGATCCGCGACGGAGGCCAGGGCGGTCGTGCGCCGGATGTCGTCGTCGCTGAACGGCCGTTCGCGCAGGTGCCGGGCCAGCAGCACCCCTACATCCGCGCCGTCCTGCCCACCGAGGCTCACCACGAAGGCGTCGCCGAACCGCACGGTCTCCCCCTCGAACGTGGGAAGGGCCACCTCCGGCAGGACGGTGGCGCCCGTCGACAGCAGGGCGCGGGCGACCCGGTCGTGACCGGGCAGCTCGACGCTCTCCAGCTGGCGCGCCATCGCGTCGCCGCGCACGATCTGCAGCCGCACGGTGCCGCGTTCGGTGGAGGTGATGATCGCCACGAGCGCCGCGCCGGTCAGCGCGGGCAGGTGCTCGGCGAGCAGCCGGTAGGGCCGCTCGTCGTCGACCTCGAGGAAGACCGCGCGCACCTCGGCGGTCGCCGCGGCCCAGCGCTCCCGCATCCTGGCCGCCTCGTACAGGCGCGCCTTCTCGATCGCGATGCCCGCCGTCACGGCGAGCGAGCGCAGGAGCTCGGTGTCCTGCTCGGTGAAGTGGCCCTCCGGGTGCTCGGCCAGGTAGAGGTTGCCGAACATCTCCTCACGGACGCGGATCGGGACGCCGACGAAACTCTCCATGTGGGGGTGGTGCGCGGGGAATCCGGTGAATCGAGGATCGGCGGCGACGTGATCGACCCGCACGCTCTCGGACACGATCGCGCCCAGCAGGCCGCGCCCGCGCGGCGGATGTCCCATCCGTGCCGCCGTCTTCTCATCGATGCCGACGTGCACGAAGTCGACGATCGCGCCGTCCGCGCCCAGCACACCGATCGCACCGTATCGCGCACCGACGAGGTCGACGGCCGACTCGACGATCTCGCGCAGCACGGAGTGCAGATGGATGTGGCCGACGATCGCCGCATTCAGCGAGAGCAGGCTGCGCAGTCGCGCCTCGATGTCGGCCACGGTCCCCTCCCCTGGTGTCGCGCCCAAGTCTAGGTGCGCCCCTCCCGGCGCCCTCTGCCCGCCGCCGTGACTACTGGCCCGCCCACCCGGCCGTCCCACCCACCCGCCCACCGGTTCGCCTGTCACAGATCGAGCCGGTCGGCTCGATCTGTGACAGGCGAACAAAGCGGGCGACTCCGACGACCGGTGCGTTGTGCTCGAGGCCCGGTTCATAGCATCCAAAACGCCGGGCGCGGCACACTAACCTGGTGGCCCACCCGAAGGAGAGCGCCGTGCCCGCGTCCGAGTCGTCTGCAACGCCCGCACCTGCATCCGCGCCCGAGCTCGACTCACGGCTCCGCGCCGCGATCGACGATGACCTCGTGGCACTGCGCCAGGGCGCCGCGCTCTGGTCGCGCTCGAGCATCATGGAGCGCATCCGCGCACTCTCGGCCACGAGGGATGCGGTCGGCACCGCCGCCGCGGACTGGGCCGGCGTGGCCGCGCGCGCGAAGGGACTCGCCCCCGACCACCCGCTGCGCGGCGAGGAGTGGCTCTCAGGCCCCTACGCCGTGCTCGGCGCGCTCGACGGCTACCTCGCGACGCTCCGCCGGATCGCCGCGGGCGGCAGTCCGCTCGACGGGGTACGCCTCGATCGGGCACCGGGCGACCGCATCCGCGCGCACGTCTTCCCCCGCGAGCCCATCGACAACCTGCTGCTGTCCGGATTCACGGGCGAGATCTGGCTGCGACCCGGCACCGACGCATCCACGGCGATCCGCCGTGCGGGGCTCGCGCAGGTCTCCCCCGGTACCGCGGGTGTGGGACTCGTGCTCGGCGCGGGCAACATCTCCGCGATCCCCGTCCTGGACGTGCTCTACGAGCTGCTTGCGTTCGACCGCGTGAGCCTGCTGAAGGTGAATCCCACCCAGGACGAACTCGTGCCGGTCTTCGAGCGCGCGCTCGCGCCGCTCATCGGTCGGGGACTCGTGCGGATCGTGCGCGGCGGCGGCGCCTACCTCACCGCGCACGAGGGCATCGAGCACGTGCACATCACGGGTTCCGCCGCGACCTTCGATGCGATCGTCTGGGGCGATCGTGACCGCGCGAGGGACGAGCCGCGTCTCGGCACCCCCATCACCGCTGAGCTCGGCGGCGTGTCTCCGATCATCGTGGTGCCGGGCGAGTGGACCGACGCCGACCTCCGTTTCCAGGCGGCCCACATCGCGACGATGCGTCTGCACAACAGCGGTCACAACTGCATCGCGGGCCAGGTCGTGCTGTTGAGCGCGGACTGGCCGCAGCGGGAGCAGTTCCTGCGGGCGCTGCACGAGGCCTACCGCGCCGCCCCGGCACGGCCGGTCTGGTACCCCCGCGCCGACGAGCGGCTGCACGCGCTCGCGGCGACGTATCCGGCCGCCGAGTGGTCGGCGGGGCACAGCCGCGCGCTCGTGCAGGTGGCACCGGGCGAGGATGCCGCCGAGCTGGAGACGACCGAGTACTTCGCGCCCGTGCTGGGCGTGGTGGAGCTGCCCGGAACGGGTCAGGACTTCCTCGACGCCGCCGTCGCGCACGCGAACGGATCGCTCGCGGGCACGCTGGGCGCCAACGTCATCGTCGATCCCGACGCGGAGGATGCGATGGGGGCGGGCTTCGAGCGGGCGATCGCCGACCTCCGCTACGGCGGGATCGCGATCAACGCGTGGACCGGCGTCCTGTTCGCGACACCCGTGCTCAGCTGGGGCGCCTTCCCCGGCTCCGATGTACGAGAGGTCGGATCGGGCATCGGCGTGGTGCACAACACGTCGCTGCTGGCCGACGTCGAGCGCTCCGTGCTGCGAGGGCCCTTCCGCCCGTTCCCGCGTTCGCTGGGCCCCGGACGTTTCTCCGTGCTGCCCACCCCGCCGTGGTTCGTCTCCGCACGCACGGCGGCGGCGGTGAGCGAGGGGCTGACCCGCTATCGGGTCGACCGCAATCCGCTCGGGCTCGCTCTGACGTTACTCAGAGCGATGGGCGCCTGAGTCTCACGCGAACCGATCGGTGGCCGCCCGCAGGGCCGCCGCGATACCGGGCTCGGATGCGGAGTGCGAGGCGTCGTCCACGACGACCAGCTCCGACTCGGGCCAGGCACGGTGCAGGTCCCACGCCGTCATGATCGGGGTGCAGACGTCGTAACGGCCCTGCACGATGACCGCGGGGATGTGGCGGATGCGGTCCACCTCGTCGATCAGCTGCCCCTCGCGCAGCCATCCGTGGTTCACGAAGTAGTGGTTCTCGATGCGCGCGAACGCCGTGGCGGCATCGGGATCCGTCATCGACGCCACGAGCTCCGGGTCGGGACGCAGCGTGAGCGTCGATGCCTCCCACCGGGTCCACGCGAGCGCGGCGGGTCGGTGCACGGCCGGGTCCTCGTCGAACAGGCGCCGGTGGTAGGCCTCGATCATGCGGCTGCGCTCCAGCACCGGGATCTCAGCGACGTAGCCCTCCCACAGGTCGGGGAAGATCGCCGAGGCACCGCCTTCATAGAACCACTCCAGCTCGTGCCGGCGGAGCGTGAAGATGCCGCGCAGCACCAGCTCGGTGACGACCTCGGGGTGCGCCTGGGCGTAGGAGAGCGCGAGGGTCGATCCCCAGGAACCGCCGAACACCTGCCAGCGCTCGATCCCGAGGTTGCGGCGCAGGAGCTCAAGGTCGGCGACCAGGTGCCAGGTCGTGTTGAACCGCAGGTCGGCTGCGGGGTCGCTCGCGTGCGGGGTCGACCTGCCGCATCCGCGCTGATCCAGCAGGACGATCCGGTAGCGCTCCGGATCGAAGAAGCGTCGATGCCAGGGCGAGGTGCCGCCGCCGGGCCCGCCGTGCAGGAAGACGACCGGCTTGCCCTCCGGGTTGCCGGACTGCTCCCAGTAGATCCGCTGCCCGTCACCGACCAGCAGCTCTCCGCTCTCATAGGGCTCGATCGGCGGGTACAGGATGTCGTCGAGCTCGGAGACCGTCATATCCTCACGGTACCTTGCCACCCCATCCTGTCCACGGATGCGCTATGGGGCTCACCGGGATGTGCCCGTCGCGGGCCTGCTCGTATGCTCATCGCATGAGCACAGCTGCGCCCACCACGATCACCATCACCGGCGCCGGGGGGCAGATCGGCTACGCGCTGCTGTTCCGGATCGCGGCAGGCGACATGCTGGGCCCCGACCGGCCGGTCAGGCTGCGACTGCTGGAGATCCGCCAGGGGTTGCGCGCCGCAGAGGGTGCCGCCCTCGAACTGCAGGACGGTGCATTCGAGCTGCTGCGCGACGTCGAGGTGACGGAGGATCCGGCTGTGGCCTTCGACGGCTGCAACATCGCCCTGCTCGTCGGCGCGCGCCCGCGCGGTCCCGGCATGGAGCGCGCCGACCTGCTCGCCGCGAACGCGGGAATCTTCGGCCCCCAGGGCACCGCGATCGCGGCGCACGCCGCATCCGATGTCCGCGCCGTCGTGGTCGGCAACCCCGCGAACACGAACGCGCTGATCGCTTCGGCCGCAGCCCCCGATGTGCCGGCCGAACGCTTCGCCGCGCTCACCCGCCTCGACCACAACCGCGCGGTGGGCCAGCTCGCCGAGGCGGTCGGGGTCGGCGTGTCCGCCGTGCGCGACGTGACCATCTGGGGCAACCACTCCGCCACCCAGGTTCCCGACGTGACCCATGCGACGATCGGGGGCGCCCCCGCCCACGACGTGCTCGCCGCGCGCTTCGGTGACGAGGATGCGGCGACCCGCTGGCTCGACGACGAGTTCATCCCACGGGTGGCGAAGCGCGGAGCGGAGATCATCGAGGTGCGCGGCTCCTCCTCCGTCGCCTCCGCGGCGAACGCG
The DNA here is from genome assembly GCF_031453615.1 of Microbacterium sp. SORGH_AS_0428. Classification (NCBI taxonomy): domain Bacteria; kingdom Bacillati; phylum Actinomycetota; class Actinomycetes; order Micrococcales; family Microbacteriaceae; genus Microbacterium; species Microbacterium sp. SORGH_AS_0428. The sequence continues at coordinate 2,145,087 of NZ_JAVIZT010000001.1, read as the reverse complement.
ACGATCTCCCACATCCGCGACGATGTCGCGGGGACGCAGCAGGGGTGGACCTCCGCCGCGGTCGTCTCGCACGGCGAGTACGGCGTGCCGGAGGGGCTCTTCAGCTCCTTCCCGGTGCGCTCGGACGGCAGCGGCTACCGCATCGTCGAGGGTCTGGAGGTTTCCGCCCGCATCCGCCGCCGCCTGGACGCCTCGGTCGCCGAGCTCGCCGATGAGCGCGAGGCCGTGCGAGCGCTGGGGGTGATCTGACGTGGAGCATCTGGCCGTCATCGTCGGCGGCATCATCGTCGTCGCCATCGTGACGGCCCTGGGCCGGCGGCTCAACATCGCCGGTCCCCTCGTCCTCGTCGCCATCGGCCTCGTGCTGGCCGCCCTCCCGTTCGTGCCCGACATCCCCGAGGTCGATCCCGAGTGGATCCTCGTGGGCGTGCTCCCGCCCCTGCTGTACTCGTCGGCGGTGCAGCTTCCCGCGATCGAGTTCCGTCGCGACTTCACGCCGATCGCGGGGCTCTCGGTCGTGCTCGTGGTGGGAAGCGCCGTGCTGCTCGGTTTCTTCTTCACCTGGGTGATCCCGGGCCTCGACCTCGCCCTCGGCATCGCCCTGGGTGCGATCCTCTCGCCGACGGATGCGGTCGCCACCTCGATCGTGAAACGGATGGGCATCTCCACACGCGTCACGACGATGCTCGAGGGCGAGAGCCTGCTCAACGACGCGACCGCCCTGGTGCTGCTGCGCACCTCGACCGCCGCGATCGCCGCCGGCTTCTCGTTCGGCGAGACCATCCTGTCGTTCCTGTGGGCGGTGCTCATCGCCCTCGTGATCGGCGGACTCGTCGGCTGGGTCAACCTCCGCGTGCGCACGTGGGTCGGCCACTCGGCGGCCAACACCGCCATCAGCTTCGCGATCCCCTTCATCGCCTACCTGCCCACCGAGGAGCTCAACGGCTCGGGGCTCGTCGCCGCCGTGGTCGCGGGCATCGTCACAGGGCAGGGCGCGGCCAGACGCTTCGCGCCCGAGCAACGGCTATCGGAGGAGGCCAACTGGCGCACGATCGAGCTCGTCCTCGAGGGCGGCGTCTTCCTCGTCATGGGGCTGGAGCTCACCGATGTCGTCAACAAGAACCTGACCGAGCACGACGGTCTGTGGCACGGCACCTGGCTCGCCCTGTCTGCTCTGGGCATCATCGTCGCCGTTCGCGGCGTATACGTCACCTTCCTCATCTGGCAGCAGGGGCGCAGAGCGCGGCGGTTCGCCGGCTTCGATATCGAGCGCGTCGACAACAGACTTCAGGGGATGGCAGACGGCACGGTACCGATCGAGCGGTCGAACCCGGAGCGGGCGATGCGCCGCATCCCGTCGATCCGGAAGCGAGTCGCGCGCCTCGGCGCCGACCTGGACTACTACCGCTCCTCCCCCCTCGGGTGGAAGCACGGCACGATCATCGTCTGGGCCGGGATGCGGGGCGTCGTGACCCTCGCCGCGGCGCAGACCCTCCCGCGCGGAACCGACCACCGCCCGCTGCTCATCTTCGTCGCCTTCATGGTGGCGATCATCAGCCTGCTCCTGCAGGGCTTCACCCTGCCGGCTCTGGTGCGCCTGCTCCGGATCGCCCCGGAGTCCGCGGGACCGACGCGGGAGGAACAGCGGCGCCTGGACGACGTGCTGCGCGAGGCCGCATCCGAACGACTGCAGGACGACGATCTGCGCCGGCGCGACGGGACGGAGTTCAGCGAACGCATCCTCACCAGGGTGGGCGCGCGGCTCGTGGACCCGCCCGACGACGAGATGACGGCAGCTGCGCGCGAGGTGCTGGAACTGCGTCTCGAGATGATCGACGCCATGCGCGAGCGCCTCCTCGAGGCGGGCTCGTCGGGGTCGTTCAGCACCGCGGCGCTGCGCCACGCTCTGGCGGAGCTCGATGCCGATCAGATCAGCCTCGAGCTGCGCCTGTCGGACGAAACGGGCGCCGAGTGACGCCGTCACCCGATCCGGGGGACAATGGAGGCATGATCAGCGAGGGGACGGGCGCCGATGCCGGATCGGCAACGGACCCCGCGACCGCGCCGCTGCATCTGCCCCACACGGCGGCCGACTGCCCCAAGTGCTTCACCGAGCTGCAGTCCGACCGCAACTGGTGGCGTGCCCGGCCGACCGGCGCCCGCCTCGTGGGTCTCGTCGTGAATCGCGACGACATGCCGTCGGTCGTCGAGCAGCGCGCCGAGCTGACGCGTTTCGGCGTGCCCATCGACGGCTTCCGGCACCCTGCCCCCGACATCCTGGAGTCGTGGGAGGAGCGTCTGGGTCGCCTGTTCGGGCGCCTCACCCGCGGAGACGTCCTCGTGGTGGCGAGCGTGCATGCGCTGGGCCGCAACATCGACGAGGAGACCCGCACGGTCGCCGAGCTTCGCCGACGCGGCGTGATGGTGAAGGTGCTGGGCCACTCCGGCCGGCACCTGTTCGACACCGGCCGCTGACGCCGGCTCAGGCCGCGCGCCAGCAGCCGGCGACGTGGTCGTCGACGAGGCCTGCGGACTGCATCAGGGCGTACATGGTCGTGGGCCCGACGAAACGGAACCCCCGCCGGCGCAGCTCCTTGCTGAGCGCGGTCGACTCGGCCGTCGTGGCCGGCACCTGGGCGAAGGACACCGGCGGCACGTGCCCCTCGGGCGCGAACGACCAGATCAGCGCATCGAGCTCGCCCGTCGACATGGTCTGCACCAGCCGCGCGTTGCCGATGACGGCCTCGATCTTCGCCCGGTTGCGCACGATGCCCGTGTCGCCCATCAACCGCTCGATGTCGGCCTCGTCGAAAGCGGCGACCGCATCCGGCTCGAAGCCGGCGAACACCTCACGGAAGCGCGGGCGCTTGCGCAGGATGGTGATCCAGCTGAGGCCGGCCTGGAACCCCTCGAGGCTCATCTTCTCGAACAGCGGCCGGTCGCCGTGAAGCGGGCTGCCCCACTCCTCGTCGTGGTAGCGCAGGTACTCGGGATCGGCGCCGGCCCACGCGCAGCGCGCACGGCCGTCTTCTCCCACGAGGATGTCGGTCATCCGCCCACGTTATCCGCGGTCGCCGACACCGCTCAGCGCTTCTTCTGCAGCGACTTCTCCGACACCGGCGCCTCACCGGATGCGGCGAGCTGGGCGTAGTATGCGTGCGCCTCATCCTGTCGCTGCTGCTCCGCGCCCGACGCGATGTGCGCGCGGATGTGCTCGGGCTCGAAGCCCCACGCATCCACGAGGTCCTGCGCGTGCGGGCGGAGCCGGGCCGAGAGGCGCCCGATGTAGCGCGACACGGAACCGGCGCGCTGGGCGGAGAGGCGCCCGTTGATGAGGTACCACGACAGGTGCTTCTCGATGAGGCTCATCCCGAAGAGATCGCGCAGCCAGGTCAACACCCGCAGCGTGCCGTCGTCGCCGACGCGGTGCACGGCGTCGGTGAAGGCCTCCCACTGCAGCAGCTCGCCGTGCGCACGGGCGGCCTCGATGAGGTCGTACTGGCACTCGTTGAACAGCGCGGCGGCCTCGGCGGCGGGCAGCTTCGCCGCCGGACGCAGGCGCGCGGCGACGTCGGCGACCATCTGCTGCACGCGTCCCGCCAGCAGCTCGAACTGCTGGTCCTCGCGCAGGCCGAGCTCCACCGAGCGGGCGGTCGAGCCGAGGTCGGCGAGCGACTGTCCGAGCTGACGAAGCCCCGCGCCGTGGAACACCTTGCCCGCCGTGCTCCCGACGGCGAAGCGGGCGAGGGCGGCCGCATCCTTGCCCTTGAACTGCGAGGCGTAGTCCGACAGCAGACGCTTGCCGACGAGCTGGAGCAGCACGTTGTTGTCGCCCTCGAACGTGACGTACACGTCGAGGTCGCTGCGCAGCCCGACGAGCCGATTCTCGGCGAGGAAGCCCGCGCCGCCGCTCGCCTCGCGGCACTCCTGCAGGATGTCGAGTGCGTTCCACGTCGACAGCGGCTTCAGCGCCGCGGCCAGCGTCTCGAGGTCCTCGCGCTCCTCGGAGGTGTCGGTGCGGCCGGAGAACACACCGTCGAACTTCTTGAGGAACTCGTCGTGCGCGAACGCCTGCGCGTAGACCGTGGCCAGGCGCGGCAGGAGGCGCCGCTGGTGCTTGCCGTAGTCGAGCAGGGTCACCTCGGGCGTCCCCGACCCGGAGTCGAACTGACGACGCTGGTTGGCGTAGGTGACCGCGATCTTCAGTCCCAGGGCGGCAGCCGTGGTGGCGGCGCCGTCGAGCGAGACGCGCCCCTGCACGAGGGCGCCGAGCATCGTGAAGAAGCGACGGCCGGGGCTCGCGATCTCGCTCGAATACGTGCCGTCGGCGGCGACGTCGCCGTAGCGGTTGAGGAGGTTCTCGCGCGGGACACGGACCTGGTCGAAGTGCAGGCGGCCGTTGTCGATGCCGTTGAGACCGCCCTTGACGCCGTCGTCCTCGCCGCCGACGCCCGGCAGGAAGTCCCCCGCCTCGTCGCGGATGGGAACGAAGAAGCAGTGGACGCCGTAGTTGACGCCGCCCGTGATCAGCTGCGCGAAGACCGTCGCCGCGCGTCCGTGCACCGCGGCGTTGCCGAGATAGTCCTTCCATGCGCCGCGGAACGGCGTGTGGATGACGAACTCCTCCGTCTCGACGTCGTACGTCGCGGTCGTGCCGATCGCGGCCACATCCGATCCGTGGCCGGTCTCGGTCATCGCGAAGGCCCCGGGCAGCTTCAGCGTGACGACGTCCGCGAGCCACTTGTCATGGTGCTTCTTCGTGCCCAGCTGCTGGATGGCGGCGCCGAAGAGCCCCCACTGCACGCCGGCCTTGATCTGCAGGCTGGGGTCGGCGAGCACGAGCTCCTCGAACCCCGCGATGTTCGCCCCGTTGTCCCCGAGGCCGCCGTACTCGACCGGGTAGGCGCGCGCCGACACGCCCTGTTCGACGATGAGCCCCAGCTGGCCGAAGACACGGTCACGATGCTCGGCGACCGTCTGACCGTCGATGCGCCAGAAGGCCGGATCCTTGATCATCTCGCGCGCCTCCCGGCGCGTCTTGCCCCACGTGCCGAGCAGCATCTCGGTCACGGCGGGCAGGTCGATGCGGGGTTCGGCCGCCTCGGCCGCGGAGTGCGCCGCAGTGGGCGCACCTCCGGCAGGAGTGCGACGGTTGGTCGCAGGCTTGGCGGAACGGACGACGGCGTCGGTCATGGCATCACCCTTCGGTGGGACAGAGGAAGACGATCTCGACGGTAGGAGCACGACAACCGCAGCCCAACTCGGTTGCAGATCCTCTACAACCCGAGGCGGCCACCTCGCCGCATCCGGTTGTGTGCTGGCGACATCGGGAGCGCGAGGCACTTGCTGATTCGGCAGGAAGTTCGCGTGATGACGACCCTCCCCGCGACGATCGGGAGGAGGTCGTCGATCGATGACCGGGCCCGAACCGAGAAGGCGGAGTATGGGAGATCGCATGCCGCACCACGACGTGGATTCCGGGTGGACGACGCGGGGCGACCTCGACGCGCGAATCGAGCAGTATCGCCGGCTCATCCTGCAGAGCCTCGGACTGACCGACGAACAGGCCCGCGCGAGCACCGTCGTCGGCAGGCCGACCCTGCTCGGCGTCGTGCGCCACACCGCCTTCGTCGAGGGCGTGTGGTTCGGCGAAGCGGTCACGGGCCGCCCTCGATCGGAGCTCGGCCTTCCCGTCTCCACGGCGAACTCGTGGAAGACCCGGAAGGTCGACACGATCGAGTCCGTCTCGGCCGACTGCCGCCGGATTCATCAGCACTCCCGCGACAACCTGACCGGACTCGGTCTCGACGACGTCGTCACGGGGCGCGGTCGCCGCACCGTCATGAGCCTGTTCACACACGTGCTGAGCGAGCTCGCGTGGAACACCGGGCAGCTCGACATCCTCCGGGCGGTCCACACCTCCTGAGCCAGGGTGTCGCAGGCCTCCGACACACTGGATGCGGGAGGTTCGCCCATGACGCTCGCCCTGACGCCCTGGTCCATCGCGGACCTTCCCGTGCTCCAGCGCGCGAACACGCCGGAGATGACGCGGTTCATCGGCGGACCCGAGACCGAGGCGCAGGTCGTCGAGCGCCACGAGCGGTACCTGCGCCTGAACGAGAGCGGCGAGGCCGAGATGTACCGCATCGACGTCGACGACGAGCCGGTCGGCGCGATCGGATTCTGGCAGGTCGATCACGACGGCGTCGCGGCATACGAGACCGGATGGAGCGTCGAGCCCGCGTGGCAGGGGCGGGGCATCGCCTCCACGGCCTTGCGGCATCTCATCGCACGCGTGCGACAGCGCGGCGACCGCACGGTGCTCGTCGCCTATCCGGGTGCCGACAACGCGGCATCACAGGGCGTGTGCCGTGCGGTCGGCTTCACCCGCGGAAGCACCGTCACCGAGCCCTGGCGGGGCGGATCGCTGACGGTGACGACGTGGACGCTCGACATGTCGCCGCTCGAGACCGGTGGTCGGCTGCCGGATGTCGACGAACGGTTCTCCGGCGCCCTCGACCGAGAGCGGTGGTGGCCGTACTACCTGCCGCACTGGGCGTCGCGGGCGACGACGAGCGCCAGGTGGCGTACCGGTGCCGGCGGGCTGGAGCTGCGCATCGACGACGACACCGAGCCGTGGGCCCCCGAGATCGACGGCGACGTCCGCATCTCCCACCTGCAGACGGGGCAGCGCTCGGGGCCCGAAGGGTCACCGGTCGGACAGCATCGATTCCGCGAGGGGCTCGTCGTGCGCGAGGAGCAGCCCGACGCTGCGCTGTGGCTCGTGCGCTACGGCGTGATCGAGGCGCGACTGACGGCGGTGCGCGACGCGCGGGCGATGGTGGCGTTCTGGCCGATCGGCGTCGAAGACAGCCCCGAGCACTCGGGAGAGATCTGCGTGTGCGAGATCTTCGGAGGCGAGCTCGATGACGAGGGCGGATGGGTCGGAGTCGGCATCAAGGCGCAGCACGACCCGGAGCTCCGCGACGATTTCGAGAAGATCCGCGTCGAGGGCGATCTCACCCAGCCGCACGACTACGCGGTGGAGTGGTCGCCCCACCGCATCCGATTCTTCATCGACGGCCGCTGGGTCAAGACCGTCAACCAGTCCATCGACTACCCCGTACAGCTCATGCTCGACCTGTACGACCTCCCGCTCGCGCCGCGCGAGGAGTCGACCTACCCCTTCCGGATGCGGGTGGAGCGGGTGCGCAGCTTCCCGCCGACCTGAGGTCTACCCGACTGCGCACGGCACCCGCTCGACGCGCGCGTTGTGCCGGAGATATCCGCGGTGCAGGAAGATTCCCGGTGAAACGTCCTGATGGGGGGATTTCTCCTGCGGAAGGGATGCGCCCCGCCGGCGACGGGGCGGGTCAGGCGGCGGCGATGACCTCGAGCACGGCCTCGCCATACGCATCGCGCTTCTTGGCGCCGATGCCGGTGATGCCGTCGAGGTCGGCGAGAGAGCCCGGACGATGCTCGGCAAGCGCTCGCAAGGTCGCGTCTCCGAAGACGATGTAGGCGGGGACGCCCTGTTCGCGTGCGGTCTGCGCGCGCCATTCGCGCAGGGATTCGAACAGTGCGCGATCCCCCTCGGCCACGGCATCGGATGCGGCGGCCCGTCGCGCTCGGGGTGCGGCGGCGGGGCGACCGATCACGTCGCGCCGCAGGCGTACGGGGGTCTCGCCGCGCAGCACTCCGCCGGCCTCCTCGCCCAGCGCGAGGGTGCCGTACTCTCCCCGCGCGACGAGCACGCCGCGCGCGAGGAGCTGCCGGATGATGCTGCGCCAGTCCTGGTCGCTGAGATCGGCGCCGATGCCGTACGTCGCGAGCTCGTTGTGCCGTTGCTGACGGATGCGGTCGGTGTCGGCGCCGCGCAGGATGTCGATGATCTGGCCGGCCCCGAAGGACTGGTTGCGCTCGCGCTGCAGGCGCACGACCGTCGACAGGAGCTTCTGCGCCGGAACGAGGCCGTCGAAGATCTCAGGCGGAGTCAGACAGGTGTCGCAATTGCCGCAGGGCTCGGCCTGCTCGCCGAAGTAGTTGAGCAGGTTCTGCCGACGGCACTCGACGGTCTCGCAGAGCGCGAGCATCGCGTCGAGGTGCTGACCCATCCGGATCTTGAACGCGCGGTCGCCGGGACTCTGGTCGATGAGCCTCCGCTGCTGCACGACATCGCCGAGCCCGTACGCCATCCAGACGATCGAGGGATCGCCGTCGCGGCCCGCGCGCCCCGTCTCCTGGTAGTAGCCCTCGACAGACTTCGGCAGATCGATGTGCCCGACGAAGCGCACATCCGGCTTGTCGATGCCCATGCCGAAGGCGATCGTCGCCACCATCACGACGCCGTCGTCGCGCAGGAACCGCGACTGGTTGGCCGCGCGCGTCTCGGCCGGGAGGCCCGCGTGATACGGCAGCGCATCGATCCCCTGCGCACGCAGATACTCGGCCGTCTGCTCGACGCTCTTGCGGCTCAGGGCGTACACGATGCCGGCGGAACCCTCGGGCTGCGACCGGATGAAGGCGACGAGCTGGCGGCGCGGATCGACCTTCGGCTCGATGCGGTACTGGATGTTGGGTCGGTCGAAGCTCGCGACGAAGTGGCGGGCGTCACCGAGCGCCAGCCGCTCCGTGATCTCGCGATGGGTGGCACGCGTCGCCGTGGCGGTCAGCGCCATGCGCGGAACGCCGGGGAAGAGGGCGCCCAGCTCACCGAGGGCGAGGTAGTCGGGGCGGAAGTCGTGGCCCCACTGCGACACGCAGTGGGCCTCGTCGATCGCGATCACGCTCAGCCGGCCACGCTTCAGCAGCGCTGTGGTGGCGGCGAGGTTCAGCCGTTCGGGGGCCACGTAGAGCAGGTCGATCTCGCCCGCCACGTACGCGCGTTCCACGCTCTGCCGCTCACCGGGCAGCTGCGTGGAGTTGAGGTAGGCGGCGCGTACGCCATTGGCGAGCAGCGCCTCGACCTGGTCGTGCATGAGGGCGATGAGAGGGCTGACGACGAGACCCGTTCCCGGCCGCACGAGCGCCGGCACCTGGTAAGTGACGCTCTTCCCGCCGCCGGTCGGCATGAGCACGATCGCGTCGCCCCCGCCGACGACGTGATCGACGATGTCGGCCTGGTCGCCGCGGAAGGCGTCGTAGCCGTAGACCTCGTGCAGCACGGCACGCGGGTCCTGTCCGGTGAAGTCGCGGCGCGGCGCGGCCGCGGGAGCGTCTTCCGGGGGTACCCAGCCGTCGTCGGGCGGCACCCACCCGCTCTCGCCGTACGGGTCGTAGGGCGGTTCGTCCTCCGGAGGCGCCCAGTCATCCGGTGGGACGTCCCACGAGGACGGATGCGGCGAGCTCACTCTTCCAGGGTAACCAGCCCCGCCGACAGACTCGCCGCGCCGCATCCGAGGAGCCGCGCTCAGCACCAGCGATCGGCGAGCGCTCCGACGACGTTGAGGTTGCGGTTCGTCGCGATGCCGAGCAGCTTCGCGGCCGAGAGCGGGTCGACCGTGCCGTCGCTGTAGCCGGGACCCAGCAACGCGTGTGCGGCCCGGCCGGACACGACCATCTCGCCCTTGGCGCCGCTGGTCGCCTCGACGAGGGCCGCCTGCTCGGGGGCGAGTTCTTCTTTGAGCAGGTACACGTAGTGCCGCGCGAGGTGGGGCCGGGCTCCGTTCAGGGCCCGTGCGTCGTCGGCGATCCGCGCGAACTCGTCGGTCGTGAAGACGATCGTGGGCACGTCGAAGCCACGGTCGGCGTGGAAGGCGCGCTCCAGCGCCTCCTCGATCCGGGCACGCGACCGCATCCGCGTCGAGAATCGCAGGTTGCCGGTGTTGAGGTGCGTGGTCACGTCCTCGAAGCCGAGCTCGGACACGACCCGGCAGATGTCATCCTTGGGAAAGACCCGCTTCGCTCCGAGGTTGATGGCGCGGAGAAACCCGAGATACGTCGGCACCCGGCCCATTGTGGCCCGCCGCGCCCGATCCCGCACCCCCGTCACTCGCCGGGGAACGTCTCCTTGAGTTCCAGGATGCGGGCGGCCGCCGCATCCACCTTCTCGGCGAACGCGGGGTCGGTCTTGGCCCGCTGCAGCACGGCCTGGTACATCTGGGGGAACACCGATGTATCGGCGGAGAGCAGCAGCAGATCGACGCCGGCGTCGACGGCGAGCACCGCCCGATCCGCGGGCGCCCAGCGCTCCACCTGCGCCGTGGCCGAGATGTCGTCGGTCATCACCACGCCGTCGAATCCGAGCTCGTCGCGCAACAGGCCCGTCACGACGGGTTCCGAGAACGCCGCGGGCATCGAGGGATCGATGCGCTGATACACGGCGGTGGCCATCATGACCGCGGCCGGACCCTCAGCGAGAAGGGTGCGGTAGACGTCCACGTCCGGGGAATCGGCACCCACGACCGTGTCGACGACGTCGGCCGCGTAGTCGGTGTTGCCGGTCACCCGGCCGAGCCCGGGGAAGTGCTTGATCGTCGGAAGGACGCCCGCCTCCCGCATCCCCTGGGCGAACACGCCCGCCTTGTCGGCGACGGTCGCCTCGTCGTAGCCGTAGTGGCGGTTGTAGACGCCGATGGGCTGGTTCAGCCGTGCGGTGTCGGCGCTCGTGAGGATGTCGGCCACCGGCGCGAGGTTCATGTCGATGCCCGCCGCGCGCAGCTGAGCACCCCATCGCTCGGCATCCGCGCCGAGCGTCGCGTCGTCGCGTTGCGCACTCGTGAGCGCCGTCGGCATGGGCTCGAACCCTTCGCCCGAGAGCACCTGCACGTCGCCGCCCTCCTGGTCCGTCGCGACCCAGGTGCGCGGGCCGGTCACCCGCTCGACCGCCGTGAACTGCGCGACCAGCGATGCTGTGGCCGCCGCCCCCGCGGACGAACGCCCGCGCAGGAAGAGGCCGCCCACACCTGGGTCGGCCATCGCGGCGAGAGCGGTGGGGTCGGGGACGTCGGCGGGCGTGCCGAGCATGAACAGCTGCCCGACGCGCTGCTCCAGCGTGAGCGCGTCGATCGGGTCGGGCGTCGGAGTCGGTGTGGGCGTCGGACTCGGCGTCGACGGGGCGGCCGTCGGAGCCGCCTGCGTGGCGGAGCATCCCGCGAGCACCGCCACCGCGGCGAGAACGGCGAGCGCGCGAACCGTGATCGTCTTGCGCATCACCCCAGTGTGGCGCACCGGTGCTGGACAAGCACGGGGTGGTGCCGGCTACAGGCGCACGACCTCAGTGACGCTGACGTGCGCCGCACCCTCCTCCGCGGATGCGGCGAGGTCGACGACCGCGCGGATGCGCCAGTCGTGGTCGCCCTCCGGGTCATGGATGACCTGCTCGACGCGCCAGAGCCCGCCTGCCGCATCCGACTCGTCGATCGTGCACAGCGCGGGCGAGCGCGCGCCGGCGTCGGTGAGGACGACGTCGTGCTCGTCGTAGTAGGTGTCCAGGGCGTCGGGCCAGCCCGCATCCGGGTCCAGCGCGACGAGGTCGTCGTCGCGCTGGAGTGCGGCGAGCTGCACGCGACGGAACATCTCGTTGCGCACGAGCACGATGAAGGCGCGGCGGTTCGCCACGACCGAGGGAGGTGCGGGAGGAACGACGGGCTCGCCCGCCTCATCCGCGGGGTACACGAGCCGCTCCCACTCGTCGACGAGGCTCGAGTCCACCTGCCGCACGAGTTCGCCGAGCCAGGCGATCACGTCCAGCAGCTCCTCGGTACGCGCTTCGGCCGGCACGGTCTGACGGATCGCTCGGTACGCATCGCTCAGGTAGCGCAGCACGAGTCCTTCGCTGCGACCGAGCTGGTACCAGGAGACGAACTCCGCGAAGGAGAACGCCTGCTCGAACATGTCGCGGACGACGGACTTGGGGCGCAGCTCGAAATCGCGCACCCAGGGCTGGCTGGAGGCGAACACCTCGAACGCCTCGCCGAGCAGCGTGGCGAGGGGCTTGGGATAGGTGATCTCCTCGAGCGCCGCCATCCGCTCGTCGTAGTCGAGCCCGTCGCGCTTCATCGCCGCGACCGCCTCGCCACGCGCCTTGAACTCCTGCTGCGCGAGCACGGGACGCGGGTCATCGAGGGTCGCCTCGATCACGCTGACCACATCCAGCGCGTAGTGGCCGGACCCTGCGGTGCGCGCCGGTCGGAGATCCGGCGCGATGTCGGAGGTTTCGCCCTCCATCCTCCGACCCTCGTCACTTTCTCCGACCGGAGCGGCCTCGGCGGCGGAGGCGGGCAGGGCGGATGCGGGCGGTGCCGGATCGAGCAGCTCGATGGCTGCGAGCGCGAAGGGCGAGAGCGGCTGGTTGAGCGCGAAGTTCGGCTGCAGATCGACCGTCAGCCGGATGCGGCCGTCCGCCACCTCGACGACGTCGGCGGCGACGAGCGTGCGGAAGATCGCGAGCGCACGGCGCGCGAGCTCGTAGCGGCGGGCGCGGGGCTCGTGGTTGTCGAAGACGAGGGAGCGCACGTGCGCGAAGACGTCGCCGCCGCGGGCGATGACGTTGATGAGCATGGCGGCCGTCAGCTGCATCTGCGGCACGAGGGGCTCTGGCACCGCCTGCACGAGCCGCTCGAACGACCCTTCGCCCCAGTTCACGGCCCCGGCCGGCGCCTTCTTGCGCACGATCTTCTTGCGCTTGGCGGCATCGCCCGCGGCCTTGCGCAGCGCCTGCTCGTTCTCGATCTCCCATTCGGGGGCCATGACGACGACCGTTCCGGCGGTGTCATAGCCCGCGCGACCGGCCCGCCCCGCGATCTGATGGAACTCGCGCGCGGTGATCTGCCGCATGCGGGTGCCGTCGAACTTGGTGAGCGCCGTCAGCAGTACGGTGCGGATCGGCACGTTGATACCCACGCCGAGGGTGTCGGTGCCGCAGATCACGCGCAGGAGGCCCCGCTGCGCGAGCGTCTCGACGAGGCGGCGGTAGCGCGGCAGCATGCCGGCATGGTGCACGCCGATGCCCGCCCGCACCAGACGCGAGAGGGTCTTGCCGAACGCCGTCGTGAAGCGGAAGCCGCCGATGGCCTCCGCGATCTCGTCTCGCTGCGCACGCGTCGCCACCTTGACACTCGCGAGCGCCTGCGCGCGCTCCATCGCCTGCGCCTGCGAGAAGTGCACGATGTACACCGGCGCCTCGTTCTCCTCCAGCAGCTTCTCGACCTGCTCCTGGATCGGGATGCGGGCGTAGGAGAAGTGCAGCGGCACGGGGCGTTCCACGCCCGTCACCTCGACCGTGGGGCGCTCGGTGCGACGGGTGAGGTCGGCGGCGATCCCGGTCACGTCGCCGAGGGTCGCCGACATGAGCAGGAACTGCGCCCGTGGCAGGAGCAGGAGCGGAACCTGCCATGCCCACCCCCGGTCGGGCTCGCCGTAGAAGTGGAACTCGTCCATCACAACCTGGTCGACCGCCGCATCCGCTCCGTGTCGCAGAGCCAGGTTCGCCAGGATCTCGGCCGTGCAGCACACGATCGGCGCGTCCGGGTTGACCGAGGAGTCGCCCGTGACCATCCCGACGTTCTCCGCGCCGAAGATGTCGACGAGCGCGAAGAACTTCTCGCTCACGAGGGCCTTGATGGGAGCGGTGTAGTAGCTGCGCCCGCCCCGCGCGATGCTCACGGCGTGCGCGGCGACGGCGACGAGCGACTTGCCCGTGCCGGTCGGCGTGGACAGGATCACGTTCTGGCCGGAGACGAGCTCGATGACCGCTTCGTCCTGCGCGGGATACAGCTCGATGCCCCGCGCGGTCGCCCAGTCTCCGAATGCGTCGTACAGCGCATCCGCATCGTCCCCGGCGGCGCGGGCGAGCTCGGTGAGGGAGGCGGTCATCCCCCGAGTCTGCCCGAAGCCGGCGGCGTCGGTCGTGCTCGTCAACCGATGCACGCCTTCTCTGCGGATGACGCAGCCCCAGACTGCCTACCCGCGGCTAGCGTGGGAGCACGCGAGCAGAGGAGAGCCATGTCGGATGAGCTGAACGTGCGCGTCGAACGCGGCGAGGACAGGTACGAGGTCTTCCTCGACGATGTGCCGGCGGGCTTCACCGCCTTCTACACGGACGAGGAGGGTCGCACGGTGTTCCCCCACACCCAGGTGGACCCCGCGTTCAAGGGCCACGGCGTGGCCAGCATCCTGGTCGAACGTGCTCTCGAGGACGAGGCGAGACGCGGCGAGACGGTCGTTCCGCTCTGCCCGTTCGTGGCGAAGTACCTGCACGAGCACGAGGTTCCCGGCCTCGAGGTCGCCTGGCCGTGACCCGACTCGACGCTCACGCCGAGGAGAGCCTCGAGCAGTCGGTCGACTGCGACGGCCCCCGCGCCGTCGTGCTGGAGGCGCGCGAGGTGCCGCTGGGCGGCGTGCGCGCGATGCAGGTGCACCGCGCGCTCCCGCAGCGCGAGCTGCCCATGGTCGGCGCATGGTGCTTCCTCGATCGCTTCGGTCCCCAGCAGGTGCGGATGCGGGTGGAGCCGCACCCGCACATCGGACTGCAGACGGTCACCTGGCCGCTGGTGGGCGAGGTGCGCCACCGCGACGGCATCGGCAGCGACGTGCTGATCTCCCGCGGCCAGCTGAACCTGATGACAAGCGGACGCGGCATCGCGCACTCCGAGTACTCGGTCACCGACGAGGCGATCCCCCTCGATGCCCTGCAGCTGTGGATCGCGCTGCCCGACTCCCGCCGCCACGGCGAGCCGGCCTTCGAGCAGCACACCGACCTGCCCGAACTGGCGCTGGCCGGCGGCGGCAGCGCCACCGTCGTGATCGGCGAGCTGGCGGAGGTGCGCTCGCCCGCATCCGCCTATACGCCGATCGTGGGCGCCGAGATCCGCGTGCCCGCCGGAGCGCGCGTCGCTCTGCCGCTGCGCGAGGACTGGGAGTACGCGCTGGTCGGCGTCGCCGGGACCCCGCGTGTGCACACGGCGGATGCCGAGCACACCGAGCTGGTCGGACTGCAGCTGCTGTACCTCGGTCGCGGACGCCGCGAGGCGGAGATCTCGAGCGCCGAGGACGCCACCCTCTTCCTCCTCGGCGGTGAGCCCTTCGAGGACGAGATCGTGATGTGGTGGAACTTCGTCGGACGCGATCACGACGAGATCGTGGCGGCGCGCGAGGAGTGGGAAGCGGGCTCGGCACGCTTCGCGCACGTCGTCGGCCACGGCGACGAACGCGTCCCCGCACCTCCCCTCCCGGCCGTACGTCTGACGCGTCGCCGGCGCCGGCTCTGAGCGACGGAGTTCTCCCGGTCTTGCCGGGCCGCGGGGCGCCCTGGCGCCGATAGTCTGGGGAGGTGGCCCGCACCTCCGTTCTGTCGACGCGCGTGCTGCTCGTCTGCGCCGCGATCGGTGTGGCCACGGGCATCCTCGGCGGCATCGCCGGCTGGGCCACGGTGCCGCTTCTCGGGTTCGTCCCGCCCCTGTACGGCCTTCTGCTGGGCGTGCACGTGCTGCCCGGCATCATCGCGCAGGAGGTGCTGCGCCGGCCCGGCGTCGCCCTTCTGGCGCACCTGCTGGCCGCACTCGTCTCCAGCGCCACCGCACCGCAGTACGCACTGCAGTTCCTGGGCACCGCCGTACTCTTCGGCGGCATCCAGGAGGTCGTCGCCGCCGCGACCCGGTACCGCTCCTGGCGCGCATGGCGCTTCTTCGTGTCGGCCCTCGTGATCGGCGTGATCATCGCCGCCGCGGTCTTCTTCGCCGCGCACCTGAAGACGCTGCCGATCTGGGCGCAGATCGCCTACCTCGCCATCTCGGTACTCGCCCCCGTCGCGTGGACGGCCGTGGGCCTGTGGGTCGGCATCGGATTGCGGCGCGCGGGCGTCGTGCGCGGCGGGCGCTGAGTCGATGAACGACGGTGCCGACAGCCCCGAGCGCCGCCGGCTCGCGCAACTCGCGGCCGATCTCATCCTCGAGAACGGCCTCATCGACCTGAGCCTGTCGGGCATCGCACGCGCGGTGGGCTCCAACAACCGGATGCTGCTGTACTACTTCGGTTCTAAGGAGCGGCTGCTGGAGGCCGCATCCGAGATCGCGATCGAGCGCTTCCCACACCTCGCCGCCGTGTTCGAGCGCCTCGCCGCCGACGACGCGCCGTTGCGGGAGCGCCTGCTGCGGGCCTGGCGGGACATCGGCGCCCCCGAGAACCGGCCGTACCTCGTGATGTTCTTCCACCGTTTCGCGGTCGCCCTCGGCGATCCCGAACGCTGGGACGAGTTCCTCTCGCACCTCGGCACGGGATGGGTGGGCCGCGTGCACGCGGTGTTCCTGGCCGACGGGTGGATGCCGGATGCGGCCGAGCTCGCCGCGACGCGCGTCGTCGCCGAGTGGCGCGGTCTGCAGTTCGCGCTCCTGTGCGGAATGGGACCGGAGCAGCTGACGGCGGCCTACGAACGCAGTATCGACGAACTCCTGGAGAAGGCGAGTTAGGTTAGGCTAAGTTGGGAGGACCCGCCCGTCCGAACCCTGGAACACCCGTGCCCGCTGCCTCCGCCGATCGCGACGCCCCGCCCGCCGCATCCGGCGTCGACGCGCCTCTTCTACACGTCGAGGATCTCTCGATCACCCACGAGGGCGCGACGCGCCCCTCCCCCGCCTCCGTCTCGTTCCGGATCGACCCCGGCGAGGTCGTGCTGCTGCTGGGCCCGAGCGGCTCCGGCAAGTCGACGCTGGCCCTGGCGCTGAACGGGCTCATCCCGCACGACATCCCCGCCGAGGTCACCGGGCGCGTGAGGGCTGGCGACCTGGATACCCGTGACGCCTCGGTCGCTCGGCTGAGCTCGCGGGTGGCGATGGTGTTCCAGGATCCCGATGCCCAGCTCGTGACCGGCACGCTCCTCGACGAGGTCGCCTTCGGCCCCGAGAACCTGCGCCTTCCCGTCGACGAGGTGCTCCGCCGCGCCGAAGACGCGCTGCGCCGGGTCGGGCTCTGGGACCGCCGGCACGAGAACCCGGACCGCCTGTCCGGCGGCGGACGCCAGCGTCTCGCGATCGCCGCCGCTCTCGCGATGGGCTCTCCGCTCCTGGTGCTCGACGAGCCCACCGCGAACCTCGATCCGCGGGGCATCGAAGAGGTGTACGCGACGCTCGCCGAACTCGTCGCGGCGGGCGATCGCGCCATCCTGCTGATCGAGCACAACCTGGATGCGGCCGTGCCGCTGATCGATCGCGTCGTCGTGCTGGATGCCGCCGGCGCGGTCGTCGCGGACGGGCCTGCCGACGACGTACTGCGCACGCGCGCGGAGGAGTTGCACGAGCTCGGCGTGTGGCTGCCGACCTGCGCCCTCGCGGCGCTGCGTCTGCGGGCAGCGGGATACCGCATGGAACCGTTGCCCCTGAGCCCGGACGAGCTGCACGCAGCGCTCGAAGCGCAGCCGGCACCCGCATCCGCCGCGCCCGCCGTCCGGGCGGACGCCCGGCCGCCCGGACTCAGCGAGCCGATCGTGCAGGTGCGATCGCTGACCCTGCGGCGGGGGCGCACCCAGGTGCTGCACGACGTGTCGCTCAGCGTCGCCGCCGGCTCCTTCGTCGCGATCGTCGGAGCCAACGGCGCCGGCAAGACGAGCCTGCTGCAGGCGATCGCGGGGGTCGTCGTCCCCCCGCGCGGCACCGTGACGGTCGCCGGCACCGACGTCGGCCGCGCCGACGCCCGGACGCTTCCGGCCCGCATCGGCTTCGTGTTCCAGAACCCGGAGCACCAGTTCATCGCGCATACCGTCGCCGACGAGATCTCGCACGGACTGCGCCGACAGCGGCTCGCCGACGACGAGGTCCGCCGCCGCACCGACGAGCTGCTCGTCCGGTTCGGTCTGGCAGAGCGCGCCCAGGCGCATCCCTTCCTGCTCTCGGGGGGCCAGAAGCGGCGCCTCTCCGTGGGCACGGCGCTCGTGGCCGGCGCGCCGGTGCTCGCACTCGACGAGCCGACCTTCGGGCAGGACCGCGCACGTGCGGACGAGCTGCTCGCCCTGCTCGCCCAGCTCAACGCCGCCGGCACCACGGTGCTCGTGGTCACGCACGACATGCAGCTCGTGACGGAGTACGCCGATCACGTGGTCGTCGTGCACGAGGGGCGCGTCGCCGCATCCGGCCGCACGTCCGACGTGTTCGCCGACACGGCACTCATCGAGCGGGCCGGGTTGCGTCCTCCGCCGCTGCGGCGCGCGCTCGCGCAGCTGGGCGGGCATCCCACCCTTTCCGGCGCCGTGCGGTTGGCGGATCTGCCGTGACGACGACGATCGACCCGTTCGCTGCTCCCGCGACCGCATCCGGGGCACGCTTCCTCTACGCACTCAATCCGCTCGCCAAGTTCGCGGCCATCATCCCGCCGAGTCTCGCGCTGGTCTTCGTCCGCGATGCGACGACCCCGCTCGTGTTCCTCGCCCTCGCCTACGCGCTGCTGCTCGTCGGCGCGCGTGCAACGCGGCAGGTGCTGATCACGCTGCTGCTCGCGCTGCCCGCCGCCACCCTCGTCCTCGGATGCGGCTTCGCCGTGTGGACGGATGCGGGCCAGGTCGACACCACACCGCTCGTGCTGCAGATCGGCGACTGGCGGCTGTTCTCCGGCGCTCTCGCGATCGGCTTCGCCACGGCACTGCGCCTGATCGCGATCCTGGCACTCGCCCTGGCGGCCGGGTTCACGACCTCGGGCGCCGACCTCGCCCGATCGCTCGTGCAACAGCTGCGCGTGCCGTACCGCATCGGCTACACGGCTCTCGCCGCCTTCCGATTCGTCCCGCGGTTCGCGCACGAGCTGGAGGTGATCCGGCAGGCGCACCGGGTGCGCGGATCGCACGGCGGACGAGGGCCTTTCGCGGCGATCGCCCGCTGGGGCGGGTACATCGTCCCCCTCCTCGCGGGCGCGATCCGTCACGCGGAGCGCGTCGCCCTCGCCATGGACGCACGCGCGTTCGGCGCCTACCCCGACCGCACCGAGCGCCATCTGGTGCCCTTCCGCATCCGCGACGTCGTCTTCGTCCTCGCGTTCTGGGCCGTCTCCGCGGCCGTCCTGCTCGTCGCGCACCCGTGGGCCGGCGCCTGACCCACCCGACAGAAAGGCTTCGCATGGCTCGGTTCTCCCGGCTCGTGAAACCCGCTTCACCCGACCTCCTGCATCTGCGGGTGCTCGGCACCGAACGCCTCAGCGAGCACTGGATGCGAGTGACCCTGGGCGAGGGAGAGATCGACAGGTTCGTGCCGCTCGGCTTCGACCAGTGGTTCCGCCTCTTCCTCCCCGTCGGCGGCGACGAGGGCTTGGAGCGGATCCCCGCGAAGGCGAACAAGCTGATCGGGTACCTGAAGTACCTGCGCATCCCGGACGGCGTGCGCCCCGTCATGCGCAACTACACCGTGCGCGCGTTCCGGGCAGCCACCGCGGACGCCGGCGCAGAGATCGACGTCGACTTCGTGCTGCACGGCACAGGACCCGATGCCGGCCCCGCGTCCCGGTGGGCGGCATCCGCACGCCCCGGCGACAGCGTCGTGATCATCGACGAAGGGCTCGGGTTCGATCCGGCCCGCGGCGTCGATCGGGTGATCCTGGCCGCGGACGAGACCGGCCTGCCCGCGGTGTCCGGGGTGTGCGCCTCGCTGCCGGCGAGCGCGACGGGCGTCGCGCTCATCGAGGTGCCGTCCGCGGCCGACGCGCTGCCGTTCGACGCTCCCGCCGGCGTCGAGGTGCGGTGGCTCGTGCGCGATGCGCAGACCCGCCCCGGCAGCCTCGCCCTGGCCGCCCTCGAGGACGTCCCACTGCCCGCGCAAGGGGTGCACGCGTTCATCGTCGGCGAGCAGTCGCTGCCCACATCCGCTCGCCGTGCTCTCGTCGCCCGCGGCCTCGACAAGGCCTCGATCAGCTTCATCGGCTACTGGCGGATGGGCGCGGCGCGACCCGCTCCCACCACCGCGGAGGTCGACGCGTGAGCGCCCCCGCCGTCCAGAAGCCGCGAACGGCACGCGGGCGCATCCCGACCCTGGTGCTGCTGACCTGCGCGGCGATCGGCGTCGCCGGGGGCGTGGTGCTGTGGGGCGTGACCGCCCTGTCCACCCTGCTGTTCGCGGTCGCACCCTTCGCGTCGGTGGCGCTGGCGGGGATGTGGCTGCTGCCGGCGACCATCGCGCTGCGACTGCTGCAGCGCCCGGGCGTGGGCCTTCTCGTGGGCCTCATCTCCGGCATCGTCGTGCTGCCCTACATCGGCACCAACCTGTGGTGGGCGTTCTTCGCCGAGCTGCCGTTCCTGCTCGTGCTGTACCGCTACTGGGGAACCTGGCTGCACTTCGCCGGCGCGCTCATCATCGGCGTGGTCTATCCGTTGTTCGCGGCCGAGTACTTCAACCTGTGGACCATGCCGCTGCCCGCGATGATCGGCTTCTTCGCGCTGACGATCGGGAGCTGCCTCGCGGGCACCGCGATCGGCGTCGTGATCGCCGACGCCCTCCGGCGCGCGGGCGTCGCCCGCCTCGCCCGCCGCCAGCCCCGCTGACCCACCCGGTTGGAGGGACCCGAAACGCGCCCCGCGGACCCGAACCGCGACGTTTCGGGTCCCTTGAACACGGTCGATGCGGCGCCACACATG
This sequence comes from Microbacterium sp. SORGH_AS_0428, assembly GCF_031453615.1. Lineage (NCBI taxonomy): Bacteria > Bacillati > Actinomycetota > Actinomycetes > Micrococcales > Microbacteriaceae > Microbacterium > Microbacterium sp. SORGH_AS_0428. The sequence continues at coordinate 2,124,542 of NZ_JAVIZT010000001.1, read as the reverse complement.
TTCGAGGGACCCGCGATGCGGCCGGTGCCCTCGCGCGGCGACATCACGGGTCCCTCGAACGGGACGGCGCGGCGGCTACTTCCGGCCGGTCACCTGACGCGCGACGATCTCGCGCATGATCTCGTTCGTCCCGCCGTAGATGCGATGCACGCGGGCGTCGACGAACGCGCGGGCGACCGGGTACTCGAGGATGTAGCCGTACCCGCCGTGCAGCTGGACGGCGGCGTCGAGCACCTCCCACTCGCGCTCCGTCGTCCAGAACTTGACCTTGGCGGCCTCTTCCGGCGTGAGCTTGCCCTCGCCGTACAGCGCGATGGCACGGTCGACGTAGGCCCACAGCACGTCGACGGTGGTCGCCATGTCGGCGAGGCGGAAGCGCGTGTTCTGGAAGTCGGCGATCGCGTGGCCGAACGCCTCGCGGCTGCTCGTGTAATCGAGCGTCCAGCGCAGACCGGCCTCGGCCGCGGCGGCCGCGGCCACGCCGATCGACAGTCGCTCGAGCGGCAGGTTGCGCATGAGCTGGACGAAGCCGTGACCGGGCTCGCCGCCGATGAGGTTCTCGTCGGGGATGAACACGTCGGTGAACGACAGCTCCGCCGTGTCGTGCCCGGCGAAGCCCATCTTGTGCAGCTTCTTGCCGTGGTCGAAGCCTTCCATGCCGTTCTCGACGAGCACGAGGCTGAAGGCATCGGGACGATTGCCCTCGCCCGTCTTGACGAAGGTCACGACGAGGTCCGCCGTCGCACCGGACGAGATGAAGGTCTTGGCACCGTTGAGGATCCAGCCTCCGTCCACCTTCTTCGCCACGGTCGAGATTCCGCGCAGGTCGCTGCCCGCACCGGGCTCGGTCATGGCCAGTGCGCCGATGACCTCGCCCGTGGCCATGCCCGGCAGCCACTTCTGCTTCTGCTCCGGCGTGCCGAAGTGCGCGAGGTACGGCACGGCGAGGTCGTCCTGGATGCCGAAGGCACCCGCCAGCGACCCGAGACCGGCCTTGATGACCTCCTCGTTGACCACAGCGCGGAAGCGGTAGTCCTGCAGCATCCCCGCGCCGCCGAACTCCTCGGGAACCGACAGTCCGATGATCCCGGCGTCGCCGGCCGCCCTCATGGTCTCGCGGTCGATCTGACCGGCCGCATCCCACGCTTCGCGCCGGGCGTTCGTGCCGTAGCGCTTGATGAACTCGACCACGACCTCCCGGAAAGCCTCGTGATCCTCGTCGTAGATGTCGCGTTCCACGGACGTCTCCTCCATCTCGGGGCGCCTGCGTCGACACGCTGCGGCGCCATCGCCTGACGCGATCCTAGACCGGCGGGCGGGCGCGGAGCACACCACGCTGTGGAATCGCATTCCACGCACACCGAAACCGAGTGTCGCGATTGTGGAGGCCCTCCAGCGGATCACTTCCCCTCGGTACGCACCGGGTCCGTACCGTCCGGGGCGACGCCGTAGAAGACCGAGCGGTAGTCGCCGTCGAACCAGAAACGCGCGCGCACCGGACCCGCGTACTGCCCGAACGTCGGCGAGTCGATGTCGCTGTCGACCGCCCGCTCCAGCCGCAGTGCGACGCCGCTCAGGCTGCCGATGCCCTCCGTGTCGGCGGCCGTCCGCACGGCGGTCCACAGCCCGGGCCAGGACACCTCATCGAGCGAGAACTGCTCTGCGGCCGAATCCGGCTGCGACGGCGCCGGACCGTCGCGGATCACCTCACCGCGGCGGTACTCCCAGCGGTCGGTATCGGTGGAGCCGGGTGTCACGGGAGCATCGACGAGGATGACATCCTCGCTCACCGAGATGGTGACCACCCGATCGTGCCCGATCGTCGCGGTGAGGGCAGCGACCGCGTCGGCGGTCGTCTCCGGCTGGCGCAGATCCGCTGTGAGCCGCCCCTGTCCGAGAGCGGTGATGGTCTGAGCGACCGCGGTCGGATAGGGCAGGGCCACCGATGTGCCGGCGACGAGGAACGCGAGGGCGAACAGCACGAACCGCAGCCCCCTCCCCTTCGGGCCGATGCCGATCAGGGGCCCGCGTCGGCGCCCCTTGATCGTCACCGCCCCCGGCTCGGGCAGGCGCGGCTCGCCGAGTTCGGCCGGGGCAGGCATGCGGATTCCCGCGTACGGCGCCTGGGTGACGTCATCGTCGGCGAACGCCACGTCGGCACCGTCCGCGCTCAGCAGCGCGACCGCGCGCAGGCTCCCCGGCTGGACCGCGGGGATGTCGACGAGCCGCACGAGCTGGCGGACGCGCGCGCGATACGCGGGGCCCTCGAGCGGCTGGATGCTGAGATCGAGATCGCACACCGGCTGATCGTTGATGAGCGTGCCGGTCTGGGTCACGGCGTCGATGCGGGCGAGGGCCATCCTGCCCTCGGACCGCGCCGCGTCGAGGTCCGAGGCCGATGCGGCGGGCAGTCCTCGCGTGGCCCTCGCGATCAGTATCAGGATGCCGCTGAAGATCGCCAGGACCATCCCAGCCGGGAAGGTGATCTCGCCGGCGCCCGGCGGGCCGATCTCCGAGACCACGAGAGCGCCGATGGCCATCCCCGCCCCCACGAAGAACAGAAGGCGGATCACGTCTCCATGCTAACGAGCCGTCCCGGCCACCGGTGCCGCCCTGGCCGGGTCAGCCTGCGTAGGAGGGGGCCGCGGGGAGTCCGAAGAACTCCTCGAGCGTGTGCCAGCCGCCCTCGTGATACGCCCGCGCCAGCTCCGGCCCGATGTAGCGGAGGTGCCAGGGCTCCGCCTCGTACCCCGTCACGGGCGTTGCCCCCTGCTCGTAACGGACGACGAACCCGAACTGCCAGGCGTTCGCTGCCACCCACTGCCCCTCGGGCGAGGACCCGAAGTCGTCGAGGGTGCCGCATCCGCTCCCGCAGGGCATGAGGTCCATCGCGAGCCCGAGCTGGTGCTCGCTGAAGCCGGGCCGGGCGCTCGAGACTTCCGCCTCGGCCTGCCCGCCGCGCGCCACGTTCTCCTGGTAGGTCGCGACCTGGGTGTCGTAGGAGCGGTAGCCGCTGAGCTGTCCGAGCGTGCCGACACCGGCCGTCTCGACGGCCTCCGCCATCTGCTGCAGCGCAGCGGCGGCGTCCTGGCGGAGCACCCCGGCGTTGAAGGTCTGCAGGCCCTGCACCTGCACGATGCCCTGTGGTTCGTAGTCGATCGGGTTCAAGGGCCGCTGCTTGTTCACGACGACCCAGCGGCGGGCCGGATCCGACAGCGAGATGCACGGGGCGGTTCCGGAGACGACCGCCTCGCGGAAGGACATCCCCCCGCCGGCGGCCACGATCACGGCCTCGTCGTCGCCGGCTGCGACCGCCGCGGCGACGGCCGGGTCGTCGCAGATGGATGCGGCCGCAGGCGCCCGGGTGAAGACCGGCGCGGGGATGCTCTGTACGGCAGGCGGAGCCGCCGGTGCACCGGGAGCGGCTACCGGCACTCCCCCCAGAAGAGCGCTCACCCACAGGACCCCCACCACGATGGCGGCCATCGCGGCGCACGCGACCGCGACGCGGCGGCGACGGAGGCGCCCGGACGCGACGCGCGCAGCGCGGCGCGAGGGAAGCGTCTCGGGTGACGCGGTGGAGATCACGCTCTATTGTGCCTCCCGTGCGCACGCCCGACGAGTCGTATCAGATCTCTGTGCGATGTGCGATCGTTCTCGGTTGACATCGGATCGAATCTTTGTTCCACTTTCGTCATGCGATGGAACGGTCAGAAGGTGGGCGAGGAGGATGCGTCGGCGTTGCCCGGGATGGAGCGACTCGAGGGGCTCGTGCGCTCGGTGACGACGCCGGAGTTCGCGGGCATGACCTTCCACGAGGTGGCGGCGCGCTCCGCGTTGAATCACGTGCCCGGCTCTTCCGCGATGCCCTTCGACTGGACGATCAACCCGTACCGGGGGTGCAGCCACGCCTGCACGTACTGCTTCGCACGCGGAACGCACACGTACCTCGACCTCGACGCGGGTCGCGACTTCGACACCCAGGTCGTGGTGAAGGTGAACATTGCTGAGGTCCTCGAGCGCGAGCTCGCCCGCAGCTCGTGGGGTCGTGAGCACGTCGCGCTCGGCACCAACACCGACCCGTACCAGCGCGCGGAGGGACGCTACCGACTCATGCCCGGCATCATCGACGCCCTGGCCGCGTCCGGAACCCCGTTCTCCCTCCTCACGAAGGGAACACTGCTACGCCGCGATCTGCCGGTGCTGCAGCGCGCGCACGAGCGGGTCCCCGTGTCGATAGCGATGTCGATCGCCCTGTTCGACGACGACCTGCAACGCTCTGTCGAGCCGGGCACGCCGACGGCCCAAGCCCGCCTCGACACGGTGCGGGCGGCGACGGATGCGGGCTTCCGCGTCACGGTCTTCCTCATGCCCGTGATGCCCCACTTGACCGACTCGATCGCGGCGCTCGACGATGCGTTGCGGCGGATCAAGGCGGCGGGGGCGGTCCGCGTCGTCTACGGCGCACTGCATCTGCGCCCGGGCGTGAAGCCCTGGTTCATGGCGTGGCTGCGCCGCGAGCATCCCGAGCTCGTCTCGAGCTACCTGGGGCTGTATCCGGGAGCGTCGGTGAGCGCTCCGAAGGCGTACCGGCAGTGGCTCGGTCGGCGCGTGCGACCGCTGCTGCGGGTGCACGGACTCGATGGCCGCGACGAGGAGGAGCCGGTGCGTGCGCGGCCGGTCGCACCCGGAGCACGTGCGGCGGCGGCCGCCGCATCCGTGCGTGTCACCGGATCGGCACCGCAGCCCGCGCGCCTGTTCTGACCCGAGATGCGGCAACGCCCCCTCGCACGGGGCGAGGGGGCGTTGCGTGACTCGGCGTCAGGCGGAGGCGACGTCGGCGAGCTGGCGCCCGGCGACCTCCTCGACGACGTCGTCGCCGGGGCGGACCTCTTCGAACGGCGCGTCGATCTCGGCGCGCGAGAGCAGCTCCGTCATGCGACGGCGGCGCTGACGCGGCACCAGGGTGACGACGGTACCGCTGCGACCGGCACGACCAGTACGGCCCGAGCGGTGCAGGTACGTCTTGTACTCGTCGGGAGCATCGGCCTGGATGACCAGGTCGATGTCATCGACGTGGATGCCGCGCGCCGCGACGTCGGTGGCGACCAGCACGTTGACCTTGCCGTCGGTCAGGCGCTGCAGGTTGCGCGTGCGCTTGGCCTGGTTGAGGTCTCCGTGCAGGGCGACGGCGGAGATGCCGGCATCCTCGAAGTTCTCGACGAGCATCTCGGCGAACGCGCGGGTGCGCGAGAAGACGAGCGTCTTGCCGTCGCGGTCCACGAGGGACGCGAGCAGCTCGGCCTTGTCGCGGTGGTCGACGACGAAGACACGGTGATCGATGGTTCCGGTCTCCTGCGTCTCGCCCGCGACCTCGTAGACGGCCGGGTCGACGAGGAACTCGTCGACGAGGGCTGCGACCTCGCGGTCGAGCGTGGCGGAGAACAGCAGCTTCTGGCTGCCCTCGCCCGTCAGGCGCAGGATGCGCTGCACGGGCTCGGCGAATCCGAGCTCGGCCATGTGGTCGGCCTCGTCGAGCACCGAGACCTGCACCTCGGACAGATCGAGCTTGCCCTGGTTGATGAGGTCCTCGATGCGGCCCGGGGTACCGATGATGATGTCGATGCCCTTCTTCAGCGCACCGACCTGACGCGCCTGGGGCACGCCGCCGTAGATCTGCGTGGTGAACAGGCCGACGCTGCGCGCGATCGGCTGCACGGTGCGGTCGATCTGGAGCGCGAGCTCACGCGTCGGGGCGAGGATGAGCGCCTTGGGGCGGCGTCCGAACTCGCGACGGGTGCCCGCCTGCGAGCGCAGGATGCGCTCGACCAGCGGCGCGCCGAAGGCGATCGTCTTGCCGGAGCCGGTGCGGCCACGGGCGAGCACGTCGCGTCCCTCGAGGATCGGGGGGATCGTGGCGGACTGGATCGGGAACGGGCTGGGGGCGCCGAGCTCGGCGAGCACCTTCACGATGTTCTGACCGAGACCGAGCTCACCGAAGCCCTGACCCTCGATGGTCTCGGCCTGGACGGCCTCGGCCTCGAGACGCTCGTGCACGACGTCGACGTGCTGCTCGTGCGCCTTGGTCGTCGCGTTCTCCCCACGGCCCCTCCACGCATCGCTCCCGCGCTGCGCGGAGCCTCCAGCCGTGTGGGCCCAATCCGAGCGGTTTCCGCCCTCGCGACGCGCGGGACGCTCGTCGAAGGAGCGGCGCGGACGGTCGTCGAACGAACGCGCCGGGCGGTCCTCGAAGGAGCGACGGGGGCGGTCGTCGAACGAACGCGCGGGGCGATCTCCGTCACGACGGGCCGGACGGTCACCATCACGACGAGCCGGACGGTCATCGAAGGAGCGAGCCGGACGGTCGTCGAAGGACCGACGGGGACGGTCGTCGAACGAACGCGCGGGGCGGTCGCCGTCACGACGGGCGGGACGGTCGTCGAACGAACGACGCGGACGGTCGTCGAAGGAGCGAGCCGGACGGTCATCGAACGAACGACGCGGACGGTCATCGAACGAACGCGCCGGACGGTCACCGTCACGACGAGCCGGACGGTCGTCGAAGGAGCGAGCCGGACGGTCATCGAACGAACGACGCGGACGGTCATCGAACGAACGCGCCGGACGGTCACCGTCACGGCGAGCCGGACGGTCGTCGTACGAGCGACGGGGACGGTCGTCGAACGAACGCGCGGGGCGGTCGCCGTCACGACGGGCGGGACGGTCGTCGAACGATCGGGCGGGACGGCCCTCGCGGATGCCGCGGGCCTCGTCGCGGCCGGCGCGCTCGGCGGCGGTCCACCGGCGCTTGGGGGCCGACTCCGCAGCTTCCTCGCGGTATCCGCGGTGGCCCGGGCTCTTGGATCCGGTCGAGCCGGCCGAGGACTCGCCCGGACGACGCTTGCGGTCCTGGAAGGAGGTCTTCGTGCCGTAGCGGGGCTCGAAGTTCTTGGCCGGACGTCCGCCGGCGGGCTTCTTGTTCTTGGGCATGGGTGATTCTTCCTGGGTTCTCTTCGCACGAGAACAGCACCCGCTCAGAACGCGGGCATACCCGGACTACCGTCGGCCGGGGCCATTTTCGATGATGGTCATGTGCGCCGAGCGGCGCTCACCATCGGCCCCATGGACTCACAAACCCATCCGCGCACCACGCGGTGTCCAGAGCCGACATTCCAGAGTACCCCACGCGGCTGGGAAAGTGCCTCACGTGAGTACGCTGAGAGGATGAGCGCCGATCCGACCGGAGTCCGTCACCGCCTGTCGTCATCGAACGGATCGGCCGAGATCACCGAGGTGGGCGCCTCCCTGCGCGCGTTGCGGATCGACGGCATCGACCTCGTCCCGCACTATCCCGACACCGCGCCGACGCCCGCCGCCTCCGGGGTCGTTCTGGTGCCCTGGCCCAACAGAGTGCGCGACGGACGCTGGTCGCAGCACGGCACCGACTACCAGCTCGCGCTCACCGAGCCCAAGCTCGGCAACGCCTCGCACGGGCTGCTGCGCTTCACCCCCTATCGGGTGGTGGGTTCCGAGGCGGACGCCGTGACGCTCGAGGCCGCGGTCTTCCCCCAGACCGGCTACCCCTTCCACCTCGCGACCCGCGTCACCTACGCCCTGACCGAGGACGGTCTGGAGGTCCTGCACCAGATCACGAACCTCGGCTCGGATACGGCGCCCGTCGCGCTCGGCACGCATCCGTACCTCTGCATCTCGGACGTACCCACCGCCGAGCTCCAGCTCGAAGTGGATGCAGCGACGTGGTTCCGCCTCGACGAGCGCAACCTGCCCATCTCGGAGGAGCCCGTGGATGCGGCGCACGACCTGCGCACACCGCGCCGGGTCGGAGACCTCACGCTCGACACCGCCTACTCGACGCTCCGCCGCGGAGCGGACGGTCGCGTCCGCGGCGTGCTCCACGCACCGGATGGCCGGCGCCTCGAGCTGTGGGCCGGTGCCGGGTTCGAGTACCTGCAGGTCTTCACGACCGACCGCTACCCGGGGCAGGAGGTCGCGGTCGCGATCGAGCCGATGACCGCCCCCGCCGACGCTCTGAACTCGGGCCGCGACCTGCGCTGGCTCGAGCCCGGCGAGACATGGGAGCTCGCGTGGGGCCTCTCGCTCACACGCGCCTGAGACGTCTGACCCGGACCCGCGAGTGAGCACTCGTCCGGCGAGCACGCATCCGCTGTGATGCTCACTCGGTGATCGGATGCTCGCTCGGTGCCGACGGTCCCGCTGTTCCGCGTCCGTCGGTAACACGCATCGGGGTTGGCGGTAACCTCCGACGGATATCGTTGACCCATGCGGTTTCGGCCGCTGCGGCGACGCCGACCGGCTGAGCTGCTCGCCAGCCGGTGCGTGCAAGGGGCTCCACGTTTCCACCGGCCGGATCGGTGTCCGTCTGGGTGGAGGGTACCCGCATGTTGCGTACCGTGTTCGCGTCGTTTCCTGCTTCGAGCCTCAGCGGGGCAGACCCCACGCCGCCGCGCGTGCGCCTGCAGCGCGCGGTGACAGGGCTCCTGCAGGCGGATGCCCTGCGTCTCGCCGTGCTGGCGCTGACGATCCTGCTCACCGGGCTCGGGATCTCGATCGCGACGACGACGAATCCGCAGTGGTGGCGACTGCACTTCAGCGAGCTGGGCACGTACGGTGACGCGTCGGCGATGTTCTTCAACGGCACGCTCATCCTCGGCGGCTCCACCGTGCTGCTGTTCGCACGCGCCGCCGCGCGTCAGCTCCGCCCGCTGGAGGGCACGCGCGTGCGCCGCGGCACGGCGACGACCGCCCGCATCCTCTTCTCGGTCGTCGGCGCGAACCTGGCTCTGGTGGGATGCGTGCCGCTGACGACCAACGGATTCGTCCACGATCGGGTCGCCGCCGCCATGGTCCTCGGCTTCGCCGGACTCCTGCTGACGAGCCCGTTCATGATGCACCGCTTCCCGAAGCGGCTGGTGCTGACCACGGGATTCGTGTTCGTCGGCCTGTTCGCAGGGGCCTGGGTCTTCGTCACGGGCACGATCAACCTCGCTCTGTTCGAGGTCATCGCCTTCAGCGCGATGTTCGGGTGGTCGGGCGTCTTCCTCAGCGCTCTGGCCGCGTGCGCAGCGCCCGCCGCCCAGACCGAACCGGTGGCGTCCGCATCCGCGTCGACGGAGCCGGTGGTCGCCGCCCGCACCCCGGTTTCCGATGCCGAACCGCAGGGCGCGACCGGCACGGGCGCCGTCGAGGTCAGGACCCCCGCAGCGCCCGCCGCGTCGTCGGCGCATCGGGTTCCCCGGCGGTCTCGGGCGAGCCGGATGCCGGTTCGTCGCCGGCGCGTCGCGCACGCCGGCGCTCTCTCGCACCCTCGACGAGGTTGTAGAGCGTCGGCAGCACGAGCAGCGTCAGCACCGTCGACGAGACCAGTCCGCCGATGACCACGATGGCCAACGGCTGAGAGATGAAGCCGCCGTGGCCCGTGATCCCCAACGCCATCGGGGTGAGCGCGAAGATCGTCGCCGCCGCCGTCATCAGGATGGGACGGAGTCTGCGTGAGCCGCCCGCGACCGTGGCGTCGTGGGCGTTCAGCCCCTTCTCGCGGTACTGATTGACCAGATCGACGAGCACGATCGCGTTCGTCACCACGATGCCGATGAGCATCAGCACACCGATGAGCGAGGCCACGCCCAGCGGCACACCCGTCGCGATCTGCAACAGGATGGCGCCGGTCGCCGCGAACGGCACGGACACCAGCAGCAGCAGCGGCTGACGCAGCGACTTGAAGGTCGCGACCATGACGATGTACACGATCAGGATGGCCGCGAGCATCGCGAGACCCAGCTGGGTGAACGCGTCGGTCTGCTGGGTGACGACGCCGCCGAGCGAGGCGTCGGCCCCCGTGGGCAGCGATACGTCGGCGAGCGCCTTGTTGACGGTCGCGTTGGCCGAAGTCAGGTCGTCGCCCGACGGGGTGACGGTGACCGTGGCGGTGCGCTGGCCGCGCTCGGTCGTGATCGAAGTGGGCCCCTGGCTCTGCTCGACCGTCGCGATCTGGTCGAGTCGCACGACACCGCCCACGCTCGGGATGGTGAGCGCCCGCAGATCGTCGATGGTCACCGGGACCTGGGATGCGGCGAGGTAGACCGTCAGCGAGGTGCCGTCGATCTCCACGGAGCCGACCTGACGCGGCTGCATGGTGCCGGAGACGAGCCCGCCGACGGCGACCTCGGACAACCCGCGCGCCGCGGCCGCATCCCGATCCACCGTCACGGCGATGTAGGGCAGCGACGCGGAGAGGTTGCTCGTGACCTGCGAGATGCCGTCCTTGCCCTCGAGGCCCGACTGCACCGCATCCGTCGCCTGCTGCAGGGTCTGCTGGTCCGGCGCGGTCACATCGATCTCGATGTCACTCGAGCCGAAGCCGCCGCCGGAGGAGGCGATCGCGATGGTGCCCACGTCATCGAGATCGGCGAGGGCGGACTGCACGCGGTCGCGGAGGGCGAGCTGATCGGCTCCCGCATCCGTCGTGATCGAGTAGGTGATGCCGCCGCTGCCACCGGAGAACGCGTCGCGCACGGCGGAGCCGCTCGATCCGATCGAGACCTGCACGGTCTCGATGCCGTCCACGCCCTTGAGGGTCTCCTCCACGCGGGACGCCGCGGCGTCCTCCGCGTCGAGGCTGGCGGCCGGACCCAGGGTCTGCGTGATGGTCAGCGTGTTCTGACCGGAGTCGCCGAGGAAGTTCGTCTTCATCAGCGGCGCGAGCGCGCCGGTTCCGACCAGGACGAGCAGCGCGAGGCCGAGCGTGACCCACGAGTGCTTGAGCGTCCACGAGAGCACCGGCAGGTACGCCTTCTGCAGGCGCGAGGGCGGCGCGGACGGGTCCTCCGGGTCGATGCTCTCGCCGTCGGGTCCCTCCACCGGCTTGCCCGGCTTGAGGAACCAGTACGCGAGAACAGGCACGATCGTGAGCGACACGAACAGCGAGGCGGTCATCGCGAGGGTGACCGTCAACGCGAAGGGACGGAACAGTTCGCCCGTGAGGTCTCCCACGAAGGCGATCGGCAGGAAGACCGCCACGGTCGTGATCGTGGATGCGGTCACCGCTGCCGCCACTTCACGCACGGCGAGCAGGATGGAGGCGCGTTTGTCGGCGTCGCCGACGTAGTGCCGACGGATGTTCTCGATGACGACGATCGAGTCGTCCACGACGCGGCCGATCGCGATGGTCAGCGCGCCGAGGGTCAGGATGTTGAGCGAGTAGCCGAACGCCTGGATGCCGATGAAGGTGATCAGCACGCTCGTCGGGATCGAGATCGCCGTGACGATCGTCGCGCGCACCGACAGCAGGAAGACCAGGATGACGAGAACCGCGAAGACGAGCCCGAGCAGCCCCTCCTGCGCCAACGCCTCGATCGACTGCTCGATGTAGGGCGCCTGGTCGAAGACCACGGAGAACTGGGCATCGCCGCCGAGCGCATCGCTCAGCTGCGGCAGCGCGTCGGTGACGGCGCGGGAGACGTCCACCGTGTTCGCCGCCGGGAGCTTGGTGACGGCGATCGTCAGAGCCGGCTCACCGTTGACCCGGGAGAGCGAGGTGACGGGATCGGCCGCTTCGGCGACCGTCGCGACCTGGCCTATCGTCACGGTACCCGCGCCGAACTGCGCCGCATCCGTGGGCACGAGCGGGAGCGCCGCGAGTTCGTCGACCGAGGTGATCTTGGCGCCGGTCTGCACGGTCAGGGTCTGGTCGCCCTCGGTGATGGCACCGCCCGGGAAGAGCACGCCGTTCTTGTCGAGCGCATCGGTGATCGCCTGCTGCGTGAAGCCGGATGCGGCGAGCTGCGCCGCATCCGGGGTGATGACCACGCGCTTGCCGATGCCGCCGACGATCTGCGCCGCGTTGACGCCGACGAGATCCTGGATCTCGGGGATGACCGCGGACTCGAGCTTGTCCTGGATCGCCTGCGCGTCGGCGTAGCCGGTGACGGCCAGCTGGATGACGGGCAGGTCGTCGATCGACACGGAGATGACGTTGGGCTCGACACCGGTGGGCAGCTGGTCCTTGATGCGCCCGATCGCGAGACTGATCTTCTGCTCGGCGGTGGCGAGGTTGGTGCCGTAGGTGAACGACGCCCGCACGATCGAGGCATTGGTCGTGCTCGTCGCCGTCGTGGATTCGAGGCCCGGCACGCCCTGGATCGCGGTCTCGATGGGCGTCGAGACATCGTTGGAGACGACCTCGGGCGAGGCGCCGGGGTAGGTCGACAGAATCGACAGCTGTGGGAACTCCACCGAGGGGATGAGCTCCTGCTTGAGGCTCGTCAGCGCGAGCGAGCCGAAGATCGCCGCGACGATCGTGATGAGCGCGATGAGGGCGCGGTTCTTCAGGCTGAGGACTGCCAGATGTGACACGGGAGCGCTTTCAGGACGGCCGACTCGAGAGGGGTGCAGCGGCGAGGAGGCACGATACAGGGCTGTATCGGGCTCAGTATCTCACGCGTTCTCGGGCTTTCGCCGGGCCCGTGCCGCTACCCGGCGACGAGACCGCCGACCGCGAGACCGACAGCCGCGGCGGCGATCGCCAGAACGAGCGTTCCGACCGTGTTGGTGGCGGCCGCCCAGCCGCGCCGGTCGGTCGCCATGACGGCGCTGACCGCAGCCACCGAGCTGAAGGTCGTGAAGCCTCCCAAGAGCCCCGTGCCGATCACGGCGAGCAGCGCCGCATCCGAGACCGCACCGGTCAGCAGACCGAGCGCGAACGATCCGGTCACGTTGATGACGAGCGTCCCCCAGGGGAAGCGGGCGCCCACGAGTGTGCTGACGGCGAGGTCGACGACGTAGCGCGCACCCGCGCCGACGCCGCCGGCGACGGCGACGACGAGGAAGACGAGCGGCGTCACGCGGCCCCCCTCCGGCCGAGGGCGAGGCCCGCCAAGGCGGCGGCGAGTCCCACGGCCACGGTGGCGAGGGTCAGCGCCACGGCCGTCCCGTCGACCGCCTGCACCGCGAACGTGCTGTAGGTCGTGTACCCGCCGAGCACACCGGTTCCGAGCAGCTGACGCAGGTCTCGGGAGCGCGCGGTCTCTGCGCGGCGGGTGAGCACCGCCGTCAACAGCCCCAGCGCGAACGCCCCCGTGACGTTGATGACGGGGACCGCGATCGGATGCCACGCGGGGGCGTCGATGAGCAGAAGCCCGGCCCGCGCGCCGGTGCCGATCGCGCCGCCGAGGACGATCAGCCCGAGATGCCGCCACGAGAAGCCTGCTGCCACGGGGCAACGCTACTCCCGCCGCGGACGTCTCCTTCCGACATCCGTCCGCGCGTGGTTCGTCACTCGCCGTCGGCACTCAGCCTTCGACGAGGCGGCGGATCGCGGTCTCCGGCGAGACGCCCGTCTCCAGCAGCCGCCCCTTGGCGTAGGCCCGCCAGACGCGCGGATCGATGTAGCTGCTGCGCGCGACGGAGGGCGTGTTGCACAGCACCGCGGACGTCGCCTTGACGGCGTCGCGCTCCGCCAGCTTGCGTGCCTTCTTCGTCTCCACGTGCCCGAGCAGCGCGAGGCTCTCCGCGGCGGTGACTGTGCCCCGCAGTGTCCGGAAGTCCTTCGCGGTGAAGTCGCCGCCGGTGAGCACACGGATGTAGGCGTTCACCTCGCCCGGCGTCAGAGCCACGCGCCGCCTGCCGCGCCGGTAGGCCAGCAGCGGCGAGCGCGGACGGCCCGCCGTCAGCTGCTCGAGAACCACCGCCAGGTCCTCGTCCTCGATGCGGATGCGGGCGCGCACCCCGCTCTTCGCGGGGAAGTCGAGTTCGATCACCCCGGCCTCGACGCGGACATCGCGGCGCTGCAGGGTCGTCAGACCCCGCCCTCCGCCGCGACGCAGGTACTTCGTGGAACCGATCCGGATGGCGCCCGCATCCAGCATGCGGAACGCGGCGGCGAGCACGGCCTCGCGCGAGTCGTCGGCTCGCCGCAGTGCCGCCGTCACCCGCCCCCGGGCGCGCGGCAGCGACTCCGCCAAGGCGAGCGCGCGGGCGTACTTGCCCTTGTCCCGTTTCGCCGACCAGTCGGGGTGGTAGAGGTACTGCCGGCGTCCGGCGTCGTCGGTGCCGACCGCTTGGATGTGACCGTTGTCCTTCGCGCAGATCCAGACCTCCCGCCACGCCGGCGGGATGACGAGCGCCTCGATGCGGGCACGCTCCGCCGCTGTGACCTTCGTGCCGTCGGGTCGCGTGTAGCTGAACCCCGTGCCGCTGCGTGTGCGGGAGATCCCCGCATCCGATCCGGGATCGACCCGGGCCAGTCGTGCCACGTCAGTGGTTGCGCAGAGCCGAGATCAGCTCCGCCTTGCGCTTGCCGGAGTATCCGGTGAGACCGAGCTCCTTCGCCCGCTTCCGCAGTTCGGCAACCGTCCAGTCCTCGTAGTCGCCGGAGCGTCCGCCGCGCCGGCCGACGGCGGAGCGCCCGTCGCGCGCCGCCGCGTTGGAGATGCGCGCGGCCTTCTCCTTCGAGGCGCCCTCGTCCCGCAACTCCTCGTACAGCTTCGGATCCTTCAGGCTGTTCGCCCCGCGTCCACCCGGCATGTCGGCCTCTCCCGCCCCGCGTCCGCGAAGCGTTCCCCCGACGCTAGAGCGCGCCGCATCCGTCCATCAGCGGGCTTGACATGTGAGAGGACGCGCGCCTACGCGACTAGCACCGGGCGCTTTCGAGCGTCAACCCCTCTGACGCTGTGAGTGCGCAGTGGGAATGTTGGCATGTGCCCACGAGGCATCCGGGTCGCGCGGCGTCCCGGCGAGAACGAGGAGAATCCAGATGAACATCGCACTGCTCATCATCATCGTCGTCGCCATCGTGCTGGCGATCGTCGGAGGCCTCAACACAGCGCTGAACTGGCTGCTGTGGGTGGCCATCATTGTCGGCGTCATCGCGCTGATCGCATTCCTGCTCCGAGTCATTCGAGGCGGCAGCAAGGTCTGACACCTCGAGAAAGGGGCATCCGTCGCCGACGGGTGCCCCTTTTTCGTGTCCGGCCGTGCGCGGGTAGCGTGAGCGCATGGTCTCCGCGCGCGAGCACATCGATCCCACCCCGTTCGTCGAGGCGAACCGCGCCAACTGGGACGAGCGCGCAGAACTGCATGCCGCTCGCGACGGGTCGGGATACGGGATCGAACGCTTCGTCGACGACCATGAGGCGCTCTCCGACGTCGTCCGCTTCGATCTGCCTCTGCTCGGCGACATCCGCGGCCGGCGCGCCGTGCATCTGCAGTGCCATATCGGCACCGACACGCTCTCCCTCGCACGCCTCGGCGCACGCGTCACCGGGCTGGACTTCTCCGAGACCGCGATCGCCGAGGCCCGGCGGCTCGTCGCCGAGTCCGGCGACGACGTCGACTTCGTCCGCTCCGATGTGAGGGATGCGGCATCGGTGCTGCAGCCCGCATCCTTCGACCTCGTCTACACCGGCATCGGAGCGCTGTGCTGGCTGCCGCGGGTCGACGAGTGGGCGCGCGTCGTGGCGGCGCTGCTCGCCCCCGGCGGATCGTTGTTCATCCGCGAGGGACACCCCATCCTGTGGTCGGTCAACGAGACGCTCGAGGACGACATCCACCTCCGCTTCTCCTACTTCGAGCCCGCCGAGCCGCTCGAGTGGGACGACGACTCCACCTACGTGCCGACGACGCGTCCGCTGACGGCGACCAAGACGTATGAGTGGAACCACGCCCTGGGCGAGATCGTGACCGCGCTGCTGGACGCGGGCCTGCGCATCGACGCGCTCGTCGAGCACGACAGCGTGCCGTGGGAGGCTCTGCCCGGCCGCATGACGCACCGCGCCACCGACGGCGAATGGGTGCTCGCCGGCCGTTTCGCCGGCGTCATGCCGCTCACCTACACGATCCGCGCCACCAAGCCCGCCTGATCCCCTGCGGCGCCCTCCCCGCGGCCCCCTCCCTTCCGACCGCGGGTCCGAACTCCTGCAAACTCCCCTCGGCAGCGCGGCCGAGAGGCCGGATCGGCCGCGCTGCAGGAGTCCGGGTCTTCCGAATCGAGATATATCGTGTTATCTTCGCAACGCGATATATCTCGATAGACGAGGAGAACCGACATGGCACCGGAAAAGTGGCTCATCCACCCCGGCGAGACGCGCGTGATCGACCTGGACGACATCACGCACCTGAAGGTGGGCCTGGTCGGCGGTGAGATCGACATCGTCGCCCACGACGAACCCGGCGTGCGCATCGAGGTGCACGCCGTCACGACCAAGGATCTGCGCATCTCGGCCGAGGACGGCCGCATCGAGATCGACCACCCGCAGCTGCGCTGGGACAACTTCCTCGAGGTGTTCCGCAACTTCGGCTCCGGAGGCCCCAAAGCCGAGATCAGCGTCGCAGTTCCCGCGGACATCGCGCTCACCCTCGGCGTCGTGAATGCCAGCGCTCTCGTCTCCGGCCTCGCCGCGGACGCGCGCGTCAACACGGTCTCGGGCGATGTGATCGTGGACGGACTGAGCGGCGACCTCACCGTGAACGCGGTCTCGGGCGACGTCCAGAGCCGCGGGCTCGACGGCGCGCTCAACGCGAACAGCGTCTCGGGCGACGTGACGGCGACGGGCCGCATCACGAAGGCGACGGTCGACACGGTGTCCGGCAACATGATGATCGACGCGATCGGCCCGGTGCACCAGATCGGTCTGAACACCGTCGCCGGCGGCACCACCATCCGGCTGGATGCGGGACTGCCCGCCAACTACGTGGTGCGCAGCGTCAGCGGACGCGTGCAGATCGACGGGGTGCCGCACTCCGGCCGCGGCAGCGGACCGACCACGAACTACTCGGGCTCGGTCGGCGAGCTCAGCGGCAGCTTCGTCGACGTGCGGGCGAACTCGGTCTCGGGCGACATCACGGTGCTGCGCCGCCCCGCCGCGGAGGACGAACTGTGATGGCCCCGGTCTTCTCGCACGGCGACCTGCGCCTGTACCTGCTGAGCCTTCTCGACGAGTCGCCTCGCCACGGCTACGACCTCATGCAGGCCCTCGCCGACCGCACGGGCGGCACCTACACGCCGAGCGCCGGCACGATCTATCCCCGCCTCGCGAAGCTGGAGGAGGAAGGCCTGGTCACCAAGACCGTCGACGGTCGCAAGACGGTCTACGCGCTCACGGATGCGGGGCGCGCCGAGGTCGCATCCCGTCGGGGCGAGCTCGAGGGCATCCAGTCCGATCTCGCCGACTCCGTGCGCCTCATCGCCCAGGAGGTGCGCGGCAGTGTGCGCGAGGCGATGCGGAGCCTGCGCGCCGATCTCGCCGCGGCGTCCAAGGCCGACCGGGATGCTCCCGCCCGCCCCCGCGAGGACGACGAGCGCAGCGCGGCACGCGAGCAGCTGCGCCGCGCCGAGGCGGCGGTCGCCGACTTCCGCACGCAGGTGCGCGCCGACATGCGCACGCACGTCGCGCGCGGCGGCCAGCTCTCCGCATCCGCGGTCGACGCCTTCATCGAGGCATTGGATGCGGCGACGCGTGAGCTCACCCGCGGATTGCGCGGCTAGGGGCTACTCGACCCAGGGATCGTCCGCATCGGCCAGGGGCTCCTCGAGAGGAACGACGAGCACCGGCCGGTGCTGACGGTGCGCGAGGCGTGCGGCGACGGAGCCGGTGAAGAACTCGCGCAGCGTCTCGCCGAATCCGCGCCGGCGCGTGCCGACCACGATCACGACGGCGTCCACCTGATCGGCCAGATCCTTCAGCGCCATCGCGGGATCGCCGACGAGTGAGCGCAGCGTCCACGAATCCGGCGCGAGGAGCTTCTCGGCTCGATCACGCACGGCGTCCGCCTGCGCCTGCCCCGCCGCGAGGTTCATATCGATGGGCGCGCTGTGCTCGACTCCGTCGGGATCGGCGTAGGTGACGAACCGGGTCACGTCCACATACGCGACGATGAGATCTCGCCCGAAGAGCCGCGCATAGCGGGCTGCCTCGTTCCACACTCGATCGGGAAGGTCCGCGGTCGCTCCCAGCACGACCGGCCCGACAGCTTCTTCGCCCATGACTCCTCCGCGGGCGGCGGCGGGAGAGACCCCGCGAACCACCGTGTTATTGTTAATGCTACTCTTCCCGGTTCAGAAACCGGACTACGCGGATGCGATGGGCGCCAGCTGCAGCCCTCGCCGTCAGAATATGAGGGGGTCTCGCATGGGGCGTGGCCGTCAGAAGGCGAAGCACACGAAGATCGCCCGTGAGCTGAAGTCATTCAGCCCGTCGGTGAACTACGCGGCGCTCGAGCGCGAACTCGGTCACCCGAGTGACGAGAACGAGTACGTCGACAAGTGGGCCGACCAGTACGAGGACGAAGACGAAGACGAGGACTCGCTCGAGGGTGCCCGGTAATACACCGGCGCCCCCGCAGCGGCACCTCGCCCGCTCATCGTCACAGCCAGGCCGCACGGCGCACCGCTCCGGTGCCCGTGCGGCTGCTCTGTGAGATCAGGACGTCTGCGTGCCCTCGACCCAGGCGAGATACTCGTCGCTGACCGTTCCGGTCACATACCGGCCGTCGAAGCAGCTCATGTCGAGGTCGGTGATGTCCGAGCCCTCGAGGATCGCCGCCTTGAGGTCGTCGATCTCCTGGTACACCATGTAGTCCGCACCGAGCTCCTCGGCGATCTCCGGGATCGTCCGGCCGTGCGCGACCAGCTCGTGCCGTGAGGGCATGTTGATGCCGTACACGTGCGGGAACCGCACGGGGGGCGCGGCCGACGCGAACGTCACCGACAGGGCGCCGGCGTCCCGCGCCATCTGGATGATCTCCTTGCTCGTCGTGCCGCGCACGATCGAGTCGTCGACCAGCAGCACGTTCTTGCCCTTGAACTCGCTCGGCATGGCGTTGAGCTTCTGGCGGACGCTCTTCTTGCGCACCGCCTGACCGGGCATGATGAACGTCCGGCCCACGTAGCGGTTCTTGTAGAAGCCCTCGCGGTACTCGATGCCGAGCTTGCGGGCGACCTGCATCGCCGCGGGACGCGACGAGTCCGGGATCGGCATGACCACGTCGATCTTGCCCCGCGGTGTGTACTTCGCGATCGTGTCGGCGAGGCGGTCCCCCATGCGCAGCCGCGTCTCGTACACGGAGATGCCGTTCATGACCGAGTCGGGACGCGCGAGGTACACGTATTCGAACGAGCACGGCGCGAGCGTCGTGTCGCTCGCGCACTGACGCGCGTGGAGGGTGCCGTCGAGCGCGACGAACACGGCCTCGCCGGGGGCGACGTCGCGGACGACCTCGAAGCCGGCGTTGTCGAGCACGAGCGACTCGGATGCCACGACCCACTCGTCGTGACCGTCAGGGTTCGAGCGGCGACCGAGGATCAGCGGGCGGATGCCGAACGGATCCCGGAACGCCAGCAGACCGTGACCGGCGATCAGGGCGATCGCGGCGTACGAGCCTTCGACGCGCTCGTGCACCCGCGCGACGGCGCGGAAGACCTGCTCGGCGTCCAGCTCGAGACCCGGGATCTCGGCCTGCAGCTCGCCGGCGAGCACGTTCACGAGCAGTTCGGTGTCGGAGCTCGTGTTGAGGTGGCGACGGTCCTTGCGGAACAGCTCCTCGGTCAGCTCTCGCGTGTTGGTCAGGTTGCCGTTGTGCACCAGGACGATGCCGTAGGGCGCGTTGACGTAGAAGGGCTGCGCCTCTTCCTCGTTGGACGCCGTGCCCTTCGTGGCATAGCGGACGTGACCGAGCCCGATCTCACCGAGGAGGGCACGCATGTCACGGGTGCGGAACGCCTCGCGCACCTGTCCCTTCGCCTTGGCGATGTGGAAGACACCCGTACCCTCGGCCGTCGCGATCCCGGTGGAGTCCTGTCCGCGGTGCTGCAGCAGCAGCAGGGAGTCGTAGATGTCCTGATTGATCGGACCCTGACCGACCATTCCGACGATGCCGCACATGAGGTGTTACTTCGCTCCGTCTCGCGTGCTGTCGCCGTAGGCGCCCACCAGGCGCACGGCACCGCCGTCGACGCCCTTGGCGCCCTCGATCCATTCGCCGTCGGCGCGGGCTCCCTCGCCCACGACGCCGACCTGCCACGCGGCGATGCCGTACCGGGCGAGGACGGATGCGGCCGCATCCACGCGCTCGGCGGAGATGACCGCGAAGAATCCGACACCCAGGTTCCACGTGCCCTCGGTGGCTTCGAGCTCCAAGCCGCCGAGGTCGGCGAGGACCCGGAACACCGGCGCGGGCGACCACGTGGAGCGGTCGACCTCGACCCAGCTCCCGGGGGCGAGCACGCGGGCGAGGTTCGCTCCGATGCCACCTCCGGTCACGTGGCTGAGGCTGTGAACATCGCCGCCGAGCTCGTCGATGAGCGCGAGGATCGGCGTCGTGTAGAGACGGGTGGGCTCGAGGAGGGCCTCGCCCCAGGTGCGGCCGAAGTCTGCGGCGTGGTCGCCGTACTGCACGCCCTCGCGCGCGACGATGTGACGCACGAGCGAGTAGCCGTTGGCATGGAGTCCGCTCGAGGCCAGGGCGATCACCGCGTCGCCGGGGCGGACGCGGTCGGCGCCCAGCACACGGTCGGCCTCGACCACGCCGGTCGCGGCGCCCGCGACGTCATAGTCCGCGGCACCGAGGAGTCCCGGGTGCTCGGCCGTCTCGCCGCCCACGAGCGCCGTCCCGGTGGCTTCGCAGCCCTCGGCGATGCCGCGCACGATGGCGGCGATGCGCTCGGGGACGACCTTGCCGCACGCGATGTAGTCCGTCATGAACAGCGGCTTGGCACCGACCACGACGATGTCGTCGACGACCATGCCGACCAGATCCTGACCGATCGTGTCGTGCTTGTCGATCGCCTGTGCGATGGCGACCTTGGTGCCCACGCCGTCGGTGCTGGAGGCCAGCAGCGGCCGGCGGTAGCCGAGAAGAGCGGAGGCGTCGAACAGCCCTGCGAATCCGCCGACGCCGCCCAGGACCTCGGGGCCCTGAGTGCGACGCACGGCCGACTTCATGAGTTCGACGGCCAGATCACCCGCGGCGGTGTCTACACCCGCGGCGGCATAGGGATCGGGAGCCACCCCCTCAGCCTACCCGGCCGAGCGCACCGTCGCTCCGCCGCGCGAGGGCCGTGCGACATCTGCACGATCGGTGGGGCACATGCGTGCGTACGAGGCGCATGAGCCGGCCGGGACGCGGCCGGTCGTGCACACGTCGCCGTACGGATGCGGATGAGATGCGCGTCCGGGCGCACAGGGCCCCCGATGAGGGACGGGCGACCCCTACAATGTCGGCATGCCGAGCGCCGAGAGGCCGCAGTGGGTGGTCCGCGAAGACGCGGGTCCGAGCGTGCTCGCCGCGCTCTATCTGCGGCAGGTCCTCGGCATCCGCAGCCCCGAGGAACTGCCAGGGCTCCGCGGGGTGCCGACGAACGCGCCCGAAGCGGATGCGGTGCTGGAAAGGCAGTGGCGGGCGCTGTGGGCGATGACCGTCGAGCCGCTGGCGCACCCGTCCGAGGTTCCGCTGGAGCTCATCGCGGGCATGGACACGCTGCTCGCGCTACCCGCCGACGGTGCCGACGAGCTGCGTGCGGCGATCGTCCCGCATGCGGGTGCTGCGCTCGCGTTCGCCCGATCCGCCAGCGCGGTCCACACCGATCGCGTACGCGGCTCGTCCTACCGCGCCTACGCGAGCGCGATCGCGGTGCACGAGCGCGAGGTGGGTCGGCGCGCGCACTCGTTCGAGCTGAACGTGCAGGTGCTGCCGCTGGCCCAGCGCGGGCTCTGGTGGATCGGCTCTCTCACGATCGCCGTGACCGACGGGCTGCGCGGCGATGTGGTGGCCTTCGACGCGGCGATCCACCCGATCATCGCGGAACTGGCCTGAGCTCAGTCCTCGTCGCGTCGCACGTGGGCCACCTCGACCGAGACGTCGCGGGCGCGCCGCGCCATCGCCCGGTCGAAGAGGAGGGCGATGATGCCGCCGATCGCGAGGCCGACGACGGCGCAGACGAGGGCGAGGAATCCGAACACCTGCATCTGCGTGTACTGCACGCCCGCAGCGCTCGGCTCATCCGTGCCGTGGAACACGAACGTCAGGATCATCGCGACGAGCACGCCCACGGCCGCACCCAGAACGAGGAAGACACCGTACTTGGGTGCGCGACGCACCCGCAGGGTCTCGACGTGTTGATCGGTGACCGTGCGGGGGGCCTGGGGGTCCTGCGGCTCGGGGGCCATGGGTCCATTGTCGCATCCGCGGCGCATACGGCCGGGCCGCTCCTCGGGCGCATCGCTCCTCCAGCGGATCGGGTGAGAGTAGCTGTCGATCTGACGGAGGGCTCACCGGTCGCGGGCCGCCGGCAGGACCACAACCTGTACCGGGTCGTCCTCCACGAGTGACAGTGCCCCGCAGCACGCCGAAGCGCCGGCCCCCAGGACCGGCGCTTCGGGTTTCGACGCCCCGCGGAAGCCGTTCGCGGGGCGCCGGGTCTGTCAGGCTCGCTGGCGGCGGCGCACGGCGATCAGCAGCATCCCGCCGAAGGCGATGACGCCGATCCCCAGCCACAGGGCATCCATCGGCGGCGCGTTACCCGTCGACGCGAGCGCGCCGTCGGTCGCGCTGTCGCACGGCACCTCGGCGCCGAGCGGCAGCGAGAAGGTGACGGCGTCCAGCGAGGTGCCCGCCTCATAGAAGCCGGCGAAGGCCTGCGCACCCGCCGAGGTGAGCGTGGCCGACGCCCCGGAGAAGGTGACACGGTTCGCCGACTCCTGAGCCTGAGGCAGGGACAGCGTCGCGAAGACGATGCCCGATGCGTTCGTGTCGGGCGAGCCGTTGAAGCCCTTCGACTGCACGTTCAGGATCAGCGAGGCGGAGCCCGCGCCGTTGATCTGGATGCGGGGGTTGGACAGCGTCATGTCGAGCGCGCCGCCGTGGCCGGTGTAGTGGACGGATCCGCCGAAGCTCACCCGCCCGCGGTCGGCCTCGGTGTTGAACGCTCCCGACCCTGATCCCCAGCCGCCGTCGATCGACCCGTTCGCGACCGAGCCGGTCACGTAGGAGCGGAACGACGACTTGACCCCCCAGTCGATGCTCGCGCCCGACACGGCGCGCGCGACGCAGACCGGCGCCGCGACCTGCTCGACGGCGGGGACGACGGCCGCGGCGGTGACGGAGAAGGGGGCGGATGCGACCACCTCGCCGTTCACGCTGAGCTCGACCTTGTGGGCGCCCGTCGGGAAGTCCGCGGGGACGTTCCAGCTGAAGGTGACGGTACCGCTGCCGCTCGCCGGCACCGTGCCGATCGTCACCGGCTCCGAGTGGGCGACGGCGGTCACGGCGTCGCCGGGCTGGAAGCCGCCGCCGGTGATCGTGAGGACGCCGCCCTGCTGCGCGCTCGCTCCGACCGGGAAGCCGACGAAGGGTGCGAGGGGCACGGCGACCGCGACCGGTGTGAAGGTGTCGAGCGATCGGTCGGTGACCGAGAGTCCGTGCGCGGCGGATGTGGCGACCTGGTAGCTCTTCGACGCGTCGAGGACGCCGGCGGGCACGGTCAGCGTCACCGAGAAGGCGCCGTCGACGATGGCCGACGACGGCACCCACGCCTGGGCGATCCACCCCGCGGACGGAAGGGGCCCATCGCCGCTCCAGACGCTGCTCTCACCGAACAGGACATAGGCGCCGTTCGCCGCGCCGGCACCGGTGAAGCCGGTCCCCGCGACCGTCAGCACGTTCTCGACCGATGCATCCAGCGGCGCGCTCGGGGTCACAGTGACGGCCGGCTCTCCTGCCGGCTGCGGTTCGGGGGCCACCCGGTCACCGACGTAATCGATCGGGACGACGAGTTCCTGGGCCGCGTTCACCACGCCACCGGCGCCGTACGTGTACACACCCCAGCGTCCACCCGACAGCGCGCTACCCGCGTCCTTCGCGACGAGGGTGGCGGTGAACGTTCCGTCGGTCGACAGCTCGGTCCACTGCTGGCGCACGGCGCTCTGGAACGCCACCGGGATCTTCGACACCGTGTCGGCGGTCAGCGCCCACAACTGCGAGACGACCTTGCGCGCCGAGGAGGGCGCGCTCTGAGAGGGGCGCCACGTGTCGAGGAACGAGCCGAAGACGACATAGCTGCCCTGAGGAAGCGTGTTGGGGATCGGCATCCCGCGCCCGCCGACGTTGGCCGCGGGGTCGAAGCCCGAGCCGCGGACGACGAGGACATCGTCGCTGTACACGGGCTGCCCGGTGTAGGGCGTGACCCCGTCGGCGAGGAAGACCGAGAGTGAGGGCGTGTACACAGGGCTGGCGGGCGCCGTGACGGCGACGGCGACGGCGTCGGATGCGGAGCTCTGGTACGCCGCATCTGTCGGCGTGAAGACGGCCTTCACGGTGTGGGTGGCGACGCCGAGCGACGAGGTGCGCAGCACCGCGATCCCGTCATCCAGCGGCGCACTGCCGAGCGATGCCGCGCCGTCGAAGAACTCGACCGATCCCGGCGCGGCCGGCGCGACGGTCGCCGTCAGCGTGACCTCGGTTCCGGCAACGGCGGATGCGGGAGCCGCCGCGAGCGTGGTGGTCGTCGCCGCCGCAGGGAACAACGCCGCCCAGTCGATCGCGACGCCGGTGCGCGCGTAGAGGTTGCTCTCGCTGGGGTTCGACCGGGACGGCCAGGCGATCACGTCGTAGGACTTCGTGCGATCCAGCGTCGCGGCCGACTGCTCGAGCGAACCGGCGATGACGCCGGAGGCGTCCGGATAGACCGCCGCGGCGGGGATGCTGCCCCCGAGCTGGATGCTGCCGAGATCCGTGTCGGCGGGGATGAGCGCGATGTACAGCGAGCGCTGCGACTGGCCGGGCAGGAGCGGGACGCTGCCGTAGCCGTCTCCCGTGACGGAGACGCTGACGGACGCGCCGGGGTCGACGGCTGCCGTCGCCGAGAGGGTGTAGCTGGCGGCCTGGGCGGGGACGGCGGCGCCGAAGACGGCGGCAGAGGCGACCAGGGCGGTCGCCACGGCGCTCGCGAGCAGGCGCCGCAGCGGCGCTCGAGGTGATCTGTGCACGGGTATCTCCTTGCGGAAGGCGGGTCGATGACCGCGGCGTGGGTCATCCCGCGGTCTTCGAGTTAGCTTAGCCTTACCAAACTCGAATCTGGGAATTCGATATGCACCCGTTACGACGACCGCCGCGGCAACACGATCGGTCGACCGGTGTCGGGATCGGCGAGTATCCGTACGGGCGTGGCGTACACGGACTCGACGCGCTCGGCGGTGACCACCTCGGCGGGGGCGCCGAAGGCGGCGAGCGATCCTGCGGCGACCATCGCCACGTCGTCCGCGTACGCGGCCGCCAGCGACAGATCGTGCAGCACCACGACGACCGCTCGACCGGCGGCGGCGAGTCCGCGGGCGATGCGCAGGACGTCCTCCTGGTGCCGGAGGTCCAGCGCCGCGGTCGGCTCGTCGAGGAGCACCACGGGCGTCTGCTGAGCGAGCACGCGCGCGAGCGAGACACGAGCCTTCTCTCCCCCCGAGAGCGACGTGTACGTCCGTTCGCCGAGATGCACCACATCCGCGGCCGCCATGGCGTCGGAGATGGGAACGTCGTCGCGTCCACGAGCCTCCCCGTGCCACGGAGCACGACCCATCTCCACCACTTCGCGCGCGGAGAACGCGAAGGCCACGCGGTTCTCCTGCAGCAGGACCGACCGCATCCGTGCGAGCTCCGAGGGTCGGAGGCTGCCGATGGGCCGCCCGTCCAGCAGCACCTCGCCGGATGCGGGTCGCACATCCCCCGCCATGATCCCCATCAGACTGGACTTGCCTGCTCCGTTGGGCCCCACGAGCGCGACGACCCGGCCGAACCCGATGTCCAGGCTGATGTCGCGCAGGATGTCGACGCCGCCCAGGCGCAGACCGACCGCGTCGAGACGGATCGCCGGCGCGCTCATGCCCACCCCCCGCCCCGCCGACGGCTGCGCCGGATGAGCCAGTAGAAGAACGGCCCGCCGATGAGCGAAGTGAGGATGCCGATGGGCAGGTCGGCCGCCGGCACGAGCGTACGGGCCAGCAGGTCGGCATAGACGAGGAGCACGGCGCCGCCGAGCAGCGACGCGACCAGCAGCGGACGGTTCGCCGGGCCGAGCATCATCCGCACGAGATGAGGCACGACGAGACCGACGAATGCGATGATCCCCACGAAGGCGACGGCGACACCGGTCATGGAAGCCACCAGGACGATCGAGACGATCCGCAGCCGCTCCACACGCACCCCGAGATGCGCCGCCGTCCGTTCTCCGAGCGCGAGCAGGTCGTACCTGCGCGCCAGCGCCACCGCGCCGACGGCGGAGAGCACCCCCACGGCTGAGACGACCGCGACCTCGTCCCACCGCGAGCCGTTCATCGATCCGAGCTGCCAGAAGACGATCTGCTCACGAGACGCGGTGTCCCCGACGAACATGAACACGGCCAGGGCCGCGCCCGCGAAGGCGTTCACGGCGATGCCCGTGAGGATCAGCGTGACCGACTCGGTGCGCCCCTGGGCCCGGGCGGTCGCGTAGACGATGCCTGTCGCGGCGAGGCCGCCGAGGAAGGCGAACACCGCGGTCGTCCACCCCCCGAACGCGGCAAGGCCGAGCGTGATGGATGCGGCCGCACCGACGGCGGCACCCGAGGAGACGCCGACGACGCCGGGCTCGGCGAGCGGATTGCCGAACACAGACTGCATCACGGCGCCGGCTGCAGCCAGCAGCGCACCCACGAGCAGCGACATGACGACGCGGGGGAAGCGGATCTGCCACAGCGTCTGCTCGACGAGCGGATCGCCCGGCGCCCACGGGTTCGCGATCCCGATCGCGCGCAGCAGCGAGCCCATGACCTCGGATGCGGCGATGGGCAGCTGACCGACGCCCGCCGACAGGAGCACCCCGACCACCAGGAGGACGACAGCCGTGCCGCCCACCAGCATCCGACGAGCCCTCACCGCCCGCGCGCTCACGACCCGACCGGCGCATACACGGCGCGCGCCAGCGCCTCGAGCACCTCGGCCGATCGCGGACCGAACGAGAGGATCTGGCCATCTGCCATGTCGACGAAACGGCGGTGGGCCCCGGCCGTCGTGATGGCGATCGCCGGCTTCGCCGCGAGAAGCCCGTCGACGCCTCCGACGGACTCGATACCGCCGGACATGACCAGGATGAGGTCGGGATTCGCCGCGACCATCGCCTCGTCGGTGAGGGGCCGCATCCCGTCCCATCCGAGCTCGCCGGCGACGTCGACGCCGCCCAGCGCACGGATGATCTCGTCCGCGCCGGACTCTTCGCCGAAGAGGTAGTACACGCCGGCCGTCCCCCGCAGGTAGAGGAACACCATGCGCAGCCGATCTGCGTCGCGCGCGGGGGCGATCGCGGCGATGTCGGCTCGCGCGCGCTCCACCTCGTCGCCGATGCGCGTAGCGAGGGCTTCCCCCGCCGCGGGCGCGCCGAACACCGCCGCCATGTCGCGGGCCAGCTGCTGCGCCCCAGCGAAGGACGCCTCGTTCTCGACGAACACGACGGGGATGCCCACATCCCTCAGCTGTTCGACCACGTCCCTCGGCCCGATCGAGCCGTCCGTGATGACGAGCGTGGGGCGAAGCGCGATGACGGCCTCGGAGCTGACAGTGTGACCGCCCGTCGTGATCACGGGCAGATCCTCGACGCCCGGGAAGGCGGTCGACACGTCACGTCCGACGAGGGAGCCGCCGAAGCCGAGCCCCCACACCGTCGCCGCCAGCGAACCCGCCAGGTCCATCGCGACGACACGAGAGGTGTCGGCGACCGTCACCTCTCTCGCCCCGCCGAGATCGTGGGAGAGCACGGTCGTGGGCAGCGACTGGGCGGGCCCGTCGACGACCGGGACGATCGCCGCGTCGGGCAGGACGGCGGTCGACGGCCCCTCGTACGAGCGAGGATCCTCGAGGACGTCGAGCTCGGAGATCGGTTGAGGCTGTGCCGCCGAGCCGCTCGCCGCAGGCGACTCCGACGGGTCGTGCGCCGCGCAACCGGCGAGCAGCGCGAGGGCGGTCGCCACCGCGACCACGAGCAGCCGCCGTCTCACGACCGTCCTCCCCGCGCGCGGCGCCGGAGCGCGGCGCCGATCACGGCGGCGGCGGCGACGGCGACAGCAGCACCGATGCCCCACCCCCAGGCGGGCGTTCCCGCCTCGTCGACGCCTTCCGCGGCCACGACCGCCGGCGAGGGCTCGGGCGATGTGGTGGGCGAAGGCTCGGGATCGGCGCAGTCGAGAGTCAGGTCGAAGGAGATCGGGTCGAACGCCGTCCCGGTCTCGTAGTTGCCGAACTGCGCATAGCCGTCCGCGGTGATGGCGGTCGGCACCTCCGTCGCGGACATCCCGGTGTCGGTCGTCGTGGGCGCAGCGGCTGCGAGGTCCAGCGTGACGAAGTCGACCTGCGTGTCGGAGTGCGCTTGGTCGGTCGCCCCGGCCAGCGCATCATCCATCGAGAGTCCGCTGACATCGAGCAAGAGGTGCGCACCCGCGGAATCCACGACAAGTGTCGGCTGCGCGATCGTGGTGTCGAGCAGCCCATTGTGCCCGGTGAAGCGGACGCCGCCGCCGAAGGACACCGATCCTTCGCCCGTGACGGGGTCGATGCTCCCGCCGGTGACCGGCCATCCGAAGACCGGCGTCGCGTAGGACGCGCCGTCGATCGGCTCCCAAGCCCCCTTCGCGATCGTGCCGGAGATGTAGGAGCGGAACGACTCCTTGAAGCCCCACGTCAACGAGCCGCCGGTCACCGCACACGTCCCATCCGCGCGCTGGGTCGTGACGGCACCGGTGGGCACGGCGAGCAGAGAGGCGGCCAGGGCGATCGCGGACGCAGCGGAACGAAGGAGCATGGCGGGACCATTCCGGAGTTAAGTGAGGTAAGCCTTGCCTACCCTATCGGATGGTCGCGCCGGCCTCCGCGGCGGTTACGGGCGCAACGGAAGCAGGTCGGAGACATCCGACCGGGTACCGGAGGCGCGGATGCGGCCGGCGGCCGCCGCATCCGACCACGACTGAAGACCTGTCGCCAGGGCGATCCAGGTGCGCGCATCGGTCTCCACGACGTTCGGCGGCGTGCCGCGGGTGTGACGCGGCCCCTCGATGATCTGGACCGCACCGAAAGGCGGGACGCGCACCTCGACCGTGTGACCGGGCGCCTTCTCCGCGAGCAGTTGCAGGAGGTACCGCACGGCCGTGGCGAGATCGGTGCGGGCGGGCTGGTCGGCCGCGGCCACCGCGGCGAGCGCGGCGCGGCCGGCGTCGGTGGTGATGCGCGGCATGACGCCACGCTACCCCGGCGCCCGCGAGCCGCTCTCGGTAGGGTGGGGCGCGTGAAGATCCTCGTTCTCGGCTCCGGCGCGCGCGAGCACGCCATCATCCTCGCGCTCGCCTCCGAACAGGCGCACCACGAGATCCTCGCAGCGCCGGGCAACGCCGGAATCGCCCGCGACGCAGCCATCGCCCGCGTACCCGACGGCGGGGTGCTGAACCCCGAGGACCCCACCGCCGTCACCGAGTACGCCAACGCCCACGCGATCGATCTCGTGGTCATCGGCCCCGAGGCCCCCCTCGTCGCCGGAGTCGCGGACGCGCTGCGCGAGCGCGGCATCCCGGTCTTCGGGCCCGGCCGTGCCGCTGCACAGCTCGAGGGCTCCAAGACCTTCGCGAAGCGCATCATGGATGCGGCGGGTGTCCCCACCGGCCGCGCGGTGCGCGCTCAGACCATCGAGGAGGTGCGGGCAGCGCTCGACGATCTGGGCGCCCCGCACGTCGTCAAGGCCGACGGACTCGCCGCCGGCAAGGGCGTCATCGTCACCGAGGACCGCGACGCCGCCCTCGCCCATGCCGAGGAGTTCCTCCCGACGGGGGCGGTGCTGATCGAGGAGTTCCTCTCCGGCCCCGAGGTGTCGCTCTTCTTCCTCAGCGACGGCGACACCGTGCGCCCCCTGAGCCCGGCGCAGGACTTCAAGCGACTGGGTGACGGCGACAGCGGCCCCAACACGGGCGGCATGGGCGCGTACTCCCCGCTCCCCTGGCTCGCCGAGCACTTCGGCGACGAACGTGCATTCGTCGATCTCGTGACCGAGACCGTCGCCCTCCCCGTCATCCGCGAACTCGACCGCGAGGGCACGCCCTTCATCGGCTTGCTCTACGCCGGCCTCATCCTCACCGACACCGGCGTCAAGGTCATCGAGTTCAACGCCCGGTTCGGCGACCCGGAGACGCAGGTCGTGCTGCCGCGCCTGGTCACACCCCTCTCCCAGCTGCTCCTGTCGGCGGCGTCCGGCACCCTCGAGGACGAGCCGCGGCCGGAGTTCTCAGAGACGGCCGCCGTGACGGTCGTCCTCGCGAGCGAGGGCTACCCGGCGGCGCCCGTCACTCACCGCCCGCTCGCAGGGCTGGATGCGGCCGCATCCGTCGAGGGCGTGCACATCGCCCACGCCGCCACCCGGGACCAGGACGGTGAGCTCATCGCGACGGGCGGGCGCGTACTGAACGTGGTGGCCGTGGCAGACGACTTCGCCACCGCCCGCGACCGCGCGTACCGTGCGCTCGATGCGATCGAGCTGGCGGGCGGGCAGTACCGCACCGACATCGCGGCGCGCGTCGTCGGCTGAGTCCCGGCCTACCGGACCGCCCTCACCGGAGGGTCCGCGTAGCGGGCCAGCGCGACCAACAGCCGTTCCTCGACGTCGTCATCCTCCACCCCCGCCAGCCGCAGGGCGCTTCGCAGCACCCGCGGCGCATCGGGGAGGGGGATGTGCAGCTCCCGGCCCGGCCCCGACCCGGCGTAGAGCCAGGTGTCGGCCCGACCGTCGCGGCGCCACACCGCGAACTCCAGCTGGACGGTCGTCGTCGTGTCCGGGTCGAGAAGGACGTCGACCCCCTCCGCGACCGCGCGGTGCACACGATCGTCGACATGGTCGTCTTCACGGTGCCCACCCTCGCACCAGGTCGGACACTCGTGCGTCTGCCAGGACGGCCGGCTCGCGGGCATGCTTCACTCCAGGGTCATCGAGCGGGCACGACGACATTCACGCACGAGGCTGCGACATCCCACGCGCGGGCGCGATCAGCGACCTTCCGCGATGCCCTCCGGCACCGGAGGCAGAAGCACCTCGACCGGAGTGTCGAGCACCTCCGCGAGCGCGACGAGTGTGCGAAGGCGCGGATTGGCCGGCGTACCCGGGTTCGACTCGCCGCGCTCCAGCTTCCGGTAGGTGAAGGCGGAGATGCCGGCCGCGTGAGCGGCGCGTTCCTGACTGATGCCGCGTCTCGCCCGAGCCTCGCGGAGATTGAGCCCCAGTCGGCGAGCGAAGTCGTCCCACGGCGACAGCGGATCTGGCATAGCTCCAGCTTCGAACACGGTGCACACTGGCATGCACATGTATACATGCGACACATCCTTGCCCCCATTTCCGCATTGTGACATGCTCATGTATACATGCTCCATCGGCCTGGGGAACCCAATGCGCAGAAGTCGTCTCGGCGGCATACGACAGACCGCGCTCGTCGCTCTCATGGCGATCATCGAGCGCGCACCGGCATTGCTCGCCGTCACCCTTGCGGCGGCGATGTGGGCTCTCGCGATCGGCATCGCCCTCAGGACGACATTCGGAGGATGAGGGTCACTGCACCCGCGCCTGCACCCATCCGGTCGAGATGTCATCGGTGGTGGTGACCTGAAGCTGAACGGGACCCGTGTAGTCGATCGAAGCCCATTCGTTCGACACGATCGCGTCGCCGCAGACGAACGTGCCGCCCGCGATCGAGCGCTTCTCATCGCCCACACCCGCCGTCATCAGCTCGTACGACACCCGACCCCCTTCGCACCATCCGTCGATGCGCAGCCCATGCCCGGCCTCGATTACCCCGGGTCCGGCCGTGGACTCGTTGTAATCCTCCCGACGATCCGGGTTGAGCAGGAAGAGCGCGATCTGGCTCGGATCGTCGACATCCGGCGTCTGGCTCGGCGTCGGCAGGGCGGCCTCGCCCGTCGGCGTCTGCTCGCCGGACGGCGCGGGGCGCGTGACGGAGGCGGTCGGGTCGCTGTCGACGGCGCCCGCCGTGCACCCGGCGATACCGAGAGCGGCGAGGATCACACCACCGAGAAGGAGGGGACGGATGCGGCTACTCATACCTCCACAGTAGAAAGCGCCCAACGCGGCCGCAGAGCCCGTTGATTCTGGGCGGCGCGGCGTCTACGGTGGGCGCCCTCATCCGGTCCGAACTCCTGCAGAACCGGTGCGCCGGGGTCCCAGGACCCGTGGCCGGCCGGTTTCGCAGGAGTTCGGACCCGCGGTCAGCGGCGCACCAGCTCCTTCGGGCGCCGCATGAACAGCACGGCGACGAGCCCCAGGAGGACGATCCCCGCGGGAAGCAGCGTGGCCTGCGCCATCGCGGTGGAGAACCCCGCGATCACGGGCTCGGGGAGGGTGCCGGTGCCGAAGCCGGAGGTGGCATCCGCCGCGCCCGGGAGGTTCGCCTCGAGCCGCGCCTGCATGACCGCCGCGATCGCGGCCGATCCGATGACCGACCCGACGACGCGCGTCGTGTTGTAGATGCCCGCTCCCGCGCCGGCCTGACGCGGCGGAAGCCCGCGGGTCGCGGTGGTGGCCAGCGGCCCCCACATCCCGGCGTTGCCGATTCCCTGCAGGGCGGAGGGGAGCAGGAACATCAGGATCGGCGTCGCCGGGTCGGCGATCAGGACGGCGTTGAAGACAAGCGATCCCCCCACCAACAGGAGCCCCGGCACGAGGATGACGCGCGGATCCACACGGTCGAGCAGACGACCGGCCAGCGGCGCGAGCACTCCCGAGAGCACGGCCATGGGGATCATCAACAACGCGGCTTCGGTGGGCGTGAGCCCGCGCGCCAGCTGCAGCGCGAACATGAACGGCAACGACATGGCCGTCACCGCGAAGCCCACGGCGGCGATACCGACGTTCGCGGCGGAGAAGTTGCGCTCGCGGAAGAGATCGAGCGGAACGAGCGGCTCGCTGCGGGTTCGCGCCTGCGTCCAGATGAACACCGCCAGCACCAGCACGCCGGCGGCGATCATGATCCACACCCACGGCGCCCAGTCGAAGTGCTCACCCTCCTGAAGCCCGAAGACGATGAGGAACAGCGCCAGGGCGGAGAGGAAGACGCCGACCATGTCGAAGCGGTGACGGTGCGTCTCGAGCTGCGGCACCAGGATCCAGGCGAGGACCAGGCCGATGATGCCGACGGGCACGTTGATGAAGAAGATCCACTCCCAGCCGAGACCGTCCACGAGCAGTCCGCCGGCGAGAGGTCCGACGAGCATCGCGACACCCGCGGTCGCGCCCCACAGGCCCATGGCCGCGCCGCGCTGCGAGGGCGGGAAGGTGCGCGTGATCACGGCCATCGTCTGCGGCGTGACGAGCGCCGCCCCGATCCCCTGCACGGCACGCATGGCGATGAGCATGCCGAGACTGGACGAGAGCCCGCATCCCAGCGAGGCGAGGGTGAACAACGCGAGACCGATGAGGTAGATGTTCTTGGGACCGAAACGGTCACCGAGGCGGCCGGTGATCAGCAGCGGCACGGCGTAGGCGAGCAGGTACGCGCTGGTCACCCACACGACGTTGTCGAGGTTGTTCGTGCTCGGATCCAGCGCGGCCTTGATGGCCGGGTTGGCGACCGAGACGATCGTGGTGTCGACGAGGATCATGAAGAACCCGATGACGAGGGCCCACAGGGCGGGCCAGGGGCTGCGGGTGGGTGTGGCGGTGTTGGCGGTGGTGGGAGCGCTCATTCGCGAGCAGCCTTTCTCTGAGTGAGGTACCGGTCGCTGGTGCGGTCGTGCGCATCCGGCCCCCAGGCGAAGCTCGGGTCGCCGAGGCGCCCGAGGAAGACATCGAGCCAGGCCAGGTCGGCCTCGGCGAGCGCACGGGAGCGATCGACCTCGATGAGGTACTGCTCGGAGACTCCCCCCGGGCGGGCCTTGTTAAGCCCCGCGCTGAGATCGGCGATCTGAGCCGTCAGCGCGGCGCGGCGCACGTCGAGCAGCGCGCCGACGTCGTCGCGGTCGAGGTTATGCGCCTCGGCGAGAGCGACGCGGAACTCGACGGGACGGTCGATGCGCACGAGCTCCGTGCGGATCCACTCGTCCAGAGATGCCAGCCCGGCATCGGTCAGCGCGTACGTCGTGCGCTCGGGACGATTGCCCTCGCGGGCGGTGCCCGCCTCGGCGATGAGTCCCGCCTTCTCCAGCCGGGCGACCGTGTGATAGACGGTGCCGCCGGTGACGTTCAGGATGCGGTCGTCGTGCCGCAGTCTCATGAGCCGCAGCATCTCGTAGGGATGCATGGGGTCTTCGCGCAGCAGCGCGAGCACCATGATGCCCAACGGGGTGATCCGAACCGTCATCCGATACTCCATGTCGATTAGTCCACATGGACTATACACCCGCGGCGTACCCTGCCGACATGCCGGATCCGCAGCGCGAAGTCGCCCGCCGACGCGGTCACGAGATCTTCGATCCGATCGTCGAGCCGCTGCTCGCCGAGCCCGACGTGGATGTGGGCAGGATGTTCGGCTCGGAGGGCGTCCGCATCCGGGGCAAGGTCTTCGCCTTCCTCGGTTTCGACGGCACGCTCATGGCCAAGCTGCCCTCCGCGCGCATCGACGCGCTCGTCGCGGCGGGGATCGCCCAGCGCATGGTCATGAAGGGGCGTCCGCTGCGCGAGTGGATCGAGGTCGGCATCGATCGGGGCTCTGCATGGCCCGAGATCGTCCGCGACGCGTACGCCTTCCTCGACGAGATCACGCCCTGACGAACGCGATGGGCCGAGCGGCGCCCGCACGGGATAATGGGCGGGTGAACGACCCTGCGCTCCTCGACGGCTGGCGGCACGTGTACTCCGGGAAGGTCCGGGACCTCTACGTTCCCGACGACACCCCCGAAGGCGCTTCCGGCGGGCGCATGCTCGTCGTCGCAAGCGACCGCGTGAGCTCTTTCGACCACGTGCTCGAACCCGGCATCCCCGACAAGGGCGTGCTGCTGACGACGCTGAGCCTCTGGTGGTTCGACCGCCTCGCGGGTGGCGACGGCGGCCGCCGCATCCCGAACCATCTCGTCGCCGATCACGTCCTCGGCGCCGACGATGACGCACGCGAACTCATCCCGGATGCGGTCGCCGGGCGCGCGATGGTCGTGCGAGCGCTCGAGATGCAGCCCATCGAGTGCGTCGTGCGCGGCTATCTCACCGGCTCCGGCTGGCTCGAGTACCAGAGCACGGGAACGGTCTGCGGCATCCCGATCGCGCCGGGTCTTGCCGACGGCGACCGCCTGCCCGAGCCGATCTTCACCCCCGCCTACAAGGCACCGATGGGTGAGCACGACGAGAACATCTCGTTCGAGCGCACCGCCGAGATCGTGGGGAGCGAGATGGCCGAGCGCCTGCGCGAGCTCTCCTTGGAGATCTACGCGCGCGCCGCGGCCACCGCGGAGGAGCGCGGACTCATCCTCGCCGACACGAAGTTCGAGTTCGGTCTCGACGACCAGGGCGTTCTCACCCTCGCGGACGAGGTGCTGACCCCCGACTCGTCCCGGTACTGGGATGCGGATGCGTGGCGCACCGGCACGACGCCCGCGGAGCGGATGGCGAGCTTCGACAAGCAGATCGTGCGCAACTGGCTCGCCGCCGCGTGGGTTCCCCGCGAGGGGGAGCCGCCGCGCCTGCCCGACGAGATCGCGGCGCAGACCTCCGCGCGATACGCCGAGCTGCTGCGCCGTCTCACGACCGTCTGACCCTCGCCGCATCCGCGTCGTCGCGCGGGCCGGACGACACTACCGCCGCGCGCCGCCGCACGCCAGACTTTCCGCGAGACCGCACTTTCGGCACGAGATCACGGGTGATACCCGTGATCTCGTGCGGGAGATGCAGTCTCGTGGGATGAACACCCCGGAAAGGACCACCCATGCCCCTGTGGAAGATCCACGGAAACGGCCGCACCGTCGCCCCGGGCGACGTCGTCGCCCCCGATGAACGCCTGAACTGGCCCGCGACCATCGCGATCGGCGCCCAGCACGTGATCGCCATGTTCGGCGCCACCTTCCTCGTGCCGATCCTGACCGGGTTCCCCGTCGCCACGACCCTGCTGTTCTCCGGCATCGGGACGCTGCTGTTCCTCGTGGTCACGAAGAACAAGCTCCCGAGCTACCTGGGCTCCTCGTTCGCCTTCATCGCGCCCGTGACGGCGGCGACCGCATCCGCCGGCATGGGTTCCGCCCTCGCGGGCATCGTCGCCGTGGGCGTGCTGCTCGCGATCATCGGCGTCGTCGTGCAGCTGGCGGGCCTCGGCTGGGTCGACAAGCTCATGCCGCCGGTCGTCGCCGGCGCGATCGTCGCGCTGATCGGCTTCAACCTGGCCCCTGCGGCCTGGAACAACTTCCAGCAGGCGCCCGTGATCGCCTCGATCACCCTCGCCGCCGTCATCCTCTTCAGCGTGCTCTTCCGCGGCTTCCTCGGCCGGATCTCGATCTTCCTCGGCGTCGTCGTCGGCTACATCGCCGCCGCGATCTCCGGCGAGCTCGACTTCAGCAGCGTGGCGGATGCGGCGTGGATCGGCCTGCCTACCTTCCACATCGCCGACTTCGCGAGCAGCGGGACCTGGAGCGCGATCGCGATGTTCCTGCCGGTCGTGCTCGTGCTGGTGGCCGAGAACGTCGGCCACGTGCGCGGCGTCGCCACGATGACGGATGCGTCCGTCAACCGCTCCACCGGGCGCGCCCTCATCGCCGACGGTGCCGCCACCACCGTCGCCGGTTTCTTCGGCGGCTCGGGCACCACCACCTACGGCGAGAACATCGGCGTGATGGCCGCGACCCGCGTGTACTCGACGGCCGCGTACTGGGTCGCCGGCGTCGTCGCGATCCTGCTGAGCCTGTCGCCCAAGATCGGTGCCGTCATCAACTCCGTTCCCGCGGGTGTGCTGGGCGGGGTGACGACCGCACTGTACGGTCTGATCGGCATCATCGGCATCAAGATCTGGGTCGACAACCGCGTGGACTTCTCACGTCCGGTGAACCAGTACACCGCCGCCGTCGCCCTGGTCATGGCGATCGCCGGGTTCTCGATGTCGTGGGGCGACTTCCAGCTCGGCGCGATCGTCGTGGCCACCGCGGCGGCCCTGGTGATCTACCACCTCGGCAACGCCATCGCGCGCTGGCGCAAGACCGGCGCCGACGACGGCGGTCCCATCCCCGCGGTCGGCCCGCTGGGCGGCGACCCCGAGTGATGCGCGGGCGTCGCGGGCGGGGTCGTCCCGTGCGCGGCGCCCCGCATCCGGTCCGCCCGGATGCGGCGACTCAGGCCGACTCGCGCCGGATCAGCTCGGACGACAGGATCGTGGCGTGCGAGGGCTCCTGGCCCGCGAGCAGCGCCAGCAGCACGTCGACCATCTGCTCGCCCTGCAGCTGCGAGGGCTGGCGGACGGTCGTCAGTGCGGGAGTCACAGCGGTCGCGACGGGCGAGTCGTCGAAGCCGACGATGGCGATGTCGTCCGGCACCCGCAGGCCCGTGCGCTCCAGCGCCGCCAGCGCGCCGCGCGCCATCAGGTCGCTCGCGATGAACAGGGCGTCGATGTCGGCACCGGAGGCGAGGATGCGTTCCATCGCCGCATAGCCGCCGGCGGAGCTGAAGCCGCCGTCCTCGATCGGGCCGACCTGCAGCCCCGCATCCTGGAGCACCTCGCGGTAGCCGGTGAGACGGTCGATTCCCGCGGGCATGTCGACGGGGCCCGAGATCGTGCCGATGCGGGTACGGCCCGCCTCGACGAGGTGTCGGGTCGCCGTACGGCCGCCCTCGACGTTGTCGATGTCGACGAAGTAGGCGCCGGCGCGGCCGTGTGCAGGCCGGCCGCCGTAGACGACGGGCACCGCCGCGGCGATCCGGTCGACGAAGGTGTCGGTCGTGTGGTGCGAGACGACGATGGCGCCGTCGACGGCGCCGCTGCGCAGATACGCCGCCGTCTTGTCCCGCGGATCGTTGCTCGCGATGATGAGGTTCAGCACGTAGTCCGACCTGCTGAGCCGGGCGTTGATGCCCGACACGATCGACGCGAAGAACGGGTCGCCGAAGAACCTGTTCGTGTCTTCCGGCACGATCAACGCGATCGCCATCGTCGCGCGGCTCGCCAGCGAGCGGGCGGCCCGGTTGGGTACGTAGTTCAGCTCGCTGATGGCCAGTTCGACGGCGGCCACCGCAGCGGGACTCACTGCGGTGGCGCCGTTGACGACTCTGGAGACCGTGGACCGGGAGACCCCGGCCATCGCGGCGACGTCCTCGATGGTGGCGGTGGCACGACGAGGGTCGCTGGTCACGGTTCTCTACCTCTGCAGGACGGCGCCCTCGGGCGCGTTATCGATCGCACGGGCGGCGATCACCCGACGATACTCCAGAGCGCTGTCCTTCAAGGTACGCACCTGGGTGTCGTAGTCGACGTGGACGATTCCGAACCGCTTCTCGTAGCCCCAGGCCCACTCGAAGTTGTCGAGCAGGGACCAATAGAAGTAGCCGCGCACGTCGACGCCCGCGTCGGCCGCATCCAGCACCGCCGACAGGTGCGCGCGCAGGAACGCGGTGCGCTCCGCATCCTTCACCCGGGCGGCGCCGTCCTCGACGACGAGCTCGTCGTCGTAGGCCGCACCGTTCTCGGTGACGTAGAGCACGGTGCCCGCCGAGGCGGCATACTCGTCCGAGACGCGGCGGAGGAGCCTGGTCAGACCCTCCGGCTGCACCTCCCAGTTCATCGAGGTGCGCGGCAGGCCGCGATCGTGCCAGTAGATCCCCTCCGCCGCCGGGAACGGCGAACGGCCGGGGCGATCGGTGGGCGCCTCGCCGGGAAGCGGCGGGTTCGGGTCGGGCTCGGCGCCCACGAACTCGCCGTGGTAGTAGTTCACGCCCAGGCTGTCGATGGGCTGCGCGATGAGCTCGAGGTCGCCCGGACGGATGGCCGCCTGCCACGTCTCGACCGCCGCCGGGTCGACCACGCGGATGTCGTCGACCACGTCCTGCGGGTACGCAGCGCGGAAGATGGGGTCGAGGAACCAGCGGTTGAACTGGCCGTCGATACGGCGCGCCGCGTCCCGGTCGCCCTCGTTCTGCGGGTCCACCGGGTCGGGAACGGTGAGGTTCAGCGTGATCCCGAGGTTCTTGCCCGCGTCGCGGCCCCGGAGCTCCCGCACGACCTGTCCGTGACCGAGCAGGAGGTGGTGCGAGGCCAGCATCCCCTCGGCGACGGAGTAGTGGCCGGGGGCGTGGATGCCGGCGGTGTAGCTGAGGAACGACGAGCACCACGGCTCGTTGAGGGTGGTCCAGATGTCGACCCTGTCTCCCAGCGCGTCGTACACGTCCAGCGCGTACTCCGTGAACAGATCGCTCGACTCCCGCACCGTCCACCCACCGCGCTCCTGGAGCGCCTGCGGCATGTCCCAGTGGTAGAGCGTCAGCCACGGCAGGATGTCGGCGTCGCGCAGCTCGTCGACCAGGCGCTTGTAGAAGTCCAGCCCCTTCTGATTGAGCGGGCCGGCGTCCGGGCGCACGCGCGACCACGACACCGAGAACCGGTAGGTGTCGAGCCCCAGGCCCTTCATCAGCGCGACGTCGTCGCCGTAGCGGTGATAGTGATCGCATGCCACGTCACCGTTGTCGCCGTTGATGACGGCACCGGGCTCGCGGCAGAACGCGTCCCAGATGGATGCGGTCCGCCCGTCCTCGAAGGCTGCGCCCTCGATCTGGAAGGCCGCGGTGGCCGCTCCGAACAGGAAGTTCCGCGGGAACGCGCGCAGAGCGTCGCTCATCGATGTACCTTTCTCGCGCCCGGGCCTCAGCCCTTGACGGCGCCTTGCATGATTCCGCTCACCAGCTGCTTGCCGGCGAAGACGAAGAGGACCAGGAGCGGGATCGTCGACAGCAGCACGCCCGCGAGGACGATCGAGTAGTCGACGAAGTAGTTGGACTGCAGCAGCGAGAGCGCGACCGGAAGGGTCGGGTTCTGCCGGTCGAGCACGATGAACGGCCAGAAGAAGTTGTTCCATGCCGTCACGAACGTGAACAGGGCCAGCATCGCCGCCGCGGGCCGCGCGGCGGGCACACCCACCGTGAGGAAGGTGCGGAACGAGCTCGCCCCGTCGACGCGGGCGGCCTCGATCAGCTCGTCCGGCACAGCCTGGCGGATGTACTGCGTCATCCAGAACACGCCGAAGGCGCTGACCAGGGCGGGGATGATGATCGCGCCGATCTGACCCGTCCATCCGATCTCGCTGAACAGGAGGTACAGCGGCACGACGCCGAGCTGGGTCGGCACGGCCATCGTGGCGATGACGAACACGAGCAGCCAGCTCGAGCCGCGGAACTTCAGCTTCGCGAAGGCCCATCCGGCCAGCGTCGAGAAGAACACGACGGATGCGGCGATGAGCGCCGAGCTGAAGATCGAGTTCCACAGCGCCGGCCAGAAGTTGACGGCCGGGTCGTTGATGACCTTCGCGGCGTTGGCGAGGAAGTTGCCGCCGGGGATCCACGACATGTTGGGGTCGCGGATGGTGTACGAATCGCCGGAGCCGATGAGCAGCGACCAGTAGAAGGGGAACGCCGCGCTGAGCAGCACGACGCCGAGGGCGGCGTACACGAACCAGCCCGGACGCGACCCGCGCAC
The DNA here is from genome assembly GCF_031453615.1 of Microbacterium sp. SORGH_AS_0428. Taxonomy (NCBI): domain Bacteria; kingdom Bacillati; phylum Actinomycetota; class Actinomycetes; order Micrococcales; family Microbacteriaceae; genus Microbacterium; species Microbacterium sp. SORGH_AS_0428. The sequence continues at coordinate 2,083,860 of NZ_JAVIZT010000001.1, read as the reverse complement.
GGGGCGGCGCCTGCGCACCGGCTTGCGGCCGGGCTCCAGCAGCGCTTCCTCCGCCGCGACGGGCGGGTTCTGCAGAGTGGTCATCGGAGGACCTCCGTCTTCTGGGACGCGGTGCGGGACGCTTCGACCGCTTCCTTGGCGGCGCGTCGGGCGGCGCGCATCTGGGCTCGGCTCATGTCGGACTTCTTACCTTCGTCACGCACGAGCCCGCGGGTGACGAAGAGGTTGATCGCGCCGATCGCGAGGATGATGAGGAACAGGATCCACGCGAGGGCGGCGGCGCGACCGAAGTTCCACTGGCCCCAGCCGAGGTCGTAGAGCCACAGGGTGATGGTGAGCCACTGGTTGTCGGCGCCGCCGGTTCCGGTCTGGTCGTACATGCGCGGCTCGTCGAAGATCTGCAGGCCACCGATCGTCGAGGTGATGATGACGAAGATCAGGGTGGGCTTGAGGCTCGGCAGCGTGATGGAGAAGAACTGGCGGACCTTGCCGGCGCCGTCGACCGTCGCCGCCTCGTAGAAGTCGCGCGGGATGGCCTGCATGGCCGCGAGCAGGATGAGGGTGTTGTACCCGGTCCAGCGGAAGTTGACCATCGTGGCGATCGCGATGTGGCTGGCGAACGCATCCGAGTGCCACTTGATGGCAGGGATGCCGAGGTCGGTGAGGATCGAGTTCACGAGACCGTACTGGTCGCCGAACATGTTGGAGAAGATGAGCGCCACGGCGACGGGTGCCATGACGTAAGGCAGCAGAACGCCCATGCGCCAGAAGGTCTTGGCGCGGATGTTCTGATCCAGCAGCACCGCGATGAAGACAGCGAGGATCAGCTGCGGGACGGTGGAGAGCAGGAAGATCGAGAACGAGTTGCGCAGCGCCGTCCAGAACTTCGGGTCGTTGATGACCGTCGCGTACTGGTCGAAGCCGACGAACGTGCCCGTGCCGCGCACGAGGTCCCAGTCCTGGAAAGAGATGTACGCCGTGTAGGCGATCGGGAAGAGCCCGACGATCAGGAACAGGATGAAGAAGGGGGAGATGTACAGATAGGGGGACAGCTTGAGGTCCCAGGAGCTGAGGCTCTTGCCACCGAAGCCGATGCGCTTGGGGGATCTGGCCGTCGTGGACGAGGCGCTCACGTCGTTCCTTCGTTTCGTTGAGCGTGAGAGGGGCCCGCAGGGTCGGCCCTGCGGGCCCCTCTCACTGCGGGATTACTTGATGGCCTCGACCTCAGAGACCCACTGGTCCCACGAAGCCTTCGCGTCCTGCGTACCGTCCTCGACGCGCGTGAGCGCCTTCTGCATCGCGTCGTTGACCTGGAAGTAGAACTCGCCCTTGAAGGGGCTGACCGTCACGGCCTTGGCCCGCTCGGAGAAGATCTGGCCGACCGGAGCGTTGTTGAAGTACTCGTTGGTCGAGTCCAGCAGCGTGGCGTCGGTGAGCGCGTCGTTCTGGCTCGGGAAGGTGCCGGCGTTCTCGAACGCCTTGACCTGGGTCTTGGCGTCGGTCAGCCAGTCGGCCAGCTTCTGCGCGGCCGCGACGTTCTTGCCGTTGGCGGGGATGGTCAGGTACGAACCGCCCCAGTTGCCGCCGCCGTTGGGGAACATCGGTGCGACGTCCCAGCCGGTGACGTCCTTCGCGTTGCCGGAGATGACACCGAGCATCCAGCCGGGGCAGAGCATCGTGGCGAAGTCGCCGTTGCTCAGACCCGCGAACCAGTCGTCCGACCACTGGCTGAAGTGCGCCGACTGCGTGGCGCTGGCCGCGGTCACCTGGTCGTAGATGTCCTTGACCTCGGGGTTCGTCGTGGCGGTGATCTTGCCGTCCGAGGGGTTCTCGTAGGCCGCCTCGACCTGGTTGATCATGCCCTGGTAGGTGCCGCCGGCCGAGTCGAAGAAGGCCTTGCCGGTCGCTGCGACGTACTGGTCGCCGACCTTGAAGTAGTTGGCCCAGTCGCCGTCGAAGAGCTTGCCGACCTCGGCGCGGTCGGTCGGAAGACCGGCGGCCTGGAACAGGTCGGAGCGGTAGCAAACGGCCTCGGGGCCGATGTCGGTGCCGTAGCCGATGAGGTTGCCGTCGGCGTCGGTGGCCGCCTTGACCTTCCAGTCCAGCCAGCGGTCGGTCAGGTCGGTGGGGACCGGGGCGAGCATGTCGGAGTACTTCATGACCTCGGGGAGCCAGTCGACCTCGATTGCCTCGATGTCGGCGAGGCCGGTCTTGCCGAGCTTCTGGAAGTAGTTGGCACGGGCGTCGTTGGACGTCGCGGCCTTGTTGTGGACGATCTTCACGTTCGGGTTCTCGTCCATGTACTCCTGCAGGAGTGCATCGGTGTAGCCGAAGTCGTTGAAGGTGGCGATGGTGAGCGTGACCGGCGCGTTCGGGTCGGACTGCTCTCCGCCACCGGTCGAACAACCGGCGAGGACGATGGCTGCGGTTGCGATGCCGGCGGCGAGGCCGAGCGGTCGCAGGGCGCGTGATTTCACGGGACACTCCTTTGTGGATGCGGTTCGGTGCCAGAAAGCTCTCCGCTGTCCCCAGGACTGGGAGCGCTCTCATCGGACGCGACTCACAGTATGGGAGCGCTCCCGAGAGGTCAAGAGAGCGCTCCCAGCGTTCGAGTAACGGTTCGATAACGCGCCGGCACCGCGGTTCTCCCGCCCGCCTCTAGACTGGGAGCAGACCCTCTCCCGCGCACCCTCGGAGCCGTTATGCCCACGATCGTCGTCGATGTCATGCCCAAGGCCGAACTGCTCGACCCGCAGGGCAAGGCGGTCCAGAACGCCCTCCACCGCCTCGGCGTCGAGGACTTCGGCTCCGTCCGGATCGGGAAGCGGTTCGAGTTGACCGTCGAGGGCACCGTCGATGAGGCGCTGCTCGAGAAGGTGCGCGAGATCGCCGACGACGTGCTCTCCAATGCGGTCATCGAGGACGTCGTGGGCATCGAGGTCGTCGAATGAGCGTACGCGTCGGGGTCATCACCTTCCCCGGTTCGCTCGACGACCGCGACGCGCAGCGCGCCATCCGCGTCGCCGGAGCCGAGCCCGTCGCGCTCTGGCACGGCGATCACGACCTGCAGGGCGTCGACGCCCTGGTGCTGCCCGGCGGGTTCAGCTACGGCGACTATCTGCGCGCAGGGGCGATCGCGGCCCTCGCGCCGATCATGTCCGAGGTGAAGGATGCGGCCGCCGCCGGCATGCCGATCCTCGGCATCTGCAACGGCTTCCAGATGCTCGTCGAGGCGCACCTGCTCCCGGGCGGACTGATCCGCAACGCGCACCAGCAGTTCGTGCGTCGCGACCAGCGTCTGCGTGTCGAGAACGCCGACACCGCCTGGACGAGCGACTTCAGCGCGGGACAGGAGATCGTCATCCCGCTGAAGAACGCCGACGGCGGCTACATCGCCGACGCCGAGACGCTCGCGCGCGTCGAGGGCGAGGGTCTCGTGGCCTTCCGCTACGTCGGCGTCAACCCCAACGGCTCGCTCGACGACATCGCCGGGCTCACCAACGAACGCGGCAACGTCGTCGGACTCATGCCGCATCCCGAGCACGCCGTCGAGCCGGGCTTCGGCCCCGACACGTCCGCCGCCATGCGCTCCGGCGTCGACGGTCTCGGCTTCTTCAGCTCGGCCATTGCGGCCGTGGTCTCCGCCGCCGCCTGACCCGCCTCCTTCCCTGCTCGCCTGTCCCAGATCGAGCCCCGCGCATCGATCTGGGACAGGCGAACGTGCAGGGTGAAGGCGGTACCCAACGGGAGAGCACCCGCCCGTGTCCCATCGGGCATGACACGTGTCATGCCCGGGACGTGACAGAAGCCTCCGGCGCAGCGGGAGGCTGCACGGTTGGCTGAAGGCATGAGCGAACCGCGCGTGCAGATACCCGAGATCCCCCTCGCCCCGGATGCGGCGGCCGTCGAGCTGCGCGGCCTCGTGCGCCGCTTCGGCCGCGCCGGTCAGCGCTTCACCGCCGTCGACGGCATCGACCTGCGCATCGAGCGCGGCGAGATCGTGGCGCTGCTCGGCCCGAACGGGGCGGGCAAGACCACGACGATCGACGTGCTGCTGGGACTCGCGGAACCGGATGAGGGCAGCGCGCTCGTCTTCGGCGCGCACCCGCACCGCGCGGTGGCGGCCGGCCGGCTCGCCGCGGTGCTGCAGACCGGCGGCCTGCTGTCGGATCTCACCGTGCGGGAGACGGTCACGGTCATCGCGGACCTGTACGGCGCCGGCTCCCGCGTCGCAGAGGTGATGGAGCGCGCCGATCTCACCGAGATCGCCCGCCGGCGGGTGGGCAAGTGCTCGGGCGGCGAGAAGCAGCGGGTGAAGTTCGCGCTCGCGCTCCTGCCCGACCCCGACGTCCTGGTGCTGGACGAGCCCACCGCTGGTATGGATGTCACGGCACGCCGCCGGTTCTGGCAGGCGATGCGGGCCGACGCGGATGCGGGACGCACGATCATCTTCGCCACGCACTACCTCGAGGAGGCCGAGCAGTTCGCCCGGCGCACCGTCGTGATGACCCGCGGCCGCATCGTCGCCGACGCCGCCACCGCGCACCTGCGCGCCTCGCTCGGAGGCCGCCTCGTCTCGGCGACGCTCGCCGACGAGGCGCTCGCCACGGCCTTCGCCGCAGAGCTGGTGGGCGACGAGTCCGCCGCAGAGGTGTCGGTGGACGCGTCTCGGCTCACGGTGCGCACCGCCGCATCCGACGCTCTCGCTGCGCGTCTGCTCGCCGCCGGCGCCAGCGACCTCGAGATCACCGCACCGACCCTGGAATCCGCTTTCACCCGACTCACCGAGGAGCCCTCATGAGCACGCTCGTCTCGCCCGCGATGTACCGCATCGAGGGTCTGCGCCAGCTGCGGAACCCGTACACGCTGGCCTTCACGCTGGCCATGCCGTTCGCGATGTACCTGCTGTTCGGGGCCAGCATGGACTACGCCTCGCAGAGCGTCGGTCACGCGAACGCCTCGTTCTACGTCATGGTCTCGATGGGCGCCTACGGCACCGCGACGGCGATGAGCTCGCTGTGCTCGCTCGCCGCATCCGAGGTCGGTCAGGGGTGGGGACGCCAGCTCGCCCTCACGCCGCTCTCGACTGCCGGATACGCGCTGACGAAGGTGCTGTCGGCGATGTCGTTCGCCGCACTGTCGGTGCTCATCGTCTACATCGCGGGGTACGTGACGGGAGCCGCCGCCGACGACGTGTGGCGCTGGTTCGCGTCCGCGGCCATCACCCTGGTCCTCGGCCTGGTCTACGGCCTGTTCGGCCTGGGCGTCGGTCTCGCGTTCAACTCGGACTCGGCCGCGGCCCTCGCGTCGATCTCGATCACCTTCTTCGGCTTCTTCGGCAACGTGTTCGTTCCCCTGAGCGGCGTCATGCTCGACATCGCCAAGTGGACGCCCATGTACGGCTACGCGGCCCTCGTGCGCTGGCCGGCGACGGGCGGGGCGCTCGTCGCCGGCGGCTCCGACCCGCTCTGGGCCGTCGTTCTCAACGTGGTCGTCTGGGGCGCGCTGTTCGCCCTTCTGGTGCGCTTCGGCGTCGTGCGTTCGCGTCGTCGTCGTTAGGCTCGAGCGGTGACGAGCCCCTCCGCGCCCCCGCGCGTGCCACAGGATCCGTGGCAGCGCTGGGGCTGGCTCATGGCGATCGTGTGGATGGTCTTCCTGATCTTCCCGATCCTCTCGCTGCTGTCGTCGCCGGCGCCGCCGGGTGTCCTCGTGCTCGGGTGGGCTGCGCTGGTGGGGTTCGCCGTGGCCTACGTGGTCGGTTTCGTCTCCGGGATGCGGTCGGCCTGGGGGGCGCCCAGCCCACGCGTGAAGACGCTGTTCTGGGTGCAGATCGCGTGCGCCGCAGCCACGGTGCCGGCGATCGGCGACGGCGCTCTGAGTTTCGTGCCGTTCGTGATGTCGTACGCGAGCTACGGTCTCCGCCGCAGCTGGCACTGGGCGACGACGGTCGCGGGCATCGGGGCCGTCGTCGTCGTGATCGTCGCCACCGGCTCGATCGAGGACAACATCCAGATCCTCTCGGTGGTCATCATGATCGCCGTCGTCAACACCGTGACGAGCTGGCTCATCGGCCGCTCCGTCGACACGGATCGGATCCGTCTGGAGCTCGCCGCCAGCGACGAGCGCACGGCGATCGCCCGCGACGTTCACGACCTGCTGGGGCACACCCTGACGGCGGTGAAGCTGAAGGCCGAACTCGCCGAGCGGCTCGTCGATCGCGACCCCGATCGCGCGAAGGCAGAGCTCGCCGACATCGTGCGACTCACGGGCGAGGCGATCTCGGGCGTGCGCAGCACCGTGACCGGAATCCGCGGTCAGGCCTTCGCCGAGCAGCTCGTCGCCAGCCGTGCGGCGCTCGAGTCGGCGGGGATGGCCGTCGAGGTCAGCGGCGACGCCGCATCCCTCTCGCCCGCGCAGTCGCTGCCCGCGGGGTGGATCGTGCGCGAGGCGACGACCAACATCCTGCGCCATGCGCATGCCCGCACGGTGCGCATCTCGGTGGCACCGGGCGTCGTCACGGTGGACGACGACGGCGAGGGGGTGCGCCAGCGCCCGGGCAACGGCATCCGGGGCATGCAGGAGCGGGCGGCCGCGGCCGGCGCCGTTCTCGAGGTGGCTCCCGCGCCCAGCGGCGGAACGAGAGTGAGCATGACGTGGTGACCGCACCGATCAGACTGATGCTCGTCGACGATCAGGCGCTCGTCCGCGGCGCGATGGGTGCCCTGCTCGAGCTGGAGGGAGACCTCGTCGTGGTGGCCGAGGCCGCCGACGGCGCGCAGGCCGCATCCCTCGCCGCCGACACGACCCCCGACGTCTGCCTCATGGACATCCAGATGCCCGGGATGGACGGGATCACCGCCACGCGCCAGGTGCGCGAGGCGAATCCGGCGACGCGCGTGCTGGTGGTGACGACGTTCGCCCGACCCGGCTACCTCCGCCAGGCGTTGGATGCGGGCGCCAGCGGCTTCATCGTGAAGGATGCCCCGGCGGATCGCCTCGCCGACGCGGTGCGGCGTGTGCACGCGGGGCTCCGTGTGGTGGATCCCGAACTCGCCGAGGCGTCGCTGTTCGAGGGTCAGAGCCCGTTGACCGAGCGGGAGCAGCAGGCGCTGCGACTGTCGGCCGACGGCCGGGCCGTCGCGCAGATCGCCGCGGAGATGTTCCTCTCGGCGGGCACCGTGCGCAATCACCTCTCGTCGGCGATCGGCAAGACGGGCACCGAGAATCGCTCGCAGGCCGCGCAGGTCGCCCGCGAGAAGGGCTGGATCTAGCGCAAGCGCGCTGGCGGCGGTGTTCGGGGGGGCGATCGTCACCCTCCGCGACGGGGGCTCTGTTCAAGGGACGCGTGATGTCGCGTCCGGGCGCTCCGCGCCGCAAGAGGGGTCCCTCCAACAGGGGCGGGGGCGCGGGGTCACACGAGGCGACCGCCCTCGAGGCGGAGCACGCGCCCGGCCGCGGCGATGAGCACCGGGTCGTGGCTCACGCACACGACCACGGCGCCGCGGCGTCGCTCCCGCTCGACGGCGGCGAGGATGCGGGTGCTGCTGGCCGCATCCAGGCCCGTCGTCGGTTCGTCGAGCAGCAGCACGTCGGCGCGACGGGCCAGCGCCGCAGCGAGCAGCGCCCGCTGGAGCTGGCCGCCGGAGAGGGTCGCCACTGGTCGGGAGGCGAGGTCGGCGATCTCCAGCGCGGCCATGGCCTTCGCCGCATCCGTCCGCTCCGCGCGTGAGGGCAGCGGGAGCAGGCGCCGCCAGGCCCCGATCCGCACGAGCTGAGCCACCGTGAGCGGCAGCTGTTCGGCGATCGCCGAATGCTGCGGGACGAAGGCGATCCGCCCGGCCCCGTCGACGACGCCAGACCGGCCGGGCCTCACCCCGGCGAGCGCCTCGAGAAGCGTGGTCTTGCCCGCGCCGTTCGGCCCCGCGATGACGGTCATCACGCCCGGATCGAGGCGCAGATCGAGCGGATGCAGCAGCGTCCGCCCCTTCGCGTCGACGCGCAGACCCGCCGCGCACAGCGGGGTCGGCGCGGCAGCCGACGGTGGATCGGAGAGGAACATCCGACCAGCCTAGCCAAGTTGAGAACGGTTCTCATTATCGCTACGGTCGGGTGTCGTGACCCTTCTCCTCCCCCTCGAGCACGCGTTCCTGCTGCGCGCTCTCGTCGGCGGTTCGCTCGTGGCCGTGCTGTGCGCGGTCGTCGGCACCTGGGTCGTAATCCGGGGCATGGCCTTCCTCGGCGAGGCGCTGGCGCACGGGATGCTGCCCGGCGTCGCCCTCGCCACCGTGCTCGGCGCCCCCGTCCTCCTCGGCGGCGCCGCGAGCGCCGTGGTCATGACGGTCGGGATCGGGGCGCTGCGCCGGCGCGGGCGTCTCGCGTACGACACGAGCATCGGGCTCCTGTTCGTCGCGATGCTCGCCGTCGGCGTCATCGTCATCTCGCACTCCGGCAGCTTCGCGACGGATGCGACCGCGGTCCTCTTCGGTGACGTGCTGGCGATCTCGACCGAGGATCTCGCAGTGCTGGCCGCGGCCACGGCGGTCGGCCTGGCCCTCGCGGCCGTCGCGCACCGGGCGTTGGTCGCGGTGGCCGTGGACGCGCGCGTCGCCCGGGTGCTGGGCGTGCGTCCGGCGTGGGCCGAGGCCACGCTCACCGGTCTCGTGACGCTCGCCGTCGTCGCCTCGTACCAAGCCGTCGGCTCGCTCCTGGTGGTCGGGATGCTGCTCGCCCCGGCTGTGGCCGCCCGACCGTGGGTGCGCGGGATCGCCGCCGCCATGGTCCTCGCCGGCGCCATCGGGATCGCCTCGGTCACCGCCGGCCTCTCACTCTCGTGGCACCTCGGCACCGCCGCCGGAGCATCGATCGCCGCATCCGCCATCGCCGCGGCCGCGCTGTCCGCGCTGCTGCACTCCCTGTTCGTGTCCCGCCGCTCCGCCGCCGCGGTGCCGGCTCCCCTCTAGAAAGCTCCGCGTGCGCCATCCCCTCGCCCTCACCGTCGTCACCGCATCCGCTCTCCTGCTCGCCGCGTGCGCGAACACTCCCGAACCCCCGGCCGCCCCGGCGGGCAGCACCGGTCACGGGCAGGTCACCGGCGCCGCCGAGGTGAGCGAGCCGCCCCTGCACCTGCTGACCGCGACGATCGACGGCCGACTCACGCTGCTCGACCTGCTCGCCGAGGAGACCTCCGACCTCGGCCGCATCGACGCTCCCCTGGCCACCGCTACGGACGGCCGTTACCTCTTCGCCGACACCGGCGACGGCGTCGAGATCGTCGACAGCGGGATGTGGACCTGGGATCACGTGGATCACTTCCACTACTACCGCGCCCAGCCGCGCGTGCTGACGAAGGTCCCCGGCCGCGGCACGGCCCGTGTCGCGACGACGAACTCATCGACAACGGGCGGCACCGGGATCTTCTTCGCCGACGGCGAGGCCGTGCTGCTGGACACCGAGGCCCTCTCCAAGGGCGAGGTGGTCGAGCGGTTCCGGGTGCGGATGCCCGCGCACGACGGCTACATCGTGCCCGTGGGCGACCACGCGCTCGTCACGACCGGCGAGGGCGCCGTCGAGGTGCGCGACCGCGACGGCGCCGTCCACGGCGAGCCCGTCCCCTGTGCCGAGCCTGCCGGCACTCTCACCACGCGTGTGGGCGCGATCCTCGGATGCCGGGACGGCGTGCTGCTGGCCGTGGCCGCCGACGCGGGGGCCGCGGTCGAACGCATCGCGCTTCCCGAGGGGATTTCCGCGCCCCGCTCCTGGGCCAACCGGGAGGGTCGCCCGACCGCCGCGGGTCTCAGTCCGGACGGGCCGATCGTGCTCCTCGACACGCGAGAACGCACCGCGACCGCGGTCGCAGCCCCGCGACCACTGATCGCCGTCACGGCCGTCGACGATGCATCCGAGCACGTGCTGGGGCTCACCGCCGACGGAAGGGTGAGCGTGATCGACGGCGCGACGGGCGCCGAACTCGCCCTCACGGAACCGCTGGTCGCCGACTCGCTCGCTGCGGGGTGGACGCCCACCCTCATCGCGGACGACCGGCGCGCATACCTCAACGGGATCACCGAGCGCGTGCTGTTCGAGATCGACTTCGCGGATGCCGGGCGCATCGCCCGCACCTTCGCCACGGCGGACGAGCCGGCCTTCGTCGCGGAGACCGGCCGATGACCGCCGGCCAGCGCATCGCCGCGTTCGCAGGCGCGCTCCTGGTCGCGGGCGCGCTGTCGGCCTGCGCCCCGACCGCAGAGGATCGACCCCTCGTCGTGGTGTCCACCAACATCCTGGGCGATGTCGTCACCGAGCTGGTCGGCGATCAGGCCGAGGTCGTGACCCTCATGAAGCCCGACTCGGATCCCCACTCCTTCGAGATCTCGGCCCAGGAGGCGGCGCGGCTGCGCTCGGCCGACCTGGTGGTCTCGAACGGTCTCGGGCTCGAAGAGGGTCTCGCGCAGCACCTCGAGGCGGCAGCGGACGAGGGCGTCGCGCAATTCGTCGCGGGTGACGTCGTCGACGTCCTGCCGTACACGAGCGAGGAGGCGGACGGCGCCGACGACCCGCACTTCTGGACAGATCCCGCGCGGATGCTGCAGGTCGTCGACGCGCTGGAGGCGACGCTCGCAGGCATCGACGGGGTGGATGCGGCGACTCTCCGCGCCGACACCGCCGCATATCGCACCGAGCTTGCGGCTCTGGATGCCGAGATGAGCACAGCCCTGGCCGCCATCCCCGCCGAGAGACGTGCGCTCGTGACCAATCACCACGTCTTCGGCTACCTGGCGGACCGCTTCGACGTGCGTCTCGTGGGTGCCGCGATCCCCGGCGGCACGACGCTCGCCGCTCCGAGCGCCGCCGACCTCGCGGAGCTCGTCTCCGCCATCCGGCAGGCCGGCGTGCGCACGATCTTCGCCGAGTCCTCCTCGCCCGACCGGCTCATGCGCGCACTGGCCGAGGAGGCCGGCATCGAGGTTCGGGTCGTCGAGCTGTTCACCGAGTCGCTCACCGCCGCCGACGGCGCCGCCGGCGACTACCTGACCATGATGCGCGTCAACACGCAGCGCATCGTCGCCGGGCTCTCCTGAGCCCATCCACACGGCCGTACCGGCCGGCGGGCCCCGCCCGCGACCCCACAGAAATGAGGCACCACATGCACCTGAGACGTCCCGCGCTGATCGCGCTCGGACTCGCCGCCGCCGCGACGCTGACCGCCTGCGCCGGCACCGCGCCCGCCCCCGCATCCTCGACCTCCGCCGACGCAACCGCCGGCGAACGCGTCGCGATCAGTTACGAAGGCGGCATCCTCGTGCTCGACGGCACGACGCTGGAGACGGTCGGAGACCTCGCCTCCGAGGAGTTCACCCGGCTCAACCGGGCCGGCGACGGCTCGCACGTGCTGGTCACGATGAGCGAGGGCTTCCAGGTCCTCGACACCGGCGCCGCATCCGGGTCCGAGCCCGTGCTCACCGACCTCGTGTTCCCCGCGGACGCTCCCGGGCACGTCGTGCGCCACGCCGGCAAGACGGTGCTCTACGCCGACGGCACGAGCGACACGACGATCGTCGACACGGATGCGTTCGCCTCGCTCGGCGACGCCCTCCCCGCCTCGACGACGATCCCCGGCACCGAGGCGCACCACGGCGTGTCGATCGTGCTCGAGGACGGCACCTTCGTGACGACCGTCGGCTCGGCGAACGGTCGCACCGGCATCACGGTGCGTGACGCGGACGGCGCCGAGATCGCCTCGAACGCGGATTGCCCCGGCGTGCACGGCGAGGGCACGGCCGCCGACGAGGTCGTCGTCTTCGGATGCGAGAACGGCGCGCTGATCTACCGCGACGGCGAGATCGCGAAGGTCACGGCGCCCGACGCCTACGGCCGTACCGGCAACATCTTCGTCACCGACACGAGCCCGCTCGTCGTCGGCGACTACAAGAACGACCCCGATGCGGAGGGCTACCTGCTCTCGAGCGTGGCGTTGATCGACACCGCGACGGCGAGCATGGAGGTCGTGCCGCTCCCGGAGGGCGTCTCGTACACGTTCCGCGACCTGGCGCGAGGCCCGAAGGACCTCGGCTACATCCTCGCCACCGACGGATCGATCCACGTGATCGATCCCGCCAGCGGCGAACTGGTCGACGAGTTCCCGGTCATCGCGGCGTGGGAGGGCCCCCTCGAATGGCAGGACCCGCATCCCGCCATCGTCGTGTCGGGCGACATCGCCTACGTGACCGAGCCCGCGGCGAAGAAGGTGCACGCGGTCGACCTGACGAGCGGCGAGGTGCTCGCGAGCACAACGCTCGCCGTCACCCCGAACGAGGTCGCCGTCTCCTGACCTGAAACCCTGTTCAAGGGACCCGAAACGTCGCCCCGAAAAGCCACGCGCCGCAACTCGGGTCCCTTGAACAGAGGCGCGGGCGGGCGCGGTGGGGCCTTGGTCCCGCATCCGACGGCGTGGAGATGGGAGGATGGCCGCATGGCCGGCGCCCGTATGATCCCGGCGGACGACGGCGACGCCACCCCCCTCGATGAGGCACGACTGGAACCCGTGCGGTTCGTCGCGCTCACCGACGCGGTGCTGCGGCTGGGAATCCTCATGCTGGGCGCGGGCGCATCCTCCGCACGCGTGCGAACGACGATGGAGCGCGTCGGGCGCGCATGGGGCATCGAGACCATGAACGCCCGCGTCGGCATGCTCGACATCGTGCTCACCGTCAGCCGCGGCCAGCTCGTGCGCACCCGTGTGGCCGAGGTCGCGCGCCCCGTGGTCAACGCCGAGCGCATCGCCGCCCTCCAGCGGCTCTCCCACCGGGTCGAGGCAGAGGCGGGCGGAAGCGTCGAGGACTTCGCGGCGCGCCTGGATGCGATCGCCGCACGCCCGGCCCGGTACGGGATGCTTCTGCGCATCATCGCCGCGGGCGCTGCCTGCGCCGCCTTCGCCCTGCTCAACAACGGCGGATGGGCGGCCGCCGTCGCGGTCGGCATCGGCGCCGCCGCAGGGCAGGCGATCCGGATGCTGCTCGCCCGCGCACGGCTGAACGAGTTCCTCACCGTGTTCCTCGCTGCGGCGACGGCACTGCTGATCTACCTCGCCGCCGCCCAGTTGTTGGAGCTCTTGGGCCAGCCCTTCGCGCACGACGCCGCCCTCACCAGTGCCGTGCTCTTCCTCGTGCCCGGCTTCCCCCTCGTCACCGGCGCCATGGACCTCGCCCGCCTGGACCTCAACGCGGGGATCGCGCGGGTGGTCTACGCGTGCCTCATCCTGCTCACCGCCGGCTCCGCGGTCTGGGCCGTGGCGGCACTGTTCGCCACCTCGCCCGGCGCCGTTACGACGCCGCTGCTGGACGAACCCGCGCTCGCCGTGATGCGCCTCGTCGCCGGATTCGTCGGCGTGCTCGGTTTCGCGCTGCTGTTCGCCACTCCCTGGCGCATCGCGATCGCCTCTGCCGCGGTCGGCGCGATCGCGAACACCGCGCGTCTGGCGGCGGTGGATGCGGGACTCATGCCCGCTGTCGCGGCGATGGCCGCGGGGGTGCTGGTCGGCCTCGGGGCCTTCGTCTGCTACCGCCGCCTCGATGCTCCGCGGGTGGCGCTGACGGTGCCGGCGGTGGTGATCATGGTCCCCGGCGCTGCGGCGTATCGCGCCATCGTCGCCACCATCGACGGCGACACGCTCGCTGCGGTGCAGAACAGTGTGCAGGCGCTGTTCGTCGTGGCGGCCCTCGCGATCGGACTCACGGTCGCCCGGGTCGTGTCGGAGAAGGAATGGGGCGACCGCTCCCGCTGAGGCGTCTGTCAGCCGACGATCGACGCGCCGATGACGGCCAGGGCCGCGTCGTAGAGGACGTGGGCGACGATGACCGAGGCGAGTGAGCAGCTCGGCCAGACCACCCGAGCCGTCGCGAGCAGCGCTCCGATGACGGCGGTCACCAGCACCTGCACGAGGTCGCCGCTGACGAAGTGGAGGAGCCCGAACAGCACGGAGGAGACGATGATCGCGCCCGTGCGCGACGCCAGGGCGATCCGCAGTCTCCCCAGCAGGTACCCGCGGAACATGAGTTCCTCGGCGACGCCGACCGTCACCGCGGAGACGAGGGCGAACCACAGGGCGTTCTGCCCCGCGCCGACGATGCCGCCCACATCCGCACCCGCCAGGGCGGGAACGCCGACGACCAGCAACAGCAGCAGTGCGGCGAGCAGGATGCCGGCGACCAACTGCCGCACGGGTCGCTCGCGGGTGAAGCCGAGCGGGATCATCGTCCGCAGCCCGTCGAAGCGGTGCGCGAGAAGAACGAGCGCCGCCATCGCGAGGTAGATCCCGAAGAACACGGCGAGACGTCCGCCGACCCCCGACACCACCGGGTACAGCAGGGCGGCCAGGGTTCCGACGCCGGCCACCAGCGCGACGACCACGGCGAGCGCCACCGCCGCACGAGCGCGCGGTCGCGTCGGACGTACAACCCGGATGGCGGACATGGCGCCAGGCTAGGGGGCGCACGGGCGGCGGCCGCATCCCGTGCGCAGGAGAAATCCCTCCTGCAGGAGGATTCACGCTCCATCGTCCTGCAGGAGGGAGATCTCCTGCAGAGCGGCTGCCAGCCGCATCCGCAGCGGATGCGGGAGCGCAACGCCCTCGGGGCTCATCGGCGGGGTGGCTACGCTCGCAGCATGACGCCCTCCCGCCTCATCGTGTCCGTGCCCGATCCCGCCTTCGCCGCCGAACTGGCGGACCTCGGCGAGCGCGTGGAGGTGATCGTCTGGCCGATGGACGCGGCCTCCGAGACGGACCGGATCGACCTGGTCGTTCCGCCGTACATGAGCGCGCGTGACGTCGTCGCGCGGCTCGAGGGCGTCGAGACCCGCCTCGTGCAGAGCCAGTCGATCGGCTTCGAGGGGACGGAGGAGCTCCTGCCCCCGGGGATCGTGTTCGCGAACGCGGCGACCGTGCACGAGACGTCGACGGCCGAGCTGGCTCTCGCCCTGACGCTCGCCGTGCAGCGCGAGCTCGACGTCTTCGCCCGACAGCGCGACTGGACGCGCGCCTTCACGCCGAGTCTCGCCGACCGGCGCACCACGGTGCTCGGTTTCGGCGGCGTCGGCAAGGCGATCGCCGCGCGGCTACGCCCCTTCGAGGTGAAGCTGCGCGCCGTCGCGACGCATGCGCGCACCGAGGACGGCGTCGAGGTGGCGGCCCTCGACGATCTGCACACGGTGCTGGCCGAGACGGAGGTGCTGATCCTCGCGCTCCCCGCCTCCGCGCACACCCGCGGCATCATCGGCGACGCGGAGCTGTCGGCCCTGCCGGACGGCGCCCTCGTCGTCAACGTCGGACGCGGCACGCTCATCGATACGGATGCGCTGGTCGATCACGTGCGCCGCGGCCGCATCCGCGCCGGACTCGACGTCACCGATCCCGAGCCGCTCCCGACGGATCACCCGCTGTGGGAGCTGCCGGGCGTGCTCATCTCGCCCCACGTCGGCGGCGCGTCGACGGCGATGCAGCCGCGGATGGTGGCCCTCGTGCGCCGTCAGATCGCCCACCTGCTCGCGGGCGAGGAGCCCGAGAACATCGTGATCCGCACCTGAGCGCGACTCAGAACCAGGGCGGCAATTCTCCCTCGTCGACGAGGATGACGTCACCGTGGCGTGCGAAGCGCAGCACGATGCCATCGGGGAACCGGTCGCGCAGTTCTTCGGGGTAGCCGAAATCACCGGCGCTCGCGCGCGAGCGCCGTGGGATGTGGAACTCGACGAGCGGTTCGAGCCCTGCACCCGCGCACGTGCCGCTTCCCGAGCCAGGGTCGGTGAGGGGTGCCGTCGCGACGATGATGCACGCATCGGTCGCGTACACCTCGAGGCCGGCGTAAGAGCCGAACGAACGGAGCTCGCCGGCCTCGAGTCCGGTCATCTTCCACTGATCCACGCCCTCCGGCACACCGGGCTGCTCGGTGAGCCGCGCGGCGTGCTGCTGGTCGTCGCGCACGCCCCACGGGAGCGTCCACGCGGTGACGCCGGCAGCGATGCCTGCGGTCACGACGATGCTGAGGACCCAGGCGACGCGCAGACGGCGATCGAGCGTGCGCGGTGTCGGCTGTGCCGTCAACGACACCGGGGCGATCAGCGGGACCGGCTCCGGCTCGTCGGAAGGAGACGTGCCCTCCGCGGCGGCCGGTTGCGGCACGGTGCCCGGTTCCGGCTCCGGGTCTGGCCTCGGCTCCGGGGCGAGCCGAGCGCTCGGCCGCCGCGGGGAGAGCGTGGCCTCGAGCTCGGCGAGCCGCGCGAGCCCCGCCTCGTCGAGATCGGCATGCGGGCCGTAGGCGCGGGCACGCAGGCGAGCGAGCTCTTCCTCGGTCGGGTCGGGCATGCTCCTCCTTGTTCGGCCGGATCTCGGTGGACGACGCTCAGCCGCGGCTGGGCAGGGGACCCTCGTCGACGAGCACGGTGTCACCGCGAAGGGTGAAGCGGATGACGGCCCCCTCCGGGAAACGCTCCGACACCGCATCCGGTACCGGTAGTCCGCCTTCGTCGTTCGCACCGGAGAAGTAGACGTCCATGATCGGGGTGAGTTCCTCGCTGGCGCAGGTACGCCACACGGGCCGCCGGGCATCGCCCACGGATGCCTCGAGGCAGGAGTCGACCGAGTAGATGTGAAGCCCGAGGTACTCGCCGAAGTAACGCACACCGTCTTCCATCGACATGGACCCGCGCATACGGTCGCCTGTCGCGGTGTCGGTCCGCAGCGTCAACGTCGCAGCGCGTCCCGCGCCGTCCGAGGGGCGCAGCCACGCCGTGACGAGCGCCGTCACGACGATCGCGACCACGAGGCTCGCGAGCCACACCCACCGCATCCGTCCGCTCGGCAGCCACGCGGCGATCCGCGTGGCGGAGCTCGATCGCGCGGGCGCAGCGGGTTCCTCCTCGGCGGCCTCCGACGCGGCATCGGGCAGCGGCTCGAAGACGAGTCCGGGCTCGGGTGCGGGCGCGAGGTCTTCCTCACGGAGTCCGGCACGCAACCCGCGACGCGTCGGGGCCGCGACGTCGGATGCGGCGCCCGCTGGTCCCGACAGCGGTCCGAAGAGCGCCGCCAACGCGTCCGTGGCGGAGGCGGCGTCCGCCGTAAGCCCAGCGGTGGGCACGGCAGCGGTCCTGCTCTCCTGGAGCGCGGCGAGCCGGGCGAGGCCTTCCGCATCGATGTCGGCGGCGGGACCGTACGCACGCGCCTGCAGACGCGCCAGCTCGTCGTCGGTGTCGTCCGGCATACGCCCATTCTGGGCCGCGGCGGCGCCAGGGCGCATCAACGGGTGTCGCGGTCCTCCCCGGACCAGAGGTCGGCGCAGTCGATCCGCTCCGCGCCGTGGGCACGCAGATAGTCACGCGCTCCCCGATCCCCGACGACGGATGCGGCGAGCGCCGACCAGTGGTCGCGGCCGATCACCACAGGGTGCCCGGGCCGGTCGCCGTACACCGCCTGCACGAGCGATGCGGCATCCGCTGCGCCCGTCACCCGCTGCACCGCGGAAGCCGGAAGCTCGGGGGTGTCCACCGTGATGATCGCGAGAGCGACCGCATCCGACGCCGTCGCGGCGACGAGCCCGGCGCGCAGCGAGGCGCTCATCCCCTCGGACGGGTCGGGGACGACAACGGGCTCCGCATCGGCGGGTACGAGCGGCAGAACCTCGTCGAGGCACGCCCCCACCGCGACGTAGACCGGCGAACAGCCCGCATCCCGGAGCGCTCCGACGGCGAGCGCGAGCCACGAGCGTTGGTCGGGGGTGCGGGCGAGGGCCTTGGGAGAGCCGAACCGGCGCCCCGCACCGGCGGCGAGCACGAGGCCGGCGACAGCTGGCTGGGGCATGATCAGGTCAGCGTATCGCGCACGAAACACGCGCTGGTTAGCGTGGGAGGATGCTCGAACTCGCCGCCGACCTGTTGCCGCTGCTGCGTGCGGGACAGACCGTGGCGACCATCACCGTCGCCGCAGTCGCCCGCTCCGCTCCCCGCGGCGTCGGCTCGGCCATGGCCGTCACCCGGGACGCACGGGTGATCGGCTCGATCTCGGGCGGATGCGTGGAGGGCGACGCGGTCGCGCTCGCACTCGCAGCCCTCGCGCGCGGCACGGGCGACGCGGCGCGGTTCGGGTTCACCGACGATCAGGCGTTCGCCGCGGGGCTCGCCTGCGGCGGCACGATCGACGCCCTCATCAGCGTCGTCTCCCCCACGGATGCGGTCGCCCTCGACGCCCTCGAGCGCGCGGCGGCTGATCGCCCGGCCGCCATCGGCATCGTTGCGGCGGGACCCGACGCCGGCACGCTCGTGCCGCGCGACGCGGTGCCCGAGAGCGCGCTGCACCACGACCTGCTCGTGGTGGCGGCCCCGCGCCGCTCGCGCCTCGTGATCCTCGGAGCGGGCGAGCACGCCGCAACCCTCAGCCGGGTGGCCGCCGCATCCGGCTTCGCCGTCTCGGTCTGCGACGTATGGGACACCCTCGTCACCGAGGAACGCTTCCCCGAGGCCATCGAGCGGGTGTGCACCCTCCCGCACGAGTACCTCCAGCAGCTCGACGAGAGGGGCGAGCTCGACGAGCGCACGGCCGTCTGCGTGCTCACCCACGATCTGCGCCTCGACATCCCGGCGCTGCAGACCGCGCTGGCTCTGCCCGTGGGCTTCGTGGGCGCGATGGGCGCGCGGCGCACCGTGGCCCGTCGCGCGCAGCTGCTGCGCGAGGCCGGCGTCGCCGACGCGGACCTCGCACGCCTGCACTCGCCGCTCGGACTGGATCTGGCCGGTGTCACGCCCGCGGAGACGGCGATCGCCGTGCTGGCCGAGATCGTCGCCGCGCGCCGCGGCGGCTCGGGTCTGCCGCTGCGCGCCGGCACGGGGGCCCTGCATCCGCGCGCATCCGCATCCCGAGTGAGCATCCGTTCGTCGAGCGAGCATCCGATCGGGTGCTCACTCGACGAGTGAGTGCGCGCTCGGCGAAGCAGACGCGCACGCGGTGCTAGCCTGACCGCGCGTCCTAACAACCATGGCGACAGCCAGGGCGGGGACTGCGACGAACCGTTCGTCTCAGCACCCGAGGAGCAGGCATGTCTCAGCCCGTCGACAAGTCCCAGGCCGGTCTCACGGCCAGGCAGTATCACATCGGCATCGCACCGGGAGAGGTGTCGTCCGTGGCACTCCTGCCGGGCGATCCGTTCCGGGTACCGCTGGTCGCCGAGTTCCTGACCGACGTGCGCGAGGTCGCGCACAACCGCGAGCACCGCACGATGACCGGCTGGTACAAGGGGCGCCACATCACGGCCACCTCCACCGGGATGGGCTGCCCCTCGACCGCGATCGCTGTGGAGGAGCTCGCCCGCGTCGGGGTGACCTCGTTCATCCGCGTCGGCAGCTCCGCCGGGCTCCAGCCGGGCATCGAACCCGGCGACCTGCTCGTGAGCGAAGGCAGCTTCCGCAACGACGGCACGACCGACGCGTACCTTCCCAAGGGCTTCCCGGCGGTGCCGGACCTGTCGCTCACGCTGGCGTTGCAACGCCACTCCGAGCGGCTGGCCGCCGCATCCGGCACGCGCTCGCACAGCGGGATCAGCGTGAGCGACGACGCCTTCTACGCCGAGACCCCGGAGTGGATCGGCCAGCTGAACCGGATGGGCATCCTCAACGTCGAGATGGAGGCCTCGGCGCTCTACATCGTCGCGCGGATGCGGGGACTGCGCGCCGGCATGGTGTGCGCCTGCTCGAGCAACCTCGTCGACGGCGCATCGCTGTACGACGAGAAGAACACCGCGCTCAAGGACGGCTGGATGCGCTCGATCGAGGCCGCGCTCGAGACCGCGGTCGAGCTGGAGCTGTAGGCCCCGACGCGAACGAGCACCCGTTCACCGAGTGAGCACCCCATCGGATGCTCGCCCGGCGAACGGATGCTCGCTCGGTGAGAGGACGCGCGCTCAGGGCTTGAGGAGCACCTTACCGATGCGGCCGGGCTCGAAGTTGGCGCGGGCCGCATCCGAGATCTCGTCGAAGCTGAACGTGTGCGAGGCCGGGAGCGTGAGAACGCCCTCGCCGATGCGGGTCACGAGCTCGCGCAGCAGTTCACCGCGGCGCGCGGGCGCCATCGACGAGCTGACCTTGCTGCCCCAGAAGCCCTTCACCGTGGCCTGCTTGAAGATCACGTCGCCCGAGGCGATCTCCATGATCGGCGAGGCCATCGCACCGAAGGCAACCAGCGTGCCGTTCTCGGCGAGCAGCGAGAGCACCTCACCGGATGCGGCGCCGCCGACCGAGTCCACACCGGCGACGATCGGGGCGCCACCGGTGATCTCGGCGACGCGCTCGCGCCAGTTCTCACCCTCCGTCGAGACGACGTTGCCGATGCCGAGGCCCTCGAGCTCGGCCACACCCGCGTCGCGACGGACGAGTCCGAGCACGTTCAGGCCGCGGGCCACCGCGAGCTGCGCGACGAGGCGACCGACGGCGCCGTTCGCCGCGTTCTGCACGAGCCAGTCGCCGCGCTCGAGCTCGAGGAACTCGATGAGACTCAGGGCGCTGAAGGGCATGGAGACGAGCTGAGAGGCGGTGACGTCGTCCATCGCGTCGGGCACCGGGATCATCGCGGCCGCGTGGCCGATGAAGTACTCGGCCCACACGCCGAAGGTCCCACCGGTGGCGACGCGCTGGCCCACGCTCAGGTTCTCGACGCCCTCGCCGACCGCATCCACGACGCCGACGGCCTCGGTCCCGGCGCGCGCCGGAAGCTCGGGCTTGAAGCCGTAGGTGCCGCGCACGGTCCACAGGTCGTGGTTGTGGATGGGCGAGAGCAGCGTCCGCACACGGACCTGCCCTGCGCCGGGCTCGGGGAGCGGAGCATCCTCGACGTGAAGGACCTCGGCGGGATCGCCGAAGGCGGAGTGCACGATGGCGCGCATGTTTTTCCTCTTTCTCGTGGGGTGAGGGAAGCGGGGGCATCGGGTGGATGTCCCCGAGGTCGTTGCGGTCAGGCGGCCAGGTTCGACTGCAGCAGCAGGCCGATCGTCGTCGCGATGACGGCGAGCAGCGGCAGCGTGCCCTGCGTGATCGCGGCGCGCGCCTTGGTGCGGTCCGAGAGCAGCAGCACCAGGGCCGCCGCCAGCATCGAGCCGGTGCCGGTCAGCACGAGCGCCCCGCCCACCGCCGTCGCTCCCGCCGCGACACCGACGATGCCGACGAAGACCGTGAGGGCGAGGAACAGGTTGTAGAAGCCCTGGTTGTACGCCATCGGCTTCGTCATCTGCACCTGCTCGTCGCTGCCCAGACCGAAGGTCTGACGGGTGCGGGGACGATCCCACGCGAACGATTCCATCCAGAAGATGTAGACGTGCAGCACGGCCGCGAGGCCCGCGAACACGAGTCCGACGATGAGCATGGAATCCTCCTGTTATTGCAACGGTCGTTTCAATATATACTGCAATGGACGTTCTAGTAAAGGCGGTGGTCGGAATGGGTCGCACTCGGACCTTCGACGAAGACGCGGTCGTGCGCGCGGCGCGCGACGTGTTCTGGCAGCACGGTTATGCCGAGGCATCCGTTCCGGACCTCGAGGCGGCCACCGGGCTCGGCCGCTCGAGCCTGTACCACTCGTTCGGCAGCAAGCGCGAGCTGTTCGACGCGGCGATCGAGAGCTACCTCGACGAGGTGATCCGGCCACGACTCGCCCCTCTCCTGGGACCCGACGTGAGCGCCGATGCGCTCGAGACCTACCTCACCGGTCTTGCCGCCGCTCTGCAAGCCCCTCGGACGCGGCTCGCCGAGCACGGCTGCCTCCTGATGAACACCGTGCGCGGCACCCTGGCCGACGACGAGCACGTCAGACGCGCGGTCGGCCAGTACCGCACCGAACTGACGACGGCCTTCGCCGCCGGCGTCGCCGCCCGTCGCCCCGATCTGGATGCGGAGGACCACGCCGTGCTCACCCGCTCCTGCACCGCGCACGTGCTCTCGGCCATGGCCATCGTGCGCGCCCAGCCCGCCGCGGCGGCGGACCTCGTGGACAACGCCCGCATCCTGGTCGCGGGGTGGGCTCCGCGCTGACCCGTCGCCCCGCGCGTGCGGGGCCCATTCCATGCCCGAACTCCTGCAGAACCGGCCGGGCGGGGCCCGCTGCGACGTCGACACACGGTTCTGCAGGAGTTGCGTCGCAGGGAAGGGTCGGATGCCGCTCGCGCCCGCACACGACTCCTGCGACATCCGCGTGCCCGAACTCCTGCAGAACCGGCGGCTGACGGCGCGGCAGAGTACGGCACGGCGGATGTGCGGGAGTTATGCTCGCGTCCGGGCGTAGCCTGCTCGCCGGGGATCGCGGGCTCACGCCCGCGAAACACCCACGAAACGCCGCCCTGGTTCACTGAGGGCTGTTCATGTGACCAACATCCCGAGGCAGCCGTGGACATCACGACCATCACGAGTTTCCGCCCGGCGCGAAGCCGGTCCGACCTGCGCCTGAACGAGGGCGAGGTCTTCATCGCGGGCGGCACCTGGCTCATGAGCGAGCCGCTGCCGGGCACGACCGGCTTCGTCGATCTCACGACCCTCGGCTGGGCCGAGATCGAGCTCATCGAGAACGGCCTGCGGGTCGGAGCCACCTGCACGATCGCCCGTTTCCTCGCCTGGTCCGAGGGGCGCGCGGCCGACCTGCCGCCGGTTCCCGCCGAGTGGACCGCCGCACACCTCGTCGCGGATGCGGCGCATGCCCTCCTCGCATCGTTCAAGATCTGGAACACCGCCACCGTCGGCGGCAACGTGTGCCGCTCGTTCGCCGCGGGCGCCATGATCTCACTCGCCGCAGCGCTGGACGCGACGGCCGTCATCTGGACGCCGGACGGCGACGAGCGCCGCATGCCCGTCGCCGAAGTGCCCACCGGCAACGGCACCAACGTGCTGGCCCGCGGGGAGGTCCTGCGGGCGCTCGAGTTCCCCGCATCCGCCCTGCGCTCCACCGTGCGCCTGCGCAAGATCGCCCTCGCCGAGCTGGGCCGCTCCGGAGCGGTCGTCACCGGCCGCGTCGACGAGGACGGACGGAGCGTGTTCACCCTGACCGCCGCCACTGCGGCGCCCACCGTGCTGCGCTTCGCCTCGCTTCCGGATGCGGCGACGCTGGCTGCATCCGTCGGTTCCGTGTCCGGTTACTACACCGATCCCCTCGGTTCTGCGGACTGGCGGCGAGGGGTGAGCATCGAGTTCGCGGAGCGGATCCGGGCCGAGCTGGAGGAGGCCGTATGAGGTTCGAGGTCAACGGCGAGGCCGTGGATGCGGAGCCCGCCGCCGGTCAGTGCCTCCGCACGCTCCTGCGCGAGCACGGACACACCGAGGTGAAGAAGGGGTGCGACGCCGGCGACTGCGGCGCCTGCTCGGTGCTCCTGGACGGCGAGCCCGTGCACTCCTGCATCATCCCGGCCGTGCGGATGGAGGGCCGTTCGGTCACGACCGCCGCGGGCCTCGCCCCGCCCGGCGAGCTGCACCCCGTACAGGAGGCGATCGCCGAGAACTTCGGATTCCAGTGCGGATTCTGCACGCCCGGAATGAGCGTGACCGCATCCACCGTCTGCGAGCACGATCTCGACGACCTCGACCGCAAGATGAAGGGCAACCTGTGCCGCTGCACCGGGTACCGCCCCATCCGCGAGGCCATCCGATCCTCGGTGCTGGGCCCCGTGCGCGAGACCGGATCCGCGCCCACCGGCGCCGTCGGCACCTCGCTCGTCCCGCCAGCCGCCCGCCGCATCGTGCAGGGGCTCGAGCCCTATACCTTCGACGAGCCCGTCGTCGGCACCCTCGTGCTGCGTGTGCTGTCCTCGCCGCACGCGCACGCCCGCATCCGCTCGATCGACACGACCGCCGCGCGCGCGATCGCGGGGGTCGTGGCGGTCTACACGCACGAGGACGTCCCGGACGTGCGGTACTCGACCGGCCGCCACGAGCACCGCACGGACGACCCCGACGACACCCGCATGCTCGACTCGGTGGTGCGCCACGTGGGTCAGCGGGTCGCGGCCGTCGTGGCAGAGACGGCGGCGGCGGCGGATGCGGCCTGCCGCGCCATCCGGGTGGACTACGAGGTACTGCCCGCCGTCTTCGACCCTGAGGCCGCCCGGACCCCGGGTGCACCGCTGCTGCACCCGGACCGCACGCCGCAGGACCGCGTCGACCACGCCGATCGCAACACGGTGCTCTCGCTGCAGGAGAACCACGGCGGCGACGTCGAGGAGGCGCTGGCGGCGAGCGAGGTCACCGTCACGGGGACCTGGCAGACCGGCCGCGTGACCCACGCACAGCTCGAGACGCACGGCTCGATCGGGTGGATCGACGACGACGGGCGGCTCGTCATCCGCTCCAGCACCCAGGTTCCGTTCCTCGTGCGCGACGAGATCGCACGGATCTTCGGCCGGAACCCCGCCGAGGTGCGCGTGTACGCTGCCCGCGTCGGCGGCGGCTTCGGCGGCAAGCAGGAGATCTTCACGGAGGACCTCGTGGCCCTCGCCGTGCTCGACACCGGCCGTCCGGTCTCGTACGAGTTCTCCCGCACCGACGAGTTCCAGCGCGCAGCTCTGCGTCATCCGATGCGCGTCGCGGTGACGCTCGGCGCGACCCGCGACGGCATGCTGACCGCGATGAAGCTCGACCTTCTGAGCGACACCGGAGCCTACGGCAACCACTCGCGGGGCGTGCTGTTCCACGCGTGCGCCGACGCGATGACGGTGTACCGCTCACCCGTGCGCGACATCCACGCGGAGGTCGTGTACACGAACAACGTGCCCTCCGGAGCGTTCCGCGGGTACGGGCTCGGCCAGGTGATCCTGGGGGTCGAGTCGGCGATGGACGAACTGGCCCTCGCCCTCGACATGGACCCGTTCGAGCTCCGTCGACGCAACGTGATCCGGCCGGGCGACGAGCTGCACGAGCCCGACCTGCGGTGGGGATCCTACGGACTCGACCAGTGCCTGGATCTGGCCGAGAGCGCGCTGCGGCGCGGCAACGGAGTGACCGCGCCCGAGGGCTGGGCGGTCGGCGAGGGCATGGCGGTCGCGATGATCGCGACGATGGCCCCGTTCGGCCACATCTCCCACACCACCGCCACGCTGCGCCCCGACGGCACCTACGCGCTGCGCGCCGGCACGAGCGAGTTCGGCAACGGCACCACGGTCGTGCTGCGCCAGATCGCCGCATCCGTCTTCGGCGTCGGCGTGGACCGGCTCGACCTCAAGACCGCCGACACCGACCTCGTCAGCCACGACACGGGCGCCTTCGCCTCGGCGGGCGTGACGGTCGCCGGCAAAGCGCTCTACGCGGCCTGCCTCGCCCTCGAGCAGCGCATGCTGCGCATCGCGCGCGAGCTCGTCCCGGATGCGGAACCCGAGCTCACCTCGGACGGGGTGCGCTCCGGCGACCGACTGATCTCCTTCGCGGAGATCGTGGCGGCCGCATCCGATGCGACGCCGGAGGGTCTGACGACCACGGGCGCGGAGCTCGGCGAGGTGCGCTCTCTCGCATTCAACGTGCACGCCGTGCGGGTGGCCGTCGACCCCTCGACCGGTATCGTCCGCATCCTCCAGTCCATCCAGTCGGCGGATGCGGGCACGGTCCTCAATCCGGCGCAGTGCCGGGGCCAGGTCGAGGGCGGTGCGGCACAGGGTATCGGCAGCGCGCTCTACGAAGAGGTGCTGATCGACGCGGACGGCCGCGTGGAGAACCCGGTCTTCCGCACGTACCGCGTGCCGCAGTTCGCCGACATCGTCGACACCGAGGTGTACTTCGCCGAGACCCGTGACGACCTCGGCCCGTTCGGCGCGAAGTCGATGAGCGAGTCGCCCTACAATCCCGTCGCACCGGCGATCGGCAACGCGATCGCCCGCGCACTGGGGGTGCGCCCGTACCAGCAGCCGTTCACCCGCGCGCGCGTCTGGCGCCTCGCCCAGGGGTGAACCTCGGGCTCCCCCGCGCGCCCGGCACGCCGCATCCCCTGTTCAAGGGACCCGAAACGCGGCCCGGCGACCCGAAACACGACGATTCGCGCCCCTCGAACACTGTCCGGTGCTGATTCCCGCGGCTCGAGGGACCCGAAGTGCAGCCCCGCGGGCAGAGACACCACGAATCGGGTCCCTCGAGCCATCGGTCGGATACCGGTTGGTTTGTGACACAGCGGGGCCGGTGCGATCCTGGGTCCGTGACGACCGACGCCCTGACCGAGCCGGATGCGGCCGGCCCCGCCGACGCGGAGGCGTACATCGGCGTCTCGCTCGGACGCCGCATCCGCGCCGCCCGCACGGCCAAGAAGCTGTCGATGCGGGCTCTGGCGGGCGCGGCGGAGATCAGTCAGCCGTTCCTGAGCCAGATCGAGGGCGGCCGGACGATGCCGTCGATCCTCACGCTCTTCAAGCTCGCGAAGGTGCTCGACATCTCCCCGTCGGAACTGCTGCCGGCCGAGGAGGAGCCGGAGCCGATCCACGTCGTCCGTCGCGGCGAGGGCGAGCTCGTTCCCGTCTCGGAGAGCGACGACGGCGCCGTCAGCCGGATCATCTCCTCCGCCGCCACCCGCGGAGCGACCGTGCAGGAGTACCGCATCACCCGCGCGCCGTATGTGGGCGAGTGGTTCGAATCCGACGGCGAGAACACGATCTACCTCGTCTCGGGATCCCTGACGGTGGAGCTCGAGGACCGCGGTTCGTGGACGCTCGGCGCCGGCGACGCCCTCTCGCACCCCGGCGCACTGCGCAACCGCTGGCGCATCGACGGCGCCGAGCCGGCCGTGCTGCTGCTTGTGCACGTCGCCCAGCGCTGACTCCCCGGCTCGCGCATCCACACCCCGGCTCGCCCGGGGAGCTGGGTCGCCCGTTTCGGCCCAGAGGTAACGCGCGCGAAACGTGATTGGTATGTGTAATCAACGATAGGTACCTACGATCGGCAGCGTGCCTCCCACCGCGCGCCTCTTCCTGCCCGATGTCGTCGTCACGATGGACGACGAGCGCCGCGTCCTCACGGATGCGGGCGTCCTCGTCACCGGCGACACGATCACCGACGTCGCGCCCCGCGCGGAGCTGATCGCGGCGCACCCCGACGCCGAGCGCATCGAGCTGCCCGACCGCCTGCTCATGCCGGGCCTGATCAACGCCCACCACCACTCCGGGATGCTGCGCGGCACCGCCGAGCACCTGCCGGTCTGGGAGTGGCTGCGGCTGCACATCGACCCGATGCACCGCGTGCTTCGCCCCGACGAGGCCGAGGCCGCCGCGTGGCTCTGCTACGCCGAGGGGCTGCTGGCCGGCACCACGACCGTCGTCGACATGTGGCGCTACATGGACGGCGCAGCGCGCGCCGCATCCGCGCTCGGCAACCGTGTCGTCACCGTGAACTACGTCGGCGAGCACCCCGACTTCGACTACTTCGACACCCTCGACGACAACGAGCGGATGCTGTCGGAGTGGACGGGCGCAGCCAACGGCCGCATCATGCCCTGGGTCGGACTCGAGCACCCGTTCTACGCGGATGCGGCGGGCCAGCGCCGCGCGATCGCACTGGCCAACGCCTACGGCACCGGTCTCTACACGCACTGCAGCGAGTCGGAGATCGAACTGGCCGATTTCGCCGCCCGCCACGGCGCCCGGCCGATGTTCGCGCTCGAGGAGCTCGGCTTCTTCGATGTGCCGCGCGCGATGATCGCCCACGCCGTGTGGCTGGATCAGGCCGAGGTCGACCTCATCGCCGCGCGCGGCGTCGGCGTCTCGCACAACCCGGTCTCCAACATGAAGCTCGCCAGCGGGATGGCACCGGTCGCCGAGATGCTCGCCGCGGGTGTCCACGTGGGACTCGGGACCGACGGCGAGAAGGAGAACAACAACCTCGACATGTTCGAGGAGATGAAGGTCGCCTCCCTCCTCGGCAAGCTCCGCACGATGGATGCGGCTGCGATGGACTCGTGGCAGGTGCTGGGCATGGCGACCCGCGGCGGCGCGGCGGCGATCGGCCGCGGCGACGAGCTCGGCGCGCTGACCCCGGGTCGGAAGGCCGACTTCGTCGCCGTGCGTACCGACACCCCCCGCATGACCCCCTTCATGCCCGACGGCGCATATCCCAACATCCACCACAACCTCGTGCACGCGGTGCGCGGCTCCGATGTCGACATGACGGTCGTCGACGGGGGGATCGTCGTGCAGGACGGCCGCCTCGTGAACGCCGACCTGGGCGAGCTCATCGACCGCGTGCGCGCGCTCGTGCCCGACCTCTTCGCCCGCCGCTCCGCCTGGATCGCAGCGCAGGGCGAGCTCGACGGACTGTTCCACTGAAAGGCCACGCCATGACCATCGCGCTCGATCACGGGCCGCTCCGCGAGCGGGTCGCCCGCTTCCTCGCCGACGATCCCGGTCGCCTGCTCATCGGCGGACGCTGGGTCGCCGCATCCGACACCTTCGCCTCGCTCGACCCGGCGACCGGCGAGATGCTCGCCGAGGTGGCTCGCGCCTCGGCCGCCGACGTCGATGCCGCCGTCCGCGCGGCGGGCGCCGCGCTGGAGAGCCCCGCCTGGGCGCGGATGCGGCCGGCCGACCGCTCGAAGCTGCTGTGGCGCATCGCCGACGTCATGGAGGAGCACCTCGACGACCTCGCCGAGCTCGAGACCCTCGACCAGGGCAAGAGCCTCGGCACGGCCCGCTTCGGCGAGGTTCCCGCCGCCATCTCGCAGTTCCGCTACTACGCGGGCTGGCCCACGAAGATCACGGGCGAGACGATCCCCACCTCGCTGACCCGCACCCCCGAGGGCAAGGACGTCTTCGCCTACACGCGGCGCGAGCCCGTGGGCGTGGTCGCGGCGATCGTGCCGTGGAACTCGCCGCTCATCATGACGGCGATGAAGCTCGCCCCCGCTCTGGCGGCCGGCTGCACGATCGTTCTCAAGCCCGCCGAGAACACCTCGCTCAGCGCGCTCTACCTCGGACGCCTCCTGCAGGAGGCGGGGCTGCCCGACGGCGTGGTCAACATCGTCACCGGCTACGGGCACGAGACCGGACAGGCACTCGTCGAGCACCGCGGCGTCGCGAAGATCGCCTTCACCGGCTCGACCGCGGTGGGCAAGAAGCTGGTGGCGACCGCATCCGATCGTCTGGCCCGCCTCACGCTGGAGCTCGGCGGCAAGTCGCCGTCGATCATCCTGCCGGATGCGGATCTGTCCGCCGCCGTCGCGGGCGTCTCACGCGGCATCTTCGACAACGGCGGCCAGGTGTGCGTCGCGAGCGCACGCATCTACGCGCACCGCGACGTGTATGACGAGGTCGTCGCCGGCATGGCGGCCGCGGGCGACGCACTGCGACTCGGTCACGGACTTGCGGCCGGTACGGATCTCGGCCCCCTCGTGAGCGAGACGCAGGCCAGGCGCGTCGCCGCCTACGTCGACGAGGGTGCGGCCGACGGGGTCACCGTGGTCACCGGCGGCGAGCGCACCGGAAGCGCAGGCACCTTCTTCACCCCCACCGTGCTGACCGACGTCCCCCCGCACGCCCGCCTCATGCGCGAGGAGATCTTCGGACCCGTCGCCGTCGTGACCCCGTTCGACGACCTCGACGAGGTCGTCGGCTGGGCGAACGACAGCGACTACGGGCTCGCCGCGAGCATCTGGACGGAGGGGCTCAGCAACGCCCACCGCGTCGCCGCACGCCTTGCGGCAGGAACCGTGTGGGTCAACTGCCACTCCTTCCTGGGCCCCGAGCTCCCCAAGGGCGGGCACAAGGAGTCGGGCTGGGGCTACGAGAACGGAGCGCAGGGGTTGGAGAACTATCTCGAGACGAAGTCGGTGGTGATGGTCGTATGACAAGGATCGCGCTCGGGGTCTTCGAGATGATGAACCCCTCCAACGGCATGCCCACCTGGACGCATCCCGACGGCCGCGGCGACGACTGGGACCGCCTCGACTACTGGGTCGATCTGGCGCGCGAACTGGATGCGGCCGGCTTCGACTTCCTGTTCTTCGCCGACACCTACGGCTACGCCACGCTCGAGGGGCGGATGCCCGACGAGGTGGCGGCCCACGGCATCCAGTTCCCCGCGCTGGATCCGATGCTCGCGATCGCGACGCTCGCACGCGAGACCGAGCACCTGGGGTTCGTGGTGACCTCGCCCACGACCGTGGAGAAGCCCTACGGGACCGCGCGCCGCTTCGCGACCCTCGACCGTTTCACCGGCGGACGCATCGGCTGGAACGTCGTGACCGGCAGCTCACAGGCGACCACGGACCAGCTGTTCGGGGTGACCGAGGCGCTCGACCACGACCAGCGCTACGACGCCGCCGACGAGTTCCTCGACACGTGCCTGCGCCTGTGGGAGCACAGCTGGGACGACGACGCCGAGCTGCGCGACCGCGCACGGGGCGTGTACGCCGACCCCGCGAAGCTGCACCGCGTGGAGGTCGCGGGCACCTACCAGCGCGCCGCCGGGATCTTCGCGGTGCCGCCCACGCCGCAACGCACCCCGGTGCTCTTCCAGGCCGGCACCTCGGACCGCGGTCGCGCCTACGCAGCCCGCAACGCCGAGGCCGTGTTCATCCAGGGCCAGTCGATCGCCGCCGCCAAGGCGCACGTCGACGACATCCGGGCACAGGCCGTGACCCACGGGCGCGACCCGCACGACATCGCCGTGATCTCGGGCATGACCGTGACGGTGGCCGCGACCGAGGCCGAGGCGCGCGCCCTGCGCGACGAGTACGAGGCCGTGCTGCAGCGCGCGGATGCGGCCGTCATGTTCGCCGGGATCACCGGGCTCGATCTCACCGGCATCGATCCCGACACCAGGGTCGTGGACCTGCGCACGGACCTCGGCCAGACCCTCATCCAGCGCTACGCGCGCCAGAACCCCGAGATGCGTGTGGGCGAGATCCTCGACCAGTTCCGCACGAAGGCGATCCGCGGGTTCCAGATCACCGGATCCCCCGAACAGGTCGCCGACGAGATCGAGGCGATCGTCGACGGCTCCGGACTCGACGGTCTCATGCTGGAGCCGACCTTCGGCGGGCCCGGAGCTTACCGCGCGTTCATCGACCTCGTGGTGCCCGTGCTGGCCGAGCGGAGCCGGGTCGGCCCTCCCGCCGGCGCCACGCTGCGCGAGCACTTCGGCGGCGGTCCTCGCCTGGCCCCCACGCACCGCGCGCATTCGCTCGCCGCGCGCGAGGCCGCATCCGTTCCGTCCTGATCCGCCACCCAGCTCCCGGCTTCGGGGCGCACGTGCTGCTGTGGGGCGCGAAGTGTCCGCCCCACAGCGCGAAAGGCGCCCCGAACCCGGAAGACACTCCACCCACCCGCACGAAAGAGAGAGCACATGAGAGCCGACGCCGTCGAGGCGGTGATCCGCGGGCTCAAGCGAGCCGGCGTCTCCGTCGCCACGTACCTGCCCGACTCGCTGCTGAAGGAGCTGTACCCGGCTCTGGATGCGGACCCCGACATCCGCACCATCCCCGTCACGAACGAGGGCGAGGGCGCCGCGATCGCCGGCGGCGTGTTCCTCTCGGGCAAGCGCGCCGTACTGGTCATGGAGAACTCGGGGCTGCGCGCCGCGACCGAGCACCTCGCCCGCATGGGTCTCGGCGCCGGCATCCCCGTCGTCATGATCATGAGCTACCGCGGGGAGATGGGCGAGAACAACTGGTGGGCGATCCCGCACGGCATCACGATGGAGCCGCTGCTGAAGGCGCTGCGCACGCCGTACACGATCGTCCGCGACGTCGACCAGCTCGAGACGGCGATCGTCCGTGCCTACGACACCGCCTACGCGTCGTACTACCACGCCGCCATCGTCCTCGGAGGGGATCTGGTCCGATGAGCTACTCCCGATTCGAAGCCATGAAGCTGCTCGCCGCACGCCTTGCGGACGAGCTGGTCATCCTCTCCCTCGGCGGCGCCGTCGACGAGTGGTACAACGCCGCCCCGCACATGCGCGAGGCGAGCCTGTTCCAGCAGCAGCTCGGATGCGTGACGCCGGAGGCGTTCGGCCTCGCCGTGGGCCTGCCCCACCGCCGCATCGTCTCGCTCGACACCGACGGCGGCCTCCTGTTCAACCTCGGGATCCTCGCGACCCTCGGCAACGAGCGCCCGGAGAACCTGTTCATCGTCGTGTGGGACAACGAGCAATACCAGTCGATCGGGGGCCCGGCCACGCACACGGCGAAGGGTCGCGTCGACCTTGCCGCGATCGCCCGCGGCGCGGGTGTCGAGAAGGCGTTCACCGCCGAGACGCTCGAAGAGTTCGACGCGCACTGCGCGGCGGGACTCGCCGCATCCGAGCCGTACATCGTCGTCGCGAAGACCGACGGGATCCTCGAGCCCGGGATCAAGCGCAAGCACTCCGACGGACGCGAGGACAAGTACATCTTCGTGCGCCACGTCGAGGCCACGGAGGGCATCAGCATCATGGGTCCGAGCGAGCACAACTGATGGTCGCGTCTCAGATCGTGCCGGTCGCTCCACGAGCGTCGCAAGACGACACCCTCGCGCCCAGGAGCGCGTGATGCCCCTGGTGCGCACCCCCGCCGCCGGCTACGACGAGATCGTGGTCGGCGGCGGGGCGGCCGGATGCGTGCTGGCGGCGCGCCTGTCGGAGGATCCCGCTGTCCGCGTGCTCCTGATCGAAGCGGGCGGCGACCACCGCGGCGTGCGCGAGATCCTCGAGGCCGCGCACTGGGACGCCCTCATCGGCGGGGCGTACGACCACGGCTACCGGTCGACGCCCACCCCGCACGTTCTCGGTCGCTCCCTCGCGATGCCGCGCGGCAAGGTGCTCGGCGGATCGTCCTCGACGAATGCCATGCTCTGGTACCGCGGCAACCGCGCGGACTACGACGCGTGGGCGGATGCGGGCGCCGCCGGCTGGGGCTACGACGATCTGCTGCCGTACTTCCGCCGGTCCGAGTCCCGCGCCGGCGGCGACCGGGCGTACCGCGGGCTCACGGGACCGATGCGGGTCGGGCCTCTCGCGCACGTGCACCCGATCGCGCACGCGCTCATCGCCGCCTCCGCCGAACGCGGCCTCCCGGTGATCGACGACGCGAATGCGGCGTCCAACGAGGGCGCGACCTACCCGGACTACAACGCGGTCGAGGGGGACGACGGATCCTTCGAGCGCTGGAGCACCGCGCGAGGCTATCTCGAGCCCGCGCTGGGCCGAGCGAATCTCGACGTGCTGGTCGACAGCCGGGTCCACGCGCTGGTCCTGACCGGAGACCGCGTCACCGGCGTGCGGCACACGGTGGGCGATGTCGCCGTGGAGACCGCCGCCACGCGCATCGTGCTGGCGGCCGGGGCGCTCGACACCCCGCGGCTGCTGCAGCTGTCGGGGATCGGGGACGCCGCGCGGCTCGCCGCATCCGGCATCCGAGCGATGCACCATCTGCCCGGGGTCGGCGAGAACTTCCAGGATCACCCGCTGATCCTGGGCATGAACTTCCGCGCCCGGCACGACCTCGGCCCGGTGATCGGCAACGGCGGCGGCGCGATGCTCAACTGGCGCAGCTCCTACGCCGAGACCGGCCCCGACCTCCACACGGTCGTCGCGCACGGCTCTCGCGGCGACGACGTGCTGCACGCGCGCCACGACCTGTCCGGGAATCGCGTGTTCGCCCTGGTCCCGGGCCTGTACCGCTCGCGCAGCGTCGGCTGGGTGCGGGTGCGCTCGGCGGATCCGGATGCTGCCGCCGACATCCATCCGAACTACCTCGCCGATCCGACGGATCTCGCAGCCATGGTCGAGGCGGTCGACGCCGTGCAGGATCTCGTCGCCGCATCCGCCTACGCCGATCTCGCGGAGGGCCCGATCACGCCGGCCGCAGGACTCGCGCCCGCGGACAGGGTTCGGTTCGTGCGAGAGAACATCGGCACGTTCTTCCATTGCTCGGGCACCGCGCGCATCGGCACGGACGAGCTCGCGGTGGTCGATCCCGCGCTGCGGGTGAGGGGCCTCGAGGGGCTGTGGGTGGCGGACGCGTCGGTGATGCCCTCGATCCCGACGTGCAACACGCAGGCCCCGACGGTGGCGATCGCCGAGCGCGGCGCCGAACTCGTCGCCGCCGCTCGCTGATCCCCCGCCCCGGGCTTCTTCGCCTGAGTTCTGTTCGAGAGACCCGAAACGCGGTCCAACCGGCCCCGAAGCGGCGATTCGCGTCTCTCGAACACCGGCAAGCTCCGTTCGAGAGGCCCGAAACGCCGACCGCACGCCCCCGGCGCGACAACACGGGTCCCTCGAACACGGGGCCCGGGACACCGGATGCGGCGACCACGCGTGCGCGATACCGCCGGAGGAAGCACGACCGGCCCGGTCCACGACGCGCACAGCCCGGCGGCGCGCCTGTGCGTGCCCTATGGTCTGAGCCAGAGCACCCATCGTGGGCGGCTCGGAGGGGGAACGATCATGGACAACAGCGCACGCCCGACGGCGGTCACCGCATCCTTCTGGCTCTGGATCGCGAGCGTCGCGCTCTCGGCGATCTCGATCCTCACGTCGCTCGCGAACGGGAGCTACGCCGTGGTCGATGTCGGCGGCAACGCACAGGTCGCCGACGCCGTGGGTCCTGCCGCGGCGATCATCGGCCTCGCCGGCGGGGCGGCGCTGCGCATCCTGTTCGCCGTCTACATGCTCCGCGGACGCAACTGGGCACGCATCGTGCTGCTCATCCTGGCGATCATCGCGGTGCTGGCCGGGCTCCCCGCCTTCGCCGCGGGCAACATCGTGGACATCCTCATCGTGGTCGTCGCCCTCGCCGCGGCCGTGCTGATGTACCTGCCGACGTCGAACCCGTACTTCCGTCGCCGTTCCGCGGCCGCCTGACCGCGGTAAGCCCTGTTCGAGGGACCCGAAACGCGGCCAAACCACGGAAAAGGGAGCGAAACGCGTCCCTCGAACCGAAGAGGACCGGCAGTCAGGGCTCGAGGAGGGCGTCGAGGGCGATGAAGGCGCCCTCGAACTCGCCGCGCAGGCGCGCCTTCGTGGCCGCATCCGCGAACGAGATGTCGATGCCGGCGAGCGCGATCCGCTTCGCCGCGGCCGCATCGACGCCCAATGCCATGAGTCCCTCGCGGTACTCCTTGCCGATGTCGGTGCGGAAGAACATCGCATCGTCGGTGGACACGCTGACCGTGAGCCCCGCGTCGATCATGGCGCGCAGTCGGTGCCCCTCGTCCAGAGTCCAGCCCGAGCAGATCGTCGTCGACACGGGCGTCGTCGCGAACCCGATGCCGCGCTCGAGCGCGAGCGCCACGACGGCCGGGTCGTCGACGATGCGGTACCCGTGGTCGAGGCGGTCGCAGCCCAGCACCTCGATCGCCTCGCGCACCGCATCCGGCGTCGCCGTCGGCGTCTCCCCGACGTGCGCCGTCAGTTTCAGACCGGCGGATGCGGCCAGCCGGTACGCGGCCGCGAACCGGGTGGGGTCCTCGGTGTTCTCCGGGGTGAGGTCGTCCTGGCCGATGCCCACGACCTCCGGGATGCCGTGCTCGATCACCTCGCGCACCATCGCGACCGCGGACTCCGGGCTGTCGCGCCGGTTGATCGCGGCAACGATGCGGAACCCGACGCCGAAGTCGGCCTCGGCGCGTCGCAGGCCCGCGATGATCGGGTCCATCACGTCGCGGTAACCGATCCCGCGGGCGGCGAAGTACTGCGGGTTGACGTAGTACTCGCGGTAGCGGAGGTTGCCCTCGGCGACAGCGGCCCGCACACCCTCCCAGGCGACGCGCTCGAAGTCCGCCGGCTCGCGCAGCACGTCGTGCGCGGCGCGGAAGGCGACGAGGAACTCGGGCAGGTCGGCGAAGTCGAAGAGCGTCTCGGGGTCATCGCCCCACAGCTCCACGCCGTAGCGCGCGGCCAGCTCGATGAAGGTCGTCGCCGTCATGGTCGAGGCGAAGTGGCAGTGCAGTTCCGTCTTGGGCAGCAGCTGCAGGTAGTCGGCGTACGAGATCACGGTGTTCCTCCGGGTGTGCGGGGCCTGAGAACGCCCGCGCTCTTGACGACGAGAAGCCGGTACGGCTTCTCGTCCAGCGACCACCAGCGGTGCACGACGCCCCCGGGGAAGTGCACCGAGTCGCCGGCGGTCAGATCGTGCGCCTCACCGTCGAGCTCGATCCGGATGCCCCCGGCCACCACATAGAGGAACTCCTCCTCCTCGTGGGTGAAGCTCTCACCGGGCACGAGGGCGTCGGCGACGACCTCGACCGGGTGGAAGGCGCGCGCGTCGTGCGCCAGCATCCGCGCGGTACCGGATGCGAACCCCTCCGGCACGGCGCCGGATCCCGCGCGCTGGATCTCGATCGCGGATGCGGCCTCGCGCGGCTCGTCGGAGGCGGCGATCAGCTCGATCGGGCTCGTCTCCAGCGCCACCGCGATGCGTCGCAGCGACGCCAGGCTCGGCTGGGCGAGCCCCCGTTCCAGCTGACTCAGGAACGGATGCGAGAGCTCGGTGGCGGCGGCCAAGCGCACGAGGGTGAGTCCGCGCGCCTGTCGCAGCTCGCGGATGCGGGCGCCCAGACGCTGGCCGGCCGCATCCTCGTCAGCGGCGATCGTGGCGACAGGGTCGGTCATGGTCCGAGGTTATGCGGCGGGCATCGCGACGCCGTGGCGCGCCGCATAGTCGGCGACGGCCGCGAGGTAGCCGGCGCGGCGAGCCGGTGTCAGCCACGAGGCCTCGAACGAGTTGATCGCGAACTGCACCAGATCGGTCTCGGTCAGCCCCGCCTTCTCGGCGAGCGCGACGTACGTGTCGCCGACGTACGCACCGAAGTACGCCGGGTCGTCGGAGTTCAGCGTGACCTTGGCGCCCTGGCGGAGCAGCCCCACGATCTCGTCCGCCTTCATCTGCTCGGTCACGAAGGAGTTCGACACCGGGCACGTGGTGAAGCCGAGCCCGCGCTCGATGGCGAGGGCGACGAGCGCCGGGTCCTCGACGATGTTCGTGCCGTGGTCGATGCGGTCGACCTGGATCTCGTCGAGCACCGCGCGGATGTTGTCGATCGAGCCGGGCTGGTCGATGTCGCAGTGCATCGTGAGCAGGAAGCCCTCGGCGCGCGCCCGGGCGAAGACCTCGGCGAACTTCTCCGGCGGGTTGCCGCGCTCGTCGGAGTCCAGGCCGATCCCGAGGATCCACTGCTTGTAGGGCAGCGCCTCCATGAGCGTCGCGAAGGCGAACTCGGCGGAATAGTCGCGCAGGAAGCACATGATGAGCTCGGCCGAGATGCCGAGCTCGCGCTCCGCGCGCACCACGGCACGGCGATACCCGCCGATCACATCGCCGAACGGCACTCCGCGACCGGTGTGCGCCTGCGGGTCGAAGAACATCTCGACGTGCACGACGCCCTGCGCCGCCGCCCGCTGGAGGTAGGCCCAGGCGAGGTCGTGGAAGTCGTCGGCCGTGACCAGGACCCGCATCGCCGGGTAGTACACCGCGAGGAAGCTCGTGAGGTCGGTGAAGTCGTAAGTGGCCTTCACCTCGTCGACCGTCTTCTCGGCGAGCTCGATCCCGTTGCGCTCGGCGAGCGCGAACTTGAGGTCGGGCTCGAGTGTGCCCTCGAGGTGCAGGTGGAGCTCTGCCTTGGGCAGGCCGTGCGCGAACGCGGTGAGATCGGTCATACCGAAGATCTTCCTGGAAGAGGCGGATGCGGCGCGAGCCGCGAGGGTCAGATGCCGGTCTGGGCGCGCATGCCCATGCGGGCGAGGACCACGTTCTCGACGATCTGGATCACGTTGTACAGCACGAGCGAGACGATCGTGACGAGCACCACGGATGTCCAGAGCGCGCTGAACTGCGCCTGCGGGATGTAACCGGCGATCGAGCCGCCGATCCCGCCGCCGACGGCGAGCCACTCGGCGAGCAGCGCACCGGTGATCGCACCGGGCACGGAGATGCGCACGGCGGCGAAGAACGCCGGAAGCGAGGACGGCATGGCGATCTTGCGCAGCTTGGCCCAGGAGCCGCCGCCGTAGACCTCGACGAGGTCGTTCATCTGCGCGGAGGCGGACTTGAGCCCGAAGGAGATGTTCACGAGGGCGGGGAAGAGCACGACGATCCCGCCGATGACGGCGACGGTCGCGATGTCGCGGCCGAAGATCATGATGATCACCGGTGCCATCGCGATCAGCGGCACCGAGCGCAGGAGCATCGCGACCGGCATGAGCGCGTGCTCGATGCCCTTGCTCAGCTGGAAGATGCTGGCCCCGAGGATCGCGACGACCAGTCCCGACACGAAGCCGATGAGCGAGTGCCCCAGCGTGACGGCCAGGTTTCCGAACATCAGCTCGCGGTTCGCCTCGGCTGCCGGCAGCGTGAAGAGGTAGTTCCACACGTCGATGGGGCCCTTGGCGATCATGGGCGAGACGTTGAGGATCGCCAGGACACCTACCCAGAGGGCGAGCACGCCCACGAGGGTGCCGACGAAGGTCACCATGCCCCAGCCGAACGCCTTGAGGGCACCGGACGCCACCTGCTTGCGCACTGTCACCTGGAGATCGGGCTTCCGGGCGGGCGGCTGCGGGCCGGAGGGCTGGTTCATGGCTTCGGCGGACTGCCGCGTGCCGGTGGCCGCGATGGCTGCTTCGGTCACTTGTGGGCTCCCTTCGACCAGGGCGCGATGAGGCGGGCGACGAGTCCGACGAGGGCGAAGCCCGCGAGCGCCACGGCGCCGGAGGCGAGGGCGAGGGCCCAGACGAGGGGCGCGTCGGAGTTCTGCTGCGCGAGGATCATGGCCAGCCCCACCCCGGCCTCGATCTTGCCGAAGAACTCACCGAGCACGGCGCCGAGGAAGGCGGCCGGGACGGCGATCTGCAACGCGTTGAGGATGGCGGGAAGCGCTGCGATGAGACGCACCTTGCGCAGTTGCGTCAGCTTGCTGCCGCCGTAGACGGTGATGAGATCCAAGCTCGACCGGTCGGCCGACTTGAGCCCCAGCAGCGCTCCGACGACGGTCGTGAAGAAGACCGAGAGGGCGGCGAGGAAGACCGCGGTCCCGCTGGGTTCGCCCGCTTTCGGAACGGGGAACAGCACGACGGCGAGCATGCCGATGGCGACGATCGGCACGCAGTAGGTCAGAATCGCGAACTGCATGGCCACGCCCTCGAACCGCGGAACGAGGAGGACGATGAACGCGAGGGCGAGAGCGAGACCGTTCCCCCAGAGATATCCGATGCCCGCCTCGACCAGGGTCACCGAGAAGTTGCGGGCGAAGTAGTCCCAGCCGGTCGTGATGTATGCCCCGATGACGTCGGGCGGGCTCGGGATGATCTGACGCCCCGAGGGGTTGAGGAAGATCGTCGAGATCAGCCACCAGAAGGCGATGAGGGCGATCCCGCCCATGATTCCGATGACCCACGCGGGCAGGCGGACGTCCTCCCACTGGACCGCCTTGCCCTTGGGCGATGCGTCAGTGGTCGTCATCTGTCGCGGCCCCTCCCGCTCCGAACAGGAGCTCAGAGGCGTGATCGACGTAAGAGTGGAACTCCGGGCTGCGCATCATCTCGGGCAGGCGGGGCCGCGGCAGGTCGATCGTCATGACCTCCTTGATGCGCCCGGGACGCGGGCTCATCACGGCGACCTGGTCCGAGAGGAAGATCGCCTCCGAGATGCCGTGCGTCACCAGCAGTGTGGTCGCCGGCTTCTCGGTCCAGATCCGCAGCAGTTCGAGGTTGAGCTTCTGTCGGGTCATGTCATCGAGAGCGCCGAAGGGCTCGTCGAACAGCAGGACCTCGGGGCGCATGATGAGCGAGCGCGCGATCGACACGCGCTGCCGCATCCCGCCCGACAGCTGCGCCGGCTTCGCCTTCTCGAATCCGCGGAGCCCGACCAGGGCGATCATCTCGTCGATGTACGCCTTGTCGGGGCTCTTGCCCGCGATCTCGAACGGCAGACGGATGTTGGCGTAGACGCTGCGCCACGGAAGCAGCGCGGAATCCTGGAAGGCGATACCGAGCTTGTTCTCGCGACGCATCTCCCGGGGACTCTTGCCGTCCACACGGGTCGTGCCGCTCGTGGGCTGCTCGAGACCCGCGAGGATGCGGAGGATGGTCGACTTCCCGCATCCCGACGGTCCCAGCAGCGACAGGAACGTGCCCTGGTCCGTGTGGAGGTTCGTGTCCTGAAGGGCGACGACCGACTTGCGGCCGGTGGTGAAAACCTTGTTCAGGCCGGTGATCTGGAGGCCGGTGCCGAGCGCGGCATCGGTCGCGCCGGTCTCGACGACAGTGTGGGTCACGTCGATGGCTGCTTTCGCTCGGGGTCGGTGGGTCACCGACGGGGGGAGGGGAGTACGAGGGCGCCCGCGCACGGGCGCCCTCGCGGTGTCAACCTGCGTACTTGACCAGGTCGGGGTTCTCGCTGTAGAGCTCCTCGAGCAGCGAGGTGTCGAACAGCTGGTCGGCGGTCACGTCGATGCCGGCCTCCGAGAGGCTCTTGATCGTGGCGTCCTTGAGGTCGTCGGAGATCGTGAACAGGCCGTTCTCGGCGGTCTCGTCGGAGACGACGAGGTCACTCAGCTGGGCGGCGGCACCGGCCTCGGAGTTCTTCGGGTCGAGGTTGAGGTCCTTGCCGTAGTCCTCGTAGGCGAGACGCGCGCACTCGGCCGGGTCGGCGATCGCGTCGGTCCATCCCTGGATCTCGGCCTTCAGGAACGCTTTGACCTTCTCCGGGTTGTTCTTGATCATGTCCTCGGTCGCGACGAAGGTCTCGGCCGGGAACGCGAGGTTGTTGTCGGCGAAGGGCAGGTTGACCGTCTCGTAACCCTCGTTCGCGACGATGATCGCCTCGTTGGTCAGGTAGGACACGAAGCCGTCCACCTCGCCGTTCGTGAGGGGCGCCGGGTCGTACTGCACCGGCACGACCGTGACGTCGGACGTGGTCAGACCGTTGGCGGCGAGGAACGCGTTGAACAGCGACGTGTTCGGGTCCTGCACACCGATCTTCTTGCCCTTGAGGTCGGCGACCGTGGCGATGTTGCCGCCGTCCTTCAGCGAGAGGATCGTGAACGGGTTCTTCTGGTAGGTCGTGCCGATGATCTTCAGCGGCGCGCCCTCGCTCGCGACGACGGAGCCGATGGCGACGGCGTCGCTGAGACCGAAGTCGGCGGATCCGGCGATCAGCTCGGTGGCGCTCGTGGAGGGTCCGGGCACGAGCGTGGCGCTGCTGAAGCCCGCGTCGGTGAAGTAGCCCTTGGAGTCGGCGAAGAACTCGCCGCAGAACTCCTCGTTCTTGATCCAGCTGAGCTGGATCGTGGTGTCGCCCAGGCCCGCGGCGTCGCCGCCGGAGGACGACGACGAGGCGGGGTCGCTGGATCCGGCACACGCGCTGAGCGCGAGGGCCGAGAGAGCGACGGCGGCGATGGACACGGCGACGCGCGAGCGGCGTGCGGTGAAGCGGGACATAAGCTGTCTCCCGGTTTGTCGGGTGGTGCACTTCGGGTGGTTGGGATGCCGGCGCCTCCCGTGCTCGGGTTCATCCCGGCGGCAGCGGTCTGCGTGACGAGTCCGACGCTAAGCGATGTAGATTTCACGAACACTGGCGGTCGTGTTTCCGCACCGTTACACCTGACCTATCCACAGGTCGGCGTCAAGAGGCTCATGCGCGATCGCGCGGACCGATAGCCTGGCGGCCGTTCACCACAGCGAACACGTCCCCTTCAGCCTCCTCCGGCGGCACAGCCGTCCGAGCGCGCCCGAAAGCGAGTGCCCCATGCGTACCTCCCGACTCCTTGCCGCCACCGCCGTCATGGGGGCCGCCCTGTTCCTCGGCGGCTGTTTCCAGATCAGCGACCTCGGAGGCGGCCCCGAGGCGGTGCGCGATTCCGACACGGGCGAGGTGACCGACGCCGGCAAGGCCGACGTCTTCACCCTCTCGGTGGGCGACTGCCTCAACGACCAGTCCGGCGAAGAGGTCACCGACGTCCCGGTCGTGCCCTGCAGCGAGCCGCACGACAACGAGGTCTACTACGAGTTCTCGCTCCCCGACGGCGAGTTCCCCGGCAAGGACGGCGTCTACTCCGCCGCCGACGAAGGCTGCTACCCCGAGTTCGCGAACTTCGCCGGCATCGCCTACGAGGAGTCGACCCTGGAGTTCTCCTACTTCGTCCCGACCCAGCAGAGCTGGGACGAGGGCAACGACCGTCTGGTCTCCTGCATCATCTACGACACGGCCGGGCAGGTCACCGGCACGCTCGCCGGCGCCGCGCGCTGACCCATCGCACACGAAGGGGGCCGGGTCATCCCGGCCCCCTTCGTCGTTCGCGGCGTCAGGCGGGGTGGCGACCCAGGCGCTCGGCCACGCGAGGAAGATCCTCGTGCACGCGGATGGTCGCCTCCGGCGCGAGCGGGTTTGTCGAGACGCCCTCCTCGCTGACGAGACGGCCGCCCACATAGACCCGCTTGAGGTTGCGGGGC
This sequence comes from Microbacterium sp. SORGH_AS_0428, assembly GCF_031453615.1. Taxonomy (NCBI): domain Bacteria; kingdom Bacillati; phylum Actinomycetota; class Actinomycetes; order Micrococcales; family Microbacteriaceae; genus Microbacterium; species Microbacterium sp. SORGH_AS_0428. The sequence goes on along the minus strand of NZ_JAVIZT010000001.1, from coordinate 2,041,458 downwards.
GTCATCGACAGCACGTAGCTGCGCACGGGGTGCCAGAGCGGCCCGACGTCGGGCTTGCGGGGGTCGACCACGACGAAGTCGGCGAACTTGCCGACCTCGAGGCTGCCCACGCGGTCGTCGACGCCCAGGATCGCAGCTCCCCCCAGGGTGTGCAGGCGCAGGACGCGCTCCGGCATCATCGACAGCGGGTCCTTCGTGCGGGCGCGCTGCATGAAGATGCCCGCACGCATGTTCTGCCACGGGTCGGAGACGTCCGTGCAGGCCTGGTCGTCGAGTCCCATCCCGACCTTCATCCCCATCGCCAGCATCTCCGGCACGAGAGCGACACCGGAGGCCAGGCGACCGTTGGATGCGGGCTGCCACGACATAGAAGCACCGCCGGCGGCGGTCTGCTCGATGATCTCGGGCGTGGTCTGGATGAAGTGCCCGAACATCATGCCCGGGCCGAGCGCTCCCGCATCCCGGTACATGGCGAACTTCGACTGCTGCAGCGGCACGGCCTCGGGGGATTCGAGGAAGTGGGCCTGGTTGGTCACCCCGAAGCGGCGCATCGCCTCCACCTCGACCTCGGCCGCATCCGGCCGCGGCGACCACTGCACCTGACCCATGATCGACGCGCCCAGCGCGAACGACGGGTCCATCGCGCGGGAGTGCGCGACCTCCGCCGCGAACCGGTCGAAGATCTCGTCGTCGCTGCCGACGGTCGCGTCCATGCCGATCGCGTCGACGAAGCGGATGCCGGCGTCGAGGCAGCCGTCGGCCTGGCGCGTGTGGTACTCGAGCCCGCGCATCGCGGCATTGCCGACGCGCTTGCCGTCGACCATCGATTCCCACGCCTGCAGCGGGTCGGTGAAGTTGTAGGCGGTGGTGACGCCGTTTCCGAGGAAGTCGAGGGCGCCGTGCAGGGTCGACCAGTAGATGTCCTCCGGCGTCGCCGCGGAGGTCATGCCGAGCATCGAGTCGCACCAACCGTAGAGCGTCTCGCCCACTCCGAGTCCGCGCAGTCCGCTCGTGAACAGGTGCGAGTGGCTCGACACGAACCCGGGGGCGACGAACGCGCCGTCGACGTCGAGAACCTCGTCGGCGGTGACCGTGGGGACACCCGACCCGAGGGCGGCGATGCGCCCGTCCTCGACGAGCATCCACCCGTCCTCGATGTATCCGGCGTCCTCGGTGCCGGCGGGCACGGTGATGAGGCGGGCGTGCGTGATCAGCAGGCTCATGGGGCTCCAGTTCGGTTCGGGGCGGACGACACGGATGTTGGTGACGCTAACACTGGGATGTTTCGCGCGCGTGGCGCCCGAGGCGCGTGGCCGATACCGTGCCCGATGCCCGTGCCCGAGGCGCGCTGCCGGTGTCCGAGTTGCGTCGCATCTGCGCAGATGCGCCACTTCTGCGCAGATGCGCCAGTCGATCACTGTGGCGGATGCGGAAATGTGTCGCCCTTGAGCACGCGGTGACGGATGGGACGGCACACGGCACACCCCATGGCACCCCACACACGGCGCCGCCCCGCATCCGACGCGGGATGCGGGGCGGCGCCATGGATGGCTCAGCCGGCGTACGCGATGAGGTCAGGGTTCTCCTGGTAGACCTCGTCGAGCAGGCTCATGTCGAACAGGTCGGACGCCTCCAGCGTGATGCCGGCACCGGCGAGGCTGGCGATCGTCTGCTTCTGCAGGGCGTCGGAGATGGTGAACAGGCCGTTCTGGGCGGTCTCGTCCGTGGTGATGAGCGCGTTGGTGGCCAGCAGGCCGGCGATCGTCTTGGCGGGATCGAGGTTCAGGTCGGCACCGTAGACGTCCTTCGCGAGACGCGCGCCCTCGTCGGGGTCGGCGAGAGCGTCGGTCCACCCCCGGATCTCGGCCACGAGGAACGCCTTCAGCATGTCGCGCCGGTTCTTGAGGGTGTCGTCGGTCACCGAGAACGTCTCGGCGACGAAGGGCAGGCCGTTCTCGGCGAGCGGCAGGTTGGCGGTCTTGAATCCCGCCATCTCGACCGTGATCGCCTCGTTCGTGAGGTAGGCCGTGAAGCCGTCGACCTCGCCGTTGGTCAGTGGCGCCGGGTCGTACTGCACGGGGACGATGTCGACCTGGGAGGGGTCGATGTCGTTCGCGGCGAGCAGCGCCGAGAAGAGCGCGCGGTTGGAGTCCTGTACGCCGATGCGCTTGCCGATCATGTCCGAAGGCTTCGTGATGTTGCCGCCGTCGGCCAGCGACAGGATGGTGAAGGGGTTCTTCTGCAGCGTCGCGCCGATGATCTTGATGGGCGCACCCTCGGTGGCCACCGCGGTGCCGGCCGACACGGCGTCGTTGATCGCGATGTCGGTCGTGCCGCTGAGCAGCTCCGCGACACCGGTCGAGGGGCCGGGGATCAGCTGCACCTTTCCGAGGCCCGCTTCCTCGTAATAGCCCTTCGAGTCGGCGAAGTACTCGCCGGCGAACTCCTCGTTGAGGATCCAGCTGAGCTGAAGGGTGACGTCGCCGAGACCGGCTCCGTCGGACGATCCGGATGCGGCCGGCTCACCCGACCCGCCGGCGCAGGCGGTGAGGGCGGCGGCCGAGACGACGAGCCCGGCGAGGGCGACTCCCAGGCGGGATCGGTGGCTGCGTGACATGGGGGCTCCTGGTGGTGGATGGGTGGGTCAGGGGGTCTTCACGAGCGGCGCGGCGAGGTCGGCGACCATGCGGTCGGCGCGCTGCTGCAGGTCGCGCTTGCTGTCCGCATCGAGCCAGCTCGCCTCGATCGCGTTGGCGGTGAAGGAGGCGAGGGTGTCGAGGCCGTACCCGAGCGCGTGGGCGAGCGCGCGGTAGTCGTGGGTGGGGTCGGTGCCGAACATCGGCGGGTCGTCGGAGTCGATGGTCACGAGCAGCCCCGCATCCACCATCTGCTTGATGCGGAGGTGGCTGCCGTCGCCGCTGCCGGAGTAGCGGCCGATGTCGCTGGAGACGGGGGTGCAGGTGAACGGGATGCGCTCCTCGACGCACCGGCGTGTGATGTCGGGGTCGTCGACGACGTGGTAGCCGTGGTCGACGCGGCTGCACCCGAGCAGGTCGAGGATGGTCTCGATGTTGTGCGGCGGCCCCGATTCGGAGTGCGCGGTGCGCTGCAGACCGGCCTCGCCGGCGAGCCGGAAGGCCTTCCAGAACTTCTCAGGCGGTCCGATCATCTCGGAGTAGTCGAGCCCGATCCCGATGACCTCGTCGTAGGGGTTCGCGATCATCGTCTCGACAAGTTCGGTGGCGGCGCCCGGAGTGTCGTTGCGGTTGAGGCCGACGATGAGGTTGCTGCGGATGCCGGTGTCGGTCTCGGCGTCGCGCATCCCGGCCCGGACGCCGTCGATGATCGTGCGGTACCCGATGCCGGGATGGCCGGGGGGGCTGAGGAAGATCTCGCGGTAGAGCACGTTGTGTGCGGCGCCTCCCGCGGTCAGCGACTCGTAGGTGACGCGATGGAAGTCGTCGACGTCGCGGATGACGGAGCCCGCCACATCCAGCACGCGCAGGAACTCGTCGAGGTCCTCGTAGCTGGCGTGGTCGAAGAGGTTCTCGGCGGTGCGTCCGCCGTCGAGCGCGACGCCGTGCTTGGCCGCCAGTTCCACGAGCGTCGTCGCCTGCACCGAGCCGATGAGATGGCAGTGCAGGCTGACCTTGGGCAGGCCCCGTACGATCCGCTCGATCTCGGCCGATGCGCTCATGGGCTCTCCGTGCTCTTCTAAACTGAGGGAGACATCCTCGGTGATAACTGACAGCATTCATAATCGATGGATGCGATGACGAGAGCATTCGGCAGACGTTTCCGGAGCGTAAATTGAGCGATCCCTCCCTCGATGCCGACCTCGGCTCGGTCGTCGGCGCCGAGATCCGGCGACTCCGGGATGCGGCCGGACTCTCGACGCGCGAGCTGGCCGCCGCGGCGGGGATGAGCCAGCCGTTCCTGAGCCAGATCGAACGCGGCGCGAGCGCGCCGTCGATGGCGTCCGTCTACCGCCTCGCCCGCGCGCTCGGGGTGCGACCCGGCGACCTGCTGCCGGCTGTGGGCGTCGACGAGGTCGACGTCGTCCGCGCCGGCCAGGGACGCCGCATCCCCGTCGCCGAGCGTGACGATGCCGCACTCGGACGCGCGCTGCTACTGCGCGAGAGCTCGGCCCTCGAGGTCGTCGAGTACGCGTTCGGCCCCGACGAGTACATCGCCGAGTGGTTCGAGTCGCCGGGCGAGAGCGGCCTGTATCTGGTCTCAGGGCGCCTCGAGGTGGACGTGCTCGGCGCCGGCACCTACGCGCTCGAGCCGGGCGACTTCATCCGCTTCCCCGCGGGCGCCCGCGACCGCTGGCGTCTCGTCGGCGAGGAGCGCGTCGTCGCCCTCTTCGTCACGAGCGTTCCGCGCCCCCGCTGATCCCCCGGCCCGGCGCCTCGGCGCAGGCCCCTGCGACGCTCCCGGCGCGGTCTCGTGCCGAACTGCCCGGCGAGCTTCCGTTTCGAACTGCGACGCAGGTGCGCAGGTGCGACACAAATGCGCAGATGCACCTGTCGAAGACTGTCGCGGATGCGGAAAAGTGTGGCGGACGCGGGCGGGACAGCCACCACGGATGCGGAAAAGTGTCGCGGATGCGGGCGCGGCAGTGCCGCAGCCCCCCACGCCGCCGTCAGCGCACGCGGACGTCGGCGGCGAGCGCCAGCACCGACTCGGCGAGGGCACGGATGCCGAGAGCCACATCCGGCGCCGACACCGACTCGCCCGGATGGTGGCTGATGCCGTCGGGGTTGCGCAGGAACAGCATCCCGACGTCGGTGATCGCCCCGATCGACATCGCGTCGTGGCCGGCGCGGCTGAAGATCACGGCGGGGTCTTCGCCGCCCGGCGCGTCCGCGGCGCCGATGCCCTCGCGCACGACGTCCTGCAGCAACGGCGCGCACATGACGGCGGCGGCGCTGTGCACTTCGCGTGAGCTCCAGCGCAGCCCGCGGCGACCCATGATCGCGTCGAGCTCGCGGGAGAGCTCGTCCCACACGTGGTCGCGGGTCTCGTCGAACTCGCCGCGGAGGTCGAGGGAGAAGCGCGCTTCACCGGGCACGACGTTGACCGCACCCGGGTACGCCTCGAGCTGGCCCACGGTGCCGATGATGTGGTGCTCGTCGCGGCAGATGCGCTCGACCGCGAGCGCCGCCTCGCTCGCACCCAGCAGCGCGTCGCGGCGCATGTCGTACGGCGTGCCGCCGGCGTGGCGGGCCTCCCCCTCGACGACGAGCTGGAAGCGGCGTGCGGAGGCGATCGAGGAGACGACCGCGAGCGGCTCACCGCGCCGGTCGAGTTCCGGCCCCTGCTCGATGTGCGCTTCGAGATACCCGACGAGTTCGTCGGGTCGTCGGGCGGCCTCGCCGATGCGCGCCGGGTCGAGCCCGAACTCGAGGAACGCCTGCCGCAGGCTTGTGCCTTCGGCATCCGTCAGCGCCCACCAGTCCTCGTCCCACAGTCCCGCGACCGCCGAGGAGCCGAGCAGGGCCTTGCCGAACCGCGTGCCCTCCTCGTCCGAGAACGCGACGACCTCCAGCGCGAACGGGAGCGCGACGCCGAAGCGCCCGTCGCCGACCGGCGTCCGCAGGAGCCGTGCGATCTCGAGCCCCATCAGCACGCCCACGATCCCGTCGAAGCGTCCCGCGTCCAGCACGGTGTCCAGGTGCGAGCCGATGATCAGCGCGGGCGCGTCGGGATCGAGTGTGTCGCCGACGACGCGATCGAGTCGGCCGATCTGGTTGCCCGCCGCATCCTGTCGCGTGCGCATGCCAAGCTCGCGCATCCACTCCGCCGCGAGACGGTTGACGCGCGCGTGCTCGGGAGAGAGGTAGACCCGCTCGATGCGGCCCGGGGTCGCCGTGACGCGCGCGAGCTCGTCGCACCTCGCCATCACGCGCCGCGCGGCGGCCGCGATGCGGTCGGGCGAGACCTCCAACATCATGCGCGCCCCGCGAAGACGTCGGATGCGGCCTCCACGCCGCCGCCGGCGGGAACGGCGACGCCGTGGCGGCGCAGCACCGCCTCGAGAGCGGCCAAGGTCGTGAGCACCGTGTCCTTGCGGGCGTTGTAGCCCATCGTGCCGATGCGCCACACCTTGCCGTGCAGCGGGCCGAACGACGTGCCGATCTCGATGCCGAAATCCTCGAGCATCGCCGTGCGTGCCGCATCGCCGGGCACACCCTCGGGGATGTACACGGCCACGACGTTGCTCATCTTGTGCGCGACGTCTCCGAAGACGGCGAGGCCGAGCGCCTCGACGCCGGCGAGCATCGCGCGGCCGGCGAGCTCGTGCCGGGCGATCACCGCGTCGCGGCCCTCGAGGAGCAGCAGGCGCGCGCACTCGCGGGCGCCGTAGAGCATGCTCGTCGCCTCGGTGTGGTGGTTGAGCCGGCGCGGACCCCAGTAGTCGAGGATCATGCCGAGGTCGAAGTAGTTGGAGCGGACGAAATCGGGCGCGTCCTCATCGCCCGCCTCGCGGATGCCGGCCTCGATCCGCTTGCGGGATCGGATGACCTCGACGGCGCGCTCACTCAGCGTTATGGGGGCGGAGCCGCTCGGGCCGCCCAGGCACTTCTGCAGGCCGGCGGTCGCCGCATCCAGTCCCCAGGCATCGGCCTCGAACGCGTTGCCGCCCAAGGATGCGGTGGCATCGGAGTAGAAGAGCACCCCGTGCGCGCGGCAGATCTCGCCGATCTCCTCCAGGGGCTGCAGCATGGTGGTCGAGGTGTCGCCCTGCACGAGCGCGAGGAGCGTCGGCTTGACGCGGACGACGGCCTCTTCGATCTCCGCGGGGGTGAACACCTGACCCCACTCGGTCTCGATCGTGTGCACCTCTGCGAGCGCGCGTTCGGCGATCTCGGCGAGCAGGTGCCCGAAGCGTCCGAACACCGGCACGAGCACACGGTCGCCGGGACGTACGAGGCTGACGATCGCGGCCTCGATACCGGCGCGGGACGTGCCGTCGACGAGCAGGGTCGCCTCGTTCTCGGTGGCCCACACCTGCCGGTACAGCTCCTGCGTCTCGTTCATCGTGTGGGTCATGAACGGGTCGTACTGGCCCACGAGCGGGGCCGACATGGCGCGCAGCACCGACGGATAGGCGGAGATGGGGCCCGGCCCCATGAGCAGGCGGGCGGGCGGGTCGATCGGGAGGGTGTCGGTCATGAGTGCTTCCTGGGGATCGCGGTCAGAGCGCGGCGAGGCGGCGTCCGAGGCGGACGAGGGCGATGTCGGTGCCGCTGCGCGAGACGAGGCAGACCCCGACGGGTGCGGGGCCGAGTTGCGAGCGGACGGTGAGCAGCGGGATCGAGAGGGCGGGGGTGCCGGCGACGGCCGCGGGCGTCGTCATGCGCAGCGTCGCCTGGCGCACCGCATCCACCTTCGCGGGGTCGGAGGTGCGCATGGGCGCGGGGCCGGGCACCGTGGGCAGCAGCAGCACCGCGCTCTGCAGGAGGGACTGCACCCGCTCGCGGAGCGGCTCCAGCGCCTCTCGCGCGGCGCGCTCCGCGTCGGCGGTGACCTCGCTGGCGATGCGGAACCGATCGGCGACCGCCGCCCCCGTGGAACCGGGGTGCGCGCGGAGCCACTCGCGGTTGTTGCGCCATGCCTCCGCCGCCTGCACGGTCCGGAACGGTTCGAAGTACTCGTCGAGATCGCCGATCGAGACCGTCTCGATCTCGGGCGCGCTCTCGGATGCGGCGAGCCGCTCCACGTAGGCGTCGAATGCCGCGCGGGTGTCGGGCTCGACGTGGGTCAGCACGTCCTCGGGGATGACAAAGCGCCAGGGCAGGTCGCCCGCGGATTCGCCGAAGACACTCTCGGTCGACTCCGAGCCGTCGTAGCTCAGGCACCAGTCGACCACTCGCTGGAGGGTGTTGCCGTCGCGCGTGAGCCAGCCGATCGTGTCGAAGGACTGCGCGAGGGGCAGCATCCCCTGCCGCGGCACGAGGTTGTGGGTCGTGCGCAGGCCCCACAGGCCCTGGTACGAGGCGGGCACGCGCACCGACCCCGCGGTGTCGGTGGCGAGTCCCACCTCCGCCTGCCCTGTCGCGACGGCTGATGCGGGTCCACTCGACGATCCGCCCGGAAGCGCGCCCGGGAGCGCACCGTTGGGAGGGGTGCCGTAGTGCGCGTTGTCGCCCGCGATCGAGTAGGCGAACTCGTCGGTGCGCGCGATGCCGCGCAGCGACGCCCCACCGCGCAGCAGATCGGCGACGGCGGGAGCCGTGGTGGGCTCGGGTCTCGCGGTCTCGAGGAAGGTCGGGTTGCCCGCGCCGATGCGGTATCCCTTGATGGCGAAGAGGTCTTTGACCGCGACGTTGAGGCCCTCAAGCGGTCCCTCCCATGCGCCCTGCCACAGCGGGTCGCCGACCGTGCGCCAGACCGACCGGTCGAGCGCCTGCGCCTTGCCCGTCACGTGGGCTGCCTCGATGACCCATCCGCCCTCGCCGCGGCGCCACAGCTGGGTCTGCAGCCCCGTGCCGCCCCCCGTGAACCGCGACACCGAGACGAGCAGGGCGAGGTCGTCGGCGAGCGGGCGGTACTCGATGCGCTGGATCGTGCGCGGCGCGACTCCGCCGCGCACACCGCGGAAGGCGCTGATCACGTCGTGACCGACGAGCAGCCCCGCCGCATCCCCGCGCAGCGTCTCATCGCCGGGCGCGAACATCTCGTCGAGCACCGCGAGGTCGTTGTCACCGATCGCACGCTCGTAGCGGTCGAAGGCGGCCCGGAGGTCGGCGGGGATCTCGCTCATGCCCGGCCCTCCGCATCCGTCGCGGAGGTCGTACCCGCGAAGTCCGCCTCCCGGATGCGGGCGTGCACACCGCACACGATGTCGACCACCTGCGAGATGTCGAAGTCGGTGGCGGCCGAGAGGTACGCGTAGGCGAGGTGCTCGGCCATGCCGTACCGCGCCTGGAGCAGGGTGAGAGCCGCGCGCACGCAGCGGCGCATCGCCTCGCCGAGGTCGGGGTCGAGCCCCGTCGGAACGAGGTACTCGTCGGTGCGCACGAGCGGGCCGAGAAGCTCGCCGAACTCCGCCAGCGCGACCGCGCGCGGCACGACGTCGAACCGCAACGTGGCCCGCAGCGACGCCTCGAGCGCGGTGAGTGCGACCTCGCCGTCGCCCTGGGCGAAGTGCGGATCGCCGACGTACGCGAGCGCGCCCTGTACCTGCACCGGCAGGTACAGCACCGCGCCCTCGGTCAGCAGCTTGATGTCGATGTTGCCGCCGTGCGCGCCGGGCGGCACGGAGTGCGGGCGGTCGGAGCCGGCGACGGCCACTCCCATCGTGCCGAGGAACGGTGCGAGCGGGAAGGTCACGGCCGTCGGTCCGCCCTCGACGAGAGGCAACGCGCCCACGAGCGCGCCGTCCTGCTCCACGACGGGGGTGAACACGCTCACGTTGTGCTCGCCGCGGGGCAGCTCGCCCACGAGCGCGCCCTTGCCGTGACGGTTGCTGATCACGCCGTAGGGCACCCGCGGCTCGAGTCTCACGACGGTGATCTGCAGCAGATCGCCCGGCTGGGCGCCGGCGACGTGGATGGGCCCGGTCACCACGTGGGGACCGTCGGCCATCACGTCGCGCGAGAGGGATGCGGCGATCGCCACCGCATCCTCGAGCACCTGCTCGGCAGCGACGCCGTGCGCGCCGAAGAACGCGCGGGGGTCCTTGCCCTGATCCTCGAGGATCCCCTCGTGGCTGACGGTGTCGACGGTGACGGTGGCACCGGGCTCGATCCGAAGCACGGGCGCGTCGGTCGCGCAGGGCAGCCGGCCCCAGAAGACGTTCTCGACGGCGGCGGGAAGATAGTGCTCGCCCGTGACGTCGCCGACGCCCGGCTGCAGGATGGGTGTTCTCACTGGCGCTCCTCGTCGATTGCCGCGATCAGCTCGCGTCCGGCGCGCGCGAGCAGACCCTCGCCGCGACGGTACACCGGCTTGCCGTGCAGCCATGTCTCGGCGACGACGCCCGTGAGGCTCGCACCGTCCCACGGCGAGAGCGGATTGCGGTACTCGAGGGCCGCCGCATCCACCGTGAACGTCTCGTCGGGTGCGAAGACGGTCAGATGGGCGGGTTCGCCGACCGCGATGGTGCCGCGGGAGCCGAGTCCGCCGACACGCGCCGGCCCCGTCGTCATGAGCGGCAGGAACGCCTCGAGCGGGATGCCGCGCTCGCGCGCTCTGGTGTGCACGCTCGACAGCCCCGTCTGCAGGCCCGAGATCCCGCCCCACGCGAGGCCGAAGTCCGGCTCGCCCTTGAGCTCCGGGGTCGCGGGCGAGTGGTCGCTGACGATCGCGTCGATCGTGCCGTCGAGAACGCCCTGCCAGAGCAGGTCCTGATTGGCGAGGTCGCGGATCGGCGGGCAGCACTTGAAGGATGCGGCGCCGTCGGGAACGGATGCCGCATCCAGGGTCAGGTAGTGCGGGCACGTCTCGACCGTGATCCGCACGCCCTCGGCTTTGGCCGCCCGCACGTCGTCGAGCGCCGCACCGTCGGAGACGTGCACGATGTGCACGCGCGCCCCCGTGCGCCGGGCGGTCTCGATCACGAGCCGGATCGCTGCCCGCTCGCTGGCGGGCGGGCGGGAGGCGAGGAAGTCCGCGTAGTGCACACCGAGAGCGCCGTCGGCGTGCAGGTGGGCGGGATGCTCGGCGTGGACGATGAGCAGTCCGTCGAAGGCGGCGAGCTCGGTGAGCACCTCATCGAGCTGTCCGGCGCTGAGGTGTCCGAACTCGTCGATGCCCGACGGCGAGAGGAAGCACTTGAACCCGACGACGCCCGCGTCGGCGAGCTCCCTCAGGCGGCCGATGTTCTCCGGCACGGCGCCGCCCCAGTAACCCACATCGACGGCGATGCGCCCGCTCGCGGCAGCCCGCTTCTCCGCCAGAGCCTCCGGAGTCGTGGTGACCGGAATGCTGTTGAGAGGCATGTCGAGCACGGTCGTGACCCCACCTGCGGCTGCGGCCGTCGTCCCCGTGTCGAACCCCTCCCAGCTCGCACGACCCGGGTCGTTCAGGTGCACGTGCGAGTCGACGAGACCCGGCAGCAGCACGAGGTCGTCCGGCAGCGCGCGTTCCGCATCCGGGTCGAAGTCCCCGATCGCGCTGATGCGCCCGTCGGTCACGGTCACGGTCGCGGGGCGGAAGGCCCCGTCCAGGAACACACGTCGCGCCGCGATGACGGCGGGTGCGGGGGTCGTCATGCCGACAACGCTAAGTGCTCCACGTTTCGCAAATGTAACTGTTACCAACATTCCGGGCTCACATCCCCGGCGGGTCACGCGACGGCAATACGGGCTGGGTAGGGTGGCGCGCATGCAACTGGACGAGTTCAACGCCCTCGACGCCGCCGAGGCGTCGCTGGTCGTGTCGGTGTGGGCGGCGGTGCCCGGCTGGGTCGACGCGATCGTCACCGCGCGCCCCTTCGCCTCGATCGAGGCCCTCCGCTCCTACGCCGGCGACCTCGCCGGGGTGTGGTCGCGCGCCGACCTGGATGCGGCCCTCGCCCACCATCCGCGGATCGGCGAGAAGCCGACGGGGTCGGGGGCCGAGGCCGACGCGTCTCGGAAGGAGCAGGCTGCGATGTCGACCGCGGCGGACGATGTGGCCGCCGCGATCTCCGCGGGCAACCGGGCCTATGAGGAGCGCTTCGGTCGCGTCTTCCTCATCCGCGCCGCGGGTCGCAGCCCCCAGGAGATGCTCGCCGAGCTGCACCGCAGACTCGACAACGACGACGACACCGAGGCCCGCGAGGCGACCGCCCAGCTCGCCGAGATCGCGCTGCTGCGCCTGGACTCGGCGATCGTCGCCGACGAGATCGAACCGGAGGAGGCGGAGTGAGCCACCTGACCACCCACATCCTGGACGCGACCGCCGGCACGCCGGCGCCGAACGTCGCGGTCACCCTGCACCGTCATCACGAGGGGGGTGCGATCGAGAGCGTCGCTGAGGGATTCACGGATGCGGACGGCCGGCTCGCCCTCGGACCGGATCTTCTCGAGGCCGGCATGTACGCGCTGACCTTCGCGACCGGCGCATACTTCGCCGACCGCGGCGTCGACACCTTCTATCCCCTCGCGACAGTCACCTTCACGGTCGCCGATAGACCGCACTACCACGTGCCGCTGCTGCTGAGCCCGTTCGCGTACTCCACCTACCGCGGCAGCTGACGCACGCGGTCGACGGAGGTCGCCGACCGGCGCGACATCTGCACGACGCAGGGTGCGGATGTGAACGTGCGGGGCTGCCGGGGCGCCCTCCGAGCGAGGGGTCGTGCAGACGTCCCCGCGCGCTCCGCCCGCAGCGGGGACGACTCAGCGCCGCAGCTCGAGGATGAAGGGCACGACGAAGCTCGCGAGCGCGACCGCGATCGCCGTGATCACGAGCCACACCGGTGCACCCAGCACGCCGAGGACGAACCACGCGAGCAACGCCGGAAGGGCGAGGAAGAACACGCCGGCGGCCAGCGCGAACACCCAGCCGAGGCATCCGACGACGAACATGCCGGCCGCCGCGAGCGCGAACACGCTCACGCCCCCGGTGTAGCCCGACGTGTACCCGTTGGCCCAGCGCACACCGCCGATCTGCACTCCGAGCGCGAGGACGCCCACCACGAGGACGATCCATCCGCTGACTCCGCCCGCGAGCAGTCCGATGATCACCCCGGCACACACGATCAGCGACGTGATGATGACGGTGCGCAGGAAGTGTGTGGCCACGATACGCATGAACCTCGTCCACACCCAGGACCATCCCCAGGCGGGAAGCGCAAGCAGCCCCACCCATCGCCGCGCGTCGAATCGCACCCGCGGCCGGATCCGCACGGCCGCGGCGACCGTGATCGCCGCCCAGCCGAGGGGGACGTAGACGAAGCCGACGAGCAGGATGGTCGCCTCGTCCACCCGTCCCATGACGGACAGCGGGCAGACGATGAGCCCGATCGTCGCCAGGAGCAGGTAGGTCGCCGGCAGCCACGACGGATGCGGGCGGTAGAGGGAGTCCATCAGCGAGCGTCAGCGGATGCGGCCGCGTCCAACGAGGGAGCGTGCTCGCGCAGGTCCTCCACGATCGCGTCGACGATGGCTGCGGCGAGCTCCGCACCGTCCGCGGGCCAATCGGAGGCCTTGCGGCGTTTCGGATACCACCCGCGCTTCTTGAACGACACGGACTCGGCCCCCTTCGCGGTCTTGCGGCCGAACCAGGCGGGCACGTCGCCGTACTGCGACGCACCGAACGAGTAGGCGGCGACAGCCTCCCCTCCCGCGGGCGCGTAGGAGAACTCGAACGCCAGGGCACCGCGACCGACCTCCCCCTGCCGCGTCGACTCGCGCGTCCGGCGCATCTCGACGATGCCGGCACCTCGCAACCGAGGGTCGGTCACCGGCTTCGACGCGGCCGGATCGATGCCGCCGGCGAGGCGCCGGCCCACCGCATCCATCAGCGTGCGGGACTGCTGGTACGTGTCCTCCGTGTCGGCGATCACGAGCCTCGCCTGTTCGCTGTTGAGCGAGACTTCCGGGAACCGGCGCTCGCCCACGTCCGGCTGCCCCGTGAGGCGCGGACGCCACAGCTGCCACGCCCGGGTTCGCGCCGGGCGGCGGCGACGGATGCTGAGGTCCGACCGACGGCGCCAGCGCGTGTTCCCGAGCGAGTACTCGAAGACCTCTGCGGCGAAGCTCGAGTCCGACCGCGCGCCCGCCTGGGTCCACGGCAGGAGTTCGTACTGGCGCATCTCGTCGCCGGGAGAGGTCTGCGCGTGACGAAGGCTGATGGTGAGCGCGCCGTCCTTCTGGTTCACGGGCAGCAGCACGTAGTCGTTGCCCTCGCCGACCCACGGTGCCTCCGCATCGGGATCCGCCGCCTGACGCTCCTGCAGGGTGAGGAAGTGCGCTCCGGGCGGAACGATCGGGTAGACGGCCGTCACCGCATCCGATCCCTCCGCGTGCACGTCGATGCGCACGTCGCGGGCGACCTGTTCGGACTCGTTCACGATGACGATCCCGCGCACCCCGGCAGAGCGGATGCGGTCGTGCGGCACCACGGTCCACGCGACCACGCGTGCCGCCTGGGCGACCGCGGTCCGGCGCATCTCGAGGACGAGGGCGAGCACAGCGATCGGCACGGCGAACGCCGCGATCACCGTCGCGATCTGCGCCCAGAAGTCCCAGTCGACGTTCCCGTCCGGCATGCCCGTGTCCTCTCGCCGTGCGTCATGACGCCTCGACGCTAGGTGCAGCGGAGGGCCCTGCCCGCCCGGGAAGACCACTCCCGGACGAATCCGGACATCGGGCCGGGCGCCACAGGCGCCGGCTCAGTTGGCGTTGAGCCCGTGAGCGCGGCTGTCGAGGGCGAGCTTCCAGAACGACTCGCGCTGCAGGATGGTCTCCGCGCGGGTCTTGGGGTCGAAGATCTCGAGGATCGAGTACTGGAAGTGCTCGACGATGTGACCGTCGCCGCGCGTGAGCTTGAGCAGCTCGAGATCCCGGTTGCCGCCGGAGAGGTTGGCAAGGTGCGCGTAGCCCGCCCACCGCTGCCAGAGACCGTTCGCCTCGCCCGACGCCGAGCCGACGTAGAGGCGCCCATCGCTGAGATCGGTGATGACGTAGACGCCCTTGACGCTGGAGAGGGCGTCCTTCCAGCTCGGCTCGTCGTTCGCGATGATGCGCTGCAGATCCCGGTGCCGCAGCCGCACGTTCTGATACCCGGGGAAGGCGCCGAGCTTCACATCCGGGGCCAGCTCGTACACCTCGGGGGCGAGCGGACCCGCCTGCAGGTTGTCGTAGGAGCGGAGGTAGAGGTTGCGACCGATGGGCTCGTTCAGCTTCACGATGAGGCGCTTGACGTACTCCGAGTACCGGTCGAGCGGGGTGAGCAGATAGCCGTCGTCCCCCAGCGTCTCGGGAACGGTCGGTGCGACGCGGAAGAAGCCGCCGAACATGAAGTACTCGGGCCCGTAGGGGTAGTACTGCGCGAACGCAAGGACATATTCCGCGCGGCCCATATTGTTGTTCTGCTGCCGGGAGCGGTACCTCGTCATCGACAGCCAGGGCTCGGGGTCGTCGGCCATCAGCAGGTCGTAGGCGGCCGCGCCGCCGACCCCCGCACGGATGTTGAACTTCACCTTCGTGCGCTCGGGCGCAGGTACGGGCATGAAGTCGGTGAATCTGATCACTGTGCTCCTCGGGCTCTGGCCCGAGCGTACGGTCCGGGCCTGCCCGCGCCGCGGTCGCCGCCGCATCCCGGACGAACCCGGACACCCGCCCGGTCTCCTCCCGAGCCGAACGTGACGAAACTCTCGTGCGCGACGAGACCGCGTCGCGCGGGTAGCGACACGGTCCATCCGCCCCGCTCGCCGCAGCGGTGTGCTGCGACATATGCACGATCGGCGGGGCAGGTGTTGCGCCCGCGGTCACGGCAGCCGCATCCGCACCAGGGACCGTGCACATGTCGCGGCATCACCCCTTGCCGTGCGGGTCGGACCGGTTGAGCGTCGCGACCACCTGGTCGTAGTCGCCGCGCGCCTCGCCGTACCGGAGGAACTTGACGCGCTCGACCTGGATCTCCGGCGCATCGGGCTGATCGCGCAGCAGGCGCATGACCTCATCGGCGAACGCATCGAGGGGCATCGCGAATGCGCTGTCGCGCTGACCCGGCAGAAGATCGGTCGCGACGGAGGGCGGTTCGAGCTCTTTCACCGCGACAGACGTTCCCGCCAGCTGCAGGCGCAGCGACTCGCTGAGCATGTGGATGGCCGCCTTCGACGCGTTGTAGCTGGGGGTCGCGGCGAGCGGCGCGAAGGCGAGGCCGGACGAGACCGTGATGATCGTCGAAGCCGGCTGTGCGCGCAGCTGATCGATGACGGCGGCGATGAGGCGGATGGGACCGAGCACGTTGGTGGTGACGGTCTGCTCGGCCGAGGCGAGGAAGCCGTCGGGCGTCGTCCAGTCCTCGACGTGCATGATGCCCGCCATCGTGACGAGCACGTTCAGGGCGGGGTGGCGTTCGATGACGGATGCGGCGGCGGTGCAGACGGATGCCGCATCCGCCGTGTCGATCTCGACGGTGTCGATGCCGGGGTGCTCTGCGGCGATCGTCTCGAGGAGCTGCCGGCGCCGGCCGCCGACGATGACGGTGTTACCCGCCTGCTGTAGGCGGACCGCGAGCGCCAGTCCGATGCCGCTGGTCGCGCCGGGGATGAAGACGGTGTTTCCGGTGATGTCCATGCCGCAAGCGTCGCCCGCATCCCCGCGTCCGGGAAGGGAGCGATCATCGGGGGATCGCCGCTCCCCCGCTCACCGGGATGGCGGACGACCGCTATTCGTGTTTCACTACTAGCGTGTCACGGATACAGGCTCGACAGGATGCGCAGCTCACACGGGCGGTGCTTCCGATGCTCACGCTGCACCTCATCGATGCGCGGGAGTCCTACGGCTACGAACTCGTCGAGAGGCTCGCTGCGCTCGGCCTGGATGCGAGCACGGGTCTGGTCTACCCGGTGTTGAACCGGATGGAGCGCGACGGCTGGGTGACGACGGCCTCCAAGCCATCGCCGAGCGGACCGCCTCGGAAGTACTTCTCGCTCACCGCTGCGGGCGTGGCAGCGCTCGCCGACGCCCGCGCGCAGTGGGAGCAGACGGCATCGGCCGTCGATCTCGCACTCACCTCCGGAAGGGAAGGCGCATGACCGGTTCACGATCCACCCGGCGCTCGACGGGGCTCCGCGCATCGCTCTACCTGATGCGCGTCGACTGGCACCTCGAAGCCGTGGTGCCCGCATCCGAACGCCGCCGCATCCTGCGCTCGTTGCGAGAGGAGATCGATGATGATCCGCGACCCCTCGAGGCGGCACTCGGCGACCTCGGCTCGCCGCGCGCACTGGCGGCACGATACGGCGAGGGTGGGCAGTTGAGGCCGCTGTGGTCGATCGGAGTGCTTGCCGGCATGGCTGCTCTGTTCACGTACTGGGTGATCTTCCTCGCGTTCGCCGGAGGAATGCTGGCGGTCGTCGATGCGGCCGCGCCGATGAGCGCCCAGGCGCGCTTCCTCTTCGTCCCCGTCATCGCGTTCTCGAACCCGGATGGCATCGGCATCGGCTGGTCGGGGGGCGCGGAGTGGCTCATGGTCCCCGCCGTGGTGGCGACGGTCGCATTCGTGGTCGGCGCACGCTCGTGGCGTCTGTTCCGGCGCGTGGAGCTCGCCTAGACCTCGTTCTCGATGAGATTCAGCTGCGTGCCGTCGAGGTCGATGAGGTGCGCGACGCGACGCCCCCACGGCTGACGGAGCGGGGCGTGCAGCCGCGGGTGCCTCTCGGTCCGCTCGGCGACGCCGCTCGCCCGGATGGCCTCGTAGAGCGTGTCGAGATCGTCGACGCGCAGGCCGCACATGAAGGAGCTCCGCGTCGGGTCCAGCTCGGCGTGAGGAAAGAACTCGAGCTGAAGGTCACCGCGCTCCAGGATCAGCCACCCGCTGTCGCGGTACGTGGGCCGGAATCCGAAGCCGCCGTAGAACGCGACTGTCGCCTCGAAGTCGCGGGAGGGCAGGTGGGGAACCGCTCGGTCGGTCATGCGGGGCACTCTAGCCGTGCCGCGTCACGGGCGGATCGCGGGTCCCTGGTTCCGGATGCGGCGCGCCGCGCACAATGGACGCATGGATCGCGTCGCCCTCGCCGATTTCCTCCGCGCACGTCGCGAACAACTGCGCCCCGGCGACGTGGGGCTGCCGACGGGGCCGCGCCGACGCGCGAGGGGCCTGCGCCGCGAGGAGGTCGCGCAGCTCGCGGCGATGTCCACGGACTACTACACGCGCCTCGAACAGCAGCGCGGCCCGCAACCGAGCACGCAGATGCTCGCCTCGCTCGCACGGGCTATGCGGCTGTCGGCGGACGAGCGCGACTATCTCTTCCGCGTCGCCGGGCACAACGCTCCCGACCGCATCCTGGCCCGCGACCACGTGGCGCCCCCGCTGCAGCGCGTGTTCGACCGCCTCGGCGATACGCCCGCCGTCATCATCTCGTCGCTGGGCGAGACGCTGCTGCAGAACCGGATGGGCGCGGCATTGCTCGGCGACCACGCGGGGGCGAGGGGGTGGGATCGCTACGAGGCCTACCGCTGGTTCGCGCATCCGGATGCGGCACGTGCCCGCTATCCGCGCGACGATCACGGACGGCAGTCACGCGCTCTCGTTTCCGGGCTTCGCGCCGTGTTGGCCGTCGAGGGAACTCGTGCCCAGGCGCTCGTCGACGAGCTGCTGGGGGTCAGCGAAGAGTTCGCCGTGCTCTGGGACAGGCAGGAAGTGGCGCGCCGGTTCAGCGATCACAAAGTGCTCGTGCACCCCGAGATCGGACCGATCGAGGTGGACTGCCAGGTGCTGTTCACCGAGGACCAGTCGCAGGCCCTCCTCGTGCTCACCGCGGAACCCGGTTCGAGCGACGAGGAGAAGCTGCGGCTGCTGGACGTGGTCGGCGTGCAGGAGTTCGGCCGCGTCGACTGAGCACCCCGCGCTGGTCGCCGGGCGGCCGTGCCGGTCGTTCAGCGAGCGCTCTTCGATGCGAGGCGCCTCCACCACCGGGTGAGAAGCGACCTGTTCGGATCCGTATCCCGAGCCTTCGGAGGATGGTGGGCGTCGACGTAGTCGAAGGCCTCCCGCCAGGCGCGACGTGTGCGCTGCGGGTCGAGGCCTGCGAACACGACGGCCATCCCCGCGAAGGAGATGACCGCGAAACAGAAGACCAGGACGAACACCAGGTTCGACAGGGACCAGCCTGCGGTGAGCCGGGGGACGAAGCCCATGGTGGCCACGACGAGAGCGGTGGCGGAGACGGCGACCGCCGTGTTGACCTGCGGCTTACCCGCGAGCGCGAGTCGCGCCTGCAGACGTTCCTCTTCGGACAGGGACCTGTAAGCCTTCAGGTCGGCGGGCGTGGGTGTGCGCCGGAACTCGAACGGTGTGACCATGCCGCCACCATGCCAGTGGGTACCGACGCGACGGCTCAACGCTCGGGTTCGTGGGGCCGGGGCGGAGGCGCGACCACCGCGGTCGGTGCCTTCCCGCCCCGCCGCCGCCTCTTCGGCCACCAGCGCCACGACACGGCGGCGAGCGCCAGCAGGATCAGCAGCAGGCCCACGATCCCGGCGAGCACCGACAGAACGATCTGCCACCACGCCAGGGGGCCGGCGTGCTCCTTCGGAACGAAGACCGCATCCGCGATCATCACGAGGACGACGATGTCCAGGCCGACGAGCGCCCACGCGAGGATGCGCCAGCCGCTGCTCGGGGTCGCACCCCGACGGCGGGCTCGCCGCATCCCGATGAACGCGGCCGCCGGCATCCACACCAGGAACACCGCGACGGTGGTCAGCAGCCATCCCGCCGACCAGGCGGCGCCGATGAAGAACAGCGCGAGCCCGTCGCCGGCCGAGGACTGGTCGGGCTGCAGCGAGAGCGCGCGGACGATCCAGACGGCGATCCACCCGGCGACGCCGACCAGGAGCGCGAAGCCGATGTCGCCCGTGAGTCCGCGCAGGCGACCCCACGTCTCGCTCCCCGCTTCGATCGTGGTGGGATCCATCGCGATGGGAAGCCGCACCGTGAAGTACCGGATGCTGGAGATGAGACCGGCGGCGATGCCCAGCGCGATGTTCACCGGTATCGCCTGTTCCACCTCGATCGCGTCCGTCATCAGCGAGAACAGCACCACGACGGCGGCGCCGGCGCTGAGCAGCACGGCGGCCCTGACGATGCGGTGGAGGATGCGGCCTCTGCTCGGCTGCGGGCGCGTCATCGGGTCATTCCACCGGAACGAGCTTGTCGAGCTCTACGCGAGAGAGCGTCACTCCTCCGTAGCTCCGGGACGAACGCGGCATGAGGGCCTTCCTGATCCACCGACACACAATTGTGCCCGAGGCGGCCCCGCCCGTGATCGCCGCGGGATGCGGCTGTGGATTCGTCCGGGTCGTCGTTGCCCTGACCGGGGGCGACGGTGGGGCACACCGATCGCCCCCGATCAGGAGCGGGTCAGGGCATGACCAGGACGGCCTTGACGGCCACGCCGGACTGCGTGTCGGCTATCGCCTTCTCGATCTCGTCGAACGGGTAGGTCGTCACAAGGGTGTCGAACGGGAACTCGCCCGCCTTGTACATGGCGAGCAGCTTCGGGATGAAGGTCTGCGGCACGGCGTCGCCTTCGATGGCGCCGACGAGCGTCACGCCGGAACCGGAGAACAGGCCGACGGGCGCGACCGCATCCGGCTTCGGAACGCCGACGGTGGCGACCTTCGCGCCGAAGCGCGCGGAGGCGACGAGATTGCCGATGACCGCAGGGATCGCCGTGGTGTCGAGCGCGTACTCGGCTCCGATGCCACCCGTGGCCGCCTTGATCTGGTCGACGACGTCGTCCGCCTTGCCGTCCACGAGGTGCGTGGCACCGAGGCGCTTGGCCGCCTCGAGGCGCTCGGGGAGGACGTCGACGGCGACGATCGTCGTCGCGCCGGCGGCCTTGGCCGCCATGATCGCCGACAGCCCGACGGCGCCCGTCCCGCTGACCACGAGCGCGTCGCCCGCGCCGACGCCGAGCGAGTTGAGCACGGTGCCCGCGCCGGTCTGGATGCCGCATCCGAGCGGACCCACGAGCTCGAGGGGGACGTCCTTGTCGATCTTGACCGCGTTGCGCGCCGCGACGAGGGCGTGCGTCGCGAACGACGACTGTCCGAAGAAGCTGCCGACGACCTCGCCGCCGTCGGGGAGAGCCATCGTGCCGGTCCCGTCGGCGCGCACGCCGCCGATGTTGAGGAGCATGAACTGCAGGCAGTAGGCGGGTCGTCCCGCGAGGCAGTTCTCGCAGCGACCGCACGAAGCGAACGACACGGCGACGTGGTCGCCTTCGACGAAGTCGGTCACGTCCGCGCCGACGCGCTCCACGATGCCTGCGCCTTCATGGCCGAGCACGCGCGGGAAGGCGCTCGGGATGTGGCCGTGCTGCACGGCGAGGTCGGTGTGGCACAGACCGGCCGCGACGATGCGGACGAGCAGTTCGTCGGGACGGGGATCCTGGAGCACGACGTCTTCGAAGACGAACGACTCGTCGACTCCGTTGAGCACGGCTGCGAGGGCGGTGGTGGACATGGCGAACCTCCTGAGAAAACTCAATGCGCACGTATGTAACCGTGCGCATCGTCAGGCTACGCCCGCCCCGGAGACAACGATCCGAGATCGATTCTCAATTGTCCGGCCCTGGCGCCTGCGCAGCCTGCGAGACAGGTCGTGGCAATGCGGTCGCTATGTCGCCGCAAGCGTCCGTCGTCGAGTCGGCCGCGCGAGACGAGATCCGCGCTCGCGATCTGGGCGGCGATGTCCGAGGCCCCTCCTATTCTTAGAACATGTCTTCGAAGGTTGCGAGCGTCGTCGGTCTCTCCGACGCGGATGCAGCGGCGCTCGCATCCATCGCACACCAGGTGGATGCGGCGCAGGCAGACCTCGCCGCAGCGCAGGCACGTCTGGTGCGCGCACTCGCGCGCGCGGAGGAGCTCGCGTGCCGGATGAGCGACGGGCAGAGTCGGTCCGCGCGCGGCGCCGACATGGCCCACCGCGCGATCGCAAGCGAACTGGCCGTTCCGCTGCGGATCTCCGACCGCACGATGCAGCGTCGGATGGTCGAGGCCGCCGATCTCGTGACGAGCTATCCGGCCACCGTCGACGCATGGGAGGCGGGGCAGATCACGCAGGCACATGTCCGCGTGATCAGCGAGAGCGGCGGCGGCCTGCCCACGCACACGCGCGCAGAGTTCGAGCAGCACGCGCTCGTGCGGTGCGAGGAAGACACCGCGGGCCGGGTCCGCACGAGTGTGCAGATGATCGCCGAGCGACTGCATCCGCGCACCCTCACGGAGCGCCACCGCGATGCGGCCGAGATGCGGGCCGTCACCGTTCAGCCCCTCGACGACGGGATGTGCGAGCTGACCGCCACCATCCCCCTGCTGCTGGGCGACGCCATCCACGACCGCCTCACCCGAATGGCCACCGTCATCCACGACGCCCGCGGAGCCGCCGCGCAACGACGGCGCACGAGCGGCGACGCAACAGACGAGATCGTGGCGTCAGACGCGCGCACGATGGATCAGGTGCGTGCGGATGTCTTCACCGACCTCCTCCTGAGCGCGGCGCCGACGGCCGATCCCACCGCGGGCGACGACCAACCCGGCGCCCTCGGCGCCATCCGCGCCCACGTGCAGGTCGTCGTGCCCGCGCTCACTCTGCTGCACGCATCCGAGCATCCGGCCGACCTCGCCGGACGTGCACCGATCGACGCCGAGACCGCACGACTGCTCGCCGGCGCCGCCCCGGGCTGGGACCGCCTGCTGACCCATCCTGCGTCGGGCCAGGTACTCGCCACCGACCGCTATCAGCCCACACCCGATCTTCGACGCCGGCTGCGCGCTCGCGACGCGCACTGCCGGTTCCCCGGATGCCGCGTGCCCGCCATCCGCCACGAGCACGACCACACGCACGACCACGCCCTGGGCGGGCGCACCATGCTCGAGAACCTCGAGGGACTGTGCCAACGCCACCACTCGATGAAGCAGTTCACCGGCTGGCGCGTGAGACAGGTCCACGCGGGCGTCCTCGCGTGGACCTCACCGCTCGGCTACACCTACATCGACGAACCGCCGTCGCCGAGCGTGCACTTCGTCCCCGAGTTCGTGTCACCCGAGCCCGACCCTCCATCCGCGGGGCCACCCCCGCCGTTCTGAGCCCGAGTCGCTACGGGCCTCGCGCGGACGCGGTTTCTCGGGGACCGCGCGGGTACTCGGCGTGCACACGGCCACTCCGCGCCCACGCGGCGGCACGGAACCGCGCGCGTCAGCGAGCACCGAGGCGCGTCAGCGAGGACCCAGGCGCGTCAGCGATCCGTAGCCGTGCGTCTCGGGATCGGGAGGAGCGGGACCGCAAGCCCGAGGAGGGCGACCAGCGGCCACCAACTCGCAGCGGCCAGGGCGAGCGCGACGCCGAGCACGGCGAGTTCGAGAGCGAGTGACCAAACCACGACACGGAGCCACGCGGGCACGGCGGGCGAGACGGCATCCATGCACCGACCATAGGACGACATCGAGCGTCACCGAAGAGGTCACACGAGCCCCCCCAGCCACGCGAGGCATGGATGCTGTGCGCGCCGGATACAAGGGCCCATACTCGGCACCATGACGCAGACCGACGGATCCCGCGATATCCGCGTCGTCGCGCCCGCCCTCGGCCTCGCACTCCTGCAGGGCGTCGTGACCGGGCTCGTCCTGCTGATCGCCTTCTGGGACGCGTTCTCCCAGATCGACTGCGCGGAGTGCTTCCCGACCGTGCAGGCCGCGCGCTGGGTGCTCACCGGAGCCCTGATCCTCGGGTGGGGGATCACGCTGGCCGGGCTCGTGACCGGCTACATCCGGCAACGACCGTCATCGTGGGCGCCGGCCGCCGGCAGTGCCGTCATCGTCGTCGGCTATCTGCTGTTCCGCAGCATCGTCTACGCCGCGTGATCACGCGCGGCGACGCCCACGCCGGTCCGGCACGCGCTCAGGCGTGGAAGACCGAGTGCAGGTCGTCGTGTCCGGCCACCGAGCGGCCGCCCAGTGCGTCGAGCTCCATGAGCACGGCCACGCCGGCCACCGAGCATCCGATCCGCTCGACCAAGTCGCGCGCCGCGGCGATCGTGCCACCCGTGGCGAGAACGTCGTCCAGCAGGAGCACACGCGTTCCCGGGGCGATGTCGTCGTGCATCTCGATCGTGGCGGTGCCGTACTCGAGCGCGTAGTCGACGGATGCGGCCGGGCGCGGCAGCTTGCCCGCCTTGCGGATCGGCACCAGACCCACGCCCGCAGCGATGGCTGCGGCGCCGGCCAGCAGGAAACCCCTCGCCTCGATGCCGGCGACCACGTCGTAGGTGCCGGCGAACGGCTCGAGCATCGCGTCGATGACCACACGAAGGCCTTCACCGTCGGCGAGCAGCGGTGCGATGTCGCGGAAGAGCACGCCGGGCTCCGGGTAGTCGGGGATGACGGCGATGAGCTTTTCGGCGCGCTCGAGCGCGGCGGAATTCGAGGGGGTCACCCGTCGATGGTAGTCGGCGCACCGCGAACACCGCCGCGATCGAGACCGGGCAATCGAACGCCGCCCACGGAAAATCAGGCTTCGAATCGATACGATCGCACCCGGTACCATCGGATGCATGACCTCGACGCACGATGCCTCGACCCTGATCGCCGCGCCCGGATCCGAGTGGTGGCGCACCGCCGTGATCTACCAGATCTATCCGCGCTCGTTCGCAGACGCCAACGGAGACGGCATCGGCGACCTCCCCGGCATCACCGCGCGCCTCGACTCGCTCGCTCAGCTCGGCATCGACGCGATCTGGCTGAGCCCCTTCATGGTCTCGCCCCAGAAGGATGCCGGCTACGACGTCGCCGACTACTGCGACGTCGACCCGCTGTTCGGCACGCTCGACGATTTCGACGCCATGCTGGCCAAGGCGCACGGCCTCGGCATCCGCGTGATCGTCGACCTCGTGCCCAACCACTCGTCCGACCAGCACGTCTGGTTCCAGCAGGCCCTCGCCGCCGCCCCCGGGAGCCCCGAGCGCGCGCGGTACATCTTCCGCGACGGCAAGGGCGAGAACGGCGAGCTGCCGCCCAACAACTGGGAGTCCGTGTTCGGCGGCGGGATGTGGGAGCGCGTCGTCGAAGCCGACGGCACGCCGGGCCAGTGGTACCTGCACATCTTCGACGTGAGCCAGGCCGACTTCGACTGGACCAACCCCGAGGTGCAGGAGTACTTCCGCGGCGTGCTGCGGTTCTGGCTCGACCGCGGCGTCGACGGATTCCGGGTGGACGTCGCCCACGGCATGATCAAGAAGGACGGCCTGCCGGACTACACGCCTCCCGCCGACGGCGACTCGATGGGCGGCGATGACGATGACGTGCCCTACTGGGGCCAGCCCGGCGTCCACGAGATCTACCGCGACTGGCACAAGGTGCTCGCCGAGTACGACGGCGACCGCGCACTGTGCGCCGAGGCGTGGCTGCCCACGCCCGACAAGACCGCGCTCTGGGTGCGCCCCGACGAGATGCACCAGGCGTTCAACTTCCCGTACCTGACGACGGCGTGGGATGCGGACGCCCTCCGCACGGTCATCAGCGACTCGCTGCGCGCCTTCCCCGCGGTCGGCGCGCCCGCCACGTGGGTGCTCTCGAACCACGACGTCATCCGTCACGCCTCGCGCCTCGCCCTCTCGGCCGAGAGCCCTCAGGGCGAGGGCATCGGCCCGCTGTCCGAGGCCCAGCCGATCCCCGCGCTCGGCCTGCGCCGTGCCCGCGCGGCCACCACGGTGATGCTCGCCCTCCCGGGCTCGGCCTACATCTACCAGGGCGAGGAGCTCGGGCTCCCCGAGGTCATCGACATCCCCGACGACGCGCGCCAGGACCCGACGTGGTTCCGCACGAACCACGAGAAGTACGGCCGCGACGGCTGCCGCGTCCCGATCCCGTGGGAGGCCGCATCCCCCGCCTACGGCTTCAACGGCACGGGCGCATCGTGGCTGCCGCAGCCCGCGGAGTGGGCGCAGCACGCCCGCGACGTGGAGCAGCGCGATCCCGACTCGACGCTGGCGCTCTACACGCACCTGCTCCAGGTGCGGAAGGCGCACAGCCTCGGCGCCGCCCCCTTCACCTGGCTCGACGGCTACCCGGAAACGGTGCTCGCCTTCCGCAGCGGCGACGTCACGGTGATCGCCAACCTCGGCACCGACGCGATCGACCTGCCCGCCGGCGAGGTCCTCGTCTCGAGCGAACCGCTCGAGCGACGTCTGCTCCCCGCCGATACGGCCGTCTGGCTCGCCGACGCCTGATCGTCACGCCCGAAGCACGCCGGCGCGCCCACCCGGGCCGCCGGCGTGCTCGCGCGTGCGCGGGGGATCTCACCACCCTCGCGTCTGCGGGGACCTCCGCGAGCTGGCGTAGCGGGTATCGCTGTGCGCTCACGCCTGCGGGGACCTCACCACTCAGCGCCCCCGAGTAGGGTCGGGACATGCCCCTGGACCTCGAAGCGCTGTACACGGATCTGCACCGCCACCCCGAGCTTTCGTTCCAGGAGACGCGCACCGCGGGCGTGATCGCCCGCACGCTGGAGACACTCGGGATCCCCTTCACCGAGGGCGTCGGGCGCACCGGCGTCGTGGCGACGCTCGCCAACGGAGACGGACCGGTCGTCTGGCTACGTGCGGATATGGACGGCCTGCCGGTCGCGGAGCGCACCGGACTCCCCTACGCGAGCACGGCGCGCGGCGTCGACCCGCAGGGGGTGGACGTGCCGGTCATGCACGCGTGCGGCCACGACATGCACGTGACCGCGCTGCTCGGTGCGCTGGAACGGCTCGTGGCGACCGCATCCGAGTGGTCGGGAACGGTCGTCGCCGTCTTCCAGCCCGCCGAGGAGTTCGGCGCTGGCTCGAAGGCGATGATCGCCGACGGTGTGCTGGATCGCTTCCCGCGCCCGGACATCGTGCTCGGTCAGCACGTGACGCCGCTGCCTGCGGGGACGATCGGCGTGCGACCCGGAACCCAGATGGCGGCCTCGGACGGCCTCACCGTCACCCTGCACGGACGCGGAGGGCACGGCTCGCGCCCCCACGCCACGATCGACCCGATCGTCATGGCAGCCGCCGCCATCATGCGCCTGCAGACGGTCGCCTCGCGCGAGGTCGACCCTCGCGAGGTCGCCGTGGTCACAGTCGGATCGATCCACGCCGGCCTCAAGCACAACATCATCCCCGCCGAGGCGACGCTGCAGCTCAGCCTCCGCTACGCGGACGACGGGATGCGGGCACGCGTGCTCGACCGGGTGGAGCGGATCATCCGGGCCGAGGCAGACGCCTCCGGCGCGGAGGTCGCGCCCACGATCGTCAACGACCACACGCTGCCCCCGACGATCAACGACGCCGACGCGACCGCTCGCCTGGCGGCGGCCTTCCGCCGCGCCTACGGCGACGCGGCGGTCGTGGACCCCGGCATGTTCACCGGCAGCGAGGACGTCTCCTGGTTCGCGCGCGAGGCCGGCGTGCCTCTCGTGTTCTGGTTCTGGGGAGGCATCGACCCGGAGCTGTTCGCCCGCGCGAGCGCCGAAGGGACGATCGACCGCGACGTGCCGACGAACCACTCGCCCTTCTTCGCTCCCGTGCTGCATCCCACCATCGAGCGCGGCGTCGAGAACCTCGTCATCGCCGCGCGCGAGTGGCTCGACTGACCGGGAGCAACCCTCTCACGCCGACCAGACCGCGTCGGCGAGAATGTGCGGGTGAAGCTTGCCGTGGACTATTCCCCGCTCGTGGATCCGCCATTTCGAGACAAGAACCTCAAACCCGACGCGCAAGCCATCCACGCGTTCGCGGTGACGAACGGTTGGGAGTACTACCTGGGCACCGGCCCCCAGCCGCTGCCGGGCGTCCTCTTTCGCGATGAACGGGGCAACGCGCGCCAGCTGCAACGCGCGGGGAACCTGGTGCGGATCCCGGGGCCGCCGCTGATCGAGATCGGCAACTGCGCGTACGCGTACACCGTCAACCTCAACGTCTTCAGCGTGACCTGGGGATACGTCGCGTGCGTGCTGACCACGACCGCGCCCGACCTCGTGGTGGAGACCTCGAACGCCCGCCGGGCCAAGGATCTGCCCGCACGTCCCGTCGGGGCGGCTCAGGTCGCACTCGGCGACGAGGGCACCGCACACGTCGCCGCCGAGTCCGCTGCGTGGGCGCAGAAGGTCTTCGATCCGCCGCTGGTCCGGCTGCTCGATGACCCCGCACTTCCCTTCGACGTCCAGATCTCGCAGGGCTGGCTCTTCCTCTACTGTCCGGCTGAGCTCTCCGTCACAGACCCCGCCGTCTGGCAGCGGACGTTCGCGGTGCTCGAGGCCGTCCGCGCCGCGATCGCTGCCGCATCCGTTCACGCGGAGGCGCCGGTCGCCGCCGACGACGGCGGCGTGCTCGACGGGACGGCGGCGTCCACACCCTCCGACGACGGGCGCCCTCCTCTCGTGAGTCAGGGCCGGAGCGATCCTCTCGTGTTCCAGGATCGGCCCGATCGGAACGCCCGCCGCACCGCGTGGCGCTATTACGCCGCCGTCGGGGTCGTGTTCGTCTTGGGCGTGGTCGCCGTTGCCGCGGTCCTGCTGGGCCCCTGGCGCTGATCAGCCGCGCCGCACGCCCGCATCCGCCGCCGTTCGGATGGCGGCGGGGCGCCGCATCCGCCGGTCCAGTGCGCCGAGCCCCTTGTCGATGAGGATGTAGACGTAGGCGACCACCTCGAGGGCGAGGGTAAGGCCGACTATCCAGAGCACGACCCCGCCCAGCCCGTTACGGTCGACGTTCATGAACGGGTAGGGGTACTGACCCCCGCCGGCGAACCGGCCTCCGGCGGCGCCGTAGACGAACGCGAACGCGAGGTACACGTAAGGGATGAGTGTCCACAGGGGCGGATCGAACCAGCGGCTGCGCCCCTTGGGCACGAAGAGCAGCCAGTCCGCGATCGCCAGCGAGGGCGTGATGATGTGGATCAGGTTGTCGGTCAGCGTGAACGGCTGATACCCGTTGCCTTGCGTATACGTCTCGGGCACGAGCACGATCAGGTAGATCAGCATCGTCACCGTGATCGCGAAGGCCACGGCGAGCGAGAACCGCGCCGACGGCGTCGACGCACCGCGCGGTCCTTCCGAGCGAAGGTCGGCGATCGTGCGAACGGCGAGCACCACCATCCAGACGAGGCAGAGCAGGTTGCTGAGCACCGTGTAGTACAGGAACTCGACGGGACTGGGGCGCCCGTCCAGGATGCCGGTGACCCTCCCGATCCCCCACGCCATGAGCACCGCCGCGACGAGGCGATAGGCGAGGGCGATACGGCGATCGGGCACATGCATGCGCTACATCGTAGGTCGGCGCACGAGCCGTGGATGATCACGGAACGATGACGGCATGGCAAACACCCCCCGCTCGCGTTGCGCCACCTGAGCGATCGGCGTAGTGTCGCGCGTCGTGGCCAACGACAGTGCCGAACCGGCGCCGGAATCCCCTATCGCGAAACGCCTGCTGATCGGGGACCCTCTCGCGTCCACGGATGCGGACGATCATCTTCTGCGCAAGCGCATGGCGCTGCCGATCTTCGCGTCCGACGCGCTGAGCTCCGTGGCCTATGCGCCGCAGGAACTGCTCATGATCCTGATGATCGGCGGGCTGTCGTTCCTGGCGTTCAGCCCGTGGATCGCGGCGGCCGTCGTTGTGCTGCTCATCGTGGTGGTGCTCTCGTACCGCCAGCTCATCAAGGCGTACCCGTCCGGGGGCGGTGACTACGAAGTCGCGCGCACCAACCTGGGCGAGATCCCCGGCGTCATCGTCGCCTCGGCCCTGCTCGTCGACTACATCCTCACCGTCGCCGTGTCGGTCGCATCCGGTGTCGACAACATCATCTCCGCGCTGCCCGGCCTCAACCCCTGGCGCATCGAGTTGGCGGTCGGCTTCGTCATCCTCATCGTCATCGTCAACCTGCGCGGCGTGCGGGAGGCCTCGCGCGCCTTCGCACTGCCGACGTACATCTTCATCGGATCCGTCGCGCTCATGATCGTGACCGGCATCGTCCGCTGGATCCTCGGCGACCCGCCGGTCGCCTCGAGCAGCGCGTTCTCCGTGCAGGCCGAGAGCCTCACGCAGGCCGCCGTCATCCTGCTGATCCTGCGCGCGTTCTCGAGCGGCTGTTCCGCCCTCACGGGCGTGGAGGCGGTCTCGAACGGCGTGCCCGCCTTCCGCCGCCCGAAGGTCCAGAACGCGCAGCGCACCCTCGTGGCCATGGGCGCCGTCGCGATCCTGCTCTTCTCCGGTCTGACGATCCTCGCGCTCGTCTCCGGCGTGCACTATGCGGAGAACCCGTGCCACCTCATCGGGTTCGACTGCACGCAGCCCCAACCGAGCCTCATGGCACAGGTGGCGGCAGCCACCTTCGGGATGAACTCGATCCCCTTCTTCATCATCCAGGCGGCCACCGCCTGCGTGCTGCTGCTCGCCGCCAACACGGCGTTCAACGGATTCCCCCTGCTGGGTGCGGTTCTCGCACGCGACGGATACGCCCCGAAGGCCATGAACACGCGCGGCGACCGCCTCGTGTTCTCCAACGGCATGATCCTGCTGGGTCTCGCCGCCATCGTCGTGCTCATCGCATCCGAGGCGAACCTGACGACCCTCATCCAGCTCTACATCATCGGCGTGTTCGTGTCGTTCTCTCTCGGACAGATCGGGATGGTGCGCCACTGGCGGCGCGAGCTCCGCGCGCTCAGCCAGTTGCCCGCCGAGGCCCGGCAACAGCACTCCGGTCGCTTCGAGCGGCGCGAGATCATCTCGGGCCTGATCATCAACTCGCTCGGTGCGGGGCTGACCGCGGCCGTGTTCATCATCGTCACGATCACCAAGTTCACGCATGGCGCGTGGCTCGTCTTCCTCGCCATTCCCGTGCTGTCGGTGCTGATGATCGGCGTGCACCGCTATTACCGCGACGTCGAGCACGAGATCACGTTCGACGACTCCACGCACTTCGGCGCCGCCGGCGATGTCGCCATCGTGCTGGTGGGCCGCCTGCAGAAGCCCGTCGCGAAGGCCATCGACTACGCCCTCGCCGCCCGGCACGACAAGACGATCGCGCTGCACGTCGCGGTGACCAAGGAGTCGGCGGACGCAGTGCAGAAGGAGTGGGAGGATCATCGTCCCCCCGTGCCGCTCGTGATCGTCGAGTCGCCGTACCGCACCTACGCCCAGCCGGTGATCGCCTTCATCGAGAAGTACCGCGAGAAGCACGGACCGGCGGTCGTCACGGTCTACCTGCCGCAGTACATCGTCGGCCACTGGTGGGAGAGCTTCCTGCACAACCGCCGCGCCCGCCGCATCGCCCAGCAGCTCATGCTCGTGCACGGCGTCACGATCACCCTCGTGCCGTGGCTGCTGGACTCTTCCGAGGTCATCTACGGCCGCCGCTCTCGGCCGCTCCCCGGACAGGAGCGTGCGGGGCGCCCCACCACCCGCACCGTCAGCGTCGCGCGCCACGGCGAGGGCCAGAGCCGGAACTGACCCGGAGCGCGGGGCTCGCGTACCGCCCTCGCGCGCATCCGCATCGCTCCGGGTGCGCGCCGGTCGCTCCGGCTGCGCTCCGGTCGGAGGATCGCCCGAATGTCGGAGGATCGCCCGAATGTCGGAGGTTCCACGCCGAATCCTCCGACATCCGCACGTTTCTCCGACGCGCGGGAAGCGGAGGCCGGGGCCACCGGCCGTCCGGCATGGAGCCGGGCGCCCGCCGCACAACTAGCCTGGAGGGGTGAGCTCCTCCCCCCTCGACGCCGACGCCCTGCGCGCCGACTTCCCGATCCTCGAGCAGAAGATCGGCGACGCGCCGCTGGTCTATCTCGACTCCGGTGCGACCAGCCAGAAGCCGCGCGCCGTGATCGACGCGGAGGTCGACTTCCTGCTGCGCGCCAACTCCGCCGTGCACCGCGGCGCGCACACACTCGCCGCCGAAGCGACGGAGCTGTACGAGGATGCGCGCGCCCGGGTCGCAGACTTCGTCGGCGCCGACGAGGAGACGCTCGTGTGGACCGGCGGGGCGACCCTCGCCCTGAACCTCGTCGCCTACTCGATCGGCAATGCGACCGCGGGGCGCGGATCCGCCGCATCCGCCGCCCTGGCGCTGCGCCCGGGCGACGAGATCGTCGTGACCGAGATCGAGCACCACGCGAACCTCATCCCCTGGCAGGAGCTCGCCGCGCGCACCGGCGCCGTGCTGCGCCACATCCCCGTCCACGACGACGGCATCCTCGATCTGGATGCGGCGGCCACGCTGATCGGCGATCGCACACGCATCGTCGCCTTCACGCACGTGTCGAACGTGCTGGGCATCGTGAACCCGGTCGCCGAACTCGTCGCGCTGGCGCGCGAGGTCGGCGCGCTGACCGTCATGGACGCCTGCCAGTCCGCACCGCACCTGGCGCTCGACCTGCCGGCGCTGGGGGTCGATCTCGCCGCGTTCTCGGGCCACAAGATGCTCGGCCCGTACGGCATCGGTGCGCTCTACGGGCGCCGCGAGGTGCTCGAGGCGCTGCCGCCGTTCCTCACGGGCGGCTCCATGGTCACGACCGTGACCATGGATGCGGCCGAGTTCCTGCCGCCGCCGCAGAAGTTCGAAGCCGGCACGCAACCGGTGTCGCAGACCGTCGCCCTCGCGGCCGCTGTCGACTACCTCGACGCCCTCGGGATGGACGCGGTGCACGAGCATGAGCGCGTCATCGGGCGGCGCATGATGGCGGGTCTCAGAGACATCCCCGGCATCCGGCTGCTCGGCGACACCTCCGACGCCGAGCGGATCGGCATCGCGGCCTTCGACGTCGACGGCGTTCACGCGCACGACGTCGGTCAGTTCCTCGACGCGCGCGGTGTCGCGGTACGCGTCGGGCACCACTGCGCCAAGCCGCTGCACGCCCGGTTCGGGCTCACCGCATCCGTGCGGGCGTCCGCCTCGGTGTTCACGACCGAGGCCGACGTCGACGCCCTGTTGGGTGCGGTCGGCGACGTGCGCGCCTACTTCGGAGCGGACGCATGAGCGGACTCGACGGTCTGTACCAGGAGCTCATCCTCGACCACTCCAAGCATCCGCACGGCACACCCTTGGCGGAGGCCGAGGGGCGCACGGCGACATCGCACCAGCGCAACCCGATCTGCGGCGACGAGATCGAACTGCGGGTTCGCCTGCACGACGACGGCACTGTGCGCGACGTGACCTTCAGCGGTGCGGGGTGCTCGATCTCGCAGGCCTCCGCATCCATGCTGGCGTCCCTCGTCGACGACATCATCGAGGAGGAGGGCTCGCTGACGGCGGACGCGGCCCGCGAACGCATCGAGCGTTTCCGTACGGCGCTGCGTTCACGCGGCACCGTCGCGCTCGACGAGGAGACCTTCGGCGACGCCGCGGCGCTGTCCGGGGTGTCGAAGTTCACCGCCCGCGTGAAGTGCGCCATGCTCGCCTGGGTCGCGCTCGAGGACACCCTGGCCCGCGCCTGATCCCGCGCCCGACGCCCTCGCCGCCCGACGCCCTCACTGCCCGACGCCCTCGCTGCCCGACGCCCTCGCTGCCCGAGTTGCGACGCATGTGCGCAACTGCCACACCTTTGCGCAGCAGCGACAGTCAATGACTGTGGCGGATGCGGAAAAGTGTGGCCCACGGGGTCCAGCGCCGAGCCCGGCGCGAGCCCAGGGCCCAGAGCCCGACCCCGCGCCCCAAGGCCAGAGCCCCCGCCCGCGCCCTGAGCCCGGCCCCCGGCGGCGTCCTGGGTGTCGAACCGCGACGCATATGCGCAACCGCGCCACTTTCCCGCAACGGCGACAGTCGATGACTGTGGCGGATGCGGGAAGGTGGCGCGGTTGCGAAGAGACTGACCCCGGCGAGCGCCCTGAAGCGCGCAATGTTCGGGGAGAGGCCCACGAAGCCCTCGGGAGCGGACCGCGGGTCAGGCGGCGGAGCCTCCGGAGCGGCCACGGCCTCCGCGACGGCGCCGACGCGGCGCGTCACCCGAGCCCGAACCCGCACCCGCACCCGCACCCACGCCCGCGCCCGCGGCGGAGCGCTCCGAGCCGGAACGACCGGATGCGGCATCGCCGCCCCGCGCGAGCGACTCCACCCACGCGCGCTGCTGCTCGCTCACGGAGTCGCCGATCGTGCGGCCGCCGCGCGGCGCCACGTTCTCGGCGGTGTGGCCCTGGGGGCGTCCGGCGCGACGGTTCGGCGTGCGCTCGGCCGCGGCGCTGTGACGCGCCTCGGCGGGAGCGGCGCCGCGGACGGGCGCATCCGTGCGGCCGCCGGAGCGACCGGCACCACCCGAACGCCCAGCGGCACCGGAGCGTCCCGAACCGGCAGGCGCGCCCGCAGCGCGACCGGCCGCGGAGCCCGAACGACCGGATGCGGCACCGGAACGGCCCGCACCACCCGAACGAGCAGCAGAACCGCCCGCACGGGCAGCCGAGCCACCCGAACGCGAACCGCCGGAGCGGCCGCCCTGAGCGGGCGCGGCGACGGGCGACGGCTTCACGAGCGGCGCCGGCGCGCCGACGAGCTCGGAGACGGCTGCGTGCGCCGCATCCACACGCTCGAGGGGAGCGGAGATCGAGGCTTTGCGCAGCAGATCGGCGAGGTCACGACGCTGCGAGTCGAGCACGACGGTCACGACCGTGCCCTCGGCGCCGGCGCGCGCGGTGCGGCCGGAGCGGTGCAGGTACGCCTTGTGCTCGGCCGGCGGGTCGACGTGCACGACGAGCTCGACGTTGTCGACGTGCACACCGCGGGCGGCGACGTCGGTGGCGACGAGCACGCGCACGCCACCCGCATCCGGATCCGCGCCGAAGGCCGCGAGGTTGCGCTCACGCGCGTTCTGCGAAAGGTTGCCGTGCAGATCGACCGAGGGGATGCCGGCGGACGTCAGCTTCTTCGCGAGCTTCTTCGCTTGGTGCTTGGTGCGCGTGAAGAGGATGCGGCGACCGCGCCCGGAAGCCAGGCGCTCGACGAGATCGTTCTTGTCGTCGTCGGAGACGTGGAAGACCCGGTGGGTCATCGCGGCGGCGGGGACGCTGGACTCGTCGACCTCGTGGCGCACCTCGTTCTGGAGGAACTTGCGCACCAGAGTGTCGACGCCGCGGTCGAGCGTGGCGCTGAAGAGCAGCCGCTGGCCGCCGGTCGGCGTCGCGGCCAGGATGCGGGTGACGCCCGGCAGGAAGCCGAGGTCCGCCATGTGGTCGGCCTCGTCGAGGACGGCCACCTGCACGCGGTCGAGGCGGATGACGCCCTGCTTCATGAGGTCTTCGAGGCGACCGGGGCAGGCCACGACGATGTCGACGCCGGCGCGCAGCGCCTGCTCCTGCGGCTTCTGGCTGACGCCGCCGAAGATCGTGGTGACGTTCAGGCCGACGGCGGCGGCGAGGGGCGCGAGCGTCGCGGCGATCTGCGTGGCGAGCTCACGGGTGGGGGCGAGCACGAGGCCGGTCGGGCGACCGGCGGTGCGCGAGACACCGGTGAGACGCGCCACCATCGGCAGCGAGAAGGCGATGGTCTTGCCGCTGCCGGTACGGCCGCGGCCGAGCACGTCGCGACCGGCGAGCGCGTCGGGCAGGGTGTCCTGCTGGATGGGGAAGGGCTCGGTCTTGCCGGAGGCGGCGAGGACGGAGGCCAGCGGCGCGGGCACGCCGAGATCAAGGAAGGAAGGCATGAAGAAAGTGCTTTCGGATGAGGCGATCGATCGTGATCGCAAGACGGGGCGACGGCGCGGATTCGCGCATCGGTTCGCCGCTCGAGAAGAGGGCCCAGCGCCCGGAGGCGGAGCACGCGTATCGACGACGCAGCCGCCCGAAGGCGACACTCAACCCTAACACCGGCGGATGCGGGTGCATTCCGGATGCGGCGAGCCCGGGTCGCCGACCGCCCGGTGACCGCTCTCGGACGACTCCGGCACGAGCCGATGACGCTCGGACAGACCGGCCGCGTACCCACCCTTGTCCGACCCGAAAGACAGGACCGGGCCGGCGGCCGATGCCGCGCAGCCCGGTCCGTCGTCCGCCGCCTCAGCCGCCGAGCACCTCGCGCTCGAGACGGGCGTAGCTGGCCTCCATGCCCTCGGTCATCCCGGTCGCGAGCACCATGTCGCGCGTCGCCGCATCCGGATACTCGATGAGCAGCGTGAGCAGCGTCGCGCCATCCTCCTCGTAGAGCGAGAGGTCGTTGGTGGTCGAGGGGAAGTCGGTGCCCGTCATGTGCTCTGTCGTGACCCAGCGCCGCTCAGGCACGACGAGCTGCGTCTGCCCGTCGAAGCCGAACGGCTCGCCGACGACGCCCGCGCCGGGCGCCCACGCGTAGAGGTAGTCGCCGCCTGCGACGAGGTCGATCTCGCACGTCGTCATGGTCCAGCCGTCGGGTCCGAGCAGCCACCGACGGACGAGGTCGGGCTCGGTGTGCGCCCGCCAGACGATGTCGCGCGGACCGTTGATGAGCCGGGTGATGCGCACGTGCTGATCGCCGAGTATCTCCGTGCGCGTGCCCTTGCCCTCGGCGTAGGCGCGCAGCTCCTGCAGCACCGCGTCGAGCTGGTTGAACGCGAGGGTCGAGCCCTCGACGGCACCCATCGCGATGACCTGCTCGAGCGCCTCGATCGATTCGAAGTGCGAGACGTTCGTCAGACGCGAGCCCGTCTCGGTCGGCGCGAAGGTGAACGTCATGTGCTGCACCGGCATCCCCTCGACGGGAACGCCATCCGCATCCGTGAACATGTCGCGCACCTCGAACATCGTGGGTTCGTCGATCGCCACGAACTCCCACGCCCCGCTGTAGCGCTCGCCCTGCGGGCTGGTCATCGCGTAGCGCGCGGTACCGCCGACGGCGAACTCGAACACGGTGAAGGATGCGGGGTACCCGGGCGGGCCCCAGAAGCGCTCCAGCTGACGCGGGTCGGTGAGAGCACGCCAGAGGCGTTCGACGGGGGCGTCGACGTCGGCGATGAGCGTCATGGTGAGCGCTTCGGGATCGTGCGTGACGGCGGTGACGGGCATGGGGATCTCCAGGTGGTGTCGGCGGATGCGGCCGGCGCCGCATCCGGGTCAGGGCTCTTCGGCGAGCAGATCGTCGAGGCGGGAGATGCGCGATCGCCAGAGCTGCTCGTACTCGGCGAGCAGCAGGCGGGCACGCGCGATCGTTGCGGGATCGGCGCTCACGAGCCGCTCCCTTCCTTCGGCGCGCTTGGTGACCAGGCGCGCGGTCTCGAGCACGGCGACGTGCTTCTGGACGGCGGCGAACGACACGTCGTACACGGCCGCGAGGGCGGAGACCGATTGCTCGGCCTCGATCGTGCGCCGCAGGATGTCGCGGCGCGTGCGATCGGCGAGGGCCCGGAAGATCCGGTCCACCTCGGCGTCGCTGAGTTCCGTTTGTACAACCATTTGGTTGCACGTTAGCGTGCGGATGCGGGCAGCACAAGAGGCGGGTGTCGGCAGCGCAGGCGGCCTCGGACCGCGCCCGAACTCCTGCAAAGCCGGCGTGACGGACGGACTGAGCCGCAGGCCGGCGGATTCTGCAGGAGTTCGGCTCGCGGCGGCTCAGCAGACGCGTCGCCGCGCGTGGAGCTGCAGCGCCGCCGCCGCGTCAGAGCGGACGAGGGCGCCGTCCGCGTCCTCGGCGGCGCAGGAGTAGGCGGGTCGATGCGACCGTGCCAGCATGGGGCCATGGCGGGGTCAGCGGCGCAGCGGCATTCACACAGGACCGTGGTCGTCATAGGCGGCTCGGGCTTTCTCGGCCGCCACGTCACCGCCGAACTCGCACGGCGCGGGATCCGTGCCGTCACCGTTTCCCGGCGGGAGGCCCCCGACCCGTCGTCGAGCGTCGAGCACCGACGTTGCGACATCACGACAGATCCCGCTTCCGTGCGACGCACCCTCGACGGGTGCGCCGCCGTCATCAACGCGTCGAGCTACGTCGGCGACGACACAGAGCTGCAGGAGCGCGTCAATGTCGACGGAGTGCGCCACGTGGCGGCCGCAGCCGAGGCGATGAACATCCCGCTCGTACACCTCAGCACCGCCGGAGTATACGGCGACCTCCCCTTCGCGGGCGGGGAGGAGGGCGACTATGCACCGAACCCCGAATCGTCGCTGAGCCTTGCGCGGGCGCGAGGGGATGAGCTCGCTCTGCGCGGGCGCGCCACCCTCATCCGCCCCCTTTTCGTCTCTGGCGTCGGCGACACGCACTTCCTGCGACCTCTGCTCCACCTGCATGTGCGGCTGGGTGCATGGATCGCCGGCGGTGCGGCGAGACTGTCCGTGGCTCCCGCGGAGCTGGTCGCAGCAGCAGCCGTGGGCGCCGTCGAGGGCAGGCTTCAGGGCTTCGCGCCGGAACTCGTCCATGCCGTCCCCGATCGACCCGTGACGGTGCGGGAGCTGCTGACGCCGACACTCACGGAGTGGGGGGCACTTCCCCACCGCTCACTGACCGCGGACGACGCGATCGAGCGCCTGGCGGCCGTCGGTGTGCCCGCGCGGAAGGTCCGACAGTTCGCCCGCGACTACTTCATCTCCTCCCGTCTGTTGCGCCGGCTCATCTCGGATGGACCGGGAGTGCCCGCCGTGAGTCTCGCCGCACGCGCGTGGTACACCGCCCAGCGACCCACTGCACCCGTCCCCCCGAAGCCGCCGACGATGTCAGCGTGACGCCGTCACGAATCCGAAGACCGCCTCGGCCCTGACTCCGTGATCGGATGCGGCTTCCATCCAGAGGCTGTGCAGCACCCTTCCCCCTCGCTCGACGACGGAGTGTTCGAGGATGTGCGCGCGAGCGTGGAACTGCGTCAGCGATGCACTCCCCGTACGCGTGAACGCCATGCGCCGCATCCACAGGTTGTCGATACTCCCGCGCGGGACGCCCGCCGTGACCTGGGCGAGCACCTGCGCGACCTGACCGAACAGCACGACGTGATCGATGTGGGTGAGCCCCGGCCAGAGCGTCGCCTCGATGCCGCCGGCCCCGCCGGGGACCGGCCCGCGCACGGTATGCCTCGTGAGGACGGCCCGCTCTCGCACCGAGTACTCGATCAGTTCCGACGCGACGGCATGCAGCACGTATCCGTCCGCATAGGGGCGCAGTGGTCCCGGCGGCCCGGACATCGAATCGGTTTCGCGGAGCCGCGCGTGGATGCGGAACCCGCCGACACGCAGATCGGCATGGATCCCCGACTCTCTCGGCGCCACAGTTCCGCGCACCGGCACGTCGGAGAGCTCGACGTGCGGCCGAGCTCCGGAACGGAGCGCGATGTGATCGATGACGAAGCGGGCCGCATCGCAGGCGACCGGCATCTCGGCGACAGCGCGCTCGATCGCGGCCACGCCGAGTACGAGCGCGTCGACGCTGCTCAGATGAGCTTGGCGCGGTCGTCCGTCCGATCCCACGGACCAGTCGACAGGGTAGTCGGCAGCCCCCGACACATCGACCGTCACGCTCGCGTCCTCAGCGACCGACGTCACCCCCGAGTGCATCTCGTATCGGACTCGCTTGTATCCGGTCGCGAAGTATCGCGTGTGGGCAGCGCCGAGCAGATCGTCGAAGGAACGCCCCGCGCGCAAGCCACGAGGGATCGCATCCTCACCACGTATGTCGAGATCAGTTGTCATAGATCCATCCGTGTATCGTGTGGGCAGTTCTCACCGGTCACTCCGGTCCTGGCATGCGGCCAGCGCCAACAGGGAGACGTCAGTCATCGGCCGGAGGTGCCATCTCTGCATGGGGAAACAGCAGCGGAGCGAAGAGACGCGCGAGGCCCTGATCCAGTCCGGAAGCCGCCTGTTCGCAACCACGCCCTTCGACAAGGCGAGGATCGCGGATGTGATCGGCCCGCTCGGCCTCACGCAGGGCGCCTTCTACTTCCACTTCGAGAACAAGCACGATCTCGCGCTCGAGATCATCCGACGAGAGCACGCGAAGATGGTCGAACTGAGCGAAGCGGTCCTCGACGCCGCCGACAGCGGCCTGGCCGGCCTGCACGAGGTCTCCTCGAGACTGGCGGAACTCGTTCGCTCCGACATCGTGGTTCAGGCGGGTCTTCGCCTCACGTCGCACACGCCGCAGGAGTTCCCCGAGTTCCTGGGGGCGTCCTTCGCCATCTGGAACGCGACCATCGAGAAGTTCCTTCTGCGCGGGCAGGGCGAAGGCGACGTGCGCCGAGATCTGGACGTCCACGCGGCGGCTCGATTCGTCGTCGCGACGTTCGTCGGCGTGCAGGAGATCTCTGCGGTCGCGACGGGGTGGGCGGACCTGGACGAGAGGATCAGGGAGGTCAGCTCCCTGGCCATCAGAGGTATCGCCACCGAGGACGGCTACGCGGCTTTCGCCGCGTCCATCCCTGGGGCCTAGCGTCGCGACGCTCATCGTTCTTTGAACAGCCGGAAGAGGTTCGCTTCGCGGACCGTCACCGTGCCCGCCAACACGCCCACCAGAGTTCCGCCGATGGCGGCGGCCAGCGCCGGCATCATCGCGGCGACGGCCCAGGCGATGTCCTCCGGGGCGAGAATGCCTGCGGTGAGGTAGATCGTCGCTCCGGCCAGGACAGCGCCGAACAACGACCACACGACGGCCTCCAGGACAGCCGTCGAGGCCATCGCACCACGGGACTGCCCGGCGTGCAGCGCCGAGGCATACTCGAGTCGCCGCGCACGGACGGCGGCGAACCCCATGAGCAGCCCAGCGACAAGAGAGACCACCGGCGCCCAGCGCGTCAGCCGATCCTCGAACATCGCCGTGCCGGCGAACGTCGAACCCCCACGGCGGTTGAGCTGGGTCAGAGACATCTCGGTTCCGACCCCCGCGTCGTATGTGAGGGCCGATCGCAACAGTCCATCGTCTTGGCCGCTCTGCGGCCACGAGCGCATCCAGCACTCGTCGAAGGCTCCCTCGCCGTCGGTCGGCATCACGATCGCATACCCGAGGCGAGCGTCACGTCCGTCGTCCGGATAGGGGAAGAGACCGGCGACCCTGACCTCACGACCGTCGGTCACGAGCGTCGACCCGGCTGTCACGCCGAGCGAGTCAGCGAGAGACTGCGCAACCCACACACCGTCTGCGCCCGTCGTCACCTCGAGCAGACGCGCGAACCCGGGGGTGACCTCGTACACGGGGAATCCGGCGCCCGCGAGAGCGTCCAGGGGAAGGTCCTCCGCTTGACGCAACGCCCCCGCAGCCTGGACTCGGCCGTATCCGTCGAGGGCTTCGCAACGTTCCCGATCGACGCTCCCCTCCGCCACGAGCATGCGCGTGGCACCGCCCGCGTCGATGTAGCTCCGCGCCTGGCTCTGCAGGATGTGGATACTCGCCACATCCGCTCCGGCCGTAAGACCAGCAGTGAGCGCGAGCAGCAGGGCCAGCAGTGGGACTCGAGCGGTGCCGGTCAGGATGTTCCGCCACACCTCGGAGGCGATCGCCCGGAGCCTCATCCGAGCACATCCGTCGGAGCCGGTGCGTAGTCTTCGAGCTGGATGACGCGATTGCACGCGTCGCGCGTGCCGGGATCATGGGTGGCGATGAGGACGATGGCGCCCTGCTGCGCGACGGCGCCGAGGGTGTCGTTCACCGTCTGAGAGGTGCGAACATCGAGTTGCGCGGTCGGCTCGTCCACGAGGAGCAGGGACGGCTTGGTGGCGACGGCGCGGGCGAGCATGAGCCGCTGCGCCTCCCCACCCGACAGCTCGCGGAACGCCCTCTCAGCGACGGCCGTCAGGTGGAACGACGCCAGGATCGGACCGGCGAGCTCGACGGCCTCGCCGCGGGTGCTTCCCGCGGCGAGGAACGGGAATGCGACATGGTCGATCGCCGTGCGATTCGCGACGCCGTGCGGGTTCTGGAAGACCCAGCTCGTGCGCGCGATGTGCTCACGCACGACGTGCCCGAGAGTCGGCGCTTCCCAGCCTGCGAAGATCGACAGCAGGGTGGACTTGCCGCTGCCCGATGGACCGCAGAGTCCCACCACGTCGCCGGGACGGGCATCGAAGTCGAGGCCCTCGAACAGAAGCGGGGCACCGGCGAACCTGTGCCCGATACCGACCGCTCGGATGGACGGCACATCATCCACAGCGCGCCCCTTCCAGTGCGGCGCCGATCACGACGCTCGGCGGTGGGGGATCGGCATCGACGAACGCGACGACGGCCGTGCCGAGCGAAGACCCGAGAAGTTCGGCCCGGACCGTGCCTGCCTCGGTCTTCACGCAACGGCGCTCCTGTCCGCCGATCAGCGCGCCGACGGGAATCGAGTAGGCGGGAAGGGGAGACGAGAGCGCGAGGTTCGCGGTCACCGTCGAACCCGGATCCTGCGCGAGAGCGGAGATGAGCTTCTCGTCGGCGGAGAGCTCCGCGAGGAACGCGGCGTCTGTGGCGACGCCTCTGGCATCAACGGGTCCCTGCACCGAGCCGATCCTGATCGTGCGGTCCCCGGGTGCGAGGTTGTCGGGGAGAACCTGCACCTCGACGCGTTCGAGCCCACCACGGGACGTCGCGATCGTCGCACCCTGCGAGACCGGGTCCCCGACCTTCAGGGCGCAAGCGACTCCTGTGACCGTCGACGACGGAAGCCAGATGAACTCCGACCGTTGCGCAGCGCGCTCGCCCGAGTCAAGTCCTGCACTCTGGCGCAGCCGCTGCAGGGCTTGCCCCGTGCGGGGTCCGAACTCTCCGTCCGCACCGGATGCGTCGAGATGACCGAGGCGAACCAGCTCGGACTGCAACGCGGCGACGTCTGCACCGTCATCCCCCGCCGAGAGGTCACGATAGAGCGGCACCGCGGTGTGCAAGCCGATGAGCGGGCGCTCGTCGACATGGGCGACAACAGTTCCCGAAGAGATCTCCGTGCCGTCCTGGCACCGGGAAGCCGTGAGCGTCCCAGAGGTCTGGACCGACAGCGTCTGGTCGGCGCCCGTGACGAGCGCGACCTGGACTCGACGGCTGTCCTCGAAGCTCTGGGCGATGACCGGAGCCGCGGTCTCTTCGCCGCTCGACTGGAGCAACTCGGGCGCGGGCGCGGGTCGAAGCGCGTACCCCGTGGCGCCGGCGGCCGCGATGACCACCAGGGCGGTGACGGCGATGAGCGGCATCGCCCGCCGCGCGCCCACTACTTCCCCTCATCGAACGCCACGGAGTATCCGCCGGCGGAGAAGCACTCTTGAACGCTCGCGTCGTTCGGGTCGTACTCGGCGTCCGCGAACCTGTTCTCCAGGTCTCCGGCCAGGTCTGTCGTGGAGTAGGTGGCGTCGACGATCTCGTTGCGCTTGAAGCACGCCACCACGATTTCGTCGCCGTTGGTGAGCAGGTCAGGGTTGCCCTGCTGCGCGCGGTACAGCGCTTCTATCGGTGCCAGTTCGTCAGCGCAGTCCGCCGATGTCTCCATGTACTTCTGAGCCTGCTCCGCCGACATGTCGGGGGGCGTGATCTGGATGATGCCGGACGCCAGCCGCTTGTACTCCTCTTCATACCCCGCATTCACCATGCAGTCCGTGTACATGCGGTGCGCCTCGTCATACTGCGCCTGGGTGATGCCGCCCGTCTGGATCGCGCTGGTCAGCACCTCGATCACGAACGGGTTCTCTTCGTGCGCCAGATACTGCTCCAACAACTCGTCGAAGCTTCCTGCCAGACGCTCCCCCTCCGGGGGCGCCTGGCCGTCCCCGTCGACGGTGTATGTGCAGGCGGC
This sequence comes from Microbacterium sp. SORGH_AS_0428, assembly GCF_031453615.1. Taxonomy (NCBI): domain Bacteria; kingdom Bacillati; phylum Actinomycetota; class Actinomycetes; order Micrococcales; family Microbacteriaceae; genus Microbacterium; species Microbacterium sp. SORGH_AS_0428. Next base: position 1,998,132 of record NZ_JAVIZT010000001.1, on the reverse strand, counting down.
CAGAGTCGCGCCTGCGAGGACGATGGCGGCCATGCCGGTGACGATTCGCGTCAGTGCTGTCGTGGTGCGCATGAGATCTCTCCGATTCCGTGGGGAGGCCGTTGGTGGGAACTGTTTAACGGCCGCGAGTCTCGACACGGTTAGTGCGCCCCTTACCCGGTCCTAACCGGTTCCTGGGAGACTGCGCATGTACCCGGCGGGGAGGAGAGCACGATGCGGATACTGCTGGTCGAAGACAACTCCGACCTCTCCGCGGCGATCGCGACGTCTCTCGCCCGCGACGGCTACGTGGTCACCGCGGCGCACGACGGCGTCCAGGCGCTCGACCGACTCGTCGAGCACGACTTCGACGTCGTCATCCTCGACCGGGACCTGCCTAGGATGAGCGGCGACAGCGTGTGCCGCGAGATCCGCTCTTCCGGCCAGGGCGTTCCCGTGATCATGCTGACCGCGCTCACCACCGTGCGCGACCGTGTCGCCGGCCTCGACCTCGGCGCAGACGACTACCTCACCAAACCGTTCGCCTACGAGGAACTCGCTGCGCGTGTGCGAGCGCTCACGCGCAGAGGCGCGTCACCCGTCGCGGACGAGATGACGATCGGCGAGCTCACGGTCGATCGTGCACGCAACAGCGTGACCTACGAGGGCCGTCGAGTCAGGCTGTCACCCAAGGAGTTCGCCGTCATCGAAGCCCTTGTGCGAGCCGAAGGCCGCCACCTGACGGTCGAGCGCCTTCTGGACGTTGCGTGGGACGCGCCGGATGACATCTCCCGCAGCGTCGTCAAAGTCACGATGCACTCTCTCCGACGCAAGCTCGCCCCGAACCTGATCGTGCACGACCCGGGTTTCGGCTACCGGTTGGAAGCAAGCTGATGCTCCCCAAGAAGTCTCTCGCCACGCGCATCGCTCTGACCTCCGGCGCGATCTTCACGGTGATCTCAGTTCTCGTGATGTGCGCGGTCTGGACGTCGTTGAGTTCCGTCGCCTCATCGAGCATCACCGTCGAGCCGCCGGATGCGGCATCCTCCTCGCCGCAGGTCGTGGAAGCGGTCTTCCGTCTCACCAGCGGAGCCACGGCCACGATCATGACGGTCACCGGCGCCGCCCTTGCGCTCATCACCGTTCTCGGCACGTTTATCACCTACCGCGCTGCTCGCAGCTCCCTGCGCCGCGTCGCAGAGATCACCGAGCACACCCGCCGCATCACCGCGAGCACCATGGACGAGCGTCTGGCGCTCCGGGGGCCGGACGACGAGATCAAGGACCTCGCCGACACGATCGACATCACCCTCGGCCAGCTCAGCGACGCGTTCGCGCAGCAGGAACGCTTCGCCGCCAACGCCTCCCACGAGCTGCGCACCCCGCTCGCGGTCGTCCGTACCTCCCTCGAATCGATCGGGGCCGACGACCCGGGCAACGAGGCCGTCGAGAGGTCCCTGCGAAACGTCACTCGCATGGACGAGATGATCGGCTCGCTCCTGCTGCTCAGCCAGACGCGCCAGCTCAGCGAAGAGGTGCGCAGCCCCGTAGACCTTTCCGAGGTCGTCCGCATCGTCGTCGAAGAACTGGCCCCGGCCTTCCGCTCACGCGAAGTCCTCACGACCACCATTGCGGACGATGAGGCGATCATCGACGGCGATCAGACCCTGATCACGCAGGCCGTGCACAACCTCGTGCAGAACGCGGCGCGATACACGCCCTCGGGCGGACGCGCGTCCTTCACGGTCACGATGTCGCCCCACGGCGTGGTCGCCCGGTTCACCAACGACGGGCCGATCTTCACCGACGACGAGGTGTCGCAGTTCACGGAGCCCTTCAGCAGGGGTGCGCACACCCGCGTGGCAGGCACTGCCGGCCACGGCCTCGGGCTCTCGATCGTCGCGAGCATCGCGCGCCAGCACGGCGGCTCGTTCGAGGTCGAGTCTCGTCGCGAAGGCGGGTTCATCGGCATCCTGCGCCTTCCTCCGGTGACACAGGAGGCGGGGGATGCACCCCCCGGCCTCCATTCAGCTCACTCCGCTCGAACGATCACCTGAACGAGTTGTAGGCGTAGCTTCCGGTATCGACACCACACGCCGCCCACGCGTAGCCACCGCTGGTCGTCCACCCGGAGCTCGCCGTCTTGCAGCCGTGCTTCGCGAATGAAAGCCCCTGCGTCCCTCCCCAGACGTCGTGCTCCGCGCTGGCGTTGAACGGTCCGGCGAACGCCTCCCCGCTCTGTCCCGCGTACGCGGGAGCCGCCGCCAACGTTCCGCCGACGGCGAGCGCTGCGGCGAGAACGACCGCACCGATGCCCTTCTTGACGTTCATCTTCATCCGAACACTTCCTTGTGAGTGATGTTGAGCCGGCACCCCGCCGGTCACATCACATTGACAGGAAACTCTTATACATACAACTATGTATGTGAGACAGAACTGAACCTGTCGCCCCATGGGGAGCGGGGAGGCTCGCGGTGCGGTCGGGGCCCGCACCGCGAGTCTGTCCGGCAACCTCGCCTCGGGCGCACCGAGAGAAGGGTGCCCGCTCTTGCAACGACGCAGACACTCGGCCGAGGGAGAGCTCGACACCGAGATGCTCTCGGGAGCTCGGTTCACCCTCGACGAGGAAGGGCGCTCACGAGGAGGCTGCTCGCCCCTCCGTGTCGTCGTACGCGTCGGGGAAGAGGTGACCCTCAGGTCTGGCCTCCGGCAACCAGTAGGGCAGCGCGCCCGGCGCCTCCCACACCTCGTTCAGGAAGTCCGCGAACGACGGTGCGACCATCGGCCACCCGCCCACGACGCCGTGGAGCTCGTGAAAGCTGTCGTAGACCCGGCCACCCCGCGGCACGGACATGTCGATGGTGAGGTGGTCTCCACCGGGAGTGCGAGCGATCAGATACGCGGCCCGGCTCACCGCATCCGCTTCGACCGGGTCGCCGACGATGAGCGGATTCGCGGGGACGACCTCGTCCGGCGGCAGGACGGTCAGCTCGCGAGCCTGGCCGGCGAACAGCACGGCTCCCCCGCAGCCTTCGTAGAACTCCCTCACCTCGCCCGGAAGGCGCTCGTCGTCTCGACGGACGACCGGGAGCGAGACCGGCGGCAGCACCACGCAGTCCGCGCGCAGTCGTGCGTGCTCCAGCAGTTCGGCGATGTCCACGCATCCATTCTCCGGCTCGGATGCGTGTCCGTCCGCGGCCGCTGGCTGAAACGCGCACTGGCTGCGCTGTCAATGCTCTGGCCTGCAGCGCCGGCGCGCTCCTATCGTTCCGGGCAACCGCGGGCCACATCCGCAGGTCAAAGGGGGAAATCACCATGTGCACAGGGCTGAGCTTCACGACCGGAGACCACTACTTCGGCCGGAATCTCGATCTCGAGTTCTCCTATCACGAGACCGTCACGGTCACACCTCGACGATTCCGGTTCGCATTCCGCGCGGCCGAATCGCTCGAGACCCATTACGCGATCATCGGCATCGCCACCGTCTCCGACGGCTATCCGCTGTACTACGACGCGACGAACGAGAAGGGCCTCAGCGTCGCCGGCCTGAACTTCCCGGGCAACGCCGTCTACCACCCTCGCGACGACGAGAAGACGAACATCACGCCCTTCGAACTCATCCCGTGGCTGCTCGGGCAGTTCGACACGGTCGACCAGGTGAAGCAGGCGCTGGAGGGTCTGAACGTTCTGAACGAGTCCTTCAGCGACGAGTTCCCGCTCTCGCCGCTGCACTGGATCATCGCCGACGCGAACTCGGCCATCACGGTCGAGAGCGTGGCCGAGGGGCTCCGCGTCTACGACAACCCCTTCGGCGTCCTCACCAACAACCCCACCTTCGACATCCAGAGCTTCCGACTGAACGACTTCATGGCACTGACCAACCGCGAGCCGGGGAACACGTTCGCCCCCGGGCTGGCACTCGATCGCTACAGCCGCGGTATGGGCGGCATCGGTCTGCCCGGCGACCTCTCGTCGTCGTCGCGCTTCGTGAAGGCGGTCTTCACCCGCATGAACTCGGTCTCCGGCTCGTCGGAGTCCGAGTCGCTGAGCCAGTTCTTCCACATCCTCGGGTCCGTCGCTCAGCAACGCGGATGCGTGCGTGTCGCCGAGGACGAGAAGTACGAGATCACGATCTACTCGTCCTGCTGCAACACCCGCACGGGCGTCTACTTCTACACGACGTACGAGAACAGCCAGATCACCGGGGTCGACATGCACCGAGAAGACCTCGACGCATCCGAGTTGATCTCGTTCCCCCTCGTGGAGGGGCAGCAGATCCGGATGCAGAACTGACGCCGAGACGGAGACTCTTCGCCACCGGTGGCTCAGCCCATGAACGGCGCGAACTTCGCGATCGCCTCCGCGGTCGCGGGGGTGAAGAGATTCACGAGGTTGCCGTCAGGGTCGCGCAGCAGCACGGAGCGGTTACCCCACGGCATGAGCGCGGGCTCGGTGACCCACGTATCCACGACGCCCCGCAGTCGCGCGTAGTCGGCGTCGACGTCGGGTGTGAGGAACTCGATGATCGCCGACCGGTTGCGCGCCGCCTCCGCCGCGCCGGGCGCGAAGGCGGGAACGGTCCCGCTGCTTCCGATCGCGAGTGTCGCGGACGAGGTTGCGAGCTCCGCGAAGACGTCACCCGTGCGGGACGCGGCGGCGCCGGTGATCTTCTCGTAGAAGTCGGACAGTCGGGCGACGTCGTCGGTGATGATGCGGACGGAAACGAAGTTCATGGAATCTCCTGAGATCGACGGTCGAGGCCTTCTCGACGTGACGAGCCTCGTCCGCGCTCGCGACAGCGTCCTGTCGGTGTTTCCGTACGGATCTCAGAGAGTCAGCGGGTCGAGCGTCCCGTAGACGATCTCGATGTCGTCCGCCGTCAGCACGCGCTCCTCGGGAACCTCGGCGGTGACCACGACCTCGCGGATGCGGTCGGTGCGGAACGCACGGATGCCGTCACGCAGCCGGCACCACGCGATCAGGAACCACGCGCCGCTCGACGCGACGTAGCCGAGGGGTTCGATCTCACGCTCCGTCCGCACGCCGGCGCGGTCCTCGTACCCGATGCGCAGCACGCGCGGATCGGCGAGCGTATCGGCGAGCACGCGCGGAACGGGGCCTGCGTCGGCATCGCCCCGCAGGAAGTGGACCCGGGTCGCGAGGCGCTTCGCCGACTGCGCGTCATCGCCACGCATCGCGAAGACAAGCTTGCGCATAGCCGTTTCGGCGGCCAACCGGAACGGCGCCGCACCCATCGACCGCAGTGCGACGGCCATCGCCATGGCCTCCTGCGGAGTGAAGTTCACCGGCGGCAGGGTGTGCTCGCGCGAGACGCAATAGCCGCCGGTGCGTCCGGGTTCCGCCCAGATCGGCACGCCGCTCTGCTGCAGTGCGCTGATGTCACGCTCGATCGTTCGCACGCTGACCTCGAAGCGCGCGGCCAGCCAGCTGGCGCTGCGTGGGCGCGGTGCCACGGCGCGCAGCTCTTCCACGAGGGAGTAGAGCCGATCGGTCCGATTCACGCTCCGACGATAGACCCGGGTGTGCCGAGCGAGGCGGCATCCGGAGCACCCGGCACGGTTGACGCCGCATCCGCCACACCCCTAGCCTCGGAGGGCTGCGCCCCGTCCGGCGCAGCATCAGCCGAGGAGACCGACCCATGCACGCACGCGACGGCCTGCGTCAGAACGCGGCCCTGCAGCTTCTCTCGAAGCGCAGCGGCCGCTATGAGTCGTACCCTCCGGCGCGCAGCATGTGACGAGTTTCGTCCCACGCCCCGCACCGAAAGGTCCGGGGCGTTTTCTTTCCGCGGGGAGAACACCCGGACCGGCTGGTCCACCCCACGCAAGGAAAGGAATCATGGAGAAGCTCTCCGCACGGCTCGTGTCGTGGGCGAGCCTGATCGACGACAAGACCCTCGATCAGGCGCGCGCCTCGGCACGGATGCCGTTCATCCATCCGCACATCGCGCTGATGCCCGACGCGCACCTGGGCAAGGGCGCGACGGTCGGCTCGGTCATCCCGACGCTCGGCGCAATCATGCCCGCGGCCGTCGGCGTCGACATCGGATGCGGAATGATCGCCGTCCGCACCCAGTTCGAGCTCTCGCAGCTGGCGAGTCGAGACCTCGCACCGCTTCGCGAGGCAATCGAGCGGGCGATCCCCCTCTCGGCCGGCCACGACAACCGCAAGGTCGTCGCCACCGCGGCGCCGCGCATCGCGGAGCTCGAGGCGAAGGCCACCGCATCCGGCTTCGACCCGGCGTCGTACGTCAGTCACTGGCGGCTCCAGCTGGGCTCGCTCGGATCCGGCAACCACTTCATCGAGGTGTCGGTCGACGAACTCGACCGCGTCTGGATGTTCCTGCACTCCGGCTCGCGCGGCATCGGCAACAAGATCGCCGCCCACCACATCGCGGTCGCCCAGCGGCTGGCGAAGCAGTGGTGGATCGACCTGCCGGACCCCGACCTCGCCTACCTCGTGGAAGGCACGCCCGAGTTCGCGCGGTACATCCGAGAGCTGCAGTGGGCGCAGCACTTCGCGCTGCTGAACCGCGAGGAGATGATGGACCGCGTCGCGCGCCAGCTCGGCGAGTTCCTCGGCGAGGACGTCGTCGAGCACGAGCGGATCAACTGCCACCACAACTTCACGCAGCCCGAGCGCCACTTCGGCAAGGAGGTGTGGGTGTCGCGCAAGGGCGCGATCCAGGCGGATGCGGGCCGTCCCGGCCTCATCCCGGGGTCGATGGGCACGGCGTCGTACGTCGTCGAGGGGCTCGGCAACCCGGTCTCGCTCAACTCGTCGCCCCATGGCGCCGGTCGCGAGTACTCCCGTTCCGCCGCGCGGCGCACGTTCTCGCACGAGCAGCTCCGCGAGGCTATGGCCGGCATCGAGTTCCGCGACACGGACGCCTTCATCGACGAGATCCCGCAGGCCTACAAGCCGATCGACAGAGTGATGACGGATGCGGAGGACCTCGTGTCGATCCGGCACTCGCTGCGCCAGCTCGTCAACGTGAAGGGCGACTGACCCGGATCGCCCCCGCGTTCGCCTGTCACAGATCGACGCGGAACGCGCGATCTGTGACAGGCGAGCGGGTGGGGAATCCGCGCCCGCGCTTTCCGCTCGCCTGGCGCTCGGCTTCGCATCCGAGCGCAGCCGCGGCAGCGCGGGGAGACGGGGAGCTTGCGGCGCAGTGAATACAGTCGTATTCTCAAAGGAATACACTCGTATCCCGGAGGACATCATGACCCGCCCCACCACCGCCACGCCCGTCTCGACCCCGCGCCGCTGGGCGGTGGCGGTCGGGTTCGCTCTCGTGCCCGTCGTGTTCACGGCCGCCGGAGCCGCGATCGCTCAGATCATGGAGCTCTCAGACGTGTCCGCCTCCCTGGTCCTCGCCGCGACCACCGCGCTGTCGGCCGCGATCGGCGTGCTCGGCCTGAGCCTGCGCGGCGGGCTGCGCGCGGGCGGTCTCCGCGCACCGCGGCGACTGCGCGAGGCTCTGTGGCTGCTCCCGGCGCTCGCGGTCGTGCTGATCGTCATCGCCACGCAGCCGCCGACCGCGTCACCGTCGCTCTGGCTCGCATCAGCGGTGCTGCTGGCCGCCGTCGCCGCCAATGAAGAGGTGTGGTTCCGCGGGAACGTGCTGTCCGTACTGCGGCCGCTGGGCGCGGGCGTCGCGATCGGGGGGAGCACCCTTCTGTTCGCCGTGCTGCACCTGGCGAACCTGGCGGGCGGCGAGAGCATCCCCGCCACCGTGCTGCAGGTGGCGTTCGCAGCGGTCTTCGGCCTCGTCGCCGCGCAGCTGGTCGTGCTCACGGGGAGCCTGTGGCCGGGAATCGTGTGGCACGCGGTGTGGAACTTCGCGAACGTCATCGGCGGGAACCTCACCACACCCTGGGCGCTCACTGGAATCGGTGTCGCTATCGTCGTGCTCATCATGTATTCGCTGCTGCTCGCGCGCCGCATCGCCGCCCCCACCGCCTCCGAGGCGCGCGGATGACCTCCCCCTCGCTCGGAAGCAACGCGCTCACACCTCGTCAGCGGCAGCTTGCCGACGCGGCCCTCGTCATCATCGCCCGCGAGGGGTTAGCGGGTCTCTCGTTCCGAACCGTGGCCGCCGAGGCGGAATGCTCGCTGGGAGCGGTGCAGAAGGCCTTCCCCCGGAAGGAGACCATGCTCGCCGCCGCCTTCGCCCGCCTTCGCGAACAGTCGGTGTCGATTCCGAGTGGAGAACCCGGGCGCCCCACCCTGCGCGCATGGCTCGTCTCGCTGATGATCAGCATCCTCCCGCTGGATGCCGATCGTCGGGCCGCTCAGCGGCAAGCGGAGGCATTCGCGCTCTATTCCGCATCCGACCCCGCCATCGCCGGCGCGATCACCCAGAGCGACGACCAGCTGCGAAACCTCTTGGCCTCGCTCGTGATGAGAGCACGATCGGAGGGTGAGATTCCCGCAACGGTGGACCCGCAGCGAACGGCATGGGCCGTGCTCGCGCTGACCCAGGGCCTCGCCGCGCAGCTGTCCTACGAGCCGCGCCCCGAACGGGAGTTGCGCGAACGGCTGGAGGGCATCATCGCGTCGCTTCTCAGCGGCGCCTGACCTCCGCGCACCGCCCGCACCCCGCCGGGGCGCGCCCGCAACTAGACTGAGCAGGTCCGGCACCCCGATCCCTGGAGCTCAGCCGCGTGACCACTCCCGCCACCGCCTCGCGACCTGCCGCCGATACCGTCGAGAACGCTCGCGCCACGCCAGAACGCGAGCAGCCCTACGCGGCTCTCGGTCTCAAGCCCGACGAGTACGACCGCATCCGTGAGATCCTCGGCCGCCGCCCCACCAGCGGTGAGCTCGCGATGTACTCGGTCATGTGGAGCGAGCACTGCTCCTACAAGTCGAGCAAGATCTACCTCCGCCAGTTCGGCCAGAAGGTCACCGACGAGATGCGCGAGCGGCTCATGGTCGGCATGGGCCAGAACGCGGGCGTCGTCGATGTGGGCGAGGGCTGGGCGGTGACCTTCAAGGTCGAATCGCACAACCACCCCAGCTACATCGAGCCCTTCCAGGGGGCTGCCACCGGCGTCGGCGGCATCGTGCGCGACATCATCTCGATGGGGGCGCGCCCGGTGGCCGTCATGGACCAGCTCCGCTTCGGCGCGATCGACAACCCCGACACCGCCCGCGTCGTCCACGGCGTCACCAGCGGCATCTCCTTTTACGGCAACTGCCTGGGCCTGCCGAACATCGGCGGCGAGACCGTCTTCGACAGCGTCTACCAGGGCAACCCGCTCGTGAACGCGCTCGCGGTGGGCGTGCTGCGCCACGAGGACCTCAAGCTCGCCGACGCGACCGGCCCCGGCAACAAGGTCGTGCTCTTCGGCGCCCGCACGGGCGGCGACGGCATCGGCGGGGCCTCCATCCTCGCCTCCGACACGTTCGCCGACGGCGGCCCCACCAAGCGTCCCGCGGTGCAGGTGGGCGACCCCTTCGCCGAGAAGGTGCTCATCGAGTGCTGCCTCGAGCTGTACCGCGACGAGCTCGTCGAGGCCATCCAGGACCTCGGCGCCGCCGGCATCTCGTGCGCCACGAGCGAGCTGGCCGCCAACGGCGGATCCGGGATGCGGGTCGACCTCGAGAAGGTCCTGCTGCGCGACCCGTCGCTGACTCCCGAAGAGATCCTCATGTCGGAGTCGCAGGAGCGGATGATGGCGATCGTCGCCCCCGAGAAGCTCGACGCCTTCCTCGCCGTCGTCGACAAGTGGGAGGTCGAGACGAGCGTGCTCGGCGAGGTCACCGGCGACGGCCGCCTTGCGATCTTCTGGCACGGCGAGCAGATCGTCGACGTCGACCCCTCGACCGTCGCCGTCGACGGCCCCGTCTACGAGCGTCCCGTCGCCTACCCGACCTGGATCGACGCCCTGCAGGCGGATTCCGCATCCGCCCTGCCGCGCCCGACCGACTCGGCGGCGCTGCGCGAGCAGTTCCTGCAGCTTCTCGGCAGCCCCAACCTCGCGGACACGTCGTGGATCACGAACCAGTACGACTACTACGTGCTGGGAAACACGGCGCTGAGCTTTCCCGACGACGCCGGCATGATCCGCGTCGACGAGGAGTCCGGTCTCGGCTTCGCGATCGCCACAGATGCGAACGGCCGCTTCTGCCAGCTCGACCCGTACCAGGGCGCGAAGCTGGCCCTCGCCGAGGCGTACCGCAACGTCGCCGTCACCGGCGCGACCCCCACCGCCGTCACAGACTGCCTCAACTTCGGCAGCCCCGAGAACCCCGAGGTCATGTGGCAGTTCTCGCAGGCCGTCGAGGGTCTCTCCGACGCGTGCCTCGAGCTCGGCATCCCCGTCACCGGCGGCAACGTCAGCTTCTACAACCAGACCGGCGACGTGCCGATCCACCCGACCCCCGTCGTGGGCGTCATGGGCATCATCGACGACGTCGCCCGCCGCATCCCGAGCGGCTGGCAGGATGCGGGCGAGAACCTGTACCTGCTGGGCGTCACCGCCAACGAGCTGGGCGGCTCCGCGTGGGCCCAGGTCGTGCACGACCACCTCGGCGGTCGTCCCCCGGCGGTCGACCTCGCCGCCGAGAAGCGCCTGGCCCAGCTGCTGCGCGCCGCCGGCGATCAGGGACTCATCTCCAGCGCCCACGACCTCTCGGAGGGCGGCCTCGGTCAGGCCCTCGCCGAGGGCGTCATGCGCTTCGGCGTGGGCGCGCGCGTCTGGCTCACCGAGCTCATGGAACGCGACGGTGTGGATGCCGCATCCGCCCTCTTCTCCGAGTCGACCGGTCGTGTGATCGTCAGCGTGCCGCGCGAGGAGGACGTGAAGTTCCGGGGCCTGTGCGCGGGACGCGACTACCCCGTGCTGCGCATCGGCGTCACCGATTCCGGCGACGCCGAGTCGGTGCTCGAGGTGCAGGACGTGTTCACCCTGTCGGTGTCCGAACTGCGGGAGCGCTCGCGCGCGACGCTGCCCGCCGCGTTCGGTCCGACGGTGGCCGAGGGCGCCTGATGAACGACGACGAGGAGTACGAGGGCTTCGCCGACAAGCGCCAGATGCGCATGAAGGTCGTCGCCTGGGTGGTGATCATCGCCCTCGTGCTCGTCGGCGGCGGCTCGACCGTCCTCGCCCTGCTCTTCGGCTGAACCCGGGTCCCCGTCCGGCTGGGCTCCTCGAGGCTCCGTTGCGACATCTGCACGAGCTGTGGTGCTGATGTGATCCCGCGAGACGCATGAGACGGGTTTAGCGGCGTCCGCCGTGCAGATGTCGCCCCGCCGCGCAGGCCCCGCCGACCGGGCGGGCATCCGCGGGATCCCTCGGCCGCCCATCCCGCCTCGCCGTACGATGGGGATGTGGGACCCCTGCTCGAGTTCCTCGCGGTCTGGTGGTGGACCGCCCCCGCCGCGGCGGGTGCCGGCACCGTCGGATACGTCGCGGCGACGACCGGGCGGCGCCGGGCGCGTCGTCTGGCGCTGGATGCGGCCCGGCACCAGGAACAGCACGCGGTGCGTGAGCTGTTGAGTGCCCGGGCGCGAACGCGTGCCGCGCAGGCCGAGGTGCAGGCGGCTCGCGCCACCCGCAGCGCCTCGCACTCCGAGGCGCGCCGCGCGCTGAACCAGGCGCGCGAGGCTCAGCGCACCGCGACGCTGCTGCTGCGCGCCGCGCGCACGCGGGTGAAGGCGGAACGCGCGCAGCTGGCGGCCCGCGACAGCGAACTGCCGCTGGCGCGGATCGTGCGCGAGCACGACGCGATCGCCGCACGATGGCTCGAGTACGAGACCGATGTCGAACTCGCGATCGCGGTGCCCCAGATGAGCGACCCCCACCATCCGGCGACGGCCGCCTATCTGCAGGCCATGCAGAAGGCGCAATGGCTGCGCCCTCCGGCAGGTGCGACGAGGATGGATCCCGCCGACTTCGTGGCCTACGCCGCTGCGGTCCGGGAGCTGGACGAGGTGTTCGCCGCCGCCGAGACCGCCGCCCTGCGAGCCTCCGCGGAGCGGGGGCGTCGGCGTCCCGAGGTTCCGCCGCGCGAGAGCGCGACCGCATCCGAGGCGCCTCGTGTCATCCGCAGCGAACCCGCGCCACCCGTGCCCGAGACGCCGAGGCGCGCGCCGCGAACCGAGGAGTCCCCGGGAACGGCGGAGCGCGTCGTCCGTGCGGTGTGGCCCGTGCCGCGTCGCACCGGTGGCACCGGTCGCGAACCTCGCCCCTGAACCGGCGCGCACGGCGCGCACCGGCCGCCCCGGGGTCACGACATCTGCACGACCGATCCCGACATCCGCACCTCACCCGCACCACGAGCACACACCGGCACCGCCGATCGTGCAGACGTCGCCCCCCCCGAAGCGGGCGTGGCGTCCGCCGCCGTCAGCGCGGAAGCGTCAGGATCTCTGCGCCGGTCTCCGTGATGGCGATCGTGTGCTCGGTGTGGGCGGTGCGGCATCCGGTGGCGCTGCGCAGCGTCCAGCCGTCGTCATCGGTCACGAGCTGGTCCGTGTCGACCATGACCCACGGCTCGAGCGCCAGCAGCAGGCCCGGACGCAGCACGAACCCTCGACCGGGGCGGCCCGCGTTGGGAACGTGCGGGTCCTGGTGCATCGTCGTCCCGATGCCGTGGCCGCCGAACTCGACGTTCACGGAGTAGCCGGCCTGCTTGAGCACGGTGCCGATCGCGCGGGACAGATCGCCCACCTTGGCGCCCGGCTTCGCGGCCGCAATGCCCGCGGCGAGGGCTCGCTCGGTCGCGTCGATCAGCGCGACGCTCTCGGCGGGCCGGCTCTCGCCGACGATGAAGCTCACCGCCGCATCCGCCGAGATGCCGTCGAGCGTGACGGCAAGGTCGAGGGTCAGCAGGTCGCCGTCGGCGACGCGCTCGTCGTGGGGCATGCCGTGCAGGACGGCGTCGTTCACGGCCGTGCAGATGTAGTGGCCGAACGGTCCACGGCCGAAGGAGGGCGCATAGTCGACGTAGCACGACACCGCTCCGGCACCCAGGATCATCTCCTTCGCCCAGGCGTCGATCTCGAGCAGGTTGGTTCCCGGCACGACGCGCGAGCGGATCGTGTCGAGGATCTGGCCGACGAGTGCGCCCGTCCGGCGTGCGCGGTCGACCTCGGCGGGCGTGAAGATCTCGATCATGGCAGTAACCATTCTCCATGGTCGCCGCCGTGGCCCGGTCATCGGCCTCTCGCTCGACGGACTCCGGGCGGATGCGGCCGGCGCAGCGCCGGGGACACGGCGAACTCCCGCCTCCTGACCCGCGATCGGTGCGCCGTGGCTCCTAACATGGAGAAGTGGATCAGCTGTTCGCGTTCCTCCAGCACAACTGGTGGCTCGCCTTCCCTCTCATCGGCGTCGCCGGCGGCGCCGCCCGCGCGTGGGAGCGAGGCGCGAAGCGGCGGCACGAGAGGCGACTCGAACTCATCCGCGCCAGAAGCGGAGCGATCCCGCAGGCGCCCGTCGAGCCACGACCGGAGCCGACGGCGTCCGCACTCGAACGCACCCTCGCCGAGCACGACGCGACCACGGCGCGATGGCTCGAGTACGAGCTCGACGTCGCGAAGATGATCGCCTACCCCGCCATGAGCGACGGGCGCCAGGATCTCACGGCCGCGTTCCTGCGCGCCAAGCGTGTCGCGGATCGGATGCGGCCGGCATCGGCGGATGCCAAGATCTCCGCGGCCGAGTTGACCGCGTATCAGAACGCCGTCACCGACTACGAGGTGGCTTTCGACGTCGCCGAACGCGAGGCGCGACGAGTACGCGACGCCGGGTTCACGCCGTCCGAGCGCAAACGCCTCGACACCGCCCAGCAACTGCTCTCGGTCGCCGTCGACGAGGCGGCGACCCCCGCCGAGCGCCAGCTCGCGTACCGGCGTGTGCGCGAAGAGCTCGACGGATTGATCTCCCTCTCCGATGCGGCGATCGACGAACTCGAGCGACGCGTCGCCCTCGAGCTGCCGGCGACCGCCGCCCGGGACGAGCCGGCAGGTTCTGAAGCCGGGCCGCCGTCATCAGCGACCGGGTCGGATGAAGAGGGGCACCGACGCGAACCGCCGATGCCCCCGGGCCCCCGCGACGCCCCCCAGCAACACTCACGTCCGTAACGCAGGCCACGTCGTCTCAGGCCAACCGCCTAACGTGGACGCAGTCCAAAGATATACCACGTCCATCTTTCACATCAGGATCCATGCCCGAGTCACTGCGCGCACGTAAGAAGCGCGACACCGAGAACGCGATCGAGATCGCGGCCGTCGAGCTCGCCCTCGAGCGAGGACACGCGAATGTCACGGTCGCCGACATCTGCAAGCGCGCCGACGTGTCGCGCAGCACGTTCTTCAACTACATGAGCTCCCGCGAGACCGCGCTCTTCGGCCGCTCGCTCCATCTGCTGCCGGTCGAGCAGGCCGGCCTCATCATCGAGATGTCGGCGGATGTCCCGCTCACCACCGCGGTCTTCCGGCTCATCATCGCCTCGATCGGCCATGCGCAGATCAACGCGGTGGTCGCGGAGGGACGCAATCGGATGCTCCTCGAGCAGCCCGACACGCAGGCCGCGATCCTCGCGCCCTTCCTGTCGCTGACCACGGAGCTGACGGCATTCCTCGTCCCGTGGCTCGCAGCCCACCCGGAGCGCAGAAGGCTCGCCGACGCGAACACGTCGATCATGCGCGAGGCGTCGCTGACCGTACTCGTGGCCGTCTCCGCCTTCCAGTCGCTCATCTCCGACACGACGGGCACCGGCGACGTGGAAGCCACCGAGGCCGCGTTCCGCGATTCGGTGCGCAAGCTCGCCCTGCTCGCCGACGAGAGCGCTCACTGAACGCCAGAACCACTGAGCACCTCAGCGCGTGGAATGTGAGAGCACGCCGAACGCCAGAACGCGCCGCACCCGGAAGGATGCGGCGCGTTCGGCGACCGTCGTCAGGACGTCAGGGCGTCCACCCACGCCTGGTTCTCGGCGATCCAGTCGGCGACCGCCGGGGCGTAGTCGTTGCCGCTGCCGCCGGAGTTGAACATCGCGTCCTCGAGCGAGTACAGGGTGTCGTTGTCCATCTTGAACGAGGAGAGCCAGTCGTTGACCTCGGGGAAGTCTTCCTTGAAGCTAGACGAGGTCACCGTGTGGATGCCCTCGGCGTCGCCCAGCAGGCCGTCCGGGTCTTCGAGGTCCTTCAGCGGGAAGGCGTTGTAGGCCCAGTGCGGACGCCACAGGGTCACGGCGATGTCCTTGCCCGCGTCCGTCGCCGCCTGAAGCTCGGTGAGCATCGCCGGCGTCGACGACGTCACGAAGTCGAGTCCTTCCAGGCCGTAGCCGGGGATGACCTCGTCCTGGGTGACGGTCACGAGGCCCGATCCCGCCTCGATGCCGACGAGACGATTGTCGAAGACGTCGGCATTGTCGGCGAGCTCGGTGAGCGAGTCGATGGGAGCGTCCTCGTTGACGGCGATCGTCAGCTTGGCCTCGTCGTTCCAGGCGCCGAGATCGACGAGGTCGTCGCCGTAGGTCTCCATGTACTGGGCGTGGGTCAGCGGCAGCCAGGTGTCCAGCGTCAGGTCGTAGTCGCCGTTCGCGATGCCGGTGTAGACCGCTGCGGGGTCCGCGTACTCCAGCTCGACCTCGTAGCCCTGCTCCTCGAGCACGTTCTTCCACAGCTCGGATGCGGCGATGCCCTCGTCCCAGCCGTTGAACACGGCGATCGTGATGGGACGCTCGCCCGAGCCTTCGCCCGCATCGCCGGCAGCCGAGCAGCCGGTCAGGGCGAGGGCGGCGACGCCGGCGAGGGCGATGCCCACGGTGAGATTCTTCTTGGTGACAGTCATCTGCAGTCCTCTCCGTCCGCGTGCTGTCGCGGACAAGGTCGGTACGGCACGTCGAGTGTCGACGGCCGCTCGCGAGTGATGAGCTCGCAAGTCTCGGATGGGTCGACGCGTGCTCAGGCTGCGCGGGCCAGTTCGCGGCGGCGGCGGATGAGCGCGCGCTTCGGGCGGGGGCCCGCGAAGCTCGAGGTGACCCGGTCGAGGATCATCGCGATGATGACGACGGCGAGACCCGCCTCCACGCCCAGCGCGATGTCGATCCGGCTCAGCGCCTGCACGATCTGACCGCCGAGGCCGCCCGCTCCCACCATGCCCGCGATGACGACCATCGACAGGCTCAGCATGATGACCTGGTTCACGCCGGCCATGATGCTCGGAAGAGCCAGCGGCAGCTGGATCTGGCGAAGGATGCGGCCCGGCGACGCGCCGAAGGCGTGGCCTGCTTCCACGACCTCGGTATCCACACCGCGGATGCCGAGCTCCGTCAGTCGCACACCCGGAGCCATGGCGAAGACGATGGTGGCGACGATGCCCGGCACGGGGCCCACGCTGAACATGATGAGGGCGGGGATCAGGTAGACGAAGGCCGGCATCGTCTGGAGGAAGTCGAGCACGGGTCGCACGACGGCTGAGACGCGGTCGCTGCGAGCGGCCCAGATTCCCAGGGGAAGGGCGATGGCGACCGCGATGACGGCGGCGATGATCACGAGCGCGAGGGTGTCCATGGCCGCATCCCACTGATCGATCGTGACGATCAACAGGAGCCCGATCGCCGTGCCCAGGGCGAGCTTCCACCCCTTCGCGAAGAACGCGAGCGCGACGAGCACCGCGATGATCACCCAGAACGGCGGACCGGACAAAACCGTGTCCAGCCCGTCGTAGAGGGCGCGGAAGGCGACGCTGATCCCGTCGAACAGCCAGGAGAAGGTCTTGATGATCCAGCGGACGGCGGTCTCGACGACGTCGCCGAGGGGAAGACGGAAGAGATCGTTCATCGGGCACCTCCCGTGCTCGTGGCGGCGGGTTCGTCGACGACGGCGAGCGTCTCGGTGAGGACGCTCGCCGGCACGGATGCGGGAACGTCGATGATCGGGTTCTCCCGCGTGACGGCGGGAACGTTGCCGAGGGCTGCGAGCAGGGTGACGCGGGGGATCACGCCCACGAGACGCTGACGCTCGTCGACCACGGCGACGGGGTAGGGCGATTCGACGGAGTGCTCGACGACGTCCGTCAGCGGGTCGTCGGGTCCGACCACCTGCTGCGCGCGCTGCACGATGCGGCGGAGGTCGGTCTCCCCCGCCTTGACCGCGCGGATCACGGCGCGGTCGGTGACGGCGCCGATGTAGCGGCGGTTCTCGACGACGGCCACCGCTCCCGCCTGCAGATCGCGCATGACGCGCAACGCGCCCCGCATCCCTGCAGACACGGGCGTCGTCGCCTGCGGCGGCGCCATCACGGACGAGGCGGTCAGCACGCGAGCCCGGTCGACGTCCTGCACGAACTGCGCGACGTAGTCGTTCGCCGGGTCGGTGAGGATCTCCTCCGGGGTGCCGTTCTGCACGATACGCCCGTCGCGCATGACCGCGATGCGGTCGCCGAGGAACATGGCCTCGTTGAGGTCGTGGGTGATGAAGACGATCGTGCGACCGAGCTCCTGCTGCAGCTCGATGAGCTGCTCCTGCATCTCGCGGCGGATGAGGGGGTCGAGGGCCGAGAACGCCTCGTCCATGAGGAGGATGTCGGTGCCGGAGGTGAGGGCGCGGGCGAGCCCGACGCGCTGGCGCATTCCGCCGGAGAGCTCCCCGGGCATCGCATCGACGCGGTCGCCGAGACCGACCTTGTCGAGGATCTCCCGGGCGCGCTCGCGGCGCTCCTGCGTGCCGACACCCTGGATCTCCAGCGCGTAGGCGGCGTTGTCGAGCACCGTGCGGTGCGGCAGGAGCGCGAAGTGCTGGAACACCATCGAGATCGACGAGCGTCGGATGCGGCGCAGCTGCGCGGCCGAGGCGGTGGTCACGTTCTGGCCCTGCACGAGCACCTCGCCGGCGCTCGGGGGCAGCAGTCCGTTGAGCATCCGGATGATCGTGGACTTGCCGGAGCCGGAGAGGCCCATGATCACGAAGATCTCGCCCGGGTCGACGGTGAAGCTCGCGTCGATCACCGCGGCCGTGCCGCGCTCCGACACCTCGGCGCGGGTCTTGCCCGCGCGCAGCTGCTCGATGACGGACTTGGGATTCTTGCCGAAGACCTTGAACAGGTTCCGCGCCTCAATGGCATGTTCGACACTCACGTGGATTGCACCTCGGCAGTCCGGTGCACAGACTGCATCGGTCACGCCCGGGTGGACGACCACGGGCGGTCGCGTCGGGAGGCGCAACACGCACGGGCTCCGGGCATAGGGCCCGGGCACGGTCGCCGACCGTACGCTCGCCGACGCGCTCCCGAAGGGGCATCAGGCGACCGCGGACTGGTCGTGGGGCCCGGCGACGGGCCTTTTCCAACGTGTCATGCGTTTTCGGGGTTCGCAAGTCGGCCTCGGCGGTTGCCGCATCCGGCCGATCGCGCTACCGCGCCCGCGTGATATCAAACGTCGCGCGCGGGCGCGCAGGGAATCGCGATTCGCTCACTTGACACGCGCGCTTCCGTCGTTGCATGGTTAGTTAGTCAAGTAATGAACCACCGAACGGGGATCCAGTGATCGAAGAGGGCAAACCGCTCTTCCTGCAGATCGCGGAGAGCGTCGAGGACGCGATCGTCGACGGCAGCCTCCGCGAGGAGGACCAGGCGCCGTCGACGAACGAGCTCGCCGCGTTCCACCGCATCAATCCCGCCACCGCGGCAAAAGGAGTCAACATGCTCGTCGACAAGGGAGTGCTCTACAAGCGCCGCGGCGTGGGCATGTTCGTCGCCCCCGGCGCCCGCGAGGTGCTGCTGAGCGAGCGCCGCACCGCGTTCGCCGACCGCTTCGTCGAGCCTCTGCTGGCCGAGGCCCGCAGGCTCGGACTCGGCCCTGAGGACATCACCCATCTCATCGCAGACCGCGCCGCCGCCACCCGCAAGGCCGACACCGACACCGACACCAACGAAGGAGTGAAGCCGTGACCGCCGTGATCGAGGTCAGCGCACTGACCAAGCGATACCGTGACACCGTCGCGATCGACGACGTCAGCTTCCGGATCGAGAAGGACGCCATCTACGGTCTTCTCGGACGCAACGGAGCCGGCAAGACGACGATCATGTCGATCCTCACCGCGCAGAACTTCGCCACCTCGGGACAGGTGCGCGTGTTCGGCGAGGACCCCTACGAGAACGCCCGCGTGCTCTCGCGGGTCTGCTTCGTGCGCGAGAGCCAGCGCTACCCCGACGACGCCCTGCCCGTTCACGCGTTCCGCATCGCCCGGCTCTTCTTCCCGAACTGGGACCAGGAGCTCGCCGAGCGCCTCATCGCCGACTTCCGCCTTCCGATGAAGACGCGCATCAAGAAGCTCTCCCGCGGACAGCTCTCCGCGGTCGGTGTCATCATCGGCATCGCCTCGCGCGCCGAGATCACCTTCTTCGACGAGCCGTACCTCGGACTGGATGCGGTCGCCCGTCAGATCTTCTACGACCGCCTCCTCGAGGACTACGCCGAGCACCCCCGCACCATCATCCTGTCGAGCCACCTGATCGACGAGGTGTCGAACCTCCTCGAGAAGGTGATCGTCGTCGAGGGCGGACGCGTGCTGCTCGACGAGGACACCGAGGCGCTGCGCGAGCGCGCGACGAGCGTGATCGGCGACGCCGAAGCGGTCGACGCCTTCGTCGCCGGCCGCGAGGTGCTGCACCGCGAGAGCCTCGGCCGCGTCGCGTCCGTCACCGTCCTCGGCGCGCTCACCCCCGACGAACGCGCGCGCATGCGGGATGCGGGCCTGGAGCTCGCTCCCGTCTCCCTCCAACAGCTCGTGGTGCGCCTCACGCAGCGCGTCGAATCCCCCGCTCTCGAGAACGGAGTCGTGCGATGAACCGCATCCAGAAGGTCGTGCGCATGCAGCTGACCAACAGGCAGACCTTCCTCTGGGTTCCGCTGATCGTCCTGGGCGGCGCCTTCGGCCTCAGCCTCGCGGTCTATGGCATCCTCTACAGCGCCGGGGTGACCGGCGCCTTCTACGGCGGTGGGGCCCAGGCGCCCCTCTGGTACTTCGCGGTCATCGGCGCCCAGGCGCTGACCATGACGTTCCCGTTCTCGCAGGCGATGAGCGTGACGCGACGCGAGTTCTTCCTCGGCACGATGCTCACGGCCGTGCTCACCGCCGCCATGCTCGCCGTGATCTTCGTCATCGGCGGGCTCATCGAGACAGCGACCGGAGGCTGGGGTCTCAACGGCTACTTCTTCGCCGTCGGGGTCATCTGGGAGTCCGGACCGGTGTTGGCGGGACTCTTCTACTTCGTGCTCGCCATGCTGTTCTTCGTCTCCGGCTTCTGGGGGGCGACGATCTTCAAGCGCTTCGGCACGTTGTGGCTGGTCGTGACCCTCGTCGCGGTCGCCGCGGTCATCGTGCTCGCCCTGTTCGCCGTCACGCGCATGGACGCCTGGCCGTCGGTCATCGACTGGTTCGCATCGATCGGATTCGGCGGCATCACGCTCCTGGTCGCGGGGATCGCCGCGGTGCTCGCCGCCATCGCCTTCCCGACGCTGCGCCGCACCACCCCCTGACGACGGATGATGGAGGGGGCGCGATCTCGGACCGATACCCGGATCGCGCCGTCGACAAGGAGCACAGCATGAGCGATTTCGCACGACGCATCGATGCCATCACCGTCGATCAGCTGCGATCCACCGGGGCCACCAAGTGGTCGGCGGAGGACGGCACCCTGGGCGCGTTCGTCGCGGAGATGGACTTCGGCATCGACCGGAGGATCACCGAGGCGCTCCACCGCGCCGTCGACGCAGGGGCGTTCGGCTACATGCCCAGGGGGATGGCCGCCGACCTCTCCGAGGCCACGGCGGAGTTCGTCGGGCGCCGCTACGACTGGCAGGTTCCGGCGGCGGATGTCTGGGGCGTCCCGGATGTCATCGTGGGCCTGGAACTCGCGATGGAGCACTGCTCGGCTCCGGGTTCCAAGATCATCGTGCCGACGCCGTCGTACATGCCGTTCCTCTTCGTGCCGCCGATGCGCGGACGAGAGGTCATCGAAGTGCCGCTCGTCGTGCGCGACGGCCGCTACGAGTTCGACCTCGACGCCCTCCAGCGGGCGTTCGACGACGGCGGCAACCTCCTGCTGCTGTGCAACCCGTACAACCCGGTGGGCCGCGTGTTCAGCCGCGACGAGCTCGTCGCCGTCTCCGAGGTGGTCCAGCGCAACGGCGGGCGCGTGTTCTCCGATGAGATCTGGGCTCCGCTCGTCTTCAGCGGGTCGACCCACATCCCGTACGCGTCGATCTCCGAGGCCGCCGCTCAACACACGATCACGGCGATGAGCGCGTCCAAGGCCTGGAACCTGCCCGGGCTCAAGTGCGCGCAACTCGTGCTCACGAGCGACGCCGACCGGGAGACCTGGACGAAGATCGGCCCCTTCGCCGGCCACGGCACCAGCAACCTCGGCGCCGTCGCCAACGCGGTCGCCTACCGCGACGGCGATGACTGGCTCGCCGAGCTCGTGCCCTACCTCGAGCGCAATCGGGACGTCCTACGAGACCTCGTCGCCGAGGAGATCCCGGGGGCATGGATGCCGAAGCCAGAGGGAACCTACGTGGGATGGATCGACTTTCGCGGCGCCGGCCTCGGGGACACACCCGCCGAGTTCTTCCACCGGGCAGCATCCGTCCAGCTCACGGAGGGGACCATGTGCGGCGTCGCCGGCACCGGCTTCGCGCGTCTCATCTTCGCGACTCCGACGCCGGTCCTCGAAGAGCTCGTCCACCGCCTCGGCGCCTCGCTGCGAACGCGATCGGCCGCCTGAGGTCGCAGCCGCGACCGTCACGCTCCTGCGTCTCGGAGCGACCCGCGATCAGTCGGTGGCGGATGCGGCGGCCTCGTGGTGACGGATCACCTCGGCCACGACGAAGTTGAACCACTTCTCGGCGAACGCGGGGTCGAGATCCGCCTGCAGTGCGAGACTCCGCAGCCGGGCGAGCTGCCGTTCCTCGCGCGCGGGGTCGGAGGGGGGAAGCCCGTGCTCCGCCTTCAGCGCTCCGACGGCCTTCGTGCAGCGGAAACGCTCCGCCAGCATGAAGGTCAGCGCCGCATCGATGTTGTCGATGCTGGCGCGCAGCCCCTGGAGGGTGGAGATCGGGTCGACGGGCTCGGTCATGGCGTCCTCCTCGCGCTCGACACTACCGCGCGGGCCGCGCCCTAGAGTGTGGTCATGACCGATGAATCGGCTGGGTCCGTCGAGCCCGCATCCGCCCCGCCCACCGTCACGGGCCTTCGCTGGCGCGCCGTGCACCACCCGTTCGCCCTCGGGTTCTTCGTGACGCTCGGCGGCCTGCTCGCACTGGTGCTGGGGCTCGCGGTCTCGAACCTGTCCACGGTGCTCATCTACGTGGCTTTCGCACTGTTCGCCGCCCTCGGCCTCGACCCGCTCGTGCGATTCTTCGAGAAACGCGGCGTCGCACGCGTCTGGGGCATCGTGATCGTGTTCGTCGGGTTCGCGATCGTGCTCGCCGGGGTGCTGCTGTTGATCATCCCCACGGTCGTCCAGCAGATCGCGGAGTTCGTCAACGGCGTTCCGCAGCTGTTCACGACGTTCCAGCAGAGCGATCTGTACCGCACCCTCCACGACACCTTCGGCAGCGTGCTGCCCGACATCCTCTCGCACGTTCAGGACTTCATCACCAATCCCACCAACATCGCCTCGATCAGCGGAGGCGTGCTCAAGGTCGGCGTCTCCATCGTCACGGGAATCTCCGGCGGCATCATCGTCCTCGTGCTGAGCCTGTACTTCACGGCCTCCCTGCCGACGATGAAGAAGTCGCTCCTCTCGCTCGCTCCCGCCTACTCGCGCACCAAGGTCGCTTCCCTCACCGAGGAGATCGCCGACTCCATTGGCGGGTACCTGCGCGGCATGGTCGTGCTGGCCCTGTGCAACGCCGTGTTCGTGCTCATCATGTTCCTGGTGCTCGGGCTGCCCTTCCCGCAGCTGTTCGCCGTGGTCGCGTTCTGCATCACCCTCATCCCTCTCGTCGGAACGGTGCTGTTCTGGGTGATCGGCTCGGTGTTCGCCCTGTTCGCGAGCCCGATGGGCGCACTCGTGTTCGCGATCGCCTATCTCATCTACATGCAGCTCGAGGCATACCTGCTGACACCCCGCGTCATGAACCGCACGATCTCGATCCCGGGATCACTCGTCGTCATCGGCGCGCTCGTGGGCGGAACGCTGCTCGGGCTGCTGGGCGCGCTGGTCGCGATCCCCGTCACCGCCTCGGTGCTGCTCATCGTGAAGCAGGTCATCATCCCCAAGCAGGACGCGAAACTGCATCCCGACGCCTGAGCGGGTCTGCGTTTCGACTCGCCTTCGGCTCGCTCAACGACCGGTGGGTGCACCAGGTCGTTGAGCGCGTTTCGACTCGCTCCACTCGCTCAACGACCGGCAGGGGCACCCGAAACGTGGCGAACCGCTCAGCGGACGGGCATCAGGCAGGTCGGGGACGGTACGGCCACGCGCGAGCGCACGCGCGCCGCGATTCCGGTGCGAAGATCCAGGGCGACGGCCGCGACCTCATCCGAGCGCTGACCGGCGACGAGCACGGTGTCGCGGGAGACGACGTGATGGCGCGGCCAGTCCACGCCGCTGTCGGCCAGGGCGACGAACTGCAGCTGCTCCCCCGCGCCGGCCACCCTTACGGTGGCGAGCGTGTTGCTGCCGCGCACCCCGGCCACGAGGAATGAGCCGTCGGAGGATGCGGCGAGCTCGGCCGCGGTATCGCCGTCGAGCGTCCCCGCCAGCTGCACGCCACCGATGAGACGCCAGGCGCCCGACGCATCCGGTGCCAGCACGAACACCTCGCGCGAGAGCTCGGCCACGACGTAGAGATGACCGCTCGGATGCCAGACGCCATGGCGCGGGCCGCTGCCCCGGGGCAGCACGACCTCGCCCGCCGCACGCAGCCCGTCGCCGGAGGGGCGCCAGAACCGCACGAGATCGAAGCCCATGTCGGTGGTGGCGACGGCGCCGCCGGGGAGAAGGATGCTCTGGTGGGCGTGCGGGGTGCGCTCCAGAACGGGGGTCTCGAGCTCCGGAGCGAGAGGCGCCTGCGAGTCCCCCAGGTGCGGGATGAGGTGCGCGTACTCTTCGCCGGCCGCATCCCGCAGGGCGCGGGCCGCCGCCTCCAGGCTCACGTCGGCCGCCTCGGCGACGGCGGTCGACACCGACATTCCCGAACCGGCATACGGATCGACGGGAGCCGGCGCGAGCGAAGTCCGCGACGGGCGACCGCCGGCGTCCAGGGTCATCCGCACGACGCGTCCGTCGCCCCAGCACGTCGCCATGAGCCAGGCGCCGTCGGGCGCGACGGCGATGTGGCAGACCGCCTCGCCGGCAGGGACCGCCGGACCGAGGCGCTCGTACCGGGACTCACCCGTGCGACGGAAGGCCTGTACCGCACCCGATGACTCGAGAGCCGCGTAGATCACGTCGAGGACGGGGTGGCGCGCGACCCACGAGGGCGACCCGTCGACGGGGGCGACCACGCCGGCGAAAGCGAGCGCCGATCCCGCGAGCGACTGGTCGGCGGCGCCGGCGTGCAGCTCGCCGATGCCCTCGCCGATGCCGTCCATCTCGGCGCCGTAGCCGCCGGTGAGCAGGCGCACGTCAGTCGACGAGGTCGTGACGCACGATCACGGCGTCGCGGGCGGCGCCCACTCCGATCACCGAGATGCGGGTGCCGCTCAGCCGCTCGAGCGCCAACACGTAGTCCTGCGCCGACTGCGGCAGCTCCTCGAACGTGCGCGCGGTCGAGATGTCCTCAGACCAGCCCGGCAGGTACTCGAGGATCGGCTTGGCGTGGTGGAACTCGGTCTGGTTCACCGGGACCTCGTCGAACCGCACGCCGTCGACGTCGTAGGCGACGCAGACCGGGATCTGCTCGAGGCCGGTCAGGATGTCGAGCTTGGTGAGCACGAGATCGGTGATGCCGTTGATGCGCGTGGCATAGCGCGTGATGGGAGCGTCGTACCAGCCGACGCGGCGCGGACGGCCCGTGGTGGTGCCGAACTCGAACCCGCGTGAACGCAGCCACTCGCCCTGCTCGTCGAAGAGCTCGGTGGGGAAGGGACCGGATCCGACGCGCGTCGTGTACGCCTTGACGATGCCGACGATGCGGTCGAGCCGGTTGGGGCCGACGCCCGAGCCCGTTGCGGCGCCACCGGCGGTCGCCGAGGAGGAGGTGACGAACGGGTATGTGCCGTGGTCGACGTCGAGCATCGTGGCCTGGCCGCCCTCGAAGACCACGACGTCTCCCGCATCCAGCGCGTCGTTCAGCAGCAGCCCGGTGTCGCAGACCATCGGGCGCAGTCGCTCCGCGTACGAGAGCAGATCCTCCACGATCTCGTCGACCGTGATGGCGCGGCGGTTGAAGACCTTCACTAGCAGGTGGTTCTTCTGGTCGAGGGCGCCCTCCACCTTCTGACGCAGGATGTTCTCGTCGAACAGATCCTGGATGCGGATGCCGACCCGGTTGATCTTGTCGGCGTAGGCGGGGCCGATCCCGCGTCCGGTGGTGCCGATCTGACGCTTGCCCAGGAAGCGCTCGGTGACCTTGTCGAGCGTGCGGTGGTACTGCGTGATCACATGCGCGTTGGCGCTGACCCGCAGACGCGAGGTGTCGACGCCGCGCGCCTGGAGCGCCTCGAGCTCGTAGAAGAGCACCTCGAGGTCGACGACGACCCCGTTGCCGATCACGGCGTTCACGCCGGGAGAGAGGATGCCGGACGGCAGCAGGTGGAGGGCGTACTTCTCGTCGCCGATCACGACCGTGTGCCCGGCGTTGTTGCCGCCGTTGAACTTGACGACCCAGTCGGTGCGCGAGCCGAGCAGATCGGTGGCCTTGCCCTTGCCCTCGTCGCCCCACTGGACGCCGACGATCACGATGCCTGGCATGGGTGGCTCCCTCGAATCGGGTGGCTGATGACGGCGCCTGACGGCACCGGAAGACGTGAACCCGCCGAGCGGGAGGTCTTCCGGCAGTCTATCGAGCCGGTCTCGCGCGAGCGCGCGGGGAATATCCCGATCGCCCGGCGCATTGCCTTCCGTGACGCCCGATTGGGCACCACGCCCCCGAGTTCCGAGAATGGACGAATCATGTCCGCCCGTGAAGACCACGCCCGCTGGCACGCCGCGCGCGAACGCGCCGTCGCCTCCCCCACCGGCAACCTCGCCCTCGTCGAGACGCGCTGGACCGGTGCCCGCACCGATCTCAGCGCCGCGCAGGCCTCGGCCGCGCCCACGGTGCAGGTGACCGAGATCGAACGCACCGACATCGACACGGGCGAGCCGCAGCACGGTCTGCGGTTCTGGGATGCGGCGTCCCCCGCGATCGGCGCCTTCGAGCGCATCGACGCTTATGACTACGACCCCGCCTGGGTCATCGACGGCACGTTCCGCCCCGTCCAGGCCTCGCGCACCGTCCCGTTCGAGCACATCCGCGACAACGGCGGCACCCGCGACCTCATCGTCCCCGGCGACATCACCGCGACGATCGGCGGAGTGGAGCGCACCCTCGCCGCCTTCGATGACGGCGGGAAGCTGCTGCTCGTGTTCGGCGACACCACGAACGGCACCGAGACCTACGGACCCGGTCGTTTCCTGTTCGTGCAGCACGTCGAGGGCGACCCGCACCGGGTCGTGCTCGACTTCAACCGCGCCTTCGTGCCGCCGTGCGGCTTCTCCGCGCAGTACAACTGCCCGCTTCCTCCCGCATCCAACCGTTTCGAGGTTCCGGTGCGCGCGGGCGAGAAGTCCGTCGTCTTCCGCGACGGCTTCGACATCTACGCCGCCTGACGCGGCGACGCACAGCATCCCGACCCCACCCACAGCACCCTGGAGTATCCCCGCATGAGAAGACCTCTGCTCGCCGTGACGGCCGCCGCTGCCGCAGCCCTGCTGCTGGCCGGCTGCGCCGCCGGCTCCGGCACGGCCGAGAACGCCGACGACGCCACGATCGTGATCGGCTCGCTGTACGAACCGCAGAACCTGAGCAACACCCAGGGCGGCGGCCAGGGCGTGACCGAGGCGTTCAACGGCAACGTCTACGAGGGGCTGTACAAGCTCACCGACGACGGCGAGGTCGAGCCGCTGCTCGCCGAGTCCGAAGAGGTCAGCGACGACGGCCTGACCTACACGATCACGCTGCGCGACGGCGTCGAGTTCCACTCCGGCAAGAAGCTGACCTCCGCCGACGTCAAGGCGAGCGTCGAGGCCGTCCTCGCGGACGACTCGAAGTCGGCGCGCAAGTCGAGCTTCGGACCGATCGCGGACATCGCGACCCCCGACGAGAACACGGTCGTGTTCACGCTCTCGCAGCGCTCGATCTCGTTCCTCTACAACCTGAGCTACGTGTGGATCGTCAACACCGAAGCGGGCGACCTGACCACGACCGAAGACGGCACCGGCCCGTACACGCTCGACGAGTGGAAGCAGGGCAGCACGCTGACCCTCAAGCGCTTCGACGACTACTGGGGCAGCCCCGCGAAGAACGCCGAGGTCGTCTTCACGTACTTCACCGACGCGACGGCCGAGAACAACGCGCTGCTGACGGGTGAGATCGACCTCATCACCAGCATCCAGGGCCCGGACCAGCTGGCGCAGTTCGACGGCAACAGCGACTACGTCGTGAGCGAGGGCACCTCGACCACGAAGGAGCTGCTCGCCTTCAACGACCGCGTCGCCCCCTTCGACAACGTCGACGTGCGCAAGGCCGTGTACTCGGCCATCGACACCAAGAAGCTGCTGAGTTCGATCTGGGGCGACTACGGCACCCTCATCGGTTCGATGGTGCCGCCCACCGACCCCTGGTACGAGGACCTCACCGGCGTGAACCCCTACGACCCGGCGCTGTCCAAGACGCTTCTCGCGCAGGCGGGCTACGCCGACGGTTTCACCTTCACCCTCGACACCCCGAGCTACGACCCGCACCCCGCCGTGGCGGAGTTCCTGCAGTCGCAGCTGGCCGAGGTCGGAATCACGGTCGAGATCAACACGATCAGCGCGGACGAGTGGTACACGAAGGTCTTCAAGGACCGCGACTTCACCGCCACCCTGCAGGAGCACGTGAACGACCGCGACGTGGTCTGGTACGGCAACCCCGACTTCTACTGGGGCTACGACAACCCGCAGGTGACCCAGTGGGTGTCCGAGGCCGAGCAGGCCACGACCGTCGACGAGCAGACCTCGCTGCTCAAGCAGGTCAACGAGCAGATCGCGGCCGATGCGGCTAGCGTGTGGCTGTACCTCTACCCGCAGATCGTCGTCGCCTCCAGCGACGTCAGCGGGTACCCGGTCAACGGCTTGAACTCGCAGTTCTTCGCCTACGACATCGTCAAGTCCTGATCGACGGATGATGCCGCCGACCGACCGGGTCGGCGGCATCATCCATTCCCGGTGAACCCCATGGTCGTCTATCTGCTGCGTCGGGCCGCGTTCCTCGCGGTCTCCCTCGTCGTCGCCATGGTCGTCATCTTCGTCCTGCTGCGGCTGCTGCCCGGCGACCCCGCCAACGCCCTGCTCTCTGTGGATGCGACGCCGGAGCAGATCGCGGCCGCCCGCGCCCAGGTCGGCTCCGACCAGCCGCTGGTCCAGCAGTTCGCCACCTGGGCCGCGCAGCTGCTGCGCTTCGACCTCGGGGAGTCCTACATCTCGTCGCGGTCGGTCGGCGACGAGGTCGCCGCGCGCCTGGCGATCACGCTCCCCCTCACCCTGCTCGCCTTCGCCCTCGCGCTCGTCGTGTCGCTCATCGTGGGCATCACCGCCGCGGTGAAGGCCGACCGCTGGTACGGCATCGTCCTGTCGGGGTTCGCGCAGCTCGGTGTCGCGGTTCCGGTGTTCTGGGTCGGCGTCATCCTGGTCTGGATCTTCGCCCTCCAGCTGGGCCTGCTGCCCTCCGGAGGATTCCCCCGGCGCGACTGGCAGGATCCGGCAGACGCCCTGCGCTCGCTGACCCTGCCGGTCATCACGATCGCGATCGTGATGAGTGCGTCGCTCAGCCGCTACGTGCGCGCTGCGACCCTCGACGTGCTCGGCAGCGACTACCTGCGTACGGCCCGGGCGGGGGGTGCCTCCCGCACCGAGGCGCTGTTGCGTCACGGCGTGCGAAACGGCGCCGTGCCGGTCGTCGCCGTCCTCGGCATCGAACTCTCGACGACGCTGCTGGGCGCCGTCGTCGTGGAGAGCGTGTTCACGCTGCCGGGGCTCGGCAGCATGCTGCTCACCGGCATCCAGCAGCACGACTTCGCCAACATCCAGGGCGTCCTCGTGGTCAGCACCCTCTTCGTGCTGCTCGTGGGGTTCGCCGCCGACGTGGTGCAGCGTCTGATCGATCCGCGCCTGCGCACGAGCGTCTCGGGCAACCGATGAGCGGGGCGGCCCTGAAGGCGCAGACGGATGCGGTCGCCACCGCATCCGTCCGGCGGCGCCGACCGCACGCGACCCTGATCATCGGGAGCGTGCTGGTGGGACTCGTCGTGCTCACCGCGATCGTCTCGCTCGTCTGGCTGCCGTATCCGCTGAGCGACATCAGCGGCGACCGGCTCGAATCTCCGAGCCCCGCGCACCTGCTCGGCACGGACCGCCTGGGACGCGACCTGCTGAGCCAGCTCATGGTGGGCGCCCGGATCGCTCTGACGGTCGGGGCGGGCGCAGTGCTGATCGCGGCCGTGATCGGGATCTCGCTGGGGCTGGTGGCCGCCTTCGCGCGCCCCTGGCTCGACGACACGCTCTCGGCCGCGCTCGACGTGGTGATCGCCTTCCCCGTGCTCCTGCTGGCGATGCTCGTGGTCGCCGTGCAGGGTCCGTCGCTGTTCTCGGCGATCCTCGCGATCGGGCTGGCGATGTCGGCCGTGGTCGCACGGCTCACCCGCATCCTGGCGCGCCGCGTTCTCGGCGAGCAGTACGTCATCGCCGCGCGCACCAGCGGGACGCGCCTGGGCGGCATCATCCGGCAGCACGTGATGCCCAACATCGCCCCGACGCTGCTCGTGAGCCTCGCGCTGCAGTTCGGCATCGCGGTGCTCGCGGAGGCGAGCCTGTCGTACCTCGGTCTCGGCGCCCCGCCGCCCAACGCGTCGTGGGGACGCATGCTGCAGGAGGCGCAGGGAACCGTGCTGACCGCCCCCGTCGGCGCCATCGCCCCCGGCATCGCGATCGTGGCTCTGGTGCTGGGCATCAACTTCCTCGCCGACGGACTGCGCGAGTGGACCGACCCGACACGGCGGAGGTCGCGATGAGCCTTCTCTCGGTGACCGGACTCTCGGTGCGCGCCGGCGGTGCGACGCCCGTACGCGACATCTCGTTCGAGGTCGCGCCCGGCGAGCGGGTCGGGGTGATCGGCGAGTCCGGATCCGGCAAGTCGCTGACCGCCCTCGCGGTGCTGGGTCTGCTGCCGCAGGCGCTGTCCGCATCCGGTTCGATCCGGCTCGACGACCGGGAGGTCGTGGGCACGCGGGATGCGGACCTTCGCGCCCTGCGGGGGCCCGTCGCGCAGATCGTGTTCCAGGAGCCGCTGACGGCCCTCGACCCGCTGATGCGGGTGGGCAATCAGATCGCCGAGCCGCTGCGGCGCTGGCGCGGGCTGCGCGGCACGCCACTGCGCGAAGCCGTCGCCGCAGCGCTGGCCGAGGTCGCGCTGCCCGACACCCGGATCGCCCGGGCCTATCCGCATGAGCTCTCGGGCGGACAGCGTCAGCGCATCGCCATCGCCATCGCTCTGGCGGCCCAGCCGCGTCTGCTCATCGCGGACGAGCCGACCACGGCCCTGGACGTCACGGTGCAGGACGGCGTGCTCGCGCTGCTCGAGCGTCTGGTCGCCGAACGCGGTATGGCTCTTCTGTTCGTCAGTCACGACCTCGCGGTGATCGCCCGCATGGCCGAACGCGTGATCGTGCTGCGCCAGGGCTCGGTGATCGAGCAGGGAACGGTGTCCGCGGTGCTCACCGAGCCCGCGCACCCGTACACGGCGCAGCTGATCGGCAGCGCACGCATCCTCGACGCTGCCCTCGACGCGGGTGCGCGGGACGGAGGGGGTGCGCGATGAGCGTGCTGGAGCTTCGCGCAGCTGGGTTCGCGTACGGGTCGCAGACGGTTCTCGAGGACGTGTCGCTCTCCGTCGGTGCCGGTGAGTCCGTCGGGCTCGTGGGCGAGTCGGGTGCGGGCAAGTCCACGATCCTGCGCCTGCTGCTGGGGCTGTCACGTCCGCGCGACGGCGAGGTGCGCTTCGACGACGCGCCCCTCGCCCTGCGCGATCGCGCCCTCATGCGGCGCTTCCGCTCCAGCGTGCAGCCCGTCTTCCAGGATCCGTACTCGTCGCTCGATCCGCGTCAGCGCATCGATCGGATCGTCGGTGAGCCGCTGCGCTCGCTGGGGCTCGCGTCGGGAGCGGATGCGGCGACCCGTGTCGCCGAGGCGGTCGCCGCGGTGGGGCTCGCGCCGGACACCCTCGAGCGCTACCCGCACGAGTTCTCGGGCGGTCAGCGCCAGCGCATCGCGATCGCCCGGGCGATCGTGTCGCGCCCGCGTGTGCTCCTCGCCGACGAGCCGGTGAGCGCGCTGGATGTGACCACGCGCGTGCAAGTCATCGAGCTGCTCGCACGCCTGCGCGACGAGACGGGCCTCGCGCTGGTGATGGTCTCGCACGACCTCGGTGCCGTCGCCGCCCTGTGCGAGCGGACGGTGGTGCTGCAGCACGGCCGTGTCGTGGAGGAGGCGCCGACCGCCCGCATCCTCACCGCCGCCGAGACCCCCTACGCCCGCGCTCTCGTCGCCGCCGTCCCCCGCCTCCCCCGCTGACCCCGGCGCCCCGCTTCTCCGCCCGAGTTGCGTCGCAGGTGCGCAATCGCCACACTTCTGCGCAACTGCGCCTGAGAACAACTATCGCGGGTGCGCAGAAGTGTGGCGCTCCCGTCGGGCGAACCCGCCCACGCCGCACCCCGGCCCCCGCCTGCAACGCCCGCGCACCCCGGCCGCATCCACGAGGACCACATCGCGAATCGCATGCGCACGGATACGCTGACTGCATGCGTGCCCGACTCCTCGCTCTCCCCCTCGCCGTCGCCGCCCTCGCCCTCCTTGCCGGGTGCGCGAGCGCGGCCCCCGCCCCCGCCCTCACCGCCCAGAGCACGGCTCCGGCTGCTGCCACAGACACGGCCGGCACCTGCACCTACTCCGCCGGCGGCGCCGCTGCGCGCGACGTGACCGCACCTCCGACCGAGCCCGCCGTCACCGGCACCGTCGCGGTCACGCTGCAGACCTCCGCCGGCGACATCCCGATCAGCATGGATGCGGACCGCACCCCGTGCACGGTGAACAGCTTCGTCTCCCTCGCCACCCAGGGGTACTACACCGACACGAACTGCCACCGGCTCACGACGTCCGGCATCTTCGTGCTGCAGTGCGGCGACCCCACCGCGACCGGAATGGGCGGACCGGGTTACCGCTACGCCGACGAGCTCGACGGATCCGAGACGTACCCCGCCGGAACCGTCGCGATGGCCAACGCCGGCCCCGGCACGAACGGCTCGCAGTTCTTCCTCGTCTACGAGGACACGCGCCTGGATCCTGACTACACGGTGTTCGGCCAGATGGATGCGGCCGGCATCGCCGTCGTGCAGCAGATCGCCGCGGCCGGCACCGACAGCGGCGGCGCCGACGGCAAGCCCAAGACGCCGGTCACGATCACCGGTGTGACCGTCGGCTGAGCGCGCCCGCATCCGTGTCCGGCAGCGCGGGGCGCGATCAGCGCTTCGTGAACGAGTCGGTGATGTCGTGCCAGGCGTACACGCCGGTGGGCTGCTCGCCGTGCGCGAAGTAGATGAGGATGCGGCGTGCGTCGTCGACGCCGAGCAGCTCGTTCGCGAGGGGCTCGCTCAGATGCAGTGCCGTGCAAGCCCCGATGTGCACGGCGCGCTGTCAGCCCCATAGGGAGCGATCGGCAGTGAAGTGACTGCGAGCCATTTCACGCCGTGTTCGTCCTCGATGCCGCTTCCCCAAAGATCGCCTGGGGGCTCGGTCAGTTGTTCCGCGCAGTCCGCTCCGGTGGATTCAGGGTCGTTCTCTCGCGCGTGGGGCGGG
This sequence comes from Microbacterium sp. SORGH_AS_0428, assembly GCF_031453615.1. NCBI lineage: Bacteria > Bacillati > Actinomycetota > Actinomycetes > Micrococcales > Microbacteriaceae > Microbacterium > Microbacterium sp. SORGH_AS_0428. The sequence goes on along the minus strand of NZ_JAVIZT010000001.1, from coordinate 1,965,067 downwards.
AACCGGAATCGACGGCCGAGTCGGATGGGTGTGCTGTCGATACGCCGAGAGTAGACAACGCAGACCGCTTCCGCCCGCCGCAGGGCCGGACGAGTTGTCCACAGCACCGGGCGGCACGGGCCGCATCCGTCGGCTCAGTAGAATCGAGAGCATGTCCAAGGTCCTGCAGTCCCTGCCCGTCGGCGAGCGCGTCGGCATCGCGTTCTCCGGAGGCCTCGACACCTCCGTCGCCGTCGCGTGGATGCGTGACAAGGGGGCCGTGCCCTGCACCTACACGGGAGATCTCGGCCAGCCCGACGAGGACGACATCGCCTCGATCCCCGGCCGTGCGCTGCAGTACGGCGCGGAGGTCTCGCGCCTGGTCGACTGCAAGACCGCGCTCGTCGAAGAGGGCTTCGTGGCCCTCGCCTGCGGCGCCTTCCACATCCGCAGCGGCGGACGCACCTACTTCAACACGACGCCCCTCGGCCGTGCGGTGACGGGCACCCTCCTCGTTCGCGCCATGAAGGAGGACGGCGTCGACATCTGGGGCGACGGCTCCACCTACAAGGGCAACGACATCGAGCGGTTCTACCGCTACGGCCTGCTCGCCAACCCCGCGCTGCGCATCTACAAGCCGTGGCTGGATGCGGACTTCGTCACCGAGCTCGGTGGCCGCAAGGAGATGAGCGAGTGGCTCGTCGCGCATGACTTCCCGTACCGCGACAGCGCCGAGAAGGCCTACTCGACCGACGCGAACATCTGGGGCGCGACCCACGAGGCCAAGACGCTCGAGCACCTCGACGTGTCGCTGGAGACCGTGGAGCCCATCATGGGCGTGCGGTTCTGGGATCCGGCCGTCGAGATCGCCACGGAGGACGTGACGGTCACCTTCGAGCGCGGTCGCCCGGTGGCCCTCAACGGTGTCGAGTACACGGATCCGGTGGAGCTCGTGTTCGAGGCGAACCGTATCGGCGGGCGTCACGGTCTGGGCATGAGCGACCAGATCGAGAACCGCATCATCGAAGCCAAGTCCCGCGGCATCTACGAGGCCCCCGGCATGGCGCTGCTGTTCATCGCCTACGAGCGCCTCGTCAACGCCATCCTCAACGAGGACACCCTCGCGACCTATCACGAGCAGGGACGCCGTCTCGGCCGCCTCATGTACGAGGGCCGCTGGCTGGAGCCGCAGTCGCTCATGCTGCGCGAGTCGATCCAGAAGTGGGTCGGTTCCTCCATCACGGGCGAGGTGACCCTGCGTCTGCGTCGCGGCGAGGACTACTCGGTGCTCGACACGACCGCCCCTCACATGTCCTACGGACCGGAGAAGCTGTCGATGGAGCGCGTCGGCGACGCGGCGTTCGGGCCCACCGACCGCATCGGCCAGCTCACGATGCGCAACCTCGACATCCAGGACTCGCGCGCGCGTCTCGAGCAGTACGCGGGTCTGGGACTCATCGGCGGCGCGACCGGCGCGCTCATGGGCGAGCTGCGACGCGGCGCCTCGGACGAGATCGTCGAGCACGCCGAGCCGTACGACGCCGAGCGCGAGGATCTCGCCGAGGCGACGGATGCGGTCAACGAGGCGTCCGCGTTCGACTCCGGCACCGACTGAGCAAAAAACTGCACACCAGTGTGCAGTTTTGGGCGTAGACTTCCCGTCATGCCCACCGCTGTTTCGTCGCGCCCTGACGCCCTGCGCAATCGCGCGGCGCTCGTCGAGGCCGCCACTTCTCTGATCGCGCGCGACCCGCACGCATCCATCGCCTCGATCGCCGAGGCCGCGGGCGTCAGCCGTCGCGCCGTGTACGGCCACTTCCCCGACAGGGGCGCCCTCGTGGCCGAGCTCGTCCGCTCCGGTGCCGAGCGCTTCAACGCCCTCGCCGCCGAGACGACCACCGACGAGCCGGCGCCTCTCGCCCTCGCTCGACTGACCGCTCGGCTGTGGGACGAGGCCGCGCAGGTGCAGGTCGCCGCATCCCTCGCGCTCGACGACGCGCACATCGAGCAGACCGCCTACATCCTCGCTCCCGTCCGGCGCCGCCTGATGGCGATCGTGCGCGAGGGACAGGATGCCGGAACACTGCGCGCCGACCTGACCGCGGCGACGCTCGCGCGACTCATCGAGGAGGCCGCGCGCATGGTGATCACCCGTATCGACGCGGCGAGTTCGCACGCGCGCGGGCTCGCGGTGCGTACCGTGCTCAGTATCGCCGGACTCTCCTGGCGCGAGACGGACGCCCTGCTCGAGACCCACCCGGAGCTGGCGGAGGAGGACTGATGCGCGTCGAGGCGATCACCGTCAGCAAGGGACGCGGCGGCCAGGCGTTGGCACCCGTGTCCCTCGCCTACCAGAGCGGCAGCGCGAGACTCGCGACCGCGGAGACCGAGCAGCGTCCGACGGTTCTCGGGCTCATCGCGAGCGGGCGGATGCGGCCCGACACCGGCGTGGTGCTGATCGGCGGCGCGGAGGACAACTCCGCGATCCGTCGCCAGGTCGCGCTGGTCGACGCACCCGACGTATCGGATCCCGCTCCCAACGTCACGGTGTTCACGGTCGTCTCCGAAGAGCTCATGTTCGCCGGGCGCCCCTCGAACCCGATCGCGACCAAGGCGTGGCTCACCGAGGCCGGCCTGCTGGAGATCTCGCGCACGCCCATCGCCGACGTCGCTCCCGCGGATCGATTGCGCATCCTGCTGGAGCTCAGCGTGCTGCGTCCGGATGTGGCGGCCCTCGTGCTCGTCTCCCCCGACAGGCACGGCGGCGATCCGCACGTGTGGTGGGAGCTGGCGGAGGAGTTCGCCGGCCGCGGGCTCGCGGTGCTGGTGATCGCCGGGCAGGCGGCCGGTGCGGTTCTCGCGGGCCGCGCCGAGCGGGCAGAGATGGATGAGACGGAGGTGGCGCGATGAAGGTTCCCGCGATGATCACGGCGGAGCTTCGCCGACTGACGTCCACGAAGATGTCGGTCATCGCGCTGATCGCCCTCATGTGCGTGCCCGTACTCTACGGCGGCCTGTACCTGTGGGCCAATCAGGATCCGTACGGCCGCCTCGACCAGGTGCCGGTCGGCCTCGTCGTGCTGGATGCGGGCGTGACCGAGAACGGCGAGACCACGAACTACGGCGACGAGGTCGCCGACAACCTCGTGAAGGACGGCACGTTCGACTGGCAGCGGATGAGCGCCGACGGCGCCCAGGACGCCCTGCAGCACGGCGCGGTCGACTTCACCGTCACGATCCCCGCCGACTTCTCCGACGCCCTGCAGTCGGCCGCCGGGACCTCGCCGCGTCAGGCGGGGCTCGAGCTGTCGACCAACGACGCGAACAACTACCTCGCCTCCACGATCGGCTCCCAGGCGATCGAGAAGATCCGCGCCTCGGTCGCGAAGCTGGTCGGCACCCAGGCGGCCAACCGGCTGCTGACGGCGATCAGCGACATCCGGGGCAATCTCGTCACCGCGGCCGACGGCGCGTCCCAGCTCGCCGACGGCGCGGCATCCGCTCTGGCAGGATCGCAGAAGCTCGGCGACGGCGCCTCCCAGCTCGCCGACGGGACGGCCCAGCTCTCCTCCGGCGCCTCCCAGCTCGCCGGCGGAGCGTCGCAGCTCGCCGACGGCGCGAGCCAGGTGGCGGCGGGCACGGCCACGCTCGACGGCTACGCAGACCGTGCGGCCACGGCAGCGCAGGGCGTGGTGAACGATCTGCCCGCCATCCGCTCCGCGATCGCCGACGAGCTCGCCGCGCGCGGGCTCACTCCCGACGAGATCAACGCCGTGCTCGCGCGCCTCGACACCCTCGGCGGCGACGTGCGCTCTGTGAACGATCGCGTGCAGTCCGCAGTCGGCCAAGTCGACCGGCTCAACGCCGGCGCAGCCCAGGTGTCGCAGGGAGCAGCGAGTCTCGCGAGCGGTTCGGCGCAGCTCGCCGACGGCGCCGCATCCGCGGCCACCGGTGCGGCGGCGCTCCGCGACGGCACCGGCACGCTCACCTCGGGTCTGTCCCAGCTGGACGACGGCGCGAAGCAGCTCTCGAGCGGGCTCGCCGACGGCGTGGCGCAGATCCCCGACTCCGACGCGGCGCTGCGCGAGCAGCAGGCCGACACGATCGCCGATCCGGTGGATGTGGAATCGAGCAAGGTCGCCTCCGCGGCGGACTACGGCGCGGGTCTCGCCCCCTTCTTCGCCTCGCTCGCGGGCTGGATCGGCATCTACGCGCTCTTCCTGATCGTGAAGCCCATCTCGCGTCGCGCGGTCACGGCCCTGCACTCCCCCGTCCGCATCACCCTGGCGGGCTGGCTGACGCCGGGGCTTCTGGGCGGCATCCAGATGATCGCGTTGTTCGGCGTCCTGTCGCTCGCGCTCGGCTTCACGTTCGCGAATCCGCTCTCGACGCTCGGCATCATGGTGCTCGCATCCCTCACGTACGCGGCGATCATCCTCGCGCTGAACGTGTGGTTCGGATCGGTCGGCCAGTTCCTGGGTCTCGTGCTCATGGTCCTGCAGCTCGTGACAGCGGGCGGGACGTTCCCGTGGCAGACGCTCCCGGCGCCGCTGACGGGGCTGCATCACGTGCTGCCGATGGGCTTCGTCGTCGATGCGATGAGACAGCTCATGTACGGCGGCGACATCGCCCGGATCGGCAGCGACATCACGGTGCTGGTCACCTGGATGCTGGGCGCCCTGGTGCTCGCCGCGCTGGGCGTCACACGGATGACGCACAAGCGCACCCTCCGCGACCTCGCCCCCTCCCTCATCGGCTAGCCCCCGCATCCGATCGCGGTGCCCTCCCCCAGGAACCGCGAGACTGCGTCTTCGGCGCGAGATCACGGGTAATGACAGTGATCTCGTGCGCGAGTGGGCCCCCGCGCCCCGAGGCTCCGCGTCCGCGCAGCGGGCGTGGAGTGGGCGTGGGGACAGTCTCGCGGGCGTGGGCCGACGCCGGGACGGATGCGGGCGCATACACCGCACGCCCAGGGTCCTGCCACGGTTCGTCCAGAAAGCCCCCCTACCGTGTCCAAGTCGCCCGCGAGCCCGAACTCGCACGGCGGCAGCCCCGACGACGGGGCCTGTCCATCCTGCTGGCGCAGCGCGTGATCGTCCCCGACGTCACTCGCGCCCGCGCGTTCTCCGTGCCCCGCGTCAGGCAGGCCGCTTGACCCTGGAGCCATATTGCCCCGCTTTCGCCGCGCCCTGTTGAGCGCTGCCGCCCTCGTGGTGGCCGTCCCCCTTCTCGTTCCCACGGCAGCGTTCGCAGCCTCCGACGACGCGGCGCCCACGCCGACGCCGTCGGCCACCACGCCTCCCGCAGATCCCGCACCGCGCGCGATCGACCTCGACGCGTCGCTCTACCTGACGCTGGCGAACTCCGTCTCCGCCTCTGCGGCAGGCAAGGCAGACACGACGACGCTCGACAAGGAGATCGCCCGGCTGAGCTCTTCCACGGAGCTCTCGGATGCGGTGGCTGAAGCGTCCATCACCGTGCTGCGGGATGCGACGGCTCGCGTCACCGCCGAGAGGGACGCGTACGACGCCCGCGTGGCCGCGGAGCAACAGGCGGCGGCCGAAGCGGCAGCAGCCGCGATCGCGCAAGCCAACACTCCCGACGGCGCCCGCGCAGCGGCCCGCACGATGGCAGCCGACAGCTACGGCTGGGGCGACGACCAGTTCTCGTGCCTCGAGTCGCTGTGGCAGCGCGAGTCGAGCTGGAACTACCAGGCGTACAACGACGGCAGTGGTGCGACCGGCATCCCGCAGGCGCTGCCCGGATCGAAGATGGCCTCGGCCGGCGACGACTGGCAGACCAATGCGATCACCCAGATCCGCTGGGGCTTGGACTACATCGACCGCGCCTACGGCACCCCGTGCGCGGCGTGGGGTCACTCGCAGGCGACCAGCTGGTACTGAGAGCGCTCATGACGAAGGGGCACCCGCATCGCGCGGGTGCCCCTTCGTCATCGTCTGCCTCAGAGCGCGGCGCGCAGTGCGTCGATGAGCGGCGTGGTGGGCCGGCCGATGAGCTGCGACAGCGTGTGGTCGTCGGAGTCGAGGGCGCCCGCCGCGATCCCCGCATCCAGCGCGGCGACGAAGCCGGCCGTGCCCTCGTCCAGTCCGGCACCGCGCAGGGTCTCGAGCAGGTGCTCCTCGGACAGCGCCACATACGTCACGTCGCGCCCGTGGATCTCGGCGGCGGCGGCAGCGAGGTCGGCATAGCCGAACGCTGCATCACCGGCGAGCTCGAGCACGCGCCCGAGGTACGCGTCGTCCGTCGCGACGACCGCGGCGGCCTCGGCGTAGTCCGCCCGGGCGGCCGCTGCGACCTTCCCGTCGGCGACGGCGGCGGCGATCACGCCGGACTCGGCGGCGCGGGCCACATCCTGCGCATAGTTCTCGATGTACCAGTTGTTGCGAAGGATCGTGTGGGGCAGGCCGGATGCGGCCAGCGCCTCCTCGGTGGCGACATGCTCGGCCGCCAGGGGCAGCGGGCTCGTGGTGGCGCGGTAGAGGCTCGTGTAGACGAGCCCACCGACCTTCGCGGCCACGGCGGCGTCGATGACCGCCTGGTGCTGGGCCAGACGCTTGCCCACCTCGGAGCCCGAGACGAGCACGACGCGATCGATCCCGGCGAAGGCGGCGTCGAGCGTCTCGGGTGCGTCGTAGTCGACGACGGCGGTGCGCACGCCCCGGTCGGCGAGGTCGGCGACCTTGTCGAGGCTGCGGGCGCCTGCGACGATGTCGGATGCGGCGACGCCGCGCTCGAGCAGGCTGTCGACGATGAGGCGGCCGAGGTGTCCGCTAGCGGCGGTGACGAGAATGGTCATGGGGTGTCCTTTCGATCCGGTACGTGGGGGTAAGCCCACCTTCCGCTTGAGACATTCCCTTTGTCAGGTACCCACTTTGGAGTAAGGTACCCACGTCATGGTGAGTTTTGTGAAATTACAGGCCCTGCCTGAGGGATTGTTCACCCACGCGTGCCCTACGAGAACGGTGCTCGACCACGTGATGAGTCGCTGGGGTGTTCTCGTGCTCTCGGCGCTCGTGCGCGGAACGCTCCGCTGGAGCGAGCTTCGTCGTGCCGTGGACGGCATCAGCGAGAAGATGCTCGCATCCACGCTGCGGCAGCTGACCGCGGACGGCTTCGTCGAGCGGGAGTCGTTCCCCACGGTGCCGCCCCACGTGGAGTATCGGCTGACCGATCGGGGTCGTGACCTCATGGCGCGCATGCTGCCGCTGCTGGAGTGGATCGCGACGAACGCCGACGACATCGTGGCGGGGGAGTCGGCGAGCGCCTAGCTCTTCTTCGGCGCGCCGCGCCCGATGACCAGCTCGGCGTGCAGGAGTCGTCGCAGCGCCAGAATCACGGGCTCGTACAGGGCGGTTCCCAGAACGGCATAGGTCACGGCGTCCCCGCGCTCCATGTCTGCGAGGGGGACGAGCTCGGAAGCGGCCATCTGTCGAAGAGGAACGATGTACCGGGCTGCGATCTCCTCGTCCCACGGGAGCCCGGCCGCCTGGACCGCCGCGACGGCGGCGTCCAGGTGTTCCACCGCCGGATAGTCCTCGGGTACGTGGATCCCCATTCGCGCCGCCTCGCCCGCGTGCCTCGCCGACTGCCCCGTTACGGGAGTCATGGTCGCCACCGCCCTGCCCATTGCCGTGACCGGGTCCGCGCCTTCGTCGAGCACCTCGAGCACTTTCCTGACCTGGGCGAGGGACATGTCCGCGGCACCGGTGAGAGCACCGATCAATCGAACCCGCTCGACGTGTTCCTCGTCGTACACCGCCTGGTTCGGCGCTGTCGCCCGCCCGCGCAGCAGCCCCTCCCGCACATAGAACTTGAGGGTGGGCAGCGGGACGCCGGTGCGCTCCACGAGTTCGGATATCCGCATGTGGGCCTCCTTGCAATGGATAGTAGCACTCGCTATAACGGATAGCGTCACTATCCGTTAGGACTACCCATGGTCTTCGTCACCACCGTCTGCGCCGCCGGCCTCGCGCTCGCCCTACACGTTCTCCGCGTTCCAGGCTTCACCACCCTCGTCGCCGTTCCTCTCACCGCGCTGGTCGTCATGTGCGCGATGGGCGTCACGGGGCGAGTGGTGCGCCCCATACGCAGTCAGCTCATCGCCATGGTGCCGCCCTCGATCCCACGCCCCGAGATCGTCGTCTGGCTCTCAGCGGCATGCGAACTCGCAGCAGCTATCGGGCTACTGATCGGACCACTCCGGTTGGCCAGTGCCGTGGCTCTCGCGCTGTTCTTGCTGAGCATCTTCCCCGCGAACGTGCGCGCAGCGCATCTGGCGGGAGATGCCGACGGCACGTTCGTCCGGCGCATTGTGGTGCGCGGTGCCAAGCAGACCATCTTCATCGGCTTGTGCGTCTGGGTCGTGGTCGTCGGCGCCTGAAACGCGTCAGCGCGGGTCGGGGTCCTTGTCGCGCAGCTCGTCGACATACATCGCGTCCTCGTCCAGCGTGCGGTTTCGGTACGCCTGCCGGCCCACCATGTGCGCCGACAGCGGCGCCGTCGCGAGCTGGATGAGAGCGATCGGGACGAGGAAGGCCACCGCGGCCCAGCTCCGCACCGACAACGCGACCGCCAGGCAGATCAGCAGGAAGCCGAGCACCTGGGGCTTGGTCGCGGCGTGCAGACGCGTGGGGACGTCATGGAAGCGCAGCAGTCCGATCGCGGCCGTCAGGCACAGCAGCGCGCCGACGAGGATCAGCACGAGGGCTGCGGTGTCGAGGACGGCGTCGAGCGGGAACCCCGCATCCGCCTGAAGGTGCGCGATCATCGCTGGTTCGCATCCTTCCTCGCGACGAACCGCGCGATCGAGATGGATCCGAACACACCGATCGCGGCGATCACCAGCAGCACCGGCAGCGTGCGGGTGTGATGGTTGATCGCCATCTCCGCACCGAGCACGCACATCACCTCGGTCAGCAGCACGTCACTCGCGACGGCCCGGTCGAGGATCGACGGTCCCTTGATCACACGCCAGAGCGTGAGGAGGGCGGCGACGGCGAAGACGAGGTAGATCGCCACGAGCAGCGGGTTCATCGGCCGGCCTCCTTCGCCTGGGCGCCACCCGTGCGGGCCGGCGCGACCTGCGCGAGCTGTGCGCGCGAGCCGACCGCACGCACGATTCGCCGCTCCCACCGCTGCACCTGACGTCGCTGCGCCTCGACGTCCGCGTCCGAGTTCACGCCGATGACGTGCAGGTAGAGCACGCTCTCGTCGCGGTCGATGTCGATCACGAGGGATCCGGGGATGAGGGATGCGGTGACGGCGGTGTGCGCGAGGATGAGCTCGTCGTTGGTGGCGAGCGGCACGGCGATGACCGCGACCCCGGGATAGCGCCGCGGGTTCACGATCTGCCAGGCGACGAGCAGCGAGCCTTTGACGAGGGCGCCGAGGAAAGCGAGGACGAAGACGAGGCCGTACCAGGGGTTGACGCGCCCCGAGAGCTCCACCGGCGGCAGCCGGAAGACCCGGGTGACGAGGATCGCCGCCACGAGTCCGGTCAGGAACGCGATGACCGTGAACTGACCCCACAGCAGCATCCACAGGGCGACGAGCCACAGGAAGAACGGCAGTTGTCGCCACGTCTGGGCGATGAGTCCTTTGGGGCCGCGGAGGTGTCGGATCACTGATCGACCTCCCCGGACTGCGTCTCCAACTGCACGAGCTGGACCGGCTGCAGCAGCGCGTCGCCGATGCGGGTGCACATGTCGTAGAGGGGTCCGGCGAACACCGTGAGGGCCACGGTGACGGCGACCATGCCCGCGGTCGCTGCGGTCATGACGCGGGGGATGACGCGGCGTTCGGTCTGGATACCGGCGGCCGGGGCGTTGCCGAGGTACTCGACGCGCGCCTCGACCTCGGGCTCCTCCGTGTCGTCCTCACGCCAGAAACCGAGGTTCCAGGCGCGCATGAGCGCGTAGAGCGTGAGCAACGAGGTGACGATACCCGCCACGATCAGGACCATCATGAGCGGTGTGCCGACCTGGGCTGCGGCGTCGAAGAGCGCGTACTTGCCGATGAAGCCCGAGAACGGCGGGAGCCCGCCCAGGTTCACCGCGGGGATGAAGTACAGCACCGCGATCACGGGCGCCGCGCGCATGAGTCCCTTGATCTTGAGGATCGAGGTGCTGCCGGCGCGACGCTCGATGAGTCCGACGGCGAGGAACAGGGTCGTCTGCACCACGATGTGGTGGACCATGTAGTAGATCGTCGCGCCGATCGCCGCCGGGGTCGCGATCGCGAGCCCGAACACCATGTAGCCCACGTGGCTCACGAGGGTGAACGAGAGGATTCGCTTGAGCTCCGCCTGGGCGACAGCACCGAGCACGCCGACGATCATCGTGGCGAGGGCGACGATCAGCAGCAGGACGTTCACGTTGCTGTCGGGGAACAGCTGCGTCTCGGTGCGGATGAGCGCGTAGACGCCGACTTTGGTCAGCAGGCCCGCGAACACCGCCGTCACCGGCGCGGGAGCGGTCGGATAGGAGTCGGGCAGCCAGAACGACAGCGGGAAGACGGCGGCCTTGATGCTGAAGGCCAGCAGCAGCATGAGATGCAGCGTGAGCTGCACGTGCTGCGGCAGCTCCCCCATCCGCTCGGCGATCTGGGCCATGTTCACCGTGCCGAGGGCGCCGTAGATCATGGCGATCGAGGCGAGGAAGAGGATCGAGGAGACGAGGGAGACGACGATGTAGACGATCCCGGCGCGGATGCGGGACTCGGTGCCGCCGAGCGTGATCAGCACGTACGACGCGACGAGCAGGATCTCGAAGCCCACGTAGAGGTTGAAGAGGTCGCCCGCGATGAACGCGTTGAAGATCCCCGCCGCGAGGATGAGGTACGACGGGTGGAAGATCGAGACGGGGGTCTCGTCGTCTCCGTCGGCGGCGCCCTGGCCGACCGAGAAGAGCAGGACCGCGAGCAGCACGACGCTCGAGACCACCACGAGCAGCGCCGCCAGGCGGTCGACGTACAGCACGATGCCGAAGGGGATCGGCCAGCCGCCCACCGCGACCGCCAGCGGCTGCCCCGAGTCGACGACCACGAGAAGCACCGCCGCGATGGCGAGCACGGCCGTGAGGGTCGTGATCGAGACGGCGACCTGAACACGGCGGCGCCGGCCGAACACGAGGGCGATGGCCGCGCCGATGAGCGGCAGGGTGACCAGGAGGGGGACAAGTGCGTTCATCGCTCGCCCTCCTCGTTCTCGTCACGCCTGCTGGTCGGTCGGTCGGTCGGCGCGTCGTCTCGGATGCCCGGCACGTCGAGACTGCCGAGCACGGTGATGGGCACGCTCGCCGCATCCACGAAGTCCGTCGTCGCATCGTCGGCGGTGAACTCGTCCTCCATCGCCTCTTCGTCTTCGGCGGCGCGACCGCGAAGGGCGATGTCTTCGACGTCGTCCTCGACCGTGTCGGCCTGACCCAGCTGCCAGGAACGGTAGATGAGGGCGAGCAGGAACGCGGAGACCGCGAAGGTGATCACGATCGCCGTCAACGTGAGCGCCTGGGGGAGCGGATCGGAGAACTGAGCAGAGTCGGCGCCCTTCGCGAAGAAGGGTGCCGTTCCGGGGAAGCCCATCACGATGAGAAGGAGCAGGTTCGCGGCGTTGCCGAGCAGCAGGAAGCCGATCAGCACCCGCGTGAGACTCCGCTCGAGCATCGCGTAGACGCCGCATGCGAAGAGCACGGCCATCACGGCGATCAGGACGACGGAGACACTCATCGGGCACCCGCCCCCTGCTGCTCCAGCTGGAGCTTCTGGCGGTCGACCTCGGCGCCGAGGCTGCGGAGCACGTCGAGCACGAGTCCGATGACGACGAGATACACACCGATGTCGAAGATCGTCGACGTCACGAACTCCACGTGGCCGAGCACGGGGATCTCGACGTCGAACCAGGTGCTCGTGAGGGGGTCGACGCCGAAGAACAGCGGCACGACGGCGGTTCCGACGGCGAGCAGCATGCCCACCCCTAGCAGACGCCCCGCATCCGTCGGCGCCGCGGCGCCGAGCTCGTAGCGGCCGCCGGCGACGTAGCGCATGACCAGCGCCATGCCGGCGATGAGGCCGCCCGCGAACCCGCCGCCGGGAAGGTTGTGGCCGGCGAACAGCACGTACAGCGACACGATGATGATCGAGTGGAACAGGATCCGCACGACCACCTCGAGCAGGATCGACCGGTTCTCCGGCTTGACCTTGGCTCCGCCCACGAGCCAGGCGCGACGGCCGCTCTCGCCCGCGCCCTGGGGTCGCAGGCCCTCCGACGTCTCGAGCAGCGGACGACGGCGGGGGATGCGGGGAAGAGGCTTGGTGAAGTCGGAGAGCGTGTCGGAGCGGTGGGTGACGAACACGAGCGAGGCGACGCCGGTGGCCGCGAGGATGAGCACCGACAGCTCGCCCATCGTGTCCCAGCCGCGGAGGTCGACCAGGGCGACGTTGACGACGTTGCGCCCGTGGCCCAGTTCGTAGGCGAGTTCCGGGAACGCGAGCGAGATGGGCGACTCCACACGCGCGGAGGTCGCGACGATCGCGACGAAAGCCATCGTGAGACCGACGGCTCCGGCGAGCACGGCGCGCGCGAGCGGTGCGACAGAGGCGTTGTGATCGCCCATCCGGGCGGGGATCCGTCGCAGCACGAGCGCGAACGCGACGAGCGTGACGGTCTCGATCAGGATCTGCGTCAGTGCGAGATCGGGGGCGCCGCTCGTGGCGAAGAGCACGACCATTCCGAGGCCCGTGACCGAGACGAGCACGACGCCCGTGTAGCGCTTGCGGGCGCGCACCGCGATGATGCCGGCGACGATCATGATGGGGGCGACGAAGACCTGGGTGGGGGACTGCCAGGCATCCAGCTGCGCGCGCCACTCGGGAGCGGCGAACAGGGTGACGCCCTGGGAGACGACGAAGACGACGAAGATCGTGCCGACGTAGACGGGCAGCGAGCCGCGCTGCGTGAGCGTCGTCGTCCACACCGAGACGCGCGCGATCAGACGCAGGACGGCGTTGTAGGCGTCGGCGGCGGTGAACGGGAGAACACGGCGACGCTCGGACCATCGCACCTTCAGAGCGAACCAGAACAGGAACGCGCCCACCGCCAGCGTGCCGAGCGACAGGAACAGCGCGGGCTCGAACCCGTGCCACAGCGCCAGGTGCGTGGCCTTCTCGCCGGCGGGCGGAGCGAGCTCTGCGTAGCGCGCGAACGCGGTGTCGACCCAGGGCGCGGCGAGCCCCGACACGAGAGTGAGGCCGGAGAGGATGACGGGCGCCGCGAGGAAGCCGACGGGCGGGTCGGGCCACTCGGTGCGCTCTCGCACGGTGCCGTCCGCATCCTTCTTCGTCCAGAAGGCACCCCAGATGAAGCGGATGCCGTACGCGGCCGTGAGCGCCGACCCGATGAGGATGCCGATGAGGGCGACGGTCGCCCACACCGACCCGTCGTCGAGGAACGCCGCGAGCGCGGACTCCTTCGCGACGAACCCGATCGTGGGGATGAACCCGGCCATGGAGGCGACCGCGATGATCGAGAAGGTCGCCAGCGTCGGCGCCTGCCGCCCCACTCCGGAGAGCTCGTTGATGTCACGGGTGGACAGCTGGCGGTCGATGACGCCCACGACGAGGAACAGCGAGGACTTGAAGAGGGCGTGGCTCAGCAGCAGTGCGAGACCGGCGAGCGCGGCCTCCCTCGTGCCGAAGCCGAGGACGACCGTCAGGAACCCGAGCTGGCTCACCGTGCCGAAGGCGAGGATGCGCTTGAGGTCGGACTCGCGCAGGGCCTGCACGCCACCGAGCAGCATCGTGAACACGCCGAGGCACACGATGATCGGACGCCAGGGATCGGCCTCCGCGTAGACGGGCGCGAACCGGGCGATCAGATAGATGCCGGCCTTGACCATCGCCGCCGCGTGGAGGTACGCGCTGACGGGCGTGGGCGCGGCCATGGCGCCGGGGAGCCAGAAGTGGAAGGGGAAGATCGCCGACTTGCTGAGCGCTCCGACCAGGAGCAGGACGAGGGCGGCATTGACGACGGGGCCCGTGGGCGCCTCGGCGAGGATGGTGGAGATGCTGGTCGTCCCCGCCTCCACGACGAACAAGACGACGCCGATCAGCATGACGAGCCCGCCGAGCGTCGTGACCAGCAGTGCCTGCAGCGCCGCACGCCGGCTGACGCCGCGTGCGTGGTAGTAGCCGATGAGCAGATACGAAAGAACGCTCGTGATCTCCCACAGCATGACCAGCACGACGATGTCGTCGGTGAGGACGAGCCCGTACATGGCACCGGCGAAGGCGAGGAGGACGGCGGAGAACTGGCCGAGGCCCTCACGCTTGCCCGCGAAGTACCAGCGGCAGTAGAGCATCACGAGAGCGCCAACTCCGGTGACGATGAGCGTCAGCACCCAGCTGAGCATGTCCATCCGCATCGAGAGCTGGATACCGAGCGAAGGCATCCACTCGTATGTCTCGAAGGGAATGTTCCCCGAAAGCACCTGCGGTGCGAGCCACAACGTGTGTCCGAAGGCGATGATCGGCAGCAGGGCCGCCACCGCGAACGCGCGAGCTCCGAGGCGGGAAACCAACCAGGGGAGCAGCAGGGGAACGAGGGCAAACGCAGCGAGGAGTACCAGCAAACGCGGCCTCCTCGTGGTCGTCGGGGCTCCGTGGCAGGCGGAACCACTCAGGCGATCGGGGTGTCGCTCTCTATTCTAAGGGGCGGATCAGGCGCCCGGCGCCACGGGCTCCGAAACGGGACCCGTCGTATTACCCGGACGGAACACAGAGGTCAGCAGGATGTCGGGGGGCACGACGCCCTCGAGCATCGCCGACACGGCGATCCCCGCGGCACGCCCCTTCTCGGCGGCAGGCTGCACCATCGTCGTCAGGGTGAGCGGCGCGACGCCGTCGACCGAGACGCCGTCGAACCCCGTCACACTCACGTCCTCGGGAACGCGCAGTCCGGCATCGTGGACGGCTCGGATGATGCCCGCCGCCAACACGTCGCTCTGCGCGAGGATCGCCGTGGGTCGCTCACCCGGTGCCGTCAGGATGGCACGGCCCGCGGAATAGCCCTCGTCGATGAGACTCGCCGCGGCCGCATACACGCGGGCATCCTCGAACACATCGAGGGCGCCTTCGAGACGCTCGCGGGTGACGTCGACGGAGATCTGCGACACCGACTCCGGATCGAACCATCCCGTGCCGTGTCCCCCGCCGACCGGAAGAGCGACCACCACGACGCGTCGGTGCCCGAGCTCTCGCACGTGCCGGGCGATGACGGCCTGCGCGTCGCGGTTGTCCAGCCGGATGCGGGGGATCCCCTCGCCCGCATCCCCTTCCACCACGACGACCGGGACCCCCCGGCGCTGTAGCACCTCAAGGTCGGCGCGAAGCCGCGTGCTGCAGCCGATGAGCACGAAGGCGTCGGCGGGGGCGGCGGGGAGGGCTGCTCCGCCCGATTCGTCGTCGCGGAGCAGCAACAGGCCGCTGCCGCGCTCGGCGACACCCTCGGCGAGGCCGTCGAGCATGATCGTCGTCACGGGGTCGCGGAAGGCCGCGCGGAGCCGGTCGCCGATGACGACGCCCACGACGCCGGAGCGTCCGAGACGCAGGGACGCCGCTCGCGGGTCGGGCCCGGAGTAGCCGAGTTCGGCGGCAGCGGCGAGCACGCGCGAGCGGGTCGCGTCGGAGACTGCGGTCTTGCCGCTGAACACCACCGACGCGGTCGAGGCGGCTACTCCCGCCTGACGGGCGACGTCGGCAATGGTGGCACGGCGTGCGTTCATGGTCCCTCGATGCTAACCCCCCGCGCCGCGACAAGGATCGAATCGATTCGGTAAGGTGAGCGCATGGAAACAGTGCTCTCCCGTTCCCAGGTCGTGCGATGGCGCACCGCCGTCTTCGCGATCTTCCTCGCGAGCGGTCTGAGCATCGCCACATGGGCCTCCCGCGTGCCGGCGATCAAGATCGCGCTGGGCATCGACAACATCCAGGTGGGCATGCTCCTGCTGGGCATGGGCGTCGCCTCCATCCTCGGCCTGACCGCGAGCTCCGCGATCCTGGCGCGCTTCGGTGCGCGCAAGGGGATGCTCGGAGCACTGTTCTTCGTCGTGCTCGGTCTCGTGCTCATCGGCGTGGGCACCGACTACCTGCACACGTACGGGGTCGTCCTTGCGGGTCTCGCGCTCTTCGGCTTCGGCAACGGCTCGCTCGACGTGATGATGAACGTCGAGGGTGCGGCGATCGAGAAGCAGACCGGCAAGACGATCCTGCCGCTGTTCCACGCCTTCTTCAGCTTCGGCACGGTGATCGGCGCGGGCCTCGGCACGGCGGCCGCCGCCATCGCGTTCAGCGTGGTGGGCCACACGGCGATCGTCGCCGTCGTCATCGCCGTCCTGGCCGTCGTGACGGCCTCCAACGTGCCGGCGCGTGACGTCGCGATGGACGTCGACGCCGCGGATGCGCCGAAGGGATGGGGCGAGCGCATCCGTCTCGCACTGAGCGCGTGGAAGGAGCCCCGCACCTACACGCTGGGCGTCATCATCCTGGGCATGGCCTTCGCCGAGGGCAGCGCGAACGACTGGCTCTCCCTCGCGGTCGTCGACGACCACGGAGCCGACCCGGCGCTCGGACCCGCGGCGCTGACGGTGTTCTCGGTAGCCATGACCGTGGTGCGCGTCTTCGGCGGACCACTCGTCGATCGCTTCGGCCGCGTCGTCGTGCTGCGCTCGCTCGCCGTCACCGCGGCCGTGGGACTCGTGCTGTTCATCTTCGCGCCGAACATGCCGCTCGTGTTCGTCGGCGCGGCGCTGTGGGGGATGGGCGCATCCCTCGGCTTCCCGCTGGGCATGTCGGCCGCGGCCGACGATCCGCAGCACGCAGCGGCGCGGGTGAGCGCGGCGGCCACCATCGGCTACGTCGCGTTCCTCTGCGGGCCGCCGATCCTCGGCTTCATCAGCGAGCACATCGGCCTGCTGAACACGCTGCTGATCATCGTCGGACTGATCGTGGCGTCGGGCTTCTTCTCCGGCGCCGCCCGCCCGCTGGCCATCGCCTCCGACGAGAAGGCGCCGCGCGGTCACTGAGCGGCGTCACCCCGCGCGATCGCCACGGCGTGCGAACGACTGTCGGCGCCCAGCTTCGTCAGCACACTCGACACGTGCGTCTTCACCGTCGGAACGGAGATCTCCAGCAGCGCGGCGATCTGATGGTTGGAGCGCCCTGCCGACAGGGCGGCGAGCACCTCGCGCTCGCGCGGCGTCAGCGCGTCCAGCGCCGCGGTGGCGGGGGAGCGCTCCGCAGGTCGCGTGCGTCGCGCCAGCACCCGCCGGGTGACCCGCGGGTCGAGGACCCCGTCGCCGCGGGCGACGCTGTGCACTGCATCCACGAGGGCCGCAGCCGACACCGTCTTCAGCAGGAATCCGACAGCACCCGCGTCGAGCGCCGCATCCACCAGCTCGTCCTCGTCGAAGCTCGTCAGCACGAGCACCTCGCTCGTGTCGTCCTCCCGGATGCGGCGGGTCGCCTCCACGCCGTCCATGCCCGGCATCCGCAGGTCCATCAGCACGACGTCCGGCCGCAGGGCCCGCGCGTTGCGCACCGCCACCGTGCCGTCCGCAGCCTCACCGACCACCTCGACGCCGTGGGCGACGAGCATGATCCGCAGTCCCTCGCGGATGGCGGCGTGGTCGTCGGCCAGGAGCACTCGCGGCGCGCTCATCCCGACACCGCCGCAGGGATGCGGGCCTCAACGCACCATCCATCGGCGCGGGGTCCGGCATCCAGCCGGCCGCCCAGGGCCTTCGCGCGTTCGCGGAGCAGCTCGAGGCCCCAGCCGTTCCCGACGAGCCGAGCGGGTGGCGCGGATGCTCCGCGGGAGTCCACCCGCACGGACACCTCCCCGGACTCCTCGACGAGCCGGATGCGCACCTCGGCTCCGGGTGCGTGACGGACACAGTTCGCCAGCGACTCCTGCACGATGCGAGCGACGGCCTGGTCCACGGGCGTGCTGAGATCGGCGGCGAGGTCGTTCTCGAGCGACACCTCCAGTCCCGAGCGGCGCGCGGCCTCGGCGAGGTCGTCGATCGACGCGACGCCCGCCGGCGCCGCGATCTGCGTGCCGCCGTCGCGGAGCACGGCGATCATCGTGCGGAGCGTGTCGTGCGCCTCCCGCGAAGAGTCGCGCACAGCCCGGAGTGCGGCGCGATCGGCATCCGGATCCGGCGGCATCGACAGCGCCGCCTCGGAGCGGATCGCCATCGCCGCGACGTGGCCGGCGACGACGTCGTGCAGCTCGCGCGCCATGGCGTCGCGTTCGCCCTGCACCGCCGCATCCCGCTGCCGCGCACCCTCGTGTCGCGCGTCCTCCGCCTGCTGCCGATGCAGCGCGACGAGCTCCCGCGACTGCGCCACCGCGGTGCCGTACCAGTACCCCAACCCGGCCAGGGCGCCCAGCTGCAGAGCGACGAGGAAGGCGGCGCGCGCGTCGCCGGTGATCCACCCGGCCGCGATCGACATGACCGCGACGACCGACACCGTGCCCGCGAGGATGCCGCGGCGGTGCTCGGTCTCGCGCGTGGCGAGGTACAGCACATCGACGGCGACGATCAGCGGCACGAGTCCGCCGAACACGAAGACGTCGACGGCCATGACCATCGCCGCGGCGATCAGCACGGGGATCGGCCACCGGTCCCGCACGAGCACGAGCGCCACGGCGGTGAGCGCGGGGATCAACGCCCACCACGCGGATGCGGCGGCGAACACACTGGGCACGATGGCACCGGACACCGTGAGTCCCAGCGCGCCGGCGGCGAGCGCGATCAGCAGATAGATGAGCGCGTCGGCGGGCCCCCGGTGCCGGCGCACCCACTCACGCAGCCGGAAGACCTCTGCTTCGCCCATGCGTTCATGCAAGCACAGGCATGCGTCTGCGGCATCCGTCGAAGGACGGAGGCGCCGGGGAGAGGGTGCGTCCTTCGCCCGATGTGCGCAAGCCGTCCCCGCCGAAGACTCGGAGCGTGGACCTCATTCCCGGCGCCCCCTTGCCGCTCACCCTGTTCGTGCTCGCCCTCGTCGACGGACTGAGCGTCGGCACCCTCGTCATCCCCCTGCTGCTCATGATCGTGCCGGGCAAGGTGCGCGTCGGGCGCCACCTGCTCTATCTCTCGACGATCTCGCTCTTCTACCTCGCGGTCGGCGTGCTGTTCCTGCTCGGGCTCATGAACGTCATCGACGTGGTCGGCGACTTCTTCTCCTCGACCGCCGGGGCCGTCGTGCGCCTGATCGTCGGCGCCGCACTGCTGATCGCCGCCTTCGCGATCCCCGCGAACGAGAAACGGATGCGGGAGCGCCCCGACGCCGGCCCCGGGCGCATCGTCCGGTGGCGCGACCGGCTGGTCGCCGACGGAGTGCCGGCGCGCACCGTCATCGCCGTCGCGATCGCGGCGGGGATCGTCGAGCTGGCGACGATGCTCCCGTACCTGATCGGCATGACGCTGCTCGCGGAGTCGCCGCTCACGCTCCCGGTGCAGGTGGGAGCCCTGACCGCCTACTGCCTCGTCATGATCCTGCCGGCGCTCGTACTGCTGGGCCTGCGAGTCGTCGCGGCGCGCCTGATCGAGCGCCCCCTCGAGCGTCTCGCGGGATGGTTCGCGCGCACGGCCGGCGAGACCACATCGTGGATCCTCGGCGTCATCGGCTTCCTGCTGGCGCGTGCGGCGGCGACGGAGCTCGGCCTGTTCGATCTGCTGTGAACGTCGAAGACGGCCTCCGCGGCAACTAGGCTCTTCGGGTGCGTCTCGTCATCGCCCGCTGCTCCGTGGACTACACCGGCCGCCTCAACGCCCATCTGCCCCTCGCGACCCGCCTCCTCGTCCACAAGGGCGACGGCAGTCTCCTCGTGCACTCCGACGGCGGCTCCTACAAGCCCCTCAACTGGATGAGCCCGCCCTGCTCTCTGGCGGTCGAGGAGCCCGACGAGGATGCGGCGAGCGCCGGCGTCATCGAGCAGTGGCGGGTCACGCACGCCAAGACCGGCGACGCGCTGCTCGTGCGCCTCTACGAGGTGATCCACGACTCCAGCCACGAGCTCGGCGTCGACCCCGGTCTGCAGAAGGACGGCGTCGAGGCCGACCTGCAGCGCCTGCTGGCCGAGCAGGTGGGGGTCATCGGCGAGCACCTCACCCTCGTGCGCCGCGAGTTCCCCACCGCCATCGGGCCGGTGGATCTCATGCTGCGCGATCCGGATGCGGGCACGGTCGTCGCCCTGGAAGACGAGACGCCGCGTGCCCTGCACGTCGCCGTGGAGGTCAAGCGGCGAGCGGGCATCGACGCGGTGGAGCAGCTCACGCGCTATCTCGACCTGCTCAACCGCGACTCGCACCTGCGGCCCGTGCGCGGCGTGCTCGCGGCGCAGGCGTTCGCACCGCAGGCGCGCACCCTCGCGACAGACCGCGGCATCGACTGCGTCGTGCTCGACTACGAGGCCATGAAGGGCATCGACAGCGGACTGCCGACCCTGTTCTGAGTCGCCCCGCGGCGGCGACCCGCCGCCCGGCGCACGATAGCGTGGGAACCATGTCCGTCGGATCCCCTTTCTCCTGCATCCTCTGGGACGTCGACGGCACGCTCGTCGACGCGTCCGACGGGATCCTGCGCCGCCTGACGATCACCCTCGAGCACTTCGGCCTTCCGGCGCCGACACGCGCCGAGCTGGTGCACTGGATCGGTCCTCCCCTGTACGAGTCCTTCCAGCACCACGCCGGGATGACGCCGGAGGGCGCCACGGACGCGGTCACCTTCTATCGCGAGCTCGGCAAGGCCGACGGCTACACGACCGACGTGAAGCTGTACCCGGGGGTCAAACAGATCGTCGACGACCTCGCCGCCGCGGGAGTGCCCCAGGGCACGGCGAGCTCCAAGCCCGAGAACCAGGTGCAGGCGCTGATGCTGCACTTCGACCTCGCGGAGCACATGACGGCCATCACGGGGGCGACCCCCGACGAGAAGACGCTCGCGACGAAGGCGGACATCGTCGCCGAGGCCCTGCGGCGGATGCGGGCGGCCGGGGTCGACACCTCGCGTCCCGTGCTGATCGGCGATCGTCACCACGACGTCGACGGCGCATCGGCAAACGGGGTCCCGACGATCTTCGTGCGCTGGGGCTTCAGCTGGCCGCACGAGTCCGAGGGCGCCCAGGCCGTCGTCGACAACGCCGCCGAACTCCACGCACTGCTGCTGGTCGACTCCGACGCCTGAGCCCTGCGCGTCGCTATCGTGAGCGCATGACGACGCACGACGCCGCCAGCCGGCCGAGGCCCCGCGCGGCGATACGGGTCGCGCAGCGCGTGCCCGCGACTCTCGTCCTGGTCGCCGCGCTTTTGGTGACCGGGATCGCCACCGGTGCGCTCTGGCATCCCTTCCACCGCAACCCCGGCATGGAGCTGTGGGCCTACGGCTGGCCCGCCCTCGAGGCCGGCCGCTGGTGGACGCCGGTCACCGGGACGTTCCTCATCGGCTACCCCGGCCTGTACCTGTTCGCGGTGGCGAGCTTCGCCGGGATGGCGTACCTCGAGTTCCGCCGCGGCACCCGCGTGGCGCTCGCCTACTTCACGGTCGGCCAGCTCTTCTCTGTGCTGGCGGCGGCCCTTCTCGTCTGGGCGCTCTCGCTCACCGGCTGGCCCTGGGCCATCACGCAGGCGGGTGCACTGGATGTCGGACCCTCCGGCGGCGCGTTCGCCGCCATCGCCGCGGCCGTGGGGCTTCTCCGCGCGCCGTGGCGCATGCGCGTCTGGCTGCTGCTTCTCGGCTACGTCTTCGTCACGATGCTGTTCTGGGGCAATCTCGACGACATCGAGCACCTGTTGGCGGTGGTGCTGGTGCTCTTCGTGGACCGCTCGCTGCGCCCGCAGCGCACGACCGTACGCGAGCAACGGCTCGTCGCCTTCCTCGCACTGACCATCCTCGCTGTCCTCGAGATGATCGTCTTCGTTGTCCCGACGCACGGCCCCTTCGGATCTACCGCCCCCGGCTCCGGCTCGGTCTGGGACGTGGCGATCGACGTGGTGGCGATCGCGCTCATCGCCAACGGGTTGCGACGCGGCCGTCGGTGGGCGTGGATCCTGGGGCTCGTGCTGACGAGCCTGAATCTTCTGTCGTTCGCTCTGCTCATCGCCCTGATCGCCCTGACGAGCTGGACCGAGGCTGCCGACGTCCTCTCGGGGGATCCCTCGCTGTCGCTCGCGACCGGCGTGCTCTGGCTGCTCGTTCTCATCTACCTCGTCTGGGTGCGCGGCGCTTTCCGCGCGCGCCGTCGCACGCGCATCGGGCAGCCGCCGGCTCCGGATCAGACCGCGCTGCGCGAGCAGCTGCACCGCTTCGGCGGGGGGACGCTGTCGTGGATGACCACCTGGGAGGGCAATCACTACGCCCGCGTGTCGGAGAGCATCGTCGCATTCCAGAGTCGCGCGTCCGTCGCGCTGGTGCTGGCCGACCCGATCGGCCCGGAGGAAGACGCGCGCGCCGCCGTGTCGGCGTTCATCGACTCGGCCGAGCGCGCCGGCCTCGTTCCCTGCTTCTTCAGCGCGGGCGAGCGAACCCGCGACGCGGTGCCGGAAAGCTGGCGCAGCCTCGTGGTGGCCGACGACACGATCGTGGACCTTCCCGGACTCGAGTTCACCGGCAAGGCCTGGAACGCCGTCCGCACGTCCTTCAACCGCGCGGGGCGCGAGGAGATGACGTTCCGACTCACGCGGCTCGCCGACGAACCGTGGGGGATCCGCGCTCAGCTGCGCGCGATCTCCGAGAGCTGGGTGGGTGACAAGGGCCTCCCGGAGATGAGCTTCACCCTCGGCACCCTGGCCGAGGCCGCCGACCCTGAGGTGCGCCTCGCGCTCGCGATCTCGCCCGCGGGGGATGTCGACGGGTTCCTGTCGTGGCTGCCCGTCTACGCGCCGGGCGGCGGCATCCACGGCTGGACGCTGGATCTCATGCGCCGGCGTGAGGGCGGCTTCGGGCCCGTGATGGAGTTCCTGATCGGCTCGTCCGCCAAGGCCTTCTCCGAGGAGGGTGCGCAGATCATGTCACTGTCGGGAGCGCCGCTCGCCCACGACTATCCGCCGGATGCCGGACTCATCGCCGAGTTGAGCGGCAAGCTCGCCGAGGCGCTGGAGCCCGTCTACGGCTTCCAGTCGCTGCACCGCTTCAAGGAGAAGTTCCATCCGCGGTACGAGACCATGTACCTGCTCTACCGCGACGAGAGCGACCTCACCCGCATCGGCCTCGGCCTCACGAGAGCCTTCCTGCCGACGGCGACGCTGCGCCAGTTCGCCGGCGCGGGTCTCGAACTCGTCCGCGGCACCTCCTGACGCGAACGCAAGAAGGACGGGATGCCAGGCATCCCGTCCCTCTTGTCGATTCGCGCCTCAGAGAGCGCGGATCTTCGCTGCCTGCAGACCCTTGGGGCCCTGCTCGACCTCGAACTCGACCCGCTGGTTCTCCTCGAGCGAGCGGTATCCGTTGCCGTCGATCGCGCTGAAGTGAGCGAAGACGTCCGCGCCCCCCTCATCGGGAGCGATGAACCCGAAACCCTTCTCGGAGTTGAACCACTTGACCGTACCCGTCGTGCTCATGCCTTGCCTTCTTGTGCGTCCGGCACCCTCTGCGCCAGTGACCTCCCACCGTAGCGGCGCGGAGTGGTCAGTGGGGAAGAGTTGCAGATGGTGACGAAATCGTTGCACGGGCGACGCGGGCCGTTAACCATTCGACGCCCGGGCCGAGCAGAGCTCATAGGCCCGGGCGTCGACGGATCCCCCCGGATACGTCGCGCGGAGCGCGACAGCGATCACTCTACTGTGTCGCCGCCGAATCACCACAGAGATTCCCCGGCGACAGGGCAAAACTCCGCGGTCGCTCGGCAGGCCGCGCCGTAGACTGATGGCGCCATGGCCGACCACCCGACATCGCGGCCGCCCCGCCGTCGCCGGATGCTCGGAGACGAGGTCTTCGAGCTGCTCGGTCGCGCCATCCGCGACGGAAAGCTCGCCCCCGGACAGTCCTTGCGCGACGTGGAGCTGGCCGAACGCTTCGGCATCTCGCGCACGCCGGTGCGCGAGGCGCTGCAACGGCTGGAGCGCATCGGACTCGTGGAGATCTCCGCGAACCGGTTCACCCGCGTCACCGTGCCCACCGAGCGCCTCATCGCGGACACCCGCGCCTTCATCGTCGGCTTCACGGCGGAGGCGCTGCGTGCGGCGCTGCCGACGTGCACGGACGAGCAGCTGGCCCTCCTCGTCGCCGCTTACGACCGCATGCTCGCCAGTCCCGTCGGCACAGGCGGGCACACCGAATCGTCGACCGCCTTCTTCCGGACGCTCTCGATGGCCACCGGCAACATCGTGCTCGGCCGCTTCATCCGCGAGACATCGCTCACACTCGAGCGCAATCTCCAGGGCTGGGCGTTCATCGACGTCACGTCCGACACGGGGCGTCGAGCCGGCGAGGCCTTGCGCGGTGCCCTCGTCACCCGCAACGCCGCGCGAGGCGACGCGGTCCTGCGCGCCTACCACCGCGAACGCGGCCAATGAGAAAGGCCCCCTCCTGCTGGGGGGAGCGGAGGGGGCCGTGGAGCCCTTCGATTGGGGGAGGTGAAGGGCTCGTGCAACCAGAGTACCCCTGTCCCCCATATGGGGGACAAATCGGTGTCATCGCATAACCAACACTCAGGTTCTCCTGCAAGAGCCGTCACGCCCAGTCGAGCGCGGAGCGCCTGTGCCAGTAGGTCTGCGGATCGACCGCGAACGACGGCATCGGCAGGATGCCGTCCGGCGCACTGCGCTCGGCCCCGCGACGCAGCTGGTCGTCGGTGGCGGCACCGCTGAGCACGATGTCGGCCCATTCCTGGCGACGAGCCACCGCGAATGCGTACTCGTCGACCGTGAGGGATGCGGTGCGCGCCGCATCCCGGAGCGCGTTCGGCGCGTGGGCATCGCTCAGCCAGCCGTTGGCCAGCACCTCCTTCAGCACGACGGTCCAGCCGGCCTCGTGCGCGCGCTCGAGAGCGGGGCCCGCCGAGGCCTCGAAGACGTTCCACGTCGACTGCACGACCGAGAAGAGGTCGCCATGCTCCTGCCTCGCCCGGTCGATGACCTCGGCCTGACGGGGCCCGCTCGTCGAGATCCCCACGCGCACGCCCGCGTCGCGGATCTCAGCGATCCGCTCGAGCAGCGCCGCGTCGGCGAGCGCGGGGGAGTCGGGGGTCACCGAGTGGATGAGGTAGAAGTCCGGTGGTCCGCCGAGGGCGGCGAGCGTCTCGGGCCACTGCCGGTCGAGCATCGCGAGCGTGTGCTCCTTGCGCTCATGGATCGCCGCCGCCGGATCCCAGGCGCCGACGTACTCGTAGCCCCACTTGGAGCCGATCGTCAGCGAGGAGCGGCGGTCGGGGTGCGCGGCGAGCCAGGAGCCGAGGAACTCCTCGGCGCGGCCGTAGGAGCGCGCGGCATCCACGTAGCGGATGCCCAGCGCCCACGCGGTGTCCAGCAGCGCGTGGACCCGGCTCTGAAGCGCGGCGACCGAGCGGGCCGCGGGGGATCCGAGGTCGTGTTCGCGATCGCTCGTGATGTAGGCGGGTCGCCCCACGGCCGCGAGACCGAAGCCGAGTTGCGCCGTGTGCGCTGATTCCTGCATGTGCCCATCCTCCGCGTCGCCGTCTCCAGTATGGGATGCGGCGCGCGAGGTGTGGTGGGCGCCGCCACCCGAGCGGCGCCCACCGAGGCCGAGGGCAGCGATGTCAGCGATCCCGTCACGACCGCCCGACGCGGCATGATGACGGGCTCTCCCCCCAAGGGACACCGCCGCATCCGCGGCAACGGTTCCAGACAACCCGATCGGATGCGGGCCGTCATCATCCGTATGGATGAAATGCCCTCGTCCTGCGGTCGGATCCTGCCGCCGCACGGCGGCGACGGTCCACCATAGGATCGGCGGCGGAGAAGCCCCACCCCGACGAGACGAGAAGGCCGGCACCGGATGCGACCAGTCCCCCCATCCGTCGCCGTGGCGTCGGCCGGGCCGTTCGCCCTCCTCGACCGCTGGCGCACGAGTGTGATCTTCGCGGCGATCATGTGCGTGGCGACGCTCGCACAGGTGCTGGTCACACCCGTCTCCGCTCTCGTGGACACCGGCATGAACTGGACGCTTCCGCTGAGCCCCGGCGTCATGATCACGGCACTCACGGTCGGGTGCATGCTGCAATCGGCCAGCCTCGCGCTCAGCGCTCGGCATCCGGTCCTGTCGCTCACGGCGACGATGGTCTCCTATGTCGCGCTGCTGTTCCTCACCGACGCCCCCACGTGGCTCGCCGCGATGCAACTGGTGATCGTGCTGGCGCTCTTCCTCGTCGCCGCGCGCGCGAGCCCGGCGCTCGCTCTCGGATGGGCGGCGCTGGTCACCACGGCGATCGCACTCGTGTGGGTCGGCTGGACGACGACGCTCGGCGAGAACCCCGCGCACGTCGTCGCCTTCCTGATCGCGGAGATCACCCGCTTCGCCCTCCTCGCCTTCTCGGCGGCCGCCCTCGGCATCTGGTGGCACGTCGTCGTCTCACGCGCGGAGCGGGCTCGACGCAGTGCCGAAGCCGTCGAGCACGAGCACGAGGAGCGCGTCGAGCAGGCGCGGGCGGCTGAACGCGCGCGCATCGCACAGGAGCTCCACGATGTGGCCGGGCAGCATCTCGCGGGACTCATCACCCTCGCCGACGCTGCACTGAAGATCGCACCGGCGCATCCCGCCGATGCGCTCGAGCTCGTGGAGGATGTGCGCGCCGAGGGCAGGTTCGCGGCTGCGAGCCTGGCCAGCGCTCTGCAGGATCTCCGGGCGGTGGACTCCGGGCCGGTCGAAGTCACCCGGGACCTGCGTCGGTCCGCAGAGCTCGTCGAGTTCTGGCGGGCGCGCGGCGCGGACGTGCGGCTCGTGTGCACGGCGACCCCGGACGACCTGCCGGCCGTCGTCTCGACGACGGCGTACCGCGTCATCGCGGAATCCCTCACGAATGCGGCCAAGTACGCGCCCGGTGCGCGTGTCGACGTAGAGGTGGAGCTGTCCGAGGGTGCGCTGGAGGTCAGCGTCGCGAACGCGCCCGGACCGCACGACGCCCAGCGCCATCCGGGTCTCGGGCTCGGGTGGGGGCTCACCGCGCTGGGCGACCGCGCCGAGCTGCTGGGCGGCTCCCTCACGGCGATGGCGACACCGGACGGAGGCTGGCGCGTGCGCACCCGCCTGCCGGTCGCGGTGGCCGAGGCCTGACGTGGACACGCACCGGCAGCCCATCCGCGTCCTCATCGCGGACGACAACCGCGCGGTCAGGCGGGGCCTCCGGCTCCAGCTCGAGCAGACCGCCCAGATCCACGTCGTCGGCGAAGTGGCAACGGGAGAGGATGCCGTCGCGCTCGCCCGGTCCGAGCGCGCGGACGTCGTGCTGATGGACCTGCAGATGCCGGCGATGAACGGTCTGGAGGCGACCCGCATCCTGCGCCGCGACGCGCCCGAGGCGACGCCGGCGATCATCGTGATGACCAGCTTCGCCGTGGACCAGCTCGTGCTGGAGGCGTTGGACTCCGGCGCGGTCGGCTACCTGCTGAAGAGCCACGACTCGGACCAGCTCGTGCCCGCCATCCTGGCCGCCGCGCGCGGCGAGGCTCTCGTGTCGTCGCGGGTCACCGCATCCATCCTCAAGGAGCTCGTGCGCCGCCGCCCGGCCGCCGCGGATGCGGACGCACTCCAGTCGCTGTCGCCCGCCGAGAGGCGTGTGGTCGCGACTCTGGCCGTCGGTGTCACGGGCAGCGACGCCATCGCCGCGCATCTACACCTCTCGGTGCACACGGTGCGCTCGCACCTCCAGTCCGCGATGCGCAAGACCGGCGCGCAGGATCGCACGCAGCTCGCCCTCTGGGGCGTGCGCAACCGTCTCGACGCCCCGGCGCCCTCAGCGCCGTCGCCGGTCGATCGACCGGGCGGAGCAGGATGAGGCCCCGACGCATCCCCGGACACCCAGCGCACTGCCAGGTACCGCCGCTGCTGCGCGAAACGTCGGCAGTGTAGGAAGGACGAGCAACGCACTCTCACGACATCAGGGGGACATCGTGGAGGAAACCGGCTACATCCGTGCGCGCCTGAGCGCACCACCTGGCGCGGGAGCCGCCTGGCGAGCGACGCTGCGCTTCATCAACGGCGACGGCGACGCCGTCGCCCGCCGAGAGGTCGAACTCGAGGCGACCCGCACCGAGGACGTACCTGCGGCACTCCACGCCGCGATCGCTGCGCTGGTCGGCGACGAGATCGAAATGGCCGAGGGCCTCCCACCGCTGACCGGCGACGTCGTGGAGCTCGAGGTCCCGCTGCGCTGCCGCCAGAACGCATCCTGACGAAGGCTCCGGCCTCTCAGCGCCGGGACAGCAGCGACGTCACCTGCAGACGTCCGCTGTGGATCCAGACATCCGAGAACTCGATCGGACGACCGTCGGCGAGGTAGGTCACCTGCTGCATGTACTGCACGGGTTCACCGACGCTCAGGCGCAGCGCCCGCGGCGATCTCATCGGTTGCGGCCTCCGCACTGAACGTCCGGCGGGCGGTGCCGATCTTCATCCCGAACTTCCCCTCGAGGGTTCCGAACAGGCTCTCCCGCGAGAAGTCGGTCTCGAGGATGCCCGGGGTGAGATCCAGCCTCACGTAGTTGGTGAGGAGGGTGACGGGATCGCCGTCGGTGGAGCGCAGCCGCGACAGCCGCAGCACCTGGCCGCCCGCGGGCACGTCCAGCAGAGCCGCCACCGGCCGCGGCGGCTCGATGGCCTCGGCGCTTCGTACCTCGGTGTCGAACACGACCCCCTGGTGGGCGAAGTCCTCCGACAGGGTGCTGAGACGCTGTGCGATCGCGGGCTCGAAGGTGGTCGACGTCACGAACGTACCGCGGCCTCGGACCTGACGCAGAAGCCCCTCCTCGATCAGCGTCGTCAGAGCACGCCGCAGCGTGCCACGACTCACGCCCAGCTCGGCGGCGAGTTCGGGTTCGCTCTTGAGCCGGTAATGAGCGGGCCACTCACCGGTGGCGACGCGATTGCGGATGCGCTCGGAGATCTGCGAGTGAATCGCCACCGGAGCGTCTCTGTCGATCCCGGCTGCCGCCTTCTCGCTGCTCATAGCTCCCCCTGACCTTTCGTCTATCGTCCCGCATCCGCTGCGAATCCGGTGCGGGCTGTGGGCACGGCGTGCGCCGCCCCACAGCCCCCGGGCGTCAGTAGCTGACGGTCGAATCGTCGCCGGTGTCGGTCACGATCTGGATACCCGCACTGGTGCCCATGAGCACAGCACCCGCGTCCAGGAGGCTCAGCGCCTGCGGGTAGCTCTTGATGGAGCCGGAGGCCTTCACCTGCACACCGTCACGGGCCCGCTCGACGAGATAGCGGACGCTGGCGGCGTTGGCCGTCTCGATCGCGCCGCTGGAGGCGTTCTTGAGGAACGCGACCCCGGCCTCCTGCGCCAGCTCGACCGCGGCCTCCTTCTCCGCGTCGGTCAGCAGCGGAAGCTCGAGCATGACCTTGACGGGGATGCCCGCGGCGCGCACGACGCCCGCGATGTCCTCTCGGAACGCGTCGTACATGCCGCTCTTGAGCCAGCCGATCTGCACACCGATGTCGAGCTGCGTCGCCCCGAGACGGGCGATCTCGGCCGCCTCGGCCGCCTTTCCGGCGCTGGTCATCACCCCGACGGTGGGAAAGTCGAGCGCGGACGCGATGCCGATGCCCGTTCCGGCGAGCTCCGCGGCGACCACCGGCACCCAGGATGCCGGCACCATCGCCGCGTTGAAGCCGTACTCGACGGTCTCCCGCGCGTGAGCGATCATCTCGTCGCGTGTGGTGCCGAGCTCGATCTTGGTGTGCTGGATGTAGGGGGCGAGCTCAGCGGGCTTCAGCGGGGTGGACGGGGACGTCACGGTGTCGGACACTTTCTTCTTCTTTCTGTTGGCGGTTCGGGACGAGCTGATGCTCAGAGCTTGGACGCGTAGTAGTCCGGGGCGATGACGCCGTCGCCGCCGAACCAACGGGGGACATCGACTCCGCAGAAGAGACCGATGTTGCCCCAGGGTTCGAACGCTCCCGTGCGCACGATGACCTTGGCCTTGTGGGCGAGCTCGCCGAGCATGTCGGCGTGCGAGCGGGTGGTGAACTCCGCGTCGGCGAACCTGCCACGCAGCCACTCGTCGAGTCGGGGGTTGTTCGTCGTCACGTCCTGCGCGCGCACCACGCCTTCGACGACGATCTCGCGGGAGATGAGGTCGAGGACGGTGCGCAGATCCGGCAGGTTCTCGGCGATGGCGAGGTCGATACGGTGGGCGTCGCGCGGGATCGGAAAGCCGGCGTCGACGACGAGGACGAGATCGGTGTGACCGAGCGTGGCCAGTGCACCGCTGAGCTCGGCGTTGAGGATGCCGTGTCGCTTCATGATGTCTCCTGTCTGTGAGGGGGTGGGCGTGGTGCGGCTCAGGCGGCGGCGCCTGCTCCGGTCGCGGCGGTCATGATCGACTCCTCGGTCGCCGTGGCGGAGTCGACGACGTCGACGACGCGACCCTCGGCCATCACCACGATGCGATCCGTCACGGTGAGCAGCTCCGGCAGATCGGACGAGGAGCAGAGGATGGCCACGCCACGGTCGGCGAGGGCGAAGAGCTGCTCGTAGATCTCGGCTTTGGCTCCGACGTCGACTCCGCGAGTCGGCTCGTCGAGGATGAGAACGGCGGGATCGATCGCGATCCATCGCGCGAGCATCGCCTTCTGCTGGTTGCCGCCGGAGAGGTTCGTGATGGGCTGATCCATCGTGGCGGTCTTCACGCGAAGCCCCTCGGCGAGCGTGCGCGCGCCTCGGTCGAGCGCGCCTCGACGCACAAGGCCCGCCCGGCTCAGCGCCTTCACGGTGAGCACCGCGATGTTCTCGGCGACGCTCATCGTCGTCAGCAGTCCCTGTGCCCTGCGCTCTCCGGGCACGAACCCCAACCGGCGTTGCACGCTGGTGATGGGATCGCGCTTCGCGTACGGCTCGCCGAGCAGTTCGACGCTCCCGGCATCGCCCTTGTCGCTGCCGAACAGATGGTGCAGCATCTCGACGCGCCCGCTGTCCGGCAGTCCCGCGACACCGACGATCTCGCCCGGTCGCACGTCGAGGTCGACCCCCGTGTGTCGCTTGCCGGTCAGCGAGCGCACCGAGAGAGCCGGTGCGGCCGCTGCGGCCAGAGCCGGTCGTTGCTGCGCACGAGACGCGAACTGACCGAGCTCGCGCCCGACCATGGCCGCCACCGCTTGGTCGGGAGTGACCTCGTCCCGGCGCCATGAGGCGACGTGGCAGCCGTCGCGGAGGACCTCGATGCGGTCGGCGAGTCGGAAGACCTCCGGCATCCGATGCGAGACATAGACCATCGTGGTGCCCTGTGCCTTCAACGTCTGCATCAGTGCGAACAGTCGGTCGGACTCGGCCGGTGTGAGCATCGCCGTCGGCTCGTCCAGGATGAGCACGCGGCACTCGCGCGCGATCGATCGGGCGACGACGACGAGTTGCTGGGTGGCGA
Source organism: Microbacterium sp. SORGH_AS_0428 (assembly GCF_031453615.1). Lineage (NCBI taxonomy): Bacteria > Bacillati > Actinomycetota > Actinomycetes > Micrococcales > Microbacteriaceae > Microbacterium > Microbacterium sp. SORGH_AS_0428. The sequence goes on along the minus strand of NZ_JAVIZT010000001.1, from coordinate 1,933,472 downwards.
GATCCAACGACCGCACGGGAGTCGACGGATCGAGCCGGAGTTCGAGTTCCGCCAGCAGCTCCGTCGCACGGGCGAGCATCCGTCGTCGGGACGGGAAGAGGCGGTTGCCCGGTTCGATGCCCGCGAGGATGTTCTCGGCCACCGAACGGTCGGGCAGCAGAGACAGTTCCTGGGGAACGATCGCGATGCCGTGCGCGGTGAGCATGTCGGCGGGTTCGAACGACGTGACGGTCTCACCGAAGACGGTGATGCTTCCCCCGCTCGGCGGCTGCAGCCCGGCGAGGATCTTGAGGAGGGTGGACTTGCCCGCGCCGTTCTCGCCGAGCAGGGCCGTCACCTCGCCCTCGGTGATGTCGAAGCTCACGTCCTGAAGCGCCACGACCGGACCGAATCTCCGGGTGAGGTGCTCGATGCGGACGGCGAGCGGAGGAAGCGTGCTCATCAGCCCTCCACCGTGGCTTCGTCGAGGTTCTCGAGCGTGATGAACTGCGCGCCCGTGTCGACGCCGGTGATCTCGGTACCCTTCGTGAGGAAGTCGTACAGAACCTTGACGGCCTGATATCCCTGTTCCTGCGGGTTCTGGCTGATCGTGAACGAGACGACACCGTTCTTCACGAAGTCGGCCGTCTGCGGCAGCAGGTCGAATCCGACCATCGTGATCTTCCCGGTGTTGCCCGTCTGCTGGACCCACTTCGCGGCGGCGGTGGTGCTGCAGCAGTCGAGGCCCGCGATCGCGACCGCGTCGGACTGACCGGCCATCGTCGACTCGACCGTGTTGTAGGCCGCGTTGGGCTCGTTGCCCACGTTCACCGGCCCGACGATCTCCAGTCCCGACCCTTCCAGCCCCTTCTCGAACCCGCTGAAGCGGTCGTTGGACCAGCCGGCGCCGGTGTCGAGCGAGAAGACCACGACCTTGCCCGTGGCGCCGTCGCCGAGAACCGAGAGGAGCTCTTCGGACTCGGACTGGCCGGATGCGGCCAGATCCTGTCCGACGAAGCCCATCTGCTTGGAGCCCGGGTTGTCCGTGTTGAACGAGATGATCGGGATGCCCGCGTCATAGGCCTGCGCGATCACGGGCTTCAGCGCGTCGCTCGACGAGCTCGAGACCGCGAGCGCATCGACGGACTGCTGCTGGATGAGGGTCTGCAGTTCGGAGACCTGCTTCGCGGCGTCGCCTCCGGTCGGCCCGATGAGCTGGACGTCAGCGCCGAATTCTTCGCCCGCCCGCTCCATCCCGGCCGAGATGGGGGTGGCGAAGGCCAGAGACGGGTCGTGGTAGCTCAGCTTGATGCGCAACGGCTCGCCGTCGTCGATGCGCTTCTGGATGTAGTCGGCCAGCTGGAAGCCGCCCGACGACGACGAGGACTCGGTTCCGGTCGTGATGGCGCCGCAACCGCTGAGGGCGAGAGCCGCCGACGCGGCGACGGCCGCAGTGGCGAGCAGGCGCCGGGCGATACGTGAGAGGGACATCGATACTCCTTTGTTGGTGTCCGCGGGTGGGGTGGGGAAAGAGGGGTCGGGCTCAGGCCTTCGTCTTGCGGCGCCGCTGCCACGTGTCGGCGGCGACGGCGGCGACGATGACCAGACCGGTGACGACGGTCTGCCAGAACGACGAGATCCCGTTGATGTTCAGGATGTTCTGCAGCAGGCCGATGAAGACGACGCCGATGATGGTGCCCCACATGGTGCCGGAGCCGCCGAAGAGGGCTGCGCCACCGATGATGACGGCGGAGATGACGGTCAGCTCGAGGCCGGTCCCGGTGACTCCCTGCACGTAGGACAGGAAGGACAGACCCAGCACGCCGGACACGCCGGCGGTGAGTCCCGAAAGGACGAAGGCCGTCAGCTTGACCCGCTTCACGTTGATGCCCACGAGGCGGGCGGCCTCCTGGTTGCCGCCGACCGCGTACGTGTTGAAGCCGAGACGCGACCGTGAGAGCAGGACGATGCCCGCAGCGGCGATCACGGCGAAGATGATCAGCTGCATCGGGACCACGCCGAACAGTCGGCCCTGGCCGATCAGCGTGAACTCGGCGACACCCGGCTGGTCGCTGGAGAGTGAGATCGGCGCGCCATCCGAGATGAGCAGTGTCACCCCGCGGAAGATGCTCAGGCTGCCGAGGGTGACGATGAAGCTGGGCACGCCCAGCAGCACCACGGCGAGTCCGTTGAGCAGGCCGGCCACGATGGCGACGGCGAGCCCGATGACGATGGCGAGGGGCCAGGCCGTGCCCGCCGTGATGGCCATGCCTGTGGTGATCGCGGAGAGCGCGTAGATGGAGCCGACGGAGAGGTCGATCTCTCCGTTGATGATGACGAATGTGGCACCGATCGCCATGATGCCGATCTGCGAGATCTGCTGGCCGACCGAGAGCAGATTGCCGCTCTGCGCGAAGTTCGGCTGCAGGACGACGCCGAGGATGAACAGGAGCACGAGCGCCGCGAACACGCCGGCCTCTCGAGCGTGCAGGAGCTTTCGGGGATTGAACCGGGTGGACTGCGTCGGTGCAGCGATGGCGGTCATGACGGGTTTCCAATCGGGACGGTGGTCAGCTTCGGGAGTCGCTCACGTGTCGGCAGGGCCGGGATGACCCCCGCGATCGTGACGGCGTGGGCGCCCGCGTGCGCTGCGAAGCGCGCCGCATCGGCGAGCGACGCGCCTTCCGCGAGCCCCATGGCGAGAGCCGCGGTGAAGGCGTCGCCGGCGCCCGTCGTGTCGACGATCTTCGCGGCATCGACCGGCGCGATCTCCTCGAGTCCGTGCTCGTCTGCGAGCAGCGCGCCCTGCCCGCCGCGCGTGAGGATCACGGCACCGCCGGTGCGCTCTCGCAGCCGCGAGACGAGTTCCTCGTCGCTGAGACCATGACCGGGCGCAAGCCCGAGGAGAACGGGCGCCTCCGTCTGGTTCGGGGTGATGACGTCGATCATCGACCAGATGTCTTCGGGGAGCGCTCGGGCAGGCGCCGGATTCAGGAGCGTGCGTGTGCCCCGTGCGCGGCCGACACGCAACGCCTCGAGCACCGCCGGCTCGGGGATCTCCATGGAGACCACGAGCACGTCTGCCGCGGCGATCTCTTCCGCGAAGCCGCGCACCGCGACCTCGTCGAGCTCGTCGAGCGCGCCGGGCGCGATCGTGATGCGGTTCTCCCCCGAAGGCTCGACGAGGATGAATCCGACCATCGTCGGACGCGTCCCGGTCACGACGTGGGCATCGTCAACGCCCTCCGCAGCCCACAGTCGGCGGGCCGCGTCGCCGAATGCGTCTCGGCCGACGGCCGTGAGCAGGGCGACCTCCGCGCCCAGGCGCGCGGCACCGATCGCCTGGTTGGACCCCTTACCGCCGGGTCCCTCGTCGTACTCGCCGCCGGACAGTGTCTCGCCCGGTCCGGGAGCCTTCGGGACCCGCATGGTCAAGCCGGCGCCGTAGCTGCCGACGACTGCGATCTTCATCGCTGTCGACTCCTTTGTCTATGAACAACCCTGTACATGGAGAAAGTTAAAGGGTCCGACACCGCTTGTCAAACGGAACCTCGACGAGCCTGCGGAGCACCCACCGCCAGATCGCACCGACGGGAGTGAGCGGCGGCCCCGCAGGATCCGGCGGGCGGCGGTGACGCGGGCCTCGAGCCGCTTCAGCGCACGATTCGGCACTCTCGGATCTCCGCGGATCGGCGGAACCCCCACGAACGGCAGCGTGCGCAGGGCTACGACAGAATGCGCCCGTGAACGCAAGAACCGGCCGGGATGAATCCCGGCCGGTTCTGTCTGTGCGCGAGGGGGGAGTTGAACCCCCACGCCCTTTCGGGCACTGGCACCTGAAGCCAGCGCGTCTGCCTATTCCGCCACTCGCGCGAGTCGCTCACCAGAGATGTGCGAACTCAACCTGCCGATCGTATCACGCCCCATCACGACCCGAGAAGTCGGCCGCGCAGGCCTCCTGCGGAAGTCCTGCATGGCCTGTTCAGCGGGTACAACTACGATGGTGCCACCCGTCCAGCCGCCTGAGGAGTCGCGTGGGACTACTTGACAGCTTCGAGAGAGGTCTCGAGCGCGCCGTGAACGGCGCGTTCGCCAAGACCTTCCGCAGCGGCGTCCAGCCGGTCGACATCGCCTCCGCCCTGCGCAGCGAACTCGACACCAAGGCCGCCGTCGTCTCGCGCGAGCGCATCCTGGCACCCAACACCCTCACGGTGCAGCTGGCGCCGGCGGACTATGAGCGGATGCGGGCGCTCGGCACCTCGCTGACCGACGAGCTCGACGCGCTCGTGAACAAGCACGCCCGGGCGCAGGGCTACACCTTCGCCGGCCCCCTCACCATCTCCCTGTCGAGCAGCGCGAGTCTGTCGACCGGTCAAGTGCGCGTCGAGTCCTCGACCGCCGCCGGCCGGGTCGCGTGGAGCGCCGTGCTCGATATCGCAGGCAAGCGGCATCCGCTCACCGCATCCCGCACCGTCATCGGTCGCGGCAGCGACGCCGACATCACGATCGCCGACTCGGGCACGAGCCGCAAGCACGTCGAGATCCTCTGGGACGGCGAGCGGGCGATGGTGCGCGACCTCGGCTCGACGAACGGCACGAAGCTCAACGGCCGGAAGGTCGACGAGGCGCCGCTGCCTCCGGATGCGACCGTCTCCATCGGACGCACCGACATCGTCTTCCGCATCGTCGCCCAGGCGACGGGCGGCCGTGCGGCACCCGTCGACGACGACGCGACGCGCGCCTTCTCGCTCGACGACATCGACCGCTGGGGGAAGGCCTGATGAACGAGCTCCCGCTTCTGCTGCTGCAGATCGGTTTCCTGCTGCTGCTGTGGTTCTTCGTCTTCGCGGTCGTGTACTCGCTGCGCGCCGACCTCTTCGGCGTGCGCGTGCGCAAGATGCCCGAGCAGGCCGCCGCCGCGGCTCCCGCGCCCGCTGCGGTCGCCACCGCGCCGGTCGCCCCGAAGGCGTCGCCGCGCAAGTCGTCCAAGGGCCAGAAGGCGACGACGGATGCGGTCTCTCGCATCGTCATCACCAGCGGACCGAAGGCCGGCCTCGAGCTGCCGCTCGGCACCGAACCCCTGACGATCGGCCGCTCGAGCGAGTCGGGCCTCGTCATCCGCGACGACTACACCTCGAGCCACCACGCGCGTCTCATGCTCTGGGGCGACCAGTGGATGATCCAGGACCTCGACTCCACGAACGGCACCTGGCATGACGGCGAGCGCGTCGCGAGCCCCGTCCCGGTTCTGGTGGGCGCCCCGATCAAGGTCGGCGCCACGACCTTCGAGCTCCAGGGCTGATCCGTCGAGATGGTCTTCCAGGGCTCGAGCGCCGCTCTCTCGCACACCGGAAAGGTTCGCTCGAACAATCAGGACTCCGGGTACTCGGGGTCCAACCTGTTCGTGGTGGCGGACGGCATGGGCGGGCACGCCGGCGGTGACGTCGCCTCCAGTCTCGCCATCGCGCGCATCGCCCAGCTCGATCGCCCCTTCGCCTCGACCGTCGATGCCGAGCGGGCCCTGCAGCAGGCAGTGACCGACACCGCCGGCGACATCATCGACACCGTGCGCGTGCGCCCGGCCCTCGCCGGCATGGGCACCACGGTCAGCGCGCTGCTGATGGTCGACGACTACGCCGTCATCGCCCACATCGGCGACTCCCGCATCTATCTGTTCCGCGACGGCGCGATGACGCAGATCACGACGGACCACACGTTCGTCCAGCGCCTCGTGGACTCCGGCCGCATCACGCCGGAAGAGGCTCGATACCACCCCCGACGCTCGGTGCTCATGCGCGTGCTCGGTGACATGGACCCCGACCCCGAGATCGACACGTTCATCATGCCGACGCGTCCGGGTGATCGGTGGCTGCTGTGCTCGGACGGCCTGTCGGGCGTCGTCGACGACGCCCACACGCAGAAAGCCCTCGCCGCGGGACAGGCCCCCGCACGCACGGCGGATCTGCTGCTGAAGCAGGCGCTGGATGCGGGCGCTCCCGATAACGTGACGGTCGTCATCGTCGACATCGGGGGCCACCATCCGGTGTTCTCCGGAACGCCCACCATCGTCGGCTCGGCCTCCAACCCCACCGGCGTCGTCGTGCCCGCCGCCCGCCCGGGCCGCTCGTCGTGGCTGCACCCTGGACGGCAGGCGGCCAACGAGCCCACCCACTTCGAGCCGGCTCCGGAGTTCCTCGAGGAGCTCATCGAGGAGGACCGCCGCCGCGCACGTCGCCGCCGCATCGGCTGGCTCGTCGGGCTGCTGCTCGTGCTCGCCGCCCTCGCCGGTGCCGCGTTCGCGGGCTACAGCTGGACGCAGACGCGCTACTACGTCGGCGCCGACGACGACTCCGTCGTGATCTACCAGGGCGTTCAGCAGGGCATCGGACCGATCTCGCTGTCCAGCGTCTACGAGGACACCGACATCGCTCTGGCGGATCTCAGCCCGTTCGACCGGCAGAGCGTGGAATCCACCATCTCGGCGCGGTCCCTCGCAGACGCCCAGTTGATCGTCGACCGACTCCGACCGGCAGAGGGGCAGTGATGACCGCCGAGGCCCCCACCACCGACACGTCCGTCATGCGGGCTCTCCGCCGCATCCGGATGCCGCAGAAGCAGCGCAACCGCGAGCTCGGACTGCTTCTGTTCGCCCTGGCGATCAACGGCGCCGCCGTCGCACTCGTGCAGCTGGGCGCGAAGGGGGCGATCGACCCGAGTTTCCTCTACTACTCCGGCGGGCTCGGCGTACTCGCCCTCGCGCTGCACATCGTGCTGCGATTCGTCGCTCACGACGCCGATCCGTTCGTGGTTCCGATCGCCACCGTGCTGACCGGACTCGGCCTCGCGATGATCTACCGCATCGACATCGAGATCGACAGCGAAGGATGGGCCGCCGCCTCCACCCGTCAGATCGTGTGGGCGGCGATCGCGATCGCCGCGGCCATCGCCGTCGTGCTCTTCCTGCGGAACTACCGTGTGCTGTTCCGCTACACCTACGTCTCCGGCTTCATCGGCGTCGCTCTCCTGCTCCTGCCCTTCGTTCCGGGCCTGGGCACCAACCAGAACGCCGATGTCTGGGTCCGACTCGGATTCTTCTCGTTCCAGCCGGGTGAGCTGGCCAAGCTCGCGCTGGCCATCTTCTTCGCCGGGTATCTGGTCCGCACGCGCGAGAGCCTCACGTCGGTAGGCAAGAAGTTCCTCGGCATCACCTGGCCGCGCGCCCGCGACCTGGGGCCGATCCTGGTGGTCTGGCTGATCTCGCTCGGCATCATCGTGCTCCAGCGCGACCTCGGCACGGGCCTGCTGATCTTCGGCATGTTCGTCGCGATGCTCTACGTCGCCACCGGAAAGACCGGGTGGGTGCTGCTGGGGGTGGGGCTCGCCGTCGCGGGCGCCGTCGCCGCATCCCAGGTGCTGACCTACGTGGGGTGGCGCTTCGCCAACTGGCTCGACGCCTTCAACCCCGACATCATCGACCGCACGGGCGGCAGCTACCAGCTCGTGCAGGGGATCTTCGGTCTGGCGCACGGCGGTCTTCTCGGCACGGGCCTCGGGCAGGGCCGCCCCTCGATCACGCCGCTCGCGCAGAGCGACTACATCTTCCCGAGCCTCGGCGAAGAGATCGGACTCATCGGCGTCTTCGCGATCCTCTGTCTCTACATGGTCTTCACGAGCCGCGGGCTCCGCGTCGGCGTCGCCGGGCAGGACGACTTCGGCAAGCTCCTCGCGACGGGGCTGTCGTTCACGATCGCCCTGCAGGTGTTCATCATGGTCGGCGGTGTGACGCGCGTCATCCCGCTCACCGGCCTGACGACGCCCTTCCTCGCCGCCGGCGGTTCCTCGCTCGTGGCGAACTGGATCATCGTCGCGCTCATCCTGCGCATCTCGGATGCGGTGCGCAATCAGCCCCGGGTGGTGATCGGATGACCCGCGAGGTCCGCCGGCTCAGCTTCGTGATGCTGGCCATGTTCCTGGTGCTGTTCGGTTCGACCAGCGTCATCCAGGTGTTCCAGGCGTCGACGCTCGCCGAGAACGGCGAGAACCGGCGCGCGCTCTACGACTCCTACGAGATCCAGCGCGGCTCGATCATCGCCAGCGGTGCGGCGATCGCCTCCTCGAGCCCGAGCGATGACGTGTACAGCTGGCAGCGCAGCTACACGGATGCCGACATGTGGTCGCCCGTGACGGGATACATCAACGCGGCGCTGGGATCGGCGACCGGCATCGAGCAGGCCATGAACCGGGAGCTCTCCGGAACCGGCGGCGGGCAGTTCTTCTCCCGCGTCGAGCAGATCTTCACCGGGCAGCCGCCGCAGGGCTCCAACGTGGTGCTCTCCGTCGACGCGAACGTGCAGAAGGTCGCCTACGACGCGCTCGGCGACCTGCAGGGCGCCGTCGTGGCCATCGAGCCGAAGACCGGCCGCATCCTCGCCATGGTCTCCAAGCCCGGCTACGACACCAATCTGCTCGCCTCGCACGACCTCGCCGCGGTGCAGGCGTCGTACAACGACCTCATCAACAACGCCCTGCAGCCGATGTCCAATCGCGCCATCGCCGGCAAGATGAACCCGCCCGGATCCACGTTCAAGCTGGTCGTCGCCTCCGCCGCTCTCGCCTCGGGCGACTGGACCCTCCAGTCGACACTGCCGAACGTCGCCAGCTACACGCTTCCCGGCACCTCGACCTCGATCAGCAACGCCGGCGGCGGTGCGTGCGGCCCGGGCGAGACGGTGACGCTCGCCGACGCCCTGCGCCTGAGCTGCAACATCCCCATGGCGGAGCTCGCCGTGCAGCTCGGCGACGACGCGATCCGCTCCGAGGCGCAGAAGTACGGCTTCAACACCTCGTTCGCGACGCCTGTGGACTCGGCACCGTCGGTCTATCCCACCGCTGCACTCAGCGACGACAGGACCGCCCTCACCGGTTTCGGTCAGGGCGACGTGCGTGCCACGCCGCTGCAGATGGCCATGGTGTCTGCCGGGATCGTGAACGGCGGAATGGTGATGAACCCTCAGATGGTGGACCAGGTCATCGGACCGGACCTGTCGGTTCAGCAGCAGTTCGAGCCGACGGAGTTCGGGCGGGCGCTGGATGAGGATCTCGCCAACCAACTGGCGAGCGCGATGGTCGCCAATGTCAGTGACGGCGTGGCGTCGAATGCAAGAATAGACGGAGTCGACGTGGGCGGTAAGACAGGTACGGCGGAGAACGGCGGGTCCAACCCGTACACGCTCTGGTTCACCGGATTCGCGCCCGCAGAAGACCCCGAGGTCGCGGTCGCAGTGGTCGTCGAGAACGGCGGCGGGCAAGGTCAGTCGGGCAGCGGTAACTCCATCGCAGCGCCCATTGCAAAGAAGGTCATGGAGGCGGTGCTGGGACGATGAGGCCGACACAGGGAGCGACGTTCGGTGGGCGTTACGAGCTGGATTCGCGCATCGCCATCGGCGGTATGGGCGAGGTCTGGGAAGCCACTGACCACGTCATCGGGCGCACGGTGGCGATCAAGATCCTCAAGGACGAGTACATGGGGGACCCCGGGTTCCTCGAGCGGTTCCGCGCCGAGGCGCGCCACGCCGCACTCGTGAACCACGAGGGGATCGCCAGCGTCTTCGATTACGGCGAGGAGAACGGGTCCGCGTTCCTCGTCATGGAGCTCGTTCCCGGCGAGGCCCTCTCCACGATCCTCGAGCGCGAGGGCTCGCTGTCCACGGACAAGACCCTCGACATCGTGGCGCAGACCGCATCCGCACTGCAGGCCGCGCATGCTGCCGGCCTCGTGCACCGCGACATCAAGCCGGGCAACCTCCTCATCACGCCCGACGGCCGCGTCAAGATCACCGATTTCGGGATCGCGCGCATCGCCGACCAGGTTCCGCTGACGGCGACCGGTCAGGTCATGGGTACCGTGCAGTACCTTTCGCCCGAGCAGGCGTCGGGGCATCCCGCATCCCCCGCGACCGACATCTACTCGCTCGGCATCGTGGCGTACGAGTGCCTCGCCGGCAAGCGCCCCTTCACGGGCGAGTCGCAGGTGGCGATCGCGATGGCGCAGATCAACGAGCAGCCGCCGCCGCTGCCTCCCACCGTGGCGGTTCCGGTGCAGAACCTCGTCATGGCGATGATCGCGAAGAAGCCCGAGGAGCGTCCGGCGTCTGCCGCCGCCGTCGCCCGCGCCGCCAGCGCGCTGCGTCGCGGCGATGTGACGGCCGCGACCGTCGCGGTGCCTGCCATCGGCGGCGCCGTGGGCGCGGACGATGCGACGCAGTTGCTGGGCGTCGGAGAGACGCAGGCCGCCACGCAGCTGCTGAGCGCCTCGACCGCGGCATCCCCGGTGGCCGAGCCGACCGGGCGCAAGCGCAGCCCCTGGACGTGGCCGCTCGTCGCCCTCATCGTCCTGCTGCTGATCGTGCTGGGCGGCACCCTCTGGGCGATCTTCGGCAACCAGAGCTCCGATCCCGGCCCGACCGGGTCGAACACGCGCACGACCGCGTCCACGCCGTCGTCCACCCCGACGCAGACCACGAGCACCGTTGATGTCGCCGCGCTGGATCTGGTCGGAAAGACGTGTGACCAGGCGACCGAGATCGCGCAGCAGGCCGGGCTCCTGGCCTCCTGCACGCCCGGCAACCCGGCCCCCAGCCCCGAGCAGGTCGGTGTCGTGTACAGCGTGAGCCCGACCGGCAACGCGCCCGAGGGCTCGCAGCTGACCCTGACCGTGTACGCCGACCAGACTCCGATCGGCGCGCCCGCCGAGCCTCGCATCGAGGTCAACGGCGCGAAGGCGGGCACCGTGACCGCCGGCTCCACCGTGCAGATCAACTGGGACGGCTTCACCTGCCCGTCGGGCACCGGATCCGTGGTCAGCTACAACTTCACCGCGGTCAACGGCATCTTCACCTCGACCGGTCAGTCCACGGCCGCGGCCGGCCCCAACCAGCGGCCGATTCCCCTCGAGGTCGGTACCAACACCGGGCAGGCGCTCATCGTGAGCTACACCGTGACCTGCTCCGGGTCGGGCGACGGCACGACGCGCAACTCCGAGACGTCGCCGCAGGCCCAGGCCAACGTGCAGTCGCCGTCGCCGTCGCCGTCGGCCACTAACCCCGTCCTGGGCGGGAACTGAGCGAGAGCCGCCGACTCGCCCCGGGTTCTGCCAGGGCGGGTCGGTTAGGCTTTCATCTGTTGCACCCAGGGAGTCGCCGTGTCAGATGATCCACGCGTACTCGCCGGTCGCTACCGCATCGATGAGCTCATCGGTCGTGGGGGCATGGCGAGTGTGTACCGAGGCTACGACCTGACCCTCGACCGCGAGGTCGCGCTCAAGATCCTGCGCCGCGAACTTGCCGACGATGCCGCCTTCCGTACGCGCTTCCGCCTGGAGGCGCAGGCCGCGTCCCGGATGTCTCACCCGACCATCGTGCGGGTCTTCGACGCCGGCGAGGACACCGAGACGACCCCCGACGGGGTCGTTCACCCCGTCCCGTTCATCGTCATGGAGCTCGTCAACGGTGAGCTCCTGAAGGACATCATCGCCGCGGGCGACGTACCCGTGACGGACGCGGTGCGCTACGTCGACGGCATCCTCGAGGCGCTCGAATACTCGCATCGCGCCGGCGTCGTGCACCGCGACATCAAGCCGGGCAACGTCATGGTCACCTCCGCCGGCCAGGTGAAGGTCATGGACTTCGGCATCGCGCGCGCCGTCTCCGACTCGTCCTCGACGGTGGCAGAGACGACCGCCATCATCGGCACGGCCGCCTACTTCTCTCCCGAGCAGGCCAAGGGCGAGCCGGTGGATGCCCGCGCGGACCTCTACTCGACCGGCGTCGTCCTGTACGAGCTGCTCACCGGTCGGCCTCCCTTCCGGGGCGAGACCCCCGTCGCCGTCGCCTACCAGCACGTCAGCGAGACACCGGTTCCCCCCAGCGAGCACACCGAGAGCATCCCCCGCGGACTCGACGCCCTCGTCATGCGCGCCCTGGCGAAGGACCCTTTCCAGCGGTTCCAGGATGCGGCCTCGTTCCGCGCGGCGCTTTCGGAGGCCGTGGGCGGCAAGGCACCCAGCAAGCGCCAGCTCGGCGCGCTGACCAGCGAGCTGTACGGCGCGAATCCGCGCCAGGCCGCGGAGACCGCGCGCTCGCTCCGGCAGCTGTCGACCGATACGACGATGCGTCGGACTCAAGCCGGGCCGCCGGTCGCCTGGATCTGGTCCGGCGTCGCCGTGCTCGCCGTGCTCCTGGTCTCCGTGCTGTTCTGGGTCGTCACCATCCGCCCCGGGGATGCCGTGCCCGACAGTGCGCGCATCGTGCCGGATCTGACGACGATGACCTACGACCAGGCGGTCGACGTGCTCGAGGAACAGGACCTCCTGTCGGATCGTGTCCCCGTGGCCGACGATCGGATCGCCGAGGGCAGCGTCGTGCGCAGCGAACCCGCGGCGGGCGACTCCGTGCAGGTCGGTCAGACCGTCAAGCTCTACGTCTCGACCGGCAAGGAGAGCGTCGCCGCTCCCACGATCGTGGGGCTGAACGAGACCGACGCCCGCCAGGCACTCACCGCGGCGGGCCTCGCCGTGGGGACGATCACGCCGGTGAACGACGCGAAGGCGCCCGCCGGCGAAGTGCTCAGCGCGAGCACCGCATCCGGCGATGTGACGGCGGGAGCACAGATCCCGGTCGGAACGACCGTCAACCTGCGCGTCGCGAGCGGTCGCGTCGTCCTCAACGACGTGACCGGTTACACGGTCGAGGCCGCGACACGGGATCTCGAGGCCCTGGGCCTGACCGTCGTGCCGAGCGCAGATCCCGGCTGCAAGGCGACGGGCACCACCCCGACCGTCCGCGTGATGTCGCTCGCGCCGGGGGAAGTTCCGATCCGCTCGGAGATCACACTCACTTACTGCGCGGGCTGAGCGCTCGCCCCGCGATGGGGCGTGAGCGTCAGCGCACGTCCCATCGCATCCGCGGCACCGATCCCGGCCAGCCAGGTGGCGAGCATCCGATAGCCGTGCTCGGTCAGCACGCTCTCCGGATGGAACTGCACGCCGCTGAGCGGCAGATGCCGGTGCTCCAGCGCCATCACCGTGCCCTCCGGGGTGCGAGCGGTGACGCGGAGCGCGTCCGGGATCGTCTCGGCCGCCACGGCGAGGGAGTGGTATCGCGCGGCGGAGAAGGGAGAAGGCAGACCCCGGAGGATGCCGGTCCCGTCGTGGATGATCGGCGACGTCATCCCGTGCATGAGCTCCGGCGCTTGCGCGACGCGCGCGCCGAACGCCACCGCCAGCGCCTGATGCCCGAGACAGACGCCCAGCAGCGGTGTTCGGGTCGCGGCCGCGGCCGCCACCACCGCGAGCGACGATCCGGCTCGCTCGGGCGTGCCGGGACCGGGTGAGACCAGGACTCCGTCGAAACCCACGAGAGCGGCCGTCGCCGCATCCGCGTCGATCTCGTCCGCCTCACGCATGACGGTGTCGGCCCCCAGCTCCCGCAGGTACCCCACGAGGGTGTGGACGAAACTGTCGTGGTTGTCGACGACCAGCACGCGTGCTGCCGTCACTGGACAGTCGACTCCTGCGGGTCGACGATCGATGAGATCCACGGGAAGGCGTACCAGAACAGCCCGTAGAGAACGGCCGCCGCAACGATCAGGACGATGAGCAGTCGCACCCACCAGGGCCCGGGAAGGATGCGCCAGAACGCCGCGTACATCAGGTCACCGCCTCGCTCAGGGATGCCGGCGCGCCCTCGGCTCCGGGGGTGAAGGACTCGAAGACGGCGTACGCCACGAGGCGCTCCGAGAATCCGTAGCGCGGGCTGCAGGTCGTCATCGTCAGATATCGTCCATTCGCCTCGATGCCCTGTTCGCGCGGCACGGGCAGCAGCACGTCGACGGAGTCAGGGGTCACGTACTCCATGCTGCGGTAGCGGTAGGTGTACCAGCCGTCCTGCGTCTGGATCACGACGGCGTCGCCGACGTGGAGGTCCGGCAGGTTCATGAAGGGAGCGCCGTGGCTGCCGCGGTGGGCGGCGACGGCGAAGTTGCCGACGGCGCCCGGCATCTGCGTGCTGGAGTAATGGCCGATGGCGCCGAGATCCAGGCTCTCCGAGCGGCCGGTCCCGCCCGCGATCTGAACGGCGTAGTCGGGCCCGAACCGCGGGATGTGCATGATGCCGAAGACTTCACCGCTGGCGGCACCCGGGAGGACGATCGGCTCGGCGGTGCTCACCTCGGGGGCGCTCGACTCACTGGCCGACGGAGACGGTGTCGACGACGAATCGTAGTTCTGCGCCCATTGCTCGGCGATCGCCTGACCCGCCGCGTTGTTCTGCTGTCCCTGGATCCAGTCGCCGATCCACAGCTGCCAGCCGACGTAGAGGAAGGCCAGCACACCGACCGTGATGAAGATCTCCCCGATGACCCCGAGCGCACTGATCCGCCGGCGCGGCGGCGTGGCGGCGCTCCGGCGCGAACGCCGCGTGGCGGCGGGCGGGGGTGTCGGTCACAAAGGGAGTCTAACTGTCGCAGGTGACGCAAAAGCCTGACCCCTAGAATGTGCACATGGCACGCTCCGACAACGACGAGGACCTCACCCCCGCTGGCGCCGGTGAGCCCGCTCCCAACCCCGTGTGGTTCAAGCCCATCATGATCGGTCTCATGCTCGTGGGACTCGTCTGGGTTCTCGTGTTCTACCTCAGCGGGATGCAGTTCCCGATTCCGGGCATCGAAGCCTGGAACCTCGTCATCGGCTTCGGGATCGCCTTCGTCGGCTTCCTCATGACCACACGGTGGCGTTGACGGCTCAGCGCCGAAGAATTACATCTGTGTGATTCGTCCCCACGTGTGGATGAATCTGTGGATAACTCTCTCGCTCACACCCAGATCGCGGGTGCCACAGCGAGGAGTCCGATGAGCACGACGCTCCATCCGCTCAGCAGCGCGATCTGAAGAGCGCGACGTCGACGCTCGCGGGTCATGACGAAGATCAGCCCGACGACCGCTCCGGCGACCAGGCCGCCGACGTGCGCCTGCCACGAGATGTTGAAGCCGGGGACGAACCCGATCACGAGGTTGATCGCCAGCACGATGATGATGCCCGTGATGTCGTTGCCCAGTCGGCGCGCGATGACCATGAGGGCGCCGAAGAGCCCGAAGATCGCCCCCGATGCGCCCACCACGAACGAGTCGCGCGCGATGAGGTCCACGAGGACGGACCCGCCGAGCGCGCTGATCAGATACAACGTCAGGAATCGGGCGCTGCCGAGCACGGGCTCGAGGATGCGTCCGATCATCCACAACGTGAGCATGTTCAGACCCACATGCCAGATGCCCGAGTGCACGAGACTCGCCGTGAGCAGTCGCCACGGCTGGAACTCACCCGTGAACTGCGGATAGAGGTAGCCGGCGCTGAAACCGAGCCACTGGGTGAGCGGGAGTCCGAGCGAGAGGACGAAGACCGCGGCGCACAGGGCGATGATCGTGTACGTCACGATCGGCCGGCCGCCGCCCGCAGCGAGCGCCACGGGGGCCGACCGGCCCCACCGGCGCTGCGCCTTCTTCTGTGCGGGCGTGGCCGCACGCCGCTGCTCGGCCATGCACTCCGGACAGATCACCCCGACCGGTGCCTGCGTCTGACACTCGGGACAGATGGTTCGCAGGCACCGTTGACAGAGCACGAAGCTCTGTCGGTCGGGATGCCGGTAGCAGAAGTTCTCGCGGTTGCTCGCGAAGCTCTCGCTCGTCACGGGATGCGGGTGGTCAGACCTGCGCGATGTCGATCGACTCGATCACGACGGGCTCGACAGGACGGTCGCCGGCGCCGGTGGGGACCTGCGCGATGGCGTCGACGACCTGGCGCGACGCGTCGTCAGCGACCTCGCCGAAGATCGAGTGCTTGCCCTGGAGCCACGGGGTGGGGTCGGTCGTGATGAAGAACTGCGATCCGTTCGTGCCCTCGACGGCGCCGGTGATGGCGTTGCGGCGCTGGCCGGCGTTGGCCATGGCCAGCAGGTAGGGCTTCTGGAAGGTGAGTTCCGGGTTGATCTCGTCGTTGAACGTGTAGCCCGGGCCGCCCACGCCCTGACCGAGCGGGTCGCCGCCCTGGATCATGAAGCCCGGGATGATGCGGTGGAAGATGACCCCGTTGTAGAGAGGTCCGGAACCGGGCTGACCCGTGGACGGGTCGGTCCACTCTCCGGTGCCGTCGGCCAGGCCGACGAAGTTCTGAACGGTGCGGGGCGCGTGGTCCCCGAACAGGTTGACGACGATGTCGCCGTGGTTGGTGTGAATGGTGGCGACGGCGGTGTGCTGAGGCATGTTGTCATTGTCTCAGAGTTCGCTGCAAGCCCTGCCGTACGCAGCCGATCCCTCTGGCAAGATGGGCTCACGACTACCCACGGATTAGGGGGATCTCGCATGAGCCTCAGCCGCAAGCGTAAGAAGGAGCTCCGGAAGCTCCAGGGCCACGCCAACAAGGTGTGGGAATCGCAGCAGGTGCTCGTCGGCGAAGCGGCGGACATCGCCCGCGAAGCCGGCCGCCAGCTCGGCAACTACAACCGCGAGCACCTGGTGCCCGCGGTGCGCGAAGGGTACGACCGCTATGCGGCCCCGTACGTGGACCGCGGCGTCAACATCTCGAAGCACGTGCTGAGCGACAAGGTCGTTCCGGCCGCGGGTGCTCTCGTGGGCGGCGCCCTTTCGGTATGGGATGCGGCGGGCGACACCCGCGCGCGCATCGCTGCCGGTCGCGGCATCGACCTCGACCCCGCCACGTACAAGAAGAAGGCCGCCAAGTACGGCGCCAAGGCTTCGAAGAAGCTGGCCAAGCGCCTCGCCGTCGATTCCCCGAAGAAGCGGGGCATGGGCGCGGGCGGCGTCATCGCGCTCATCTTCGGTGTCGCCGCGGCCGCCGGCGTGCTCTACGCCGCCTGGCAGACGCTGCGGGCCGACGACGAGCTGTGGGTCGCGGACGACCCGCTGAGCGCACCTGACGCGTGAACGAGGATCCGACGAGGCGGGTGCGGGAAGCCGCATCCGCCCTCGGTCTTTCGGTGGAGGTGCGCGAGCGCCCCGAGGCAGCAAGCCTCCCCGAGGCGGCTGAGCTCCTGGGGATCGCACCGGTCGACATCGTCAAGACGCTCGTCGTCAAGCGCAGTGACGACACGTTCCTCTTCGCCCTGATCCCCGGCGATCGGGCCATCGCGTGGCCCAAGCTGCGCCAGCTCGTGGGCGTCAACAAGCTGAAGCTCCCGGACGCCGATGTCGCTCTCGCCGCGACCGGCTACGAGCGCGGCACCATCGTGCCCCTCGGCAGCACGACCGCCTGGCCGGTCTTCGCCGACGAATCGATCCGCGGACGCCGCATCGCGCTGGGCGCCGGCGCGCACGGGTTCAGTCTGTTCGTGGATGCCGACGCTCTTCTCCAGGCGCTCGACGCGACCGTGGCGGACATCTCTCAGCCCCTCTGAGCGCGCGCAGCCTGCCTCACCGGGGCAGATCCGCCTGTGCGATCAGATACTCGCGCTGCAGCCAGTCGCCGAAGTGCGCCCGGGCGAGGCATGTCTGGGCCGAGGAGCAACCGATCACGGGATCGTGGGCGGCGTACACCGCGAACAGCGAGGCTTTGCGCTCCAGTTCCGTCGCGGCGATGTTCGCGGGTCGCTCGGCCGACGGATAGCCGACGGCGTATTCGACCTGCGCGCCGCCTGCGGCGCCCGCATCCACGGCGCTGGCGACGAGTGTGCCGACCGAGGAGTGATCGGGGTGGTCGCCGGCCGAGTCCGGCGCTTCCTTGGGCAGGTGCGTGAGCACACGCTCCGGCGCGTAGCCGGCGAGAATCTCGGCGATCGACTTCTCCAGCGTCGAGACCGACACGGATCGCCCCGCGTCGATCGTTCGCAGAGAGGGGAGCTCTCCGCTGAGGAGCTTCTCGAGCGTCTGCTGCCCGGTGTAGATGAACGTCGTGCCGCTGAGCCCGCCATCGGGAAGACGCAGGAAGAGGAGGGAGACGCGGTCGTCGTCGCTCGGCTTGGTCATCGTGACCGTCATGCCGCTGACCAGCGTGACCGACCGGTCGACCCATGCTCCGCTCCGCCCGAGCATGGCGTCGTACGCGGCACGGATGCCCTTCTCGCGTTCGCTGGCGTACGTGGATTCGCCCTCTCCCGCATCCGAGTACGTGAAGAAGAAGGTGCGAACGCAGGCACCGCCGGCCAGTTCGTCATCGATCACCGGGTTCCCGAAGATCAGGTCGTCGTCGTAGTGGGCCCAGAAGGAGACGACGCTGCGGCCCTCGCACGGCTGCTCGACGAAGCTCAGCGGCGAGATGAACGAGGACACGTCCGTCCGCGACAGAGACGCCGGGATGTCGGCGCACTGGTTCGACGTCGCGAAGAAGAGCGCAGCCTCGGCCGCCGGCTGGCTCGCCGCTGAGAGCTGCGCGCCGAGAGAAGCGGCGTCGAGCCCGAGCCCCGTGGCGCAGCGGTCGACGACGGTCCGGACATCCTCGGCAGCGAGGCTGTTGGGTGGGGCTGTGGGAAGCGCGGTCTCACTGTTCGGGGCAGGCGGCAGCGGCTCGCTCGCCGTGCACCCGCCGATTCCGAGAGCTGCGACCATCACGGTCGCCGCGGACAGAACACGCCATCGCACCACTGATCATCCTCACTGCACGTCCGGCGATCATACGTGCCGAAGGTCACGGCTGCGGCGGCGTCGCGTCCGCTCCGGCCATCCGGCGTCCGATGTCGACCAACCGAACGCGGCGCAGGTCTGCGGCTTCCTCCGGCGTGAACCACTCGGCGCGGTCGGTGGATCCGCCCACCTCATTGCGCAGGCGTCCGCCCGTGATGTGAGCGCGATACACGATGCGCAGCGTGTGCAGCGCGGATGCGGTCTCGGACAGGCGCTTCGTGGCGGGGATCACCCTCGAATCGATGCCGAGTAGTTCGTCGACGGCGACGCGGTAACCGGTCTCTTCACGCACCTCGCGTCGGACGGCGCGCTCGGGGTCCTCCCCCTCCTCGAGGCCTCCGCCCGGCAGCGTCCACGCACTCCGGCGGCCCTCGTTCCAGTGAGCCAGCAGGATGCGCCCGGCGTCGTCGGTGATGATCGCGTAGGCGGCGACACGCATATCCATGGCGTGACTTTACCGGGGTGTGGATAACTCGCGCTGCCGTTCACGGCGCTTCGCTAGCGTGACCGCGTGCCTCTGGACCCCGAAGAATCCCTCGCGCAGATCGAGCGCGACGTCCGTCAGAGCGCCGAGCGCGCCGCCAAGATGCCCGCCTTCGAAGCGACCGTGTCCGCGATCCGCGGCGCCGCCTGGTCCACCGCGCGCGACGTCTACGTGCAGGTCGACTCGGCAGGCCGCGTGCAGACGCTCCGCCTGGGCGAGACGGCACTGGCGCGAGGCGCGCAACGACTGGCCTCCGACATCCTCGCCACCATCGTGTCCGCAGAGAAGAACGCTCACGCGGCCACCATCGACGCCGTCGCCGAACTCCTGGGAGACGACGACCCCGTCACCGAACAGCTCCGCTCCACCGACACCCCCTGATACGTCCGAAAGAGCCTCGAATGACCGAGAACATCACGCTTGATTTCGATCGGCTCCGGCAGCATGCCGCGCTGGTCACCTCGCTCGCCGATGACGTCACCGGCGCCATCTCCATGCTGAAGGGAGGTGACCTGGCCTCCAACGCGTTCGGCATCCTGTGCGCCTTCCTCGTTCCCCCCTCGATGGCGATGTCCGCCGCGGCGACCGGCCTCTTCGGCGCGGATCAGTCGCTGCTCCTTCGCACGGCGGGCGAGCTGCGCAGCACCGCCGCACAATGGGAACAGTTCGAGGACGACACGGTCACCACCCTCCGCGACCTCGAAAATGCGCTGGGCCTGTCATGACCACTCCCGCCGCCCTCGCCGCATCCGGCTCCTCCTTCGCCTCGCCGTACTCCGGCAGCAAGCTCCTCGATTCCGGCCACGCCCTCTCGCAGGCCGTGCGCAACGGCGATTGGCTCGAGGGAGGACTCGCCTTCCTCGACACACTGGGCAACGCCGCGGCCGCGCTCGCGGATCCCATCGGGACGCTGGCGAGCATCGGTCTCGGCTGGGTGATGAAGTACCTCAAGCCGCTGAGCACCTGGCTCGACCAGCTGGCCGGCAGCGAGGCCAACGTCGCCGCCGTCGCGCAGCAGTGGACCAATGCGGGCAGCGCGCTGCGCGAGACCGGCAACACGCTCGTGACGCGGCTGTCGGATCTCGACGGCCTCAGCGGTGACACGGTCCGCACCTACGTGCGCTTCGCGCAGGACACCGCCCAGCACATCGCCGCATCCGGCGACTGGGCCGATGCCGCGGCCGGCGGGCTGCGCAGCGCATCGTCGCTCGTCGCGAAGATGCAGGGGGTCGTGAAGAACGCCATCTCGCAGGTCGTCGCGACGGCGATCGAAGCGATGGCGGTCGTCGCCGCATCCTTCGGTCTCGGGATCGGCTACGCGATCGCCCGAGTCGTCACCAAGGTCAACCAGCTGGTCAACAAGGTCGTGCGCCCCCTCACGCAGGTCGTGCGCTCGGTGAAGTCCCTCGTGGGCTTCGTGCAGCAGCTCGGTTCGCTGTTCAAGAGCACCGAGCGACTGAGCTCGACCATCCTGGGCGGCGGGGCGAAGTCCGCGACGATCACCGCGGGTGCCGTCGTCGACGCCTCCGGCGCCACTCGGGTCGGCAACACCGCACAGGCGAATCTCGTGAGCGCCGGACAGAAGGCCGACAACTGGCACTTCACGCCGACCGCGGTGGTCTCCACGGGTGTCGGAGCAGAAGGAACCCTCACCGCAGACGGATCGACGCTCGGCTCCGCGGGCGTCGGCACCGTCTCCGGCGGTGCCGTGCACGGTTCCGTGGACGGTGGCGGCATCGGTGCGGGCGGCGCCTACGGGACCGGCGGCTCCGTCTCCGGCGCAGGCGGCGGTACGGGCAGCCCGTCCTCGATCATGGGCACAGGTGCCGCAGCATCCGCCGCGACGGCGGCGAGCGTCGGCAGCACCCACGCCGCATCCGCCGGCTCACGCATGATGACTCCCGGCGGGATGATGGGCGGCGCCAGCCGCGAGGGTGGGCAGCGCAGCGGTCTCGGTATCCGTCAGGTGGTCCGCGAGATCGTCATCGAGGCGGATGCGGGCGAGGAAGAGCTCGCGACCGCGGAGCGCGACTGACGTGTGACATGAGGAGCCCCGCGCCAACAGGTGCGGGGCTTCTCACATGTACGACAGGCGTCGCGTTCAGCTGCGCACGGGAACGGGGAACCACCGCGCGGGCATGCTGAACAGCCACCGCATCCCGATCCTGTCCGCGGCGGCCTTCAGCCCGAGACTGATGCCGAACGTCGCCAGAATCACGGCGATCGAGTACAGCGCACCGACCTCGGTGTGGCGGGCGAGCCAGTCCGAGACGTTCGGCAGCGACCTGAGGAGATCGTTCAGCAGCAGGAACACGAGCGGATTGAGGATGAAGATCGGCAGTGTGTTCCTCCCGATCCGACGGAACACCGCCA
The DNA here is from genome assembly GCF_031453615.1 of Microbacterium sp. SORGH_AS_0428. Taxonomy (NCBI): domain Bacteria; kingdom Bacillati; phylum Actinomycetota; class Actinomycetes; order Micrococcales; family Microbacteriaceae; genus Microbacterium; species Microbacterium sp. SORGH_AS_0428. Next base: position 1,911,952 of record NZ_JAVIZT010000001.1, on the reverse strand, counting down.
TCCACCGCTGGTGGGCGACGGTGCTGATGATGGCCACCATCGCTGCCACGCCCACGGTCGAGGTGAGCGGATCGGCGAGCCCGTAGGGACCGGTCGGACCCAGGAGCACGGAACCGACGTAGACCGCGGACCCCGCGAGGAAGATCCAGGTTCCGCGGCGCGACGTCAGCCACTCGGTGACGACCGGAAGACGCGCACCGAGAGAGAAGAACAGGGCTGCAGCGGCCACCTGACGGTACGGCTGCTCGAGGATGAACGGTGCGGCGACGCTGATGACCGCGCCCACCGAGACGACGATCCACGCCGGGACCCGCCGGGTGAGCCAGACGGCGATGAAGAGCACGACGAGCGCCCAGAGGTACCACATGTGCGTCTCCGGCGATCCCACGTTGCGCAGCATCATCCCGAGAGGACTCTCCGCGTCGAAGCCGTTCGCCGTGTTGTCGATCCAGATGAAACCAGCGATGAGGGCGACCCACAGCACGTAGAGGTAGGAGATCGCGAAGACCCGGCCGCGCCAGGCCGCCTGCCACGGCTTCTGCAGCGACCGCGACGCGAGATAGCCGGACACGAAGAAGAACAACGGGATGCGCAGCGGCGACGTCCAGTCGACGAGCTGCTCGATGAAGCCCATCACGCTGTGATTGCCGATCCAGAAGATCAGGTGCGAGGCCCACATGTGCAGGATGACGATGAGCGTCACACTCAGACCGCGTGCGGCGTCCGGCCACGCCAAGCGTTCTGCGCGGACGGGAGGGCGTGCGTCGGGCATGGGATCGACGCTACTGCGTCGTCGGACGAGCCGCGAACCGAGCCGCCGTTCGGCGTCGGTCGCGATCCGAAGAGCCGCGTGAAAGGGAAAGTGTGGAGCCTAGGAGATTCGAACTCCTGACATCCTGCTTGCAAAGCAGGCGCTCTACCAACTGAGCTAAGGCCCCGTGAGAAGGGTGGTGGGGCTACCAGGACTTGAACCTGGGACCTCTTCATTATCAGTGAAGCGCTCTAACCGCCTGAGCTATAGCCCCGTTCGGCACCTCGCGGCGCCAACCTCCAAGACTTTACCGGATGCGGACCGGTTTGACCAATCGCGGTCAGTTGGAGGTGAAGCCCACCAGCAGACCGCCGGTGACCTTGACCGCGAGGTTGTAGATGCCCGCGATGACCGCCCCGAGAACCGTCACGACGATGAGATTCAGGATGGCGACGACGGCGGCGAACGCCATGACCTGCGGGAGCCCCACGAACTGGCTGAGCGAGAGCGAGCCGTCCGAGAACGACTTGAAGAACTCGTCAGCCTGACCGATCAGACCGGTCGTCTGTACGACGAGGTAGACCAGCAGGAACGACACGACCGTCACGATCGCCAGTGCGACGGCCGCCAGGAACGACAGCTTCACCGCCGACCAGAAGTCGACGTAGACGAGGCGGAGACGAACCTGCTTGGCGCTCGTCTTGCTGCTCGACTTCTTGGCGAGCTTGTCGGCTACCGTGCTCATGCGTCAGTACTCTCCTCGGGAACGGTGGCGGCCGGCTCGGTCTCCTGGGATGCATCGGCATCTGCCGCATCCGCAAGGCGTCGCTCGCTGTTGCGGGCGATCGCGATGATCCGGTCGTCATCATCCGGTCGGGCGAAAACGACGCCCATGGTGTCGCGACCCTTCGCAGGGACCTCGGCCACGGCAGAGCGTACCACCTTGCCACTGGCAAGAACCACAAGGACCTCGTCGTCGTCTCCGACGATCAGAGCGCCCGCCAAATTGCCCCGATCCTCGTGCAGTTTGGCCACCTTGATGCCCAGTCCGCCGCGGCTCTGGACACGGTACTGATCCACATCCGTACGCTTCGCATACCCGCCCTCGGTGACCACGAACACGTCGCCGTCGACGGAGGCGACGGATGCCGACAGCAGGCTGTCGGTGCCGCGGAACGACATTCCCTTGACGCCCTCCGTGGAACGCCCCATCGGCCGCAGCGACGCATCCGTCGCCGTGAACCGCAGCGACATCCCGTGACGGCTGACGAGCAGGATGTCGTCGCTCTCGTCGACCAGCAGCGCTCCGACGAGCTCGTCCTCCTCGCGCAGACGGATCGCGATGACACCGCCCTGGCGATTCGTGTCGTACTCCGTCAGGCGCGTCTTCTTCACGAGTCCACCGCGGGTGGCGAGCACGAGGTACGTCGCGACCGCGTAGTCGCGGATGTCGAGGATCTGTGCGATCTCCTCATCCGGCTGGAGCGCGAGCAGATTGGCGACGTGCTGACCCTTCGCGTCACGGCCGGCCTCGGGGACCTCGTAGGCCTTGGCGCGGTAGACACGGCCCTTGTTCGTGAAGAACAGGAGCCAGTGGTGGGTCGTCGTGACGAAGAAGTGCTCGACAACGTCGTCGGCGCGCAGCTGCGCACCCTTCACGCCCTTGCCGCCGCGGTGCTGCGCCCGGTAGTTGTCGCTGCGCGTGCGCTTGATGTAGCCGGCGCGGGTGATGGTGAGCACCATCTCCTCTTCCGGGATGAGATCCTCCACCGACATGTCGCCGTCGAACCCGTAGAGGATCTGTGTGCGTCGCTCGTCGCCGTACTTCGCGACGATCTCCGTCAGCTCCTCGCGCACGATGGTGCGCTGGCGCGCGGGCGTGGCCAGGATGTCCTGGTAGTCCGTGATCTGCGCCTGCAGCTCTTCGGCCTCGTCGATGATCTTCTGCCGCTCGAGCGCAGCGAGGCGACGCAGCTGCATCTGGAGGATGGCATCGGCCTGGATGTCGTCAATGTCGAGCAGCTTCTTCAGTCCGCCGCGTGCATCGTCGACCGTCGCGGACGCGCGGATGAGGGCGATGACCTCGTCGAGCGCGTCGAGCGCCTTCAGGTAGCCGCGCAGGATGTGCATGCGCTCTTCCGCCTTGCGCAGGCGGAACGCCGTGCGGCGGACGATCACGTCGATCTGGTGCGTGATCCAGTACGAGACGAAACCGTCGAGCGAGAGGGTGCGCGGCACGCCGTCGACGATCGCCAGCATGTTCGCGCCGAAGTTGTCCTGCAGCTGCGTGTGCTTGTACAGGTTGTTGAGGACGACCTTGGCGACCGCATCCCGCTTGAGCACGACCACCAGTCGCTGACCGGTGCGGTCGCTCGACTCGTCGCGGATGTCGGCGATGCCGGTGATCTTGCCGTCGCGGGCGAGGTCGCGGATCTTGACGGCCACGTTGTCGGGGTTGACCTGGTACGGCAGCTCGGTGATCACGAGGCACGTGCGGCCCTGGATCTCCTCGATGTTGACGACGGCGCGCATCGTGATCGACCCACGACCGGTGCGGTACGCCTCGATGATGCCGCGCGTGCCGAGGATCTGCGCGGAGGTCGGGAAGTCAGGACCCTTGATGCGCTGGATGAGGGCCTCGAGCAGCTCCTCCTGCGTCGCCTCCGGGTGATCCAGCGCCCACAGCACACCATCGGCGACCTCGCGCAGGTTGTGCGGCGGGATGTTGGTGGCCATACCGACCGCGATGCCGACGGAACCGTTGACGAGCAGGTTCGGGAAACGCGCCGGGAGCACGACCGGCTCCTGCGTCTGCCCGTCGTAGTTGTCGACGAAGTCGACGGTGTCTTCCTCGATGTCTCGCACCATCTCGAGCGCGAGCGGGGCCATCTTGGTCTCGGTGTACCGGGGCGCCGCCGCACCCTGGTTGCCGGGGGAGCCGAAGTTGCCCTGGCCGAGGGCCAACGGATAGCGCAGCGACCACGGCTGGACGAGGCGGACGAGCGCCTCGTAGATGGGGGAATCGCCGTGCGGGTGGTACTGACCCATGACCTCGCCGACGACGCGGGCGCACTTCGAGAACGACTTGTCGGGGCGGAATCCGCCGTCGTACATGCCGTAGATCACGCGACGGTGCACGGGCTTGAGGCCGTCCTCCACGCGCGGCAGCGCGCGGCCGACGATCACGCTCATGGCGTAGTCGAGGTAGCTGCGCTGCATCTCGGACTGCAGGTCGACCTGGTCGATGCGACCGTGGTCGTGCTCGGCGGGCTCCGTCGTCGGACGCTCTTCGTCAGTCATTCGTCTCTTCTTCTCTGCGTCGGTGTCGTGTCATCTGACGGATGCGGCTCGCGCCGCATCCGGTGCGATCAGATGTCGAGGAACCGGACGTCCTTGGCGTTGCGCTGGATGAAGTGGCGGCGGGATTCGACGTCCTCGCCCATGAGCGTGGAGAAGATCTCGTCGGCCGCGGCGGCGTCGTCGATCGTCACCTGCAGCAGGGTGCGGGTCGACGGATCCATCGTGGTCTCCCACAGCTCCTTGGCGTTCATCTCGCCGAGACCCTTGTAGCGCTGGATGCCGTTGTCCTTCGGGATGCGGCGTCCTGCCGCGAGTCCCTCGGCCAGCAGCGCATCGCGCTCGACGTCGCTGTAGACGTACTCGTGCGGCGAGTTGGACCACTTCAGACGGTACAGCGGCGGCTGGGCGAGATACACGTAGCCGGCCTCGATGAGCCCGCGCATGTAGCGGAACAGCAGGGTGAGCAGCAGCGTGGTGATGTGCTGGCCGTCGACGTCGGCATCGGCCATGAGGACGATCTTGTGGTAGCGCGCCTTCTCGATCGAGAAGTCTTCGCCGATTCCCGTGCCGAACGCCTGGATCATCGCCTGCACCTCGTTGTTGCCGAGGGCGCGGTCGAGCCGAGCACGCTCGACGTTGAGGATCTTGCCGCGCAGGGCCAGGATCGCCTGCGTGTGCGGGTCGCGACCCTGCACGGCGGAGCCGCCGGCCGAGTCACCCTCGACGAGGAAGATCTCGCTGATCGAGGGGTCTTTGCTCGTGCAGTCCTTGAGCTTGTCGGGCATCGAGGCCGACTCGAACACGCTCTTGCGCCGCGCGGTCTCGCGAGCCTTGCGGGCCGCCATCCGAGCGGTCGCGGCGTCGATGGCCTTGCGGACGATGTTCTTCGCCTGCTGCGGGTTGCGGTCGAACCAGTCGCCGAGCTGATCTCCGACGACCTTCTGCACGAACGCCTTCGCCTCCGTGTTGCCGAGCTTCGTCTTGGTCTGACCCTCGAACTGGGGCTCGGAGAGCTTGACGGAGATCACCGCGGTGAGTCCCTCGCGCACGTCGTCGCCGGAGAGGTTGTCGTCCTTCTCCTTGAGCAGGTTCTGCGCGCGGGCGTACTTGTTCACGAGGGTCGTGAGCGCGGCCCGGAAGCCCTCCTCGTGGGTTCCTCCCTCGTGCGTGTTGATCGTGTTCGCGTAGGTGAAGACGTTCTCGGTGTAGGAGGTCGTCCACTGCATGGCGAGCTCGAGCGCGATGTGGCGGTCGGTGTCCTCCGACTCGAAATCGATGATCTCGTCGTTGACGACGTCGGCCTTGCGCACCCGGTTCAGGTACTCGACGTAGTCGACGAGGCCGCGCTCGTACAGGAACTCGTCGTGCGGCTGGACGGCGGTGACCTTGCCGTCGACCTCTTCGTCGACCGTGTGGTCGGGCCGCTCGTCGCGCACCGTGATCGCGAGTCCCTTGTTGAGGAACGCCATCTGCTGGAAACGGGTGCGCAGGGTGTCGTAGTCGAAGTCCACCGTCTCGAAGATGGCAGGGTCCGGCCAGAAGGTGATGGTCGTTCCGGTCTCTTCGGTCGGCACGCCCTGAGCGAGCGGGGCCTGGGGAACGCCGCCGTTGGCGTACGACTGGTTCCACTCGTAGCCCTGGCGCTTGACGGCGACCTCGAGGCGCGTCGACAGCGCGTTCACGACGGAGGAGCCCACGCCGTGCAGACCACCGGAGACCGCGTAGCCGCCGCCGCCGAACTTTCCGCCGGCGTGAAGGACGGTGAGAACGACCTCGACCGTGGACTTGCCCTCGGTCTTGTGGATGTCGACGGGGATGCCGCGACCGTTGTCGACGACACGCACGCCGCCGTCGGGCAGGATCGTCACCTCGATGCGGTCGCAGTATCCCGCGAGCGCCTCATCGACGGAATTGTCGACGATCTCGTACACCAAGTGGTGGAGTCCCCGTGGGCCGGTGGAACCGATGTACATGCCGGGGCGCTTGCGAACGGCCTCGAGTCCCTCGAGAACCTGGATCTCGTCTGCCCCGTACTCGTTCCGGACCGGTTCGGGGGTGCTCTGTCCGTCGTGGGGAACGCTGGAGGGGGTGGGGGACGTCATAGGTTTCGAGCGCTCCGGTTCTAGTAGACGGACCGTCCCAGTCTATCAAGCGGAGGCTCGCCACGGGGCGTGTACGCCCGTGTGGCGTCGTAAACGGACGCGAGATACGTCCGTACATGCCTTATCCGTAGGTATCCCGGGGACCGCGCCCTGGAACGGCTCTGGGACCCCATTTCCAGGAGGGGACGTCCGGGCCGACGAAGCGGACGTTCTGCACGCCCGCATCCGGGAAGCGCTGCGCGATCGTCGTCACGATGTGCGTACGCATCAGGCGCAGTTGCTTCGCCCAGGCGGTCGAGTCGCACTGCACGGTGAGCACTCCCGCATCCAGTCCCACGGGGCGCGTGTGCCTGGCGGTCTCCTCGCCGGCGACGACCTCCCACTGCCGCACGAGGTCGGCACGAGCGAGGAGCGGGTCCCATCCGGCCTGCTTCGTCCAGTGTGCGAGCACGTCGCCGACGCCGTGCGGGTCGCGACCGGGCGTGAACGGGACGCCTTCGTCTTCGGCGCCTCGACGCGTGCGCCTCTTCGCACCGCGACGCGACGTCGGTTCGAGTCCGCGCAGACGCAGATAGGTGCCGAGCGTCTCGGGGACCTCGTCCTCATCACTCATCGTCGCTCACCTCGAGGATGCGACCGGCCTCGACGCGCACCGTGCGCCCGCGAAGCTCTTCGGGAACGTCCGCCTCGACCGCAGCGGTCACCACGACCTGCTCGAAGTCCGCGACGAGGGATGCCAGCCGCATCCGCCTGTCGGCGTCGAGCTCGGCGAAGACGTCGTCGAGGATCACGATGGGATCTCCCAGCAGCGAATCCGCGCGCAGCAGCTGCGCGGAGGCGAGCCGCAGCGCGAGCGCCACCGACCAGGACTCGCCGTGCGACGCATACCCCTTCACCGGAAGCGAGCGGATGCGGAGAATGAGGTCGTCACGGTGCGGACCGACCAGCGTCACCCCGCGATCGAACTCTGTCGCGCGCTTCGCCGCGAGGGCGGCACGGAAGGCCTCCGCTGTCACGGCTCCGGAGGCGACGCGCTGGTCGTCGTCGTCCTCCGGATCGAAACCGGCGATGGAGTTGGCCCACTCGAGCTCGGGCGAGTGATCGGCGCCGGCGATCGCGGCATAGGCGGCGACGAGGTGCGGATGCAGGTCGGCGGCGAGGCGTGCACGTGCCTCGATGATCTCGGTACCGAGCGCGACGAGCTTGTCATCCCAGACATCCAGGGTCGGGAGCGCGTCGCCGCGCAGACCTCGGGCGCGCGCGGACTTGAGCAGTGCGGTGCGCTGCTTGAGAACGCGGTCGTAGTCCGCGATGACGCCGGCAAGGCGGGGGGAGAGCTGGACGAGCAGCTGGTCGGCGAACCGGCGGCGTGCGGAGGGGTCTCCCCGCACGATCTGCAGATCCTCGGGAGCGAAGAGCACGACCTGCGCATAGCGCGGCAGTTCCGCCGAACGCACCGGAGCGCCACCGACGCGCGCCTTGTTGGATCCCTGCTTGTTGATCTGTATCTCAAGCTGGATGTGGCGCTCGCCGTGACCGAGGCGTGCGCGGACGAAGGCCGCATCCGCTCCCGAACGCACCAGGGGTGCGTCGGCAGACACCCGATGCGAGCCGAGGGTCGCGAGATAGGTGACGGCTTCGGCGAGGTTGGTCTTGCCCTGGCCGTTGCGCCCGACGAGCAGGTTCGCCCCGCGAGTGAACTCCAGATCGGCGTGTTCGTAGTTACGGAAGTCGACGAGACTCAGGCGTTCCACGATCACCGGACAACCCTACGGTGACGGTGCGACGCGATCAGCGCAGCAACAGGTTCGGCTGCAGCAGGTACTTGAACTCGCCCTCGCCGGCGCGCTCCACCGATGTCTGCGGTGTCACGAGGATCGGGCTGAGCTTGTTCGCGTTGTCGCTGGAGGTGAACGTGATCCGGGAGAACTCGCTGCGCACGGCCGAGAGCGACTCGAGGAGGTACTGCGGGTTGAGCCCGAGGGTCACGTCGTCGCCTGTCAACGTCGCATCGACGGACTCGGAGGCGCGCGCCTGTTCTGTTCCCGATGCCTCCATGGCGACGCCCTCTGCGGTGAACGTGAAACGCAGCGGCGCGGAGCGGTCGAGCACGAGCGCGACACGACGCACCGCCTCGGCGAGCTCCGCGGTGTTCACGACGGCGTGATGTGCGGTCTGCTCGGGGAACAGGCGACGCACGGGAGGGAAGTTGCCCTTGATCAGCAACGACGTCACCGTCTTGTTGCCGGAGGTGAAGGCGATGATCTCTCGGTCGCCCGAACCGGAGAACGCGATGGAGATGTTCTCGCCGTGCGAGAAGGTCTTGCCGACCTCCTGCAGGGTGCGCGCCGGGACGAGGGCCGTCGTGCTCTCGCCGTCGGTGGTGGCGGGGCCGTCCCAGGGGATCTCGCGCAGCGCGACGCGGTACCGGTCCGTCGCGACGAGGCTCAGCTGCGTTCCGCTCACTTCGAGCTGGACACCCGTGAGCACGGGCGTGACGTCGTCGCGTGACGCGGCGAAGGCGACCTGGGCGATGGCGGTCGCGAACTCCTCTGCAGGAACGAGACCGGACTCGCCGGTCACCTCCGGGATCGCCGGATACTCCTGCACCGGCATGGACGCCAGCGTGAATCGGGCCGATCCGCAGGTGAGCAGGATGCCGTCGTCGTCCACCTCGATCTGAATGGGGGCGTTGGGCAGGCGGCTGGCGATGTCCGAGAGCAGACGACCGTGGACGAGGATCGTGCCGGGAGCCTCCACCGACGCCTCGATCGTGGTGCGCGCGGAGGCCTCGTAGTCGAAGGCCGACAGGGAGAGTCCCTCGGAACCGGCTTCGATGAGCACGCCCGCGAGGATCGGCTGCGGGTTGCGCTGGGGCAGGAGCTTGACGACGAACGATACGGCTTCGCTGAAAACGTCGCGATTGACCTGGAACTTCACAGTGCTCCCTCTCCGGCGGGCTGGGCTTACCCATGCTAGTGCTGCGAATGGTCCAGACGAAGAACACGCTTCCCGCCCCCAGAGGTGATCGCACGTTGATGAAGAGTGATGTGAGAGTCATCTTGTTAACAGCTGTGCAAACTGTGGATAAGTCGGTGGATGACTCTCGGCTCATGGGAACTACAACCGTGTGAGATGTGGACGCGCTGCGGACGGAGCTGTCGAACGCGGATCGCGTCGTTCGCCGGGTTCGAACGTTCTCCACACGTGATCGCCGTGTCGTTCACATCGCCCGTCGGCGTTTCGCACAGTTATCCACAACTTGTCCACATGTGTGAAAGCGGAGGATGAGGCCGCGCGCGGCGATTGTCAAATGAGAGTCTTCGGCCACCGGAAACGACGAACCCCACGGCGTGCGCCGTGGGGTTCGTCGGGGGCTCAGCGACCTGCTCTGCCGAGCTGGGTGGTGATCTCGGAGACCTGGTTGTAGATCGAACGTCGCTCCTTCATGAGGTCGCTGATCTTCTTGTACGCGTACATCACGGTCGTGTGGTCACGGTTGCCGAACAGCTGACCGATCTTCGGCAACGAGAGGTTGGTGCGCTCCCGGCACAGATACATCGCGATCTGACGTGCCGTCGCGATGGCCTGTGAACGGCTCGATCCGTAGAGGTCGTCGACCGACAGCTTGAAGTACTGCGCAGTGGCCGTGATGATGTCGGTCGGTGAGATGACGTTGGTGTCGTCCTGGTCGACGATGTCCCGCAGCACCTGCTGTGCCAGTGACATGTCGAGCGTCGATCGGTTCAGGCTGGCGAACGCCGACACGCGGATGAGGGCGCCCTCGAGCTCGCGGATGTTGCTGGAGACGACGGTGGCGATGTATTCCATGACCTCCGGCGGGATCTGGAGCCGCTCGTTCTGCGCTTTCTTGCGGAGGATGGCGATGCGGGTCTCGAGGTCCGGCGCCTGGACGTCGGTGATGAGACCCCACTCGAAGCGGCTGCGCATCCGATCCTCGAAACCGGTCAGGTGCTTCGGCGGGACGTCGCTGGTGATCACGACCTGCTTGTCGTGGTCGTGGAGCGTGTTGAAGGTGTGGAAGAAGGCTTCCTGGGTCTCGGCTCGTCCCTGGAGGAACTGGATGTCGTCGATCAGGAGGATGTCGACGTCGCGATAGCGCGCCTGGAAGGCCGAGCCCCGGTTGTTGGCGATCGAGTTGATGAAGTCGTTCGTGAACTCTTCGCTCGAGACGTAGCGCACGCGGATGCCGGGATACAGGCTCAGGGCGTAGTCGCCGATGGCGTGCAGCAGGTGTGTCTTGCCCAGACCGGAGTCCCCGTAGATGAAGAGCGGGTTGTAGGCCTTGGCGGGTGCTTCGGCGACGGCGACGGCTGCCGCGTGGGCGAAGCGGTTGGACTGGCCGATGACGAACCGATCGAAGGTGTACTTCGGGTTCAGCCGGGTGTCTGCACGGGCGGATGCGGGATCCGCGGTCTCCGCGGCCGGCGCGGGTGGGGCGACGGGCTGCTCGATCACCATGGTCTGCACCGGGACCTCTGCCGTGAGGTGCGCGTCGATCAGCTCCGGATTGACGACGACTCTGAATCCCGTGACATCGTTCGTCGAGGCCTGCGCGAGGGCTTCCAGGATCATGGGACGAAGCCGCTTGTTGAGCTGCGCGGCCGTGAGGTCGTTGGGCACATCGAGGTACAGGAACCCCGACATCACGCCCTGGGCGACCGCCAGGTTGAGGAACCCGTGCATCTGCGGCGAGACCCGGGCGTCCGTGCCGAGGATCTCGAGAGCCGCCGACCACACCGGGACGTCGGGAGTGTCTTGCGCGGTCATGGTCCCCTTCTTGGCCCGGCGAGAACGCGCCGGTGCGCGACACCTGTGGATAACTGCGCGAGCCACGCTAGTCAGCGAGGCTCCAGAGAGCAAACTCCGGCGTCGTTCCGGGGGTGTGTCGATTCGAGGGGTCGGGGACAGTGCTGTGGATAATGGCGGGTTGACCTACGCGGTTTGAGTTCTCGGGGTTCGCGCCTTAGTCTTAGTCGGTTGACTTATGCCCTCGAGGCAGTCCCCGACCACGTCTGAAGGCTTCGCCTTCGGGTGGCAACCGTTTCCCGGAGAGATCCCATGAGCAAGCGTACGTTCCAGCCCAACAACCGCCGTCGCGCCAAGAAGCACGGCTTCCGCGCTCGCATGCGCACCCGCGCCGGCCGCGCCATCCTTTCGGCACGCCGCGCCAAGGGCCGCACCGAGCTCTCGGCCTGACCCTTCCGTTGCTCTCGCGGCCGAACCGACTGACCGACGGCGCCGAGTACAAGGCTGTCGTCCGTCGCGGCGTGCGATGTTCCGGTCCCCACACCGTCACGTACGTGGTGGCATCCGGTGACGATCGTGCCGCACGATTCGGATTCATCGTGAGCAAGAAGGTCGGCACGGCGGTCGTTCGCAATCGCATCCGCCGGCGACTCAAAGCTATCTGCGCGTCCGCGCTCCCGACCGTGGTCAGGGGCGCGGACGTTGTCGTGCGCGTACTGCCCGGTGGTGCGGACGCTTCGTTCGACGATCTCGACGCCGAAGTGAAGCGATGCCTGGCCCGGAGGGCATCGTGAGCACGTCGACGCTGCCGATGGCGTCGATCGGCCAGGCGACGATGCCGGAGCACGGCTGGCTCCGCGCGATTCCGCTGTTGCCGCGCAACATCATGCTCGGTCTTCTCCATGGTTACCGTGCGACGATCTCGCATACATACGGCGATGTCTGCAAGTACTACCCGTCCTGCTCCGCCTATGCGGTGGGGGCGGTTCAGCAGCACGGTGCGGTGAAGGGCGCGGCATTGACCGCCGCCCGGATCGCTCGGTGCCACCCCTGGGCCGAGGGCGGGATCGATGATCCGCCTGCCCATAAGGACTTCTCCCACGCACTGACCCGGCACGGATTCGTCGTGCCACTGAGAAAGGACTGATCCCCGTGGATCTGGTACTTGCGACCGCGACGCAATCATCGGGCGGCTTCGACCTGATCGGGACGATCCTGTGGCCGCTCAAGTGGGTTGTCGAGATGGTGCTCGTCGCCTGGCACGCGATCTGGACGTTCCTTGGTCTGCCCGGCGATTCGGGCCTCGCCTGGGTGCTGTCGATCGTCGGTCTCGTGATCGTCGTGCGCGCGGCGCTCATCCCGCTGTTCGTCAAGCAGATCAAGAGCCAGCGCAAGATGATGGAGATCGCTCCGGAACTGCGCAAGGTTCAGGAGAAGTACCGCGGCAAGCGCGACCAGCTCTCTCGCGAGGCCATGAGCCGCGAGACCATGGCGCTGTACAAGAAGCACGGCACGACGCCCATCTCGGGATGTCTGCCGCTGCTCGTGCAGATGCCGATCTTCTTCTCGCTGTACAGCGTGCTGAACGACGTCGCCAAGCACGCGGCGGCCGGGATCGGTGGTGTGGGGTTCCTCGATGCGAACCTGACGTCAGAGTTCTACAACGCCAACCTGTTCGGCGCGTCCCTGCATGACACCCTCGTCGGCGCCTGGGGACGACCCGACGGCACGGTGACGGTCATCATCCTGCTCGTCCTCGTCGTTCTGATGATCGCTTCGCAGTTCTTCACCCAGCTGCAGATCATCTCGAAGAACCTGTCCCCCGAGGCCAAGACCGGTCAGGCGTACCAGATGCAGCGCATCATGCTCTACATCCTGCCGCTGGCCTTCGTCTTCTCCGGTATCTTCTTCCCGCTCGGCGTCGTCGTCTACTGGTTCATCAGCAACATCTGGACGATGGTGCAGCAGTTCCTCGTCATCCGGAACCTGCCGACCCCGGGCTCTGAGGCGGCGAAGGCCCGCGAGGAGCGTCTCGCTCGGCGTGGCAAGGCCATCGACAGCAGCGGCAAGGTCGTTCCGATCGAGAAGTACCAGGCCGAGCAGCAGCGTCTTCTCGAGGAGGCCGAGCGTAAGCGGGCCGCAGCCCCGAAGCGCCAGCAGCCCGTCGGCAAGCAGCGCGCCAAGAAGCAGTCGGGCAAGCAGCCGCCCGCCGCGAAGAGCGGCGCCTCCGACTCCGAACCCTCCAGCTGAGGAGACCCGCCATGACCTCTGAACTCTCTCCCACCACGACCGACAGCGTCGAGCAGCTCGAGCAGGAGGGCGACGTTGCGGCCGACTTCCTCGAGGGTCTCCTCGACATCGCCGATATCGGCGGCGACCTGGCGCTGGATGTCCGCAACGATCGTGCGTACGTGTCGATCGAATCGGATGGCGACGACTCGCTTCGCGTGCTGTCCGACCCTGACACGGTGAGCGCGCTCCAGGACCTGACCCGCCTCGCGGTGCAGAACCGCACCGGTCGATTCTCCCGCCTCATCCTCGATGTCAGCGGGTCGCGTGATGCGCGTCGCCGCGAGCTGGAGGCTCTGGTCGACCGCGCTGCCTCGCGTCTGGAGGACGGCGCATCGCAGGCGTCATTGCCGGCGATGTCCAGCTACGAGCGCAAGGTCGTTCATGACATCGCGGCCGAGCGTGGGCTCGTGTCGGAGTCCTATGGCGAGGGCGCTCAGCGTCACACCGTGCTCCGTCGCGCGTGAATGTTTCACGTGAAACATTGATGGACGAACTCGAGCAGGAACCGGATGCGGCGTCGACGATCTTCGGAGACGGCATCGATCGCGCCCGCACCTTCACGCGCAATCTCGCCAGGGAAGGCGAGCTGCGCGGACTGATCGGTCCACTGGAGCTGCCCCGGCTGTGGACGCGTCACATCCTGAACAGCGCGGTGATGGCACCGCTCGTTCCGGTCGGCCTCATCGGTGACGTCGGCTCCGGCGCGGGTCTGCCGGGCATCGTCGGGGCGATCGCACGCCCTGACGTCCAGTGGGTGCTGATCGAGCCGATGGAGCGACGCACTCAGTGGTTGCAGGAACAGGTCGACGAACTCGCTCTGGACAATGTCGAGGTCTTCCGTGGTCGGTCACAGGACTGGACTCGTGGCGCCAGCCTGGATGCGGTGACTGCCCGCGCAGTGAGCGCTCTGCGCACGCTTCTCCCGATCACCGCACCTCTCGTACGTGACGGGGGAGAGCTGATTCTTCTCAAGGGCGCTGCCGCCGATGCGGAGATCGAGAAGGCCGCGAAGCAGGCTCGCACGCACCGTGTCGTCGATCTGCGCGTGCAGGTCGTGGGGGAGGGTGTTCTCGACGTGCCGACTCGGGTTGTTCGAGGTCGAGTACAGCGGTCCTGACGTGATGTTTCACGTGAAACATCACGTCATGGCTGTCGATGGCGACGATTAGAGTGGACAGGGTTCGATGCTGGCGAAAGGCGAAGTGTTTCACGTGAAACAATCCGACGACACCCGCGACGGACTTCGGTGACGACACCCCCCTTGCCCGCGAGCTCGCGGACCTCCGCGCTCGGAGACGCGCCCTCGAGGACTCCACCGTGACGCTGCCGACCGGCACTCGCACGCTCACCGTCTCGAACCAGAAGGGTGGCGTCGGTAAGACGACGACCACCGTGAACCTTGCGGCTGCGCTGGCGAGTGTCGGCGCGCGCGTGCTGGTGATCGACCTCGATCCGCAGGGGAACGCATCCACTGCTCTGGGTGTGCCGCACACCGCCGACATCCCGAGCGTCTACGACGTGCTGATCGACGAGTTTCCACTCGCCGACATCGTGCAGACGAGCCCGGAGTCCCCGTTGCTCACCTGTGCGCCGAGCACGATCCACCTCGCCGGCGCGGAGATCGAGCTGGTGTCACAGGTCGCGCGCGAGCACCGGCTTCGCCGCGCACTCGAGGAGTATCTGGCCGCCGCCGAGGAGCCGCCGCACGTCGTTCTCATCGACTGCCCGCCCTCGCTGGGATTGTTGACCATCAACGCGTTCACCGCCGCCGACGAGGTTCTCATTCCCATTCAATGTGAGTACTACGCGCTCGAGGGCCTGAGCCAACTTCTCGGCAGTGTGCAGATGATCCAGAAGCACTTGAATCCGCCGCTCCACGTATCGTCGATCCTGCTGACGATGTACGACGGGCGTACGCGACTTGCGCAGCAGGTCGCTGAGGAAGTACGCACGCACTTCCCGAAGGAAGTCTTGAACACGGTGATCCCGCGCTCGGTGCGGGTCTCCGAGGCGCCGAGCTTCGGACAGACCGTCATCGCCTACGACGGCCAGTCGGCAGGCGCGGTGGCCTACCGTGAAGCTGCCGTAGAACTGCTGGCTCGCGAGGCCGATGAGGCTACGTCGACCATGAACGAAGGAGAACACTGATGGCCAAGCGAACGGGACTCGGTCGGGGGATCGGCGCTCTCATCCCGACATCGGAGGGTTCCGAGGCGCGTCCTGTCGACGTGTTCTTCCCCGGCGCTCCGGCGCCGAAGACGGATGCGATGAACGAAGAGGCTCCGCACGAGGAGCTGCTCGCTGTTCCCGGCGCGCGCTTGATCCAGGTGGATCCGCACGCGATCGTTCCCAACCCCCGTCAGCCCCGGACGAACTTCGACCCGGAAGACCTTGCGGAGCTGGTGCACTCCGTGCGCGAGTTCGGTGTGTTGCAGCCGGTCGTCGTGCGCGACACCGGTGAGGGTACCTACGAACTGATCATGGGAGAGCGCCGCACGCGTGCGGCACGCGAGGCGGGACTGGAGACGATCCCCGCCATTCTCCGTGAGACCGCGGATGAAGACCTGCTCCGCGACGCTCTTCTCGAGAACCTGCACCGGTCGCAGCTGAATCCGCTCGAAGAGGCGTCGGCCTATCAGCAGCTGCTCGAGGACTTCGGCATCACCCAGGAACAGCTCGCGACGCGCATCGGTCGTTCGCGTCCCCAGATCTCCAACACCATTCGCCTGCTGCGCCTGCCGGTCCCGGTGCAACAGCGTGTCGCGGCCGGCGTCCTCTCGGCGGGCCACGCCCGTGCGATCCTCTCCGTCGAAGACGGCGAGAGCATGCAGCGTCTCGCAGACAAGATCGTGAACGAGGACCTCTCGGTCCGGGCGGCGGAAGCCGCCGCCAAGGGCGCTGTCACCGTGAAGCGGCCGGCGCCGAAGGCGGGCGCGCGCCGCGCGCATCTCGACGAGATCGCAGAACGGCTGGGGGATCGCCTCAACACGCGCGTGAAGATCTCCATCTCCGCACGAAAAGGCCAGATCGCGATTGATTTCGCAACCATCCAGGACCTGAACCGCATCCTCAGCGAGCTCGGCGAGGAAGAGCTCGGCGCTTCTCGCTGATCGAAGCGGAGAATCGCTCCTGACAAACCGAGTCCGGTCGGTTCATTGCGTTACGACTCTCCGTTTCGACTCGCTTCGCTCGCTCAACGACCGGCAGGGGCTGTGTGATCGTTGAGCGAGGAGCACAGCGATCAGACGAAACGTAGGCTGGAATCATGACCTCCGAATCCCCACGCCGTCGAGCGAGCCTCGAACTGCTGCGGGCGGAAGCCGCGGACGAACTGGCCGCCCTCATCCACGAACGACTCCGTGAGGGGGAGGATCCGTGGGACTTCATGGAAGACCTCCCCACCGTCGATGAGCTCGTCGTGTTCCTCTTGCGCGCAGAGAACATCGCCGAAGCCGGCGGCAGCAAGCCGTCCGAGGCGCGCCACTACCGCGTGCTCCGTCAGATCGCCTTGGACTATCCGCCGCTGACCCGCGCCGTCTGGCGTCTGCTCGGCGAGACGAACACGTCGCGTCGGTGGGACGCGACCGTGCGCCCTGAGGCGTCCTGAACAGGACACGGAAGAGCCCCCCGGAGGATCTCCGGGGGGCTCTTGCGTGTCGGGAAGCGGATCAGCCGATGAACGCGGCCAGATCCTGCTCGAGCGCGAACTTCGGCTTCGCGCCGATGATCGTCGTCTTGACCTCGCCACCCTGGAACACCTTCATCGCCGGGATGGAAGTGATCTGGTACTTCATCGCGAGATCGGGGTTCTCGTCCACGTTGAGCTTGAGCACCGTGATCTTCTCGGGGTTCTCCGCCTGGATCTCATCGAGAACCGGGGCAACCATGCGACACGGGCCGCACCACTCTGCCCAGAAGTCCACCAGGACAGGACCATCCGCCTCGAGGACATCCTGGTTCCAGGTGCTCGAGCTGGTCGCCTTCGCGCTCATTGTCATTTCCCTTCGTAAGCCTTACTCGTACCGAACACCCGACGGGGTCCGGATGTTCCCTCAGACGACCGGCAGACCCTCGATCTGGTCGGCGTCGGGCTGCGGTGCGCCCGCCTCTTCCAGCGCAGCGAGGAAGTGCTCCGCGTCCAGCGCGGCGATCGTTCCGGAAGCAGCTGCGGTGACGGCCTGACGGTAGGTCGGATCGATCACGTCGCCCGCCGCGAAGACGCCGGGCATCGACGTGCGCGACGAGCGGCCGTCGACCCAGATCGTGCCCTCGGGGGTCAGGTCGAGCTGACCGTGGACGAGCTTCGTGCGCGGGTCGTTGCCGATCGCGACGAACACGCCCTGCAACTCGAGCTCGCGCGTCGAACCATCGACCGTGTCTTTCAGGACGACGCCGGTCACCGCCTCGTCACCGAGGATGTCGACGACCTCGCTGTTCCACACGAACTCGATCTTCTCGTTCGCGATCGCGCGTTCCTGCATGATCTTGGAGGCGCGCAGCTCGTCACGGCGGTGGATGACGTAGACCTTCGTGGCGAAGCGCGTCAGGAAGGTGGCCTCCTCCATGGCGGAGTCGCCGCCGCCGACGACGGCGATCGTGCGCTCGCGGAAGAAGAAGCCGTCACAGGTCGCGCACCACGACACGCCGCGGCCGGAGAGGTGCTCCTCCTTGGGCAGGCCGATCTTGCGGTACGCGGAGCCGGTCGCGAAGATCACGGCGGCGGCCTCCTCGACCGCGCCGGAACCCAGCTGCACACGCTTGACGGGGCCGGAGAGGTCGAGCTCGGTGACGTCCTGGTAGAGGATCTCGGCGCCGAACTTGCGGGCCTGCTCCTCCATCTTCGTCATGAGCTCGGGGCCCTGGATCCCCTCGGGGAAGCCGGGGAAGTTCTCCACCTCGGTGGTGTTCATGAGCTCACCGCCGACCTCGACGGAGCTGGCGATGACCAGCGGCTTGAGGTTGGCCCGGGCCGCGTAGATGGCGGCGGTGTAGCCCGCGGGGCCGGAGCCGATGATGATGAGCTGACGCACGTGCGTTCTCCCTCGTGGTTTCAAAGTGCTCAACATATGGTATCCGCGGGACATTCCCGCGGTCCGTTTGTCAGCGTCTGGAAAGGATGCGGCGAAGCGGTCGCAGCGCCGGGGCCAGTTCGGGGGTCCGCAGCGCCGCGAGGACGCCCAGGTACACGACCAGGGTGGCCGCGCCGATGATGCAGGTCCCGACGGCACCGAGCATCTTGTCGGAGGTGGTCCATCCGGTGTCACCACCGAGGAGGAGGTAGACCCCCCACCCCGCCGCAGCCGCCGGCAGAGCGGCGACGGTGTAGCGCGCGATCGCGACGAACCACGAACGGATGCCGAGGGAACCGATCCGCCGACGCAGCAGGATGGCGGCGAGAACCGCCTGCACGATGATGGCGATCGACTGGCCGAGCGCGACGGCGGCCGCGAGCCACGGCGTCGGCGCGAGCCAGGCGGCGGCCAGAGCGGTGGCGATCACCAGAACCGCCTGCACGGTCGTGAAGACGAACGGCGTGCGGGTGTCGTCGTAGGCGTAGAACGTGCGCTGCAGGACGAACAGCACCGAGAGCGGCAGCAGGCTCACGAGATAGGCGATCAGCACCGGGGCGAGCTCGGCCGCATCCGCCGCGTTGTTCACGATGATGCGCGATGCCGGGACCGAGGCGACCACGAGCGCCGCCGTCGCCACGACGATCAGCAGGCTGATGATGCGGATGCTGCGCGACACGTCGCCGCGCACCTCATCGGTGCGGCCCGCCGAGGCGTGCTCGCTGATCTGCGTGAAGTACGGCGTCCCGATCGAGAGAACGATCACCGAGTACGGCAGCATGAAGATGAGCCAGGCGGTCTGCGTCGCGAGCGTCGAGGCGCCGTCTCCGGTCGCCTCAGAGATGACCCGGCTCTGGACGAGACCCGCGATCTGCCCGACGACGACCATCGCGGCGGTCCAGCCCGCCAGGCGCCCCATGTTGCGAAAGCCCAGGCCCCGCCAGCGGAAGTCCGGGCGCAACCGGAGCCCCGTGCGCCGCCAGGACACGAGCAGGATCAGCGCTTGCACCGCGATGCCGAAGGTGGCCGTGCCGCCCAGCGCGGCGATGGATGCGCCGTTCCAGTCCGAGACGGCAGAGCGATCGCCCCCGATGACGAGCATCAGCAGCAGGAACCCGGCGATGGAGATGACGTTGTTGAGCACCGGGGCCCAGGTGAACGGCCCGAAGATGCGTCGCGCATTGAGCGTCTCGCCCAGGAGGGAGTACAGACCGTAGAAGAAGATCTGCGGCAGGCACCAGTAGGCGAACGCGGTCGCCAGGGCGTGTTGCTCGGGGCTGTAGGCGGGCGCGTAGAGCGTGATCAGCACCGGCGCCAGCAGCATCGCCACGGCCGTGACGGCGAGCAGGACCACGATCCCCGCGGTGAACAGGGCGGAGATGAAGCGCTGGCCCCGATCCTCCCTCGCGCTCGCGCGCACGATCTGCGGCACGATGACCGCGGTGAGCACGCCCGCCGAGATGATCGCGTAGACATTGTTCGGGAGCTGGTTGGCCTGCGCGAAGGCATCGCCCGCGCGGGAGGACATGGTGCCCAGGACCCCCACCAGCACGATGGTGCGGAGGAGACCCGTGATCCGGGAGACGAGCGTTCCCGCTCCCAGCAGCACGCTTGCCCGGCCCAATCCGCTCACGCGTTCTCCTCGTCGTCGGTGCGGGCCGCATCCGCCTTGTCGCGCTTACGGCGCCGGATGGTGCGCACGACGCCGATCGTGAGGAAGGCGGCCGCCACCACGATGAGCGCGGCGAGGCCGATTCCTTCCCAGTCGGCTCGGACGTTGACATCGACCGTCTGCGTCTGCCCGATGGGGACGTACGCGGGGCTGCGCAGGCTGAGGTCGATCTTGACGTCGCCGTTGCCGATCCGCGCGTTCACGGGAACCTCGACGAGCGTGTTGGCGGATGCGGCGGCGACCACGGCGTTCTCGCGCTCGACGTCAACGCGGAGATCGTCCGGGGAGGCGACGAGCACGACGTTCACCGGATAGGGCAGGTCGTTGCGC
The DNA here is from genome assembly GCF_031453615.1 of Microbacterium sp. SORGH_AS_0428. Taxonomy (NCBI): domain Bacteria; kingdom Bacillati; phylum Actinomycetota; class Actinomycetes; order Micrococcales; family Microbacteriaceae; genus Microbacterium; species Microbacterium sp. SORGH_AS_0428. The sequence goes on along the minus strand of NZ_JAVIZT010000001.1, from coordinate 1,891,666 downwards.
ACCCAGAAGCGCAGGTTGGTTCCCGCTGTCAGCAGGTTGAGCGCCGTCGAGGGAACGATCGACACCGAGTCGAGTGTGGTCGTCGTCGCTTCCGCGTGCGCGGCGACCGCGCCCTGCCAGCCCGTCGGATCGCCGAGCCAGGCGCCGCCGAGAACCTGGAGGATCGCGGCGCGCTCGCGTCCGGTGAGCAGCGAGGGGTCGTCGAGGATCGTGGCGAAGCTGTCGATCTGCGCGGCCCCGGCGAGCATGTTCGTCAGCGCCGCCGGACGCGAGGGGTCGACCGAGCCCGCCGAGACCTGGACCTCTGTCGGGGAGGCGCCGAGCATGCTCGACAGCCCGACCGGGGTCATGCCCGCGGTCGCCGCTGAGATCGCCCCGCGCAGGCCCTGTGCGTCGCGGACTGCCGCTCTTCCGAGGGTGACGAGGATCGGGGAGCCCTGCGCTGTCGCGGACGCGAAGGTCAGATGCGCTGCCGCGGCCGCCGCATCCGCCGCTCGGGTCGTGGGCTGGGTGGCGGTGGATGCGGCCTGCAGCGCCGCGGATGCGCCTGCCGACGCGACGAGCAGATCACCGCCGCCGGTACGCGCGTGCGAGGTGGATGCGGGGGTGACCTGCGTGCTGTCGACGATCGTGATCGCGCCCGGCGTCGCCGCGGTGAGCCATGCGACGAGCTCGGGCGAGGCGGTGCCCGACGGCGGCCAATAGATCGTCGAGGCGGCGTCGGCACCCACGTCGAGGAGCGCGTCGAGGGTCGGCGGTGCGGGGTCGGACTGCTGCGCGTCCGTCGGAGCCGGCGTGGGCGCGGCCGGCTGAGCCTTCAGATCCACGTACGCGTTCAACGACGTCGGCGTGAGCGGCGCCCCCAGCCCCGCCGCGAACTGCGTGCTCACATCGGCGTCGCCGTACTGCAGTGCGAACCGCGGGTTGGGCAGGTTCATCAACCGCTCCAGCCACGCCTGAGCAGACTCCGGAGCGGAGGTGCCCCGCGCCCGGATCGAGGCCACGATGGCCGGATCGACGGCGAGGATCGCGGAGGTTCCCACGACGGCGTCGAGTTGTGCGGTCAGAGCGCCGTCGGCTGCGGTGAGGGACGCCAGCTGGTCGGTCGACAGCATGCCGGTCGTCAGCGCCGGCGCGGTGATGGGCACGATGACGGCGACGGTGCCCGTGGGGCCGGTGCCGATCGTGACAACGGATCGCGCCGTCTCGCCGGCGACGCTGACCCACAGCGGGTAGACACCCGCGCCGCGGCCCGCGAGCGCGGGGTCGTCAGCCGCGACGATCACGCTCGCCGAACTCGATTGCCCGGGCGCGGTCTCCTCGATCGCGCTGGATCCGATCACACGGCCGGCGGGGGCATCGGCCGACCCCGACAACCACGCGTCGAGGGCAGCGGACCCGTCCAGCGGTGCATCTGCGAGCAGCAGCTCCGCCGTCGAAGCGGGGGTGTTCGACGCCGTGCCGTTCTCGAGGGAGACGAGCGCAGTGAGCGCCTCGCCCGTCGCCAGCACGCCACCGGACAAGGGCGCCACCGCGACCTCGACGGTTCCCGTCGCGGACGGCGAGGGCGTCGGGGTGGCGGCCGCCGCCGGGGCGGCGATCCCCAGCACGATCGCGACGGCGATGAGCGGCGCGAGAAGAAGTCGTCGCCGCCGGAATGCGGGGGTGCCCGTGCGGGCCGAAGTCGGAATCATTCGTAGCTGAGCAGGCTCCTGTGCGGAGAATCCGCAGGGTCGGGAGCGAGTCTACGGGCCTCGGCCTGGGATTCACCGAGCGCGCGCCCGGGTTGAATGGACTCATGCACACCGCCATCGCCTACCGCCTCGCCGACGATCTGCGCGCTGCGGGCTTCACGACCGCGGCTCTCCGCTTGCTCATCGGCGCCGCCGCGGAGTCGGCGCTCGCGCGGGCCGTCGCCGTCCCGGCCCGACGGGCCCTCGCGCGGCATCCGCACGACGCCGTCGCCGTGCTCGCGCGCCTGTTCGTGTTGGGCGACGTCGTCGATGCCGCATCCGTAGCCGAGGCACTGCCCGGCACGGGACTTGCGGATGCCGAGCGGCTCGGCGTGATCGAACGCCGCGGTGAGAGCGTGGCGCCATCGGTGGCGGTGCGACCGCACGTGTTCGCCGACGGCGGCGAGGGATGGATCGCCAGCGATCTGGACGAGCTCGCCGGCGTCTTCCCGTTGCGTGCGGACCACGTGCTCGGCGTCGGCGGAGCCGGCAGGACGCTCGTCTCCCTGCTGCCGGCGACCGGTGACGGCCGCGCCCTGGACCTCGGATGTGGCTGCGGGCTGGTGGCCTTCGAGTTGCGCCGGAGAGGGTTCGCCGTCGTCGCGACCGACATCTCGCCGCGCGCACTGTGGTTCACGCGACTGGGCGCGGCGCTCAACGGCCTGGAGGGCATTGATGTCCGCGAGGGCAGTCTGTACGAGCCGGTCGGCGACGAGCGCTTCGAGCTGATCGCGTCGAACCCGCCCTTCGTGATCACCCCGCGGGTCGCCGGCGTGCCCGCCTACGAGTACCGGGACGGTGGTCGGTCGGGGGATGAGCTCATGCGCGAGGTCGTCGCCGGCGCCGCATCCCACCTCGTCGACGGCGGGCGTGCGGTGATGCTGGGCAATTGGGAGGACCGTGAGTCTCTCGCGGGGCTGGAGCGGGTGCGCGCGTGGACGGAGGGCGTCGGCGCGTGGGTGATCGAGCGCGAGCAGCTCGATCCGGCCCGGTATGCCGAGCTGTGGGTGCGCGACGGCGGCACGAGGCCCGGCAGCGACGAGCACGAGGCGCTGATCGGCGCGTGGCTCGACGACTTCGACAGCCGCGGCGTCACGGGTGTCGGGCTCGGCTGGGTTCAGCTCATGCGCGGCTCGGGACTGCGCCGCTTCGAGCGTGTGGCGCAGGGGGTCGACCCCGCGGTGCTCGCCGTGCACACCGCTGCGGCGTGGCGGGCCGCAGCGTGGCTCGACCGCACCGATGACATGGTGCTGGCCGCATCCGTGCTGCGCGTCGCCGCCGATGTCACCGAGGCGCGGCATCACCTTCCCGGTGCGGAGGCGCCCAGCGTGATCGAGCTGCGACAGGGAGGCGGACTCGCCCGCACCGTGTCCGCGGACCCGGCGCTCGCCGCGCTCGTGGGCGCGAGCGACGGTGAGCTGCCCGTGGGTGTGCTCATCGACGCCATCGCCGACCTGCTCGAGGTCGATGCCGGAGCGCTGCGAACCGACCTGCTTCCGCGGGTCCGCGAGCTGGTGCTGACCGGGATGCTGGAGGTGCCGCGCGGCGCGGCCGATTAGGCTCGTTGCATGCTCAACATGGCCGACGGTCTCGCGCGCCTGGGCACCCTCGCCTCCTCGCCCGTCGTCGTCGTGCTCGCGGACGCCTTCGCGGACGCGGGACACGAACTGGCCGTCGTCGGCGGTCCGGTGCGCGACGCGCTGCTGGGGCGGACCACGCACGACCTTGACTTCACGACGGATGCGGATCCCGACCAGATCCTGCGCATCGTCACGCCGATCTCGACCGCGCAGTGGGACATCGGCCGGGCGTTCGGCACGATCGGCGCCCGCATCCGCGGCGAGCAGGTCGAGATCACCACGTATCGCGCCGACGCCTACGACGGCGAGACCCGCAAGCCCGTCGTCGCGTTCGGCGATTCGCTCGAGTCGGACCTCGTCCGCCGCGACTTCACCGTCAACGCCATGGCGCTCCGTGTGCCGGGCCCGCAGCTCGTCGACCCGCACGGCGGCATCGAGGACCTCGTCGCCGGCGTACTGCGCACCCCCACCGATCCGCGGATCAGCTTCGGTGACGACCCCCTGCGGATGCTCCGGGCGGCTCGCTTCTCCTCTCAGCTCGGTTTCACGGTCGACGCCGACGCGGTCGCGGCGATCACCGAGCTGCGTGAGACGCTCGGGATCGTGAGCCCGGAGCGCATCCAGGGCGAGCTCGTGCGTCTGCTGCAGACCGACGACCCCGTGCGCGGCCTGCGACTGCTGGTCGAGACGGGGCTGATCGACCAGTTCCTCCCCGAGGTGCCGGCGCTGCGTCTCGAGGTCGACGAGCACCATCACCACAAGGACGTCTACGAGCACTCGCTCACCGTGCTACGTCAGGCGATCGAGCTCGAGCGCACCCGGCACCCGGACGCCGCTCCCGACGTGCCGCTGCGCCTCGCCGCGCTCCTCCACGACATCGGCAAGCCCGCCACGCGCCGGCTGGAGCCGGGTGGCGCGGTCACCTTCCACCACCACGACGTGAAGGGGTCGCGGATGGCGCGCAAGCGCCTGCGCGAGCTGCGGTTCGACTCGGCGACGATCGAGTCCGTCGCGCTGCTGATCGAGTTGCACCTGCGCTTCTTCGGCTACGCCGAGGGCGCGTGGACGGATGCGGCGGTGCGCCGCTACGTGCGGGATGCCGGCGACGAGCTGGAGCGCCTCCACATCCTGACCCGCGCCGACGTGACCACGCGCAACAAGCGCAAGGCGACGCGGCTGCGTCTGGCCTACGACGACATCGAGCGGCGCATCGACGAGCTGCGCGCGCAGGAGGAGCTGGACGCCATCCGTCCGGAGCTGGACGGGAACGAGATCCAGCAGATCCTCGGCATCCCGCCCGGCCGAGAGGTGGGCGAGGCGTATCGGTTCCTGCTCGATCTGCGCCTGGATGAGGGTGTGCTCGGGCCTGAGGAGAGCGAGCGCCGCCTGCGCGACTGGTGGGCGGCGCGGGGCTGACCCCCACCGGCCGCTGCGTGGCCGCATCCGCTCAACAGGAAGAATCCGCCCCTCAGGACGATCCGATGTGAATCGTCCTGAGGGGCGGATATCTCCTGCGGGAGGGATGCGGCGCCGGCTCAGACCGTGGCGGACGCGGCCTCTGCGATGGAGCGACCGCCGTCGCGCGCAGCGTCCTCCGCGGCGGACTTGATGTCGGCGGCGACCTCGGAGAACTGATCCAGCGCGGGATTCACGCCCACGAGGGTGAACGAGCGCTGCACGACGCGCAGATCGAGGCCCCACACGTCCTCCAGCACGCGACGCAGCCACGCGGTCGAGTGGTCCCAGCCCTCCTTGGGTGTGCCGGCGTCGTAGTTGCCGCCGAGCACGGTGACCAGCACGGCGGGCTTGCCCCGCAGCGCCGTGCCCTGCGGGTCGATGCGCGGGTCGGTGTAGGCGAGGTCGAACCACGTCTTCGCGTGCTGCGAGACGCCGTAGTTGTAGAGGGGGATGGTGAGAAGGAGGGCGTCGGCGTCGATCAGCTCGTCGGCGAGGCGGGTCGCCAGGGCGAGGGCGTCGCGCTGCTCGGCGGTGCGGTCGGCGTCGGGGAGGTTCCTCCCGGTGACGGCGGCCGCCCACGCCGTGGCGGGGACCGGATCGGCCGCGAGGTCGCGGCGGACGACGGTCTGGTCGGCGTGGGTGGCGAGCCACTCGGTCTCGACGATGTCGCCGAGGGCGCGGCTGGCGGAGGTGGGGGGAAGGATGCTCGCATCCAGACGGAAGAGGGACATGGTGCTCCAATCGACCTAGCGGCTATGAAAAAGAGAGTGACTAGGTGAACGCTAGCACGACTAGACTGGGGCGCGTGGCCGCAGAACAGCATGACGAGCGTCAGTGCGACGCCGCCGTGTCGCGCGCCTTCTCGGTTCTCGGAAAGCGCTGGAACGGCATGATCCTCGATGTGCTCGGGGAGGGGGCGTTGTCGTTCGTGGGACTGCGCCGGGCCGTCACCGGCATCAGCGACGCCGTGCTCTCGGATCGCCTCGTCGAGCTCGCCGACGCCGGCCTGGTCGTGCGCGATGTGGATGCGGGCCCCCCGGTCGCGGTGTCCTACACACTGACCGATGCGGGCGTCCGCCTCGTTCCGATCCTCACCCAGCTCGGCGCCTGGGCCGACGGCAACCTCTCCGCCACCCGCTGACGCCGCCCCCCGCGCCTGCGGCCCCTGCCTGCCGGGTGCGCGCACGCCCCCGCCGTCAGCATGTCCCACTTCCCGCCGTGCATGTCCCACTTGGCGCAAGAGAGGGGCCACAGAACTGCGTGAAGTGGGACATGGTCGTCGACGACCTCTGAGGGCGGTTCAGTCGCGAGGGTCGGACTCGAGGGCCGCGCGCACCAGGTGACTGATGTCGATGCTCACGATCCGGGAGGGCCCGGCGGATGCGGGAGGCGGAGCCGCGGGGGCGTCGCCGTTGGCGGACGCATCCGGACGTCCCTGGCCGATCATGCTCACGGCGTCACCTCCGTCTCGGGGGCGGGCTCGGGAAGCGGGGCCGTATCCGTCCCGGTGCCGGCCCCGAGCGTCGGTGTCGGTGTCGGTTCGCTGCCGGCGTCGGGCTGTGCGGGCACGGCCGGAACCTGCGCGAAAGGTGCCCGGGGCAGGACCGGGATGGCTGTGTCCACGTCCCAGGTGCTCACGCCGGTGGCCTCGCGCAGCGGGAACACGTTCCACAGCGGGGAGCGCCCCGTGCCCTCGTAAGCCGTCGTGACAGGACCGCCGCCACCGAGGAAGTACTCGTCCCACCACCATCCGTTCGCGCGACCCTCGGTGCCGACGGTCGTCAGCGGGGTTCCCTGGTCGGTGTAGAGCTGTACGTTCTCGAGCGGGTTGCCCTCCGCGTCGTAGGCGTAGATGTTGCGCACGCGCTCGCCGTCCAGCACGAGGCCGGGCTGGCTCGTGTCGCCCGGGTACGCGTAGGCGTAAGCCGCCTGTGCGGCGAAGTACTGCGGCAGCACGGTCGGGGCCGCGATGAGCGCGATCGCCGCGACGATCGTCGCCGCCACGTTGAGCACGCTCCGCAGGCCCCGAATCGAGCGGTGAGGCAGCCACTTCCCGCGCCCCCACTGGATGCTGAGGAGCACGAGCGCCGCGAGGATCGCCCACGCCACGACATTCGTGGGCACATAGTCCGCCCTGCCCATGAACGGGGCGGTCAGGAACACCAGCAGGAGGTAGAACGCCACCCCGCGCGCGATCCACCAGACCGGGCGCAGCGACACGAGCAGGTCCAGCGTTCCGGACCCGAACCGGGAGGCGCGGATGCGGGTGGCCGCCGCGTGCCGGGCGCGTTCCAGCCGCTCGCGCACCGGTACCTTGACCGCCCGCCCGTTGCGCTCGGGAAGCCCTGCTGCGGCGCGGAGTTCTGCGGCGTAGGTCGCCGCATCCGGCAGGGAGAACGCCTCGCCGCTGTCTTCGGCCTGTTCGGAGAGGTCGGCTTCGAGCCCGTCGAGCAGGTCGTCGACCTCGTCGGCGGGCAGGTCGTCCAGTTCCGCGCGGACGGCGGCGGCGAAGGCCGCGATGTCGGCTCGGGGGTGAGTCGTGGCGTTCATCGTCCTTCTCCGATCGTGCGCAGCGCGGCGGGTTTGCGAGAGGCGTCGAGCAACGTGCTCAGCGCGAGCGAGAACGTGGCCCAGTCCTCGCGCTGCGCGTCGAGTGCCGCGCGCCCCTGGGGGTTGATGGCGTAGTACTTGCGGTGCGGACCGCCGTCGGAGGGCACCACGTAGCTCGAGAGCGACCCGGCGCTGTAGAGCCGACGAAGCGTCCCGTAGACGGATGCGTCGCCCACCTCGCCGAGGCCGGCGTCGCGCAGCCGTCGCACGATGTCGTACCCGTAGGCGTCCTCGTGCTGCACGACCGCGAGCACGGCGGCGTCCAGCACCCCCTTCAGCAGCTGCGTGGTGTCCATCCGCGCTCCTCTCTCCTCTGCGAAGCAAGCTACCACGCAGTGCACAGTAGTGCGAGCAGTGCAGTACCGTGTGTCGCACAACGACCCTGTCGTCGCGCGTGCCGCGTGCCTACACTGAAGCCACCTGATCACCGTCGATCGGAGTCGTTGTGCCCTCGCCCTGGTCTCTGCGTCGCGAGGCGTCGGCCGAGAGCTCGCGCCTGCTGATCGAGCGCGCGCACGAGGAGTTCGTCGGCGGCAACGCGCAGGATCCGCGGGTCACCGCCGTGCGGGGTCTGGTCCGCGAGAGCTGGCAGCGCTCGGCCCGGAGCCTCGTGGGCGTGGAGGCCGTGCCGCCCCTGGATCTCATCTCGGACGAGCTCGACGAGTACCGGCGCACGCATCCCCTCGCGAGCGTCATGGACATGATCCGCCAGCTGCTGCTACCCGGCGACGAGGACGAGTCGGGCGTCGTGGTCGCGGTGGGGGATGCGGCGGGGCGCCTGCTGTGGGTCGAGGGCGATCGCCGCATCCGCGACCTCACCGGCGACATGGGATTCGTCGCGGGGGCGAACTGGTCGGAGCAGGCGGTGGGCACCTCTGCCCCGGGCACGGCCCTCGCCCTCGACACCTCCGTCCAGATCCGCGGGGCCGAGCACTTCAACCGGCTCGTCCAGCCGTGGTCGTGCACGGCGGCTCCCGTGCGCGATCCCGAGAGTCGCCGCGTGCTCGGGGTCATCGATGTGACCGGGGGAGCCGAGGTCACCACGCCGCAGGCGCAGTTGCTCGTCGACGCGACGGCACGGGCGATCGAGGGGGAGCTGCTGGTGGCCAGGCTGCGGGCGCGCGCCGAACCGTCCCTGAAGAGCCACTCCCCGCGGCGTCCGCGCGGCGCCACCGAGCACGCCACCCTCCGGGTGCTCGGACGCGACCTCGCCGTGCTCGACGTCGTCGACGACCGGGGCGCCACCGTGACCGAGCTGAGTGCGCGCCACGCGGAGATCCTGCTCATGCTGGCGGTGCACCAGCAGGGACTCTCCGCGGAGCGACTGGCCGCCCTCGTGTACGGCGAGGCCGCGCCGGTGGAGACCCTGCGCCCCGAGATGGTGCGCCTGCGCCGGGTGCTCGACGCGGTCGCGCCCGCCCTGATTCCCGCATCCCGTCCCTATCGACTGACGAGCCCCCTTCAGACCGACGCCGATCACGTCGTGTCGCTGCTCGATCGCGGCGCGCACCGCGTCGCCCTCACGGCGTATCGCGGGCCCGTCCTGCCGGACTCCCGCGCGCCGGGGGTGGAGGAGCTCCGACAGAGCGTGCAGGCGGCGCTGCGCGAGTCCCTCCTCGCCGGGGCGGGGCTCGACGTGCTGCTGGCCTATGTCGACACGGACGAGGGACGCGAGGATGCGGACGCGCTCCGCCTCTGCCTCGAGATGCTCGCCCCACGCTCGCCGCGGCGCGCGCCGATCGTCGCTCGCCTGGAGCAGCTCGGCGCCTAGACGCATCGACGCGCAACCCGATGCAACCCGGGGGTGCTTACGGTGTCGGGCAACGAGCGCGGCGCTGATGCCGCCCCGTCCTGATCGTCGAAGGAGATGACATGACCATCGTTGAAGACGGCGTCTCGAGCGTCTACGCCGCCCCCGGATCCCGCGGATCGGTCGCCGAGTACCGCAGCCGCTACGGCCACTACATCGGCGGCGAGTTCGTCGAGCCGATCAAGGGCCAGTACTTCGAGAACATCACCCCCGTCACGGGCAAGCCGTTCTGCGAGGTCGGCCGCGGTACCAGCGAGGACATCGACCGCGCCGTGGATGTGGCGTGGCAGGCGTTCGAGAGCTGGAAGAAGACGACACCGGCCGACCGCGCGAACATCCTCAACAAGATCGCCGACCGCATCGAGGCGAACCTCGAGAAGATCGCCGTCGCCGAGACGTGGGAGAACGGCAAGCCGGTGCGCGAGACGCTCGCCGCCGACATCCCCCTCGCCGTCGACCACTTCCGCTACTTCGCGGGCGTTCTGCGGGCGCAGGAGGGCACGCTCAGCCAGATCGACGAGGACACCGTCGCCTACCACTTCCACGAGCCGCTGGGCGTGGTGGGCCAGATCATCCCGTGGAACTTCCCGATCCTCATGGCCACGTGGAAGCTCGCGCCGGCGCTCGCCGCCGGCAACTGCGTCGTGCTCAAGCCCGCCGAGCAGACGCCGGCATCCATCCTCTTCCTCTTCGACCTCATCGGCGATCTGCTGCCGGCCGGCGTCGTGAACATCGTCAACGGGTTCGGCATCGAGGCGGGGGCGCCGCTGGCGCAGCACAAGCGCATCCGCAAGGTCGCCTTCACGGGCGAGACCACCACGGGCCGGCTCATCATGCAGTACGCCTCGCAGAACCTCATCCCGGTCACGCTGGAGCTCGGCGGCAAGAGCGCGAACATCTTCTTCGAGGATGTGGCCCGCGACCGCGACGCCTACTACGACAAAGCGCTGGAGGGTTTCACGTTCTTCGCGCTGAACCAGGGCGAGGTCTGCACGTGTCCGAGCCGCGCCCTCATCCAGCGTTCGATCTACGACCAGTTCCTCGGCGACGGCCTGGAGCGCGTCGGCAAGATCGTGCAGGGCAACCCGCTGGATCCCGCGACCATGATCGGTGCACAGGCCTCGAACGACCAGCTCGAGAAGATCCTGTCGTACATCGAGATCGGCAAGGCGGAGGGCGCGAAGCTGCTGGCGGGAGGGGAGCGCGTCGACCTCGGCGGCGACCTGTCGGAGGGCTACTACGTGGCGCCCACCGTGTTCGAGGGCCAGAACAGCATGCGCATCTTCCAGGAGGAGATCTTCGGCCCGGTCGTCTCGGTCACGAGCTTCGAGGGCTTCGACGACGCCATCCACACCGCGAACGACACCCTCTACGGGCTCGGCGCCGGAGTCTGGAGCCGATCGGCCGACACGATGTACCGCGCCGGGCGCGGCATCGAAGCCGGGCGCGTGTGGACGAACACGTACCACCAGTACCCGGCGCACGCGGCGTTCGGCGGCTACAAGCAGTCGGGCATCGGCCGCGAGAACCACCTGAAGATGCTCGATCACTACCAGCAGACGAAGAACCTGCTCGTGTCGTACGCCGACGGGCCGATGGGCTTCTTCTGAGTCGCCGCGGCGTTTCGTCTCGTCGCTTCGCTCCTCGCTCAACGACCGGGACGGGCCGGTCGTTGAGCGAGCGCAGCGAGACGAAACGCCGCACCCACAGAGAGGAGCAGTCTTGACGGACACCTACGAGCGCGTTGCGGTGACGGATGCGGCCGCATCCCTGCTGGTGGAGCTCAGCGCCCGGCACGGACCGCTCATGTTCCATCAGTCGGGCGGATGCTGCGACGGCTCCGCACCCATGTGCTATCCCGTCGGCATGTTCCTCACCGGTCCGAGCGACGTGCGCCTCGGCGCGCTGCGCGTCGCCGATCTCACGCCCATCGAGGTCTTCATGTCCGAATCGCAGTTCGAGTACTGGAAGTACACGCACCTGACGATCGACGCGGTGCCCGGACGCGGTGCGGGGTTCAGCGTGGAGGCGCCGACGGGGATGCGGTTCCTCATCCGCTCCCGGATGCTGGAGCCCGCGGAGCTCGAGGCCTTCGGCCTCGCGGCGAGGTGATCAGACCCCGACTCGCTCGCGCGCGGGCGCCGGGGCGACGACGACCTCCGGGTCGGGATCGCGACGGAAGATGATCTTGAAGATCGGGAAGAACACGGCGCAGGAGATGAGGGCGTTGATGAGCATCGTGACGACGTCGGCCAGCGTCTCGCCGGCCGCCCCCATCGCCCAGACGGTGATGAACAGGTCGTACACCGGTGCCTTGTAGAAGCCCTGGAGCGCCGCCGCACCGAACGTGATCACGACGTAGGCCAGCGTGTACCAGAGCGCCGCCCACCACGGGTTGCTGTTGGACTTGAAGGTGATGTTGCGCTGCGCGAAGAAGTTCACGACCTGCGCGATCGCGAGCGTGAGCTGCACGGCCAGGAAGTAGGCGAGTCCGCCCCCGCCCGCCGGAAGAGCGCCGGCCGCGTAGTCGAAGATGAAGTAGTCCGAGCCGATGGGCAGGGCCTGGAAGCCGGTGTCGACGAGCGGCGTGAGGGCGAAGACGGCCTTGAACACGGGCATCAGCACGAGCTGGAGCACGGTCATCCCGACGTTGAGCAGCGAGAACACGATCAGCTGCGCCCACGTGGGGCGGGCGTCGGCGAAACGGGTCCATCCCCGTCGGATTCCTGCGAACATCCGTGACTCCTTCCGAGGGCTCCGCCGCGCACCTGCATCCCGGTCTCGCGCGACGAAGCCGGAGGGAGTCCATCAGGCCGGAGGGCCTTCGACGTCGACGGGCGCAGAATCTGTCGGTTCCGCCGCACGAACGGTCACCGCCGACAACGACGAAGGGATGCGACCCCTGCGGGCCGCATCCCTTCGTCCGTGTGGAGCGCGAGGCTCAGGAGCAGAGCTTGGAGAGCTCGTCGGACGCCGTCTTGAGGCGCTCGCTCGAGGCCTGCACGTCGTCGTTGATCTTGGTGAGCTCCTCCATCTTGGCCGGGTCGGAGCCGGCGTCGGCGAGGGCCTGCATGGAGGAGCCGATGGTCTTGTACTCGTCGGACACGGCCTGAAGCGGCTTCTTGACGTCGGGGTTGGTGACCTCTGCGAGCGCGTCGTCGAGGCCCTTCTGCACCGTGTTGAACAGGTCGGTCGTGGCCTCGCTGTCGCCGGAGGCCGCGGCCGACAGCGAGTCGGTCAGCTTGCTCTGCGCGTCGGTGAGCTTGTCCTGGGCGATGGAGCACGCCTCCTGGACGGACTGCGACGATGCCGCCGCGTCTCCGCCGCCGTTGCCTCCGCCCGCGCAACCGGCGAGGGCGAGAAGGGCGATGGCCGAAAGGGCGAGGGGTGCGAGTTTGCGCATGAGGTTCCTCCGTGTGCTGCGTGTGCGGACGTGGGTCCGCCCCCATCACGGAAGACGCCCCCGCACTTCACGCTAAAGGGCCGCCCCTGACCGACGTCCCCCCGTGAGAGGGATCTCATTCTGTGCTAAGGATCGACGTAGGCTATGGCGGTGGATACGACGCGCATCGCGGAGGCGATCGTGCGTCGCTTCGCCCGCCGCACGAATCTCATGATCGCCTCGCGCACCGTGCGGGTCGACGCCTCCCCCGACCACCGCCTCGTCGCCGAGCGACTCACTGCTCTGCTGCACGATCTGGGTGCGGTTCTCACGACGGAGCCGGCCTCGGATGCGGGGATGCTGCGCTTCGACTTCACGGCTCTCGCCGCCGACGCGGATCCCATGGACGTGCCCGTCTTCCTGGGCGGCGAGCCGCTGCCCGAGCGGTCCGACGCCGCGGCACGCATCGCCTTCGCCGCGTCTCACATGCCGGTCTCGGCCGCCCTCGCCGAGGACGTCGACGTGCGGGGCCTGCGCATCGGCGTGTGCATGGTCCTCGAGCCGAAGACCGCTCAGCTGGCCCTCCTGCTGCGCTCTCGCGGCGCCGACGTCGCGGTCTACGGTCACCCCGACGAGACGGATGCGGCCGTCGCCGCGGCGCTCGCGGCGACGGGCATCCCCGTCGACGGCGGCGCCGATCTGTCCGGCCCCGAGGAGCGGGCGGCGGCCGAGGGCTTCCTGCGCCGCGGCTTCGACATTCTCATCGACGACGGCTCGCACCTCATCCGCCTCGCCCACGAGATCGACCCCGAGATCGCCGCATCCTGGATCGGGGCGAACGAGGAGACGACCTCCGGCCTCACCCCGCTGCGGCGGATGGATGCGGCGGGGCTGCTGCGCACTCCGGTCATGGCCGTCAACGACGCCGCCGCCAAGACCCGGTTCGACAACCGCTACGGCACCGGCTTCTCCTGCGTTCTGGCGATCGCGGACCTTCTCGATCAGCACGGGCTGACGGTGCGCGACCAACCGGCCCTCGTCATCGGCTACGGCCCCGTCGGCGAGGGCGTCGCCGCCTACCTCCGCGCTCTGGGCGCGAGCGTCGCGGTGGCCGAAGTCGATCCGGTGCGGGCCCTGACCGCGCGACACGACGGCTATGTGGTCGGCCCCGCCTCCGCGCTGGCAGAGGGCGCGCTGGTCGTGTCGGCCACGGGCGTCGCAGGCACGATCGATGAGGCGGTCGCCGAGCGCGCGGTGGCGATCGCCGTCGCCGGCGGGGTACCGGGGGAGGTGAGCGCGGCCGCATCCGCCGCGCTCGTGCTCGGTGACGGCGGAGCGGTGAACATCACCGCCGCCGAGGGCAATCCGATCGAGATCATGGACCTCTCGTTCGCGGTGCAGCTCGCGGCCCTCGACCACCTGCTGCGCACCCGCCCGGGCGTCGGCGTGCATGCCCTCCCGTCCGAGATCGACGACCGTGTCGGCCGCGCGGCGCTCGCCGCCCGCGGCGTGCGGATCGACGAGTGCACCACGCGCGCCGGCAGGGACGAGGACTGGCGCTCTGCCCGCTACGAGGGGACTCGCGGATGAGCGTCGTGCTGTACTCGGCCGACCTCGTGCTGCCCATCACCGCGCCGCCGATCCCGCAGGGGGCGATCGCCGTCAGCGGCGGCCGCATCCGCCACGTCGGCGACCGCGACTGGGTGCGCCGCGAGCTGACCGCCCGCGGCGCCTCCTTCACCGAGGTGCACTGGCCGGGCGTGCTCCTGCCGGGCCTCGTCAATGCGCATTCGCACCTGCAGTACACGGGCATGGCCGAGGTGGGACGCGGCAGTTACCGCGGCTTCGAGGACTGGGCCGCCGCCTTCGACCCGGTCTACGAGCGCGGGCACGACTGGAAGGCGGATGCGGACGCCGGAGCTCGCGCGGTGATCGAGGCGGGCACGACCGCGGTCGCCGACATCGTCACCGACGCGCCCGCCGCCGGGGTGCTGCACGACGCGGGCCTTCACGGCATCACCTACTGGGAGGTGATGAGCTGGACGAACGCCGACTGGGCGGCGACCGGCAGAGCGCAGGTCGAGGCGGCGCTGGACGCGCTCCCCTCCCCGCCCGGCACCGGGCTCTCGCCCCACGCGCCGTACTCGCTGGACGTCGAGCCCCTGCTGGAGATCCCCGACATCGTGCGCGAGCGCGGCGGCCGCATCCATCTGCACCTCGGCGAGGCCGCCTTCGAGCGCGAGTCGGGCGCCCCGCATCCGACGCCGTGGCAGGAGCGGCGCGCCGGCAGCTTCCGCGAGTTGCGCGGGGACGGCTTCGGCACGGGGGCGACCGAGTTCGTCGATCAGCTCGGTGTGCTCGGGCCCGACTGCCACATCGCGCACGGCGTGTACATGACCGCACGCGATCGCGCCCTGCTGCGCGCCCGAGGCACCTCGGTGGCGCTCTGTCCCCGCTCCAACGCGGTCATCGGCCTCGACGAACCGCCCGTCGCGGCGTACCTCGCGGAGGGCAACGGCATCGCCGTCGGCACCGACTCCCTCTCCTCCAGCCCCTCGCTCGACCTGCTCGCCGACGTGGCGGCACTGCACCGCATCGCCAGGACGCAGGGATACTCCGATCGCGCTCTCGCGGCGCAGCTGCTGCGGGCGGCGACCCTGGGCGGGGCCCACGCGATGGGCATCGACACGGGTCCCGATCGCACCGGCTATCTCGCGGTCGGAGCCCTCGCCGACCTCGCCTTCTTCGACATCCCGGTCACGACGATCGACGACACGATCGAGCACCTCGCCACCGACGGCGCGGGAAGCGCGGCGGCGACCGTGATCAGCGGCGCCTTCCGGCATACGACACCGTCCTTCACCGAGCACACCGGAGTCCGCGCATGAGCACACGTCCCGCCACCGCCGTCACCCTCGATCTCGCCCCCCATCCCGAAGGCGGCTGGTTCCGCCGGATGTGGACCGCCACCGCGGGCGTGGAGACGCCCGCGGGCCCGAGGCCGGCGGCGACCTGCATCCACTATCTGCTGACTCCCGGCGAGCACAGCGCGTGGCACGTCGTCACGAGCGACGAGATCTGGCTCTGGCACGGACCCGGCACCCTCGAGCTGACCCTCGGGGGTGCGGGCGGCGAGCCGCTCGCCGAGCGCACCGTGACCCTGGGTCCCGACCTCGCCGCCGGACACCTCGCGCAGGTGACGGTGCCGGCCGGCGTATGGCAGTCGGCCCGCCTCGGGGGCGACGCCGAAGTGCTGGTCAGCTGTGTCGTTTCGCCAGGTTTCAGCTTCGAGGACTGGCGACTCGCGCGTGATTTAGGCTGAGCGCGGCGTCGGACACAGCAACCGCCGACGCCCGACCCGACACCCCCTCTTCCTGCTTGGAGTCCCCGTGACCACGACCTCCCGCCTCCGGCGCCTGACCGTCGGTGCCGCCCTCGGCGCTGTCGCAGCGCTCGCCCTGACCGCCTGTGCCTTCGCGGGGGAGTCCGCGCCCGCCGCATCCGAGGACGGATCGCTTCCGACCCTCACCGCGGGCAAGCTCACCATCGCCACGGGCGAGCCGGCATACGACCCCTGGATCGTCGACAACGACCCCTCCAACCAGAAGGGCTTCGAGTCGGCCGTCTCCTACGCGCTGGCGGAGAAGCTCGGCTTCTCGGCCGACGACGTCGTGTGGGTGCGTTCCACGTTCGACAGCGCGATCGCGCCCGGTCCGAAGGACTGGGACCTCAACATCCAGCAGTTCTCGGTGACCGACGAGCGCAAGCAGGCCGTCGACTTCTCGTCGCCGTACTACACGACCTCGCAGGCCGTGGTCACCTCCGACAGCTCGGCCGCGGCGAACGCGACCACGATCGACGAGCTCAAGGGGTACACGGTCGGCGTCATGAGCGGCACGACCAGCTACACCGTCGCCGCCGAGGAGCTCGGCACCGACAAGCTCAGCGTCTTCAACAACAACGACGACGTCGTGCTCGCGTTCCAGTCCGGTCAGATCGACGCGTTCGTGATCGACCTGCCCACCGCCTTCTACCTCGCGAACGCGGAGCTCGACGGCGGCAAGATCCTCGGCCAGTTCGCCGACACCACCGGCGGCGACCAGTTGGCCTACGTGCTGCCGAAGGGCTCCGAGCTGACTGATCCGGTCTCGAAGGCGCTCGACGAGCTCCGCGCGGACGGCACGCTCGACGAGCTGCAGAAGACCTGGCTCAGCGAAGCCGTCGACGTTCCGGTCCTCGGCTGAACATGACCACGACCGACGCCGCGTGGCAGCCGAGCGAGCTCGAGCTCGCCCGGCGCGCCACGCGGCGCCGGCAGTCCACGAGATCGGTGCTGATCGCCCTGGCCAGCACCGTCGTCTTCGTGGGCGTCGTCGGCTACGCGATCGTCTCCAGCCCCGGCTGGGAGGACGTGCGCCGCAGCTTCTTCGACATCGACATCGCGCTCGCCGCCTTCCCCTCGGTGCTCGCCGGGCTGTGGGTCAACATCCAGGTGCTGCTGGTGGCCGCGCTCGCCGTCGCCGTGATCGGCACGCTGCTCGCCGTGATGCGCTCGCTGCGCGGCCCGGTGTTCTTCCCGCTCCGCGCCCTCGCGACCGTCTACACCGACCTCTTCCGCGGGATGCCGCTGCTGATCGTGCTGTATCTGGTCGGGTTCGGCATCCCCGCGCTCGGCATCTTCGGCCGCGTGCCGGTGGTGCTGTGGGGCACCATCGCGATCGTGCTCACCTACTCGGCGTATGTCGCCGAGGTGCTGCGCGCGGGCATGGAGGCGGTGCACCCCTCGCAGCGGATCGCCGCCCGCTCGCTCGGGCTCAGCCACGCGCAGACCCTGCGCATCGTCGTCATCCCGCAGGGCGTGCGCAAGGTCGTGCCCGCCCTCATGAACGATTTCGTGTCGATGCAGAAGGATGTGGGGCTCATCTCCGTCCTCGGTGCCGTCGACGCCGTGCGCGCCGCCCAGATCCAGGTCGCCGCCACCTACAACTTCACCCCGTACATCGTCGCGGGGCTCCTCTTCGTCGCCATGAGCCTGCCGATGATCCGGCTCACCGACTGGGTCTCGGCCCGCCTCGCCCGCCGCGAGCAGACCGGGGGTGTCGTGTGAGCGTTCTCGATGTGATCGGCGTGCGCAAGGACTTCGGCGACCACCAGGTGCTGCGCGGCATTGATCTGAGCCTGGCCAAGCACGAGGTCGTGGTGCTCATCGGCGCCTCCGGCTCGGGCAAGTCGACGCTGCTGCGCACGATCAACCTCATCGAGCGGGTCGACGACGGCCGCATCCTGCTCAGCGGCGACGACATCACCGATCCCACGGTCGATCAGGATGCGGTGCGCGCCCGCATCGGCGTCGTGTTCCAGCACTTCAATCTCTTCCCGCATCTGCGCGTGATCGACAACGTCACCCTGGCGGCGCGCCGTGTGCACGGCGTGCCGCGTGAGCAGGCGCGTGCGCGCGGCATGGAGCTGCTCGAGACGCTGGGCCTCGGTGCGAAGGCGCGTGAGTTCCCCGACCGCCTCTCGGGCGGGCAGCAGCAGCGCGTCGCGATCGTCCGCGCGATCATGACCGATCCCGAGCTCCTGCTGCTCGACGAGATCACGAGCGCGCTCGACCCGCAGCTCGTCGGCGAGGTGCTCGATCTGGTGCGCGAGCTCAAGACCCGCGGCTCCACCATCCTGATGGCGACGCACGAGATGTCGTTCGCGCGGGAGGTCGCCGACCGGATCGTGTTCATGCAGGGCGGCACGATCATCGAGCAGGGAACGCCCGCGCAGGTGTTCGATGCCCCCCAGCATCCGGAGACGATCCGGTTCCTCGAGCGCGAACGCCGCGGCGGCGCCCTCGCCTGACCCGCGCCGGACCGCGCGCGGGACTTGAGTGCGCTCGAGGGACCGACGTGCGTTCGAGGAGATCGCCTCCGTTCGAGGGACCGACGTGCGTTCGAGGGACCGACTCTTCTGTTGGAGGGACGCGTCTTGCGGTCCCGAGGCCGGAAAGCCCGCACCTCGGGTCCCTTGAACAGGGGGTGGGTGCGTTCGAGGGACGCGTCTTGCGGTCCCGAGGCCGGAAAGCCCGCACCTCGGGTCCCTCGAACAGGTAGAGGGCGGGTTCGAGGGGCGCGTGTTGCGGACTCGGAGTCAGCGGGCGAGGGAGAACACGAAGACGATCTCCAGCACGAAGACGGCCACGAGCGCGAACAGGGCGAGCAGGCCCTTCAGGAGCTTCCGCTTTCGCTGCAAGCGCTGGCCGCCGGCGGCGACAGCGGGCGGCGGGGTGACCATCGGGGACGGGGCTTCGGCGGCTGCCGCATCCGTCACGCGATCGTCGCGCCAGCGCGCCCACTGGTCGAGCTTCTGCGTGACGGCGTCGACCGTGGCAAGCAGCCAGGTCCAGGTCTCCGGGTCCGTCGTCACCAGGGGGCGCTTCGCATACAGGAACAGCCAGTCGTCAACGATCTCGACGTCGAGCTGGGCGGCGTTGTCGATGAACCGGGCCATGATGTCGGGCGTGAACAGGTAGAGCGCGTCGCGCTCGTAACCCGCTGGACAGTACAGCGCGAAGTACCGGTCGAAGTCACCCTCGAGGCTCAGCCGCTGCGCCCGATCGATGGTCACCGGCAGGTTCGACTGCCCCATCACGCCGTTGTTCTCTCGAGCGTCGAGCACGATGTTCGGCAGTTGCGCGTCGAGCTTGATGGCCACGTACCCCCATCGATACGCGTCGTAAGACCTGTCGCCCGTCGTGTGGCGATAGTTCGCGAACTCGACGAATCGCCCACCGGTGCGACGCAGGACGGGAAAGGATGCGCGGAAGCGGCCCAGGTGGAAGATGACGCCGGGAAGGTCGCGATCGAGCTCCTTCCCTTCGTTGACCAACCCGTTCGCGCGAGCGAACATCGCGGTCCGGTAGATGTACTCCTCTTGCGCGCTCAGGGCTCGGACGGACACGGCGTATCCGCCCACGGCCACCAGTGCAAGCGCCGCGACAGCCAGTAGGTCCAGCAGGGACGGTGTCGCCAACGAGCCGAGGAGGAAGGCAATGGCTGAGACCACAACGCAGAGCACGAAACAGAACGCGGCGCCCATCGCCACGAGGCTGCCGAAGAACGCGGCACGCGGCGTGTCGGTCGTGCGATTCTTGCGGCTGAACTCCTTCAGATCGGCGGGGTCGATCGGAGCGGTGAGTGGCGTTGTGTCGATCGTCATCGGTTCACCGGGTCAGCGGGCGAGGGAGAACACGAAGACGATCTCCAGCACGAAGACGGCCACGAGGGCGAAGAGGACGAGCAGACCCTTCAAGAGCTCTCGCTTCTGACGCAGACGCCGACCCTCGGCGGCGACAGCGGGCGGCGGGGTGACCAGCGGAGGCAGCGACTCGGCGGATGCCGGCTCGGGCAGCTTGTCGTCGCGCCAGCGCTCCCACTGGTCGAGCTTCTGGGTGAGGGCGTCGACGGTCGTCATGAGCCACAGCCAGGTCGCGGGGTCCGTCGTGACCAGGGGACGCTTCGCGTACAGGAACAGCCAGTCGTCGACGATCTCGACATCCACCTGTGCGGCGTTGTCGATGAAGCGCGCCATGATGTCGGGGGTGAAGAGGTAGAGGGCATCGCGTTCGTAACCCGCCGGGCAGTACAGGGTGAAGTGCTCGTCGAACTCCGCCCCGAGGCTTTGGCGCTGCTCGGCGCGAAGGACGACGGGCAGGTTGGACTGCCCCCACAGCCCGTTGTTCCCCCGCGCGTCGAGCACGATGTTCGGCAGCAGGGTGTTCAGCTTGATCGCCACGTACCCCCAGCGCCGTCGGTCGCCCCGGGCCCTCGCGTAGCGGTAATTCGAGAACTCTACGAACCGTCCTTCTTCTCGCCGCAGAACTGGTGAGGCGACGCGCGACCGCCCGACCGTGAAGAGGATTCCGGGAAGCTTGCGATCGAGCTCCCTCCCTTCGTTCACGAGCCCGTTGGCCTGAACGAACCTGGCGAATCGGTACCTCGCCATCTTGTACCGCTGATTACTCCGCTCGGACAGCCTCCACCCGACGGCCACGAGCAGCAGCGCGACGATGAGGGGAAGAACCCCCATGACAAGGGTGTCCAAGAAGGCCTCGGTCACGAGGCCGATGAAGATCATGACGAGCGCGAGGCCCGCGCCGCAGAGCCCCAGCAGCAGCATCCACCCTTCGAAAAGAGTGCCGCCCTCGAGCGGAGGCCCGACGGTGCGGTCCCTGCGGAGGAACTCCTTCAGCTCGGCGGGGTCGATCGGGGCGGTGAGCGGGGTCGTGTCGAGCGTCATCGGTTCACCGCGTCCGCATCCCACTGCAGCGAAGATCCCGCGGGCAGCGGGAGGGCCTCGAGCGCGGGGTCCGCGCACAGGGCATCGATCAGCTCCGTGTCGCCGCCGACGATCGTGGAGTCGAAGTCCACCTCGGTGGCCAGCACCCACGACCGGTCCGACGGCCACATCAGTGACGGGGATGCGGCGAACTGGGCGAATCCGGCACGCTCCATCTCCGCATCGCGCCAGGGGACCTCGCGGGGCCACGTCGGATCGGCGAAGACGTCGAGCGGCCCCCGGAACAGCACGTAGTCGCGGCCGGGCAGCGACAGCCGCGGTCCGCGCGAGACGGCGTCGTCGAGGATGCCGGGCTGCCAGCTCTCCTTCGCATACGGGCGGTTGAACGGGTCCTGCATCGCGTGGGCGAGCATCTCCTGGTGCCGCTCGAGGTCCGGCTCGTCGGACGAGGAGGAGAGGAACGCCCGCGACGGCGCGATCCCGAGATGGCCGACCAGGCCACCCCAGCCCTCCCACACGGCCGCGTATCCGACCGCGGTGCCGCGCGCGGCGAGGTGCCGGCCGATCGCGGCGAGGGTCGCCGCATCCAGCTCGCCCTCGCGCGGGGCGTCGTACTCCCACCCGTCGTCGGAGCGCGAGCGTGCGCCGTAGACGGGGCCGTCCACCGGCGCGCGGCCGACCAGCGCGCCCCACTGCGCCGTCGGGTGCAGTTCGGTGCCGAAGGATGCGGCCGCGTCGCGCCAGCGTGCCACCTCGGTGTCGATCTCGGGCCGGGCCTCGGCAAAGGCGTCCCACGCGCGGCGGTGCTCGTCCTGCGGGAGAGGCGGCCATGCCATCCCGACCGGACGAGACCGGGTCGTCGGGTGGAACACGCGGGCATAGGCCGGGAAGCCACGGGGGATGACATCGTGCATCGTGCCCTGCCAGGGATCGTCCGTCCGCTCGCGCAGCCAGTCGCCGACAGAGACGTCCGGGGTCCACTCCATGCGGCCACGCTACCGGCCGCGATCGGACCCGGATGCGGCGGCGAGCCGCATCCGCTAGACTTCTGAGGTTGTCTGGATACGTCTGTGTCCCGGCACGTGCATTACACCCTCCTGCTACCGGGAAGTGCCCGGCAGCCGTTCTAGTCCGAAGGAGGTGGGTTAGTGACGCACTCGCACCAGTACGAGCTCATGGTCATCTTCGACCCCGAGATCGACGAGCGTCAGGTTGCCCCCAACCTCGACAAGTTCCTGAAGGTCATCACCAACGATGGCGGTTCGGTGGACAAGGTCGATGTCTGGGGCCGTCGTCGTCTCGCGTACGAGATCCAGAA
This sequence comes from Microbacterium sp. SORGH_AS_0428, assembly GCF_031453615.1. Classification (NCBI taxonomy): domain Bacteria; kingdom Bacillati; phylum Actinomycetota; class Actinomycetes; order Micrococcales; family Microbacteriaceae; genus Microbacterium; species Microbacterium sp. SORGH_AS_0428. The sequence goes on along the minus strand of NZ_JAVIZT010000001.1, from coordinate 1,869,489 downwards.
GAAGTCCGAGGGCATCTACGCCGTCGTGAACTTCGTCGCCACGAGCGAGGCCACCCAGGAGCTCGACCGTCAGCTGAAGCTGAACGAGTCGATCCTGCGTACCAAGGTCCTCCGCGCCGAAGAGGCGATCGCTCAGGTCGCCGCCGAAGCCAAGCGCTCCGAGGAGAAGGCAGCCCGCAAGGCCGCCGCTCCCGCGAAGGCAGCAAAGGCCTAAGGCTCATGGCCGGCGAAACCGTCATCACCGTCGTGGGTAACCTCACGGCCGATCCCGAACTGCGTTACACGCAGAACGGGCTCCCCGTCGCGAACTTCACGATCGCCTCCACGCCGCGCAACTTCGATCGCGCGTCGGGTGAATGGAAGGACGGCGAAGCGCTGTTCCTTCGTGCATCGGTGTGGCGTGAGTTCGCCGAGCACGTTGCGGGTTCGCTGACGAAGGGAAGCCGCGTCATCGCGACCGGCCGCCTGAAGCAGCGCTCCTACCAGGACCGTGAGGGCAACAACCGCACCTCCATCGAGCTCGAGGTCGACGAGATCGGCCCGAGCCTGCGCTACGCCACCGCTCAGGTGACGCGCGCAGCCGGTGGCAACAGCGGTGGTGGCGGCGGACAGTCGCGTGCCCAGGTCGCCGATGAGCCGTGGGCGACCCCCGGCTCGCCCGCAGGCGGCAACAACACGGCGAACGGTGCCGACGCATGGGGCGCCCCGGGCGCCTACGGCGACGACACCCCGTTCTGACAACACACTTCTTTTAAGGAAACAACATGGCTGGAAAGTCGAGCGGCGACCGCCGCAAGCCGCGGAAGGGCGCGAAGAACGCTGCTCCCGCGAAGGCGATCCGCGTCGGCGTCATTGACTACAAGGACGTCGCCACGCTTCGCAAGTTCATCTCCGAGCGTGGAAAGATCCGCGCCCGTCGTATCACCGGTGTCTCGGTGCAGGAGCAGCGTCTGATCGCCCGCGCGATCAAGAACGCCCGTGAAATGGCGCTCCTGCCCTACGCTGGCGCAGGCCGGTAAGGGGTACCGACATGGCAAAGCTGATTCTCACGAACGAGGTCACCGGGCTCGGTAGCGCCGGTGACGTGGTCGAGGTCAAGAACGGGTACGCCCGTAACTACCTCATCCCCCAGGGCTTCGCTGTCGCGTGGACCCGTGGTGGCGAGAAGCAGGTCGCGTCGATCCGCGCCGCCCGCGAGGCTCGCGCGATCCACGACCACGAGGACGCCGTCGCACTGAAGAACGCTCTCGAGGCCGACAAGGTCAAGCTCACCGTCAAGGCGGGCGCTGAGGGTCGTCTGTTCGGCTCGGTCAAGACCGAAGACGTCGCCAACGCCGTCAAGACCGCCGGCATCGGCGAGATCGACAAGCGCAAGGTGCAGTTCACGTCGCCGATCAAGTCGGTGGGTGTGCACGAGGCCACGGTTCGTCTGCGCGACGACGTGACCGCCGTGATCTCACTCCAGGTGGTCGCCGCGAAGTAACGCCTTCGGGCATGCCGGATGGCGGGGAGTCGATGAGACTCCCCGCCATCCGCCGTTTCCACCCTCAGATGTGAGCGTGACGGCGGCGGGCGATGAGCGCGATGAGCGCGCCGAGCCCTGCCAGGAGGAAGGCGCCGAGCGCGAGGCCCGCCACATCCGCTCCGCCGGTCATCGCGAGCGAGCCGTCGGCCGCACGTGCATCGGCGCTCACGACGCCGGTCACGGCGGCAGGGCTTCCGTTCGCACCGGGCGTTCCCGGGGTGCCGGGAGTCCCAGGCGTTCCAGGAGTACCGGGGGTACCGGGCTCACCAGGGGTACCGGGCGTTCCGGGCTCACCGGGCGTGCCAGGCTCACCGGGCGTGCCGGGCTCACCGGGCGTACCGGGCTCACCGGGGGTTCCCGGCGTGGTTCCCGGGTTCTCGGTGGTCGAGTCGCCGGTCACCGAGATGGCGTTGCCGCCGAGGGTGATCGGCGCGGTGATGGGAAGACCCAGCTGCGTGCCGCCGAGGATGCCGTTCTCACCCGAGGTCAGCACCGGGACCGTTCCGCTGTCGGCCGGAGCGACCGTCGCGGCGTCGGTGGACGTGCTGTCGCCGGTCACCGAGATCGCGTTGCCGCCCGCGGTGATCGGAGCGGTGATCGGGGCGATCGCCTGCGTGCCGCCGAGGATGCCGTCAGTGCCGTTCGTCATCGCGCCGTCGGTGCCGCCGGAGCCGGAGGTGCCGGCTGCGGTGGTGGCGTCGGTGGTGGTGCTGTCTCCGGTGAGGGAGATGGCGTTGCCGCCGACGGTCACGGGAGCGGCGATCGGGGCGATCGCCTGCGTGCCGCCGAGGATGCCGTCCGTGCCGTCCGTCATGGCGCCGTCGGTGCTACCCGAACCGGTGGATGCGGGCGCCGTAGCGGCGTCGCTGGTCGTGCTGTCGCCGAGCAGCGAGATGGCGTTGCCGCCGACCGTCACCGGGGCGGTGACGGGGGCGACGACCTGGGTGCCGCTGACGGCACCGTCGGAGCCGCCGGTCATTGCCCCGCCCGCGCTGCCGGACCCGGCGGTTCCCGCGGCGGTGGTGGCGTCCGTGGTCTCGCTGTCGCCGAGCAGCGAGATGGCGTTCCCGCTGACGGTGACCGGGGCGGTGACGGGGGCGACGACCTGGGTACCGCCGGCGACGCCGTCGGTGCCGTCCGTGGTCGCAGCCGTGCCAGCATCCGGCGTCGGTGCGGCGGGAGCCGTCTCGGCGCCGGACGACGTGCTGTCGCCGGTGAGCGAGATGCTCGTGCCGCTGACGGTGACGGGGATCGTCACGTCGACCAGCGCCTGAGTGCCGCCGGCGATTCCGTCGGTGCCGGACGTCTCGTTCGACCCCGTGCTGGGCGTCGGTGCAGCAACCTCGGTCGCCGCATCCTGTGACGCGGAGTCACCCAGCAGCGAGATGGCGTTGCCGCTGACGGTGACGGGGACCGCCACGTTGATCAGCCCTTGGGTTCCCGAGAGCAGGCCGTCCTGCCCGTCTGTCTCGGCCGCATTGGCGACCGTTGCTCCGGCGATGGCGATGCCGCCGCCGATGAGCGCTCCGAGGAGCACTCGCTTTGCGAATGTACGCATGATTCTGTCTCCTGATTGATCGATTCGGACCGCGTGGAAGCGCGGATGCACGCGAGCGTGCCGGGGATGTGTCGCATCAGAGACGCGACCCGAATCGGTCAGTCGGGGGAGATGTCGGTGTCGAAGACCGGGGAGGAAGGAAGATCATCGTCGCCGTCGCGAGGAGCGATGGCCGAACCTGCAGACGCAGGCCAGGCAGAGCTCTCCACCCACCCGAGAGTGAAGCTCAGCGAGCCGGACGAGGAGCCCGAAGAAGACGAGCCGGAGGGCGCAGAGCTCTCCCACGGAGCGGAGTGTCCAGGCAGCGGCGGTGCACCGCGGAGATCGAGGCTGCTGACGGGTGCGGCTGCACTCGGCGTGACGAACGCGGCCCCGCCGGCTCCCGCGACGGTCGCATGACGCGCATCGGCCGTCGCTGTCAGTGCGGCCACGAGGGCTGCGGTGGCCGCATCCTGCGTCGTGAGCGGGTTCGTGCTCGGCGGTGCCACGCTGTCGGTGCCGGGAAGGGGCACGGAGGGGACGACTCCCCCGCTCGTCGGGTGACCGGGCGTGCCGATGACGGAGCCGACCGTGTCGTCCACCGAGCCGACCACGCCGGGAACGGCTCCGATGACGGTCGGAAGGTCGATGGCGCCGACGACGTCGGAGACCACGGGTACCGGCTCCACGAGCGCGCCCACCCCGTCGATGATCGGCTGCACGACGTCGGTGACGACGGGCTGCACGATCTCCGTGACGACGGGCTCGACGACGGGTTGAAGCTCCGGGACGACCTCGGGCACGTAGGCGACGGTGTCCGACACGGTGGTCGTCACGGTCGAGACCGTCTGCGAGGCCGCATCCGTCACGGGGGCGACGGGCGGAAGGATGTCGCCGACGGCGCCCGTGGTCGCGCCGACGAGGTCTGACGCCGCGCCTGTGACGCCGCCCACGAGCCCGATGAGCCCACCGCGGTCGTCGTCGTCCGCGTGCGCGGAGGTGGTGAAGGTCAGAACGGAGACGCCCGCCCAGAGCAGGCCGACGCCGGCGGCGAGCAGGAGAATCCGGCCCGCGCGTCGCGATGATCCGTTCACTGACTCGTCCACGTCACCCCCTGTGCGTCACTGGCAGGTCAGTTGTGCCCGGCAATTTACTGGTCGGCCGGCCTGACGTGAGGGGGCTTGCGGAATGACCGAAAACGTGGCAGCGGCTCTCGCGTCGAACGTCTGATCCTGGGTGTCCGCCTGTGCACAACTCGAGTCGATTCGCAACCTTAAAGCAGGACTTCAACCACATGACATTCCGCAGGTGTGGGTAACAACAAATCCCAGATCACGTTAGCGAAAAGCGGCATGTCTGGGACGCGGTTATCCACTTATCCACAGTGTCCGTCCACAGGGTGCGCGGCGTTTCGCGCAATTTCCCCACAGGGTTATCCACAGGCCTGTTTGCGTGTCGAATGAGCCGACTTTAGCGTGGGGGAGGCTTCAGAGCCGGCCCGAGAAAAGGGCCCGCGTGCGTCAGGGGAGACGCGATGTCGGAGGCGGGTGATGTGCTTACGCATCGTCCGTTTTCGCGTGCGCGGGCGCGCGGAACGCGGGTCGATCACGTTCGAACAGCGACGCCTTCCGGCGCCAGAGGGGAGTGTGGACACTCGTGTCCATCGCCGACATCCCAGCGGACCGCCTCGAGCCCCGACGCGAGTACGAACGAACGCCCCCGCACGACGTGCTCGCCGAGCAGAGCACCCTGGGCGGCATGCTCCTGTCGAAGGATGCGGTGGCCGATGTCATCGAGAGCCTGCGCGGTGCGGACTTCTACGTACCGAAGCATGAGCTGATCTTCGAGGCCATCCTCACGCTCTACTCGCACGGCGAGCCGACCGACGTCATCGCCGTCACCGACGAGCTCATCAAGACCGGTGACCTGCAGCGCGCGGGCGGTGCCGACTACCTGCACACGCTCACCTCGATCGTTCCGACGGCGGCGAACGCCGGCTACTACGCCTCGATCGTCTCCGAGCGTGCGCTGCTGCGCCGCCTCGTCGAGGCCGGGACGCGCATCGTGCAGATGGGCTACGCCGGTCAGGGTGAGGCGACCGAGATCGTGAACTCGGCCCAGGCCGAGATCTACTCGGTGACGGGAGCCGAGACCACCGAGGATTACGTGCCGCTCACGACGGCGGTGGATGCGGCCGTCGAGGAGATCGAGGCCGCCCGCGGTCGCGACGGTTCGATGACCGGCGTGCCCACGGGCTTCGCGCAGCTCGACGAGCTGACCAACGGGCTGCACGGCGGTCAGATGATCGTCGTCGCCGCCCGCCCCGCCATGGGTAAGTCGACGCTCGCGCTCGACTTCGCCCGCGCCGCTGCAATCAAGCACAACATGCCCGCGATCTTCTTCTCGCTCGAAATGGGCCGTAGCGAGATCGCCATGCGTCTCATGAGCGCCGAGGGTGCCATCCCGCTGCAGAACATGCGCAAGGGAACTCTCGACCAGCGGGACTGGACCACTGTCGCCGCCACCCGCGGCCGCATCAACGACGCGCCCCTGTACATCGACGACAGCCCCAACATGACGCTCGTCGAGATCCGCGCCAAGTGCCGCCGTCTCAAGCAGCGCGTCGGACTCAAGATGGTGATCATCGACTACCTGCAGCTGATGACCAGCGGCAAGAAGGTCGAGTCGCGTCAGCAGGAGGTCAGCGAGTTCTCGCGTGCGCTCAAGCTGCTGGCGAAGGAGCTGCAGGTTCCCGTCATCGCGCTGTCGCAGCTGAACCGTGGTTCCGAGCAGCGCCAAGACAAGCGCCCCCAGGTCAGCGACCTGCGTGAGTCCGGCTCGATCGAGCAGGACGCCGACATGGTCATGCTGCTGCACCGCGACTCGGTATACGACAAGGACGTGCGCCCCGGCGAGGCCGACCTCATCATCGCGAAGCACCGTAACGGTCCGACCGCGACGATCGAGATCGCCTTCCAGGGTCACTTCTCCCGCTTCACCGACATGGCCGCGGGGATGTAGCGGGGGTGCAAACTCCCGCCGAAGATGTCGAATTCCCGGCCAACTTGTCCAGACACGTCGGGCAGCTTCGCGGAGCGACACCTGTCGAATATGGCTGAGGGTTCCAGCAGCCTTTCGCAGCATGACGTTCTGCGAACGGTCGATTGTGAACCCTCATGGGCCGCGAGTGCGTTCGCGTCGTGGCTTCCAGTCCGCTCCGCCGCGGTGAATCAGACTGGCTGCGCCGCGCCCCTGCAGTTCGCCGGAGAGGACTGGGCGCCCAGAAAGCGCGACGAGGAGTGAGAGAGCCCGGCCGCGCACCTCGGCGCCTTCGCCGATCTCGGTGGCCGCGTCGCTGGCGATCAGACGGAGGCCTTGCGCTCGTGAACGGGAGTACTCGGTGAAGTCGTGGCGTGCGAACCATTGCAAGGTTGCTGCGGCGGTTTGAGCCGGCACCTCGTCCGGGATGCCGACCGGTCGACGGATCTCCTCACCGTGGATCAAGACCTCGCCCAGTCCCGCCATGAGCGGACCGGCCGCGCGTCGTTTGTTGCGGATCGCTCGTTCATACCTGTCCAACGTCTCAGCGGGCGAAGTACCCAACCGCGTCACGACTCCCCGTTCCTTGTGGAGCTCGAAGTCAAAGCGCGCGGAGAACACGCTGTGCAGCCATGCGGCGACGCTCTGCTCTGCGCCGGCGGCCAGATGCGCGATGGTCTGCTCAAGAGTCCATGAGCCGACGAGGGCGGGAGATTGCCACTGCTCGGCGGTGAGGGATTGAGTCTGGTCGTAGAGACGCTGCCGTTCGGTGTGGATCATCGACCAGAGCGCGGAGACGCTCATCACTTGACTCGACGCTCGATGTGGACGGTGACGGTGTCGCCCACGTCCTTGCCGAGCTTGCGGCGGAACGCAGCGTTCAACGACACCATGTGACCACCCGTCCCGGTGACCATCATTCCGACGTCTGTCAGCGGCAGGTCGTCGACAGTGAGGTCTACCCGAACAGAGCGGCCCGTGCCGAAGAACGCGGCAGAGTCGGGCATCTCGACGCAGGCCCAGACCTCACCCTTGACGTTCACGCCAATCGGGGCGGTGAAGGTGTGATCGAGCATGATGGGATCGAACGGCATGGGTTCTCCTGAGTCGTGGGGACACTGTCGATAGGTGAGACTGCGCGGCGCGGGCAGAATCGTCGCATGCCGCAGAACTTCTTGGACACGCCCGCGGGTGAGCGCGAGAGCGCCAACGAGGACTCTCGTGAACGATTCGAGCGTGCCGTGGCAGAACTACGCCCGGGCCTGCACGCGCACTGCTACCGAATGCTCGGGTCCGTGCACGATGCGGACGACGCTCTGCAGGACGCACTTCTGCGCGGTTGGGCAGCGTTCGACCGATTTGAGGGACGCAGCTCGCTTCGGACGTGGCTCTACACGGTGGCTACCCGGACGTGCCTGGACACAGCGAAAGCCCGGGGAAAACGAGCACTTCCGATCGACCTTGGCCCCGCCGCTACCGAGCCCACCGTCCACGCAATCCCGGACACCGAGATCGAATGGTTGACACCGTACCCCGATCCGGCAGACTCGGTGGAGCGCGCCGAACACGTAAGACTCGCCTTTGTCGCAACGTTGCAGCTCCTCAGCGGCAACGAACGGGCTGCGCTCCTCCTCGTCGACGTGCTCGGCTTCTCAGCCTCCGACGCGGCATCAGCGATGGGGACCAACTCGACAGCGATACACTCGGCTCTGGCGCGCGGCCGGCGAACGCTAGCGAAACGTTATTCCTCACCGGTCGTCCCTGCACTGCCCCGTCCGTCGCAATCGTCCATTTCCCTCGCCCATCGGTTCTCCGAAGCGCTCACTAACTCCGACCTACGAGCGTTCATCGACCTTCTGGCCCCCAACGCGACGTGGCAGATGCCGCCACTTACAGAGTGGTATGCCGGCTCAGATGCTGTCGCAGCTTTCGCGCATGCCGTCCCGATGACGCTGTGCCCAAGCTGGCGCACTCGCGAGCTCACCGCCAACGGACAAGCCGCTGTCGCCTTCTATGTCGGAGAGGATCAAGCCGGTCCGCACGAGGCGTGGTCTCTGACGTTGTTGGATACACAAGACGGGCTGATCGCCAGCATCACGTCGTTCCTCGATCCCGGCCTCTTTGCGCGGTTTGAACTGCCGACGTCGTTGAACTGACGTGTTCGAAACCCGCCCAGAATCGCTTCCTGAAGAGGCAGACCAGTTTGACCGCGTCGGGACCGTCCGGAGAGTGCGGACTGACGCAGTGGTCCCACGGTACGTCCCCGGCGAGAAAGACCCCGATCTGGATGTATGTGGCGGACCTACAGTGGCAGTTCCGGTCCCGCACCCGGAAGGCGGCGACGCCACGAGAGGGTGGAGACGACGGGCGGTGCTCCTTCGGCGGTCAGCTACCCGCGTCGTCGCCCTCCCAGAGGCGGGGGCCGGCACCCTCGCTCGCGAGGGCGTCGGCGGGGTTCTGAAGAGCACAGGTCCGCAGGCTCAGGCAGCCGCAGCCCATGCACCCGGTCAGGTCGTTGCGCAGACGTTCGAGTGAACGGATGCGGCTGTCGAGCTCTTCGCGCCACATCCGCGACAGGCGGGCCCAGTCCTTCTTTGTCGGCGTGCGGCCTTCCGGAAGCGAGTCGAGCGCCGTGCGGATGTTCGCGAGAGGCACGCCGACGCGCTGTGAGACGCGAATGAAGGCGATGCGACGAAGCACATCCCGGCGGTAGCGACGCTGGTTGCCCGCGCTCCGCTCACTCGTGATGAGACCCTGCCGCTCGTAGAAGTGCAGCGTCGAGATCGCGACGCCGCTCCGCTGCGCGACGTCGCCGACGCCGAGGACAGGGCCGTGCGCGGTCATTTGACCTCAACCTTAGTTGAGGTCCTAGCTTGACGACATGACCTCGCCCCACCGTGACGACACGCATGACGCTGCGGCCTCTGCAACCTTTCCACCCCTAGCCGAAGAGACTCGCCGCACAGGGGGCGTGCTCGATGCGCGGTACCGGTGGGTGAGCATCGGCCTGTTCCTCATCGTGATGCTCGACGCGTTCGTCGCGCTCGGCGTCACCACGATGATGCCCACGGTCAGTCAGGAACTGGACGGAGCCGGGCTGTACGCCTTCGCCTTCGCCGGGCCGGTCGCGGTGAGCGTCGTCGGAATGGTGCTCGCCGGCATCTGGTCCGATCGGGGGAATCCGCGTCGTGCGCTCATCGTCTCGGTGCTCGTCTTCGCCGCGGGGCTCATGGTGGTGGCTCTGGCGCCGAGCATGTGGGCCTTCGTCGCCGGTCGTCTCGTGCACGGTCTGGCGGGCGGGGCGATCACCGTGGCCCTGTACGTCATCGTCGCCCGGGTCTACCCCGAGGCGCTGAGAGCGAGGGTCTTCGCCGGCTTCGCGGCTGCCTGGATCATCCCCTCCCTCATCGGACCCGTCATCGCGGGCGTGCTTGCCGAGACGGTCGGATGGCGCTGGGTGTTCCTGGGCGTCGTGGTGCTTGTGCTTCTGGCGCTGCTGATCGTCGTCCCCGCGATGCGCGACGTGCACGGGCCCGCGGATCGGACCGTGCTCGGTCGCGCAGAAGTCGTGCGATTCGGTCTGGCCGTGATCGTCGCATGCGCCGCCCTCGTCATCGCCCTGGCCGCCGAGTCGCGCGGAGTGATGCAGTGGCTCGTGCCGATCATCGCGGCCGCCATCGCGCTCGTCGCCCTTCGTCCCCTGTTGCCGGCGGGTACATCGCTCGCCCGGCGGGGGCTCCCCAGTGTCGTGCTCATGCGCGCCCTCGTGGCCGCCACCTTCTTCGCGGCGGAGATCTACGTTCCATTGCTCTTGGTCTCGCAGTACGGCACCTCGGCTGCGGTTGCCGGCCTCGCGCTCACCGTCGCTGCGCTGAGCTGGTCGGCAGCGTCCTGGGTGCAGGGGCGACTCCCGAGCATCAGCCATGTCCTGGCCGCCCGACTCGGCACGCTCGGCCTCACCATCGGCGTCGCCTCCCTCTTCGTCGCGGCGTCGACCGGCGCGACGCCCGTCATCGTCGTGGCCGGGTGGGCGTTCGCCGGAGCGGGGATCGGTCTGATCTACCCCCGGCTCGGCGTGCTCGCCCTCGAGTACTCGACCACCGAGAATCAGGGCTTCAACAGCTCGGCGCTGACCATCGCGGAAGCGACCGCATCCGCCGTCGCCGTTGCGGTCACCGCGATCGTGTTCTCTGCCTTCGGGGGTGCCGCATCTCCCCGCGCGTTCGCGGCGGCCTTCGTCGTCGTGGGAGCACTGTGCGTGCTCGCCTGGCTGTGCGGACCGCGTGTCGCGCGACGCTAAGGTTGCATCTCTGTGTCCCGCCGCGGAGCGTGGCGTCAGGCCACCCAGAACCCCGACGCGCACAGCAACCTCGTCTCCTCGTCGGCGTCCGCCGGCGGCTCGATGGCGGGCGGGAAGACGCCCCACTGCCGCCACTCGTCGGCGTGCGGGGTGACGTGCTCGTTCAACCCGGCGATCAGCTCGGCGGAGAGGTGGAACGGGATGCCGAAGTGCTTCGCGATCGAGTACGCCTGGAAGGCCCGGTAGGTCGCGAGGTGCGCGAAGCCCTCGTCGGCCGGGTAGTCGCCGTAGGTGAAGCGGAAGGTCTCAGCGATGTCGCCGGATCGCACCGCAGCAGCCGCCGCGTCGTTGAGGTCGTCATAGGAGGCGACGGGGTCGTCACCCAAGAGGTCTGCGTCGGCGTACGGGTCGCCGTCCGCGGCCGCGCGGCCGGCGAGGACATCGGGAATCCAGGCTTCGTCGTAGGCATGTCGCCCGAGGATGCCGAGCAATGTGGGCGACTCGAGCTGGCTCCACTCCTTCGGCACGGGGGCGGAGAAGTCGGCGGGATCGAGCTGATCGATGACCTCGCGCAGCGCGGCATCGGCGTGAAGGAAGAGTTCGGCTGGAGTCATGGCGATGACGGTACTCCGGGGGTCCGGCATCGACCAGAGCCGGGGAGCATCCGCTGCTCGGCGCTGCCCGCCTCACGCCGTGCGAGGTGCTCGGAGCGCAGGATGGCCCAGACCTGCTTGTCGTGGAAGACACCGCCGTTGAGCCAGGCGCCGCGGAGGGTGGCTTCGTGCCGCATCCCCACCCGTTCTGCGACCGCCGCGCTCCGGACGTTGTCGGCGCGACACCGCCACTCGGCCCGGTTGAGTCCGCGCTCGAGCAGCGCCCAGTCGAGCAGCGTGGCCACCGCACGCGTGACGAGCCCTCGTCCCTCGGCGGCCGGTTCGAGCCAGCATCCGATCTCGCAGACTCCGGCGGCGGCGCTGAAGCTCACGAACATGACGCCGCCGCGCAGCACGCCGTCGACCCAGATGCCGTAAAGACGCCCGCCGTCGGCGGCGGCCGAGTTCGCGTAGCGGGCCAGGGTCGCGGCGGCGCCCTCGACGGAATCCGTGACGAACGACGGCCCGACCCAGGGGCGGATGAACTCCCGCGCCCGGTCGAGATGCGCGGCGAACTCCTCCGCATGCCAGATCTCGAGGGGGCTCAGGTAGGCGCTCGCGTCGAGCTCGTGTCGGAACATGGGACCAGCGTTGCATAACGACTGTTATGTCGTCCAGACTGAGCGGATGACGGGATCGGATGCGTACCGCCAGCGGCGCGAGGACGTGGCGGCAGCGGTGTGGCGAGTCCTGGACCACGCGGGGTTCGCTGCCCTGTCGATGCGCGCGGTCGCCCGCGAACTCGACGCGACCACGGGCGTCGTCACGCACTACTTCCCGTCGAAGCGGGAACTGACGAGCTTCGCGCTCGAACTGCTCGCCGAGCGCTCGGGCGCGCGCGAGCGGCCCGCCACCACCCGGGGCCCCGCGGACCTGCGCTCCGCGCTCCTCGACATGCTCCCGCTCGACGACGTCTCGCAGACGTCGAACCGCATCTGGATCTCCTCCTGGGACGCCGCTCTCGCCGACGAACGCCACGCCGCCGAGCATGCGGAACGCTACCGGGTCAGCCGGGCCAAGGTCGACGGCCTCGTCGCCGAGTTCCTCTCCGCCGACGAACGCGACGACGAGCGGGTGGACCGCGTGACTCAGACTCTGCACTCGTTCGTGCTCGGACTGACGGTCCAGGCGGTGCTCGACCCGGCCGCCTACCCTCCGGAGCGTCAGGTCGCACTGCTCGACGGCCTCCTCGGCGACCTCGGGTAGGAGTGCCTGCGAAGACGCGGGGAGGGGAGCTCAGCGGGAGCGACCGAGCGCCCGCTGGATCAACGTGACCTGAAGCGGCAGCCGCACCACCGACACCGCGAACGCGGCCCAGGCCTTCAGAGTCCGCCGACGAGCGGCACGACGCCCGAGATCGATACTCATCTGCGCGTTGGCGGGCCAGACGGCCGCGAGCACCACCGCGCTCGCGCGACCCGCGGCCACTCGGGTCGCCGGCACGGCCAGGCCGACCGCGCACGCGAGCTCGGCGCCGCCCGAGACGAGCACCAGGGCCTTGCCCCACCGCCGAAGCGCACGGGGGATGATGGGCGTGAAGACGCCGGGCCGGACGAGATGGACGACGCCCGACACCGCGAACGGAACCATCACGATCCACGGGATGGTGGCGGTGGGCTTCTTCGCACGACGGGTCATCAGGCCATTGTGCGGCTGCTCGCTCGGGATCGGAACTCGTAGGACGTCGACGCGTCGTCATCCCGGACTGCAGAGACAATGGACGGATGCCCCGCATCCAGTTGACCGGAATCCTGATCTGCGCGAACGATGAGCAGGCGGCGATCGTCGCGACACAGCTCCCGCGACACATCGAGCTCACGCGAGCGGAAGCGGGCTGCATCCGGTTCGACGTGACGCCGACGGACGACCCGCTGGTGTGGGATGTGGCGGAGCTGTTCGCGACGGAGGACGCGTTCCGCGCCCACCAGGAGCGCGTCGCGGCGAGCGAGTGGGGCGCTGCGACGGCCGGGATCGAGCGGAAGTACTCGATCCAGCAGCTCGCCGACTGAGACTTTGACCCGGCGCGTTCCGGATGCTGCGCGCCCGCCGTCCGGGACACTGTTCGGTAGGCGAGCACATCGCCGCCGCGGGACCGGAGCGAGGGAGCAGGGGATGCGGTACGACCTCAAGCGGGATCTCGGGGCGCTGTACACGCCTCCGTCCGGCCGGTTCGTCCAGGTCGATGTTCCCCAGATGCAGTACCTCGCGATCGACGGGCACGGCGACCCGAACACGGCGCCGGCGTATCGGGCCGCGGTCGAGGCGCTGTACGTGTCGGGATACCAGGTCCGTGGTGCGTTCAAGAGACGCACCGAGTCGGACTTCGTCGTGGGTCCCCTCGAAGGGCTGTGGTCGAGCGACGACCCCACCAGCTTCGTCCGGGGCAGCAAGAGTGATTGGGACTGGACCATGCTGATCCCGCTGCCCGCCCCGGTGAGCGCGGAGGATGTCGCGGAGGGGCTCTCGGCCGCATCCGCGAAGAAGCCCGCCGCGCCGATTGCGCAGGTGGGGCACCTCGAGATGACCGAAGGGCTGTGCCTGCAGACCCTCCACATCGGCTCCTACGACGACGAAGCGCCGGTGCTGGCGCACCTCCACGACGAGGTCATGCCGGAACGCGGTTTCACGTGGAACGGCCGTCACCACGAGATCTACCTGGGGGATCCGCGACGCGCAGCGCCCGAGAAGCTGCGGACCATCCTGCGCCAGCCGGTCACACCTGCCTGACGGGCGGGCGTTTCGACTCGCGGTGCTCGCTCAACGACCGGCGGGCGTCGCATCCGCCACGCGGGCGGCGAGGGAGCGTGCCGCGGCGGCGAACTCCGGAGGGCCGAGCACGGTGAACGGCGCATCGAAGCGCAGGACCCACGACAGCACTCCGGCCCATGACCACGATCCGACGCGGATGCGGCACGTCGTCTCTGAGACGTCGACCCCGTCCGCGTCCCCGAGCCACGGCGCGGCAGCACGGAGGGGCAGCTCCAGCAGGATCTCGCCGTAGACGGGCCACCTCTGCGGGCTGTCGGATCCCTTGGTCCGCGCCGACAGGAACGCCGCGGCATCGCCGTGGGGAATCGGCCGCGGCGTGAACCGCGCACCGAGCGGGATGCGGGGCGTCATCCGGTCGAGGCGGAAGATGCGCCAGTCGGCGGCGTCGAGATCCCACGCAACCACATACCACCGGCCGCCACGGGCGACGACGGCGTGCGGCTCGGCGTTGCGCGAGAGCTCGTCGCGGTAGTCGAAACGCAGGACGCGGTGGTCCCCGGTCGCCGTGCTCACCGCCTCCAGCACGGCGGGGTCGACCGCATCCGAGACCGCGGTGTCGGTGAAGCGGATCCCGTCGATCCGATGCCGCAGCCGCGACGGCATGACCTGCCGCACGGTGGCCAGGGCGCGTGCGGCAGCGTCGGCCACATCCACGCCCGTCGCGGGAGCGCTCTGCAGGGCAACGGTGATCGCGACCGCCTGCTCGTCGTCGAAGAGCAGCGGCGGCAGCTCCGATCCCGCGGCGAGCCGGTATCCGCCGTCCGGACCCTTCGTGGCGTCGATCACGTACCCGAGCGCCCGAAGCCGCTCGATGTCGCGCCGGACCGTGCGCGGGGTGACGTCCAGGCGTTCGGCGAGCACCCCGCCCGGCCAGTCGCGCCGCGCCTGCAAGAGCGACAGCAGCGTGAGCATGCGGGACGACGTCGCGGACATGCTTTCATTCTCGGTCGAGAAGCGGACAGAAAGCGTCCTCTACATCGCCGATCGTGGAGATCGCGGCGCTCGCCGCATCCCATCTACCGAGGACGCACCATGACGATCACGACCACCACCCACCTCAACCTCCGCGGCGCCGCACGCGAGGCGCTCGAGTTCTACCAGTCCGTCTTCGGCGGCCACCTCATCGTCGCCACCTACGCGGACATGGGCATGCCTGCAGACGTCCCCGGTGCCGACCGCGTCGTCTTCGGCCAGCTCGAGAGCGCCGACGGACTCCGCGTCATGGCCTACGACATCCCCGGGCAGGATGCGGGTGGCATGGATGGCGGAACGACCAGTCGTACGAACGGGGTCACCCTCACCGACCGCACGTTCTTCCAGTCCGTGCGCGGTCAGTCGATCGACGAGATGACGGTGATCTGGGAGCGTCTTGCCGACGGCGCTGACATCATCGAGCCGCTCGCCGCCTCCGCATGGAGCCCCGGGTTCGGCATGCTCACCGACCGCTTCGGCGTGACCTGGGTCGTCGACGTACAGGCGGCATACGCGGGCCGACCCGGGGCGCGTCTCGCGTCGCTCGCTCGATGACCAGAGCCGGGGTCGTCGGGCGAGCTCCGCGGGAAGCGACGACGGCCGGTGGGGACCCGCAGGACGGCCCGATGCGCCCGGGGTGGACCCGATCCGGCTCGTAAGGTGAGCACGTGACGCTGCTGATGACCCTCACCTCCGGGCTGCTCTGGCTGTCCGCGGGCACGACGCGGCGCGACCTCTCGGGCAGCGCTTACCTGCAGACCCTCGATCCGGCGCGTGCACCCGCATCCGTCCCGCGCGACGCGACGCGCTGGGGCGAGATGACCGCGCAGCAGGTCGGCGGCCGCCTCGTCCGACGATGGCAGCCCGTGGACCACGTGGCGGGTCGCGAGCTGATCTACTTCCCCGGCGGAGGGTTCGTGAATCCCCTCGCGACGGCGCACTGGTGGATCATCCGCAGGCTGATGATGCGCACGCGCGCTGCCGTCACGATCGTCGACTATCCGCTCACCCCCGAGCACACGTACGACCAGGCGCGAGCCTTCGTCGATGCCGTCTACGCGAACGTCGCGGACGACCCGCGCACCACGCGGTTGTTCGTCGCCGGAGACTCCGCCGGCGGCAACGTCGCCCTCTCGCTGGCACTGCGCGTGCGGGAAGAACGCCGTCGCCCGATCGACGGCCTCATCCTGCTCGCGCCGTGGGTCGACCCGACGATGCGCAACCCGGAGGCGGCGCGTCTGCAGCGTCGTGATCCGTCGCTGCGTTGCGCCGGTCTGCGGGCGGCGGGCGTCGCCTGGGCGGGGACCCTGCCGACCGACGACCCGCAGATCAGCCCGATCTTCGACAGCCTCGCCGGCCTGCCCCCGACCCTGCTGTTCCAGGGCGGGCGCGACATCTTCCTCGCCGACGCACAGCTCTTCGCCGAGAAGGCGAGCCGGGCCGGCAGTCCCGTGCGGCTGGTCGTCGCCCCCGACGGCTTCCACGTGTACCCGGGCGCCTCCTGGACGCGGGAGGCGCGCGAGGCGTACGACCTCGTCGCGCGCTTCGCCGACGACCCGGCGGGTGTCAGCCGGGGCTAGATTCTCGCCATGGCGGATTCAGACGAACGCTTCGCGGTGATCCAAGCGGCGGAGACGGCCCTGCTCTCGAGTGAGATCCGCGGTGATCGGGATGCGGCGGCGAGACTGCTGCATCCTGACTTCACCGAGATCGGGCGCTCCGGATGCCACTGGACACGAACGGAGATCCTCGAGTCACTCGCGGCGGAAGGTCTGCGGGAGACCCCGTCGTCGGACGAGTGGCGGTTCGTCGATGTCGCGCCCGACACCGTGCTCGTGACGTACCGCCTGCGCGCGGCGACGACCGTCAGTCGTCACTCGTCGTTGTGGGTCGTGTCGGACGGGACGCCGCGCATGCTCTTCCATCAGGGCACTCTCGTGCCGGAGGACTGAACGCGCGTCACTCCTTCTCGGTGTCGGCTGGCTTGTCCGACTCGCCGGACTCGCCGCCCTTGGATGTCATGCCGATGACGAAGAAGCTCATCGCGAGCACGAAGAACGGCAGTGCGACGGCGATGTTGTCCATCGTCAGCCAGAACGTGACCGCGATCGCGAGGAACGGGATCGCCACGGCCACGTACGTCGAGTTCCAGGACTGCTTCTGGTCGCTCATGCCGCGAGCCTATGAGCGCGCCACCGCCTCGCGGATCCCCCTCGAGACGGAGAACGCACTCTTCTCACGGCCCGCGCCGGGTCGCTGCGTCGATGCCGGTGCTTACGCTCGTCGGCGGTGCACCCCTTCTACGATCCGACCCTGACCTACGAGCAGAACTACGCGCGCGGGCCGTTCGGGGCATTCGCCGAACCCGCGACGGATGCGGCCCCTCCGGCCCCGGGGAACAGCTTCCTCGGGCGGGCCGTCGGCACACCGTTCGGCATCCCCGCGGGGCCGTTGCTGAACGCGCGGTTCGTCGCGGCGGCCTTCGCGCACGGGTACGACCTCGCCGTCTACAAGACGGTGCGCACGCGCGCGCACTCCAGCAACCCGTTCCCGAACGTGCTCGCCGTGCATGTCGACGGCGACCTGACCCGCGATGCCGGAACCGTCCGGGCGGACGGCGAGTTCACCGAGCCGCTGTCGATCAGCAACTCGTTCGGGGTGCCCTCGCGCGATCCCGACGTCTGGCAACCCGACATGGCTGCGGCCGTCGCCGCGGCGGGGGACGGCCAGCTGCTCATCGGCAGCTTCCAGGGCACCCGGGGCTCCGGCGGCGAACTGGCGCTCGTGGCCGATCACCTCCGTGCCGCCCGGCTGGTCGTCGAGACCGGCGCCGCGGTGCTCGAGCTCAACCTGTCGTGCCCGAACGAGGGCGCCGCATCCCTGCTCTGCTTCGACACGCCGCGCGTGCGCCGCATCCTCGCCGTCGTGAAAGACGAGATCGGCGACGTCCCTCTCCTCGTCAAGCTCGCGTACTTCGACTCGGATGCGGCCCTCGAACGGTTCGTCGACGCGACCGCGGAGTTCGTGGCGGGCTACGCGGCGGTCAACACGATCCCCGCCCGGCTCGTGACCGCATCCGGAACGCCCGCGCTCGGCCCCGGACGCGAGAGCGCCGGCGTGTGCGGCGCCGCCATCCGGTGGGCGGGACTCGAGATGACCTGCCGGCTCGCCCGCATCCGCGCACTGCGCGACGCCGACTTCGCGATCGTGGGCGCCGGCGGCGTGACGAGCCCCGCCGACTATCTGGCCTACCGACAAGCGGGAGCGGATGCGGTCATGAGCGCCACGGGCGCGATGTGGCACCCGCACCTCGCGCGCGAGGTGGCGCGGGTGGCGGCGGGCTGACCGCCGCGGCCGGACGCTGCGCTCGCGCGTCGGAGATTCATCCTCCGGTCGGAGGTTCGGGCCGGAATCCTCCGACATCGGGCCGAATCTCCGACGGGAGCCGAGGGGGCGACAACCGGCGCAGGAACCCCTCTGAGGTATCACGCGGGAGGTACTTCCGAGGGATGCGGGGCAGTCGCCTCGATTCATAGCGTCGAGGGGTGGACGTCGTCACCGATCTCATCCTCCAGGCCGCCGCCTCGCCGTGGCTGCTGCCGGTCATGTTCGCCGCGGCCGTGATCGACGGGTTCTTCCCCCCGATGCCCAGCGAGACCGTGCTCGTCGCCGCGGCCGCCGTGGCCGCCGCCACCGGAGACGTGCCTACGCTCGTCGCCCTCTGCCTCGTGGCGGCTCTCGGCGCCGCGATCGGCGACAACATCGCCTACGCGATCGGTGGCAGGGTCGGCACGAGCCGGTACGGATGGATGCGGCGACCCCGCGTCGCGGGAGCCTTCGAGCGCGCTCGCGCGGCGTTCACCACGCGGGGTGCCCCGCTCATCCTGGGCGCCCGCTACATCCCGGTCGGGCGGGTCGCCGTGAACATGTCGGCCGGGGCGCTGGGATACCCGTGGCGACGCTTCGCTCCGCTGAGCGTCGTCGCCGGCGTGAGCTGGGCGCTCTACAGCGTCGTCATCGGAACCCTCGCCGGCCAGTGGCTCGGCGACCAGCCGGTGCTGAGCGCCGTGATCGGCGTCGTCCTCGCCCTCGGGGTGGGCATCGTCATCGACCGCATCGCTGCGCTGCGTCGCCGCGCACGCGACGTGGCCGAGACGATCGCGCACGAGCCGGCGTCGGCCACACTGAGAGCATGACCGAGATCCCGCGCTCCGCGCCACGCACGCGCTCGCAGATCCTCGGGCTCGTCGCGCTCGCCGTCACGGGCGTCGCCCTGTTCAGCGTCCTCGTGCCGCTGCACGCCGTCTTCTACGGCACCGCGCTGCCGCTTGCGATGCTCCTGGGCGCGGGAGTGTGCGCCGCGCCGTGGATCTCCATCACCCGCCCTCGCACCGCCATCGCGGTCTTCGGCGTCACGGCCTTCGTGCTCCCGCTGACGGTGACCGTGCCGCACGACGGCGCGTGGCCGTGGCCGTGGTCGGTGCCCGCGATGATCGCCTTCCTCGTCTTCGTCCTGGTGATCACGACGCTGCACGGCTGGCGACTCGGTCGATGGCCGTGGGCCATCGGCAACCTCGGTTCGCTCGTCGCGCCGCTCGTCATCGCGGATGCGGCGCCCGCCGCCACCGCGAACCTCATCGTGACCGCGTCGATCTCCACCGCGGTGCTGCTCATCGGAGTGCTCCTGGCGGGCCGCATCCGGCTGAACGAGCAGCTCACCCGCGAGCGCGAGCTGACCGCATCCGAACAGTCCCGGCGCATGCTCGTCGAGGAGCGCACCCGCATCGCCCGCGAGCTGCACGACGTGCTCGCCCACAGCATGTCGGTGATCCAGGTGCAGGCCTCCACGGCCCGCTACCGCCTCGCCGACCTCTCCGAGCAGACGGTGCAGGAGTTCGACGACATCGCCGCGTCGGCGCGCGCATCGCTGGGGGAGATGCGCCGACTGCTGGGCGTGCTGCGCACAGAGGGGCAAGCCCCCGAGCTGGCGCCGCAGCAGGGGATGGCGGACATTCCCGACCTGGTGGAGAGCGTCCGTCGCGCGGGCGTGCAGGTCGGCCTGTCGCTCGCCGTCATGACGACCCCGCCACCCGCGGGCGTGCAGATCGCCGCGTACCGCATCGTGCAGGAGGCGCTGAGCAACGCGGTGCGTCATGCTCCCGGTGCGGTCATCGAGGTCAGGGTCGAGGCGCGCGACGGGCAGGTCACGATCCGCGTGCACAACACGACGTCGCCCGAGCAGACGGTCGACGCGTCCGGAGCGGGTCACGGGCTCCGCGGCATCCGCGAGCGCGTCGCCCTGCTGGGCGGAACGGTCACCGTCGGCGCCGATCCCGCGGGAGGATGGACGGTGGCGGCGACACTGCCGACCGCCGGCGAGGAGTCCCCATGAGCATCACCGTGCTGATCGCGGATGACCAGGCGATGGTGCGCGCTGGCTTCGCCGCGCTGCTCGACGCCCAGGACGGCATCCGCGTCGTCGGGCAGGCAGCCGATGGGCAGGAGGCGGTCGCGCTGGCAGCACGTCTCGATCCCGACGTCATCCTCATGGACGTGCGGATGCCGCAGCTCGACGGGATCGCGGCGACCCGCCGCATCCTCGGGCCGGCCTACCCCGCCGCACACGTGCCGCGCATCCTCATGCTGACCACGTTCGACATCGACGACTACGTCTACGACGCCCTCCAGGCGGGCGCGAGCGGCTTCTTGCTCAAGGACGCACTGCCCGAGGAGCTCGTGCAGGCCGTCCGGGTCGTCGCCGCCGGAGACGCCCTGCTCTCGCCCCGCGTCACGCGGCGTCTGATCTCGCAGTTCGCGACGCAGAAGCCGCGCGCGCCGCGGGGCGGAGCGCAGCTGGCGGAGCTGACCGACCGGGAGCGCGAGGTGCTGGTGCTGCTCGCGAAGGGCATGTCGAACACCGAGATCGCGAGCGAGCTGTTCATCGCGGAGCAGACCGTGAAGACGCACGTGGGCAAGCTGCTCGGCAAGATCGGCGCACGCGATCGCGTGCAGGCCGTGATCTTCGCCTACGACGCGGGCCTCGCCGAGCCCGCATCCTGAATCTCACCCCGGGGTAGGGGGTAGGACGACCCCTGGGAGTGATGCCGCAGCACGGGCCGCATCCATAGCCTTCTCGAGACCCACTCGAGGAGGACGCATGGTCATCACGCTCACCGCACCGCGGACGGCGACCGCATCCGCCGCGGGCCGCGACACCGGGATCGATCTCGCACGCGCGATCTGCGTCGTCATCGTCGTGCTCCTGCACGCGGTCATGGTCGGCGTCACCGTGACGCCCGCGGGCCCCGTCTTCGCGAACGCCGCCGAGGGCACCGCCTGGTTCGCCCCGCTGACCTGGGTCGCGCAGATCATGCCCCTGTTCTTCGTGATCGGGGGCTACGCGGGCGCGCTCGCGTATCGACGGATGCGTCGAACCGGCGGAACCGCAGGCGCCTTCGTGGCTGCGCGCGTACATCGCCTGCTCGTGCCGGCGCTTCTCACCTTCGCGGTCGTCGCCGTCGCGCTCGCCGCGCTCCTGGCCGCCGGCGTCGACGGCGAGCTCGTGCGCATCGCCGGCTTCCGATACGCGCAGCCGCTGTGGTTCCTCGCCGTGTTCCTGCTGTGCCAGGCGCTGCTTCCCGCGCTGCTCGCCGCCCACGAGCGCGCACCGCTGCGGACGATCCTGCTGCTGGTCGCCGCCGCGGGTGCCGTCGACGCGATGCGCGCGGCCACCGGCATCGACGCCATCGGCATGCTCAACCTCGCGTTCGTGTGGCTGGCGCTGCAGCAGCTCGGCTTCGTGATGGCCGACGGCACGATCGACGCGCTGCGCCGCCGCACCCGCGTCGGCATCGGCGTCGTGGCGGTCGCCGTTCTGGCGGCGAGCATGGTCGGCGGCGTCTTCTCGCCCGATCTCTACGAGAACCTCAACCCGCCCACCGTCGCGCTGCTGCTGGTGGGAACGGCCCAGACCGCGCTGCTCTCACTCCTTCGCGCACCGCTCGCCGCGGCGAGTCGGCGTCCGGCGGTGGCGGCGTTCACCGGATTCGTGACGGCCCGCACCATGACCATCTACCTCTGGCACATGCCGGTGCTGCTCGCGATGGCCGGGGCGTCGGCGCTCGTCGCCCTCACCACGGGGCTCGAACTGCCCGACCCCTCGAGCCCGGCGTGGTGGCTCACCCGCGTGCCGTGGTTCGTCGTCGCGCTGTCGCTGACGGCCGTCGTGGCGTGGGCGCTGGCGGGTCTCGAACGGCGCCGGATGCCGCGACCCACCGCATCCGTCGCGCACATCTGTCACGCGGTGCTGCTGGGGCTCGCGGCGATCGTGCTGCTGCTCGCGGCGGGCACCAGCGTGCTGACCGCGATCGCGGCGATCGCCCTCGGCCTGTGCGCCCTCGCCCGCATCCGCGCCGGAGCGCCGGGACCGGACCGAGTACTGACGGCCGGCTGACGGGGGCCGCGCGCACGTCTGCGTCGGAGAAAAGCGCTCCGGTCGGAGGATCCGGCGGGGATCCTCCGACATTCGCGCGAATCTCCGACAGACGGATGCGGGGGAGCCCCGTCAGGCGCCGCTGAACCAGAGCCAGGCGATGGGGGCGATCATCACGATGCCGAGCACGATCGAGGCGACCGACAGTCCGTAGGAGGTGTCGCGCCGCGCGCCGACGGCCGCGCCGACGACGCCCAGGAGCAGCACGGCCGCGCCGATGACGGCGAGCATCGGGATGAGCAGGATCCCCAGCCACCAGATGGGGTTCATGTCGGGGATGAAGCCGATCAGGAAGATGCCGAGGGTCGGCAGGATGGCGATCGCCGCCATGGCGACACCGGTCGTGCCCCACGCATCCAGCTTCGGCTTGCGGCGGCGCATCGGCTGATCGGATGCGGTCACTTCTCCCCCTCGGTCGACTGCCCCGACAGTACCGGTCCCCGCAGAGATCAGCCGACCGTGGTGCCGAAGAGGCTGCCCACCGCGTAGGTCGCCACGAGGGCGAGCGCGCCGCCGATCACCGTCCGTGCGATCGCGCGGGGCCGGTTCGCCCCGCCGATCCACGCCGCGACATAGCCGGTCACGGCGAGGGCGATGAGCACCGCGATGAAGGTCAGGGCGATGCGCAGCGGATGCGGCGCGAGCAGGATCGTGGCCATCGGAAGCAGGGCACCGACGAAGAACGCGATAGCGGATGCGAGGGCCGCGTGCCACGGGCTCACCACGTCGTCGGCGTCGATGTGCAGCTCCGCCGACAGATGGGCCTTCAACGCATCCTTCGCCGTCAGCTCCGTCGCGACCCGGGTCGCGGTCTCCTCGCTGAGCCCCTGCGCCCGGTACAGCCCGATGAGCTCCTCGAACTCCTCGTCGGGCTGCTCGCGCAGCTCGCGCGTCTCCTTCGCGATGAGCGCGCGCTCGGAGTCGCGCTGACTCGACACCGACACGTACTCGCCGAGTGCCATCGAGATGGCGCCGCCGACGAGAGCGGCCGTGCCGGCGAGGAAGACGGGGGCGACTTCGGAGGTGGCCCCCGCGACGCCGACCACGACGGCGGCGGTCGAGACGATCCCGTCGTTGGCGCCCAGCACACCGGCGCGCAACCAGTTCAGGCGCTGCGACAGGCCTTGCCGGTGCGGCTCGTCGGGGTGGACCCCGTAATCGGCGGATTCGCTCACGCCGTCAGGCTATTCCCCGCCCCGCGTCGGCACCACGAAGGTTAGGCGGCGCTGAGACGTCAGCCGGCGGCACGACGCACGAGTTCGCGGAACGTCTTCTCGGCCGCCGGTGTCATCTCCAGCACGGCGAACGACGTCGGCCACATCTCGCCGTCGTCGAGCGCCGCGGTCTCATTGAAGCCGATCGAGCCGTAGCGGGTCTCGAACTTCGAGGCGGGCTGGTAGAACACCACGACCTTGTCGTCCTTGGCGTAGGAGGGGAACCCGTACCAGGTCTTGGGTGCGAGCTCCGGTGCCTCCTCCGTGACGATCACGTGCAGCCGTTCGGCGATCTGGCGGTCGGATCCGGTGAGGGCGTCGATGGCCTCGAGGCAGGCGTCGTACTCCTTCGCCCGCTTGGCGGCGCCCTTCACGCCCTTCATCTCCTTGAGCTCGGCCGCCCGCTGCTTCATGGCCTCGCGCTCCTGCGCGGAGAATCCTGTGCTCATGCCTGCTGCTCCTTGTTCTGCTGGATGCGGATGAGGTTGCCCGCGGGATCGCGGAACGCCGCATCCCGCAGCCCGTAGTCCTGCTCGATGGGTTCCTGCACGATATCGGCCCCCGAAGCCTCGACGCGCGCGAAGACGGCGTCGAGATCGTCGGTCGCGAGGTTCACGCCGAAGTAGCTGCCCTTGGCGATCAGCGCGAGCAGGAACTCCTGCTCCTCGTCCGACAGGTCGCGCCCCACGCTCGCCGGGTGCAGCACGATGGCGGTCGAGGGCTGTCCGGCGGGCCCGACCGTGATCCAGCGCATCTGTTCGTAGCCGACGTCGAGTCGCACCTCGAACTCGAGCACGTCGCGGTAGAAGGCCAGTGACGCCTCCGGATCGGTGTGCGGCAGGAAGCTGGAGTGAATCGTGATGTCCATGCCGCTCACGCTAGGGCGCCGAGCATCCGTCACGCTTCTCGATTCCTGACCGGACGTGTGAGGTGCTTGGCGATGCACGGCAGCATCCCCTCGCGAAACGGCGGGTCCTGCGTGCGGTAGACGCTTGGCGGAACGCCGACGAGCTCGGTGAAGCGTGTGCTGAACGTGCCCAGTGACGAGAAGCCGACGGCGAAGCAGATCTCGGTCACGCTGAGATCGCCGCGGCGCAGCAGCGTCATCGACCTCTCGATGCGCCGGGTCATCAGGTACTGGTAGGGAGATTCGCCGAACAGGCGGCGGAACTGGCGGCTGAAGTGACCGGCCGACATCGGGATGCTGCGCGCCAGCGCTTCGACGTCGAGCGGCTTCGCGTAGTCGCGGTCCATGCGGTCGCGCGCTCGTCGGAGCTGCGCGATCGTCGCCAGATCCGGACCCTCGACGCGCGTCGCCACGAGGCGATCATGCCAGCCGGTCAGCGTGCGCGGCTACGCACGGCGCCGGCCGCACACAGGATGACCGCGGCTCCTCCGAGCACCGTCGCCCACGTGAGCGGCTCGCCGAGGATGAGCGCCGCCCACACGATCGAGAGCACCGGCTGCACCAGCTGCAACTGACTGACGCGCGTGATGGGCCCGATCGCGAGCCCCCGGTACCAGGCGAAGAAGCCGAGGAACATGCTGACCACGGCGAGATAGCCGAACGCCGCCCACTGACCCGGCGACGCCGTCGGTGGATCGGCGACGGCCGCGACCGCTGTCAACGCCGCCATCACCGGGGCCGCCACCATGAGCGCCCACGAGATCGTCTGCCAGGAGCCGAGCTCACGCGCCAGCAGCGCGCCTTCCGCGTAGCCGATGGCGGCCGCAACGACCGCCCCGAGCAGCAGCAGGTCCGACCAGTGGAAGCCGTCCCATCCGCTGCCGATCACCGCGAACACCGTCGCGGCGACGGCCCCCGCCGCGGTGAGAAGCCAGAACGTCCGTCCGGGGCGCTCGCCGGCGCGCAGCACCGCGGCGACCGCGGTCGCGGCGGGCAGGAGCGCGATCACGACGGCGCCGTGGCTGGCCGGTGCCACCGTGAGTGCGTAGGACGTGAGCAGCGGGAAGCCTGCCACCACGCCGCCGGCCACCACGACCAGCCGCATCCACTGTCCGCCGCGCGGCAGACGCGACCGGGTCGCGGCCAGGGCGACGGCGGCGAGGGCGGCGGCCACGACCGCGCGCCCTGCTCCCACGAACAACGGGGACAGGGCGGTGACGGCGATCCGGGTGAAGATCACCGTGAACGAGAACGCCAGCACGCCGAGCGCTCCCCAGAGCAGTCCGGGTGCGGCGGATCGGGTCATTCCCCGAGTCTGCCCGCGCAGGGCTTCTCGCCAGGAGGGCCAATCCGCGGTGCGTGGCCGTCTGGTCTGCTCAGGCGCGCGAGAACTCCGAGGCCCGCGCGACCTGGTCGGGTGTGGGTGTCACGCCCGTGTAGCGCTCGAATTGCCGAGCCGCTTGGAGCGCGATGACCTCGGCGCCCGTGATGACGGCGACGCCGCGTTCGCGCGCAGCACGGATGAGGGGAGTCTCGGACGGGAAGGCGACGACGTCGAAGACACGCTCTGCGGCCTCGATGTGCGCCGTACTGAAGGCGAGCGCGTCTGCATCCGCCCCGTTCATGCCGAGCGGGGTCACGTTCACGATGACCGCGTGCCCCGGCGCCGGATCCTCCGTGACCGCGCGGAAGCCGTAGCGTTCCGCGAGCGCCTGCCCCGCCTCGGCGTTGCGGGCGACGACGGTGAGGTCCAGGAAGCCCGCACCGTGGAACGCCGCGACGACAGCCTTCGCCATCCCGCCCGATCCGCGCACGAGTACGGATGCGGTGGGGTCGACGGCATGCTCGGCGAGCAGCTGCGCGACGGCCTCGTAGTCGGTGTTCGAGCCCGACAGGCGGCCGCCGTCATTGACGATCGTGTTCACAGAGTCGATCGCGGCTGCGGACGGCTCGATCTCGTCGAGCAGCGGGATCACGGCTTCCTTGAAGGGCATCGACACGGAGCAGCCGCGGATCCCCAGCGCGCGAACCCCCGTGATGGCTCCCCGGATGTCATCGGTCGTGAACGCTTTGTAGACGAAGTTCAGGCCGAGCTCGTCGTAGAGGTAGTTGTGGAAGCGCGTCCCGATGTTCGAGGGTCGCCCGGCCAGCGAGATGCACAGCGTCATGTCCTTGTTGAGAATCGGCACACCTCATTGTGTCGCGCGCGCGGCCGTCGCCGTCCGTTCACGGCAGGCTCCTCATCAGCACGACCTAGACTGGAGGTATCCGTTCCGCCGCCGTACCCACCCTCACGAGTCGAGCCATGACCAGCAGTTCTTCCGCGCGCGCCTTCGAGCCGCGCCACCTCCAGCTGGTTCGAGCCCTCTTCGCGGCCGTCGCGGCCGTCATGATCACGTTCTCGCCGGACCACTCCGCGGCCGTGGGGCTCTCGGTCTTCAGCGGCTTCGCGATGGCGTCGGCGATCGTGTGGCTGCTCTCGGCCTGGCTCGTGTACGGCCCCGGTCAGCGCCGCCTGCCCATCGTGCTGGGTGCTCTGACCCTCATCGCGGGCGGTGTGTCCGGCATCCCGACCCTGCGCACGACGCTGGCCTTCTTCGTGATCGTGATCTCGTGGGCGCTCGTGACCGGCCTCATCGAGGGCATCGCGGGCCTGCGGGGCCTGCGCGCCGCAGAGCGCGGCAGCGTCGCGCGCTCCGAGGCACGCGACGGGCTGACCGTGGGCGTCGTGGGTGTGCTGCTCGCGCTCGGCACCCTCGCCGTCCAGCCCGCCTACGCGCTGCAGTACAGCATCGAAGAGGCCGGCTCCTTCACGCTCACCGGCATCACGATCGCCGTCGGACTCTTCGGCGGCTACGCGGCGATCGTCGCGGTCTACCTGGGGATCGCGGGCTTCTCCCCGCGCCGCGAGCCCGCCCCCGCGCCCGAGGAGGCGGCATGACAGACAAGCCCACCCGTCGCGACCTCATGAAGCCCGCTCAGCTGATCGGGCTCGCTCTCGCGGCCGCCCTTTTCGCCGGAATCGTCACGCTCATCTCGATGGGCTTCTTCCAGAACCGCGTCGCCGGACAGTCGGGGCACGCCCTCATGGTCGGCGGGATCGTCGCGGGGATCACCTTCATCGCGACGCTCGTGATCATCGCCCTGCTCATGCTCGCGGTCGACCCGGCGCAGGTGAACCGCACGGTCGATCGCGCGGTGCTGCTGCCCAAGGAAGAGTCCGAGGACGCATCCGGCGACGGCCCCGCATCCGACTCCGCCGACGGCGACACCCCTCCCCGCGCCTAGCGCCCGCGGGCTCGGCCCGCTCGCGCGCGACGTTGCCATCCCGCGAGACTGCATCTCTCGCACGAGATCACGGGTAAACACAGTGATCTCGTGCTGGGAATGCAGTCTCGCGTGGGGAGAGGGGACGGGTCCCATGCCGTGGTGGCGGATGCGGCGCAGCCCCCGATGAGGCGCAGCCCCGGATGCGGCGAGCTCCGCCGCGCGCGGGTCAGGCGCCGGTGACGAGGGAAGCGGCGAGGCCCGTGTAGGTGGCGGGCGTGAGGGCGAGCAGGCGCTCTTTCGCTGCGTCGCCGATGTCGAGGCCGCGCACGAACTCGGCGAGATCGGCACCGCCGACGCGGTGGCCGCGGGTGAGCTCCTTCAGCAGCGCGTACGGGTCGGTGATCTGCGAGCGGCCCGCAACGACCTCGGCGCGGATGACGGTCTGGATGGCCTCGGCGAGCACCTCCCAGTTGGTGTCCAGGTCGGCCAGCAGCACCTCGCGCGAGAGCGAGATCTCGCCGAGCCCGCGCAGCAGGTTGTCGAGCGCGAGAAGGGAGTGACCGAACGCGACGCCGATGTTGCGCTGCGTGGTGGAGTCGGTGAGGTCGCGCTGCAGGCGGCTCGTGACCAGGGTCGCGGCTAGGGTCTGGAACAGGCCTCCCGCGATCTCGAGGTTCGCCTCCGCGTTCTCGAAGCGGATGGGGTTGATCTTGTGCGGCATGGTCGACGAACCGGTCGCGCCCGCCACGGGGATCTGGGCGAAGTAGCCGAGGGAGATGTAGGTCCACACATCCGTGGCGAGGTTGTGCAGGATGCCGCCCGCGTGCCGCGCGCGGTCGTAGAGCTCCACCTGCCAGTCGTGCGATTCGATCTGGGTGGTGAGCTCGTTGAACCCGAGACCCAGACCCTCGACGAACCCGCGGGAGATCTCGATCCAGTCCGCATCCGGATCTGCCGCGAGGTGGGCCGACCAGGTTCCGGTCGCGCCGGAGAACTTCGCCAGGTACTCCGAGGACTCCAGCTGTGCGAGCACCCGCTCCAGGCGCCACGCGAAGACGGCGATCTCCTTGCCCATCGTGGTGGGCGTCGCGGGCTGGCCGTGGGTGCGGGCGAGCATCGCCGCATCCGCCAGCTCGACCGAGACCGCCCGCAGGCGCTCGATGACCTGCCGCAGCTTCGGCAGCCACACCTGCGTCACGGCGCGCTGCACCGTGAGGGCGTACGAGGTCGAGTTGACGTCCTCGCTCGTGAGGGCGAAGTGCGTGAGCTCGGCGATCCGGTCGAGTCCGAGGGAGGACAGGCGATCGCGCACGAGGTACTCGACGGCCTTCACGTCGTGACGCGTGACGGCCTCGCGCTCGGCGAGCCAGTCGATCTCTGCCTGACCGAACTCGCGGTAGAGCGCGCGGAGGGAGTCCTTCTCGGCGTCCGAGAGCGGCGACTGTCCGAACAGGCCCCGGTCGGTGAGGGTGATGAGCCACTCGACCTCGACCTCGACGCGGGCGCGGTTGAGTCCCGCTTCCGAAAGGAAGTCGCCGAGGGCGGAGACGGCGGCCTGGTAGCGGCCGTCGAGGGGGCTGAGCGGCTGGGCGGGGAAGTTCGACACGGTACTCCGTCGAGGGCGGTGGGCCGCGCGGGTCATCCCGCGGAGCGGATGGCGGGTTCGAGTTGCCGGAAGAGCGCCCGGCACGCGCTCTCGATCATAGCGAGCACCTCGTCGAACGCCTCGGGGCCTGCGTAGTACGGGTCGGGGACGTCGAGGCCGTCGTCGGTCTGCGGGTCGAACGCACGCAGCAGCACGACCTTGTCCGAGTCGTTCTCCGATCGCGCCCACGCGCGCAGGTTGCGTTCGTGCGACCGGTCGAGGGCGATGACCAGGTCGTTGCGCTCGTAGTCCGTGAAGTCGAACTGCCGGGCGCGGTGATGCCGGCCGTCGTACCCGTGGCGCTCGAGGGCCTCGACCGTGCGCGGATCGGCGGGCTCGCCGACGTGCCAGTCACCGGTGCCGGCGCTCGTGGAGACCACGCGGTCGCCGAGACCCACCGACTCGGCGAACCAGCGGAAGACGATCTCGGCCATCGGGGATCGGCAGATGTTCCCGGTGCACACGAAGACCACGCGGAACGGCGAGGACGCGGGCATGGGTCCATTGTGGTCCCGACGACCTCTCCTGCACAGCCGCGATCTTGCGGCGAGCGATCCTCGGACCGGATGCGGCCGCCGCGCGCCCCTGTGACACGGGGCGAGCATCGGGGAATGGCAGACACCCTCGACGATGTCGTCTTCTCCTTCGATGCGGCACGGCGCGACGTGCTCGCAGCCGTCGAGCTCATCGAGTCGGTCATCCGCGACGCCACGGGCCTCGCCGCGGCGACGGCCTGGGCCTCGCCCGCGATGCGCGCCTTCCAGCTCGCGCACGACGCCTGGGCCGCCGGGCTCGCCGACGAGCGTCGGCGCCTGCTCGCGCTCGACGACGTGATCGCCGAGATCCGCAGTCAAGCCCTGGTCACGGGCGGCGGAAACCTCTTCGGATGGTGGTCGTCGTGAGCGACGAGGTCGGCATCTCCTCCGGCGGGGCGGTCGCCGTCGACACGGCGCGGCTGCGGGATGCGGCGGCGGTGCTCGTGGGGGCGGCGGCGCGGCTGGACGAGGCCGTCGCCGACATCGCCCGCGCCGATGCGCGGATCAGCGCGCACATGCTGCCGGTGCTGGGGCTCACCCAGGACGACCGCATGCGCGAGGTGGGCGCGCTGGCCGATCGCGCGCGGGAGCAGCAGGACAGCCTGCTGATGTGCGCGGCGGTGTACGAGCTCGCCGAGATGCGGGCCGAGGCCGCTCTCGCATCCGCCGCAGGAGACGCGGATGCCGTCGCGCGCGCTCGAGAGGGCATCGCTGCGATCGAGCGGGCCTACCCCGGGGCGACGGAGCTGCTGCGAGCGGATGCCGGCCTCGGCGACGGCTGGGCGTGGTTCACCCTGCTGATGCCCTTCCTCGCGGGGGCGAGCCTGGCCTCGGGGGCGGCCATCGCGCGCCTCACCGCGGTCCGCGGCCGCATCCCGTTCGGCACGCACCTGTCGCCGACGGGGCGACCCGTGCCCGAGATCGTGCCGCTTCCCCCGGCGGAGCGTCCGGCTGCAGCCCCCGCGGCACTCGCACCGGCGCTCGGCCGGATCCCGCAGGGCGGCGAGGCGCGGGTGCGCATCGAGAAGTACGCGACCGCATCCGGCACCGCGTACGCCGTGTACGTGGCCGGCACGAGCGGGCTCGGGGGCGACGAGGTGTGGGACATGGTCTCGAACGTCCAGGGGTACGGCGGCGAGCAGTCCGACGCCTACCTGGCGCTGACGGCGATGCTCGCCGAGGCGGGTGTGCAACCCGGCGACACGCTCTACCTGTACGGCCACTCGCAGGGCGGGATGCTGGTGGGCCAGGTCGCGGCGACCGGCGACTACGACGTGCGGGTCGTCGGAACGGCGGGCTCCCCGACGGCCGCCGACCCCGGCCCCGAGGCGATCGCCGTCGACCTCCGGCATGGCGACGACCCGGTGGCGATGCTGGCCGGCGGAGGATTCGCCGCCCGCGTGGGGGCGGAGGGGAGCTTCGTCGCCACGCGCGTCGTCGACCCCGCGCCGGGCCCGCAGGATCTCGGACTGCCCGCGCACCACCTCACCGCCTACGCAGAAACCGCGGGGCTCGTCGACGCCTCGGCCGATCCGCGCGTCGCCGAGGTGCACGATCGCATGGCCGAGCTCGAGGGCGCCCGTCTCATCTCGACGCAGGAGTTCGGGGCGCGTCAGATCGACGCCGCGCCCAGACGCCGCGCCGGTGCGGTCAGTCCCGTCGCTTCGGGCGCAGGATGACGCCGAAGATGCCGTTGATGACGGCGATGACGAGGGCCGCGACGACTCCCCACCAGAAGCTCTCGACCCGAAGGCCCCAATCCCAGAACTCGGTGATCCAGCTGGTCAGCCACAGCAGGAAGCCGTTGACGACGAGCGAGAACAAGCCGAGCGTCAGAACGTAGAGCGGGAAGGCGATCACCTTCACGACCGATCCGACGATCGTGTTCACCAGCGCGAAGACGAGCGCCACGATCAGCAGTGACAGCACGATCTCGAGCGTTCCGCCCGGCGGGAACGCGATGACGCTGACGCCGAGGACCGGGATGAGGGTCACGACCCAGATCGAGAACGCATTCACCACGACGCGGATGAGAAAGCCCATGCCGGAAGTGTGGCACGCGCCCCGCATCCGCGCTCCTAGACTCTCGGTGTGACAGAGCCGATTCCCGTTCGTGTGCGCCCAGAGATCGCGGCCCTGCCGGTCTACCGACAGGGCAAGCCCGCCGGCGCCGATGCGTTCAAGCTCTCGAGCAACGAGAACCCCTTCGCGCCGCTGCCGCGTGTGCTGGCCGCCCTCCGCGCCGCCGAGACGGTGAACCGCTACCCGGACGCGACCGCGGCCCGGCTCCGCGTGCGTCTGGCCGAGCGCTACGGCGTCGACGCCGACGAGGTGCACATCGGTGCCGGAAGTGCATCGCTGCTCTCGCAGCTGGTCCTCGCAGTCGCGGGCCCCGGCGACGAAGTCGTCTACGCGTGGCGGTCCTTCGAGGCGTACCCGAGCTTCGTCACGGTCGCCGGTGCCGACCGCGTCGAGGTGCCGCTGACGGCCGATGGGCGTCATGACCTGGTCGCGATGGCCGCGGCGATCACGTCGCGCACCCGCGCCGTCATCGTGTGCAGCCCGAACAACCCCACGGGCCCGGTCGTGACGCAGGACGAGTTCGACACCTTCGTCGACGCGGTCCCCGCCGACGTGCTCGTGATCCTCGACGAGGCGTACGCCGAGTTCGTGACGGCGCCGGATGCGGTCGACGGCCTCCGCCGCACGGGCGTCACCCGCCCGAACGTCGTGGCCCTGCGCACCTTCTCCAAGGCCTACGGGCTTGCGGGGCTGCGCATCGGATATGCGATCGGCCACCGTCGCGTGCTGGATGCGGCGCGCGCCGTCGCCATCCCGCTCTCGGTCACCGCCACCGCCGAAGAGGCGGCGCTCGCGAGCCTCGACGCCGACGCCGAGCTGCTCGAGCGCGTGCGGGTGATCGCCGAGCGCCGCGACCGCGTGGTCGCGGGTCTCCGTGACGCCGGATGGCGGGTTCCCGATGCGCAGGGGAACTTCGTCTGGCTCGCCACGGGCGAGGCCACGACGGACGCTGCGGCGGCCTTCGACGAGGGCGGCCTGGTGGTCCGCGCCTTCGCGGGAGACGGCCTGCGGATCTCGATCGGCGAAGAGGAGTCTGTCGAGCAGATCCTACGAATTGCCGCATCCGTTGTGCGCGACCTCCCAGAGGGCCATCCCGCCAGCAGATAGCGTAGAGCCCGTGACCTCGCCCGACGCTCTCTCTCCGGCCGACGACGACGCGCGGATGGTGCGGGTGCTGGCAGCGGACGGATCGTTCGCACCGACCCCCGCCGCCGAGCCCTACCTCGCCGCCGTCGCCGCGATCGACGACGCCCAGCTCGAGACCTTCTACCGCGACATGGTGGTCGTGCGCGCCTTCGACCGGCAGGCGACGAACCTGCAGCGTCAGGGCCAGCTCGCCCTGTGGCCGCCCAGCTGGGGTCAGGAGGCCGCGCAGGTCGGCTCCGCCCATGCTGCCAGGGCCCAGGACCACCTCTTCCCCTCGTATCGCGAGCATGTCGTGTGCACCATCCGCGGCGTCGATCCGATCGACATCGTGCGGCTCATGCGCGGACTCACGCACGGTGGATGGAACCCGTACGACCCGAAGAACGGCAACACGCACATCTACACGCTCGTGCTCGGCTCGCAGACGCTGCACGCCGCGGGCTTCGGCATGAGCCTCGTCTTCGACGGCAAGACGGGCAGCGGCGATATCGATCGCGACGAGGCCGTCATCGTCTACTACGGCGACGGTGCGTCCAGCCAGGGCGACGTGCACGAGGCGATGGTCTTCGCGGCGAGCTATCGCGCGCCGCAGGTGTTCTTCCTCCAGAACAACCAGTGGGCCATCTCCGTCCCCGTCGCCACACAGGCCTCGGCGCCGCTCTACCTTCGCGGCGAGGGCTACGGCATGCCGAGCGTGCAGGTCGACGGCAACGACGTGCTGGCGAGCTTCGCCGTCACCCGCCAGGCCCTCGATGAGGCGCGCGCCGGCGGCGGACCCCGCGCGATCGAGGCGATGACGTACCGCATGGGTGCGCACACGACCAGCGACGACCCGACCAAGTACCGCACCTCGGCGGAGGAGCAGTCGTGGGCCGAGCGCGACCCGATCGCCCGGATGGCGGCCTACCTGCGCTCGCGGGGCGCGTCGGACGCATTCTTCGCCGACGTGGATGCGGCCGCCGCCGACTACGCCGAAGACGTCCGCGCCCGCACGGTCGCGCTCGGATCCATCGGCACGGACATGATGTTCGACCACGTGTACAGCGAGCCGCATCCGCTCGTCGCCGAGCAGAAGCGCTGGCTCGCCGAGTACGAAGCATCCCTCGAGGGAGGTCAGGCATGAGCGAGATGACCACCCTGCCGATGAGCAAGGCCCTGAACGCGGGCATGGCCCAGGCCATGCGCGACAGCGACCGCGTGCTGCTGATGGGCGAGGACATCGGCCCGCTCGGGGGCGTCTTCCGCGTCACCGAGGGGCTGCAGGCCGAGTTCGGCAAGAACCGCGTGATCGACACCCCGCTCGCCGAGTCGGGCATCATCGGCACGGCGATCGGTCTCGCGATGGGCGGGTTCCGCCCCGTGTGCGAGATTCAGTTCGACGGCTTCGTCTTCCCCGGCTTCGACCAGATCACCACGCAGCTGGCCAAGCTGACCAACCGCCACGAGGGCGCGCTGCGCATGCCCGTGGTCATCCGCATCCCGTACGGCGGGCACATCGGCGCCGTCGAGCATCACCAGGAGAGCCCCGAGGCGTACTTCACGCACACCCCGGGCCTGCGCGTGGTGAGCCCGTCTACGCCGAACGATGCGTACTGGATGATCCAGGACGCGATCGCCTCCGACGACCCGGTCGTCTTCCTCGAACCGAAGAGCCGCTACTGGCCCAAGGGCGAGGTGGACCTCTCGGCTCGTGCGCTGCCCCTGCACGCCTCCCGCATCGTGCGGCGGGGCACCGATGTGACGCTCGTCGGACACGGAGCCATGGTCTCGACGCTGCTGCAGGCGGCCGCGCTCGCCGAGAGCGAGGGGACCAGCTGCGAGGTCATCGACCTGCGCTCCCTCTCGCCCGTGGACTACGGCCCCATCCTCGACTCCGTCGCCCGCACGGGCCGCATGGTCTACGCGCAGGAGGCCCCGCAGTTCACCTCGCTCGGCTCCGAGATCGCCGCGACCGTCACCGAGCGCGCGTTCTACTCGCTCGAGGCCCCGGTGCTGCGCGTCTCCGGGTTCGATGTGCCCTTCCCGCCCGCCAAGCTCGAGGGGCAGTACCTGCCCGACGCCGACCGCATCCTCGAGGCCGTCGACCGCGCCCTCGCCTACTGACCCCGTCCCCCTCATCCCCACATCCCCGCCCCTCACCCCCTCATGACCGCGAGACTGCATTTCGAGCACGAGATCACGGGTAACGACCGTGATCTCGTCGCAAACATGTCCCCACGTCCACTCCACGGCCGCTACGCTGCCGCGGAGCCTCTGGACGCGTGGGCCCAGTCTCGAGGGTGAGGAACCGGCGAAAGGAACCGCAATGAGCACGCAGACCTTCCACCTCCCGGATGTCGGCGAGGGTCTCACCGATGCCGAGATCGTCACCTGGCACGTCAAGAGCGGCGACACCGTCGCCGTCAACGACGTGATCGTCGAGATCGAGACGGCGAAGTCGCTCGTCGAGCTGCCCTCGCCCTTCGCCGGCGTGGTCGGCGAGGTGCTCGTCGAAGAGGGGCAGACGGTCGATGTCGGTGCCCCGATCATCACGATCGCGGATGCGGCGGCTCCCGCATCCGATGTCCCCGCCCCCGGCGACCCGGGACTCCCGGCCTCCGCGGCCGAGCCCGAGGCAGGCGGTTCCGTCCTCGTCGGCTACGGCTCCGCCGGTGCTGTCACCTCGCGCCGCCGCAAGCCCGCCGCGGCACCTGCCGCATCCGCCGCCGGCGTCGTGGCGAAGCCGCCGATCCGCAAGCTCGCTCGCGACCTCGGCGTCGACCTCTCCGCCGTGACGCCCAGCGGCGCCGGTGGCGAGGTGACGCGCGACGACGTGGTGAAGCACGCGTCGCAGGCGAGCGTCTTCCGCAACATCGAGACGCCCGAGTGGCCCGAGGTACGCGAGGAGACGATCCCGGTCGCCGCATCCGTCGCCGAAGCCGACCCGCGCGAGGAGTCCATCCCGGTGCGGGGCGTGCGCAAGGCGACCGCCGGCTCCATGGTGCGCAGCGCCTACTCCGCGCCGCACGTGACGGTGTGGACCGACGTCGACGCGACGCGCACGATGGAGCTCGTGAAGCGCCTGAAGGCGTCGCCCGACTACGCCGACACGAAGGTCTCGCCGCTGCTGATCATGGCCCGCGCGGTCATCTGGGCGGTGCGTCGCACGCCCATGGTCAACGCCGCCTGGGTCGACGGTGACGACGGTGCGCAGATCAACCTCCGCCACTACGTGAACCTCGGCATCGCGGCGGCGACGCCGCGCGGACTCATCGTCCCGAACATCAAGGACGCCCAGAACCTGAGCATGCGCGAGCTCGCGAAGGCCCTGGAGCGCCTGACGCTCACGGCGCGAGAGGGCAAGACCCCTCCCGCCGACCAGCAGCAGGGCACCATCACGATCACCAACATCGGCGTCTTCGGGATGGATGCGGGAACCCCCATCATCAACCCGGGCGAGGCAGGGATCATCGCGATGGGAACGATCCGTCAGAAGCCGTGGGTGGTGGACGGCGAGGTGCGCCCGCGCTTCGTGACCACGGTGTCCGGCTCGTTCGACCACCGCGTCATCGACGGCGACGGCATGAGCCGATTCATCGCCGACGTCGCCGCCGTCCTCGAGGAGCCCGCCCTCCTCGTGGAGTGACCCCGCGCCCGGCCCGTGCTCCTGCTCGGGGTCCCGTCCGCGGCGGCGGTGTCCGGGGCGGGGGTCCCGTCCGCGGTGGGGTGTCCGCCTGTGCCCGAGTTGCGTCGCACATGCGCAGATGCGACAGGTTTCCGCATCCGCCACAGTCATCTCCTGTCGCACCTGCGCAGAAGTGTGGCGGATGCGGCCCAGCCGGCACTCGTCCCGCAGCGAGGCCGGCTATCCGAGCCCGAGGCAGGAGGCCATCACGGCCTGGTGCACGGGGAGGAGCGCCCGCTTGAACGCGTGACCGACGAAAGCGGGATGCGCCACCGCGTCCTCGCTGACCTCCCGCCCGCGGATGAACGGCGGGCACGGGTTCAGCTGGACACCGCGAGACGCCGCATCCAGCAGGGATGCGGTGATCCGATACGGCTCGAGGATCCGCGCGTGGTCTGCGGGGTCATCCGTCACGATCACGTCGGCGGAGCGGATGGCGGTAGCGAGGTCCTCGACCCATCGCGCGCCCGGTGTGCGCAGCTCGGACGGGGAACACTGCACCAGGTCGAGCCCGAGTGCGCGAGAGGCCTCCTGCCACGCGCGCGAGATGTTGCCGTCGGGCCCGACGAACAGGAAGCGTGTCGCAGCGAGATCGCGGTTCTGTCGCAGCATCCACAGATCGGCGAGGATCTCGCAAGGGTGGTTGGTGCTGGTCATCGCGTTCACGATCGGAAGCGCACCCGGGTCCGCGAGCGCCTCCAGCACGCCGATGTCGCCATGACGCGCGACGACGAGGTCGGCCCAGCCGGCGAGATAGTTCGCGACGTCCGCATGCGCCTCCGGCTTGTCGAGCGTCGACTCGGGAAGGACGACCGGCTGCAGTCCCATGAGCGCCGCACCGCGCTCGAACGTGACGCGGGTGCGGAGACTTGTCGCAGGGAAGAACATCACCGCGCAGCCGGACGTCTTCGGCCCGCGCCCCGTCCCGTACGCGTCGGCGAGGGCGAAGACCTGCTCGATGTCGGTGGATGTCCAGTCGTCGAGGCGGATGAGGGAGCGCATCCCGCCACCGTATCGACGCGGATGCGGCTGGCTCACCGCATCCGTCCGGCGCCAACCCGTGCAGGGGCCACACTTCTGCGCAACTGCGCCTGTCAATGACTGGCGCATGTGCGCAGAAGTGGCGCAACTGCGCACATGCGACGCAACTCGGGCACAGGGAGGGCACAGGGGCGGCAAGGGCAGGGGCCGGGCGCGCCGGACGTGGGGAAGCGCCCGTACCGAGTTTGATAACGATTATCAGTAGGCGTAGAGTGACCGCCATGCCCCTGAAGACCCGACTTCTCCTCGCGCCCGCCCTCGTCGCCGGCGCCGCCCTCACGCTCGCCGGATGCGCGTCGGCCACGGCCGCGCCGTCGCAGAGCTCCGCCTCCGACGGCGCGATCACCATCGTCACCTCGACGAACGTCTACAGCCAGATCGCCGAGGAGATCGCGGGGGATGCGGCCACGATCACGCCCGTGATCTCGTCCGCCGCGCAGGACCCCCACGACTACGAGGCCACCGCGGCCGACCAGCTGACGGTCCAGAAGGCCGACCTGATCATCCAGAACGGTGGCGGGTACGACGCGTTCATGGACTCGCTCATCGACGCGAGCAAGTCCGAGGCGCCGGTGATCGTGGCCGCCGAGTACTCCGACAGCTGGCAGGGCACCGAGGCGACCGAGCACGACACGGACGAGCTCGAGGCGAGCCCGCACTCCGAGCTCGAGCACGACCACGACCACATCGAGGGCTTCAACGAGCACGTCTGGTACGACCCGCACACGATCGAGCACGTGACCGAGGCCATCACCGAGGAGCTCTCGCGTCTCGTCCCCGACAAGGCGGACACGTTCCAGGCGAACTCGACCGCGTTCCTCGCGCAGGTCGCCGGACTCGAGAAGTCCCTCGACGACATCAAGGCCGCCCACGGCGGTGCCGAGGTCTTCGTGACCGAGCCGGTGCCCGGCTACCTGATCGCCGCGGCCGGACTCGAGAACGCCACGCCGGACGAGTTCAGCGAGGCCGTCGAAGAGGGTCAGGACGTGCCCGCGGCCGTGCTGCTGGCGGCTCTCAACGAGGTCAAGTCGGGCGAGGTGAAGGTGGTCATCGCGAACGCGCAGGCGGGCGGCGCCGAGACGACGCAGATCATCGACGCGGCGGGTTCCGCGGGCATTCCGGTGCTCGAGTTCACGGAAACGCGTCCGGACGACCAGACTTACATCCAGTGGATGCAGAAGAACATCGAGGACCTCGCCGGAGCCCTCGACAAGTGACGGCCGAGCGCGACCCGCTCGTCATCGCGTCCGCTGCGCTCCGGCGCGGCGGACGCGAGCTGTGGCGCGGGCTGGATCTGACCGTCGCGCCCGGCGAGCTGGTCGCCGTGCTCGGACCCAGCGGCGCGGGAAAGACCACGTTGCTGCGGGCGATCCTCGGCCTCGACAGGCTCAGTGAGGGAACCATCACCGCTCTCGGGGCGCCGGTCACCCGGGCGGGCAACCGGCGCATCGGCTACATCCCCCAGCAGCGCCCGCTGCCACGAGACACCTCGATGCGCGGCCGCGACGTCGTCGCGCTCGGCGTGGACGGCCACCGATTCGGTCTGCCGATCTCCCGCCGTCGCGACCGAGCGCGCGTCGACGAGCTCCTCACCGCCGTGGGCGCCGAGACCTTCGCCGAGCGTCCCGTCGGGCTCCTCTCGGGCGGGGAGCAGCAGCGGCTCCGCGTGGGGCAGGCGCTCGCCGACGACCCGCGCCTGTTGCTGTGCGATGAGCCGCTGACGAGTCTCGACCTCGCGAACCAGCAGGCCGTGGTGTCGCTGATCGACCGGCATCGCCGGGAGCGTCAGGCCGGCGTCCTGCTGGTGACCCACGACATCAATCCGGTGCTCGACACCGTCGACCGCATCCTCTACATCGCCGGCGGCACCTTCATGCTCGGCACCCCCGACCAGGTGCTCGACTCCGCCGTGCTCAGCGACCTCTACGGGGCTCCCGTGCACGTGCTCCGCGCGGGCGGGCGCCTCGTCGTCGTCGGAGCGCCGGATGCGGAGCAGTCGCACCACCACCATCACGACCCCGAGGACCACGCATGAACTGGAGCGACGTCGGCGACGCGCTGTTCGGAGGCGTGGCCCAGTACGGCCAGATCCTGGAGCTCGTCCAGAACTCCGTGTGGGCGGGCGCCGTCCTCGGCATCGTCGGCGGTCTCGTCGGCGTGTTCGTGATGCAGCGCGACATGGCCTTCGCGGTGCACGGCATCAGCGAACTCTCCTTCGCCGGCGCCGCTGCCGCCCTCCTCCTCGGCTTCGACGTCGTGACGGGGTCCATCGTCGGCTCGATGATCGCCGCCGCGCTCATCGGCTGGCTCGGCTCCCGCGCGCGTGACCGGAACTCGATCATCGGTGTCCTGATGCCGTTCGGCCTCGGCCTCGGGATCCTCTTCCTCTCGCTGTACAACGGACGAAGCGCCAACCGGTTCAGCCTGCTCACGGGGCAGATCGTCTCCGTGCAGACGGGGCAGCTCGGCGCGCTCATCGCGATCGCCGCCGTTGTGCTGGTGGGCCTGCTGCTCATCTGGCGCCCGCTGCGCTTCGACTCGCTGGATCCCCAGTCGGCCGCCGCGCGCGGGGTGCCCACGAGGGCGGTCTCGCTCGCCTTCATGCTGCTGCTCGGGCTCATCGTCGCCGTCGCCGTGCACATCATCGGCGCCCTGCTCGTACTCGCGCTGCTCGTGACCCCCGCCGCGGCAGCGATGCGCATCTCGACCGGCCCGCTCGCCGTGCCGCTGTGGGCGGCCCTGTTCGGCGTCGTCTCCGCCGTCGGCGGGATCCTGCTCGCGGTGGCGGGCACCCTGCCGGTGAGCCCGTACATCACGACGATCTCCTTCGTCATCTACATCGTCTGTCGCGCGATCGGCGCACGCCGCGACCGCATGACGCGTGCCGTCTGAGAACAGCGCCCGGCCCGCTGCCAGGGTGCGCGGGTAGGATTCGGGCATGGCTCAGCGCAATACCTGGCAGCGCGAGCGCGTCCGCGAAGCCCTCTCCGACGCGCAGGGCTTCGTCAGCGCCCAGACGCTGCACGCGCGGTTGCGCGACGACAACACCGGCATCGGCCTGGCCACGGTCTACCGCGCCCTCGCGGGGCTGGCCGCCGGCGGTGACGCCGACTCGCTGCAGAGCCCCGAGGGCGAGAACCTCTACCGCGCCTGCGTGACGAGCGGGCACCACCATCACCTCATCTGCCGGCAGTGCGGTCTCACCGTCGAGATCGAGGCCTCGGAGGTCGAGGAGTGGGCCCAGCGCACGGCCGCGAGCCACGGCTTCACCTCGGCCGAGCACGTCGTCGACATCTTCGGGCTCTGCGGTGCGTGCACCGCCGCCCGGACGAATGAGCGTGACGACTAGTCGCACCGAGCGCGCGAGGTCGGCGTCGCCGCGGCGCTCGTCCGGCTCGCGTACGTCCGTGGCGCTGAGTCTCGGACTGGCGCTCATCGTCGTCATGGCGGCGATCTACATCTTCGTGCCGCACCTGCTGCCGGCGGACGTCCCCACGCGCCTGCAGGACGGAGTCACCCTCGCGCTCAGCGTGCTCATCGAGTCGCTGCCGTTCGTGGCGCTGGGCGTCGTGCTCTCGATCCTCGTCCAGGTGTGGCTGCCGGCCGGGGTCCTGGAGCGGTGGATGCCGCGTCGCGCCTGGGCGCGGCGTGCGGTGCTGTCGCTGCTGGGCATGATCGTGCCGGTGTGCGAATGCGGCAACGTCCCGTTCGCGCGCGGCCTGCTCATGCGCGGCTTCAGCGTCTCCGAGACCATGACCTTCCTGATCGCTGCGCCGATCGTGAATCCCATCGTGATCATCACGACGCACCAGGCCTTCGGCTTCAGCGACGGCATCCTGATCGCGCGCCTCGTGGGCGGCTATGCGGTGGCGAACCTCATCGGCTGGCTCTACAGCCGCCACCCGGCGCCCGACGCGCTGTTGACCGATCGCTTCCGCGCGACGTGCGAGGTCGTCGTGCACGAGCGCGGCGGCCGCGGGCGCCGCTCCCTCGCGCAGTTCCTCGTCGAGCTGCGCGCGGTCATGCCCGCGCTCGTCATCGGCTCCGCGCTCGCCGGCGCGGTGCAAGTGCTCGTGCCCCGCAACGCACTGCTGGCGATCGGCTCGAACCCCGTGCTGTCGATCGTGGCGATGATGATGCTCGCGATCGTCGTCTCGATCTGCTCGAACATCGACGCCTTCTTCGCGCTCTCGTTCGCCTCGACGTTCACCCCCGGCTCGCTCGTCGCCTTCCTGGTGACCGGTCCGCTGGTGGACGTGAAGATGATCGCTCTGCTGCGCACGACGTTCACCACCCGCGCGCTCGTCGGGATCGTCACGACCGTGCTGCTGTTCGCCTTCGCGCTCGGAGCGGTGGTGAATCTCCTTGCGTAGCGTTCTCACCCGCTGGCTGGGCGCGGGGCTCGCCGCAGCCCTCGCCGTCATCACCCTCGTGCTGGCCGTGACCGGTCGCATCGGCCTGTACATCAACCCGGACGGCGCGTGGTTCGCGATCGGCATGGCCGTCGTCGTGCTCGTCGGAACGGCGTTGAGCTTCGTCCTGCCGTTGGGTGCGGAGGACGACCACGGTCACGACCACGGCGACGCCCACGATGAGGATCACCCGCCTCACGGGCACGAACGCCGCGTGTCGGCGGGAGCCGTGGCCGCGGTGGCCGGCGGCGTGCTCGCCTCGGGCGTCGTGGTGACGATGCTGGCGCTTCCGCCGGCGTCCCTGTCTGCGGAGCTCGCCGCATCCCGTGACGTCGGCGCACCGCCGTTGTTCGCCGGATCGGATGTGGTCTCGCTCGCCTCCACCGGCGACACGTCGAAGTTCGGGGTGGGGGACTGGGCCGCGGTGTTCGCCACGGCCACCAACCCCGACGCGTTCGAGGGTGACGCGGTGACCCTGACGGGCTTCGTCAGCGGCGACATCGACGGCGGGTTCGATCTGAGCCGTCTGGTCATCACACACTGCGTGATCGACGCGCAGCCCGCGCGTCTGGCCATCTCGGCGGATGCGGCCGCGCCGTCCACCGGACAGTGGGTCACCGTCTCGGGCACGGTGCGCGCGACCGGATCCGGGCAGCTGGCGATCGTCGCCGAGCAGGTCACGCCGATCGACGAGCCGAGCGATCCGTATGAGTACTGACGCTCAGCGCCCCTCGCGGCGTGAGCAGGCGCGCCGCCGCCGCATCCGCGCGTATCTCGGGGCGTTCGCGATCGTGCTGGCCGTGCTGGCGCTCGCGGGCGCCGCCGCGGGGGCCGTCGGGACCCTGCAGGGGCCGCGGGTGACGAACGTACAGTTCGACTCGCAGGCGGCGGTGTCCACATCCGGCTCACGCCTGATCCTCACCACGACGCAGACGCTCACC
Organism: Microbacterium sp. SORGH_AS_0428; assembly: GCF_031453615.1. Classification (NCBI taxonomy): domain Bacteria; kingdom Bacillati; phylum Actinomycetota; class Actinomycetes; order Micrococcales; family Microbacteriaceae; genus Microbacterium; species Microbacterium sp. SORGH_AS_0428. Next base: position 1,826,344 of record NZ_JAVIZT010000001.1, on the reverse strand, counting down.
TCGATCGACCCGTCGCAGGTGACCGTCAGCCCGGTGGCGGACTTCGCCGTCGAGACGTCGGGTCGCAGCATCGGCGTGCGCTTCACGCTGCCCCTGCGCGACGACACCGACTACACGGTCACCGTCTCGGGTGTCACGGGACAGGGATCGGATGCGGCCGTCACGCTCACTGAGAGCTTCCGCACCCCGCCGCTGTCGGTGTATCTGCTCCAGCGCGGCGACGACGGCGAGAACGACACGGTCTTTCGCACGTCGCTGTCGGGCGAGGACGCCGTCCCCGTCTTCACGCACCGGCACATCGAGGACTTCCGCGCGACGAGCGCGCATCTCGTGATGTCGGTCGTGGACGACGACGGCTCGAACGAACTCATCGTGACCGACCCCGACGGAACGGGACAACGCTCGCTGCCCCTGCCCGGCACGGGACCCGTTCAGGACCTGCAGACCGCCGACCGCGGCGAGACCATCGGCTACACCTACACGGATCCCGACATGTCGGCCGCGGGGGCGCGGGCGAGCGTGCTCTACACCGCCTCGCTCAAGCCTGCCGATGCCGACACCCCGCCGACCCGCATCGACGTGTCGGGCGAGCCGGCGAGCGTCGCGCAGTGGAGCTTCGTCCCCGACACCGACAGCATCCTCATGCTCTCGTTCCAGGGCCGGTTACTGCTCGCGCCGCCGTCGGGGGCGAACCCCGTCGACCTGGGGGCGGCCGCGCAGATCGAGGGCATCGCCCGCGGCTCGACCACCGCGATCGTGCTCCGCGCCGACGGGCTGGTCACGATCTCGCTCGTCGACGGCTCGGAGGAACCGCTCGTCTCGGCGCAGGACGCGACGGGATATCTCGGCGGCGTGGTGCCGCTGACGGGGGACCGGACGCTGCGTCAGTACACCGACCCGAACGGTGCCGGCTCCTCGCTCCTGCTGGTCGACGGCGAGGGCCACGCCAAGCCGGTGTTCACGGTGGCGGCGAGTTCGGCGCTGCTGCAGACCTGCGTCTCACCGTCCGGTCGCTACGCGGCCGTGCTCGTGCAGCCGGATGCGGCGAAGAACCCCTACGTGACGAGCTACGCCCTGCCGGTTCCCGAGACGGTCGAGACCCACATCCTTGATCTCGACAGCGAGACCGAGGTGTCCAGCCTCGGCGCCTTCGACATCTCCTGGTGCCGGGTCCCGCTGCGATGACGACCCATGTGCTGGCCACACGCGAGGTGCTCAGCGCCCTACCGGTGGAGGTGGCGCCGCTTCTGCTCGACGCGCTGCTGGAGACCGAACGGGACGGCGAACGCGTCGTGCTGCGCCTCAGCGAGGTCGAGGCGTACCACGGCCGCGGCACCGGTGACGTCCCCGATCCCGGCTCACACGCCCGCATGGGGCCGACGCCGCGCAACGCCACGATGTGGGGCGAGCCCGGGCACCTCTACGTGTACCTGAGCCACGGCATCCACTCGTGCGTGAACGTGGTGTGCGGGCCCGCGGGGGTCGCCGGCGGTGTGCTCCTGCGTGGCGCGGAGGTCGTCGAGGGCGCGGATGCGGCCCGTCGCCGCCGCAGCGAGCGCGGTGTCGTGCGCCACGACCGCGACCTGGCCCGCGGGCCGGGGCGTCTCGGTGATGCCTCGGGCCTCCGCCATCCCGTGCACGACGGCATCGACGCCGTGACCGGCGGCATGAGGGCGGGCGCACGCGCCCGACTCCTCCTGCCGGCCAGCCCGCGCCGGGACATCGCCACCGGCCCGCGCGTCGGGGTGGCGGGTGTCGCGGGCGGCGACGAGTTCCCGTGGCGCTTCTGGATCCCCGGCGACCCCACCGTCTCGGCGTTCCGCTGGGGGCGCGGCGCCGGTCCCGGACTCAGCGCAGCGCGGTGACCGCGGCGAAGGCCGCTTTGAGGGCCCGCATCCGCTTCTCGTAGCGGGCCGCCAGGAAGATGAGCGCCACTCCGCCGAGTCCGAGCCACAGCCACCAGAACGCGACGTAGGCCGCGGCGATCCAGGGCCACAGCTGGGCGATCGCGTGAACGAGCAGGACCGCCGAGCCCACCACGAGCGGCGCCTGCAGAGCACGGACCGCTCCGATGACGACGAGGGCGATGGCCACGGCACCCAGTGCGACGACGCGCCACAGTGCCGCGTCCGGGTCGATGTCGTACGCGAGCGACGGCAGCGTCAGCAGGGCGAGCCAGCCTCCGAGCGCGGGCCATGAGCGCCGCGCGGGTTCGGCCCGCATCCGGGCGATGCCCACCGCGAGTCCCGCGACGGCGGGCGGCGCGGTGATGACCTCAATCATCGTGATGACCGCGGGTGCCGTCGACGCGGCGGTGACGAGGGCGAAGGCGCCGGCGGCGCCCAGCAGCACGAGGCCGTTCCGGCGACGCAGCGCCCACCCCGCGGTTCCCGCCGCGCTGAGCGTGACCATGATCAGCAGGACGCGGAGCGTGAACTGCGCGCCCTCGAACGCGGCGAGCTCGGCGATCGTGAACGCGCCCACCCCTGCCGAGAGCACGATCATGGCGGCGATGTCGACATGGCTGCCGGAACGGGTGCGCAGCGCGGCGACCGCGATGGCGGTGACGAGCCCCAACGCCGCGAGAGTCCAGATCTCCGGTTCGATCGTGAAGAGCGCGCCCGGAAGATCCGTCAGGAGCAGGATGCGGGTTCCCGCCGCCGTGGCCAGCGTCGCCGCGCTCGCGACCGCCGCGACCGCCGCGACGCCCCGCCAGCGCTCGCGTCCGAGCACGAGGGCGGACGCCACACCGACCAGCGCCGCGGAGATCATCGTCACGGCCGTCGTCGCCGGTGCCCCGTCGAGCCGCAGGGCGACGCTCGCGACCACGAAGGTCGAGCCGACCGCGGCGACGGAGGAGGGCACGCCCGCCCGCGCGCCGATCCGGACCATACCCACCGCCACCGCGACCGTGCCGATACCGGCGACCAGAGACGCGATCGTGGGTGCCGTCGCATCCGTTCCCGCGCTGCGCACCGCCATCGCCCAGACCGCGACGAGGAGTACGAGCGCGGAGGGCGTCTTGAGGCGGCCGATGTCGGGCAGGGGAGCCAGAACGAGGATGAGGGCGGCCGCGAGCGCCAGCGAGATCACGAGCCACGTGCGCAGCGGTTCGACGGGGGCGAGAACGCTCGGCAGAGCGGTGATCGCGAGGCCCGCCAGCCAGGCGGTCCTCTCGAGGGGACTGGTGCGGTCGGCGCGGAGCGCGGCGACGACCGCACCCGCCGCGAGCGCGACGCCGGCGGGCGCGAAGGCCGGCTCGACCTCGGTGAACACTCCGCCGGCCAACATCAGGGCGCCGGCCACCAGCGCGACGGCCCACGTCGTCCAGCGCAGTGCCGGCGTCAGTGGGACCCGGTGCGCACCGGCGGAGACCAGGTGCAGCGCGAGCAGGACGAGGACGAGGGTCAGGCCGACAGCGAACGAGCCGTGCGTCGCGACGGCGATGACGACGGCGGCTGCGGCCACGAAGGTCGCAACGGGTCCGGCCACGGTCGCGACGCTCACCGCGGCGGCCGAGGCCTCGCGTGCGAGACCGGCACTGACGATCAGCGTGACCGCCACGGCGGCCGCCGCCCACAGGCCCGCCACCTCGGGTCCGGTGACGACGAGGCCGCTGGTCGCCAGGAGCAGCGCACCGAGCGCCGTAGCGGCCATGGCGAGCCCGGGGGCGGACGAACGAAGGCGCGCAAGGAACGCCGACGCGCCGGCGACGGCCGCGGCGATCGCTGCCGCGACGATTCCGCGCGTCGCGTCCGCGCTCAGTGCGGTGGCCGCGAGCGGCAGAAGTCCCACCCCCACACCGACCGCCGCTGCCACCGTTGCCTCGGGGATGCGGCCGAGTCTGCTCAGCAGGACCGCGAAGGCGACGAGGCCCACGGCCGGTGGAACCACGTACGCCTCCAGAGCGGCGTCTGGCCATGCCGACCCGAGCCACAGCCACAGCGCGGCGGTCGCTCCCGCGAACGCCGGCCAGGCCAGGAGGCGTCGGGGCGCAGCGGTCACGGGCACTCCGCCGGCCCGCTGGGCGCGCCAGCCCCGCGTGACGGATGCGGCGCCGATCGCGATCGCGATGATCGCGACGAACGTCCCGCGCCACTCGGCAGGGATCGGAAAGAGCACCCGACCGCCCGGGAGGGGAGTCGGCCACGCCGCCAGCAGGATGACGACCGCCGCGCCCAGATCCGCCGCGAGCCGCACACGCGGCACGCGGACACGGAGCGCGAGGGCCGCACCGCCGGCGATGACGACCGCGGCGACCGCGGCCGTCACGAGCGCAGCGGCGAACCGCGGCGCGACGATGAGGGCGAGCAGAGCCACCGCGCCGGATGCCGCGGCGAGCGCGACGAACGCGGCGCTCGCCCAGGCGACCGGGCTCTCACGGTGTCGCGCGGTCAGCGCGATCAACGCGACGACCAGCAGGGCCGCTCGTGCGATGCCCAGCCCCGGCTCGAGCAGGGCGCGCTCGGCGAGCGGCGAGGTGCCCAGTGCCGCCGCAGCGGGCAGGGAGACGGCGAGCAGCACCGTCGTCGCGAGGGCGAGCGCCCGGCGCGATGCGGCGTCGCGCCAGCCGAGCAACGAGGCGAGCGCCGCCACCAGGGCGACCCACTGCAGCAGCACGAACGCGCAGCCCGCGGCGGCGGCATCCGATGCGCCGCCGAGCTGCACGGACAGCGCATTCGGCGCGATCGTCGCGGACACCGCGAGCACGCCGATCGGAAGGACGGCGAAGGCCACGGCGAGCCCGCCGGCCGCGCGCGCGGCGAGCCGGTGCGCCACCGGCAGCAGCGAGGCGACGGCGACCGCGGCGACCCACAGCCAGATCGCCGACAGGCCGGTCAGGTACGCGGTGCCGGCGCCGATGAAGCCCGCGACGACCCATCCCGTCGTGTCGGCGCGGCGGCGCATCGCGACGACGGATGCGGCCGCCACGACGACGCCGCCCGCGACTGCCGCCGCGGGGATCAGGGTGAGGCCCGCGGCGGAGGTCAGCAGGAGGGTGCCCACGATCGGGCGGAGGTGGCGCACGGCGTCTCGTCGTGCCGCGGGCGCGACGAAGAGGAGCACGCTGAGCACCGCGGCGGCGACGAGTGCCAGGAGCGGGATCTCGAGCGAGCCGCCGGCGGACTCGAACGCCGGCGTGCGCCACAGCGACCAGTTGCCGGAGATCGCGAGCGCTGCTCGCGTCGACCACATCAGGATGTGCACGGCGAGCGAGCAGACCGCGACCACCCCGGCGGCGATGGCGGCGGGAACCAGCCAGGGCAGCCGCACCCGCAGACGATCCAGCGCGACCGCCGTGGCGACCGCCAGGACCGGCGCCACGAGCACGCCGAACACGGGCAGATCGCTGCGGGCGGCGAGCTGCCACCCGGCGGTCGCGAGGGAGAGGGCAGCCAGAACGGATGCCGCGGCGCCGAGCCACGCGCCGGCGACGCGCTCAGATGCGGCGGGGCGCAGCACGAACGCGTACGCCGAGCCGATCACGACCACGCCGGCGTTGGCCCAGACGGCTGCGCCGATCCCTTCGGCGAACAGCGGCGTCAGCAGCGCGCCCACCGCGAGGGCGAACAGGCCGACGATCGCGAGCACGAAGCGCTCGACGGCGCCGGTCTCGCCCGACCGTGCCGAGGATGCGGGCGCGGGGAGCGCATGCGCGAGCCCGCCGACCGCGGCGCCGAGGAGTCCCGCGATCAGCGCCTCGGGCGGCGGCACTGCGACGGCGCCGCCGACCAGGAACCCGATCCCCGCGGGGAGTGCGAGGGATGCCGCGAGATCGGGAGTGCGCAGACGTGAGATGCGGGCCCACGCGCGGCCGATGACCGCCACCGCGAAGGCGCCGATGCCCGTCCACACGGCCGGTCGGAAACTCGCCGCGCCGAACAGATCGTTGGCGTACACCGCCCAGGCGTCGAGTCCCAGCAGCACGACGCCGAGTGCCGCGACGCCCTCCGCCGTGGCAGTGAGGCCTTGTCGCCGCAGCAGTGACGCGCCGCCGATCGTGAGGAGCGTGATCGCCGCCACGATCACCGCGCGCAACGCGATGCCGGCCACGAACCAGGCGAGCAGGAGGAAGAAGACCGCCGCGACGCCGACGAGCGAGACACCCACGATGAGCAGCAGCACCGGCACAGTGAGCCGGCGCCGGCGGGGCGCCGGTGCGGGAGTCGGTGACTGGGGCCCGGGCGGCGGGGATGCGGGGGCCGCGACAACAGGTGCGGAGAGCGCGGGACCCACACGCGCGGCGCCGGACGCGGCGGGCTCGGGCGCGGCGGGAGCGGGGGTGACCACGGCCGGCGGGACGGCCTGCTGCCGAGCGGCGACGGCGGCCTGTTCGGCGAGGACTGCGCGCTCCGCGAGGGCCGCCTGCCGCGCGGCCACGGCGCTCTCGCGAACGGCGGTCATGATGCTCTGACGCGTGGCCTCCGCATCCGCCATCGTCTGGCCGATCGCGAGGACCTGCCCCATGCGCGGATCGTCCAGCGGCTGCCCGCAGGCGGGGCAGGGCGAACCGCTGATGACCGTGAAGCAGGAGGGGCACTTGTGCGGATCGCCGAGCTCGCGCGCGGATGCGGGCCAGCGGCCGCCCTGCGGTGTGTCCGTCATCGTCTCCCCTGAATCGACGGCGTCGCAGCCGTCACGCCATCGTGGCAGTGCGGCAACGGTCGAGAGCGTCAGCGCACGGCGTGCTGTGGACAACGGGGGCGCTGAGGCGGCGGGGGAGGGCTCTCGTCAAGGCGACACGCCGCGCGTGCTAGACTGACTTCTTGTCTGTGCGCACTCCTGCGCGCAGTTCGTGTCCACATCCTCTTCCGGGTCGGAAACGGCCGGGTCGATCGTGGGCGCAGACAAGGGATCTTGGGTGGCGCCGTCCGGCGTCACGGTACAGAAGGAGACATCACCATGGCAGCAGTGTGCCAGGTGACTGGAGCGGTTCCCGGCTTCGGTCACAACATCTCGCACTCGCACCGCCGGACGAAGCGCCGCTTCGACCCGAACGTGCAGAAGAAGACGTACTACGTGCCCTCGCTGGGCCGTAACGTCAAGCTCAACGTCTCGGCGAAGGGCATCAAGGTCATCGACGCACGCGGCATCGAGTCCGTCGTCAAGGACCTCATCGCGAAGGGTGTGAAGCTCTAATGGCGAAGAAGGCTCAGGACGTCCGTCCGATCATCAAGCTGCGTTCGACCGCCGGCACGGGCTACACCTACGTGACGCGCAAGAACCGTCGCAACAACCCCGACCGCATCGTGCTCAAGAAGTACGACCCGGTCATCCGCAAGCACGTCGAATTCCGAGAGGAGCGCTGATCCATGGCTAAGAAGAGCAAGATCGCGCGCAACAAGCAGCGCCAGGAGGTCGTCGACCGCTACGCCGCCAAGCGCGCCGAGCTGAAGAAGGCGCTCGTCTCGCCCGAGTCCACCGACGAGCAGCGCGAGGCCGCCCGTGTCGGCCTGCAGAAGCTGCCGCGCAACGCGTCGCCCGTGCGCCTGCGTTCGCGTGACGTCATCGACGGCCGCCCCCGCGGTGTGCTGTCGAAGTTCGGCATCTCGCGTGTGCGCTTCCGCGACATGGCCCACCGTGGCGAGCTGCCCGGTGTGACCAAGTCCAGCTGGTAAGCACCCGCATCCGCACGAAGGCCCGGAACCCTTGAGGTTCCGGGCCTTCGTCGTTCTCGGTCGCCTCGTCGGGCCGATTCCGACCCTTTTGGGTGATTTCGGGTGAGACACGCCGTCGGATGTGGGCGGTTCACGCCCAAAATCCGCGGAATCACGGGGTTCGTGGGTATATTCGTGCTCGGTCGATCCGACCAACCGGGGCCGAGCCCCGGACCGAAGTCAAGAAAGCGGCGCACCGCCGCCTGGAGGACAACCCACATGGCCGACAAGTCCATCACCAAGACCGAGCTCGTCGCGAGCATCGCCAGCGCCACGGGACAGAGCCAGTCCACCGTGTCGAGCGTGCTCGACTCCCTCTTCTCCACGGTCTCCGAGGCCGTCGCCAAGGGCACCAAGGTCTCCATCCCCGGTTGGATCGCGTTCGAGCAGGTCGAGACCTCCGCTCGCACCGGCCGCAACCCGCAGACCGGCGCCGAGATCGCCATCCCCGCCGGCAAGCGCGTCAAGGTGACCGCCGGTTCGAAGCTGAAGGCTGCCGTCAAGTAGTCGACGACCGTCTGTGAGGGGGGAGCCGTGAGGCTCCCCCCTTTTCGTCGTCTGAGCGAGCTGACAGCGCAGCGCGCCTAGGCTGGAGCAGTGATGACGACCGCCTCTGCCCGCGCCGCCGGCCCCCGATCGGGCGGCCCGGGAGGGGTCTCGGCGACCACGCTGCGCGTCGCGGGCCCTGTCATCCTGGGAGTCACCGCCCTCGTGGCACTCATCGTCGCCCTGGCCTACGGCGGAGGCGCGGCGCCTCTGGTCATCGCCGACGCCGGACCCGTCGTCCGCTGGGGCCTTCCCATCGCCACCCTCGTGCTGAACCTCGCGGCGGCGACCATGGTCGGCTCTCTCGTGCTCGCGCTGTTCGGCCTGCGGCCCGAGGACCGTGCCTTCGAGATCGCGCTGGACACCGCATCCATCGGCGCCGCGGTGTTCACCGTCGCGGCCGCCGTCACCGGGTTCTTCACCTTCGTCAACGTCTTCAATGCGGCCCCGAGCGCGGATGCGGTGTTCGGACAGCAACTCGGCCGCTTCCTCGTCGAGGTCGAGCTCGGCCGGACCTGGCTCATCACCACGGTCGCCGGCGCCGTGCTCACGGTGCTGACCTTCGCGGTGCGTGCGTGGACCCCGACTCTGCTCGTCGCCATGCTGGCGCTCGCCTCCCTCGTGCCGATGGGCACGCAGGGCCACTCCGGAGAGCTGGCGAACCACAGCGTCGCGGTCACCTCGCTCGTGCTGCACATCCTGGCCGCGGCCGTCTGGCTGGGAGGCCTCGTGCTGCTGGTCGTGATCCGGCCCGTCGTGGCGCGCTCGGGTCAGATCGCCCTGCTGCGGCGCTACTCCAGCATCGCCCTCGTCGCCTTCATCGTCGTCGCGGTCTCGGGCTCCGTCCGCGCCTGGGTCAGCGTCGAGGCGCTGCCCGCCCTGCTGAGCCCCTACGGCGGCATCCTCGCGGTCAAGGTCTTGGCCCTCATCGGTCTCGGCCTGCTCGGCGCCTGGTACCGGCTGCGGCTCATCTCGCGGATGAACGAGAACGCGAGCGCCCGGCGGTTCTGGACCCTCATCGGTGTGGAGCTGGCCCTCATGGGCATCGCCAGCGGGGCCGCCGCCGCTCTCGCGCGCACGCCCCCGCCCACGGACCAGCAGCCGCCGGTCGCACGCACCCCCGCCGAGTTCCTCACCGACGCTCCCGTGCCGCCGGAGCTCACGCCGCTGCGGTGGATCACGGCGTGGAACATCGACCTGCTGTGGCTGTTCGTCGTGGCCTTCGGGATCTTCCTGTACCTCGCCGGCGTGTGGCGCCTGCATCGCCGCGGCGACCGCTGGCCGCTCTATCGCACGATCATGTGGGTCGCCGGCATGCTGCTGCTGCTGTGGGTGACCTCGGGCGCGGTGAACGCATACCAGGAGTACCTGTTCAGTGTGCACATGGTCGGTCACATGCTGCTCACGATGGCGATCCCGCTGCTGCTCGTGCCCGGCTCACCGGTCACGCTCGCACTGCGCGCCATCCGCAAGCGCGACGACGGCACGCGCGGCGGCCGGGAGTGGATCCTGTGGGCGGTGCACACGCCCTTCGCGAAGGTCGTCACGCATCCGATCTTCACCGCACTCAACTTCGTGGCGTCGCTGTGGATCTTCTACTACACGGACCTGTTCCGGTGGTCGCTCTACGACCACCTCGGACACATCTGGATGGTGACGCACTTCCTGATCACCGGCTACCTGTTCGTGCTCTCCCTCATCGGCATCGACCCGGTGCCGTTGCGCTTCCCCTACCCCTTCCGGCTGCTCACCCTCGTGGTCGTGATCGCGATGCACGCCTTCTTCGGCGTGGCGATCATGATGCAGACGGGCCTGTTCGCCGCCGAGTGGTTCGGCGCGATGGGTCGGACGTGGGGCGTGACACCGCTGGAGGACCAGTACGTCGGCGGCGGCGTCGCCTGGGGCGTCGGAGAGATCCCGTCCCTGATCCTCGGCATCACCGTCGCGATCCAGTGGAGCCGCAGCGACGAGCGCCTGCAGCGCTCGAACGACCGTCAGGCCGATCGCACCGGCGACGCGGAGCTCGAGGAGTACAACGCGCGCCTGGCGGCCATCGCCGCCCGCGACGCGCGTCGCGGTCAGGGCTGACTCAGAGCCCGGGGTCGTAACCGCCGATACGGATCGACGCGGTGCCGTCCGGGAGGATGTCGATCGTGCCGTTCACCACGAACGGCACATCCTCCGACACCTCGCGCAGCGAACCGTCGGCCAGGGAGCGCACCTCGAGATCGATGTGGGCCACCGCATCCGCATCGGGGATGACCCATCCGGCACCGTTGGGAAGGACCTCGACGGTGGGCTGCTCGGTGATCGACCAGGTCGGGAGCTTCTCGACGCGGTTGCGCACGACGAAGCCGAACGGGCAGCCCGTCGGCTGCAGCACCTGCTGCGTGGTGCAGGCCGTGAGGAACTCCTCGACCCGCTGCTGCACAACCTTCACGAACTCGTCCGTCGGCTTGGTCTGCACCGTGACGGGCACGTCGACCATCGGTGCGTCCGCGAGAACGGCGACCCCTTCGGAGGTCGAGAGCGCACTGTCGACCGTCACCGAATAGAGGTTCGGCGAGAAGACCAGCAGCGACACGGGTGCGACGGGGTCGGCGTCGACGCCGTCGGGGGAGACCTGGCGACGGTCGACGCGGAACCCGTTGACGTCGAAGGTGGATGAGCCGAGGACCATGAGGTTCATGACGGCGAGGGGGCTCTGGCTGAACCGCCACGTCGGGATGATGCCCAGCGTCCCGTTGCTGCGGACGCGGAACGTGGTGGTCCCGTCGTGTCCGCCGGCGACGTAGCTGGCCGTCACGACCGTGTCGGCGCCGTCGGTCTGCTCGGACATAACGCGGGCGTCGGTGAGGGAGCTGAGTGCGGCGCTGCGTAGAAGTGCGTCGGATGCGGATGCGGGCAGTCCCGCATCCGTCAGCTCTGACGAATCGAGCGAGACGCCGGGCAGGGCCAGAGCGTCGGCGGCGCGGCCGGATTCGAGCATGCTCAGATAGCGCTGCACGAAGGCGGAGGGGCTGTAGAACTCCTGGTACAGGGCCGCCGTTGCGGCGCCCAGAGCCGCGATCAGGAGGGCGCCGACGAGGCTGAGGGTCGTGAGATCGAACGCCAGGCGCGCGCCACGGCGCCGGGATCGTCTCAAACGGCTCACGGGGCAAGTCTAGGAAAGGGTCCCCGCGAAAGCGCGGGGAGTCGCCCTCGGGCGTCACGCGGCCGCATGGCGCCTAGCATGGATCGGTGAGCACCCCCGCCCTGTCCGCCGAGCAGCAGGCGCTGTTCCGGCTCATCGAGGACACGCGGGAGCACGTTTTCGTCACCGGCCGTGCCGGCACCGGCAAGTCGACGCTGCTGCAGCACCTGGCCTGGAACACGTCGAAGCAGATCGCCGTGTGCGCGCCGACGGGCGTCGCCGCGCTCAACGTCGAGGGACAGACGATCCACTCGTTGTTCCGGCTGCCCATCGGCCTCATCGCGAACAGCGAACTCGACCAGTCGGATGCGACCCGCAAGCTCCTCAACGCGATCGACACGCTCGTGATCGATGAGATCTCGATGGTCAACGCGGACCTCATGGATGCCATCGACCGGGCGCTGCGCCAGGCCCGTGGCCGACGCGCCGAGCCGTTCGGCGGCGTGCAGATGGTCATGTTCGGCGATCCGTACCAGCTGGCACCCGTGCCGCCGCGGGGCGACGAGCTGCGCTATGTGCGCGATCACTACCACTCGTTCTGGTTCTTCGACGCGCACGTGTGGGCAGGGGAGTCGAGCGGAGACGGCCTCATGGACATGGGGCGGTACGGCGCCGACCTCCACGTCGCCGAGCTGCGCGAGATCCATCGGCAGTCGGATCCGGGGTTCAAGGCCCTGTTGAACGCGGTGCGCTACGGTCAGGTCACCGCGGACATGGCGAAGATCCTCAACGACACGGGCGCCCGCACGCCCCCGGAGTTCTCCGCGGACGAGCCCATCATCACGCTCGCGACCCGCAACGACCGCGTCAACGCGATCAACCGGCGCCACCTGGACGCCCTCGCCGGTCGCGTGCAGACGGCGCGCGCCGAGGTCAGCGGCGACTTCGGGCGGGGAGAGGCCGCGTTCCCCGCCGAGCAGGAGCTGCAGCTGAAGGTGGGTGCGCAGGTCATGTTCCTGCGCAACGACACCCAGTCCTACGGCGACGGCCCGCGCTGGGTGAACGGCACCATCGGCACGGTGGTCAAGATCGCCGGCAGCATCGTCCGGGTCGAGATCGACGGCCGGGACTACGACGTCGAGCCCGCGGTCTGGGAACGTTTCCGTTACGCGTACGACGCCGCATCCCGCTCGCTCAGCCGGGAGGTCGTGGCCGAGTTCACGCAGTTCCCACTGCGATTGGCATGGGCGGTCACGATCCACAAGTCGCAGGGCAAGACGTACGACCGCGCCATCGTCGACCTCGGGGCGGGCGCCTTCGCACCCGGACAGACCTATGTCGCGCTGTCGCGGCTCACCTCGCTCGACGGCCTGTACCTGTCGCGGCCGCTCCGGCCCTCCGACATCCGCGTGGACGCCGACGTGCAGCGGTTCATGTCCCGCGCCCGCGCCTGACCGCATCCGCTCCGGTCCCGCCGCGGGGTCTCGGCCCTTGGGCGGGTTCTCGGTGCCTGAGGCGCGGGGTTCTCGGTGCCCGAGGGGCGGCTCTCCTTGCCCGAGTTGCGTCGCAGTTGCGCATATGCGACGCAACTCGGGCACAGCAAGGGTTCGCACCGCGTTGGGTACCCCGACACGAGCCCGCCCACGGACGCGGCGCGCGGGGTCAGGCGGCGGCTTCGGCCTTCGCGCGGGCGAGGTCCTCGAACAGCTCGGTGTTGAACCGGTAGGCCAGCAGCACCTCGTCGATCACGCGCTCCTTCTCGGCCTCGTCCCAGGGGGCGGCGTCGAGCTGCACGCGGTAGTGCTCCTTGAACTCCTTCGGGTCGGCGATGTCCGCGAAGATGTAGAACCCGATGCCGTTGGTGTCGAAGCCGAACCGCCGCTGCATGAGCTTGCCGATGAACAGCCCGCCCGAGAGGTCGCCGAGGTAGCGGGTGTAGTGGTGGGCGACGAATCCGCCCGGCCACGTCGCGCCGACCTGGTTGATGCGGTCGACGTAGCGGCGCGTGGTCGGCAGCGGTTCGATGCGCTCACGCCAATCGGCACCGACGAGGTACTCGAGATCGGCGGCGAGAGCGGGCAGACGGGTCAGCCGCTCGCTGATGAACACCGCCGCGACCGGGTCGCGCCGCATCCGCTCGGCGGCGGACTCCAGCGCCTCGTAGATGAACCAGTGCTGCGCGACGAGCGCGATGTAATCGTCGCGCGTGCCCTCGCCCTTGATGAGGTCGGACATGAATCCGGCGCCCTCGCTGCCCGAGTGGGCACCACTGGAACGCTCGCGGAGGGCTGCGGAGAACGGGATCGGCTCGCTCATGCGGCCCACTATACCTTCAGGTAAGCAGAACCTAAATCGTCATTTCGTCCAGGATCTCGGATGCGGTCAGTGAGGACGCGGCTCGATGCCCAGTTCGGCGCACGCGGCGTCATACAGCGCGACGATCTCGCGCCGCACCTCGGCGCGCTGGGTGATGGGACCTCCGGGCCACGTCAGCCGCATGTCGATGCTCGAGCCCCCGGCCGCCGTGATGACCCAGTCCCCGCCGTCGCCGTCGAATCCGACCATGCGTGCGCCCACGGGCGCTGGATGCGGACCGAAGGCGCGCGCGAAGAGCATGTTGTCGTCGGAGTGGTCGGAGTTCATGTGCCCGAGGACACCGGCCAGTGTCTCGTCGTCGAAAACGTGCGTCATGCAGCACAGCCTAAGAGCCGTGATGGTCTTGTGATGTGGGTGTGTTTGAATGCTGGAGCACGACCGCGGGGGTGAAATGCCGATCAGTTCCGGCTTCAAACGCGCTGCCGCCGCGATCGCCGGCGCAGCCGCCATCGTTCTCGCGCTCGCGGGCTGCACGCAGGCCAAGAGCATCGAGATCGACGTTCCCACGCAGGTGGAGGGCGCCTTCCCGGCAGACACGCAGACGCAGCTCGAATCCGCGGTGGACTTCGCGATGGCCGCGACCGGTTCGACCGGCGCGATCGTCGGAGTCTGGGCGCCGTGGAGTGGATCGTGGGTGGCCGGTGTCGGCGAGGCCTCGGTCGACGACGTGTTCCGGGTGGGCGATCTCACCCGTCCGATGATCTGCGACGTCCTTTACGAGATGGTGGATGCGGGCAAGGTCTCGCTCGACGACGAGGTGCGCACATACGTCCCGAGTGTCGCGGGCCTCAGCGGCGTGACCCTCGGGATGCTGTGCGACGGAACGAGCGGTCTCGGTTCGTACGGTGCCGTGCTGCAGGACGACGCGATCGGCCTGCCCGCACGCCAGTGGAATGCCGCGGAGCTCGCCGCTTACGGCATCACCGGGTTCGACCCGGCCACGGCGGGCGCCGCGTGGCACGACTCCGACACGGGGTACGTGCTGCTCGGACTCGCCCTCGAGAACGCCGGCTCCGAGAGCGCCTCGGCCCTGCTCGACGAGCACGTGTTCGCGCCGCTGGGTCTGACCCGCACCAGCCTGCCCGGGAGCACGGCCGCGAAGCCGGGACAGCCTTCGCTGACCGGGTCTGCTGTCGCAGCCGGGCCCCGATGGCGCCCTGAACTGCGCCGAGCCGCGTGACATGACCACGATGTCGTCCAGCTTCGGGTTCACGAACGCGGGAGTCGTCTCCACGATCGCCGATGTCGGGCGGTACACGCAGGCCCTCGCGGCAGGATCGTTCGGCGGCGAGGAGCGCTTCGCCTCGCCGATGCTCGTGTCCTCCGACCAGCCGTCGTGGCTCACGGCCACGGGCGGCGCCTTCCAGGCCGGTTCGCTCATCGGACAGTTCGGATCGGTGCCGGGATACATCACCGCATCCTTCGCCGACCCCACCACGGGCATGACCGTCTCGGTCGTGCTCAACAACTCGGCGGCCACCGACTGGGTGGGCGCGTACCTGGCGTGGGAGCTCGCATCCATCGCTTCCAAGGCGCCCGCGGCCAGTGGCCAGAGCGCTCCGGATGCGGGTCTGCCCTGGACCGCGCAGCAGTATCACGATGCGATCGCCGCTGCGGCCGTGTGCCCGCTGCCCGCTTCGTGACCGCTCGCTCCGGATCCACCTCCGCTGTCGCCCTCGTCCTGGTCGGCCTCGCCTGTCAGGAGGTCGGCGCCTCGCTCGCCGTCCTGCTGTTCGACGAGGTCGGACCCCTCGGCATGGTCATGCTGCGGCTCGTCTTCGCGGCGATCGTGCTGCTGCTCATCGCGCGGCCGAGCCTGCGGGGGCACTCGCGGGCGGCGTGGCTCGCGGTCGTCCGGTTCGGGCTGGTATTGGCGCTGATGAACGGGCTGTTCTACCTCGCTCTCGAGCGCCTGCCGCTCGGCGTCACCGTGACGATCGAGGTGCTCGGGCCGCTGACGCTGTCGATCATCGCCGCGCGTCGGGCCTCCGCGTGGCTCTGGGCGGGGCTCGCGTTCCTGGGCGTCGTCGCGCTCGGCGGGGGCGGATGGGACCGCCTCGATGCGCTCGGCGTGGTCTTCGCGCTGGGAGCCGCCGCGAGCTGGGCGCTGTACATCCTCGCCTCGGCGCGCGTCGGACGCGAGTTCGTCCGCCTCGACGGCCTCGCATTGGCCATGGCCGTGGGAGCCGTGCTCTCCCTGCCCTTCGGCATCGTGGATGCGGGTGGTGCGCTGCTGCGCCCCGACCTGCTGGCGCTGGGGGCCGGGGTGGCCGTGCTGTCCTCGACGATCCCCTACGCGCTGGAGCTGTCGGCGTTGCGGCGACTGGCCGCATCCACGTTCGCGATCCTCATGAGCCTCGGACCGGCGACGGCGTCGATCGCCGGCTTTCTCCTCCTCGGGCAGCACCTGAGCGTGCTCGAGGTCGCGGGCATCGCCCTGGTGATCGCCGCGAGCATCGGTGCGGTGCTCATGGCGCCGCGCGCCCGGCGCCAGGACGAACCGGTCGCCTGAGCGCTCAGCCCGCGAGGATCGTGCCGATCAGGTGGTCGGCCACATCCGCGTCGACGTCGAGCACGATGCGCGTGCGCACGCCGTCGTGGTCGCGCATCGCCACGCGCTGGCCGCGGAGGTCGGCGATCGTCTGACCGCGTCCGGGTCCGTCGGTGACGTCGACCGTCACTGGCACACGGGGTGCGCGTGACGGCGTGACGCCGCCCACGATCGCGGCCGCGAGCGGGTCGTGCAGCGCGCACGTGCGGTGCCCGTAGGTGTCGCGGTAGAAGTCGAAGTAGTGATCGAGGATCCGTCCGATCGCCGAGACGAACGGGCGCTCGTCGGCGGCGAGCCGCTCGCGCTGTTGCTCGCTCATGGTGTGCTCCATGGTCGCGTCCAGGGGCACGAGCGTGACGTCCCAGTCGGCGGCGAGGAGGGCGGCCGCCGCCTGCGGGTCGTTGTAGACGTTCGCCTCGGCGGCCGCCGTGATGTTGCCGGGCGCGAGGGCCGCGCCGCCCATGGTGGTCACCGCGGCGACGCGCTCGGGAAGGGTGGGGTCGGCCTCGAGGGCGTGCGCGAGGTTCGTCATCGGCCCGATCGTCAGCACGTGCAGGCGCCCGGCGTATGTGTGGGACAGGTCGATGAGCAGCTCGACGGCGGTGCGGGACTCGGCCTCCCGCTGGCTTCGCGGCAGCTCGACGCCGCCGATGCCGTTCTCGCCGTGCACCCACTGCGCCCCGCCCCCGTAGGGATGGTCGAGGTGGTCGTGCGCGCCCTGCGCCACGGGGATGTCGTCACGGCCGGCGAGGGCGAGCAGGTCGAGTGTGTTGCGCGTGGCCTCGGCGGCGGAGATGTTGCCGCTCACGGTGCCGACTCCGACGAGCTCGATCGCCGGAGAGGCCAGCAGGTACGCCAGCGCGACGGCGTCGTCCACGCCGGTGTCGCAGTCCAGATAGACGGGGGTGGGCTCGGTCATCGTTCTCCTCGGTGGTCGCGGCGCGACCCCCTCGTCCGCCTGTTCGGTTATATCTCCTCCTGCGCCCAGGCGCCGCATCCGGGGCCTCGGTGCGTGGTGGAATGGGGGGATGCTCGGTCCCCTCTGCGTCGTCGGTAGCATCAACGTCGATCTGACGGCCACCACCGATCGGCTGCCCGGCGCCGGAGAGACCGTCCTCGGCGGATGGTTGCGGCGCGACCCCGGCGGCAAGGGGGCCAACCAGGCGGTGGCCGCGGCGCGTCTGGGCGCCAGCGTGCGCATGGTCGGCGCCGTCGGCGACGACACCGACGGGCACGCGATGCTGCAGAACCTGCGGGAGGCGGGCGTCGACACGAGCGATGTGTGGCTCGGCGACGATCCGACCGGCACCGCACTGATCATCGTCGACCAGGCCGGTGAGAATCAGATCGTCGTGTGCCCGGGCGCGAACGACACCGTGCGACTCGACGGCGTGGGGTTCCAGGCGCACGAAGCCGTGCTGGCGCAGCAGGAGATCCCGGTGTCCGCGATCGCGGCGCTGGCCGAGGTGCCCGGCTTCCTCGCCCTGAACGCGGCGCCCGCACGCGAGGTGCCGCAGGCCATCCTCGAGCGCGCGGACCTCGTGATCGTGAACGAGACCGAGTACGAACTGCTGCCGGCGCTCGCCGCCGCCCGCCGTGTGGCGGTCACCTACGGCTCCGACGGTGCCGCGCTGCGAGAGGGCGGCCGCGAGGTCGCACGGGTGAGTGCCCCGCGGGTCGCCGCGATCAACTCCGTCGGAGCGGGCGACGCGTTCTGCGCGGCACTGACCTTGGCGTTGCACGCCGGATGGGACGACGTCGCGGCCCTCACCGCCGCCTGCGCGGTCGGCGCGGATGCGGTCACTTACGAGGGTGCGCAGCCGCCTCTGCGCCGCCTCGAGACCTACTGCTGACACCTCCCGAGGTGCGCGGAGCCGGGCGGACCCGTGGGAATTGTCTGGACAGATGTCGAAGCACCGGGCGCGAGGCCCGGAGCTATCGTGAACGCACCCTCGGCCCTGCGGCTCGAGAGCGCTCCCCTCAACGACTGCGAAACAAGACACCCCTGGAGGCTTCCCATGGCTTACGTGACCACCGAAGACGGCGCAGAGATCTACTTCAAGGACTGGGGCAGCACCGACGCCCAGCCCATCGTGTTCCACCACGGCTGGCCCCTCTCGTCGGACGACTGGGACGCCCAGATGCTGTTCTTCCTCAGCAAGGGCTTCCGCGTCATCGCGACCGACCGCCGCGGCCACGGCCGTTCCTCGCAGATCGGCACCGGCCACGACATGGACCACTACGCGAGCGACGTGAACGCCGTCGTCGAGCACCTCGACCTGCACGATGCGATCCACATCGGCCACTCGACGGGTGGCGGCCAGGTGGCCCGCTACGTGGCGAAGTACGGCGAGCCCCAGGGACGCGTCACCAAGGCGGTGCTCGTGTCGTCCGTGCCGCCGCTCATGGTGCAGACCGAGGCGAACCCCGAAGGCACGCCGATCTCGGTGTTCGACGGCTTCCGTGAGGCGCTCGCCGCCAACCGTGCGGAGTTCTTCGAGGCCGTCGCATCCGGGCCTTTCTACGGCTTCAACCGCGAGGGCGTCACCCCCTCGCAGCCCGTGATCGACAACTGGTGGCGTCAGGGCATGACCGGCAGCGCGCTCGCCCACTACCTGGGCATCAAGGCGTTCTCCGAGACCGACCAGACCGAGGACCTGAAGGCCATCACGGTTCCCGTGTTCGTCATCCAGGGCGATGACGACCAGGTCGTCCCGTACAAGGATGCGGCCCTCAAGCAGCACGAGCTCCTGCAGAACTCCACGCTGAAGATCTACGAGGGCTACCCGCACGGCATGCTGACCACGCACGCCGATGTGATCAACCCCGACATCCTGGCCTTCATCCAGCAGTGATCTGCTGAACGACGTTTCGTCTCGCTTCGCTCGCTCAACGGCCGGACTGGTCCCCGGTCGTTGAGCGAGCGGCGCAGCCGCGAGACGAAACGTGCCGGCGGCGGGCCGGGTGTCGTCCGGGTGTGGCAGGCTTGCGAACTGCACCCCTTTCCCTCCCGAAGGATTGTCATGCCCATCGCCGCCGATGACCCCCGCCTGCTCTCGCCGTACATCGCGAAGGCGACCCGCTACGACGATGTGCCGTTCGCGCGAGCCGGCGCCAGCGGGGTGCGTCTGCCCCGTGTCTCGCTGGGGCTGTGGCAGAACTTCGGCCGAGGCCGCTCGATCGAGACACAGCGTGAGATCCTCCTCCACGCGGTAGACCGCGGCGTCGTTCACATCGATCTCGCGAACAACTACGGCCCGCCCTACGGCGCCGCCGAGACGACGTTCGGCACCGTGCTCGAGAGCGACCTGCGCCGCTACCGCGACGAGCTGTTCCTCACGACGAAGGCCGGCTACGACATGTGGCCGGGGCCGTACGGTGATGGCGGGTCACGCAAGTATCTGATGCGTTCGCTCGAGCAGAGTCTCACGCGGATGCGCACCGACTACGTCGACGTGTTCTACTCCCACCGCGTCGACCCCGACACGCCCCTCGAAGAGACGATGCAGGCGCTCGTCGACATCGTGCGCAGCGGCAAGGCGCTGTACGTCGGCATCTCCAACTACCCGGCAGAGCTCACGCGTCGCGCGCACGCGCTGCTCGCCGCCGAGGGCGTGCGCCTGCTCGTGCACCAGCCCCGTTACTCGCTGTTCGACCGCACCCCCGAGGCGGAGCTGTTCCCCGCCCTGCGGGAGCTGCGGGTCGGCAGTGCCGTCTTCTCGCCGCTGGCCCAGGGGCTGCTGACCGCGAAGTACCTCGACGGCACCGTCCCGGCCGACTCGCGCGCCGCCGACAGTCACTTCCTCAACAGCAGCGCGCTCACCGACGACTACCTGCGCCGCATCCGGGGTATCGATGCCGTTGCTCGGGATGCGGGTCTGTCGATCCCGCAGCTCGCGATCGCGTGGGTGCTGCGCGACGAGGTCGTGACCACCGCGATCATCGGCGCCTCGCGTCCGGGTCAGATCGATGACGCCATCGCCGCGAGCAAGGCAGAGCTGTCGCCCGAGGTCGTCGCCGCCCTCGATGAGTTCGCCGCGCCCGTCGGCGGCTCGGTCAACTGACGCGGGTTCACCCGCGGGCGCCTCGCCCGCGGCAGGATGGGACGCGGAGGCAGGAATGTCGCGAAACGACCAGAAGAAGCTGGCTCAGCACCGGCGGATCGCCGAGTTGCTCGAGACCGAGCCGATCTATGTGATCACCCGGGCGTTGCAGAACGTGCCGCGCAAGCGCGAGACCGCTGAGGGCGGAGCACGCGCCGCTGTCGAGCGGTGGAACGCGCTGCTGCGCACGCATGACGTCGACGGCCTGCGGCGGGCGCTGCTCGGTGACGACGACGAGAGCCGCGCCATGCGCAACAACTCGGTGTTCGGCGGGATCGTGCCCCGCGACGAGGTCGAGGCGTGAGTCGAGTGCTCGTCGGCATCGAGACCGGCGGCACGAAGATCGTCTGCGCGGCGGCACCGGAGGGCGACCCTCGCCGCATCGTCAGCCGGAGTTCCGTGGCGACGGGTGCGCCAGATGTCACGCTCGCGGCGGTCGGCGACTTCATCCGGTCGCTCGATGACGAGATCGCCGGTGTCGGGATCGCGGCCTTCGGTCCGCTCGACCTCGACCCCGCCTCGCCGACCTACGGATCCATCACCTCCACCCCGAAGGCGGGGTGGGACGGCGTCGACGTGCTGGGCCGCATCCGGGCTGCTGCCGCCGGCGCTCCCGCCCGCATCACGACTGACGTCACGGGCGCCGCTCTCGGCGAGCTGCAGTGGGGTGCCGCACAGGGCGCGAGCGATGTCGCCTACGTCACCGTCGGCACCGGAGTGGGTGCCGGGCTCATCGCGGGCGGCCGCGTGCTGGTGGGCACGGGGTGGCCCGAGATCGCTCACCTTCCCGTCGCACGGCACCCCGATGACACCTTCGCCGGTATCTGCCGCTTCCACGGCGACTGTCTCGAGGGCGTCGCGGCGGGTCCTGCCGTCCGTGCACGCAACGGCGTCGACACCCAGGAGCTGGATGCGGCCGCCCGCGCGAAGAGCAACGAGATCACTGCGTTCTACCTCGCCCAGCTCGCCGCGACGCTGTACTTCACTCTCGGCATCGAACTGATCGTGTTCGGTGGCGGCGTGCTCAAGACACCGGGGTTGATCGAGGCTCTGCAGGAAGCCGCCGCCGTGCGCGTGGGTCCCGAAGGCGCGCGGGGCTCGTCGCGGGAGCTCGCCATCGCCCGCACCCAGCTCGACGGCGAGGCGGGCCTCTACGGTTCGCTGCTGCTCGCCGAGCAGGCCGCCGCCGGCTGAGGCCCGGCACTCGTCGCGAGAACGCCCCACCTCATGCGGTGGGGCGTTCTCGCGTGCGCGGACCGCGTGTTTCTCACGGTCACACCTCGTTCATTGCGATTAGGTGAGATGTATGATGTACTAGCTCCCGCCGTCGCCCGACGGCCCTGTCGTCAAAGACGCCGACCAGAAAAGGACGCGCAATGGCTTCACAGCACCGACGCTCTCGTCTCCTGACCCGCTCCCTCGCCCTGACCGTGGGATTCGCCGCCGTCGCGGCACTGACCGCCTGCTCCGGCGGAACCGATGGCGGAGGCGGGTCCGAGTACGGCTTCGACGCCGCCGAACAGGACGCGAGTGCCCCCATCACCGTGTGGGTCGACTCCTCCCGCGAACCGATCGCCAACGCGTTCAAGGCCGCGAACCCCGATCTCACCGTCAACATCGAGACGTACGACGGCAACTCCGGTGGAAGCGACTCGTTCAAGACGAAGATCGCGCTCTTCGACCAGTCCGACTCCGGCTGGCCCGACGTCGTCTTCTCGACGCAGCAGAACGACACCTCGTGGGCGAGCAAGTCCAACAACGGCGGTCAGCCCTTCGCGGCCGTTCTGAACAAGGGTCTTCTCTCCGACGACTTCCTCAGCGGGTTCACCAAGGGCGCCAACGACCCGATGACGGTCGACGGCAACGTCTACGGCGTGCGCAACGACCTCGCTCCCGTCGTCTACTGGTACAACGACGCCCTGATGAAGCAGTTCGGCTACGAGATCCCGAAGACGTGGGAGGACTACCAGGCGCTCAGCGACAAGGTCGCGGCCGAGCACCCCGGCTACATCCTCGGCTCGGTGGGCGACTCGTTCCAGGGTCCCTACATCTACTACTGGGGTTCCGAGGCGCCGATCTTCCAGGTCGACGGCGACACCTTCACGAGCAACTTCTCCGACCCGAACTCCGAGAAGGCCACCAAGCTCATCGATCACATGCTCGCGAACAAGACGCTCGTCAACGACAGCGTCTTCGGCGCCGACTTCGTGCAGAAGTACAGCGACAAGGTGCTCGGCATGCCCGGCCCGGCCTGGTACTCCGGCGCTCTGTTCCAGAACAAGGACAGCCTCAACGCCGCCACGGGCACCATCGGCGCGGCAGCTCCCCTCTACTGGGACGGATCGGACAAGGTGACCGGCAACGTCGGCGGTGGTGTCTGGTACGGCTCGAGCCACTCCAAGAACCTCGCCGCCGTGGCGAAGTTCCTCGAGTACGTCACGAGTTCCGACGACGCCGTGAAGCTCGCCGCCGGCCTTCCGGCCTACCAGTCGGCCGCGGATGCGTGGCTCGCCGAGCAGTCGAGCTCCGGCTACTACGTGGGCGACTTCACCTCCGCTCTGTCCACCGCGGCCAGTAGCGTGTGGAACGGTTGGGGCTACCCGTCGTTCAGCGCTGAGACGGCCTACGCCTCGATCGTGGTCCCGGGTATCGCCGCCGGCAAGAGCCAGTCCGACCTGGTGGATGCGCTCCAGAAGGAGTACCAGAACCAGGCGCAGGTGCAGGGCTACACCGTCAAGTAGTTCCCGTTCCACGCGGATGCCGCCGCATCCGCCGCGAGCAAAGGAAGACATCATCGTCACCTCGGTCACCGCTCCCGTCGCCGCTTCCGCCTCTTCCGAGGCGGGGCGGCGGCGGGAGCCCCGTTCCCCCGTCCGTCGCCGGCCCGATCACTCGCAGAGTCGTATCGGCTACGTGTTCGTCTCCGGCTACACCGTTCTGCTGCTGGCGTTCGGCATCTTCCCGACGCTCTACGCGGTCTATCTCTCTTTCACCAAGGACGGCGCCTTCGCCGGTGTCGAGAACTTCGTGAAGGTCTTCGCCGACTACCGGTTCCTCCCGGCCGTCATGCACGTCGGTATCTACCTGGTCTTCTATCTGATCTCGCTGCTCGTGTTCGTCGTGCTGCTGGCGCTGCTGGTGCACGGGGTCGGACGTCGCTGGCTCTCTAGCAGCTACCGCTTCGTCTACTACATCCCCGGGGCGCTCGCCGGTGCCTCGAGCGTCATGCTGTGGCTCTTCCTCCTCGACCCCACCGTCAGCCCGGTCGCGTTCGTGCTGCGCTGGTTCGGGTTCGAGAACTTCGTGCAGACGGTCTCCGTCGACAACCTGCCGATCATCTTCACGATCATCGCGTTCTGGACCGGCGCGGGTGGATGGATCGTGATCATGTACGGCGCGTTGAACAACATCTCGGCGGACGTGCTCGAAGCCGCGCGCATCGACGGCGCAGGTCCGGTCAAGACCGCCATCCACATCCAGATCCCGCTGCTGCGCAAGTGGATCTCCTACATGGCGATCATGTCGTTGGCGGCCGGTACCCAGCTCTTCGTCGAGCCCCGTGTGCTTTCGCAGGCGTCGAAGGGCGTCGTGCCCCCGGACTACTCCATCAACCAGCTCGCGTACCTGTACGCGTTCCGCCAGGGCGATTTCAACGGCTCGGCCGCGATCTCCCTCCTGCTGCTGCTCGTCGCGGGCGCACTGTCGGCGGTCTTCGTCTTCCGAGGAGGACTCTTTGAGCGCGACTAGCCTCAACCCGGGCGTGCGCCGAGCGCGCTCCGCGATCTCGCCGGCGCGGTGGATGGCCAAGGCGCTCGTCGCCGTCGTCCTGATCTTCTTCGTGCTGTTCTTCGTGGTGCCGATCGTCTGGCTGCTGCTGGCGCCGACGAAGACGCCCAGGGAGCTCCTGGTGGACGGCCCGTTCAGCTTCGGCGGCTTCGACACGCTCGCCGCCAACTGGAACGATCTCATGCAGTTCCAGAACGGCATCGTGTGGACGTGGATCGGCAACTCGGTGCTGTACACGGGCGTCGCGCTGATCGTCACGCTCATCGTGACGATCCCCGCCGGCTATGCCCTGGCGCTCACCGAGTTCAAGCTGCGCAAGACGCTCCTCATCGTCACGCTGATCGTGATGCTCATTCCGAGCACCGCCCTGGTGCTGCCCGTCTTCCTGGAGATGTCGGCGGTGAAGCTCGTCGGCAACCCGCTCGCGGTGATCCTGCCGTTCTCGTTCTTCCCGTTCGGCGTGTACCTCACCTACATCTACTTCTCCACCAGCGTGTCGAAGGACCTCCTGGATGCGGGGCGCATCGACGGCGCGGGGGAATGGCGCGTGTTCGCGCGCATCGCGATGCCGTTGGCGACGCCCGTGATCGCGCTGGTGGGCTTCTTCAACCTCGTCGGCAACTGGAACAACTACTTCCTGCCGTTCGTGATGGCACCGGGGCGCAAGTCGCCGATCCAGGTGGGTCTGGCGGAGCTTCTGTCGAACGTGCCCCTGTTCAACCCGACGAGCGGGGCGTCGATCACGATCTCCCTGCCGGTGCTGGCCCTTGCGACACTCGTGTCGGTTGCGCCGGTGCTTGTCATCTTCCTGTTCTCGCAACGCTTCCTCGTGAGCGGGATGACGGCCGGAGGGACGAAGGAATGAGCACCGACGATCGAGGTGTGCGCCGGTTCGGGATGGCCGCGCGTCTCGCGCCCGCCAAGCGCGAGGAGTACCTCGCCCTGCACGCCGAGGTCTGGCCGCAGGTGGAGGCGACCATCACACAGTGCGGCATCCGGAACTTCACGATCTTCGTGCTCGACGACGTGATCATCGGCTACTACGAGTACGTGGGCGACGACTACGAGGCCGACCAGGCGCTCATGGCCGAAGACCCCGTCACGCAGAAGTGGTGGTCGTACACCGCACCGTGCCAGCTGCCCTTCCGCGAAGGATCGACCTCCCCGAACTGGGAGCACTTCGCAGAGGTCTGGCACCAGGACTGACGACGGGCGCGGGGCTTCTGGGGGGCGCCCCGCCCTCGTCGTCGCTGCGCCGTCTCAGGGCTGACGAGTCGTCGGCTGTCGCCGGCGCTGCCACGCGTCGAGGATGTGGGCGCGCATCGCCGACTCGGCGGCCGCCGCATCCCCCGCCTCGATCGCCTCGAGCACACGGCGATGCTCTTCGAGGGTCTGCTGGAACACATCCTTCGAAGGGTTTGTGGTGAAGCGCGCCGATTCGCGCGCCCGCGAGTAAAGCGTGCGCGTGATGCTCTCGGCGAGCGGGATGTGCGACTGGTGCATCACTGCGAGGTGGAACAGCATGTCGGCGTCGTTGTACTCGTCCTCGCGGTCGATCGTGTGCTCCATGCGCTCGAAGGCGCCGCGGAGCTCTGCCAGCTCGTCGTCGGTCCGACGTGCGGCCGTGGCGGCCGCCATCGCACCCTCGAGCGAGCCGCGGACGATGGCGAGGTCGTCGAGCACGCCCAGGGACGCGTCGTTCTCGAGCATCACCTGCAGCACGACAGGGTCGAGCACGTTCCACGACTCGCGCGTGCGCACGGTGGTGCCGCTGCCCTGGACGACGGCGACCAGCCCCTTCTCCTCGATGCGCTTGATCGACTCGCGGATGACGGTGCGGCTCACACCGAAGTGTGCGCTCAGTTCCGTTTCGATCGGGAGCATGGCGCCTTCGGCGATCTCGCCGGTGATGATGGCGGTGACGAGGTCGTGGACCACGGCGACACCCAGGCGTGACACTGGAGTACGCGCGGGGCCCCGATCGAAGACGCGCGCCGGAGTGCCGTTCGCGCGAAGATCATTCATCGCAACATTCTAGGCGCCGCGGGGCGCGAATGCGGGGCTGCTCGCGGACAGCTCCCTATCGAGGGTCAGTCCTGCGCGTGCCGGACGCACATGGGGACCTGCGGCCTGCAGCCAGTCGCCCTCGTGTTGCACCGAGCGGATCGCCGCCTCGTCGATGGAGAGCCCCGCTCCGGGACGATCGCCGAGGACGATGCCGCCGTCGGCGTACTCCTCGTCGACGTCGACGCCGAAGGGTGCGCCGAGATCCTGCACCTCAGCGGTCAGGTGGTTCGGGATGGCGGCCGCGGCGTGCGCCACGGCGGGGTTGCTGGTCAGGCCCACCGGGCTGATCGGGAGGTCTCGCGCGTGCGCGGCGTAGGCCAGGCGCAGGAAGTGGGTCACTCCCCAGACGGCGCCTGCCTGGACGACGTCCACGGAGCCTAGGTCGAAGAGGCTTCGGAACTGCTCGAGACCGGTGAGGTTCTCACCCGTCGCCACGGCGGCTTTGACCGACTGGGACAGGCGGGCGTGACCGTGCGCGTCCCAGCGGCGCAGTGGCTCCTCGATCCAGGCGAGATCCAGCTCCTGCTCGACGGCGGTGACGTACCGCACGGCCTGCTTGAGGTTCCAGGACTCGTTGGCGTCGAGCATGAGGGTGGGGTGCGACGAGTTGGGAGCCAGGGTGTCGCGGATGATGCGGAGCCGGCGCAGGTCGGCTTCCAGATCGCGGCCGCCCTTGAGCTTTCCGCTGGCGAAACCGTGCTCGGCCATGACGGAGTAGAAGTGGGCGAGCTGCTCGTCGGTCAAGGCGATGTCGAGACCCGACGCATAGCCTGGCACGAAGCGGTCGCTCGCGCCCAGCAGCCGCCAGAGAGGTTCTCCGACGAGCTTCGCTTTGATGTCCCACAGTGCCGCGTCGAGGGTCGCGATCCCGCCGAAGGTGGCACCGTTGTGGCCCGCTTTGAACACGTGGGCCAGCATCCGGTCGTACAGCGCCGACACACCCCGGGGGTCCTGCCCTTCCAGCGCGGGGAAGATGCGCTCGATGTCGTGGTCGGATCCGAGGGCCACGCCGTCGACGCCCTCATCCGTCTCGACGACGACGATGGACACCTCGGTGATCCCGGAGGCGATGTAGCCGTTGACGTCGCCGACGGGCCGCCCCCAATCTCGGTGGGTGCGAATCGTGCGGTAGCCCGTGATTTTCATATCGTCCTTGACACTTCTGGGACCGTGACCTGCTATAGAGCATACATCATATGAACTACGTGCGGGTGCGCAGATGCGTCACGCCGCCGTCGACCTCGAGGGCTGTTCCCGTCGTCGATCCCGAGCGCGGGCTCGCGAGATACGCGATCGCGCCCGCCACTTCTTCGGGAGTCACCATCCGGCCCGTGGCCTGGCGGGCATCGAGCGCCGCGCGTTCGGCGACCGGATCGTCGAACTGCTGGAGCATCCTGTCGACGAACGGCGTCGAGACGGTTCCGGGGCTCACGCAGTTCACCCGCACGCCCTCTGCGACATGATCCGTGGCCATGGCGTAGGTCAGCGACAGGACGGCACCCTTCGAGGCGTTGTACACGGCGCGACGCGGCAGACCGTTGAGGGCTCCGATGGAGCAGACGTTGACGATCGCGGCGTGCGCAGAACGCCGCAGATGCACGAGCGCCCCCGCGCTCGCCCTCGCTGTCCCGCGCACATTGATGTCGAGCACCCGCTCCCAGTCCTCCTCGGTCGTCTCCTCGACGGTGCCGACGCAACTGACGCCCGCACTGTTGACGAGGACGTCCAGGCCGCCGAAGCGATCCACGATCCAGGCGAAGGCATCCTCGAGCGACGCGCGGTCCCGGACGTCCGCGCGCACACCCTCCAGTGGCGCCGGCAGCGCGTCGACGTGGAGATCGAGCACGACGACGTGCGCTCCCCGGCCGGAGAGCGCGATCGCCGCCGCGAGACCGATCCCCGACGCCCCACCGGTGACCGCGGCCACCAGGCCGTCGAACTCGCCGGTGCTCATGCCGCCACCATCCGCTGTCGCGCGCGCCCGAGTCCCTCGATCTCCAGCTCGACCTCGTCGCCCGGACGCAGGTAGGGGTGATCCGGCAGACCCAGGGCGACGCCGGCGGGCGTTCCCGTGTTGATCAGGTCGCCGGGGCGCAGAACCATGAACTGGGAGAGGTACCAGATGACGTGAGCGACGGAGAAGATCTGCTGCGCGGTCGATCCGTTCTGGCGCAGCTGACCGTTGACCCACAGCCGCAGCGCGAGGGACTGCGGGTCGGGGACATCGGCCGCGGGGACGATGAGCGGGCCCAGCGGGTTGAAGGTCTCGCAGCTCTTGCCCTTGTCCCACTGTCCGCCGCGTTCGAGCTGGAACTCGCGCTCCGACACGTCGTGGGAGACGACGTAACCGGCGACGTGGCCGAGGGCTTCATCGGGGGAACGCAGGTATCGCGCGGTCGAGCCGACAACAACGCCCAGTTCCACCTCCCAGTCCGTCTTCGCGGACCCGCGCGGGATGAGGATGTCGTCGAAGGGACCGACGATCGTGCTCGGGTCCTTCATGAACACGACGGGCTCGGCGGGAACGGCGGCGCCGGTCTCTGCGGCGTGATCGTGGTAGTTGAGACCGACGCACACGATCTTGCCGGGCTGGGCGAGAGGCGCACCGACGCGGAGGCTCTGCCATCCCGCGACCTCTCGCAGCTCGCCCTTCGCGGCGGCCCGACGGGCGGACGCGATCCCATCGGCGGCGAAGAAGTGCGCGTCGATGTCGGTCGTGATCGGACGCAGATCGAGCGGAACGCCGTCGTGCCACAGAACGGGGATCTCCTGGCCCACCGGGCCCAGTCTCGCGAGGCTCATGCTCTTCCTTTGCTCGTTCGCGGGGTCGGCGGTCAGCGGATGACCACGTCGTCGATACGGACCGCGAGATCTTCCTCGCGGGCTGCTCCCTGCCAGTCGCTGGGATGGAGACAGGCCCAGGCGCCGCACCGCGTTGCGATGCGCAGGCTCTCGTCGGTCGACAGTCCGCGGGCGCGACCCGCAAGATAGCCCGCCGCGAAGGCATCTCCGGCGCCGACCGTATCGACAGGGCTGATGCGTTCGGCGGGCACCTGGTAAACGGTGCCGTCGATCCCGGCGACGCATCCGCGACTGCCGCGCGTCACGATGACGTCGGAGGGGCCCGACCGCATGAGCAGCGGCGGCAGGTCGTTGATTGCGGCGGAGCGCGCGGCGGGCGTGAGCATCCGCGCCTCTTCGTCGCTTGCGAACAGGATGTCCACGAGCGGGAGGAGGTCGTTGCAGACGCTGCGCGCCGTGCTCATGCTCCAGAGCTTCGCGCGGTGGTTCACCGCGAACGACACGATGAGACCGTGGGTCTTCGCGCGCCGGACCGCTTCGAAGAGGGCCTCGCGTGCGCGGAGGGAGATGGCCAGGGTCACCCCCGTGACGTGGAGCATGTCGTAGGCCGAGAAGTCCACCCGATCGAGGTCGGCGACATCGAACTTGCTGCCCGCACTGCCAGAGCGGTAGTAGTTGACGACGGTTGCGCCGGAGCGCGGCGTCGACTTCAGCATCAGGCCGGTCGGGGCCGACTCGTCGGTGACGGCCACGACGTCGACGCCTTCGGAGCGGAGGTCGGCGACGACCCGTCGGCCCAGTGCGTCATGTCCGACGCGCCCGAGCCAGGTCACCGGCACCCCCAGACGCGAGAGCCCGATCGCGGTGTTGCCCTCAGCCCCGCCGGTGTCGACCGATGCGGTGGCGAGGCGCTCGAATCCGCCGAGGGCGTCGCCGCGGATGAGGCCCATGCTCTCGCCGAACGTCAGCACGCGCTTCGGTGTCGTCATGCGCTGCTCCTGGCCTGGTCGTGGAGTTCCCGGCACGCGCGTGCCAGCTTCCGGATCGCGGCGAAATCGCCCGCGGCGATCGCGGCCCGCGGCACCATCCAGCTGCCGCTGACGGCGAAAACCGTGGTGCGCTCGAGGTACGCCGCTGCGTTCTGCGCCGACACGCCTCCGCTGGGCAGGATCCTCATGTCGGGGAAGGGCCCCGCCAGCGCATCCACATAGGCCGGGCCGCCGAACGTGCCCGCCGGGAAGAGCTTCACGTGGGTGTGGCCGCCCTCGCGTGCGCGCTGCAGCTCGGTCGCCGTCGCGATGCCGGGAACGGCGGCGATTCCACGTGCGCGTGCGCGGCCATCGACGGCAGGTGAGAAGCCAGGCGACACGAGGAAACCGGCCCCCGCCTCGGCGACCGCGTCGACCTGCGCCGCGTCGAGCACGGTACCGGCGCCCGCGAGGAAGCCCTCGACCTGTGCCGCTTCACGCAGCGCGCCGAGGCCGGCGGGCGTGCGCAGCGTGAACTCTGCGCAGCCGATACCGCCGGCGAGCAGCGCCTCGGCCAATGCGGCGCCGTGGTGCGCGTCGTCGAGCACGACGACCGGGACGATACCGATCCGCTCGAGTTCGGCGACCGCATCCGTCGTCGTCATCTCCCGAGCCAGCCCCCGTCGACCGGCAGGGTGATGCCGTCGACGTAGTCCGAGGCGCGGGAGGCGAGGAACACCGTGGCGCCCGCCAGGTCGTCGGGCCGCCCCCAGCGGGCGGCGGGGATGCGCTCGAGGATCGCGGCCGAGCGGTCGGGGTCGTCGCGCAACGCCTGTGTGTTGTCGGTCGCGATGTAGCCGGGGGCGATCGCGTTGACGTTGACGCCCTGCGCCGACCACTCGTTGGAGAGCGCCTTCGTGAGCCCGGCGATGCCGGACTTGGCGGCCGTGTAGCCGGGCACGTTGATGCCGCCCTGAAAGCTCAGCAGCGACGCGGTGAAGATGATCTTTCCCCGCCCGCGGGCGAGCATCTGCCCGCCGATCGCCTGGGCCAGCACGAAGGGCGCGGACAGGTTGATCTGCAGCACACGATCCCACGACGAGAGCGGATGCCGGGCGGCCGGCGCGCGTTCGATGGTGCCGGCGTTGTTAACGAGGATGTCGACGCGTCGCTCGGCCAGCGAGCGTGCGAGCGCCTCGACGGCGATCGGGTCGGAGAAGTCGCAGGCGATTCCCTCGAACCCGCGGCCGAGCTCCGTGACCGCGCGCTCGATCTCGCTGCCCGACGACGCCTGCGACGCGCTCACTCCGATGATGTCCGCGCCGGCCTCGGCCAGGGCGAGAGCCATCGCGGAGCCGATCCCGCGCCGGGCGCCGGTCACGACGGCGGTGAGTCCGGTGAGGTCGAAGAGCCCGCTCACCGCGCGCCCCCCACATCCACGAGGATCTTCATCGCGCGTCCGGACTCCAGCTCCGCGAACGCGGCGGGGGCCTCGTCGAGCGAGACGATGCCGCTGATGAGGCGATCGGCTGGGATGACACCCGCGGCGATGAGCTCGACCGCGGTCTCGAAGTCGGTGCGCTGGTAGACGCGGGCGCCGAGAATGCGCAGCTCGCGCCAGAACACGCGCTGCAGATCGAGCGGGCGGGGCGTGGGGTGGATGGCGACCACGACGATGGTGCCGCGCACCTTCGCGAGGTCGGTCGCGCCCAGCACAGCCTGCGCCGCGCCGGAGACCTCGAAGACGACGTCGGCACCGGCCCCGCCCGTCCACTCGTCGACGGCATCCTTCTGGTCGCGCTCGCGCGGGTCGAGGGTGGCGAATCCGAGGTCGGCGATCTGCGCACGCCTCTTCTCGTCGAGCTCGATGACGAGCACGTCGGCCCCGAAGTGGCGAGCCACCGTGGCGATCAGCAGACCGATCGGGCCGCCTCCGATGACGACAGCGCGGTCGCCGGGCGCCAGCTCGCTGCGTCGGACGTCGTGGACGGCGACGGCCACGGGCTCGATGAGGGCCGCGTGATCCAGCGGCGTGCCGGCGGGGATGCGGACGAGGGTGCGCTCGGGAACGTTCCACAGCTGCTGGAGGGAACCGGGAGAGTCGATGCCGATGAAATCGAGGTTCTGGCAGATGTGCTGGTTGCC
Organism: Microbacterium sp. SORGH_AS_0428; assembly: GCF_031453615.1. NCBI lineage: Bacteria > Bacillati > Actinomycetota > Actinomycetes > Micrococcales > Microbacteriaceae > Microbacterium > Microbacterium sp. SORGH_AS_0428. The sequence goes on along the minus strand of NZ_JAVIZT010000001.1, from coordinate 1,794,209 downwards.
CGCGAGGCACGCGGGGCACGTGCCGTCCCAGTCCAGCGGCATCACGGTCACGGCGTCACCGACCTGCCAGTCGGTCACGCCCTCGCCGACGGCCGATACCGTACCGCTCATCTCGTGTCCGAACACGAGCGGGGTGCGCACCCGCTGGTCCATGCTCCCGTGCACGATGTGCAGGTCGGTGCCGCAGAGTCCCGTGTAGGCGACCGCGATCTGCACGTCGCCCGCGGCGGGGGATGCGGCGGTGAGCTGCGTGGGGCTGACGGTGCCGTTGCCCTCGTACACGAGGCCGTTCATGCGGTGGTCCTTTCCAGGGGGATGCGGGAGAAGCGGTAGAAGCGGGTGGCGGTGCCGGACAGCACGGCGGCGCGTTCGCTGGCGCCCCAGCCGTCGAGGATCTCGAGCAGTGCGCCGTGCACGCGCCCGTGCCCGCCGGCGCGCTCGACGATGGGCCAGTCGCTGCCGTACATGAGGCGGCCGGCGCCGAACAGTTCGGCCGCATCCTCGATGAACGGGCGGACGTCGTCGACGTCCCAGGCGCGGGCGTCGCCCACGGGCGGGTACAGCCCCGACACCTTGGCGTGCACCAGGGGATGCGCGGCCGCCTCGGCGAGGAGTTCTCGCCAGGTCGCGCGGTCCGAAGGGCTGCCGCCGATCGGAGGCTTGCCCAGGTGGTCGATGACGATGCGCAGCGTCGGGTGACGCTCCAGGATTTCGGGGATCTCGGCGAGGGCGTCGGCCGAGCCGGTGACGAAGTCGAGACTGAGGCCCGCCTCGGCGAGCAGGCCCAGCGCGGCGCTCTGGGCGGGCTGCGACAACCATCCGGGCTCGCGCTCGTGGATGAGGTTGCGCACCCCGACGAGCAGCGGATCCTCGGTGAAGACGGCGAGACCCTCCTCGACGGCGTCGGGATCGTCCAGCGGCAGCCAGCCCACGATCGCCGCCACCCGGTCGGGGTGCCGCGCGGCCTCGACACGCATGACGGCGGTGTCGTCGGCGTTGTCGGCGGCCTGGACGAGCACGACACGGGCGACGCCCGCCCGGTCGAGATCCGCTGCGATATCGTCGATCAGCAGCGCGCGATCGAGGGGATGCAGGTCGGCGGTGAGCCAGGGGTAGGGAGCGCGGCTCGGGTCCCAGACGTGCAGGTGGGCGTCGACGATCATGCGGACTCCAGTTCCTTCCAGGCGTCGTCGGAGATCGCGGTCTCGTACCGGTCAGCGGTTCCGTTCACCTGCGCGGCCGTCCGCATCCCGACCACGACCGAGGCGACGGCGTCGTCGCGCAGCGGATACTGCACCGCCGCATCCGGGAGGGTGATGCCGTGGTGCTCCGCGATCGCCGCAAGGCGCCGCGCACGGGCCAGGACCTCCGCGGGGGCGGGGCCGTAGTCGTAGGTGGCGTCGTCGCGGACGACCGCGTTGCTCAGAAGACCAGAGTTGTAGACCGCGGCGGAGACGACCGAGACACCGCGCTCGTGCGCGAGCGGCAGCAGTCGCTCCTGCGCGGTGCGATCGAAGAGCGTGTGGCGACCGGCGACCATGACCACGTCGATGTCGCACTGCTCGATGAAGCGCACCAGCATCGCGGTCTGGTTCATCCCCGCGCCGATCGCGCTGACCACGCCCTGCTCGCGGAGCTCGATGAGGGCGTCGACGCCGGTCGTGGATGCCGCATCCCAATGCTCGTCGGGGTCGTGCAGGTAGACGATGTCGATGCGGTCCAACCCCAGGCGGCGCATGCTCCCCTCGAGCGAGCGCAGGATGCCGTCGCGCGAGAAGTCCCATTCGCGGCGGTGCGTCGCGGGTGCCATGAAGCCGTGGTCGTTGTCGAGGATGCCTGCGGCGGCGCGCTCCGGGGTCGGGATGAGGGCGCGCCCGACCTTCGTGGAGACGACGAAGTCTTCGCGGCGGCGGCCCTGCAGCGCCAGGCCGAGGCGCTTCTCCGAGAGGCCGACGCCGTAGTGCGGCGCGGTGTCGAAGTACCGGATGCCGCGCGCCCACGCGGTGTCGACCGCGCCGGACGCTTCGTCGTCGGTCGTCACGCGGTAGAGGTTGCCCAGTTGTGCCGCGCCGAAGCCCACTTCGGATACGGCCAGCCCACCGATCGCCCGCTGATGCATGAAACCCCTTCGTCCGCGAATGATCATACATCTTATGTAGGGATGTGCGCATGGCGAATCGCGCCAGAGTCCGGGATGCGGATGCTCTGGGTTTTCTGGGGGCAGATCGGTTAACCGGCGCGTTGCGCTCGCCGCTCGAGCAGCGCCTGCACCGCCACGACCGCCAGCACGACGGCGGCGCCGGCGGCGGCCAGCAGCACCGGGCCCACGGCGTCGCCCGTCGGCGCGACGGCGCTGCCTGCCGCATCCTGCCAGGGCCAGAGAGCCCGGAGGGAGCCGAGCATGAGTCCGGTCATGATCGCCAGCATCGCCGCGTGGAAGCGGGCGAGCAGCATCCGCAGGATGTTGACGAACAGGCTGAGGCCGACGACCGCGCCGATCGCGAAGGCGACGATGTAGGGAACGTTGCGCTCGTTCAGGGCGACGAGCGTCGTCTCGTAGAGGCCGAACACGAGCAGCAGGAAGGCACCCGACAGGCCGGGGAGCACGAGGGCGCAGACGGTCACGGATGCGGCGAGGGCGACGATCACGAGCGGCGGATCCTCGATGGTTCCCGACGGCAGGCCGGTGAGGAGAAAGGCGGCGACCGCCGCGCCGAGGGTCGCGACGGCGAGGCGCCAGGTCCAGTCGCGGCCCAGCATCCGGATCGGGATGAGCAGGGATGCGGCGATCATGCCGCCGAACACCGCGCGGGTCTCGGTCGGAAAGTCCTGCACGAGCGGGGCGAGGAGCTTCGCGCCGAGCACGACCGCGAGCACCATCCCCAGGAGCACCGGTACGACCACCGCCCAGCGCACGGCGCGGAAGTGGGATGCGGCGCGGGCCAGACCCTTGCGGCGGAAGACATCGGTCAGCGCGAGCGTGCCGCGCACCACGTGACTGGCCGCTTCGATGAGCGTGGCGTAGACGCCGACGATGAGGGCGACCGTGCCGCCGCTGACCCCCGGAACCACCTCCACCGCGCCGATCAGGGTGCCGCGGACGAGATCCACGGCGGGTCGGAGGGGTGAGCGTCGGTCGGCAAGGGTGTCGGCCATACCTCCCTACGCTACGGGAGGGGTCGGGGAGGGGCTACTCGGGCAGGGGCCGAGCGCGGATCTCAGTGGTGGCGGACTCGTGCGGACAGGTCATGAACTCCGAGCTTGCGGTGATTGTTAACGTCGATGCGACGGTCGTGGCGATCGGCGAGATTACGCGTGTCAAGGAGGAGACGGGCTGCACGCCCGTTCGCATCGCGATCGATATGGATCCGCTGCGTTCGCACGAACTTTTGGGGAAATGGGCCGCAACGAATGGGTCGCGCAACTCGAGCGCCTTCGTACCGGAAATGCGTGTGTTTGATTGAGCTATCTCACCGCAGTCGCGCGAGTCCTCCGATCTCAGGGGCACGCGTGCCTTCGCGTGGGTTGTCGTCCCGGAGCGTCGTCAGTGCCCCTCGCTACTCTCGGGGTGTGGATCCGCTTCTTGCCCGTGCCGACGAGGTGGCCGAGTCGATGCTTGCCGCGACGTGGCTGACCGCGGTCGCTACCGTCGTTGGCGTCGTGATCGCGGGTGCCGCTTTTGTCGCCGCTGCTATGTCAATCGTGCAGACCGGACGACAGATGCGTGCTGCGGCTCGCAGCGAGGCTGAGAACTCGGATGCGCAGACACGCCCGTACGTCGGGGTGGACATCGTGCCAGGTATTGCATCGCTGCCATCGTTCGATGTCGTGATTCGGAATCACGGTAAGACCAGTGCCCGGGGGATACGGATCACTTTGCTTGACGGCGAGTTCGGCGCACGAAACGGCGATGACGTGGTCGGTTCTGCGCAAGCGAGGGTATTCGCGAATCCGTTCGATTTGGCTCCCGGAGCGCATCGACGGCTGCTCTGGCAGGTCCTGGCGAGCAACGGAGCAAGCCGCCCAGAGAACATAGGTGCGCCGGATGCAGGGAAGATCGGAATCAGCTACGAGTGGGAGCCGGGCGACGGCAGGGATCGACGCTCGTATAGCGACTCAATCCAGTACGACCTGCGCGACTACCCCGCCTTGATCACCTTGGCGGGCACTGGTGGGAAGTCTGACGGGCGAACCGCTGAAGACCACCTGAAGAACGCGGTCAAGGCGCTCCGTGCGATTGCTTCCCATGTAGGGAACGGCATCCGATGACTATGGGCGGCGCCTTCTGGCCGCCGCGTGGGGGGGGCACTGCTTGCGTACGCAACGGAGGTAGGACGCTACTCAGGTGCTCGGAACGCTTGTGGATAGGGCGCTAGAGAAGCCCGCACTCGCCGACGGTTGCGGAGAGTTCGGGATCGGATCCTGCGACGGCGCATCGCGAGGGTCATCGGACCAAGGCTCGCAAGACCCCAAAGATGAGACACGAAACAGAGGGGGCCCGGGCGCGCGCGAAGGGCCAGGGCAAGCGGGGCCCCTCGCGGGCTTCGCCCGCTCTCGATTTCCGTCGTGTGGAGGGGCCGACGGGAATCGTCCCCGCCGCCTTCTCCACACGCGGCTGCGCCGCGCGCGGAGCCTCTGGCGGCGGGGGCCCACTCAAGGGTTCGATTCACTCTGCCGTTACATGGAAATAGCGGCCCGGACGAGCCGGACCGCTATTTCCATCAGAGGGGCTGACGGTCCCCAACGCTTCTCCACGTCCCGCTGCGCGGGCCGCGGAGCCTCTGCGTCGTGGGCCCAATCGAATACGCAGGCTTCGCCTGCTTTCGATTCCCGCGTCACTGGAAATGACTGAAGGTCCGGACGAGCCGGGCCTTCAGTCATTTTGAGGGGCTGACGGGAATCGAACCCGCGCTGTCTGCTTGGGAAGCAGAAGTTCTGCCATTGAACTACAGCCCCGGGGGTACGCGGCCAGCATAGCAAAGGGCATTGCTCGCTAGGCTGGGCGCGTGCTGCTCTCGGATCGCGACATCAAGCAGGAACTCGCCGACGGACGCATCGGGCTGGAGCCCTCCGACCCTGAGATGGTGCAGCCCTCCAGCGTCGACGTGCGTCTGGACAGGTACTTCCGGCTGTTCGACAACCACAAGTACCCCTTCATCGACCCGGCGGAGGATCAGCCCGAGCTCACTCGGCTGATCGAGGTGCGCCCCGACGAGCCGTTCATCCTGCATCCGGGCGAGTTCGCGCTCGGCGCGACCTTCGAGCGTGTCACCCTGCCCGACGACGTCGCCGCCCGCCTCGAGGGCAAGTCGTCGCTCGGCCGCCTCGGCCTGCTGACCCACTCCACGGCCGGATTCATCGACCCCGGGTTCACGGGTCACGTGACCCTCGAGCTCTCCAACGTCGCGACCCTGCCGATCAAGCTCTGGCCCGGCATGAAGATCGGGCAGCTCTGCTTCTTCCGCCTCAGCTCGCCCGCCGAGAACGCCTACGGCTCCGGCCCCTACGGCAACCGCTACCAGGGCCAGCGCGGGCCCACCGCATCCCGCTCCTCGCGCAACTTCCACGTCACCGACGTCGGCATCACGGATGCGGGAGCCGCCGGTAGCTGACCCGGTTCAGCTTCGCGCGCGGTCGCGGCCGAGGGTCGCCGCCATGCGCGCGGCCTGCCGGAGCGTGAGCTGAGGCAGGTAGCACCGCACGAGCGCGAGACCCGTTGCGGGCAGCGCCGCCGAATCGGCGACCACGAGCCAGACGGGGGAGAAGTCCGGCTGGAACTTGCGCTTGAAGCTGTGCAGCGAACGGAAGCCGTAACCCGGCTCCAGCAGCGACCCCGCGAGATCGAGCATGCGCTGCACCGCATCCGATTCCGCTCCGGCCTCCGCCGTGTACGCGAGGGGCGCGCCCGACAGGCTCAGCGTCTGCAGCCCCTCCTCCTTGAGCTGTACGACCACCGCGCCGATGACGAACTCCATCACGCCGTTGAACGCCTCGTGCCGCCGACGCATGACATCGAGCACGTAGCCGCGGAGTCCCTCAGGACCGTACAGCGGCAGCCAGCTCGTGATCGCCTCGATACGACCGTCCTCGGCGATGGCGAGCATGAGCCGCACATCCGGATCGTCGACCTGGTCGAGCCCTCCGAGCGTGAACTCCATCTCGGGGAGCTCCTTGTCGGCCAGCCACGACTCCGACAGCGTGCGCAGCTGCAGGTGCTGCGCGATGCTGAGCTCGGCCCAGCGCGTCCACACCGCCGTCACGCCCTCGCGCGCAGCCTTGTTCGTCGCCGTGCGGATGTCCTGCCGCTTCTTGCCCGCGGGCGTCCACTCCTGCGCGTCGAGCAGCGCTTCCTCGGCGATCCGCAGCCGGTACCAGCCCCTCGACGCGAGCTCGGCGCTCGGTCCATCGCTCACGCTGTAGAACACCGGCCGCCATCCGTTGTCTCCGCAGAACGCCGCGAACTGCTCGAACACCCGCACCTCCGCGAACGCCGGGCCGAAGGGGCCGCCGACCGTCACGGCGACATTGTGGTGCACCTGATACGCGATCGCGGCGGTGCCGTCGGGCGAGAACCAGTAGGAGTTGCCGGGCCAGGTCGACATGAAGCTGAACGAGTCGCCGCCGCCCGCGCGCAGCAGCTCGCGCGCACGGATGCGGTCGTCCCGGTCGCCCACCGCCGCCGGCGCGAAGATCAGGTACGCCGTCGCGAGCACCGCGCCCGCCCAGAAGATCGCGGGCGGCAGGTACCAGAAGATGCGCGCCTCGAACGTCTCCGGCACGAACGTCACCACATCGGGCGGCAGCAGCGTGGGCGGGATGAAGCGCAGCGGCAGAGCGAGCAGGATGTCGCCCAGATCGATCACCGGATCGTGGCCCTGGCGCGTCAGCACCTGTCCCGCGGTCGCGATGAGCGCGGTGAGCACCGTCGCGCCGCCCAGCACCGCGAGGTAACGCCGGCGCGCGGCGGGGCTCGACGTCACGCGGAGGTGCCGCCGGAAGACCAGCAGCGCGATCGTCGTGCCGAGCGGTGCCACGGCGGCCAGCAGCGCGCCGGAGATCGTCTGCCAGACGTAGGTCTCCGCATCCGTCCCCTGATACGCGGCGATGTCGGCGACCGTCTCCGGCTGCAGCGTGATCCACTGCACGAGGATCCAGCCGAACACCGCGGCGTTGAGAACGACCGCGATCCACAGTGCCGCCCGCCGGCCTCGGAGGATGCCCCACGCCGCGATCAGCGCGATGATCATCGGCAGCAGCGCGATCCAGCCCGCCGCCGGGAACACCTCGGCAGCCGTCGTGTACTCGGAGGGGCAGTCGACCACTGAGCCGAACGCGCACGTCGTGCCGTCGACCACGACGACCGGGTCGATGCTGAGGAACCCGTAGAACGACAGCAGACCGGTGCCCGATCCGAACCACGTCGCGATGACGGGGCCGATGCCGCCCACGGCCACGAGCGACGCGAGCAGCACGCGGATCTCGTGGTGCGAGCTGCGCACGACGAGGGTCCGCGCCCGCCGCCCGCCGAGGAGGAAGCCCACGCCGAGTCCGACCGGCAGCGCCACGAGGATGAAGAGACTGTCCGCGTCGCCGCGGTAGAGGAAGAGCACGCACACGGCGAGAAGGGATGCGAGACGCACCCGCCGTCGCCAGAGCGCACCGATGAAGCAGCTGGCCGCCATCGCCGTGCACACGATCGCGGCCAGTGGGGTGAGCGTGAAGAAGAAGACGTCGTTGAGCGGCAGGAACGCGAGGAAGCGTTCCTCGAGCAGCCCCACCACGATCGAGACGGAGGTGACCAGCAAGCCGCCGGCGACGTAGGCGATCGCAGCCCGCGCCGTACCCATGACCCGTTCCGCCTGGCCCACCACGACGACCGCGAGCACGAGTGTCGTCAGCAGCTCCGGGACGGAGCCCGTGACGAACATGGGGGTGATGGCCGACCACCAGCGGAAGTCGTCGAACGAGTCGTTCCATGGCGGCAGCAGCCCGGTATCGGCATCCGGGGGAGAGGTGATGACGATCTGCGCGACGCTCGTCACCAGCATCACGAGAAGCAGCACCGTCGTGAACGGATGCCGCCGCAGCCACGCGGCCACCATCGCCGCGATGCCCCGCATCCTGCTCAGAGGCGATTCCGAGACGGATGCGGGTGGAGCTGCGGACATGGCGTCATTGTCGCAGGAGGACCTTTCGACCCACTGCGCGCCACAGTGCGGGCCAGCACCCTAACCTGGATCGAGAACGCGACCACGGGGCCGGGAGACGACACGATGACTGTGCAGGAAGTGATCTCGGAGTACGACGTGCTGGGAAGCCCTCCCGACGCGCTGCGCTCGGTGGTCGAGCTCGCCGCCTTCGTCGCCGAGGTCCCGATGGCGACGATCAACATCATCACCGACGACGCGCAGCATCAGCTCGCCGCTGTCGGTTTCGATGCGGACATCTGCCGCCGCGAGGACTCGATGTGCGCGCTCAATCTGCACCTGGGGCAACCCGTCGCCGTCCCGGATGCGAGCGAGGACCCGCGTTACCGCTCGAACCCGTTCGTCACGGGCGACCTCGGGTCCGTCCGCTTCTATGCCAACCATCCGCTCGTGCTCGCGGGAGAGACCATCGGCACGCTGTGCGTCTTCGATACCGTGCCTCGCGAGATCGACGAGCACCGCACAGCGCTGCTGGCCGTGCTCGCCGCACGGATCGTCGACATCCTCGAGCTCGAGCGACGCACGCGATATCTCCACACCGTGCTGCAGCGGGCGGAGGAGCTCCGCGACGAGCTGCGTCGCTCCAACGATCACCTGTCCGCCTTCGCCGGTCAGATCAGTCACGACCTCGCCGGTCCCCTCACCTCCGTCACGATGTCGCTGCACCTGCTGCAGGAGCAGTTCGAGGAGGAGCTGAAGGTTCCCCCCTCCGTGGAGAACTGGGTGGCCACCGGCATCCGCGGCACGTCCCGGATGCAGGAGATGATCCGCGACATCCTCGCCTTCGCACGCCTCGGTGGAGTGCTGAACCTCGCCCCGACCGACCTCGGTGCTCTCGCGCACGACGTGCGCGCCGACCTGGGTGTCACCGACGACGACCCGCGCATCACGATCGGCGACCTTCCCGTCGTGGCGGGCGATGCGACCCAGCTGCGCGCGGTGCTGCAGAACCTCGTCTCCAACGCGCTGAAGTTCGGCGGGACGGATCCTCGGGTCGACCTGCGCGCGCAGCGCACGCCCGAGGGATGGTGCATCGAGGTCGGAGATCGCGGCCCCGGCATCGACCCCGCCGACGTCGAGCGCGTCTTCGACCCCCTCGTCCGCGCGAACACGGAGGTCGAGGGCACCGGCATCGGCCTGTCCACCTGCCGTCGCATCGTGCAGGCGCATGGTGGCACGATCGGCATCCAGCCGCGCGCGGGCGGCGGCACCACCGCCTGGTTCCAGTTGCCCGCATCCCGCCAGTGACGCGGCCATTACCTCGCAGTGCCGTGCCGCACAAGAGGTGAGGGGGTCTCTCGCGTGACCTGTCTACGGTGAGGTGGTGAGCACCGCACCCGAATCGGCCACCCCGCCCGCACCCGCGCCCACGCGAGGCATCGCTCGGTGGGTCTTCTGGCCCGCCGCATCCGTCGTCTTGATCGCCGCGACATTCGCGATCATCTTCCCGAGCGCGGCGGAGGTGTTCTTCGGCACCATCCAGACCGGCATCGTGAACACCTTCAACTGGTACTACGTGCTGATCGCGGCGTTCTTCGTCGCCTTCGCCCTGTTCATGGGCTTCAGCCGCTTCGGCGACATCAAGCTCGGCAAGGACACCGACGAGCCGGAGTTCTCGCTCGGTGCCTGGTTCTCGCTGCTGTTCGCGGCCGGGATGGGCATCGGTCTCGTCTTCTACGGCGTGAGCGAGCCGCTCAGCCACTACGTCGATCCCCGCCCCGGTGTCACCGGAACGCCCGAGCAGCTCGCGCAGGGCGCGCTCACCCAGACCTACCTGCACTGGGGTGTGCAGGCGTGGGCGATCTACGTGGTCGTCGGACTCGCCCTGGCGTACGCGATCCACCGACGCGGGCGCCCCATCTCCATCCGCTGGGCGCTGGAGCCCCTGCTCGGGCGGCGCGTGCGCGGCGGGTGGGGCAACGCTATCGACGCGATCGCGCTGTGCGGCACGATCTTCGGCGTCGCGACCTCGCTCGGCCTCGGTGTGCTGCAGATCGGTTCCGGATTGCAGGCCGCGGGCCTGCCCGAACCCGACACCCTCATGAACGTCCTGATCATCGCCGTCATCACCGTCTTCGTGCTCTTCTCGGTGCTCTCCGGCGTCACGAAGGGCATGAAGTGGCTCTCGAGCGCGAACCTCATCCTCGCGGCGGTTCTGCTCGTGTTCGTGCTGGTGTTCGGGCAGACCGAGTACCTCCTGCGCGAGTGGGTGCAGTCGATCGGCGCCTACCTGCAGAACTACGTCGGGCTCAGCTTCACGGTGAGCGCGTTCCAGGGAACCGCGGGCGAGGAGTGGCAGGCGGCGTGGACCTCGTTCTACTGGGGCTGGTGGATCGCGTGGGCCCCGTTCGTGGGCGTCTTCATCGCACGCGTCAGCCGCGGTCGCACGGTACGTCAGTTCGTGATGGGCGTGCTGCTGGTGCCCACCCTCGTCGGCATCCTGTGGTTCGCCGTGCTCGGCGGGTCGGGCCTGTACCAGGAGCTGCACAACCCCGGCTCGATGCTCACTGACGGCGAGGTCGACCTGCAGGGTGCGCTCTTCCGCCTGTTCGAGTTCCTGCCGGGCACTCCCGTGCTGACGATCGGTGCGATCGTGCTGATCGCCATCTTCTTCGTCACCTCGGCCGACTCGGGAGCCCTCGTCATGGCGATGCTCGCAACCGGTGGCAACCCCGAGCCGAAGCGGTGGGTGCGCGTGTTCTTCACCCTCGCCACCGCGGTGCTCGCCATCGCCCTGCTGATCGCCGGCGGCCTCACGGCCCTCCAGTCTGCCGCCATCCTCATCGCCCTGCCGTTCAGCGTGGTGATGCTGCTGATGTGCTGGTCCACGATCGTCGCCTTCCAGCGCGAGAGACGCGTGTACGACCGGGCGCAGCGCGCGCAGCTGCTCGAGCAGATCGGCGACCACTACGGCCTCGAGGTCGAGCAGGAGAACGAGGGCGGGCTTCGGATGCCCGCGTGGATGCGGCGCCCGCGCATTAACGTGAAGGAGTGACGCAACCCTCCTACCGCTTCGCCCGTCTCGCGGAAGTCCCCGCCGAGACCCTCTATCGGCTGATGTGGCTGCGCGTCACGGTGTTCGTGGTCGAGCAGGCCGCCGCATATCCGGAGCTCGATGGGCGCGACCTCGAGCCGGACGCGGAGCTGTTCTGGGCCGAGCAGGAGGGTGAGGTCGTCGCGACCCTCCGCCTACTGCACGACGAGGAGACGGGTCACGCCCGCATCGGGCGCGTGGCGACGGCCGAGGCCGCGCGCGGGCGGGGCGTGGCCGCCGAGCTCATGACGCGCGCCGTGCTGCGCGCGGGGGAGCGCTGGCCGGGGGCGGCGATCGTGCTCGACGCGCAGGAGCACCTTGCACCCTGGTACGCGCGCTTCGGGTTCGCCGTCGACGGTGAGCGCTTCCACGAGGACGGCATCCCCCACGTGCCGATGCGGCGGATCGCCGACTGAGCGGGAATGCGCCGCATCCGTCCGCGTTGTGCTTCACCATGACACGCGTCGGAATCATCGGAGCAGGACACATCGGATCGGCCCTCGCGAAGGGCCTCGTCGACCGAGGGTACGAGGTGGCGATCGCCAACTCCCGGGGGCCGGAGACGCTCGCAGACCTCGTCGCCGAACTCGGTCCGAAGGCGCACGCCGCCACGGCGGCGGATGCGGCCGCCTTCGGCGAGTGGGCCATCGTCACGGTCCCGCTGAAGGCCATCGACCAGCTGCCGGTCGCGGAGCTCTCGGGCAAGCTCGTCGTCGACACGAACAACTACTACTGGGAGCGGGACGGCCGCATCCAGGTGCTCGAGGACAAGCAGACCACGACGAGCGAGATGCTGCAGGAGCGTCTGCCCGAATCCACCGTCGTGAAGGGCTTCAACCACATCGTGGCGGCCCAGATCAACACCGACGGCACCCCCGCGGGCACCGAGAACCGCCGGGCGCTGGCGACCGCCGCCGACACGGACGAGGGCCTCGCCTTCATCACCGCCCTCTACGACGAGTTCGGCTACGACACGGTCACGACCGGGTCGCTGTCCGAGAGCTGGCGCGTCGAGCGCGATCAGCCCGCCTACGTCGTGCGCCAGAACGCCGACGAGCTGCGCGCCAACCTGGCCCGCGCCACCCGCTGACCCGCATCCGGGCCACGCCCTACTCACCGCGAGGCTGCATCTCTCGCACGAGATCACGGGTAAACACAGTGATCTCGTGACGGAAATGCAGTCTCGCGGGCTCGGTAGGGGGGACGAGGGCGGGTTACACGGAGGAAGAGGAGGCGCGACGGGATGCGGCGCGCACCGGGATGAGCATCGCCAGGCCGATGGCCAGCACCAGCACGATGCCGAGGATGCCCCAGTACTGCTCGCCGCCGATGACCACGAACAGCCCGAACGCGCTGGGCGCGAGGAACACCGCAGCGCGGCCCGTGGTGGCGTAGAGGCCGAAGACCTCGCCCTCGCGTCCGGGCGGGATGAGTCGGGCGAGAAAAGTGCGGGATGCGGACTGCGCCGGCCCGACGAACAGGCACAGGATCAGGCCGAACACCCAGAACATGCTCGCCCCTCCGGCGTGGAAGATGAAGATGCACGAGCCGCTGACGATGAGTCCGGTGAGCGCGACGAGGATCAGCGGCTTCGGGCCGAAGCGGTCGTCGAGAGGCCCCGAGGCGATGGTCGCGAGGCCGGCGACCACGTTCGCCGCGATGGCGAAGATGATGACCTCGCCCGGGCTGAAGCCGAAGGTGCCCGCCGCCAGCACTCCGCCGTACGTGAAGACGCCCGTCAGCCCGTCGCGGAACACCGCGCTGGAGAACAGGAAGTACACCGTGTGGCGGCTCTCGCGCCACAGCTTGGCGATGTTGCGGAACAGCAGCGCGTAGGACGCGAAGAACCCGACGCGTTCTGTCTCGATCGGACGCAGGAGCGTGTTCTCGGGCACGGCGATCAGCACGGGGATCGCGGACAGGCCGAACCACACCGCGGCGACGATCATCGACACGCGCACGGCCCAGCCGTTCTCGCTCGTCACGCCGAACAGCCCGACCTCGGGGCTGATGAAGCCGAAGTAGACGATGAGCAGCAGCACGATGCCGCCGAGATAGCCCATGCCCCAGCCGAAGCCCGACACCTTGCCGACGGTGCTCGGCGTCGACACCTGCGCGAGCATCGCGTTGTAGTTCACGGATGCGAGCTCGAAGAACACCGTGCCGATCGCGAGCAGCGCGAGGCCGAGCCAGAGAAACGCCGGGTCGGGCGCGACGAGCGACATGAGAGCGAGCATCAGCACGACCACGGCCGTGTTGACGGCGAGCCAGCGCTTGCGGTGCGCCGACACGTCGGAGCGCTGACCGGTGACCGGAGCCGTGAGCAGCACGACGATGCCGGCCGCGGCGAGGGCGAACGACATGGCCGCCGAGGTGCCTGCCGTGCTCCCGAACGAGCTGCTGGTCAGGTAGACCGTGAACACGAAGGTCGTGGCGACCGCGTTGAACGCCGCCGATCCCCAGTCCCACAGTCCCCAGGCGATCACCGGTCCGCGCCGGGTGCGTTCGGGTGCGGGAGTGCCGGCGACGGAGGCCGCCGCGGCTTCCGCGGGGGCCGGGACAGGCTTGTCGGACATGTCGGGCACGGTAGAACCTCTCGGTGAACAGCCGGTGCCGCGGATGGGCCGGCCCGCGTCGTCGCGGTGCGCTCAGCGTAACGGCTGGCGGACGCCGCCTCGACGAACAAAGTTGAGCGCATTCATATCAAGTTCACTTGACGCTCAGGTTCGATGTGTCTATCCTTGAGTCATCGCGGCTCAACCTGAGTCGGCGAGCAGATTTCACACACATCGGGCCGTCGCATCTCGCGAGGGTCTTTGCAAAGGGAGAGGGAAACACATGCCCCGTGCAGTAGGTATCGACCTCGGTACGACGAACTCCGTCGTCAGCGTCCTCGAGGGCGGCGAGCCGAAGGTCATCGCGAACGCGGAAGGCTTCCGCACCACCCCGTCCGTCGTCGCCTTCACCAAGGACGGCGAGGTTCTGGTGGGTGAGACCGCCAAGCGTCAGGCCGTCACCAACGTCGACCGCACGCTCACCTCGGTCAAGCGCCACATGGGCACCGACTGGAAGACGCAGGCGATCGACGGCAAGCAGTACACGCCGCAGGAGATCTCGGCCCGCATCCTCCAGAAGCTCAAGCGCGACGCCGAGCAGTACCTCGGTGACAGCGTCACGGATGCGGTCATCACCGTTCCGGCGTACTTCAACGACGCCGAGCGCCAGGCCACGAAGGAGGCCGGCGAGATCGCGGGCCTGAACGTCCTGCGCATCATCAACGAGCCCACCGCTGCGGCTCTGGCCTACGGCCTCGACCGCGGCAAGGAGGACGAGCTCATCCTCGTCTTCGACCTCGGTGGCGGCACCTTCGACGTGTCCCTCCTCGAGGTGGGCAAGGACGACGACTTCTCGACGATCCAGGTGCGCTCCACGGCCGGTGACAACCGCCTCGGCGGTGACGACTGGGACCAGCGCGTCGTCGACTACCTCATCACGCAGTTCCGCCAGACCACCGGCGTCGACGTCTCGGGCGACAAGATCGCGCTCCAGCGCCTCAAGGAGGCCGCGGAGCAGGCGAAGAAGGAGCTGTCGAGCTCGACCTCGACCTCGATCAACCTCCCCTACCTGTCGCTGACCGACTCGGGCCCCGTGTCGCTGAGCGAGACCCTCTCGCGTGCCAAGTTCGAGGACCTCACCAAGGACCTCCTCGATCGCACGAAGAAGCCCTTCGACGACGTCATCCGCGAGGCCGGCATCAAGGTCGACGACATCGACCACGTCGTGCTGGTCGGTGGTTCGACCCGCATGCCGCAGGTGACCGAGCTCGTCAAGAAGCTCACCGGTGGCAAGGAGCCCAACAAGGGCGTCAACCCGGACGAGGTCGTCGCCGTCGGCGCCGCCCTGCAGGCCGGCGTGCTGAAGGGTGAGCGCAAGGACGTGCTGCTCATCGACGTCACCCCCCTGAGCCTCGGCATCGAGACCAAGGGCGGCATCATGACCAAGCTCATCGAGCGCAACACGGCCATTCCGACCAAGCGCAGCGAGACCTTCACGACCGCCGACGACAACCAGCCGTCGGTCGCGATCCAGGTCTTCCAGGGCGAGCGCGAGTTCACCCGCGACAACAAGCCGCTCGGCACGTTCGAGCTGACCGGCATCGCTCCCGCGCCCCGCGGCATCCCGCAGGTCGAGGTCACCTTCGACATCGACGCGAACGGCATCGTCCACGTCTCGGCGAAGGACAAGGGCACCGGCAAGGAGCAGTCGATGACCATCACGGGCGGCTCGTCGCTTCCCAAGGAGGACATCGAGCGCATGGTGCGCGAGGCCGAGGAGCACGCCGCCGAGGACAAGAAGCGGCGCGAGTCGGCTGAGACCCGCAACCAGGCCGAGACCCTCTCGTACTCCGTCGACAAGCTGATCTCCGAGAACGCCGACAAGCTGCCCGCCGAGGTCAAGGACTCCGTGCAGGCCGACGTCGACGCGCTGAAGGCAGCGCTCGCCGGTGAGGACGACGACGCGGTCAAGACCGCGTTCGACAAGCTGAACCAGAGCCAGAGCCAGCTGGGCGAGGCCCTGTACCAGGCCGCACAGGCCGAGGGTCAGCCCGCCGACCCGTCCGCCACCGACCCGGGCAGCGGCACCACGCCGAACCCCGAGGAGGACGTCATCGACGCCGAGGTCGTCGACGACGAGGACGAGAAGAAGTAAGAGATACGACCATGACGGACAAGAACTTCGAACAGTCGGACGACGGCGACGAGGTTCGGCCCGGCGAGGAGGGGTCGGAGGCGCAGGCCTCCGACCCCGCTTCGCAGGAGCCGGAGCTGACGGTCGACGACATCCTGGGTGCCGAGCAGAACGCGGATGCGGCGGCGGAGGACCCCGACCTGCTGGGAGATCTCAAGCGCCTGCAGGCCGAGTACGCCAACTACCGGCGTCGCACCGAGGAGCAGCGGGAGGTGGAGATCGAGCGCGCGAAGGGCTCGGTGGCCAAGAACCTGCTGCCCGTGCTCGACGATCTCGACCGTGCTGCCAAGCACGGCGACCTCGCCGAGGGCACCCCGTTCGCGGCGATCGCCGAGAAGCTGCGCGGCGTGGCCGAGCGCATGGGCCTGGTCACCTACGGTGCGGCCGGCGAGGCGTTCGACCCGCAGCAGCACGAGGCGATCTTCCAGCAGCCGACACCCGGTCAGACCGAGGCGACGATCCTCGAGGTGGTCGAGGTCGGTTACCGACTCGGCTCCGTCGAGCTGCGCCCCGCGAAGGTCGTGGTCGCCGTGCCGGCGGACTAGGAGGAGAACGTGGCCAGTCAGGACTGGTTCGACAAGGACTTCTACGCGGTGCTCGGCGTCGCGAAGGACGTCTCCGACGCCGATCTGAAGAAGACGTACCGCAAGCTCGCCCGCCAGTACCACCCGGATTCGAACCCCGGGGATGCGGCGGCCGAGGCGCGCTTCAAGGAGATCAGCGAAGCGTACTCGGTGCTCAGCGACAAGGAGCAGCGCGAGGAGTACGACCAGATGCGCGCCATGGGCTCCGGCGCCCGCTTCACCGCGGGCGGTGCGGGTGCGGGCGGTTTCGAGGACGTGTTCTCGCGCTTCGGCCAGGGCCGCGGGGGCAGCCAGTTCGACGCGGGCGGTTTCGAGGACTTCTTCACGATGTTCGACCGCGGCGGATCGAGCTCGTTCGGAACGGGCCGCTTCGGTCAGACCTCGGGCGGCTACCGCGGCTTCGGCGGACCCACCAAGGGCGCCGACGTCACGGCGCGCACGACGCTCGACTTCGCGACGGCCGTGGGCGGCGAGACGATCACGCTCCAGGGCGAGGACGGCAAGCCGTTCAAGGTGAAGATCCCCGCCGGCGTCGCCGACGGGCAGAAGATCCGGCTCCGTGGCCGCGGGCGCCCCTCGCCCGACGGCGGCGAGGCCGGCGACATCGTCGTGCAGGTCTCGGTGCGGCCGCATCCGGTCTTCACGCGCGACGGGCTCAACCTGCGCCTGACCGTGCCGATCACCTTCACCGAGGCCGTGCTCGGCGCGACCATCGAGGTCCCCACCCTGGGCGGCGACCCGGTGCGCCTGCGCGTGGCTCCGGGGACGCCTTCGGGTCGGGTCCTTCGGGTGAAGGGACGCGGCGTGCACACCCAGAAGGGCACGGGCGATCTGCTCGCCGAGGTGCAGGTGGCGGTGCCCGCCCACCTCGACGACGCGGCCAAGGAGGCACTCGAGCGCTTCCAGGAGCTCGAGCCCAAGGAGAACCCGCGCGCCGAGCTGATGGCCAAGGCGCGCAACTGACGAACGATCCGCGGATGCGGTATCCGGATCCGGATGCCGCACCCGCGGGTCACGAGATGATCGGGGCAAGGAGGTGAGCGGGATGGACGAGAACGAGATCGACGACGAGGCGCCGGTGTTCGCGATCGCGACGGCCGCGGAACTCGCCGGCATGCACCCGCAGACCCTGCGTCAGTACGACCGGCTCGGACTGGTCGTGCCCGGACGCACCAAGGGCGGCTCGCGCCGGTACTCGGTGCGCCACATCGAGCAGCTGCGCGAGGTCTCGCGCCTGTCGGCGGACGGCATGAGCCTGCCCGCCATCGCCCGCATCATCGAGCTCGAGAACCGCGTGCGTGAGCTTCACGGCCGCGTGCGCGACCTGGAGAACGCGATGCGCGCCGAGCTCGATCGCAGGCCCGGAGCGCGCGTGTTCGCGGCCGGCCCCTCGGGCTCGGTGGTGTCGCTGCGCTCGGGCACGCGCGTGCGCCGCTCCACCGAGATCGTGGTCTGGAGACCGCGGCGCGAACTGCCTCCCGCGGACTGAGTCCGCGCCGCGGTGGATTTGACCCGTGGACAAGCGCGGTGCAACGCTGACTGTTAACCGACGACAGTGAGGTGCTCGTGTCCGATCTCCGCCCCCTTGCGATGGGTGACCAGATAGCCCATCGCCTTCGCGTCGAGATCATCAAGGGGATCATCCCCGCCGATACGCACCTCGCCGAGGATGCCCTCGCCACGCGTTTCGACGTCAGCCGCGGTCCCGTTCGCGATGCTCTGCGGCACCTGGAGGCGGAGGGACTGGTCGAGGATCGCCGCAAACGCATCTACACGCGCGCCGTCGGCATGACCGACATCGAAGAGCTGTACATGCTGCGCGAGGTGCTGGAGTCCCTCGCCATCCGGCTCGCCATCGCCAACGCCAGTTCCAAGGACTGGGACCGCGTGCAGGCGATCGTCGACGACATGGCGGCGGCCGCCGAGAGCGACGACGGCGAGCGTTTCGCGGATGCGGACATGCAGTTCCACACGAGCTTCTACGTCAACGCGCGCAACCGCCGGCTGATGGAGGCGTGGCGCCCGTACCAGCGCATCTTCGCGATCCTGTTCGAGCTCAGCGACACGAGCGACATCGCTTCGGCAACAGCCGATCATCAGGGCTTTCTCGATGTGATCCGCACCGGCGACGCCGATGCCGCCGTCAAGCGGCTGCATCTGCACCTGACCCTCGCCAAGGGTCACGTGCGTGACGCCCTGCGCAGCCTGCCCGACGCCGCGCACTGACGGCCCCGTCGTCGATCCCCGTCTGGCGGGGCATTTGACACGGCCCTCGCGCTGTCCTATGTTGACTGTTAACAGAAAACAGATCGTTCAACGGTGACCGGTCGCTCCGCCTGGAGCAGCCCCGACCCGTTTCGAGGAGGGGCTTCCAGATGGCAGGACACGATTCGATCGCACCGGTGGGTGCAGGTCGCACCGTCATCGTCGGACCGGTCCGCTACCCGGCCCTGTGCGCCTCCGGCCGTGCGCTGCTTCTCGAGCACGGCTTCACGCTCGTGGAGAACGAGTCCACCGTGCCGTGGACGGCCGACGAACTGCACGCCCGCATCGCGGATGCGGATGCCGCCGTCGCCGGCGTCGAGGTCTACGACGCCGATGCCCTCGATCGCGCCGACCGGCTGCAGATCATCTCTCGCCTCGGTGTGGGACTCGACAACATCGACCTCGACGCGGCGCGCGCCCGCGACATCCGCGTCGTGAACGTCCCCGGCGGCAACGCCGCAGCCGTCGCCGAACTGGCGATCGGCTTCATGCTGGCGCTGCTGCGCCGCATCCCCGAGCTGGACGCCGCGACCAAGAACGGTCGCTGGGACCGTTACGTCGGCCGCGAGCTCGCGGGAAAGAGCATCGGTCTCATCGGCTTCGGCGCCATCGCGCAGACCGTCGCCCGCCGTCTCGCCGGCTTCGATGTCGACCTCGTGGCCTTCGATCCGTTCGCCGACCGCCAGGCGGCCGAGCGCCTGGGCGTGCGCCTCGTGGACCGTGTCACGGAGGTCGTGCGCGACGTCGACATCGTCTCGGTGCACGCCCCGCACACGCCCGACACCCACCACACGGTCGACGACGAGCTGATCGCCGCGATGCGCCCCGGAACGCTCCTCATCAACACGAGCCGCGGCGGCCTGGTCGACGAGGCCGCGGTCGTGCGCGGACTCGCTTCCGGCCGTATCGGCGGGGTAGGACTGGATGTGTTCGAGGTGGAGCCCGTCGCCGCGGACAATCCCCTCTTCTCCTTCCCCAACGTCGTCGTGGCCCCCCACGCCGCCGCCGACAGCGCGGAGGCGTACGAGCGTATCGGCCTCGCCACCGCGCAGGCCATCGTCGACGTCTTCGCGGGCCGTGTGCCGGCCGCCCTCGCCTTCTGACCCGAACCCACGCACCACCCACCTCCTGAAAGGAACAACGATGTTCACGACACGCAGACCCCGTCGGCTGGTCATCGGTATCGCCGCCGGCGCCGTCGCGGCCCTGGGCCTCACTGCCTGCGCCAGCGGCACAGGCGACGCGGGCGATTCCGCCGACGTCTCCGAGATCACGGTCGTCGCCGCCAACAGCCCCTGGGTCGAAGGTCTGAAGACCCTTGGCACCCAGTACGAGCAGGAGACCGGCGTCAAGGTCAACATCGAGGCCTACGGCAACGAGCAGCTCAACGACAACTACAAGGTCAAGCTCAACGCCCAGTCCGCTGACTTCGACGTCATGGCCTTCCAGGTGCAGGACGTCATGCGCGAGTTCTCGCGCAACGGATGGCTCACCGACATGACCGAGCAGGTCGAGAGCGACGCCGACTGGAACTGGGAGGACTTCCAGTCCGCTGCCCGTGACGCGGTGGAGCTCGACGGGGTCGTCTACGGCGTCCCCGTCATGACCGAGCGACAGATCGTCTACTACCGCACCGACCTGCTCGAGGCGGCCGGCATCCCGGTGCCCAAGACGCTCGATGAGCTGAAGTCGGCGGCCGCAGCCCTCAACGACCCGGACAACGGAATGTACGGAATCGCCATGCGCGGCTCCCGCGTGCCGCTTGTCACGCAGCTGTCGTCGTTCCTCTACAGCTTCGGCGGCGACTTCCAGGACAAGGACGGCAACGCCAGCGTCGACACCCCGGAGGCGAAGAAGGCCTACGAGTTCTACGGCGACCTGCTGCGCCAGTCGGGCCCTCCCGGAGCCACCAACATGGGCTGGGTCGAGGCATCCGCCCTCTTCGCGCAGGGCAAGGCGGCGTTCTACATCGACGCCGACAGCCAGGCGTACACCTTCCTGGACGCCGACAACAGCGCCGTCGTCGACACGGTCGGCTTCGCGCAGTTCCCCGAGGGGCCGGCCGGCTCGAAGTTCTACAACATCGTCCCGCAGACCGTCGGCATCAACGCCTTCTCCAAGAAGAAGGAGGCCGCGTGGGAGTTCATCAAGTGGGTCACCAACGAGGAGAACACCAAGTGGCTGCTGGCCAACGAGACGGTTCCCGGCGCGCGTGAGTCCGCCTGGAACGACGCCGAGGCCACCGCATCCTTCCCCGCCGGTCTCGTCGAGATCATCCAGAACGTGGGCGACCACGGCGTCGGCCACGACCGCCCGCAGCTCGAGCAGGTCGCCGCGGCCCGCGAGATCGTCGGCGGTCCCGCCATCACCGCGATCGAGGGGGGCGACGTCGCAGACGCCGCCAAGACCGCGAACACGCAGTTCCAGGAACTGCTCGATTCCGAGAAGTGATCTCACGGCCCCGGGCGGCGCTCGCCGCCCGGGGCCACCCGGACCAAGGAGGCTCCGTGTCCTCGCTCACCGCGCGCAGGTCGACGTTCGGCAACCGCGCACTCAACTGGATCGACGCTCGCCTGAAGTGGATCCTGATCGTCCCGTCGGTGCTGTTCATCGCGCTGCTGATCGCCTTCCCGATCGGTTACACGGTCTTCCTCTCCCTCACCGACTCGGCGGGCGCCGTCACCCGGCCCTTCTCGTTCGTCGGCCTCGACAACTACGTCACCTGGCTCGGCGACACCGACCGGTTCTGGCCGGCTGTGGGCCGCACCGCCTACTTCACGGTCCTGGCGCTGGGCATCGAGCTCATCCTGGGGCTGGCGATCGCGCTCCTGCTGCGCAAGACCTTCCGGGGTCAGGGCCTGGTTCGCGTGTTCATCCTGCTGCCGCTGGTTGCCACACCCGTCGCCGTCGGCATGATGTGGCTGCTGATCTTCGAGCCGTCCATCGGCTTCGCCAACAGCGTCATGCAGTTCCTCGGTCTCCCGCGCCAAGGTTGGCTCAGCGATCCCTCGACCGCGTTGAACACCCTCGTCTTCATCGACGTCTGGCAGTGGACGCCGATGGTCATCCTGATCCTCCTCGCCGGTCTGTCGACCCTGCCGGAAGAGCCCGACGAGGCGGCGCGGGTGGACGGCGCGAACGCGTGGCAGCGCTTCCGTCACATCACCCTGCCGCTGCTCGCGCCCGTGATCGGCGCGGCCGCCATCCTGCGCTCCATCGATGCGATGAAGACCTTCGACATCATCTACGCCACCAAGGGCATCGGCGGCGGCTCGAGCCACGAGGCCGAGACGCTCAACATCCTCGCCTACGGGCAGGCGTTCCAGTTCTCGCAGTACGGCAAGGCATCGGCGCTGCTGATCCTCTTCTTCCTGCTGATCGTGGTGGTGCTGCTGGCCCTCGCGATCCTTCGCAAGAAAGGAACCCGGGTATGAGTGAGACCCGCGCCCTCGTCCAGCCCGTCGGCCGTCGCGGCCTTCGCGCTGCCACCCCCAAGCGCCGCCCCCGCCGCCCGATCGACGTCGCCGGGCAGACCGCGCGCGTCGTCGGAATCGTCGCCGTCGTGCTCGCCTTCCTCGTGCCGCTCGTGTGGATGCTGCTGGCCAGCTTCAAGCGCAACCTCGACGTCGTGAACCCGGACAAGATGTTCGCGTTCGAGCCGACGCTCAAGAACTACGAGACCGTCTTCACCGTGCAGAACTTCCTGCCGGTCATCGGCAACAGCCTGCTCGTCGGCGTGGGGGCCACCCTGCTCGCGCTCGTGATCGGCGTGCCGGCGGCGTACGGCATCGCCCGGTACAAGGTACGCAGCACGACCGGCTTCCTGCTGATGGCGCGTGTGATCCCCGGCGTCAGCCTGCTGATCCCGTGGTACTTCCTGTTCTCGCAGGTACAGCTCGTCGGCAGCTACACGGTGCTGATCCTCACGCACCTGTTCGTGACCATGCCGCTCGTGGTGGCCATCATGTCGAGCTTCTTCGACGGCATCCCGACGGAGCTGGAGGAGGCCGCGCAGATCGACGGCTCAAGCAAGATCGGCGCCTTCGTCCGCGTCGTGCTGCCCCTGTCGCTGCCGGGCATCGCGACGGCGTCGATCCTGTCGTTCATCTTCAGCTGGAACAACTTCCTGTTCGCCCTGGTGCTCTCCAGCCAGTCCACCCGCACGCTGCCGGTCGCGATCGTGAACTTCACGAGCTACGCGTCGGTCGACTGGGGCGGGCTCATGGCCGCCGCCGTGGTCATCACCGTCCCGGTCATGATCGTCGCGCTGTTCGCGCAGCGCTACGTCGTCAGCGGTCTGACCGCCGGCGCGACCAAGGGCTGAGATGGGCGAGGCAACACGCACCGCCTGGGTCGTCGGCGGCGGTACCGGCATCGGTCGCGCCGCGGCCCAGGCGCTCGCTCGCGACGGTTTCCACGTCGTCGTCTCGGGCCGCCGGGCGGCGGAGCTGGACACGACCCTCGACGCGGTCCACCAGAGCGGCGGTGCCGCATCCGCGCTCGTGCTCGACGTCACCGACGACGATGCCGTGCAGGATGCGGCCGCGCGTCTCACCGAGACCCACGGCCTCATCGACACCCTGGTCTACTGCGCGGGCACGAACGTCGCCGGACGGTTCTGGGACCAGGTGTCGGCGACCGACATCGCGCACGTCATGGACGTGAATCTGCAGGGCGCGGTGCGCGCGGTCCACGCGGTGCTGCCCGGGATGCGGGCCGCCGGCGCGGGACTCGTCGTGCTGGTCTCCTCGTGGGCCGCGTGGCGCCACTCGCCGGGCGCGGGCGCCGCCTACGCCATGAGCAAGACCTCGCTCGGCGTGATGGCCGAGACGCTCAACGCCCAGGAGCGGCTGCACGGCATCCGTGCCACGCACCTGTGCCCCGGGGAGGTGGCCACCGACATCCTCGATACCCGGCCGAACCCGCCCTCCGCCGAGGCCCGCGCCCTCATGCTCGCGCCCGACGACGTGGGCGACGCCGTCGCCTGGATCGCCCGCCAGCCCCCGCGCGTCTGCGTGAACGAGCTGGTCCTGACTCCCACCGCCAACACCTCCTACGCGTGAGCGGCTCGCTCCGCATCCTCTCGAAAGGCATCGACATGACCCGTCGCGACATCGTGACCGCCATCCCCACCAGCTTCCACGCCGACGGCTCGCTGGATCTCGACGGCAGCCGCTCGATCTTCCGGTACGTCGGCGACTCCGGCAACGAGGGCGCCTTCGTGCTGGGCACCACGGGCGAGTTCCCCGCGGTCGACGACGACGAGTTCGCGCAGCTCATCCGCGCCGCGGTCGAGGAGCTCGCGGGTCGCATGCGCGTCATCGCCCACGTCGGCCAGCCGAGCGCCTACGAGGCCGTGCGCCGCGTGAAGATCGCGAAGGATGCCGGCGTGACCGAGTTCGCCGCCCTCACGCCCTACTACCTGCCCGCTGCCGAGTCCGCCGTCTACGACTACTTCGTCCAGGTCGCGGCAGCGGTGGGCGACGGCGCCCTGTACGTCTACATCTATCCGCGACGCAGCGGCATCACGGTGAGCCCGGAGCTGCTGGCTCGCCTCGCCGAGCTTCCCGCGGTGGTGGGGGCGAAGGTCAGTGAGCTCAGCCTGGACGAGCTCGCCGCGTACCGCGCGGTCGTGCCGAACGACTTCATCCTCTACACGGGTGCCGACAAGGATCTCGTCGCCGCCGGTCAGGTCGGCGCGCAGGGCGTCGTCTCCGGCGTCTCCTCCGTGCTGCCGAAGCCGTTCCGAGCGCTCGCAGCCGCGGCGGACACCGGCGACGCGCAGAAGATCGCGCAGGCCCAGGCCGCCGTCGACGACATCGTCTCGATCATCGGCGGGGACATGGCCCGGATGAAGGCCGCCTACCGGACGATGGGCGTCGCCGACGGCACTTGCCGCATGGCTCTCATGCAGCCCGACGAGGCGGCGCTCGCCGAGATCGAGCGCGTCATCGCGACGTACCGCTGAGCCCGCCGTGGCTTCGTCGATCGCCGTGCTCGGCAGCGCCAACATGGATCTCGTCGTCCGGGTGGCATCCACGGTGCGTCCGGGGGAGACCGTCAGCGGGTCGTCGTTCGCGACGGGACCGGGCGGGAAGGGGCTGAACCAGGCCGTCGCCGCCGCCCGTGCCGGGGCGAGCGTCTGCTTCCTCGGCGCGGTCGGCACGGACGAGTTCGGCGGCCGTCTGCGCGGTTTCCTCCTCGCGCAGGGGATCGACGCATCCGGGCTCGTGCCGAGCGCGGAGCCCACGGGGATCGCCGCCATCACGGTCACCGACGACGGCGAGAACGCCATCGTCGTCGTTGCGGGCGCGAACGGGGACGACCGGTTGTCCGACTCGGACCGGGCGGCGATCGCCGGTGCCGGGCATCTCGTCGTCCAGCTGGAGCGGCCTGTCGCGCTCGTGGTCGAGGCCATGCGCTGGGCGCGCGGACACGGCGTGACGACGGTGCTCACACCGGCACCCGTGCCCGAGTCCCACATCGACGAGCTGATCTCGCTGAGCGACATCCTTCTGGTCAACGAGCACGAGGCGGCCGCGCTGAGCGGCGACCCGGATGCGGCCGGGGCTGCCCGCGTGCTCAGCCGTGCCGCCGGGACGGTCGTCGTGACCCTCGGGGCCCAGGGCGCGCTGGTCGCGCAAGGCGGCGAGATCACGGCGACCGTGGCTGCGCGCCCCGTGGCCGTCGTCGACACCACCGGTGCGGGCGACACCTTCGCCGGCGTGCTGATCGCCTGGCTCGCCGCCGGCGCCACGCTCCACTCCTCACTCGAGGCCGCGTCCGCCGCGGCCGCTCTCACCGTCACCCGTCCGGGGGCCGCGGCGTCGATGCCGCACCGCGCCGACATCCTCACCGCTCTGCAAGGAGATCGATCATGACCTACACCCTCCCCACCGCACCCGCCGCTCTCGTGGCGCCGCCGCGCACCGCGTACCTGATCTCGTCGGGCGACCTCCGCGAATCGGCGAACGTCGCCGGCTGGCCCGCGCAGGTCGAGCTGGAGGCCGCCGTGACGCGCGTGCTCGGCGACCTCGGATGGAGCGTGGTCAGGGCCAACGACGTCGACCCCGCAACCGGCCACGGATTCATCTCGAGCCAGCGCATGGGCATGGAGGTGTTCAAGAGCATCCCCGCCGAGGCGCCGCTCATCGTCGCCGAGGCGGTGTGGCAGTACTCGCACCACGTGCTCGCGGGGTTGCGCACCCACCGCGGTCCGATCCTCACGGTCGCGAACTTCGCCGGAGAGTGGCCGGGTCTCGTGGGTCTGCTCGGGCTGAACGCGGGCCTCACCAAGATGGGCACGCCCTACGCCACGATCTGGTCGGTCGACTTCGCGGACGACTGGTTCCGCGAAGGGTTGCTCGAGTGGACGCGCACCGGTCGCATCACCCACGACACCTCCCACGTGCGGGCGCTGCCGACGCTGCCCGAGAGCCCGGAGCGAGAGCTCGGCGAGGCGATCGGCCGACAGCTGCGCGAGGAGAAGGCCATCATCGGCGTCTTCGACGAAGGCTGCATGGGCATGTACAACGCCATCTTCGACGACGAGCTGCTGAACCCGACCGGCATCTACAAGGAGCGCCTGTCGCAGTCCGCGCTCTACGCCGAGATGCTCGCCGTCACGGATGCGGACGCCGACGCCGCGTTCGACTGGCTGATCGATCGGGGGATGACGTTCCGCTTCGGCGAGGATCCGGCCACCGAGCTGACCCGCGAGCAGGTCCAGTGGCAGCTGAAGATGTACGTCGCCGCGCTGCGCATCGCGGACGACTTCGGTCTGGATGCGGTCGGCATCCAGTACCAGCAGGGGCTGAAGGACCTCGTGCCCGCATCCGATCTCGCCGAGGGCATCCTCAACACGAGCGAGCGGCCGCCGGTGTTCTCGCGCGACGGACGCCGCGAACTGCACGCGGGCCGTGCGCTGCCGCACTTCAACGAGGCCGATGAGGGTGTGGCGGTCGACGCGCTCGTGACCGACCGCGTGTGGCGTGCGATGGGGCTCGTGCCCGACAACACGCTGCACGACGTGCGGTGGGGCGAGGAGTTCGACGGCGAGTTCGTCTGGGTCTACGAGATCTCGGGGTCGGTTCCCGCATCCCACCTCGGCGGCTGGGACAAGGCAGAGGGGTGGCGGCAGGGACACGTCTTCTTCCCCGCGGGCGGCGCGACGATCAACGGCGTGAGCAAGCCGGGCGAGCTCGTCGTCTCGCGTGTCTTCATCGCCGAGGGCGTGCTGCAGGCCGACATCTTCCGGGCCAGCGCGGTGGAGCTGCCCGAGGAGGAGACCCGCCGCCGTAAGGAGGCTACGAACCCCGAGTGGCCCATCGCCCACGTCGTGCTGCACGGCATCGGTCGCGACCAGTTCATGGCCCGTCACAAGGCGAACCACGCGCAGGTCGTCTACGCACCGGATGCCGAGACCGCCGACCGTGCGCTGATCGCGAAGGCCGCGGCCTTCGACGCGATGGGCATCCGGGTGAACCTGGTCGGCGACGTCGCCGTGTGAGGGGGGCGGGCGCGCTCTAGAGTGCAGGTGTGCACGGGGATGGGCAGCAACGTCGCGCGGGAGTGAACCCGCGCGGTGAGACCGCGGCCACGGCACGGTGGGAGCGGATGACCTACTGGCCGCTGACGATCGCGGCGCTCGTGTTCATCCTCACCCAGACCGTGCACGTCATCGCCGATGTGTCCGGGGTGGCAGAGGTCATCACCTCGTCGATCCTCACGATCACCTGGGCGATGTTCATCGTCGACTACCTCGCGCGCCTCGCGATGTCGCGTCCGAAGGGGCGATGGTTCCGCACGCACCTGTTCGACCTCGCGGTGGCGCTGCTGCCGATCCTCCGGCCGGTGCGCCTGCTCGGCGCACTCACCCGCATCGCCTCGTTCACCCGTACCGCGGCAAGCTCGCTGCGGGCGCGGATGCTCGTGTACGGCATCGCGGCCGCCCTGCTGCTGATCTGGACGGCGGCGCTCGCCGTGCTGGAGGTCGAGCGCCACGCGGCGGACAGCAACATCCGCAGCTTCGGAGACGCGGTCTGGTGGGCGTTCTGCACGGTGACGACGGTCGGATACGGAGACTTCACCCCGGTCACGGTGCCGGGACGCGTCGTCGCGGTGGCGCTCATGATGGGAGGCGTGGTGCTCGTCGGCCTCATCGTGGCGACGTTCTCCTCGTGGGTCATGGAGCGTGTCACCCGCGGCCATCAGGAGCAGCTGCCCGCCACCCGGGCCGACGTCGCGCGGCTCGAGCAGGAGCTCGCGGCAGCCCGCGCGGCGCTCGCCGCGGCGGAGAAGTCCACGCCCTGAGCGAAATCCTCCCGCCGGCGGATGCGGGGTGTCGGGGGTCCGGCCTAACCTGTGCACGGCGTGTGAACCGCGCTCCGCCTGGGGAGGCACCGTGCTCGTAAAACTCCTGGTGCGCTATCTCGCGCCCTACCGCTGGTGGCTGCTGGCTCTGCTGGTCTTCCAGTTCGCCTCCGCCATGGCGTCGCTCTACCTGCCGCGTCTGAACGCCGACATCATCGACAACGGCGTCGCCCGCGGCGACACCGGCTACATCTGGTCGACCGGCACGATCATGCTGGTCATCTCGCTCGGGCAGATCACCGCATCCGTCATCGCCACC
The DNA here is from genome assembly GCF_031453615.1 of Microbacterium sp. SORGH_AS_0428. Taxonomy (NCBI): domain Bacteria; kingdom Bacillati; phylum Actinomycetota; class Actinomycetes; order Micrococcales; family Microbacteriaceae; genus Microbacterium; species Microbacterium sp. SORGH_AS_0428. The sequence goes on along the minus strand of NZ_JAVIZT010000001.1, from coordinate 1,765,739 downwards.
TTCTTCGCCGCCCGTGCCGCGATGTCGGCCGGCCGCGACATCCGGCGCGACGTGTTCCAGAAGGTCAGCGGGTTCTCCGAGCGCGAGGTGTCGCAGTTCGGCCCGGGCTCGCTCATCACCCGCAACACGAACGACGTCCAGCAGGTGCAGATGCTCGCGATGATGGGCTCCACGATGCTCGTCACCGCCCCCTTGCTGGCCATCGGCGGCATCGTGATGGCCGTGCAGCAGGATGTGGGGCTGAGCTGGCTGATCGCCGTGGCGGTGCCCGCCCTGCTGGTCGTGGCGGGGCTCATCATCGCCCGGATGGTGCCGTTGTTCCGGCAGTTCCAGAAGAAGCTCGACGCCGTCAACCGGGTCATGCGAGAGCAGCTGACCGGCGTGCGGGTCGTGCGCGCGTTCGTGCGCGAGTCGATCGAGGCCGAGCGCTTCCGTCTCGCGAACACCGACATCATGGTCATCGGACGCAAGGTCGGATCCCTCTTCGTGCTCCTCTTCCCGCTTGCGATGCTGGTGCTGAACGTCACGGTCGTCGGAGTGATCTGGTTCGGCGGTCGTCAGATCGACGCGGGGGGCGTCGAGATCGGAACGCTCTTCGCGTTCATGCAGTACGTCGGGCAGATCCTCATGGGAGTGCTCATGGCGAGCTTCATGACGATCATGATCCCGCGCGCCGCGGTGTCCGCCGAGCGCATCGGCGAGGTGCTCGACGCCGAGGGAGGGCTCGCTCGGCCGTCACAGCCCGTCACGGTCTTTCCCGCACCCGGTGCCCTCGAACTCGACGATGTGTCGTTCAGCTACCCCGGCGCGAACGCCCCCGTGCTGCAGGGCATCTCCTTCCACGCGGCGCGCGGCGAGACGGTCGCGATCGTCGGGTCCACGGGTTCCGGCAAGTCCACACTCGTCTCGCTCATCCCGCGACTCTTTGACGTGACGGGAGGTGCCGTGCGGGTGGCGGGCGTCGATGTGCGCGAGGCGGATCTCGATGTGCTGTGGAAGGGCGTCGGCCTCGTGCCGCAACGCCCGTTCCTGTTCACCGGAACCGTCGCCTCCAACCTCCGCTTCGGCCGTGAGGATGCGAGCGACGACGAGCTGTGGGAGGCGCTCGAGATCGCCCAGGCGAGGGACTTCGTGTCCGAGATGTCCGGTGGCCTCGAGGCGACCATCGCGCAGGGCGGCACGAACGTCTCGGGGGGCCAGCGTCAGCGCCTGGCGATCGCGCGGGCGATCGTGCACCGCCCCGACCTGTTCGTCTTCGACGACTCCTTCTCCGCGCTCGACCTGCGCACCGACGCGCGGCTTCGCCAAGCGCTCTGGGAACGCCTGCCGGAGGTGACCAAGATCGTCGTCGCGCAGCGGATCTCGACGGTCACCGGCGCCGACCGCATCGTCGTGCTCGACGGCGGTCGCATGGTGGGCGTGGGCACGCACGAGGAGCTGCTCGCCGACAACGACACGTATCGAGAGATCGTCGAGTCGCAGCTGGGGGTGGACGCATGAGCACGCCCGACGCGCTGACAGAGGAAGAGCGCCTGGAACTGGAGCTCGCCGAGCAGGCGCGCCAGAACTCGGGCAGCTGGGACTCCGTCGCACCCGGCAAGGCCGCGAACTTCGGCAGGTCGTTCCTGCGGCTGGTCGGACTCCTGAAGCCCCATGCCGTCGCCTTCACGCTCGTCTCTCTGGCAGGCGCCGCGGGTGTCGTGCTGGCCGTCATCGCCCCGCGCGTGCTCGGCGAGGCGACCAACGTCATCTTCGAGGGCGTCGTCTCGGCAGGACTGGGCGGTCAGTTCCCCGCGGGCACCTCGCAGGCCGATGTGGTCGCCGCGCTGCAGGCGGCGGGGCAGGGGGACATCGCGAACATCGTCGGCGCCATGCCGAACTTCGCGGTGGGGGCGGGCATCGACTTCGAACGACTGCGGGTGGTCACGATGGCCGCACTCGCGATCTACATCGCCTCCGCCGTGCTCACCTGGTTCCAGGGCTACGTCATCAACGTGATCATGGTGCGCACGATGTGGCGCCTGCGCGAGTCCGTCGAGGCGAAGATCAACCGCCTGCCGCTGTCGTACTTCGACCGCGTGCAGCGCGGTGAGCTCATCTCCCGCGTCACGAACGACATCGACAACATCACCCAGACGATGCAGCAGTCGCTCTCGACCGTGGTGACGTCTGTTCTGACGGTCGTCGGCGTGCTCGTGATGATGTTCTCCATCTCGTGGCAGCTCGCGCTCGTCGCGCTCGTGTCGCTTCCGCTCATGGCGGTCATCTTCGGTGTCATCGGACCGAAATCGCAGAAGTCCTTCGCCCTGCAGTGGCGCAAGGTGGGGCGGCTCAACGCCCGCGTCGAGGAGTCCTTCTCGGGCCACGCGCTCGTCAAGGTCTACGGGCGCGAGGCGGATGCGCGCGAGAAGTTCCAGGCCGAGAACGAGGAGCTGTACCGGGCGAGCTTCCGGGCGCAGTTCCTCTCGGGCATCATCATGCCGGGCATGATGTTCGTCGGAAACCTCACCTACGTCGGCATCGCGGTGCTCGGTGCGTTGATGGTGGCATCGGGGCAGCTGCGCCTCGGCGACGTGCAGGCCTTCATCCAGTACTCGCAGCAGTTCACGCAGCCACTGTCGGAGCTGGGTGGGATGGCAGCCGTCATCCAGTCGGGCACCGCATCCGCGGAGCGTGTGTTCGATCTGCTCGACGCCGAGGAGCAGGAGCCCGACTCCGACGACGCTCCCGCACCCGCGGGGGGCCGAGGAGTCATCGAGTTCCAGAACGTCGCCTTCTCGTACTCGCCCGACAAGCCCCTCATCACCGACCTGTCGTTCCGGGTCGAGCCCGGACAGACGGTGGCGATCGTCGGGCCCACCGGCGCCGGAAAGACGACGCTGGTCAACCTGATCATGCGCTTCTACGAGCTCGACGGCGGTCGCATCCTCCTCGACGGGCAGGACATCGCCGAACTCACCCGTGACGATGTGCGCTCGCGCACCGGCATGGTGCTGCAGGACCCGTGGCTGTTCGCGGGATCCATCCGCGAGAACATCCGCTATGGTCGCGCGAACGCCACCGATGAAGAGGTGGTCGAGGCCGCCGTCGCGACCCGCGTCGATCCGTTCGTGCAGACTCTGCCCGACGGGTATGACACGGTGCTGGACGAGGATGCGGCGAACGTCTCGGCAGGAGAGAAGCAGCTCATCACGATCGCCCGCGCGTTCGTCGCTCGTCCTGAGGTGCTGATCCTCGACGAGGCCACCAGCTCGGTCGACACCCGCACCGAGCTCCTGTTGCAGCACGCGATGGCGGCGCTGCGCGAGGGGCGCACCTCGTTCGTGATCGCGCACCGGCTCTCGACGATCCGCGATGCGGATCTCATCCTTGTGATGGAGCACGGCGACATCGTCGAAAAGGGCACGCACGAGCAGCTCATCGCCGCGGAGGGTGCCTACTGGCGTCTGTACCGCTCGCAGTTCGAGCAGGCGGCGACGGAGCTGGTCGAGGAGGCCGCCGCGGCGCCGGAAGCGACGACGGATGCGGCGGCCGAAGCCGTGGCCCCGGAAGACGTCCCCTCGGCTCCTGTTCCGCCGACGGCGCCGCCCGCCCCGGGCGTGCCCTCGAGCTGAGCCCGGCCGCCCGGTCCGTCGTGACCGGGCGGCTAGGCCGGGTCGATGCGCAGGATGTCGGGCGACTCGCCGATCGGCAGATCGTCGACCGCCCGCAGCGTGCGGGCGAGCGCGTCGACGGCCGGGACCGCCGTCTTCACGCGCTCGCGGTCTCCGAAGACCGCGGTCAGCGTGACGAGGTGCGTGCCGATGTCCCAGGTGTAGGTCGCGAACGGCGGCGCCTTGGGGTTCGAGGGCAGGTCCATGAGCAGACGCTCGCCCGTGCCGAGGTGCGGATTGCGGAAGTCCTCGGTGTCGTCGTACTCCATCGGCATCATGGCGCGAGCGGTCCGCAGCTGCGGCGTCGCCTCCTGCACCTGCGCGAGCACGACGACGAGCTCGGGGTCTGCGCGCCACATCCACGCCAGGACGCGTCCGGCGGCCCGCCTCATGAGCAACGGCGTCGCCTGGCTCACGAGCCAGGCCGCGAAGCCGCTGCCGGTGCGCTGCTCGGTGCCCGCGGCGAGCGAGCCCTGTGCCATCAGCATCCGCAGCGCCTTCTTGCGGTGGCGACGTCCGCGCAACCCCAACGATTCGGTGACGGCGACCCACTGGGCCTCATCGGCGTCGGCCTGCAATCGCATCATGACAACCAGAGTAGGCGGGGTGCCTCGGTGGTGCTCAGGAGGGCTCCGGTAGACTCGCGATGCCTGCGCACCCCGCAAACGACCCCCCAGAGAGGCAGCCACCACACGTGACTACCCCCTCGACGCCCGATGTCCCCGAACCGGCGCCGGATACCGAACGCCCCCTCACGATCGTCATGGGCTGCGACACGTTCGCGCCCGACGTGAACGGTGCCGCGCGTTTCGCCGAGCGTCTCGCTGCCGGTCTCACGAGCCGCGGTCACGATGTCCATGTCGTCGCCCCCGGCCTCAAGTACCGCACGTACCCGCCCGCGACCGAGATCATCGAGGGCGTGCCGGTCACGGTGCACCGCCTGCCGGCCGTGCGCTGGAAGCCGCACGACTGGCTCCGTTTCGTCTGGCCGTGGCGCTCCAAGCACTACGCCCGACAGGTGCTCGACAGCGTGAAGCCCGACGTCGTGCACATCCAGTCCCACATCGTCATCGGTCGCGGGCTCGCACGCGAGGCGCGAAAGCGCGGCATCCCGGTCGTCGCCACCAACCACGTCATGGCCGAGAACATCCTCGATTTCACGACGTTGCCGCCCGTGCTCGACAAGATCTTCGTCAAGCTCGCGTGGGACGATGCCTCGCGCACCTTCGACATGGCTCGTGCGGTGACCACTCCCACGCGCCGCGCGGCAGACTTCCTCGAGGCGACGATCGACATCCACGGCGTGATCCCGATCAGCTGCGGCATCGACGCCTCGGGGTACACGGCGGATCTGTCGCCGCGCGACGGCAACCGCATCCTGTTCGTCGGACGCCTCACCACCGAGAAGCACGTCGACACCCTGCTGCAGGCCGTGACCAAGCTCGACCCGGCGCTCGAGGCCACCGTCGAGATCGTCGGCGGCGGCGACCAGCGCAGATCGCTGGACGCGCTCGTGCAACAGCTCGGGCTCACCGATCGTGTGACGTTCCACGGTCGGGTGGAGGAGGAGGAGCTGCGCCGCATCCTCACCCGTGCGTCCGTCTTCGCGATGCCCTCGATCGCCGAGCTGCAGTCCATCGCGACCATGGAGGCGATGGCCTCGGGCCTTCCCGTCGTGGCGGCCGACGCGCTCGCGCTGCCGCACCTCGTCCACGACGGTGAGAACGGCTGGCTCTTCCGGCCGCAGAACGCCGACGACCTCGCCGAGAAGCTCACACGGGTGCTCACCGCGTCCCCCGAGGACTATCGCGCGATGCAGGAGGCCTCGCTGAAGGGCGTCGAGATCCACGACATCGCGCGCACCCTCGACACCTTCGAGAAGCTGTACCGGGGCCAGCCGGTCGCGCCGTGACGGCCGCCGCGCCGCTTCGGCTGTTCTTCGACGCGCGGTACATCCGCACGGACTTCCACGACGGCATCAGCCGCTACTCCGCAGAGCTTGCGGCCGCGGTGTCGGCGGCCGCGCCGGATGCGGGCGTCGAGGTCACCTTCCTCGTGCACGACGCGCGGCAGATCGCGCTGCTCCCGGACGCGGCACAGACCCTCGCGATCCATGCGCCGACCTCGTGGCGTGAACCCTTCACGGCGCGGCTGCTCAACCGCTTCGCGCCCGATGTCGTCTTCTCCCCGATGCAGACGATCGGCACGGCCGGGCGTCGCTACCGTGTCATCCTCACGTTGCACGACACGATCTACTACCGCCACCGCACGCCGCCGAAGGATCTGCCTGCCCCCGTGCGGCTCGGGTGGCGACTGTTCCACCTCAGCTACCTTCCGCAGCGGCTGACGCTCAACGCGGCGGATGTGGTCGCCACGGTCAGCGAGACGAGCAAGCGGCAGTTCGCGGCCGTGAACCTCACCTCGCGCCCCGTGGTCGTCATCCCCAACGCCCCGCAGCGCCTGGCCGATCGCCTCGATGGCGCGGTGGTGGACGCAAGCGGGCCCGTGCGCAACGTCGTCTACATGGGCTCGTTCATGCCGTACAAGAACGTCGCGAACCTCGTGCGCGCCATGGCAGGGCTTCCCGGCCGCACCCTGCACCTGCTCAGCCGCATCTCGACCGAGCGTCGTGCCGAGCTCGAGACGATCACCCCCGCCGGCGCCGACATCGTGTTCCACAACGGGGTGAGCGATGAGGAGTACGCGCGTCTGCTCGCCGACCGCGCGGTGCTCGCGACCACCAGCCTCGACGAGGGGTACGGCCTGCCCATCGCCGAGGCGCTCGAGCTGGGCGTTCCCGCCGTCGTCACCGACCTCGAGATCTTCCGCGAGGTCGCCGGAGACGGCGCCCTGTACGTCGATCCTCACGATCCGCAAGCGTTCGCCGCGGCCGTCGTGAAGCTGGACGATCCCGCCGTGCGCGCCGCCACCATCGCCGCCGGGCGTGAGCACGTGGCGCGGTTCTCGTGGGAGCGCTCGGCCCGCATCCTGCTCGACACCGTGCGCGCGATGGCGCCGCATCGCCGCGCCCCGCGGCCCTGACGCCGCATCCGCGCGCGAACCTCCTCGTCTCCCTCCGAACCTCCTCGCCCTGCACCTCGGGTCCCTCGAACGGTTGCGGCCGGCCTCCGTTCGTGTTCGAGGGACGCAACGTGCGGCGTTTCGGGCGGTGGTGCCGCAACGAGAGCCGACGAGCGGGTCGGCACGGACGGCGACCGGCCCGGGTTCACGCCGGGGCGTGAGAACCAACGTGTTCGAGGGACGCGGGATGCGGTGTTTCGGGCGTCGGGGCCGCAACACGGGTCCCTTGAACAGGAGTTGCGGGGGCGATGGGGCCGGCGTGCGCGGCGGGCGTCGCCGGCGCAACAAGGGTCCCTCCAACGGATGTCGGGGCCACAAGAGTGGCAGGGGCCGCAGGGGCGGCAGGGGCCGCAGGGATAGCGGGGGCGACGGGGTCGTCGCGGTCGGGGAGCCGGCTCCAGTCGGTGCGCACCGGGCCGTAACCGTCTCGCGCGACGGCGATGACGGTGGCGGCGATGGCCACGATCGAGAGGATGCCGAGGACGATGAGTGCGATCATGGCAGAAAAGCTACGTGTTGTGCGATCGTGCCACGACTGGCAGGATTGCCCATAAGCGCGTTAATCCTGCCAACCCGGGAGAGTCCATGAGAACCGTTGCCGTCGTCGTCCAGCACGGGTTCACCCCGTTCGAGTTCGGTCTGGCATGCGAGGCGTTCGGCATCGATCGCACCGACGACGGCATCCCGATGTTCGACTTCCGCGTCTGCGCCATCGAGCCGGGTGCGATCATGTCGAACCTCGGCTTCTCGATCAACGTCGAGCACGACCTCTCCTTCGCCGACGAGGCCGATCTCGTCGTCGTCACTCCTGTCCCGCGCGAGACCTGGGGCACGATCGACGCGCGGCTCGCCGCCGTGCTGCGCCGGGCCGAGCGCCGCGACGCGTGGCTGCTGAGCGTGTGCAGCGGCTCGTTCGTGCTCGCGGCATCCGGTGTGCTCGACGGGCGCCGTGCCACGACGCACTGGAAGTACACCGACCGGATGTCCCAGATGTACCCGAGCCTCGACATCGACCCGGACGTGCTCTACGTGCAGGACGGAAAGGTCATCACGAGCGCGGGAACGGCGGCTGGGCTGGATGCGTGCCTCCACCTGCTTCGCCAAGAGCTCGGTGCGGAGGCGACCAACACGATCGCGCGCCGCATGGTCGTGGCCCCGCAGCGTGAGGGCGGACAGGCCCAGTTCATCTCGCGTCCGCTCGCGCAGACGGCGTCGCTCTCGCTCGCACCGGTGACGGAGTGGATGGTGCAGAACCTGCGCCAGGAGCTGTCGGTCGAGCAGCTGGCGGCCAAGGCGCACATGTCCCCGCGCACCTTCGCGCGTCGCTTCAAAGCCGACCTGGGGGCCACCCCTGCGTCCTGGCTGGCGCGGCAGCGCGTGCTGCACGCGCAGCGGCTGCTCGAGCAGACCGATTACGGACTGGATCGGATCGCCGCGGAGTGCGGGTTCGGCTCCGCGGCCGTGCTGCGGCAGAACTTCACGCGCGTGCTGTCGACGACGCCGACCGCCTACCGTGCCCGGTTCGCCTGTCCGGTCGATGAGGCGGTCGCCGCCGTCGCGTGACCGCTGCGCTCAGTTGACCAGGCGCAGGATGCTGCGGTTGCGGTACAGCTCGCCCTTGGCGGCAGCGCGCGCGCCGATCACGGCGAAGACGACGCCGACGATCCACACGAGACCGCCCACGGGGACGTTGATGACGAACGCCAGGATGCCGGCCGCGACGATCCCGAGCAAGACCGTGATCTGCAGGTTGAGCGCCTCCTTGGCCTGCTCGTAGAGATTCGAGCCCGTGCCGCGCTGCACGAGGAAGACGACGAGGCTCGGTACGAACGAGAACAGGATGCCGCCCAGGTGCGTCAGCACGGCGGGGGTGTTCGAGGCGGAGCCGGTCTCGGCGGTGGGCTGGGGCGTGGAGGTCATGGGGGGATGTTCCTCTCGGAAGGGGGTTACGGGGCGCCCGACGGGTAGCGGGCCGACGCGAGAGTACGGTCCCGCCGGCTGGTCGGGGGCGCATCGCTGAGTGATCGTCACCTCCGACCCCGTGGGATTGACGTCCGCGGTGTCGGAGCGCGAGCATCGGAAGCGGATGGGACCGCCCATCGTCGTGATCGCGCACCACCGCGGCGAAGGGAGAAGACCCGTATGCCCCACAGCCTGAGCCGGCCGACGCCGGTCACCCGCCTGCGGCGGCTTCCCGTGCAGGAGCGCTCGAACGAGCGGGTGGAGGGCTTGCTGCGCGCCGCCGCATCCGTCGTCGACCGGGTGGGATCGATCGAGCTCACGCCCGCCCTCGTCGCGGAGGAGGCGCACACCTCGGTCGGCACCGTCTACCGCTACTTCCCGGACGCGAAGGCCGTCATCGTCGCGCTCGGTGAACGCAACTTCCAGCTGCTTCGGCGCCTCATCGCCATAGCGCTCGCGCAGCCGCACACGGACGGGCAGAGCGTGTTCCACGCGCTCGTGCGGTCGCTTCTCACGGCCTACCGCACCATCCCGTCGTTCCGGGCCATCCGCACCGCGGGATGGCTGCTCGTGGACATCCCGGCCCGGGCCGCGCCCGCCGACCTCACGATCCTCGACGACGTCGTGGCCGCACTCGAGCGCCAGGACACCGTGCCGCTGACGCCCCACGCGCGCGCGGCGCTCGGTCGCGCGTTCGTGGTGGTCGACGCCTTGGTGCTCGCGGCGTTCCAGCGAGACGCGGCGGGCGACCCGGAGACGCTGCACCTGGCCGTGCGGCTCGGGATGCGGGAGGCGGCGGCAGCCTTCGCTCAGGCGGAGGGCTCGGAGGGCGCGGACGCGGCCCCGCTCGCCGCGGACTGAGCGCCGACCCCGGTTCGCCGCAGCCGCCCCGCCAGGGCCACGCCGCCGATCGCGCACACCACGGGGGCGGCGATCGAGAGGGCGAGAGTGAGCACCTGCGCGGGGAACGTGAGTGCCGGCAGCACCCCGGTCGCGACCGACACGACGATACTCGCGAGCCCCGCGACGCCGCCGCCGCACACGTGCAACGCGAGCGTCCAGCGACGATAGCGCGTCAACAGGAACGGCACCTCGCAGGCCGCGGCCCACCACAGCGTCGCCAGGATGACGGAGGCACCCTGGGGGCTGAAAGGCGTCATGGCCACGCCCGCGATCAGGCCCGTGAGAACGCCGACGCCCGGGCTGCGCAGCAGCGCCAGCGCGAGTGTCGCAGGGACCGCCCAGAGCCCGGCGAGGAGGTACGCCGATGGTGGGAAGACCGGGATCAAGAGCTTGGCGGTGAGGTTCGCGACCGTCAAGAGCACGGCACCGGCCGCCGCGATCGCTGCGCAGCTGAGGAGTACGCGGGTCGTCAGGGGGGTGGGCGAGGCTCGGCGGATCACCGCAGCACCGTAGCCGTTTCGCCGGCGGGTTCGACGGCTTCGTGACGAACGCTCATCTGCGGTGCCCTCTGGTGCCCGACGACCCTCGGTGATAAACTTGAGCCTGTGAGACTCAAGTTTGAGTCCCGGAGATTTCAGGAGAACACATGAACGCCACGCAACAGCCCGGGCAGGAGGAGTCGCAAAGCGCCCTCGAGCAGTTCGGCATCAACCTCACCGAGCGCGCCCGGCAGGGCAAGCTCGACCCCGTCATCGGGCGCGACAGCGAGATCCGCCGGGTCAGTCAGGTGCTGACCCGGCGCACGAAGAACAACCCCGTCCTCATCGGCGAGCCCGGCGTCGGAAAGACCGCCGTGGTCGAGGGGCTCGCGCAGCGCATCGTCGCCGGCGACGTCGCGGAGAGCCTCAAGAACAAGGAGCTCGTCTCCCTCGACATCTCGGCGCTCGTCGCCGGCGCCATGTACCGCGGCCAGTTCGAGGAGCGCCTCAAGAGCGTGCTCAAGGAGATCACCGAGTCCGACGGTCGCATCATCACCTTCATCGACGAGCTGCACGTGCTCATGGGCGCGGGCGGTGGTGAGGGCTCGGTCGCCGCATCCAACATGCTCAAGCCCATGCTCGCGCGCGGCGAGCTGCGCCTGATCGGCGCGACGACCCTCGACGAGTATCGCGAGTTCATCGAGAAGGATGCGGCCCTCGAACGTCGTTTCCAGCAGGTGTACGTGGGCGAGCCCACGGTCGAGGACACCGTCGCGATCCTGCGCGGACTCAAGGAGCGCTACGAGGCCCACCACAAGGTGGCCATCGCGGACGGCGCGCTGGTCGCTGCCGCCGCGCTGTCGAACCGCTACATCCCCTCGCGGCAGCTGCCCGACAAGGCGATCGACCTGATCGACGAGGCCGCTTCGCGCCTGCGCATGGAGATCGACTCCGCGCCGCTGGAGATCGACGAGCTGCGTCGCCACGTCGACCGCCTGAAGCTCGAGGAGCTGGCGCTCAAGAAGGAGAAGGACGCGGCCTCGAAGGAGCGCCTCGAAAAGCTCCGGGAGGACCTCCGCGTCGAGCAGGAGCGCCTCGGCGAACTTCAGGCGCGATGGGAGCACGAGCGCGCCTCGCTCAACCGCGTCGGTGAGCTCAAGACCCGACTGGATGCGGCACGCATCGATGCCGAGCGCGCGCAGCGCGAGGGCAACCTCGAGCGTGCGTCCCGGCTGCTGTACGCGGAGATCCCCGCGCTCGAGCGCGAGCTCGGCGTGGCCGAACAGGCCGAGTCGACCGGCGACAGGATGGTGAACGATCAGGTCACCGACGAGGACATCGCCTCGGTGATCGCGGCGTGGACCGGCATCCCGGTGGGGCGTCTGCTGCAGGGCGAGAGCGAGAAGCTCGTGCATCTGGAGGCGGAGCTGGGCAAGCGTCTCATCGGTCAGAAGGAGGCCGTGAAGGCGGTCTCGGATGCGGTGCGCCGCTCGCGTGCGGGCATCAGTGACCCGAACCGGCCCACAGGCTCGTTCCTGTTCCTCGGCCCCACGGGCGTCGGCAAGACCGAGCTCGCGAAGGCGCTCGCGGAGTTCCTCTTCGACGACGAGCACGCCATGGTGCGCATCGACATGTCGGAGTACGGCGAGAAGCACTCGGTCTCGCGCCTCGTCGGTGCCCCTCCCGGCTACATCGGCTACGAGCAGGGCGGTCAGCTGACCGAGGCCGTGCGTCGTCGTCCCTACTCGGTCGTGCTGCTCGACGAGGTCGAGAAGGCGCATCCGGAGGTCTTCGACGTGCTGCTGCAGGTCATGGACGACGGACGCCTCACCGACGGTCAGGGGCGCACGGTCGACTTCCGCAACGTCATCCTGATCCTCACCTCGAACCTCGGCTCGCCGATCCTCATCGACCCGATGCTGACGCTCGAGCAGAAGCGCGAGCAGGTGCAGGTGCTGCTGCGGCAGGCCTTCCGTCCCGAGTTCCTCAACCGCCTCGACGACATCGTGATGTTCCAGGCGCTGAGCCAGGACGATCTCGCACAGATCGTGGAGCTGTCGGTGGATGCGCTGCAGCGCCGCCTGAAGGACCGCCGGCTCACGCTCGCGGTCACCCCGGACGCCCGCGCCTGGCTCGCGGAGCGCGGCTACGACCCCGTGTTCGGCGCCCGGCCGCTGCGCCGGCTCATCCAGTCCGAGATCCAGGACCGCCTCGCCATGGCGATCCTCTCGGGCGGCGTGCACGACGGCAACGTCGTGCGGGTGGATGTCGCCGCAGACGGCTCGCAGCTCGTGCTGACGAGCGCGGGTTCGGCCGCATCCGAGTCCGCTCCGAGCGATGACGACGTCATCGAGGCCGAGCTGCTCGACGACTGATCGACGAACGAGAGGCCCCGCATCCCGACGGATGCGGGGCCTCTCGTTCATGCTCAGAGGATGCCGGCGAAGGCCCAGACGCCCGTGACGATGAGCGTCGCGATGGTGGTCCACATCGTGATGGCGATGGCCTGCCACACCAGGATCCGGCCCTTGGCGACACCGGCGCCGGCGAGCATCGCGGAGGTGAGCTGCGTCGGGAGCAGGAGCGGCCCGAGCAGGCTCACGCCCGGAACGCCGTATCGCACGAAAGCGCGCTGGAACTTCTCGCGGCGCGGCGAGGTCTCGGCGACCGCGCCGCCGGCGGTGGCTACGCGCCCGGAGGTGACGGCGGATCGGACGCCCGCCCCCACCAGCACCACGATCGCCACGCAGACGAAGTTGCCGACGGCGGCGGCGATGGCGGCGACGATCGGGTGGATGCCGCCGACGATGCCGATGACGGCCGCGCCCTCGCCTTCGACGAACGGCACGGCGCCCGCGAGTGCGACGATGAACGGCTGCACCAGCTCGGGGACGGTGGCGATGAGGTTCTGGAATCCTGCGATGAGATCGTGCATGTCGGCTCCGTCGGGGTGGCGTGCTCGGTCGGGGGAACATTCCCATCCCACCCGCCACCGCCCGTCGCCGGCAGTGCCGCCTCGTCACCTCCGCCGAGGAGGAAAGGGCGGGTCGGCCGTGACTTTTGTCATGCCCGTAGCCTGGTCGGCGTGAGTGCTTCATCGTCCCTGGCCGCCGCCGAGCCCTCCGTCGGTCGTGGCGTGCGCGCGACATGGTGGTACACGTTCTCGTCCGCCGTGTTCTTCGCCGTCGGCACCCTGACGGTCTGGGCCATTCCGACGTGGGTCACAGCGTCCGCCCCGGAGCTGATCGTGTTCGTGGCCGCATCCGTCGCCTGGCTCGTGGCGTTCGTCATGACAGGTATGGACTACTTCCGGGCGGATGCAGCGGGAGGCCGCCGGTGGGTGCGCTTCGCCGCGTTCGCCCTGGGCGCTGCGGCGGCCATCGCGATCGGGTCCGCGACCGGCAGCATCACGCTGGCGCTGGCCCTGGTGGGAGCGCTCGTGTGCACCCTGCCGTGGCCGAGGGGCGTGCGGGCCCGGGTCACGGGGCTCGTCACCGTCGTGCTCGCCGCCGTCGCGGTGATCGAGTACCTGCGTGCCGTCGAGGGCGAGGCGACCCTCGTCTACGGCCCGATCTTCGTGCTCTTCATGTTCCCCGTGGCGTTGCCGATCACTGTCGTCAGCATGCTCTGGTGGTGGGACATCGTGCGAGAGCTCGACCGGGCCCGCCTCACCGAGGCGAACCTCGCGGCGACCCAGGAACGGCTGCGTCTGGCGAGCGACGTGCACGACCTGCAGGGCCACCATCTGCAGGTCGTCGCGCTGCAGCTCGAGCTCGCCGAGCGGCTGAGCGCCGATCCGCCGGCCGCCCTCGCGCACATCCGTGCCGCGCGCCGCGAGGTGGACGAGGCACGTGTGGGCACCCGGGCGCTCGCCGCGCGCTTCCGCGGCGTCCCGCTCCCCGACGAGCTGGCCAATGCCGCCGACCTCCTGCGTGCGGCGGGGCTCGACGTCGAGCTCGCCGTGAGCCCGGATGCGGCCGGCGCGCCGAGCGACACGCTCGGCCCCGTCGTGCGCGAGAGCACGACCAACATCCTCAAGCACGGCGGTGGATGCTTCGTCCGGCTCTCGCTGGAGCGAGACGCCGGCGGCTGGCGGTACCGGGCGGAGAACGACCGCGGCGGTGCGGCCGCAGGCAAGGGGGCGGGGATCGACGGCATGGCGGCGCGTCTCGCCGAGGCCGGCGGAGCGCTCGTGACCGAGCTCGAGGGCGACGTGTTCGTCCTGGACGCGCGCGTGCCGGCGGGGGTGAGCGCATGATCCGGGTGCTCATCGCCGACGACGAGGACATGATCCGCACTGCGCTCGCCGCGCTGCTGCGACTGGAGCAGGACATCGACGTGGTCGGCGAATGCGTCGACGGAGAGCAGGCGGTCGCGGCGGCACTCCGGCTGCAGCCGGACGTCTGCCTCTTCGACGTCGAGATGCCGGGCCTGGACGGCATCGATGCGGCCGCGCGGGTGCGCAGGCAGACGCGCTCGCGCATCGTCGCGGTGACCCGGCACGCGCGCCCGGGCGTTCTGCGGCGCGCACTGCAGGCGGGCGTCGACGGGTTCCTGCCGAAGTCCCGGCCGGCGCAGGACGTCGCCGACGTCATCCGCCAGGTCGCCGCGGGGCGCCGGTACGTCGACCCGGAGATCGCCGCCGACGCGCTCGCCGACGAGCGCAGCCCCCTCACCGACCGGGAGCTCGACGTGCTTCGCGCCGGCGCCCAGGGGCAGACGGTCGCCACCATCGCCCGCACTCTGCACCTCTCGCCCGGTACCGTGCGCAACCATGTCTCGTCGATCCTGGGCAAGCTGCACCTCGAGACGCGTCAGCAGGCGCTGCTGCGCGCACAGGAGCGCGGCTGGATCTGAGGCGCCGTCTGCGCCGCATCCCTCATCAGGAGATCGCCACGGTGCAGGACGATCCCTCACGAATCGTCCTGCGGGAGGGAGATCTCCTGACGGGGCGTGGGGGCGTCGCGGCTACGCTCGACGGGTGACGGATGTGGCCGAGGCGTACGACCGGCGGTCCGCCGAGTACGCGCGGGTGCTGGGGACGATGGCCGCCGTGCACCCTTCCGACCGCCGGTTGGTCGAGACCTGGGCCGATGGCATCCGCGGACCGGTCCTGGATGCCGGATGCGGACCGGGCCACTGGAGCGCGCACCTCGCCGAGCGCGGCCTCGACGTGCGGGGCATCGACCTGACGCCGGAGTTCGTTCAGGCGGCCCGAGCGAGCCACCCCGGCATCCGGTTCGATCTCGGCACGATAGACGCGATCGACGAACCGGATGCGGCGCTGGGCGGCATCCTCGCGTGGTTCTCGACGATCCACCACGCGCCGCCGGTGATCGACGTGCCGTTGGCGGAGTTCGCGCGGGTGCTGCGCCCGGGCGGCGCGCTCGTGCTCGGATTCTTCGACGCGGACGCGGTCGAGCCGTTCGATCACGCCGTCGTCGGGGCGTGGCGCTGGCCCGCTGCGGAGCTGGAGCGACGCCTCGAGCGGGCGGGGTTCGAGATCCGGGAGACGCACCGACGCGCGACCCGGGGCGAACGCCCGGTCGGCGCGATCGTGTGCCGTCGGGCGGATGCGGTGTAGACAGGAGAGATGTCATCGCCTCAGTCGCTCGACGACGCCGACCGTCGCCTGGTCGCGGCCTGGGCGGCGGAGTGCGCCCAGCGCGTGCTCGCCCTGTTCGAGGCGGAGGCGCCCGATGACGACCGGCCCCGTGACGCCATCGCACGTGCCCGTGCGTACGCCCGCGGCGAGCTGGATGCGGCGGGAGAGATCAAGCGGCGGTTCGTCGCCGGCCGGGCCGCGCACGCGGTGACCGGTGCCGCGGCGATCGCGGCCGCCCGTTCCGCAGCGCAGGCGGCCGGCGTCGCGCACATGGGGGCGCATGCACTGGGTGCGGCCGCCTACGCCGCGGTGGCGGCGGATGCGGCGGCGCCGGGCACCTTCGACGGCGAGATCGACGGGCAGCTCGCCCTTCTCACCCCCGACGCGCGCGCGGCCCTGCGCCTGCTGCCGCCGGTCGGTCGCGACGCATCGGGGCCGTTGGTCGCGGGCGGACTCCTCGCGCGGGGCCGCCTGGGCGAAGCGATCGCCCGCATCCAGGCGCGGGTCACCGAGACCTGATGAGCGGCGCGTCGTCGTCAACCCGTGGGGTGACACGGATGCGGCGGCTTACGGTCGGAGCATGACCCGTGCCCTGGCGAGTGTGCGCGCCCTGTGGGCGTCCACGCATCCGGGCCCCGCGCTGGTCGTCACGGTGCTCACCCTGGCGCTCGGTGTCTCGGCAGGACTCGACGCATCGCGCATCGCGCTGCTGACGGTCGCCGTCTTCGCGGGACAGGTCTCGATCGGCCTGTCCAACGATGCGATCGACGCCGGCCGCGACCGCGCCGTGGGCCGCACCGACAAGCCGCTCGCGCGCGGCGATGTGAGCCTGCGCATCGCCTGGGCGGTCGCGGCAGCATCCGTCGTCGGCGCGCTCCTGCTGTCCGCGCCGCTCGGATGGGGGTTGCTGGCCGCCCAGGCGGTGACGATCGCTTCCGCGTGGCTGTACAACGCGCCGCTGAAGGCGACGCCGGTCTCGATCCTGCCGTTCCTCGTGAGCTTCGGCCTGCTGCCCTCTCTCGCGACGCTGTCGGCCGCGGAGCCCGCGCTCGCGGCTCCGTGGGCGAGCGCCGCCGGAGCGTCGCTGGGGGCTGCGGTGCACCTGGCCAACGTGCTGCCGGATCTCGACGACGATCAGCGCACCGGCATCCGCGGGCTGCCGCATCGCATCGGCGCGCGCTGGTCGGGCGCGCTGGCGGGCGTCGGAATCATCGGCGGGGCGGTGGCCGTCCGGTTCGGGCCGGCGAGGGACGCGGTGCCGATCGTCTCGTGGGTCTTCTTCGCGGCCGTGGTCGGCGTGGCGCTCGTCGCCGTGGGGTGCGCGTGGGCGCGTCGCCCCGGGCGCATCGTGTTCCGCCTCGTGATGGGCGCGGCGCTCCTGCTCGCCGTGCAACTCGTGGCGACCGGCGGCTCGCTCACCGCCTGAGGGGTGCTACCGCGCGCACTCGCGCGACTCGTCCGTGATGATCCAGGACGCGGCGTCGCGGTGCATCACGACCGTGCCGCAATCGCCGGACGCGCCGTAGGTGACGAACAGCGTGGCGTCGGTGGCCGTCTCGGATTGCACCTGCACGTCGACGTCGGCGCTCTGGCCGGTTGCCCGGTAGAGCTCCGAGGTCGCCTGGATCATCTCCTCGCAGGTGGTGAGAGCGAGTCCGTTCTGGTTCAGCTCGGCGAGCATGCGCTCCGCCAGAGCGGCGACAGCGTCGCGCACGCCGCCGCGGGATCGGGGGTCCGGGTCGCGTCGAACCACGCGCGGAAGCTCTCGACGGGCCCGTCGGCGGTGTCGTCGGATGCCGCGGGCACGGGTGTCGTCGAGGGTGCCTGCGTGGCGATCGGGCTCGACGACCCGGCTGGCTCCTCCGGCGCCGCGGTGCACGCCGTCAGCACGAGCGCCGCCGCGGCCAGGGTCATCGCGCCGAGGATTCGGAACCGTCGCATGCTCACGGATGAATGCTGTCAGATCGGCGCGCGCGGTGCTCGGGCCTGTGGGCAACCTCAGCGGGCGTCGGCGTCGAAGCCCATCGCGTAGGCGCGCGTGAGGACGGCCCCGGCAGGGCCTCGCAGCAGCATCCCGAGCGCCGCACCGCGGATGCGGTGGGTCGTCGCGCCGGCCGGGCGCCCGAGCGCGGTGTTCACGCTCGCCATTGCGGCCGCGATCCGCGCGGAGCGTACGCGGCGACGCTCCCATCGGTCGAGCGCGGGGGAGGCGAGTGAGCCGGTACGGATCCCCTCCGCGACGAGCGGGGCGAGCGTCGCCGCATCCAGCAGTCCGAGGTTCATGCCCTGCCCGCCGATCGGGCTCACCTCGTGCGCCGCGTCGCCCACGACCACGAGACCGCCCCGGCGCAGCCGCGGAGCGACGAGGCGTCGCACCCGGAAGGCGGTGACGACCTCCATCCGGTCGGCCGCCTCCTCTTCGCCGCGCTCGCGCAGCGCGCGCCGCATCCGCTCGTATCGGGCATCGGGCTCGTCCGGGCCGCCTTCGGCGTCGTGCAGCACGAAGCGGCGTGCGGAGCCGGGCAGCGGAAAGGACTCCATGACGCCGGCGGCGTCGAGCCGGATCACCGCCACCGGGTCGGACACGCCCACCGCCGTGTCGGTCATGAGATAGCGGTCGCGGTACTCGTGCGCCCGCAGCGCGGCGGGGCGGTACGCGAGCGCCCTGCCGCCCCAGCCGCCGGCCACGATGACGACACGCGCGGTGAGGTCGCGTCCCTCGGCCGTGCGCACCCGCATCCGGTCGCCCTCGCTCTGCACGGCGGTCACCGTGACGCCGCGCTCGATGGGCCCCGCCAGATCGGCGAGCACACCCTCGGTCAGGCGCTGCGGAAGGGTCGCGACGAAAGGGAAGCGGACGGACAGGCGACGGAAGTCGACCGCGCCGACGAGCCGGCCGTCGGTGCGCGCCTCGCCCCGCTCGACGCGCACCGCATCCTCGAGCAGGCGCTCCGTCGCGCCCGACGCTTCGAGCGCGGCGAGCGTCGGCGGATGAATGCCGATCGCCCGCGTGCCGCCGCCGGGGCCGGGACGCTTCTCGAGCGTGGTGACATCGGCGCCGAGGCGACGCAGTTCCGCGGTGAGCAGCAGCCCGACCGGCCCCGCGCCGACGACGATGACCTCAGGCATGGGGGTCCTTCACGGCAAGTACGCGGAAGCGGGCGGAGCGCTCCACCCGCCATCCTTCCGGCAGGCGCGACGCAAGTTCGGCCGCCTGATAGCTGCGCCGGATGGAGCGGAGTCCGTCGGTGCGCAGGAAGGTGCCGGGAGCCAGCGGCAGGATGCCGACGCCGTAGAGCGCGTATGCCAGGCGCCCGCGCTCGATGTCGCCGTGCAGGACGACACCGGTCGAGAGCGCGGCGGAGTCGTCGACGAACGCGGCGAGCTCCGCCGCATCCAGGTGATGCAGCACGTGGTTCGACAGCACCGCGTCGAAGCGCTCCCCGCTCTCGCGCAGGGAGTGCGAGCCGGTGCAGAGGAAGGACACATCGGATGCGGCGCGCGAGGCCGCGGCCTCGATGGCCCGCGGGTCGGGGTCGGCGCCGACCCAGTGCACCTGCAGCCCGTCGGCGCGGGCGAGTGCGGCGAGGTGCGCCGCCACATCCCCACCGCCGCATCCCAGATCCAGCACGCGCGCCGGGCGTCCGAGGCCGGACAGGTACGGACGGAGCGTCCGCCGGTAGACGCCGGTCCATCCCGCGACCAGCCGGTTCACGAGACCGAAGCGGCGGTAGGTCGCCGCGAGCAGCCGCGGGTCGCAGTCCGGGTCGTCCATCAGCTCACGGAGAGAGACATCGCGTTCCGCGAGATTCACGCGTCGCCTCGCACGAGCAGACGCCCGGACTCGACCGTGAGGCCGGGGCCGAAGGCCAGAAGTCCCAGAGTCGTGCCGTCGGTGAGGGCGGGGTCGCGCCGCATCCGGTCGAGGATGAACAGCACGGTCGCGCTGGACATGTTGCCGAACGCGCGCAGCACCTCGCGTGACGGGGCCATCTGCTCCTCGGTGAGTCCGAGCCCGTTGGCCACCCGATCCAGCACGCTTCGCCCGCCCGGGTGGATCGCCCAGGCGGTGGCGCCGTCGAGGTAGGCGACCGCGCCGGCGACCTCGCGCCCCACGATGCGGGGCACCTCGGCGGTGAGCGTCATCTCGAAGCCGTGGTCGCCGATGGTCCATACCATGTCGTGCTCGCCGTCGTCGCTGAGCGCGGTGCGGAACTCGTCCAGCTCGAACCGGCGACCCGCGTGCTCTCGCGAGGTCACGACGGCGGCCGCGGCACCGTCGGCGAAGAGGGATGCGGCGACGATCTGCTCCGGGTCGTCGCTGACGCGCAGGTGCAGGGAGCACAGCTCGGCGCACACGACGAGCACGACGGCGCCCGGCTGTGCGACGGCGATGCGGTGGGCCGCGCGCAGCGCCGGCACGGCCGCCGCGCAGCCGACGAACCCGTGGTGGTAGCGCTCGGTCTCCGGGCGCAGACCCAGGTCGCGCACGAGAAGCATGTCGGGGCCGGGGGCGAACAGCCCGGTGCAGCTGACGGTGATGACGTGCGACACGTCCCCGGCTGCGACTCCGGCATCGGCCAGGGCAGCTCTGGCCGCCCGTGCGAACAGATCGGGCACGAGCCGGCGGAACTCGGCGTTGCGCGCGGAGGTGCCGGGGTCCAGAAGCAGGTCGCCCTCGCGCACCACGAGAGCCTCGGGCGGGGCGTCGCCGGTGAGGGACGCCAGCACCGTGTGGCGCGTCTCGATGGCCGCCGCGTCGAACGCGGCGCCGAGGATCCGTTGCGCGCGGCGGTCGAGACCGGGCTGCGCGAGGAAGAGGTCGCGGATCTGCGACTGGGTGAGCCGGGTGTCCGGCACGGCCGTGCCGACTCCGACGATGCTCGGGACCATGCCTCACGATAGACACGTCATGCGCCGAGGTGGCGCAGGCTGGTGCCCGGATGTGGTGGCGTCTAGAGTGCCGCACCCGAAACGCCCTCCCGCGCCCCGCCGTCAGGTTCCACCGCCGGGCCCTGTCGCGCGCCGAAACGACAGCTCGCCTGTCACAAATCGAGCGCGGAGCGTCGATCTGTGACAGGCGAGCTGGGGGTAGCGCGGTTCCCCTGTCACAAATCGAGCCTCGGCGGGCGATCTGTGACAGGCGAGCGGTGGGCCCGAGGGGTCAGTCGTCGACGACGACGGACTCCTCGATGGGGCGGCGGACGCGAGGGGCGCGCTCGCCGTCACGGGCGAACTCCGGGGCGTCCTCGATGGTGCCGAGGTTGCCGACGGCCATGATCGAGAAGGGCGTGAACTCCGGCGCGAGCTCGAAGGCTTCGGCGACCGCGGCCGCATCGAAGCCGGTCAGCTGGTGGGTGTACAGACCGTTGGCGTGGGCCTGCACGGTGAAGTGCGCGGCGGCCTGGCCGAGGTCGTAGAACGCGGAGGGGAACTGGTGCTCGCCGCGAGAGGTCTCGGCGATGAAGACGACGAGAGCGCCGGCGGGGGCGGCCCACGCCTGGTTGAACTCCACCATGCTGGCGACGACCTTGGCGTGGGTCTCGGTGCCGCGGCGGGCCACGATGAAGCGCCAGGGCTGGTTGTTGTAGGCGGAGGGCGACCAGCGGGCGGCCTCGAGCGCGCCGCGCAGGGCGTCCTCGTCGATGGGGGTCACGCTGTCGTAGGCGCGGGTGCTCCAGCGCTGCGAGAGCACGTCGAGAATGGGCGCGTCGACGGGTGCGGTGCGGTCGAGAGTGTCAGACATGAGGATCTCCTCGGGGTCGAATATGCGGGGGGACGTCATCGGCCCGATCCATGCAACGGTATACAGAGGCGGAATGTTCCCGGATCCGTGCCGGGTGTGAATGTGGAAAGAACTTCACGGCGCCGACCACGCATCCGCCGCATCCGGCGTCCTACCGTGGACGCATGGTGATCGCGACGGCCGATGTGTACGACGAGCGAGGTGAGCAGCTCGACTCGCTCGCGCTGCAGTTGCGCGACGTGGGAGGAAGGCAGGCGTTCGACGGTCCCGTCCGCACGGTGCGGTGCCATCGCGACAACGCCCTCGTGAAGGCGGTGCTGCAGACTCCGGGAGACGGCGCCGTGCTGGTCGTGGACGGTGGAGGTTCGCTGGAGTCCGCGCTGGTCGGCGACATCATCGCCGGCGCCGCGGTCGAGAACGGCTGGGCCGGCATCGTCGTGTTCGGTGCGGTCAGGGATGCGGCCGTGCTGGCGACGCTCCCGCTGGGGGTGAAGGCGCTCGGCACGAACCCGCGCAAGAGCGCGAAGGACGGCGTCGGCGACGTCGACGTGCCCGTCGAGATCGCGGGCGTCGTGTTCGCCCCCGGCCGCCACGTCTGGGCCGACGCGGACGGCGTTCTCGTCGAGCGCTGAACCCGCATCCGCTCTCGACACTCGCCCGCGTCGGGAGCAAGCTGGGGTGTGACGATCGAGGGGGATCACGATGTTCACACCGGATGCCGCGTTCAGCGGTTTCAGCATCGACGACACGGATGCGGCCCGCACGTTCTACGGCGACGTGCTCGGCCTCACGGTCGTCGACAACCCCATGGGCTTCCTGGAGCTCGAGCTCTCGTCGGGGGCTCGGGTGCTGTTGTACACGAAGCCGAACCACGAGCCCGCGACCTACACCGTGCTCAACTTTCCCGTCGCCGACATCGACGCGGCCGTCGACGACCTCCGTGCTCGAGGGGTGGAGACGAAGATCTACGCCGACGAGGAGTTCGCCACCGACGAGCGCGGCATCCTGCGTGGCGGCGGGCACGGCCCCGACATCGCGTGGTTCACCGATCCCGCGGGCAACGTCCTGGCGGTGCTGCAGACCTGACGCGGCTCACGGCAACTGCGGCCAGGTGGCGGGGCCCGCCGATCCGGCCGGGTATTCGTCCAGCGGCGTCTCGCCGCGTCGCCACGCGTCCAGCACCGGCTGCACGATGCGCCAGCACTGTTCGGCCGCGTCGCCGCGGACGGCGAGCGCCGCATCCTGGTCGAGGATGCTGGAGAGCACCTCGCTGTAGGCGAGGAGTGCGCCGTCGCCGAGGGTCACCTCCACGTCCTCCCGCACGAGTGAGAACGGTTCGTGGCCGTTGACGTTCAGACCGAGCGAGATCTTGTCGGGGCCGAGCGAGAACCGCAGGGTCGAGCCGGGAGCGTGCCCGGCGAAGCCGGCCGGCAGGTGGCGCACGGGCCGGAACGTCAGCACGATCTCGGTGTCCTTGCGTCCGAGCGCCTTGCCCGAACGCAGGGTGAAGGGAACCCCTTCCCAGCGTGCCGTGCGCACCTCGAGGGTGACCTCCGCGAGCGTCTCGGTCTGGCGGGCGGGGTCGACGCCCGGTTCGTCGGCGTAGGCGGGCAGCTCCTCGTCACCCACGGTGCCGGCGGTGTAGCGGGCGCGGCGGGCGGAGCGCACGGCGTTGTCCTCCCACAGCGATGTCGCACGGAGTGCGGCCGCGGTCGCATCGCGCAGATCGTTCTCGTGCAGCGTCGCCGGGGGCTCCATCGCCACGATCGCCATGACCTGCAGCAGGTGGCTCTGGATCATGTCGATCAGGGCGCCCGCCTGGTCGTAGTAGCCGGCGCGGTCCTCGAGTCCGAGCGTCTCGTCGAAGCGGATGACGACGGACTCGATGTCCTCGGCCGACCATGCCGGCTCGAACAGCCGGTTGGCGAAGCGCAGCCCCAGGACGTTGAGCACGGTGGAGCGGCCGAGGAAGTGGTCCACGCGGAAGATCTGGTTCTCGGGCACGACGCGGCGCAGGGTCTCGTTCAGCGATCGGGCGCTCGCCTCATCCGTGCCGAACGGCTTCTCGAGCGCGAGGGTGAGCCCCTCAGGGAGATCCATGCCCGCGAGATGCTCGCACGCGGCCTCCGCGACCTGGGGCGGAACGGCGAAGTAGAACACCGGCCGGCCCTCGATCGCATCCAGCACGCTCTTCAGGTCTTTCGCGTCGGTCGGGTCGGCCACGATGTAGCGCGCGTCCGCGACGAGGCGGTCCACCGCCTCTCCGTGGCGGTCGCCGACGCCCGCCTTCAGCAGGTCGCGCCACTGCTTGTCGCTGAGCTCCCGACGGGCGGCGCCGAGCAGGTGCACGGTGCGGCCCGGTTCTCGATCCAGCAGTTGAGCGAGCGCGGGAAGCAGCAGCCGGGACGTGAGGTCGCCGGTCGCGCCGAAGATGACGAGCGTGGTGTCGGTCACGCAGGCCACGTTAGTCCCCGCTATGAGTTGCCGTGCCCGACGCGGCGCAGGCCCGCGACACGGCATGATCGGAGCATGAGCGTCCCGATCGAGGACTACGCCGTCCTCAGCGATTGCCGCACCGCCGCCCTGGTCTCGCGCGAGGGCAGCATCGACTGGTTCTGCGCACCGCGGTTCGACTCCGCATCCGTCTTCGGCGCGATTCTCGGCGAGAACGAGCAGGGCGCGTGGCATCTGCGGCCGGAGGACGGGGACGCCCTCGCGAGCCGGCACTACGACGGTGACACCTTCGTGCTCGTGACCCGGTGGGAGAGTGCGAGCGGCGTCGCCGAGGTACACGACTTCCTGCCTATCGACGGGGGACGCGTCGACATCGTGCGCCGCATCGTCGGCGTCAGCGGCACCGTCGAGTTCACGACGCATCTGCGCATCCGCTTCGACTACGCGCGCGCGATCCCCTGGGTGCGTCAGGTGGGGGATGCGGCGGCTCCCGCGCTCCACGCGATCGCCGGCCCCGACGCGCTCGTCGTCCGCGGCGTCGCACTCACCCCGCACGGACGCGCGCACCGCGGGCGCGTGAGCGTCGCCGCCGGCGAGACGGCCGACCTCGTCGCCACCTGGAACCCCTCCTACCTGCCCACGCCCGAACCGCTCGACGTGGATGCGGCGCTCGAGCGCACGCGCGCCTGGTGGACCGGCTTCGCCGCATCCATCGATCACGACGGACCGCATCGCGACGAGGTCGTGCGTTCCCTGCTCGTCCTGCGGGCGCTGAGTCACCAGGACACCGGCGGCATCGTCGCGGCGGTCACCACCTCGCTCCCCGAGCAGATCGGGGGAGAGCGCAACTGGGACTACCGGTACGTGTGGCTGCGCGATGCGGCCCTCACACTCGAGGCGCTCGTCGCGCACGGCTTTCTTCAGGTCGCCGAGCAGTGGCGGTCCTGGCTCATCCGTGCGATCGCGGGGGATCCGCGCCAGATGCAGATCATGTACGGCGTCGCGGGCGAGCGCGACCTGCCGGAGCGGCAGCTGACGAGCCTGCCCGGCTACGAGGGATCGGCGCCGGTGCGGGTCGGAAACGGTGCGGTCACGCAGTATCAGGCCGACGTGGTCGGCGAGGTCATGGTGTCGCTCGAGGCGGCTCGCGTCGCCGGGGTGCCCGACGACCCGCTGGCGTGGGCCCTGCAGCGTACCCTCCTCGACGGCGTCGAGGCTCGCATCGACGAGCCCGACAACGGCATCTGGGAGGTGCGCGGCGATCCGCAGCGCTTCACCCAGTCGCGCGCGATGATGTGGGCCGCCTTCGACCGTGGCGTACGCGCGGTGCGTGCCTACGGGCAGGACGGACCGGTCGAGAAGTGGGAGGCCCTGCGCGACCGGCTGCGCGAGGAGATCGACACCCATGGCGTGGATGCGGCATCCGGAGCGTTCGTGCAGCACTACGGCTCGACCGAGGTCGACGCCTCGCTCCTGCTGCTGCCTCAGGTGGGCTTCTGCGAACCGGATGACCCGCGCATGGTCGCCACGGTCGCCCGTATCGAAGCGGAGCTGATGCCCGACGGTCTCGTCAACCGCTACCGCACGCAGACGGGCGTGGACGGGCTGGCGGGCGGCGAGCATCCGTTCATCGCGTGCACGTTCTGGCTCGTGGAGCAGTACGCCCGCATGGGCCGGGTCGGCGATGCGCAGGCGCTCATGGACCGCGCCTGCGCGACCGCGAACGATCTGGGGCTGTTCTCCGAGGAGTACGACCCCACGGCCCGCCGGCAGATCGGCAACACCCCCCAGGCGCTGTCGCACCTCGCTCAGGTGCGTGCGGCCGATGCGATGGGCGGGCACGGCGGCCGCGCCGCCCATCGCACCTGAGGCCGCGTTTCGTCTCCTCGCTCTGCTCGTCGCTCAACGACCGGCGGGGTTCCATCGGTCGTTGAGCGAGCGAAGCGAGGGAGCCTTACCGGTCGTTGAGCGAGCGAAGCGAGACGAAACGCGGGATCAGCTGCGCGAGAGGGCCTCGGACAGCTTCACGCGTGCCCCCATCCGCAGCAGTGAACGGCTGTAGATGCGCGAGCCGACCCAGATCGCCAGCACGCACGTGATCGCCAGGACGACGAGCGAGACCAGCGGCTCCCACCACATCGCGCCACCCAGGTAGAGACGCAGCGGCATCGCGACTGGAGCCGAGAACGGCACGTACGACATGATCGTCAGCACGAGTTGGTTGTCGTTGAAGAAGATGACCAGGAAGTACGGCAGCATCACGAGCATCGTCAGGGGCGCGGTGGTCGAGCCGATGTCCTCCATGCGCGACACCATGGCGCCGGCCGCGGCGAACAGGGCGGCCAGCAGGATGAAGCCGAGCAGGAAGAAGATCGCGAACCAGACGATGGGTCCGCCGAGGCCCGTGAGCACGAGGTCCTGCCCCGTCACCGAGAGCCCGACGATCGCGATCGCCGCGAGCACCACGATCTGACCCATCGCGAGGATCGTGTTGCCGATGATCTTGCCGGCCATGAGAGCTCGCACCGGGATGGCCGAGATCAGCAGCTCGACGACGCGGGTCTGCTTCTCCTCGACGACCGACTGCGCGATCGTGCCGCCGAAGGTCGAGGCGGCCAGCAGGAACACGATGCCGAATCCGAGCGCCACGAAGTACCGCAGCAGGAAGTCGGTGCTCGAGGGATCGAGCAGGTGCACCGGCGGCGACTGGCTCAGGATCGACAGCAGCCCGGACGGCAGATCGTCCTTGCCGACCACCGTGTAGTCGAACGAGCCGGAAGCGGTCGCGTCCGGCACATCCGCGGTGGGGACGAGCGCCGCCTCCACGGTGCCGTCGGTGACCAGCGCCATGGCGGAGTCGGAGGAGTCCGCATCCGTCACGTCGAGTCCTGCGACGCCTGAGACGACGGATGCGGTCGCCGGCGTCACGGCCACCTTGATGCCGCTCGTGTCGCTCGCCGTGAACCCGCCCCAGACGACCGCGCCGAGGGCGAGCACGAAGAGGATGACGGTGGAGATCACGAACGACTTGCTGCGCAGCTTCGAGCCGATCTCGCGCTCGGCGACGAGCCAGACGCTCTGCGCGGTGGTGGGCGCTGCGGGGGTGTGCGCGTTCATCGGATGACCTCCCGGAAGATCTGCGTGAGTGTGGGACGCTGCGGCGAGAAGGCGTCGACGTCTCCCGACGCCGCCGCACGGGAGAGGACGCCGCGAGCGACGTCGGGGGAGGCCTCGAACACGGCCTCACCGCCCGCGAGCTCGACGACCGTGACCTCGGGCACGTCGCGGAGCCAGCCCAGGTCGCCACCGGTGACGAGCTCGTAGCGCGGTGAGCTGTACTCGGCGCGAAGCTGCTCCCGGCTACCCGCCGCGCGGATCGTGCCGCCCGCGATGATGACGAGGTCGTCGCAGAGGCGCTCGACGACGTCGAGCTGGTGCGACGAGAACAGCACCGCGACGCCCGTCGCGGCGCGCTCGGCGAGCACGCCCGCGACGACCTCGACCGCGAGCGGGTCGAGGCCCGAGAACGGCTCGTCGAGGATGAGCACCTCGGGCTCGTGCACGAGGGCCGCGGCGATCTGCGCGCGCTGCTGGTTGCCGAGCGAGAGGGTCTCGACCGTGTCGCCGAGGCGCTCGCCGAGTCCGAGGCGGTCCAGCAGCTTCTCCGCGTTCGCGGTGGCGGCGGCCTTGCTGTAGCCGTGGAGGCGGGCGAGGTAAGCGATGTGCTCGCCGACCTTCATCTTCGGGTACAGCCCGCGCTCTTCGGGCATGTAGCCGAAGCGGCGACGGTCCTCGCTCGTGATGGGCGTGCCATCGATCTCGACCGTGCCCGCATCCGCCGCGAGCACGCCCAGTGCGATGCGCATCGTCGTGGTCTTTCCGGCACCGTTGCCGCCGACGAAGCCGGTGAGCCGGCCGCTCTCGACGGTGAAACCGACATCGTCGAGTACCCGGCGTGTGCCGTAGTTCTTTGTCACTCCTGACAGGCGCAGCATGCGTCCTCCTTGGTCCGTGCTCCGACGTTACGTCCGACGCATCCCTGCGCACCTCCCTCCCTGGACGGGTTCACACCCTCCCCCTTCCGGCGGAGTGGGCGGGTGCTGCGACATCTGCACGATGCGCGGTGCAGAAGCGACCTGCCGAGCAGGGTGAGACGTCCTCGGGGCCACCCGCCGTGCAGATGTCGCGGTACAGGCGAGAGGCGGTGCCGCATCCGGGAGCTGGGTGGTGCCGCATCCGGGGGCTGGGCGGTGCCGCATCCGGGCTGCGCAGCGTCGAGGAGTCTCCGCGCAGCCGCCGCGCCACATGTGCGCAGCGGCGACAGAGATCCACAGGCGCATCTGCGCAGATGCGACGCAACTCGGGCAGAGCGACGCCGGGGGTGCGGGGTCAGGCGAGGCCGTGGCGGTGGGCCAGGACGACGGCCTGCACCCGGTCGCGGGCGCCGAGCTTGGCCAGCACATTGGACACGTGGGTCTTCACGGTCGCCTCGCCGATGTACAGCCGCTCGGCGATCTCGCCGTTGGACAGCGCATCCGCCATGAGGCGGAGCACCTCCTCCTCCCGCTCGGTGAGCGGGCTCGAGACCGGCAGGGGTTCGGGAGCGGATGCGGAGACGGCCGAGTTCGCGAACCGGGCGATGACGCGGCGGGTGACCTCCGGAGCGAGCAGCGCATCGCCGCCGGCGACGACCCGCACCGCGGCCGTCAGCTCCTCGGGACCCGCGTTCTTCAGCAGGAACCCGCTGGCGCCCGCATCCAGTGCGGCGAACAGGTAGTCGTCGCGGTCGAAGGTCGTCACCACCAGCACCGCCGAGGGGATGTCGGGGTCGGCGATGATGCGCCGGGTCGCCTCCAGGCCGTCGAGGTCGGGCATCTGCACGTCCATGCACACGACGTCGGGACGCAGAGCGCGGGCCTGCGCGATGGCCTCGGCGCCCGTGCCCGCCTCGCCGACGACCTCGATGCGATCGTCGAGGGTCAGGATGGTGCGAAAGCCCGCGCGCATCATGGCGTGATCGTCGGCGAGGACGACCCGGATGCGGCCGCTCACGGGGCGTCCGCCATGACGAGCGGCGTGAGGGGAACGCGCACACGCACGACGAATCCTCCGCTGGATCGGGGCGTCGCCTCGATCGTGCCTCCGGATGCGGCGGCGCGCTCCCGCATCCCGATCAGGCCCATGCCGGGGGTGATCTCGGCCACCGGCCGTCCGGTGTTGGCGACCTCGAGCTCCACTCCCTCGGCGGCGTAGCGCAGGCGGACGTCGGCTCGCGCGCCGGGACCGGCGTGGCGGCGGGCGTTGGTGAGCGCCTCCTGTGCGATCCGGTACAGGTTCACCTGGACGGTGTCGGGCACGTCGCGCTCCTCACCGACGATGCGCAGCTCGCAGGCGACCCCCGCCGCGCTCGCCTCGGCGACGAGATTCTCGAGGCCCTCCAGGCCGACGGATGTCTCTTCGGCCTGGTCGCCGGGCGTCCGCAGCGTCTCGAGCAGATGGCGCAGCTCGCTCAGCGCCGAACGCGCCGACTCCTCCACGCGGGCCAGCGTCTCGCCCGCCGCCTGCGGATCCTTCCCCATCATCATGCGCGCCGCGCCCGCCTGCACGCCCATGAGGGAGACGTGGTGGGCCACGACGTCGTGCAGCTCGCGGGCGAGTCGAACCCGCTCCAGCGCGACCGCCTGCTCGGCGCTGCGCTCGCGCTCGCGCTCGAGTTCCGCCGTGCGCTCCTCGAGCAGTGCGCGCTGCTGTCTGCTCGCCCAGGTGCGCTCGCCGAAGAAGTAGGCGCCGCCGAAGTAGAGGGCGTTGATCAGGAGGGTCAGCAGCATCGAGGCGACATAGGGCGAGAAGGCGCCCGCGCGCGACACCCCCTCGATCTCGACGTCGCTCGTCGCGTCGACGAACATCGTCACCATTAGCCACACCGCCATCCCGGCGATGATGCCGATACGCGTCCACATCGCCCGGCGTCGGTTCGGCGACCAGGCGCCCACCGTGTAGATGGCGATGAACATGGCGATGTTGCCCGCGTAGATCTCGGGGACGCGGAGGGTGACGGCCGCGAAGTACGCGGCGCAGACGACGACGGCGACGGTGGCCGGCCAGCGTCGGCGGAGCGCGAGGGGGACGGCCAGCACGAACGCGTAGGCGACGGCGGCCGCCAGCGAGCCCTGGTGCTCGCCGTAGATGCCGGCGACGGAGGAGAGCGCAGCGCTGATCAGCGCGCCGATGCACATGGCGGCGGCCAGCAGGAGATCACCGCGTTGTTGCGCGGGCGTGAGCGGCAGCATCCTCCCAACCTAGAGCGGGCCATCGGATGCGGCATCCCCCGCCAGACGGAGAGCATTGACGCACCAGGGCGTCGGTGCGAGCATCCACCCAGAGCGCGGCGACCGGCCTCGCCGATCGAAGGGCACGGTATGGCCTCCACCAGCGTCTTCATCAACCTGGTCACCACCGATCTCGAGCGCAGCGTGGCCTTCTACCGGGCGCTCGGCTGCGACATCAATCCGGACTTCTCGGACGAGAACGCGGCGTGCGTGGTGTGGGACGAGAACATCTTCTTCATGGTCCTGATGCGGGACTTCTTCGCGTCGTTCACCGACAAGCCGATCGCCGACCCCCGCACGAGCGCACAGGTGTCGGTGTCCTTCTCGCTCGACTCGCGCGACGCGGTGGACGCGATCGTTGAACGCGGCATCGCCGCCGGGGGCAGCGAGCCGAAGGCTCCGCAGGAGTACGGATCCATGTACTCGCGCGATCTCGACGACCCCGACGGCAACTCCCTCGGCTTCCTCCACCTCGCCGACGACACCGACTGAACGTTCCCCGTCGCAGATTCACCTGTTCGAGGGACGCGTGATGTCGTGCCGGGGCCGGAGGCGTGGCGTCTCGGGTCCCTTCAACAGGGAACGATGCGGTCAGCCGAAGATCATGGGGCGGTCGTCGTCGTCTTCGTCGCCCGCGAAGTCCAGGTCGACGACGACGGGGACGTGGTCGCTGGGGATCTCGCCCTTGCGCTCGTCGCGGTGGATGGCCGCGCCAGCGACGGCATCCGCGAAGGCGTGCGAGCCGAGGATGAAGTCGATGCGCAGGCCCTCGTTGCGGGGGAAGCGCAGCTGCTTGTAGTCCCAGTAGGTGTAGCCGGTGGGCACGAGCGGCCGGACGGTGTCGCTGAGTCCCGCATCCAGCAGGGCGCGGAACGCCTCGCGCTCGGGAGGGGAGACGTGCGTGGTGACGCCTTCGACGACGGTCGGGTCGCCGTTGTCGGCATCGGTCGGCGCGATGTTGAAGTCACCGACAAGGGCGAGGGGCAGATCGGGGTTCGCCGCGAGGGTCTCGCGGGTGTAGCCGGTCAGCGCCGCGAGCCAGTCGAGCTTGTAAAGGTAGTGCGGGTCGTCGAGCCCACGGCCGTTGGGCACATAGAGGCTCCATACGCGCACGCCGTCGATGGTCGCGCCGATGGCGCGGGCCTCCTGCGGGAGGTCGGGCCCTTCGTGCCCCTTGAGGAACCCGGGCATGCCGGGGAAGGCCGTCTCGACCTCGGTGATGGGCTCACGGCTGGCGATGGCGACGCCGTTCCACTGGTTCAGGCCGTGGGCGGCGACGTGATAGCCGGCCTCCTCGAAGGCCGCGTACGGGAACTGCTCAGGCTTGCACTTGATCTCCTGCATGGCCAGCACGTCGATGTTCTCGCGGACGCAGAACTCCACGGTGCGCACGACGCGTGCACGGATCGAGTTGACGTTCCAGGTGGCCAGGCGCATGCCTCCAGCCTAGAACCCGGCCCCGACGCCGTACGCCGGCGGCCGTGAACTGTACACCTTTGGACTGGTTGTCCACAGCGGTCGATCGCGCGCGCCTCGGGCGGAGTATCTTCCTGGCATGCGCACGCCACTTGCCGAGCTGCTCACCCGCGTCGACGAGCTGAACTCTCCCGATTCGCCGTTCGTGTTCCGTGCCGTCGGCGACCGCATCCAGGGCTCGTGGGACATCGCCCACGTGCAGTACGTCGCCCTCCTGGGCGCCGGACAGATCGACGACGCCTACTCCATCGAGGTCACGTTCGACGAAGACGAGGGCACGTTCGACACCGACGAGACGCAGACCACCTCGAAGGCATCCGGCAGGTTCTCGACCGACGGGTCCTTCCACTTCGGGGGGAGCACCTCCACCTTCAAGGGCAAGCAGTCACGGATGACCCGTAGCTTCGTCGCCGGCACGCGCGTGACGACGCCGGAGGGCGAAGGCACGTCCGCCGGCTGGTCCTTCGACACCGACCGCATCAAGCAGCCCCTGTTCGACTTCCTCGCCGTCAACGGCTGGGAGAAGAAGAAGGGGTTCTTCGGTCGTCTCTTCGGCGGCTGACCTCGCACTCCCCCCTCGCCCCGTCGAACCACCAGAAGGAGCATCATGACCCAGCCCATGCCCCCCATGTCCCAGCCGCCGCAGCAGCCCGTGGCGACCGCGAACGGCTCGTACCCCGGCAAGACTCTCGGAATCGTCGGGCTGATCGTCTCGTTCTTCGCGAGCCTGATCGGCCTGATCCTCTCGATCGTCGCCTACTCGCAGTCGAAGAAGGCCGGGTACAAGAACACCCCGGCACTCATCGGAATCATCGTCGGTGCCGTCCTCCTGGTGATCGGAATCATCGTCGCGATCATCCTCGGAACCGTCTTCGCGGGACTCATCGCGCAGTGCGCCGACCTCGGGCCGGGAACGCACTACGTCGACGGCGTCACCTACACCTGCTCCTGAGCGGCACCGGACCTCGTCTGAGTGCGCCGCCGTGGCTCAGGCGAGGTCCATCCCCGGCGCATCCGCGGGGCGCGGGGTGAACCCGTTGCGCTCGTAGAAAGCGGTGCGGCCACGCGCAGCGAACAACTGCACGTCGTCCACCCCACGACGCCGAGACTCCTCGACGAGCGCATCGAGGATGAGTGCCCCAGCGCCGTTGCCGCGCGCCTCGGTCGCCACGATGAGCTCGGTGACGAAAGCGTGCAGCACGCCGTCGCTGATCAGGCGGCCCATTCCCACGAGCGCGCCCGCGTCGTCGCGCGCGCAGCACACGACCCAGCTGCCGGCGAGCGCGGCGGCCAGCTGCTGCGCCGTGCGCTCGCCCCATCCGGTGCTCGCGTAGAGAGCGGCGAACTCGTCGGCCGTGGGCGGTGTCAGGGTGATGTGCACCATCGGACGCTACCGCGCCCGTGTTAGTCCCGGCGCGGGCCGTGACGGATGCGGTGCCCCGCGGCGTAGCCTGCGCCCATGACGGTGCCTCGTGCGCTCCGCGTCGCCCTCCTCGTCGTGGCGTGGTTCAACCTCGTCTCCGCGGTCGCGGGGATGATCGGTCTGACTGCGGGCGGCGGGATGGGAGTGCCTCTCGAGTGGCTCGAGGGCACCCCGTTCACCACGTACTTCTGGCCCGGCGTCATCCTGGGAGTCGTCGTCGGCGGGATGCAGGCACTCGCCGTCATCGCGCAGTACCGGCGTTACGCGTTGGTTTGGGGGCTGCAGGCGGCGGCGGGGCTCGTGATGATGATCTGGATCTTCGTCGAGCTGGGGATGCTCTTGGTGTGGTCGCCGCTGCACGGCATCTACTTCGTCACCGGGCTGCTGCAGACCGTGCTCGCGGTGCTCGCCCTCGGTGCGTGGCCCCGGCCGTTCTTCTCGCGCACGCCGTGAGGCCCTGAGACACTGGCAGCGTGCGAGCCGAACCGAGGGCGCTGTGGACGCTGCTGGAGGCGCTGGACGACCCCGACCACATCGAGACGCCGGCCGGTTTCGACCGGGCGGCCGCGCGGCGCGCGTTCGTCGAGCTGACCGAGCGACTGTCCGGCGCCTTCGAGGCGGAGTGCGCGGCCGATCTGCACGTGCAGGATGCGAGCTTCCATGCCCAGGTCGTCGTCCCTGCTGAGGCTACGGCGACCGGGCAACGCTTCGTGGTGCGGGTCTCCAACTTCGGCATGCTCGCCGTCATTGCCCTCGACAACCCGGGGGTGCACAGTGAGGAGGTATTCAGGGCGCGAGCCGATCCGCACGATGTCGAGCGGATCGCAGCGTGTCTGGATGCCGGTGGGTACGTCCTCGTTCCCGAGGAGCCGCTCTGGACGCCGTATCGTGGCGCGATTGCTCGACACGTCTTCGGCGGAGGCGAGCCGACGTGGTGGGACCGTTACTTCGACTACCTGTAACGGGTCCCGGTCCTGACGGCGCATCCGCTCGCGCCCCTAGACTCGACGGTGTGACCGCCGCATCCACTCCCGAGCTCGAATCCGACCGCCAGGCGCTCATCGCGCTGATCGGCGCCGAGGCCGTCTTCCACGGCGACTTCACCCTCTCGAGCGGTAAGAAGGCGTCGTACTACGTCGACATGCGCAAGCTGACGCTCGACCACCGGGCGGCTCCCGCGATCGGGCGCATCATCCTCGATCTGATCCGCGACGTGGACGGCGTCGTTGCCGTCGGGGGTCTCACCCTCGGGGCCGACCCGATCGCCAACGCGGTCATGCACGAGTCGGTGCACGCGGGCACGCCGCTGGACGCATTCGTCGTGCGCAAGGAGCCCAAGGACCACGGCCGCGGTCGCCAGATCGAGGGCGCGGATGTGGCGGGCAAGCGCGTCGTCGTCGTCGAAGACACCTCCACGACCGGCCAGTCCGCCCTGAAGGCCGTCGAGGCGCTGCGCCGTGAGGGCGCTGAGCCGGTCGCCGTCGCCGTGATCGTCGACCGCAAGACCGGAGCCCAGGCGGCCGTCGAAGCCGAGGGCCTGCAGTGGCTCGCCGCGATCGATCTCGACGATCTGGGTCTTCCGGCTCAGTGATGGCTGCTGCCCGCATCCGCATTTCAGGAGATCCCCGTTCTGCAGGACGGATGCGGCGTGATCGTCCTGCGTGCGGGATTGCTCCCGCAGGGCGGTGCTGACGATGGACGATCGCACCCTCATGCTGCTGGTCGCGCTGGTCATCACGGCGGGCGCGCTGGTGACGTTCGTCCTGCAGCTCATCCGGTTCCTGCGCCGCGAGCGCGACGACCGGGAGCATGACGACAGGCAGCCGCGCGACCGCTGACGCGCGGCTCGGCTGTGGATAATCTCTGCGCGGGCTGTGCGACGCGTGGCACCCTTCCGGGACACCCCTCGGAAAGGACACGCATATGAAGAAGCGCACTCGCCTGGCTGCCGGGCTCCTCGCTGCCGCGACTCTGACCGGAGCCGGTGCCGCAGCAGCCGCCCCGGCGTTCGCGGATGAGACCGTCGTGCTGCACGGCTTCCCCACGAAGGGCATCTGCCAGATCGCCGAGCAGGTCACGGGCTGGGCCATCAATGCGACGGGTGGCGAGATCTTCGCCGGCGATGCCTGCGGCTATTGGGGCCCCGACAAGCTGTACGGCTTCAGCATCACCTACCGCTGACACCGCGCATCCGTTCCCGCATCGTCCTCAGGATGGTGCGGGGACGCGTGCGTTCAGATGCCCTCGGGCATCTCCGACTCGACGGGCTCGCGGGCGATGAGCTCGGCCACAGAGGTGAGCACCTCGTCGGGGCGGAACGGGTAGCGCTCGATCTCGGCCGGGTCGCTGATGCCGGTCATGACGAGCACGGTGTGCAGCCCCGCCTCGATTCCCGCCACGACGTCGGTGTCCATGCGGTCGCCGATCATGCCGGTGTTCTCGGAGTGCGCGCCGATGCGGTTGAGTGCGGAGCGGAACATCATAGGGTTCGGCTTGCCGACCACGTACGGCTCCTTGCCGGTGGCCTTCGTGATCATCGCGGCGAACGATCCCGTCGCCGGCACGATGCCGTTCGGGGTGGGGCCCGTCGCATCCGGGTTGGTGACGATGAACCGCGCACCTGCGTTGATGAAGCGGATGGCCTGGGTGATCGCCTCGAACGAGTACTGGCGCGTCTCGCCGACGACGACATAGTCGGGCTGCGTCTCGGTCATGACGACGCCCGCCTCGTGGAGAGCGGTCGTGAGCCCCGCCTCGCCGATGACGAACGCGGAGCTGCCGGGCATCTGCGACTTGAGGAACTCGGCCGTCGCCAGCGCCGAGGTCCAGATCCGCTCCTCGGGCACGTCGAGGCCGGATCGCTTCAGGCGCGCGCTGAGATCGCGAGGGGTGAAGATCGGGTTGTTCGTGAGCACCAGGAAGGGTGTGCCGGTGTCGCGCCACTGCGCGAGCAGTTCGGCGGCTCCCGGGATCGCCTGGTTGTCGTGCACCAGCACGCCGTCCATGTCGGTCAGCCAGCATTCGATGTCATCGCGCGTGCGCATGGCCTCAGCCTAGGGCTCCCGCGGGCGGTATCCGAGCCCGCGGAGCCAGGTCATGGCGGCATCCGCGGGGCGGCCAGGCTACCCGGGCGCGAAGGAGTGCTCAAGGGTGGAGGGGGTGCCTCTCCCAGCGCACTAGGGTCGTACGCGTGAGCGCTCGCGAGGCGGATTGGAATCCGCACCGGCTGCCGGACCTGACGGGCCGGACCTACCTGGTGACGGGCTCGAACGCGGGCCTCGGATACTTCGCCAGCGAGCAGCTCGTGAACGCGGGAGCCCGCGTCATCATGACCGGCCGCAACCCCAACCGGCTCGCCGCCGCCCGTGCCGCCGTGTCCGCGCGTCTGCCGCACGCGACCGGCGCCGCCGAGACGCTGCTGTTGGACACGAGCAACCTCGGCTCGGTACGAGCGGCGGCTGCCACCGTCCGTCAGCGGGGACGCCTCGACGGACTGCTGCTGAACGCGGGGATCGTGCATCCGCCCGCCCAGCGCGAGACGACGCGGGACGGCAACGAGCTCGTGCTCGCCACGAACGCGCTCGGCCACTTCGCCCTGGCCGGCGCGCTGCTGACCACGCTCGCCGCCCGTCGCGGTCGGATGGTGTGGCTCGGCAGCATGTCGACCTCGATCTCGAAGTACGACCCCACCGATCCGCAGCTCGTCGAGCGCTACTCGCCGTGGCGTGCGTACGTGCAGTCGAAGGCGGTCACCACGGTCGTCGGCCTCGAGGCGGACCGGCGCCTGCGCGAGGCCCGCGTTCCCGTGACGAGCGTGATCGCCCACCCCGGCTACTCCACGAGTGGTCGCACCGTCGGCATCCGCGGGGTCAACGAGCCCTCGCGCTGGGGTCGGTTCCTCGACAATCTGCAGGCCCCCATCACACAGTCCAAAGAGCACGGCGCGTGGCCGCTGGTTCGCGCCCTCGTCGACCCCGACGTGGAGGGCGGGCAGATGTGGGGCCCCGGCCGCGTCGTCGCCGGGCCACCCCGAGCCGCGCAGCCGACGGCGTTCCTGCGGGAGCCGGCGATCGGCGAGCGACTGTGGCTCATGTGCGAGGCGGCCACGCGGATGCGGTGGCCCTTCGACGCAGCCCGCCGCTGAGCGCGGCGCCAGCCGCATCCGATCGCCTCAGGCGGAGAGCCAGATCGCGTCGTGCGCCGCAGAAGGGATGCTGATCTCGGTGCCATCCACGCGGACCCGTAGAGCGGGCGCGGGATCGAGCACCTCCACGCGATGGTCGACGTCCAGGCCGCGGCGCTCGAGCTCGCGCAGCAGGTCGGGGTCGCGGTCGTTGACGCGCAGGACGCGACCCACGTGCCCGGCCGGCGCGTCGGCGAGCAGCACGAACGGTACACGTTCGACCTGGCCCAGCGCGTCAGGGATGGCGTCGCCGTGGGGATCGAAACGCGGCCGTCCGAGTCGTTCATCGATGCGATCGAGCAGCCGGTCGCTGAGTGCGTGCTCGAGGATCTCGGCCTCGTCGTGCACCTCGTCCCAGGTGTAGCCATACTCGCGAACGAGCCACGTCTCGACGAGGCGGTGGCGGCGGACGATCGCCGCCGCACGGGCCAGGCCCTTCTCGGTCAGCGTGATCGGGCCGTACCGGCGATGGCTCACGAGGCCCGCCGCGGCGAGCTTCTGCACCATCTCGGTGACGCTCGACGGCGCGAGCCCGAGCTGCTGTGCGAGCTGCGAGGGCGTGATCCGCTCGTCCTGCCATTCCGTGTGCTGGTACACGACCTTCAGATAGTCGTCGACGGCTGCGGATGTGGGCACCCCGTCAGGCTACCCGCCCGTGACGACGAGCCAGATGAGCAGTGCGTTCAGAGCGACCAGGAACACGGATGCGGCCGCTCCGGCGACGGTCGTCGCGAGGCGGTTGCGGTACCGGCCCAGCAGGCCTCGCTGCGCCGTCAACCAGACGAGCGGGATGAGGGCGAACGGGATGCCGAACGACAGGACGACCTGGCTGAGCACGAGCGCGAGCGTCGGGTCGAGCCCGAGTCCCAGGATCACGAGGGCCGGGATCAGGGTGACGAGCCGCCGAGCCAGCAGGGGCACGCGCACGTGCAGCAGCCCCTTCATGATCTCGGAGCCGGCATAGGCGCCGACCGAGGTCGAGGCGAGCCCGCTCGCGAGCAGGCCCACGGCGAAGAGCGTGGCGACGACCGGTCCGAGTCCCGCCGACAGGGCCGCGTACGCGCCCTCGAGGGAGTCGGTGCCGGGCACCCCGGCGAGGCTGGATGCGGCGAGCAGCAGCATGATGAGGTTCGTCGTGCCGGCGACCGCCATGGCGATCGTGACGTCCCACCGCGTGGCGCGCAGCAGCCGACGTTCGCGATCGGCGGGGGCGGTATCCGTCAGCGGGAAGCGATCGCGTGCGAGTGAGGAATGCGCGTAGATCGCGTGGGGCATGACGGTCGCGCCCAGGATGGACGCCGCCAGCAGCACCGATTCCGTGCCCTCGAAGCGCGGCACCAGGCCCTGCACCAGGCCGCCCGCATCCGGTGGCGAGAAGAGGATGCCGGCGCAGAAGCCGATGACGATCACGATGAGCATCGTGATGACGACGGTCTCGAACGCGCGGGCGCCGCGGCGCGACTGCACCGTGAGCACGAGCATCGACACGACGCCGGTGATCACGCCGCCCCACAGGAGCGGAATGCCGAAGAGGAGATTGAGCGCGACCGCGCCGCCGATCACCTCGGCCACATCCGTCGCCATCGCCACGAGCTCGGCCTGCAGCCAGTACAGCCGCCGGGCCCATGGGCGGCGGATGCGGTGGCCGAGGAGGTCCGGCAGGCTCTGGCCGGTGACGATGCCGAGTTTCGCGGACAGGTACTGGATCAGCCACGCCATGAGGTTGCCGAGCACGACGACCCACACGAGCAGGTAGCCGAAGGTCGCGCCGGCGGTCATGTTCGCGGCGACGTTCCCCGGGTCGAGGTAGGCCACCCCGGCGACCAGCGCCGGACCCAGCAGCCACACCATCCGACGCGCGGGCGCCGCCTGCGCGGGCGCGACGGTCAGTGTTTTCGGCATGCCGAAACCGTATCGCAGTTTTCGGGGAACCGAAAAGATCCGTTCCATGGAGTGAGAAGCGAGCGCGGGCGCGGCTAGCCTGGGTGGATGACGGATGCGGGCGAGCCGGAGGACACCACCGCGG
The DNA here is from genome assembly GCF_031453615.1 of Microbacterium sp. SORGH_AS_0428. Classification (NCBI taxonomy): domain Bacteria; kingdom Bacillati; phylum Actinomycetota; class Actinomycetes; order Micrococcales; family Microbacteriaceae; genus Microbacterium; species Microbacterium sp. SORGH_AS_0428. The sequence goes on along the minus strand of NZ_JAVIZT010000001.1, from coordinate 1,726,419 downwards.
ACACCGCTCCCGAGCACGGCGTCGGGCCCTGGGAGGGGCCGTGGCCCGACGACGCGCACTTCGACCCTGATCTGCTCGCCGCCGGTGACCGCCGCAACGTCATCGATCGCTACCGCTATTGGCGCATGGAGGCGATCGTCGCCGATCTCGACGCACACCGGCACGGTTTCCATGTGGCGATCGAGAACTGGCAGCACGACATGAACATCGGCTCGATCGTGCGCAGCGCCAACGCCTTCGCCGCCGCCGAGGTGCACATCATCGGCCGTCGCCGCTGGAACAAGCGCGGCGCCATGGTCACCGACCGCTATCAGCACGTCCGCCATCACGACGACGTCGCAGCGTTCGCGGCGTGGGCTGCGGCCGAGCAGCTCCCCGTCATCGCCGTCGACAACGTGCCCGGCTCCGTCCCCGTGCAGGATGCGGAGCTCCCCGAACGCTGCGTGCTCGTGTTCGGTCAGGAGGGGCCGGGGCTCTCGCCCGAGGCCGTGGCGGCCGCATCCGGGGTCGTCGAGATCTCGCAGTACGGGTCGACGCGCTCGATCAACGCCGCCGCTGCGGCCGCCGTCGTGATGTACGAATGGTGCCGCCGCTGGGCGCGCTGAGGCGCATACGCTCCCGCAACATCGCCTGACGTGGACTGGTCCTCCCGAACCACGGAGGACACATGCCGCACACGCGCATTTCACCCGCCCGCCTCGTCGCCGCCGTCGCGGCCGTGGCGGTCGTGGCGCTGCTGACCCTCGCTCCCTGGGCCCTCGTCCATCCGCTGCGGGGCCGCGTCGTCTGGCTGCTGCAGGATGTCGCGGCGCCCGTCCTGACCTGGCTGCCGGGTGGGCCGGATCAGGTGCTCAACACCCTGTTGTTCATCCCGGTGGGTGCGACCCTCGCACTGCTGCTGCCCCGCCGGGCGTGGCCCGTCGCGATCATCGCCGGGTTCGTCCTGTCGGCGCTCGTGGAGATCGCGCAGGAGGCGGTCCCCGGCCGCGTGCCGGATGCCGGCGACGTGCTCTGGAACACCTGCGGCGGCGCGATCGGCGTGATCGTGGCGGCGTCGATCCGCGGGATCGGATCGGCTCAGCGCGGCAGATGAACCGTGACCTGCAACCCGCCCGTGGGTCGTGCCGCCACGGCCAGCGTCGCCCCGTGCGCGCGCACGATCGAGGCGACGATCGCGAGCCCCAGTCCCGCGCCGGAGCGGCCGTGTGCCCCGCGGGTGCGGCCGGCGCCGCGCACGAAGGGCTCGGTGAGGGTCGCGGCGACCTCCGCGGTCAGCTGATCGCCGCCGTTCTCGACGATCAGGGTGCCCTCGCGCACGCGCACCAGCATCCATCCGTCGTCGACGTTGTGGACCACGGCATTGCGCAGGAGGTTGGCGGCGAGTCTCAGCAGAAGCGCCTCGTCGGCGGTGACGATCGACGCCCGCAGATCGGTGTCGATGCGGATGCGGGCGGCTTCCGCATCCGCGCGGACGTCCGCGAGCGCCGTCTCGACGACCGCCGCCAGGTCGACCCGCTGCAGGGCGAGGGGCGTGCCGCGGCCCACCCGTGCGAGCGCGAGCAGCGCCTCCGTGGCCTCGATCGCACGGTCGTTCGTCGCTCCGATGCGGGCGAGCGTCGTGTCGATGTCGCGCCCGGCGGGATCCGCCTGCGCCACCTCGACGAGGGTGCGGATGACGGCGTGCGGGGTGCGCAGTTCGTGCGACGCGTTCGCGGCGAACCGGCGCTCCTCGTCGAGGGTGCGCTCGATGCGATCCAGCATCGCGTCGAGGGTGTCGGCGAGCTCGGTCAGCTCGTCGCGGCGTCCGGGCAGCTCGACCCGGTGATCGAGGCGGCCGTCGCGCACGAGGGCGACCGCATCCGTCATGCGCTGGAGCGGCCGCAGCACGATGCCCGCGAGGATCCAGCCGCCGACGAGGCCGAACAGCACGAGCGCGATGATCGCCCAGACGGCATAGCGCGTGAAGACCTCGAGCAGGTCGGCGCGGTTCGGTGCCCAGTCGCCGTCCATACCGAACAGGGCGCCCTGGGGTACGAAGCGCAGCACCAGGAGCCCGACCACCACGAGCGCGACGCCGGCGACGATGAGGAACCCGGCGTAGCTGAGTGCGAGCTTGAGGCGGATCGAGACGCCGACACCGCGGGGCGTCACGGCAGCATCCGGTAACCGACGCCCGGCACGGTCTCGATGACCCACGGCTCGCCCAGACGCTTGCGCAGCGTCGAGATCGTGATGCGCACGGCGTTCGTGAACGGGTCGGCGTTCTCGTCCCACGCGCGCTCCAACAGGTCTTCGGCGCTGACGACACCTCCGTCCGCGCTCATCAGCACGTCGAGCACCGCGAACTGCTTACGGGTGAGCGCGACATAGCGTCCGTCGCGGAACACCTCGCGCCGGAATCGGTCCAGAGTCACCCCCGCGCGCTCGGCCGTGGGAGGTGCGCCCGCCGCGGGGCGGCGCCCGAGCGCGCGCAACCTGAGCACGAGCTCCCGAAGCGCGAACGGCTTCGTGAGGTAGTCGTCCGCGCCGCTCGCGAAGCCCGTCTCCTTGTCGTCGAGCCGGTCGGCGGCGGTGAGCATGAGGATGCGGGGAGCCGCCGTCTCGGCTGTCACACGGCGGGCGATCTCATCGCCGTTGGGGCCGGGGATGTCGCGGTCGAGCACGACGACGTCGTAGGAGTTGACGGAGAGCTGCTCGAGCGCCGTGTCGCCGTCGCCGGCGATGTCCGCGGCGATCGCCTCGAGACGCAGTCCGTCGCGGATCGCTTCGGCGAGGAACAACTCGTCCTCGACGATCAGCACCCGCATGCGGTGAGTCTAGGTGGGAGTACATATCGCGGACATATCCGATTGTGCTGACGCTGTGATAACACGGCGCCGCGTGGGATGTGGGGCATGCACAGTTCCGTCGCACCCGCATCCGCCATCGCTCCGGCGCGGTCCCACCGGCTCGCGTTCGCCGCGCTCGGTCTCGTCGCCGCGATCCTGCTCGCCGCGCTCGCCGGCGTGTGGCTGCGTGCCGTGCTCACCACGGACGGGTCGTTCGCACCGGACGAGGCGAACGGCCTCATCCGGGGCGACCAGGCCGTCACCGTCGGCGACGATCACCTGCCCGCCATCGCCGGGCTCGACGCCGAGCTGCGCGACGCGATGCGCGCCGCCACGGCCGACGCGGCGGGCGACGGGGTGGCGCTGCTGGTCTCCAGTGGATGGCGCAGCGAGGCCTACCAGCGGTGGCTGATGGGGGACGCCATCCGCTACTACGGCGACGAGGAGACCGCGCGTCACTTCGTGGCGACGCCGGAGGCTTCTCAGCACGTGACGGGCGACGCCGTCGACATCGGACCGCTCGACGCCCAGCTCTGGCTCGGGGAGCACGGCGCCGCGTACGGCCTGTGCCAGACCTACGCCAACGAACGCTGGCACTTCGAGTTGGCGACCACTCCCGGCGGTACCTGCCCCGACATGCGCGCGGATGCCACATCCTGACGTGGGGGGCGTGACGGTGCAGGTGCCGCCGGGGGTTGCGAGCCGAGTGAGCGCCCGATCGGATGCTCGCTCGGTGATCGGATGCTCACTCGGTGAGAAATCGCCCGTTGCGAGCGAGGTGCGCATCTGCTTCAGTGAGCCTGGATCTCGCTGACTGGGGGTGAGGTCGGTTCTCACTTCTGGGGGAGTGCGATGGTGAACGAAGCCGGATGGTTTCCCGACCCGACGAACGGGAATCAGTGGCGCTGGTGGGACGGCCGGCAGTGGACGGACCGTGTGGCGCCCGCGGCGAGTCCGGCAGTACCGAAGCAGGATCCCGGCCGGTCATGGCTCGGGGTGCCGGTGTGGGGCTGGGTGCTCATCGCCGCGGCCCTCGTGACGCTGACGGTCTTCGTGCCGTGGCTGGTCGCGCTCGGCGCGCTCAGCGTCCTCGTGACCGGGATCGTCGCCATCTCGGCCGGAACGCCCACGTGGTTACGGCTGCGGACACGCAGCATGGCCGTCGCCGTGACGGGCGGCGCAGCCGTGCTCGTTCTCGTGACGGGGACCGTCGCGGCGGCCACCAGCGCGGGCCGTCCCGTCGAGGTCAGCGCGGTTGGAGCAGCCTCGTCCGTCAGCCCGACGCCTGAGCGCACGACGACCCGTGCACCGAGCCCGACTCCCACCCCGGTCACGACGACGCGCGACGAGACCGTGACGGAAGCCATGCCCTTCGAACGGACGACGGCGGAGGACCCATCGCTGACCCGCGGCGAGTCGATGGTGTCGGTGGCAGGAGTCACCGGCGAACTCACCCGCACGTTCCGCGTGACCCTCGTCGATGGCGTCGAAGTGAAGCGTGAGCAGATTGCAGAGACGGTGACGCGCGCCCCGGTCACCGAGGTGACGGCGATCGGCACGTACGATCCGCCGGCTGCAGCGCCGGCGCCGGCGGCTCCTGCCCCGGCGCAGGGCGACTGCGACCCGAACTACGCGGATGGATGCGTCCCGATCGCCTCCGACGTGGACTGCGCTGGCGGCAGCGGCAACGGCCCCGCCTACTTCTCCGGCACGGCGCGGGTCGTCGGATCGGACATCTACGACCTCGACCGTGACGGCGACGGGATCGCCTGCGACTCCTGAGCCCGCTGCCCGATGGCTCGGATGGGGCCGGGTGCCGGCATCCGGTCTCGCCGCGTGCGTCTCTCCCTTGCCGCGTGTGTGTCTCAGTTGTGCAGGGATGCCGGGCTTCACGCGTGCATGAGTGAGACACGCGTGGTGGGCCGGACGTGTGCGTCTCACTCATGCATGGATAGGCCCGCGTGGGGGTGAACGTTTGAGACACGCAGGGTGGGTGCTGCGCGTGGGCCGCGCGGGCGCGGCTACCGGGCCGCGAGAGTCGGGCGACGTGCCGTGCCGCTGCGGGGATGCCGGAGCACCCGCAGCGCGGGCTCAGGCCGGGACGCGCATCCACGCGCCGGTGCGCACGCGCCAGCCGAGGGTGACGGCGCGGGCCAGCATGTAGACACCGAAGAAGGCGACGGCGAGCCAGGCCAGGCCCGCCGCTCCCGCGGCGCCCGCCCAGACCAGCGCGAGCAGCGCCGGAACGAACGGCACGAGGTTGGCGATCCCCGCGAGGGCGAGGTACTTGCCGTCCCCGGCGCCGATGAGCACGCCGTCGAGCACGAACACGATGCCGCACAGCGGCTGCGCGACGGCGAGCACGATCAGCGCGGGCTGCACGAGCGCGGCGATGGCCGCATCCGAGGTGAAGACGAGACCGATCACGCCCGAGAAGCCGCCGATCAACGCCCCGACGATCACGCCGAACCACACGCCCCACGCGACCGTGCGGCCGAGCACGCGCCGCACGAAGATCTCGTCGCCTTCTCCGAGCCCGCGACCGACCAGTGCCTGCGCGGCGATCGCCAGCGCATCGAGGGCGAACGCGGCGGTCGAGAAGATCGTGAACGCCACCTGCCAGCCGGCGAGCTCGGGGGTGCCGAGCGCCGTCGCCACGGCGACCGTCGCCAGAAGAGCCGCGCGCAACGAGACGGTGCGCAGGAACATCCAGCCGCCGCTGCGTGCGGCGCCGGACACGCTGTCGCGCCGCGGGCGAATGGATGCGTCGTGCCGCCGCGCCAGGCGTCCCACCACCAACACGTACACGGCGACCATGCCCCACTGCGCCACGACGGTTCCGACCGCGGAGCCGGCGATGCCCCATCCGAATCCGTAGATGAACAGCCAGTTCAGTCCCGCGTTCGCCGTGAATCCGGCGCCGGCGATCCAGAGCGGGGTCACGGTGTCTTGCATGCCGCGGAGCAGACCCGTCGCCGCGAAAACGATCAGCATGGCCGGCAGGCCCCACATCGAGATGCCGAGGTACGCCTCCGCCTCCGCCGCGACGTCGGCAGCGGGTGCGAACAGGCCGACGAGCATCGGGGTCGTGAGGTATCCGGCCACGGCGAGGATGAAGCCCAGGCCGAGAGCCAGCCACATCCCGTCGATGCCCGCCGTCACGGCCGAGCCGTGCTGACCCGCGCCGAACCGGCGGGCCACCGCGGGGGTCGTCGAGTAGGCGAGGAACACCATGAGCCCGACGATCGTCTGCAGCACGGCCGACGCGATGCCCAGGCCCGCGAGCGGGACGACGCCGAGGTGCCCGATCATGGCGGCGTCGATGATGAGGAACAGCGGCTCCGCGATGAGCGCGCCCAGCGCGGGCACCGCGAGATTCACGATCTGCCGATTGAGTGTCGCCGCCACCCCTCGACCCTATTGAGCCGCACCGACGCTCCGCATCCGCTCTCCCCAGCGACGCCCGTCTCCCCCCGCGAGACTGCATTTCCATCGCGAGATCACGGGTAAACACAGTGATCTCGTGCTCGAGATGCAGTCTCGCGGAGGTTGGCGAAGGGATGCGGCGGCACGTCGCGGCGGCTGGAGCCCCCACTCAGCGGCGCGGCATATCCTGTGCGCATGACCGATTCCCCCCGTTCCGGTCTCGCGCTCGACGAGCTGAGCAACGAGATCCGCCCGCAGGACGACCTGTTCCGCTACGTCAACGGCGAATGGATCGCCCGGACCGAGATTCCCGAGGACAAGGCGCGCTGGGGCTCCTTCCACCTCTTGGCCGAGCAGGCCGAGAAGGACGTCCGTGCCATCATCCTCGAGTCGCAGGATGCCGAACCCGGCACCGAGGCGCGCAAGATCGGCGACCTGTACGCGAGTTTCATGGACACCGAGCGCATCGCGGAGCGCGGCACCGAGCCGCTCGTCGATCAGCTGGCGCGGGTGGATGCGGTGAGCGATGTCGCCTCCCTCCTCCGGCTCGTGGGCGAGCTGGAACGCGACGGCATCGGCGGGATCGTCGAGCTCTACGTCGAGCCCGACCCCGGCAACCCGCAGCGCTACCTGCCCTTCTTCATCCAGGGCGGCCTGTCGATGCCGGACGAGAGCTACTACCGCCTCGACTCGTTCGAGGAGACCCGGCAGGCGCTTCGCCAGCACATCGAGCGCATCCTGACGCTCGCCGAGGTCGCGGATGCGGCTGACGCCGCGGAGCGCGTGGTGGCGCTGGAGACCGAGCTGGCCTCGCACCACTGGGACAACGTCCGCAGCCGCGACGCCGTGGCGACCTACAACCTCAAGACGTGGGACGAGGTCGTCGCGCTGGCCGGCGTCGACCTCGCGCCCTGGCTCGAGGGCGTCGCCCCGCACCATCCGGATGCGTTCGCCGAGATCGTCGTCTCGCAGCCGAGTTTCATCGAGGCGCTGGGAACGGTGCTCACCGAGCAGCGCCTCGACGACTGGAAGGCGTGGCTGCGCTTCAAGATCGTGCACGCGGCCGCCGCGTTCCTGCCGGAGTCCTTCGTCGACGAGAACTTCTCGTTCTACGGAACCCAGCTCACCGGCGTCCCGGTCAACCGCGAGCGCTGGAAGCGCGCCGTCGGCCTGGTCGAGGCGGCGCTGGGCGAGGTCGTCGGCAAGGTCTACGTCGAGCGCCACTTCCCTCCGGCGGCCAAGATCGCGATGGACGAGCTGGTCGCCAACCTCATCGAGGCGTACCGCCAGTCGATCTCGCAGCTGGAATGGATGAGCCCCGAGACGCGTGAGCGCGCGCTCGCCAAGCTCGACGCCTTCACGCCGAAGATCGGCTACCCGGTCAAGTGGAAGGACTACTCGGGGCTCGAGCTCGACGCCGCCGACCTCGTCGGCAACGTCCGTCGGGCCCACGTGCACGAGCACGACCGTCAGCTGGGCAAGGTCGGGCAGCCGATCGACCGTGACGAGTGGTACATGACGCCGCAGACGGTCAATGCGTACTACAACCCCCTCATGAACGAGATCGTGTTCCCCGCCGCGATCCTGCAGTATCCGTTCTTCGACGAGACCCGGGATGCGGCCGCGAACTACGGCGGCATCGGCGCGGTCATCGGGCACGAGATCGGACACGGGTTCGACGATCAGGGCAGCCGGTTCGACGGTGACGGGTCGCTGCGCGACTGGTGGACGGATGCGGACCGCGAGGCCTTCGAGCAGCGTACGAAGAACCTCATCGCCCAGTACGACGCACTCGTGCCGCAGGGGCTGCCCGAGGAGAACCACGTCAACGGCGCCCTGACGATCGGTGAGAACATCGGCGACCTGGGCGGGCTCGGCATCGCGATCCGCGCGTACCGGCTGTCTCTGGGGGATGCGGAGGATCCCGTCATCGACGGGATGACCGGCATCCAGCGGCTGCTGCTCAGCTGGGCGCAGATCTGGCAGCAGAAGAGCCGTGACGCGGAGGCGATCCGTCTGCTGACGATCGATCCGCACTCCCCGAACGAGTTCCGCTGCAACCAGATCGTGCGCAACATCGATGCGTTCTACGAGGCGTTCGACGTGACCGAGGGTGACGCCCTGTGGCTCGACGCAGACCAGCGCGTCACCATCTGGTAACTGAGCCGTGATCCGTCGGGCGTAGTCTCGCCCGCATCCCCGAGCCCGAACGGTAGGAAGGAACTGCGCCGTGCCCAGCTCTCCCGAGGCCTCTCGCGGAACGGAATCGGCGCCGCCCTCGCGGCGGGGGGCCAAGCGCCTTCCGCGTCGCGCCGCCGCGGGACGGCGTTCGTTCACCTCGACCCTGAAAGCCCTCGACGCGCTCGCCGCGTCGGGGGCGCAGGTGTCGGTGCGGATCGACGACCTCGATCTCGGCTCGGCGGTGCTGGCGGGCGATGACTTCCGGAGCCTGCCCATCGCGGGGCTCGGAGTCGTGCCGCTCCTCGTGGAGACGGCCGCGCAGTTCGAGGCGGGCACGCTGGATCCGTTGGAGATCATCGACCGGGCCGGTATCGAACCCGTCGCCGTGTCGGGGGTCTGGCAGCACTTGAAGGCGCCCGCGCTTCCGCTCATCGACGTGGCGCTGCTCGCCGCGTCGTCGGGTGACGCCCTCGCCGCGAACGCGCTGATGTCGCGGGTGGGGCTTCCGGCTGTGCGCGCTCGTGTGGAGCAGCTCGGGCTCACCCGCTCCGCCCTCATGGACAGCTTCCGCGATACGCGCGGTCCCGATGATGCCCCGCACGTGGCGCTGGGGGCGGCGCGCGAGTACGCGCACCTGTTCGCCGAGCTCGTGAACAGCACCGCGGTCAGCGCGGGCGTGAGCGCACAGGTCGCGGAGTGGCTGAGCCACGGGCACGATCTGTCTTTGGTGGCTGCGGCGACCGGGCTCGATCCTTTCGCCCACGACAACGACGAGCACGGGCTGCTGTTCGTGAACAAGACCGGGCGGGCATCCGGCATCCGTACGGAGGCGGGCGTGCTCGCCGGCCCCCGTGCAGGCGTCGCCTATGCGCTGTTCGTGTGCTTCGACGACCTCTCCATCGCCCACCGGCTACGGGTGCACGACGCGTTCCGCGTGCTCGGTGTGGAGCTCATGGAGTACGTGTACTGACGGCTCACCCGCGTCGGCGGGCTCGTCGTTCTGCGACGAAGGCGACCGCGCCCGCCCCCAGCAGCCCGAGGGCGGCGAGTGTGAAAGGCAGCGGGTCGATCCCCGTGGCGGCCAGCTCCGCCGCGGCCGGAGTGGATGGGGGCGCCGGTGCCGCGCTCGAGCTCGCCGACGGCGTGGGCTCCGGGGTCGGGGTGGGGCTCGGCTCGGGCGCGAGCGCCCACTGCGCGGTGAGGGTGAGGTCTCCGGTCAGCGGCGTGGCGAAGTCGTAGGCCGCGTCCCCTCGGCGCCATCCGTCGAAGGTGAAGCCGTCGCGGGCGGGATCGGCCGGACGTGTCGCGGTCGCTCCCGACTCCAGCACGACCGACTGCGCGGTGACGGCGCTGCCGCCGGCGCTGTCGAAGGCGACGGTGGCCACCGCGGTGGTGGGCAGGTCGTTCCAGGCCGGCTCGGTGTATCCGCCGGCGAAGCGGGCCTCGCCGAATCGCCACGGGTACAGCGCGGTGGCGGGCGGCGTGGTCGCGATCGTGCCGAAGGTCGTGGGCGGCGGTCCGAGCAACTCGATGACCGAGAGCGGGTTGTCGCCGAAGGGGGCGAAGCCGAGATCGGTGACGGTGGAGGGCAGAGTCACCCGCTCGAGTCGGCTCTGCGAGAACGCGAAGCTGCCGATGCTGGCGAGCCCCTCGTGGAACGTCACGCTGCGGATCGCGTTGAGCGCGAACGCCTGGTCGCCGACGGTGCGCACGGACGCGGGGAGCGTCAGCGAGGTGAGGGCGTTGCCCTGGAACGCCGCGAACCCGATGTCGGTCAGCGAGTCCGGCAGGCTCAGCGAGGTCAGCGCCGTCCCGCCGGTGCGGTCGAACGCGCTGTCGCCCACGGCCGTGACGGTGTAACTGTCGCCGTCGACGGTGATCTGCCGCGGGATGGTGACGTCCGAGGTCTGCACGGTCTGCCCCGTGACCGTAGCGGTGCCCGCGGCGAGGGAGTAGGTGAGTCCGTCGACTTCGGTGTCGGCGGCGGATGCGGCGGGCGCCGCGGCCAGCAGCAGGGCAGCGGACAGGGCGCCGGCGCCCAGAGCCTGGAGTGCGCGCTGGAGGCGCCGGGAAGCGGGGCGTCGTGTATCGGGCATGGCCGGACGCTATCGGCGCGGAGGCCTGAGGGCGACCAGAGCTGACTCGCCCTCACTTCCGGCGGCCTCGGCAGCGACCGCCGCCGCGCGACCACGCGAATCCGGGGATGCCCGCTGCCAGAATGGGGCGGTGAGCGACACCCGACAGGCGCCGACGGTCAGCATCGGCCGCAAGCGGTCGCCGGCGCACCAGATCCTGACCCTTTTCGGGGACTACTGGTGGGGGGCCGACGCGCCGATGCCGACCGGGGCGTTGCTGGCCGCGATGTCGGATCTGGGAGTGAAGGCGCCCGCGACCCGGGCGAGCCTGACGCGGCTGACCGACCGCGACCTGCTCGTCCTTAGCAAGTCCGGGCGGCGCACGAGCCACGCCCTCACCGACCGCGGCGCCGCGGTACTGGCGGACGAGGCCCGGTGGCTGCAGCGTTTCGGCCGGGAGGATCCGGTGTGGGACGGTCTGTGGAGTGCGGTGCTCTTCTCGATCCCCGAGAAGGAGCGGCCTCTGCGCCATGCCGCGCGCACCCGGCTGCGCTGGCTGGGCTACGCCCCCCTGTACGACGGCGTGTGGATCTCGCCGTTCGATTCCGTCGGCACGGCCGTGGACGCCCTCGGCTCACTCGGGGTGGGGCAGGTCTCCAGCTTCCGGGGCGTGTTGGCCACGGCGCCGGGAGACAGCCCGACGCGCGCGTGGGATCTCTCCGAGGTGGAGCAGGAGTATGCCGAGTTCCTCACGCGCGTCGCCACCGGCGATGGCGGCGAGACGCTCACGCCAGCGGCAGCGCTCGAGCAGCGCACCTCGCTCATGCTCGCGTGGCAGTCGTTCCGCCACGCCGAACCCGGCCATCCGATGCGCCTCATGCCCGCGGCGTGGCCGCGTGAACGCGCACGAGACGCCTTCGTCGCCGTGTACGACGCGCTCGGGCCTGCGGCGGAGGAACGGATGCGGGAACACGTCGCGGCCATCGAGCCCGCACTGGCGGGTGTGGTCCGACCTCAGCGACTTTCCTGAATGGATCTTATGTAAAGATTCATTGACGCTCGTAACAATTACTTCTACTCTCATCCCCGAGGGGGCGCAACGAGGCATCCCCCCATGACGATGACGTCACATCGGAGGATCTTGCATGCTCAGACATCGACGACCTCGCGCGAGAATGCTCGCGTCCGCCGCTGCCGCGATCGGAGTGGTGGTGGCGCTCGCCGCGCCGCTCGGGTCGGCCGCCGCCGCGGACGACCTCTCGCTGACCGTGCTCTCCGGTCGCGCGGACACCGTGACGGGGGGTGACGCGCTCATCGCGGTGGATGGCGCGGACGAGACCACGGTCGTGACCGCGGACGGGCGTGACGTCACCGCCTCCTTCACCGCCGTGAACGGGCGCCTCATCGGACTCGTCGAGGATCTGCCCCTCGGATCGAGCGAGGTGACCGCTCGATCGGCCTCGGGCTCCGAGACTCTCGAGATCCAGAACCATCCCGGCTCCGGCCCGGTCTTCTCCGGCCCCCAGCATCCGATGTACTGCACCGCATCCGGGGCGCCGTGGAACCTCGGTCCCACGGATGAGAACTGTCACGTCGCCGAGGCCCGTGTCAGCTTCCGCTACCGCACGACGGGCGGCGCCTGGGCCGACTATCCCACCGATGGCTCGACGCCCGGCGACGTCGCCACCGCGACCGTCGAGGGGCGCACCGTGCCCTATGTCGTCCGGCTCGAGCGTGGCACCATCAACCGCGCGGTATACGAGACGGCGATGCTCGCCGGTCCCGCCGACCCCGCGCCCACGTATGCCGCGCGTGCGGCGGGCTGGAACGGGAAGCTGGCCTACACCTTCGGCGGGGCATGCGGCGTGGGTTACTGGCAGGGTTCGAGCACGGGCGGCGTCGAGAACGACATGCTGCTCTCGCGCGGCTACATCGTCGCCTCGGCGACCTTCAACGTGTTCGCGCAGAACTGCAACGACGTCACGAGCGCGGAGACCGCCATGATGGTCAAGGAGCACGTGATCGAGCAGGTCGGGCCCGTCACGTACACGATCGGTTCGGGCGGCTCGGCCGGCACCATGCAGCAGCTGCTGCTGGCCAACAACTACCCCGGCATCATCGACGGCGTGATGGGCGACATCGGTTACCCCGACGAGCGTACGACGACCGTCGCCGGACACGACTGCACCAACCTGCTCGGATTCTGGGGCTCGCCCGCAGGGTCCGGATGGACGGATGCGCAGAAGCTCGCCGTGACCGGGCATGCTCAGCTGTTCACCTGCACGGGCTTCACCTGGTTCACCGGTGTCGACAACCCGCGCGCCGGTTGCAACGCGGCCGTTCCGGTCGGCGACCGCTGGTCGGAGGCCAACCCCGACGGGCTGCGGTGCACGATCGCCGACATGGTGCAGAACGTCTACGGCGTCGACGACCAGGGTCGCGGGCTGCGCGTCCTCCCGGACAACGTCGGGGTGCAGTACGGTCTGGCCGCTCTCCAGTCGGGCGCGATCTCACCCGAGCAGTTCGTCGCTCTGAACGAGAACGCCGGCGGGATGGACGTCGACGGCACACGCACCTCCGCCCGCTCTGAGGCGAGCATCGAGGCCATCGAGCAGGCGTATCGCACGGGCCGGATCAACCTCATGACCGGTGGGCTCGCCTACACGCCGGTGATAGAGATGCGTCGCTACACCGACCCGACCGGCGACTTCCACGAGCGGTACCGCTCGGCGATCATCCGAGAGCGCATGCTCGACGCCTACGGCAACGCCGACACCCACGTCAGCTGGACGAGCAAGGACGCGGGATACGCGAGCGCGATGTACACCGCGGGTCTGGACAAGCTGGAGGAGTGGCTGGACAACATCGTCGCGATGGGTGGCTTCGGCGACCGGGCACGAACGGTCGCCGCGCGCCCCGCCGGTCTCGGTGACGGGTGCTACACCGATGACGGATTCGTCTCGGAGCAGCTCGACTACGAGAACTCGCAGAGCACCTGCAACCAGTTGTTCCCGTACCACTCCGAGCCCCGCTATGTCGCGGGAGAATCCCTCTCGCGCGACGTGCTGAAGTGCCAGCTGACGACACCGCTGCGTGCGGACTACCCCGTCATGACCGACGGGCAGTGGGAGCGACTGACCGCCGCGTTCCCCACGGGTGTCTGCGACTGGTCGAAGCCCAGCCAGGGGCGGGTGGACTACGCCGGCGTCTGGCAGAGTTTCGAGACGCAGCCGGATGCGGTTCTCGAGGCGCCCGTGGTCGCGGGGGAGGCGCGCGTGGGCACGGAACTCTCGGTGTCGGCGGCGAGCACGACGCCGGGCGCGACGCTCGGCTACCAGTGGTTCGCCGACGGTGTCGCGATCGAGGGCGCCGTGTCGGCGTCGTTCACGCCCGAGGCGGCGCACGAGGGCGCGGCGCTCACGGCGCGCGTGTCGGTCGTCGCCGAAGGCTACCGCCCGGCATCCCGTGTCTCCGCAGCCACCGCACCGGTTGCTGCGGCGTCGTCACCCTCGAACCCGCCCTCGCCCTCGCCGTCGCCGAGCACATCGGCGTGGGCGACGGTCGACGTCGGCGATGGCCGATTCGAACAGGGCGGCACCCTCGTCGCGCGGGTCTCGGGGCTCGCCCCGGGTCAGCGCATCGCGGCCGAGATCCGCAGCGATCCGTATGCGCTGGCCGGGATCCCCGCGGCGGATGCGGAGGGGCGGATCACGATCCGTTCGACGATCCCGGCGAGCATCCCCGCGGGTGGGCACACGCTCGTGATCGCCTCCGGCGACCTCGAACCCCTGCGCGTGCCGATCACGATCGTTCCCGCGGGAACCCTGGCCTCGACCGGCGGAAGCGTCCCGTGGGAGCTCCTCGCTCTCGGCGCAGGGGTCCTGGTGCTCGGCGCAGGCGCCCGTCGTGATCGCGCGACGTCGCGGCCAGGCGCGCTCCTGATCGGGTGCGGGGAGGTGCTCGCCACCTCCCCGCATCCGCTGCGCCGAGATGGACGTCACGGGGGTTAACTCAGGCCGGGCCGGTCGCCCGCACGCGCGGCCGGGTCGGTAGCATCGCGACGTGAGCACTTCAGCGCCGTTCCGTGCCGACATCGTCGGAAGCTTCCTCCGCCCGCCGGGCCTCGCCGCCGCCCGCAGGCGTCACGCGTCGGGTGAGCTGACGGATGCGGAGCTGGCTGCCGTCGAGGACGCGGAGATCGCCGACCTCGTCGCCCGTCAGCGCGCCGCGGGCCTCGAGGTCGCGAGCGACGGGGAGTTCCGTCGCTCCTGGTGGCACTTCGACTTCTTCGGGATGCTCGGCGGCGTCGACATCGTGGAGCTCGATCACGGCATCCAGTTCCAGGGGGTGCAGACCAAGCCGCGGGGCATCGAGATCACGGGGCCCATCCGGTTCGACGAGTCGCACCCCTTCCTCTCGCATTACCGCTCGCTGGCCGCGATCACCGAGGGCACCGGCCTGCTGCCGAAGTTCACGATCCCCGCCCCGACCGTGCTCGATTTCCGGGTGGAACCGGGCCACATCGACGGTGCCGTCTACGACGGTCGTGAGGCGATCGTGGACGATCTGATCGCGGCCTACCGCGACGCGCTCGATGCGTTCTATGCGGCGGGCGCGCGCTACCTGCAGTTCGACGACACCGCGTGGGCGTACCTGTGCTCGGAGGCCGAGCTCGAGAAGGCCCGCGCCCGCGGGATCGACACCGACGGCATCGCCGAGCGCTACGCCGACCTGCTCAACCGCATCCTGGACGGCAAGCCCGCCGACCTCACCGTCACCACCCACGTCTGTCGCGGCAACTTCCGCTCGACCTGGATCTCGTCGGGCGGGTACGAGCCGGTCGCCGAGCAGCTGCTGGGCAACACGGCGTACGACGGGTACTTCCTCGAGTACGACTCCGAGCGCGCCGGCGGCTTCGAGCCGCTGCGGTTCCTGCCGGAGGGCGACAAGCGCGTCGTGCTGGGCCTGGTGACCACCAAGACCGGAGAGCTCGAGAGCACCGACGACATCCGTCGCCGCATCGACGAGGCCGCAGCCTTCGCCCCGCTCGAGCAGCTCGCTCTGAGCCCGCAGTGCGGGTTCGCCTCCACGGAGGAGGGTAACGAGCTCACCGAGGATCAGCAGTGGGCGAAGGTGCGGGCCGTCGTCGACATCGCCGCATCCGTCTGGGGCTGAGCCCGCTCAGCGCTTCTGCGGCGCCGGGATCGGTTCGCCCTTCATCGCCGCCTCGTCGATCTCGGCCTGGTTCGCCAGGAACGGCGTGCCGTGGGTGTGGAAGGTGGGAACGGTCTTCGCGCCCCACGCCTGGCCCTTGGCCCGCTCGGCCTGCGACCACTCCACGACCGGCCAGTCCGGATCGAGGATGAGGCGTGCGCCGGCGTTGGCCAGCTCGATGCGGTTGCCGCCCGGCTCCCACACGTAGATGAAGAACGTCTGGTTGATGGCGTGCTTGTACGGGCCGAACTCGATGTGCACGCCGTTCTCCAGGAAGATGTCGGCGGCCTTGAGGATGTCCTCGCGGGTGTCGGGAGCGAGCGCGAAGTGGTGGAACCGACCGTGCTCGCCGGTCCAGTCCTCGCTGTAGACCACGTCGTACGACTTCTGCTGGAACCGGAACCACCAGGCCGCGTACCCGCCGCCGTCCAGCCGTACCCGCTCGGACTCACGGGCGCCCATGACGTCGCGCCAGAACTCACCCGCCTTCGTCACGTCGCTGGCGAGGTAGTTGATGTGGTCCATCCGGCGGGCGTTCACGCCTCGCCCGGGGAACGCGGATGCCTGGTTCTTCAGTGCCGGGCGGTCCTCGTCGTCGGGCACGTAGTGCTCGGTCTCGTAGTAGATGCCCATGAGGTGGCCGTCGGGATCCTCGAACTCGTACGAGCGGCCGACGCCGACCTCGGGCTCACGCCAGCCGTGGCCGAGACCCGCTGCCTCGATGGCCGCGACGCGGCGCTCCAGGGCCTCGGGGCTCGTGACGCGGAAGAGCGTACGGCCCACGCCGTTGGTGTCGGATGCGGTGAGCTTGAGCGTGTACAGCTGGTACTCGTCCCAGCAGCGGAGGTAGGCGGAGTCGCCGATGCGGGCGACCTCCCGCATCGCGAGCAGGTCGCGGAAGAAGTGCAGGCTCTCCTCGAAGACCGGGGTGAACAGCTCGACGCCGCCCAGGTGTGCGAGGTCGAAGTTGTCGCGCGTGGCCATGGTGTGTCCTCTCTGACAGTCAGCGGCGGGGTCGGGGAAAGACGAGCCCGTCGAAGATCTTTCGTGCGGTGCGGACCGACGACGAACTCGCGCGCCAGCCGGAAGCGGCGTCGCCGGTGACGGCGACGGTGGCGGCGAAGGTGCCGCCGGGGTGTTCGAGAAGCGTCTGCTCCCCGTCGCCGAGCACGGCGAAGGCAGAGCCGACGGCGCCCGGGATGCGGATGCCGGCGGCGACGGATGCGGCCATCAGCACCCCGATCGTGGGATGCACCCGTGTGGGGATGAATGCTCGGGTGCCGACCGCTCCATCGTGGCGAGGGGGCGAGAGCAGGAACATCTTGGGCACGGTCTGCGCCGAGACGTCGCCCAGTCCGAAGCGCGGGCCCGCGGCCCGGCGGACCCTTTCGATGCGCTCGCGGAGTTCGGTGCGGGACTCCAGTTCTTCCGGGCTCTCGTCGCCCGCGACATCGAAATCGGCGGCATCCATCAGGACGACCGGCATCCCGTTGTCGACGAGGGTGACGCGGTGGCCTGCGATCTCGTCGGTCGGCGAGCCGGTGGGAAGCAGCGGCTTCCGGCCGCGGGTGGTCAGCGCGATCCGGCCTGCCGTGCCGGGCACCCCCGCGATCGCCTCGTCGCCGTCGTAGTCGACCCGTCCGTCAGGGGTCGAGAATCGCGCTTCGGCGATGTCGCCCGTGTTCAGCAGGCGGATGCGTACGACGGTTTCGCCCGCATCCGCCGCGATCAGTCCACGCTCGATCGCAAACGGGCCGATCGCGGCCAGCAGGTTGCCGCACGTCTGCGCATCGGCGACGACGGCCTCGTCCACGCCCACCTGGAGGAAGAGGTAGTCGATGTCGCAAGCGGGATCGCTCGAGCGCTCGACGACGGCGACCTTCGACGTCAGCGGATGCGCGCCGCCCAATCCGTCGATCTGTGCCGGGTCAGGGCTGCCCATGATCCGCAGCAGCAGGTCGTCGCGCTCGGACGGATCGGCGGGCAGGTCCGTCGCGAGGAAGAAGGCGCCCTTGGAGGTGCCGCCGCGCATGAGCAGGCAGCGGATGCCGTCGCGCACGGGGTCAGGAGCCGGCATCGCGGCGCTCCGCTTGGGACACGTGCGCGATGCCGAGCTCGGCGATGATCGGTCGCAGGCCGTTGATGTCCATCGAGCTGGCCCCGGCCTCGTACCTCGCGCGGTTGGTCGCCTCGCGTGCCGCACGGGAACGCGCCGCGTCGAGGACGGCTGCCGCCCGCATCCGCGGAACGACCGTCACGCCGTCGTCGTCGGCGACCACGATGTCGCCCGGCTCGACGACGACGCCGTCGAGGACGACCGGTACGTTCACCGAGCCCGGGCTGTCGCGCAGGCATCCCTGCGCCGAGACGTAACGGCTCCACGCGGGGAAGCCCATCGCGCGAAGTTCGGCGGTGTCGCGCACCCCGGCGGAGGTGACGTACCCGCGGACGCCCTTGACCTGCATCTGCGTGGCCATGAGCTCGCCGATGTGTCCGAAGGGGGAGGGGCCGGTGGCGACCACGACGATCACATCGCCGGCGCGGGCCTGCTCGATCGCCACATGCACCATGAGGTTGTCACCCGGTGCGGTGAGCACGGTGACGGCACTGCCGGCGATCGCCGATCCCTGCTGGATCGGACGGATCGCGCTTCCTGCGTACCCCGTGCGGCCGAGCGCCTCGTGCACGGTCGCGGAGCCCAGCGCGGCGAAGGCGTCGACGAGGGCCGCTTCCTCGCGCGCGATGTCGGTGACGACGATGTGGGGGCTCACTCGAGCACTCCCGTGACCTGCGGGAAGTAGCGCATGTACGCCTCGCCCATCGTGTCGTGGGCGAGACCGAGGTTCGGGCCGGCGTTGCGCTTGACCTGCACGCCGCGGCGCACCGCCAGATCGCTGTAGTACGACCACATGTGCTTCTGGGCGGGCAGGCACTCCATCGCGGCGCGCTTCTGAGGGAAGGCCGCGGTGATGTCCAGGAGCACGTCGGGCACGAAACCGCACTGCTCGGGCTGGTGCGGTTCGAAGAAGAACACCGGCGGGGCGCCGATGATCGTCTCCTTCGTCGGGAACGAGCCGTCCGAGTTCGCGACGCCGATCGCCTGGGCGAGCACCCGCGCCTCCAGCGCCATGCGCGCGGCGGCCGGGTGGTCGCCGTTGTACGGATCATGCAGCGGATGCGTCAGCACGACGGTCGGCTGCACGCGGCGGTACACGTCGACGAGCCGTGCAACGGCCTCGGGGGACTCGCGCAGCGGGTAGTCGCCGAGATCGAGGAACTCGATGTCGGCGCCGAGCGCGGATGCGGCCGCCTCCGCCTCTGCCCGGCGGATCTCCTTGATCTCCTCCAGCGACTTTCCCGCCAGCCACTGGCTCGCCGACTCGCCGCGCTCGCCGAAGCTGAGGCAGACTACCGTGGCGCGCTCGCCGCGCATGGTGGCGGCGGCGATCGCGCCGCCGGCACGCCAGACGAAGTCGCCCGCGTGGGCGCTGACCACGAGTAGCGCCGGGGTGACTGCAGGCATATCCGCTCCTTGGTTCGGCGACGTCGAGTCGACACGTGGCGGCAGGCATCCGGAGTCGACGCCGGTGCCGATTCGTGGGCTCAGCGAATCACACGGTCCGCGAAATGGTCAAGATTTTGTTGACAATCTGAGACGGCGAAACCACTATGGGCAGAGGTAAAAGCCGCCTATCATCGCGGCAGGCCCACAGACGAGGAAGTCGAGGCAATCATGGCGCGGACGCTGCAGGAGCTGCTGGACGAGCGAGGGAACACCGTCGAGATGCTGCGCGATTCGCAGCTCGGCACCTATATCTACCCGGTCGTGCCGGCCGAGTTCTCCAACTGGCGCCGGGAGCAGAAGGCCTGGCGCGAGACGGCCGTGCTCTACGACCAGACGCACCACATGGTCAACTTCTTCGTGTCGGGGCCCGACGCGCTCAAGCTGCTGAGCGACACCGGTATCAACTCCTTCGCGAACTTCCCGCTGAACACCGCGAAGCAGTTCGTGCCGACCGCATCCAACGGTGGCGTGATCGGCGACGGCATCCTCTTCCACGAGGCCGAGAACGAGTACGTCTACGTCGGCCGGGCGCCCGGCGCCAACTGGCTCCAGTTCCACGCCGAGACGGGCGGATACGACGTCGAGTTCCGCTACGACGACCGTTCGCCCTCGCGCCCCTACGGTGCCGCCGTCCACCGCGACTACTACCGCTTCCAGATCCAGGGCCCGAACGCCTGGGACATCATCGAGAAGCTCAATGGCGGACCGCTCGAGAAGGTGCGCTTCTTCCACATGGGTGAGATGACGATCGCCGGTGAGAAGGTGCGCACCCTCCGCCACGGGATGGCGGGTGCACCGGGACTGGAGATCTGGGGGCCGTACGCGCAGCACCAGAAGATCCGCGACGCCGTGCTCGAGGCGGGTCGCGAGTTCGGCATCGAGCCCTGCGGCTCGCGCGCCTACTCCTCGAACACGCTCGAGTCCGGGTGGATCCCGTCGCCGCTTCCGGCGATCTACACCGGCGAGGCCGAGCGCGCGTACCGCGAGTGGCTGCCCGCCAACAGCTACGAGGCGATCAACGCGCTCGCCGGCTCGTTCGTCTCGGAGAACATCGAGGACTACTACCTGAACCCCTGGGAGCTGGGTTACGGCTCGTTCGTGAAGTTCGACCACGACTTCATCGGCCGCGACGCGCTCGAGAAGATCGACCCGGAAACGCAGCGCAAGAAGGTCACGCTCGCCTGGAACGACGAGGACCTGGCCAAGATCCTCACGAGCGTCATCGACCGCGAAGGCGTCGGCTACCAGTTCTTCGACCTCCCGAACGCCAACTACGGCTCGTCGAACTACGACGCGGTCATCGACGCCGACGGCAACAACGTCGGGCTCTCGCTGTTCACCGGCGTGACGGCGAACGAGAAGCGCGGACTGTCGCTCGCGACCGTCGACCGCGACGTGCCGGTCGGCGCCGAGGTGCGGGTCGTCTGGGGCGAGCCCGACGGCGGCTCGAAGAAGACCACGGTCGAGCCGCACGACCAGATCGCCGTGCGCGCCGTCGTCAGCCCGGTTCCGTACGCGGTCACCGCGCGCGCCGAGTACCAGGGCGGGTGGCGCACCACCGGAAGCCTCTGAACGAGCGCCCCGCGCGACGAAGGGGTCGCGCGGGTCGCTCCGGAAACCCAGGTGCCTCGGCGCCGACGTGACGCCCCGCAACTCTCTAGAGTTGGGGGCGTCGCGCATGTCAGGGGGAGTCATGACGGATCGGACCGTGCCGCATCCGCCGCCGGCGGCGTCGGGTCCCGGCCCGTCGAAAGTGCTGCTGTGGATGCTGGCCGGCGCCTTTCTCAGCGTCGTGCTGACCGCCGTGATCTCTGCTGTGCTCATGCTCTCTGCGGGCCGAACCCCGTCGGCGCGTGAGACGGCCGAGCAGTACTTCGCTTACATCGCCGCCGGCGAAGCGTCCGCTGCCGTGGAGTTGCACGCGCCCATACCGCCGGAGTCCAGGGGACAGCCTGATCCGCTTCTGTTGACCGATGATGTGCTCGGCGGCGCCGTCGAGCGCATCAACGATGTCGAAGTCCGCGACGGGATTCTGGGGGACACGTATGCGACCTTCGACGTTCACTACAAGTTGGGTGGTGAACGCTACTCCGCCGGGCTGACCCTGGAGCGGGAGCAGGGAGCGTGGCTGAGCCCGGAACGCTGGATGGTCACGGTCCCGGTGACGGACACGATCATCGTCACCTCATCGAGCCCCGCGTACCGGGTCAGCGGTGTCGAGCTGCCGACGGTGGCCGGTCAGGCGTACGTCCCGCTCCCGCTCTTTCCCGCGGTGTATCCGATCGAGGCGGCGGAGTCGACCTTCTTCCAGACCGACACGGACACTCTCGTCTCTCCGACGCTCCTGACTGGGGAGCAGACCGTCGCCCTCGAGCCGAACGAGCATTTCGAGCGGGAACTGGATCGGCAGATCAAGGTGTTGCTCGACGCGTGCGCGACGCAGAACACCTGGCGGCCGGAGAGTTGCCCCGTTTCGGCCGGCCTCGACGCGCTAGGCGTGCCTGTCGTGTGGACGATCGAGAAGTACGCAGACGCCGAGATCGACGCCGATGCCGGGTACTTCTTCGCGGAGGGCGGCGAGGCGACCGCCACGTACACGCCTGAGGGTGCGTCCGCGCCCGTGGTCGAGAGAGTGCCTCTCGGTCTCAGCGGGCAGTTCACGATCGACGGCGACTCGTTGAGCATCACCTATCCCTGAGCGCCGGCCGCCTCGCCGTGGATGGCCTCGAACCGACCGGATGAGCCGCGGATCGCGCGGGCGACGGTCTCGAAGAGCCAGTCGAGCGCGGCGGGGTGCTGAGAGCTCGACCGTCGATAGAGTGCGATCTCCACGGGTGGCATCTCGAACGGCAGCGACCGCACCACGAGGGGCCACGTCTGCGTCCACCCGAGCGCGATCGTGTCCGGCAGCGTCGCGATGAGATCACGACTGCGCGCGAGAAGCGGCGGAAGCGACGCCAGGTGGTTCACGGCGATGCGGGCGTCGACCTCGATCCCGTGCGCGCGGCGTGCGCGCTCGAGGGCGGGTGCGCCGGAGTCGCTGGCGACGGCGACGTGGGATGCGGCGGCGTACGCGTCGAGCGTGAGCGGCTCGTCGGCCAGTGGATGCGCGGCCGACATCGCCACGCCGTAGCGCTGCGACTTGAGGACCGTCCGGCCGAAGGGGCCCGGCACGAGGGAGGGCGTCACGGCGAGATCGACGACGCCGCGCCCCAGCCAGTCGGGGAGGGCGGCCACATCCATCGGCACGACCTCGATCCGCATCCGGGGCGCCTCGGCGCGCACTGCCCGCACGATCGCGGGGAGCCACCCGATCTCGCCGAGCTCGGACAGCGCGATGCGGAAGGTGCGGTCGGACTCGCTGGGTGCGAACCGGTGCACGCCGTCGAGGGTGCGGTCGACGGCGGCGAGGGCATCGCGGAACCCCGGGTAGACGCTGTCGGCCAGCGGGGTGGGCTCCATCACGCGGCCGACGCGTCGGAACAGCGGGTCGTCGAGCTCGCGCCGCAGGCGCCCGAGGGCCTGGCTCACCGCCGGCTGGGTGACGTAGAGGCGACGCGCGGCGCTCGTGAGACTCCGCGTCTCGGCGATCGCCACGAACACGCGGATGAGATTCAGGTCCACCGGCTGCTCCCGACTGAGGCATCCTTGCCTTCGCATAAGTATGGGTAATCGAGATACCTCCCGTCGATGCCTACAGGTTTCTTAACCTGTGGATGCGGGCAGGGCCGCCCGTCCGAACGAGGGAGTTCACATGTCCGCATCCGCTTTCGACGCCATCGCCCACGCGGGGAGCCCGGTGGATCTGCTGCGCAACGCGCAGAGCAAGCCGACGATCTTCCCGGTGACGCCGGAGTTCAGCAACTGGCGCAGTGAGCAGCGGTCGTGGCGCGAGAGCGTGGCGCTGCTGGATCAGTCGCACCACATGACCGACCTGTTCATCTCCGGCCCGGATGCGCTGCGGCTGCTGAGCGATACCGGCGTCAACTCGTTCGCCCGGTTCCCGGTGGATGCGGCGAAGCAGTTCATCGCGGTCAACCACGAGGGGTATCTCATCGGCGACGCGATCCTGTTCCACCTCGAGGAGCAGGTGTTCGATCTCGTGGGCTGGTACATGGTGCTGGACTGGGTGCAGTTCATCGGTGAGAGCGGCGACTACGACGTCACCTTCGAGCGCGACGCGAACACGCTCATGCGCGAGCCGGGCGTCGACCCCGTGCTCTACCGCTACGAGCTGCAGGGTCCGCATGCCCTCGCCCTCATGGAGAAGCTGACCGGTGCTCCCGTGCCGCCCACGAAGTTCTTCGGCATGGCCACGTTCGAGATCGCCGGGGTCACGGTCCGCTCGCTGCGGCACGGCATGGCCGGTCAGCCCGGGTTCGAGCTGTTCGGGCCGTGGTCGGACGGCGCCCGCATCCGCGAAGCGATCATTGCCGCGGGGGAGGAGTTCGACCTCGTGCTCGTGGGGGCGAAGGCCTACTCGTCCGCGAACCTCGAGTCGGCGTGGGTCCCCTCGCCGCTGCCCGCGATCTTCTCGGGGGAGCAGATGGACGACTACCTCGCGTGGCTGCCCGCCGTGCGCCTCGGCTCCCTTGCCGGGAGCTTCGTGTCCGAGCGCATCGAGGACTACTACCTCACCCCGTACGACCTCGGCTACGGCCGCAGCGTCGCGTTCGACCATGACTTCATCGGCCGCGCGGCGCTCGAAGCGCACGCGGCGGCCGAGCAGCGCGTGAAGGTGACCCTGGTCTGGAACCCCGACGACCTCGCCGCCGCGCAACGCTCCCTGGTCGAGGACGGGCTGCCGGCGAAGTACATCGACTTCCCGAAGGCGCGGTACGGCCTGTATCAGGTCGATCGAGTGCGCGCCGACGGCGTGGATGTGGGCATCTCGCACGACTGCGGCTACATCACGAACGAGCAGGCCTTCGTGTCGCTCGCGAGCATCGCCGCCTCGCACGCCGAACCCGGGACCGAGGTGGTGCTGACCTGGGGCGAGGATCCCAACTCGGCGAAACCCGCCGTCGAGCGGCACCGGCAGGTGGAGATCCGCGCAACGGTCGCCCCCGCGCCGTACTCCCGCTTCGCCCGGGAGAACTACCGGGCCGGCTGAGGCTAGCCCTGTCCGGGTGCGCCGTACATGCCGCCGTCGGGCAGGGGTGGGCAGGTGGCGGTGTCTGTCTGGGCGGCGACCTCTGCGCGGATGGCAACGTCCGCGTCCACCTTCGTCAGCGTGTAGACGACGCCCTCCTGCGCGCCCTCGGTGGGGATGTAGCCGATGATCGCCGAATCGGAGCCGGGGCCATCCTCGGCCAGAGGCCAGAAGTGGGTGGTGATGAGGCCGGCCGGTGGATTCTCGAGCAGCCAGTTGCCGGCATCCACGACCGTCGTGGCGGGGACCAGCCAATAGCCCTTCGCCTCTGCGTATGGTCCGCAGGGCCAGCTCGTGTATGAGCCAAACCGCGGGGGCGTGCCCTCAAGAGTGACGGCTCCCGCGGGAAGGTTGGTGGCGTCCAGCCATGCTTGGGCTTGCGCGAGAGCTGCCGCCTCGCCTGCCGAGGGCGTCGGGGACTCGCTCGTTGCGATGGGAGCCGGATCCGCGCCTGGGTCTGCGGCGTCCGCGCTAGATGCGCACCCCGCCAACGCGACGCAGGCCAAGAGAATCACGCCGGGAGCCGAGAGTGAGCGAAGCCGCATGGGCCAAACATAGCGGGGGCTCCTGCGTCGCATGTCGGGGGGAGGGGAGCGGCCCGCGCGGTGTGCCGCTTTCGCCTGTTCGCCCCGCCTGCGTGTCTCACATGTGCTCGTGAACCGCCCGCTATGCGTGAACAACTGAGACACGGAAGGCCTCGCCGCTGCTACAGCGGCAGCCCGTGCGAGTGCCCGGGCGGCTGAGGCACCCTAGGCGAGGGTGAGGAACAGCTTCTCGAGCTCCTCCACCGTGAGCCGGTTGTCGGCGGCATCCCCATCCGCCGCGTCCCGGTCGGCCGGGGCGTCGGTGAGGCACTCGCGCATGGCGGTCGAGATGATCGCGAACCCGGCGCGGTCGATCGCGCTGCTGACCGCAGCGAGCTGGGTGATGACGTCGCGGCAGTCGCCACCGTTCTCGACGGCGGCGATAACCGCGGCCAGCTGGCCCTGCGCGCGCTTGAGTCTGTTCGCCGCCTTCTTGACGGCCTCGGCGTCGTGCAGGGAGCGGTTGGAGGTGTCCATGGTGTCTCCTCGGTGACGGATGGTGGGTCAGGCAGCGGTCCCGGCGGCCCAGGTGCGATACCCACCGTCGAGGTTGCGGACGTCGTGGCCGAGCTGCGTGAGCAGTCGCGCGGCGGTATGTCCGCGCTGGCCCACCTGGCAGTGCACGACGATCGGACGGTCGCCGAGCTCACGGTGCCTGGCGCGGATCTCGTCGAGCGGCAGGTTGATCGCGCCGGGGATCGCGCCCGCGGCGTGCTCGGTCGGTGTGCGCACGTCGACCAGCATCGCGCCGTGGTCGAGCGCGGTGTCGAGTTCGTGCCACTGCAGCGTGCGCGTGGCGCCGGAAGCAGTGTTCTCCGCGACGTAGCCGAGCATGTTGATCGGATCCTTCGCGGAACCGTACTGCGGCGCATAGGCGAGTTCCAGCTGCGATAGGGCGGTCGCGCTCAGGCCCGCTGCCATCGCGACCGCGATGATGTCGATGCGCTTGTCGACGCCCTCGCCGCCGACGATCTGCGCCCCGAGGATGTGGTCGGTCACCGGGTCGACGAGCAGTTTCATCGCCATCGGCTGCGCACCCGGGTAGTACGTCGCGTGCGACGCCGGATGCGTGTGGACGACGCGGTGCGGGCGCCCCGCATCCCGAAGCCGCCGTTCGTTCCAGCCGACGAGGGCGACCGTGGTGCCCAGCAGCCCGAGGATCGCGGTGCCGAGGGCGGGTGCTGCATCGTCCGGTTCGGTCCCGGCGATGTCGTCGGCTGCGGCCCGGCCGTGCCGGTTGGCGAGGCCCGCCATCGTCACGAGCGTGGGTGCGCCGTCCAGGCCGCCGCGCTTCTCAACGCCGTCGCCCACTGCCCACACCTTGGGTGCCGAGGTGCGGTGGCGCGCGTCGACCGCGATCCCGCCGGTCGGCCCGAGGCGGATGCCGGCAGCATCCGCGAGGCGTCGGTCGGGGCGCACGCCGCTCGCCTCGATCACCAGGACCGCCTCGACCGCGCTGCCGTCGCTCAGGTGAACGCGCCCCGGCTCCGCCCCCGTGACGGTCACTCCGAGCCGCACATCGACACCCGCGTCCCGAAGGAGAGCCAGGATGGGCGCGGCCATCTCGACGTCGAGCGGCGAGAGCACCTGCGTGCCCCGGGTCACGAGCGTCACCTGCGCGCCGCGGGCGAGGAGGTTCTCGACCGCTTCGAGACCGATGAACCCGGCGCCCACGACCACGACGCGCGGCGACGCTCCGGCGGCGTCGAGCACCTCGAGAACCCGGTCCACGTCTTCGACGCTGCGCAGCGTGTGCGTAGGCACCTGCTCGGCGGACGGCCCCGGGGCGGCCGTGGCCCCGGTCGCGATGACGAGCTCGTCGTAATGCTCGACGCGCTCCGCATCCGATTCGAGGTCACGCACCGTCACCGTCTGGGCCGCCGTGTCGATGTCGACCACCTCGTGGCGCACGTGCACGTCGAGGGCGAACCTGCTCGCCAGCGACTGGGGCGTCTGCAGCAACAGCGACGCGCGATCCGGGATCACGCCGCCGACGTGATACGGCAGCCCGCAGTTCGCGAACGACACATGCGCACCGCGTTCGTACACGGTGATCTGCCGCGCCTCGTCGAGCCGACGGAGTCTCGTCGCCGCACTCATGCCCGCGGCGACGCCGCCGATGATGATCGTCGTCATGTGTGCAAATATACCCCCGGGGGTATTGTGCAAGCAAGCGACCGCACAAGCGGTGCCGAGAGGAAACGGAGCAGGACAGATGTGTCGACAGGTGGCGTGCCGCACGTGCGGCAAGGCGACGTGGGCGGGATGCGGACAGCACATCGACGAGGTGATGCGGGGAGTGCCCAAGCGTGACCGCTGCGAGGGACATCAGACGCAGCCCTCCGAGGGCGGGCTCTTCGGGCGCCTCTTCCGCCGCTAGGGAGCACGAACTCACGCGGGGCGGTGGCCCTGTTCGTCGAGCGATCGGCGGGCGCGCCGCAGGAGCTCGGCCAGCGTCTCGCGCTCGGTGTCGTCGAAGTCGGCGAGCATGAGTTCCTCGACCACCGCGATCTGCGGATCGAGGGAGGCGAGGGCGGCGGCGCCCGCATCCGTGAGATGCAGGAGGATGCGCCTGCCGTGCGCCGGGTCGCTCTCTCGGCGCACGAAACCCTCGGCGACGAGCGGGTCGATGATGCCGGCCATCGTCTGCGCGCGCACGAAGGACCGGCGGGCGAGCTCGGAACTGCTGATGCCGGGGCGGCGACGCAGCACGGTGAGCGCCGTGTACTGCGCGCCCGTCATGCCGGCCGCCGCACACGCGGCGAGGAACCGGGGACGCAGCGCGAGCTCAAGCTGCTTGACCGTGTAGACGAGACTGCCTCGCTGTGCCGACATCCGGGCCTCCTCCGCGGCGATCACGCTAGCGCACCCGAGGCGGGATTCTCGCAGCCCGCGTCCCGCTCACTCGCCCGACGCGACGATGCGCGTGCCCAGCGCATCGACGAGGAGCGCCTGGTCGTCGCGCAACGCTTGCAGGCGGTAGTCGCCGCCATAGGTGTGGAGGATGCGGTCGATCAGTTCCGGCGGGTACGGCGGGAGCAGCCCGTCGGCATGGGGAACGACGGTCGTGTCGATGAGCGCGAGGCCCCGCGTATCGCGCAGCAGCGGGCCGTCGGCCGGGTCGTCCATGAGTGACGCGGGAGCGACATCGGGACCCGCGATGATCGACCCGGCACTCGTCCCGATGTACGGGAGACCGGCCCGCACGTGGTCGACGATCACGGCGTCGTTGCCCGTCGTCTTGAGTGCCTCGAGCAGAGCGAACGTGCTCCCGCTGGCGACGTACAGCGCATCGAGCGCGCCGAGTGCCGCATGCAGCTGATCCGGCTCCGTATCGCGCGCGATGATCTCCCGCAGCTCATGGCCCAGGGTCGAGACTCGCGCGCGCTCCGCCGCCACGAAGGGTGCGCCCGCCAAGCCTGCTTGCGCATCCGCTACGTAACCGATCGTGAGCCTGCGACCCGGATCTCCGCTCGCGTCGGCCAGGAAGGGGGCGAGAGCCCCGGATTGCCAGGACAACAGGAGAAGTCTCATGCCTCGACGCTACGCGGCGCCTCCGACGCCCACGGCGCTCGCGTGTTGACGGATATCCACGCACCCTCTACTGTTTCAGGCATCCTGAAATACGCGCGACGATGCGCAAGGAGGACACCGTGGCCGAATCCACCCGACTCTCGCTCACCATGGCCGATCTCGCCGGTTCCGCCGGACGGACGTTCGGGCCGTCGTCATGGCGGCAGATCACGCAGGATGAGGTCGACCTCTTCGCGCGCGTGACCGGCGACGACAACCCCATCCATCTCGACGCCGAGGTCGCTGCGGCGACCCCGTTCGGCACGCGCATCGCGCACGGCCTGCTCACGCTGAGCCTCGTCGTGCCGCTCATGGCAGAGGTCTTCGAGGTCGAAGATGCGGGCATGGGCATCAACTACGGGCTCAACCGCGTGCGCTTTCCCGCTCCCGTGCCGGTCGGCAGCCGCATCCGCGTCTCGGGTGAGGTGCGCACCGCGAGCGAGGTCGCCGGCGGCGTGCAGATCGAGGTGCCCGTGACCTTCGAGGTCGAGGATGCGGCGAAGCCCGCATGCGTGGCGGAGCTGGTGCTGCGCTACTACCGCTGACGCGCCGCTGCGGGAGACATCGGACGAAGGGGTTCGGATGAGAGGCCACTACAGCGACGTGTGGCAAGAGGTCGCGCGCGCATTCGGCGACCGGCCAGCGATCGTCACGCCTACCGGGACGATGACCTACGAGCGATTCGCGCGCGACGCCGGCGCGCTCTCGGGCCACCTCGCGCAGGCCGGGCTCCGTCCGGGCGACTCGGTCGCGATCCTCCTCTACAACCGTCCCGAGTACCTCGTGACCCTCTTCGCCTGCTTCGCCAGCGCGATCGCGCCCGTCCCCTTGAACTACCGGTATCGCGCGGTCGAGGTGCGCGCGCTGCTCGAGGACTCCGGCGCGAGGGTGCTCGTGTACCCCACGTCGCTCGCGGATGTCGTGCACGATGCGCTCGAGGGGTGGGAGCATGCGCCGCAGCTCATCGTGATCGACGACGGACCGAGTCCCGTGCCCGCGGCCGGCACGACGTGGACGGATGCGGTCGCCGCGCCGCACGAGCTTCTCCCGACACCGCCGGATGGGGCGGAGCTCCGCCTGTACACCGGCGGCACGACGGGCAAGCCCAAGGCCGTGGTCTGGGCCGCCGAGGACATCCTCTCGGTGCAGCTCTACTCCATCTACGGCACGGCGGGGCTCGAGGTGCCGGCTTCCATGGCCGAGGTCGTCGCCGTCGCCGCCGACCCGCCGGTCACCCGCACGCTTCCGCTCGCGCCGTTCCTGCACGGCACAGCGCTGTTCACATCGATGAACACCCTCGTGCTCGGCGGCACGGTGCTCATCCTGCCGTCGGCGCGGTTCGACGCCGACGCCGCGGTGCGCTTCGCCCTCGACGAACGGGCTACGCGCCTCATCATCGCCGGCGACGCCATCGGGCTGCCGCTCGTCGACGCGCTCGAACGTGCGGGCGTCTCGGGCTTCGGCGAGGTCCGTTCCATCATCAGCTCCGGAATGCGCTTCAGCACCCAGGTGAAACGCCGGTTCCACGAGAGTGGCGACATCGTCATCACCGATCTGCTCGCCTCGACGGAGGGCGGCCCTTACGCCGTCAACGTCACCGCATCCGCCGACGACCTTCCGGGCGAGCTGCGCCTGCTGCCCGGCGCGGTCGTGCTCGATGAGGACCTGCAGCAGGTGCAGCACCTCGACGGTGGACGCGGCATCCTGGCGTTCCGCGGCACGCTGCCGAAGGGTTACTTCCGCGACGAGGAGAAGACGCGAGCGACCTTCCCGGTCATCGACGGTGTGCGCCACGTCATGCCCGGCGACTGGGCTCTCGCACACGGTGACGGGACCGTCGAACTGCTCGGCCGGGGAAGCTCCGTCGTGAACACCGGCGGCGAGAAGGTCTACCCCGCGGAGGTGGAGGAGGCCCTGCTCGCCTTCCCCGCCATCGGCGACGCCGTCGTGTTCGGGATGCCGGACCCGCGCTACGGCGAAGTGGTGACTGCCGTCGTCGTTCCCGCCGACGGGGCGGTGATCGACGGCGACGCCCTGCGCACGCATCTGGACGCCCGCCTCGCCGGGTACAAGAAGCCGCGGCACCTCGTGATCCGCGACACCCTCGAGCGCAGCCCCCACGGCAAGGTCGACCTGCCGCGGCTCAAGGCCGGGCTGCAGGCGCTGGTCGGCGGCGTCGATGCTCCGACCGGCACCATGCGCATCGTGCACTGACGTCCCTATCCATCCGCGACGGTCAAGGAGGACCGCTCATGACACAGAACGACTCGGCCGCCCCGGCCGCCGTCGACCCGGGAATGGCCCGTGAGTCGCGGCGGGTGATCGGCGCGACCTTCCTCGGCACCACCATCGAGTGGTACGACTTCTTCCTCTACGCCGCCTGTGCCGCACTGGTGTTCGGTCCGCAGTTCTTCCCGTCGGACGATCCTGCCGCGAGCCAGCTCGGCGCCTTCGTGACCTTCGCCTTCGGCTTCGTCGCCCGACCGCTGGGCGGGATCCTCGCCGGACACTTCGGGGATCGCATCGGACGTAAGCGGATGCTGGTGCTCTCCCTCTTCGTGATGGGCGGGGCCACGGTCCTGATCGGCCTCGTGCCCAACTTCGAGGCAATCGGCATCGCCGCCCCCATCCTCCTCGTCGTGCTGCGTCTCGCTCAGGGGCTCGGTGTCGGCGCCGAATGGGGAGGCGCCGTGACCATGGCGATCGAGTACGCGCCGCCGCAGCGGCGGGCGCTGTACGGGGCGGCCCCGATGATCGGCCTACCGGCGGGACTCATGCTCGCGAACCTCATGCTGATCGTGCTGCTCGCGCTCACGGGGCCGGCTTTCCAGGCGTGGGGATGGCGGATCGGCTTCGTCATCAGCGTCGTGCTCGTCGTCGTCGGTCTGTGGACCAGGCGCCGGCTCGGCGAGAGCCCCCTCTTCGAGTCGGCCGTGAAGAACGCGCCCGCCCGCGTGCCCTTCATGGAGGTCTTCGCCCGGTTCACCCCGCAGCTGATCGTGACGATCGTGATCGCGGGAGTGCCCTCGATCCTCTCCTACCTCGTGCTCACGTGGGCGCTGAGCTATGGCACCGCCCAGTTGGGCTACGGCCAGAGCGCGCTGCTGTGGATCGGGATCGCGTGCTGCGTGCTGCAGATCGTCATGATCCCCCTGCTCGCGCGGATCGCCGATCGTCGGGGACTCGTGCCGATGGGAGTGCTGGGCGGCATCCTCATGGCCGCGACGGCGATCGTCTTCTTCCTCCTGTTCAACACCGGAGAGATCTGGCTCGCCGCAGTCGGCACGATCCTCGCGCACGCGTCGACGTCGTTCGCCTGGGCGGTCGTGCCGCCGATCCTCACGCGCACCTTCCCGAGCCGACTCCGTTACTCGGGCGTGAGCATGGCGTATCAGTTCGGCGCGATCGTCGGCGGCGGCATCGCGCCGCTCATCGCGACCTCGCTTCTGGCGGCGACGGGCTCGACGACACCCGTCGCCCTGTACGTCGTGGGCGCCTCCCTGCTGATGGCCGTCTGCACGATCGCGTGGGGGAGGTTCCGCCCGCCCGTGGACGACGCTGCTTGACCCTCACGCGGCGTGAGGGCGCATGGTGGTCCCATGAGCGACTTCTCCCACGCCTTCGACATCAGTCCCGTGCCCCCGCCCGGGCCGGACGCCGTCGCCCCGGAACTGTTCCGCGGCATCTACGGCATGCCCATGTTCGTCACGATCCCCTCGGCGGATCTCGCCGCATCCGTCGACTTCTGGACCCGCGGGCTGGGCTTCTTCGAGCTCTTCGCGATCCCGGGGCAGCTCGTGCACCTGCGCCGGTGGGCGTTCCAGGACGTGCTGCTGGTGCCGGCGGCATCCGCGGCGCAGGCGCCGCCGGCGATGAGCGTCAGCTTCGCCTGTGTGCTGGGCCAGATCGACGACATCGCGGATGCGGTGCGCGCCGTGGATGCGGAAGCGATGACCGGCCCGCGCGACACCGCATGGAACACCCGCGACGTCGAGGTGCTGACGCCCGAGAACGCTCGGGTCGTGTTCACCGCGGCCAAGCCGTTCGATCCGTCGAGCGAAGCGACGGCCGCTCTGCGCGCCGCCGGTATCGGCGTCGAGGAAGACGACAATGGTGAGCATGTCTGACGGGAGCGACCTCAGCGTCGGGCAGGCGGCTCGCCGGCTCGGTGTCACGGTGCGCACCCTGCATCACTGGGACGAGATCGAGCTCGCCAGGCCTTCCGTCCGCGAGGACAGCGGTTATCGCCGGTACGCGGGCGCCGACATGGAGCGGCTGCACCGCATCGTCGTCTACCGCGAGCTCGGGATCGGACTCGACCACATCCGCATCATCCTCGACGGCTCGGCGCTCGAGGCGGCCGACGTGCTCCGCACGCAACGGGCCCGGCTGGGTGAGCGCATCGAGGAGCTGCGGCGTCGCGGCGAGGATGTCGAGCGGATGATCGACGCATACGAGAACGGCCTCACGCTCACGGTGCGCGAGCAGGTGGAG
This sequence comes from Microbacterium sp. SORGH_AS_0428, assembly GCF_031453615.1. Taxonomy (NCBI): domain Bacteria; kingdom Bacillati; phylum Actinomycetota; class Actinomycetes; order Micrococcales; family Microbacteriaceae; genus Microbacterium; species Microbacterium sp. SORGH_AS_0428. The sequence continues at coordinate 1,693,327 of NZ_JAVIZT010000001.1, read as the reverse complement.
GCGTTCGGCCCCGAGTGGGATCCGCGGTGGCCGCTGCAGGCGCGCGAGCGGTACGGCGACACCGGCCAGTGGCAGCAGTACGCGGAACGCTCGGCGAAGCGGGATGCGGCGGACTGGACGCGCATCGCGCAGACCGTCAGCGCGCTGGACGCGGAGCTGGCGGCCGCGATGGATGCAGACGCCGAGCCGGGCAGCGAGCGTGCGAACGCGCTCGTCGACCGTCACCGCGAGGTCTTCTCGCAGTACTTCCCGCTCACGCGCAGCATGCAGGTCTGCCTGGGCCGCATGTATGAAGCGGATCCCGCCTTCACCGCGCACTACGACGCTGTGCGACCGGGCCTCGCCACGTGGCTGCGCCGTGCGATCGATGCCCGTGCCCGCGGCGAGGGTCTCGACCCCGACACCGCCACCTGGGAGTGACCCGCGCCGTGATGCGCCGCTCACTCCCTACATCCGCGCCTCCCTGCTCGCCTCCCGCGAGACTGCATTTTCGCGACGAGATCACTGTGTTTACCCGTGATCTCGTGAGGGAAATGCATTCTCGCGGGAGCTGAGGGGGCTCAGTCGAGCAGGCGGAGGCGGCGGAGCTTCTTGTGGCCGAGCACGGCGGCGACCGGCTTCACGAAGACGATCTCGCCGAAGCGGTAGTCCGCCCCGCGGGCGAGTCGTGCGGCGAGGTCGGGTCGCTGCATCCACAGGTATCCGCGGGCAAGCTCCGCGTGGATCGAGTTCGACACGATCTTGATGACGTCGGCGGACTCGATCAGGGGGATCGCGTTCTCGACGTTCTGCCACGTCGACCTGCTGGTCGGCTCCAGCACGGAGGGGCCGCGGTAGCCGAGCTCGTCGCGGGCGTACGCATCCATGATCTCCGCCTCGGGGATGGGGCCTTCCACCGTTCCGCCGCAGAACACCAGGATGCTGCGGGTCATCGTCGGGTCGATTGAGCGGATCCCCGCCCGCACGCGGTAGCGGTTCTCACGGTTGGCCCGCGGTCCGCGGTTGCCGTAGCCCAGAACCACGATGGCTTCCGTGCCCCGCGCGGATGGCGAGCCGAGGCGTCGCCGGCTCGCACGCCAGTGGGTCACCTCGCCGAAGGCGAGCACCGTCACCGCTGCGACCGTCGCGGCGGCCAGGGCGAAGCGGAGCGGACGCACGTGTTCAGGATAGGAGCCGGATCACGCCGTCGCGTCCTCGTGCGGGAGGTCGCCCGTCTGCACGGTGCGGACGCTCCTCGTGGCGACGGCCGCGCCGGTGGCCATGAGGATGACCGCGGCGCAACCGAGCAGGACCGGGGTCGTGCCGAAGCGGTCGGCGAGCGGGCCCACGAGGATCTCGCCCAACGGGATGGCGATGAAGGATCCGAGCATGTCCCACGAGTACACGCGCGACAGTGCGGCTCGGGGGATGTGCGTCTGCAGCGCGTGATCCCATGCGATCGCGAACAGCTCGATCGCGACGCCGCCCAGCAGGAAACCCGCGATGAGCACGGGAAGCGCGGGCAGTACTCCCAATGCCGCGACGGGAATCGCCGTCACGGCCATGAGCCCCACGCCGATCCCCACCGCGTGGCGCGGGCGCCAGCGCAGGGCTACGACGGCGCCGATCGCCAGTCCCGCCGTCTGCGCGGCGATGACGAGACCCCAGGCTGCGCGTCCGAACGATGCGTCCGCGATCACCGGCCCGAGTACGGTCGTGGCGCCCACGAAGGCGGCGTTGAGAACGGCGAACTGCGCCACGATCGTCCAGACCCAGCGCCGGCTCGAGAACTCGACCCATCCCTGGCGGAGGTCCGTCAGGACCGAGAACCGCTCATCCGCGGCCCGGGGTCGTCGCGCGGGGAAGCGAGATCCGCGCGAAGCAGGCGGCCGCCAGTGCGAACGCCGCCGCATCGATCACCAGGCCCCACCCCGCTCCCACCACGGCGATGACCGCTGCGCCCGCGGAGGCGCCGACGATCGTGCCCCCGTTCAGGCTGAGCCGGATCACGGCGTTCGCGGGGCGTAGCGCCGCGGCCGGAACGGTGTCGGGAACCATCGCGGCTGTCGTCGGCAGGCTGACCGCCGCGACGGCGCCGTTGACCACGCTCAGGATCACCAGCAGGGCGACGGTCGCCGATCCGGTCAGCACGAGCGCGGCGATCGTCGCTTGTGTCGCGGCCGCCGCGAGCGCCGTCGAGACGAGCACAACGCTGCGCGGCAGACGGTCGGCGAGGATGCCGCCGAACAGCAGCACGGCGACGTTCGCCACCGAGCGGGAGGCCACGACGAGGCCGAGGTCGGCGGGAGAGCCCGTGAGATCGAGCACGGCGAAGGCGAGCGCGATGGGCGCGACCGCGTTGCCGACGATGCCCACCGTGCGTCCGGCGAGCAGCCACCGGAACGCGGCGTGCCGGAGGACGCCGCGTGCGCTGACCGTGCCGGTGGTCACGGTTTGCGCAGGGGGAACATGGACAGCGTCATCGAGACCGGAACCGTTCCGGGAGTGCGGGGTCTCTGGGCGCCCGCGTGGAGGACCGTGGTCGCCTGGCCGATGTGGTGCACCACCCGCCGCCAGAGCTCCGGCGCGATCCAGAGCTCGGCATCCGTCGACAGCGCGGGGCCGTCGATGCGCAGGGAGCTGCGCCTGCGCAGCTCGTCGACCAGAGCCTCGACGTACAGCTGTCGGTCCTCCAAGGGGAGCCGCTCGTGAGGTGCGTCGACGTCGAACGGCTGCGCGGATGACTCATGGCGGTAGCGCTTGGCCTCGCCGCCGCGCACCTTGATCACCTCGACGACCCGCACCAGACCCGCGCGCTCGAGAACGCGGAAGTGGTAACTGGCGCTCGCCTGCGAGACACCCAGATCTCGCGCGGCCTCGGCGGCGCTCATCGCGGCGCCCGTGGTCAGCGACAGCAGCCGGAGACGGATGGGGTGCGCTGTCGCGCGCAGCGAATCGAGGTCGGACACGACGACAATCGTCGCCAGCGGCCGCCCTACCGTCAAATGCCTCTTTGGGGGTCGTCGATCAGGCGGACTCGCGTCCGAGTCGCTCGAACCAGGCGAGCGTCCCTCGGGTCATGTCGTCGGGGGCGCCCAGCTCGCCCAGCAGGTCCAGCGCATCGCGCACCTCCTGCTCGCGGCGGGTTCGATGTGTGTGGGTGCCCGTGATCAGACGCTCGACGAGATCGGGGGCGTCGGGCCCCAGCTCAGCGGTGAGCTGACCGCGCATCCAGTCCGCCGCATCCGCCGCCTCAGCGGCCGTGAGCGTCTCGATCAGGAGGGTCGCGAGGCCCTTCATGAAGACGCTCCGCACGATCTTCAGCCGCGCGGCAGCTCCCACGGGGGCATCGATCGTGTCGACCGGAACGCCGAGCGGTCGCAGCAGCCCGGCGAGGAGGTCCGCGCCCGGACCGCTCGCGAGCAGCGGAGTGCCGGCGCCGGCGCGTGTGACCGGCGCGAGCACGGCCACATCCGCGACGTGCACGCCGGCGCGCGTCGCGATCTCCCCGACCGCGGACTTCACCCCCGGCGCCGCCGTGTTGAAGTCGGCGTACAGGGCGCCCGCGTCCAGCAGCGGCACGACCTGCTCGGCTACGGATACGGCGGCGTGCGCTCCGACAAGACTGATGGTCGCCTCGGCGGCGGTCACCGCTTCGGCCAGGGTGCCGACGCGGGGAACGGTGGGATCGTCCGCGCGCGGGTCCGGATCGTAGCCGCGTACCTCCGCGCCCGCCCGGGAGAGGTCCACGGCATAGCGGCGCCCCGCCTCACCGAGCCCGATGACGGCGATGCGCGTCACGTGCGGACCTTCGGGGCCGCGTCCGCGCGCCCGGCGAGGTCGGCGATGTACGCCCAGGACTTCGCCGAGACACCCGCATCCGGACGCGGACCGTGGACGACGGCCGCGTCGTCGAGGCCGGAACCGTACAGGGCGCGCAGCGCACGGGTGATCCCGGCCGACGCCACGCGCAGGGTCTCGAGAACGGCCGCGGCCGACGAGCCGTCGTTCGGCACGACGGCTCCGAGAGCGGCGTACACCTCGCCTTCGGGCCCGCGCACCGGCACGGCCATGCCCCGCGACTCGAGATGGATGTGGCCGGACGCCACGGCGAAACCTTCGGAGCGGACGCGGGCGAGCTCGGCGCGGAGCGCCCGCGGGTCCGTGATCGTGAACGGTGTGTACGCGCGCATCGGGCTGCGCAGCACCTCGTCCACGACGCCGGCGGGCGCGTGCGCGAGCAGCACGAGGCCGTTCGAGGAGGCATGCAGCGGGATGCGGCCGCCGATGAGCGTCGCGTTGACGACCGCATCCGGCGCCGACATCCGCTCGATGAACAGCACGTCGAGCTCGGCGCGCACTCCCAGCTGCACGTGCTGACGGATGCGGGCGTGCGCCGCGGCGAGCCACGGACGCGCGACCTCGCGGAGCCCGAGCGCACCGGGGGTGCGTGAGGCGTACTCCCACAGCCGAACGCCGAGGCGGTAGGTGCGATCCGGCAGCCGCTCGAGCAGACCCTCCTGTGTCAGCTCCGCGACCAGCCGGTGCGCCGTGGACACCGGGATGCGGGCGGTTGCGGCGATCTCGCCCAGGGTGAGGAACGGATGCAGGGCGTCGAAGGCGTCGAGCACTCTCAGATGCCGATGCAGTGCCGATTCGCCGGCCGATCCCCGCGCCATCGCGACTCCTCCCGCTACCGGGACCCTACCCCGCGCCGAGCGCCTCGACGCGGGGTACAGCGGGTGCCGGGTGGGTTTGGGGCACGATCTCTGCCCCAAACGGGGCAGAGTGACGCCGCGCGCTCAGGCGCGATAGACCGTGCGCGCCCACTCGTGGTACGGAGCCGGAGCGACCGTCGCTCGCACGATCACCTGGCGGTGGTTCTGATCGACCGAGTCCTTCGCGGAGATCGGATCCTCACCCCACACGATCTCGACCTCGTCGCCGTCGGGGATGTCGGCGTCGAGGGTCGCGAGCGACATGTACAGCTGGTCGTAGGCGATGTAGCCCGCATCCGTCGAGATGCCGACGCGCTCGCCGGCGCGGCGCACCTCGTCCATCTGGTACAGCCCGTAGCGCGCCTTGGGGAAGTCGAGGAACTTCGCGGGCGTGCCGGGCTCGAGCTGCGAGCGCACGACGGCGGCGACATCGTCCGCGTTCCAGAGCAGGGTGACCTTGCGCCGGCGCGGGTTCTCCGCGTGCCGCTCCAGCGCCGCACGGCCGTGGAAGTCGTGGTCGAAGCGCACCGAGCGGCCGAGTCCGATGTCGTACGGCGTGAGATAGAAGTCGCGCACGTCGTCGGAGGTGAGCGAGCCCGCCACCGAGCCGATCCGCTCGGCGGGCAGCCACGACCGGTATTCGGCCATGTCGTCGTCGAAGACGGCGGGGAAGGGCGTGGGCACCCAGCCGGACTCGAGCGGTGTGGCCGAGTAGGCCTTCGCGCCGACGCGGCGGATGCCGAACTCCTCGCCGGCCTCCAGAATCGTCTGTAGCACGTGCTCGTTGTCCGCCCACGGGCCGAAGAACTCGAAGCCAGGCTGTCCGGCCATGCCGTGACGCAGCGCCTTCACCGCGCGGCCGCCGATGGTGACGTCGCCGATGTGGAAGAACTTGATGTCGGGTGCCGGGCCGCCGAACAGCTTCTCCATGACGCGGTCGGCCTCGGGCCCCTGTAGCTCGTAGCGGTAGAAGGTGGGCGGGCCCTGCCGCATGTGCGAGTTCGGCTCCAGACGCTGATGCACATCCTTGCCCTCGGCCGCGGCCTTCTCGAGGGTGAAGCGCACCCAGTCGATGAGGATGTGGTGGCCGATGAGCACGAGCCCCTCGGGTGCGTCTTCGTTGTAGAACAGGATGCCGTCTCCGACGAGGTAGCCGGACTCGTTCACGCTGATGAGCTGTTTGGCCACGCCCGGGCGGAACGTGGCGAAGGTGTTGGGTGAGATGGAGGAGAGCACCTCGATGAGGTCGCTGCCGCCGAGGAACAGCTGCGTCATGTGATGCGACTGGTCCATGAGCGCGACCGTGGTGTTCCAGGCGCGCTGCTCATCGCGCCAGTTCGTGAACTCGGGGGCGACCGGGAACGTGAACGCCGGCCAGTTCTGGTTGCGCAGCAGCTCGAGCGGGCTTCCGGTGCGTTCGATCGCCGCGGCGAGGGATTCGGATGTCATCGTCGACCTTCCTTTCGTCGAGGCGAGCATGCGTCGGGCGCGATCGGTGGTGGGAAGAATTTCCGTTCATGTGAATTCTGTGCGGCGCCGCTCGCCGTCCGGGAGAGAGTGTGATCAGAACGTGCCCCGGAATCGACGCCAAAATCGTTGACAATCTTGGGGGGACTCCGTACCGTCCCAGGAACGGGGCGAACCCCCGGTCTCGCAATGACGCGACGACACGGAAAGGCGGCCATGGCGGCTCGACTCACCCTCAAGGATGTGAACCTGCGGTTCGGCGGGATCACGGTGCTGCACGACGTCGGCTTCGATGTGGAGCCCGGGCAGATCTTCGGCCTCGTCGGGCCCAACGGTGCCGGGAAGACCTCGCTGTTCAACTGCATCAGCGGGCACTACCGACCGAGTTCGGGCTCCATCACGATCGACGGCGACGAGGCATCCGGGCAGACCCCGGCGCATCTCGCGCGGCGCGGGCTCGCCCGCACCTTCCAGCATCCGGCGCTGCAACTGCACGCATCCGTTCTCGAGAACGTCATGTTGGGCGCGCACACGCGCCTTCCGGGAGGTCCCGGCGAATGGGCCATCCGCACGCCGCGCACGTGGCGCTCGGAGCGGGAGATGCGCACCGAGGCGCTGCGGCTGCTGGAGCGCTCCGGGCTCGGGTGGGCGGCGAACCGCCACGCCGACGAGCTCTCGCACGGACTCCACAAGGCGATCGAGCTGTGCCGCGCGCTCATGTCGCACCCGAAGCTGCTCCTGCTGGACGAGCCGGCGGCCGGGCTGCCGCACTCCGAGGTCGAGCAACTCATCGCGACCGTCCGTGCCATCCGCGACGAGGACGACATCACCGTCGTGATCGTCGAGCACCACATGGGGCTCATCGCGGCCCTGACCGACCGCGTGGTCGTGCTCGATCACGGCCGAAAGCTGATGGAAGGCTCGGCCGCCGAGGCGCAGAGCGATCCTCGGGTGATCGAGGCCTACATCGGCAAGGAGGCCGCCGATGACGCTGCTTGAACTCGTCGACGTGACCGCGTCGTACGGTCCGGTGCAGGTGCTCGACGGAGTGTCGCTGAGCGTGCCCGAGGAGGGGGCCGTCGGCATCCTCGGGGCGAACGGTGCGGGCAAGACGACCACGCTCCGCGCGATCAGCGGGATGGTGCGCACGACCGGCACCATCCGCTTCGACGGGCGCGACATCCGCGGGATGCGGCCCGAGAAGGTCGCGTCGATCGGCATCGCGCACGTGCCCGAGGGGCGCGGCACCCTCGGAGCCCTGACGGTGCGCGAGAACCTGCGGGTCGGTGCGTACCAGCGGCGCGACCACAAGGCGATCCAGGGCGACATCGACTACTGCCTCGAACTGTTCCCCAACCTCAAGGAGCGCTACCGTTCGCACGCCTCGGCGCTGTCCGGCGGCGAGCAGCAGATGCTCGCCGTCGCCCGCGCCTTCATGGCGCGTCCGCGCCTGCTCCTGCTCGATGAGGCGTCTCTCGGCCTCGCCCCGAGCACCGCGCGCACGGTCTACGACGCCATCGCGAGGCTCCGCCGGGAGTCGGGCATCGCGATGCTCGTGGTCGAGCAGAACGCGACGCTCGCCTTCCGGCTCGTCGACACCGCCACCGTGCTCGAGACCGGCCGGAACGTGCTCACCGGCACGTCGGCCGAGCTCAAGGGCATGGACGAGATCCGCCGCGCCTACCTGGGAGGTTGAGAGTGGGAACCTTCATCCAACTCGTCATCGACGGACTGTCCGTCGGATCGGTCTACGCGGCCCTCGCGCTGGCGATCGTGCTCGTCAACCAGGCGACCGGGCTGATCAACTTCGCCCAGGGCGGGATGGCGGTGCTCTCCGCCTACCTCGCCTGGTGGTTCACGGGGATGGGGGTCCCGCTGATCCTCGCGATCCTGCTCTCGGTGGGCGTCTCGTTCCTGTTCGGCGCCGTCGTCGAGCGATACCTGATGCGTCGCTTCGAGGGTGGCGATCCCGACACCGCCGTCGTGGTGACGATCGGCCTGCTGACCCTCATCACCGGTGTCTGCGGCTGGCTCTTCACGTACAACAACCAGCAGTTCCCCTCGCTCTTCCCCCTCGACACGATCTCCGTGCTGGGCGCGTCGGTGAGCGTGCGATCGATCGGGACGACCGTCGTCATCCTCGCCATCATGATCCTGCTGCAGGCGCTGTTCGCCGGAACCAAGCTGGGCCTGGCGCTGCGTGCGGTCGCGGTGAATCCGCAGTCCGCGGCCTTCTCCGGCCTGCCCGTGAGTCGCCTGCTCATGGTCGGATGGGGGCTGGCCGCGGCGCTCGGCGCGGTGGCCGGCGCGCTCGTCGCCCCGCAGCTCACACTCACTCCCGGGATGATGGACAACGCCCTCGTCTACGCGCTGGCGGCCGTCATCCTCGGCGGACTCTCCAGCCCCGTCGGCGTGGTCGCGGCGGCATGGATCATCGGCGTCCTGGAGAACCTCGCCGCCGTCTACGTGCCCTTCATCGGATACGACCTCAAGGTCGCGGTGCCGTTCGTGCTCATCTTCGTCGTGCTGCTCGTGCGACCACAGGGCCTGTTCGGCCGCAGAACGGTGGTGCGTGTCTGATGGCTTCCGCCGCATCCGTCTTCTCGCGTCGGTGGGTACGCGTCGTCCTCGTCCTCGCGGTCGTCGCGCTGCTTTTGCTCCTCCCGCTCATGCTGCCCGAGTTCGCCAACCAGACCATCGCGCGCATCGGCGTCTTCGCCGTCGCGGTGCTGGGACTGAACGTCGTCATGGGCTACACCGGGCAGGTCTCGCTCGGGCAGATCTTCTTCGTCGGGCTGGGCGCCTATGTCACCGCGTACGGCGTGCAGAACGACTGGAACATCGCCCTCGTCTTCGTGCTCAGCATCCTCATCCCCGGTGTCGTGGGGCTGGTCATCGCGCTCGCAGCGGCGCGGCTGGGCGGGCTCGCCATCGCGATGGTGACGATCGCGCTGCCGATCGTCGGCGTCCCGCTGGCCAAGCGGCTGTCGGATCTGACTGGCGGCTCGCAGGGCGTGTCGGCGCGCTTCACGGATGCGCCGGAGTGGACCGGGCTGTACGACGACCAATGGCAGCTGTACCTCGTGATCATCATCGGCGGCATCGCCTTCCTGCTCACCCGGAACCTGGTGCGGGGCAAGTACGGCCGCGCCTTCGCGATCGTGAAGGACAACGAGGCGGTCGCCGCGGCGATGGGCGTCTCGCCCTACCGGTACAAGGTGCTCGCCTTCACCGTCGCCTCCCTCATCGGCGGTGTGAGCGGCTTCCTCTACATGGTCGTCGTGCAGTACACCTCGCCCGAGACCATGAGCTTCGGGCACTCCATCCAGCTGCTCGCGGCGATGGTCATCGGCGGTGCCGGCAGCATCATCGGATCGCTGCTGGGCGGTGCGTACTACGTGCTCGCACCGCAGCTGACGAACCTCGTCGACCCGAACCTCACGGCCGTGCTCCAGGGTGCGCTGCTGCTTCTCGTGCTCTTCGTCCTGCCGGGAGGACTCGCATCCCTCCCCGCCCGACTGAGGCGGATGCGGCGGCGCCCCGACAGCGGACCGAGCCACCCATCGTCCGGCGGCCTTCCCGCGTCGCCGAGCACCGAGGGAACCACCACAGAGAGGCAGAATCACCCATGAATCTGAGGAAGAGGAGCGTGCTGGGCATCGTCGCCCTGACGTCCGCTCTCGCACTGACCGTCGTCGGATGTTCGCGCGGCGGGGGAGGCTCGGACGCTTCCGGCGGCGCCGCGGCCGCGAGCCCCGGCATCACCGACACGTCGATCAGCCTGGGCATCACCACACCGCTCAGCGGCGGGACGGCCGGTCCCGGAACCTGCACGGTCGCCGGCGTGACCGCGTACTTCGGCGCCAAGAACGCCGAGGGCGGCGTGAAGTTCGGCGACGGCAAGACCCGCAAGGTCGACATCAAGGCGCTCGACGACGCCTACGACCCGCAGAAGGCCAAGGCCAACTACGACCAGCTGAAGGACAGCGTCTTCGCGATGACGGCGGGGCTCGGCACGCCGACCAACCGCGCCTACCGCGAGGCGGCGATCGCCGACGAGGTGCCCCAGGTGCTCGTCATGACGGGCGACCCGATCTTCAGTGAGACGAACGAGAGCCCGTGGCAGCTCGGCTTCGTGCCGATCTACCAGAACGAGGGAGAGGCCTTCGGCAAGCTCCTGGCCGCATCCGGCGAGGACCACAAGGTCGCCGTGCTCTACCAGAACGACGACTACGGCGAGGGCTACCTCGAGGGCTTCAAGAACGCGGTCGAGGGTGCGAGCAACATCGAGATCGTCAAGGAGCTCACCTACGAGGCGACCGACACGACGGTCGATGCACAGCTGACGGAGCTTGCGAGCTCGGGTGCTGACGTCTTCTTCAACGCGATGTCGATCACCCCGCTCGTGATCTCGTCGCTGCAGAAGGCGCAGCAGCTCGGATGGAGCCCCAGCTGGTTCCTGCCGTCGAACACGTCGAGCCCGACCGCCATCCTGCAGCCCGGCAACGCCGGCGCCTTCCCCGGCGTCTATTCGGTGTCGTTCTCGAAGGCGCCCGCGAGCCCCGCGTTCGCCGACGACGAGGATGTGCAGACGTTCCTGACCGACCTGAAGCAGTACGCGGACTACCAGGACATGCCCGCCTTCCCGCACTGCATGTGGAGCTTCATGGTGGGGGCGACCCTCGAGCAGGCCTTCGAGAAGATGACCGAGCCGACGCGCGAGAACTTCATGGAAGCCCTGCGCTCGATCAGTGACTTCCAGGCGCCGCTCATGCTCGACGGAACCGCCGTCGACACCACCGTGGACGGTCAGCCGGCCGTGTCGTCGGTGGTCGTGCAGAAGTACAACGGACAGGGGTACACCACGGTCGAGAACTTCGGCTGACCCGCATCCGCCCGTTTTCCCCTCTAGATCCCGCGAGACTGCATCTTTCGCACGAGATCACGGTGAATACCCGTGATCTCGTGGCGAAAGTGCAGTCTCGCGGGCTTTGCGCGAGAGGCGGGCGCGGATGCGGTCGGCGCCCCGGATGCGGTCAGTCGAGCGAGCGGAGGATGTCGACGATGCCGGTGAGGTGCTGCCGGGTGGCGGCCTCCGCCGCATCCGGATCGCGGGCGACGACGGCGTCGATGATCGCGATGTGCTCTGGCGCGGACTGCGCGGCGCGGCCGGGGTGGAAGGCGAGACGGAACTGGTGCCGCGCGGACTGCGCACGCAGGCGCTCCAGGAGCTGGGATGCGGTCGCGTGCCCGCTGAGCTCGCGCAGGCGCCGATCGAGTTCCTGATTCAGCCGGGAGTATCCCACCAGGTCGCCCACGGCGATCGCCTGCTCGATGTCGGAACGGAGCGCGCGGAGTCCTGCGATGTCGTCGTCGTCGACCCGCTCGGCCGCCTTGCGGGCGCAGAGCGACTCGAGCCCCATGCGCACCTCGACGATCTCGACCGCCTCGTCGACGGTGATGGCGCGTACCCGCGCGCCGCGGTTGGGCAGTCGCTCCACGAGTCCCTCGCCCGCGAGGGTCAGCAAGGCGGTGCGCACGGCCGCACGCGGCGACGCGAACCGCTCGCTGAGATCGGCTTCGATGAGCCGCTGGTGGGGGGCGAACTCGCCCCCCAGGATCGCGTCGCGGATCTGCGCGGCGAGCTCAGGGCGCGCCGCCTGGTCGGCCTCGTCCGTCACGGAGGGAAACGTCATCGTCATCCCCTTCTCGGGCGGAAACGCCGCACCGGATCGTCAACACTATTGTGTCCGATCCGTGACCGTCACGGGGTGGATGGTGCGGCGAGGCGCCAGGTCGCGTCGGGGATGTCGCCGAGCGTGGCCACCGTGACCACGCGAGCGGATGCGGCGCTCGGCTCCAGATGGGCCACGCAACCGTGACGGGCCTCCACCCGCACGGCAACCCCGTGCGGGCGCAGAACCGTCATGAGCGCCTCGGCGATCTGATGCCCGAGGCGCTCCTGCAGCTGCGGCCTGCGGGAGGCGAGCTCGACGAGCGTCGCGATGCGACTGAGGCCGGCGATGTGACGCACCGGCGCGTAGAACACGTCGACCGTGCCCTCGAAGGGCAGCAGGTGATGCTCGCACACCGAGCGGAACGGGATGGCGGTCATGCCGACCAGCTCGCCGGGGTGCTCGTTGTCGGTCAGGGCGACGGGCGCGCCGAGCGCGGAAGCCGGGTCGACCCCGAGCCCGGAGAACAGATCGAGGAAGAGGTCCGCCACCCGCTCGGGGGTACGGGTGAGCCCGAGGCGGTCGGCATCCTCGCCGACGGCCTCGAGGAGCTCGCGAACGGCCGCGACCGCCCGAGCGCGGTCGGTGCGCGCTGCCGTGTCGATGGTCATGATGCTCCTTCTGCGCCTTCGAGGCGCTCGACGAGGGCGAGGCCGCGCTGCGCCCACGAGATCTCACCCCGCGCCCGCTCCACGAGGCCCTCGTAGGCGAAGCGCTTGTAGGCGATCGTGCGTTCCCGGTCTTCCTCGGCGGTGACCGCGAGCCGGCGCAGCAGCATGGGGTTGTCGACGGCGTCGATGCGTGCCAGCTCGCCTTCCCACTGCTCGAGCTCGCTCTCCCACTGGGCGATGTGCGCCCGCAGGAACGCGCGGGAATCGGCGGGCGTGCCCGCCTCGAGGTAGGCCGCTCGCAGATGAGCGGGGTCGCGCACGCGCTGGTAGTCGAGGGGGGCCGCCATCCACGCGAGGAAGGCCGCGTCGCCCTCGGGGGTGATGTGGTACATCCGGCGGGTGCCGCGCTCGCCGCGCGCCTGCTCCTCGCCGCGCACGAGGCCCTCGGCCTCCATCTTGCGCAGCTCGGGATAGATCTGGGAGTCCGGGGCATGCCAGACGTGCCCGACCGAGACGGCGAACTGCTTCTGCAGGTCGTAGCCGGACTGGGGTCCCACCCGCACGAGAGCGAGGAGCGCGTAGCGCAGGCTCATCCGCCGTTCTCCTTCCGAGGTGTGGCTCTGAGGCTATCCATAAACGCCGACGCGGGGCCCGGGCGGACCGGACCCCGCGTCGCGTCGAAGGCTCAGCCCTTGTAGCCGGTGCGCCAACCGCCCTGGTAGGTCTGGCGGGCGACGGTGGAGTAGGGCACGGGGCTGACGACCACGCGCACCTCGGTCTGCTCGTGCGGCTCGACGGAGGCCTTGGAGGTGCCGCCGTTCGGCTCGCCCCAGACGACCTTCAGCTCGGTGCCCTCGGGCACGTCGGGGTCGACCGTGCCGAGCGAGAGGCCGCGACGCTCGTTGGCGCTGTAGCCGGTGAACATCGAGAAGCCGACGACCGTGCCGTCCGCATCCACGACCGAGTCGTAGTTCGCGGAGCCGTAGTTGGCCAGCGGCAGGTCGAAGAACTTGTAGTTGGGTCCGTCGACGTTCAGCAGCGAGCCCCAGACCTTCGCGAGGTCTTCGGCGTTCCAGGCGAGGGTGACCTTCTTGCGCTGGCTCGAGGGGTCGATCTTCTCGAGCGCGTCGCGACCGATGAAGTCGTGGTCGAACTTCACGAAGGAGCCGTAGCCCAGCTCCCACGGCGTGAGGTAGTAGTCCTCGATGTTGTCGGAGACGAAGGACCCCGCGAGGGTTCCGGTGGCTTCGTAGCTGTCGACGCCGAGCCACTCGCGGTAGCCGCGCTCCGCCTCGCCCGAGTAGATCGCGGGAAGCGGTGAGGGGATCCAGCCGGACTCGAGCGTGTTGGAGGGGTAGGCGCGGGATCCGACCGGCACGAGACCGAACTCGACGCCCGCCTCGACGATCGCGTCGCGGATGGCGTCGTGGTCCTCGTAGGGGCCCCAGATCTCGAGGCCCGGAGCGCCGGCCATGCCGTGACGGAGGGTGCGCACGGTCTTGCCGGCGATCGTCATGGTCGACATGTTGAAGAAGCCGAGCTTCTCCAACGGGCCGCCGTTGAGCTTCTCGATGACGTCCCACGCCTTCGGGCCCTGGATCTGGAAACGGTAGTAGCGGCGCGTGACGGCGTGGCCGTACGGGCGCGAGGGCGAACGGCGGTCGACCTGCACGTCGAGGTTCTGGTAGCCGCCGGTCTCACCGTGATACATCAGCCAGTTGGATGCGGGCGCGCGTCCGACGTAGACGTACTCGTCCTCGGCCTCGCGGAAGAGGATGCCGTCGCCGATGACGTGGCCGCTCGCGGTGGTGGGCACGTACTGCTTGGCCTTGTTGACCGCGAAGTTCGCCACCGAGTTGATCGCGGTGTCGCTGATGAGCTTGATCGCGTCGGAGCCCTTCAGGAACACGTTGTCCATGTGGTGGGACTGGTCGTAGAGCACGGCGGTGTTGCGCCAGGCCTGCTGCTCCTTGATCCAGTTCTGGAAGTCGGCGGGGACGACCGGGTAGATGTAGGAGCCGATCTGCGAGTTGCGCAGCATCTCGACCGGGTTGTTCTGGTCGATGAGTTCCTGCAGGTTGCTGGCCACGATGAACCTCTCTGTTCGGGGGCCGGCGCCTCGGGTGAGGCGTCGGAGTCAGGTGAAGACGATGGTGTGGTTGCCGTGCCGGATGACACGGTCTTCGGCATGCCACTGCACGGCGCGCGAGAGTACGGCCCGCTCGACGTAGGCACCGCGGGCCTGGAGGTCGGCGGCGGTCATCGAGTGGTCGACGCGGGCGACGTCCTGCTCGATGATCGGGCCTTCGTCGAGGTCCTTGGTGACGTAGTGGCTGGTGGCGCCGATGAGTTTGACGCCGCGTTCCTTGGCCTTCTTGTAGGGGCCGGCGCCGATGAAGGCGGGAAGGAAGGAGTGGTGGATGTTGATGACCGGCACGCCGACGCCCTCGAGGAAGTCGTCGGTGAGGATCTGCATGTAGCGCGCCAGCACGACGAAGTCGACGTTGCCCGCGAGCAGCTTGACGATCTCGCGCTCGGCCTCCGACTTGTCCGGCCCCTGGGAGGGAACGTGGAAGAACGGGATGCCGAACGAGCGCACGTCCTCTGCGGTGTTCGTGTGGTTGGAGATCACCATGGGGATCGTGACGTTGAGCTCGCCCCGGCGGTGACGCCACAGCAGCTCGAGCAGGCAGTGATCGCTCGTGGAAGCGAGGATCGCCATGCGCTTCGGCACCGACTGGTCGGTCAGGCGCCACTGCATCCCGTAGGGCTCCAGCGTCTGGGCGAGGTCGGCTTCGATGTCGCCGATCGCCGCTGCGAGGTCGGGGCGGTGGAAGACGACGCGCTGGAAGAACGCGCCGCCCTCGGGGTTGTCCGAGTACTGGTCGAGGGTGACGATGTTCGCCTTGTTGCGCGTGATGAGTGCGGTGACGGCGGCCACGAGCCCGGGCTGGTCGGGGCCGTGGACGATCAGGCAGGCGTGGTCACGCAGGGCGTCTTTGTGCAGGGACATGCGGGGATCTCCTCAGGACTGCGCGGCGATGTAGTCGCGGGCCCAATCGGATGTCGCCCGCAGACCGCCGAACGTGTAGAAGTGAATTTTGACAGGTCCGCGCGAGTCCTTCTGCGCGACGAGCGCGCCGAGGTCGCCGATGAACCGGTCGGGGCCCGCCGTTCCCATCAGGTTGGTCAGCGAGAACCCGTACTTCTTCACGATCATCGCGTTCGCGCCGACGCCGAAGCGTCGGGCGAAGGTGATCAGGCGCTTGATGCCGGCCGGGCCCGGGGTGCCGATGCGGATCTCCGCGGTGATCCCGCGACTGCGCACCCCGTCGATCCAGTCGATGACCGGGTCGGTGTCGAACGCGAACTGCGTGAGGATGACCTGGCCGAGGCCCGCATCGGTCAGCGCCGCCGACTTGTCCTCGAGGTGGCGCCACAGCACATCGGTCGGGATGTCGGGGTGTCCCTCGGGGTATCCCGCGATCGAGACCTCGCGCACGCCGTACTTCTGCAGGATGCCGGAGCGGATGACGCTCAGCGAGTCCGGGTACGGGCCTTCGGGCTCGGCGGGGTCGCCGCCGACGGCGAAGACGTGCTCGGTGGCGCCCACCTGCTGCAGCCGGTCGAGGAACTCCTCGAGCTGGGCGGCCGAGGCGAGTCGCCGCGCGGAGACGTGGGGGACCGGTACGAATCCGGCATCCTTCACGGCCTTGGCGGCCGCCACGCGCATGTCGAGGTCTTCGTTGCCGAGGAAGGTGACGTTGATCTTCGTGCCGGCGGGGATGACGTCGCGGGCTTCTTCGAGGCCGGGGATGTCCTTGCCGGTCATCTCCAGCGAGAAGCCGTCGAGCAGTGCGAGGGATGCGGCCGGGTCGGGTGCGGGGGTGTTACGTGCCACGAGTCGTGGTCCTTCCGCTTTCGGGAGGGCTTCGTTGCGCCTCGTCAGCGAGAGTACCTATGTCGATAGGTAATGGCAAGAGGTATTTCGGGGTGCAGAATGCAGGAGCGGCTCAGCTCTTACGGGTGGCACCCGCATCCGCGAGCCAGGACTCGTTGTCGAGGCTCTGCAGCACCCGCATCTCGTCGAGCATCTTGCGCAGCAGCGCATTCAGCCGGGTGACCTCGGCCGGCGTCATGTGGGCCAGGATGATCTCCTGCCCGCGAAGGGAGATCGGCAGCATGTCGTCGTGCATGGCCGCACCGGCTGCCGTCAGGTACATCGGCCGCGATCCGCGGGCACCCTCCGCGAGCACGACGAGGCCCCGCTCCACCAGGGTCGTCACGCTCTTGGAGACGATCGCCTTGTTGACCACCAGGAACTCCGAGATCTCCGATGCGGAGAAACCCGGGTTCATGGCGAGTGCGGAGATGACGCGCCATTCGTTGGTGCCCAGATCGAACTGGCGCCGGAGCTCGTGGGATTCGCGCCACACCAGCGCGTTGGAGAGCAGGGCGAGTAGTCGCGGTGTGAACGCGTCGGGGTCGATGTGGTCCGCCAGCGGCTCGACGACCGCCTCGGCGGGTGGCTTCACGCCGTGTGCGTGTCGAGTGCGATCTGTGACCATGGGGTTCCTCTCCGGACGTCGGATGCGGTCCGTGCCGTTGGCGACGGATGCGGGCCGGGACGCGTGATCCCGGCCCGCATCGCGGTCGTCAGTGCGCCATCGCCGCCAGGGCCTCGGGGTCGATCGTGGCGATCGACCGGGTGTCCTGGAAGGCGCGCACGCCCTCGATGCCCTGCTCGCGTCCGAAGCCGGACTGCTTCATGCCGCCGAAGGGCGCGCGCAGGTCGAGGCGGGTCGCGCCGTGATCGTTGACCCACACGTAGCCGCAGACCAGCTGCGACCCCACGCGCTGCGCGGACTCGGGCGATGCGGTCCACACCGAGCCGCACAGCCCGCCCCACGTGTCGTTGGCGAGGCTGATCGCCTCTTCCTCGGAGTCGAACGGGATGATCGGGATGACCGGGCCGAACTGCTCCTGGGTCACGACCCGCAGCGACGGGTCGGGGTCGACGACGATCGCCGGGCGCAGGAAGTTGCCGCCTGCGAGCTCGCCTCCGGGCAGAGTGCCGTACTCGCGCACGTCGGCGCCGGCGTCCTTCGCCTCCTGGATGATCTCCTCGACGAACGCCTTCTGGGCCGGCTGGTGCAGCGGGCCCATGGTCGTGCCCTCGTCGAGCCCGTACCCGATCACGACCTTCTCGAGGCGCGCTTCGAGCCCCGCGACCAGCTCGTCCAGACGCGAGCGGTGCACGAACACGCGCTTGGCGTTCATGCAGATCTGGCCGGTGGTGTCGTAGATCGCGGCGTAGAGGCGGTCGAGGTGCGCGTCGTCGAGGATCGCGTCCTCGAGGAACACCGCCGCGTCGTTGCCACCGAGCTCGAGCGTCACACGCGTGAGGGTCTGCGCCGCCATCTGCATGATGCGCTTCCCGCCGTTCACGCTGCCCGTGAAACACACCTTCGCGACGTCGGGGCTCTGGATGAGCTCCGACATGTTCTCGTCGCGGCCCGTGACCACGTTGAGCACGCCGGGGGGCAGCTTCTCGGCGATGCGCTGCACCACGCGGGTCGTCGCGAGCGGCGCGGAGGGCGGCGGCTTCACGATCGCGGTGTTGCCCGCGAGCAGCGCGTGGGGAAGCGCCGCGCCGAGGATGGCGATCGGCCAGTTGAAGGGCACGATGATCGTCACGACACCGAGGGGCTGGTACGCCACCTCCGTCGTCACCGGGATCGCGCCGGGGACCACGGGGAGCGTGTGCCCCTTCTCGACCTCGTCCTTCAGCATGAGGGCGAGGTTCCACCGGATCTCGAAGACGAGGGCATCCACCCACCCCTCGAAGCGGATCTTGCCGTTCTCCTGCGACAAGACGGCGGCGTCGGTGTCGCGCTCATCGGCGATGCCGGCGATGGCTGCCGCCATCGCATCCGCGCGCTCCGCCGCCGACAGTGCGCTCCACGACCCGAAGGCAGCGGATGCGGCGGCGACCGCATCCGCGACATCTGCGGGCGAGGCCGCCGCGGCCTCGCCGACGACGACTCCGGGCTTTCCCGGATCGGCGATCTGTAGAACGTCATCGGTGAAGCGCTCCGCGCCTCCGATGTAGAGCCCTGTCCGCACTCCGGCGGACGTTTGGGCGATCGAACTCGACATCCCTGCACCTCTCTGTGTCTCGGATATGTGCGGGATCGCGACCGTCGCCACCCCCGCGGCACGAGTTTACGTCCATTCCTGTTTACATGTAAATGAGATCGTGCTACGTTCACCGGGTCGCCCTCCAGAGTCGGATGGCGACACCCGAAACGACGTCGATGAAGACGCGATTCTGCGCACATTCGACGTCTCCCTGCCATCGACGAGGAGGCATGATGAGCAGTTCCCCCCTGCAGACGGACCAGCGTCCGAACGTGGCCGAACTGGAGGATCTGGCGTTCGAGCTGCGGCGCAAGCTCCTGCAGCTGTGCGGCACCTACGAGGGCGCCGTCCACATCGGCGGAGACCTGTCCTCGGCGGACATCTTCACCGCTCTCTTCCACTACGGCCTGAACGTCGATCCGACCGACATCGCCAACCCCGCGCGCGATCGTTTCGTGCTCAGCAAGGGTCACGCCGCCGTCTGCATGTACATCGCTATGGCGATGCGCGGCTTCTTCTCCTACGACGGCATCGTCGACACCTACGGCCAGCTCGACAGCGCGTACGGCATGCACCCGTGCAAGGTGCAGCTGCCCGGCGTGGAGGCGTCGACGGGCTCGCTCGGACACGGCCTTCCCCTCGCCGTGGGCATGGCGCTCAGTGCCCGCCACCGCGGCGACGCCCACCGCGTCTTCACCCTCCTCGGTGACGGCGAGACGGGCGAAGGGTCGGTCTGGGAGGCGGTCATGGCCGCTCGCAGCAACCGTCTCGGCAACCTCGTCGCCTTCGTCGACCGCAACCGCCAGCTCATGACGAGCTTCGCGGAGGAGCGCGTCGCGTTCGAGCCCTACCCGGACAAGTGGCGCGCCTTCGGCTGGAACGTCGTGCACATCGACGGCCACGACATGGCTCAGCTGGTGGAGGCGCTCGATGCCCTGCCCGAGCCCGACAGCGAGACGCCCACCGTCATCATCGCCGAGACCATCAAGGGCAAGGGCGTCGACTTCATGGAGCGCAACCTCGCCTGGCACGCCGGATCTCTCGGCGCCGCCGACCTCGAACGCGCCCTCGCGGCGCTCACCGCCTCGCGTGAGAAGGAGTCCGTCTGATGCCTGTGACCTTCACTTTCGGAGAGTTCCTCGGAGCGCGATCGGTCATCGGCTCGACGCTCGCAGAGCTCGGCGCCGAGTACGAGAACCTGTGGGTGCTCACCCCCGACATCGGGGCGACCCTCGTCGAGTTCCGCGACACCTTCCCCGACCGGTTCATCGATGTCGGTCTCGCCGAGCAGGCGTGCGTCGGGATCGCCGCCGGCCTGGCCTACGACGGCAACATCCCCGTCGTCTCCGGCATGCTCCCGTTCCTCAGCATGCGCGCGCTCGAGCAGGTGCGCACCGACGTCTGCTACCCCAACCTCCCGGTCAAGATCATCGGCACGCACGGCGGGCTCGTCGGCAACGGCGGATCGACGCACTACGCGGTCGAGGACCTCGCGCTCATGTGCGCCCTGACCAACATGACCGTGACCTCGATCGGCGACCCGCTCATGGTCGGCGAGATCATCCGGCAGTCCATGACGATGCAGGGCCCCATCTACATCCGCCTGGCCGTCGGCAAGAAGGACAAGGTGCTCTACGAGCCCGGTCAGCACGAGGTGCGCATCGGCAAGGGCATCGTGGCGCGCGAGGGCACCGATGCGACGATCTTCACGCACGGCACGACCGTCGCTCAGGCGCTGGACGCTGCGGACGAGCTCGCCGCGGACGGCCGCTCGGTGCGCGTGGTCGACATGTTCACGCTGAAGCCGATCGACGAGGAGCTCATCGTGCGCTCCGCAGCCGAGACGGGCGGGCGCTTCGTCGTGCTCGAGGATCACCTCGCCTACGGCGGCCTCGCCACCCGCATCGCCGATGTCGTGGCCGATCGCGGCATCCGTCTGACGGCGTTCGAGCGACTCGGGATCCCGCAGGTCTACGCCGGCTTCGGCGAGGACGAGCAGCTGCGCGACAAGTACGGCTACGGACTGTCGGCGACGACCGCGGCGCTGCGTCGCGTGATCGCGGCCGAGGGGTGAGCGCCACCATGCGCACCGTCGCCGTCACGCGCATCGGCAACCTGCGCGATCCCGACGAGGCCACCCGCGGCCGCATCGGCGTCGTCGACATGCCGCAGCCCGAGCTGGGTCCGGAGGATGTCCGCATCCGCGTCGCCTACGCCGCCATCTGCGGCTCCGACCCGCACCTGGCCGAAGGCTTCTTCGGCACCGACGTCCCGATCGGACTCGGCCACGAGGTGTCCGGCGTCATCGAGGCGTTGGGGGAGCGCGCCGGACGGGGCGGTCTCCGCGTCGGCGACCGGGTCGCCGGCAACTTCCTCCGCTTCTGCGGCTCGTGCCGACCCTGTCAGGACGGACGTCAGCAGTTCTGCGAGCACATCCAGGACTACAACCGTCCGGGCATGGCCGAGACCGTCACCTGGCACGAGTCGCAGGTGTACCGCCTGCCCGAAAGCGTGAGCCTGCTCGAAGGATGCCTGCTGGAGCCCACCTCTGTCGCCGTGCGCATCGCCGACAAGACCCGCATCCGCGTCGGCGACCGCGTCGTCGTCTGCGGCGGCGGGCCGATCGGGCAGCTCGCGGTGCAGGTCATGGCCCGCTACGGTGCGACCGCGCTCACGATGATCGAGCCGATCGCCGACCGGCGAGGGATGGCCAGGCGCCACGGCGCGCAGTACACGATCGACCCCACGACCGAGAACCAGGCCGCCGTCGCGGACGAGCTCACCGAGGGCCGCGGCTACGACATCGTCATCGACGCCTCGGGATCGACGCGGGCCACCCGCGGACTTCTCGATCTGGCGGCCAAGGGCGGCACGGTCATCTACGCGGCGATGTACCCGAGCGACTACGAGCTGCCGCTGAACATCTCGGACTACCTCTATCTGAAGGAGCTCACGCTCACGGGCCTCTTCGTGTCGCCGTACGCGTTCCCGCGTGCGCTGAACCTGCTGCCTCACCTCGACCTGGCTGAGTTCACGCAGGCCGTCTTCCCCCTCGAGCAGGCCGCGGAGGCCTTCGAGGCGCACCTCACCGGGCGCTATCCGAAGGTCATCATCGCCTGCAACGACGAGGCCCGGCTCGGAGAACTGTCATGACCACCGCATTGGAACGGGAGGCGGCGCCGGTGGAGACCGCCCCCGCGCTCGAAGCCCGCGACATCGTCAAGCGCTTCGACGGGGTCCACGCCTTGAAGGGCGCCCGGCTGTCGGTGCTCCCCGGCGAGATCCATGCCCTGCTCGGCGAGAACGGTGCGGGCAAGTCCACGCTGATCAAGGTCGTCACGGGGCTGTACGCCCCCGACGGCGGGACCATCCTGCGCTCAGGCCAGGAGGTCGAGTTCCAGAGCGTGCGCACCGCGCGCGGCGAGGGGATCGTCGCGCTCTACCAGGAGCTGTCCATCATCCCGTCGCTGACGGTGGCGGAGAACATCCTGCTGGGTGAGCAGACGCCGCGCCGCGGGGGAGTCGTCAACTGGCGGGAGCTCCGCCGGCGGGCGAAGGAGCAGCTGGACAGCATCAATCAGCGCATCCCGCTGGGCAAGCTCGCCGGCGACCTGTCGCCCGTGCAGCAGACCATGGTGGCGTTCGCCCGAGCCCTCGCCACCGACGCGCGGGTGCTCATCCTCGACGAGCCGACCGCGTCGCTCACGGACACCGAGATCACCGACCTGTTCGCGGTGCTGCGCTCCCTGCGCGAGCGGGGCGTCGCCATCGTCTACGTCTCGCACCGCCTCGAGGAGGTCTTCGAGCTGTGCGACCGGCTGACGATCATGCGCAACGGCGAGACCATCATCACGAAGGATGTGGCCGACTCGCACATCGACGAGGTCATCTCCCTCATGGTCGGCCGCGAAGCGGGTCAGCTCTATCCCGAACGCGGCTCAGGCGGCGGAGACGTCGTGCTGCGGGTCGACGGCCTGACCGGTCGTCGCGTGCAGGACGTGTCGTTCGAGGTGCGTGCCGGGGAGGTCCTCGGCATCGGCGGGCTCGCCGGCGCCGGACGCAGCGAGCTGCTGCGCATCCTGGCCGGAGCGCAGAAGCACCAGGCCGGCACGATCACGGTGGGGGAGAAGACGCTGCCGCGCTCGCCCGGGGTGGGTCGTGCGCTCGCGGCCGGCATCGCGCTCGTTCCCGAGGAGCGCCGCAGCCAGGGTGTGATCCTGGGGGCCTCGATCCAGGACAACATCACGATCGCGAACCTCTCCTCGGTGAGTTCGGCCGGTGTCGTCTCCCAGGCACGCATCGCCGACATCGCCCGCCGTGGCATGTCGGACCTGCAGATCAAGGCCCGCAGCCCGCGCCAGAGCGTGGGGGAGCTCTCGGGCGGCAACCAGCAGAAGGTCGTCCTGGCCAAGATGCTCGAGCGTCAACCGGCTGTCCTGCTCATGGACGAGCCCACGCGCGGGATCGACGTCGGCACCAAGGCCGAGATCTACCGCCTCATCCGTCGCCTGGCGGCGACCGGCACCGCCGTGATCGCCGTCAGCTCCGAACTCCCCGAGCTCATCGGCATGAGTGACCGCGTCGTCATCATGCACGAGGGGCGCATCTCCGGACAGGTCGCCGCGGCAGACGCCGACGACGAGCTGCTCCTCTCCTACTGCTACGGAAAGTCAGAGTGACATGGCCACCACCACGGACCCCACGCTCACCACGCGCAGCATCGTGACCGCGCGTGCCGAGTCGTTCGGGCGCATCTTCCTCCACGGCGGCACGGTCGTCGCCCTCATCGTGCTCGTCATCTTCTTCTTCGCGATGCGACCGGACGTGTTCCTGACCTTCACGAACGTGAAGAACATCCTGTACCAGGTCTCGATCCTCGCGATCATCGCCGGGGCGCAGACCATCGTCATGGTCGTCGGCGACTTCGATCTGTCGGTGGGCGCCACATCGGCGCTCGCGGGCGCGGTCGCCGCATCCATGATGATCAACGGCGTCCCCGTGACCGTCGCGGTCGCGGTCGCAATCCTGGTGGGCCTGCTCGTCGGGCTCGTCAACGGCTTGCTGATCGCCTACGTGAATCTCTCCGCCTTCGTCGCGACGCTCGCCACGATGACCTCCGTGGTGGGTCTCGCCTACCTCGTGACCGCGGGGACGACACTGTTCAACCTGCCGCCGGAGTTCAACTCCATGGGGCAGGGGAAGCTGTTCGAGATCCCGATCCCGGTCTACATCGCGATCGTCATCTCGCTGCTGCTGTGGTTCGTCCTGCGCTTCACCACGATGGGTCGGCGCTGGTACGCGACCGGCGGCAACGTCGAGGTCTCGCGCCTGTCCGGCATCAACGTGCGTCGGGCCCGGCTCATCGCATTCACGGCGGCCGGCGCGATCTCGGCGCTCGGCGGCGTGCTCCTGGCGGCACGTCTCGGCAGCGCGAGCGCCGTGCAGGGCAGCGACAACATGATGTTCTCCGTCGCCGCCGTCTTCCTCGGCATGACGGTGGTCCGCTCGGGCGCCGCGAATCTCGGCGGCACCATGGTCGGCGTCGCGATCATCGGCGTCATGAGCAACGGTCTGAACATCCTGGGCGTCAACGCCTACGTCCAGCAGGTCGTGACAGGCCTCATCATCATCGCCGCGGTGACGCTGTCGTCGCTGCGGCATCGCGAGCGCTGACGCTCCGCATCCACTTTCCCGAAGCGGTCGCCCCACGACCGTGCACCATCACAACGCCACGAACACAAAGGAGTAACACGTGCGCACATCATTCAAGGCCCTCGCGGCCGTGGCCGCCGCAGCGGCCCTCGTCCTGACCGGATGCTCGTCGGGCGGCTCGGGGGGCGGCGGTGACGACAAGTTCAAGGTGATCGCCTTCACCTCCGGCAACCAGACGCCGGTGGGTGCCTGGTGGGTCAAGGCCGTGCAGGACAAGGCCGACGAACTCGGCTGGGACCTCACCGTCATCCAGGGCGACTTCGACTTCCAGAAGATGAACCCCGCGGTCGAGAGCGCCATCGGGCAGGGCGCCGACGCGATCTTCGACGGCTACACCGACGTCGCCTCGATCGGCTCGATCGTCACGGCCGCCAAGGACGCGAACATCCCGATCTTCGCGATCGACTCCGCGACCGAGGAGAACGACGCGTTCGCGATCAACGTCACCGCCGATCAGCAGGGCATCGTCGATCAGACCGTCGGTGCGTTGGATGACGCGCTGGGCGGCCTGAAGGGCAAGAACATCATGGTGATCGGGCACGACCCGCACCCGGGCATCCGGCTGCGGGCCAGCCTCGCCGAGAAGGCGCTGACCGCGGCGGGCGCGAACATCGCCGGCGGCGACATCCAGAAGGTCGCCTCTCCCGCGACGGGACGCACCGAGGCGCTGTCGCTCGTCGCGGACTACCTGTCGGCGAACCCCGGCGGCCTCGACGGCGTCTGGGTCGGTTGGGACGACGCGGCGCTCGGCGCCGCCCAGGCGGTCAGCGAGGCGGGCTCGAAGGCGAAGGTCACCGGCGTCGACGCGACCAGCGAGGCGATCGCCGCGATCAAGGCCGGCGGACCCTTCCTCGCCACCATCGAGCAGCCCTGGCCCAGCATCCTCGACACGGTCGTGGGTGACATCGAGGCCTACCGCAAGGACGGCACGCTGCCCTCCTCCCGCTTCGACGCGGTCGCCACGACCCTCGTGACCGTCGACAACGCGGACAGCATCACCCCCTCCGACAAGCTCGGCTGACCCCTCGGGGCGGGGTGCCGAGAGCACCCCGCCCCACCCCAGACATGGATGGAGGTCGCACATGCGACTGGAATCGAAGACCGCCCTCATCACGGGTGGCAGCAGCGGAATCGGTCGCGCGACCGTCGAGAAGTTCCTCCGCGAGGGCGCGAAGGTCATGATCGCCGATGTCGACCTGGCGCGCTCCGACCAGGTCGTCACGGAGCTCGAGGGCCTCGGCTTCACGGGCTCCGTCGCGGCCGTGCGCACCGACGTCTCCCGTTATGAGGACGTGGAGGCCGCCGTCGCGCGGACCGTCGAGGTGTTCGGCTCGCTCGACGTCATCTTCAACAACGCGGGCATCGCCGGTGGCAAGCCCCTGCTCGAGCACGACCCCGCGGTCGACTACGAGCCGATGATCCGCATCGATCAGGACGGCGTGTACTACGGCATCCTCGCCGCCGGACGGCAGTTCCGGAAGCAGGGGACGGGCGGCGTCATCATCAGCACGTCGTCGATCTACGGCCAGCAGGCGGCGGAGCTCTCGTTCTCGTACAGCGCCGCCAAGGCCGCCGTCATCTCCTTCACCCGCTCCGCGGCCTACGAGCTCGCGCAGTACGGCGTCCGCGCCGTGGCCATCACGCCGGGGCGGGTCGGGACCCCGATCATCAACCAGTTCAGCGAGGAGCTGCGGGCGACGTTCGCCGCCGAGCAGATGCGCAACACCCTGACGGCCCCGGAGGAGATCGCGGACGTGGTCGCCTTCCTGGCCTCGGACGAGGCGAACGCGATCAACGGCACTGTCGTGAGTGTCGATGACGGCTACTCGGTGTTCAAGCAGCGGCTCGATCTGCCGGTGTTCTGAGGCGCGTCATGGACCTCGACCTCGCGTGCCACCTCTCGGCGATCACGCCCGAGCTCGCGCCGGCGCAGCTGGTGCCGGTTCTGCACGATCTGCGGGAGATGGGTTACCGACGTGCCGTGCTGCCCCCGCTGGACGCGGCTTCGACCGACGCGGACGCCCTCGCGGATGCGTTCCTGCGCACCGGGATGCTGCCGATCGCCATGTGCGGGCAGACGCCGGACGCGGACGTCTCCTCGCCCGACGCCGACGTGCGTCGGGCGGGGGTCGAGCTGCTGCGCGAGAGCGTGCGCTTCGCCGAGCGGCTCGGCGCCGATCAGCTGAACGGGGTGCCGTACGGGCTCTTCGGACCCGCGTCCGAACCGATCGACCCGGTGCTTCTCGTCGAGAGCGCGCGGGCAGTGGGAGCGGTCGCCGATGAGGCGGCGCAACGCGGCATCCAGATGACCTTCGAGGTGCTGAACCGTTACGAGGAGGCCGCGCTCAACACGGCCGCTCAGGCCATGGACTACGTCGCCGCGAGCGGCTCCGCCCACCTCGGCGTCCACCTCGACAGCTTCCACATGGCGATCGAGGAGGCGGACGCCGTGCAGGCGATCCGCACCGCGATGCCGCGCCTGCGCTATCTCGAGCTCGGCCAGTCCGGTCGCGGTCCGCTGGAGAGCGGCGCGGTGGATGTGCCCGCGCTCGTGCGGGAGGCGCTGGACGCGGGCTACCGCGGCCGATGGGGTGTGGAGGCCTTCTCGCGGCCGCTGGCCGGAGGTGCGGCGGACGTGCTCTCGATCTGGCGCACGCCCTACGCCGACGGCCTCGCTCTCGCCCGGGACGCGATCGGCGTCATCCGCCGGGGATGGGCGGAGAGCATCCCGGGCCGCAGGTCCCACCGCCTGGCCCGCGCGACGGGCTGACCCGGGAGCACCCCCTCCCATTGCGCGCGGACCCCGCGTCGCTGAGGATGTATTCATACGTATAGGGCAGGGAAGCCCGGAAAGGTGACACCGATGTCGACCGCAACGCAGGACACCGCCACCCTGATCGATCCCCACGTCTTCGAGGGCCGCATCTACATCGACGGCGAATGGGTCGAAGGCGGGGGAGGCTCCATCCCCTCCATCGAGCCCGCCACCGGTGAGACCCTCGTGCACGTCGGGATGGCGGATGCCGCGGACGTCGCCCGCGCCGCCGCATCCGCCGCGCGGGCGCAGCAGGAGTGGGCGGCCACGCCGCATCCGGCCCGTGCGGCCGTGCTGCGCAAGGCCGCGCAGCTGTGGGAGCAGCACGCGGAGGAGATCATGGGGTGGAACATCCGCGAGGTCGGTGCCATCCCGCCGCTCGCCGGTTTCGCCCTGCACGTCACCGCGGCCGAGTGCTACGAGGCGTCGTCTCTGCCCTCGGCGCCGCTGGGCACGATCCTCTCCAGCGAGGAGCCCCGCCTCTCGCTCGCGCAGCAGGTTCCCGTGGGCGTCGTGGGCGTCATCTCGCCTTTCAACGTTCCGCTCATCCTCGGTATCCGTGCGGTCGCGCCGGCCCTCGCGCTCGGCAACGCCGTGCTGCTCAAGCCCGACCCCCGCACGGTCGTGACCGGCGGCGTCTCGATGGTGCGCATCTTCGAGGAGGCGGGCCTGCCCAAGGGCATCCTGCAGCTCGTGCCCGGCGGCGCCGAGGTCGGCGAAGCCATGGTCGCCGACCCCCGCGTGCGCGTGGTCGCCTTCACGGGGTCGACCCGGGCGGGGCGCGCCGTCGGCGAGCTCGCCGGCCGTCACCTGACTCGTGCCCACCTCGAGCTCGGCGGCAACTCCGCCTTCCTCGTGCGCGAGGATGCCGACGTCGACCAGGCGGTCAACCTCGCCACGTGGGGCGCCTTCCTGCACCAGGGGCAGATCTGCATGACCGTGGGCCGGCACATCGTGCACGAGTCGCTGTTCGACGAGTACGTCGCGAAGCTCGCGGCGAAGGCCGACTCGATGGTCGTCGGCGACCCGGCGGCAGGGCAGGTGCACCTCGGACCCCTCATCGACGAGACGCAGCGGGACCGCGTGCACACGCTCGTGCAGGACGCCGTGGCCCAAGGCGCCCGCCTCGCGGCCGGTGGTACCTACGAGCAGCTGTTCTACCGCCCGACGGTGCTGGCGAATCCCCCGAAGGATGCGGCCGCGTACTGCGACGAGGTCTTCGGTCCCGTCGCCTCGGTGGTCTCCTTCGCGACCGACGACGAGGCCGTCGAGCTGGCCGCCGCGACCGACTACGGGCTTTCGTTGGGGATCGTCAGCCGTGACGCGATGAAGGCCTACGACCTCGCGAAGCGCATCCCGACCGGCATCGTGCACATCAACGATCAGACGGTCAACGACGAGGCGAACTCGCCCTTCGGCGGCGTCGGCGCCTCCGGTACCGGATCCCGCCACGGCGGTGCGCAGGCGAACATCGACGCCTTCACCGAGACCCGCTGGATCACGATGCGCCGCGAGCCGGGACAGTACCCGCTCTGATACCGACGGATGCGGGCGGTCCTCTCGCGGGGCCGCCCGCATCCGTCGGTCACCGGGGCATCATGAGCGGGCGAGATCCGGACGTGCCGTGTAGTCGGTGAAGCCGATGCGGTTGCCCCAGGGGTCGACGACCTCTGCCGTCAGCCCGGTCGGAATCGGGAAGGTCTGCACGCCGAGTTCCGTGGCCGCGTCGCGGGCGTCCGCCACCTCGAACCAGACCTTCGTCGGCGAGACCTGGTCAGCACTGCTGAGGACGATCCCGGCCACGTCTCCTCCGACGTCGAGTACCGCCATATCGGGCGTGCGCACCTTGAGCGTCAGTCCGACCACCCGTTCGTACCAGCCCACCGCTTCGTCTAGATCGCCGACCTCGACGAAGACGTTGTCGATCCCGCGCGGCTCAGGCATGCTGCTCCATCCTCTGCTTCAAGCGACGCAGATCATCGCGGAGCCCTTTCCGGAACGGCAGCCACAGAAGGGGCTCCGCGGCTCGCATGACCCCGTGGAGCCTGATGGTGAGCTCCGCCGTCACCGTCGAGCCGCCGCCCGAGGCCGCGACGGTGTAACTCCCGCCACCGAGCCAGGGATCGCCGTCGAGTTCCCACGCCACACGACGGCCCGGCTCGAGCGCGATCACCGTCCACCCCATCCGTACGCTGCGCGATCCCATCGAGGCGATGGTCTCGCCGACGGTGCCGACTGCGGGACGCGTGGCGTCGACGTATCGCGAGCCCGTCACGGACTGCCGCCAGGACGTCTCATGCTCCACGAGCTCGAGGAAGTCGAAGACCTCCCGGGGCTCACGTTCGACCCGGATCGTCCCGACGGCGCGCATACCGCCACCGTAGGCCGACGGGCCGCCGGAGGCCCGGACGATCGCCGTGACAAGTCCGCGCGTCCCGCAGATTCAGAACGTCAGGTTGAAGACCCGCCGCGCGGTGTTCTCGAAGAAGTCGGCCTTCTCCGCATCCGAGATCGGCAGGGCGTCCTGCGCCGCGACCTCATCGGCCTCGAACTGATACGGATAGTCCATCGCGTACATCACGCGGTCCGGACCCGTCACCTCGCGGGTGAACAGGATCGCCGGCTCCCAGGGCATCCCCGAGGTCGTGAGCCAGATGTGGGAGCGGAAGTACTCCGAGGGCCGCTGCGCGAGCGGCTTGATCGCCTCGTAGCGTCCGGAGGCGACCTGCTTGGCATGCATGTGATCGATGCGGTGCAGCCAGAACGGAAGCGCCTCGCCCAGGTGCCCGACCACGAGCCGCAGACGCGGATGGCGATCGAAGACGCCCGACGTGATGATCCGGAGCAGATGGAGCCCCGCGCTGGCACCGAAACCGAGGATCGCCCCGTCGAGCCCGGCTTCGCGATAGGGGGCGATCATGGCGTTCGGGGGTGTGCCTGGATGCAGATACAGCGGCACGTCGAGATCCTCCAGCTCACGCAGCAGCGGCGCGAAACGCGGATGGTCCAGGTGATCGCCGCGCACGTGATCGTTCAGCATCAGGCCCTTCAGCCCGTGTTCCCCGACCGCGCGGCGCAGTGCCGCGACATCCGTCGCGGCATCCGTGAACGACACCGTCCCCAGCCCGGAGAAGCGCTCCGGCCGCGCCTGGCAGATCTCACCGAGCCGTGCGTTGGCGGTCTCGGCCAGCGCCACGGCCTCATCGGCGGGCAGCACCTGGGTTCCCGGCGAGGTGAGGGCGAGCACCTGGTGGTCGATGCCGGTCGCATCCATGTCGGCGATGCGTCGCTCGGCCGCGTCCTGCAGGCGCTCCACGACCGCACGCGGCTGCGGGTGAGGGGAGTTCAGGAAGTAGCCCATCAGGCTGTTGAAGCCGACGTCGTCCAGGTCGCGGCGCGCGAGATGGTCGCGGTACAGCGCGATCGCCTCGGGCGGCGCCCAGGCCTCCTCCGTCGCGATGCGCAGATACGGCGGGCGGTGTGCGTCGGCGTTCATGGAACGTGGATCCTTTCTGCGGCGGCAGCCGGCTCGTCGATGTCGTGCGTGGAGATGTCCGGCAGGCGCACGGCGACCGTCGCGGGCACGCCGCCGTCGACATGGCCGAGCGCCGTGCGCAGGGTGTCCTCCAGGTCGTCGAAGTCCGTGACGGTGGCCGCCCAGCCGCCGCCCGCGGCGCGAGCGATTCCGGGCAGGTCGGCCTCACGGCCGAGCCCGACCCAGAACCGTTCATCGCGCTGGGCGACGCCGTCCGGATACTGACGCACCGCGTTGCGCCTGGTCGCGTTCCAGCCGCCGTTGTCGAGGATGACGGTGAGCGTGGCGAGACCGTA
Source organism: Microbacterium sp. SORGH_AS_0428 (assembly GCF_031453615.1). Classification (NCBI taxonomy): domain Bacteria; kingdom Bacillati; phylum Actinomycetota; class Actinomycetes; order Micrococcales; family Microbacteriaceae; genus Microbacterium; species Microbacterium sp. SORGH_AS_0428. The sequence continues at coordinate 1,662,318 of NZ_JAVIZT010000001.1, read as the reverse complement.
GCGCGCGGCGACGGATGCGGCGGAGGAAGGTGCACTGAAGTAGAACGTGCCGTCGCCGACGATGCTGACGACGCGCCGGTTCGGCTCGGCGAGCTTGATGCCGAGGGCTCCGCCGCCCGACCAGCCCAGAGATGTTCCGCGGTTGCCGAACACCGTGCCCGGCAAGGTGCGCGGCAGGGATCGCCAGATGTCCGGTGCCGCCGTGATGGCCTCATTGACGATGATCGTCTCGGTGTCGATCAGCCGCGACAGGGTGGCGCCGACGCTGCCCGCAGACAGGCGTCGCTCTGCGACGTCCGCCGCGATGCGCTCGGCCCGCTCGGCCCGGGCGCGGTGGGCGTCGGCCGCCACGCTCTCGCGGCGCGCAGCCGCGGCCTCGGCCTGAGCGGCATCGGGGGCATGTTCCAGCAGCTGGTCGAGGAAGGTGAGCGCATCGGCGCGGATGAGCGCCTCGGCCGGCAGGTACCAGAGGGGGATGCGCTCCTGGAGCGGGTCGTCGCTCACCACGAAGATGCGTGCGTCGGGGGCGGGCTGCACGGCGGCGGGGATCCACGGCACGTCGGCGTCCAGCACGATCAGGACATCGGATGTCTCCACCGCCGCGGCCGGGGCGTCGCCCAGGTGCAGTGGGTGATCGTGCGGGAAGCTCAGCACCTCCGCGTTGTGCTCGACGACGCCGATGCCCCATCTCTCCGCGAGCGTCACGAGGCGGGCGACCGCATCCCGGTCCCGCCCGACGGAGGTCGTCACGATCGTCGCGCGGGAGGCGCCGGCGAGCGCGTCCACGATCGAACGCACGACATCGGCGCCGGCCGCGGCGGGGGCGATGCGCGGCCAGCGCTCGATCGCCGTCTCGGGGGCCGGGGCGCTCTGGGCGAGCACTTCGCGCGCGGCGGTGAGATACACCGGGCCTGCGGGGCTGCTGCGTGTCAGCTGCAGGGCGCGGAGGACGACCTGCGGAACGTTCGCCGCGGTGCGCAGGTCGTACGACCATTTCGCATATGGCCGCACGAGCGCGTGCTGGTCGGGCACGTCCTGGAGGAAGGTCACGTGGGTGTCACGGCCCCCCTGCTCCTCGCCCTCGAGCGTGTAGGGCGTGAGCCCCGCGAAGATCAGGACCGGCACGCGCGCGCGTGCCGCGTTGTGTACGGAGCCGCCGAGGTTGGCGGTCCCCACATCCGTGTGGACGAACACCGCCTGGGGGCGCCCCGTGGCGAGGGCGTAACCGTGCGCCGCGCTCAGCGCCGTGTACTCGTGCGGGCACACGATGACCCGGGGGACGCGCTCGCCGCGTGCACGATCCGCGGCGAGCGCCTCGATGAGCGCCGGATGGTCGCTGCCGAGATTGGCGAACACGTGCTCGACGCCGGCCGCGCGGAGGGTGTCGACCAGCATGGCGGCGGCGGTCGTCGTCATGAGCGGCCCCCGGCGAGGACGTGACCGTCGACGCTGTGGAAGCGGAGGTATTCGTCGATCCCATGGGGCGAGCCTTCCCAGCCCATGCCGCTCTGCTTCCAGCCGCCGAACGGGATCCAGCGCGAGCCTTCGGGCGAGAACAGGTGGCTGTTCACGAAGGTGACCCCGGCCTCGATCTCGCGGGCCACGGCAGCGCTCGCGACCGGATCGCGCGACCACACGGACGAGGCCAGGCCGAAGGGGGTGTCGTTGGCCCAGGCGACGGCCTGGGCGACGTCGTCGTAGGCGACCACCGGCAGCACGGGGCCGAACTGCTCGTCCCGCACGAGCTCGTCCTCCTGACGCGCATCCGTCACGAGGTGGGGGAGCAGGAAGTGCCCGCCGTCCCAGTCGGTCGTGGACACCGGACGCCCCAGCTCACGCACCTCGCGGCCCGCAGCGCGGGTACGTTCGACGATCCCGCGCACGCGTTCCAGCTGGGCGGCGTTGTTGAGCGGGCCCATCGTCGCCTGCGGATGCAGCGACTCGCCCACGCGCATCCCGTCGATCCGCTCCGCGAGAAGCGCGGAGAGCTCCGCGTGCTGCCCGCGCGGAACGTAGACGCGCTTGACGGCGAAGCACACCTGACCGGCGCGGCGGTACGCGGAGGCGACGATCCCCTCCGCAGCGTGGGCCAGGTCCGCGTCCGCCAGCACGATCGCGGGATCGTTGCCCCCCAGCTCCAGATGGACGGGCTTCAGCGCCGTCGCGGCCCGCGCCAGCACGTGGCGCGCGGTCTGCCCGCCCCCCGTGAACGACACCTTGCCCACCCGTGGGTCGTCGATCAGCGCCTCGACGGCGGCGGCCGTGCCGTTCACCACCGAGACGACACCCGGGGGGAAGACGGCGCCGACCAGGCGCGCGAGCACCGTCACCCCCAGCGGGGACGTGGGCGAGGGCTTGACCACGACCGCGTTGCCGGCCGCGATCGCGGGCGCGATCTTGTTGGCGGTGAGCACGAGCGGGGCGTTCCACGGCACGATGCAGCCGACCACCCCGAACCCTCGGCGCTCGACCCGCACGTAGGCGTCGTCGGCGCCGCGGCGATGCAGCTCGGGTTCGAGACGCTCGGCGACGGCGTCGGCGATCGCACGGAACACGGTCGCAGCGGCGCCGGTCTCGGCGCGGACGGTCGCGAGCGGCGATCCGTTCTCCCTCGCCGTCAAGACCGCCAGACGATCGGCGTGCTCGTCGATCACGTCCGCTGCGCGGCGCAGCAGGCGTTCGCGATCCGCGATGTCCGAGCGGGACCAGGATGCGGCTGCGCGCGCCGCCGCATCCACCGCCGCGGTCACCTCGGCCGCGCCGCCGTCGAACACGACGCCGACGATCTCGCTGACGCGGGCGGGGTTGCGCACGTCGATGCGCGCGCCGCCCGCGCGCTCCTCCGCGTCGATGAGGTGCCCGAGCTCGACCGGGCTGTGCGCGTCGACGACGGGGAACGCCGCGACGATGCCGGGGCCACTCACGAGAGAGCCGCCGTGGATGCAGGCATGACGAGCGAGAGGAGATGCGCGCGAAGATCCAGGAACTCTTGACTGGCGCGGGTGCGCACCTGGTCGCGGGTGCGTCCGAGGGGCACGGGAACCACCTCGCGAACCACGCTCGGGTTCTTCGAGAGCACCACGATGCGGTCGCTCAGGTAGATGGCCTCGTCGATGTCGTGGGTGACGACGACGACCGTGATCCCGAGTTCGTTGCGCACCCGCAGGACGAGATCCTCGAGGTCGAACCGGGTCTGCGCGTCGACCGACGCGAAGGGCTCGTCCATGAGGAGGAGCTCGGGGCGGTACGACAGGGCGCGCGCGATGGCGACCCGCTGCTGCATGCCTCCCGACAGCTCCCACGGGTACTTCTTGCCCACGTGCGCGAGGCCCACGCTCTCCAGCACCTCCTCGGCGCGTCGCTCACGCTCTCGCCGCCCCACGCCGCGCGCGGCGAGAGGGATGGCGACGTTCTTCGCGTTCGTCATCCAGGGATACAGCGAGCGGCTGTAGTCCTGGAAGACGAGGCCGAGCTCGGCGGGAACGTCGGTGAGGCGGTCGCCCTCGAAGCGCACCTCGCCGCCACTGGGAGAGGCGAGCCCGGAGATGCAGCGCAGCAGCGTCGTCTTGCCCGCGCCGCTGGGGCCGACGATGCAGACCAGCTCGCCCTTCGCGACCTCGAAGCTGACGTCCGCGACGGCGGTGTTGGCCTGATCGGTGCCCTCGTTGTAGGTCTTTCGCAGTCCTTCGACCTCGAGGACGGGGACGGTGGATGTGGGGTGGGACATCGATCCTCCTTAGGATCCGTTCGCGGCCCGCGAGCGGTAGTACCAGCGCAGGGCGCGGCGCTCGACGACGACGAAGAGGTAGTTCAGGACAGTGCCGAGCAGTGCGAGGACGAGGATGCCGGTCCACATCTTCACGATCGCGAACTCCGCCTGCGCCTGCAGGATGAAGTAGCCGATGCCCGAGCGGGCAGCGACCATCTCGCTCACGACCATCAGCACGATGGCGATGGTCAGGCTCGCCCGCATCCCCGCCGCGATCTGCGGCGCAGCGGCGGGCAGCACCACGCGGAAGAAGGTACGGATCCCGCCCAGGCGCAGCACGCGTGCGGTGTCGAACGCCGTGCCCGAGATCCCCCGCATCCCGTCCAGCGTGTTCAGCAGCGTGGGCCAGATGGACCCCAGCGCGATGAGCGCGATCTGCCGCATCTCGCCGATCCCGAAGATCGCGATCATCGCCGGAAGCAGAGCCGGTGCGGGCAGGACGTAGAGGAAGTAGATGAGCGGGTTCGCCGCCTGGCGCACCCGTCGCCACCGCCACAGCACGGTGCCGCCGACCAGGCCGATGACGACGCCCGCGAGGTAGCCCAGGACGAGGTTCCGGACGCTCGCGATGAGGTTCGTCCACGCCCCGTAGACGACCCACTGGTTCCAGGTCTCCTGCACGATTCGCGACAGCGGAGGAAAGAACGGCGACGTGCTGCCGGCCGAGACGAACCACCACACCGCGATCAGGACGACGGGCAGCCACAGCGCGAGCAGCACACCGACGAGGCGGGAGGCGAACGGACCCGAGCGGCGGCGCGGCACGGGAACGGTGCTGGTGGTGAGCCGGCTCATGCGCGCGCCCCCTTCGCCTCGAGCCGCATGTTGCGCTGCGACTCGTGCCAGTGCATCAACCGCTTCTCGATGAGGAAGAACGCTCCGGTGAGGGCGATGCCCAGCAGTCCCGCGACGATGATGTACGCGTACATCGTGGGGTAGGCGCTCACCCCGGCGTTCTCGGCGAGCAGGATGTTGCGCCCGACGCCCGCGGCGCCGCCCACGATCTCCGCCACCACCGCCAGGATGAGCGCCTGCGCCGAGGCGATCCGCATCCCGGTGACGAGGTACGGCGACGCGCTCGGGATGCTGACCACGAGGAAACGCCGGATGCCGCGCACTCCGAGCGCCTTGGCGGTGTCCGCCACGACGGGATCCATCGAGCGCACGCCGTAGATCACCTGGATGACGAACGGCCAGAACGCGGCGAAGCAGATGAGGAAGATCTTCATCGGCAGCGTGGAGCCGGCGACGAGGATCACCAGCGGCAGTACGGCGATCGCGGGGATCGCCTTGAAGGTCTCGATCACGGGTGCTGCGCTCTGGCGGGCGATGTCGCTGTGTGCCAGCGCCGTGCCCACGACCAGGCCCAGCGTGATCGTGATGACCATGCCGAAGAACCAGCCGATGAGCGTCGCCCCCACGGCGGACCACAGTCGCGGCGTCGTGAGTTCCTGGAGGAGGGCCGCGAGGGAGTCTGTCATGGAGGGGAACTGCGTCGGGCTCACCAGCGCCGTCGATGTCGCCAGCTGCCAGGCGACGAGGACGATCGCCACGGCCAGCAGGGGCAGCACCACGGCGAGGCCGCGCTCACGCGCTGCGCCCCTCATCCGCCGGCCTTCTCACGGGCGGGGAAGGAGTGCGACGTCATGTCAGTTCTCCAGGGCGCCGGGCCACACGACCGAGTCGACGTCAAGGTTCTTCAGGGCGTCGGTCAGGGACTGGTCGGTGCCGAACTTGACGAGCAGGTCGCGCGCCGTCTCGAATCCGGTGACGGTCAGGCGGGGATCGCCGCCGATGTTCCAGCGCGCGGCCGCGGCCTGCTCGGCCGTCACTCCCATCCCCTTCTCCAGAGCGGAGCGCGCCGCATCCTCGTTCGCCGATGCCCCTTCGATCGACTCGATCATCGCGTCCGAGAACGCTCGCACGGTCTTCGGGTTCTGATCGATGAAGGACTGCGACGTGTTGAAGAGCGTCGTCGCCGCGCCGTTGAAGATCTCGCGGTTGTTGTACCCGAGCGTCACACCGCCCGCCGAGAGCGCGTCGGCCGCGAACGGCCACTGCATGACCGCCGCGTCGACATCGCCGTTGGCGAGGGCCGCCGCCATCTGGCCGAAGGGCATCTGCACGAGCTCGATCGAGCTCGCGTCCACGCCGTCGCGGCTCGCCAGCTCCCACAGCGTCAGCGTGTTGTGAGAGGACAGTCCCACGGTGGCTACGCGCTTGCCCTTGAGATCCCCGTAGTCGGTGATCCCGGAGGTGGGCGAGGCGATCGTGATCGTCCCCTCGTCGTCGGGCTGGATCTGCCCTTCGATCGTGGACACGGCGCGCAGCGGGATGCCGTTCGCATTCGCGGTGAGCACGTGCACGACGGTGGCGAAGCCGAAGTCGTAGGTTCCGCTGGCGACACCGGAGACGATGGATGCGACGTCCGTCTGCGGGGTGATCTCGAGCGTGAGCCCGTGCTTCTCGAAGATGCCCTCCTCGATGCCGTAGTACAGCGGTGCGAACTGCGAGGACGGGTTGATGGCGATGGTCAGATTCGCCTTCTCCGGAGCGCCCGTCTCATCACCGCCAGCGGGCTCGGCGGCTCCCGCGCAGGCCGCGAGGGAGAGGGTCATCAGTGCGGCCGCGGTCAGGGCCACGGTCCGGCGGAGGGTCAGGAACGTCATTGTCTGCCTCTTTCTGTGTGAGCGGGAGCTCGGTCGGGTGGTGCGGGTGTCACAGCCCCAGCAGACGCGACACGTTGCCGTGGTAGATCTCGGCTCGGTCGGCGTCGTCGATGATGTCCATCTCCTCGAGGTTGGCGATCGTGGAGCGGATGTATCCGGGGCCCTTCTCGGGATCGAAGGGCGTGTCGCTGGCGAAGAGCGTGTGATCGACGCCGAAGAACTTGATGGCGGTGCGCATCGCGTCGCCCGCTCCGAAGTACGCGGTGTCGACGTAGAAGCGGCGGAACGCGTCGATGGGGCGCTCGGTGAGGGGATAGCCCTCGATGTCCTCCGCCTGATCGGCGGGGGTGCGCGAGCCGAGCTGGTCCCAGCCCGGTCCGATCCGGCCCGCGAAGTGGGGGATCATCGCGCCGCCGTGGTGGATCAGGATCTTGATGTCGGGCAGCCGCTCGAACACTCCGGAGAACACGAGCCGGGACATGAAGGCCGACAGGTCGTACTCCCAGCCCAACGTCCACCAGATCTCGAACTTCGAGCGCGCCTCGGTCTTGTAGTCCGACCAGCTGGAGTCGCGGCAGGGGTGGACCTGGATCATCTTGTCGCCGCGTGCGGCGACCGCCTCGTAGAACGGGAAGAACCGCTCCTGGTCCATCGGGCCGCCGTTGACGTGCGTGTAGATCTGGACGCCCACCGCGCCCAGCTCGTCGAAGGCGCGCTCCGCCTCCGCGATCGCGGCGTCGACGTCGCTGAGCGACACCGCGGCGCAGAACCCGGCGAAGCGGTCGGGGTTGTCCCGGGTGAGCTCCGCCATCCCGTCGTTCGCGATCCGCGCGAGCTCCACCGTCCGCGCCGTGGGTCCGAGATCCTCCAGCGGCGGTGCTGCCGAGTTCACGATCTGCCGGTAGTCGGGGCCGAACTCGTCCATGATCCGGAACCGCTCGTCCATGTCCACGAGGGCAGGAACACCGCTCACCCGCTTCTGGATGTTGCGGGCCACGGGGCTGTCGTCGATGGCGAAGAGTCGCTTGGCGTACTCGGCCGGCAACAGGTGGCAGAAGGCGTCGATCTTCATCGGCTCGGATCCTCTCTCGCCGGCTCACCTCGTCGTGGCCGGAACGCGAGCAAGCCAATCCCCGTCGCCCGGAGCGGGCAAGGGCGCGCGGGGGCGGATTCCGCCCTGCGGAATCCGGGCGGGTGCGCGGGGCTCACCGGGCCAGGTCGCCGCGGATCGCCGACGCGCACGCGCGCAGCTCGACGACCAGCTCCCGCATCCGCTCGGCGCCCAGGCGTGCACTGGGGGCGGACATCGCCACCGCGGCGATCGCGCGTCCGTCCCGGGCGCGCAACGGGACGGCGATCGCCGACAGTCCGTCGCGGCTCTCCTGGTCGTTGACGGCGAAGCCGCGCATCATCACGAGCGGAAGCTCCGCCATGAGCTGGGTGAAGGTCCGGGTGCGCTGTGTCAGGCGCCGGAGGCCGCGCGGGTACAGGGCGCGCAGCTCCTCGCGGGACAGCTCCGCCAGCAGCACCTTGCCTCCCGAGGTGGCGTAGGCGGGCAGCAGTGCGCCGGTCAGCACCTGCGTGCGCACCTGCTGGTCCGCCTCGAAACCCGCGACGAAGCGTACGGAGTCCCCCTGCCGGACGAGGAGATTGACCGTCTCGGAGATCCGTTGGCTGAGCACCTTCAGGTGCGGCTCACCCGCAGCGCGCAGGTCGATGGAGCTGGTGCTGTGCACCCCGATCTCGATCAGCGCCGGTCCTACGCGATAGACCTTCGAGATCCGGTCCTGGGTGACGAATCCACGGGCGGCGAGAGTCGTCAGCAGGCGGTGCGCGGTCGATGGGGCCACGCCGAGGCGAGCGGCGGCCTCGGTCACGCGAAGTTCGGGTCGATCGCCGAGCAGCAGCAGCAGGCGCAGCGCATGGTCCACTGAGGCGAGGGCGGGTGGGGGAGGGGGTTCCGATGTCGTCATCGACATCGTGACATCGTATGCGCGCGCCGAACGGATGCGGACGGGCCTTGTCGGCGGCCGCCCGCATCCGTTCGGCGACGGGTCAGTAGACGATGACCGGCTTGACCGTCACGCCGTGGTGCATATCGGCGACCGCCTGCTCGATCTCATCGAGCGTGTACGTCTTCTCCAACAGCTCCAGCGGCAATCTGCCCTCGCCGTGCAGACGGGCGAGTTCGGGGATGAGCTGCTGCGGCAGCGTGTCGCCCATCGTGACACCGCGCAGCACCTTCCCGGTCAGGATCCCCTGGATGTCCACCGGGATCTCCGTGCCGGGAGGGGGTGCGCCGCACACGAGGACCGTGCCGCGGATGGCGGCGGCATCCAGCGCGCTCCGAGCCACGCGCGGGCTCGCGGTCGTGTCGAAGCTCAGGTCGACACCGTGTCCGCCGGTGATCTCAGCGAGCCGGGCCGCGACGTCCTCGATGCCCGCGTTGATCGTGTGGGTCGCACCGAGCCGCCGGGCGAGCGCGAGTCGCTCGTCGACGAGATCGATCGCGACGAGCGCGGCGGGGTCGCGGTGCGCCGCCGCCATGATCGCCGACAGTCCGACCGCGCCGGAGCCGTAGACGGCGACCGTGTCGGCGGGGGTCGGATCCAGCACGTTCCACATCGATCCGAAGCCGGTCAGGATGCCGCAACCGAGCGGTGCGAGCACGGTGAGATCGGCGGTCGCGTCCACCGCGACGAGGGAGCGTTCGTCGGCGATCGCGTAGGTCCCGAACGAGGACTGCCCGAAGAAGTGCCCGGCCACCGGGACGCCCTCGTGGGTGATGGTGCCCGAGTCGTCGGGGCGCATCATGCCGAAGAGGTTCCGCGCCTGCCAGGTCTCGCAGTAGGCGGGATGCCCGCCCGCGCATCCGCTGCACGCTCCGCACGAGGTGAAGCTCAGCAGCACCTTGTCGCCGGGTGCCACGGAGCTCACACCCGCCCCGACCTGTTCGACGACGCCCGCGCCCTCGTGCCCGATGACGCCGGGCGAGGGGAACGGGATGCCGCCGGCGATCACGCCGAGATCCGTATGGCACAGCCCCGTCGCGACGAGCCGCACGAGCACCTCGCCGTGGCCCGGCGCCCCGTACTCCACATCCTCGACGCGCAGCGCGCCGTCTTGGAGAACAGCCGCGCGGCCGGCGGTCACGCCGACGCTCCCGTCTCGAGGTTGAAGACGATCGAATGGGTGCGCTGGTACGAGGCCATCGCCTCGGGTCCGTTCTCGCGCCCCCAGCCGGAGGCCTTGACGCCGCCGAACGGGACGGAGGGATCGAGCAGTGCCCAGCCGTTGACCCACGTGATGCCCGCATCCAGGCGCGCGGCCACGCGGTGCGCCTTGGCGAGGTCGGCGGTCTGGATACCGGAGGCCAGGCCGTACGGCGTCGAGTTGGCGAGGACGATCGCTTCCTCCTCGGTGTCGAAGGGCTGCACGGTCAGGACGGGGCCGAAGACCTCCTCGGCCACGACCTCCGCGTCGTTCGGCACGTCGGCGATCACGGTCGGGCGGTAGTAGAAGCCGCCCCCGAGATCGGCGCGCTCGCCACCCGTGACGATGCGCGCACCCGCCGCGCGGGCACGATCCACCATCGCCGCCACCTTCTCGAGCTGGGTGGCGCTCGCGAGCGGACCGATGACGGTCGCCTCATCCGTCGGGTCGCCGAACGGCACATGGGGAAGAGCATCGGCGAGGATGCCCAGCGCCGTGTCGTAGAGCGGGCGCTGAACGAGGAGCCTCGGGCCCGCCATGCAGAACTGGCCGGAGTTGAACACGAATGCCGAGATCACCGTGTTGATCGCGGCGCTCAGGTCCGCATCGGCGAACAGGATGTTGGCCGCGTTGCCGCCGAGCTCGGCCGTGAACGGCTTCAGCGTGCGCCCGGCGATCGCCGCCGCGTGTGCGCCGATCTCGGTCGATCCGGTGAAGGCGATCTTGTCGACACCCGGGTGGCCGACCAAGTGGTCGCCGAGTGCCGCGCCGGGGCCCGTGACGACGTTGAAGACGCCGTCCGGCACGCCCGCCTCCTGCAGGATGTCGGCGATGATGAGGGCCGAGAGGGGGGTGTCGCTCGCGGGCTTGTGGACGATCGTGTTGCCGGCGATCAGGGCGGGAGCGATCTTGGAGCTGGAGAGGATGAGGGGGAAGTTGAACGGCGTGATGGCCGCGACCACGCCGATCGGCTCCCGCTTCACATAGGCGTGGGTGTTGCCGGTCGTCTCGCGTACGTCGCCGTCCAGATGGTGGCCGAGGCTCGCGTAGAACTCGTAGAGCTCCGCGGCGTTGTTCACGTCGATGATCCGCGCGAACGTGATGGGCTTGCCGACATCCAGGCTCTCCGCCTGCGCGAGCTCTTCCGTTCGCTCGCGCATGAGCGCGTAGGCGCGCTGCAGGATGCGGGCGCGTTCCCGACTCGACAGGCGGGACCAGACGCCGGAGTCGAAAGCGGCCCGCGCGGCGGCGACGGCGTCGTCGACGTCGGCGGTGGTCGCTCGTGCGACCTCGCCCACCTTGCGGCCGGTGGCGGGGGATACGACGTCCATGACGGCGCCGTCGGAGGCGTCGCGCCAGACGCCGCCGATGAACAGCTGCCCGCGTGAGCGCGGGTGCGCATCCGTCGCGGTGGATGCGGGGTCGGTGAGGGTCATGAGGTGCTCCTTCGGTGGGTGGGGTCAGACCAGTGCGCTCGCGGCGACGCGCGCCAGCGCATCGACGAAGCCCTGCGGGTCTTCCTGGAACGGTGCGTGTCCGTTGGCGAGGCGAACGATCTCGGATCCGGCGCGCTCGGCGAGCGCCTGCTGGAACGCGGGCGGCACGAGCACGTCCTTCTCGGTGAGCAGGTACCAGCTCGGCTTCGTGCGCCAGGCGACCGCGGTCACGGGGTCGGTCAGAGAAGCGAGTGACTGCGGACGGAACATGTCGGCGAGCTGCTCGCCCGCCTCCGCCGGAGTGCCCGGCGGGAAGTCGGCGGAGACTATCGCGACGCGCTCCTCGCGGGTGGCGCCGAGGGTGACCTGGCCGCCCGTGACGTGCCACCCGGGTGGGAACTCGCCGCCGACGGATCCCCGGACGCTCTCTCCCGCATCCAGTGCGAACGCGGCGATGTAGACGAGCCCGGCGACCGCGGGATGGTCGCCGGCCTCGGTCACCGGCACCCCGCCGTACGAGTGGCCGACCAGCAGGACGGGATCCTCTGCGAGATCCAGGCGGTCGCGCAGCGCCGCGGCGTCGGCGGCGAGGGACCCGGTCGATCCCGTGGCGGGCAGTTCGAGGGTCTCGACCGTCCAGCCGAGCGCCTGCAGCAGGGGGATGACGGGGGCGAACTCCCACCCTCCGACCCACGCGCCGTGGACGAAGAGCACATGCGGGCTCTGGCTCATGATTCCGGTCTTCCTTGATCCGGGGAGCCGGCGTCGGGTGGCGGCTCCGTGACGACGATGTCTGACGCTCAGTGTCGACCGGTGCCCGCAGCCGCGGTATCCGTAGGACTACGTAACCTCACCCGTGACCGCAGCGCGGCTGGACTCGAACCACGCCGCGATCTGCGCGCGGGAGCCGAACCCGAGCTTGCCGAGGATGCGCTGCACATGCGTGTCGACGGTGCGCACCGACAGCACGAGCCGCTCGGCGATCTCGCGATTGCTCAGCCCCTCGTGGACGCCGGCGGCGACCTCCCGCTCCCGGTCGCTGAGTCCGCCTGCAACGCTGCGAGCGGATGCGGCGAACGACACCGCCTCGGCGGGGGTCAGGCGCTCGCCGACCGCGGCGGCGCGCTCGAACGCGCGGTCGCCGAGGCGGGCCCGCACCCGGGCCACGCACCGTTCGTGGTGGGCCGCCATCTGCGGGCCGTGCACCGCGATGTCGGAGCCGACGCGGCGCCAGCGGCTGCGGGCCGCCCCGAGCAGCACGGCCGAGCGCTCGGTGGGTGAGCGTGCCGCGTCGATCCAGCTCAGCAGCTCGAGCACGAGGCAGTCCCCGACCGGATCATCGATGCCGTCCTCGGCCCGCAGCGACTGGCGCGCCTGCGTCTCCGCGAGATCGAGCTCACCGTCGCAGAACGCCGACAGAGCGAGCGACCACAGCGCGAGCGAGCGCATCCACATCTCGCCGATCGCTTCGCTGTGTCGCGCGGCCGCTTCGGCCGACGTCCCCGCTCCCCGCTCGCCGAGGTGGCTTCGTGCCGTCGTGAGCTGGAACTGCGCGAGCAGCGCCTCGTCCGCCAGGCCTGCGCCGAGGGCGCTGCCGATGGACCGTTCGAAGTCGACCACCGCCGCCGCCGGATCGCCCGAGAACAGCGCGTGCGTTCCGCGCCACCGCTGGAGCTCCACGGTGAACACGACACGCTCCGGTGGGGGAACGGATGCGAGCAGCGCCTCTGCGTCGCGGAGGTGGAGGTCCGCCTCGTCCAGATCGCCCTGCAGCAGACACAGCCACGCCGCCGTGATCCAACCCCGCATCCGTGGCACCGCGCCCGCGCCGGGCAGTGCCAGCACACGCGTCGCCCACGCGCGTCCCTCGGGCAGGAACCCTCCGACGCCCCAGTGGTAGCGCAGCGCGGCGAACAGCGCGAGCGCCGTGTCCGCCCCCACCTTCGTCGCGGTGCTGAGCGCCGCGTGCAGCTCGGCCCGGTCGGCGCGCTGGGTCGCGATGATCCGCGATTGGTCGGGGCCGTACCACTGTGCGTCGGCGACGTCGGCGAGGCGTCGGTAGTGGGCGAGATGGCGGTGCAGCAGCAGCGGCCACACGCCGTTCTCCTCCGCGCGCTGGCGTCCGTAGGCGCGGATGGTCTCGAGCATGCGGAAGCGCCCGCTCTCGCGGTCGGCCTCGATGACCGATTGCGCGACGAGATCGTCGACCACATCCACGACCTCCGACTCCTCGAGCTCCGCCACCGATGCGGCGGCCGCGAGGTCGAAGGGTCCACGGAAGACGCTCAGGGCCTCCCACGCCCGGCGCTGCTCGGGGCTGCACAGTTCATAGCTCCAGTCGACGACCGCGCCGAGGGTTCGCTGGCGGGCGACGGCCGAGCGGGATGCGGCCCGCAGCAGCGTGAAGCGCGACGACAGACGACCGTTGAGCTCGGACAGCGGCAGCGATCGCAGCCTCGTCGCCGCCAGCTCGATCGCGAGCGGGAGGCCGTCCAGTGAGCGGCACAACTCCTCTGCGACGGACCGCTCCTGCTCCGACAGCGTGAAGGACGCGTCGGCGGCACGGGCGCGCGCCATCAGCAGGGCGAGGGCGTCGGAGGGGCGGGAGGCGTCGTCGGTGAGCGACAGTGGGGGAACGGCGAAGACCTGCTCGCCGTCGACGTCGAGCCGGCGTCGGCTCGTGGCAAGGATGGTCAGCTGCGGGACCGCATCCAGGAGTTCGTCGGCGAACACCGCCACCGCGTCGATGAGGTGCTCGCAGTTGTCGAGCACGACCAGAGACGGTGTCTCGGCGAGGACATCGGCGAGGAAATCGAGTGGATCTCGGGCCGAGTGTTCACCGACCGGCAGGGCACGCGCGACGGCCAGGGGCACGCGGCGCGCATCCTGGAGAGTGTCGAGTCCGACGAACCAGGCGGTCACCCCCGCAGCGGCCACGAACTCGTTGGCGGCCCGCGCGGCCAGACGCGTCTTCCCGACCCCGCCCACGCCGGTCAGAGTGACCAGGCGGCTGGTGCGCAGCAGCGTGCCGATCGTGTCGAGCTCGGCCCTGCGGCCCACGAACTCGCTGCGCGGTTCGGCGATCATCCAGACCCCTTCGTCTGCACCGATTATGCATCCCGGTGAATGGAGCGGGATCGGCGCGCGCTCACAGACCGATGACGACGATGCCGGCCACGACGACCACCGCGCCGAGGACGCCGCGGCCGAGGTCGTGTTCATCGAACAGACGCCAGGCGACGAGCGATCCGATGACGATGGACGACTCCCGGAGCGGCGCAACGAGGGCGACGGGCGACTCCTGCATCGCCGTGAGCACGAGGATGTAGGCGAGCGGAGAGAGCACGGCTATGAGGATGAGGGGCCGCCAGTCCGCGCGCAGCGTCGTGCGCACGCCCGCGCGACGCCGCAGGATGCCGGGGGTGAGCAGGGCGCACTGGAAGAGGAGGGTCCCCGCGTAGTAGCTCTCCGGTGCGAGGCCGAGTCGGCCGACCGCGTGGGCGTCCCAGAGTGTGTAGGCCGCGATCGCGATCCCCGTCATTACGCCCCACAGCACACCGCGTCGCGCGTCGCCCCCGCGCATCTTCCGAGGATCACCCGCGACGACGAGGATCCCGCCGACCACGAGCAGACCGCCGACTGCGGACGTCCAACCGATCCACTCACCCAGCACCGCCACCGCGACCCCCATCGAGAGCAGGGGGCCGCTGCCCCGGGCGACGGGGTAGACCACACCGAAGGCGGCGCGATCGTAGCCGGCCTGCAGGGCGAGGGAGTACCCCGCATGCAACGCGGCCGAGACGGCGCTCGCTCCGATCAAGGCCGGTGTGATCGGTTGGATACCGGCTGCAGCGAACCACACGGCCAGCGGTGCGCACAGGATCGCCGAGCCGACGGTGTACGCGCCGACGAAGAGGATGGTGTCGCCGCGCTTGTACTTCGATGCGAGGTTCCAGCCGGCGTGCGCGAACGCTGCGAGCAGAACGATCGCGAACGTTCCGATGGGCATCAGGGCATGTCGGGGAGGTCCATGCCGGCGCGCTCCGCCCGTCGGACTCGCCCCGGATCACTGAGCGCGAGCGTCGCAACGAGCACATCGACGACCGTCAGCTGTGCGAGACGGCTCGCCGATGCCGCCAGCTGCGTCGAGAGGGGAGCCGCTCCCGTGAGGAGCGTGATGCGGGCGAGCTCCGTCAGAGGGGTGGCGCGGCGGTCGGTGATCGCGATGACGGTGGCGCCCGACGATGCCGCGGCGTCGGCGACGGCCAGCGTCGTCTGCGTGCGGCCCGTCGAACTGACGATGACCGAGACATCGCCCGGGCTCATGAGGCGGGCAGCGATCATCGCCGACTCGTGGTCGACGACGCCCGCCGTGCGCACCCCCAGCGCGCGCATCCGGAAGACGGCATCGGCGGCGACCGTGGCCGAAGGCCCCGCGCCATAGGAGAGCAGCTGACCGCAATCGCGGATCGCCTTGACCGCCGCGCGCACGTCGTCAGCGATCAGGGCGCCTCTCAGTGCGGACAGTGCGTCGATTCCGGATCGGACGGCGTTGTCCATGACGCTCGCGGCATCGCTGTCCGCATGAAGAGAAGGCGGCGGGGCGAAGAAGTCCGCACTGCCGCGAGCCCGCGCGATCTCCAGCTTCAGATCCGCGAACCCCTCGAACCCGATGGCCCGAGCCGCGCGCACCACGCTCGGAGCCGAGACGCCGGCTCGGGCCGCGACCTGAGCAGTGGTGCTCGTCCCCACGAAGAGCGGGTCGGCGATCAGCAGCGCGATCACCTTCGCCTCGCTGGTCGCGAGGTCACCGCTGCGAGCGCGTACCGCGCCGAGCCACTGTTGCAATGGCTCGGCAGGCTCAGTAACGCGGTTACTCTTATGGGAAGACATGTGTAACAGCGTAACGTTCAATCCATGTCATCTCGCGAGGATCTGAATTCGCCGACCGTCGCCGTCGTGGGGCCGGGAGCCATCGGCACGACCATCGCCGCCGCGCTCCACGACGCCGGACGGACGCCCCGACTCTACGGCCGCACCGGACAGGCGCACCTGGAGTTCCGGGAGGGTGAGCATCGCATCCAGGTGCCAGGCCCGGTGCGCACCGAGCCCGGACGGTCTGTGACCGTCGCAGACATCGTGTTCCTGGCGGTGAAGGCGACGCAGCTCGAGGCTGCCGCGCATTGGCTGCCAGCCCTCTGCGGGCGGGGAAGCGTGGTCTGCGTCCTGCAGAACGGTATCGAGCAGGTCGAGCTCGTCGCCCCACTGGTCCCGAGCGGTACCGAGATCGTGCCGGCGGTCGTATGGTTTCCCGCGCAGAGACAGTCTGACGGCGCGGTTCTGCTGCGCGGCGACGCGCGCATCAGCCTGCCTCGCACCCCCGCCGCCCTTCGCGTCGCGGCGACGCTTGGCGGCACGCGCTGCGCCGTGGGACTCGAGGATGACTACGTCACGACCGCGTGGCGCAAGCTTCTGCAGAACGCGACGGCGGGCCTGATGGTGCTCGCCGGTCGGCGGTCGGGGATGTTCGCCCGGCCGGATATCGCGCAGCTTGCCCTGGCGTATCTGCGTGAATGCGCGCGCGTCGCGCGCGCCGAGGGAGCGCTCGTCGAGGACCGCATCCTGGAGGAGATCCTGGCCGGGTTCCGGGACGCGCCGGCGGACATGGGCACGTCGATCCTGGTGGATCGCGAGGCCGGCCGGCCGCTGGAGTGGGAGGTCCGCAATGAGGTCATCTCGCGTCTCGCGCGCCGCCACGGGCTGCTGACTCCGATCAGCGACGTCGTGGTGCCGCTTCTGGCCGCGGCGAGCGACGGTCCGGGGTGAGGAGAGGAAACATGGCCTGACGCCCGACACGGATTCAACGAAAAGCAAACGGGCGTCACGAATCTCTTGACTTTCACCCGTTGAACCCCGCACCATGAGGGGGTCAGCACGCTGCGGTGCCGACGCGTCGGGGGCTCGAGGTGGTGACTCCGCGTGACGGATGCTTCGCGTTGGCGTCCTGCTTACCCGTCACTGAGAGGCACTTCGATGAAGAAGACCCTTGCCGCCATCGCTCTTGCAGCCGTGGCCGCTCTGACCCTGTCCGGTTGCACCGATTCCGCCGCGCCCGCCACGTCCCCCTCGGGCGACTCCACCGCGGGAGGCGGCGAGGTGCGCAAGGTGCGCGTCGCCGCTCTGCCCATCGCCGAGACGGGCGCCCTGTGGGCGGCCATCGACGCGGGCATCTTCGAAGACCACGGCCTCGACGTAGAGGTGGTCCCCGCCCAGGGCGGTGCGCAGGCCATCCCCGCGCTGCTCAGCGGCGACATCGACTTCGCGATCGGGCAGCCCATGGGACCGATCCGCGCAGCTCTGCAGGATCTCGGCGTCGTGATCTTCAGCAACTACGCCTCCAGCCACGCCGACGGCGAAGACGTCAACTCCGTCGTCGCCCTCGGCGACTCGGGCATCACGAGCCCTGCCGATCTCGCCGGCAAGCGCGTCTCGGTGAACAGCATCGGCGCCGCCGGTGACCTCACCATCCGCAAGGCCGTCGACGACGCCGGCGGCGACTCTTCCACCATCCAGTTCGTCGAGGTCGCCTTCCCGGACGTGAAGGCCCAGCTCGAAGCCGGCAACATCGACGCCGGCTGGGTGCCCGACCCCTTCCGCGGGCTCATCGTCTCCGGCGGTGGCGTCGACGTCGTCTCGCCCTACCAGGCCACCATCCCCGGCCTGACGGTGCTCACCAACTTCACCACGCAGGAGAAGATCGACGCCGACCCGCAGCTCGTCGCCGACTACGCGGCGGCGATGGCCGAGGCCCAGCAGTACGCGACCGACAACGAGGACGCCGTGCGCGCCGCGATCGTGAAGAACCTCGAGATCCCGGAGGCCGCAGCGGCCGGCATCACCCTGCCGAACTTCACCTCCGACCTCGGCGACGCCGGCATCGAGAAGCTCGCAGCCCTCGCCGTGCAGTACAAGTACATCGACGCCGAGCCCGACTTCACGAAGCTGATCCAGCCGCAGTGATCCCGAGCGGGGGATGCGGCACGCGCCGCATCCCCCGCATCCCCTCCGGAAGGCCCCCCATGACCCTCGCTCCGCCTGCGCCGGTGCACACGTCGACGGTCGTCGTGCCGCGTCGTCGACGCCGACGATCGTTCCGAGCCCCGCTGCTCGGCCTGCTCGGTGTCGTCGTGTTCCTCGGCATCTGGCAGCTCATCTCCGCTGCCGGACTCATCAACCCCTCGCGGCTGCCCTCGGCGGTCGACACGTTCACGCGCCTCGGCACGATGGCGGGCGACCTCGAGTTCTGGCGCAACGTCGGGCGCACCCTGACCGCGTGGGCGATCGGTCTCGCGATCGCCTCGGTGCTCGGCATCCTCCTCGGCGGGCTCATCGGCCTCGTCCCGGTGCTGCGGCGGGGAACCAACACCATGGTGGAGTTCCTGCGCCCCATCCCGTCGGTCGCCCTCATCCCGCTGGCGATCCTGACGTACGGCATCCAGATCCCGGCTGCGCTCGTGATCATCGTGTACGCCTGCTTCTGGCAGGTGTTCGTGCAGGTGCTGTACGGCGTCGCCGACATCGACACGGTCGCCCGCGACACCGCGCGCAGCTACGGCCTCACGCGCGCCGCGCAGCTGCGCTCGCTCGTGCTGCCGACCGCGCTCCCCTACATCTTCACCGGGCTGCGTCTCGCCGCATCCGTCGCCCTCATCCTGGCCATCACCGCGGAGATGACGATCGGCAACCCCGGTCTCGGCAAGGTGATCATCCTCGCGGCCAGCAACGGCAACATCGCCACGGTCTACGCCGTCGTGATCGTGACGGGTCTGCTCGGCCTCATCATCAACCTCGTCTTCCGCGTGCTCGAGCGCCGCGCGCTCGCCTGGCACCAGTCGATACGAGGGGAGGAAGTGCTGTGACCCTGTACACGAGCACCGTCCGCACGCCGCCGCGCGCGCCGCGGGTCTGGGCGCGCCTTGCCGCGAGCACCGCCTACGCGCTCGCCCTGCCGATCGTGCTGCTGATCATCTGGGGCGTGTGGGGCACGCTGGCGCCGGGCAAGTTCTTCCCCGCGCCCGGGCGGATCGCCGAGGCCTTCGTCAAGACCTGGGTCGGTCCGGCGTTCCTCACCGACGTCGTGCCGAGCCTGACGCGCCTGGCACTCGCCATCGTGCTGGCGATCGTGATCGGCGTCGCCGTCGGAACCCTCATCGGCCTCACGCGCTGGCTGCGCGAACTGGCCGAGCCGCTGCTGGAGTTCTTCCGCGCGATCCCGCCGCCCGTGCTGATCCCCGTCTTCGTGGCCCTGCTGGGCGTCACCGACAACATGAAGATCGTCGTCATCGTCTTCGGATCGTTGTGGCCCGTCCTGCTGAACACCGTCGACGGCGTGCGTGGCACCGACTCGGTCATGACGGAGACGGCCAAGTCGTTCTCCCTGACTCCCGCGCAGCGTCTGTTCTCGCTCGTGCTCCCGGCGGCGAGCCCGCGCATCATGGCCGGCGTGCGTCAGACGCTGTCGGTCGCGCTGATCATGATGGTGATCTCCGAGATGTTCTTCTCCTCGTCGGGCCTCGGATTCCAGATCGCCTACTTCCAGCGCAACTACCTCATCGCAGAGATGTGGAGCGGCATCGTGCTGCTCGGCTTGGTCGGCATCGTCCTGTCGGTCATCTTCACCATCGTCGAGCGCAGGGTCCTGCGCTGGTACCACGGAATCAAGGAGGTCGAGCGTGCCTGAGACGCTCCTGCAGGTCGAACACCTGAAGAAGGTCTACGAGTCCTCGACGGGCGTCGTGGAAGCGATCGGCGACATCGATTTCTCGATGCGCCGCGGTGAGCTGGTGTGCATCGTCGGTCCGTCCGGATGCGGCAAGACGACGCTGCTCAAGTGCATCTCGGGGCTACTGCGCCCCACCGCGGGAAGCGTGGTGCTCGACGGCAAGCAGGTCACCGCGCCGCCGCCGAACATGGCGCTCGTGTTCCAGGAGTACGGACGCAGCCTGTATCCGTGGCTGACGGTACGCGGCAACGTAGAGCTGCCGCTGAAGCACAAGAAGCTCTCGAAGAGCGAGCGCAATTCGCTCATCGACGACGCGCTGCTCGCGGTCGGTCTCGACCACGCCGCCGACAGCTACCCGTGGCAGCTCTCCGGCGGCATGCAGCAGCGCGTCGCGATCGCCCGCGCCGTCGCCTACCAGCCCGAGGTGCTCATCATGGACGAGCCCTTCGCGGCGGTCGATGCGCAGACGCGCGCCGACCTGGAAGACCTCGTGCGGCGCCTGCACCTGGAGCGCGGCATGTCGATCCTGTTCGTGACGCACGACATCGACGAGTCGGTCTACCTCGGCGAGCGCGTCGTCGTGCTGTCCAAGTCGCCGACGTGGGTGCAAGAGGATCTCGTGATCGACCTCGCGCCCGAGCGCGACCAGATCACGACGCGCGCCTTGCCCCGCTTCACCGAGCTGCGCACGCACGTGTACGAGCAGATCCAGCGCGCCAAGCGCGGCGAGGCCGTCCGTCCGGCCGCATGATATGTCGGTGACATCGGTGCAATCCCTCTCGCGAGAGGTCGAAGCGACCCAGCGTGCGCCGCAGCGCCTGCTGCTCGCCCTGCTGGGCGAACTCCTCGAACGGGGGATCTCCCGACCCGTGCGAGCGAGCTTCTATCTCGACGTGCTCGAGAGTGCGGGGGTCGCCGCTCCGACCACGCGGGCCGCCCTGGACCGGATGGCCGTCACCGGGCTGCTCTCGCGCGCGCGGGTCGGTCGGGGCGTCGAGTTCGCCCTCACGGATCACGGGCGCGCGGTGCTGGAGGAGGCCTCCGAGCGCGTGCACTCACCGCATCCGTTCGATCCGGTCGGCAGCGGATGGACGCTCGTGACCTTCACGGTGCCGGAGGACCAGCGCACGCTTCGTCACCGCCTGCGCGCGGCGCTCGCGTGGGAGGGGTTCGCCGCAGTGCGCGACGGACTGTGGATCGCGCCGGGAGAGGTCGATCTTGTCGCGGCCCTCGGCGGCCTCAAAGAGGAGTTGCCGGCCGGCGCGGTGATCGCGTTTCGCGCTCGGGACCTCGCCGCGTTCCCGGTGGCAGACGCGGCCCGCACCGCATGGGATCTCGCCCGCATCCGCTCCGCGCACGAGCGCTTCGCCATGGAGTGGAACACTGCCGAGGCGATCGAGGCCCCGCCGCTGGCGGCGCTGACGATGCTCGTCGCCGACTGGCTGGAGCTGCTGCGCAGCGACCCGCGCCTTCCGTTCGACTATCTCGGCGAGGACTGGCCCGCCCAGCGCACGACGGAGATCTACCGCGCCCGCCGGGCCGCCTGGTCGGCTGCAGCCGCCGAGGCGCTGGCCGCTGCGATCCCCGGCGACTGATCCCCGCTTCGGCGCGCGCCGCGGGGGTGCGGGCCTGCAGCACAGCTCAGTCGGAACCGGTCGGGTCGGTGCGGGGGGCTGTCGGTGAGGCTGGTTCTGGCTGAGCTGCGCGCCAAACTCCTGCAGAACCCGCCCGCCGGTGGTTGCCCGGGTGCTGGTGGTCGGTTCTGCAGGAGTTTGGGTCGGGTGTGCGGTGGCACAACGGGTCTGCGGCACAACTCAGTCGGAACCGGTCGGGTCGGGATGGGGTGCTGTCGGTGAGGCTGGTTCTGGCTGCGTCTTGCCCGAACTCCTGCAGAACCCGCCCGCCGGTGGTTGCCCGGGTGCTGGTGGCCGGTTTTGCAGGAGTTGGGGCGCGGAGTGCGCCGTCGGATGCGGGAGAAGTGACACCATTGCGACACCGGCATCCGCCCGGCTGTCGAACCAGGGGGCTTCTCGTGTGGTCGGAGAACTCGAAGATCGCCGTGATGATCGTTGTCCTTGTGCACAGCCTCACTCTCTGGGTACTGGTCCCGGTGGGCTTCGTCGCGTGGCTGGTCGTCGTGCCCTTCACATTCCGGCGTCCGATCCGCCCGGGCGCATTCTTGGGGTGGTTGGCCTTCAACAACGTCGTCCTTCTTCAAAGGGTCCTGTTTCGTCCGTTGTTCAGGTCACCGCTGAGGTGGCTCGGACCGCGGGAGATGCGTGACGGGAAGCACCGCATCAGCTCTCATGATCTGTTCCTGATCCCACCGTTTTGAGGGCCCGCATCCGGCGCGCATCAGACGAATGCCCCGCCCGCCGCGTGAGCTCGGGGCGGCTGGGCCGCGGGTCTGCTGCACAGCTCAGGCGGAACCGGCCGGGTCGGTGCCCTGTGTTGCGAGTGGTGTCCGATGCGGGAGTTGTGCCCGAACTCCTGCAGAACGTGGGTGGCCTTCCCGCTCGGGGTGCCAGTGGTC
Source organism: Microbacterium sp. SORGH_AS_0428 (assembly GCF_031453615.1). Lineage (NCBI taxonomy): Bacteria > Bacillati > Actinomycetota > Actinomycetes > Micrococcales > Microbacteriaceae > Microbacterium > Microbacterium sp. SORGH_AS_0428. The sequence goes on along the minus strand of NZ_JAVIZT010000001.1, from coordinate 1,639,916 downwards.
GCTTCTGCAGGAGTTCGGGCACGGATGCGGGGTGGCGCAGCGGGGTCGGCACGTCTCAGCCGGTACCGACCGGGTCCGTGCGGGGTGCTGTGGGTGAGGCTGGTTCCGGCTGAGCTGTGCCCCAACTCCTGCAGAACCCGCCCGCCGGTGGGCTACCCGGGCGGCGGCTGCCCGTTTTGCAGGAGTTCGGGCGCGGGGAGGTCCGTGGTGTCCGGATGCGGCTGAGCCGCGCCCGAGGACAGTAGCCTGGCCCTTCGAGGAGGAGAGATGAGCGAGTCCGAGATCTCGGTGACGCCACTGAACGCGCAGGTCGTGCTGTTCGCTTCGGAGGGCGCGGAGTTTCCCGAGTGGGTGACCGGCGAGGAGCCGGCCGTTGCAACCGACTCCGCGATCATGGTGGCGACTCGAGAGGACCTCGCCGGAGACGTCACAGTGCGTGTACTGGTCGACGAGGTGGCACCACAGGGCGAGAAGGTGTTCGAGCATGTCCTGTCGGTGCCGACGAGGTCGGTACGTTTCGGAAGCTTCCTTTCGGGCGAGCTCGCCGAGATCCCGCTGCCGGATGCGGGAGAGTACATCGCACAGGTCTATGTCGACGACCCGGCCGCAGCGTCCGCCGTGTTCGTGCTTCTCGATCGGCGCGAGGGCTGAGCTGACCCCCTGGCCACCTCGCCGATGCCGGGTTACCGTGGAACATGGCGCTCTATCGCTGGCGGCGGGCGCTCATCGCCGCGATCGTCCTCGGCGGCTTCGGCCTGTATTGGGCCTCCATCGCCTTCGCGTGGCGAATCCCGCTGTGGGCGGTGATCCTGGGGGCCGCCCTTGCTCTGATCGCGGTGTCACTCCTGTCGTTCCGGCCCCGGCCCCGGCGCAAGAGCAGGAACAGGATCGAGAGCGACGGTCTGTACGCATCCGACCCCTACAGCGACGCGTACTTGGGTCGCACCGCGCCGACGCACCCGCATCGCGACACGAAGCCCACGTCGCAGATCGGCGGCCCACTACCCGTCGATCCGCTCGCAGACGCGATCGACCAGGAGCCCGAGCGAGGGCAGCGCTGAGTCCGAGCGGTCAGGGCGTCGCGTCTGGTGCCTGCCATGCGGTCACAGCGACGGTGGTGCCGGCGACCACATCGAGCTCGACCGGCCAGGAGCCGCGCGTCTCTCCCGCGACGACCGCCGCCCACAGCGTGCGCGCGATGAGGGCGCCGTGGGTGGACTGGGCATCCCAGCCGAGGTAGGCGACCGCGGAAGAACCCGCCGGAACGACGACGGATGCGGGTCCCGGATCGGTCGCCATGAAGGAACCGCCGTGCTCGATCGTGGTGTCGAGCAGATGACCGTTCTGGTCGCCGAACGCGATGTCGGGATATCCCTCGATCGTGCATGGCGCGTCGGAGAAGTTCAGGAGCTCGAGGCGGAGCCCCCGATGCCCGGTCGCCGCATCGGGCTCGCCCTTCAGGATCATGGCGCGATCCGGAGTGCAGCCGTCCTCGCCCGTCACACCGGCACCGGCGGAGCGCTCCGGGACCGGCTCGCCCTCCGCCTGGGGATCGGCCGGGATCGAACCGTCCGGCGGAGCGGGCTCGGCGGCGGCCTGGTCGGCCCGCACCTGGGCCTGTGAGGCGTCGCCGCCCAGCGTCTGCGTCGCGACGAGGAGGGCGAGCGCCGCGACCGCAGCTCCCACGGCCAGCGCCGCGCGAGGGCGCGACGGGCCGTGCGCCGCCGTGCCGAGGGCATCCCGTCGCGACAGGTGGGACGCGAGCAGTGCCGGCAGCCACCCGTAGAGCAGTCCCCAGTACGCACCGATCGCGGCTCGGCTCCCGAGATCCACGGCCCACAGGGCCCACCCGTGGGTGAAGAGGGTGCCGAAGACGAGCTGCGCGTCGATCGTCATTCCGGTGACGGCGCCGGCGCTGACGACGGCGAGCCAGGTCGCGGCGAACGAGCCGTGGCGAACGATATGCAGGATCGCCGCGACGCACGCGGCGACGGCGACGGCGGCGATGAGCGGGGAGAGCAGGGACCACGGGGCGGGCCAGGACCAGACGTACGGGCTCGGCGTCGGCAGCGCCGCCTGCTGCACTCGCTGCAACGGCGTGAGCGACACGGCCGCTGCCAGCCCGACGACGAGCAACCAGAGGGCGCCGGCAGCGCCGCCCACCCACCAGATCCTGTGTGATGACCGCATTCGTCCCCCATCCGTCGCGGCGCGACCCCCTCACGGAGCCTAGACCGACGAGCTCGGCGTCCACTCCGCACTGATCACGGCGCGCTCCCACTGGTCGCGCGGGCCGTCCGTCTCGCGGGCGGAGTCGGTGAGCCAGATCGTGGAATCCGGGCCCCAGCCGGCGATCACGGAGGCGTAGTCCTCATCGATCGGGATGAGGGCGGTCGCCGCGGACAGGTACCCCAGCGTCGTCAGGTGCACCGCATCCCAGCGCTGAGCGACGCGCTCCCAGTCGGGGATGAGCCATCGCCCGTCGCGTCCGGTCACGCGGAACCAGTCGTGCCGTCGCGACGCGGTGACCTCCATCGGGTACCCGCGACACAGCTGCGCCCAGTCCTTCGCAGAGCGGATCTCGAGGACCTCGCCCCGGCCGGCGATGGGGATGACGGTGGCGACCGTCCATCCCATCGGGTCCTCGACCATGTCGAGCGCGGCGAGCGGGCTCCCTCGGCTCGTGAGCAGCTGTTGCGGCACCGACCACCATGTCCCCGACCAGTTCGCGCGCGGATCGGTGGGGCGCTCCCGCAGTGATCGTCGCTCGTCCTCGTGCTGCTCGTCCGACCATCGTTCGAGGATCTGCGCGGCGCTCCGTTCGATCGGCGCGCTCTCCGACACCGGGCACCACTGCGCCGTCCACTGGTGGACCGCGGCGGATGCGGTCAGCTCCGGCGACAGTGCGACCAGCCTCCTCGCCGCGGTCGACAGCGATGCACGTACGGAGGGCAGCGCCGCGACGATGTCGGTGCCGTCGGGTTCCTGCCAGTAGCGCGCGATGTCCACCGACGAGGCCAGGGCAGCCCGCGCGATCGCGGGCGTCACGGCGCCCACGTCGGCGCGCCCGATCGCATCGGCCACCTCGAGGTCGGTGAACGACGGATCGTCGTGCGTGTCGGGCTCGCCGCTCCCGAAACGCAGCAGCGTCCCCGGATGCGGGTCGCGCTCTCGAGCGAGCCAGAACAGGCTGCTCGCCACCGCCTCATCGACGTCGCTCACGCAGTTCAGGCACCATCGCCGACCCCGCGGCCCGCGCAGCAGCTCCTCGTGCACGTCCATGATGAAGCCAGCTTGCCCCACGCAGCGGTGGAGTGCTCAGCCCTGCGCGGCGCGGATGTGCTCGGCGATGCGCAGGTAGCTCTCCCTGGCGAGCGCGTCGTCGCCGCCGTCGTAGCCGTGGTCCGCGCCTTCGACCTGCCAGAACTCCGCCAACGCGCCCACGCGCTCGAGCCGCCGCGCGTAGCGCTCGTCCTCATCGCGCAGGATGTCATCGGATGCGGCGATGACGACGGCCGGGGCGATTCGCGTGAGATCGGCGGTGTCGGACGCGCCCGCCGGAGAGACCAGCGGATCGGCGCGGCCGGCCGGCTCGGGCACGTAGGAGCTGTCGAAGACCTCGGACATCCACGGTCGCAGGAGCGGCTTCGCGAGGGGCGAGTGCTTCTCGGCCGCGGGGACGGTGAGATCGAGCGGCGGGTAGTGCAGCACCTGCAGACGGATGCGGGGACCGCCCGCATCCAGCGCCTGCCGTGCGACCGCGGCGGCGATCGCCCCGCCCGCGCTCTGCCCGCCGACCGTGAGCCGTGTGGCGTCCCATCCCTGCGCGTCGGCGTTGTCGATCGCCCACTGCACGACCCGCATCGCCTGGTGCACCGCGGTCGGGAACGGATGCTGGGGCGCGACCGCGTAGTCGACGTCGATCACCACGACGCCCGCCCGGCTCGCGATCGCGCGGCAGAGCGCGTCGTCGCCGTGCAGCTGGCCCAGGATGTAGCCGCCCCCGTGGAAGTTCACGTGCACGCCGGGGGTGGCGGCCGCATCCGCCGCGCGATAGATCACGGCGGGCGCCGGCGGGTCGGCGGGGATGATCAGCTCGCGCCGGTCGGCCGCGAACTCCGGCAGTCGCTCGCGCGGGTCGAGTCCGCCGGTCTGCGCCGCCATCATGCGCGGCATGGCCTTCTGCAACCGTCGCGCGACGAATCGTGCGACGGCGGGGCGCGACAGCAGCGACACGATCAGTGCTTCCGGCCGAACAGCTCGCGCAGCGCGGCCTTGCGGACCTTGCCGGACGCGGTGCGCGGCAGGTCCTCGACCACGACGACGTTCTTGGGGAGCTTGTACCGGGCGAGCACGCCGTCGAGCTGGGTGCGCACGGACTCGGTCGTGACCTCGGCCCCCTCCTTGACGGTCACCACGGCCCACGGGACTTCACCCCACCGCTCGTCAGGCACCCCGATCACGGCGACCCCGGAGATCCCGCGGATGTCGTTGATGAGGTTCTCGACCTCGGCGGGGTAGATGTTCTCCCCGCCGGAGATGATCATGTCTTTCAGCCGGTCGGAGATGAAGAGGTAGCCGTCCTCATCCAGATACCCGAGGTCGCCGGAGCGGAACCAGCCGTCCTCGCGGAACGACGCCGCGGTCTCGTCCGGGAGCCCGTGGTACCCGGGGAACACATTGGGCCCTGCGATCTCGATCTCCCCCACGACGCCGGGAGGCACGACGGCGCCGGTGTCGTCGGTCACGCGCACCTCGGTGAAGAAGTGCGGCACGCCCACACTGCCCTGCTTCGCGCGGGTCATCGCCGGTGCCAGGGAGGTGGCGCCGGGGGAGGTCTCGGTCATGCCGTACCCCTGCGAGAACGACAGACCCCGCGCCTCGAAGGCGTTGAGGATGCGCGTGGGCACCGCGGAGCCGCCGCACGTCAGCTTCTGCAGGCTCGACAGGTCGGTCGTGGGCCAGCCGGGGTGATCGGCCATGAGCTGGTACGTCGTCGGCACGCCGCTGAGCATCGTGATGCGGTGGCGTTCGATGAGCATGAGGGCACGCCCCGCGTCGAATCCCTTCTCCAGCACGAGCGTCGCGCCCTTGAGGATGACCGGCAGCGCGCCCATGCCGAGGGAGGCCACGTGGAACAGCGGCGAGATCATCAGCGCGATGTCGGTCGAGACCACGTCGTAGTCGATGATGCAGTTCAGCGCGACCCAGGTGAGATTGCCGTGGGTGAGCACGGCGCCCTTCGCGCGACCCGTGGTGCCCGAGGTGTAGACGATCGCAGCCGGGTCCTCCAGCGTCACCTCGGTCGTGCCGACCGAGGTGACGTCGGCGTCGCGCACCAGCGCGGACAGACCGGGGTGGTACGAGATGCCCTCCCCGGTCAGGATGACCTCGCCGATGGATGCGGCCTCGATCCCCGGGATGATGCGTTCCGCGAACTCCGGGTCATGAATGAGCACCCGGGCGCCGGAGTCCGTCAGCACGTGCTGGATCTCGGGTGCCGCCAGGCGCGTGTTGACCGGCACGAACACGGCCCCCAGTCGGGCGCAGGCGAAGAGCACCTGCAGGAACGCCGGGCTGTTCTCGCCGAGATAGGCCACCGCATCCGCTTTGCCGACGCCGCGCTCGCGCAGCACGGCCGCCGTGCGATCGACGGCGTCGGCGAACTCGCCGTACGACAGCGTCTCGCCGCCGTCGACGATGATCGCGGGTTTGCCGGGGCTCTTCAGTCGTCTCTTGGTGATCCAGGATCCCAGTCCGTGATCATGCATCGTTGCATCCTCGTGGTGGTGGGTTCGGGGCAGAGCCCCGTGGGGAGGGGTCAGGCGTAGAAGCGGTACAGCCCGCGAGCGACGACGGCGGGCTTGGTGGCGCCCTCGATCTCGATCGTCTGGTCGACGGCGAACTGGTACCCGCCGGGTACCTCCGTGACCTCGGCGATGACGGCGCCGCCGCGGATGCGGGCACCCACGGCGACGGGCGAGACGAAGCGCACCTTGTCGAGGCCGTAGTTCACCTTGGTGCTGACGCCCTCGAGATCGAACAGGTCGGACCAGAACTTCACGGTCAACGAGAGCGACAGGAAGCCGTGCGCGATCGGGCCACCGAAGGGGCCCTCCTTGGCGCGTTCCGGGTCGACGTGGATCCACTGGTGGTCGTCGGTCGCGTCGGCGAAGAGGTTCACCCGATCCTGCGTCACCTCGAGCCAGTCGGTGAAGCCGAGGTCGGTGCCCGCGAGGGATGCGGCGTCGGCGTATGCGGCGGTCGTGGTCATGGTGGGTTCCTTTCGATGGATGTTCAGACGAAGGCGGACGAGCCGGTGAGTCCCCGCCCGACGATCAGGGCGGTCATCTCGTGCGTCCCCTCGTAGGAGTAGACGGCTTCCGCATCGGCGAAGAACCGTGCCGCCCCGTGTTCGAGGAGGATGCCGTTGCCGCCCTGCACTTCGCGGGCGAGCGCGACGCTCTCACGCGCGAGGCGGGCGGTCTGCATCTTCGCCAGTGCCGAGTCCTCGTCACGGAGCACGCCCGCATCCTGTCGGGCGGACAGGCGCGTGACGATGCCGAGGGATGAGGTGAGGTTGCCGAGGATGCGGGCGAGCTTCTCCTGCACGAGCTGGAAGCCGCCCAGCGGCGAGCCGAACTGCTCGCGCTCGCGCACATACGCGACCGCCGCATCCAGGGCGCCCGCCTGCAGGCCGGTCGCGATCCAGGCCACATCCGAGCGCAGCGACCGCAGGATCTCGGCCACGTCCCGCCAGCTGTCGACGCGCTGGAGCCGTGCGCTCTCGTCGACGCGCACGCCGTCGAGGCGGATGTCGAAGTTCTGCATGGGGCGCAGCGACACTTTGCCCTCGATGCGGGTGAGCGTGACGCCGGGCGCACTCCGCGGCACGAGGAACGCCTTGACCTCGCCGTCGTCGGCGGCGCGCGCGAACACGACGAGCACGTCGGCGGCGTCGGCGCCCCCGATCCATCGCTTCGCACCGTCGATGACCCAGCCGTCGCCCTCGCGGGTCGCGGTCGTGGCGAGCCCGCCCGCGATGTCGGAGCCGTGATCGGGTTCGGTCAGGGCGAAGACGCCCCGCAGGGCGAAGCTGCGGATGGCGTCGTCGAGTGCGGCGACCTGTTCGGGCGAGCCCCCGCGGCGCACGGCGGTGCGGAACAGCCCCGACTGCGCGTTGTACGCCGTCGCGACCGACACGTCGGTGCGCGCGAGCACGAACGCGCGGTAGCCGGAGAAGACGGAGGATGCGGCCTCGGCGGGTTCGACTCCGACCGGCTGCATGAGATCGAGAGGTGCGAGGGCGTCGATGACGGCGCCCGGCAGCGTCGCGCTCTCCCACGCGGCGGGCAGCAGGGGGGCGATCCGCGTGCGCAGCGTGTCGTCGAGGCGTGCGAGGGCCGCGCGGGCGCCCTCGCTGAGCATCGCCTCGGCGTACCCGAGCGGATCGTGACCGAAAGGCGCCTCGCTGCGCAGTCTCGGGTTCATGGGCTATCCGAGTCCGAGCAGACGCGCGGCGTTGTCCTTGAGGATGCCGGGCATGACCTCGGGCTTCATGTCGATCTGCTCGACGTCGCGCAGCCATCGGTCGGGGGTGAGCAGCGGGAAGTCCGAGCCGAACAGGATGCGGTTCTTCAGGAACGAGTTGGCCGCCCGGACGAGCTGCGGCGGGAAGTACTTCGGGCTCCAGCCCGACAGGTCGATCCAGGTGTTGTGCTTGTGGGTCGCGACCGAGATCGCCTCGTCCTGCCACGGCACCGAGGGGTGGGCCATGATGATCTGCAGATCGGGGAACCGCGTTGCGACCGTGTCGAGCAGCATCGGGTTCGACAGGGCGAGGCGGAAGCCGCGGCCGCCCCGCATGCCCGCGCCGATCCCCGTCTGCCCCGTGTGGAAGAGCGCCACGACGCCGGCCGACTGCAGCGTCTCGTACAGCGGGAAATACTGCTCCTCGCTCGGGTCGAAGCCCTGCACGGTGGGGTGGAACTTGAAGCCGCGCACTCCGTGGTCTTCGATCAGGTGCCGCGCTCGATCGATCGCGGCCTGCCCCTGACGCGGGTCGACGGAGCCGAACGGGATGAGCACGTCGTTGTTGCGCGCCGCGCCCTCCGCGATCTCCTCGCTCGACAGCGCCGCGTGCTTCAGCTCCGTCTGCGCGTCGACGGTGAACACCACGGCGGCCATGGAGCGCTCGCGGTAGTACGCCGCGACCGAGTCCAGGTCGGGGCGGCCGGCGTCGGCGCTGAAGTACGCGGATGCGGCCTCGGCGAGATCCTCGGGAAGCGAGGAGTGACCGTGCGCGTCGACCTCGATGTGCACATGCACGTCGATCGCCGTGATGGCGGACAGGTCGATCGCGGGCTCGTAGCGCGTGGTCATGGGCGTTCCTCGTCGTCGGGGATGCGTGGTGCGGGGGTCCGGTGGCCCGGACCCCCGTGTCTCAGGGGCGGGGGCGCTGCAGCTCTTCCGGCAGGGCGGGGAAGCGCTCGCCGACCGACTGCAGGTTGTCGCCGACCAAGTCGACGAACTCCGACTCCAGGGCTTCAGCGCTCCAGCCGCCCTCGCGGTACGTGGTGACCACGGGCTCCGGGTGCGACCAGAGCTGGATGCGGTCGCCGCCGACGCCGATGGCCTGGCCGGAGACGTTCGCGGCCGCATCCGAGGCGAGGAAGGCGACGAGACCTGCGACGTCGTCGGAGGTTCCGAAGCCGAGGTCGTGACGGTAGAACGCCGGCATGGGCTCGCCCGCCTCCTCCGCCTCGACCGCCGCGGCGAAGTACGGCAGGGTGGCGGTCATGGCGGTGGCGGCCACCGGGATCACCGCGTTGGCCGTGATCCCGGCCTTCTTGAGCTCGAGCGCCCAGGTGCGCACCATGCCGACGATGCCGGCCTTCGCGGCGGCGTAGTTGGTCTGGCCGAAGTTGCCGCGCTGACCGGTCGGGGAGCCGATGCAGATGATGCGGCCCGCGATCTCGTTCTCGCGCATGTAGGTGGCGGCCTCGCGGACGCACGTGAAGGTGCCCCGCAGGTGCACGTCGATGACGGTGTCGAAGGCCTCGTCGCTCATCTTCCAGAGCACCGTGTCGCGCAGGACGCCGGCGTTGGTGACGAGGATGTCGAGCCGGCCGTAGGTGTCGACGGCCGTGCGGACGAGCTCCTTCGCCGTCTCCGAGGAGCCCACGGGGGCGACGACGGCGACAGCCTGGCCCCCCTCGCGCTCGATCGATGCGACCGCCTCGGCGGCGGTGGCCGCATCCACGTCGTTGACGACGACGCGCGCACCCTGGCGGGCGAGCTCCTGGGCGTAGGCGAGGCCGAGGCCGCGGCCGGATCCGGTGACGATGGCGACTTTGCCGTCGAGGGACATGGGGGACTCCTTCGTTCGTGCTCTCATTGAAACGGGACTAGTTGAAATTGTCAATTATTGTATCCCGCACCTTTTGTTAGGATCTGCCCATGGCGAAGAGCGAGGAAGCTGCAGCTCGGCCGGATGCGCGCGCCCGGCTCACCGACGACGTCAGTTTCCTGCTCGCCCGCGCCAACGCCCTGTCGCTCGCCGCGGGCAACGCGGCCCTGGCGGCTCTCGGGCTGAAGGTCCGGTCGTACTCGGTGCTGGCACTCGCCTGCGACACCGCGGCCGGTCCATCGCAGCGGGAGCTCGCGGAGTTCCTGCGCCTCGACCCCAGCCAGGTCGTCGCCCTCGTGGACGACCTGCAGCGCCGGGGACTCATCGAACGGCGACCGGATCCCGCCGACCGCCGGGCCAACGTCGTGGTCGCGACCGCCGACGGCCTTGCCCTCCACGCACGCGCGCTCGCCGCCGCGCAGGCCGCCGAGCGTGACCTGCACGGAGACCTCTCGGCCGCCGAGCGTGTGCAGCTGGCCGATCTCCTGCGCCGCATCGCCTTCCCCTGAGCGGGGGTGCGCGCTGCGGGCGCACGGGGCGCGCTCCATGGCGCAGCGGGCCGCATCCGTTCGTCAGGAGATCTCCGCCCCACAGGACGTCTCGCCGCACATCGTCCGGCGGGACGGATCTCTCCTGAGTCTCGGCTGCGGCTACTCCCGCGCGAGCACGCGGTTCGGAACCCATCCTTCGCGGCCCGCCGCGTCGCGGCACCACGACCAGCCGCTCTCGACGTCGTCGGCCAGGATCTGCACGACATCGCCCGTCCGTGCGGCGAGCTCCGTCGTGTCGTAACCGGTGCGGACGAGGCCCGTAGCCCCGTCGATGTCGAGGTGCCGGGCCGGCACCCACCCGCATCCGTTCGCCGCGGTGACGAACACGAACGCAGGCCACTCGGTGTCGCGCTCGCCGACCGTCACCCGCTCGCCGGGGCGCACGTTCAGCGGGGCGCGTTCGGGGATCTCATGGTCGGCGGTGAGCTGCGCACGCATGATGTGAGCGTCGCAGGTGCCGCCGACATCCCCTCATCGGCCGTCGAGCACGTACCTGTCGCGACCGACCGAGACGCCGACCACGCACTGTCCGACGAGCACGGCGATGTAGAGGAGCAGAGGCGCGGTCCATCCGCCGTCGAGTGCATGGAGGGCTCCGAAGGAGATGGGGCCGGCCGCGGCGAGGAGATATCCGACCGACTGCGACATCCCGGAAAGCGCGGAGGATGCGGCCGCGTCCTTCGCGCGCTGCGCCATCAGCGTCAGCGACATGCTCAGCGACGCACCCGCCGACAGGCCGGAGACGAGGGCCCACGCCGTCAGGAGCTGCGGCGCGAGGATCATGCCGATCGCGGCGGCTATCGCGAGCAGGGGGAGTGCGGCGGGCACGGCCCGGCGCAGGCGCCCCTGCAGGGCGAAGGCGACGGCGAACGAGCCGACGACGCCGAGGATCTGGTAGAGCGCGACGTCGACGCCGGCGGCGACGGGGGACTTGCCGGTCGACGCGGCGAGCGGGGCCATCCACGTCACGAGCATGTAGAACGACGCCGACTGTGCTCCCATGTAGGCGGCGATCTGCCACGCCAGGCGGTCGCGCCAGATCCCGGTGCTGCGCGAGGTGCCGGGTGAGGAAGGCGCCGGTGCGGTCCGCGGGCTGCGGCCGTGCTGGGCCCACGCCCACAGGGCGATCGTGAGGGGCAGGAGTGCGGCGGTCGCGGCCAACGCCACGCGCCAACCGGCATCCGGATCGCCGACGGCGTGCGAGATGGGCACGACGACGGCCGAGGCGATCGCTCCCACGCCGCCCAGGAGCGCCGTGTACATGCCCATCATGACCGGCACCCGCCCCGGGAAATCGCGCTTGATCACGGCGGGCATGATCACGTTGGCGACGGCGAGGGAGGCGCCGATCAGGCCCGTTCCGAGCCACAGATTGACCTCCGTGCCCGGCAGCGAGCGCCAGGCCGTTCCCGCCCCGAGCGCGATGAGGGCGCACAGCAGCACGCGCGACATCCCGAACCGGCGCGACAGGCCGTGGGTCAGCGGCGAGACGATCGCCCAGGCGAGCAGGGGCACCGCGGCGAGGGAGCCGAGGGCTGCGGTCGTCGTGCCGAGATCGTCCGCGATCTCCTCGAGGAGCGGCCCGACGCCCGTGATGGTCGCGCGCATGTTCGCGGCGACCAGCGCTACGGCGATGAGCAGCAGGAACGCCCGGCCGCGTCGGCTTCGGCGCTCGCCGGGGGTCTGGATGCTCACGAGCACCGGACTCTACCCTGCCTGTCGGCGGCCGCAGCGCCCGCTTCCGCGCGGCGGATGTGCCCGGGGCGGTGCGACGTGTGCACGGCGCGTGGTGCGGATGGGTCCCGGTGTGGCTGCTGGGGCAGAGTGGGGGCGGGCGGTCGTGCGGATGTCGCGGTACCCGGTGGGGGCGGGCGCGGCGCGTCAGCCGAGGCGCGTCTCGAAGGGCCAGCCGGTGTACGCCTCGGCGAGGTAGGTGCGGCCGGCATCCGAGTCGATGATCGAGCGGAGCTCGCCGAGCTGCCGCCGACGGTCGAAGTCGGATGCGTCGGGGGTGTTGTGGAGCATGCTGGTCATCCACCACGAGAAGTGCTGAGCCTTCCAGATCCGCCGCGAGGCCGTCTCGGCGAAGGCGTCGATCGGTCGTTCGTCACCGGAGAGCAGCAGCGCGCGCAGCGCGATGTCGAGCAGCACCACGTCGGCGACGGCGAGGTTCATGCCCTTCGCGCCCGTCGGCGGGACGGTGTGCGCGGCATCGCCGATCAGCGCGACGCGGCCGCGGCGCAGCTCGCCGGCGACGAAACTGCGGAAGCGCAGCACGTCCCGCTGGAAGATGGGTCCCTCGTTGAGGGTCGTGCCGGGCACGCGCGCCTGCAGCTCGTCCCAGATCTGCGCCTCGCTCAGTGCGTCCGGGTCGGCCTCGGGGTCGCACTGGAAGTACATGCGCTGCACCGTGCTGCTGCGCTGGCTGATGAGGGCGAAACCCGCATCCGAATTGCTGTAGATGAGCTCCTCGGAGCTCGGGGGCGCCTCGCACAGGATGCCGAACCAGGCGAACGGGTACTCGCGGAACGACCCGGCCGCAGATCCGCCGAGCGTCTGGCGTACGACCGAGCGCGAGCCGTCCGCGCCCACGACGAACTCGGCCTCGATCTCCACGCGCTGCCCGTCGGCATCTTGGCCGATGACGCGCGGTCGATCGGATGCGGCGTCCGTCACCGCGTCGACGCGCACCTCGAAGCGCAGGTCCTGACCGGCGGCGAGTCGCGTGGCGACGAGATCCTTGAGCACTTCGTGCTGCGGGTAGAGCCAGACGCTGCGGCCGGTCAGGGAGGGGAAGTCGATGCGGTGGCCCTCGCCGGCGAAGCGCAGCTCGATGCCGTCGTGCCGGTTGCCGTCGGTGAGCACGCGTGTGGAGGCGCCGCTGGCAACGAGCAGATCCACGGTCCCCTGTTCGAGGATGCCGGCGCGGATGGTGGTCTCGATCTGCTCGCGCGTGCGGGAGTCGACGATGACCGACTCGATGCCGGCATCGGCGAGCAGGTGCGAGAGCAGGAGTCCGGCGGGGCCGGCGCCGACGATGGCGACGCGGGTGCGGGTAACGGTCATGGCGTCTCCTTCGACGACGGGCCTGTTGATGCTGCGCACCAGTGTGCCGCGCGCTCCCGCATCCATTCCGCACTCTCCCGTTGAATGGGACTCGTGGGTGTCGTCCCGGGGTCTGCCCGAGTTGCGTCGCATCTGCGCAGCTGCGACACCTTTGCGCAGATGCGGCAGTCGCGAACTGTGGCGGATGCGGAAGAGTGTGGCGGATGCGGGGCGGACCGCAGCCCCGGGGATGCGGCGCCGGGCCCGGGTGCGCTCAGGCGCGGGTGCCGCGCAGTCCCGCCTCGATCTCGGCGGCGGCGGTGCGCAGCGGCGGGAGGGCTCGCTCCGCCTCGGCGTCGCGGGGCAGCACGACCGACAGCGCCGCGATCACCTCGCCCTCCTCTCGCAGCGGAACGGCGACCCCCGTCGACACCGACTCGATCGAACCCGGCGCGATCACGTACCCGTCGCGCCGGATGCGGGTGAGGATGCGGCGCAGCTCGGCGGCATCCGTCACGGTCTCGCGGGCCACGCGTCGCAGGGGCGCCTCGAGTACCCGCTCGCGGAGGGCAGCGGGGGCGTGGGCGAGAAGCACGAGCCCCGCGGACGACGCGTGCAGCGGAAGCCGGCCGGCGATGCGCGTGATGTTCGCACCCGCATCCGGATGCGAGAGCCGTTCGACGAACAGCGCCTCATCGGCCTCGAGCACGGCCAGCTGCGTGTGCTCGCGGACGACGTCCTGCACGGCCGACATCGCCGGAAGCGCCGCTTGCCGCAGCCGCAGCGCCGTCGAACTGCGCAGGGCGAGCTCCCACAGGTGCATGCCGATGCGGATGCGGCGTTCCTCGTCGCGCTCGAGCAGCCCCTCGGCGACGAGGTCGTCGACGATGCGGTGCGCGGTGGATGCGGGAAGCTGCGCGCGCCGGCCGATCTCCGCCGCTGTCTGCACCGTGCGGTCGGCGGTGAACGTCTCGAGCACGCGCACGATGCGTGCCGTCATCGAGTCGCCGCTCGGTGAGTTGGCCATGCCGCCACCATCTCACGCATCCTCCCCGCATCCCGTGTCCCACTTTCTGCAGGTCCCCGTCGCGCATGTCCCACTTTCTGCAGGTTTGGGGGTCGATTCTTGCGGCAAGTGGGACATGCGCTGCGGCAAGTGGGACATGCGCTGCGGCAAGTGGGACATGCGCCCGCGCGGCACCCCCGCGGCTAGGGTGAGGGCATGGCGGATGGCGTGCTGCGTCGGGCGATGGCGCTCATGCGGGCATTCGATGAAGACGCCCCCGAGCTCACCGCCGCCGAGCTCGCCGAACGTGCGGGCCTGCCGCTTTCCACGGTGCATCGCCTCCTCGCGCAGCTCATCGGCGAGGGCCTCGTCGAACGCACCTCGGCGCACACGTACGCCGTCGGAGCGCGGATGTGGGAGCTCGGCGAGCTCTCGCCTCTCGCACTGCGGCTGCGGGAGCAGTCGCTGCCCCACCTCGTGCGGCTGTACGAGGCGACGGGGGAGAACGTCCACCTCGCGGTGCTCGAGGCTCCGACCCCGCCGGAGGGGGTCGTGCTGTTCGCGGGGCGGATCACCGGGCGCGCCTCGGTTCCGACCCTCGGGCGCGCGGGCGGGCGGCACCCGCTGCACACGACGGGGGTGGGTCGTGCGCTGCTCGCGACGTGCGACGAGGGCTGGCTCGACACGTACCTCGCCGCCCCTCTCGTGCCCGAGACGCGGCACTCGATCACCGACCCCGACGTGCTCCGCGCCGACATCGGGCTCACTCGCCGCCGTGGCTACGCCGTGACCCGCGAGGAGATGACGCTCGGCAACATCTCGGTCGCCGCCGCTCTCGGCACGATCTCCGGGCTCCCGGCCACCGCGCTCGGCGTCGTCACACACCTCGACGGCGCCGACGAGCGACGTCTCGCTCCTCTGGTCGTCCAGGCGGCGAAGGACCTGACGAAGGCTCTCCGCGGATCAGATTCTCACTGAATGAGAATCACGGCGGTCGGATGCGGCCCGCCGATGCAACGCTGGACACCCCACCCGTGTGACGTCGAAGGAGACGGTTCCATGTCCACCCCTCCGCCCCAGGCTGCGGCTCCCGAGTCGCTGTTGGCCTCGGCCGACATGCCGACGCAGTCGAAGATCAACCAGGAGATCGCCGACGCGCACGCCGACGCCGCACGCCGCGTGGCCGCCGGCGAGGACGTGCCCACCACGCTCTACGACTTCGCGCCCTACCGCTCGAGCCTGCTGCGCCACCCCACCAAGAACCCGCGGCTCGTCGATCCCGAGACCATCGAGCTGTTCTCGCCCGCCTATGGTCAGCGCGACGTCGCGCAGATCGAGTCCGACCTGACCCTCCAGCACCGCGGCGAGCCGCAGGGCGAGCGCATCACCGTGACGGGGCGCCTGCTCGACAGCTGGGGCCGTCCGTTGGCCAACCAGCTCGTCGAGATCTGGCAGGCCAACGCGGCCGGCCGCTACATCCATCAGCGCGACCAGCACCCCGCTCCGCTGGATCCGAACTTCACCGGCGCCGGTCGCACCATCACGGGCGACGACGGCGGCTTCATGTTCACCACCATCAAGCCCGGCCCGTACCCGTGGAAGAACCACATCAACGCCTGGCGGCCCGCCCACATCCACTTCTCGCTCTTCGGCGGCGGCTTCACGCAGCGCCTGATCACGCAGATGTACTTCCCCGGCGACCCGCTGTTCGCGCTCGACCCGATCTACAACACCATCCGCGATCAGCGCGATCGCGACCGCCTCGTCGCCGCCTACGACCACGACCTCACGGTGCCCGAGTTCTCGATGGGCTACCGGTGGGACATCGTGGTCGACGGCCCGGATGCCACCTGGTTCGAGCCCGAGGGAGAGCACTGAGATGTCCGAAGCCACGCGCCTTCCCGCGACCTCCGGCCAGACGGTCGGCCCCTTCTTCGCCTTCGGCCTCGAGTACCCCAAGATGCACGAGGTGGTCTTCCCGCACTCCAGCGGCGCGATCGTGCTGTCGGGCACGATCTACGACGGAGCCGGGGCTCCGATCCCCGACGCCGTGATCGAGATCTGGGGCGCCGACACCGACGGCACGATCTCCCGTGCGCGCGGTTCACGTCGCCGCGACGACCACACCTTCACCGGCTTCGGCCGCAGCTTCACGACGGATGAGGGCGCGTACGACTTCTGGACGCGCAACCCCGGTCCGATCGACGGCAAGGCGCCGTTCTTCGCGGCCGTCGTCTTCGCACGCGGGCTCCCGAACAAGCTGCACACCCGCATCTACCTGCCCGACGACGAGGAGCTGCTCGCAGTGGATCCGCTGCTCGCCTCGCTGGAGCCCCATGAGCGCGCTACGCTCATCGCGACGCGCACGCCCGAGGGTGATCTCACCCACGACATCCACCTGCAGGGCGAGAAGGAGACCGTTTTCCTTGCCTTCTGACGAACCCGGGGCGCCCTTCACGGATGTCGGGCTGCTGTCCCCGGTGACGGTGTCGCACGACGCTCTCGTGGCCGACGATGCCGTGGCTGCCGCCCTCGTGACCGCCGAGGTCGCCCTCGTGCGGGCCTGGGCGGGCGTCGGTGTCGCGCCGGATGCCGTCGCCACGGCCGCATCCGAGGAGTTCGGGTGGTCCGGGGGCGGCACGCTCGTCGATGCCGACTGGCTCGACACCGCCCGGCTGGCGAGCGCGGCCGTCGCGGGCGGGAATCCGGTCATCCCGCTCATCGCCCGGCTCGACGATCGCGCGTCGATCCAGGTACGTCCGTGGCTGCACCGCGGCGCCACGAGCCAGGACATCCTCGACTCGGCGCTCATGCTGGTCTCCCGGCGTGCGGGGCTGCACCTGCTGGGGGTGCTGCGGCAGGTCGAGGCGCAGCTCTCCGGGTTCGCCGTCGTCCACCGCGACACGGTCGCCGCCGCCCGCACGCTGACGCAGCAGGCCGTGCCGACCACCGTGGGCGCCCGCGCCGCGGGATGGTTGCGCGGTGTCACACGCGCACGCGTCCGGCTCGGCGACGCCGTCGAGCAGCTTCCCGCGCAGCTGGCAGGCGCGGGCGGCACCCTCGCATCCTTCGTCGAGATCGGCGGAACGGATGCGGCAGCCGCTCTTCCGTCCGCGTATGCCGCAGAGCTCGCGCTCGCCGCCCCGGACGCGCCGTGGCACGTCTCGCGATGGCCCGTGACCGAGCTCGGCGATGCACTCGTGCAGGCGATCGACGCAGTGGGCAAGCTCGCCACGGATGTCGCCACCGGCTCGCGCACCGAGATCGGCGAGCTCGCGGAGGGCGTCGGGGGCGGGTCGAGTGCGATGCCCCAGAAGCGCAACCCCACCGGTGCCGTGCTCGTACGCTCGGCGGCGTTGCGTGCGCCGCAGCTGGGAGCAACGCTGCACCTCGCGGCCGCGCTCGCCGCGGACGAGCGCCCCGACGGGGCGTGGCACGCGGAGTGGCCGACGCTGCGGGAACTGCTGCGCCTCGCGCTCGGTGCCGCCGAGACGACCCTTGCGCTCGTGACCGGACTGCAGGTGGACGAGGGCGCCGTGGCCCGTGCGCTCGCCGCGACCGACGGCCTACTGGTGTCGGAACGGCTGTCCCTCGTGCTCTCGCCCGTGATCGGGTCCGACGAGGTGCGCCGCATCGTCGGGGCCGCGACCGCCGGCGGCGACCTCCGCGCGCTCGTGCGCGAGGCGCTCGAGGCGGCGCTCGATCGGGTGCCCGGCGCGCCGCATCCCGCCGACGACGTCGACGCCCTGCTGGATCCCGCCGCCTACACGGGACTCGCGGGTGCCCTCGTCGACCGGGCTGTCGCCGACGCGCCGGCGGATGCGGCCCGCGAGAGCATCGAAGCGCCGACGGAGGAGCCTGCATGACGCAACCCGTGATCGCCCTGACCGAGCCGACCGGCCCTGCCGACGCGCCGCTGGTCGTGCTCGGTCCGTCGCTGGGCACGTCGACGATCCTGTGGGAGGACGTGGTGCCTCTCCTCGTGGACGACTACCGCGTCGTGAGTTGGGATCTTCCCGGCCACGGAGCTGCGCCCGCGGCGACCGCGCCGTTCACGGTCGCCGAGATCGCCGATGCCGTCGCCGATGCCGTCCGCTCGATCGGCGGCGACCGCATCCTCTACGCGGGAGTGTCGCTCGGCGGCGCGACCGGACTCGAACTGCTCCTGCGCCATGCGAGCCTCGTGCGCGGCGCGGCGATCGTCGCCTCCGGCGCTCAGCTGGGAGATGCGGCGAGCTGGCACGAACGGGCGGCCCAGGTGCGCGCCCAGTCCACCTCGTCGGTGATCATCGGCTCGGCGCAGCGCTGGTTCGCCCCGGGCTCGATCGAGCGCCGCCCGGAGCTGAGCGGCCGGCTGCTGCACGCGCTGCAGGATGCGGACGACGAGGGGTACGCCCGGTGCTGCGAAGCGCTCGCCGCGTACGACGTGCGCCCGCGGCTGGGCGAGATCGCGGCTCCCGTGCTCGCGGTGTTCGGGCGCGACGACCAGGTGGCGCCGGAGGCGAAGAGCGTCGAGATCGCCGAGGGCGTCCGCGACGGGCGCGTCGCGGTGATCGAGTCTGCCGCGCACCTCCCGCCGGCCGAACAGCCTGAGCAGACCGCGGCCGTGCTGCGCGAGTTCTTCCGCGAGGTCGCGCGATGAGCCGGCCGAACGGTGAGGGCCGCACCGACGAGCAGCGTTACGACGACGGGATGCGGGTGCGCCGCGAGGTGCTCGGCGACGCGCACGTCGATCGCGCGGTCGCCGGCACGGCACCCGAGACAGCGGACTTCCAGGACCTCATCACGCGCTACGCGTGGGGCGACATCTGGTCGCGGCCGGGTCTGGCCCGGCGCGACCGCTCGATCGCGGTGCTGACGGCGCTCATCGCCCTCGGCCACCACGAGGAGTTCGCGATGCACGTGCGCGCCGCGCAGCGCAACGGACTGAGCCGTGACGAGATCGTCGAGGTCGTGCTGCAGTCGGCGATCTACTGCGGCGTGCCCGCGGCGAACACCGCGTTCCGCATCGTCAAGGACGTCTTCGCCGAGGAATGATCAGTCGGCGGCGCCGGGCTGTCCCTGTCGTTGCAGGTCGGCGCGGTACCGTCGCGGCGAGGCGCCGTACCGTCGTGTGAAGGCGCTCGAGAGGGTGGCGGGGTCGGGGAACCCCCAGCGCGCGGCGATCGTGCCGATGCTCTCGCGGGCGTGGCCGGGGTCGACGAGTTCGTCGCGGATGCGCTCGAGGCGGCGCTCGCGCACGAGACTCGACACCGTCACGCCGTTGGCGGCGAACACTCGCCGCACCGTGCGGGGCGACAGCTCGTGCGCTCGTGCGATGCGCACGGCGTCGAGTTCCGCATCCTGGAGATGCTCCTCGATCCACAGCACGAGCGAGTGGAACAGCGAGAGCACGGTCGCGGTGCCGGGCGCGCGGCCGTCGGCGAGCACCGCGTGCACGGCGGCGACGAGCGCGTCCGCGACATGACCGGCAGCGGCGTCGGACGGTCGGGAATCCGGCGAGGCCAGGGTCGACATCACCGCCCGGAGCAGGCGTGTGGCGCCCAGCGAGGTGAGGTCGGCGGCGAGCAGCGTCGTCAGCTCGCCGTGGCGCAGCGCCAGGACGGAGGTCGGGATGCGCACGAGCAGGTACTCGTGCGCATCCGGCGCGCTGATGCGGTAGCCGTGGGCGCCGGTGTAGAGCACGACGTCGCCGGGTGCCAGATCGACCGTACGCTCCTCCTGCGAGACGCGCATCGAGCCCGAGACGAGGTAGCCCACGACGACGCCCTGCCACTGGCGCGAGGTCTCCCACGGCTCGACCTCGACCGCTCCGCCCGCGACGAGAGCGACCTCCAACGCGCCGAGAGCGAAGCTCGCCCGCACGGACGGGGGTTCGCCCG
This sequence comes from Microbacterium sp. SORGH_AS_0428, assembly GCF_031453615.1. Taxonomy (NCBI): domain Bacteria; kingdom Bacillati; phylum Actinomycetota; class Actinomycetes; order Micrococcales; family Microbacteriaceae; genus Microbacterium; species Microbacterium sp. SORGH_AS_0428. The sequence goes on along the minus strand of NZ_JAVIZT010000001.1, from coordinate 1,620,023 downwards.
TCATCCCCGATACGACGATGACGTCGTCGTTGTCCCGCGCGTCCTTCTCAGCGGATGCGGGATTCAGCCACCCGTAGACGAGGTCGGGCCCCTGCGGACCCATCGACTCCTCGCGCGGCACCATGATGTGCCCATTCTGCCGGTCGCGCCCGGATCTCAGTCGGTCACCCAGGCGGGCTCGGCGAGGAGCTCGCGGAACTCGGTGATCAGACGCGCCGTGTGGAACCCGTCTGCGACGGCGTGGTGGATCTGGATCGCGAGGGGCAGGAGCAGCCGCCCTTCCCGTTCGACGTAGCGACCGAGCGTGAAGATCGGAGCGAGATGCTGCGAGCCGCCGTCGATGTTCAGGGTGAAGCCGGTGAACGCCGTCCACGGCAGGCTCGAGACGTCGAAGCTGTTCGGCGGCGGCGCGCCCTGCGGAAAGAACTCGGTGGATCCGGCGTGCTCCGCGACGACCTCCGCGGCGGCCTCGTGGAAAGCGGCGTAGTCCGGATCGAAGGGCGTCCAGACGCTCGCGAAGGTCTCGCGTTCGGCGTTGAAGGTCGTGAAGGAGGGATGGGTCTGCTCCCACACGGCCGGTGCGCCTGAGCCGTCCAGCGTCATCCGGAACTCGTCGTGGCGGTTGACGAGCCGGGCCAGCGCCCAGATCTGCGAGATGTAGGTGCGTCGTCCAGTCCGTGGGACGGCGGCGGCGAACTCCGTCGCGTCGACCTCGACGGTGATCGCGTACGAGCAGGGCACGGTGCGGAGGTAGTGCTCGAAGTGCTGGCGTCGCGGCCACGCCTCGAGGTCGACGGGATGCAGGGCGTCCATGCATCGATCGTCTCAGGTCGTGCACGCCGTCGCTGTCGCCGGTTGCCCACGTGGCACCCGAGTTGCCGGGGAAGAACCGATGTGCAGCAAATGAGCCGAATGTACGTGAAAATGATGTGCACGCATGCACATCGGTGCAGAAGCGCGTCGCCGTCCGTTCTCCGTGCCGTCGCATCCCTACACTCCGAGGCAGGCCGGGCGCAGACGACCCCGACCGCCCTTCGCACACAACAAGGAAGTTGGTTCCCATGTCCTCTCCCCGATCCCTCGTGAGGCTGTGGTCGCTGTTCGCGATCGCGGTGGCTCTCGTTCTGGCCGGCGGTGCCACGGCCGCCCTCGTGCAGACATCGGCGGGTTCCGTCCAGGTACGCGACGTCACCTTCACCGGCACCGCGGGCACGAGTGTGTCCGGGCTGCTGTACGTCCCCGCCACGGCCACGCCCGAGACTCCGGCGCCCGCGGTGCTCGCGGTGCACGGTTACGTCAACTCCCGAGAGATGCAGACCGCGAACGCGGTCGAGCTGAGCCGTCGTGGCTACGTCGTGCTCGCCCTCGACCAGGCAGGGCACGGTCGTTCGGATGCTCCCGCGTTCGGCAACGGCTTCAACGGTCCCGCGGGCCTCGCGTACCTCCGGGCCCTCGACATCGTCGACCCCGACAACATCGGCCTCGAGGGGCATTCGCTCGGCGGCTCGACCATCATGAACGCGGCGGCCGCGTTCCCCGAGGGATACGCGTCCATGGTCCTGCTGGACTCCGCCACCGGCTTCTTCGGTCCCGAAGGGACCCCCGACTTCCCGCGCAACACCCTCGTCGTCTTCGCCGAGTGGGAGGAGTTCTCCGGGTCCATGTGGGCCTCGCCCAACACGCGGGATCTGACCTCCAGCCCGAAGCTCATGACCCTCTTCGGCACCGATGAACCCGTCGTCCCCGGCCAGCTGTACGGCTCGATCGACGACGGCACCGCGCGCGAACTCCTGCGCCCGGCCAACAACCACCCGGGCGTGACGCACGATCCCGCCGTGACCCAGGAGATCGTGGCGTGGTTCGACAAGACCCTCGAGGGCGGTCACGACGCGGTCGGTCAGACCTGGTGGATCAAGGAGCTCGGCACCCTCGTCGCGATGATCGGCGGCGTGCTCGTGATCTTCGCCACGGGCGGGCTCCTGCTGGCGACCGGCTTCTTCTCGGCGATCCGTCGGCCCGTGCCTGCGGCGGCGGGGAGCCGATGGGGATGGCCGTGGATCGTGTCGGCGATCCTCACGACCGGCATCCCGGCGTTCACCTTCTTCTGGTTCAACACCTGGGGTGCGGCGTGGATCCCGGCAGGTCCCGTGTTCGGACAGTCCTACTCGACGGGCATCGTCGTCTGGGCGCTGCTGAACGGGCTCATCGGCCTCGCGATCTACGCGGTCACGGCGGGGGTGCAGCGGCGTCGCAACCCGCTCGCAGCCGTGCGCGCGCCCGAGGCGGAGGGTGCGCCGGCGCTTCGCCGCGGCGCTCTGATCGGCCGGGCCGCGGTGCTCTCACTGCTGAGCGTGGGTGCGGCCTACCTGCTCGTGGTGATCTCCGACTGGCTGTTCAAGAGCGACTTCCGCTTCTACGTCCTGCAGCTGCAGCCGTTGACGGCGACGCGCTTCGCGCTGTTCACCCTGTACCTGCTGCCCTTCACGGCGTTCTTCCTGATGCTCACCTTCACGCTCCACCGGACGCTGCGGTGGACCGGGCGTTCCTCGTCGATGCGCTCGGAGATGGTCGCCTCCGCGATCGTGCTGCCCGCGGGCTTCGTCGTGCTGGAGATCATCAACTACGTCCCGCTCTTCGTCGGCGGTGAGCTGGCGCTCCCGGGCGAGTCGCTCCTCACGATCATCGGGTATCCGTTCATCGTCGTGCTGGCGGTCGTCGGCGCTCTGTCGACGTACTTCTTCCACAAGACCGGAACCATCTACGTCGGCGCGTTCGTCTCGGCGCTGCTGGTCACGTGGAACGTCGTGGGCGGCACGGCCGTCCAAGGCGACGTGCAGGAGTGGGGCGGTCTGGCCATGACGGTCCGCGTCGTTCTGCCCCTGCTGCTGGCCCTCGTTCTCGTCGTCGTGGCCGTGCGCCTGCGTCGGCGCTCCGCCGACAGGAGCGAGATCGACGCCTGACCCGGACGGCGTCGACGCGGGCGGTGGGGGAGTGCGATTCCCCACCGCCCGCGGCGCGTCAGCCGTCGAGGAACCGCTTCGTCTCGGCGGCGATCTGCGCCGCGAGCGTGTGGTGCAGATAGTGGTCCCCGGTCATGGTCACCAGCTCGCCGCGGTCGACCGATGCCGCCTGGCGTTCGTGCAGCGACACCCAGTCGGCCACATCCGTGTCGTTCTCCCGCACGAACAGCAGCGCCGGGAGGGATGCGGCGAATCGCGCCCCGCTGGCGTCCGCGAAGTTCCGGCTCGCGTGCTGCATCTCGTCGACTATGGTCGGGGCCGTCGTGTTGCGGGCGGAGAGCATGCGCATCTGCTGCTTGGCCCGCTCGTCGTAGGGGAGCCCTTCGTAGGGATCCGGCGAGACGGCCTGCAGCGCGCGCGTGACGCCGAGGTCGTTGAGCAGCACCAGTGCGTCCGTGGGGATGGGCTCCGCCGATCCCGGCTGATCCGGCACGCTGTTGTCGATGCCCACGAAGGCGGTCACCTCGTCGGAGAAGAGCTCGGCGTGGGTGAGTGCGTAGATCCCGGCGATCGAGTGGCCCATCAGCACGTACTCCCGCACGCCGAGCTGCTGGAGAGCCGCGTGCACCTCCCGGGAGATGTTCTCGGAGGTGCGGGGAACGTCGGTGCCGTCGCTGAGCCCGGTGCCGAACGGCTCGACGGCGATGACACGGTAGTCGTCGTCGAGCTGGTCGATGAGGGGAGCGAAGTCGAGGCCGGGGGCTGCCGTTCCGAGCCCGGGCAGCAGCACGATGGTCTGGTCGTGGTCGCCGCTGATGACGACGTTCATGGCGCGGCCCTCGACGCTCACGCGCTGTCCGTAGGACTCGATCCGGGCGGCTTCGGAGTCCGTGGCGATGGCGTTCACGGCGGCCATCGCGCCCACGGCGACCGCCGGTGCGAGGACGAGGGCTGCGGCGACGGTGAGCGTGATCCTGGTGCGTTTCTTCATGGTGTCCTGAGGTGCGGGTCTCCTGCGCGACGCAGGTGACATCGCCCCTTCAGGACATCAGTCCGCCAGCCGCCGGGGCAGTGTCGACGCGTCATCGCCCGGGGTGACAAATGTCACCGGGCGGCGGTGGCGCCCGCATCCGCCCACGCCCTCGGGCGGGGCCCGTAACCGAGGGCGCGGTCTGCACCGACGTGGAACAGCCAGCAGGCGGCGATGACGGCGAGGGCGGGCGTTGCGATGCCGGCGGCGGCCAATGCGGCGTAGAGACCCAGCAGTGCCAGAGGCGCCGCGTAGTTGTGGCCGAGGTTGTAGACGAGCGCGCCGATCCGGATGCCGAACGCGTAGCCCAGCATCGACACATCGAACAGCAGGAAGAGCGCGGCCAGCCACCACCACGCGAAACCCGCCGTCACGAACACGACCACCGTGGCGACGGCGATGGCCGCGCCCTCGACGCGGTGGAGCAGAGGCACCGGCGTCGAAGGCACCGTCGCCCGGTGATGCGCGGCGGTACTCATGCCCTGCCCCACGTCTCGAAGGACGCGGCGACGGTGTCGATCGTCCGCGCGAAGGTGCGCTCGATATCGACGGGGAGCTCGAACGCGTGCGAGGTCTCCAGCGAGAGGAAGCCGTGGAGACTCGCGCGCAGGAAGCGGATCGCGTCGATCGCGTCGTCGCCCTCGAGCCCGTAGCCGACGAGCACGCCCGTCACCACCTCGAGAACGGATGCGGAGGCTCGCTCGTCCTCCTCGTCGCCCGCCACCGGTGCGGTGATCGTGAGCGGGTACTGGCCCGGGTGGGCGAGTGCCCAGTCGCGGTAGGCATGTCCCATCGCGCGGATGGCGTCGCCGCGGGAGCGGCCCACCGTCGCGCGGGCGAGCGTGTGCCCCAGCTCGGTCTTGGCGCGCAGCATGACGCCGCGTTCCAGTCCCGAGAGCCCGTCGACGTGCTTGTAGAGCGACGGCGCGCGAACGCCGAGGTCGTCGGCGAGCGCGGCGAAGCTCAACGGCCCCGCATCCGGAGCGTCGAGCAGGGCGGCGGCGCGTTCGATGACGATCGCGGGCGTGAGTCCGGCCCTAGGCATGGTGGTCCCCCTCGTGCAGGAACGCGAGGATGGCGTCGGCCGTGCGCTCGGGCTGCTGTGACTGCGGGTAGTGGCCGGCATCCTCGATCATGACGCTCTCGCCGTGCAGGGTCTGCGCGATCCACGTCGCCTCGGCGGCGGGGTCGGCGAAGTCGGGGTCGGCGCCGCCCATGACGACCAGCGCGGGCGCGGTGACGCGCACAAGGCTCCGTTCGGCGTCACCGTGGTCGGTGCGCGTGGTGAGGCGGAACGCCCGCGCGTAGCCCGGACGCCGCATCGCCCGGATCATCGCGGCGCGGTAGGCCTCGAAGTCGGCGGGCTTCGCGCCCGCGTACAGGGTGGGGAGGTAGGCGTTCCATGCGGCGACGGCCCAGGGGCGGGCCATCAGCATCCGGAACATCAGGGCCGCGACCGCGCTCTGGCTCGGCGGGGTGCGCACGAACGGCCCGACGAGCACGAGCCCCGACACGAGCTCGGGGTGCTCGGCGGCGACGATCACCGCTGCGCCGGCCGCCATCGAGTTGCCGACGATCGTCGCGGGGGCGCCGAGGTGCCGCACGAGTGCGGCGATGTCGGCCGCGGTGGGCACGTCGCCGTAGCTGTCGAAGCCTGCGGAGCTGTCGCCGTGGCCGCGGAGGTCGGCGGTGGCGACGCGGTAGCCCCGCGCGATGAGCAGGGGGGCGAGGTGCCGGTACGAGGAGCGCAGCTCGCCCATTCCGGGGACGAGCAGCAGGAGCGGGCCTTCGCCCGCGACGTCGAAGCCGATCTCGCCGCCCTCGACGCGGAGGTGCTGCGTCGAGGGGGCTGAGGAGAAGGAAGAGGTCATGCTGTGAACAATACATAGCCTTCAAGCTATGCACAATAGCCAATGCGATCCCCTTCGCTTCCTCGCATGTTCGAGAGACGCGAAACGCGGCGTTTTCGGCCCCGAAGGCGCGATTCGGGTCCCTCGAACAGGGGGATGGGGGGTGGTGCTCGGCGAGGGGTCGTCATATGATGTTCGCTAGACGCACCCGCGTTCGCAAAGCGAACACTTCCGAAGGGGGATGTGTGATCGACAAGACTGTCGCCGACATCGCATCGGCGGTCGCCGGGATCGAAGACGGCTCCACCGTGATGATCGGCGGGTTCGGCCGTGCCGGCCAGCCCGTGGAGCTCATCGACGCCCTCATCGCGCACGGCGCGAGCGACCTCACGATCGTCAACAACAACGCGGGCAACGGCGACACCGGCCTCGCGGCGCTGCTCGCAGCCGGACGCGTGCGTCGTATCGTCTGCTCCTTCCCCCGCCAATCCGACTCCTGGGTCTTCGACGACCTCTATCGTTCCGGCCGGATCGAGCTCGAACTCGTCCCGCAGGGCAACCTCGCCGAACGCATCCGTGCCGCAGGCGCGGGCATCGGGGCCTTCTTCTCGCCGACCGGCGTCGGCACGGCGCTCGCCGAGGGCAAGGAGCACCGCGAGATCGACGGGCGCACCTACGTGCTCGAGCACCCCATCCGCGCGGACTACGCGCTGGTCTCGGCGCGCGCGGCTGACCGATGGGGCAACCTGGTCTACCGCGAGACCGCCCGCAACTTCGGACCCATCATGGCGGCCGCCGCCACGACCACGATCGTCCAGGTGGACGAGATCGTGCCGCTGGGTTCGATCGATCCGGAGAAGGTCGTCACGCCCGGGCTCTACGTCGACCGTGTAGTCGCGGTCGGCGAGCGGCGCTGGTTGAAGGACGGCGTGTTCGTCGGCGGCACCGACCTGGAAGGCCGACCCCTCGAGAACCAGGAGCAGCGATGACCACCCGCATCCCCCGCGCGGATCTCGCCCGCCGCATCGCCGCCGACATCCCCGACGGCGCGGTCGTGAACCTCGGCATCGGCGCGCCGACGCTCGTCGCCGACCACCTGCCCGCCGACCGCGAGATCGTGCTTCACACCGAGAACGGTCTGCTGGGGATGGGACCGGCGCCAGAGCCCGGCCGTATCGACCCGGACCTCATCAACGCCGGCAAACAGGCGGTCACGGCCGTCGCGGGTGCCGCGTACTTCCACCATGCCGACTCCTTCGCCATGATGCGCGGCGGACACCTCGACGTGTGCGTGCTCGGGGCGTTCCAGGTCGCGCAGAACGGCGATCTGGCGAACTGGTCGACGGGGGAGCCCGGTGCGATCCCCGCCGTCGGCGGTGCGATGGATCTCGCGATCGGCGCCAAATCGGTCTACGTCATGACCGATCTGCTCACCCGCGCCGGCGAGCCGAAGCTCGTCGCCGCCTGCACGTACCCGCTCACCGGCGTGGGCTGCGTCTCGCGCGTGTACACGGACCACGCGGTCTTCGAGGTCACGGAGGCGGGCTTCGCCGTCACCGAGGCGTTCGGCGACAACACGCTCGAGCAGCTGCGCGAGCTCACCGGGCTCGCGCTCATCGATGCGACGGATGCGGCCGCATCCGCGTCCGAGGAGGAGAAATGACCGCCAGTTTCATCTACGACGCCGTGCGCACACCGTTCGGGCGGGCCGGAGGCGCGCTCTCCGGCACCCGGCCGGACGACCTCGCCGCGCTCGTCATGCGCGCCGCCGTCGAGCGCGCGGGGCTGGACCCGGCGCGGATCGACGATGTGATCTTCGGTGACGCGAACCAGGCGGGCGAGGACAACCGCAACGTCGCCCGTTTCGGCGCGCTGCTGGCGGGATTCCCGACCACAGTGACCGGTGCGACCGTCAATCGCCTGTGCGCCTCATCCGTGGAGGCCGTCATCCAGGCGTCCCGTGCGATCGAGTCCGGCGATGCCGACATCATCCTGGCCGGTGGTGTCGAGTCGATGAGCCGCGCCCCCTTCGTCGTCGAGAAGTCGGCGAAGCCGTGGCCCGCCGTGGGCAACCAGACGCTGTGGAACACGGCGATCGGCTGGCGCATGACCAACCCCGCGCTGCCGAAGCCGTGGACGATCAGCAACGGAGAGTCGGCGGAGAAGATCGCGCGCAAGTGGGGGATCTCCCGCGAGGCGCAGGATGCGTTCGCCGCGCGCTCGCACCGTCTGGCTGCCGAGGCGTGGGCCGCGGGCGTGTACGACGGCGAGATCGTGCAGGTCCCCGGGGCAGAACTGGCCCGCGATGAGAGCATCCGGCCCGATACCTCGGTCGAGAAGCTCGCGGGTCTGCGCGCGCTGTTCGCGTCGGACGGAGACGGCACGGTCACCGCGGGCAACTCTTCGCCCATCAACGACGGCGCCTCCGCCGTGCTCGTCGCGGCGGAGGGGGCCCTGCCGGGCGAGCCGCTGGCGCGCATCGCCGCTCGTGCCGCCCACGGCGTCGACCCCGATGTGTTCCCGATCGCGCCCATCGAAGCCGCGAACAAGGCGCTCGCCCGCGCCGGCTTCACGTGGGACGACGTCGACGTCGTCGAGCTGAACGAGGCGTTCGCCTCGCAGAGCCTCGCCTGCCGCGCCGGTTGGCCCGACCTGGATCCGGAACGGCTGAACGTCCACGGTGGCGCGCTGGCGATCGGTCACCCTCTCGGCGCGTCCGGCGGCCGGATCATCGGCCATGCCGCACACGAGCTCGCCCGTCGCGGCGGAGGCGTCGCGGTCGCTGCCATCTGCATCGGGGTCGGACAGGGCCTCGCGGTCGTTCTCGAGCGGTGACCGGCGCGGATATGGTGAGCGGATGAGCGAGCAGGGCGATGCATCCGGCGAGTTCGTGCAGTCCCTCGCCCGCGGCCTCGCTGTCATCCGCGCGTTCGACGCCGATCACGCAGAGCTCACCCTGAGCGACGTCGCGCGCCGTGCCGAGGTCACGCGCGCGGCAGCCCGCCGCTTTCTGCACACCCTCGTGAGCCTCGGCTACGTGCGCAGCGACGGACGACTGTTCGCCCTCACGCCGCGGGTGCTCGAGCTCGGCTTCAGCTACCTGTCGTCACTGTCGCTGCCTGAAGTCCTCCAGCCGCACCTCGAGCTGCTCTCGCGCGAGGTGGGGGAGAGCGTGTCGGCGGCGGTGCTCGACGGCGCCGACATCGTCTACATTGCCCGTGTGCCGGCCCGGCGCATCATGAGCGTGCGCATCACCATCGGCACGAGGTTCCCGGCATACGCCACGAGCATGGGGCGGGTCCTGCTGGCGGCGCTTCCCGCATCCGCGCGCGCCGACGCGCTGGCGCACCTGCATCCGCTCACCGACCGGACCCTGACGGATGAGGCGCGCCTCGGCGCCGAGCTCGACCGGGTCGCGGCCCAGGGGTGGGCCGTGGTGGACGGCGAGCTCGAGGCGGGGCTCCGCTCGATCGCCGTCGGCGTGCGCGATGGCAGCGGCCAGGTCGCGGCCGCGATCAACGTCTCGTCGTCGGCGACCCGCGACAGCGTCGAGCACCTGGTGCAGCACTACCTGCCGGCGCTCGTGGCCACCGCCGGTCGGGTCAGCGACGAGCTGCGCCGCGTCTGAGCGCTCAGCGGACGCCCTTCATGAGCCGCAGCACCGGCTTCACGGCCAGGAGCAGGACGACGCCGAGTCCGATCGCGATCGCACCGAGGATCGAGAAGTACCCGATCTCGTTGTCGGGGTCGTAGAACTCGCCGAGCGCGCCGGCGATCGCCGTGCCCAGTGCCACCGACAGGAAGAACAGCGCGACCATCTGCGTGTGGAAGATCGTCGGCCCGAGCTTCGTCGAGACCGACAGACCGATGGGCGAGATGAACAGCTCCGCGACGGTGAACACGAACAGGATGCCGATGACACCCAGCAGCGGTGTGGCGTTCTGTCCGCCGTTCGCCCAGATGAGGAACAGCCAGAACGCGACACCCATGACGATCGCACCGATCGCGAACTTCACGGGCGTCGACGGCTGTCGCCGGCCGAGCTTCGTCCACAGGGCCGCGAAGACTCCGGAGAGCAGGATGATGAACACCGGGTTGATCGACTGCACCCACGACACGGGCATCTCCCAGCCGAACAGGTCGCGGTTGAGCCGCTCGTCCGAGTAGATCGTCAGCACGGTGAACTGCTGCTGGTAGAGCGACCAGAAACCGACGCTGACGACGAACAACGGGATGAACGCGTAGACCCGTGAGTGCTCGGTCGCCTCGATCCGCCGCGAGCTCAGGATGACGGCGAAGTAGGCGATCGCGGCCACGATCGTGACGACGATGACGACGAGAGCCAGGTTGTCGGCGCGCACGATGCCGAGCACGACGCTCGCCGCGATGGCGACGACGCCGGCCGCGGCGATCCCGATCCACAGGGCGCGCCGCTCGCGCGGCAGCGGGTTCGGCACGGCGCGCGCCTCGGCGGGCAACTGGCGACGCCCGAAGGAGTACTGCACGAGGCCGACGGCCATGCCGACCGCCGCGAGGCCGAAGCCCCAGTGGAATCCGGCGAGCGATTGCAGCAGCCCGGTCAGCAGCGCCCCGAAGAAGGCGCCGAGATTGATGCCCAGGTAGAACAGCGAGAACCCGCCGTCGCGACGCGGGTCGTCGTCCGTGTACAGGGTGCCGACGACGGAGGTGGCGTTGGCCTTCAGCCCACCGGAGCCGAGCGCCACGAGGGCGAGGCCGATGCCCACGCCGACGAAGCCGGGCAGCACGGCGAGCGCGATGTGCCCTGCCATGATCACGATCGCGCTGAAGAACAGGACACGCTCGGAGCCGAGCAGGCGGTCGGCGATCCAGGCGCCGAGGATCGTCGAGAGGTACACGGCGCCGCCGTAGGCGCCGACGATGCCGGTCGCGACGGCCTTGTCGAGGCCGAGCCCGCCCTCGGTCGCGGAGTAGTACAGGTAGATCAGCAGGATCCCCTGCATGCCGTAGAAGCTGAAGCGCTCCCACATCTCCACGCCGAACACGTGGGCCAGTGCCCAGGGCTGTCCGAAGAAGCGGGCGTCGCGCGTGGTGCTCTCGGGCGCAGTCATAACCGCCACCGTAGCCGGGCGGTGCCACTCGGTGCGGGAGGCCGTCGCCACCATCCGTCCGCCAGGTGCGCCGGATTGGCAGGCATCGAGCGGCGCGCGTGGCGTGCGGCTCGCTAGCCTGCCGCCATGATCCTCCGCGTATCCGAGGCCATCGTCCGCGCCGGGGCCGAGCAGGAGTTCCTGGCTCGGCTGCACGAGCTCGTCGCCGACTTCCCCGATCGGTACCAGGGTCTGCTGCGCCACGAGGTTCTGGTCGATGAGGCGGAGTCGCGCCGCATCCAGTACGTCTCGGCCTGGCGCGACGACGCGGATCTGATCGCCTACGCGGGCGCGCAGTGGCGCACCGAGCCCGTCACCTTCCCGGGCGAGGAGCACTATCTGGAGTCCGCGTTGACTCTGCGCCACTTCCGGGTGCACGTCGCCGAGTGAGCGCCGTTCAGCCGGCGACCGGAACGGATGCGGTCGCCGCCGCCCTGAGCTCGCTCTCCACCGCATCCAGCCAGAGGGTGAGGGAGTCGCGCGCCTCGGGGGTGTCGGGGTAGCGGCAGCGCAGATGCAGGCCGGTGTCGTTGATCACGAACCAGATCATCACGCCGTTCGTGCGGGTCACCGCGGAGATCCACGACGCCTGCGGGTCGTCGACCGCGACGGGCAGGCGCCGCGTGTCCAGCCACGACAGCGCGAACATGCCCGGCGTGCGGGGCATCCCGCCGCGGGGTGCGAACACCGGAGCCAGGGGATGCGAGCCGAGCTGCAGTGCGCGGCGGAGATCCGCGGCGCACGCGCCCGGGTCGCCGTCTTCGCACTCGATCACCGAGTTCGTGATGAACCAGCCCACCGCATCCGTCCACCGCGGATCGTTGCGGCTGTGCACGGGGAACACGGCGCGAAGCGGTGCGTCGGCGACGCGACGGGTCGCGCGCGTGACCGCCGCGAGGGCGACCGCGGTCGGGCGCACGCCGCGTTCGTCCGCGACCCGGCTCAGCTGGACGACCTGCGAGGGATCGAGCACGTCGCGCACCTCCACGACCTCGTCGTGGGGGCGGCTCACGTCGCCCAGCGGAAGCGGGAAGCGCGGCATGGCCTGCCCGCCCGCGGCCAGCAGCCGCTCCCACTCGTCGCGGATGTCGGCGGGTGACTCGCCCATCGCCTCCAGCAGTGCGGTGTGCTCGGCGAACGGATGCGCGGGCTCCAGATCCGCGTCTTCGCCCGCCTGGACGCGGCGCAGCGCCCGGTCGAGGTCGCGGCCCAGCACCAGAAGCGACCACATGTCGACGTGGGCGTGGTCGCTGCCGATGACGACGACCGGCTCGCCCGCATCCGGCTCCACGAGACACAGCAGGAAGGAGCCGGCCGTGTGCGGGCGGCAACCGGCATCGAACGCATGCCGCAGCGCGGTCGTCATGCCGGCGCCCGTGGGGTGCGTGCGCCACACGCCGGGCATCTGCTCGCCCGCGAACAGCCGCACACGCTCGCCCTCGCGGAAGACGGTGCGCAGCGTTCCGTGGCGGGCGACGACCGCATCCCACGCCCGGCCCAGCGCGGAGCGCTCCGCGCCCGGGAGGCGGAAGGAGATCGCCATCCACGATCCCGGACGGTCGCCCTCACCGACGTGGCGGCCCTGGTCGAACGAGACGGGCAGCTCCTCGTCGGTCGCTTCGATCACGACGTCATAGCTGTGCAGTCGCCCGGCCGGGAGCCGGAGGTGGGCGACGTTCGTGAGGCGCATGGCGCCGTAGTCTAAGGGGCGCAGATTGCGGGCAGTGGACGGGTGGGAACGGAGACGCGGATGCCGGCGCTACGTGTGCGGGGAGCGAGTCTCGACTACGACGTCACCGGAGACGACGGGCCCCTCGTCGTGCAGTTGCACGGGCTCACCTCGAGCCGCAGCCGAGATGCGCAGCTGGGCCTGGATCTCGGCCGGGCTCTGCGCGGGCACCGCATCCTGCGCTACGACGCGCGCGGCCACGGACGATCGAGCGGCACGGATCGTGAATCGGACTACGGCTGGGACGCGCTCGCCGAAGACCTGCTCATGCTGCTGGATGCGGTCGCACCCGGCGAGAAGGTGCACGGCGTCGGTCCGTCGATGGGGACGGGCACCCTGCTGCACGCGGCCGCCGCCGACCGGCGGCGGTTCTCGACGCTCACCCTCGTCACGCCGCCCACCGCCTACAAGCGGCGTCGGGCGCAGGGCGACGTGTACCGCGCGAACGCCGAGCTCGTCCAGCGCGGTGGCCTCGCCGCCCTGCTCGAGATCGGCAACACGGCCCCCGTTCCGCCGGCCCTCGCGGACGCACCCGAGACGCGTCCCACCGTGCCGGACGAGCTGCTGCCCATCGTGCTGCGGGGGGCGGCGGCCACGGATCTGCCGCCGAAGAAGCGCATCGCCCGCATCGAGGTGCCGACCCTCATCCTCGCCTGGACCGGCGACCGCACGCATCCGCTCAAGACCGCGCGGACGCTGCGCGAGCTCATCGACGACAGTCGCCTGATCGTCGCCCGCAGCCCCTACGGCGTGATGGCCTGGCCCGGCTTGTTCGCCGAGCACGTGACCACCCGCGCCTGATCCTCCGCCGCGCCTTCCCCCCTCGTCCCCGTCCCGGCCCGACGGCTCCCCTCGGGTTCCCGCCCCTTCTCCTCCCCCCGAGACTGCATTTCCTGCACGAGATCACTGTGTTCACCCGTGATCTCGTGCAAGAGATGCAGTCTCGCGGGCCGAGAGAGGTGACGGGCGCAGGGCTGGGGTGCGGCGCCCCGGGCGGCTGGGCGGGGCGGGATGCGGGCGCGTTCTACAGTGAGAGCATGCGGCTGCAGTTCTTCGGCGGTTTCGCGGCCGAGGATGCGGCGGGCTCGCCCATCGAGGTGCGCGGATCGCGCCAGCGTGCGCTGCTACTGCGGCTCGCGCTGGATGCGGGAACGACGGTCAGCTACCGCGCCCTCGCCGAAGACGTCTGGCCCGACGACGCGCCGGAAGACCCGCGCGCGTCGCTGCAGTCGCTCGTGTCGCGGATGCGGCGGACGCTGCCCGAGGGCGCTCTTCGCGCGGAGCCCGGCGGCTACGCGCTCGACGTCGCGCGTGACGACGTCGATCTCGTGCGCTTCGCCGACCTCGTGCAGGCCGCTCGCGGCGGCGAAGCCCCTGCATCCCTCGCCCGCGAGGCGCTCGCTCTGTGGCGGGGGGAGCCGTGGCTGGCCGATGGCTTCGACTGGGTGCTGCGCGACCTGCTCGAAGACCGCGCGTACGCCGAGCGGCTCGCCCGGGGTGCGGCAGGCCCGACGCAGGAGGCGCCGGAGCCCGTGCCCGCGATTCCGGCGGCTCTCACCCCGCTCGTGGGTCGTGCCGAAGAGCTCGCCCTCCTCTCCTCTCAGCTGCAGGCGTTCCGACTCGTCACCCTGCTGGGGCCGGGCGGCGCGGGGAAGACCACCCTCGCCCTCGAAACCGCCCGGCACCGGCCGCCGGCCGTCTTCGTGGAGCTCGCGCCCGCGCAGCCGGGCGAGGTCTGGGGTGCGGTGGTCACCGCGCTCGGGCGCAGCATCCGGCTCACGGACAACCCCGCGGGTGAGCTCCCCGCGGCGGACAGCGTGCTCGCCGCCCTCGCGGGCCGGTCCGTGCTGCTGGTGCTTGATAACGCCGAGCACGTGCAGCAGGAGACCGCCGACGTCGCGGCCACCGTGCTCGCGGTGCCGGGGGTCACCGTGCTGGTGACGAGCCGCGAACCCCTGGGACTGCCCGGTGAGGCGTTCGTCGAACTCGGCCCGTTGCCGGATGCGGACGCCGCCGCTCTCCTCGCCGCCCGCATCCTGGCGGCACGCGGCACCGCGCCCCGCCCCGAGGAACTCCCCGCCGTCGCCCGCATCGCGCGGCACCTCGACGGGCTCCCGCTCGCCCTGGAGCTGGCGGGCGCGAAGGCGCGCACGCTCGGCATCGACGAGCTGGAGTCCGGCCTGTCCGACCGGTTCGCGCTGTTCGACCGCGGTCCCCGCTCGGCCGCGGCCCGCCATCAGACCCTGCGCGCGGTCATCGACTGGAGCTGGGATCTGCTCGGCGAACCGGAGCGCGAGGGGCTGCTCGCCCTGGCCGTGTTCCCGGACGGCATCGACGCGGTGGATGCGGGTGCGGTCGCTGCGGCCTTCGCCCTGCCCGCGAGCGTGTTCGACGAACTCGTGGACCGCTCTCTCGTGCAGCGGGCGCGCGGGCGCTTCCGGGTGCTCGAGACGGTGCGCGAGTACGGCATCGAACAGCTCCGTCGCCGCGGTTCCGAGGATCGCGCGCGCGATACGCAGGCGCGGGTGCTCGCGCGGCGGGCCCTCGAGCGAGACGCCGAGCTGCGTACCCCGGCGGTGCGTTCCGCGATCGCATGGTTCGACGCCAACGAGGAGAACCTGGCCGCCGCCACCCGCTGGAGCGGAGCACGGACGCAGATGGGTGAGACGGCCGTCGAGCTCGTGCGTGCGCAGATCTGGGCGTGGATCATGCGCGAGCGTCTGGAAGCTCTGCGTGCGGCCCTCGAACTCGTCGGCGCCGACGCCACGCTGGACTCCGAGGCGGGTGTGGTCATCACGGGGGTGCGACTCATCTTCGCCTCCGCCGACGCGCAGGTCTCGGGAGGCTTCACCGCCGAGGACGCAGACCGGATCGCCGAGGCCGCGGCAGCACATCCGTCCGAGCTGTCGCTGATCCTGCCCGTCCTGCTGAAAGCCCAGGCGCGAGCCATCGGCGACGGACGCCCCGGCACGCCCTGGCTGCCGAACTTCCGTCTGGACCCCGCCGACCTCGTGGGCGCACCGACCTGGTCGCGCGGCGTCGTCGCCGCGATCGAGGCGGCGATCGCGCAGAACGGCGGCGACGTCGAGCGGCTCGATCGCCAGAGCGAGGAGGCGCTGCGCCTGCTGCGCGAGGTGGGCGACACGTGGGGCATCGCGCTCGCGAGTCAGATGCGCTCGGAATGGCTCATGCTGCACGGCCGGCTCGAGGAGGCGCTGGAGATCACGGATGCCGCCAGCAGCGCGCTCGAGGGCTTGACCTCCGTCTCCGATCAGCTGCAGCAGCAGGCCTTCGCGATCGTGCTGCTGGTGCGGCTCGGCCGCATCCGCGAGGCGAGGGAGCGCCTGGCCGGTATGCAGGACGCGGCACGCCGCGACGGGTCCGACCGCGCGGCGCTCCAGGCATCCCTCACGGCGGTGACCTTCGAGGTGATCGTCGGCGACGGGGCCGCGGCTCTGGCCATCCTCGAGACGATGCCGCCCGCGCTGCGAGACGGATCCCTGCCCGGTATCCCGCCGCAGATCCACGCGTGGATGCACGCGCGTCATGCGCAGGCACTCGTGCTGGCGGGGCGGATCGACCACGCGCGCGACGAGGTGCGCGTCGGGATCGAGCTCGCGGTCGCGTCGGGCGACCAGCCGATCATGGCGGATGCGGCACTCGCCGCCGCCGAACTGTTCGCCGCGACCGACCGCCCCGACCACGCGCGGCAGGCTCTGGCGATCGGGGCGGTGCTTCGGGGCCGGGCGGACGAGACGGATCCGGTGGTGCAGCGCGTGCGGGCGAGGATCGGAACGGATGCGGGGCCGGACGCATCCGCATCCGGCCCCGCCGATCTCGCAGGCCTGACGGCGCTGCTCTGAATCAGGCCTTGCGCATGTAGGCACGCACGGTCAGCGGGGCGAAGATCGCCACGATGACGGCGGCGCCGGCGAGCGAGACGAACAGGTCGCTGCCGACGACTCCGGAGTTCGCGAGGTCTCGCACAGCGGTGATGAGGTGGGAGATCGGGTTGATCTCCGCGAACCACCGCAGCACGTCGGGCAGCGTGTCGACCGGGACGAACGCGTTCGAGAGGAACGTCAGCGGGAACAGCGCCAGCATCGAGATGCCCTGCACGCTGGCCGCGGTGCGGGCGATCACGCCGAAGAACGCGAAGATCCAGCTCATCGCCCACGACGAGACGATCACCAGCAGGCCCGCGCCGATCACGGCGAGCACGCCGCCGCCGGGCCGGTAGCCCATGACGAAGCCCATACCGAAGGTGAGGGTGGTGGCGATCGTGTAGCGCAGGGTGTCAGCCAGCAGCGCGCCCGACAGGGGCGCGATCCGCGCGATGGGCAGGGAGCGGAAGCGATCGAACACGCCCTTGTCCATGTCTTCGCGCAGCTGCGTGCCGGTCACGACAGAGGTGGTGATGACCGTCTGCACGAGGATGCCGGGGATCAGCAGCGGCAGGTAGTTCTGCACATCGCCCGAGATCGCGCCGCCGAAGATGTACGCGAACATCAGGGTGAAGATGATCGGCTGCAGGGTGACATCGACGAGCTGCTCCGGTGTGCGCCGGATCTTCACGAGGCCGCGGTAGGCCATGGTGAGGGTGTTGCTCACCGTCTGCGACAGGCTCGTCCGGTTCTTCAGTGCGCGCTCGGTGGCGGGCACGATGCGGTGGGGTGCGAGGGTAGTCATGCGCTCACCATCTCTTTCGTCTCGGTCTCATCGGCGGTGCCCGAACCGGTGTCGTGACCGGTGATGGTGAGGAACACCTCGTCGAGGGTGGGTTTCTGCACGCTCATCTCGGCCAGACGCACACCGCCGGTGCGCAGGGCGATGAGCAGGTCGGTCACGCGGTCCGCATCCGCCATGGGAGCCGTGATGCGCGAGGCCTCGGGCGAGAGCGTGGCCCGCACCCCGAGCACGGTCTCGACGATCTCGAGAGCGGATGCAGTGTCTGCCGTCTCCGAGACGCGCAGCTGAAGGCTGGCGGTGCCGACCGACGCCTTGAGCTCGTCCGAGGTGCCCTCGGCGACGACGCGGCCGTGATCGATCACCGCGATGCGGTCGGCGAGCTGGTCGGCCTCGTCGAGGTACTGCGTGGTCAGGAGCACCGTGGAGCCGCCGGCCACGAGCTCGCGGATGGTGTCCCACATCTGTCCGCGCGTGCGGGGGTCGAGGCCCGTGGTCGGCTCGTCGAGGAAGATGAGCGGTGGCTGGGCGATGAGCGAGGCCGCGAGGTCGAGGCGCCGCCGCATCCCCCCGGAGAACTTCTTCAGGGGCCTGCGGGCCGCGTCGGTGAGGCCGAAGCGCTCGAGCAGCTCGATGGACTTCGCGCGTGCCTCGGCGCGGCTGAGCCCCAGCAGGCGCGCGAAGATCATGAGGTTCTCGGTGGCGGAGAGGGTCTCGTCGACGGAGGCGAACTGGCCCGTGACGCCGATGAGCTGGCGCACGACCTGCGGCTGGGCGGTCACGTCGTGGCCGAAGATCTCGGCGCGACCCGCATCCGGGCGCATGAGGGTCGCGAGCATGTTGATGGTGGTGGTCTTGCCGGCGCCGTTGGGGCCGAGCACACCGTAGACGGTGCCGGTGGGAACGAGCAGGTCGACGCCGTCGACCGCACGGTTGTCGCCGAACACCTTGACGAGGCCTTCGGCCCGGACGGCGGGAGGGAGTGAGGTGGTCATGGGGAGCCTTTCTGCTGGCGTGCTCCCAGAGTGCGCCGTCCCTGCGGTCACGCCGCTGTCACGCCGCCCCCGCCGCTGTCACCGCACTGTCACGCGTTCTGCCGCCGCCCCTCCCTGCCGCTGCCCCCATCCGCGAGACTGCATTTCCATCACGAGATCACTGTCATTACCCGTGATCTCGTGCTCGAAATGCAGTCTCGCGGGCAGGTGGGGCGGGGCCGTAGGGTGGCGGGATGAACCCGGACTGGACCCCGCACCGCCGCGACGACGGCGAGCTGCTCGGCTGGATCCGGCCGGAAGGATCCGGCTGGGTCGCCGTCGACCTCCTCGGCCATGACATGACCGCAGCCGTCGAGTGGCTCGATGCGGAAGAGGCGCTCGAGGAGCGCGGGCTCGGCTGGCTCGCCGAGAAGTGGATGCTGGAGCGCGAGGGCGCAGCGCCCCTGGCGGTGCGGCTCGTGGAGGTGACCCCGGAGCGCATCGTGGTCAAGAGCGAGGACTTCGGCGCGATCGACGCGCCCCTTCGCACCTACGAACTCGGCTGGCCTGCGCCGGCCGGGCTCCGGCTGCGTGTGCCCGAGGACACCCCGCTCACCTTCTGACCGCGCGGCGGCAGCACCGCGATGGCGACGCCGACCAGCAGAACCGCGCCGCCGACGAGCTCGGCCGGTGCGGGTACCTCGCCGAGCGTGAGCCACGCCGCCGCGATCCCGACCGGCGGCACGAGCATCGTGAACGGGACGACGGCGGATGCGGTGTGCCGGGCCAGCAGGGTGTTCCAGATGCCGTAGCCGACCAGGCTCGCGAGCCACGCCGTGTAGGCGGTGGACAGCAGCTGCGCGGGGGTGAGGTGGGTGAGTGCGGTGGCGACCGCATCCGGCCCGTCGAGGGCGACGGCGAGGAGGACCATCGGCACGGGGACGACGAGCGCCGACCAGACGGTCACCGACAGCCCCGCGCGTGCGCCGCCCTGCCCCGTGCCGCCGAGCCGGCGTGCGATGACGTTGCCGATCGCCCACGAGGCGGCGGCCGCGAGCGTCACCACGAGAGCGAGCGCGGGAGTGGCGGCATCCCGTCCGGCGGCGACGATGCCGAGACCGGCGGCGCCGACGACAACGCCCACGACCTGCGCGCGGCGGGGAGTCTCGCGCAGGGCCAGCGCGGCGAAGATGATCGTGAAGGCCACCTGGGCCTGCAGCACGAGGGAGGCGAGCCCCGGCGGCATCCCCATCGCGAGCGCCGTGTACAGCAGCCCGAACTGACCGAGGCTCATGAACAGCCCGATGAGCAGGACGTCCCGCATCCGGCCCCGTGGTCGCGGGACGAAGAAGATGGCGGGCACGAGGACGGCGGCGAATCGGAGCGCGACGAACAGCGCGGGCGGCATGCCGTCCAGGCCCGCGTCGATGACGACGAAGTTCACGCCCCAGATGACGGCGACGAGGGAGGCGAGCAGAGAAGAACGAAGGGGCACCCGCCCATCGTCGCCGAGCAGTTTCGTGTAGCACCAGCGCACAGTTCTGCATGAATTCATGAAGCGCGGTGATACATTCGCGCCATGATCGATCTTGCGGCCGTCGACGCGCTGCTTGCCCTCGCTCGCACCGGCACCGTCCACGCGGCAGCCGCCGAGCTCGACTACACGCCCTCGGCCGTGTCGCAGCAGATCAAGCGGCTGGAGCGCGATCTCGGTGCCCGACTCATCGACCGGCAGGGGCGCGGTGTGGTCCTCACCGCCGCGGGGCGCCGGCTCGTCGAGGAGGGGGTCCACCTGCGTGCGCAGGTGGAGCAGCTGCGTTCGCGGCTGCACGACGCGGGAGCGAGGCCCACCGGCACACTGCGGCTCGGGGTCTTCTCGACCGCCGTGCGCGGCCTCGTGCCCGGGCTCGTGACGCGGGCGTCGGCCGAGGCGCCGGATCTGCGGCTGACCGTCACCGAAGTCGAGCCGTGGGACGCGGTCGATGCGGTCACCGCAGGCACGTTGGATCTGGCGATCGTGCACAACTGGGAGGGCGTCTCGCTCACCCTGCCGCCGAGCGTGCGCAGTGCCGGGTTCCTGCGTGACACGGCGGACCTGCTCGTTCACCGCGACGACCATCTCGCGTCGAGGGATGCGGTGACCCCTGTCGACGTGCGCGATCACGTGTGGTCCTCCACGCCGGATGGAACCATCTGCTACGAGTGGTTCTGCCACATGTTCCGCGCAGAACCGCATCCGCCGCGCATCGACTTTTGGTGCCGCGAGTTCGCCTCGCAGATCGAGCTGGTCGCTCACGGGGTCGCCGTGGCGCTCGTCCCCCGCCTGGGGCGCGGGCAGCTCCCGGACTCCGTGGTCGCGGTTCCGGTGCGCGACCCGGAGCCGACGCGTCGTGTCGCCCTGGTGTGGCGCACGAGCATGACCGACTCACCCGCGGTGCGCCTCATCCGCGAGCTCCTGCCCGCATCCTGAGCCCGGCCCGCCCTCTCCACGCCCGCGAGACTGCATCCTCATCACGAGATCACGGGTAATGACAGTGATCTCGTGCGGGAAATGCAGTCTCGCGGGAAAAAGGGCGACCCGAGGCGTCAGTGGGTCGAGGGGGAGAAGGCGAGCTGGGCGGAGAGCAGGCCCTGCTCACGGCTCACGATCTGGGCACGACCCGGCGCCGCGGGGGCAGCCTTCACGCGACCGATGAGCGGGCCCTCCTCCGGGTTGCCGCCGAGCAGGATGCCGGTGACGCCCAGATCGGTGAAGCGCTGGATGATGGGGTCGTAGGCCGCGCGGCTCGCACCACCGGTGCGGCGCGTGAGGATCACGTGCAGGCCCAGGTCGCCGGCCTGCGCCAGCAGCGGCTGCAGCACGGCGAGAGGGTTGCCCTGGCTCGTCGCGACGAGGTCGTAGTCATCGACCAGCACGAAGCCCTCGGCGCCCTTCCACCAGCTGCGCTCACGCAGCTGCTCGGGGGTCACATCGGGCCCCGGGATGCGGCTCGAGAAGAACTGGGCGAGCTCGGCGAGGCCGCTCGTGGCGGGCTCATGCGAGGTGAGGTAGGCGCCCAGGTATTCCTGCGGGATCTCGCCCAGCAGCGAGCGGCGGTAATCGACCGCGAAGATCTTCGCCTCGGTCGGACCGTACTTGCGCATGATCTCCTGCGCGATGCCCCGAAGGAACGACGACTTGCCCATCCCGGAGTCGCCGTACAGGAACAGGTGGGCTTCCTTGCGCGGGTCGATGCCGAAGGGCGCCAGCTGCGCTTCGTCGACACCGAGCAGGATGCGGGCATCGTCGGGCGTGGTCTGCGCGCGGACCTCGTCGAGGGTGATCATCTCCGGCAGCAGCCGCAGCTTCGGTCCTGCCGGGCCCTGCCATGCGGCGCCGACGCGGGCGACCATGTCGTCGACGCCGTCGACGAGGGCTGCCACGTCGGAGGAGCCGTCGATGCGCGGCAGTGCGGCGAGCATCTGCAGGCGCTTGGCGCTGAGGCCTCGACCGGGCTGGCCGGCGGGAACGTTGGCGGCCTGCTTCCGGTCGATCTCGGAGTCCGTCGGGTCTCCCAGGCGCAGCTCGAGGCGGGTCTGGATGAGGTCCTTGAGGCTCGCGCGGATCTCGAGCCAGCGGTTGGCCGTCACGATCACGTGCACGCCGAAGCTGAGGCCGCGCGCGGCGATGGTCTGCACGCGCGTCTCGAGCGCCTCGTAGTCGGCGCGCAACGTCGCCCATCCGTCGACGACGAGGAACACGTCGCCGTAGCCGTCGTCGACGACGCCCTGGCTGCGGCGCAGCCGGTAGGTGTCGATCGAGTCGATGCCGTTCTGGCGGAAGTAGCGCTCGCGCTCGTCGATGATCGACTCCACCTCGGCGACGGTGCGGCGGATGGCCTCCGCCTCCGTGCGCGTGGCGACGCCGGCGACATGCGGGTGGCGCTGCAGACCCGTGAAGGTACCGCCGCCGAAGTCCAGCACGTAGAACTGCAGCTCCAGCGGTGTCGCCGTCAGCGCGAGGGCCGAGACGAGCGTGCGGGCGAGCGTCGACTTGCCGCTCAGCGGGCTTCCGACGATCGCCACGTGACCGGCTGCTCCGCCGAGCGAGACCACGAGGTTCTCGCGACGCTGCTCCAGCGGCACGTCGACGATTCCGAGCGGGACCGTGAGGGCGCCGGCTGCGCGCCAGGCGGGGGAGTGGAGGCCCATGCGCGGGTCGACGACCAGGTCGGGCATGAGCTCGTCGAGCGACGAGGGCTGCTCGAGCGGCGGCAGCCACACCTGGTGGGCGGCGGGGCCGCGACCCTTCATCCGCTCGACCGCGATCTGGAAGGTGGATCGCTCCTCGACCGGCTGCGACACGATGTCGCGCGAGGTGTCGACGGGCTCCTCGATGAGCTCGAGCGGTTGAGGTGCGGCGGTGAAGACCTCGATACGCGCGGCCTCACCGGACGTGTCCGCCGACTCGCTCGAGCGCCCCCCGGTGAGCTTCGTCTTGGGCGTTCCCGAGACATAGGCGGCGCGGAACTGCACGAGGTTGTCGGTGTCGGCCTTGAGGTAGCCCACACCGGGCTCCTGCGGCAGGGTGTACGCGTCGGGGGTGCCGATGATCGTGCGCGACTCGGCGGCCGAGAACGTGCGCAGGCCGATGCGGTACGACAGGTAGGTGTCGAGGCCGCGGAGCTTGCCCTCCTCCAGACGCTGCGACGCCAGCAGCAGGTGCACCTGGAGCGATCGGCCGACGCGGCCGATGTTGATGAAGCTCTCCACGAACTCCGGCTTCGCGGCGAGCAGCTCGCTGAACTCGTCGGCCACGATCAGCAGAGCCGGAAGCGGCGCGAGGTCGGTGCGTCCGCCGCGGCGGGCCTTCTCGTAGTCCGACACGTTGGCGAAGTTGCCGGCGGCGCGCAGCAGCTCCTGCCGGCGCACGATCTCACCCTGCAGGGCGTCCTGGAAGCGGTCGACGAGGGCGAGCTCGCTGCCGAGGTTGGTGATGATCGCCGAGACGTGAGGCATCCCCGCCATGCCGGCGAAGGTCGCGCCACCCTTGAAGTCGACGAGCACGAAGTTCAACTGCTCGGGCGAATGGGTCAGCGCGAGGGCGAGCACGAGCGTGCGCAGCACCTCGGACTTACCGGAACCCGTGGCGCCGATCATCACGCCGTGCGGCCCCATACCCTGCTGGGCGGCTTCCTTGAGGTCGAGCACGAGCGGCGCGCCCGTCGTGTCCTGACCGATCGGCACGCGCAGGCGGTCGCGTTCCAGGCGTCCCGACCAGGTGCGGTCGAAGTCGATCTCGCGCACATCGGGCATGCCGAGCAGCTCGACGAGCTCGCGTTGACCCTGCTGGGCGCCGGGCGTCTCGGCGAGCGCCGCAGGGTTCGAGTACAGCGGCATGAGCCGACGCGCGGTGGCCTCGGCCACGGCGATCGAGGTCGTGTCGGGGGTGAAGGTGCGCGAGCCCGAGACCACGTCGATGAGCTCGGCGTGACGATCGGATGCGGCGGCTTCCGGCATGACGATGCGCAGGACGTCGGGGTTCTCGAGCTCTCCCCAGCGGCCGGGGAGTTCCACGACGGTGACGCCCAGCATCCCGTCGCCGCCGACGACGGGGTCTCCCATCGGCAGCTGCACGCCGTCGACGACGAGGATCACGTGCGGGGTGGCGCCGCCGCCGCGGGCGAATCGCGCGCGCTCGCGGAGCCCGGCGGGCAGCAGGTCTTCGAGGTCGTCCAGCGACGAGGCGATCATGCGTGCGGGCCCCAGCTTGTCGCTGGAGCGGGACGAGAGCGCGTGCGGCAGCCACTTCGCCCATTCCCAGGCGGGCAGCTGATCGCCTCCGGCGAGGATCGCGACGACGACGTCCTCGGGATCCTGCAGGGTCGCAGCGCCCACGACCATCGCACGCGCGAGGGCGCGCACCGCATCCTCGTCGGGGCCGACGATCTCGATGCGCGCGTAGTCGGTCAGGGTCACGCCCAGGGGCAGATCCGGCTGGATCTCGTGCGTGAGCATGAAGCGGTGGGCGGCGGATGCGGCGACCGGGTCGAGCTGGGCGAGCGGCGGAAGGTCGGGGGCTTCGAGAGAGATGCACAGCGGCTGGTCGCACGCGCCGATCCGGGTGAGCAGGAAGTTCTCGTCGCCGGGCTGACGCTCCCAGACACGGGTGCGCTCCTCGGCGATGAAGGGCAGTGCGGAGGGCGACGGTGTCACCCACGCACCGTGACGACGCTGCTTGCGGGCGGCCGTGCGGACGGTCTCGCGCAGATCGCTGAGATAGGCGAGGTATTCGCGGCGGTTGCCGAGCACCTGGGCGTTGCGCTGCGCACGCTGGCGCCATCCGTTGACGGCGACGAAGCCGAGGGAGGACAGCAGGAACATGCCGCCGGTGATGAATCCGGTCGGGCCCGCGTTGGAGATCGTCACCATCACGATCGCGCCCACGCTGCCGAGCATCGGCAGCAGGGAGGTGAGCATGCTGCTGCCGCCCTCGTTCGGAACCAGCTCCGGGGGCGGCTGCACCACGATGCGACCACTCGGCACGGACGGCGGGGCCAGGCGTGGTCCCTTGCTCACGAAGCGGCTCCGATCAGTCGGCTGACGGTGAAGATGCGGTTCCCGATCCGGATGCGGGTGTCGTCGTCGACGAAGGTGCGCGCGTGGGGTGCGAGGGGCACCACCTGGCCGTCGTCGTCGAGCAGCTCGGTCCCGTTGGTCGAACCCGTGTCGGTGACCCAGAGGCCCGCGTGGTCGAACTCGAGCCGGAGGTGGGTCTTGGAGACGCTGGAGTCGGGATCGGCCACCGTCACCAGCAGGTCTGTCTGCGCCGTCTGCTCGGGGCTGCGCCCGAGGTTGACGGCGACGGGCAGAGGCAGGCGCGCGCGCTGGCCGGTGTCGAAGATGAGAAGCAGCTCGCCGGTGGGACGCTCGCCCGACTCGGGCTGGTCGATGACCGGCACCGCGGCGGCGGGACCCGCCCAGCCGGCGACCGCCGCCGCGGGAGCCGGAACATCGGGCGCCGCCCCTGCGGCGACGGGCGGTGCGGACGGCTCGGCGGGTGCGGGCGCGGCGATCGGTCCCCGGGCTCTGCCGGACTCGACAGGTTCGGGCGACCAGGGGCGTGCGATGACGGTCGGGGAGGGGACGGCGACGATCTCGTCGGTCGAGCGCCGTCTGCTCCGCCGCTCCGCTGCGGGGCGGCGGGGGACGGCGACGACGACGGTCTGCGCGGCGCGGTCGGCCCAGGAGCGGCGCAGACCGGAGCGGTCGGCGGTCGCGGATCCCTCGACGACCCACGCGCCCGCGCCGAACACGAGGGAGCCGATGCCGACGAGGAGACCGCGCACGAAGCTGCGGCCCGCGCCGGGGGAGTACGGTGCGTCCAGGCGCGCGACGCGCAGTCCGAGCAGAGCCTTTCCGGGCCCGGACCCGGTGCGGGCCTGCAGGACCCACAGCGCGAGGACGGCCTCTGCGCCCACGAGCAGCCCGAACACGGCGGACCCGCTGACGAGGGCGACGGTGACGCCCAGCGCGACGACGATGGCGACGTCGATCGTGAAGGCGGCGAGTCGTGCTCCGACTCCGGCGGGTGCGCCCGTGAACTGCGGCGGCAGACTCATGCGCCCATCATTCCACGCAGGATATCGACGGTATCGGCGGCGAGCAGGCCGGCGGGCAACGACAATGCGATCGCGATCCATTCGATGACGTCTCCGAACCTCGACCAGCGCAGGGACTGCGCGCCGCGGCTCGTGGGGATGATGACCAGCGCGGCGACGGCGCCGACAGCGAGGAGGATGCTCGCCAGAACGGTCAGCAGGACGGGGTTGGCCTCGCGGGTGGCGGTCAGCACCATCACGACCGCCACGGCGCCCGCGGCGAGTCGAGGCAGCCAGCGCAGCAGCGGCACCGAGAAGCGGCGTGCGCCGAGCAGGAGCGCGAGCACGACCGTGATCGCCAGGGCGATGCGGCCCGAGAGCACGAGCGGGTCGAAATCGTCCATGTCCGGCAGCGCGAACGGGGCGCTCAGGGCGACGGCGACCGTCAGCACGAACGTGCCGGCCACGAGTCGGCCGGTGGAGCGCGCGACGAGGTCGCGCGCGTCGGCGGCACCGATGGAGTGGATCTCCTCGGGCAACTGCTGACGCACGCTCCAGCGTGTGGTCTGGTAGCGCTCGTAGTCGATGAAGATTCCGGGCGGGACGTCGACGAGGGTGGCGAGCAGGATGCGCAGCGCGACGGGAGCGAGGCCGAGTGTGACGGCGGTGGGTGCGGAGACCGGGAGCGAGAGGATGAGCGAGAAACCCCACACCCCGGCCAGCACGAGCAGCAGGGTCGTGGCGGCCGAGAGACGCGCGTGCAGCCCCGCGGGGCGTCCCACGAGTGCGAGCATGCCTGCGAGCACGGCTGCCGAGAGCAGGCCGACGAACACCTGCAGCGTCGAGGTCGCGGCCGGGAACGCGGGCACGATGCCGGCACCCGCGGCGAAGGCCAGCGTGAGGACGGCGACGAGCGCGGCGTCCGTGCCGTTCGCGACCCCCGTCGCCCGCACGGCGAGCGCCATGCCGGCGGTGACGGCGAACGCACCCATGGCGACCGCCAGCGGGAAACGCAGCGACTCGCGGACGGCGTCGGGGGCGATGAGCGAGAAGACCGCGAGCACGAGCGCGATGCCGCCGAGTACCCACCAGGCGCCGGGGGCCTCCCCGCGAGAGGGGTCGCGGCGGCGTCGGCGGTCCTGCTTGACCTTCTGCGAGAGGTCGACGAGCGCGAGCACGGTGCCGTCGCTGAGGTCGTCCACCCGCAGCAGGGGGCTCACTTCCCGTCCGTCGACCTCGAGCAGCACGTCGCGTCCGACCTCCTGGCGGATGCCGAGACTGGCGAGCGCGTCGGCGATGCTCGCTGCGGGCGGGATGAGCAGATCGTGGCGGGAGGCTCCGTCGACGATCGCGATCCGACGGCGTTCCTCGGTGTCGGCGGGCGTGGTCACTGCTGCCCTCCCGCCGCGGTGCATCGCCGCGGCGCCCGGTGTGCGCCTGCCATCGTCGTGCCGCCCCCACTTCTCACGTCTCGACAGCGTAACGCCCGGCGTCGTCTCGTGACGCCCGTGCGCGGATTGTCCACAGAACCGCTACGATTCCGCGCCCGCGTCGATCAGGCGCCCAGCGCCGCCGCAGCGATCGCGCGGGTGGCTTCGACATCGCGCATCCACAGGGGCGCCACGACCGGTCGGATACCGAGCGCACCCACGGATGCCGCGGCCGCCGCATCCTCCTCCGCAAGCAGCCACGCATCCAGCACACCGCCCGCCGCGCGGCTGCCGTAGTGGGCGGCCACCGCCGCGGCGGAGGTCTCGACGCCGATCGCGGTGAGGCACACGTCGGCCATGCCCCGCACGACGCGCCCGCCGATGATCGGGGAGACGCCGACGACCCGTGCCGAGGTCGCGGCCAGTGCCTCGCGGATGCCGGGGACGGCGAGCACGGGACCGATCGAGACCACAGGGTTGGAGGGGGCGAGCACGACGACGTCGGCATGCGCGATGGCTTCGACGACGCCCGGCGCGGGGGCGGCCGCATCCATCCCGGGGTTCTCGAAGGCGCGGGGCGCGAGGGTGGCGCGGTGGCGCGTCCACCACTCCTGGAAGTGGAGTCGGCCGCCGTCCTCGAGGAGCACATGGGTATCGACCTCGGCATCGGTCATGGGCAGCAGACGCACCCCGAGCGGCCAACGCTCCGACAGTCGCGCGACCACCTCGGAGACCGTCGCGCCCTCGCGCAGCCACCCGGTCCGAGCGAGGTGCGTGCCGAGGTCCAGGTCGCCGAGGGTGAACCAGGGCCAGCCGGCTCCCCAGGCCTGGAGCTCCTCGTTCACCCGCTCGGTGTCGCCCGCGCGTCCCCAGCCGCGCACCATGTCGTTCTGGCCTGCGAGACGGTAGAGCACGGAGTCGATGTCCGGCTGAAGGCGCACGCCCGACAGCCACAGGTCGTCGCCGGTGTTGACGATGATGGTCGCAGCGTCCGCGCCGCGGCGCGCCAGCTCCGCGCGCATGCCCTCGCTGAACATGGACCCGCCCACGCCGCCCGCGATGACGACGACCCGGGGCTGCTCGCTCTGTGTCATCCGACAAGTCTCCCAGAGCGTGTGATGCGCTCCGCGGGGCGTCGCGCGGCGGAGTTACGCTACCCGCATGCTTTTCGGGAAGAAGAAGCGCGAGGCCGAGGCCGAACTCCGCCGACAGATGCGGCCGCAGGTGCTGGCGAACGGCTGGCAGTGGGAGGACGCCGCTCCGCCGCCCCCGATCGAAGTGCAGGAGGCGGTCCTGCGCATGACCCGGCCGTACGGCCGCATATGGACGGTCGGCATCAGCGAGAGCGTGTCGGGTGCGTTGCGCTCGCACACCTTCCGGGCCGGGAGGTTCGTGGGATACGCCTACGGGACGACCAACAGCGGCACCCCTTACGGGCGGCTCGCGACGGCCCATGCCGTGTGGATGACGCTGCCAGGGGTCCTGCCCGAGATCCGCCTCGAGGATGCGACGCTTCCCGCGCGTGACGATCTCGGCCTGCGTCTGCCGCCCATCCCGATCGACACGGGCGGGCGCTGGATCGTGCAGGGCTTCGTCCCTTCCTTCGCGACGGATCTGCTGACCCCCGACGTGGTCGCACTCCTGGCCACGGCTCCGCCTCGCTGCACGCTCGTCATCCGCGCGGGCTACGCGATCGCCTACGGTGCCGAGGCGTCCGACGCGCAGGAGATCGCGAGTCGGGCGGAGCTGCTGGCGGGACTGATCGAACGCGTGCCGGCGGGGGCGTGGAACCGCGCCGACGCTCTCGTCGCCGGAACGGGGGTGTTTCCCGTGGAGGCTGCGGACGGTGCCGCGCTGCGCCTCGATGAGCGCCTCGTCGCGCGCGACTGGCAGGGTTACGGCCTGCAGCGCATCCCGTGGGAAGACGCCCCGACGGCCGAGAGCTCCGTGGTGCTGCGCCACAGGGACGCGGTGGATGTATGGGAGCGCCCCGAGGATGCGGCCCCGGCGGCATCCGGCATCTCGATCGGGTTCCGGTTCGGCTCGGCTCCCGTCAGCCCCGCACCGGCGGCATCGCCGGTCGCCACCGTCGCCTCGACGCTCGCAGGCAAGTAATCCACCGCCGGCCGCAACCCCCTGACGCGGCAACGGCATCCTTGCCACAATTGGGGCAACGAACAGCCCGGGAGCCCATCCATGAGTGAACGCATCATGATCGACTTCGATCGAGTCGCCCAGTCGGTGACCGTCGTGGAGGCGGCATCCACCGCGATCCGCGAGGTGCTGGACCGGCTGGACACCGAGCTGGCGGCCATGGAGGGCGGCTGGCAGGGCGAAGCGTTCATCTCCTATCGCGCCATGCGCACGCACTGGGAGAGCCAGATGCGGTCCATGCAGACGAAGCTGTCGGCCTACTCGAAGGTCCTGGAAGGGGCGGGGTCGGGATTCGCGGAGAACGAGCGCACTCTCGCCGCGTCGTTCTGACGCGGGCTAGTTCAGGCGGATGTCGGTTCCGTCTTGATCGAGTGCGGCGAGCGGCCCGGAGAGGCCGGTGCGGATCTCGGCGAGCGTCGCCGCAGCGATCTCGCCGCCCTCAGCGTCCTCCATCGCCTGCACCGCATTCTCCTCGAGCGTGACGAGGGCCTGACGCAGTGTCGTCATCAGCAGGTGCGACAACCCCGCAGCCCCCAGATTCACCGCGGCCTCGCTGATGCGCACGTCGGAGAGCAGGCCCGAGGGCGACACGGAGACCGTGACCTCGTTGCGCAGTGAGGATGCCGTCGCGCCCAGCTCGGCCAGATGCTCCGTGACGCGCTCGGCGGCTTCGGCGCGGGCCGCGAGCTGCTGGTACTGAGCCAGATGCTGCGCGACGAGCTGCTGGATGTCGAGCGGGACGCCGGAGGAGCCAGGGATGTCGGTCATTCGCGTCACTTCTCCTGACTGTTGTTGGCCGCGGTGTCGATCGACTGCACGATCGAGACGAGGTTGATCGCGCTGACGTCGAAGGTCTTCACCGCGGAGAGCGCGCCGTTGACCGCTTCGACCCTGCCGTGCAGCACCTTCTGGAACTGCGTCAGGCTCGAGACCGCCTCATCGATCTGCTTGGCGACCTCCTGGATCTTCTCGATCCAGCGGAGAACCTGAGGCGCCTTGCGGGCGATGAAGGTCGTGCACTGCGTGACGACGACAGGGATGCCGACGCCGACCGTCGCGAGCGCGACGACGACCGCCTGGATGAGCTGTCCGACGAGGTCGGAGATGATGCCCTTGACGATCTCGTAGACGATCTCCACCACCATCGCCGCCATGCGAAGGCCGTTGGCGACCGACGTGGATGCCGTACCCACGGTGGCCACGACCTGGCTGAGTGCCTGGGCGGTCTTCTCGTACACGTCGGCGACGACGCCTTCCCAACTGCTGAGCAGCGTCTGCAGCGCGGCCTCGCGCTGCTGCGCCACCTCCTGCAGAGCCTGAGCGAGGTTGTCCCAGGTCGCCGCCATGGCGCGCACCATCTCGGGGCTGCCGGTGAGCATCTCGAGAGCCTGATGCAGCGGAGGCATGTAGTCGAGGAGGAACGAGGCGCACGAGGACGCGAGGGTGGCGATCGGATTGGCGAGCATCCCCACCACGTCGAGAGCGGCGCCCCCGGCGTTGATGATGCCGGAGCCGATGTTGCCGTCTCCGAACGCCTCGGCCATGGATGCGACCTTGCCGGCGACGGGGACGGCCTCGAGGACGGCGGCACCGCTGACGCCCTCGTAGGATGCGGCGACGATCAGATCAGACATGTCAACCGTCCAGGTCCAGGAGTTCGGCGATCTTGTGGGCGAGTTCCGAGTCCGCCGCACGATAGCCCGCGGCCGTCACGCCGATGGCTGCGCCCTCCGCGCGGACGGCCGCACTTATCGCGTTCATGGCCGCCAACGCCGCCGCCTGTTGCGTCATGACGACCGGCACGAGGAACGAGCAGATGAGACCGAAGGCCTGCGGGCCCAGCGTGATCGACTGCAGCGCCGCTCCGGAGACTTCTCCGATGCGGTCTGCGGCGTCGCCGATCTTTCGACCATGCGCGTCGAGCGCGGCGATCTCTACGTCGAGTCTGGTCATGAACGTCCCTCCTCACTCGGGGCAGCGCCGTCGGCGCGCCTCGTCCGTGCATCGATCTCCTGGGCCAGGTCGTACAGCTCGTCGAGTTTGTCGCCGAGATCCGTCCGCATCGGCGGCAGGTCGGGTTGGAGGATCGCGGCCTGCAACGGCGCCGCCTGCGCCTGGACGTCCTCGATGGCCCGCGACGTCGCGGTCATCACCATCGCCGCGATGCGCTCGCCGCCGGCAGCGAGCGCTTCATCGTTCACCCGGATGTCGAGGACGATGCCCTGATGGTCGGCGGTCACGACGACTTCTCGGTCATCGCTGGCGCCCACCCCGCGCAGCTTCGCCAGCTCTCCCGCCAACTCCTGAGCGACGTTGGACATCTCCTTCGCGCGCTCCATCTGGGCGGCGATCGCGGTGAGGATCTGCGCGGCGTCTTCCATGCGGGTTCCTTCCCTCGCCGAACGGCGTCCGCATGATGCTACCCAACCGACGAGGAGCCGAAGAGGCTGTCAACAGGTTGTCCGCGGAGCGGTATTGTTCGCCTCGTCGTCGAGGAACGCTCGGATCTGCCGACCGCGCAGCTGCCGCTGCGCTCGGTCACCTCGTCACCCGATCAGTCGTGCGGCCGCGCTTCGGCCGCCGCGCGTGCGGCGCCGGGCAGGGCTGCCAGCATCGCGGCCAGGGCGTCATCGTCGTGCGCGGCAGTCAGGAACCACGCCTCGTACACGCTCGGCGGCAGTGAGACACCCGCATCCAGCATCGCGTGGAAGAACGCCGGGTACCGCCATGCCTCCTGCGTCTGCGCGGCGGCGTAGGACAGCGGCGCCTCCGGGAGGAAGGCCACGCCGAACAGCGAACCGGCGCGCGGCACGGCGTGCGTCACGCCCGCCTGCGCGAGTGCACCCGACAGTGCCGTCGCCACGGTGGATGCGGCGGCGTCGACGCGGGCGTACACCTCGCCGGTGGCGAGCCGGAGCGTCGCGAGGCCTGCCGCGACCGAGAGCGGGTTTCCCGACAGGGTGCCCGCCTGGTACACCGGCCCCACCGGGGCGAGGGTGTCCATCACCTCGGCGCGGCCGCCGAGGGCGGCGAGCGGCATCCCTCCGCCGACGACCTTGCCGAAGGTGAGGATGTCGGGGGTGTAGCGCTCGCCCGCATCCTGCTGCAGTCCCCAGAATCCGGCCGGGTGCACGCGGAAGCCGGTCAGCACCTCGTCGAGGATCAGCAGTGCCCCGTGCCGATGGGCGATGTCGGCGAGAGCGGCGTTGAAGCCCGGCGCGGGAGGGACGACGCCCATGTTGGCGGCGGCGGCCTCGACGATGACCGCGGCGATGCGGTCACCGTGCACCGCGAAGACTTCGTGCACCTGAGCGAGGTCGTTGTAGTCGATCACGAGCGTCTGGGCCGCGATGGGGGCGGGCACGCCCGCGGAGCCGGGAAGCGCGAGCGTCGCGACGCCGGAGCCCGCCGCCGCGAGGAGCCCGTCGGAGTGGCCGTGGTAGTGGCCGGAGAACTTCACCAGCAGGTCGCGACCCGTGTAGCCGCGGGCGAGCCGGATGGCGGTCATCGTCGCCTCGGTGCCGGTGGAGACGAGGCGTACGCGGTCGATCGGTGCGGCCTCACCCACGCGCACTCGGTCGGCGATCAGCGCGGCCAGCTCGACCTCGGCCTCCGTCGGCGCGCCGAAGGAGAGCCCTCGCGCCGCCGCCTCCTGCACGGCCGCGACGACCTCGGGGTGCGCGTGACCGAGCAGTGCCGGGCCCCACGACGCCACGAGATCCACATACCGCCGGCCCGCCGCATCCGTCACGTACGGGCCCGAGGCCGACGCGAGGAAGCGCGGCGCCCCGCCCACCGAGCCGTAGGCGCGCACGGGCGAGTTCACGCCGCCCGGGATGACCTCGCGGGCGTGCGCGAAGAGTTCGTCGTTGCGGTCGGTCATGACTCGTCCTTCCGGGGATCTCGCCGCGCCCGGTGCGGTCCGGTCCGCAGGGGATGCGGACGGGTCGGGTGCGGTCTCAGTGGCTCTCGCGCAGCCATGCGGCCGCCTCGAGCGCCCAATAGGTGAGGATGGCGTCGGCGCCGGCACGGCGGATGCCCAGCAGCGACTCGGTGATGGCGCCCCGGCGGTCGATCCAGCCGTGTGCGGCAGCGGCCTCGATCATCGCGTACTCGCCTGACACCTGATACGCCCACACCGGGACCTCGACGGATGCGCGCACGTCCGCGAGCACGTCGAGGTAGGGCAGCGCGGGCTTGACCATGACGATGTCGGCGCCTTCGGCGACGTCGACGACGGCCTCGCGCACGCCCTCGCGGCCGTTGCCGGGGTCGAGCTGGTAGGTGCGGCGGTCGCCCTTCAGCTGGGAGTCGACGGCCTCGCGGAACGGGCCGTAGAAGGCGCCCGCGTACTTCGCCGCGTAGGCGAGGAGGATCGTGTCGGTGAAGCCTTCCGCGTCCAGGGCGGCGCGGACGTGGCCGACCTGGCCGTCCATCATCCCCGACAGCCCCAGCAGGTGGCTGCCGGCGGAGGCCTGCGCGATGGCCATCGCCGCGTAGCGTTCGAGGGTGGCGTCGTTGTCGACAGCGCCCTGCGCGGTGAGTACGCCGCAGTGGCCGTGATCGGTGAACTCGTCCAGGCACAGGTCGCTCTGGACGACGAGGGCATCGCCGACCTCCGCGACGAGTGCCGCCGTGGCGACGTTCAGGATGCCGTCGGGGTCGTCCGCCCCGGAGCCCATGGCGTCGCGGACGGCCGGCACACCGAACAGCATCACTCCGCCGACCCCGGCTGCCGCCGCATCCGCCGCCGCGCGACGCAGCGAGTCGAGCGAGTGCTGCACCACGCCCGGCATGGAGCCGATCGGCTGCGGCTCGCTCAGCCCCTCGCGCACGAACATCGGCAGCACGAGCTGCGAGGGCGCCAGATGCGTCTCGCGGACCAGGCGCCGGACGGCGGGGGACTGGCGGAGCCTGCGCAGGCGATGTGCGGGAAAGCTCACGGCTGGAACTCGTCGGCCGCGTGCGGAAGCGCGAAGTGCGAGACCGCCTCGATGAGCGCGTCGACGGTCTGGCGGTCGGCGACGACCGAGACGCCGAGTCCCGCTCGGCGTGCGTCGTTCGCCGTCTGGGGGCCGATCGCGGCGATGACCGTCGAGTCGGGGATGTCGGGGAACTGCAGCTGCACCTGCTCTGCGACCGACCCGCTCGTGACGAGGATCGCATTGATCCGGCCCGATGCCACGTCGTGGGCGATGCGCTCGGTGACCGGCACGCCGACCGTGCGGTAGGCGACGACGCTGCGCACATCGTGGCCGGCCTCGGTGAGCTTGCGGGTCAGCACGGGCTTGGCGATCTCGCTGCGCAGCGTCAGGATGCGGCGCGGGTCGGGCTCGAGCGCGATCATCTGCTCGGCCATGCCCGCCGCGGAGTTGTCGCGGTCGGGCACCAGGTCGACCCGGTAGCCGGCGGCCTGCAACGCTGCCGCGGTGGTCTCGCCGACGGCGGCGACCTTGGTGGAGGGGGGGATCACGGCGCGGTACGCGAAGAGCACATCGACGGTGGTCGCGCTGGTCATGGTGACCCAGTCGAAGCGACCGGCGGCGAGGTCGGCGAGAGCCGCTTCGAGCGTCTGCTCGTCATTGGTCGGAGCGAAGTTGATGAGCGGAGCGACCACGGGTACGGCGCCCTGCGAACGCAGCGTCGCTGCCACCCCGTCGCCCCAGGGGCCGCCACGGGGCACGAGAACGCGCCAGCCCGTCAGGGGCTTGGCGGCGTCGTGCCGTCGGGGCTCTTCGTGCATGGCTTCGGCTTTCATGGTGAGACCTCGGCTGCTCCACGCTCGAGCAGCTCGCGTGCGACATCGCACCCGGTTTCGCGTGCACCTGCGATCGGGTCGTCATCGCCGGCAGCTCTCGCACCATCGCCGCTGCCCGTCGGCCCAGCATACCCGTCCCCCACGCACAGGTTTCTCTCAGCTTCGATCGCGCGGCTTCCGTCGACGGCGTACACCGCTGCGCGCACGTGCAACTGGTCGCCTTCGAGCACGGCGTGCACACCGACCGGTGCCGAACAGCCCGCATCGAGACCGGCGAGCACCGCCCGTTCGATCGTCACCGCGACGCGGGTCGCGGCGTCGTCGAGCCGGCCGATCGCCGAGAGCAGGTCGGCGGGCGCGTCCTGGCGCGCCTCCACGGCCAGGGACCCCTGGCCCGGAGCGGTGGGCCACTGCGCGAGCTCGAGCGGCTCGGTGAACAGGTCGGTGGCGGCGCCTCCGAGACGAGCGAGTCCGGCCGCGGCGAGGATGACCGCATCCAGTTCTCCGTCGCGCACGCGCGACAGGCGCGAGTCGACGTTGCCGCGCAGATCCTGCGCCGTGAGGCCGGGGTTGCGCCGGCGCAACTGCGCGATGCGGCGGGGGGATCCGGTGCCGACGACGCTGCCGGCGGCCATGTCGGCGATCGGGATGCCGTCGCGGGTGATCACGACGTCACGGGCGTCTTCGCGTCGCGGTGTGGCGGCGATCACGAGCCCCGGCGCCTCGGCGGTGGGGAGGTCCTTGAGGGAATGCACGAGCAGGTCGCATTCATCCGCCAGCAGCGCCTCGCGCAGGCGCGTCGCGAACACGCCGCGGCCGCCCAGCTGCGACAGCGAGGCGCGCGAGACATCGCCCTCCGAGGTGATGGGAACGAGCACGACCTCACGCCCGGATACCGCCGCCAGCAGATCGGCGATCTGCTGCGACTGCGCGGTCGCCAGGGCGCTGCGCCGAGTACCCAGGCGCAGTGGTGCGCTCACACCCCGCTCCGGCGGCGACATCCGCGGGTCACGACAGGACCTCGGCGATGGCCGAGGTCGGGATGAGGCGGCCCGTGAAGAAGGGGACCTCCTCGCGCACGTGGCGACGCGCCTCGGTGTAACGCAGCGCCCGCATCATGTCGACCAGGTCGCTCAGCTCGTCCGCCTCCATGGGCAGCAGCCACTCGTAGTCGCCGAGGGCGAACGAGGCCACGGTGTTCGCGACGACGTTCGTGTACGCGGCACCCTTGCGGCCGTGGTCGGCCAGCATCGCGCGCCGCTCCTCCTCCGGAAGCAGGTACCACTCGTAGCTGCGCACGAAGGGGTAGACCGTGAGCCACTCGCGGGCGTGCTCGCCGCGCAGGAAGCCGGGCACGTGCGAGCGGTTGAACTCGGCGTCGCGGTGCACGCCCATCGCGTTCCAGACCGGCAGGAGGTCCTGCAGCAGATCGGTGCGTCGCAGCCGTCGCAGGTCGCGCTGCAGGTCCTCGGCGACGGGCCCGTGCATCCAGACCATCAGATCTGCGTCGGCGCGCAGTCCGCTGACGTCGTAGAACCCGCGGATGGTGACGCCGCCAGCCTCGATCAGCTCGACGAGCGCGGCGAGCTCGGTGTCGTCGGTCGCGGTGACGGGCTTCGCGGGGTCGCGGCGGAAGACCGCCCAGAGGGTGAACTGCGTGGACGTCGACTCGGGTGCGGAGCTCATGACGTCCAGTCTCACCCCGTCGTCGTCAGACGCCAAACGGCGACCGCCGGTGCTATCCGCGATGCGTCCGTGCGGGGGAGGGAATCACCGTACGTAGGCGCGGATGGCCCCCCACACGATGACGCCGACGGCGGCCGCGGTGCCGATGACGGCGAGCGTCGCCGCCGCGGGCTCCTCGCGGGCGAAACGGCGGAACTGGGCGATGCGACGCTCGGCGGCTGTGCCCACGCGGCGCGGGACGTTGGCCTTCTCCTCGATCGCGGCCAGCGTCGCCTTGAGCTCCGCACGGGCCTTCTCGACGGGATCGGTGATGCCCAGGGGGACACCGGTGCGGGGGACGGGAACCGGAGCGGTCATTCGCCTGCCTCCTTCACGACGCGCACGTCTTCGGCGATGTGGGATGCGGGGTTGTCCTTGCCGATCCTGCGGAAGCGCAGGTATCCGAGCAGCGCCAGCACGACGGCGATGAGCAGCATCGCGCCGAACAGGACGAGGGCCGCGACCCACGGCTGCCACCAGGACGAGAGCCCGATGATGATGAATACGCCCAGCGCCGGGATCGACCAGAACAGGATGAACAGGGCGCCGACCATGAGGCCGCCGCCGATGCCGGCGTTCTTGGCCGCCTTGCCGAGCCACTTCTTCGCGGAGTCGATCTCCGCCGTCACGAGGTTGCGGACGAGCTCGGGGACCTCGCCGACCAGAGTCAGCAGGCTCTTCTCCGACTTGTCACGGAAGCCGCGGGGGGTGGTCATGTCACTTCCCGCCCGACGAGGAGCCGCCCGTGCTGCGCTTGGCGGCGGGGCGCTTCGCGGTCGTGGAGGACGTCGACTTCTTCGCGGCCGTCGCCGTGGTCTCGGCGGCGTCCGCCACATCCTCCGCCGCGTCGGCGCCGGCGTCGAGCGCCGCATCCAGTCGCTGACCGGGGGTGCCGTCGGTCGTGACGGCCTTCGTGATCTTCACCGCGCCGCTGAACAGGGCGCTCGGCACCGCGAGCAGCGCCGACTTGCCCAGCTCCTGCAGCTTGCCGACCTGCTTCTGCACGGGCGCCAGGTTCCACACCTTCTGCGCCTGCGTCTTGATCTGTTCGTAGCGCTCACGGCCTGCGCGCGTTCCGAGCACGTAGCCCGCTGCCAGTCCGATGACGAGTCCAGCTTTGCCCCTCATGGGGTCTCCTCACGTTCGGGGTGGATCAAGCGAGTGTGCGCCCAGCGTAGCGCTGTATGCCGTTCGGGTTATCCGGTTGACATGCGCGCTCACTCCTGAGAACGCGGCGAGCCCCACAGCGCGGAACGGCGTAGCCGGTCCGTCTCTTCGCGAGCGTCGGGGACGACCTGGGCGAGCCCTGTTCCCGACAGCCACGCACCGACCGCGCCGAGGCCGGGCACGGCGCGGATGGCTCCACGCGCGGCCGCCGTGTGCTCTGCGCGGCCGATGACGGATGCAGGCTGCGACTGCACCCAGCGGGCGCGGTGCGAACCCCGCACCGACGCCGGGTCGAGATCGACGCCGAGCAGGGCCGACGCCTCGTCGAGTGCGAGCGCCGCGGCGGCATCGTCGCTGAGCCGGGCCGTCTCCGGGTCTTCGCCCTGGGCGCCGAACGAGACGCGGACGACGTGGACGCCGGGTCCGGCCGCATCCGCGATCCACTCCCATTTCGCGCTCGCGTGGGTGAGCGCCTTCGCCCGGTGCGAGCCCGGCACGGTGAGCACGCCGGTTCCGCGCGGCGGGGTGTCCAGACCCGGCGCGTGCACCACGAGCGTGACGATCTCGACCACGGGCGGCGCGGCCGTCATCGGCTCGAGCGTCGGGACCACGGGTACGAGGAGGCGGCGCGCTTCGTCCTCGGTGGTCGCGACGACCACGAGATCCGCTTCGAGGCGCTCCTCGTCGAGCTGGAGAGACCACAGGTCGCCGTCCCGCGCGAGCTCGGTGACCGCCGCATCCGTGCGCACCTCGACGCCCAGCTCCTCGAGGCGCTCGATGAGCGCCCGCACGAGGCGGGTCATGCCGCCGCGGAGCCCGGCGACGGCGCTCCCGGGGGTGCCGGTGCTGCGGCCCCGCAGCTCGCCCACGGCGCCGCTGAGTGAGCCCGCACGGGTGAGCGCGGCGTTCAGGCCGGGCGCGGCGAGGTCCACATCGATGTCGTCGGGGCGCGCCGAGTAGACGCCGCTCGTGACGGGCGCGACGAGCCGGTCGAGCACGGCCTCGCCCATGCGGCTGCGCACGAGGTGGCCGAGGCTGCGGTCGTGGCCGATCGTCAGCGGCGGGCGCAGGCGATCCAGGTAGGCGCGCCAGGCGCCCGACCAGCCGATGACGCGCCGCACGCTCGGATCGAACGGGTTCTCCGGGATGCCGAGCACGCCACCGCGCGGCAGAGGCGCGGCGCGTCCGCCGGGAAGGCCCGCGACCCACGCACCGCCCGCGGCAGGGGTCACCACCTCGTCGCCGATGCCGAGCTCGTCGATCAGGGCGCGCACGGTGCCTCCGCGCGTCGCATAGCTCTCCGCGCCCACATCCACCGAGAGCCCTGCGACCTCGGCGCCGCGCAGCACGCCGCCGGGCTGGGGCGATGCTTCGAGCACCGTGACGCGGAAGCCCAGCTTGGCGAAGTCGAGCGCCGCGACGAGACCGGCGACGCCGCCGCCGATGACCGCGACACGGGTCGCCTCCGCCCGCGCGGCGAGATCGTCGAGATCCGTCGCGCTCACACGTGCTCCTCGTGCGCCAGCTCGACGATGCGCGTCAGCACGTCGGGGTCGGTCTCGGGCGGGACGCCGTGCCCCAGGTTGAGGATGTGGGCGCGCGCGGCACGCCCGCGCGCGATGACGTCGCGCACGTGCTCTTCGACGACCTGCCACGGCGCCTGCAGGAGCGCAGGGTCGATGTTGCCCTGCACGGTGACGCCCTGCCCGAGGATCGCGGCGGCCTCGTCGAGGGGTGTGCGCCAGTCGACGCCCACCGCATCCGTCGTGCCGTCCAGTCGCATGTCGGTCAGCAGGTGCCCCGTGCCGACGCCGAAGTGGATGCGGGGTGCATCCGCACCGGCCAGGGCCGCGCGCGAGTGGGGGGCGACGTACGTGCGGTAGTCGGCGACCGACAGTGAGCCGGCCCACGAGTCGAACAACTGCACGGCGGAAGCCCCCGCATCCGTTTGCGCCGCGAGGAACGTGCGCGAGACCTCCGCGAGCCAGCCGGCCAACGCGTGCCACGAGTCGGGGTCGGCGTGCATGAGCGCCCGGGCGCGCAGGTGCTCCTTCGACGGCCCGCCCTCGACGAGGTAGGCGGCGAGGGTGAAGGGCGCGCCCGCGAACCCGATGAGCGGGGTGTCGCCGAGTTCGTCCACCACGATGCGCACGGCCTCGCGCACCGGTTCCGCCGCGGCGGCGACCGCCTGCGGGTCGATGTCCACGATGCGGGCGACATCGGATGCGGTGCGCACGGGGTCGGGGAAGACCGGGCCGCGCCCGGGCTCGATCTCCACGGCGATGCCCGCGAGGCGAAGAGGCACGACGATGTCGCTGAAGAAGATGCCCGCGTCCACGCCGTGGCGGCGCACGGGCTGCAGGGTGATCTCGGCCGCCAGGTCGGGAGTCAGGCAGGCGTCGAGCATGCGGGTGCCCACCCGCAGGTCCCGGTACTCGGGCAGTGACCGCCCCGCCTGGCGCATGAACCA
Organism: Microbacterium sp. SORGH_AS_0428; assembly: GCF_031453615.1. Lineage (NCBI taxonomy): Bacteria > Bacillati > Actinomycetota > Actinomycetes > Micrococcales > Microbacteriaceae > Microbacterium > Microbacterium sp. SORGH_AS_0428. Next base: position 1,579,381 of record NZ_JAVIZT010000001.1, on the reverse strand, counting down.
GACCGGGAGGCGGTCGGTGCGCTCGCCCCTGAGGGCGCGGATGAGGGGGGAGGAAGCGGGTCCGGTGGAGCTCACTCCGACATCCTCCCATCCGGCGGGCGGGCGCCACATGTCGAGCAACTGCACGTTCGTGCGCAAGCTCCCGCGGCCGGTGATTTCGACGCGGCGTACAATCGACACGTGCTGTTGTGTGTCAGCGCGAGTCACAAGACCGCGTCCTTCGAGCTCCTCGAGCGACTCAGCATCCACACCACCCGCGTCGCCCCTTTGATCGCCGAGCACGACGAGTGCGTGCAGGGTGCCGTCGTCGTGGCGACCTGCAACCGTTTCGAGGCCTACGTCGACATGGACGAGCCGGTGACCGCCGTCGAGGCCGTGGGGCTCGAGGCGGCGCTGTCGGCGATCGAGTCGGCCACGGGCGTGTCGGCCGAGGAGTTCTCCGGTTCGTACGAGGTCATCTCCGGCCCTCGCGTCGCGCAGCACCTGTTCGCGGTCGCCTCCGGCCTCGAGTCGGTCGTCGTCGGCGAGGGCGAGATCGCCGGCCAGGTGCGCCGTGCGCTGACCGAGGCGCGGGGCGACGGCACGACCTCCCCCGAGCTCGAGCGTCTGTTCCAGCGCGCGTCCGAGACGCAGCGCGGGGTCAAGAACAGCACAGCGCTCGGCCGCGCCGGCCGTTCGCTCGTGCGCCTTTCTCTGGATCTCGCGTCCGCGCGCTTCGCCGACTGGGCGACGCTGCGCGTCCTGCTCGTGGGCACCGGCTCGTACGCGGCCGCCACCCTGGCTGCCCTCCGCGAGCGCGGTGTCACCGACATCACGGTGCACTCGCCGTCGGGTCGGGGCGAGCGGTTCGCCCGCAAGCACGGCCTCGCCGTCGCGGATGCGGCCGGCTTCGCCACGGCTGCCAAGCTCTCGGATCTCATCATCACGTGCACGAGCGTCGAGCACCCCGTGCTGAACGCCGCGACCTTCGGCGACGATGCGTCCGTCGCGCGGACGGCCCCCGGCCACGACCGGCACCGCCGTCTCGTGATCGATCTCGGCCTGCCGCGCAACGTCGACCCCGATGTCGCGAGCGTCAGCGGCACCGACCTGCTCGATCTCGAGACCATCCGCGTGCACGCGCCGCTGGAAGAGCTGCAGGCGACGGATGCGGCACGCGCCCTCGTGGCCGACGCCGCCCAGCGCTTCGCGGTCGTCGGCGAGCGTCGCACGGTCGCCCCCGCCGTGGTGGCCCTGCGCACCCACATGTTCGAGCTGCTCGAGGCGGAGATCGCGCGCGGCCGTCGCCGCGGCGACGACGAGCGCACGGAGCAGGCGCTGCGCCACCTGGTGGGCCGCCTGCTGCACACTCCCATGACGCGGGCGCATGCGCTTGCCGAGCAGGGGCGCGCCGACGAGGTCTTCGCCGCGCTGGAGGTGCTCTACGGCCTTGCGCCGGAAGACGCCGCATCCGAGGACGACGGCGACGCCGCCGCATCCGAACTCGCCGGCTGAACGCTGTCGCTGTCGCGCACCGGCTGACGAGCCCCCGCCGCTCCGGTCCTGCCGCCGCGCATCGCCGTGGACCGACCCCGGCGGGTTCTCCGCTCGCCTTTCGCCGGATCCCGCCCGCGCCGCCTGCCCCGCCTGACGAGTTCCCCTGTCAGAGATCGACGCTCCGCCGTCGATCTCTGACAGGGGAACAGGCTGGGGTGCGCCCGTTGGGGTGGCACTCGCCGCATCCGCACCTCGCCGCCTGGCCGGTCGCTTGATCCCGCCCGAGCCTCGCGTGCATCCCGGTGCTTCCGCCCGCGGGCTGGCCGGTCCGCGTCGCGCGCCCTGACCCGCCGCCCGCCCCTGACCCGCCCGCCCCTGACCCACCCGCCTCGCCGGGCTAGCTGGCGCGGCCTGCTCCCACGTGATGCGCTCCCCTGTCAGAGATCGACGCTCCGCCGTCGATCTCTGACAGGGGAGCGCGCCGGACTTGTGTTCCCCTGTCACAGATCGACGCGTTGGCGTCGATCTGTGACAGGGGAACCGGCCGGGGCGCGCCCGGCCCTCGCTTCGCCCGGCCGGGGCGCGCCCGGCCCTCGCCTCGCCCGGCCGGGGCGCGCCCGGCCCTCGCCTCGCCCGGCCCCCGGACTCGCGCCGCGCCGAGCCGCGCTGCGGACGCCCCTGCCGCCGCGCGGGGTCGGGTGGCACCATGGAGCCATGAGCGCCGAACGGCCCACCGACTCCCACTGGGCACCTGACGTGCGTGAGGCCATGAAGGGTCGGGCGAACTTCCGAGTGAGTGCGCCGGTCACGTTGATCGCCGGGTGCCTGTGGGATTTCGGCGAGGATGAGCTCGCCGAGCGCGCCCTCACCATGAGCGCCGACGACCACGCCGCCATCCTGCGGATCGCCGCGGTCTACGAGAACCCCCGCTACCCGCTTCCCGTGGTGGGGCGCAACATCACCCATGGGCACGTGGATGCCCTGGCGGCGATCGCCTACTTCGAAGGCGCGCTGCGGCCGCTCGCACAGAATCGGCGCCGGCCGCAGAAGAACCGACCGGATCGCTTCCGCACGCCTCTCCCTGTCCCCGCCCACGAAGGAAACGCATGAGCCCCGACCTCCGCATCACCGCCGACGAGAACGCAGACGCCCTGCTGACGCGCGACCCGTTCGCTCTGCTGATCGGGATGCTGCTGGACCAGCAGGTGGCGATGGAGACCGCCTTCGCCGGCCCGCTCAAGATCCTCGACCGGGTCGGCACCCTCGACCCCGCGGCGCTGGCCGCGTACGACCCCGAGGCGTTCACCGCCGCCTTCGGGCAGACCCCCGCCGTGCACCGGTTCCCCGGGTCGATGGCGGAACGTGTGCAGAAGCTCAGCGCCGAGGTCGCCGACCGGTGGCACGGCGATGCGGCAGCCATCTGGACCGACGGCGAACCCGACGGCCGCGAGGTGCTGAAGCGGCTCAAGGCCCTCCCGGGCTTCGGCGAGCAGAAGGCGAAGATCTTCCTCGCGCTGCTGGGCAAGCAACGCGGATTCACGGGCTCCGGATGGCGCGAGGCATCCGCTCCGTACGGCGAGGAGGGCTCGTTCCGCTCGGTCGCCGACATCACGAGCCCCGAGTCCCTCACGAAGGTCCGCGAGACCAAGCGCGCCGCGAAGGCCGCCGCCAAGGGCTGAGCCCTCAGGGAAGCCATAGGCACCCCCCGGATACAGTGCAGGTATGCCGAATGGGGGAGATGCCGCGTCCGCGAGGCCCGGGCGCCGGGGGGCGGCGCGCACCGGGGCGACGGCGGCGGCACTGCTGATCGCGGCTCTCGCACTCGCCGGATGCGGCGCGCAGCCTCGACCTGCGCCCAGCGCGACGGCGCTTCCCTCGGGCATCACCGCGACCCTCCTGCCGGCGACACCCGCTCAGAGCGCCGACGAGGTCCGGCTCTGGGTCGAGAACACGACCGACGAGAATCTCGCGCTCACCCGCATCCGGATCGACGCGCCGGGCTTCGCCGGCATCGGACGCAAGGTCGGATCCGGAAGCATCGAGGTGGAGGCGGGCCACAGCGCGGAGATCGTGGTCTCGCTGCCGCAGATCCGGTGTGAGGCGGACGCGAGTGCGCCCGCGGGAGCGGATGCGGCGCCGCTGCCCTCGCCCTCGCCGTCGCAGAGCGGGGCGAGTGAAGACCCCACCGCCACGATCGGTTTCGCGCTGGGTGCCGCCATCGGCGTCGCGGTGACGCCGCTGGCCGACCCCGAGGGCGTCGTGGCGGCACGGATCGCCGCCGCGTGTGCGGCCGCGCCCGCCGGCTGACCCGGATCCGGCGCGGGCCGGAGCGCGGGACCGGCGCGGATAGAATCGGATGATCCCGCGCCGCATCCCCGATGCGCCCGCGCGCCCTTCGCACAGCGACCATTGGAGCCACCGTGGCCGAGCAGTCCCGTCTCGACAAAGTCATCGCCCTCGCCCGCCATCGCGGGTTCGTCTTCCAGGCGGGGGAGATCTACGGCGGATCGCGTTCCGCCTGGGACTACGGCCCCCTCGGCACGGAGCTCAAGGAGAACATCCGCCGCGAGTGGTGGCAGACCTTCGTCCGGGGTCGCGGCGACATGGTGGGTCTCGACTCGTCGATCATCCTGCCGAAGCGCGTGTGGGAGGCATCCGGCCACGTCGCGACCTTCACCGACCCGCTGGTGGAGTGCCTGCACTGCCACAAGCGGTTCCGCGCCGACAACCTCATCGAGGACTTCGAAGCGCGTAAGGGACGTCCGGCGGAGAACGGGCTGGCCGACATCCCGTGCCCGAACTGCGGCACCAAGGGGCAGTACACCGAGCCCAAGGCCTTCTCGGGCCTCGTGAAGACCTATCTCGGGGTCGTCGACGACGAGTCGGGGCTGTACTTCCTGCGCCCCGAGACCGCGCAGGGCATCTTCATCAACTTCTCGAACGTGCTCACGGCGAGCCGCAAGAAGCCCCCGTTCGGCGTGGGCCAGGTGGGCAAGGCGTTCCGCAACGAGATCACGCCCGGCAACTTCATCTTCCGTACGCGCGAGTTCGAGCAGATGGAGATCGAGTACTTCACGCCGCCGGCCGAGGCGAACGAGTGGTTCGAGCACTGGGTCGAGGCCTGCTGGAACTGGTTCATCGATCTCGGCATCGATGCCGACAACATGCGTCGGCTCGATGTGCCCGAGGAAGACCGCGCGCACTACTCCGCCGGCACGATCGACGTCGAGTACCGCTTCGGCTTCCAGGGCAAGGAGTGGGGCGAGCTCATGGGTGTCGCCAACCGCACCGACTACGACCTGTCGAGCCACGCCGAGGCGTCGGGCACGAAGCTCGCGTACTTCGACCAGTCCTCGAACACCACCTACACGCCGTACGTCATCGAGCCTTCGTTCGGCCTCACCCGCGCGATGATGGCCTTCCTCGTCGACGCCTACCGCGAGGAAGAGGTGCCGAACGCGAAGGGCGGCGTCGACACCCGCACGGTGCTCAAGCTCGACCCGCGTCTCGCGCCCGTCAAGGTCGCGGTGCTGCCCCTGAGCCGTAACGAGAACCTGTCGCCGCTCGCGCGGCGTGTGGCGGATGATCTGCGCGGACGCTGGAACGTCGACTTCGACGACGCCGGGGCCATCGGCCGCCGCTACCGCCGCCAGGACGAGATCGGCACGCCGTTCTGCGTCACGGTCGACTTCGACTCGCTCGAAGACGATGCCGTCACGGTGCGCGACCGCGACACCATGACGCAGGAGCGTGTGCCGCTCGAGACGCTGCACGCCTACCTGGCGGAGCGCCTGCGAGGCGCCTGAGGTCACCCCGGCGGCGGACGGGCGTCGGGCGCGCTTCGCGCTCGACGTGTTCGCTCGCTCGTTCCTCGACGCGAAGTGCCGTGTAACCGGCTCATCGGCGTCGGCGTCGGGGCGGCAGCGCTCGTCGCGGCCGGCTACGAACACGAGGTCGCTCCGCTGACGGAAGGCAAGGGGCTGCGTCCCTCGGACACGGGCCGGTAGCGTGGACAGAGGGCCCTCGAGCGCGCGGCCCGAGGGGAGACGGAGAATCCGTGGATGACAGCTCGGTCCTGCTGACCGTCGTGATCGTCGTCGCCGTGCTCGGCGGCATCTTCGCCGCCGGCTGGCACGTCTGGTACGCCATCGGACTCTCGCGCGTGCTTCAGGAGCGAGAGACCGAGCCCTGGCGGGCCTGGGTGCCGATCATGAACGAGGCGGAGCTCTTCCGGCTCGGCAACGTCGACCCCGTGAAGGCCGCGCTGCTGCTCGTCCCCTTCGTGAACGTCTACGCCCTGATCCTCAAGATCATGGCCGTGCACCGCATCAACAGCGAGGCGGGGCGTGGTGCGGGAACGACCGTGCTGGGCGTGCTGCTGCCGCCGGTGTGGGCCGCGGTGCTCTCCGGTGGTCGCGCTCCTGTCGCATCCCGGCAGCCCGCGGTCGCGCCCGGGCGTCCCGCGCCCGTGTTCGCCGTCGCCCCGCCGGCACAGCGCCCGCCCGCCATCCCGGATGCGGTCGTCGCGCCGCCCGTGCCCCCGGTCGCTCCCGCCCCGATGGCGCCCGGCGCGGTTCCCGTGGCTCCCGCGGCCGCGATGCCGGCGCCTGCGCCGAGTGGATACGGCCCCATGCGCCGCGGCGCGCCCGCGGCTCCTGCTCCGGCGGTGCCGCCGATGGCCGCGCCGTCGTCCCCCGCACCTGCTGCCGCTTCCGCACCGGCCCCCGTCGTCGCGCCCGCGCCTCCCGCTGCGGCGCCGCCTACTCCGGTCGCCCAGCCGCAGAGCGCGCAGTCGCCCGCCCCCGCCCAGCCTGCACCGGTCCTGCGCTCCGGTGAGCTCGAGCCGGAGCCCGCACCTCTGACACGTCGCGCGCGACGCGGCGCCGATGAGACGCCCGCGCCGATCGGATGGTCGCTCGCGCTCCCCTCGGGCGAGGTCGTCCCCGTCGCGGCGGCAGCGCTCGTGCTCGGTCGCAACCCGCGCGCCGCCGAGAGCGGCGTGCAGTACGTCGCGGTCACGGACGAAGCCCGCACGGTCTCGAAAGAGCACGCGCGCCTGGCCTGGGACGGCACGGCCTGGACGATCACCGACCTGGGCTCCACGAACGGCGTCAGCCTGCTGGACGCTTCCGGTGCCGAGCAGGCCGTCGCGGCGGGCGGATCCGCCCCTGTGACGGATCGCTTCGTGCTCGGAGACGCCGTCGTGCAGATCCGCCGCTCGAGCTGATCGGATCTCAGTCGCGCGGTGCGTCGTCGCGGTAGAGCCCTCCGCCGTGCCGGACCGGCTGCGCGGCCGCCGTCGCCGCCTGCCGACGCCGTGAGACGAACACCCCCAGTGCCCCGGCGCCGCCGATCGCGATGAGCGCCCCGACGGCGGCCGTGGTTCCGAAGAGGATCGCCTCCTCGTCGGGCGCCGGCTTGTGCACCACCGTGACGGGATCCGCGGCCGGCTGCTCCGGCGCGCCAGCTTCGCTCCCGGGGAACGGACTCGCGGGTCCGCGAAGTCCCGGCCCCGGCTGCATCACGATGGCGTCGTACGGCTGCACGACGCCCCAGCCCGCGCGGTCGTCACGGGCATCGGGGTCGCTGCGCACGGCGGTAGCCGTCAGGCGATAGGCCCACTCGGCAGGGGTCTCGTCGGGATGCGCGGCGGCAACGAGCGCCGCCGCCGCTGAGACGTATCCCGCGGAGTAGCTGGTGGCCGGGGCTGCATCGGCGTACACGCAGTCGCCGCCGAACTGCGAGGTCGTGATGATGCTCTGTCCGGGCGCGGCGACCGCCACGTGAGACCCGTGGATGCTGTCGTCGGTCACGACGCCCTGCAGGTCCGTGGCGGACACGCCCAGCACGCCGGGATAGTTCGCCGGATAGCGCGGAACATCGGCGTCGCTCTGCACGAACGAGAGCACGTTGTTGCGATTGCCCGAGCTGCCGATCACCAGACTGCCCCGAGAGATCGCGTAAGCGACCGCATCCGCGACCTCCGGGACGTCGTCGGTCGTGCTCATCGACACGTTGATGATCTGCGCCCCGGCATCGGCGGCCCATCGGATGCCGGCGGCCAACTTGCCGATCTGCGGCCCGAAGCCCGCCTCGGCCGTCTGCTTGTCGTCGCTGGCGAAGACGCGGACCGACAGGATCTTCGCTTCCGGGGCGAGGCCCTCGACGCCCGAAGCGTCGAGCTTGCGTGCCGCGATCTGCCCGGCGATGGCCGTGCCGTGCCCGTACACATCGGTCGAGCCGTCGGCGGCCTGGCCGTCGCCGACGAGATTCACTCCGCCCGCGAACGCGTCGACGAGATGCGGGTTGATCGCCAGGACGCCGGAGTCGACGACCGCGACCGTCACACCCGCGCCCCGCGTGATGGTCCAGGCCAGCTCGCTCTGCAGCATCGACAGGGCGGGGGGTGCTGCGCCGATGCGCGTCGCGGCATTGCAGCCCTGCGACGACTGCGCGGATGCGGCGGGCGCCTCCACGGGGACGGTGCCCAGCAACACGCCCGCCAGGGCGGCCGCGGAGACCGCGGCCGCGACCCGTCGCAGCGGACGCGGACTCATCGCGCGAGCGGAGCGCATGCGCTCAGCCTCCCGCTGTGGGCGTCGGCAGCGGCTGCGAGCCGTCGGTCGACATGCCGGCAGCGGCCTCGGTCAAGGCCGGTCCTGTTCGCAGCAGGTCGATCCACACGTCCGCGGCGGTGCCGATGTCGTCAGGAGTGAAACCGAGTCGGGCGATCGTTTCCTCGGTGGCGCCGGGCAGCGCGTAAGAGGTTCCCGTGGCATCGACGAGCGTCACCAGTGCGGTGTTCTGATCGCCGCGGCCGCCCGAACGGACCAGGGCGCCGGCGCCCGCGGTCACGCGCACCTGGGCGGTGACGCTGTCGGAACGTGGCTGAGTGGCCAGCACGGTGCGGGTCTCGGCGTTGTCGCCGACGAGCGCGGCGCAGGGCCGGTCATCGGTGTCGATGGCAGTGAAGCTCTGCGTCGGCCAGTCCGCACCACCGGCGCGCTTGGCCGCGGAGGGAAGGCCGCCGGTCTCCGCCTGTGTCACCTCACGCACCTGCGCGCTCTGGCCGCCGAGCTGGTAGAGCTGCCAGGCGAGGGGGGTGAGCTCGGCGAGAGTGCCGTCCGGCTGCACGAGAGAACGCTTGTCCTCGGGCTCGCCCGTGGCGTGGACGACCTCGCCGACGCGCAGCGACGTGCCTTGCACCTGAGCACCCGCGTTCGATACGCGCAAAGGGGCGAGGTCAGCACCCGGAGTGAAGAGGTTCAGCCAGTCGACGGGCACCTTCACGGGGTTCAGGGTGCCGATGCCGGCGGCGCGCAGCACCGCGTCGCCGTCGTTCGCGGAGACCGCGAAGCGCAGCCCGTCGGAGATCACGTACCGCGAGCCGGCAGCATCCACGACGACCGCTCTCCCGCTCGCTTCTTGGGGTGCCGTGCCGCCGATGCGCACGTCCAGGGCGGCGTCATCTGTGACGCAGGCGCCCCAGCCGCTGTTGGTCAAGCCTGCGGGGGTGGGGATCTCGTCGGGCGCGCCGACGATGCCGAGCGTGGGCCCGAGGCGGACCCCTTCGAGATTCTGCTGATCCGTGTCGATCACCTGGAAGTCGCTGGAGGGCAGGATGAGACGGGCGCTGGCGGTGTTGATGACGGGATAGAGCACGCCGTCCTGGGTGATGAAGCGCGACCCGGTGTCTTTGACGATGATGAGCTTGCCGTTGTCCCAGCCGTTCGGCAGACCCGGCCGGATGAGTCCGTAGAACACGCCGACCAGGATGACGCCCACGGTCAGCGCGATGGCGGCGATGACTGCGCGTAGCGGAGCTGTCGGCTCGAGCTCCTTGCCACCCGGCGCGCCGCTGACGAAGGCGGTGAGCAGGCGTCGGCGCGAGAAGGTCTGCGCTTCGATGAGGTCGTTCTTGGTCGCCATGGATCAGGCCAGCCCCGCCGCGATGACGCCCAAGGGCAGCAGCAGCGCGAGCAGCACGAGCTCGACCGTGTCGGACACTCTCGCGAGACGCGTGCGCGCCTTGGGGGAGAGCAGGGTGACCGTGACCACGATGGCGGCGGCGACGCCGAGCGCGATGAGCAGCGCCGTGCGCAGCCCGGGCTGCGTGAGCGAGATCGTCAGACCCGATGCGGCGAGTCCCGCGGTGCCGACGGCCATGATGGCGAGCACGCCCGAGCGGGCGTAGGTCTGGCGGGAGGGGAACATCATGCCGAGGAAGGCGAGCGTGCACAGGATCGCGCCCACCACGCCGTCGGAGGCCACGAGCGGAGTGGCGGCGAGCACGGCGATGCCGAGCGCGACGCGCAGGGCGACGAGGGTGCGCTGGCCGCGCGCCGTGCGCGCCCGTACGTCGGCGGCGTCGATGGGCTGGGGGTCGGCGAACATGTCCGCATCGCTCTGCGGAGAGATGACCCGCAGACGCGTGGAGCTGAGCACGAGCCACGGCAGCGTGCCGGAGAGCGTGCCGACGATTCCGATCATGAGGGCGTAGGGGGCGATCGTTCCCTCGGGCAGCAGGGCCGTGATGGCGGCGGCGATGCCGACCACTCCGCCCAGCGCCACCGGAACAAGTTGCACCTCGGCGCGGTCGGGCATGAGCGCGAGCGTGGCGCCTCCGACGACGAGCATGCCGAGGCCGGCGGCGGCCAGCGGCCAGCCCCACAGATCCAGCGAGGCCGGGACGGCGAGGTATCCCGAGAGGGCGGCGAAGACGGATGCGGCGATGCCGAGCCCCTGGCCCGCTTCGAGCTGGCCGAGCCGTGCGACGACGGCGGCGACGGTCGCGAGGATGACGGCTCCGCCACCGGCGATGAGTGCGCCGAGCCCCAACGAGGGGCCGGCCGCCAGGAGGAGAAGTGCGCAGAGGCCGAGGAGGGTGAGGCTGACCGCCAGAGCCGTGCGGGCGTTGTCCCGCGCGGTCCACGGACGGTTCTGCTGGCCGGTGGCGTCGATGACCGCCTCGACGATGTCGTCGTACACCCGCGGCTGCGCGATGAGGCCGCCGCGTGCGAGGGTCAGCACGTCACCGTCCGAGACGCCCTGGGGCGCGGCGCCCTGTGCCGCATCCAAGACCGTGCCGTCGGCTTTCTGCAGCGCGTAACCCGCGTAGGTCATCGTGGGGTCGAGCACGCCGAGGCTGCGCGCGAAGCCCGGCATGAACTCGATCAGCGGCACGTGAGCCGGAACGCCGATGTCGAGCCGGCGCCCCTCGCTCTGCACGGAGATACGCAGTAGTGCGCGCGGCGCGCTGATCGTCTGGGCCACGGTGCGGGCTCCCCCTCCGGCTCGGGCGACAAGATGCGCTGTCCTCGCGCGCCGCCATTCTATGGTCCCGTGCACGCGAGCATGGCTGCTGGACGGCGCAGCGTGGGTGGGTTATAACGTGAGAGAAGTCTCATGGCAATGCCCTGTGGAGAGCTTGCCCACCCCTCGAAAACCTCCCTAGCTTTAGATCGGTCGGTTTCCTACGCCCTTCACCTCAAGAAGTGCGGCCGGCTGGCGGGAACGCCGATGATGAGGGATGAGGGGGAAGTCGTGGCAGATGTGATCTCCGCTGAAGAGGGTGCTCTCAAGCGCGGCGCCCAGGCAGTCAACACGGCCAAGGCCGGTGTCGACCAGCAGGTCAAGAAGGTCCGTTCCGAGATCGAGCAGGTCTCCGGATTCTGGACGGGCGCCGCAGCCGGCGCTTACACGCAGCTCATGGCGCGGTGGAACCAGGAGACCACCAAGCTCAACGAGGTGCTGGTGACGCTCGAGGAGGCCCTGTCGGGCACCGAGCGCGACCAGGCCGCCTCGGAAGAGTCGCACCAGCAGACGATCTCCGGTCTCAACTCGATGATGGGTGCCTGACGCTTCGGCGCAGGCTATCGGAAAGGAAACGTCAATGCAGTCCATGTCCGTCCGTCCCGAGCAGGTCATCGCGCTCTCGCAGCAGATCCGCGGTGGTGCCAACGGGATCAAGTCTCAGCTCGAGACCCTCGAGTCCGAGGTCGGCAAGCTTCGCGCCTCCTGGAACGGTGAGGCGCAGAACGCCTACGACGACGCCCAGCGCAAGTGGAACCAGTCGCTGATCGCCCTCAACACGCTCCTCGAGCAGATCGCGGCGAAGACCGAAGAGATCTCGCAGGGCTACGTCTCGACCGACCGCTCGGCCGCCGGGCGCTTCGCGCTCTGACACACCTCGTGTTGCGGGTCGGCCGGTGATCAACCGCGCCGGCCCGCATCCGACTTTCACCTACAGACTTTCCGGGGGAACACCATGAGCTCCATCACTCAGATCGCGTTGGATCTCGCGCAACTCGCGCAGAACATCGCTCGTCTTCAGGAGCAGGCGGCGGCCATCCCCGACCGCGCGCGGGTGGCGCAGGTCGAGGGGGCCAACCAGGAGGACGCGCAGCGCACCTACTTCCGCAGCCTTGAGGTGCTGGCCGCGCGCATCGGGCAGAGGACCGAGGTTGTGCGCCGGTACGTCGACGCCAACGCCGAAGCCCTTCAGAAGGCGGCTGACGCACTGCAGAGCACGGACGGCGACACCTCTGCCGAGGCGCGACGCGCATCGGCCTTCATCGAGGCCTCCATCGCCAGTGCCCCCCCGGCGCCCGCAGGGCCCTCCTCCACTTCGGCTCCCGCTCCGACTTCCGGCGCGGCCCCTAAAGCCTGGTGAACCGCTTCGACCGGCGAGCTCGACCTCGCCCGCTCCGCAACAGTCTCCTCGCCTTCTCTTGCGTCGGCGTCATGATCTTCGGCGCCGCGGCGCCGGCGTCCGCCGCGGGCGACGAGGATGGCCAATGGTGGTACGAGGCGTACGGTGTTGCCGACGTGCATGCCGAAGGGTGGACCGGCGAGGGTGTGAAGATCGCGGTCGTCGACACGCAGATCAACCCGGATCTGTCCCGACTTCGCAGGCACGGCCCTGACGGTGGCCGACGGCTCTGCCTGCGTGGGAGAGAGCCCGTCGACGTCTGAAGCGACCGCAGGGGCTCAACACGGGTCGACGGTGACGTCGATGCTCATCGGCAACGGAACCGGCGTCGCCGGGACGAAGGGGATCGTGCCGGATGCGTCGGTCACGTTCTACGGGGTCGGTGCTACCGCTGACTGCGATCCGCTGCCTGAAGTGGCCGAGTCGAAGCTGACGCCGATCGTCTGGATGATCAAGAGGGCGATCGACGACGGTGCGGATATCGTGTCGGTCTCCATGGTCGAGGGTGATGCCAGCCTTCCGGGCGATCAGGTTCTCGCGGAGGCTGCGGCGAAGAAGGTCCCCGTCGTCGCGGGCAATCCGAACGATGTCTTCAAGGAAGGCCTCAACCCGGCCGGGCTCAACACCGTGGTCGGCGTGAGCGCGGTCGATTCGGATCAGAAGCTTCCGATGGGCGCATTGGGTGTGGAGAACCAGGTCGCCTTCACGACGGTGGTGGCTCCGGGAGTGAACATCGCAACGATTGGCGACGGTTCGGATTCGGGGTTATGGGATGTCGCGGGGCGTGCCACGGGTTCGTCGTTGGCGACGCCGCTCGTGGCGGGAATTCTGGCTGCGGCGAAGCAGAAGTACCCGGACGCGACCGGCAACCAACTGATCCAGTCGCTGACGCGAAACACGGGTGCCGAGGATCACGAGGTCCAGTACAGCGACAGTGACGGGTTCGGATACGGCGTCGCATCGCTGCGTCACACGCTCAGCAAGGACCCCACGCAGTACGAAGACGTGAATCCCCTCATGGGCAAGGGAATCGGGCCGACAGAGGAAGACATCCAGGCGGCGGCTGCATCTCTCGCGTCGCCGGCCGAGACCGAACAGCCCTCCTCGCCCGACAACGGCAGCGGCGCATTGGCGCCGGTCCTCATCGGAGTCGGAGTGGGTATCGCAATCCTGATCATCGCGGGGGTCATCGTGACCGTCGTGCTCGTTCGAAGAAGTAATAGCACCCAGCGAAAGGGGCAGTCATGAGCGAATGGGAGCAGCGCCTTCGCAACCTCGCGGAGGGCCCTGCGTGGCAGATGCCGAATCTCTCGGCCGTGGGGCCGGCGTTGACCTCGCTGACGACGCTGATGAATCGCGTGGCCAGTGAGACGGGATTCACCGGCCAGACCGAACGTGAAGCCGTCGACCAGATGCAGAAGGCCAAGGCGGACATCGAGGAGCTGAGAGGCTACGTCGAGGAGCTTCCGCGGCTGATCAACGCAGCCAACACCCGCAAACAAGAGGCGCAGCGCTACCTTGACGCCCTCGACTCCGGGTCGCTGAGTGCCGACGCGCAACAGACCATACGCAATGCCGCGGCGGGCGCGACGATCGTCTTCCCCGGCTTCTCGGTCATCGCCGGAGAGGGCGCCATCGCGGCGGCCAACTGGTTCCTCGGGTCTCAGCGAGAGGCCCAGGCGAGGTCCGGCGTCGAGGCAGTGAGCAACGCACTCGACCAGGACTCCGCCGCGTTCCCGGACCTGCCGCCCATGGAGAACGTCTACGGCAGCATCCCGAACCTCCCCGATGAACTGCGTGACACGAACATCGACACGGGTGGTCCGTCCACGCCCAGTTTCCAGAATTACCCCGATTACAACGTGCCGCCCGGTGTTCCGCCGGGGCAGGGCGGAGTGATCATGCCCGGCCCGGATGGCGGCGGCCCGCAGTGGTATCCGGATGATCCGAACGACCGTCCGGTCGGCACGCGGCCCATCGCCTACGTTCCCTCCCTCCCGGCTCCGGGTGTCATCGTGCACCCGGATGGTCCGGTGGACGGCGGGGTCGGCCAATACCCCGGCGGCGGTCTCGGCACGATGCCCGGTGGGGGCACCCTGCCCGGAGGCTCTGGCGGACTCGGCGGGATCGGTTCCGGTGGTGCGGGATCCGGTGGTCTCTCCAGCGGGTTCATGGCGGGCGCCGGCGGCGCCGCTGCCCTCGGCGGTCTGGGCAAGGCCGCCGCAGCGGGTGGTCTCGGTGGCCTCCGCGGCGCCGGTGGCCTCGGCGGCGCCGGTGGCGCAGGCCTTGCCGCGCGCGGCGGTGCCGGTGGTCTGGGCGGTGGTCTTACGGCGAATGCCGGCGGCGGCGCTGGTGGCGGACTGCTCGGCAAGGGCGGCGCCGGCGGTGCCGGTGCAGGTGCCGCGGGGGAAGCCGCTGGCGGGTCGCGTGGCGCCACGGGCATGATGGGCGGCGGCGGTGCGGGTGCGGGTGCCGGCGGCGGCGGTCGCAACGACAAGAAGGGCCGCGGTCTCGGCGGACCTATCGCGCCGTCGATCGAAGACGATGCAGAGTTCGGCCCTCGCTCCGAGGGTGCGGGCGCAGGGGGAAGGGACTGACGCATGAGCGAGAAGATCTCCGCAGAAGAGGGCGCGCTGCTGCGCGGTGCCGAGGCGGTCTCCGCGACCTACCTCGACATCGCAGACAGCACCCGGCGCGTGATCGCCGAACTCGACCAGATCCAGTCGATCTGGCAGGGGGAGGCTTCGCAGTCCTACGCGCAGATGATGCAGACGTGGACGGCGGGCGCGCAGAAGATCAACCAGACGCTGGTCCACCTGGAAGAGGCGTTGCGTTCCACCGAGCGCTCGCAGAACGCTCTGGAGGAGCAGCACCAGTCCACCATCGGCGGTCTGGGCGCGATGATGGGAGGAGCGTGAGATGGGCGATCTGAGCATCACTCCGGCGGCACTGACCGCATCCGCTAGTGAACTGCGCCGCGAGTCGCAGCGCATCGAGGGTGCGCTGCGTGCGCTCGAGCAGGAGGCGAATCGCCTCCGTGGCAACTGGGACGGCGCGGCCCGCGTGGCCTACGACAACGCGCAGCGCGCGTGGTCGATGGAGTTCGAGCACATGAAGACGGTGCTCGCCCGTATCGCCGCGGCGACCGAGTCGATCGCCGAGGACTACGTCACGACCGACCGCAACTCGGCGAAGCTGTTCCAGCGCTGACGGACACGGTGAAGCCGCCCGTCGACGCGGGCTGATCCTGGTATCGGGGAGCGAACGAGCGCGTTCGCTCACCGATGCCGCTTCATGACGGTCGGGATGCTGCCGGGCGGCGTGACCCGCATCCGGGTCAGGACTGGGCGAGAGCCCGCGCGGCGTCCAGCTCCTGCCGGAAGGCCGAGAGACCGGCCGCGGGCAGCTCGAAGCCGACGCTCGAGCCCGCGTTCACGACGAGCCCTTCGCCCGATGGCATGCGACGGATCAGGTCGGCCCCGGTGAACGTCACCATCCACGGTGCGAGGGCGTCGAGTTCGCTCGCGAGGTCGGGGTCGGTGAACACGGCCAGCACGCGCTCGGAGGCGCCCGGGTAGTACACCGGCTGGAAGCCGCGGAAATCCTCGCCGGGGTCGCCACCGCTGGGCACGTAGACGGTGGATGCGGCGAACGTCCACAGCACGGTCTGCATCGTGAGGCGCTGTTCGCGCGCCTGCAGGATCGCCAAGTCGACGACGGTCGGTTCAGTCATTGCCCACCTCGTTCGGGAAGCGCTCGCGCGCCTCCTCGTCTGTCATCGGACGCAGCCCCCGACTGTTGTCGAACCACCACGTGCGGCACACCTCGCAACGATAGAGCAGGTCGACCGGAGAGGTCGATGTCACGAAGCGCGGCTGCCCGCCGCTGTACGCGCCCTCCCGGCACACCGGGCATCCGAGTTCCGTCGCGGCGCTCAATACCGTCTCACGAGCACCCACGCTCCATTCTCCAGCTTCGTCAGCACGGCATTGCTGCGCATCGCATCGCCGCCGGCGATGAGCGTCTCACGGGTGGAGTTCACCAGGTACGCGCCCGTGCCCGTGTTGACAGCGGTGTGACCGTACGTGGTGCTCGTGTTCGTGGGGTCGGGGTAGAAGTGCTCCCACCCGCCGGAGTCCGCCACCGTCGGACGACGCAGCTCGCTGGGGTCGACCGGGAAGTGCACGGCGTAGATGTCGCCGCCGTTGAGGTACGCGTCCTGCGCCATCGGCGCCATGCCGGTCTCCCGCGCCGCCTGCGCGGGGGTGTGGATCCTGGCGGCATCCTCGGTGGGCATGGCCCACACATCCGAGCCCGACCGACCGAGTGTCGCCGCGGAGTGGTCGTAGTGCTGCACGACCTGGTCGCTGAAGATCGACGTGTGATACCCCTCGTCGATCATGCTCTTCAGATCGGTGGCGGAGAGCGGTTCTCCGACGCGGGCATGGATGGTGGGGCCGTCGGGCACACGCACCGAGGGTCCCGAGCCGCCGCCCTTCAGCACGCTGCTGAACAGATCGCCCGCCCGCTGCAGCAAGCCCTTGAGGTCGTCGAGGAGCTTGCCGAGGTTCTTGCACGAGCGCAGCACCTTCGTGACCGTGTCGCCGACCGTGGTAGCGAGCTGGCTGACGCGCGTCGTGACCTGCCCGATGACGACGGGCGTGGCGAGGCCCACCGTGACCACGAGCTCGGCGGCCCACGAGATGATCGCCCCGGCAAGCTGCGACAGTACATCGCGGACGAGATCGTGCACGACCTGCACGATCGTCGACGCCATCTGCAGACCCGTCGACATGGCGCCGGCCCAGGATGCGGCGCCGGACAGATGCTGCGCGACATCCTGCTGGAATCGGCGGTAGGCCTCCATCGCCTCGCCCGCCATCTCGTCGACCTGTCCGACGACGTGGGCGAGCTCCTGCGCCGATGTCTCGAGCTGGGTCTGGATGTTCGACCACGTCTGCGCAAAGGCAGCGACCTCGCCCGCATTACCGGCGAAGTCGTTGAGCCAGCCCTTCAACGGTTCGAGGTGGTCGATGATCCAGCCGAGCCCCGCCCCGATCAACGACCCCAGCGGGTCGATCGCCGTCGCGGCCACATCGATCGCGAAGCCGACGCCCGCAAGGCCCCCCTCGACCCAGGAACCGGAGTCCACCGCGGCGACGAGCTGGCTGCCCGAATCGAGCAGGCCCGCGCCGCTGAACGGCGTCGCCGTGTCGACCGGCGCCGCCACCAGCACGTTCGCGGTGCTCAACCGAGTCCCTGACCGAGCGTGTTGATCCCCTGAACCACGTCATCCTCGAACGAGGCCATGTCGCTGCCGACGCCGCGCAGCTCCGTCGCCGATCGACGCAGCATCTGCTCGGCCGAGCCGATGGCCTGCTGCGCCATCGCCGCCGCGATCTGCGCCGGTGGAACGAGGAACGAGCACAGCACCCCGAAGGCGCCGCCGCCCATGTTCGTGGAGCCTGCCGCATCCCGTGCCACCGACACGTCCGAGGCGACGAGCTCGACCCGCGACGCCTGGGCCGAGATCAGGTCGCCGTCCAGCGCGATGTGAGCGGCCATCACGCCCACCGCACGTTCGTACCGCCGTTCGACGGAAGGGCCTCGGCGATCTCGGCGCGCAGGCGTTCGGTGGCGCCGGCCTGCTCGCCGAACAGCTCCGCGGCGATGCGCACCGCCTGCTCGCCGGCCTGGCGCTGGGCGGTGCGGGCGGTGTCGACGAGCAGACGGGACAGAGCCTGCGGCGAGAGCTCCATCGCCGCGTCCGACAGGTCCGCATCGAGAAGGCGGCCCGATGCGTCGACCGTCACGCGCAGTTCGCGTCGGGGTGAGCTGGCCGTGGCGCGCACGTCGGCGACGTCGCGCTGGAACTGCTGACCGCGCCTGGCCTGTTCCTGCGCGGCGGCGATCTGCTGTTCGACGCGTGCGATGGACGCGTCGGCATCCCGCATGAAATCGTCGCTCACCTTTGGCACGTTACGCCTCTCGGTGAGAGCCTCCCTGCGAAACCGGGGCACCTGTGGAGAACCGAACCGAGCGAGGGCCGAGACCCAGCGCGGATGCCGCCGCAAGCTGCGCCGCCGTATCGACATCACGGCGCAACGTCGAGTCCGCCGGCACCTCGAGGCGTACGCAGCCGAACGCCAGATGACGGGCCAGGGAGTCCGTGCCGAACGCGCTCAGCCACGCCACCCCCGCCCCCGCGGTGACGAGGGTCGATCCTGTGCCCTCGGCGTCGGCGACCACGGCCCGGTCGACGCCGGCGGCCGCCTCCAGCGCGCCGCGCAGGTCGTCGGGACGCAGCGCCGGCAGGTCACCGAGCAGCGCCGCGCGAGGCATATCCGCTGCGGGCATCCCGAGTGCGATCGCCGCATTGAGCCCGCGCGGCTCTTCCTCGGCGACCACCGTCACCCCACCGATCGCCGCCGCATCCGCTGCCGTCTGCCGATCCGCGGTGACGACGACCACGCGCGCGACCGCGGCAGCAGCCGCCACCGTGTCGAGCCCGACCGCGCGCACCAGCTCGGTGCTCGCCCCCAGCCGCGACTTGCCGGAGGCCGCCGCCTTCAGCGGGACGACGACCGTCCAGTCTTGGTTCACGCGAAGCGTGCGCGCAGACGCGGGAGGATCTCCTCGCCGTAGGCGCGCAGGAACTGCTCCTGATCCTCGCCGGGATCGTGGAACACCAGATGCCGGAAGCCGAGCTCGACGTAGCGGGCGATCCGCTCGACGTGCTCGTCGGGATCGGTCGAGACGATGAACCGGGATGCGGCGCGCTCGATCGGCAGCTCGGCGGCCCGACGCTGCATCTCGATCGGGTCGTGGATGCCCATCTTCTCCTCGGCACTGAGCGCCAGCGGAGCCCAGAAGCGCGTCTTCTCGAGTGCCGTCTCGCGATCGGCGGCGTAGGACACCTTGACCTCGATGAGGGTGTCGACGTCGTCGCTGGAGCGTCCCGCCTTCTCGATGCCCTCGGCGAGGGCGGGAAGGAGCGTGTCGGTGTAGAGCTTCGGGTCCTTGCCGCTCGTCGTGATGAAACCGTCGGCGATGCGCCCGGCCAGACGCGTGGCAGCGGGCCCCGCGGCGCCGATGTAGATCGGCACGGGAGTCGTCGGGCGGTCGTAGACCGTCGCGTCGCTCACGCTCCAGAAGTTGCCCTCGTAGGTGACGCGCTCGCCCGCCCACAGCTTCTCGATGAGGGTGATGGCCTCCTTGAGGCGCTGGAAGCGCTCGGGCGGTTCGGGCCAGTCGAGGCCGAGGGTCACCTCGTTGAGCGCCTCACCCGTGCCGACGCCCAGAATCACGCGGCCGGGGAACATCACCCCGAGCGTCGCGAACGCCTGCGCGACGACGGCCGGGTGATAGCGGAACGTGGGCGTGAGCACGCTCGTGCCCAGAAGCACCCGTGAGGTGCGCGCGCCCACGGCGCCGAGCCAGGGCAGTGCCGCCGGAGCGTGGCCGCCCTCGTGCATCCACGGCTGGAAATGGTCGGAGATGAACACCGAGTCGAACCCGACCTCCTCCGCCAGCACGGCGAAGTCGGCAAGTCGATCGGGGGAGAACTGCTCGGCCGAAGCCTTGTAGCCCAGACGCAGCGGAACGGTCATGACTCTCCTCTCGCCCGCGACGCGTCGCGGTGCAGCGGGGCCGGCAGGAACTCCGACCCGTCGGTGGAACCCAGCATGGCGCGGAAGGCGTCGACGGTGTCGGGCCACAGCAGGGTGAGCCTGCCCGACCGTGCGTCGACGTACCAGTTGTCGCAGCCCCCGGTGAGCCAGGGGCGGGATGCGGCCGCCGCATCGATGCGCGCCGTGTACGCCTCCTCCGCATCCGGGCGCAGCCGCAAGACGTCGTCTCCCGCGCGGTCGAGGCAGCGCGTGACGTACTCCGCCTGCGCCTCCAGCATCAGCAGGGAGGAGTTGTGTCCGAGTGACGCGTTCGGGCCGTTGAGCACGAACAGGTTGGGGAAGCCCGCAACGACCGTCGAGGCGTACGAGGTCATCCCCTCGCTCCAGTGCTCGGCCAGCGTCGTGCCTTGCTCACCCGTCACGAGCTCGGCGTACGGCTGCTCCGAGGCGGCGAAGCCGGTCGCCAGCACCAGCATGTCGGCCCTGTAGCGGGCGCCGGACGCGGCGACGAGCTCGCCGCCGTCCACGCGCGCCAGCGCCGACGGCTCGAAGCTGACCGCATCCGAGGCGACGGCCGGATAGAACTCATCCGACAGCAGCACGCGCTTGCAGCCGAACGCGTAGTCGGGGGTCAATGCGCTGCGCAGGGCGGGGTCCGCCACCTGCGCCTCGAGGTGGGCGAGGGCGACCGCGCGCGCGCCGCGCGCCGCGTCCTCATCGCCCGAGCGCGAGGCGAAACGCTCCTCGCCCTCGCGATACAGCTCGTCGCGCAACCGTGTCAGCTCATCCGGATGCCGCGCGAAACGGCGCCGATCGGCGGCCGTGTAGTCCACGTCGCCCCGCGGCACGATCCACGCGGGCGTGCGCTGGAACAGCACGACCTCGGCGCCCTGCGCGACCAGCGCGGGCACCAATTGCACGGCAGAGGCGCCCGTGCCGACCACGGCGATGCGCCGCCCGGCGAGGGGCGCGGTGTGATCCCAGCGAGCGGAATGGAACAGGGGGCCCTCGAAGCTCTCGAGCCCCGGGATCTCCGGGATGGACGGCTCCGTCAGTCGCCCGCAGGCGAGCACGAGCCGGCGGGCGGTGACATCCTCGCCGCGTCCGGTCTCGACGAACCAGCGTTCGCCGTCCCACGCCGCGGACTGCAGCGGGGTCTCCAGCAGCAGGCGCTCGCCGAGTTGCTCGGCCTCCGCGATGTGCTGCAGGTAGCGGTGGATCTCATCGCCGCGGGCGAAGAGTCCCGACCAGTCCGGCCAGGGGTGGTTCTCGAGCCCGTACAGGTGAGAGGGCACATCGCACGCGACGCCGGGGTACGTGTTGTCGCGCCAGGTGCCACCGACCGAGCTTCCCCGATCCAGGACGGCGAACGACTCCCGCCCGGCCCGCCGCAGGGCCGAGGCCATCGCAAGGCCGCCGAAGCCCGCGCCGACGATCGCGACGTCGACCTCGCGGGTCATCGTGCTGCCGCCTTGCGCTCGTCGGACGGCTCGCCGTACACCGTGGTGCGCTGACGCAGCGGGCGGAAGAGCCGACGGGCGAGTCTCGTCGCATTCACGAGGGGAAGCTGGTTGCCCGCTTCGATGCCGGCCTCGGGGCGCACACGGCCGTCGAGCAGCGTGCCGCCGAGGTCGTCGCCGCCCGCCTGCAGAAGCACGGCGCTCGTGTCGAGCCCGTGCCGCGTCCAGGGGATCTGGAGGTGCGGGATGCTGCCTGAGAGGAACAGGCGTGCGACCGCCGCCATCGCGCGGTGCTCGTCGAGTGCCGAGCGCCCCGTCACGAGACCGACGCCGCCCGCGGGACCGGGGAGGGGGATCGGCACGAACTCCGTGAACCCGCGCGTCTCGGACTGGATGCGGCGGAGGGTGCCGAGGTGCGCGATGCGCTCGGCCGCGGTCTCCACGTGTCCGTAGAACAGCACGCTCGTCGAGCGGAATCCGGCGCGGTGGGCGGCCGTGATGGTCTCGACCCAGCGATCGATCTCGAGGTCGCCGGGGGCGATGAGGCCGCGCACCCGCTCCGACAGCACCTTCACACCCGTGCCCGGCACGGTGTCGACACCCGCATCCCGCATCGCGGCGAGGGCCTCGTCGAGCGTGAGTCCGGTTCGGGCGGCGAGGTCGTGCACGTCCTGCGGACGGTACGCGTGCAGGTGGATGGCAGGAGCGGCGGCGCGCGCGGCGCGGACGATGTCGAGGTACGCGGTCGCGGCCTCGTCCGGCTCGATGAGGCCCTGGATGCAGAGCTCCGTCGCGCCGAGGTCCCACGCGTCGGCGGCGATCGCCGCCGCATCCGCGAGGTCGAACTGGGCGGGCGTCTGCGCGCCCGCGGCGCGGAAGCCGGTGGGGGTGAGGTTGCGGTTGACCGCGATCGTGATCGCCTCGCCGACCGTGTAGCGGCGCACGTCGTCGGCGATGCGGGTGAGGTCGTCGAGCTCGCTGCCCGCCGCCTCGAGCAGCCGCTGCCACTCGGTGTCGTCGAGCACGAGAGGGTCGGCCGCCGCCCGCTCCGCCAGCTTCCGCACGGTGCCGCCCGTGCCTGTGCCCGCGTGCACCCCGCTCATGCTCGTGCCGCCCGTGCTCGTGGCGCCCGCCGTCCCGTGCTCGAGGGACGCGTGTTGCGGCTCGGAGCCCGCCGGGGCCGCGTTTCGGGTCCCTTGAACAGGGACCGCGGCGCGGGCGAGGTGGGTCGCGGGGTCGGCGAGGGCGGCGGCGGGGGCGTGCATCGCGGGATCGAGCCACGTGTCCGCGTCGGCGAGGTACTCGGGATGGGCGGTCAGGCGTTCGTGCAACTCGTAGCCGAGGGACGCGGTGGCCGCCGCCAGATCGTCGACATGCGGCCAGGGGCGCTCGGGGTTCACGTGGTCCGCGGTCAGCGGCGACACTCCGCCCCAGTCGTCGATCCCGGCTGCGACGAGCAGGGCGAACTCGGCCGGGTCGGACAGGTTCGGCGGTACCTGGATCCGCATCCGCGCGCCCATCACGAGCCGCGCGGCCGCGACGACCGTCGCGTACTCGAGCAGGTCCGCATCCGGGGCGTCCTGCATCGCGGTGCGCGGCTTCGCGCGGAAGTTCTGCACGATGACTTCCTGGATGTGGCCGTGCCGCTGATGGGCGTCGCGCAGCGCGACGAGGGATTCGGCCCTGTCGAGGGGCGTCTCGCCGATGCCGACGAGGATGCCGGTGGTGAACGGGATGCGGGCGGCCCCGGCATCCTCGATCACCTGTAGCCGGAGCGCGGGATCCTTGTCGGGGGAACCGAAGTGGGGCTGGCCCGGTGTCTCGAAGAGGGCGCGCGAGGTCGTCTCGAGCATCATTCCCATCGAGGGTGCGACGGGGCGGAGGGCACTCAGCTCGTGCGCGTGCATGACGCCGGGGTTCAGGTGCGCGAGCAGGCCCGTCTCGGCCGTGACGAGGCGGGCGATCGCAGCGACGTAGTCGAGTGTCGATGCGTATCCGTGCTCGTCGAGCCAGGCGCGCGCCTCGGGCCAGCGCTCCTCCGGACGGTCGCCGAGGGTTAGCAGCACCTCCTTGCACCCGAGGGCCGCGCCCTGTCGCACCACCTGCAGCACCTGCTCGGGCGACATGTACGCGGGCTTGTTCTTCTTCAGCAGCTGGCCGGGGGTGTCGACGAAGATGCAGTAGTGGCACCGGTCGCGGCAGAGGGTCGTCAGCGGAACGAACACCTTGCGCGAGTAGGTGATGATGCCGGGGCGTCCCGCGAGCGCGAGCCCCTCGTCGCGCAGAGCGGATGCGGCGGCCAACAGGAGGTCGCGGTCGGCGCCGTCGGCGGTGACCAGAGCGAGCACCTCGTCGGTGCTCAGTCGTTCGCCCGCTCGGGCGCGGTCGATCACGTGGGCGACGAGCACGGGAGCCGTCTCGGGCCCCACATCTGACCGGAGGTCGGTACGAGGCGTGGGCACCGGTCCAGTCTTCCACCGCCGTGCGCGGTCGGGGTCGCACCAAGCTGGCGGATCGTTGTCCGTCTGTGAGCAAATTCGCTGCCGCCGCCGAAGGGTCGCTGGCAGACTTGGAGCATGGTGACGCTCATGCTCGACTCGGGACACCTCGAGATCGTGCTGTCGGGCGCCGAGAAGGCGCTGGCATTCCGTAAGCGGAATGTGACGCTCGATCGTGCCGCGATCTCGCGGGTGCAGCTGACCGACGATCCCTGGACGTGGCTGCGCGGCGTCCGCTCGCCGGGAACCCTCATCCCCGCGACACTCGCGATCGGAACGTGGCGTTATGCCGGCGGCAAGGACTTCGCCGTCATCCGCAAGAACCGTCCCGGCGTGGTCATCGACCTCGCGGGCGACACCGAGTTCCAGCGACTGGTGCTCGGCACCCGGCACGGCGAGGCCCTCGTGCGTGCACTCCGGGTCGATGCGGGAGACGACCCGACAGACATCGTCGAGCTCGCCTCCAGCTGAGCCGAGTCGCCGAGAGCGGGGGTCAGCCGACGTCGCGGCGCCAGCTCGAGAAGTGGCCGAGCACAGTGAGCAGCAGGCCGTAGGCGAGCAGCACGAGGCCGCCGACCCACCACTCGAGCGGCTGACCCGCATCCCCTCCGGTGCCGGCGGAGAACAGGCTCGCGCCGACCAGGGTGTCGCTCGCGGCGCCCGGCAGGAACCGGGCCGCGTCGCTCAGGCCGGAGACGAAGGCGCCGCCGAAGCGCAACAGGGGCTCGATGAACTGCGTGAAGGCGAGCACGATCACGACCGCCGCGACCTGGTTGCGCACCACGAGGCCCACGCCGATGCCGACCACGACCCACAGCACGAAGGCGATGACGATGCGGCCCAGCATCGCCCACGTGGCCGACGAGTCGAGGCCCGTGTGCTGCCCGAACCCGGCCAGGATGCCGGCGGCGGGACCCACGGTGACGATCAGTGCCAGAGCGGCGTAGACCAGGCCCATGACGGCCCCGGCCAGCACCTTCGCCGCAAGCACCCGTCCGCGTTTCGGCGTCGTGAGGAAGGTCGGGGTGAGCGTGTTGTGACGGAACTCCCCGGTGACGAGCAGCGTGCCGATCAGCAGGGGGAAGACGTAGCCGACGGATGCGGCGAGGCTGTAGATCAGAGCGCTGACATCACCCGGCACGCCCGTCGCCGTGAGGCCGCCGCCGCTCGACGGGAGGGCGCCGCTCGCGGCCAGCGCGAAAACGACGGTCAAGCCCGCCGCCGTGAACCCGACGTATCCGGCGAGCACGATCCCCAGGATCCACCAGATCGAGGTGGTGAACTGCTTGGTCAGCTCGGAGCGGGTGACGTTCACGAGGCTCATGCCCGGCCCCCTTCCTCGCGGTCGTCGGCTTCGGGATGCGGCTCGGTCCCATCCATCGGCTCGGTCATCTGGATGGCCTCGGTAGGTGCCGGCTCTGCCTCGAGTGCCGGCTCGGCCTCGGATGCGGGGGCGTCGGCATGCTCGTCGCTCGAGGGAGATGCGGCCTCGTCGGCGGCGGCGTGCTCGTCGTCCGACGCCGGCGCGGGCTCGTCCACGTCCACGTCCGCGGCCCGGTCGGCCGGCGCATCCTCGCCGGCAGCCGCAGCATCCTCACGGGCGGCCTCGACGGCCCCCTCGGGAACGGGCGTGTCCAGCGGCACCTCCACGTCGGGCGCCTCGGTGATCTCCGACGTCTCCGGGGCGGGGTCGTTCTCGGGCGCGAGCGGTGCGTCTTCGTCGACCGCGGGGATGGCCGCGACCACGCCCACCGGCGGGTGCACCCTCGTGCCGTCGACCAGCGCGAGGAAGATCTCCTCGAGCTCGGGGCCGCGGCGTTGCAGGCCAGACAGGGCGATGCCGGATGCGGCGGCGAGTGCGCCCACCTCGACGGGCTCCGCTCCGCGCACCGTGAGCCCCGAGCGCAGCACCTCGAACGAGTGCCCCGCAGCGGTGAGCGCGGCCTCGAGGGCGGCGCGATCGGGGGCATCGACGACCGTCGCGTACTCGTCGGGGTCGGCGAGGTCTTCGATGCCGCCGTCGAACACGAGGCGTCCGCGGGCGAGGATCAGAAGGCGATCCGCGGTCTGCTGGATCTCCATGAGAAGGTGCGAGGAGACGAGCACGGTACGACCCTCGTCGGCGAAGGCGCGCAGCAGCATCCGCATCCACTTGATGCCCTCGGGGTCGAGGCCGTTGGAGGGCTCGTCGAGTACGAGGACGCCCGGGTCCCCGAGCAGCGCCGTCGCCAGGCCCAGCCGTTGCCGCATGCCGAGGGAGTAGCCGCCCACCTTGCGCCCTGCGGCGTCCGAGAGGCCGACGAGGGCGAGCGTCTCGTCGATGCGGCCGGTCGGCAGTCCCGCCGCCTGTGCGTACACCTTCAGGTGGTTGGCGCCGCTGCGACCGGGGTGGAAGCTCGACGCTTCGAGTGCGGCGCCGACGGTGCGCAGCGGGTCACGCAGCTCGCTGTAGTGCGATCCGCCGATCGTCGTCGTGCCCGAGGTGGGCCGGACGAGGCCCAGCAGCATGCGCAGGGAGGTGGTCTTGCCCGCGCCGTTCGGACCGAGGAACCCGGTCACGAGGCCGGGCTCGATACGCGCGCTCAACCGGGAGACGGCATCAATCGTGCCGAATCTCTTGGTGACCTCGGAGAACTCCAGGATCTGGCCGTCGGGCATGGGAACCTCCGTCAAGGTCAGAACGTTTCTCCATTCTGGCGGAAATCCGCGGAAAATCGGGGATCGACTCTCGCCGATCCCGTGCGGGCACTCCGGCGGCGCTAACGTGGCGGTCATGAGCGGTACGGATGCGACGGTGCTGGTGCGGTCGGATCAGGGGGTGGGGCGGCTGACGCTCAACCGTCCGCGCGCGCTCAACGCGGTCGACATCGATATGGTGCGCCGACTCGCCGGAGCCCTGGATGCGTGGGAGCACGACGCCGATGTCGAGGTCGTGCTGCTCGACGGCGCGGGCGAGCGCGGCTTCTGCGCGGGCGGCGATGTGCGTCTCCTCCGCGAGCAGGCGATGAGCTCCGACGCGGAGCGCACCGCCGACTTCTTCCTCGCGGAGTACGCGCTGAACGCCCGCCTCGCCGAATATCCGAAGCCGGTCGTCACGATCGCCGACGGGATCACGATGGGCGGCGGCGTGGGGCTCGCCTCCCATGCCGGGCACCGCGTGGTCACCGAGCGCTCGCAGCTGGCGATGCCCGAGACGCGCATCGGTTTCACCCCGGACGTCGGCGGCACCTGGCTGCTCGCGCACGCGCCCGGGCGCATCGGCGAGTACCTCGCGCTGACCGGGGGCACGATGGATGCGGCCGACGCGATCTACGCGGGGTTCGCCGACCACCTCGTTCCCGCAGACCGCGTCGACGCCTTCCGTGACGCCCTCGAGACCCGCGCGGACCCGCAGGGGCCGGCCGAGCTGGTGCTCCTGTTCGACGAGACACCCGACACCTCGCGGCTCGAGACGGCGAGAGCGTGGATCGACGATGCGTTCGCCGCCGACTCGGTGAGTGAGATCCTCACGCGGCTGCGCGCGCATCCCGAGCCGGATGCGGCCGCCGCCGCCGACCTGATCGCCGCGCTCTCGCCCACGGCGCTGACCGTGACGCTCGAGGCCGTGCGCCGCGCGCGGCGCAAGAGGTCTCTGCGCGAGGTGCTGGAACAGGAGTACGGCCTCGTGATGTGGTTCGCCCTCACCCAGCCCGACCTCGTCGAAGGCATCCGTGCGCAGCTCGTCGACAAGGACCGGTCCCCGCGCTGGCATCCCGCCTCGCTCGACGACCTCGATCCCGAGATCGTCGATCAGGCCTTCGGTTTCCGGCCTCCGCGGGCGCTCTGGGGCTGATCGTGACTGCGGGGGAGAAGCGGAAGCGCCGGGCCTACTCCATCGGCGTCGCACTCGACGGCTTCTTCTTCGTCTTCGCCGGCCTCGCCTCGATCTGGCTCGCCTACCTGAGCTTCACCGAGACCTTCCGGGTCGGATGGTGGGGCATCCCGCTCGCCGTCGTGTTCTGGGTGCTGCTGGCGTACCTCGTGCTGCCGCGGCTGCACCGCATCCTGACGATGATCTACGTGCCCGACTACTTCATCGGCCGCACGCGCACGAGCGACGGATTGCTCGGCGACCCCGTCAACATCGCGTTCATGGGCAGTGCCGAGCAGATCGAGGAGGTGCTGCGCCGCGCGGGCTGGACGAGGGCCGACCCCGTGACCCTCGCCTCCTCGTGGCGCATCATCACGTCGACCCTCACCAGGCGCAGCTACGACGAGGCCCCCGTCAGCCCGCTGTTCCTGTTCTCGCGGCAGCAGGACTTCGCGTACCAGCAGGAGGTGGACGGCAACCCCGCGCAGCGGCACCACGTGCGCTTCTGGCGGTGCCCGGACGACTGGCTGCTGCCGGGCGGGCGCCGGGTGGAATGGCTGGCCGCCGGCACCTTCGACACCGCCGTCGGGCTGTCGCTGTTCACGCTGCAGGTGACTCATCGCATCGACGCCGACACGGACATCGAGCGCGACCACATCGTGCAGACGGTGACCGCGGCGGAGCCGCGCGTGAGGGTGGACGTGATCGCGGACTTCTCCACCGGTTATCACGCCCGCAACGGCGGCGGCGACAGCATCCGTACCGACGGTGATCTGCCGATCGTGGACGTGCGGGGGGTGACGGCGTGAGCGAGAAGGTCCCCCGCAAGCGCACGGCGTTCGAGTCACCGGCGCGCCTCGCGCGTCCGCTCGCCCACGATCCGGACATGCCGCGGCCCGCGGCGACGGTGGCCGGCGGACTCCTCGTCCTGCTGCGCGTGCTGGCGGGAGTGATCTGGCTGCTGGCGATCACCCTCGAGTGGCGTCACATCGTGCACGACGCATCGATCATGATCGACGGGGTTCCCCTCAGCGAGCAGGAGCGGGCGCTCGGGCTCGGGTTCGTCTGGCTCGTGGGCGGCGCCGTCCTGCTGTTCGACGCCGTCATGGCGATCTTCGTCCTGCGCGGCGGCAACCGCTCGCGGGTCACCGTGCTCTTCTTCTCGGTGCTGTCGATCAGCGTCGCCTTCTCGACCTGGTGGGTGCAGGGCCAGGACATCCGCATCAGCAGCACCCTGCTCAACCTCGGCCTCGACATCCTGGTGCTGCTCGCTCTGTCCAGCCGCAAGGCGGCGGCGTACGCGCGACGCAACGAACGCCGCTGAGCTCACGGCGCCCGAACAGGCGTGGCCCGGTAGCCTGGACGCTGCCGTGCGGCAGGTGAAAGCGAGGCGGCGTGTTCGACAGTCCCCTCTCCGCGTCCGCGTACGACATCCTCCAGGTCGCGTCCGATGCCGACGACGAGACCCTGCGGCGTGCGTTCCGGGTGCGCCTGCGTGAGACGCATCCCGACACCGGCGGCGACGCGGTGCGCTTCGTCGAGGTGCAGCGCGCGTGGGAGCTCGTGGGCACGCCCGAGGCGAGGGCGGCCTACGACCGAGGCCGGGGTGCGGTAAGTGCTGCGCCCGAGGCGGAGGGAGCGTGGACGCCGCCGCGTGCACGGCAGGACACGCGTCCGCGCGCCCGATCGGCCGGCCAGCCCGGTGGCTGGCGGCGCGAGCGCTACCTGACCCTCATCCGCGAATGGGTGGGGCGCGGCGCGGAGGTGCCCGACCCCTACGATGCGCAGCTGGTGCGTTCGGCGCCGCGCGAGATCCGGCGCCTTCTGGCCGACGCGCTCGCCGAGGAGGCGACCGCGCGCATCGTCGCCGATCTCGGCATGGGCTACAGCGTCTGGCACGACGTGGCCGCATCCGGTCGCAGCGGCGACCTCGACGAGAAGCTCGACCACATCGTGCTCGGCCCGAGCGGCCTGTACGGGGTGCTCTCGGAGGATTTCGGCGGACCTGTCGGCTTCCGCCGCGGCGAGATCATCGGCCCCGCGGTCGTCGGCGCTCCCGTCAGCGATCTGCTGTCGCGGATGCGGGTCCTCGCCCGCGCCGCCCGGGTGCGCTTCAGTGGCGCGATCGTCGTGCTGCCCGACAACGACCTCGCCCAGCAGATCACCGAGCTCGGCACCGTGCGCGGCACGCCCGTCGTGGTCGCCGGCCGATCGGCGCTGGCCACCGTACTGCGTCGCGGCGTGAGCGGGGCGCGCGACATCGGCGGCAACGAGGTGTTCGACGTGCGCACGCGCCTGGACGCCACCGTGCGCTTCGTCTGACCGCACGCTCCCGCACCGTTTGCCGCGGACGGCCCGCCGCTAGCGTGGGGGCATGGACCCGATCGCCGCGACATTCCTGATCCTGGGGCTGGCGGTACTCGCGTTCCTCTCCGGACGCGTGCCGCTCGAGGTCGTGGCGATCGGAGTCGCCCTCGCCCTCTGGGCGACGGGCGTGCTCACCCTCCCCGAAGCACTCGCCGGGTTCGGCGACCCCACGGTGCTGTTCATCGCCAGCCTCTTCATCGTGGCCAGCGCGCTCGAGCGCAGCGGCATCACCCGCTGGCTCGGGGGTCTGATCGTCGCGCGCGCCGGCCATCGCCGAGGCCCGCTCATCGCGGCGCTCGGCGCGCTCGTGGCCGTGCTGACCGCCTTCCTCAGCATCAACGGCGCCGTCGCCGCCCTCGTGCCCGTCACCGCGGTCGTCGCCCGGCGCGCCCGCATCCCGGCGTCGAAGGTGATGATCCCGCTGGCCTTCCTCGCATCGGCCGCGTCGCTGCTCACCCTCACCGGGACGCCGGTGAACGTCGTCGTCTCAGAGCTCGCCGAGGCGGAGACGGGTAGAGGCTTCGGTTTCGCGGAGTTCGCGCTCGTCGGTCTCCCGTTGCTCGGCGTCGCCCTCGCGGTCATCGTCCTGTTCGGAGACCGTCTGCTGCCCTCCCGACCCGACGCTCTCACGGATCCCGCCCCCGGGCCGCGCGAGGCGGAGACGCTCTCGCTGGTTCCCGAGACGGTGCGTACGGGCGCCGTGCGCACCGTGCGCACCGGGATGCGTCGCGGAGCCCGGCGCACACTCATCATCACCGGCGTCATGATCGTGCTGCTGGCGACCGGGCTCACGCCGCCCGCGGTGGCGGGTCTGGTGGCGGCCGGTGCTCTCGTGCTCACCCGCGTCGTGACGCTTCCCGCCCTGTACCAGGACATCTCGTGGACGACGCTGGTGCTCATCGCCGGCATGATCCCGCTCTCCGCCGCCTTCTTGCAGACCGGCGCCGCGGAGGTCGTGGCCGACGGGGTGCTGCGCGTCGTGGGCTCAGCCGATCCGCACCTCGCCCTGCTCGCCGTGTGCGTCGTCACCGTCGTCCTCGGCCAGTTCATCTCGAACGTCGCGACGGTGCTGATCGTCGCGCCCGTCGCCACGGCGATCGCGGCGAACCTCGGGGTCAGCCCCCTCACCTTCCTGATGGCGCTGACCGTGGCCGGTGCAGCGTCCTTCCTGACACCCGTCGCTACCCCGGCCAACCTCATGGTGCTGGGCCCCGGCGGATACCGCTTCGGCGACTACTGGCGTCTCGGGCTCCCGCTCGCCCTGCTCTTCCTCGCCGCGGCCGTGCTCTACGTGCCGCTCATCTGGCGTTTCTGAGGGGATGCCTCTCCGGCTCTGGCAGGCTGAGGCGGTGATCACAGACGCCGCGCGCGAGTTCCTGTCCGAGTACCACCTCGCCACGCTGTCAACGCTGGACCGGCATGGCCGCATCCACTCCGTGCCGGTCGGCATCACGTATGAGGACGGGATCGTGCGTGTGATCGGCTCCCGCGGCACGCAGAAGTTCCGCAACGTCGAGCGCACGGGCCGTGCGAGCGTCAACACCGTCGACGGGCGCCGCTGGCTCAGCTTCGAGGGCCCCGCGCGCGTCGTCGAGGATGCGGATGCGGTCGCCCACGCCGTCGAGCTCTACACCCGTCGCTACCGCGATCCCCGTCCGAACCCGGAGCGGGTCGCGTTGGAGATCACGGTCGAGCGCGTGCTCGGATCCCCCGACTTCCGCGCCTGAGAGCGGGCTTCCGCGCGGCTCAGACCAGGCCGAACAGCTCCAGCGGGTGCGTCAGCCGCCACCAGGGGCTCGGCCCGTCCAGCTCGCCGTCGAGCACGACGTCGACCGTCGCGGCGTTCTTCGGGCCGGTCGCGACGAGCGAGCCGACGACATCGCCCTGCTCGTGGGCGTCGCCGAGATCGAACGAGGTCGCGAGCGTCGCGGCGGAACCGTTCCACAGCACCACATCGGCGTCGGCCGCGGTCACGATCGGAACGGTCGCACCCCACCTCGTCTCCACCCGCCCGACGGTCGTGCCGGCCGCTACCGAGGGCGTGAGCTGCAGCTCCTGCTCGACCTGGGCGAAGAGGGCGCGCGTCGCCGCATCCCGCGTCTCGACGTCGGGCTGGCCGAGCGTCGCAGCGTAGATCCGCACGGTGGTGTCGCCGATCGTCACGTCCTTCGCCGCGAGCAGGTTGTAGGCGTCGAGGGTGCCGGTCTTGAGACCGACGACGCCGGGATCGGCGAGCAGGTTGTTCGTGTTCTCGACGAGCCCCGCGCCGGGAAGCTCCACGGCGGGCGTGCGCACGATCTCGGCGATGACGGGGTCGGTCAGCGCACGCTCGGCGACCTGGAGCAGCGCCTCGGGGGTGGCCGTGTTCTCGGCCTCGATGCCCGCGGGGCCGGCGATCGTGATGCCGGAGATGCCGTGCGTGGCGAGCCAATCGTTGGCGGCGCGCGCGTACACGGTGTTGTTGGGCCAGATGGTGTCGGCGAGGCGATCGGCGTAGTTGTTCGCGGAGCCCATGAGCATGCCCTGCAGCATCTGGTACTCGGTGAGTGTTCCCCCCACCGGGACGTTCAGCGCCGACTCGCCGTTGCGGCGGTACGACCAGTAGCTGCTCTCATCCGCCGCGCTGAACGCGAACTCCTGCCCCTGTTCACCGGGGCCGAGGGGCATCTGGTCGAGCACGACCATCGCCGTCACGACCTTCGTGATGCTGGCGATCGAACGGGCATCGGTGCTGGAGGCGATGGGCGAGCCCACGCCGTCCACGACGACCGCGGCACTGCCCTCGCCGGGCCACGCTCCGACGGCCGCCGCCGCGGGTGCCGCCTCGACGGCTGACGCCTGCACCGTCGGGGCGATCGCGTGCAGCGGCCAGAGCAGCGTCGTGCCGCAGTACGCCACGATCACGGCGATGATCAGTGCGACCGGAACCAGGACCCCGGGACGCCACGGAGTGCGGCGAGGGGCACGCGCGAGCAGATCCGCAGCGACGGGGGTGAACGAGGCGGTGCCCGCGGCCTCGAGCTGGGGAGCCGTCCGGGATGCGTGCGTGACGGTGTCCTCGTCGACCCAGCTCAGCGCCGTGGTCACCGGCGGCACGACGACCGGAACGGATGCGGCCGGATCCTGTGCGGGCGCGGCGTCATCGGTCGTGTCGTCGAAGCTCGCAGCGGCGATGCGGGCGGGGGTGGATGCGGCATCCGCCGGCACGGCGGGCACCTCGATCTCGAGATCGCCGGTCGGCAGGGGGGCGTCATCGACGTGCGGCTCGTCGGGGCCGCCGCGGCGCAGCGAACGCCGAGTGGGCGGGGTCGGGCCAGTCACGGTCACCCGCCTACGGTAGCGCGAGCCGCGGGTCTATACTCGGCACGTCAACCACGGGAGTCCGGTGAGCCGGGCTGAGAGGAAGCGGATCCACGCTTCGACCGTCGAACCTGATCCGGATCATGCCGGCGCAGGAAGGAGCATCAATGCACACGTCCACGTCCACATCCGCTCGTCCTTCCCTCACCTCCCGGTGGCGGTGGCGGGTCGTCGACATCGTCGTCGCCAGCGTGATCGGTGTCGCCGCCGGAGTCATCTTCTGGGTCTGGGGGCAGGCCTGGACGCCGCTGAGCACGGCACTCGCGTTCCTGCCGGGGCTCGAGGGGCTGCTGGCCGGCGGCTGGCTGTTCGCCGGCGTGCTCACGGGCCTCATCATCCGCAAGCCGGGCGCGGCGCTGTACGGGGAGATCGTCGCCGCCGTCGTCTCGATGGCGCTCGGCACGCAGTGGGGCTTCACGACCTTCATCTGGGGCGTCGTGCAGGGCGTGGGAGCCGAACTCGGCTTCGCACTGTTCGCCTACGCGAACTACCGGCTCTGGGTCGCTCTCGTCTCGGGTGCCCTCACGGGACTGGCCGTGGCCCTGCTCGACACCAACTTCTCCTCCATCGCCGCGTACGACGCAGGCCCCCGCGCGATCTACTTCGTCTCGGCGATCGTCTCGGGCGTCCTCATCGCAGGGCTCGTCTCGTGGCTCATCGCCCGCGCGCTCGCCGCAACGGGAGCACTCGACCGGTTCGCCTCCGGACGCCAGGCGCGCATCGTCGAAGCCGCCGACGCGGCGTGACGCGCGGCGCACGGGTCGTCGCCCGCGGGTGGGGGTGGCGGCACGCGGGCCGCAGGCGCTGGGCCGTCGCCGACATCGATCTCACGATCGAGCCCGGTGAGCGGGTGCTGCTGCTGGGAGCGAGCGGCGCCGGCAAGTCGACGCTGCTGCGCGCCTTCGCCGGCGTGCTGGGCGGCGACGAGGACGGCGAGGCCGCGGGGGAGCTGACCGTCGACGGCCAGCCCCCCGCATCCGTCCGCGGCGTCGCAGGCATGGTGCTGCAGGATCCCGACGCGCAGGTGATCCTCGCCCGCGTCGGCGACGACGTCGCGTTCGGATGCGAGAACCTCGGGGTGCCGGCCGACGAGATCTGGCCGCGGGTCGGTGAAGCGCTGGATGCGGTGGGACTGCCCGTGCCGCTCGACCATCCGACGTCGGCGCTCTCGGGCGGACAGAAGCAGCGCCTCGCGCTCGCCGGCGCCCTGGCCATGCGCCCGAAGCTCCTCCTGCTCGACGAGCCGACGGCCAACCTCGATCCCGAGGGAGCCCGGCAGGTGAGGGATGCGGTCACCGCCGTCACCGCTGACACCGGGGCGACGCTCGTCGTCGTCGAGCACCGCGTCGACCTGTGGGCCGACCTCGTGGACCGCGTCGTCGTGCTCGCACCCGACGGCGGGGTGCTGGCGGACGGCGTTCCCGCCGACGTCTTCGCCGCTGCGGCGGAGGCTCTGACACAGGCCGGTGTGTGGGTGCCGGGAGTCCCCGTCCGGATCGCGCAGCGCCCGCGCACCGGAGAGGCATCGCCGCTCGTCGTCGGCACCCGCCTCGCGGTCGGGCGTCGTCGGATCGGGCGCCGGGAGGCGCGTGCCGCCGCATCCGGAATCGACGTGCGGCTGCGTGCCGGGCGGGCGCTCGCGATCACGGGGGCCAACGGCGCCGGCAAGTCCACGCTCGCGCTCACCCTTGCCGGGTTGCTGCCGCCGATCGACGGCCAGGTGCGGGCGGCGGACGCACTGGCCGCCGGCGTCGGATCCGACCCTTCGCGCTGGCGCGCCGCCCAGCTGCTCACGCGCATCGGCACCGTCTTCCAGGAGCCGGAGCACCAGCTGCTCACCGCACGTGTGCGCGACGAACTCGCCGTCGGCCCGCGCGCGCTGGGGCTCTCGGAGGCGGAGGTGGCCGCGCGGGTCGACCCGCTGCTGGAACGCCTGCGTCTGGGGCGGCTCGCCGAGGTGAACCCGTTCACCCTCTCGGGCGGGGAGAAGCGCCGGTTGACCGTCGCGGCGGTCCTCGCGACCGCGCCGCGGGTCATCCTGCTCGACGAGCCGACCTACGGGCAGGACGCGCGCACCTGGCGTGAGCTCGCGGACCTGATCGACGAGCTCCGCGCCGACGGCACGGCGATCGGCTTCGTCTCGCACGATCCCGCCCTCGTCGCGGCGCTCGCCGACGACGAGCTGCGACTGGGGTACGCGTCATGAGCCTGTTCGCGATCGATGCCTCGGCGAGCCCCCTGGGCCGGATCAACCCGGTGACCAAGCTCGCCGCAACCCTCGTCGTCTCCGTCACCCTGCTGCTCTCGATCGATCCGGTCTCTGCAGCCGTCACGCTCGCGGCCACTCTCGTGCTGCTGGCGTTCTCGCGGCTGCGGGCGCGCGAGGTGTGGCTGCGCGTCTGGCCGATCGCGGTCGCCGCGCTCATCGGCGGCGCGGCGACGGTGCTGTACGGTCGTCCCTCCGGTGCGGTGTTCTTCGAGTGGGGGCTCGTGCGCATCAGCGAGGGCTCGCTCTCGCTCGCGGCCGCCATCGTGCTGCGTGTGCTGGCGATCGCGCTGCCGTCCGTGGTCCTCTTCATCACGACCGACCCGACCGACCTCGCCGACGGTCTCGCCCAGCTGCTGCGCCTGCCCGCCCGCTTCGTGCTCGGTGCGCTCGCGGGTCTGCGCCTGGTGGGGCTGCTCGTGGACGACTGGCGCGAGCTCGCCCTGGCCCGGCGTGCCCGAGGGGTGGCCGATCGCGGCCGCATCCGACGGTTCCTCGGACAGGCGTTCGCCCTCTTCGTCCTGTCGATCCGCCGCGGCACGAAGCTCGCGACCGCGATGGAGGCCCGCGGCTTCGGATCCGACGCGCGGCGTACCTGGGCCCGGCCGTCGCGGCTCGGCTGGCGCGATGCGGTGCTGGTCGCCCTCGCGGCGGTGATCGCCGCCGCATCCGTGACCGCTGCGGTGCTCGCCGGCACTTGGACCCTCGTCTTCGCCCTCTGATCGCGGGTGGGCAACAGGCCCCACGTGCGAGCGGGGTCGGGCGCGCGGTCGGGGTGGGACGGGAGCGGGGCGTGACGGTGGGACCCGGTGCCGCGTAGGGTGGAACCCGATACCGACGTACGAAGGAGAACGTATGGATGTCGCGGGTGCATCCGCGCTGGTCACGGGCGGCGCGAGCGGACTCGGCTGGGCCACGGCTCAGCGACTCGCCGCCGACGGGGCTCACGTCGTCCTGGTCGATCTGCCGTCCTCGGCGGGTGCGGAACGCGCGGCCGAACTGGGCGGCACGTTCGCCGCGGCCGACGTCACGAGTCCCGAGCAGATCTCGGATGCGGTCGCCGCCGCATCCGCCGCCGCGCCGTTGCGCGTGGTCGTCAACTGCGCGGGCATCGCCCCGCCTGCCAAGGTGCTGGACCGTGAAGGCGCCCCGACGCCGCTCGCCGACTTCGAGAAGCTCGTGCGCGTGAACCTCGTCGGCACCTACAACGTCATCGCCCAGTCATCCGCCGCCATCGCCCGCACCGAGCCGACCGCGAGCGGTGACCGGGGCGTCATCGTGAACACGGCGTCCGTCGCCGCGTTCGACGGCCAGATCGGGCAGCCTGCGTACTCGGCCTCCAAGGGCGGCGTGCACGCGATGACCCTCCCGATCGCCCGCGAACTCGCCCGCCATGCGATCCGGGTCGTCACGATCGCGCCGGGGATCATGGAGACGCCCATGCTCGCGGGCCTGCCGCAGCCGGCGCAGGACTCGCTCGGCCAGCAGGTTCCGTACCCGGCGCGTCTGGGGCGACCGGACGAGTACGCCGGCCTGGTCGCCGAGATCGTGCGCAACGGATACCTCAACGGCGAGACGATCCGTCTCGACGGCGCGATCCGGATGGCTCCGCGATGAGCGCCGATTCGATCCTGGTGGAGGTCGCCGATGGCCTCGCCCGCGTGACGCTGAACCGGCCCGATCGCCTCAACGCGATGGACTTCGCGATGGGCGAGCGCTGGCGGGATGCGGCACGACAGGTCACCTCGGACCCCGAGGTCGCAGCCGTGCTCCTGGATGCGGCCGGCCCCGCCTTCTGCGCCGGGGGCGACGTGATCTCGATGGCGACCTCCGGTGCCGACGGCAGCGACGTCACGGCCGCGGCGCACGTGATCCACGAGGGCATCCGTGCGTTCACCGAGTCCCACGTGCCCGTCGTCGCCGCCGTCCACGGAGCGGTCGCCGGGGGCGGACTGGGCCTCATGCTGACGGCGG
This sequence comes from Microbacterium sp. SORGH_AS_0428, assembly GCF_031453615.1. Classification (NCBI taxonomy): domain Bacteria; kingdom Bacillati; phylum Actinomycetota; class Actinomycetes; order Micrococcales; family Microbacteriaceae; genus Microbacterium; species Microbacterium sp. SORGH_AS_0428. Next base: position 1,541,788 of record NZ_JAVIZT010000001.1, on the reverse strand, counting down.
ACTACATCGTCGCCGCCGAGGGAGCGAGGTTCGTGAGCCGCTACGCCAACATCGGCCTCACTCCCGACCTCGGCGTCTCGACCCTTCTCGCCGACGCCGTCGGCCAGCGTCGCGCGCTCCAGCTGCTCCTGCAGGACCGCACGCTGTCGGCACCCGAGGCCCTCGAATGGGGACTCGTCGCCGAAGTCGCCGCCGATCCCGCATCCCGCGCTCTCGAGATCGCCCGCTTCTGGCTCGAGGGTGCGACGGGTGCGTTCGGCCAGGCGAAGCGGCTCGTCCGCTCCGGTGCCGACCGCTCGTTCGCCGAGAACCTCGACGACGAGGCGCGCACGATCGGCGCCGCCTTCGACACCCCGGACGCGAAGGCCCGCATCCAGGCCTTCGCCGCCGCATCCGCCCGCCGCGGGTGAGCCCGCCGCCACCGACGCACCGAGGAGATCCCATGACCGAGCAGAAGCCGCTCGCCGGCAAGACCATCCTGATGTCCGGCGGCAGTCGCGGCATCGGCCTCGCGATCGCGCTGCGCGCCGCACGCGACGGCGCCAACATCGCCCTCCTTGCCAAGACCGACACCCCGCATCCGAAGCTCGAGGGCACGGTGCACACCGCCGCGGCGGCGATCGAGGAGGCCGGCGGGCACGCGCTGCCCCTCGTGGGCGACGTGCGCAACGAGGACGACATCACGCAGGCTGTGCTCACCGCACACGGTGAGTTCGGCGGCATCGACATCGTCGTCAACAACGCCTCGGTCATCGACCTCTCGGGGTCTCTCGAGCTCGCGACGAAGAAGTACGACCTCATGCAGGACGTCAACGTGCGCGGCGCTTTCCTGCTCTCCCGCGCAGCGGTGCCGATGCTGAAGGATGCGGCGAACCCGCACATCCTGTCGCTGTCGCCGCCGCTGAACCTGTCGCCCAGGTGGCTCGGCGCGCACACCGGCTACACGCTCGCCAAGTACGGGATGACCATGGCGACCCTCGGCATGGCAGCCGAGTTCGCGGAGGCGGGCATCGCCGCGAACACCCTGTGGCCGCGGACGACGATCGCGACCGCCGCCGTGCAGTTCTCCCTGGGCGGCGAGCGGATGATGGCCGTCAGTCGTACCCCCGAGATCTACGCGGATGCGGCGTACGAGGTGATCACACGGCCCGCGCGCGAGTACACGGGCCAGACGCTCATCGTCGAGGACGTGCTCGCCGATGCGGGCGTGACCGACCTCTCCGGGTACGCCGCGGTGCCGGGCACGCCGGACTCGGCGATGTTCCCCGACATCTTCCTCGACTGAGCGCACGGAGCAGCCGCTCGCACCTGGTACTCAGGCAGGGGCCCCTACCCTTGCGCAGTGTCATTCTCCGCGCATCGACCCGGCCGTTTCGGCTCCGACGGCCGCATCGACCTCGAGTCGCAGCCCGAAGAGGAGGCGTTGTACCTGAGCGACGTCCGTCCCTCCGACGACATCGCGACCGGTCCGACCGAGGTCATCGATCCGATCGAGGAGCCCGAGCAGGAGCCGCAGCCCGAGGCCTCCGTTCCCGACCCGGCGCCCCCCGTGGCGCGCGAGCGCCGGAGCCCGCGCCGCCGCCCCCGGCCGCCGCTCGCCCGCACGCTCGCCGTGCTCGGAGGTGCCGAGGGCGAGGTTCTCGACGACGTTCCGAGCGAGACGCCGCGTTTCGTGCAGATGTTCTTCGTGCTGGTCGGCACGGCGCTCGTCTCCGCTCTGTCGATGGGGTTCGCGCTCGTCACGGGCGTGCAGATCGCCGTCTGGGCCGCCGTGCCGCTTGCGATCATCTGGGCGCTCATCATCTTCAACCTCGACCGTTTCCTCACCTCCACGATGCGCTCCACCCGCAACGTGTGGCGACTGCTCGGTCTCGCGTTCCCGCGCGTCATCATGGCCGCACTCATCGGCATCGTGGTCGCCGAGCCGCTCGTGCTGCAGGTCTTCCACAACGACATCGCGCGAGAGGTCAACTCGACCAACGTCGTGCAGGCGCAGTCCGACCAGGATGCGGTCACCAACGGACCTGAGAAGCAGGCGCTGGATGCCGCATCCGCCTCGCTCGCAGCCCTCCAGAACCAGGCGGCGACCGGCATCGTCGCGGGAACCTCCTCTACCTCTGCAGAGTCGGTGGCGGCGCAGGCGAGCGTGGACCAGCTCACCCAGCAGCTCGCCGCGCAGCAGGGCGTGATCGATCAGGCCCGCGCGCTGTACCAGTGCGAGCTGACCGGCGAGGGAGCGGGCACCGTCCCCGGCTGCACCGGCGTACAGGGATCGGGCACGAGCTCGGACGCCGCCCAGGCGCAGTTGACGCAGGCGCAGTCCGCGTACGACGCCCTCGCGACGCAGCTGAGTCAGGCGCAGGCCGCCCTGACCTCGGCCAACGCGGCCGGGACGGATGCGGCCGCCGCATCCGCCGACCAGAACAAGAAGCAGGCGGAAGACCAGCTGCCCGCGGCGCAGGCGCAGTACGACGCCGCGCTCGCCGCCTACAACGATCGCGCCGCATCCATCGCGGGCGGAAACGCACAGGCGGTCGGGCTGCTCAGCCAGATCAGTGCGCTCGAACGACTGTCCGAGCGGGAGCCCACACTGGCCTGGGCGCACTGGCTGATCGCTGCGCTGTTCTTCATGATCGAGCTGCTGCCGGTGCTCGTGAAGGTGCTGACGAGCTTCGGTGACCCGTCGATCTACGAGAAGGCCGACGCCCTGCGCCGGCAGGTCTCCCTCGACCGGGTGACCGCGAAGACCTGGCACGAGCGCGCGGCGATCGTCACCGCGCCCGCACCTCCCGCATCCGGCCCGCCCGCCGCCGCCGCGCGCTCATAGCGCGGGCGCTCCCTCGCCGCCCTCCACCCGCGAGACTGCATTTCGAGCACGACATCACGGGATTTACCCATGATCTCGTGCGGAACATGCAGTCTCGCGCGGGGGGAGGCGGCGCGGATGCGGGCTACGCCGGCTCCCAACGGAGGACGGCATCGAGCAGGTCCGCCGTCGGGTGGATGCCGTCGAGCCGGAGGACCGGTTTGCCGAGTGTGGCGAGCCACGCTTCGTGGGTGGTCCGGCTCCGTCCGTCGAACGCCGGATCGTCGTAGCTCTGCGCCCAGTCCCGGAACGCGACCCACGCCGCATCGTGGAGGGGGCCGCCCTCTCGCCGGCGCCGCTCCCGTGCCTCGAGCCGCCGCATCCGTTCCGTCGGATCCAGCGTGACGAAGACGACGGCGTCGCACTCCGCGGCGATGCTGTCACCCCAGCCCATCATCGATCCGGAGAGCACCCACGCCGGACGGGGCGCGAAGATCGCCCGCATGAGCGCCACCCGATCCGCATCCGCGCGCTTCACGGTGAAAGGTGGGTCGGTCGGTAGCCAGAAGTAGTCATCGGCATCCGCGTGGGGCACACTCCACGCGGAGGCGAGGGCGGCGCCGAGCGTCGTGGTGCCGCTGCCGCTCGCTCCCAGGATGTGGATCCGTGCGCGTCGCATGTCTCCCATCCTCGCAACGCGTGCCGCATCCGTCATCCCGGCCCGTCGGTTCGGCCGGGGCAGGGTGCGGGTCGGAACCGGATGCGGTGGCTCGCCGCATCCGATCGCCGCGCGCACGTGCCGCCACAGTTCTGCGCAGATGCGCCAGTCAATGACAGTCGCAGGTGCGCAAAAGTGGCGCGGGTGCGCAACTGCGACGCAACTCGGGCGGGGGAGAGCGGGGTCAGATGAGGCCGTGGCGGACGAAGGCGTTGTGGATGCCGTCGTCGAGCACCGCGGTCGTGACCTCGTCGGCGAGGTCCTTCAGCTCCTGCGCGGCATTACCCATCGCGATCCCGGTGCCGCACACCTGGAACATCTCGACGTCGTTCCAGCTGTCGCCGATTCCGATCGCTTCGGCGGCGTCGATGCCGAGGTGGTCGAGCACCGCGGTGATCGCGGAGCCCTTGGTGACGCCCTGCATGCCGATCTCGCCGTTGGTCCCGCCCGGGAGCGGGATGCTGCCCGGCACCACGTGGAAACGGTCGCCCAGTTCGGACTGCGCGCGCGAGACCGCATCCGTGGAGTCGCTGAGAAAGACCGCCTTGGCCACGCGGGCGCGATCGATCGTGGCCAGATCCCGGAAGCGCGGTGCACCCTGCGGCGCCGTCTGCGGCCCGTCGCCGGCGCGCTGGGCGCGGAGGGACGAGAGCATCGCGCCGACCGCCGCCTGCACCTCGGCCGACGCGTACACGGCCTCTTCGGTCTGAAGGAAGTAGTGGATGTCGTGGGAGTGGAAGAACCGCTCGAGCCGGTCGACCGCATCCGCCGGCATCGGATCGGCGACGATCTCGTCGCCGCCGGCGACCGCGTACGCGCCGCCGTTGGTGATCGCTCCGTCGAAGCCGATCTCCCGCACGGCGGGATGGATGTCGCCGGCCGAGCGTCCGGTGCTGAGGTACACGAGGGTGCCGCGCGCGCGGGCGGTGCGGATCGCGGTCACCGTGGACGGGGCGATCGTGGTGCCGTGATCGAGGATCGTGCCGTCGACGTCGAGGAATGCGATGCGGGGAGGGGTCACGATGATCCATTCTCCCCGCTTCCGCCTGGGAGGCGTGTCGGGGTGAGTCGGGCAGGACGGCACAGGCGTGTGCCCACGAGACGTTCCGCGAGGAACGGTCGTGGGCACACGCGGCGGGTGGCGTCAGCGGGTGAGGCTGGCGCCGTTCGTGCGGATGACGTCGGCGTACCAGCCGAACGACTTCTTCTCGAAGCGCTCGAGCGTGCCGCTGCCGTCGTCGTTGCGGTCGACGTAGATGAACCCGTACCGCTTGCTGAGCTGGGCGGTGGAGGCGCTGACGATGTCGATGCAGCCCCACGACGTGTACCCGAGCACGTCCACGCCGTCGGTGATGGCTTCGCCGACCTGCACGAGGTGGTCGTTGAGGTAGGCGATGCGGTAGTCGTCGACGACGGTCTTGACGCCGTCGACCTCGACCAGCTCGTCCTTGGCGCCCAGTCCGTTCTCGACGATGAACAGCGGCTTCTGCCAGCGGTCCCAGAACTGGTTGAGCACGAGGCGCAGGCCCACCGGGTCGATCTGCCAGCCCCACTCGCTCGCCTCGAGCGTGGGGTTGGGCACGCCGCCCATGATGTTGCCCTCGCCGGCGACCTTCTTGGCGGGGTCGGCGGTCGCGGCGACCGACATGTAGTAGCTGAACGAGACGAAGTCGACCGTGTTGGTCAGGTCCTCGCGGTCCTGGTCGGTGATCTCCAGCTCGATGCCCTTCTCGCGGAGCGTCCGCAGGAAGTAACCGGGGTACGCGCCCCGGGTGTGCACGTCGCCGTAGACGAGGTTGGAGTGATCGAAGTCCATGACGGCGAGCGCGTCGGCCGGCGACGGGGTCAGCGGGTACACGGGCATCGAGAGCACCATGCAGCCGATCTGTGCGTTCGGCGCGACCTCCCGGGCGATGCGCGTGGCGCGGGCCGAAGCGACCAGCTCGTGGTGCATCGCCTGGTAGAGCTGCCCGTCGCTCAGCTGCTCCTTCGGGGTGTTGATGCCGCCGGACATGAACGGTGCGTGCAGCAGCGAGTTGATCTCGTTGAAGGTCAGCCAGTACTTCACGCGCGACCCGTAGCGTTCGAACAGCGTGCGGGCGTAGTTCTCGTAGAACCCGATGAGTCGACGGTCGGTCCAGCCGTCGTAGGTCTCGGCCAGATGCAGGGGCGTCTCGTAGTGCGAGATCGTCACGAGCGGCTCGATGCCGTGCTTCTCCAGCTCATCGAGCACGCGGTCGTAGAACGCGAGGCCCTCTTCGTTGGGCTCGGCCTCGTCGCCCTTCGGGAAGATGCGGCTCCACGCGATCGAGAAGCGGTAGACGCCGAATCCCATCTTCGCGAACAGGGCGATGTCCTCCGCGTAGCGGTGGTAGAAGTCGATGGCCTCGAGCTTGAGGTTGTCGGTTGTGGGCTCAGCCGTGCGCGGGGCGACGATGCCGCGGGGCATGACGTCCTGGACCGACAGACCCTTGCCGCCCTGGTCGTAGGCGCCCTCGACCTGGTTGGCGGCGGTGGCGCCGCCCCACAGGAAGCCCTCGGGGAACGGGGTGGTGGTGCTCATGGTTCTCTTCCGTTTCGTATCTCGGATGCGGCGTGCGGGCGGGAGCCTCGGCCCCCGCCCGCACGAGGTGTCACTTGGCCGCGACGGCCTGCTCGACGGCGACGGCGAAGAACAGGGGTTCGCCGTGCGCGATCGGACCGGATGCGGGCGAGCCGACGGTCGGGTACAGGTCGGAGTTGGTCACGATGACGGGGGTCGTCAGGTCGTAGCCGGCCGCGGCGATCGCCTCGAGGTCGAACTCGACGAGCAGGTCGCCCTTGCTCACCTGCTGTCCGCCGGTGACCTTGAGCGAGAAGTGCTCACCCGCGAGCTTGACGGTGTCGATACCGATGTGGATCAGCACCTCCGCGCCGTCGGCGTGACGAAGGCCGATCGCGTGACCGGTCGGGAAGGCGGCGGCGACGGTCGCGTCGAACGGCGCGTAGAGCGCGCCGCTGCGGGGGATGATGGCGACGCCCTGGCCCAGCGAACCGTCGGCGAAGGCCGCATCCGGGGTCTCCGACAGCGGCACCACGGTGCCGTCGACCGGGCTGAACACCTCGAGGTCGGTGCTTTCGGCGGGGGTGACGGCATCCTCGGCCGGCTCCTTGAAGCCCACGATCACCGTGAGCAGGAAGGGCACGATGATGGCGGCGCCGAGGCCGAGGGCAAGGAAGACCATGTTGCCGTTGCCGAGCAGGGCGGGGATCGCCAAGCCCGACGGCACCACGAACGCGGTCGAGAACACGCCGCCGAGCGAGATGATCGCGCCACCGATCGCACCGCCGACGATGCCGAAGGCGAACGGGCGCTTGAGGGGCAGGTTCACGCCGTAGATCGCGGGCTCGGTGATGCCGGCGAGGAAGCCCGAGAGCGTCGCCGGGGCGGCGAGCGACTTCAGGTTCTTGTTGCGGGCGCGCAGCCACACACCGGCCACGGCCGCTGCCTGCGCGAGGACGGCTGCGAAGACGGGGGCCACGAGGAACAGCTGGCCGTTGTTCTGCAGCTCCAGCTGGAACAGCGGAACCAGACCCCAGTGCAGACCGAAGATCACGAACACCTGCCACAGGCCGCCCATGACGGCACCGCCCAGCCACGGCACGGTCTCGAAGACCCAGCCGATTCCCGAGCCGACCCAGCCGCTGATGATCGCGGAGATCGGGCCGATGACGACGAAGACGAGCGGCACCGCGATGAGCACCACGATCATGGGCGTGACGAACCGGCGGACCGCGGCCGGGAGCTTCGCGTAGAGGAAGCGCTCGGCGTGGCTCTGCAGCCAGACGACGATGATGATCGGGATGACGCTCGAGACGTAGTTGACCATCGTGAACGGGATGCCGAAGAAGGTGAGATCCGGGGCTCCGACGAGCGCCGTGATGCTCGGGTACAGGAGCGCCCCGGCGATGGCGAGGGAGGTGAACTCGGACGCCTTGAAGTAGCGCGCGGCCGTGATCGCGAGGGCGAGCGGCAGGAAGTTGATGAACGCGTCGGACAGCGCGTTCAGCACGACGTAGGTCGAGGTGGTCGTGTCGATCCAGCCGAACGTGACGGCCGCCGCGAGGAAGGCCTTCAGCAGTCCGGTGCCGGCGAGGGCCCAGAGCGCGGGGGTGAAGATCGCGGAGATCATCGCGATGAAGCGGTTGAACAGGTTGCCCTTCGGGGCATCCTGTGCCGGGGAGGACGCTGCGCCCGAGCCGCCGAACTTGGAGATCTTGCCGATCTCCGCGTACACCTCGGGTACCTCGTTGCCGATGACGACCTGGTACTGGCCGCCGGCCTGGGCGACGGTGACGACGCCGGGAACGGCCTTGATCGAGGCCGCATCCGCCTTGCCCTCGTCCTTGAGGACGAAGCGCAGTCGGGTGGCGCAATGGACCAGCGAGGTGATGTTCTCCTCGCCGCCGACGCCCTTCAGGACGCCTGCTGCTGTCTTCGAGTAGTCCATCTCGGACTCCCTCTTTCCGCCGCATCAGCGCGGCACTCGCGTGGGTGACGCGCCGGGTCGGGCTGTATCCGGGCAACAAAAAAACCTGAACTCGTTCACCGTCGGTCAAGACGATGTGAGTTCAGGTTTTGCCTGCTGCCGCAGTAACAATCCGTCGCGTCGCAGGGCTTCTCCGCCCTGCGCGAGTTACCGTAGCACCTCTTCGATGCCGCCGCCACCATCGTCCGGCGCGGCCTTGGCGCCGACCTGCGAGGCCAGTCGCTCGACGTGCACGATGAGGTACAGCAGCTCCTCGTCGGTCAGGTCCGATCCCGTCGCCGCGCGCACATAGGCCTTCACCTGTTCGGCGATCGCGTACGAGCGCGGATAGCTGTGCTTGGCGAACTCGAAGAACGAGGTGTCGCTCGATCGCAGCATGGTCTTGGAGACCAGGCGCTGCAGCAGGAACTGCACGTGGAGGATGAACCGCGCATAGTCGGGGCTCTCGACGTCGAGTGTCACCCCGAGCCCCGTCTCGACGGTGGTCGCCACGTGCTGCACGCGTCGGAACAGGAGGGCCGCGGTGCCGTTGGGCTCGTCGCGTGTGGCGTTGAGCAGATGCATCGTGAGGAAGACGGCCTCCTCGGGCGGCAGCTCCCGGTCGAGCGCGGTGGCGATGTGGGCGGCCATGTGCTCGGCGGCGCGGAACTCGTGCGGATGCAGCACGCGCAGCTCGGGCATGTGGGTCGCGGGGATGCGCACGCCCTGATCGAGCCGTTCCAGTACGTACTGGATGTGGTCGATGACCGGGATGACCAGCCGGCGACCGAGGTGGTGGCCGAGCTCGCGTTCGGCCAGATCGACCGCGCCGGTCACCGCTTCGATCACGGGGTAGGGCACGTCCGTGAGCAGCTGCCGTTCCCGATCGCCCTCGGCGCCGGAGTCGAGCACGAACGTCTTCTCGACTTTCGCGGGATCCAGCCGGTCGTCGGGCTTCAGCTGGAAGCCGAGGCCGCGACCCATCAGCACGCGCTCGCGGCCGTGCTCGTCGATCGAGATGACGACGTTGTTGTTGAGGACCTTGTGCGCGACGACGTGATTCTCGCGCGCGCCGTCGCGCCCTTCGGGTGAGGGCATGCGTGCATCCTAACGGGGCGGGCGATCCCCGACGCCCTCGCACAGGGCCCTGGCAGCCGTGCGCCGGTAGCCTGGAGGGCATGACCGACCAGCCCCCCATCCGCCAGGCCGCGGCACGCGACGCCGCATCCGCCGTGCGCCAGGTGCGCCCCCGCACCGAAGGCTGGTCGCAGCAGAAGGACGAGAGCGGCCGTCCGCTCCTGCAGTTCGCCAGCCCCAAGCGCGGCAAGCCTCCCGTGCACCTGGCCGACCTCACCCACGAGCAGCGCGCCGAGAAGCTCGTCGAGCTCGGGTTCCCGAAGTTTCGCGCTGCGCAGCTGGAGAAGCACTACTTCACGCATTACACGAGCGACCCCTCGCTCATGACGGACCTTCCCGCGTCCGGTCGCGAGGAGCTCGTTGCGGGCCTTCTGCCGCCGTTGCTGACCGAGGTGCGCCGGCTCGAGACCGACCGCGGCGACACGATCAAGTTCCTCTGGAAGCTGCACGACGGTGCCCTCGTCGAATCCGTGCTCATGCGCTATCCCGGCCGCATCACGCTGTGCGTCTCGTCGCAGGCCGGATGCGGCATGAACTGCCCCTTCTGTGCGACCGGTCAAGCGGGTCTGACCCGCAACATGAGCGCCGCGGAGATCGTCGAGCAGATCGTCCGTGCCAACCGGTTGATCCGCGACGGGGGCCTCGGGCCCGCTGAGCACCCGGACGAGCGCGTCACCAACATCGTGTTCATGGGCATGGGCGAGCCGCTGGCGAACTATGCCCGCGTCATGCACGCGGTGCGCGTGATGACCGACAAGAAGCACGGGCTGGGCATGAGCGCACGCGGCATCACGGTCTCCACCGTCGGTCTCGCCCCCGCCATCCGCAAGCTCGCGGACGAGGACATCCCGGTGACCTTCGCCCTGTCGCTGCACGCGCCCGACGACCAGCTGCGCGACGAGCTCATCCCGGTGAACTCGCGGTGGAAGGTCGACGAGGTGCTCGACGCCGCGCGCGGCTACTTCGAGAAGACGGGCCGGCGCGTGTCGATCGAGTACGCGCTGATCAAGGACATGAACGACCACGCGTGGCGCGCGGATCTGCTGGCCGAGAAGCTCAACGCGCGCGGCCGTGGCTGGGTGCACGTGAACCCGATCCCGCTGAACCCGACGCCCGGTTCGGTGTGGACCTCGTCCGAGCGTCCCGTCCAGAACGAGTTCGTGCGGCGCCTGAACGATGCCGGCATCCCGACGACGCTCCGTGACACCCGCGGCAAGGAGATCGACGGAGCGTGCGGGCAGCTCGTGGCGACCGAGGAGGACCAGGCGGTCGCCGCGGCGACCCCGGTCGACTGATCCGCCACGGATAGCCCCCCCCGGTCTCGCTCCCGACGCGATAGCGTCATGGCACAGGGGAGGGTGCGATGCCGCAGATCGTGTGGGTGGTTCTTTTCGTCCTCGTGTTCGCGAGCGTCGCGGCGTGGGTCGCGCGCCGGCTCCTGGGGATGCCGATCGGGTGGATCCGTCCGTTCGTCACCGGAGCGCTCGTCGTGGTGGCGGGCTCGCCCCTCGCGCTGTGGGCGCTGCAGCAGGCCGGTGTCGTCGACGGCGACGTGCTCGCCGTCGACGACGCGATCGGTGCGCTGTTCCTCCTGCTCACGATCGGATGGCTCTTCGCGATCGACGTGATCGCGATCGTCGCACTGGAGTTCCTGTGGCCGACCCGACCGATGCGCAACCCGGTCGTCGTCGTGCGCGAGCTGTTCCGACGCCGTGATCGCGCCCGCCGCTACGCCGAGATCATCTCCATCGCCTCCCGGCACGGGCTCGGCGTCTACCGCGGGCGGCACCGCCCCGATCGCGAGGAGCTGCCCGCCGCGATCGTGGCCGCGCTGAACGACGCCGGCGTCACCTTCATCAAGATCGGCCAGGTGCTCTCGGCCCGCGACGACGTGCTGCCGCCGGAGTTCACGACCGCCCTGTCGACGCTGCAGATGGAGACCGTGCCGATTCCGTGGAGCGAGGCGCGTCACGCGATCGAGACGCAGCTCGGCAGGCCCCTCGAGGAGGTCTTCGCGCGCGTCGACGAGACGCCGCTGGCGGCCGCATCCGTCGCGCAGGTGCACGCCGCGACGCTGCAGGACGGCGACGAGGTCGTGATCAAGATCCAGCGGCCGAGTGCACGCGCCCAGGTCGCGACCGATCTCGACATCGTCGAACGGCTGGCCGCGGACGCGGAGCGCCACACCACGTGGGCGCGTGACTACGGGGTGACGGCGCTGGCCGCGGAGTTCGCCAGATCGCTGCGGGAGGAGCTGGACTACCGCATCGAGGCGGCCAACACCGAGATGCTGCGGGGTGCGGCGGCCCGCTCGAAGCTCACACCGCTCGCCGTGCCGAAGGTCTTCGCTCAGTACACGACCGCGCAGATGCTCGTTCAGGAGCGCGCCGAGGGCATTCCGTTCGGCCACGTCGACGCGTCGACACTCGACCCGGATGCGGCGACGAGGATCGCCGACGCGGTCGTCGACGCCGTCTTCGAGCAGATCGCCGTTCGGGGCGTCTTCCACGCCGATCTGCACCCGGGCAATCTCATGCTCGCGGCCGACGGCACCGTCACCCTCATCGACTTCGGTTCGGTCGGCGTGCTCGAGAAGAGCATGCGCCGCCTGCTGCTGCCGCTGCTGGTGGCGATCGCGAACGAGGACGACGTCGCCGCGACCGACATCGTGCTCATGCTCGTGACCCCGCCCGACACCGACACCTTCGACCAGGTCGCGCTGCAGCACGACATCGGCGTGATCCTCACCCGCATGCACAACGCGGGTGTCGACCAGAACGTCTTCGCGGCCCTCGTGGACGTCATGCGCCATCATCGTCTCGCCCTGCCGCCCTCGCTCCTGCTGGTCTTTCGAACTCTGGCCTCGCTCGAGGGCTCACTGCGGCGCCTGCGCCACGACTACGACATGGTCGGCCGGGCGCTGTCGCAGGCGCCCGCCTTCACGCGCGCACTGACCTCGCCGAAGGGGTTCGCGCTCACGGCACAGACGCAGGCGGCGATCGTGGGCGAGCAGCTGCGGCGACTGCCGCGAACGCTCTCCACCCTCAGTCAGCAGCTCGAGGACGGCACCTTCTCGGTGCGCCTGCGCAGCTTCGACGACGCGACCGGTCGCGGGTTCGTGGAGCAGCTGTTCTCGCGCTTCACGACCACGCTGGTTGGCATCGCCCTCGTGATCTCGGCGGTCCTGCTGGGTGTCTCGGATGCGGGGCCGCATCTCACCGCTCAGGTGCCGCTGTTCCCGTTCCTCGGTGCGGTGGTCGGACTCGGCGGGCTGCTCCTGCTGCTGCGGAGCCTTCGCGCCGCCTTCGAGCGGCGGCGATAGCGCCCCGGCGACCCTCGGCGTCTCAGACCCGGCTAGCGTGGACGGGTGCGGCGAAGAAGCGACGGGATGCGGCGATGACCGCGTACAGCGCGGGGCTCCTCCTCTTCCGGCCCGACACCGCCGAGGTGCTGATCGCGCACATGGGCGGGCCCTTCTGGCAGCGCAAGCAGGCGGGGGCGTGGTCGATCCCCAAGGGGGAGTACGACCCCGCATCCGAAGATCCGCTCACCGCCGCTGAGCGCGAGTTCCAGGAGGAGCTGGGGCTCACGCCGCCCGCCGGGGAGCGGGTGGAGCTCGGCGAGTTCCGCTACTCGTCGGGCAAGCGCCTCCGGGTGTTCGCGCTCGACGCCGACGGTTTCGCCCTCGTCGGGATGCGGTTCGGCGAGTTCTCGCTCGAGTGGCCGCCCCATTCGGGGCGTACGGAGTCGTTCCCCGAGGTGGACCGCGCCGAATGGGTGCGGGTCGACGACGCGCGCGAGTTGCTGGTGGCTGCTCAGCGCCCCGTGCTCGACGCGCTCGCGCCGCATCTGGACGGCTGACGTTCCGGATGCGCTGTGTATACCCAAATGACCGAAACCGTCAGCGGTTGGCATCAACGGGCTGATTGTGCATACACTGTGCGAGTTCATCGGGCGATACGGGAGGAGGCGGGATGCGGGCGAGCGACCGTGCGTACCGCACACTTCTCGAGCAGATCCAGTCCGGTGAGCTGGCGCCGGGAACCGTGCTCGCCGAGGTGGAGCAGGCCCGCCGGCTCGGCGTGAGCCGCACGCCGCTGCGAGAGGCCATCGGACGCCTCGCCGCCGACGGGCTCGTCGCGCAGGCCTCGCCGCGGGTCACCGTCGTGACCGACATCGACGCCGACGACATCCGCGCCCTCTTCGCCGTGCGCCGTGCGCTCGAGGAGTCCGCTGCCCGCATCGCGGCGGAGCGCGTGGCCGACGGGGCTCCGGGTGAGCCGTTCGCCGCGCTCGCCGAACGCTGGGCGGCCGAGGACCCTCAGGCCGACGCGGACGCCTACTACGCCACGATCGCGCAGTTCGATCAGGCGCTGGACGCCGCCGTCGGCAACGACTATCTGATCGCCGCGCTGCGGACCGTGCGCACCCATCTCGTCCGCGTGCGCCGCCTCGCGCGCGACAATCCCGCACGCCTCGCCGCCTCCGCCGCCGAGCACCGCCTCATCGCGCGCGCCATCGCCGACGGCGACGCCGAACTCGCGGCCCACGCCACCCACGTGCACCTGCACCACGCACTGACCGCCATCCTCGCGTCGCTCGCCGACGCATCCGACGCCCCGCGCGTCGCACGATCCACCCCGGGAGCAGCATGATCACGCACCACCTCCGTGTCCACACGAGCGAGGAGAAGCTCGCCCGCGAGGGCCAGCTGGCCTGGCACATCGCCGAGGTCGCCACCGACCCCGTGGCGGTCGACGCGGACGTCGTCGACATGATCGTCAATCGGCTCATCGACAACGCGGCGGTCGCCGCCGCCTCCCTCACCCGTCGCCCCGTCGTCGCCGCTCGCCAGCAGGCGCTCGATCACGCCGTCTCCATCGGTGGTGCCGGTGCGACGGTGTTCGGATGCGCGCTCGAGCGCCGCACCTCGCCCGAGTGGGCGGCGTGGGCCAACGGCGTCGCCGTGCGCGAGCTTGACTATCACGACACCTTCCTCGCGGCGGACTACTCGCACCCGGGGGACAACATCCCGCCCATCCTCGCCGTCGCGCAGCACGTCGGCGCCGACGGACAGGCGCTCGCGCGGGGCATCGCGACCGGTTACGAGATCCAGATCGACCTCGTGCGCGCGATCAGCCTGCACAAGCACAAGATCGACCACGTCGCACACCTCGGCCCCTCGGCCGCGGCCGGCATCGGCACCCTGCTGGGCCTGGACACCGAGACGATCTACCAGGCCGTCGGGCAGGCGCTGCACACGACCACCGCGACCCGTCAGTCCCGCAAGGGAGAGATCTCGACCTGGAAGGCCCACGCCCCGGCGTTCGCCGGCAAGATGGCGGTCGAGGCCGTCGACCGCGCGATGCGCGGCGAGACCTCCCCTTCCCCCATCTACGAGGGCGAGGACGGCGTCGTCGCCTGGCTGCTCGACGGCAAGGACGCCTCCTACGACGTGCCGCTTCCCGCCGCGGGCGAGTCCAAGCGGGCGATCCTGGACTCGTACACGAAGGAGCACTCCGCCGAGTATCAGGCCCAGGCATGGATCGACCTGGCCCGCAAGCTCGGTACCGAGCGGCCCGAGCTGCGCGATCCCGCCAGCATCGCCTCGATCGTGCTGCACACCAGCCACCACACGCACTACGTGATCGGCTCCGGGGCGAACGATCCGCAGAAGTACGATCCGACCGCATCCCGCGAGACGCTGGACCACTCGATCCCGTACATCTTCGCGGTGGCGCTGCAGGACGGAACCTGGCACCACGTCGACTCCTATGCGCCCGAGCGTGCGGCGCGCGCGGACACCGTCGAGCTGTGGAACAAGGTGACCACGGCAGAAGACGCCGAATGGACCCGCCGCTATCACTCCGAGGACCCCGACGAGAAGGCATTCGGCGGTCGCGTGGTCATCACCCTCACCGACGGGTCGGTCATCGAGGACGAGATCGCCGTCGCCGACGCGCACCCGCTCGGAGCCCGGCCCTTCGTCCGCGAGGACTACGTCCGCAAGTTCCGGCTGCTGGCGGAGCCCGTGCTGGAGGCGGCGGAGATCGAGCGGTTCCTCGAGCTCGTGCAGCGCCTGCCGGAGCTGAACGCCGACGAGGTGCGCCAGCTCTCGATCGTCGCCAAGCCGGGGCTGCTGCTGTCGCAGCCGGCGCCGAAGGGGCTGTTCTGATGCTCGGATCGACGGCGTCCGCATCGGAGAAGCGCCGCGCGTTCCGCGCCGGTCTCGCGTCGGGTGGGCTGATGCGGCTCCCGGGCGCCTTCAATCCGCTGTCCGCGCGGCTGATCGAGCGCAAGGGCTTCGAGGGCGTCTACATCTCGGGCGCGGTGCTGTCGGCCGATCTCGGGCTTCCGGACATCGGCCTGACGACCCTGACCGAGGTCGCCGGACGCGGCGCTCAGATCGCCCGGACGACGGAGCTTCCGGCGCTCATCGATGCCGACACCGGATTCGGCGAGCCCATGAACGTCGCGCGCACCATCCAGATGCTCGAGGACGCCGGCGTCGCCGGCGCCCACATCGAGGATCAGATCAACCCGAAGCGCTGCGGTCACCTCGACGGCAAGGCCGTCGTGGACGAAGGGACGGCGCTGCGCCGCATCCGCGCCGCCGTCGACGCGCGCCGCGATCCCGACTTCCTCGTGATGGCGCGCACCGACATCCGCGCGATCGAGGGGTTGGATGCGGCGGTCGACCGCGCCAAGGCGCTCGTGGATGCGGGAGCGGATGCGATCTTCCCGGAGGCGCTGGCGACCCTCGATGAGTTCGAGGCGATGCGCAGAGCCGTCGACGTGCCGATCCTCGCCAACATGACCGAGTTCGGCAAGAGCGAGCTCTTCTCGGTCGATCAGCTCCGCGACGTGGGGGTCAACATCGTGATCTGGCCGGTCTCGTTGCTGCGCATCGCGATGGGCGCCGCCGAGCGCGCGCTGGACGACCTCGTCGACAAGGGACATCTGCGTGACAAGGTCGGCGAGATGCAGCATCGCGCCGAGCTCTACGACCTGATCGACTACGAGCAGTACAACAGCTTCGACGACAGCATCTTCACCTACACGCGTCCGTGACGCGCGGCCCAGCACGAAGGAGTGACATGACCGAGCAGGACCAGATCCGGAAGGGACTGGCGGGGGTGGTCGCCGACGAGACCGCCATCTCCAAGGTCAACCCCGAGACCAACTCGCTGCTGTACCGCGGCTACCCCGTGCAGGAGCTCGCCGCCACGCAGCCGGTCGAGGCGGTGGCGTACCTGCTGTGGCACGGAGAGCTGCCGAGCGACGAGCAGCTGGCAGAGCTCCGCCGCGCCGAGCGGGAGCATCGGCCGCTGACGGCGGCCGTGCAGTCGGCGATCGAACTCGTGCCGCTCGACGCGCATCCGATGGACGAGGTGCGCACGGCGCTGAGCGTGCTGGGCGCCGCGGACCTCGCCGGTGTCGGGTCCGTGCTCGATGCCGTCGGCACCCCCGAGGAGAACCTCGCGCGAAGCCTCCGGCTGTTCGCCGCGCTGCCGGCGATCGTCGCCTACGGTCAGCGCCGCCGCCGCGGGCAGCTCCCGATCCCGCCGCGCGACGATCTGGACTACGCGGCGAACTTCCTCTGGATGACCTTCGGCGAAGAGGCGGATGCGGTTGTCGTGGACGCCTTCAACCGATCGATGATCCTGTACGCCGAGCACTCGTTCAACGCCTCCACCTTCACGGGGCGGGTCATCGCCTCCACGCTCAGCGATCTGCACTCCGCGGTCGTCGGCGCGGTCGGTGCGCTGAAGGGTCCGCTGCACGGCGGTGCGAACGAGGCGGTGCTGCACATCTTCGATGAGATCGGCGAGGCGGAGAACGTCGCGGCCTGGCTCGACGACGCACTCGCGAACAAGCGCAAGATCATGGGCTTCGGCCACCGCGTCTACAAGCGCGGCGACTCGCGCGTGCCCACCATGAAGGCGGCGCTCGACGATCTCGTCGCCCACTACGACCGACCGGACGTGGCACGGCTCTATGACGCGCTCGAGAGCGAGTTCGTGGCACGCAAGGGCATCTACCCCAACCTCGACTACCCGTCGGGGCCCGCCTACAACCTCATCGGGTTCGACACGGTGACCTTCACCCCGCTGTTCGTCGCCGCGCGTGTCGTCGGCTGGACGGCCCACATCATGGAGCAGTACAGCCGCAACGCGCTCATCCGCCCGCTCTCGGTCTACAACGGCCCCGACGAACGGCACGTCGCCGGCTACGTCGCCGACGAGGCGGCAGAACATGTCAGCGAGCGGCCCGAAGAGAAGGGCTGAGCCCGTGCGCGAGGCGGTGCTGGTCGACGCGGTGCGCACGCCCTCGGGGCGGGGCAAGCCAGGAGGTGCGCTCAGCGGGGTGCATCCCGTGGACCTCGCCGCCGGCGTGCTGCGCGCCCTCGTCGAGCGCAACGGCCTCGAGGATGGCCTCGTCGACGACGTACTGCTCGGCTGTGTCAGCCAGGTCGGCGAGCAGTCCACGAACATCGCGCGCCACGCCGTGCTCGCGGCGGGTTTCGCCGAGACGGTGCCCGCCGCGACCTTCGACCGGCAGTGCGGCTCGGGGCAGCAGGCCGTCCAGTCGGCGGCGCACGCGATCATGGCCGGGACCGCCGACATCGTGATCGCCGGCGGCGTCGAGTCGATGAGTCGCGTGCCCCTCGGCTCGGCGGCCGCAGCCGGGTCCCCCGTCTCGCCGTTGCTCGGCGAGCGCTACCCGGAGGGGCTCGTCTCGCAGGGCATCGCCGCCGAGCTCATCGCCGCGAAGTGGCGCCTGTCGCGCCAGGCGCTGGACGCCTATGCGGCCGAGTCCCACCGCCGTGCCGCTGCGGCTGCTGCGGCGGGGCTGTTCGCCTCGCAGCTCGTGCCCGTCGAGACGTCGGCCGGTCTGGTCGAGCTCGACGAGACGATCCGTGTGCAGACGACCGCGGACGCGCTGGCGGGGCTGCCTCCGGCGTTTCGCACCGACGCCGCGGCGGCGCGCTTCCCCGCGCTGGAGTGGCGCGTCACCGCCGGATCGTCGTCGCCGCTGACGGACGGCGCCTCCGCTGCGCTGCTGATGAGCGCCGAACGCGCAGCGGAGCTCGGGCTGCGGCCGCGCGCCGTCCTGCGTTCGTTCGCGGTCGTGGGCGACGACCCGCTCATGATGCTCACCGCGCCGATCCCGGCGACGCGCCGCATCCTGGATCGCGCGGGGCTCACGATCGAGGACATCGACGCGTACGAGGTGAACGAGGCGTTCGCCTCGGTGCCGCTCGCCTGGCTGGAGGAGCTCGGCGCCGACCCCGCGCGGCTGAATCCGTGGGGCGGCGCGATCGCGCTCGGGCACGCGCTCGGCTCGTCGGGCACCCGCCTGCTCAGCACGCTCGTCGCCTACCTGGAGCACACCGGCGGTCGCCGGGGGCTGCAGGTGATGTGCGAGGGCGGGGGTATGGCGAACGCCCTGATCGTCGAACGGGTCTGAGGGGGAATTCCCCGGACAGTCGCCCTGCCGCGCGCGGGTGCGCTCATGCCACGATGGGCAGATGAGCACCTACGAGACGATCCTCGTCGAGCAGCACGGTCGCGTCGGGTGGATCACCCTGAATCGACCCGACGCCCTCAACGCCCTCAACTCGACCCTGGTGGGTGAGCTCGCCGCCGCCGTCGCCGGCTTCGACGCCGACGAGGGAGTCGGGGCGATCGTGCTGACCGGGAGTGAGCGCGCCTTCGCCGCCGGTGCCGACATCAAGCAGATGGCCGACAAGTCGACGCGTGACATGCTCGTGGACAACCCGTTCGCCGCCCTCGAAGAGGTGACACGGGCCCGCACCCCGCTGATCGCCGCGGTCGCCGGCTTCGCCCTCGGCGGTGGATGCGAGCTCGCCATGATCTGCGACATCATCCTGGCCGCCGACACGGCGCAGTTCGGTCAGCCCGAGATCGCCCTGGGTGTCATCCCGGGGCTCGGGGGCACCCAGCGGCTCACCCGTGCCGTGGGCGCGTACAAGGCCGCCGAGCTCGTGCTGACCGGTCGTCGCATGGGGGCCGAGGAGGCTGAGCGCGCGGGACTCGTCTCGCGCGTCGTGCCCGCGGCCGAGCTGCGGGATGCGGCGATGGAGGTCGCCGAAGCCATCGCCTCGAAGTCGCTGCCGGTGGTCTACGCGGCCAAGGAGGCGCTGCGCGCCGCGCAGGAGACGGTGCTGGCGGAGGGGCTCCGCTTCGAGAAGCAGAGCTTCGCGACGCTCTTCGCGCTCGAGGACCAGAAGGAGGGGATGGCCGCCTTCCGCGAGAAGCGTGCGCCTGAGTTCCGCCATCGCTGACACCGAGTGTCGTCTAGACTCGTCCTGTCGAAGGAGCACCGCCCCATGAGAATCGTCGTGCTGGTCAAAGAAGTCCCCGACACCTACGGTGACCGCGTCCTGGATCTCGAAACCGGACTCGCCGACCGCGCCGCCAGCGATCGCGTCATCGACGAGATCGGCGAGCGCGCCCTCGAGACCGCACTCTCCTACGCCGACGCACACCCCGGCACCGAGGTCGTGGCGATGATGATGGCCGCCGACGAGGCGACGCCCACGTTGCGCAAGGCCCTCGCGCTCGGCGCGGGCTCCGCCGTGCAGATCGTCGACGAAGCGCTCCGCGGCGCCGACCTGGGACTCACCGCCCAGGTGCTCGCCGCCGCCATCGCACGGACCGGCTTCGACCTCGTCATCGCGGGCAACCAGTCCACCGACGGTGTGGGCGGCGTGATCCCCGCCATGATCGCCGAGCGCCTGGGCGTCGCCTCCGCGACGGGCCTCGCCCGCGTCGAGCTCGCCGAGGACGCGGTCGAGGGCGATCGTCCCGGAGACGGCGCCGTGCGCCGCATCCGTGCCGAGCTGCCCGCCGTCATCTCGATCACCGAAGCGATGCCCGAAGCGCGGATGGCCGGCTTCAAGGGCGTCATGGCGGCGAAGAAGAAGCCCATCGAGACGCTGTCGCTCGCCGATCTCGGCATCGACGCGGACGACCCCGGTGTCGCGCGCTCGATCATGATCGCGATCGCCCCCCGGCCCGCGCGCGCGGCCGGACAGGTGATCGTCGACGAGGGCGACGGCGGCAACCGTCTCGCCGAGTTCCTGATCCAGAACCGCCTGGTCTGAGAGGTGACGACGATGACCGACTTCGCCGACGACACCGTCCTCGTGCTGCTCGAGAGCTCCGCGGCCGGGGGACTCGCCGCATCCGGCGCCGCACTCCTCGGGGCCGCATCCCGCGTGGGAACCCCCGTCGCGCTCGTCGTGGGCGACGCGGCGCTCGCCGCAACGGCCGGGGAGTGGGGTGCGCCTCGCGTGCTGGTCGCCCCCGGGGGTGAGGGTCTGGGCCTGGCCCAGGTCGACGCGCTCGCCGCGGCGGTGGCGCAGGTGGCGCCCGAGGCGGTGCTCGTCTCGCACTCGATCGACGGACGAGACGTCGCGGGCCGGCTCGTTGCGCGCCTGGGCGCGGCCCTCGCGGTCGACGTCGTCGGTCTCGATCGCGATGACGAGGGCGTGATCGCTCACCACTCCGTGTACGGCGGCGCATACTCCGTCGACGCGGCGGCGACCTTCGGGCCGCTCGTGGCGACGGTGCGCCAGGGAGCGGTCGAGGACCGTGCCGCGTCCGTCGAACCGATCGTCACGGAGCTGACGGTGACCCCGTCGGGTGCGCCGGCCGCATCCGTGCTGTCCACCGAGGTGGTGGAAAAGGCCTCCTCGCGTCCCGAGCTGCGGGGAGCAGCGCGGGTGGTGTCGGGCGGACGCGGGCTCGGTTCGGCCGAGAAGTTCGCCCTCGTGGAGCAGCTCGCCGACGCGCTCGGCGCCGCCGTCGGTGCGTCGCGCGCGGCGGTGGACGCGGGCTACATCCCCTACGAGCACCAGGTCGGACAGACCGGGGTCTCGGTGTCGCCGCAGCTGTACGTCGCGCTCGGGATCTCGGGCGCCATCCAGCACAAGGCCGGCATGCAGACCGCGAAGACCATCGTGGCCGTCAACAAGGACGCCGACGCGCCGATCTTCCAGATCGCGGACTTCGGCGTCGTCGGCGACGTGTTCCAGGTGGTGCCGCAGCTCATCGACGCTCTCGCGGCGAAGCGGGGCTGAGCGTGGCCGATCGCCCGCGTCGCGTGCGCCGAGGGCTCCCGCGCGTCGCAGGCGGGGAGCCGTGGCCCCCCGCATCCTTCGCCGCTGCGGTCGCCGAAGGTGCCGCGGGTGTTCCCGCCGAGCCCGCCGAACCCGTCGACGTTGCCGTCGCGGCCGTCGGTGCTCCCGCCGCGGCCGTCGAGCCCGTCGACGTTGCCGTCGAACCCGCCGTCGGTGCTCCCGCCGCGCCGGTCGATGTTCGAGGGACGCGTGATGCGGTGATCTCGGTTCCGGAGCCGCATCAGGGGTCCCTCGAACCTGAGGCCGGGGTCGGCGCGGACGCGACGCAGTCCGGTGTCGCGGGTGCGAAGCGGCGCCGGGGGCTGCCGAGGGTGCCCGGCGGCGAGCCGTGGCCTCCCGCATCCGTCGCTGCGTCGTCCGCGGGCGCGGCCGTGCGGCCCGTGCCGGTGTCGCGGATCGCGCCCGAGGAGGCTCCCGCTGACCCCGCCCCTCCCGTTGAAGGGACGCGCGATGTTGCGTTCTCGGGTTCCGGGCCGCATCAGGAGTCCCTCGAAGCGGATGCGCGGCCGATCCGGCGGGGCCTGCCGCGCGTCGCGGGCGGCGAGCCGTGGCCTCCGCCGGGACGCACGAGGCCGTCCGCCGCTGCGGCGCCCGCAGCGAACGCCGGCCCCGGCCCGGAGCCCGGCGACGCCGCGGGGTCCGGTTCCCCGGCGAACCCCGGTGCCGTCACGGAGTCCGATCCTGCCCCGGAGCCCGGCGACGCCGCGGGGTCCGGTTCCGCCACGGCGGAGCGGCCCGCGGCATCCGCCGCCGGATCCGCGCCTGCCCCCGGCGTTGAAGGGACGCGATCTGCGCCGGAGTCGGGCGCGGAGCCGCATCCGGAGTCCCTCGAACAGGGGAGTGCGGACATCGAACGGATGCGGGAACCGCTGCCGTTCACGCCGACGGTCTTCCCCGGCCGCACCGCGTTCGAGCGCCCCGCGCCGCGGCCGGAGCCGCGCCGCTACGGCCCGTTCACCGCGCTGCAGTGGGTGGGTGCGGGCATCGTGGCCGGCGCGGGGGCGTTGTTCGCGCTCGCGATGATCGTGTTCGCGACGCGGTGGCTCGTCTCGCTCGAGCCGCTGCGCGACTTCCTCGCAACCTACCCGGGCGAGTACCACCTCCCCGAGAGCGCCCCCGTGGGGCTGCCCGCCTGGCTGGGCTGGCAGCACTTCCTCAATGCGTTCTTCATGCTGCTGATCATCCGGTCCGGTCTGCAGGTGCGGCGCGAGAAGCGGCCGGCGGCGTTCTGGACGCCGCGGTGGAACAGCAAGCGCAAGACCAGCCTGACGATCTGGTTCCACCAGTCCCTGGATCTGCTGTGGCTCGCGAACGGGCTCGTGTTCCTCGTGCTGCTGTTCGTGACGGGGCAGTGGATGCGGATCGTCCCGACCAGCTGGGAGGTGCTGCCGAACGCGCTCTCCGCGACGCTGCAGTACGCGTCGCTGGACTGGCCGACCGAGAACGGGTGGGTGAATTACAACAGCCTGCAGCAGCTCGCCTACTTCACCACGGTCTTCATCGCGGCGCCGCTCGCGATCCTGACGGGCGTGCGGATGAGCGGACTCTGGCCGCGCAAGGCGGAGACCCTGAACCGCATCTATCCGATCGAATGGGCGCGCAAGGTGCACTTCCCGGTGATGCTGTACTTCGTCGCGTTCATCATCGTGCACGTCGCCCTCGTCTTCGCGACCGGTGCGCTGCGCAACCTCAACCACATGTACGCCGCGCAGGGATCGACGGATCCCACCGCATACGCGGACAACTGGGCCGGGTTCTGGATCTTCGCCGCATCCGTGCTCGTGATGGCCGGCGGATGGATCGCCGCGCGCCCCCTCGTGCTCGCGCCCATCGCGCGACTCTTCGGCACCGTCAGCGCCCGCTGACCCGCATCCCCCGCGGAGAAGGATGGGGCCGGGTCAGCGGGTGAAGCGGACCTCGGTCAGCGTCTCGCCGAGGAACGGCTCGGTGTGCGTCGCGCCGTCGAGGGCGAAGCCGTTGCGCGTGTAGAAGCGATGAGCGCGGGGGTTGTCGTCGGCGACCCACAGATACAGCTGCTCGCCAGGCTCGACCGCGGCGTCGAAGAGCTTCTGGCCGATGCCGGTGCCATGCCACGCATCCAGCAGGTAGATGAAGTACAGCTCGCGCTCGCGCGGGGCGTCCTCGTCGCGCGCGGGACCGGATCCGACGAAGCCCACGATCTCGCCCTCCACGAGCGCCGCGGACATGCGGTAGTCGGGGCCCTGCTCGGCCCAGTGGGTCCAGAGCTCGGCGAGCCTGCGGGGCGAGACGCGCTCCAGTGCGGCCTTGCTGATCAGGTGGTCGTAGGTCTCGTGCCAGCACGTGGCGTGCACGCGACCGAGGGCTTCGGCGTCCACGTCGCGTACCGGGCGGACGATCACATCGGTGGTGAGGTCGGCTTCCATGGCCAGACTCTACGCGGGCGGCACGACCGGCGGAAATCGGCTGCGCCGGGTCATTGCGGGCCACCATCGGCGACCCGGATGCGGCCGCCGCCGCTGTCGGATTCGTACAATCGACTGCCGCATCCTCCTGCCCTCTCCTACGATCTGACGTCGTGAACGTGATCTGGCGCACCCTGCTTCTGCTCGCCTCCTCCCGCCGCCGTTACCGTCGCGAAGGCGCGATGGACTCGCTCGGCGTCGGCCGCATCCGGCTGACGACGCTTCCCACCGACCTCGACGTCGTGGGGCACATGAACAACGGACGGTACCTGTCGCTGTTCGACCTCGGACGCTTCGACCTGCTCATGCGCACCGGACTCTGGGACCTCATGCGCGAGCGCGGCTGGTATCCGGTCGTCGCCAACGCGACCATCAGCTACCGCAAGTCGCTGCATCTGTGGCAGCGCTTCGACGTCGAGTCGCGCGTCATCGCTGCCGACGACCGCGCCGTCTACCTCGAGCACCGTGCCGTCGTCGACGGCGAGATCTACGCGCAGCTCATCGCCCGCGGCCGTTTCGCGCGCCGCTCCGGCGGCACCGTCGGGCTCGCCGAGCTGTTCGAGGCGCTCGGCCAGGACCCCGCCACCGTGCCGGCTCCCGAGGAGTGGATGCTGCGCTGGGCGGAGGATGTGGCCCTCCCGTCGACGCGTCGCCCCGCGCCCAGCATCTGGCGCTGAACCGGCGCCGCCGGCGGGCTCGTGTCACGCCGTCGGCGCCGCCGGGCCCCGACGTAGGCTGAGCGCATGTCCTCCAGCACCGAGGCGGGGGCGCCACGAGCGCCGCGTCCCGCATCCCTCGCCGTCGACGCGGTCACCCTCGCGCGACGTTGGGTCACCGAAGCCGCCGACGCCCACGCTGACCCCGCGGCGGAGCGCCTCGCGGGAGTGCTGCGCGACCCCAACGGACTGCCTTTCACGATCGGGTTCGTCGACGGCGTCATGCGCCCCGAGAGCCTGTCGGCGGCGGCAGCGAACCTCAGCCGCATCGCCCCGCTCGTGCCCGACTTCCTGCCCTGGTACCTGCGTTCCGCCGTGCGGGTCGGAGGGGCCGTCGCCCCCGCGGTGCCCACGCCGGTCGTGCCGATCGCCCGCCGCGCGCTGCGCGACATGGTCGGCCACCTCATCGTCGATGCGCGCCCCGACAAGCTCGGTGCGGCGATCGCGAAACTGCGCGAGGGCGGCGCGAAGCTGAACCTGAACCTGCTGGGTGAGGCGGTGCTGGGCGAGAACGAGGCGCGGCGTCGACTCGACGGAATCCACGAGCTCATCCGCCGATCCGACGTCGACTACGTCTCGGTCAAGGTCTCGGCCATCGCCGGGCACATCTCGCTCTGGGCGTTCGACGATGTCGTCGAGCGCGTCGTGGAGCGTCTGCTGCCGCTGTACCTCAGCGCCGCCACCGACGGCACCTTCATCAACCTCGACATGGAGGAGTACCGCGACCTCGACCTCACGATCGCGGTGTTCACCCGCATCCTCGAGGACGAGCGGCTCTCGCATCTCGAGGCGGGGATCGTGCTGCAGGCGTACCTGCCCGACGCTCTCCCGGCACTACAGGAGCTGACCGCCTGGGCGCGACAGCGCGTCGAGCATGGCGGCTCCGGCATCAAGGTGCGTCTGGTGAAGGGCGCGAACCTCGCGATGGAGCGCGTCGACGCCATCATGCACGGCTGGCCGCAGGCGCCGTACGACACGAAGCTCGACACCGACGCGAACTATCTGCGCTGCCTCGACTGGGCGCTGGACGCCGACCACGCCGCCGCCGTCCGTGTCGGTGTCGCCGGTCACAACCTCTTCGACGTCGCCTACGCGTGGCTGCTCGCCGGAGAGCGCGGCGTGCGCGAGCGCATCGAGTTCGAGATGCTCCTGGGCATGGCCGCGGGGCAGGTCGCCGCGGTCTCGCGCGATGTGGGCACGGTGCTGCTCTACGTGCCGGTCGTGCGCCCCGACGAGTTCGACGTGGCGATCAGCTACCTCGTGCGCCGACTCGAGGAGAACGCCTCCAGCGAGAACTTCCTCTCCGCCGCGTTCGACCTCGACACCGATCCCGAGCTGTTCGCGCGCGAGCGCGACCGTTTCCTCGCCTCGATCGAACGGTCGACGGATGCGGCGCTGCGCACCGGACCCCGCCGCGGGCAGAACCGCCTGCAGAGCGCAGCGGATGCGGCCGAGCCCGCCATCCTGCGCGACCCCGCACCCACGCAGGAGGTCGCCGGACTCACCCAGGCCGTGCTCGGCATCGCCGCGGACCGCACCGAACCGGACGCGCATTCGGTGCTGTTCGGCGGCGCGGAGTTCGTCGAGACGGCGGTCTTCTCCCCGCGCGAGTCCAACGCCGGCGTGCACGGGGCCCCGGGGTTCCGTCCCGCCGCCGACACCGATCCCGCCCTTCCCGCCAACCGCGAGTGGGCGCAGCGCATCATCGAGCGGATCGAGACCTCGACCGCGGGCGACGCGACCATCGGCGCAGCCCGGATCGGCGACACCGACACGCTCGAGCGCACGATCGCGCGCGTGCGGGAGGCAGCCGCCGCCTGGGGCTCGCTGCCCGCGGCCGACCGCGCCGTGGTGCTGCAGGCGGCCGCGCGATCCCTCGAGGCGCGGCGCGATCTGCTGATCGAGGTCGCCGCATCCGAGACCGGCAAGGTGCTGGCCGAGGCGGACGTCGAGGTGAGCGAGGCGGTGGACTTCGCCAACTATTACGCGGCCACCGCGCGCGAGCTGGACCGGGTCGCGGGTGCCGTCTTCGTCCCGGCGCGGCTGACGGTCGTCGCGCCGCCGTGGAACTTTCCGCTCGCGATCCCCGCGGGAGGCGTGCTCGCGGCCCTCGCGGCGGGATCCGGCGTGGTGTTCAAGCCGGCGCCGCAGGCGCGCCGCTCGGCGGCGGTCGTCGCCGAGGCGCTGTGGGATGCGGGCGTACCCCGCGACCTGCTCGCCCTCGTCGACATCGACGAGGGCGAGCTGGGACAGCAGCTCATCTCCCATCCCCACGTGGACCGGGTGATCCTCACCGGCTCGTGGGAGACCGCGCAGCTGTTCCGCTCCTGGCGGCCCGATCTGCCGCTGCTGGCCGAGACGAGTGGCAAGAACGCCATCATCGTCATGCCGTCGGCCGATCTCGACCTCGCCGCATCCGATCTCGTCAGGAGCGCGTTCGGGCATGCCGGACAGAAATGCTCCGCCGCATCCCTTGCGATCCTCGTCGGATCGGTGGGGCGCTCGGCCCGCTTCGCGCGCCAGCTCGTCGATGCCACGCGCTCACTCGTGGTCGCGTCGCCCGCCGACGCCGCCGCAGAGGTGGGCCCCGTGATCGAGCCGCCGCAGGGCAAGCTGGCGTGGGCGCTGACCACGCTCGACGACGGCGAGAAGTGGCTCGTGGAACCCGAGCAGATCGACGGCGCGCCCGAGCTGGCGGGACGACTGTGGCGTCCCGGCATCCGCACGGGCGTCGCGCCGGGGTCGCGCTTCCATCTCGAGGAGTTCTTCGGTCCGGTGCTGGGTGTCATGCACGCCTCGTCGTTGGCCGAGGCGATCGAGCTGCAGAATGCGGTCGCCTACGGGCTGACGGCCGGCCTTCACACCCAGCATCCCGACGACCTCGCGCTGTGGCTCGATCGCGTCGAGGCGGGCAACCTCTACGTGAACCGGGGCATCACGGGCGCGATCGTGCAGCGCCAGCCGTTCGGGGGCTGGAAGCGCTCATCGGTGGGGGCCGGAACGAAGGCCGGCGGCCCGAACTACCTGATCGGTCTCGGGAGCTGGCGACCCACCGCTGTCAGCGGCTCGACCACGCTGCACCTGCGCGGGCTCGACTCCCGCATCACCGCGATCATCGAAGCAGCCCAGCCGTCGCTGGACTACGACCGCTTCGAGTGGCTTCGCCGTGCCGCGCTGTCGGATGCGGTGGAGTGGGATCGCGAGTTCGGCCGGATCAAGGATGTGACGGGACTCGGCATCGAGCGGAACCTGTTCCGGTACCGGTCGGTCGATGTGGCCGTGCGGGCGACCGCGGGTGCGGAGGTGCAGGAGGTGCTGCGCGTCGCGCTCGCCGCTCTGCGCGCCGGCTCCGCCGCATCCCTGAGCACGGCGACGGGGCTTCCGCCGGCGGTGCGCCGCTCCCTGGGCGAGGCGGGTCTCACGGTGCACGTCGAGACCGATGCGCAGTGGATCGAGCGCCTCACCCGGGCCGAGGCGGATGCGGCGGGTGTCAGCGTCAAGCCGCGCGTCGCCCGAGCACGGCTCGTGGGGCCCGCGTCCGAGACCGGCATCCTGCACCGAACGCTCGCCGAGGCGATCGCCGGAGACCCGGATCTCGCCGTCTACGCGAACCCGGTCACCACGGCGGGGCGCCTCGAGCTGTTGCCGTTCCTGCACGAGCAGGCCATCGCGATCACCGCGCACCGCTTCGGCAACCCCGACGCGTGGAGCGAAGCGGTCATCTGAGGCCCTGAGCGCGGTCCGACCCGCATCCGTGTCCCACTTGCCGCAGAGATCAGGTCCGATTCCTGCGGCAAGTGGGACACGCGGTGCGGCAAGTGGGACATGCCGCGCGGGGCGGGGCGAGGGTCAGTCGCGCAGGTCTCGCCGGGTGAGCGGGCGGTCCGCGGTGGGCACGGGGCCGGTGTCGGGCGCAACCAGCGCACCCGCATCCGCCGCGGCGGCCTGCGCGAGCACGGCCGGGTCGTCGGCTTCGTATGCGGCGGCCGCCTCATCCGCCGCCTCCTGCAGCGCGGACTTCGCCCGCAGCGGGGGCGTGCGGAAGAACAGCGTCAGCACGAA
Source organism: Microbacterium sp. SORGH_AS_0428 (assembly GCF_031453615.1). Classification (NCBI taxonomy): domain Bacteria; kingdom Bacillati; phylum Actinomycetota; class Actinomycetes; order Micrococcales; family Microbacteriaceae; genus Microbacterium; species Microbacterium sp. SORGH_AS_0428. Next base: position 1,513,228 of record NZ_JAVIZT010000001.1, on the reverse strand, counting down.
GGCGAGCAGCACGACGCCCAGCGCCACCCGGTAGACCACGGTCGCCGAGTCGTTGAAGCCGACGAGGATCGGCGCGGTCAGGCGGGGGTCGGCGCCGTTCAGGAACGACGTGTCGTTCATGACCGAGCCGTCGAAGCTCTGGTCGTCGCTCTTCGTGGCGAGGGCCTCCTGCACCTGCGGCACGGCTTGGGCGACGAACGCCTCACGGGCGGGGTCGTTCGACAGATCGACGGATGCGGCACTCGCCGCCTGCTGCAGATTCGCCACGATCGGGTCGTAGATCGTCTTCATGATCGCCGCGTTCTCGGGAGCCTGGGTGACCGCAGGATCGAGTGCCGCCTCCAGCGCGTTCGTGACGGTCGTCTCATCGGCGAACGAATTCTGGATGTTCGCGGGCACCAGCGTGAACAGGAGCGAGAGCAGCACCGCCGTGCCGAGCGTGCCACCGATCTGGCGGAAGAAGGTCGACGCGCTCGTGGCCACACCCATGTCGCGCAGGCCGACGGAGTTCTGGCTGGCGATCGTCAGCGTCTGCATGAGCTGGCCGAGTCCGAGGCCGAGCAGCAGCATCGCGCCGGCCAGGAACCAGTACGAGCTGTCGACGCGGAGGAAGGTCAGCAGCACGTAGCCGCCCGAGAGGAACAGCGTGCCCAGGATCGGGAACATGCGGTACCGGCCGGTGCGGGCGATGATCTGGCCGCTCGCGATCGAGGCGATCATGAGTCCGAGGATCATCGGCAGCATCTGGAAGCCGCTCTCGGTGGGCGTGGCGCCCAGCACGAGCTGCAGGTACAGCGGCAGGGTCAGCATCGCTCCGAACATGCCGAAGCCCACGAGCACGCCGATGACGGTGGCCATCGAGAACGTCGATGAGTGGAACAGGCTCAGCGGGATGAGCGCATCTGTCTTCATGGCGCGCTCGACGAACACGAACGCGACCGCGCCCAGGGCGCCCACGACGTAGCAGGCGATGGCGATGGGGGAGTCCCAACCCCATTCGCGGCCCTGCTCGGCCACCAGCAGCAGCGGGACGAGGGCGACCACGACGAGCGCCGCGCCCCACCAGTCGATGCGCACGGACTCGCGCGGGTGGTGCGGGATGTGCAGGAAGCGCACGACGATGAACAGGGCGATGATGCCGATCGGCACGTTGATGAGGAACACCCAGCGCCATCCGGCGATCCACAGGATCTCGTTCGCACCGGAGAAGAGGCCTCCGACGAGGGGGCCGATGACGCTCGAGATGCCGAACACGGCGAGGAAGTACCCCTGGTACTTGGCCCGCTCGCGCGGCGCGAGGATGTCGCCCATGATCGCCAGCGGCATCGACATCAGACCGCCGGCGCCGAGACCCTGCACCGCGCGGAAGGCGGCGAGCTGCACCATGTCGGTCGAGAAGCTCGCGAGCACGGAGCCCACGATGAACACGATGATGGCGAAGAGGAACAGCGGGCGGCGACCGAAGATGTCGGAGAGCTTGCCGTAGATGGGTGTGGCGATCGTCGAGACGATCAGGTAAGCGGTCGTCACCCAGGCCTGCAGGCTCAGCCCGTGCAGGTCGTCGCCGATCGTGCGGATCGCCGTGCCGACGATGGTCTGGTCGAGCGCGGAGAGGAACATGCCGGCCATGAGGCCGAAGATCACCAGCAGGATGGCGCGGTGCGTCATCACGGGCTGGTCGGTGCGCGCAGTCTCGGACATGGAGCCTCCGGTGGGATGAGGCGGAAAAAGTTGACTATCCGCAACTATCGGACGTCTGATCATAGACCCGCTCTGTGACCACCGGACGCCACGGGGTCATCGACGCGGAGGGGATGCGGTCGGGGCCATCGCCCGCCGCATCCCCTCCTCGCTCGTCGGCGTCAGGCGTCGATGCCCGCAGAGAACGACAGGCGTTCGACCTCGTCCGCGGTCAGCTCCAGATCGGCCGCCTTCGCGCTGTCGGTGATGGACGCGGCACGCCGCGCGCCCGGGATCGGGATCACGGTGTCGGCGAGCGCGAGCTCCCACGCAAGCACGACCTGCTGTGGGCTGACGCCGTGCGCCTGGCCGACCTCGGAGAACACGCGGAAGCGCTCGCCGACCGAGCGTCCGCCGCCGCCGGTGCCGCCGAGCGGGCTCCAGGGCAGGAACGCGAGTCCCGCATCCGCGCAGTAGGTCAGCTCCTTGTAGCTGCCGGGGTGACGCGGCGAGAACTCGTTCTGCACGCTCACGAGCGCATCGCCGAGAACCTCCTGGGCGATCTGGATCTCCTCGATGCTCGCGTTCGAAATGCCGAGGGCCCGCACCTTGCCCTCGTCGTGCAGCGTCTTGAGGTTCTGCATGATCTCGCCGTAGACGATCCACCGGTCGGGGCGGTGGTACTGGTACAGGTCGATGACATCGGTGCCGAGGCGGCGCAGCGACGACTCGACGGCGCCGCGCAGGTAGGGCAGCGAGCCGTCGCGGCCGAAGTCCTTCTGCTCGGTGCGGGTGATGCCGCCCTTCGTCGTCACCACGATCGACGACCTGTCGCCGCCCCAGGAGGCGAGCGCCTCGGCGACGAGCTCCTCGTTGTGCCCCATCGTGTCCCAGCTCGGAGCGTAGATGTCGGCCGTGTCGATGAGCGTCACGCCGGCGTCGAGAGCCGCGTGCACGGTCGCGATCGCGCTCTGCCGGTCGGGGAGCTCGTTGTCGTTGTTCATCGAGAGAGGCATGGCTCCGAGGCCGATGGCCGAGACGGAGAACGGGCCGAGGGTGCGCTGCTTCATGGGTCTCCTTCGACAGGTGGTGTGTTCTCCAGACTGGCACGACAGCATCCGGGTACGCGCTTCCGGTCGTGATACCTCTCGTCGTGCGAGAATGTCATCCGGCGTGCCCGTGTCGCCGGCTCTCTGACAGCTCCGCCGGGCCCCAGGACAGCGTCCGCCGTGTGCCGAAGGAGCTGAATGTCCACCGCATCCGTGCCCTCATCCCGTATCGCCCAGCGTCGCAGCTACCTGATGTGCCGTCCCGAGCACTTCACGGTCAGCTACTCCATCAATCCGTGGATGCGGCCCGCCGACCCGACCGACACGGCCAAGGCCGTCGCGCAGTGGCAGACGCTGTACGACGCCTACGTCGCGCTCGGTCACGAGGTGCGCCTCATCGACGGCGTGCCCGGGCTTCCCGACATGGTCTACACGGCCAACGGCGGCTTCGTCATCGACGGCACCGCCTACGGCCCGAAGTTCCGCTTCGCCGAGCGCGCCGACGAGGCGGAGCCGTTCATGGACTGGTTCGCCGCCAATGGGTTCCGCGTCGCCCGCCCCGAGGAGGTCAACGAGGGCGAGGGTGACTTCCTGCTGGTCGGGAACACGATCCTCGCCGGCACCGGCTTCCGCTCCACCGGCGACAGCCACCGCGAGGTCGGAGAGGTGTTCGACCGCGAGGTCGTCTCGCTGACACTCGTGGACCCGCGGTTCTACCACCTCGACACCGCGATCGCGGTGCTCGACCCTGTCGAGGGCCCCGGCGGCGTCGAGAAGGCCAACATCGCCTACCTCCCCGGCGCGTTCGACGAGCAGAGCCAGAAGGTGCTCGCCGAGCGCTACCCCGACGCCATCCGGGTCTCGGATGCGGACGGCGACGTCTTCGGGCTCAACTCCGCCAGCGACGGCTACAACGTGTTCATCTCGCCCCGCGCCAAGGGATTCGAGGCGCAGCTGCGCGAGCGCGGATACAACCCCGTGCTGATCGACCTGTCCGAGCTGCTTCTGGGCGGCGGCGGCATCAAGTGCTGCACGCTCGAACTGCGCCGATGACGTCGATGAAGGAGACCGACATGTCTGTGCTGGACACCACCACGAGCGACATCATCACGGCCGAGGACGCGCACCTCGCCCACAACTACCACCCGCTGCCGGTCGTCATCTCCCGCGGCGAGGGATCGTGGGTCACCGACGTCGAGGGCAAGCGCTACCTCGACCTGCTGTCGGCGTACTCGGCCCTCAACTTCGGGCACCTGCATCCGGCGATCGTGGCGGTCGCGCAGGAGCAGCTCACGCGTCTCACCCTGACGAGCCGGGCCTACCACAACGACCAGCTGGGCGTCTTCGCGGCGGCGCTCGCCGAGCTCTGCGGCAAGGACCTCGTGCTGCCGATGAACACGGGCGCCGAGGCTGTCGAGACCGCGATCAAGGTCGCCCGCGCGTGGGCGTACCGGGTGAAGGGGGTCTCCGCCGGTGCGGCGGAGATCGTGGTCGCGGGCGGCAACTTCCACGGGCGCACGACGACCATCGTCGGCTTCAGCGACGACCCCGAGGCGCGCGGCGATTTCGGCCCGTTCACGCCCGGGTTCGCGGCGGTGCCGTTCGGCGACCCGGACGCCCTCGAGGCGGCCATCACCGACAACACGGCGGCCGTTCTGATCGAGCCGATCCAGGGCGAGGCCGGCGTCATCGTGCCTCCGGCGGGATACCTCGCCGCGGTGCGCGAGATCTGCACCCGACGCAAGGTGCTGTTCATCGCCGACGAGATCCAGTCCGGCCTCGGACGCACCGGCTACACGTTCGCGTGCGAGCGCGAGGGCGTCGTGCCCGACATGTACGTGCTCGGCAAGGCGCTGGGCGGCGGCATCCTTCCCGTGTCCGCCGTCGCGGCCGACGCGGCGGTGCTGGGCGTCATCCGTCCGGGAGAGCACGGCTCGACGTTCGGCGGCAACCCGCTGGCCGCAGCCGTGGGCCATCGCGTGGTCGAGATGCTCGCCACGGGCGAGTTCCAGCAGCGTGCGAAGGCCCTCGGCGAGCACCTCGAGCAGCGGCTGAACGACCTCGTCGGACACGGCGTCACGGCGGTGCGCGTCGCGGGCCTGTGGGCCGGCGTCGACATCGACCCCGCGCAGGGGACCGCGCGCGAGGTCGCCGAGCGGCTGCTCGGGCGCGGCGTGCTCGTGAAGGACACCCACGGTCAGACCATCCGCATCGCGCCGCCGCTCGTCGTGCGCGCGACGGAGTTGGACTGGGCCATCGAGCAGCTGAAGCTCGTCCTCACCGCCTGAGGCGCGCGACATCGTTCACGCGCGGGTGGCCCGCATCCCCCTCCGTGTCTCACTTGTGCACGTTTGGGGTGCGCTGCGCGTGCATAAGTGAGACACGGATGCGGGTGTAGCACCGGCACCGGCACCGGCACCGGCACCGGCACCAGTACCGGCGGCACCGGCGCCGGCCGGGGCGCGAGGGACCGCGGGGCGCGGGCGGGTTCCACGCAGTGGAAACCGGACGTAGCCAGGGCGGGACGCATCCGCGATGATGGGGGCATGGCGATGGCGCTGGAGGGTACGTCCGACGACGGTGCGCGCTCTCTGATCGACCGGGCCTTCGCCATCCTCGGCACCTTCCAGGGCGGCCGCGTGCGGCAGTCCCTCTCCGACATCTCCCGCCGCACCGGCCTGCCGATCGCGACCTGTCACCGCATCGTCAAGCGCCTCACCGAGTGGGGCGCGCTGGAGCGGGACGGCGACGGGCGCTACAACATCGGCCTGCGCCTGTGGGAGACGGCGTCGCTCGCGCCGCGGTCGGTGGGGCTGCAGCGCCTCGCCCGGCCGTATCTGCTCGACCTCTACGAGACGACGGGATACGCCGCGCACCTCGCGATCCGTGAGGGGCTCGAGCTGGTGTCGATCGAACTGCTGCAGAGCCCGCGTCGGCCGGCGGCGCGACCACGCGTCGGGAACAGGTATCCGTTGCACGCGACGGCGATCGGCCTCGTGCTCCTCGCCCATGCGCCCGAGGAGGTGCGGGCGGAGGTCCTCGCGCGTCCGCTCACCGCGTTCACCTCCCGCACCTACACCGACCCCGTGCTGCTCGAGCGCCTGCTCGCCGACATCCGCCGCAGCGGCTACGCGGTGAGCGACCGGCAGGTGGACAATGTGCACATCAGCGTCGCCGCACCCGTCTACGCGGCGGACGGCTCCGTCGTCGCCGCCTGCTCGCTCGCTCTGACCGAACAGGATGTGGACGGCAAGAACATGATCCACCTCGTGCGGCTGACGGCGACCTCCATCTCCCGGCAGCTCGCCGCGGCGGGATACGCGCGCCCCGAGTCCTGATCCTCAGCGGGTGAAGGCGCTGAGTCCCGTGACGGCGCGTCCCACGATCAGCGCGTTCATCTCCCGCGTGCCCTCGAACGTGTAGAGCGCCTCCGCGTCGGCGAAGAAGCGGGCGACGTCGTTGTCGACGCGGATGCCCTCCGCGCCGCAGATCTCCCGGGCGAGGGCGACCGTCTCGCGCGCGCGGTCGGCGGCCCAGCCCTTCACGAGCGCCGCCTGCATCTCATCCGCGCCCCCGTTCCGGCGCGCATCCGTGATGGCGACGGCCAGCGCGAGCGTCGCCGTGGCGTTGCCCAACATCCGCGACAGCTTCTCCTGCACGAGCTGGAAGCCGGCGATCGGTCGCCCGAACTGCCGTCTGCGCGACGCATACGCGAGCGCCGCCTCGTACGCGCCGATCTGAAGCCCCGCCGCGTTCCACGCGACGACGAAACGCAGGTCGGCGAGGATCGCGGCGAGGTCGGCGAAGGAGTCGATGCGCTGCAGCCGGTCGCTCTCCGGCACGCGCACATCGCGCAGCTCGATGTCGCCGTTGCGCACCATCCGCAGCGCGATCTTCCCCGTCACGTCGCGCACCGTCACGCCCTCGGCCGCACGCGGTACGAGAAACGCCTTCACACGATCGTCGGAGGTGTCGCGGGCGACCACGACGATGACCTCCGACAGCGCCGCGTTGCCGATCCACCGCTTGTGACCGCGGATGCGCCACGCGTCGCCCTCACGGGTCGCGGTGGTCTCGAGGCCGCCGGCCACGTCGGAGCCGTGATCGGGCTCGGTGAGCGCGAAGCATCCGGTCAGATCGAAGGAGCGGATGCGGGGATCCCAGCGTTCGACCTGCTCTGGGGAACCGCCCCGGCGCACGAGCGTGCGGAACATGCCCACCTGCCCGCCGTACAGGGTGCCGATCGACATGTCGAAGCGGGCGAGCTCCAGATGGCGGAAGCCGACGTAGATCGGACGAGGCTCGCCGTCCTCACCGACGATCGACGGATCGTCCTCGAGGTGCAGGGCCGCGATCTCCTTGCGCAGGTGCGCGGGGCAGTGTGCGTCCTCCCACCAGGTGGCCAGATGCGGTCGGGCACGGTGCTCCAGCAGCTCCCGCAGCGCGGTGAGCTTGGCGGCCTCGGCGTCCGTGAGTCGCGCCGCGTAGCCGAAGACATCGGTGGGGGCCTCCGTCACGACAGCCCCAGCAGCCGGGCGGCGTTCTGCTTGACGATCATCTCGTGCACGTCGGCCGGGAACTCGAGCGTCTGCACGTCGTTCAGCCACCGGTCGGGGGTGAGGGCGGGCATGTCGGAGCCGAAGAGCATCTTGTGCTTCAGGTACGTGCGCGCGGCGCGCACGAGCGCGGGCGAGAAGTACTTCGGCGACCAGCCCGACAGATCGATCCACGTGTTGAGCTTGTGGGTGGCGATCGAGAGCGCCTCGTCCTGCCAGGGCACGCTCGGGTGGGCCATGATCACCTGCAGGTCTGGATGCCGCGCCGCGACGTCATCGAGGAGCATCGGGTTCGACAGCGACAGCCGGAACCCCCACCCGCCCGGGGTGCCGGCGCCGGCACCCGTCTGACCCGTGTGGACGATGATCGGCACGCCGAGCTCCTCGATCGTCGACCAGAGCGGATCGAACTCGTCGGCCGACGGGTCGAAGCCCTGCACCGAAGGGTGGAACTTGAAACCGCGTACGCCCAGCTCGCCGACCTGGCGGCGCGCCTCCTCGACGGCGGCCTCGCCCTGCAGCGGATCGACGCTGCCGAACGGGATCAGCACGTCGGCGTTGCGGTGCGCGCCGGCGGCGAGATCGTCGATGCTGTTCGGGGCGTGGCCCAGGTTGGTCGTCGCATCGACGGTGAACACCACGGCGGCCATCTTGCGCTCGCGGTAGTAGTGAGCGGTCGCATCCACCGTGCGCGGCGGCTCGCTGCTGCCGAAGTACGCCGCCATCGCGGCGGTCAGGGCGGGCGGCGACGCGGTGCGTCCGCTGTCGTCGATCTGCACGTGGACGTGCACGTCGATCGCGGTGACGGCGTTCAGATCGATGGTCATCGTGCTCCCTGCATCCGTTCTGCCTGTTCGGCGGCGGCGTCGGCCTTGACGCGCGCGAGTTCGACCTTGCCGGTCTGGCTGCGCGCGAGCGTCGAGCGCACGAAGACCTGACGGGGTTTCTTGTATCCGGCGAGGCGCTCGTCGAGGTACGCCGCGAGGGCGTCGAGGTCGACGTCGGCGCCGGCGACGGGAACGATCATGGCCGAGACCACCTCGCCGAATCTCGGATGCGGCAGGCCGAACACCACCGCGTCGTCGATGTCGGGGTGCGACAGCAGCTGCTCCTCGACCTCCGCCGGGAAGACCTTCTCGCCGCCCGTGTTGACCACGGCGCTGAGCCGACCGAGGAGCTCGACCGAGCCGTCGCCGCGCGCCAGGGCCCAGTCGCCGGGCATGACGTAACGGTGCTCGCCGATCGTCGGGAAGGTGCGCGCGGTCTTCTCGGGGTCGCCGTAGTAGCCCCGGGGCAGGACCCCGCGAAAGGCGAGGATGCCGCGGGCGCCGGCGACCGGCGGGATCTCGACGAGATCCTCGTCCAGCAGCACGGTGCCCGGGGTCAGCATGAGCTTGGCGGGCAGATCCTCGGCCGTGCGCGTGATGCCGAATGCGAACGGACCGCCTTCGCTGGAGGCGAGCAGGTCGACGATCATCACATCGCCCTGCTCGTGCAGGCGGCGCTTGACCTCGTCGCTGAAACGCATGCCGGAACTCATGATCGAATCGACGACCCCGAGCCCCCGGCCGTCCGCTTCGACGGCTTCGACGAAGGGCAGCGCGACGGCGTCTCCGGCGACCACGAGACGGGTCACCCCGTGCTCGTGCACGAGGGCGAGGGCATCCGCGACGTCGAGGTGGGCGTGCTCGAGCAGCACGATCGTGCCGCCCAGAGCGAGGGTTCCCATGGTCGTGGACTGCGCGGTGCCGTGCAGCATCGGCGGCAGCGGCAGGGTCACCACGCGCGGCGTCCCCGGGGCGGTCGCGATGCGTGCCGCCTCGTCGAGGTCGTCCGGAGGGTCGATGCCGATGACACCCCATGTCGACTGGCGACGCGCCTGCAGCAGGGTGTCCATCTCCCAGACGACGGCCTTCGGGGCGCCGGTCGTGCCGCCCGTATAGAGCCGCAGGTCCGCGCCGCGGGGCGCGGCCGGGGGCATCTCGCCCCCGGCGGCGACGATCGCGTCGTAGTCATCGGCGCCGGGGATGGATGCTGCGCCGTCCTCGTCGTCGACGGCGATCAGCCGGACGGCGGGCTCGATCCCCGTCACGGCCTCGGCGGCGACGCTCGCGAGCGAGGTCGGTGCGATCAGCACCTTCGCGTCGCAGTCCTCGAGAAGCGCCCGCACCTCGCCCGTCCGGTAGCGGTAGTTGATCGCCACGGGTGAGGCGCCGACGGCCAGGCACGCCCAGAAGAAGGTGAGGTACTCGACCCGGTTGTACAGCAGGAGTGCCGCGGCGTCGCCGAGACCCACGCCGTTCTCGCGCAGGTACCGCGCGAGCGCACCCGCCTCCGCGGCGAACCGCGCGTAGCTGAGGCGCCGCGTCGGTGTGACGATGGCGGTGCGGTCGGGATCGGCCTGCGCGATGCGCGCCCACAGATCGCTGTAGTGGATGCCGCTCACGCGTCCTCCCTCCGCGAGGGCGGTCCCGAGGGCTGAGCCTGCGCGGCGAAGCGGTCGGCCCAGGCGGCATCGATCTCCTCCGCACTCCATCCGCCGTCGCGATGGTCGGTGTCGAGCACCTGCGGGTGGGCGTAGAGGGTGAGCCGGTCGCCGCCGATCCCGATCGCCTGTCCCGTCACGCCCGCGGCCCGCTCCGAGGCGAGCCACACCACCAGCGGTGCCACGTCGTCGGGGGTGCCCAGCGCTTTCTCCCGCCGGAGCTCCGCCGGGACCGGGAGGCCCGCGAGATGGTCCTCCCACGCCTGCGCGTATGCGGGGATCGTGGCCGTCATGGGCGAGAGCGCCGTCGGGACGACGGCGTTCACCGTGATGCCGGCGCGGGCGAGCTCGAGCGACCACGTGCGCGCCATCGCCACGATTCCCGCCTTCACGGCTGCGTAGTTGGTCTGTCCGAAGCTGCCGAACTGGCCCGCGGGCGAGCCGATGAGAACGATGCGGCCGCCCTCGCCCTGCTCGCGCAGGAAGGATGCGGCGGCGCGGGCACACGTGAAGGTGCCGCGCAGATGGGTCTCGACGACGAGATCGAACTCCTCGTCGCTCATCTTCCAGAGCACGCGGTCGCGCAGCACGCCGGCGTTGGCGACGAGGATGTCGAGCCGGCCGAACTCATCGACAGCCGCGCGGACGAGCTCCTCGGCTGCCGCCGTCGAGCCGACCGCTGCGACGGCGGCCGTTGCGGAGCCGCCTGCGGCACGGATCTCCTCGACCACGGCGCCGGCCGATGCCGCATCCACGTCGTTGACGACGACCGCGGCTCCCGCGGCCGCGAGCGCGAGCGCGTAGGCCCGGCCGAGGCTGCGGCCCGCACCCGTGACGATCGCCACTCGTCCGTCGAGTCGGATGCCGCTCACCGGAAGTGCCTCAGGATGAGCTCGGCGACCACCCCGGGCTTCGCGGAGCCCTCGACCTCGAAGGTGAGCGCGAGGGTCACCTGCAGCGCGTCGCCGCGATCTTCGACCTCGGCGACGCGGCCGATGAGGCGGATGCGTCCGCCCGACGGTGTCGGAGCGGGGAATCGGATGCGGTCGAAGCCGTAGACGATGCCGGCGCTGGCGCCGCTCACGCGGTAGATCTCGCGCAGGGGGAGCACGACCATGCTGAGGGTCAGCATGCCGTGCGCGATGCGCCCGCCGAACGGGGATGCGGCCGCGGCGGCCTCGTCGACGTGCAGCGGGTTGTCGTCTCCGGTCAGATCCGCGTAGACGTCGATGTCGTCCTGCGTGATCGGGTACCAGGAGGACGGCCCCAGCTCTCTGCCGCGCGCGGCGGGAAGCTCCTCGATCGCAATGGCGTCGGTCGTCATCGGGTCTCCTCTTCTCGGTTACGTCGGGGGATGATGATGGCCCGACCCGTGATCTCGCCTCGCGCGAGCGCCGCGTAGGCGGCGTCCGCATCCTCCAGGTCGAAACGGCGTGTCACGAGTCGGTCGGTGTCGAAGGCGCCCTCTGCGGCGAGACGCACGACGGCGGGGAGGTCTTCGCGGGTGCGTGCGCCGAACGAGCCGACGATCTGCTGCCCGCGGCGCACGAGAGGGGTGATCTCCAGCTGCGCCCGGGTTCCCGCGGCCGCGATGCCGATCGCGACGAGGCGTGCACCGTCGGCGAGCATTCCGAGCCCCTGTTCCAGGGTCTCGGCGCGGCCCAGCGCCTCGAAGACGACGTCGGCCCCGCCCGACCGGGCGCGCACGGCGTCGACCGGGTCCTCGATCGACGCGTCGACGGTCGCGGTCGCACCCAGTTCGCGGGCGCTGCGCAGTTTGTCCGCGGCGATGTCGATCGCGATGACCTCCCGCGCGCCGGCCGCGAGGCACAGGGGGATGAGACTCGACCCGATGCCGCCGACGCCGATGATCGCGACGGTGGAGCCGTCGGCGACCTCGCCGGCGCGGAAGACGGCGCCGTAGGAGGTCAGACCCGCGCATCCGAGGATGCACGAGGTCTCGGCATCGAGATCGGGCGCGAGCGCCGCCAGTGCGGAGATCGGGACGACGCAGTATTCGGCCAGTCCGCCCATCGAGTACATCGCGAGGAAGGATCCGTCCGGCATCCGCAGCCTGCTGCGCCCGTCGAAGAGGGTCCCCTCGAGACGGTTGCGGCGGAAGAACTGCTCGCACAGGTCGTCGCGGCCGCGCAGGCAGGCCGCGCAGGTGCGACAGGGCATGATGAACCCGGCCACGACGGTGTCGCCGATCTCGAACGACGTGTCGCTGCCGGCGCCGATGGCCACGATCCTCCCGCTCACCTCGTGGCCCATGACCGCGGGGCGTGGGAAGGCGACCTCGCCCTTGATCACGTGCAGATCGGTGTGGCAGACGCCGCACGCGATCACCTCGAGCAGCACCTCGTCGGGGCCGGGTTCCGGGACGGGGATCGTCATCATCCGCATCGCGGCGTGCTCGTCCGCCAGCACTGCCGCCCGCATCGTCGCGGGGATGGGAGTCATCACGGATCGTCCTCGTTCCTGTGGTCTCCCAGCATCCTGTCCGCTGCCCTCCGGACGAGCACGCACTCTTCCGTGGAGTGAAAACGGGCCTCCGGTCGGGGCGAGCACGCGTGTCATCCTGACCGCCGCGCAACTGGCGCGACGAAGGGAGAGCGAGATGGCACCGCAGGAAGCGCTGCTGGATCCGACCGGGATGAGCGCGGGCGCCGACGACGGCACGCTCGCCGCTCGTCCGGTGAGCCTGCGAGGACTCCGGGTCGGGCTGCTGGACAACACGAAGCCGAACGCCACGATGCTGCTGGAGGAGATCGCTGCGATCCTCCAGCGCGATCATGCGGCGGGCGAGGCGACGCTGTACACCAAGGACTACTTCGGGACCCCCCTGTCCGAGCCTCTGCGGGAGCGCATCGCCGCGGAGAACGACATCGTGATCACGGCCGTCGGCGACTGCGGCAGCTGCTCGGCGGCGACCGTCGCGGACGGGATCATGTTCGAACGCGCGGGGGTTCCGACGGTGTCGATCACCTCGGACTCGTTCTTCATGTCGGGTCGCGCGATGGCCTCGGTGCAGGGGTTCCCGGGATTCGAGTTCACCGCCGTCGCTCATCCGATGGCGAGTCTGACGGAGACCGAGGTGCGCGAGCGCGCGGCCGCGGTGATGCCCGAGGTCCTGCGGATCCTCGGCGTGGAGGAGGGATGACGATGACGCTTCTGACGGACGAGGTGCCCACGGTCGACGCCGACCGCGTGCGCGAGCTGGTCGAGTACTACTACGAGAACGACTGGACCGACGGCCTGCCCGTGGTGCCGGTCACCGAGACGCTGCTCGAGGAGTTCCTCGCCGCCACCGATCGGGCCCCGGACGACGTGCTGTTCACCATCTCGCACCTCAACCGCTCGATGACGGTGCGGCTCGCGGCGATCAACGCGGCGATGGCCGGATGCCGCGCGGACTACTTCCCGACCGTGATCGCGGCATGGGAGGCCATCGCGAAGGAACCGCATCCGGCTCGCGGGATCTGGCAGTCGACCACCGGGACGGCGCCGATGCTCGTGGTCAACGGTCCGGTTCGCGAGCGGATCGGGCTGAACGGGCGCGGCAACGTCTTCGGCTCGGGCTTTCGCGCCAACGCCACGATCGGGCGTGCGATCCGGCTCGGCTGCATCAATGTGTTCGGCCTGCATCCGCACAAGCTCGACCAGGCGACGCAGGGCACCCCGGCCAAGTTCTCGGCGTGCATCGCCGAGAACGAGGAGCAGAGCCCGTGGGAACCGCTGCACGTCGAGCACGGCTTCGCCCCTGGCGACGACGTCGTCACCGCGTTCGTCATCCGCTCGGTCGTGCACATCGAGGCGCGGCACACGCAGGAGCCCGAGCAGCTGGCGCGCGACCTGATCGACACGATCGCCCGCACGGGCGCGCTCATCCACGAGTACACGAGCGCGCTGCTGGTGCTCACCCCCGAGCACGCTCAGGTCTTCGCCCAGGCGGGCTGGAGCAAGGACGATCTGCGCACCTACGTGTTCGAGAACGCCCGCCGCACCCGTGCCGAGCTCGCCGCCGTCGGCAAGGACGCCCTCTCGCACAAGACGCGCTGGCGGCTGCCGAGCACCCACCCCGACTCGATGCCGGACACGGCGAGCGCGAGCGACGAACCCGATGCGGTTGCGTCGCTGCACAACCCCAGTTCGGTGCAGATCATGGTCGCCGGCGCCGACAACGCGGGCGTCTCGGCTGTCGTGGAGATCTTCACCCTCAACCCGCCGCGCGAGATCCCCTTCTCGCAGAGCCGGATCGGAGGCGAGCGATGAGCGCGGCGACCTCCGTCGATGAGGCGCTCGCGCCCTTCGGGGAGATGATGGGCGCCGACGGCTACCTGCTCAGCTGGGAGGCGTCGGCCGATGATCGGATCGTCGTGCGCATCGAGGCCGGCGAGGGCGCCTGCGCGGACTGCCTCGTGCCGCTGAGTGTCATGGAGGCGATCATGGGGCAGGCCCTCGCGCCCACCGCCTACGAGCTGGATCACGTCGTGCTGCCCGAGGGCGCCGCGCACTGAGCGGGCCGCGATCATGCACCTCACCGACGAGGAGAAGCGCATGCGCGACGGCGTCGAGGGCGACGCCGTCGCGGTCGCGATGGACCTGCTGATCCGCTACGGCGACGCACTCCAGGCGGAGCGGCTGGTCGCCACACGCAACGTCGCCGGAACCATGACCCAGCCCTCGCCCGCCAAGGCGAAGCTGGTGGCAGAGGGCGGGTGGGCCAAGGCGTTCGCCGTCATGAACCTCGACAGCGACCGGGAGCTCGACATCCCCTCGATGCGCGTGCCCACCTGTCAGCTGCAGCACGGATTCGGTGCCGACGCCCAGGGTCTCACCCGCTACCCGGCCGACAGCATCCGGCTGCAGGAGGACGCGGAGTCGTACTTCACCGACCGTGGGGTACGGGTGCTGGGGACCTGCACCCCGTACCAGGTGGGCAATCTTCCCGTCCTCGGCGAGCACTGCGCCTGGATGGAGTCGTCGGCCGTCGTCTACGCGAACTCCGTGCTGGGCGCCCGAACGAACTGCGAGGGGGCCGCCTCCACCGGTGCGGCGTCGTTGACCGGCCGCATCCCGTACTGGGGCAATCACCTTCCCGCCAACCGTCTCGCGACCCACCTCGTGCGTGCGGAGACCCCCGTGGCGGGCTTCCGGGACTGGGGGCTGCTCGGCTACTTCGTGGGCGAGCTCGTGCAGGAGGCGCGGCCCGCGGTCGTCGGCTCGCTCGCGCCGGCATCGGATGCGGACCTCAAGCACTTCGGCGCCGCCACCGCGACCTCGGGCGGTGTGGAGCTGTATCACCTGCCCGGTGTCACCCCGGAGGCGCCGACTCTGGAAGCGGCGTTCGGGGGCGCGGGGATACCGGAGGCGGTGACGTACGGCCAGCGGGAGCGGCGGGCGACGTACGAGACGCTCAACGCCCAGGGCCAGAGCGCGGATGTCGACTTCGTGCTGCTCGGCTGTCCTCACGCCTCGCTCGCCCAGGTGGAGGAGATCGCGGGGCTGCTCGAGGGACGCCGCCTGGCCGACGGTGCGCAGCTGTGGGTCATGCTCCCGCGTGCGCTCGCCGCCGAGGCCCTGCGTCGGGGCTGGACGCGCACGATCACGCGCGCCGGCGGGCGGGTGCTGACCGAGTCGTGCCCCGCGATGTCGCGCGCCGCTCCGCCCGGCACCCGCGTCATGGCGACCGACTCTGCCAAGCAGGCGCACTACCTGCCCGCGATCCTCGGCATCGAGGCGTGGTTCGGCACGACGCGCGAGTGCGTGGATGCGGCCGTCACAGGCCGCTGGCGAGGGGAGCTGACGTGATCGAGCTGGTGGGGCGGGGGATCGTCCCCGGGCGCGTGCGCGCGCCGGCGCTCGTCACGCGCGAGCCGATCTCGGGGTTCGGGGGCATCGACGTCGCGACCGGGACCGTGATCGAGCCGCGGCACGAGCTGTTCGGGCAGTGCTTCACGGGTCATGTGCTCGTCTTCCCGGGCGCCAAGGGCTCCTCGGGGTGGTCGGGGTTCTTCCAGAGCACGCGACTCATGGGCACCGCTCCCGCAGCCCTCGTGTTCGACGTGATCACGACCAAGGCCGTGCTCGGCGCCATCGTGACGCGAGTGCCGACGGTCGTGCAGGCCGCCCCCGCGCCGCTGGAGACGATACGCACGGGCGACGTCGTGGAGGTCGACGGCGACACCGGTCGGATCGTCGTGATCCGGACTGACGGGGTGGCGGTGCATTCCGGTGAGTGAAAAGGTGGTTGGACCCCGGCGTACTGGTTCGCAGACTCGTCGTGTCGCTCGCAATGGCGTGAGCGGATCATCCCGACACAGGAGTCAGACATGATCACAGCAGTTCGTCGTACGAAGACCCGCCGTCTGTCGCTGGTCGCAGCGACGCTCGCGGCGGGCGCCCTCGCGCTCACCGGATGCGGCGGAGGCGCCGCGGAGGAGTCGGGCTCCACGCCCGGCGCGGGCGGTGACCTCGGGTCCATGACGGTCGTCACGTTCCTGCCCCTGGAGTCGTTCAGCTTCGGCCCGGAGATGTTCGCGTACTCGGGCGGATACTTCGAGAAGCACGGGCTCGATGTGACGCTCCAGCCGGTGCAGGGCACGTCTGCCGCGATCCAGTCGTTGCTCGGCGGTGCGACCACCCTGACCCGTGCGAGCACGGTGGACGTGTTCCCGCCGATGGTCGACGGACAGCCGATCCGCGCGGTGGGCACGATGGCCTACAAGTCGAACCTGCGCATGATCTCGGTCGAGGACGACCCCATCACGACCCCCGCCGACATGGAGGGCAAGGTCATCGGCATGGGCTCGATCGGCGGCACCAGCGAGAAGCTCTTGAACCTCACTCTGGACGACGCGGGGATCGCGGAGGACACCGTCACCCGCCAGGCCGTGCCCGTCACGGCGGCGACCCTCGAGGTCGTGCGCCAGGGACAGCTCGACGGCTACATCGTCAGCCTCGACACGTCGCTCGCCATCGGCCAGCAGAACCCGGACGCGGTCGTCGACGACGCGGGCCTCGGCGACGCCCGCGACATCCAGACCTGGATCACGACCGAGTCCAACCTCAAGGACGAGAAGAAGGTCGCGCAGATCGAGGCGTTCATGGCCGCCATCCGCGAGGCCGTGCAGGACATGATCGACGACGCGCCGAACAACTTCGCCAACGTGCTCAAGACACTGCGCGACAGCGGCGACTGGAACTTCCCGGCGCTGGCCGACGACGAGATCGCCGCGGCCGCGCTGGAGGTCTACACGACGCAGACCTGGGTCGACGCCGACGGCGGCGTGCCGCTGCTGGAGAACGACCTGGACGCCTGGAAGGCCACCTACGACACCTACGTCAAGGCGGGGATGCTCGAGGGTGGCCAGAATCCCGGCGACTGGATCACGAACGACTACGTGCCCGCGGGCTGAGCACGGGAAGGAACGATCATGAGCAACGACACCGTCGTCACGGCCGATCCGCCGCTGACTCAGACCGCGACGCAGCCTCGCCTGCGCATCCGCGGCGTCGGACGCGACTTCCAGACCCGGGCGGGCGTGACCCACGCCGTGTCGGGCGTCGACCTCGACATCCAGCGGGGAGAGTTCGTCGCCCTGATCGGGCGCTCGGGATGCGGCAAGACGACGCTTCTGCGCATGATCGGCGGCCTGCTCGCACCGACCGCGGGTTCGATCGAGGTCGACGGGCGCCACCTGTGGCGTGACGGCCGGGTCGAGCCGTCCGCCGTGACCCGGCTCGGGTTCGTGTTCCAGGAGAGCAACCTGTTCCCCTGGTTCTCCGTGCTCGACAACATCGCGCTGCCGTTGAAGCTGCGCGGTGTGGGCAAGGCGGAGCGGCGAGCGCGTGCGGCCGAGCTCGCCGACCTCGTGGGGCTGAAGGGCTTCGAGCGTTCGTATCCGCGTGAGCTGTCGGGCGGGATGCGGCAGCGCGCCGCGATCGCGCGCTCGCTGAGCACCGAGCCCGACCTGCTGCTCATGGACGAGCCCTTCGGGGCGCTCGACGCGCTGACCCGTGAGCGGATGAACCTGGAGCTGCAGCGCATCGTCCTGCAGACCAACTCCACCGTCGTCTTCGTGACGCACGACATCCCGGAGGCCGTGTTCCTGGCAGACCGGGTCGTGCACATGACGCCGCGGCCGGGCCGCATCCGACAGATCTTGACCGTTCCGGACGCCAAGCCGCGCGACATCGAGTTGCAGACGACGCCCGGATTCAACGACATCGTGCGCAGCCTTCGCCACGACCTCGACGAGGAGGAATGAGCGCATGACCACCGTGCAAGCACCCCCGGACCAGCCGACCACGACCTCGGTCGTGACCCTCGAGCGCCGGCGCGCCCGCGCGCGGACGATGAAGATCCTGCCCTGGATCGTGACCCCGGCCCTCGTGGTCGTGATCATCGGACTGTGGCAGCTCTACGTCAGCGCCTTCGAGGTGAACCCGTTCGTGTTCCCCCCGCCGGCCGCGGTGGGCGAGGCGTTCGTCGCGCTCGTCTCCGACGGCAAGACGTGGGCGGAGGCGGGCGTCACCGTGACCGAGATCCTCGTCGGCTTCGCCGTCGCCGTCGTCCTCGGCGTGGTCGTGGGTGTCGTCCTCGGCAAGCTTCCGTGGCTCGAGGTCAGCATCCGTCCGCTCATCGTCATCGCGCAGGTGGCTCCCAAGGTCGCCTTCGTGCCGCTGTTCGTCATCTGGTTCGGCTTCGGGATCACCTCCAAGATCGTCCTGGCCGCCCTCCTGGCCTTCTTCCCCGTGATGCTCAACGTGCTGCTGGGTGTGCGATCCGTCGAGCGGGGCCAACGCGAGGTGATGCGCAGCCTCAACGCCTCCAGGGCGCAGACCTTCACGCAGCTCGAGATGCGCAGCCTGCAGCCGTACCTGTTCGCCGGGATGGAGGTCGCGATCGTGCTCGCCACGATCGGCGCCATCGTCGGCGAGTACCTCGGCGGCAGCGTCGGGCTCGGCGCGATGGTCGTCAGGGCCATGAACTCCCTGGATGCGGCGCGCACCTTCGCGCTGATCCTGCTGCTCTCGCTGATCGGTCTCGTGCTGTATCTGATCGTCAACGAGGCGAAGCGGTTCTTCATCCCCTGGCACGAGTCGGTCTACGGCCTGCGCGAGAACCTCTGATCCGCATCCCGACGCCGCGCCCTCCCACGGGCGCGGCGTCGGCGCGCGTCGTGGGAAGGTAGCCAGGTGACCCAGGAGGACAGATCGCGCGACCGCATCCAGAGTGTGGAACGCGCCGTCGCGGTGCTGCGCGCCTTCGGCGGGCACGACGCGACCTCGAGCGTGAGTGAGCTGGCGGCGCGGGTGCAGCTGCCGAGGCCCGTCGTGCGCCGCATCCTGCTCACGTTCGAGCACATCGGGTACGTCCGCAGCGAGAACGGCCGCTGGGCGCTGACCGCCCGCATCCTCGAGCTCGGTGCCGGCTACTTCGCCGCCTCGTCGCTGCCCGAGATCGCGCAGCCGATCATGGCGGAGATCGTCGCGCAGACGGGGGAGACCTGCAGCATGGGCGAGCTGGACCTGCCCGACGTGATCCACGTCGCGCGCGTGGAGGAACGGCGCCCGCTGCCGGATGCGGTGCGGGTCGGCACGCGCCTGCCCGCGCACGCGACCGCCGTCGGGCGCGTACTGCTGGCGGATCTGCCCGAGCCGGAGCTCGATGCCTACCTGGCGCGACCGCGCGAGGCGTACACCCCTCTCACGATCGTCGAGACCGGCGCTCTCCGCGAGCGCCTGCGGCAGGTGCGCGAGGACGGCTACGACGTGTCGATCGAGGAGCTGCATCCCGGGATGATCGCGGCAGCCGTGCCGATCGTCGTCGCGGGGCGAGCCGTGGCGGGACTCACGGTGTCGTCCACCACACTCCGGTCGCGCGAGGCGGCGTTGCGCGACGAGGTCGTGCCCGCGCTGCGGGATGCGGCCGAGCGCATCGCCGCGGCCTATCGTGCGGCGAACCCGGGCGTGTACCGGACGCCGCCGGCCGCAGGTTGACGCGCCCTCAGCGCGCCGAGACGGGCGTCGGTACCACCATGTCGGCGGTCGGCTCCTCGGTGCCGAGATAGGCCCCGTCCGCGATCAGACGCGTCTGGAGCGCCGTCACGTCCACGTCGCCGACTGAGACTCCCGCGCCCAGCGCGAGCGCGGCTGCGGTACCGGCCGCCTGGCCCATCGCGAAGCAGGGGCCGGTGACGCGCCCCGAGGACTGCCCGCCCTGGGTCATCGAGGCGCAGCGCCCGACGACGAGCAGGTTCGGCACGACCTGCGGCACCAGCATCCGGTACGGGAGCTGGTTGAAGCCTCTGCTGTCGGCGGGCGCGAAGCGGAACTCGACGTCTCCCGCCACGTGCGCCTCGACCGGCCAGCCGTTCACCCCGATCGCGTCGGTGAAGTCGGCGCAGCCGAGCACGTCCTGCTCGGTGAGCATGTAGCGACCGCGGATGCGGCGGGTCTCGCGGATGCCGATCTGCGGGGCGATGTCGACGACGTAGGAGTCCTCGAAGCCGGGCGTGCGCTCGCGGATGAAGGCGAAGGTGTCGCGCACCTGACGCCGCCCCTGGAGCTCGCCGTGGGAGAGCTGTCGCACATCGGTGCCGTCGACGGCCGAGCCGTCGTCGTTGCTCAGCTGCGTGAGGTTCGACCGCCACTCCAGCGGATTGCGCTGCGGACGCACGATGGGCTTCTTGCGGGGGAAGCGATGCGTGCCGGCCGCCTCCGCTTCCTCCATCAGGCGACGGATGGTGCGCCACGCCGGACCCGCCTTGTCGTAGTCGACCCCGTTGATGCGGAACATCAGCGAGGGGTACAGCAGGTGCTCCGATCGCTCGAACGGCGCACCAGCGAAGGCCGCGATGTCGGCGTCGCCGGAACCGTCGATGAAGACGGATCCGCGCACGGCCTGTCGGCCGGACTTCGATTCGATGACGACCGCGTCGATCGCGCCGTCGTCGGCGAGCACCGTGTCGACGGCGCTCGTGTGGAACAGCACCTCCGCGCCGGCCGAGACCAGCAGCTCGTCCGCGGCGATCTTGTAGGCCGAGATGTCGAACGCCTGCGCCATGATGCGGTCGTCGACGCTGAGGTGGGCGTCGTTGAGACCGTCGAGGGCGATGAGTCGGTCGAGCAGATCGTCGGTGATGCCGCGGATGACGCGCATGTCGACCCCGTCGACGCGGGCGTGCAGACCGCAGAAGGTGCTCAGGCCGCCCATGGTCCCCGCGCCGCCGAGGAACCCGTAGCGCTCCAGCAGCACCACCGAGCGCCCGGCGCGCGCTGCGGCCGTGGCGGCGAACAGCCCCGCGGGCCCGCCTCCGACCACGACGACGTCGTACTCCCCGATGACGGGGATGCGGGCGGCGGGCAGGGTGATCGTCGAATCGGTCATGCGTCCTCCAGGCTCGGGGTCTCGGTGTCGTCTCGGTCGCAGAGCCCCGGCCGCGCGCACAGCACGGCGCCGCATCCCAGGGGCTGAACGAGGTGCTCGTACTGGTCGAGCATCCCGCCGCCGGAGTCGCGGTCGACGGGTGGGCGGTACGGTTCGCGCGCGGCGAGCCCGGAGGCCTCGACGAGCAGGTCGACACGTCCTTCTGACAGGTCGATGTCGATCACATCGCCGTCCTGTACCCGTCCGAGCGGCCCGTCGTCCGCGGCTTCGGGGGAGACCTCGCCGATCGAGATGCCCTGGTTGACCAGTCCGCTGAACTGTCCGTCGGTCACGAGTGCGACCTCGTCGGCCAATCCCCGCGCGTGCAGGGCGAAGATGAACGCCGAGGTCAGCCCCATGCCCGGGGCGCCCCGCACTCCGATGCCCCGGATCACGGCGACGTCGCCGCGCTGGAGGCGGCCGTCGCCGATCGCCCCGATCGCCTCCTCGCGGTTCGCGAACACCCGCGCCGGTCCTCGGAAACGATGCGGACCGGGATCCGGAACGGGACGCTTCGCGACGGCGCCGCCCGGGGCGAGTGAGCCGCGCAGCACGGAGATCGCGGGATCGGTGCCGAACGGGTCCTCGAGCGAACGGATGATGACGCCGTCCGGGGCGGGAGCCGCGGCCGCGTTCTCGGCGACGGTCGTGCCGGCCGCAGTGGGCCGCTCGCCGTGCAGCAGCGGCAGCAACGCGCGCAGCAGCGTGGCACCGCCGCCGGCGTCGTCGAACTCCTCGATGAGCGCGGGGCCGTTGGGGCGCACGGATGCGAGCAACGGGGTCTGGCGACCGAGCGTGCGGAACAGGCCCCAGACATCGACGTCCACGCCGGCCTCGATCGCGATCGCCTGCAGGTGCTTGATGGTGTTCATCGACCCGCCGACGGCCAGCATGGCGCGCACCGCATCCTGGATCGCCTCTGCGGTGATGATGGAGCGCGGCCGGATGTCGCGGGCGATCAGATCGGCCATGGCGACAGCCGAGCGGCGCACGCTGTCCCACATCCGCGCGCCGTTCGCGCGCACGGGGGCGGCGCGAGGAACGGTCATGCCGAGCGCCTCGGCGACCACGTGCATGGAGTTCGCGGTGGCCATGCCCGAGCAGACCCCCGGGCCCAGGATCGCGTCGTCGGCGAGGTCGATGAGGTCGTCGGTGGGAGCCCCCGTGACGGCCGCCTGCGCGGCGAGCAGGAAGACTTCCTCGACGTCGGCCTCGCGCCCCTCGGCAAGGCCCGAGTGCTGATAGCCGCACGGCACGATCACCGTGGGTACGTTCAGGCGCCCCGCGGCCATGAGGTGCGCCGGCGTCGTCTTGTCGCACGAGCTGAGGCAGATCATGCCGTCGAGCAGCGCACCCTCGACGGCCGCCTCGATGTCGTTCACGATGAGGTCGCGGCTGGGCAGGATGTAGCGTCCGGCGCGGCCCGCGCTCGTGACGAAGTCGGAGGGGGCGGCGGTGCGGATCTCGAAAGGCAACAGGCCCTGCGCCCGGAGCTCCTTCTTGAGCACGGCGACGATGTCGTCGAGATGAGCGAAGCACGCTGCGAGATCGGACGACGTGTTGACGATCGCGATCTTGGGGCGGTCGAGCTCGTTCGCGGGGATGCCGAGGGAGCGCCACTGCGCGCGCCGGGCGACCCCGAGCGCGGAGGTGGGAGGGAGATTGCTGCGCAACGCGGACATCCGTCGTCCTTCCAGGTCGTCGTCGACGACAACGAGTGTACGCATTGCGATCGCTTGCACGCAATGCGTACACTCGAGTCTCGTGCGAGCGGTACTCCGATGACGGCGTCGCGGTCGCTGACTGCGGGGCTCGTCCTCGTGCTCGGTGTGCTCATGACCGCCAACCCGCTCGCGGCGAGCCTCTTCCTGCCGGGCCTCGGCGTGATCGTCGACGAGCTCGGCACCACCGTCGCGGGTGGCCAGATGGTGTACACCGGGTTCCTCCTCGGCGTCGCGGGCGGTCAGCTGCTGATCGGTCCTCTCTCGGACGCCACCGGTCGCCGCCCGGCGCTGCTGTGCGGGCTGGGTCTGCTCGCCGCATCCGCCGCCGCATCCGCCGCAGTCGGCTCGATCGAGCTGCTCGTGGCGACGCGCGTGGCGCAGGGGCTGGGGGCTGCGGCCGTGGTCGTCGTGGCCCGAGCGGTCGTGGCCGACCTCGCGACCGGTGTGGCGGCAGCCCGCGCCTACAGCATCCTCATGTCCGTGATCGCGGCGGGTCCTTTCGCTGCCCCCATCCTCGGCGCCGCGGCGCTGCAGCTCGGCGGCTGGCGGGCGGGCTTTCTCGTGCTCGCGGTGTTCGCCGCCCTCGCGCTGGCCGCGGCGGCCGTCCTCGTCCCGGAGAGCCTCGAACGCGAACGGCGCCAGATCCTCCGGTTCGGCGCCATGGCCGCCAACTACGGGCGCCTGCTGCGCGATGGCGGATATGTCCTGCCTGCTCTGTCGATGGCGTTCGCGTTCGCGGCGCTCGCGGTGCACTCCGCCGCATCCTCCTTCGTGACGCAGGAGATCCTGCACACGGGACCGTGGGGGTTCGCTCTCGTCTACGCGCTCTACGCGGGTTCCGTTCTCGCCGGCAGCACGATCAACGCCGTGCTGGTGGGGCGCTTCGGCATCCGACGGATGATGGCGGCCGCCCAGGGCGCGGCCCTCGTGGCGACCGCCGCGCTGCTGGTGTTCGCCCTGTGGGGGCCGTTCACGCTCGTGACCTTCCTCGTGCCCGTCCTCGTGAGCGGGGCCGCGGCATCCGCGGTGCTGGCCGGTGCGAGCGCCCTCGCCCTGTCGCGCGCGCGGTTCGCGGCGGGCGCGGGGGCCGCGCTGATGGGATCGGCGCAGTACGCGGTGGCCGCCGCGGCGGCGCCCGTGGGAGGCGTCCTCGGATCGCACACCGCCGGCCCGATGGCGGCGGGCATGCTCGTCTGCCTCGTCATCAGTGCCGTGTGCGCCGCCCGCACCCGTCCCTGACGCGTGGTGCGGGGTGGGGGCGGTGCGTGTGGAACGGGGTTGCGGGGGCGGAGCGGTGCGGGGTGGACCGGGAACCGGGCTGGCGCGATCCACATCGCGGCGTGCGGAGAAACATCCTGGCAATACGCGCGCGATTAGGCTCATCGCATGGGCGACTTGTTCGACGGCTACGGCTCCACTCTCGCGCCGCGCAAGACCCCGCAGGGGTTGCCCGCGTTCGACGAGATGTTCGGTCATCCCGCGCATCCCGGAGCGGCGGCGGAGTCGCGCAGCGCCTACCGCGAGCTCTACCAGGCGCTGGCGCGCATGACGCAGGAGGAACTGCGCGGTCGCACGGAGTCGCTCGCCTCCAGCTACCTCGCGCAGGGCGTCACCTTCGACTTCGCGGGTGAGGAGCGGCCGTTCCCTCTGGATGCGGTGCCCCGCATCATCGACTACGCGGAGTGGAGCGAGATCGAGGCCGGCGTCAAGCAGCGCGTCCGGGCCCTCGAAGCGTTCCTCGACGACGCCTACGGCCGCCAGAACTGCGTGCGCGACGGGGTGATCCCCGCGCGTCTGATCGCGTCGAGCCAGTACTTCTACCGCCAGGCCGCCGGCATCCACTCGGCGAACGGCGTCCGCATCCAGGTGTCCGGCATCGACCTCATCCGCGACGAGCACGGCAAGATGCGGGTGCTCGAAGACAACGTGCGCGTGCCCTCGGGCGTCAGCTACGTCATCTCCAACCGCCGGGTCATGGCGCAGACCCTGCCCGAGCTCTTCCTCTCGATGCGGGTGCGTCCCGTGGGCGACTACCCCAACAAGCTGCTCGCGGCCCTGCGCGCCTCGGCCCCGCCCGGCATCGACGACCCCAACGTCGTCGTGCTCACGCCCGGCGTCTACAACTCGGCGTACTTCGAGCACACGCTGCTCGCGCGGCTCATGGGCGTGGAGCTCGTCGAGGGGCGCGACCTGCTGTGCATGGGCGGGCGGGTCTTCATGCGCACGACCCGCGGGCCCAAGCGCGTCGACGTCATCTACCGCCGGGTCGACGACGACTTCCTCGATCCGCTGCAGTTCCGCGCCGACTCGATGCTGGGCGCGCCGGGGCTCATGCTCGCCGCGCGCATGGGCAACGTCACGATCGCCAACGCGGTGGGCAACGGCGTCGCCGACGACAAGCTCCTGTACACCTACACGCCCGACCTCATCCGCTACTACCTGTCGGAGGAGCCCATCCTCCCGATCGTGGACACGTGGCGGCTCGAGGACCCGGCGGCCCTCGAGGAGGTGCTGGACCGCCTCGACGAGCTCGTCGTGAAGCCGGTCGACGGCTCCGGCGGCAAGGGGCTCGTCGTCGGTCCCGACGCCTCGCGTGCCGAGCTCGAGACGCTCCGCAAGACCCTGCTGGCCGACCCGCGCGGGTGGATCGCGCAGCCGGTCGTCATGCTCTCCACGATCCCCACGCTCGTCGAGGACGGGATGCGGCCGCGCCATGCCGACCTGCGACCGTTCGCCGTGAACGACGGCGACGACATCTGGGTGCTGCCCGGGGGTCTCACGCGTGTCGCGCTCCCGGAGGGGCAGCTCGTCGTCAACTCGAGCCAGGGCGGCGGGTCGAAGGACACCTGGGTCGTCGGCGGCGCGGCCCCGGGCCACGTCGAGTACGGGCAGGGCCAGGGGCTGGCGGGGCTCGTGGCCGACCAGGCCTCGACGATCACGCAGGCCATCCCGATCATCACGGATGCGGCATTCGAGGTGACCCCCGACGAGGTCGATCACTCGCCGCAGGACCGTCCCCGCTCGAACGTCGAGCAGCAGGAGCAGCAGCAACAGGTCCGCCAGGCCGCATCCGCTCCACGGCATGTCCCACTTCCCGCAGGAACCGACCCCGAAAACTGCGGCAACCGGGACATGCGTTGCAGCAATGGGGACATGGAGGGGGGTGCGCAATGCTGCTGAGCCGGATCGCCGAGAGCCTGTTCTGGATCGGGCGCTACATCGAGCGCAGCGACGGCACCGCCCGCATCCTCGACGTACACCTGCAGCTGCTGCTGGAGGATCCGTGGATCGACGAGGACACCGCGTGCCGCTCCCTGCTCGCGGTCATGGGATCCTCGCCGCCCGACGGCGTCGAGACGGTCACTCGCGAACACGTGCTCGCGCGCCTGGCCGTCGACCGCATGAACCCCTCCAGCATCCTCTACTCGCTGACCTCGGCGCGCGAGAACGCCCGCCGCGCGCGCGAGATCGTCTCGACCGAGCTGTGGGAGTGCCTCAACACGACCAACGCGCGGATGCCGCGGCGACTGCAGACCGACAAGGTGCACGAGTTCTTCCAGTGGGTGCGCGAGCGCGCCGCCCTCGCGGTCGGCGTCGTCGACTCCTCGACGAGCCGGGACGAGGCCTGGCAGTTCTTCACCCTCGGCCGGTCGATCGAGCGCGCGGACATGACGGCGCGCCTGCTCGCGACCCGATCGCTGACCGAGGCGTCCGGGCCGTCGTGGACCACCATCCTGCGCTCCTGCGGTGCGTACGAGGCGTACCTGCGCACGTACCGCGGCATGCCGAGCGCGCGCAACGCGGCGGAGTTCCTGCTGCTCGACCGCCTCTTCCCGCGCTCGATCATCTACTCGATCTCGCGGGCCGAGGAGTGCATCTCGGCCATCGACCCGCGCGAGGACCGCGTGGGGCAGTCGAACCAGGTGCTGCGGGCGCTCGGCCGCATCCGCAACGACCTCGAATACCTGCCGATCGGTGACATCCTGAGCGAGCTTCCCGCCCACATGCTCCGGGTGCAGACCGTCACGCGCGAAGCGTCCGACGCCATCCGCCAGCGCTTCTTCCCGACGCAGGCCGAGCCCAGCTGGATCGGAGAGACCTCATGAAGCGGCTGCGGATCGAGCACGAGACGGGCTTCCGGTACGGCGGCGACGTCTCGGCCTCCTACAACGAGGCGCGGATGCTGCCCGGCACCACCGAGAGCCAGTTCGTGCTCAGTGCGGCGCTCGAGATCGAGCCGTCGACGGCGGTCAACACCTACGTCGACTACTTCGGCACGCGGGTGAGCGCGTTCGACGTGCTCTCGCCCCACCAGGCGCTGACGATCACCGCGCGCTCGCTCGTGGAGGTGCGCCCCCGGCCCATCGAGCACACCGGCATCACCTGGGACCGTCTCGCGGCCGAGGCCGCGCGGTCGCTCGAGACGGTCGAGCAGCTGACGCAGACGCACCGCACGCGTCCGCATCCCGAGGTCGCCGAGCTCGCCGCATCCTACGCATCCCGGCACGACGATCCCGGTCGGGCGGCGCACGAGATCTGCGTCGCGATCGGGGATGCGGTGGAGTACATGCACGGTGTGACCGGCGTGCACTCCACGGCGATCGACGCGTGGGAGGCGCGCAAGGGCGTCTGTCAGGACATGGCGCACATCGCGATCGGCGCGCTGCGCTCCGTGGGAATCCCGGCGCGCTACGTGTCGGGCTACCTGCATCCGCGTCCGCAGGCCGAGGTCGGCGTCGCAGTGACGGGGGAGTCGCACGCCTGGGTCGAGTGGTTCGCCGGCGAGTGGACGGGCTTCGACCCCACGAACAACATCGAGATCGGCGACCGCCACGTGCTCGTGGGGCGCGGCCGCGACTACAACGACGTGCCGCCGCTGCGCGGCGTGTACGCGGGGCCGTTCAAGAGCAACCTGCACGTGAAGGTGACGATCACCCGCGAGGCCTGACCGGCGCGCTCTGCCGTGGCCCAGGTCGGAGAATCGGCCGAACGTCGGAGGATGCGGCCGGAAACCTCCGACATCGGGTCGCATCTCCGACGCGACGCGGGCCGGGCGTCAGGGCCGGGCGTCAGGGGCGCGGTGCGCGGGCGGTCCGGGGTGGACGGCGACGGATGCGGCGGCGCGCTGCCGCATCCGGCAGGGTGATGGGGGCGGTCGCCGCGGCGACCTCGTCGCTGAACTCCTCCGGAGCGACGACGCGGACGGGCCGGGTCTCGTCGATCTCGAACCGCAGGCGCGCCTCGGGGTCGCGGCGCACCCTGCCGGATGCGAGGAGCCAGGTGACGCCGATCGCGCACCCGATGAGGCCCGCCACGGCGCCGACGTCGATCGCGGTGCGCGGACCCCATGCGTCGGCGACCCAGCCGGCGATCGGGGCGCCGATGGGCGTGGCGCCCATGATGACCGCCATGTACAGGGCGAGCACGCGGCCTCGCAGGGCCGGATCCGTCGTAGTCTGCACGTAGCCGTTGGCGGTCGTGAGGATCGTGACGGTGCTGAAGCCCACGAACACGAGGCTCACGGCGTAGAGCGGGTACGTCGGCATCGCCGCCGAGATGAGCGAGAACACGCCGAAGGCTCCGAGCGCCGCGATCACGACCCGCATCCGGGCGCGATCGCGTCGTGCGGCCAGCAGTGCGCCCGCGAGGGAGCCGATGGCGAGCACGGAGCTCAGCAGCCCGTACCCGTCGGCCTGCTGCCCGAACTGCACCGCCATGGTGGAGGCGAAGATCGGGAAGTTCATGCCGAAGGCCGCGATCAGGAACACCATCGCGAAGATCACCTTCAGATCCGGCCGCCCCGCGACGTAACGGAATCCGTCGGCCAGTCGCGCGCCGCCTGGGGCGCGGGTGCGCGGCACGAGCTCGCGCACCCGCACGAGCATGAGCGCCACGAGCATCGCGAGGAAGGTGCCCGCGTTGACCATGAAGACCCACCCGGTGCCCACCAGCACGATCAGCACGCCGCCGATCGCCGGTCCGAGCAGACGCGCGGCATTGAAGGACGCGGAGTTGAGTGCGACGGCGTTGGAGGCGTCGTCGCGCGACACGATGTCGGTCACGAACGCCTGACGTGCCGGCGCGTCGAACGCGTTCGCGACACCGAACGCCGCCGCGAAGCACCACATGAGCGGCAGCGTCATGACGTTGGTCAGCAGCAGGACGCCGACGGCGACGGCCAGGAGCATCAGTGCCGACTGGGTGACCAACAGCATCCGTCGGCGATCGAAGCGGTCGGCCGCCCAGCCGGTGATGCTCACGAGCACGAGGGGAGGCCCGAACTGCAGCGCCATCGTGACGCCCATGGCGGTGGCGTCGTTGTCGGTGAGCTGCGTCAACACCACCCAGTCCTGGGCGGTCGCCTGCATCCAGCCGCCGATGTTCGAGACGAGCGCGCCCAGGAACCAGACGCGGTAGTTGAACAGGCGCATCGAGCGGAACATCGCGCTCATCGCTCGGCCACTCGGCGCAGGATCTCCGATGCGGCATGCAGCGTCGCGCGCTCCTCTTCGTCCAGCTCGTCGAGCGCCGCCTCGAGCCAGGCGTTGCGACGGCGCACCGTCTCTTCGACGACGGCGCGGCCCGCATCCGTCAGGACGATGTTGACCTTGCGGCGGTCGGTGTCGTCGCTGCGGCGCTCGAGGTAGCCCGACTCCTCGAGGCAGTTGACCGTGCGGTTCATCGAGGGCGCGGTCACCCGCTCACGCGCGGCGAGCTCGCCGAGGGTGCGCGTGCCGTTGACCTTGAGCGCCATGAGCACCGAGAACTGCCCGTCGCTCATCGAGTCGACCGCGCGCTGGGCGCGCAGGCGCCGGGCGAGGCGGAAGACGGACATGCGCAGCTCTGCCGCTTCGGCGGCGCGGGGGGAATCGTCGGTCATCTCGATCCTTAGCATAGCTCATTAGTCTTGCTAAGGATCGGAGGTTCACTCGGTCGTGATCTCCTCGCGCCGTCGACTGCCGAGGGTGAGCGTCGCCACCAGGCCCACGGCGATGAACCCCGCCGCCGTGAACGCGGCGTAGCGGGTGCCGTCGGAGAACGCGGTCTCGGCGGCGGTCGCGATCTCGGCGGTCTGCGGGTTCGCGGCGAGGCCCGCGATGGCGCCGCCCGCCGAGTCCACGACGCTGGAGACGATCTCGTCGCGCTGGGATGCGGGCACACCCGCGTCGTCGAGCGAACTCGCCAGCAGGCCCCCGGTCGAGGTGAACAGCACCGTGCCGAGGATCGCGACCCCGAGCGCCGCACCGACCTGGCGGGAAGTGGACTGCGTGCCCGAGCCCTGTCCGGAGAGCTCGACCGGGACGTCCTGCAGGATGACGCCGGTGAGCTGTGCCGTCGCGAGCCCCACGCCGAACCCGTAGACGAACAGCGCCGGCAGCAGCCAGCCCCAGGCCGCACCCGGGGCGACGACGAGGCCGACCCAGACGATGCCGATGATCTCGGCGAGAAGCCCGACCCGCACGATCGCGACCGGTGTCACGCGGCCGGATGCGGCCCCCGCGAAACCGCTCGCGACGAAGGAGCCGATCGCGAGGGCCAGGAGCACCAGGCCCGTCTGCAGTGCGTCGAAGCCGAGCACGAACTGCAGCCACAGCGGCAGCGACAGGATGATGCCGAACTCGCCGAGGGCGACCGTGAGCGCGACGAGGTTGCCGTCGCGGAACGTGCCGATGCGGAACAACGACAGGTCCAGGAGGGCGGCGCGGCCGCGCTGGACCCGGTGCACGCTCCACGCGATGAAGGCGATGAGCGCGACCACTGCGATCGCGAAGGCCACGGGCACGGGCGAGATCGAGAACGGCCAGGTGAACGAGCCGAGCGAGAAGGTGGTGTCGGTGTTCTGCCACCAGCCGTACGTGCGTCCTTCGATGAGTCCGAACACGAGGGAGCCGAAGAGGACGACCGACAGGAGCGCTCCTACCCCGTCGATGCCCCGTCGGGCGGATTCGCGGGACTCCGGGACGGTCATCAGCACGCCGATCACGATGATGACGGCGAGGGGAAGGTTGATGCCGAACGCCCATCGCCACGAGAAGGCGGTGGTGAGCCAGCCTCCGAGCAGAGGCCCGACGGCTGCCATGCCGCCGATCGTCGAGCCCCATACGGCGAATGCGATGCCGCGCTCCTTGCCGCGGAAGGTCGCGTTGATGAGGGAGAGGGTCGTCGGCAGGATCATCGCGCCGCCCACGCCCTGTACGAGACGCGCGAGGATCAGCAGGCGCCCGTCCGGGGCGAGCGCCGCGGCGATGGAGGCGAGCGCGAACAGGACGACGCCGATGAGCATGAGCCGCCGCCGGCCGATCCGGTCGGCGATCGACCCGAACAACAGGAGGAAGGCGGCGAAGACGAGCGTGTACGCCTCCTGGATCCACTGCACCTCGGTCGAGGAGACGCCGAGCTCGTCGACGATCGAGGGCACGGCGACGTTCACGATCGTCGAGTCGACGATGATCAGCGACACGGCGACGCTGATGAAGACCAGGCCCGCCCAGCGACGGGATGACGGAGCGCTCATAATTTGTCTCGCTTTTCTAGCTTTCTCGACCAGAGATTACACCCGGCAGCGCCGTGCGCGACCCATAAAATCGAGACCATGCCGGAGTTCACCGACGCGCTCGGCGTCGCGATCGTCTACGACGTCCATCCCGCCCAAGGCGCCGCGCGCGGTGTCGTCCAGCTCCTGCACGGGGTCGGCGAACACGCCGGCCGTTACCCGGTGCTGATCTCGGCTCTCACCGAGGCCGGCTTCACGGTCTACGCGGACGATCACCGCGGGCACGGGCGCACCGGCATGAAGCAATGGGGGGACACCGCGCGTCTGGGCCGGCTCGGCCGCGGCGGACACCGGGCGGCGGTGGATGCCGTCTGGCAGCTGACCCGCCGCATCCGAGACGAGAACCCCGACCTCCCGCTCGTGCTGCTGGGCCACTCCTGGGGATCCTTCCTTGCACAGATCCTCGTGAACCGGCATCCGGAGGCCTACGACGCCGTCGTGCTGTCGGGATCGGCGCTGCGTCTGCCGGGCACGCTGAACGCGGGCAACCTCAACGCGCCGTGGCGGCGAGAGGATGCCACGGGCACCGCGTGGCTCTCGAGCGACCTCTCGGTCGGGCGCGCCTTCGTCGACGACCCGCTGACCACGGTCACGCCCCTGCTGAAGCTCTTCGGGCCCGTCGACGCCGCGCGGCTGTTCGGACGCCCGCGCCGGAATCTGGGCCGCGACATCCCCATCCTGCTCATGGTCGGGCGCGACGACACCGTCGGCGGCCCCCGCAGCGTCCACAAGCTCGCGGCCGAGTACCGCGAGCGCTCCGGGCTCACCGACGTCACGACCCTCGTCTACCCCGGTGCGCGCCACGAGATCTTCAACGAGGTCATGCAGGCCGACGTGCGCGCCGACCTCCTCGCCTGGCTCGACGCCCGCATCCCCTCGCGCGCCTGAGGCGCTCTTTGTCCCGGTCTGTCGCCCCCATTCCCCCGCGAGACTGTCCCCACGCCCTCTCCACACCCGCTGCGCGGACGCGGAGCCTCTGGGCGCGTGGGCCCATCTTGATGACGAGATCACGGGTATCAACCGTGATCTCGTGCGGGAAGTGCAGTCTCGGCGACGTGGGTCGAGGATGCGGGGCCGCGGGGGAGCGGGCGACCTAGGCTGAGAGCATGCACGGTGAGTACAAGGTCCCCGGGGGCAAGCTCGTTGTCGTCGATCTCGAGGTGCGGGAGGGGCGCATCGCCGACGTGCACCTCGCGGGCGACTTCTTCCTCGAGCCGGACGAGGCGCTGATCGACATCAACCGCGCGGTCGAGGGGCTGTCGGTCGAGACGGATGCGGCCACGATCGCCGCCGCCGTCCGCGCGGCGCTTCCGGACGGCGCGCAGCTGCTCGGCTTCTCGCCGGAGGCGGTCGGCACGGTCGTGCGCCGGGCGCTGGTGACCGCTCCCGGCTGGAAGGACTTCTCCTGGGAGGTCGTGCACGACGCGCCCGTCTCGCCGCGGATGAACCTCGCGCTCGACGAGGTGCTCACCGCTCGCGTCGGAGACGGCCGCCGCAACCCCACCCTGCGGCTCTGGGAATGGAACGAGTCCGCGGTGGTCATCGGCTCCTTCCAATCGCTGCGCAACGAGGTCGACCCCGAGGGGGCGGCCCGCCACGGGTACGACGTCGTCCGGCGCATCTCGGGCGGAGGCGCGATGATGATGGGCGCCAACGCGATCATCACCTACTCTCTGTACGTGCCGGCATCCCTCGTCGCCGGCATGACCTTCGCCGACTCGTACGCGTTCCTCGACGACTGGGCACTGCAGGCGCTGCGTTCGCTCGGCGTCGAGGCGACGTACCAGCCGCTCAACGACATCTCCTCGCCGCAGGGCAAGATCGGCGGCGCCGCGCAGAAGCGCCTCGCCAACGGCGGCGTCCTGCACCACGCGACCCTCAGCTACGACCTCGACGGAGAGGTCATGACCGAGGTTCTGCGCATCGGGCGCGAGAAGCTGAGCGACAAGGGCACGGTCTCGGCCGCCAAGCGCGTCGACCCGCTGCGCCGACAGACGGGCCTGCCGCGAGAGCAGATCATCGACCGCTTCATCAGCACGTTCACCACGATGTACGGCGCGACGACCGGGCATATCACCGAAGCGGAATACGCCGAGGCGGAGGAGCTCGTTGAGAGCAAGTTCGCGACGGATGCGTGGCTGCAGCGCGTGCCGTGAACGGGCTCACCTCCGGGACCGTCGCCATCCACCACGGCGACAACCTGGCCGTCGCGCGCGAACTCCCCTCCGGAGCCTTCACGCTGGTCTACCTCGATCCGCCGTTCAACACGGGGCGCTCCCGCATCCGTGCGATCGAGACCGCGACGGCACCCGTCGCGGATGTGGTCTCCCGGCCCGGCTTCCGCGGGCAGGAGTACGCGCGGCTGCGGGGCGACCTGCGCGCGTACGACGACCGGTTCGACGACTACTGGGGCTTTCTCGAACCGCGGTTGCTCGAGGCCTGGCGCCTGCTGGCGGACGACGGCACGCTGTACCTGCATCTCGACTATCGCGAGGTGCACTACGCGAAAGTCATGCTCGACGCGCTCTTCGGTCGTGACCGGTTCCTGAACGAGATCGTGTGGGCCTACGACTACGGCGCGAAGAGCCGACGCCGATGGCCGACGAAGCACGAGACGATCCTCGTGTACGTGAAGGATCCGGCGCGGTACTTCTTCGACGCGGATGCGGTGGATCGCGAACCGTACATGGCGCCGGGGCTGGTCACGGCCGAGAAGGCCGCGCGCGGCAAGCTGCCCACGGATGTGTGGTGGCACACGATCGTGCCGACCTCCGGCGGCGAGAAGACCGGATACCCGACGCAGAAGCCCGAGGGGGTGCTGCGTCGCATCGTGCAGGCATCCAGTCGCCCCGGAGACGCGGTGCTGGACCTCTTCGCGGGCAGCGGAACGACCGGCGCGGTCGCCGCTCCTCTTGGCCGGCACGCCGTGCTCGTCGACGACAACGCGGATGCGGTCGCCGTCATGCGCCAGCGGATGCCGCGCGCCGTCCTCATCCCGCCGCTGCCTCGCGAGGCCTGAGCCGCACGCGCCGCGCCCGGGGTGACCGGGGTGAAGAAGGGGGCGTCAGAGCAGCGCGGCGGCGCCGGTGTAGCCGTCGGGCGCGACGGGGGAGTCGAGGTCGAAGACCTGGGTGGTGCCGGGCGCCTCGCCCCACGGCGTCCACTCCGCGGCGTGGTCGCGGATGAAGGCCACCGCCGTCGCGTGCATCCGTTCGGCGAGGGATGCGGGCGGATTCGTCCCCGCGATCCGGGCGACGCCGTCCGCGTCGAGCCGTCCGAACCAGAACGGTACATCGAGGCAATGGCAGGCCCAGCCGATCGTGGGCGAGGGCCAGGTGAACCGGTAGGCCCACGTCGGAGCGGCCGTCCGGCGGGCGTCGGCGATGCGCGGCACGAGTGCGCCGAAGACGCGGTCGGTCACGTACCGGCCGAGCACGGCTGCCGTCCCCTTCGCGCGGGGCCCCGGATTGTCGCGCAGGTACGCGCGGCGTCGCCGGCGGTCGAGTCCCAGAGCCGCCAACGCCAGCCAGGCGGGGACGAGGCGCAGCTTGTCGGCGAAGGAGTCGGTCACCATCGTGAACTCGTCGGCGGTGGAACCGAGCAGCAGGGGCTTGTCGGCGCCGACGCCGGCGGCGATGGAGGTCGGAGTGTCGGTGCGGAGCAGGTCGCCGTCGACGGCGGGCCCCCACGCGCGCTCCGCGATCATCTCGCGCAGCGGCGCGAGCCGTCCGCGATGCGGCGCGAGCTCGATCGTGCTCTGCAGGGCGTGCAGTGTCTCTTCGGGTGCCGAGGCGAAGCCGTCGCGATCAGCGCTCACGCCCGCGGCGGTCGCCAGACGCGCGGCGCGGGCGCGCGCCTCGTCGAGCGGAACGTCCCCCAGCGCGCCGGAGATCGACCAGGCCGCCGAGAAGAGGTGCTGCGCCGACGGCATCCCGAGCAGCGTCAGCACCGCGCCGCCGCCGGCGGATTGCCCGCCGATCGTCACCCGCGCGGGGTCGCCGCCGAACGCGGCGATGTTCTGCTGCACCCACTCGAGGGCCGCGAGCCAGTCCCGCACACCGCGGTTGCTCACGGCGCCCTCGATCTCGCCGAATCCGTCGAAGCCGAGCCGGTACGACAGGGTCACGACGACGATCCCCTCGCGGGCGAACGTGTCGCCGTCGTACCAGGGGCTCGCGGGCGAGCCCGAGATGTAGCCGCCGCCGTGGATCCACACGAGCACGGGGAAGGGTGCGGCCGCATCCGTGTCCGGTGTGAAGACGTTCACGTTGAGCGTCGCGTCGCCGGGCACCGATGGCTCGGGGATGAGGGTGATGCCGGTGTCGCCGCGCTGCGGGGTCGGTCCGTAGGCGGTCGCGTCGCGCACGCCCTCCCAGGGCTCGGCGGGCTGAGGGGCCGCGAAACGGTTCTCGCCGACCGGAGCGGCCGCGAAGGGGATGCCGAGGAACGCGAGCGAGCCCGGGCGGCGGATACCACGGAGGGTGCCGGCCGAGACGGTGACGAGAGGATCGGTCATCGCAGCTGCGCCTGGCGTCCGCTCAGCGCGCTCTGGAACGCGGCGCGGACGATCGCTGCCATGTCGACCGAGGGGTCCAGCAGCCATTGCAGCTGCGCGCCGTCCCACGCCGCCTGCACGAGCCTGCTGGCGGTCGCGGGAGAGATCTCGGGTGCCATCCGTCCGGCCTCGGCCGCCTCCCGGAACCAGTCGCGGAGACCGTCGAGGAATCCGGACGTGCGCTCGGCGAAATACGCGTGCGCCGGATGCGCGGGATCGCTCGCCTCCACCGACATCCGTGCGAACAGGTGCACGAGCCCGGGCACCTGGGCGTTGTGGGCGATCATCCGCTCGTAGGCGGAGGGCAGGTCTTCGGCGCCCTCGGGGTGGTAGGTGCGCAGGTCGAGTTCGTCGCGCTTGCGGAGGATCTCGACGAACAGATGCTCCTTGCTGTCGAAGTAGTGCAGGAGTCCCGCCTGGCTGAGTCCCACGGCGTCCGCGATCTCGCGCACGGATGCGGCGCGGTAGCCCTCGCGGGCGATCACCGTGAGTGCGGCCTCGAGGATCTGTTCACGCCGGGCGACGCCCTTGGCGTAGGACCCCCGTTGCGTCATGTTCCCGAGGATATGCCGAAACCGCTTGTGCGACGAAAACCGAGCGACATAAGCTTTTCGCGTCGGCGCGGAGCAGCGCCGTGATCACGAAGGAGCACCATGACGGATGTGTCCCCCGCCGAGCTGACGCTCGAGGAGAAGGCTTCGCTCACCAGCGGCCGCGATTTCTGGACCACCAAGCCGATCGACCGGGTCGGGGTGCCCTCGATCATGATGACCGACGGTCCCCACGGAC
Organism: Microbacterium sp. SORGH_AS_0428; assembly: GCF_031453615.1. Taxonomy (NCBI): domain Bacteria; kingdom Bacillati; phylum Actinomycetota; class Actinomycetes; order Micrococcales; family Microbacteriaceae; genus Microbacterium; species Microbacterium sp. SORGH_AS_0428. Next base: position 1,476,399 of record NZ_JAVIZT010000001.1, on the reverse strand, counting down.
TGCGCAAGCAGTCGGCGGCGAGCGATCACCTCGGTCTCGCGCAGAGCGTTCCCGCCACGTGCTTCCCGCCCGCCGTGGGCCTGGGCTCGTCGTTCGATCCCGAGCTCGCCGAGCGGGTGGGTGTCGCCCTCGGGGCGGAGTCCGCGCTCGAGGACGTCGCCGTGATCCTCGGCCCCGGCGTGAACATCAAGCGCTCCCCGCTGTGCGGCCGCAACTTCGAGTACTTCTCCGAGGACCCGATCGTCTCCGGCGTCATGGGTGCCGGCCTCGTGCGCGGCATCCAGTCGCGGGGCGTCGGTGCCTCGCTGAAGCACTTCGCCGCGAACAACCAGGAGACCGACCGGCTCCGCGTCTCCAGCGACGTCGATCCCCGGCCGCTGCGCGAGATCTACCTGCGCGGCTTCCAGCGCGTCGTCCAGGACGCCCAGCCGTGGACGGTCATGTGCTCGTACAACCGGATCAACGGCGTGTACGCCTCCGAGGACCCCTGGCTGCTCACCTCTGTGCTCCGCGGCGAGTGGGGCTTCGAAGGGCTCGTCGTCTCCGACTGGGGAGCGGTCAACGACCGCGTCGCCGGTGTCGTGGCGGGGCTCGACCTCGAGATGCCTTCGAGCGGCGGCCGGACCGACGCGCAGCTCGTCGCCGCGGTGAGAGACGGTTCGCTGGACGAGGCCGCCGTGGACCTCGCCGCCGGCCGCGTGCTCGATCTCGTGCGCAAGGCCGGCGCGCGAGACGCCGCATCCGGGACGCTGGACGTCGACGCCCACCACGCGCTCGCCCGCGAAGCCGCGGGCCGTTCGATCGTGCTGCTGAAGAACGACGGCGACATCCTGCCCCTCGGGCGCGCGCAGCGCATCGCCGTCATCGGAGCCTTCGCCGCCGAGCCGCGCTTCCAGGGCGCCGGGTCCTCGCTCATCAACCCGACGCGGGTGGATGCGGCCCTCGACGCGATCCGCGAGGCGGCCGACGGCGAGGTCGCCTACGCAGCGGGCTTCACCTTCGACGGCAGCGGCGACGCGGACGCGCTGCGCGCCGAGGCGGTCGCCGCGGCCGCATCCGCCGAACGCGTCGTGCTGTTCCTCGGCCTTCCCGCCGCGGAGGAGTCCGAGGGCTTCGACCGCACGCACATCGATCTGCCCGCGGTGCAGCTCGCGCTCGTCGAGGAGGTCGTGAAGGCCAACCCGAATGTGGTCGTCGTGCTCTCCAACGGCGGCGTGGTGGCCCTGCCGTTCGCCGAGCGCGTGCCGGCGATCCTCGAGGGATGGCTGCTCGGCCAGGCCGGCGGCTCGGCCACGGCCGACGTGCTCTTCGGCGACGTCAACCCGTCGGCCAAGCTCACCGAGACGATTCCGCTGCGGTTGGAGGACACCCCCTCCTACGGCAGCTTCCCGGGCGAGTTCGGCCACGTGCGCTACGGCGAGGGACTCCTGGTCGGCTACCGCGGCTTCGACGCGAGCGGGAAGGACGTCGCCTTCCCGTTCGGCCACGGCCTGTCCTACACGCGCTTCTCCTACGGGGATGCGGCCGCCGAGGTCACCGAGACGGGTGACGTACGCGTGCGGGTCGACGTGACGAACACGGGCGAGGTCGCCGGCCGCGAGATCGTGCAGGTCTACTCCTCGCTGCCCGACTCCGCCGTGCAGCGGGCGCCGCGTGAGCTGAAGTCGTTCCTGTCGGTCGCGCTGGATGCGGGCGAGACCCGCACGGCCGAGCTCATCGTGCGCAGAAGCGATCTCGCCTACTGGGACATCCGCGTGGACGGCTGGGTCGTGGAGCCCGGCGAGTACGTCTTCGACGTCGCCTCATCGAGCCGCGACATCCGCTCGTCCGTCGCGCTGCGGCTGGACGGCGACGAGGTGCGTCCGCCGCTGTCGCGCGAGTCCTCCATCGGCGAGCTGCTGGACAACCCCGCAACGGCCCCGATCATCGGTCCGGCGATCACGGCGATGTTCGGCGACGACGCGGGGATGATCAAGATGATGGCGTCGTTCCCGATCGGCCGCCTCGCCGCGTTCCCGAACGCGCCCGTGAGCGAGCAGCAGGTCGACGAGCTGATCGCGGCAGGCAACGCCTGACGCGCAGGACGCGGTGAGCGGAGGGGATCCGGTGAGCGGAGCGCGTGCATCCCTCGAGGCGCGCTCCGCTCACCGCATCCTCTCCGTGGCCCGGGTCAGCCCAGGCGTCGCACGTCGAAGAGCATCGCCTGCTGCGGATCGAGTGTCGGCAGCGGAACGCCTGCGGTCGCCAGGACGGCCCCGGGCAGCACGACCTCTTCCGTGAGGGCGCGGCTGATCCACTCCGGGGGAGCGACGTCGCGCCGCTTCGCACGGCCCACCTCGGTGCGGATGCGGATGCCGTACCGCGCTGACGCATCGAGTCCGGGGAACGGAATGCGGCCGACCTGGCCGTCGGCGGAGCTCGCCAGCCGAACCCAGGTGAACAGCGCGCGCGACCCGTCCTGCGCGACGATCCCGGTGAGCTGGGTCGCGTCGTCGACGAGGTCGGCGTTGACGACGCGGCCGCTGTGCACGAGGGGGCGCAGCTCCCGGTAGAGGTCCGCCCAGGCGCGCGTCGCCGCCAGCTGCGCGTCGTCCTGGCGCGTCAGGTCCGCCTCGATCCCGGCGTGCGCGGTGAGTGCCGTGAGGAAGCGGAACGACAGGTCGGTGACCCGCGACGTCGTGTGCGCCTCGGCGTCGCCCAGGTGCGAGCCGATCAGCTCGGGCGGCACGATCAGCCGGGTCCAGCGTTCGATCTGCGAGCGCTCGACGGGATCGTTGCAGTCGGACGCCCACACCCGGTCGGTGCGCTCCAGGATGCCGAGGTCCACCCGGCCGCCGCCCGCGGAGCACGTCTCGATCTCGAGCGCCGGATGCCGGCGGCGCAGCTCGTCGAGCAGACGGTACAGGGCGAGGGTCTGCGCATGGACCGCGGGCCGGTCGCCGTCGCCGCGGTGCGCGACGGCCTCGAGCAGATCGCGGTTGTGATCCCACTTCAGGTAGTCGATGTCGTACGCCGCGACCAGTGAGCTGATGCGCTCCAGCAGGTGGTTCCACGCCTCGGGGCGCACGATGTCCAGCACCTGCTGGTGTCGTGACGTGCCGCCGAGGCCTTCGGCGGGTGCGAGGATCCAGTCCGGATGCTCGCGCGCGAGGTCCGAGTCCGGGCTGATCATCTCCGGCTCGAACCAGAGACCGAACTGCATGCCCGCGGCGCGCACCTGCCTCACCAGGGGCCCGAGCCCCTCGGGCCAGACGCCCTCGTCGACGTACCAGTCGCCCAGACCGGCGCGGTCGGATCGGCGGTGACGGAACCAGCCGTCGTCGAGCACGAGGCGTTCGACGCCGACCTCCGCGGCGCGCTCGACGAGCACAGACAGGCGCGTGAGGTCGTGGTCGAAGTAGACCGCCTCCCAGGTGTTGAGCGTCAGAGGCCGCGGCGAGGAGGGATGCGACGGACGTGAGCGCAGCCGCCGGTGCAGGCGATGGGAGAGGCCGTCGAGACCCGCATCCGACCAGGTGAAGATCGCGACCGGAGCGTCGTAGCGCTCGCCGGGTGCCAGACGCACCTCGCCGGCACGGAGCAGTTCGCCGACGCCGATGACCGAACGGAGCGCGCCCGCACTCTCCGGCAGCCTCTCGGCGAGGTACTCGGCGTCGCCCGAGAAGGCGAGGTGCGCGCTCCAGAGTTCACCGTGCCCGAAACCGAAGCCCGGCGTTCCCAGCGCGAGCAGGAACGGTGAGTCGTGCCCCGGCTTGCCGCGCCTCGCGCGCCGCACGTGGCTGCCGTCGCGCAGGGCCCCGCGCTGCGGCGAGCGTTCGCGCACCCATTTGCCGGAGAAGTCGAGCACCTCGCTCGCGCGGGCGGGAACGGGCATGAGAGCGCGCAGCGCCTCCAGGTCGTAGGGTGCGTCCGTGCCGCTCCCCGCCGGACGCGCGAGGGAGAGCGCGACGCTCAGCACGCCGAAGCGGTCGAGGGCGTAGGTCGCCTCACCGTCCAGGCCGGTCACCTCGTCGTGCAGCAGGATGCGGATCAGACCGCCCCCCGCCTCCTCGTGCGACACCTGCGCATCGACGAGGCGGGGGCGAGGTGTCGTGGCCGCACCGGCCGCGTGGCCCGCCTGTGCGGGGCTCCCCGACCACCCGTCGCGCTCGCTCGGCCAGATCGTGAACGTGCGGGCCGCATCCGGCGCGTTGTTCAGCACGGCGGGAGCGCCCGTGAGGCGCATGCCCGCGCCGAGATCGGTGGCGTCGCCGAGATCCGCTCCCCAGTGCAGGATGCGGGGAACCGGAGCGGTCAGCTCGATGAGCAGGCTCACACCCGCGGCGCGCAGGTGCGCGGTCGTGTCGTCGTCGGGGTGCATCGGTGCTCCTTTGCGCGGTGGTCGTCGCGGCCGGTCAGGCGTCGCGGTGCGCGCCGGCCGACGGGGTCACGGTGAAGATCGTCGGCGCGGTGAACCCGGCATCGGCGAAGGCGCGGCGCACCGCATCCGACACCGCCTCGATCCGGCCCGCATCGACGAGCGCGATCGCCGCGCCGCCGAAGCCGCCGCCGGTCATGCGTGCGCCGATCGCACCCGCCGCCATGGCCGCCTCGACCGCGGTGTCGAGCTCGGGCACCGAGATCTCGAAGTCGTCGCGCATGGAGGCGTGCGAGGCGAGCAGCAGCTCGCCGATGGCGCGCGGGCCCTGCTCGCGGAGCGTCCGGACCGTGTCGAGCACGCGCTGGTCCTCGGTCACGACGTGCCGCATCCGGCGGAAGGTCACATCGTCGGTCTTCGTCCGGGCGTCGTCGAGGTCTTCGACGCGCACGTCGCGAAGCGCCGGAACGCCCATGATCGAGGCGCCGAGCTCGCACGACGCGCGGCGCTCGCGGTAGCCGCCGGTCGAGTGCGAGTGCTTCACGTTCGTGTCCATGACCAGCAGCTCGAGACCCGCGGCCGCGAAGCCGAGGTCGACGACCGTGGTGTCGAGGGTGCGGCAGTCGAGGAAGATCGCCGCATCCTGCTCGCCGAGCATCGACGCCATCTGGTCCATGATGCCCGTGGGGGCGCCCACCGCCTCGTTCTCGGCGACGCGGCCGACCTTCGCGAGGGCGACGCGATCCAGGCCCAGCTCCCACACGTCGTTGAGGGCGGATGCGGTCGCGCCCTCGATCGCGGCGGAAGAGGACAGCCCCGCCCCGACCGGCACGTCGGAGGCGATCGCGATGTCGACGCCCGTGACGCTCGCGGCCTCCCGGCCCGACGCCGCCAGCAGCGCCCACGCGACGCCGAGCGGGTACGTGGACCACTCGGGCACGTCGTCGCGTCCCTCGGGGAAGAGGGCGTCGAGCTGGTCGAGTGCGACCTCGACCGGCACCGGGTCGAACGTCGACACGACGCGCACGCGGCCGTCCTGGCGAAGGCCCAGCTGGACGTGCGTGCGGTGCTCGATCGCGAACGGCAGCACGAAGCCGTCGTTGTAGTCGGTGTGCTCGCCGATCAGGTTCACCCGGCCCGGCGCCGACCAGTGGCCGACGGGCTCGTGGCCGGTCAGCTCGACGAACAGGTCACGGGCGGCGGCGGCCGCATCCTTCCGGGTCACAGCGATACTCCTTCTACGGCCTCGCGCAGGCGGGCGGCGGCGGTCTCGGGCGGGACGTCGCCGATCCAGGCGCCCATGGCCGCCTCGCTCCCGGCGAGGTATTTCAGCTTGTCGGCCGCGCGGCGCGGCGAGGTCAGTTCGAGGTGCAGGCGGGCGCCGGCGCGTCCGGTGTGCACGGGGGCCTGGTGCCAGGCCGCGATGTAGGGCGTCGGGGTGTCGTAGAGCGCGTCGACGCCGCGCAGCAGCCGCAGGTACAGCGGTGCCAGCTCATCGCGCTCGGCGTCGTTCGTCTCGGCGAAGTCGGCGACATGGCGGTGGGGCACGAGGTGCACCTCCAGCGGCCACCGCGCGGCGAACGGCACGAACGCGCTCCAGTGCTCGCCGACGAGGATCATGCGCTCGCTCTTCGACTCCATCTCGAGGATGCGGTCGAACAGGTCGTCGCCGGTGCGCTCGAGCGCGGTCAGCAGGCGCTGCGTGCGCGGGGTGACGTACGGGTAGGCGTAGATCTGCCCGTGCGGATGCGGGAGGGTCACGCCGATCTCCTGCCCGCGGTTCTCGAACGGGAAGACCTGCTGGATGCCGGGCAGCGCCGAGAGTGCGGCCGTCCGGTCGGCCCATGCCTCGATCACGGTGCGTGCGCGGGTGACGGTCTGGGTGCCGAACGAGCCGGCGTGCTCGGGGCTGAAACACACGACCTCTGTGCGTCCGACGGACGTACGGGTGCGGCCGAGCCCGTACTCGGCCAGGTCGGCGAGGCTCTGCGGCGGGTCGACGGCGGCGGGGACGTCGTCGGTCGCCACGGCGAGGGCGGGGCCGAACGAGGGCGACTTGTTCTCGAAGACGGCGACGTCGTAGCGCGACGGGATCTCCGAGGGGTTCGTGGGCGTCTGCGGGGCCAGCGGATCGAGCTCGGCCGGGGGCAGGAACGCGCGGTTCTGACGGTTGGCGGCGATGGAGATCCAGTCACCGGTCAGCACGTCGAGACGCATCGTGGCCGTCTCCGGCCGCGGCGCCAGCTCGCGGGCATCGATGCTGCGCTCTGGCGGGAGCGTCGTGTCGGGGTCGTCGTAGTAGATGAGTTCGCGGCCGTCGGCGAGGCGTGTGGGGCGCTTCACGACGCCCGCACCGAGGAGTGCGACATCCTGCTGAGGTGTGTTCACGATAACACGCTACATTTCGGGCGTGATATCGTCAACATGACGACGGGGGTGCGATGGTTCGGGTATCGATGGCGGATGTCGCCGCGCACGCGGGCGTGTCCGCTCAGACCGTGTCCCGCGTCGTGAATCAGAGCCCGCGGGTCGACCCGGCCACCCGTGCCAGGGTCGAGGCGGCCATGAGTGCGCTGGGCTACCGGATGCACCGCGCGGCCCGCGCCCTCCGCACGGGGCAGACCCGCACGATCGGCCTCGTCGTCTCCACGCTCGCCTCGGTCGGCAACTCGCGGATGCTGCAGGCGATCGCGGAGGCCGCGGCCGAACGCGACTACGCGCTCGCGATCGTCACGGTCGCGGGCACCCGCGACATCGCCGAGGCCTTCTCGCAGCTGCGCGATCAGGGAGTCGACGGCGCCGTCGTCCTGAACGAGGCGACCCGGCTCGCCCGCGGGGCGGAGCCGCCCGCGGGACTCCGTCTCGTCGTGGTCGACTCGCCGCCCGACGATCGCTTCACGATCGTGCAGACCGATCACGCGGGAGGCGCGCGTCTCGCGACGCGCCACCTGCTCGACGCCGGCCATCCGACGGTGCATCACCTCGCGGGCCCCGTGACCTCGTTCGCCGCGTCGGAGCGCGAGCGCGGGTGGCGCGAGGAGCTCGTCGCGGCGGGCATCGATGCGCCCGAGCCGGTGCGCGGCGACTGGACCTCCCGATCGGGGTACGAGCGCGGAGCCGCCTTCGCCGCCGCATCCGCCGTCTTCGTCGCCAACGACCAGATGGCTCTCGGCCTGCTGCGGGCCCTGGCCGACGCCGGCAGACGCGTGCCCGAGGACGTCGCGGTCGTGGGTTTCGACGACATCGTGGACGCCGCCGAGTACCGCCCGCCCTTGACGACCGTGCGCCAGGACTTCGACGTGCTGGGCGCCCGCGCCGTCGAGGTGCTCGTGCGCATGATCGAGACGGGCGAGGCCGCATCCGCGCAGGCGATCGGCGCGACCCTCGTCGTCCGCGACAGCGCCTGAAGCGGTCCCGGAACGCGTGATGCCCCGGGACGCGGTGGCGTTCCGGGGCATCACGGCCGGTGTTACTTCTGGACCGGGATCGACTGCGACTCGAGCGTCGTGATGGTCGCGTCCTGACCCTTCTTCAGCGCGTCGGCGAGCGTTCCCGAACCGGACACGGCGGCCTTGAAGCCGTCGGAGACGTCGGCGTAGGTCTGCGTCATCGTCGGGCCCCACACGAAGTCGGGGGTGACCTCGGTGGCCGCCTGGGCGAACACGTCGTAGATCTTCTGGCCGCCGTAGAAGTCGACGCCCTCCGCCAGCGACGGGAGCTTCAGGCCCTCGGTGGTCGCGGGGTAGATGTTGGCGGCCTTGTTCAGCGCCGTCAGCGCCTCGTCGGACGTGTTCAGCCACAGCGCGAACTTCGACGCCTCGTAGGGGTGCTTGCTGCCCTTGAGCACGGCGATCGAGGATCCGCCCCAGTTGCCCGAGACGGCGTCGCCGGACTTCCACTGCGGCATCTGTGCGACGGACCACTTGCCGGACGTGTCCGGTGCGCCGCTGGAGATCGAGTTGGCGCCCCAGACCGCAGAGTTCCAGGTCCAGACCTGGCTCGAGTTGTACGCGTTGTTCCACTCGTCGGTCCACGCCGGGTAGGTGCTGACGAGGTCCTCGGCGATGAGGTCCTGCCAGTAGTCGGCGACCTTGGTCGATGCGTCGTCCGTCAGCGAGACCTTCCAGCCGTCGGAGCCGTTGTCGAACCACTGACCGCCGGCCTGCCAGACGAAGCCCGCGAACTGGTTGATGTCGGACTGCGAGAAGTTCGTGATGTAGCCGCCGAGAGCACGGATCTTCTTCGCGGCATCCTTGTACTCGTCCCAGGTCGTCGGCACGGGGATGTTGTTGGCCGCGAACAGGTCGGATCGGTAGAACAGGCCCATGGGGCCGATGTCCTGCGGGATGCCGTAGACGCCGCCGTCCAGGGCCACCTGGCTCCACGCCCAGCCGACGAACTGGTCCTTGGCGGAGCTGACGTCGCCGCAGTTCGCGATGTTCTCGACGCCGTCCTGCACGAGGAAGTTCGGGAGCGCGTCGTACTCGATCTGGCCGAGGTCGGGTGCGTTGCCGGCCGCGATCTGGTTGAAGAAGGTTCTGGTAGGTGCCGCTGTTGCCGTTGGGGCCCGTCTGCACCTTGACCTGGATGTCGGGGTTCTCGTCGTTCCAGATCTTCACGACATCCTCGATGCCGGGGATCCACGAGGTGAACTCGAGCGTGACCTGACCGTCGGCCGGTGCGCAGTCGCCGGCAGCAGCGTCGCTGCCCTGGTCACCGCCCGCGGCGCAGCCGGCGAGCAGGAATGCCGACAGCGCGAGAGCTGCGACGGCCTTCTTTCTGGGGTGCTGCATTTCCATCCCTTTCTTGGTGGTGCGTCCTTCGGGCCTTTCCGACGGACGAGGGCCGGGCGGTTCCTTCCGCCCGGAGTCTGGGGTCACTTGATGGCGCCTGCGCCGAGCCCGCCGCGCCAGAAGCGCTGCAGCAGCAGGAACGTGACGATCAGAGGGATCACCGACAGCAGAGCGCCGATGAGGACGAGCCCTCGCAGCTCGGGCAACTGGTTCAGCTGGTTGTTCCAGCCGAACAGGCCGTAGACGACCGGGAAGAGTTCTTCGCTTCGCAGCATGATCAGCGGCAGGAAGAAGTTGTTCCAGATGGCCACGAACTGGAAGAGGAACATCGTCACGAGCGCCGGCGTCATCAGCCGCATGCTGACCGTGAAGAACGTGCGGATCTCGCCCGAGCCGTCGAGCCGCGCGGCCTCCAGCAGCTCGTCCGGCACGGAGGATGCGGCGAAGATGCGCGCGAGGTAGACGCCGAACGGACTCACGAGCGAGGGCAGGAACACCGCCCAGAACGTGTTCGTTAGCTGCACCTGGCTGAAGATCAGGAACAGCGGCAGAGCCAGCGCCGTCGCGGGAACGAGGACGCCGCCGAGCACGACGTTGAAGAGGAACTCGCGCCCCGGGAAGCGGTACTTCGCGAGGGCGTACCCTGCCATCGCCGCCAGCAGCGTCGCGATCGCACCGCCGAGGCCGGCGTACAGCAGTGAGTTGCCGAGCCAGCGCAGGTAGATGCCGTCGCGGTAGGCGAACAGATCCCCGATGTTCGCGAACAGCCGGAAGTCGGCGAACCACAGCGGGTTCGTCGTGAGGATGTCGCCGGTGTCCTTGCTGGAGGCGACCAGCAGCCACCACAGCGGCAGCAGGAAGTAGACCGTGAACACGGCCATGATGAGCATCGCCGAGCCGCGCGAGACGAGGGGCTCGCGCACGCGACGGGTGGCGCCGGTGCTCCGGCGGGTGGCGACGGTGGCGCTCATGCGTTGCCCTTCCGCTGCATGTACTTCATGAATCCGAACGAGAGCACGAACGTGGTCACGGCCAGCACGACCGAGAACGCGGCCGCGAGGTTCGGGTTGGGGATGGATGCGGTCGCGTAGACCGTCATGTTCGGGGTGTAGGTGCTGGTGACCGCCGAGCTGAAGGAGCGGAAGACCTGCGGCTCCGCGAGCAGCTGCAGCGTGCCGATGATCGAGAAGATCGCGGTCATCACGATCGCCGGCCGGACGAGCGGGATCTTGATCGACCAGGCGATGCGGAACTGCCCCGCCCCGTCCAGGCGTGCCGCCTCGTAGATCTCCGTCGGGATGGACAGCAGCGACGAGTAGATGATCAGCATGTTGTAGCCGACGTAGACCCAGGTGACGACGTTCGCGATCGACCACAGCACGAGATCCGCGCCGAGGAAATCGACGTTCTTCGTCAGGGCGGTGAACGGCGACAGGTTCGGCGAGAACAGCGAGCCCCACATGATCGCGGCGATGACGCCGGGCACGGCGTAGGGCACGAAGAACGCGAGGCGGAAGAAGCGCTTGCCCTTGACCAGCGGCGAGTCCAGCAGCAGCGCGAACAGCAGTGCGAGACCGAGCATGACGGGCACCTGCACGACGCCGAACAGCAGCATCCGTCCGACCGAGCTCCAGAACGCCTCGTTCTGGAAGACGAGCACGTACTGCGCGAATCCGCCGAAGACCTGCTCGGCCTTGCCGAAGGTGCCCTCGCGGCGCACGACGAGAGTCGACTGCACGATCGCGAAGAGGATCGGCGCGACGTAGAACAGGGTGAACAGGATGCCGAACGGCACCAGCAGGAACGCGATCGCCGCTTTGTGCGGCACCCGCGTCCGGCGCCGCGTGGGCGCTTCGGTGATGGTCACAGGGACTCCTCGATGATCCGGACGGCGCTCGCGGCCACGACCGCGGTGCCGTCGACCGGCTGGTCGGTGAGCAGGTCGCGGCCGCGGGCGTCGACGGCGACCTCGTTCTCTGAGTGGTTGATGACGAACAGATACGAGCCCTGCTCGCCCTGCCGGCGCACGACCTCGACCCCGGGGATGCGCGAGGCATCGGGCTCGAGCCCGGCCTCTGCCGCCAGTCGCGAGACGAGCTCGGCGTAGGAGGACGCGTCGGGCTGGGTGGCGAGGTACCACGCCGAGCCCGCCCCGACGGTGCGGCGGGTGAGAGCGGGCATGCCGTCCGCCGGACCCCCGACGAACGTGTCGAGCACCTCGGCGTCGAACGCCCGCATCCGTTCGGTCCAGACGCTGCCGACACAGCCGGATGCGAGATGTACCGTGTGTCCGGGCTCGAGCGGGGCGAACTCCTCCGCGGTGACCCCGAGCAGATCGCGGAACGCGCCGGGGTATCCGCCCAGGCGAACGGCGTCTCGCTCATCGACCGTGCCGCTGAAGAAGGTGACGAGCACCGCGGCGCCGGATGCGGCACGCTCGGCGATGACGGCCGCATCCGCATCCCGCACGAGGTGCAGGGCCGGGACGACGACGAGGCGGTAGTCGTCGAGGGATGCTCCCGGGCGGATGATGTCGACCGTGAGGCCCGCCGCCGTGAGTGCGGCGTGCGCGGCGTGCACCTGCCCGAGGTAGGTGAGCGCTTCGCTGGGACGCCCCTCGCCCTCCGCGGCCCACCAGCTCTCCCAGCTGAAGAGGAGGGCGGCCTGCGCGTGGACCCGCGTGCCGACGACGGGGGCGAGCGCGCGCAGCGTGCGGCCGAGCTCGAGCACCTGCCGCCATGCCTTCGTGTCGGTGCCGGCGTGCGGGACGAGGGCGGAGTGGTACTTCTCCGCGCCCTGGGCCGAGGCGCGCCACTGGAAGAAGCAGATGCCGTCGGCGCCGCGTGCGACGTGCGCGACCACGTTGCGCAGCAGCTCACCGTCACTCTTGGCGAGGTTGTACGGCTGCCAGTTGACCGCGCCGGTCGAGGTCTCCATGAGCAGCCACGGCGCGCCCTGGGCGAGCCCGCGGGTCAGATCCGCCGCGAACGACAGCTCCGCGCGGGGGAGCGGAAGACGGTTGTCGAGATAGTGGTCGTTGGCGATGACGTCCATCTCGCCCGCCCACGACCAGTAGTCGAGGTTGCGGATGTGGGCGGTCACCATGAAGTTCGTCGTCACCGGGACGGCGCTCGCCGCGCGGATGATCGCCGTCTCGGCGCGGTAGAGGCCGAGCTGCTCGTCGGAGCTGAAGCGGTGGAAGTCGAGCATCTGGCCGGGGTTGCGCAGCGACAGGGCGCGGCGCGGGGGCAGGACGTCGTCCCAGCTGCCGTAGCGCTGGCTCCAGAAGGCGGTGCCCCAGGCGTCGTTGAGCGCCTCGACCGTTTCGTAGCGGCGCTGCAGCCAGGCGCGGAAGGCCTCGGCGCTCGCATCGCAGTAGCACAGCGCGTTGTGGCAGCCGAGCTCGTTCGACACGTGCCAGAGGGCGACGGCCGGATGGCTTCCGTAGCGCTCGGCGACCTTGGCGACGACCTCGGCGGCGTAGGAGCGGAAGACGGGGGAGCTGGGGCAGTAGGCCTGGCGACCGCCCGGCCATGCGCGCACGCCGTCTTCGGAGACCGGCAGGATCTCGGGGTGGATGCGGCTCAGCCACGGCGGCGGCGAGGCGGTGCCGGTGCCGAGGTTGACCCGGATGCCGTGCGCGTGCAGCAGCTCGATGATGTCGTCGAGGGCGGTGAAGTCCCACTCGCCCGGTGCCGGGTTGATGTCCGACCAGCCGAAGACGTTGATGGCCACGAGGCTGACGCCGGCCTCGTTCATCAGGCGGACGTCCTCTTCCCACACCGACCGGTCCCACTGCTCGGGGTTGTAGTCGCTGCCGAAGACGATGCCGTCTGCGGCGAGGGTGGCGAGATGGGCGGCGTCGGGCATCCCGTGGCGCTCCTTTGCGTAGCTGTGAACGTGCACACATTCGCGTGCGAAGAATCTCGGACGAGAATCTGTGAACGTGCACAGATTGCCACGGTTCACCGCATCCGTCAAGCGGAGCGACGCCGATAGGCTGGCGCCCATGGCCGCATCCCCATCCGGACCCCGCCGCTCCACGGTGCACGACGTGGCGCGCGCCGCAGGGGTGTCGCGGGGCACGGTCAGCCGTGTGCTCAACGGCGGGTACGTGTCGGAGCAGGCGCGCGAGGCGATCCACCGCGCGATCAGCGAGGTCGGCTACGTGCCGAACACCGCGGCGCGCAACCTCGTGCGACAGCGCACGCAGGCGGTCGGGTTCATCGTGCACGAGCCGCACTCGCTGTTCCTCGAAGACCCCAACATCGGCGGCATCATGCTCGGTGCCAACACCACGCTGTCGCAGGCGGATTACCAGATGGTGTGCGTCGTCGTGGACACCGCGCGCGACACCGACCGGGTCGCCCGGTACCTGTCGGGCGGTTTCGTCGACGGCGCCGTCATCGTCTCCGCCCGGCATCAGGACCCCATCTCCGATGTGGTCGAGCGGCTACGGCTCCCGGTCGCCTTCGTCGGCCACCCGCCCGGCATCAGCGGGGCCTGGGTCGGCATCGACAACCGCGGCGCGGCCGAGTCCGTCGTCACGCGACTTCGCGAGACGGGCCGCCGGCGGATCGGCATGATCGCCGCCGCCCTCGACCGCGACTCCGGCAGCGACCGTCTCGCCGGGTTCCGTGCGGCGTTGGGCGACGCCTTCGACCCCGCACTGGTGGAACCCGTCGACCTGTACGCCTTCGCCGATGGTGCCGCCGGCATGACGCGGCTGCTCGAGCGGGCCCCCCGACCTCGACGGCGTGTTCGCCGCATCCGACGCCGTCGCGGCCGGCGCCATGCAGGCCTTGCGCGCGGCGGGGCGGAGAGTGCCCGAGGATGTCGGGGTCGTCGGCTTCGATGACAGCGCCTGGGCGACCCGCACCTCGCCGCAACTGTCCACCGTGCACCAGCCCGCCGAGGGGCTGGGCGCCGCGGCCGCGGCAGCCGTGCTCGCGCAGCTGGACGGCGATCAGAGCGTGCGCACCGGCATCCTCCTCGACGCCCCGGTCGTCTGGCGCGACTCCGCCTGACGCGCGGATCTCGGGCTCACCGCGCCCGAACTCCTGCAGATCCGGCCGGTGGTGTGCGGATGCGGGGGGCGCGGGGCGGCCTGTGCAGGAGTTCGGGCGCCCCGGCTCGGTCGGTCGGTGCCGGGACGGGCGGTCGAGACCCCGGATCGGTGGCGTCTGGCTGGGCGGCGCCGGCCTTGGGCCTGTGCCGGCGGCCTGGTGGTGCGGGCTGCATCCGTGCTCGAACTCCTGCAGAACCGGCCGGTGTCGTGTGGATGCGGGGACGCGGGGCGGGTTGCGCAGGAGTTCGGGCACACCGGGTGCCCGGCCCAGCCCGCCCGGCCCCCCGCCGGCCCCGTCGAAACGCGAAGCGGGCGCCCGCGGCCGCGATCCGGAGGGATGCGGCGGCGAACGCCCGCTTCAGATGCGCAACTCAGGCGCGGCGGCGGGCCTCCCAGCCCGAACGCACCATCTCGTCCACCGAGTACCGGTTCGCCCATTCGAGGTCGCGCGCGGCGAGCTCGCCCGTGGCGACGATGCGGTCGGGGTCGCCGGCGCGGCGCGGTCCGATGACGGGGGTGAAGTCGATGCCGGTCACGCGGGCCATCGCATCCATGATCTGTCGCACCGACAGGCCGTTCTGCGACCCGAGGTTGTAGGCGGGCTCGAGGACCTCGCCCGCGGCGAGGCGGCGGGCTGCGACGGCGTGAGCGGCGGCGATGTCGGCGACGTGCACGTAGTCGCGCACGTTGGTGCCGTCTTCCGTGTCGTAGTCGTCGCCGTTGATCTGCGGGGTCTCGCCCGCGATCAGCTTCTCGAACACGATGGGGAACAGGTTGTGCGGGCTGGTGTCGTAGACCTCGGGGTCGCCCGAGCCGACGACGTTGAAGTACCGCAGCGAGGTGTGTCGCAGCGGCGCGTCCTCGTCGGCCGTCGCGACGGCCTGGTCGCGGATGAGCCACTCGCCGATCAGCTTCGACTCGCCGTACGGGGATGCCGGGCGCTTCGGCAGGTCCTCCACGACCAGCGGCACGTCGGGGGTGCCGTAGACAGCGGCGCTGGAGGAGAACACCAGCTTGTCGACGCCTGCCGCCGCCATCGCGGCGAGGACGACGCGCGTGCCCTCGACGTTCTGCTCGTACGTGTGCAGCGGACGCTTCACCGAGACGCCGGCGTACTTGTACCCGGCGACGTGGATGACGCCGGTCACCTCGTACTGGCGCAAGGTCTGCTCCACGAGGTCGCGCTGCAGGATCGAGCCGCGGACGAACGGGACGCCCTCGGGCACGAACGCGGCGTGACCGCTGGAGAGATCGTCGAGCACGACGGGGGTCAGGCCCGCCGCGGTGAGTGCGCGCACCACGTGCGCACCGATGTATCCGGCGCCGCCGGTCACAAGCCAGGTCATGTCATCCATCCTGCCCGAGTCGGGGGCTCACTCTTCACGGTGGCCGAGGTCGGGCTCGGCGACGAACGCCGCGACGGCCTTCGCGACCTGCTCCAGCTCGAGCACCACGATCTCGTTCTCGCCCGCGCGGGTCGCGGGAGCCGGCACGTAGAGCGTGCGCTGCGGGCCGTTGGCCCAGTAGCGGCCGAGGAAGAAGCCGTTCACGAACGCGAAGCCCTTGCCCCAGGATGCGGTGTCCAAGTGCAGGTCGGCGGGGGCCTCGAGAGTGAACGCGCCGCGCAGCGCCGTGCGTCCTGCGATGGACCCGGATGCGGCCGCGCCGATGCCCGCGGCGATGCGCTCCACGTCGACGAGCGTGCCCGTCCACCCGGTCAGCGCGCTGCCGCCGAGGGTCACCGGGGCGATGAGCCCCTTGGTCTCACCGAGGCGGTGGTCGTAGTTGACGCGGCCCTGGTCCTCGACGAGCACCGTGAGGTGCGCGCCGCGGGGGATCGTCAGGGTGCGCTCGTGCAGTGCCCGCGAGAGCCGTCCGACGGCGACGCCGTCCACGGACACCCAGGCGAGGTCGCGCACCTCGGCGAACGCGAGCACGGCCGCGTCGTCGTCGCCGAAGGCCGCTGCGGGAAGCTCGACGTCGTAGCGGACGAGAGGCCCGAGCTGACCGAGGTCTTCGAAGGTGCACGGGTCGGCACTGGTGGGTCCGGCGGATGCGGGGAGCCAGTCCCCGGCCGCGGTGAGCGCGACGGACAGCTCGGGGGCTGCCGGACGCGAGGGCACCGTCTCCGCCGGGACGTCCGTGTACTTGGCGAGCACCTCGCGGAACGCGTGGAACTTCTCGGTCGCGTAGCCGGACTCGTCCAGCGGGGCGTCGTAGTCGTACGAGGTGACGATCGGCGCGTAGCGGCCCTTGTCGTTGGCGCCGTTCGTGGTGCCGAAGTTCGTTCCGCCGTGCAGCATGTAGATGTTCACCGATGCGCCCGCGGCGAGCAGGGCGTCGAGCTCCGCGGCGGATGCGGCGGCGCTGGTGGTGTGGTGCACCCCGCCCCACCAGTCGAACCAGCCGTCCCAGAACTCGGAGCACATGAGCGGGCCCGTCGCCTGATGCTCGCGCAGGGTCGCCAGGCGCTCGGTGGCGCGCGAGCCGAACGAGCCGGTGAGGTGCAGCTCCGGAAGGCTGCCGTTGGTCAGCATCCACGGCTCGGGCTGGTCGACGGTCGTCAGCGGCACGGTGATGCCTGCCTCGCGCGTCAGGTCGGTGAGGATGCGCAGGTACTGCTTGTCGGAGCCGTACGCGCCGTACTCGTTCTCGATCTGAACGAGCACGACGTTGCCGCCGCGGTCGATCTGGCGCGGCACGACGATCTCGTACACGCGCCGCAGGTACTCGCTGACGGCCTCGATGTACTGCGGCTCGGAGCGACGCAGACCGATGCCCGGCGTCCGGGTGAGCCAGACGGGCAGTCCGCCGTTGTGCCACTCGGCGCAGATGTACGGGCCGGGGCGCACGATCGCGTGCATGCCCTCGGCGGCGACGAGGTCGAGGAAGCGTCCGAGGTCGTTCCAGCCCGTCGCATCCCACTGCCCGCGCACGGGCTCGTGGGCGTTCCACGCGACGTAGGTCTCGATCGTGTTCAGGCCCATCAGGCGCGCCTTGCGGATGCGGTCGGCCCAGTGGTCGGGGTGGATGCGGAAGTAGTGGAGCGCGCCGGAGAGGATGCGGTGCGGCTCGCCGTCCAGCAGGAAGTCGGTCTCGCCGACGGTGAAGGTGCTCACGGTCTCTTTCGTTTCGTTCAGCGGGCCGCGCGCAGGGTGATGCGCGCCCAGGACAGCGGGGGGAGGGTGAGACGCACGCGGGTGCCGTCGACGACCGCCGAGAGGGATGCGGGTGCGACGGGCTGCGCCTCGGCGGAGTTGACGGTGTGGCGGTCGCCGCCTTCGGGCACGGTGACCACCAGTGCGTCGGCTGCGGCGATCTCGCGGTCGAGGTCGATCACGACCTCTGTGGCCTCGTCCAGGTCGCGGTGCGCGGCGAAGACGACGATCTCGTCGCCGTTCACGGTGGCGACCGCATCCACGACTGCGACGGCGCCGTGCTTGGCGGTCTCGATCGACGCACTCTCGACGGTCGGGACGACCACGGTGCCGTGTGCCGCAGCGGCCGTCAGCTGGAACGGGAAGAAGGTCGTCTGCCGCCAGGCGGGGCCGCCGGGCTCGGTGCGGATGGGGGCGATGACGTTCACCAGCTGGGCGAGGTTGGCCATCGAGACCCGGTCCGCGTGACGCAGCAGGGTGATGAGCAGGGAGCCCACGACGACCGCGTCCGTGACGGTGTAATCGTCCTCGATCAGGCGCGGCGCGACGGGCCAGTCGCCGGTGAAGACGCGGGGCTTGTCGACCTCGTTCCAGCGCGTCTGGTTCCAGACGTTCCATTCGTCGACGCTGATGCCGATCTCGCGGGTCGAGCCGGCCTCGGCGCGCACCTCGTCGATGATCGCCGCGACGTCGTCGAGGTAGCGGCTGAGGGCGGCGCCCGAGGCGAGGAAGCTGGCCGGGTCGCCCGGCGTCTCCTCGTAGTAGGCGTGCACGGAGATGTGGTCGACGAGCTCCGCGGTGTGGCGCAGCACGGTGCGCTCCCACTCGCCGAAGGTCGGCATCTCGTGGTTGGAGCTGCCGGCGGCGACCAGCTCGATGTCGGGGTCGATGAAGCGCATGAGGCGCGCGCTCTCGGCGGCGAGGCGGCCGTACTCTTCGGCCGTCTTGTGGCCGATCTGCCACGGCCCGTCCATCTCGTTGCCGAGACACCACAGGCGGATGCCGAACGGCTCGTCGCGGCCGTTGGCGCGGCGGCGCTCGCTGAGGGCGGTGCCGCCGGGGTGGTTCGTGTACTCGAGCAGGTCGGCGGCCTCGGCGACGCCGCGGGTGCCGAGGTTCACCGCCTCCATGAGCTCGAGGCCCGCGGACTCGGCCCAGTCGGCGAACTCGTGGAGGCCGACCTGGTTGGTCTCGGTGGAGTGCCAGGCCGCATCCAGGCGCACGGGACGCTCCTCGCGGGGTCCGACGCCGTCCTCCCAGCGGTAACCCGACACGAAGTTGCCACCCGGGTAGCGCACGACGGTCGCGCCGAGCTCGCGCACGAGCTCGAGCACGTCGGCGCGGAATCCGTTCGCGTCGGCGGTGGGGTGCGCGCTCTCGTGGATGCCGTCGTACACGCAGCGGCCCATGTGCTCGACGAAGGTGCCGAAGACGCGGCGGGGGACGGCAGGGCCGTCGGCGTTCGTCGCGACGGCGATGCGGGTGGCGGAGGTCATGATCGCTTTCCGGTCGGGGATGCGGCAAGGGGTGGGTCGGATCGGCAAGCGATGCGACCCACCCCTCGTCGGTGATTACTTGTTGACGCTGAAGCCCTGCTCGTTGCCGTAGCTGACGAGCTGGTCCTGCCAGGTCATGAGGCCCTCGTTGAGGTCGCTCTTGTTGGCGTAGGACTGGCCGACGGTGTCGCTGAAGATGCTGTTCGCGTAGACCTGGAAGGGCAGGTACTGCCATCCCTTGCGCACGTCGGACGCGGCCTGCACGAGCACCTGGTTGATCTGCTGTCCGCCGAAGTAGTCGCTCTTGGCGTTCAGGAACGCGTCCGACTGCAGGTCGGCCGTGGTGGAGGGGAAGCCACCCGACTTGGCGAAGATGTCGATGCTCTCCTGGTCGTTGTTCAGCCACTTGAGGAAGGCCGCGGCCAGCGCCGGGTTCTTGCTCTGCTTGGTGACCGCCTGGCCGCCGCCGCCGTTCTCGGCCGACACGGGGGTGCCGTCGTAGGTCGGCATGGGCGCGACGCGCCAGTTGCCCGCGGCGCTGGGCACCGAGGACTCGAGGTTGCCGGGCATCCAGGCGCCGATGATCAGCGTGGCGATCGAGCCGTCACCGAGGCCCTTGAACCACTCGTCGCTCCAGCTGGAGGCGTCCGAGAGCAGGTTCTGGTCGACGAGCTGGTTCCAGGTGTCGGCCCACAGCTTCGAGCCCTTGTCGGAGAGGTCGATCTTCACGTCGGTGCCGTCGACCTTGAACGGCTGGCCGCCGGCCTGCCAGATCATCGAGGTCGCGAAGCCGGCGTCACCGGTGTCGTTCGTGATCTTCTTGGTCGGGTCGGCCGCGGTGAGCTTCTTCGCGGTCTCGATGTACTCGTCCCAGGTGGTGGGCACCGTCAGGCCGTACTGGTCGAAGACGGCCTTGTTGTAGAACATGGCCATGGGGCCGGAGTCCTGCGGCAGACCGTAGATCTTGCCGTCGAAGTCGACGGAGCCCCACGTCGAGGCGGTGTAGTCCTTCTCGAGGTCGCCGAAGCCGTACGACGAGAGGTCGAGCAGGCCGTCGGTGAGGGCGAACTGCGGCATGGCGTAGTACTCGATCTGCACGACGTCGGGGGCGCCCGATCCGGCCTTGATCGCGTTCTGCAGCTTGGTGTACTCGTCCTTGTTGGTGCCGGCGTTGACGACGTTCACCTTGACGTTCGGGTACTTCTTCATGAACGCGGCCGCCTGGTCCTCGGCGGAGGGCGTCCACGACCAGTACGTGATCTCGCCGCCGGCCTCGAGGGCCTTGTCGAGGTCGTCGGCGCTTCCGCCGCCGGAGGCTGCACCGCCGCCGCCGGCGCAGGCAGCCAGCGCGATGCCCGCGATGGTGGTCATGGCCACGACGGATGCGGCGCGACGCAGCACCGAACCCTTGCGCATGTGTGACATGGGACTTTCCTTCACTTCGTTGTTGTGGATGCCGGAGCAGGACGCGCCGGTGGTGAGGGGGAATCGGGTGTCAGACAGTGCCCCTCGTCACTGCTTGACGCTTCCGGCGCTCAACCCCGACTGCCAGAACCGCTGCAGCATGAGGAAGGCGACGACGATGGGGATGATCGACAGGAGCGAGCCCGTGATCACGAGGTTGTAGATCGGCTCGGCGGCGGCACCCGTCGCCTGCGCGTTCCACTGGTTCAGACCGACCGTGAGCGGATACCAGGCGGGATCGCTCAGCATGATCAGCGGCAGGAAGTAGTTGTTCCAGGTGGCGACGACCGTGAACAGCACGACCGTGACGATGCCGGGGGTGAGCAGCTTCACCGAGATCGTGAAGAAGGTGCGGAACTCGCCGGCGCCGTCCATGCGGGCCGCTTCCAGCAGCTCGGTGGGCACCGCGTCGCTGGCGAAGACCCACATGAGGTACAGGCCGAACGGGCTGATGAGCGAGGGGATGATGATCGACCACGGGGTGTTGGTCAGACCCATCTGGCTGAACATGAGGAAGGTGGGGACGGCGAGGGCGGTGCCGGGCACGGCCACCGCGCCGATGACGACCGCGAAGACCGCCTTGCGGCCGCGGAAGTTGTACTTCGCCAGGCCGTAGCCGGCGAGGGTGGCGAGCAGCGTGGCGCCGCCGGCGCCGACGACGACGTAGAGCAGGGTGTTGCCGAGCCACCGCAGGAAGATCCCGTCACGGTAGGTGAAGGTCTCCACGATGTTGTCCCACAGGTGGAAACCGTTGCCGAACCACAGACCGAACGTCGTGAACAGGTCGCCCTGCTCCTTCGTGGCGTTGATCAGCAGCCAGAACAGCGGCAGCAGCGTGTAGAGGATGAACAGGCTCATCACGATGGTGAGGATGAGCGACTTCCGCCGCATGAACGGCGAGGTGCGGGCGAAGGCGGGGGCGGTCATCGCATCTCCTGACGGGATCCGCGCAGCTGCACGACGTAGGCGACGATCGCGGTGATGAGGCCCATGATGATCGCGACGGTGGCGGCGTAGTTGTACTGCTGGCCGGCGAACGACAGGTTGTACGCGTACATGTTGGGCGTGTAGAACGTCGTGATCGTGTTGGGGGCCAGCGGCTTGAGGATGTTCGGCTCGTTGAAGAGCTGGAAGCTGCCGATGATCGAGAAGATCGTGGCGATGACGATCGAGCCGCGCAGCGCCGGCAGCTTGATCGAGAAGATCGTGCGCCAGGTTCCGGCGCCGTCGAGGGATGCGGCCTCGTAGAGCTCACCGGGGATGGTCTTGAGCGACGAGTAGAAGATCAGCATGTTGTAGCCGACGAACTGCCAGGTGACGATGTTGCCGATCGACACCATCATCCACTCGGGCACGAAGGGCGTGATCACCTGGGCGCCGAACAGGTCGTTGATGTTGCCGGCGAGGCCGAACTGGTCGCCGTAGATGTAGCCCCACATGAGGACCGCGACGACGGCCGGCACCGCGTAGGGCAGGAAGATCACGATCCGGTAGAAGCCGGAGGCGTGCAGACGTGCGCTGTCGATCGCGAGTGCGGCGGCGAGTGCCAGCACGAGCATGATCGGCACCTGGATGATCAGGAACAGCAGAACGCGCAGGAACCCGTCCCACAGCTTGGTGTCGGTGAACGCGGTGAAGTAGTTGTCGAGTCCGACGAACGCGTTGCCGCCCACGATCTGCTCGCGGAAGAAGCTGAGGTACAGCGAGTAGACGAGCGGCGCCAGGAACACGAGTGCGAACACGATCGCGAAGGGGGCGACGAACAACCAGCCCTTCTGGTCGACCGCGAAGCGCCGCCGCTTAGGTGTGCGGAGCGCGGGTGGGGGAGCCGCTGTGGTCGTCATCGTCCGATGCCTCTTCTGTGAACGCAATGCTCCGCAGAATTCGGGTTCCGCGGTATGTTGACGTAAACATAACTCCGCTCTCGCTAACATGTCAACGTCAACATCGAGGAGGATCCGGGCATGAGCCACGTCACGGCAGCAACACCGGGCGAACCTCGTGCGCGCCGGCGCGAGACCTCGATGGCAGATGTGGCGGCTCTCGCGGGCGTCTCCGGCCAGACCGTGTCACGCGTCGCGAACGGGCGGTCCAATGTGGACCCCGACACCCGGGCCCGCGTCCTGGCCGCCATGGACGAGCTGGGTTACCGGCCCAACAGCGCCGCCCGCGCGCTGCGCTCGGGCAAGTTCCGCTCCATCGGCGTGATCATGTTCTCGCTCTCCAGCTACGGCAACACCCGGACCCTGGATGCGGTCGCCTCCGTCGCCGCATCCGCCGGGTACTCGCTGACGCTCATCACGGTAGAGACGGCCTCGCAGTCCGACGTCTCCGGCGCCTTCGTGCGGCTGCGCGAGCACGCCGTCGACGGCGTGATCATCCTGATCGAGTCGCACCGTCTCGACGAGTCGGAGATCGCCTTGCCCACGGGACTGCCGGTCGTGGTCCTCGACTCGCACGCGGCCTACGCCTACCCGGTCGTCGACAACGATCAGGCGCAGGGCGCCCGCCTGGCCACGGAGCACCTGCTGGATCTCGGGCACGAGACCGTGTGGCACGTGTCGGGTCCGCTCGAGTCGTACGCGGCCGAGCGCCGGCGTGACGCCTGGCGCGAGACCCTCGAGCGCCGGGGTGCATCCGTGCCCGCGGTGGAGGTCGGCGACTGGACGGCCGATTCGGGGTACGAGATCGGCACGCGGCTCGCGCAGGACGCATCGGTCACCGCGGTGTTCGTCTCCAACGACCAGATGGCGCTCGGCCTCGTGCGCGCCCTGCACGAGGCCGGTCGCGCGGTCCCCGGAGACGTCAGCGTCGTGGGTTTCGACGACATGCCGGACTCGGCCAACTACTGGCCTCCGCTCACGACCGTGCGGCAGCACTTCGACCGCCTGGGCTCCGGCGCGATCCGAGCGCTGCTCGCCGAGATCGAGGGTGAGAGCGTCGACGACCGCACGCTCGTGCCGACCGAGCTCGTCGTGCGCCAGAGCTCCGGTCCCCGCATCCGCTGACCCGCGCGCCCGGCGCCTCCCTTCCCGCCGCGAGGCCGGGAACCCCCTTATCCCCCCCGCGAGACTGCATTTCGAGCACGAGATCACGGGTAATCACCGTGATCTCGTGACGGAGATGCAGTCTCGCGGAGAGTGGTGAGTACCGAGCGAGCCCGGCGGATGCGGGGTGGATGCGGATGCGGGCGCGCCGGACGGATGGCGGATGCGCGCCGGTGCGGTGGCGTGACGCAGACGTTGTGCGCGCGGCTGGGAATCCGCTATGTTGCGTGTTGACGTCAACATGTTTACGTCAACACGAAACACCATCCCCCCAGGGCTGCGAGGACGCGGCCGGAAGGATCGACGATGAAGTCCCTCAGATTCCTGTCGCTGTTGTGCGTCGGAACCCTCAGCGCCGGTGCGCTCGTCGCGGGAGCCGCGGTCTCACCGCCGCAGGCCCAGGCCGCGAGCAGCGTGCGCATCACTCCGAATCCCGCGATCGCGTCGGACCCGTTCGAAGGATGGGGCACGAGCCTCGTCTGGTTCGCCAACGCGACCGGCGGCTACCCCACGGAGGTGCGGCAGAAGCTGTTCGACGCCGTCTTCGGCGAGGACGGCCTGAACCTCAACATCGCGCGCTACAACATCGGCGGCGGCAACGCGACCGACGTCCCGTCGTACCTGCGTCCCGGCGGCGCGGTACCCGGATGGTGGAACCCGGATCTCGGGGAGAGTGACGACAAGGGCGAGATCACCTCGGACTACGCCGACCGCGACCGCTACGCGGCGGCATGGGACGGCGAGAACCCCGACCACTACAACTGGGACGCGGATGCCGGCCAGCGCTGGTGGCTGGATGCGCTGAAGGACAAGATCACCCACTGGGAGGCCTTCAGCAACTCCCCGCCGTACTTCCTCACGCAGAGCGGCTATGTCTCGGGCGGCATCAACAACGCCACGAGCGAGCAGCTCGCCCCCGAGGACATGGCGGCGTTCTCGAGCTATCTCGTGAACGTGGTCGAAGAGCTCGAGAAGGCCCACGGCATCACCTTCGACACCCTCGACCCGTTCAACGAGCCCAACACGGACTACTGGCAGACCCGCATCCCGAACGGCGCGACGTGGCCCACGAGCGCCAGCCGTCAGGAGGGTGCTCACATCGGCCCGACGCGGCAGGATCAGATGATCAAGGCGCTCGCCGCGCGTCTGGCCGAACCCGGTACGACGACCGACGTGAGCATCTCGGCGATGGACGAGACGAACCCGTCGAAGTTCGTGCAGAACTGGAACGGCTGGAGCGCCGAGTCCAAGGGGCTCGTCGACCAGCTCAACGTGCACACCTACGGCACCGGCGACCGGCTCATCGTGCGCGACATCGCCAAGGCCTCCGACAAACCGCTGTGGATGAGCGAGGTCGAGGGTGACTGGAACGGCGGCAGCGGCTTCAACCAGACCAACATCGAGAACGGCATCGGCATGGCGACGCGCATCGTCGACGACCTGCGCGAGCTCGAGCCCACCGCCTGGGTGTTCTGGCAGCCCGTCGAGGACCTCTACAACATGGAGAAGGTCGAGAAGCTGAACTGGGGCAGCGTCTTCATCGACTTCGACTGCAACGCCGACGGCAACTCGGAGCGACGCATCGCCGACGGCGACGCGGACCCGTCCTGCCAGGTGCTGACGAACTCGAAGTTCAACACCGTGCGCAACTTCACGCACTACATCGAGCCCGGCGACCGCCTCATCCCCACCGACGACACGCAGACCACCGCGGCCCTGACGGCCGAGGGTGACGGCGTGACCCTGGTGCACATCAACTCCGAGGCGTCCGAGCGCACGGTGCAGGTCGACCTGTCCCGCTTCGCGACCATCGCGCCCGGTGCCACGGTGACCCCCATCGTGACGACCGAGTCGTCGGCCGGCGATGTCACCGACCACGCGCTCGTGACGGGCACGGCCGTCCCCGTCGACGCGGCATCCAAGTCGGCGACGGTGACGCTGCCGGCGAAGTCGGTCACCACGCTCGTCGTCTCGGGCGTCTCGGGCGTCGCGGCGGATGCGGCCGTCTTCGAAGACGGCGAGACGTACCAGCTCTTCGGAGTCCAGAGCGGCAAGGCCCTGGCAGCCGACCCGAACGGCCTCGCGATCCGCACCGGTGTGACGACCGCCGATGCGGCCCCCGCTCAGGCGTGGACCGTGCACTCGATCTCGGGTGAAGGAACGAACCGCCACCGCATCGCCCTCGAGGCGGGTGACGGGCGCTTCCTCGCGGTGAACGGTACGAGCACGACGCTCGTGCCGACGGATGCGGCCGCCGCCGCATCCGATCCGGCGCTGCAGTGGATCCCCTCCACCACCGACGGACGCACCTATTCGCTGCTGAGCGCGTCTGCCGAGCGCGTGCTGGATGTGAACGGGCAGGGCACGGCCGACGGTACGACGGTGGGAACCTGGACCTCGAACAACGGCGGCAACCAGCGCTGGACGATCGCGTCCACGCGGGTGACGAGCGTCGCGCCCGTCACCGCGGCGACGGCCGTCGGCGAGGAGCCCGAGCTGCCCGCGACTGTCACCCTGAACTACCGCGGTGGCGTGCAGCGCACGGCCCCCGTCGCGTGGGACCCGACCGGGGTGGACTTCTCGGCCGCCGGTACCGTGCAGGTGCCGGGCTCCGGGACGGACGTCTTCGGCGCGGGCTTCGAGGTCGCGGCCACCGTTGAGATCGGTGCGTACACCGCGACGCGTCCCGTCTCGATCACGACGTACGCCGGTGCGACGCTCGAGCGCGTCGCGGCGGCCGCGCCCGCGACGGTGCCCGCCGAGGTGCGCCTGGGAGGGACGGCCTACGACGCTGCGGTGAGCTGGGACTTCAGCGGCGTCCGCGACGCCGACTTCGCGCAGCCTGGCACCGTCACGGTTCCGGGCGCGATCACCGTGCCCGGCGGCGCCACGATCGAGGCGCGCCTGAGCGTCATCGTGACGACGCCGGGCACGCGGAACGTCGCCGGCGACAGCAAGGCGTCGGCGACCTTCACCGAGAGCCCGAGCTACAGCGTCGACCGCACGAAGAACGGCATCACGACGGACAAGGGGTGGTCCAACTGGCGCTCCGGCACCAAGAACACGCAGGACACCCTGACGTACGTGCTCAGCTCGCGCCAGCAGGTGTCCCACGTGAAGGTGTACTTCTATCGCGACGGCACGGCCAGCTGGGCCCAGTCCCTCCGCGTGGAGCACCGCACCGCGGGCGGTGACTGGATCGCCGGCGAGGACATCGCGGTTCCGGTTCCCGAGTCCGGCGCGCCGACCGTCGAGGTCCCGCTGGGCGGTGTCGTCGCCGACGAGGTACGCGTGGTGATGCAGGCCCGTGAGAACACGCACATGATCGTGTCCGAGGTCGAGATCAACGCGCTCGCGGCATCCCCGTCGAACGTGACGGACCTCGCGCGCGTCACGGTCGGCGATGCGCTGCTCGACGGATTCGATCCGGCTCGCGACGCATACACGATCGACACGAACGGCGCCGCCTGGCCGAGGATCGGGGCCGTGGCGGTCGACGACGAGGCTGCGGTGGAGATCGTGCAGCCCGCGGATGCGGGTGGCGCGGGATCCATCACGGTCACGGCCGTCGACGGCACCTCGCGCACCGTGACGATCGCGGTGACGCGTCACGTCGTCGTCGGTGCCGTGTCGCTCGCGGGCACTGCCGAGGTGGGTGCGACCCTGACCGCCCAGGTCGAGGACAGCGACCCCGCCGGCGCCGCCCTCGCCTACGCGTGGACGCGTGACGGTCAGCCGATCGAGTCCGCGAACGCGGCCGCATACACGGCGACCGAGGCCGACCTCGGCCACGAGCTGCGCGCGGTCGTCACCGCATCCGCCGACGGCTTCGCCGCGGGCACGGCCACGTCGGCCGCTGTCGTGGTCGTCGCGGCTCCCGGCAACCCCGGAAACCCCGGGGGTCCGGGTGGGCCCGGCACGCCGGGAGAGCCCGGCAACCCCGGCGAGCCGGGCACCGGTGGTGCGCAGGCGCCCGCGGCGTCGGCCCTGACCGATGCGACGCGCGGCGGCATCACGGCTCCGAGCGTGGTGACGGCCGGATCGTCGATCACGATCGGCGTCGGCGCCTCGCGCGCCGGTTCGTCGGTCGACGCGTGGCTGTTCTCGACGCCCGTCCACCTCGGAACGAAGGTCGTGTCGGCCGCGGGGGAGATCACAGTCTCGATCCCGGCGGATGCACCCACGGGCCAGCACCGGTTGGTCGTGACGGATGCGTCCGGCGCCGTCATCGGCTGGGTGCCGCTGGAGGTGCGCGCCGCATCCGGTCCGCTGGCCGTGACGGGGCTCGACCTCGGCCCGACCCTGCCGTTCGCCCTCGGGGCGCTGCTGCTGGGCTCGCTGCTGGTCGGCGTCACCACGCGGCGCCGCTCGGCCGCGGAGTAACCACGAAAGGAGGGCGGAGCCGCACACCGGCTCCGCCCTCCTTTCGTGCACCGCTCGTTACCCCCCCAAGCCCGCGAGACTGCATCTTCATCACGAGATCACGGGTAAACCCAGTGATTTCGTGTAGGAAATGCAGTCTCGCGGGAAAGGGATGCGGCCGGCGCCGGATGCGGAAGAGCCCCCCGCCGAGGGTCAGGCGCCGGAGAGGGCCTCGGACACGACGGCACGGGCCTCGTCCTGCACGTCGTGCAGGTGGGCCTCGCCGCGCAGCGACTCCGCGTACAGCTTGTAGACGTCCTCGGTGCCGGAGGGACGCGCGGCGAACCACGCATCCGCCGTCACGACCTTGAGGCCGCCGATCGCCGCGCCGTTGCCGGGAGCGTGCGAGAGCTTGGCGGTGATGGGCTCGCCGGCGAGCTCGGTGGCGGTGACCGCATCCGGCGACAGCTTCGCGAGCGCCGCCTTCTGCTCCGGGGTCGCCGGAGCGTCGACGCGCTGGTAGACGGATGCGCCGTAGGTGTCCTCGAGCTCCGCATAGCGCTGCGAGGGGGTCTTGCCGGTCACCGCGAGGATCTCGGCGGCGAGCAGGCACAGCAGGATGCCGTCCTTGTCGGTGGTCCAGACGGTGCCGTCCTGGCGGAGGAAGGATGCGCCGGCGGACTCCTCGCCGCCGAAGGCGACCGAGCCGTCGAGCAGGCCGGGGACGAACCACTTGAAGCCGACCGGGACCTCGTACAGGGTGCGACCGAGGGCCTCGACGACGCGGTCGATGATCATCGAAGACACGAGGGTCTTGCCCACGGCGGCTTCTGCCGGCCAGCCGGGCCGGTGCGAGAACAGGTAGTCGATCGCGACCGCGAGGTAGTGGTTCGGGTTCATGAGGCCCGCATCGGGGGTGACGATGCCGTGGCGATCCGCATCCGCGTCGTTTCCGGTGAGGATGTCGTACTCGTCGCGGCGGGCGACGAGCGCCGCCATGGCGTTGGGTGAGGACGGATCCATGCGGATCTTCTCGTCCCAGTCGAGCGTCATGAACTTCCACGTCGGGTCGACATCGGGGTTCACGACGGTGAGGTCGAGCCCGTAGTGCTCGGCGATCAGTGCCCAGTAGTCGACGGAGGCGCCGCCCAGCGGGTCGGCGCCGATGCGGATGCCGGCCTTCTTGATGGCCTCGATGTCGATGATCGCGTCGAGGTCGCGTACGTACGCCTCGCGGAAGTCGTACTGCGCGAGGGTGTCGCCGTCGATGTCGGCGTAGGGGGTGCGCTTGACGCCCGTGAGGCCCGCCGCGATGAGCTCGTTGGCGCGGTCGGCGATCCACGAGGTGGCGTCGGTGTCGGCAGGTCCGCCGTGGGGCGGGTTGTACTTGAAGCCGCCGTCGCGCGGCGGGTTGTGCGAGGGCGTCACGACGATGCCGTCCGCGCGGCCCGTGTCGTCGGCGGTGCGATCGCGGTTGTAGGTGAGGATCGCGTGGCTGAGCGCCGGGGTGGGAACCCACGAGTCACGGGCGTCGACGCGTACGTCCACGCCGTTGGCGACGAGCACCTCGATGGCCGTGCGCTCGGCCGGGAGTGACAGCCCGTGCGTGTCGCGGCCGAGGAAGAGCGGGCCGGTGATGCCCTGGCCCGCCCGGTAGTCGACGATCGCCTGGGTGGTGGCGAGGATGTGGTTCTCGTTGAAGCTGGTCGACAGGCTCGATCCGCGGTGTCCGCTCGTGCCGAAAACGACCCGCTGCGCGGGCACCGAAGCGTCGGGCTTCAGGTCGTAGTAGGCGGCGATCAGCTCGTCGATGTCGATCAGATCAGAAGGCTCAGCAGGCTGTCCGGCACGGCTCATGCCCCTAGTCTGCCGTGCCGACAGGGTGTCGTCACTCTCCGCGCGCGCAGCGGTGTCATTTCCGGTGTTCACCGCAGCCCGCCGGGGGCGGTCTAGGCTGAGTGCCCGTGAGCACCGCACCCGTCGCCCGTCGTACCTACAGCTATCTGGGTCCGGCGGGCACCTTTACGGAAGCGGCTCTCGCCCAGGTGCCCGAGGCGCGCGGCCAGATCTGGCGTTCGGTGCGCAACGTGGGCGAAGCGCTCGCGGACGTCGTCGAGGGGCGATCGGATGCGGCGATGATCGCGATCGAGAACTCGGTCGACGGCGGCGTCTCCACGGCGCAGGACGCGCTGGCCACGATGCCGGGGCTGCGCATCATCGGCGAGTACCTCGTACCGGTCAGCTTCGTGCTGGTCGGCCGACCCGGGCAGCGTCTCGAAGACGTCTCGCTCGTGGCCGCGCACCCCGTCGCCTACGCGCAGTGCCTGCACTGGCTGAGTCGTGAGCTTCCCGCTCACGCGCACCTGCCGGCATCCAGCAACGTCGCGGCCGCTCTCGGCCTGCTCGACGGGACCAGCGACGCGGATGCGGCCATCGCCCCTCCCGGGATCCTGGAGCACCACGAGCTCGATCTGCTCGCCGAAGGAGTCGGCGACAAGAAGGACGCCGTCACCCGCTTCGTGCTCGTGGCGCGCACCGTGGCGCCGCCGGCGCCCACCGGAGCCGACAAGACCTCGCTCATCGTGGAGCTGCCGGAGGAGTACCCCGGCGCGCTCATGGAGATGCTGGAGCAGTTCGCGACCCGCGGGATCAACCTGTCGCTGCTCGCATCCCGTCCGATCGGCGACGCCCTCGGCCGCTACCGTTTCGTGATCGACGCCGACGGCCACGTTCTCGACGAACGGGTGGCCGACGCGCTCATGGGACTGCGCCGTTTCAGCCCGAAGGTGATCTTCCTCGGCTCGTACCCGCGCGCCGACCGCGCGATCAACCGATATCCGGAGCGCTACTCCGACGACGTGTTCGTCGAGGCCCGCGACTGGTTGCGCGCGCTCGTCAGCGGCGAGCCGGAGGCCTGACCGGCCCGCCTCAGGCGGCGAGCAGCGGCGTCAGCAGTTCCAGCGTCTGGACGCGCCCGCCCGCGGCGTCCAGGGGCTCCGCGTCGTAGGCGCCGGCGACGGGGGAGACCATGATCTCGTCCACGCCGTAGCGCGTCGAGAACGCGCGGAGCGCGTCCGCGGCCTGCTCCGGCGCCCCGACGAACCACGTGCGCCGGGCGTTGTCGATGATGTGCGCGCCGAGGTTGTCGCGCGCCTCCGCATCCCGCGCCTGCTCGACGGTCTCCATGGGCACCAGCGGGCGTCCGGAGCGGATGCGGGACATCATGCGCACCTGCGGCAGCGCACGCTCCCACGCTTCGGCCTCCGTCGGCGCCACGACCGCGTTGGCCGTGACGAAGGTGCGCGGACTCGGGTGGGCCTCGGAAGGCTGGTACTGGTCGCGGTAGAGCGTCAGCGCGCGCTCGAGCCCGTCTCCGGCGAAGTGGTTCGCGAAGACGTAGGGCAGGCCGGATGCGGCGGCCAGCTGCGCGGAGTAGTCGCTCGAGCCGAGCAGCCACACCTCGGGAAGGGTCGTCGCGGCGGGCGTCGCATGCACGCTGTAGGTGTCGCCGGAGGTGAAGCGCACCGTGGCGCCCGCGTCGCTCGTGAGCGAGAGGATGTCGGAGATGTGCTGGGGGAACTGCTCCACGTCGCTCGTGGTGCCGCTGCGGCGCAGCAACTGCGTGATGACGGGGTCGCTGCCGGGTGCGCGGCCGATGCCGAGGTCGATGCGCCCCGGCGCCAGCGCCTCGAGCGCGGCGAACTGCTCGGCCACGATGAGCGGCGAGTGGTTGGGGAGCATCACGCCACCCGAGCCGACCCGCATCCGCTTCGTGCGTGCGGCGGCGGCGGCGATCAGCACGGGCGGGCTGGTCGATGCCACCGCGGGCATGTTGTGGTGCTCGGCGAACCAGTAACGGCCGATGCCCAGCTCATCGGCGCGTTCGGCGAGGTCGAGCGATGCGGCGACAGCCTGGGCGCTGCTCTGGCCGGTGCGCACGGGAACGAGGTCGAGGACGGAAACGGTGATGCTCATCTTCGTGGGCAACCCCGTTGCGTGCCCGCGCATTCCGCGGCGCGCCGGAGTCGGGCCGGCGTCAGGGCTTCCAGGTGACGGGCTGCCCCGCGTACGGATGTTCCTCGTCGGGGAAGGTGTCGTTGCGGGTGGTGCCGTTGAACTCCACTCCGCCCAGGTCCGGCCCCGTCGTCAGGGCCACCCAGCATTCCAGCGCGGTCCCGTTCTTCGGTTCCGGAAGGGCCAGGCCGCACGCGTCCGCGTCGCCCATCCCGACGTTTCCGATGTCGTTGGCGAGCCAGCCGGCGAACGAGCCGTCCGCCTCGATCGGGATGAGGGGCACGCTGCGCGTCGTGCTGTCGTACTCGCTCACCGGCGTCCACGTGTACTGCACCACGATCGCGAACGGATGCCGGCTGCTCAGCTCCGCCTTCTCCATGTAGCCGTCGATCTTCTCCGGATCCAGAGGATCCATGGAGAGCACGGTCGCCCCCACGAGTTCCGTGTCGCCGCTGGCGGCGGGCACCTTCACCCAGGCGGTGTCGCCGACCGACAGGGTGGTGCCGGGTGCGGTCGCGTCCGTCGGTGCGTCGCCGACCTCGACGGGGGAGACATCGGGGCCGGCAGCCGCACACCCGGCGAGTGCGAATGCGGCGGCTGCCACGAGCGGAAGCAGGAGACGGCGGGCGGTGCGGGGCATGTCGGTGTCCTTCCAGGAGCGCTCAGCGCGCGGCAGCTTTGACGTTCTCGTACGCGTCCAGCGCGCGCTTGCGCGATGCCCCCAAGTCGACGAGCGGGTCCAGGGATGCGGAATCCGGAGCCCACTGCGAGACGTAAAAGCCATCCTTGTCGAACTTCTCGGCTTGGGTCCGGGGGTTGAAAATCCGGAAGTACGGTGCTGCGTCGGCGCCCGAACCCGCCACCCACTGCCAGTTGAAGGGGTTGGAGGCCGCATCCGCGTCGACGAGCGTGTCCCAGAACCACTGCTCGCCGTGGCGCCAGTCGATCATGAGGTTCTTGATCAGGTACGAGGCGGTGACCATCCGCACGCGGTTGTGCATGATGCCGGTGTGCCAGAGCTCCCGCATCCCCGCATCCACGAGGGGGACGCCGGTGCGTCCCCGTTGCCACGCCTCGAGGTGCGAGGGCTGCAGGCGCGGCCAGGGGAAGGCGTCGAAGGTCGGACGAAGGTTCTTCCGGGCGAGATCGGGGAAGTGGAACAGGGTGTGCCACGCGAACTCGCGCCAGCCCAGCTCGGAGAGGAAGCGTCCCGCATCCGCGCCCGTCGCGAGGGTGTCATGCCAGATCGTGAAGGGACTCAGCTCCCCCCAGCGCAGGCGCGGCGACAGCTGGGAGGTCACTCCCGCTGCGGGCTCGTCGCGCGCCGTGTCGTAGCCGGGAAGGTCGTGCGTCAGGAAGTGCCTGAGGCGCGCGCGGGCGGCTGGCTCGCCGGGCTCCCACGTCTCGCGCAGGCCCCCGGCCCAGTCGGGGCGCGTCGGCAGCATGTCCCAGTCCTCGAGGGCATCGGATGCGGGTGGCCTGCCCATCCCCGCGATCTCGCGCGGCTCGGGCAGTGGCGCCCGCGGGGCGGGAAGATGCAGGCACGCGCGCCAGAAGGGCGTGAACACGGAGAAGTGGGTGTCGGAGCCGGTGCGCACCGTCCACGGTTCGAACAGGAGCGACGCCGGGAACGAGCGCACCTCGAGCCCGCCTTCGCGCAGGCTCTGCTTGAGGCCGGCGTCGATCTCGCGTTCCGGCCCCCTGTAGCGGCGGTTCCAGAAGACGGCGCCGGCCCCCGCATCCGAGACCAGCTCGGGCAGAACGGATGCGGCGGCGCCCCGGCGGAGCACCAGGGATCCGCCGCGTTCGCGCAGGCGCTCGCCGAGGGAGGCGAGCGAGTGGTGCAGCCACCAGCGGGCGGCGCCGCCGAGGGCTCGGACGCCGGGCGACTCCTCATCCAGCAGGTACACGCCGACGACCGGTTCGCCGCGGTCGATCGCCGCGCGCAGGGCCGGGTTGTCGGCCAGGCGCAGATCGTCGCGGAACCAGACGAGGGTGGGACTGCTCACCCGATCATCCTTGCGAACGCGATCGAATCGGCGGCGAAGGGTTGACAGTCAGAGCCGGCTGAGGTCGTGCCCCGCCGGCACCGTCACCCGAAGTGCTGCCGCGTCGATGCGGCTCACGATCCGCACGGCCTCGCCGAACTCGTCGCCGTCGAGCTGCACCGGATGCGGCTCCGCCGCGGCAACCTCCATCGTGCGACCGCGCATGTAGCGCACGGCATTGTCGCGCGTGCGCAGCTGCAGCACACGACGGCCGGCGCGGAATCGGCGCAGCACGCTGTTGTCCCAGGCGACCCGGCGCCAGACGAACAGCCATCCCCACCACGCCTTCGGCTGGAACAGCACGACGTCCATCGTGCCGTCGGTCACGGAGGCTTCCGGAATGAGGGAGAGCCCCGCCGGCAGCGACCCGCAGTTGGCGTACAGAACGCTCTGCACGCGGGCCGAGTGCAGACGCTGGTCTCCCACCTGATAGACGATCCGGAACGGAGCGGCCCCCACGAGCGAGCGCGCCGCTCCGTCGACGTAGGCGACCCAGCCGACGCTCTTCTTCAGCGACGGGCGCGTGTTGGCGATCATCGCCGCATCCAGTCCGATACCGCCCATCACCACGTACGCGTGGGTCTGAGTCGTCCCGTCGACCCGGTGAAGCTGGGCGAAGCCGACGTCGATCTGCACCGTGTCTCCGGCGAAGGCGGTGGCGATCACGCGGTCGGGATCGTCCAGGGGGAGCCGCAGGTTGCGGGCGAGGAGGTTGCCCGTGCCGCTGGGCACGATCGTCAGAGGGACGCCCGTGTGCGCGAGGGCCTCGGCGACGGCGCGCACCGTGCCGTCGCCGCCGGCGACGAGCACCGCATCCGCCCCCTGCGCGAGGGCTGTGCGCGCCTGACCCTGACCGAGATCGTCGGGGGTCGTCTCGAAGAAGAGAGGCGTGCCCCATCCCGCGCTCTCCGCGGCATGCACGACCTGTGCCCGCAAGCGACGGGCGTCGACCTTCACAGGGTTGTAGACCAGCGCCGCGCGCCGAACGGCGGCAGCATCCGAGGTCATGCTCACAGAGTAGGGCCGCGTGCGCACTGTGGCGTCTCGGGCGGTGGTGCTGCTCGAGACCGTCTTGTCCGCATGTCCCACTTGCCGCAGGTTTCGGCGGTCTCCGCATCCGTGTCCCACTTGCCGCAGTTTCTGGGGTCAATTTCTGCGCGAAGTGGGACATGCATTGCGGGAAGTGGGACATGCATTGCGGGAAGTGGGACACGGCGGGCGGAATCCGAGCGCACCCACCACGTCTAGACTTCACGGGTGATCGATCTGGCCCTCCTTCGCGATAACCCCGAGCTCGTCAAGCGTTCGCAGGAAGCCCGCGGCGAGTCCGCGGAGACGGTGGATGCGGCGCTCGCCGCAGATCGTGACCGACGCTCGGCCATCACGGCGTTCGAAGAGCTGCGCGCCGCGCAGAATGCGCACGGCAAGCGGGTGGCCGCCGCTCCCAAGGAGGAGAAGGCTGCGCTCGTCGCCGAGGCGAAGGAGCTGAGCGCACAGGTCAAGGCTGCGCAGGCCGCCGTGACCGAGGCCGAAGAGGCAGCCGCCGACGCTCTGGCGAAGATCGAGAACATCGTCATCGAGGGGGTGCCCGTCGGCGGCGAGGACGACTTCGTGACGCTGCGTACGCACGGCGAGATCCCGTCGTTCGACTTCACCCCGCGCGACCACCTCGAGATCGGCGAGCTGCTCGGCGCGATCGACATGGAGCGGGGAACCAAGGTCTCCGGCAGTCGGTTCTACTTCCTCACCGGTGTCGGTGCGCGTCTCGAGATCGCGCTGATGAACCTCGCGCTCGATCGTGCCCTGCAGGCCGGGTTCACACCCATCATCCCGCCGACGCTCGTGCGCCCCGAGGTCATGCGCGGCACCGGATTCCTCGGCAAGCACGCCGCAGAGGTGTACCACCTCGACGACGAGGACCTCTATCTCGTGGGAACGAGCGAAGTGCCTCTGGCCGGCTACCACATGGACGAGATCCTCGACCTCGGCCGCGGCCCCAAGCGCTACGCGGGCTGGTCCACCTGTTACCGCAGCGAGGCGGGCTCGTACGGCAAGGACACCCGCGGCATCATCCGCGTGCACCAGTTCAACAAGCTCGAGATGTTCGTCTACGTCGACCCGGCGGAGGCGGAGGCCGAGCACCTGCGTCTCGTCGGGATGCAGGAGCGGATGCTGCAGGATCTCGGCCTCTCGTACCGCGTCATCGACGTCGCCGCGGGCGATCTCGGCTCGTCCGCGGCCCGCAAGTACGACATCGAGGCGTGGGTTCCCACGCAGGATGCGTATCGCGAGCTCACCAGCACGAGCAACTGCACGACGTACCAGGCTCGGCGTCTGTCGATCCGGTATCGCCCGGAAGACGGCAAGACGCAGCCGGTCGCGACGCTGAACGGCACGCTCGCGACCACGCGCTGGATCGTGGCTCTTCTCGAGACGCACCAGCGCGCCGACGGCTCGGTCACCGTGCCGGAGGTGCTGCGTCCGTTCCTCGGCGGTCTCGAGGTTCTGGAGCCGATCGCGTGAGCGAGGCGCGGCTGCCGGAGACCGGAGAGATCGAGATCGAGACGCCGGCGGAGGCCGCCGCCCTGGTGGAGGAGATCGCGACCTCGGATGCGGCGCGCATGCTCATCGTGCTCGACATCGACGGAACGGTGCTGCTGGAGGACGAGTCGCCGAGCCCCGGCATCGTCGAGGCCGTGGCGGATGCGCGACGCGCCGGTCACGAGGTGATGCTCGCGACGGGGCGCAGCTGGGAGGCGACCCGCGGCATCCAGGAGCTGCTGCAGATCGCACCCGACTACGCCGTGTGCTCGAACGGTGCCGTGATCATGGCACGCGTGGGCGGGGCGGATCCCGTATCCCTCGTCTACGAGCGCACGCACGTCGAGACGTTCGATGCCGCCGAGGTGCTGAACCTGCTGCGCGAGCACCTGCCCGACGCGCACTACCTCGTCGAGTTGCCCGACGGACGCCGCGAGTACACCGACTACATGGACGACTGGAACCTCGACCGTGCGTCGAAGGTGGCGTTCGAGGAGCTCGCGCGTCAGCCCGTGACCCGCGTCGTCGTGGTCTCTCCGGAGCACGATGAGAGCGACTTCGTCGAGCTCGTCGATCGGGTGGGGCTCAATCAGGTCTCGTACGCCGTGGGCTGGACGGCGTGGCTCGACATCGCCCCCAAGGGCGTCGACAAGGGCACCGCGCTCGCGCTCGTGCGCGACTGGCTCGATGTGGCGCCCGGGAATGTGCTCGTCATGGGCGACGGCCGCAACGACGTCGGCATGTTCGCGTGGGCGAAGCAGCACGGCGGCCGTGCGGTCGCGATGGGGCAGGGGCCGCAGGAAGTGCAGGATGCGGCGGGCGAGGTCACCGCATCCGTGCTCGACGGCGGCGTCGCCGAGGTGCTGCGCCGCCTCTGAGCCGCCGGCGCGTCGACTAGACTCGGCCCGTTCGGCGCGTGCGTTCTGCGCGTCGGGAGGGTTGTCCGAGCGGCCGAAGGACCCGGTCTTGAAAACCGGTGGGCAGCAATGTCCCGTGGGTTCGAATCCCACACCCTCCGCCACCACGCGAACCGGTTCGACGTTATGACGAGCTGCGCGGGTTCGAATCCCTCGGGTGGGCCCACGCCGCCCGAGGCTCCGCGCGCCGCGCAGCGGCGTGTGGAGGAGGCGGTGGGGACGAATCCCACACCCTCCGCAAGAGTGAAGGTACGCGACGGCGTTCGAACCCCGCCGAAATGAAAGTTTGGGCGGGGGCCGCGCATATTCGCCGTCGTCCTCGGTCTGCATGCGCAGGAGCACTGGAGTAGGGCTCCAGCGACGCTCTGGACGGTTCCCCCGCTCTCGGCTGGCAGGTGCCGAGCGACTGGGGGTGACCTGAGACGATCGTTCACGGCGCCGGTGGCAGTTTGATGCTCAGTCGTAGGTCATCGACGCCGGGCCGGCTCGTGAAAGCCCCTGAGGATCGGGCTGCTTCTGTGAAGCCAAGGGAACGGTAGAGGCGCAGTCCTGGTTCGTTCGTCGAGAGAGCCTTGAGCCACACGCGAGCGCCGCCTCCAATTACGGCTCTCTCGAGGGCAGCTTCAACGAGGCTTCGGCCCACACCCATTGATTGAGAGGCCGGCGAGACGCCGAGGCCGGCTATGTACCAATCGCCGTACTCGCTGGGCCTGTGAAGTGTTCGGACATAGCCGACCGGCCGATCACTGCTTGTCGCCACGATCACGTCTTCCACTCGTGCATCCGTGGGTGGCCCGAAGAATGGACGGTCCTGTGCCCAACGGTCGCCGGGGTCGTTGGACTCAGCCCAGCACTCGAACGAGATCTCAGCGAGCGCGCGATCATCTTCCGGGACAGCCTGTCGCAGCGCGGTCATCCAGTAATAGTAAGAGGCGCCTGACGGTTGGCATCTTCGGCCGCGCTCCCAGCCGAAAACGGTCACTCTAGGCACTGCGAGGGGCATGCTGCTCTCCTTCAGCCAAGGGGCGCGGCCGACCAGGAGGGTAGCTGCGTACTGGGCGTCGAAGTGCTTGTTGGGCCACCGCGATCCACCAGGTGGCGTCGGTTCGCCTTATCCGTGGCGCGCGACGGGAGCGAACGGTGCGGCGTTGCCACACACCACGCCGTCCTGCATCCCGCCGTCTGGGATGGATTTCAGTTCGTCGGCATCGATGAACTCCTCCGCCACCACGCGAACCGGTTCGACGTTATGACGAGCTGCGCGGGTTCGAATCCCTTGGGTGGGCCCACGCCGCCCCAAACTGCACTGCAATTCCTTTCGCAAGTCGAGAAATTGCAAAAGGTTGATGTGTCATACTCCCTGGCTATGGCCAAACAGCATTTCACGCGACTCATCGACGACCTCGACGGCGAAGTTCTTGAAGAGGGAAAGACGATTCACTTCTCTCTCGAGGGGCGGTCCTATGAGATCGACCTTTCTGAGGAGAATGCCGAAAAGCTCCGCGAGGCTTTCGCGCCGTTCATCAAGGCGGGCCGCTCCATCGGCAGCGCATCGCGCACCACCACCCGCGGCCGCGGCGCGAAGAAGGACGCGCGCGACCTCGGCGCCGTGCGCGAATGGGCCGCTGCGAACGGTCACGAGGTGAGCGCACGCGGGCGCGTCCCCGCTGCTGTTCTCGAGGCGTACGACGCCGCGCACTGATTCACCGTCAGAAGCAATCCTCGCGCCCGGACTCCTGCAATTCCTGCTCAGCAGGAGCGCGAACGGGTGATCTCTTCGGATCCGCAGGAGTTCGGGCCGATGGCGGCCGCGCCCACGCACGGCGAGCCCAGCCCGCCCGGCGCAGCGAACGCGATGACGAGGCCCCGGCGGGTAATGCCCGCCGGGGCCTCGTCATGTGCTCAGGCCGCGCGGCGGCGACGTCGCACGAGGTAGGCTCCCGCGCCCAACAGCGCGAGTGCGGCTGCGCCGAGCGCCCACAGCGGTGACGTGTCGACGCCGGTCTGCGGCAGGGATCCGCGCCCGGCTGCGGCGGGCGCAGCGGTCGAGGGATCGGATGCGGCAGCCGCTCGCACGGTGGGTGTGAACGTCGCCGTCACCTCGGTGCCGCGGGTGTCCGCCACACGGTACGTGACCGGCGTCGCCGCGCCGACGAAACCGGCCTCGGGGGTGAAGACGATGCGCTCGCCGTCGAGGTCGTACCGGCCCTGGCCCGCGATCGTCACCGAGCTCACGGGCGCCGCGGCCGCCCGGGCCGAAGCGTCACCGGTGCCGTCCAGCAGCGTCAGGGTCGCGGCATCCAAGGGGATGTCGGCGTCTCCGGCGCGGTCGTTGGCGAGCGGTTCGACGGTGATCGGCTCGCCCGGTGCTCCGGATGCGGTGTCGTCGACCGCGACAGGGGTCACCGCGACGAAGCCGTCACCGAGGTCGGCGACGAAGGACGCCACCCACGCGAGCGCGGAGTTCCAGTTGACCGTGATCTCGTTCACCGACCACGCGCCGATGTCGTCGACGTAGCAGGCCTGCGGTGCGCACCCCGCGAGCCAGGCGCTCGCGACCGGATCCTGGATCGACGAGTTCGGTCCGCCGGCCACCGTGCCGATCGGCGGATGCGGCAGCTGCGGGTCGAGAGCGTTCGCGTACCACCGGCTGTGCTGATTGCGTGAGTCGTTCGTGCCGTAGCCGGTCACATAGGACTGCCCCAGCACGTTGCGGCCGAACAGGTAGTCGTATGCCTCGATGACCGCGTCCGCGTAGCGCGGGCGCTGCGTCAGATCGAACGCCGTCGCCAGCACGACCTGGTTGTTCAGCACGGCCGAGTTCGAGCCCCAGTCGTACAGTCCTTCCTTCGGGGCGTAGGGCTGACCGAACGGCTGCGCCTTCTGGTCGGCGATGAGCTTCTCCGCCGCATCCACGACCGACTGACGGATGCGGTCGATGTCGGGAAGGTCCGTGCCGAACCGTGCGAGCTGCATGCGCCCGAGAGCCGCGACGTCGCCCCAGTAGAAGCCGCCCGCCGTGAAGATGTCGGCGGTGTGCAGCGGGTTGTTCTCGACCTCGTCGCGGTAGCGGTCGCTGCCGGTCGTGAGGTAGAGCTCTGCCGCCGCCCAGTAGAACTCGTCGGTGACGGTGTCGTCGGCGTATGTGCCGCCGCCCACCCCGTCCTCCTCGGGTGCGAGCAGGTCCGGGTGTGCGAGAGCCGCGTCGTAGGCGGTTTCGGCCGCTTCGCGCAGGCGCGAAGCGAAGGCCGCGTCGTACGGCTCGAACAGGCGCGACGCCTGCGCGGCCGTCGCAGCGAGGTTCAGCGTGGCTGCCGTCGACGGGCGGTGCAGCAGTCGCTCCTGCGGGTCGTCGTGCGGCATCAGCGGCAGGCCCGTCCACGCGCGATCGGTGACCTTGTGCCAGGCCATCCCCGCCAGCGGGTCGCCCGCGGGAACCTGCATCTTGAGCAGGAACTCCAGCTCCCAGCGCGCCTCGTCGAGGATGTCGGGCGTGCCGTTGCCGCGCTCGGGGACGGCCAGGGTCGAGTCGCCCAGAGCGGCCTCGGTGCCGGCGGGAAGCGAGCGCTCGTACGCCGACAGCAGCTGGGCGACGGCGATGCCGCCGTTGACCACATACTTGCCGTGGTCTCCCGCGTCGTACCATCCGCCCGTGACGTCGTGTCGGTCGGAGCAGGTCCAGCCGTCCGACCACGTCTGGGGCTCGAGGCAGCCGACGTTGCCGTCGCCCTGGTTCGCGCCCTCATCCACGTGTCCCGCGGGACGCGCGTAGTCGGCGCCCGCGATGTCGCCGTCGATCGCGATGCCGGATCGGTTCGTGTAGAAGAAGCGCAGCGAGTCGGTGCGCAGCGACTGGAACACATCGGCGGCGATGCGGAACGGGTGGCTCAGCTCGGCGCCGACGCGCAGCCGCATGCCGTCGCCGGTCGCGGTGACGTCGGAGAAGTCGATCGTGTGCACGTCGACCCCGGCGCTCGCGTCGAATCCTGCGGGAGTCGTGGCGCCGGTCGCGACGGCGGCGCCGCTCGCGTCCTCGAGCGTCCAGGTGAGCGGCTCTGCCGCATCCGTCACGACCGTCGCGCGCTTCGGCCCGCGCGGGAGGTAGCCGACCTGATTGACCTTCACCGCCGGGCCGGTATCGGCCTGGTAGGTGTACTTCGTGCCGGTGAGGGTCACATCGTCGAAGCAGATGACGGTGCCCTCCGGCACGCCGCCGACGCGGAACTGCACCTGCGAGAGGTGGAATGTGTCGGCGGGCGCGGTCTCGAACGTGTAGGAGTACGTCTGCGCCGTCGTGCCCACGGTGAAGGTGCGCTCGACGAAGTCCTGCGTCGACGCGCCCGAATAGGTGCCGACCTTGGTCGAGGCCGTCACCGGAGCCGAGGCGGATGCGGTGAAGCTGAGCCGGAAGGCCGTCTCGCCGGGGAGGGGGATGTCGTTGTGTCCGACGAGCACGTCCCAGAGGTTGGCGGTCGCGCCGGTCACGGTGGCGCAGAGGTTGCTGTCGGGGCTCGACAGCGTCACGGGACCGGCCGTCCACCAGGGGTCCGTTCCGCTGTCGAACGTCGGGTTCGGCAGCAGCTGGTCCGTGCCGACGACCGGGTCCACGGGATCCGGATCGACGGGCGGCACGGAGTCCTCCTCGAGGAGAGAGACGTTGTCGAGACAGAAGGTGGTGGGGGTGCTGTTCGCGCCGAGGCGGAACTGCAGATCGGAGACCGTGCCCTGGCCGAAGTCGCGGGCGGTGAAGGTGTAGCTGAGTGTCTGCCACGCATCCGTGAGCGAGGCGGTCTGGCTCGTGTAGGTGCTGAACGATGCATCGGCGACCTTCGGGGCCACCTGGGTGACGAGCGTAGCGGGGTCGCTCGCGCGCACGTCGGCCTTGAGGATGTAGTCGACACCCGCCGTCAGCGGCATGTCGCTCTGCCCGATCAGCACGTCCCACGGGTTGGCGGTGGCGGGCACATCGGCGCAGAACACGCCGCCGTCGGTGCGGAACGCATCCACCCCGGCAGACCACCACGGTTCGTGTCCGGAGGTGAACGTGCCGTTCTGCACGTAGTCGATGGGTGCCGCGCTCGCGGCGGTGGGCAGAGACACCGCACCGGCGGTCGCCAGTGCTCCGATCATCACGACGGCAAGGTCGCGTCTCACGTGTCGCGTCGTCGCGCGCATTCAAGCTCCTTCGCTCTGGGAGCGCTCTCAGAGAGCGCTCCCACGGAACTTAGCAGAACGCATGCGGGCGTATCGAAAGATTTCGACAACCTTGTGGAGCGTCTAGGCGGCCGCCCGCCGGATCGCCCGCACGAGAGGTTCGGTCGAGGCGAGCGAGGCCAGCACGAGCGCCACGCCGACCGCGAACGTCACGGCGATGATCAGCAGCGATGTCGGCGCGAGGACGAGGGTGATGCCGATCACCGGCAGGCTCAGTGCGATGCCCGCGAGTGCGCCGCCGAGCGCGGCCCAGCGCAGGGGGAGAAGCACGGTGATGCGGCGGGCGCGGGCGAGGTCGGTCGCGGGCACGCCGAGGCGGTCGAGGCCGACGATCAGCTCGCGGTCCTCGAGCACGGATGCGGCCTGCGTCACCCCGACGGAACACGCCAGGAGCAGGAAGGCCGACACGAGCGTGACGAGCACGCCTGTACGGATGTCGGCGAACACCGTACCGCTGTCGGCCGTGTCGTCACCGGCGAGCGCGACCAGGCTCATCCCCGCTCCGCCGACCACCGCGATGAACGAGACCATCGCGATCGCGGAGACGCGTCGCCAGGCGACGGAGGCGTGGGCGGCGAGCTCGCGTCCGGCGATCAGGTGCGCCGCATCCCCGGCGCGGCGAGCCATCGCGCGGCCGCGCGCGGCGACGATCGGGGTGCCGATGAG
Organism: Microbacterium sp. SORGH_AS_0428; assembly: GCF_031453615.1. Lineage (NCBI taxonomy): Bacteria > Bacillati > Actinomycetota > Actinomycetes > Micrococcales > Microbacteriaceae > Microbacterium > Microbacterium sp. SORGH_AS_0428. Next base: position 1,433,254 of record NZ_JAVIZT010000001.1, on the reverse strand, counting down.
ATTGAGCAGTCCGAGGGAGCCGGCGAACAGCCCCAGCAGGAGGGCGAGCGAGACGGCGGGGCCGACCAGCTGACCGATGGTCGAGAGATTCAGCACGATGAGGGCGACGGCGGCGGTGCCGATCACGCCGACGACCACGGCGGTGCGGCGGCGAGGTGCGGGGTCCGAACGCCGACGCACGCCGAGCGGCGTGAGCGCGACACGGCGCAGCCCGAGGGTGGCGCTGACGGTCGCGAGCGCCACGACGCCCACCAGCACGAGGGCGAGCACGTCGAAACCGGCCCATACCGCCGCGGTTCCGATCGGACCGCCGAAGAACGGCAGCAGGCCCACGAGCGGCAGGGCGGCGACGTAGACGATCGCACCCGCGACGGCGCCGACGGCGGCCGTCGCGGCTGCTTCGATCACCGTCATGGCCGCGACTTCGCCGGAGGTGGCCCCCAGCAGACGCAGCGTCGCGAGGCGATCGTCGCGCCTCCGGCTCGACAGGCGCGCGGCGGCGGCGCCGAGCGTCGCCAGCGGTACGGCGAGCAGGACGAGGGCGAGCACGGCGAGGATGCCGTACATCCCGGTGAACGCCCCGCCGCGATCGTCGGTGAGGAACATGCGCGTGCCCCCGGCGACGATCAGCAGCAGCGTCGTCGTGGCGGCGAAGGCGACGATCGGGAGCACGAGGGCCGCACGTGACTGCCGCGACGGCCGGGCGAGCAGGCGTGACAGGGTGAGCGTGCGTCGCACCGCGCCCTGCGTGGCGACCGCGCTCATCGCTGCGCCTCGCTCATCGGCGCGGCGTCGAGGATGCGGCCGTCCCGCATCCGGACGATGCGATGGCAGCGCGCCGCCACGTCGGCGTCGTGGGTGACGACGACGAGGCTGCGACCCTGTCCGACCGTGGCGTGCAGGAGCGCCGACATCACCTCGGCGGACGTGGCCGAGTCGAGAGCGCCGGTGGGCTCGTCGGCGAAGACGAGTGGCGCGCCCGTCACCTGAGCGCGGGCGATCGCGACCCGCTGCGCCTGACCGCCGGAGAGCTGGCCGATGCGGCGGTCCTCCATGCCGGCGAGCCCCAGAGCACGCAGCCATCCGGCGGCGTGCTGCTCTGCGTCGTGACGCGCCACGCCCTGCACGAGCAGCGGGAGAGCCGCATTCTCCAAGGCGGTGAGCTCGGGCAGCAGCAGGTGCTCCTGGAACACGAAACCGAGCTGACTGCGACGGATGGCGGAGCGTCCCGTCTCGTCCATGCCGACGAGCTCGACCGGATCGTCCTGGCCGAGGCGGACGGATCCGCCGTCGGGGGCGATCACTGCGGCGAGACAGTGCAGCAGGGTCGTCTTCCCCGACCCTGAGGCGCCCATCACGGCCACGGCCTCGCCGGCGGCGATCGTCACGTCCACGCCCGCGAGGGCGGTGAGCGGGCCGTAGCGCTTGACGAGACCGCGCGCGACGAGAACAGGACGAGAAGGTGAGGGAGCGTGCATGTCTTCCAGCCTCGTCGGCGGATGCGGCGATGTCGTCGGCCTCGGGCACCATGCGCGTCATCCTCGGGGATGATCGCGGCCGTGTCGCGGGATTGATACACAGGTGCGACGGCCCTGCGACCGACGGACGAGGCCCGCTCGGTACGGTCGTTGCATGAGCAGCACCGTCCCCCGCATCCTGGCCCTCGTCGCGACCGTGGGCGTCCTGGTTACCGGCTGCGCCGGCGGGCCGCGTCCGGCCGTCCCCGTCGCTGTGAGCACGCCCGGCTCCTCCTCCGCCCCGACCGTCCCGGCTGTGGCCGGCTATGCGCCCGGCGAGGTGCCCCCGGTTCCCCTGTTCACGATGCCCGACCTGTCGCTGCTCGACAGCTCGCTCGGGGGATTCGCCGTTCAGGTGGACCGCGAGATCGCGCCGCGGCCCGGCCTCGAGGTGCGCCCCGCCGCGTGCGGCGACGTGACCGAGCGGGCGACCGCCCAGGGCTCCGTGCTGCTGTACGGCGACGGGTCGGGAACCTTCACCGGACCCGACGGTACGGTGCACAACTACGGCGACGGTTCGGGCAGCTTCACCGTCAACGGCGTGACGGCGAACGTCTACGGCGACGGTTCGGGCTCCTACATCGCCGACGGGATCGAGATCCACAACTACGGCGACGGCTCCGGCTCGGTGACGACGACCGACGGCGCGACGTGGGTCTACGGCGATGGCTCCGCTTCGCGCACCGGCAACGGCGTCGAGCACTGGAACTACGGCGACGGATCCGCGATGTACCGCGATGCCGACGTCGAGATCCACAACTACGGCGATGGGTCGGGTTCCTACGTCGCGGCCGGCCTGGACATCCGCAACCACGGCGACGGCACGGGCACGGTCAACGGCGAGCCGGTCGAGGTCGACGCGCTCCCCGCCGTCGCGCCGGTCGGGGTCTTCCCGCCCCTCGGCACGCTCGCGCCCCTCTCGTCCTGCGGCACGACCATCACGCTCAGCGATGGCGTGCTCTTCGACTTCGACCGTTCCGAGATCCGAGCGGATGCGGCCGGCGTGCTCGATGAGCTGGCGGCCGCGATGACGGAACTCGACGTGCCGTCCGCCGAGATCGGCGGGCACACCGACGCGATCGGTTCCGACGGGTACAACCAGGAGCTGTCCGAGCGTCGCGCCGCATCCGTGCTCGCAGCCCTCAAGGATCGCGGTGTCACGGCGTCGCTCAGCGCGGTCGGTTACGGCGAGAGCGCGCCCGTCGCCGCGAACGAGATCGACGGCGTCGACAATCCCGCCGGACGCCAGCTCAACCGCCGCGTCGAGATCTTCATCCCGGCCTTCTGAGCGGACGCGACCATGAAGAAGACGCTCCCGATCCCGCTCGTCGCCCTCGCCGTGCTCCTGACCGGCTGCTCCGTCGCCTATGAGGCGCCCGGCGCTCCCGCGGTCGATCCCGCTCCGTCGTCGACACCGGCGCCGGCCGCATCCGCTTCGAAGGAGCAGGAGCCGAACGTCTCGGTGCCTTCCGCTGCCGCATCCGACGATCTGCGCGCCCGCTACGCCGACGTGGCACAGCAGACCTCCTGCGCCTCGGGAGAGGTCGTCGTCTCGCAGGCGGGCGCGACCGTGTCGATCACGGGGGAGTGCGCCCTCGTGACCGTCGCCGCGAGCGGCGCCGTCGTGCTGGCCGACCGCATCGGCACGCTCGAGATCACCGGGGCGGCCAACCAGGTGCAGGCCGCATCCGTCGACCTCGCCCGATTGGGCGGTAGTGGCAACGACGTGCGGTGGGAGAACGGCACCGCAGACGTGACCGATACCGGCGTCGCCAACACGGCGCGCGCCACGACCGGAGGATGACCAGCATGTCCCAGCCCCCGCAGCAGTACGTCTACGTCACCCGGCCCACCGACGGGCTCGCCATCACGTCCTTCGTGCTGGCGCTGCTCGGCTTCAATCTGCTCGCGGTGATCTTCGGGCACGTCGCGCTCTCCCGCATCCGGCGCAGCAACGCGGCAGGAGCGGGCTTCGCGGTCGCGGGCCTGGTGATCGGCTACCTCACGCTCGCCGCCATCGCCGTCCTGATCCTCGCGGCGTTCGGTATCGGCATCTGGGCGGTGAATGCCTCATGAGCGACCAGGCGCGCACCCGCGTGCTGCTCGTGGACGACGAGGAGGCCATCACCTCCACGCTCGCCCCCTTCCTCGAACGCAGCGGATTCGACGTACGGGTGGAGGCCGACGGTGAGAGCGCCCTCGCCGCGCACGCCGCCTTCGCGCCGCACATCGTCGTCTCCGACGTGCTCATGCCCCGCATGGACGGCCGCGAACTCGTGCGGAGCCTTCGCCGCGCGGATGCGTGGACCCCGGTCATCATGCTGACGAAAGTGGACGCATCGTTCGAGCGCACCGCGGCGCTGGAGGAGGGCGCCGACGACTATCTCGGCAAGCCCTTCGACCCGCCGGAGCTCGTCGCCCGCATCCGCGCCGTGCTGCGCCGCACCGCCGGCGGCGGGAAACCGCTGACCGCCTCCTCGCAGCTCGTGAGCGACGGGCTGCGCCTTGATCGTGTCGCACGCCGGGCGCAGCGGGAGGGTGCGGCGATCGAGCTGACGCCGAAGGCGCTCACGCTGCTCGAGTACCTCATGTCGCACCCGGACGAGGTGCACACGAGGGAGCATCTGCTCGAGACCCTGTGGGGGTTCGAGTTCGCCGTCACCACCCGCGCCGTCGACCACCGCATCGCGGAGCTGCGACGCGCGCTGGGCGACGACGCGCAGCAGCCGCGCTGGATCGAGACGCTGCCCGGTGCGGGCTACCGTTTCTGTGCCCCGGTGAGCGCCTCATGAGGGCATTGCGACCGGCACTGGTCATCGCTCCGCTCGCCGTCGCCGTGCTCATCGCCGTCGTGCTCGCACTCGCGGGCGGCAACGGCTCCCTCGTGCTGCGGATGCCGCTTGCCACCGTGCTCGTCGTGGCGGGGGCGCTCGTGTCGATCATGCTCGTCCTGCTTCTGATCGTCCGCCCGGCGCGCGCACGCCGACGCGACGCTGCGCTCGCAGCGGCGCGCGGCGAGGGCGCCGTCGCAGAACGCGACGCGCACCGGCGGTTCCTGCGGCGCCTCGATCACGAACTCAAGAACCCGGTGACCGCCATCCGGTCGGCTCTCGCCGCGGGCGAGCAGACGCCGCCGGAGAACCTGGCGATCGCTTCGGCGCAGGCGGCGCGGCTGAGCGGCGTCGTCACTCAACTCCGGGCCCTGTCTTCGCTGGAGACACGGCCGATCGAGGCGTCGCGGGTGGATCTGAGCGTCATCGTCGAAGAGGAGGCTGCGGCGCTTCGCGACGAACTGGCCGCCCGTGGCGCTGATCGCCGCGTGGAGACCGTGCTGCCGACCGTCCCGTGGCCCCTGCCGCCGGTGACGGGAGACCCGGACCTGCTGGCTGTCGCCGTGCGCAACCTGCTGCTGAACGCCGCGAAGTACTCGGGCGACGGTGCGCGCATCGAGGTGCGCGGCACGGAGGAGACGGATGCAGTCGTCATCGAAGTCGCCGACACCGGGTGGGGCATCCGCGCCGAGGACCTGCCGTTCGTCTGGGACGAGCTGTGGCGGGCCCAGGACGCGCGCGGTGTGGAGGGTACGGGACTCGGTCTCTCCCTCGTGCGCGTCGTGGTGCTCCGCCACAACGGCGAGGTGTCGCTGCGCTCGCAGCTCGGACGCGGGACGAGCGTGCGCCTGACGCTGCCGCGCGCGCCCCGCTGAGCGCGCCCAGGCGATCCGCACGTCGTTCTCAGGTCTCGGCTCGTAGGATGGGCGACGATCTACGGGGAGCAGTGCGTGCACGTCCTGCCGCACCTGCCGTTTCTGTGTACGAGAGGACCCGCGTGAGCCCGACCCGAAGCGGGCGCCGCCAGACGGTGGCGCGCCACGGCCGATTGCGCTCGCCGCATCCCGTCGCACAGTTCTTCAAACTCGTCGCGGTCTCCCTCGCCGTCGTCCTCGTCGCAGGCATCGGCATCGTGGGATACAACGTGTGGAGCTTTGCGACCAACCTGAACGAGGACGCGGTCGCGCTGGAGGGCCAGAGCGCGGTGCCGCCGGACATCGGCGCGATCGAGGGCGGCGTGAACCTCTTCCTCGCCGGCACCGACGCCTGCGAGCCCGACTACGCCGCGCTCTTCGGAGACCGGTGCACGGGTGCCGACTCCGAGGGCGACCTCAACGACGTCAACCTCCTGCTCCACATCTCCGACAACCCTCGCCGCGTGACGGTCATCTCCTTCCCGCGGGACCTCATGATCCCGATCCCCTCCTGCACCCGCGAGGACGGCTCGGCGGTGTCCGCGATGAGCAAGCAGCAGCTCAACTCGACCTTCTCGTACGGTGGTCTGAGCTGCGCCGTGAAGACCATCTCCCAGCTCACCGGCCAGAACATTCCGTTTGCGGCATCCGTCACGTTCGGTGGTGTGATCCAGATCACCGATGCCATCGGCGGCGTGGACGTCTGCATCGCGAACGGCATCCGCGACCCCTACACGGGGATCGACTGGCCGGCCGGAACGCGCAACGTCCAGGGTCTGGACGCCCTGCAGTTCCTGCGCACCCGGCACGGCGTCGGTGACGGCGGCGACCTCGGCCGTATCTCGAACCAGCAGCAGTATATGTCGCGGCTCGCGCGCAAGCTCGTGGGCGAGGGTGTGCTCAGCGACCCGGCCACGCTCTACAAGCTGGCGACCGTCGGCGTCGAGAACGTCACGCCGAGTCAGAGCCTGACCAATCCGATGACGCTGGTGCAGATCGCGCTGGCCGTCAAGGAGGTGCCGTTCGACGAGATCGTCTTCGTGCAGTACCCGACCGTCACCGATCCCGCCGACGCGAACCGCGTCGTCCCGAACCGCGACGCCGCCGATGCGCTCTTCGCGGCGATCGAGGCCAACCAGCAGCTCGTGCTGACCGGCAAGACGAGCCAGGGCGACGGCACCGTCGCCGCCGACCCCACCCAGTCGCCGACCCCCGAGCCCACGGAGTCGGCCGACGTCGCTCAGCCCACCACTCCCGCCGACAGCGTCGCGCTGCCCTCCTCGATCGCAGGACAGACCGCGGCCGAGGAGACGTGCTCGAACGGAAACCTCCGCTGATGGCAACGCGTCCCCGCCGCCGCGGAACGGTCGCCCGGCACGGACGGCTCCGCTCGCCGCATCCGCTGATGCAGGCGCTGGCCGTCGCCGGGGTCGCGGTGGCCGTGGCGATCGTCTCCGCCGCGGGCGTCGTCGGGTTCCACGTGTGGGATGCCGCGGCGACCATCGGCAACAACGCCGTCGAGATCGGCAACGAGGGCGATCCGGCCCTGCCTCCCGGGCTCGGTGAGATCGAAGGCGGCGTGAACCTGCTGCTCGCCGGCACCGACTCGTGCGAGGGCCAGGATCTGCGGATGTTCCCGCGCTGCGGCATCGACGACGACGGGGGCGAGCGCAACGACGTCACGATGCTCGTGCACATCAGCGACGAGCCGCGTCGGGTCACCGTCGTCTCGTTCCCGCGCGACACCTACGTGCCGATCGCCGAATGCCAGGACGCCGACGGCAACACGGTCGGCGGCGGCACGGAGAAGATCAATGCGTCGTACATGTACGGCGGTCTCGGGTGCACGGTACGCACCGTGGAGGAGCTCACGGGCGAGGACATCCAGTTCGCGGCCGCGATCCGTTGGACCGGTGTGATCAATCTCTCGGACGCCGTCGGAGGCGTCGACGTATGCCTGCAGGGCGACATCTCCGACCGGCACACCGGACTCGCGCTCTCGGCCGGCACGCACACGCTCCAGGGCATCGAGGCTCTGCAGTTCCTGCGCATCCGCCACGGCATCGGCGACGGGACCGACCTCGGCCGCATCTCGAACCAGCAGCAGTTCATGTCGTCGCTCGTGCGCAAGCTGCAAGGCGATGCGGTGTTCGGGGATGCGGGCAAGCTGCTGAACTTCGCCAACGTCGCCATGACGCAGCTGCGTGACAAGCAGCTCGTGCTCGACAAGCAGCTCGCGAACCCGACCAGGATGGTGCAGATCGCGATGGCGCTGAAGGATGTGCCGTTCGAGGACATCCTGTTCGTGCAGTACCCGACGGCGTACGAGGGCGATGGACTGGTGCCCATCTCGGATGCCGCAGACGCGCTGTTCGCGGCGCTGCGCGAGAACCGGCCGCTGCAGCTCACGGGCGAGGCCAGCGGCGGGTTCGGCGTCGAGGTCACGGGCGAGGCGCCCGGCGCAACGACATCTGAGCCGACCCCCGGCGCGCGACCGAGGGCGGCGAGGCACTGCCGTCGGACACGGCGGTTGAGCTGCCGTCGTCGATTCCGGGGCAGACGGCGAATCAGGTGACCTGCACCGTTCCGCAGAAGTAGCGCGCTACGCGTCCGAGCGGTGCGGGGCGACGGCCGCCGAAGAGGGCCGTCTCCGACGGAGGAAGAGCGTGATCGCGGTCGCGCCCGCGGCCGCGGCCGGCAACCACAGCGCCACGGGGCCGACCAGGCGCGCCGCAGCGGCACCGCCCACAGCACCGATCGCGATGGCGAGCCACAGCGCGAGGTGCCGCATCCACGCGCGCCGGTCGCCGCCGCGGAAGGCCGCGACGATGTTCTCGGCGAGCTTCATGAGCTGCCCCGTCATGTACGTGATGCCGAAGGGGGCGGCGCCGTCGCGTGAGTGCACGGCGTTGGTGGCGCCCATCGCGGCCGCGAGCACCGGCCCCGCCGCGAGAACCACGCCGAGCCCCGCGAGCGCGGCGGCCGCGAGGAGCATGGCCGCGACGAGCGTCATCACACCGCGCGATCGGGCGCGGATGGACACGGCCGTTCCGGTCACCCCGCCGACGACGAAGGCGGCCACGAGCAGACCTGCGTATGCGGCCGCGCCCCACGCGCCGCCTGTCAGTTCTGCGGAGGCCTGCGTCGTGTTGCCGCTCATGAACGACACGAAGAAGCCCCCGAGCATGACGAAGGCGAAGCCGTCGACGAAACCGGCCAGCAGCGCAAGCGCCGCCGAACTGACGAGGTGTTTCGGGTCCACCGCATCCCCTTCCGGATGCGGTGCCTACCGCATCCGCTATCGAGTATCCGGGACCTGTTCGGTGGGGACGAACCGACCGGTTATGATGGACGGGTGTGTTCGGCGCAAGCCGCCACTGGAGACGTCGCATAGTCAGGCCTAGTGCACCACCCTGCTAAGGTGGAGTCCCCGTAAGGGGACCGAGGGTTCAAATCCCTCCGTCTCCGCCATGAGCCCCGGTACGCCGGGGCTTTTGTGTTCTATCGGGCCCCGCCCCGCATAATGGGCACGTGTCCTACACCGTCGAACGTCGCCGCAACCCGAGCGCCTGGGCTGGATTCTGGTTCGGCCTCGCGGGGCTCGTGCTCATGCCCATCCCGCTGTTCATCGGGCTCATCCTGGGCGGTGGGCTCTCCATCGTCGCGGCCGTGTTCACGGTGATCGGCCTGTTGAAGGGGCTCGCGCGCAGCGGACAGGGCATCGCGCCCGTGGTGTTCGCGATCATCTTCATCCTTCTCACCTGGGGTGGCATCTCCGTCGGCGGCGGCACCATCTGGTGACGAACCCGCTGCGGGAGGTCACGGCGATCAGGCGGACGCTTTCGCCTCGGTGACGTCACGAGCGAGCGAACGCGGATCCCGGATGCGGCGAAGCGGTGATGCGCCCACCCAGATCACCGTGAGCAGCACCCCCGCGCAGCCGATCGCCATGCCCCATCGTGTGCCGATGATCTCGCCCACCGCACCCCCGGCCGCCGCGCCGATCGCTACGACGCCGTACGAGATCCACCGCATCGTGGCGTTGACGCGGCCCAGCAGGTGGTCCGGCGTGCGCAGCTGACGCAGCGTCACCGCCGCGACGCTCGACAGCGACGTGCCCGCGCCGTTGACAGCGAACACGACGACGAGGACTGCGACCAGTGCGGTCCCGCCCCACGCGCCGGGGAGGAACGGAAGCGCAGCGAGCACGGCGCTCTCCGCGGCAGCGCATGCCACCAGCACGGGGCCGGCTCCGAATCGCGCCACGCTCGCCGGTGCACAGGCGGCGCCGATCACGGCCCCGATCGCGCCGAGTCCGAACACCAGGCCGAGGTGGCCGGCCTCGAGCCCGAGCTCACGCACTGCGTGCACGGTGAAGAGCACCATGATCCACTGCGCGAAGAGGTTGTAGATCGCCGAGAAGCCGAGCAAGGCGACGAGGTAGCCGTCGCGGCGGACGAACGCGAGTCCCTCGCGCAGGTCGGCCATGGCGCTGCGCCCGGATGAGGCGGGGATGGCCTCGGGCGTGCGGATGCGGAGGAGTGCGGCGGCGGAGACGACGTACGCAACGGCGTGCACCGCGAGCGCCCCCGCGGCCGAGAGGGCTTGGATCAGCAAGCCCGCCAGCCCCGGTCCGCCGATCTCGGTGGCGGCGACCGTCGCCTGGAGCCTGCCGTTCGCCCGCTCGAGCTGGTCGCGCCCGGCGACCGTCGGCAGGAACGACTGATAGGCCACTTCGAAGGCGACGGTGAAGGCGCCGAGCACCCCGACGAGCACGACGAGGACGGGCAGAGTCAGCACCGCCGCGAGAGCGAGCGCGACGATCACCGCGGTCACCGCCGCGCGGGCAAGGTCTGACGTGATCAGGATGCGGCGCCGTCGGGAGCGATCGACCAGCACCCCGAGCGGCAGCGCGAGCAGCAGAAAGGGCACCCACCGTGCCGCTCCGAGAAGCCCCGCTTCGCCGGCGGAGGCGTGGAGCGCCAGCACCGCCAGCATCGGAACCGCCAGCTCGCTGATCTGCGCGCCGACCGACGAGGCGCCCTGCGCCAGCCAGAACCGACCGAAGTCGCGGCCGAGACCCGCGCGATGTGGCCTAATGGATAAGCGGCTGAACATGCATTAGACCCTGGCATGAACTCAACTAACGGCACAACCCGGGATCGCGCATTAAGCTCGGACCATGAGTGAGTCGCGGGAGAGGTCGCCGTTTCCCGCGGTGGGCGGTCACCCGGGCTTCGACCTCGTCGACACGGTTCACTGGCGGCTCGACTCGAGCCGGGCGATCGACACCCTCGCCGACTTCGACGACGTCGTGGCGTGGTGCGCCCAGATGGGGGTCGTGGATGATGGCGCTCTCGCGGCCGTGACTGCGGCGGATCCGGATGCGGCGGCACGCGAGTTCCGAGCGATCGTCGCGCTGCGCGAGGCGATCTACGAGGCGGTCTTCACCTCATCCGAGTCGGCGGCGCACCTCATCGCCGAGGAGTACGTCGCCGCCCGTGGTCGCTCGACGCTCCAGCGCGACGCGGGATCTGCGTCCTGGCGGTGGCGGGTACCGGGAGACGTCTCGGCGCCCCGTGCGGCGATCGCCGTTCTCGCCCACGACCTGATCACCTCGGACCTGCACGCCGCCCGTCAATGCGCCGACGATGCATGTGGCTGGGTCTATCTGGACACATCGCCGCGACACAACCGGATCTGGTGCACGGCTGCGGGGTGCGGCAACCGCAACCGCGTTGCGCGCCATGCGGCCCGCAAGGGTGCATGACTCGTTCTGCGCCTCTGCGCCCGTCAGTCCGCGCATCGTCCAGATATACCGATTTAGTAACGTGCAACTAGCGAGAGCTTCGAGTATTGACGCGGTAGGCAAGAACCGGTTTACTAAGGCTGCAACCACTCGACGAGACGACTGAGAGCGCCACCCGCGGGCGTGGATCAGTGCGACCACGCGCGACCCGTGCGTGTGGACGTTCTCCGAAGGTCCGAATCACAGAAACGCAATGGCTGGCGTGGGCAGTATTGCGAGAAGGAGTCCGCGCAATGAAGCGTTCCATCAGCGCTGCTGTCGCCCTCGTCGCCGTTGCCGTTCCGTTGGCAGCGTGCAGCTCGGGGGGCGGCGACGCAGCGAGCACAGAACTCACGTCCGGTCCGATCACGATCTGGTACTCGACGAACGAGCAGGAGATCGCCTGGGGCAAGGCCGTCGTCGAGGCGTGGAACGCCGACCACCCGGACGAGCAGGTGACGGCGGAGGCCATCCCGGCCGGCAAGTCCTCCGAGGATGCGATCTCGGCCGCGATCACCGCGGGCAACACCGCCTGCCTCGTCTACAACACCGCACCTGCCGCGGTGCCCTCGTTCCAGAAACAGGGCGGCCTGGTCAACATCTCGAAGACGTTCGACGACGGCGAGTCGTTCATCACCGAGCGCTCGGGCGACGCGGCGGACGGGTTCCGTTCGCCCGACGGCGACCTGTACCAGGTGCCGTGGAAGGCCAACCCCTTCATGCTCTACTACAACAAGACCGCCTTCGCCGAGGCCGGGCTCGACGCCGAAGCCCCGAAGCTCTCGACCTACGATGACGTGCTCGCCGCCGCGAAGGCGATCAAGGATGCGGGCGCCGCCGACTACGCGCTGTACCCGCCGGCATCCGGCGATTACACGAACGCGCTGTTTGACTTCTACCCGTTCTACCTCGCCAACTCCGACGGCACGCAGCTGGTGGCCGACGGTACGGCGACGTTCACGAGCGACGCGGGCATGCAGACGCTCGAGTTCTGGAAGACGCTCTACGCCGACGGCTACTCGTCGGCCGAGGCGTACAGCGGCGACGCCTGGGCGGGCCCGTTCGCCGACGGTGTCGCCGCGATGGGCATCGCCGGTCCGTGGGGTGCCGCGCAGTTCGACGGCAAGGTCGAGTACGGCGTCGTGCCGCTTCCGACCGCCGACGGCAAGACGCTCGAAGAGACCTACACGTTCGGCGACTCGAAGAACGTCGGTCTGTACACCTCGTGCCAGAACAAGCAGACCGCGTGGGACTTCGCGAAGTTCTCGATGGATGCCGACAACGACCTCGCTCTGCTCGAGACCACCGGTCAGTTCCCGATCCGCACCGACCTCACCGAGGTGGCGGGCGACTACCTCGCCGCGAACCCGCTGCTCGCGACCTTCGCCCAGGCCGTCCCGCTGACGGTCGACGTGCCGAACATCGCCAACGCGACGGAGATCTGGCAGACCTTCCGCGACACCTGGGGTGCCGCGGTGCAGTCCGGCCAGGGAGACCTCGCCGAGCAGATGAAGAGCGCCGCCGACAAGATCGACTCGCTCGCAGCCCAGGGCTGATCACGAGGGGCCGGGGAGCGTGATGCTCCCCGGCCCCTCTCTCGTCCGCGTCGACGCGCGGCGCGTCGGGCTCAGCGCCCGCATCCTCTCTTCGCGCACGCATGCGCGCATCTCTCAACCGGCCGAAGGAGCCCGTCATGAGAAGAATCAGGGCCTCGCTGGCTCTCGTCGTCGCCCTGGTGCTCGCCTTCACAGGGCTCGCCACCGTGCCCGCGACGGCAGCCACCCCTGACGACGACGTCGACACGATCGTGGCGCGTCTGCAGGAGTACTACCTGGCGCAGGGCGATGAGATCATCATCGCCAACGGCATCTACCTGGCGCGTGTGTCCGAAGCGCAGGAGTACGCCGCATCCCAGAACGCCGACGGCTCCTGGTCCGACGTGAACTACGCCGACCGTACGAGCTCGGCGAACGGCGCGACCTGGTCCGCCTACATCGCGCTGTACCGCATGCTCGCGATGGCCTACGCGTACCGCGACTCCGACGCGAAGGGCTTCGAGGATCCCGCCCTCGTGACCGCGGTCGACCGCGCCCTGACGTACTGGGATGCGGTCGATCCCGGCAATCAGAACTGGTGGGAGACCGAGATCGGCGAGTCCATGGCCATGGGGCGCATCTCGATCTTCCTCGGCGGAGTGCTCAGCGACGAGGCGTTCGCCGCCAGCCTGAAGCACAACACCGGAAAGCTCGACCCGGTCGGTGCCAACGGTGCATGGCGTACGACGAACTACCTGTTCGAGGCGGTGGCCTCGCGCAACTTCGAGAACATCGCCTCCGGGTTCGACACGATGGCCGCGACGGTCGCCGTCGACAACTCCGGGAACGTCAACGAGGCCGTGCAGCCCGACGCCAGCTTCTGGGCCCACGAGGCGCAGCTCTACAGCGAGGGCTACGGCATGGCGCTGTTCACCAACGTCGCGCTGTGGGCGGATGCGGCGCGGGGCACGAGCCTCGGTTTCACCCGCGCGCAGCTCGACGACATCGCGTTCTACATCATCAACGGCACGCGCTGGATGATCCGCGGCGAGGTGGGGATGCTCTACCTGGGCTACCGACCGCCCAAGACGATCGATGGCGTCACGAGCTACGCATCGGAGTTCCTCGAACCGCTCGACGAGATGGCGCGCACCGATGCCCTCTACGCCACGCAGTACCGCGCACTCGCCGACAACATCCGCGGCAAGACCCCCGGCAACGGCGTCACGGGCGACAAGTACTTCTGGCGGTCGGAGTTCTCCTCCCACATCCGCGACGAGTACGCCGTCTTCACGCGTCTGAACTCCAGCCGCACGGTCGGCGCGGAGTATCGTTCCACGTTCCGTCCCGAGGTCGGCAACGAGGTCTTCTGGAACTCGGCGTCGGCCACCGCCATCCAGGTGAACAACCGTGAGTACCTCGACCTCGGTCCCGCCTTCGACTGGTTCCACTACCCGGGTGTCACGGCTCCCTACCTGAAGGAGCAGACGCGAGGAACGAACGGCCGCGTCGGCAACGGCGGCAGCTTCACGGGGGGCGTCTCCGACGGGCGCTACGGCGCGAACGTCTACACGCTCGACCGCGCGAAGACGAAGGGTCTGAAGAGCACCTTCCTCTTCGACGACGAGATGGTGGCGCTGGGAACGGGCATCGGCTCGACGGCGGATGCGGCCGTGCACAGCGTCGTCAACCAGGCCGCTGCCAAGGACAACGCGACGGTGGACGGCAAGCCCGTCGCCGACGGTGCCGACGGTGTCGTCGTGGACGACCCGGCATGGGCCTACAACGACGAGGTCGGATACGTCTTCCCGTCCGATGCGCCGGTCACCGTCTCCAACAAGGCGCAGACCGGAAGCTGGGTGGGCGAGGATGCGGTGAGCCGCGACGCCTTCACCCTGTACTTCGACCACGGCACGAAGCCGACGGACGCGGGCTACGAGTACATCGTGCTGCCCGCCGCATCCCCGGCTGAGGTCGAGCGCTACGCCGCCGCTCCGGCGGTACGCATCCTGCAGAACGACGCGAGCGTGCAGGCCGTGCAGCATGCGGGCCTTCAGCGCACGATGGCGACGTTCTTCCAGGCCGATGCCCTCGATCTCGGCGACGGACGCACGCTCGAGGTCAATCAGCCCGCGATCGTCATTCTCGACGAGTCGGGTGCGGAGCCCGTCGTCAGCATCGCGAACCCCGACAAGCCGGGGCTGGTCGTGGCCGTCACCCTCCGGGGGCCGGACGCGGTGCACGCCGGAACCTTCGCTCTGGGGTCGGGACCGAACCTGGGCAAGACCGTCACGGCGTCCTTGACGCCGACCGACGGCGCCCAGGCGTCGGCCTACTCGGCGAGCAGCTCCGCCGAGGGGCGCGGTGCCGCGCTCGCCGGCGACGGCGATGCCGCCACCTCCTGGGCGTCCGCCGACGGCGGGGTGCAGTGGGTGGCCAAGGATCTGGGCGCCGGCGCCTTCGTGACGGGACTGACCCTCGAGTGGGGCGCCCAGGCAGCCACGCGCTACCTCGTGCAGACCTCGCAGGACGGCGCCAACTGGAGCGATCTGCGCTTCGTGCAGGATGCGGAAGGGGGCACCGAGACGCTCGAGTTCCCGCCCACGGCGGCGACCTACCTGCGGGTGCTGCTTCTCGAGAGCACCGGAGGAAGCGGCTACTCGATCGCCGAGATGTCGGTCGAGGCCAGTCGCAACCTGGCGCTCGGCCGATCGGTGACGGCGTCGGGCGGGTCCGCAGCCGGCAGCATCACCGACGGAAACATGGCCAGCCGCTGGAGCGCCAACCTCTCTGACACGGCGTGGACCCAGGTGGACCTCGGCTCGGTGCAGTCGATCGGCACCGTCCGGCTGTGGTGGGAGGCCTCGTACGCGAAGCAGTACCGCATCCAGGTGTCCGACGATCAGAGCAACTGGCGCGACGCCTATGTGACGCCCTCGGGCGGCAGCGACGGCGGACTCGACGTGATCGCGGTGCAGGAGAACGCCCGCTATGTGCGGATGCAGTCGATCCAGCGCAGCACGACGCAGTACGGCGTCTCGATCTGGGAGATGGAGGTGTTCGAGGGCGACGCGATCGCCTCGGCGCCCACGACACCCGTCGGGCGGGAGAACCTCGCGCTCGGTCGGCCCACGACCGCAGAGTCGTCGTACAACGCCACGCTCGAGCCGCGCTTCGCCACCGACGGGATCGGGACGACCCGCTGGGCGTCGCGCCGCGAGGACGCACCGTACAAGACGGAGCGCTGGCTGCAGGTCGACCTGGAAGGGCCGAGGACCGTCAACCAGGCGGTGCTGACGTGGGAGTCGGCGACCTCGAACGACTTCCGGCTGGAGGGCTCGCTCGACGGTCAGACGTGGCAGGAGCTGGCCCGAGTGCAGAAGACCTCGGCGGAGCTGAAGAACACGGTGGACTTCGCCGACGCCGAGGTGCGTTACGTGCGGGTCGCCGGTCTGCCGGTGACGAAGTACGGCATCTCGTTGTTCGAGTTCGAGCTGTACGGCGGCTACAACTTCTCGTGCACCTCGCCGGACGTGAGCGCGGCCCATGGCGACATCGCCACCGTGACCGCATCCATCGCCCCGCTCGACGCAGACGACGCCTTCACCGCCTATCCGGTGGATGCGGCCGTCGCCCGCGTCGAGGGCGTGCCGCGCGTCGGTGCGGAGGGTTCGGTCGCCTTCGACCTGCGGGCGGGGGAGTCGGGCTCGACGCGAGTGCTTCTCACTCACGCGAAGGGCGACGAGATCAGCTGGTGCACGGTCAACGTCGCCGTCGACACCGCCGCGCTGCAGGAACTCGTCGACCGCGGCAACGCGCTCGACAGCAACATCTACACCGCTGAGAGCTGGCGCCCGGTGCTGCCCGCACTGGAGGCGGCCAAGGATGCGCTGCGCACGAGCGGGATCGGACAGCCGGTGATCGACCAGCGGGCCGAGGCTCTTCGCGCCGCGCTGGACGGCCTCGTCGAGATCGGTCAGGAGCCCGAGGTCACGGTGCCTTCGGCGCCCGCCTCGCTCACGGCGGCTGCCGAAGGCTCCGCGGTCATCGCGACATGGCTGGCGCCGGAGGACGACGGCGGGGCCGCGGTCTCGGCGTACGAGCTCACGATCGGTGACCGGGTGATCCCCGTCGGCGGCGACGTGCTGACCGGGCGTGCCGACGGGCTCGCTCCCGGTACGTACGCGGTGTCGGTGCGTGCGCAGAACGAGGCCGGTTGGTCACCGGCGACCACGCCGGTGTCGGTGGAGGTCGTCGAGCAGTCGGATCGGACGCCGACCGTGACCGCCTCGGACGGACTGCGGGCCGGAGGCACGGTGACGGTGACGGGCGCGGAGTTCACGCCCGGCGCGCAGTACCTCGTGCAGCTGCGCTCGAGTCCGCGGGACCTCGGCACCGTCACGGCGGATGCGGCCGGAGCGTTCACGCTCACCGGGGACATCCCCGCCGACGTCCCCGGTGGTGCGCACACGATCGTCGTGATGCGCGACGGCGTCGACATCGCCTCCGTGGCGGTGCAGATCGAGGCCGCGGCCGGTGGTGGAACGGATCCGCAGAACCCGCAGAGCCCGCAGAACCCGGCGGACGGAGCGCTCCCGAGCACGGGAGCCGACCTCGCCTGGGTGCCGTGGACCGCGGCGGCGGCACTGCTCATGCTCACCCTGGGCGGTGCGCTCGTGCTCGACCGGCGCCGGCGCCGCGCGGGCGACTGAATCCAGCGGGGATATGGAGACGGATGGCCGGGTCTTCGGACCCGGCCATCCGTCGTGGTTTTGAGCAAGCCGGGCATTCAAAGAAGACGAAGCGTTATCAAAGTGCTCGCTGAGGAGACTCCCAGGTGGATATGCTGCGAATGACCGCGGGATTGCAAGCGAACCGCGGCCGTGTGCGCTCACTGGGGGGTGCTTACGTTGAGCGTGCTTGTGGGGGCGTGCGATGTCGCGTGGTGGTGTGCCGTTTTCAAAAGGTTCGCTGATCGTCGGGTTGGGGACGATCACGGCGGTCGTGCTGGGGTTGGGGCTCCCTGCTCAGCCGGTGTTCGCATCGCCGCGCGAGACAGCGCCGATCGCCGCATCGTCGGAAGACTCGCCGGCTCTTCCTGCGACGGATGAGCCGACTGCCGCGCCAGAGGTTCCTGAGGGGGACTTCGAGGTCCCGCAGAATGCGACAACGGTGACATCCGAGGTGCCGGTGTCGACGGATGCGGTCGTGCCGCCGGCCATGAGCAACGCAGCTGATCCGGGCGCGATCTCGACCGACGGCATGTCGGTGGAGTCTCGATCCGAGACGGTCACGACATACGGGGACGAGAGCGGGCGTCGCGTGACGCAGCTGTCGAACATGCCCAGCGGAGTGGAGACCGAGGGGGGATGGGTTGACCCGAACACCTCGCTGTCTTCGACGGACGAGGGGTGGGTCGTTGAGAACCACCCCCTGAACCCGTCGTTTGCGGACGCAGCTGATGTGGACGACGCGGTGACGCTGTCGCGGCAGGGGCATGACGTGTCGTTCTCGTTGGTGGGCGCCGCGGCCGGGGACGTCGAGTCCGCGTTCTGGTGGTGGGACGACTGGGAGTCGCTGACGTACAAAGACGTGAAGCCTGGCGTCGATATGAGATACGACATCTCCGAGGCGGCGGTGAAGGAGACGCTCGTGCTCGACGCGCCTCCGACCTCGCGTCCGAAGTGGACGTGGCGCCTTGACGTGGGCTCGCTCACGCCGATTCTCGACCCCGAGACGTACGCGGTCGATCTCGTCGATGACGACGGGGTCATCGTGTTCACCGTGCCGAGCCCGATCGCGGAGGATTCCTCCGGGATCGATGGTCAGCGGGAGTCGGCGACGACGTCGCTGATCGCGACGATCGCTCAGAGCGCGCAGTCCGGGGTGTGGTGGTACACGGTGAAGGCGGACGAGAAGTGGATCTCGGACCCCGACCGCGTTTACCCGGTGCTCATCGATCCGACGATCCAGGCGGGCGCGAACTTCGCCCAGTCGTACAAGTCCGACGGCGCATCGCTGTCGAACGTTCTGTACGTGGGCAACACCCGCGAGAACAACACGAACAAGTACTGGCGTTCCATCGTCGGATTCGACTACTCCGGCATCCCTTCGGGCCAGTTCATCGCCGATGCTCAGATTCTGCTGGGATACGGAAACCGTGGAACGAACACGACCCAGTCGGGGTCTATCTGGCACCCGTGCAACTACAACTTCGTGTGTGCGGGCTCCTACGTCACGGACTACACGGTCGGCTCCGGGTGGACGCAGACGCAGGGCTCTGCTGTACCGCAGAAGCTCGTGAGCCAGTTCGCCGTGGGCGACCCGGTCAAGTGGATGCTGGTCGGCAACGAAGCAGCTGTCTACTCCTTCAAGGAGCTGTACGCCCAGATCGGGGTCGCGTACTGGAACTTCCCGACGGTGGCGGGCACCGGCCCGTGGAACGGGAGCACCGGAGCGAGCCTGACGCCGACGCTCAGCCTCACCACGACGAACGCGGGCGGCAGGCCGCAGCAGTTCGCGTTCGAGGTCGCGACGGATGCAGGAATGTCGAACATCGTCGCCTCGTCGCAGTGGATCACGAGCGGAACGTGGGTGGTTCCTGAGGGGGTTCTGCGGCCGGGAACCGACTATTACTGGCGCGCATCGGTCGTCGACGATCTCCACGGTCTTTACGGTCAGTCCACGTTCAGGCAGGCGGGCTCGTACAAGTTCACGACGAACAACGTTCCGCTGCCTGCGGCAGAGACTGCGGCGCCGGGAAGCGATGCGACGCAGGCCCCGCAGACCGTCACGACGTTGACTCCCACGCTTCAGGTAGGTGCGATCAACGACGCGGACGCTGTCGGCGGATCGATGAAGTATCAGTTCAAGATCGCCACGGGCTCGGACGCGAAGTCGGGCGCCGTCGTGACCTCCGGATGGATCACGGCCGCAAACGGGCTGGCGTCATGGAGTGTGCCGGCGGGCACGCTGCAGGACGGTGGCGTTTACACCTGGACCGTGCTCACCAACGACGGACAGGACACCAACAGGTTCAACACGTGGGTCAAACGCATCCGGGCGGATCTGCGGCTCGGGGCGACAGGACCATCACCGTTCGACACGGTCGGCCCGGTGACGACGAACCTCGCGAACGGAAACGCGACCGTCTCGTTCGCGTCGCCCACCGTGCAAACCGTCGGTGGCCCCATGGGAATGTCGTTCACGTACAACTCGCAGGAAGTCGCGAACAGCAACCGCGGTCTCGTCGGCGAGTACTTCGACGCACGCCTGAATGGCGGCGCGCCGACGAGCTACAGCATGGACGGCAAGACACCCGTCCTCGTGCGGACCGACCCTGCGGTCTCCTTCGACTGGGGCACGAACGCGCCGGCCGACGCGGTGCCGAACGATTGGTTCATGGCCCGCTGGTCCGGCTTCGTCACCCTCCCCGCAGAGTATGTGGGCCAGCAAGTGCAGTTCGGCGTTCGACAAGACGACGGCGCGAAACTCTGGATCAACAACTCCCTCGCCGTAGACCGGTGGAGTGACACGTCACCGACCCTCAGCTGGGGTCCCGCGCAGAGCTACTCAGGCAACGCGGTGCCGTTCCGGTTCGAGTATTACGAGAACGGCGTCACCGCGGTCGCAGAAGCATGGGTGAAGATCGGCTCGACGCAGTTCATCATCCCGCCCGACTGGTTCACCAAGAAGGTCCAGACCTTGCCCCAGGGATGGGGTGCATCAACGCCGATCGCGGGAGCCGCAACGAACTGGGTGGGAGCTCAGATCATCGACTCCGCCGTGATCCTCACCGACGTAGCGGGCAAGGCCCACACCTACTCACGCACATCCACCGGCGGCTACACGCCTCCACAGGGCGAGTACGGCGTGCTGGCACTGGACGGCAACGGCTGGGTCGTCTTCACTGACGAGGACGGCACCGTCTATCAGTTCACGAAGGAAGGGAAAGTCGCCTCCGCGACCGCGCCCGAAGACGTCCGGAAGTCCGCCGCTCCACAGCCCATCCTGAACAGCAACGGCGTCGCGACAGAGATCGTCGACCCCGTCTCGCTCAGCGGAAGCACCTACCTGCGGAAGGTTTCTTTCACCTACCAGAACGGGGCACGCACCGCCTGCCCCGAACGAAGCGGTACGGGGTTCGCGAAAACGCCCGTCGACATGCTCTGCACGATCGCATACCCCGACGGGACGAAGACAGAACTCTTCTACAACACCAACGGTCAGCTCGCTGCCCTCGTCGACCCGGGCAACGCGCTCACCCTCTTCGGCTACAGCAGCGACCTCGGACTGCTCAGCCAGATCCGCGGCGCCTCGTCGAACGACAGCCTTCCCGTCTCCACCACCGCGCCCGCCAGCGACCCCGCCGGTGTCGGCATCGAGTACGCCGGCACGAAGGTGTCAAAGGTCAAGCTCCCCGCCCCGGACGGGCTGACCGCCGCCAACCGTCCCACGACGACCTACGCGTACGTATCATCCGAACAGACAACCGTCAGCGTGGCAGGAATCGACGGCGTCGCGAAGACCGTCGCCTTCGACTCCGCCTGGCGTCAAACCTCCGCGACGAGCGCGATGGGCGTGACGACCAGCCAAGCCTGGCACGGCAGCAAGGATCTCGTGCTCTCGGCTACCGACCAGATCGGGTTGGTGTCGACGACGATCTACGATGCCACCGATCGAGCAATCGAGTCGTTCGGACCCGCTGCCGCCGCCTGCTACGGCACCGACAGAAGACCGATCGCCAACCCCTCTGCCGTGAGTGCGTGCGAGATCACCCCAGCGAGGCGCGCGACCACGTACGACGGTGGACTCCAGGGCCTTCAAGCCGCGTACTACACGAACACCACAAAGCTCACGGGTAAACCGGCCGTCTACGCACTCGGGATCGGCACCACTGACGGCACAGTGAACCGCGACTGGGGAACCGCTGCGCCCATCGCCGGAGTGAGCGCTGACACATTCTCCCTTCGCCTCACCGGGCTCATCACCTTTCCCAGCGCGGGCGAATACAAGCTCCGCACGAACAGCGATGACGGCGTGCGCGTCTGGGTGAACGACGTCCTCTACATCGACAGGTGGGCGGACCAGTCAGGAGTTGACGCCGACAGCTTCACCTTCAACGCAGCCGCCGGAGAAAGCCGGCGCATCCGTATCGAATACTTCGACAACGTCGGGGGAGCAAAACTCAATCTCCAATGGCAAGCCCCCGGCATGACAGGATTCGGCGTCGTTCCCGGCGCCCAACTTCGCCCCGACTACGGACTCGTCACCCAGTCGACGGTCGAAGACTCCACCACCGTCGCAGGGGCTGCAGCGCCATCCATTACAACGAACACCGCCTATCAAGACCTCGCGGTCGGGCAGGTCAGTGACGTGACGGTTGCCCCCGGCTCGCTCGACCTCAAGACAGCCGCGACCTACGAGCCGGTGAACGGCACCGGGTGGCTGAGACAGCTCACTCGCAGACTCCCCGCCGCCACCACCAGCGGGGCTCCTGCAACTGCCGCAACAATCCGTGAGTACTACTCGGACACCGGACAATGGGCGGAGCCCCCCTGTGGGCTGCCCGCAAACGCGCGGCAATTCGGAATGCTGAAGTCCACCACCTCTCCGACTCCCGCCTCAGGTGCGGCGGTCGTCACCTCATACGCCTACGACGTCATGGGACGTGTCGTCGGGACTGCAACAACGGGCGACGACGCATGGTCGTGCATCACCTATGACGCACGTGGACGCGTCACCAAGCAGGTGTCGGCTGCGCGCGCAGGAGTCGCGGCCAAAACCGTGAACACCTCGTACACGGCGACGTCGACCGGACAAACCGTCGTTGTCAGCGGCCCAGCGATCGTCGGGTCCTCCACCTCCGCGGTGTCGACGACCGCTGACTTCCTGGGGCGAGCAACATCCACAACCGACGTGTGGGGTGCGGTAACCACGACGACCTACGAGAACCTCACAGGCCGTGTGCTGAAGACCGCGACCTCGGGAGCAGGCATTCCGGCGACCGAAACGGAGTACGCCTACGACAAAGACGGCAAGACGACGCAAGTGAAGTACGCAGGCCAGGTGTACGCCACACCGACGTACGACGCGAAGCAACGCATCTCACAGATCTCGTATCTCGGGGGCGCCTCGCTCGCCGTGACCTGGGATCCGAAGCGAGGGACGATCCAAACCAACACCTGGTCGTTCCCCGGGTCGAGTCCGATCACCGACACCGTCGCCCGATCCGTCGCAGGGCGCATCGTGCAGGAAAGCCTCGTTCAGGGCTCCACGACCTACGCCTCAACGTACGGATATGACGCGGCCGGGCGGCTCACTTCGGCGACGATTCCGGGGCACCAGTTGTCCTACCAGTTCGCCGGCAACGGCGGCTGCGGAGTCAACACGGCGGCCGGTGCCTCCGGAAATCGCACCGGGTACACCGACGTCTACACTGCACCCGGCACGTCGACGCCGGTCACCACCAGCGCTCAGTACTGCTACGACTGGGCGGACCGACTCACTTCCTCAACGATCAACGGAGCGTTCAACGGATCAGGCGCGATGAGCGATGGGCTGACGCCCTCGGAGATCGCGTACGACGCTCACGGAAACACCATTCGGTTCGCTGATTCGGCTCTCTCATATGACGCTAACAATCGCCATGTTGGGACCATCTATGACAACGGCACGAGTGTCGCGATCGTCCGGGATCCTCTCGGACGCGTGGTAGCGCGCTCGACCGACCCTGCCGGCGACCAGCCCCTGCACTCGGTGCGGTTCCTCTATCTGGGCACCAGTACTGCACCATGGGCGACTTTGGATAGTTCAGGGGCGGCCACCGTTTCGCTGGGCCTACCGGGAGGGGTCACGGTTGACGTCGCCGCGGGAGGAGCCGCTACGTGGGCGTACGCTTCGCTTCTAGGGCACACGCTGACGCTAGGTGATGGCACGTCCGTGACAGGGCTGAGACTCTACGACCCTTACGGGCAACCGCTGGACCCCATGACCCTCGCGATCGGAACGAAACCCGCAAACGAGAGCGGAGTAGCCAATGAGACTTCCGGTTGGCACCAGGGCGCCGAGAAGATTGTTGAAGATGAGGGCTCTGCTTCCCTGACCGAGATGGGAGCTCGGACGTACGTCCCAGAGCTTGGGCGCTTTCTGCAGGTCGACCCGATCGAGGGAGGAGGTGAGAACTCGTATGTTTGGCCCAGCGATCCGATCAATGCGCATGATCTCTCGGGCAAGCGGGCGTGCGTCAACGAAGAGTGCCGAGGTTTGGTCATCGGCAAGAACGGCAGCGTCACGGGGGAACGAATCCGCACCCCTGGGCTGACGCAGGGGCTAGTCGCGGTGGCAGCCAATTACCTCAAGGGAGCGGCGTACTCGATGTCTATTCTCGGAGGGGTTGGTGGCGCTCTCGCGGTGTTCGGGGGGCATCCCCTCGTGCGGGCGGCGGGGCTCAAGATCGCTGACATTGCCGGGAACTTCGCAACATATCTGGGTGTAGCGTCGATCGCTGCGGACTGCATCGCCTATAACGGCGATAAACAGTGTGTGGCTAGTGGCATAGTTGGGGGAGTCACGCTGCTTATGAACATCACGGCTGGAATGGGCACTATTCCCGGCACGGCCGCGTTAACTGGGGCGATCACGGACGTCCACCTGGCAATAGCGGATCTACTGCAGGGGATGGCAGGAACCCCCAGGAAGATGGAGCCATGGTGAATCGTCGTGAGCCAGTAGAGAGCGTGCCCATGTCGTTCGCGCCCACTCAGTTCCGGGGGCAACGACTACTTCCGGGGACGCTGGGGCCCCTGATGTTCGTGTTCTTCGTCGTATTCGGAATGATCTTCGCCTCACGCGGACAAGTGGGCGAGTCAGTCGTATTCCTGGCCCTCGCGGCCCTCATCGGCAGTGCCGTGGTCTTCACGTGGTCAAATCACCTTCGTGTGGTTCGACGTGCTGCGCGTGGGTTCGACGGCGTGACGTACTTGATGTTCGGTGGATGCAACTGGACGGCGGGTCAGGAGCCGTATGACGGCGAGAAGTTCGGGCAGGGCTTCGTGCGGATCGTTCCGGGGGAGTTGGAGATCCGCACGGGAGGCGAAGCGAAGCTCGTCGCGCGGTACGAGGCGGGTCAGCTTGAACGAGCTGTGGCCCTGCGGGTGATGTGGGGTCTCTTGGAGCCCCCGGTCCGACTCACGTTCACCGACGGTAAGAGCTACGACATCATGCTCGATCACGCCGGCCCGCGGGGTCTTCTTCCAATTCGACGAAGCGAGCTCGAAAGGTTCATCGCGGACACCCGGGCAGCGCTCGGATCGTCCGACGCCGCAGATTGACAAGCTCGAGCGCCAATCAGATTCTGACTGACACCTCACTCCGGGCCTCCGCGCCCTGAGCACTTCAACGATGGACATACTGCAGTCCATCGTTGGGCGGGCAGGGGGACTGGAGGCCCGGTGAGAGACCCACATATCGTCGAGGACGAGACCTACACCTTTGCGCCGACGCAGGTTCGCGGCCAGCGGTTGATCGCGGGGTCGACTCCTCCGTTCGGATTCCTTGGGTTCGCGGTCTTTGCTGTCGTCACCTTTCACCTCGACCGGATTCCCACCGCTGTTCGGCCTTGGCAGGGGCGCTGGTGACGCCGTCGAACATCGATCCGGCTTGGCCGGTGCTCGTCTTCGAATCCGACGGATTCTGCCAGCAGGTACCATCTCCCGCCGATGTACCGGGCCTTTATGAAGATGACTATTGGGATGAGGTCGCCGCGGCTTTCGATGCCCAATGCAGGCGAGTAGAAGTGTGGCATACGACCGAACCGGCTGTGCTGTCGGTGGTTTCGGTTCGGGACGACGCATCCTTCCGTGAATGGGGCGAGAAGGCGTTATCGCGAATGTGGCGAACGACCCGATTCCGAGTCAAGAGAGCGACCGTCGAACAAGAGGCCCGGATCAAGGCGCTCTCGGACGATGCTCTCTGGCAAGAGCTGTTGCGGCTGACCGGCATCAGGTAAGACAGAAGCGAGAAGTTGTCGTCCATCCCTCCAGCGAGCCAGCACGGTTCTGCCGCCTCCGAGCGGTGTACTGAGTTTCCGCGCTCATCACGCCGAGCTGTTGTGCCGATGCGACGGGACCTTCTGTACGCCTAGACGACGATGGAGCTGTAAGTGAACGCACGAGTTCCGGGTGCGGCGCGGAGGATCGAGCGGGTGGTTCAGGCGCAGGGATTCGATGCACGCACGGTGACCTCTGCCCGCGCCGTGAGACTGTTTCGAGCGATTCCCGGTAAGCGCTCGACGAAGTTTGAGCAGGTCGTGGTGATTCTGTTTCGGCCGCTCTCCCTCGAGTACCTGAGTGCGCGCTGGGCAGGCTGGCGACTGGTGGGGGAACAAGAGTTTCCCATCTCTCCGGAGGAGGAGATCACCGTCGTGTGGAGGGGTGAGCTCCCGGCATCTGCAGCATCACGGCTTGCCCGCAAGTCCACCGGTTCGGTGATTCCGGAGGCGGATGCTGCACATAAGCGGTGGCCCGGCCCCTTCAGTGTGGCGCGTCAGGACTCAAACGCCGAGGTTGGCCAGTATCTCCCTGTCACGATGTGGTCCTTGAGAGTGGTGTGGGAGGGTCGCGACGCGTCGCTTCGAGAGGCGATTGTCTTGTTCAACGGTGATGACGCCGACAGCGTCCCAGGGAGCGCCTTTTACGCGTGGCACGTGGCAGACGGTCGAGTGCTTCGTGTCGACCTCTTCTGTCCGGTTTTGGATGGTGTCTACGAGCGGGACGAGGTTTGGGTCCTTTCCGAGCGGTCGAGCATGAGCGTCGATGAGTACGTCGAAGCCAACGGTTTGGGGCCTCTCGGAGTTGAGCTCAAGGACCTGAGCGATGTCGCGTCCTGGCCGCTCGAGGCTGTGTTTCGGGTGAACCTGTTGGATCCGGCGACGGGCGTCCCGCGAGAGGGCATCCATGCCGAGCTCGAGAGGATCGAAGCAGAGCTGATGGCCCTTGACGTCTCCGACGGGCTGGAGTGGGAGCCCGACGGAGAAGAGAGCGATGGATGGTACGAATGGAGGCTGGGAACGAACTCGAGGGCTGACGTCCGGCGGTTCGTTCGTGAACTCTTCGCCGGGCTAACCCACCCGCTCGAACACACCGTCACCTTTCACAAGCCGTGACGGCCGCACGGCAGGATGCTGCAACGCGCGGCCGGGCCCATCGCGTCGTCAGGATATGGGAGGTATGAGGGGTGCGGCGGATGTCGAGATGGCTGCTGGCCTTCGGGCTCATTGTGCTTGCCCCTCTGGGGCTCTCAGCATGTGACAACAACCTTTGGCAGGGTCCACTAGCCGTCCGCGGGTCCGACCAGTCGCTGGAGATCGCCGTCTGTACGTCAGGTCCGATCGATGAGATCGTTGCGAGCTATCGAAACCTCTCTACGGACCTTGACTGGGTTCACTTCTGGGAAGTGAAAGCGCCTCTAGACGTCTCGCGAGGAGACGTCTTTGTCAATGGCGCTATCGCTGGCGCACCGATCGGGAGGTTTGCGCTTCCCGAGCTGCCGGCGGGCACGGAGATGGACGTCGCCCTCTACCTCAACGATTCACCGGTCGCCAGTGCGGTCTTCAAAGTTCCGACTACGGGATTGCCGGCCAACGAGTGGCTTCATCC
Organism: Microbacterium sp. SORGH_AS_0428; assembly: GCF_031453615.1. Classification (NCBI taxonomy): domain Bacteria; kingdom Bacillati; phylum Actinomycetota; class Actinomycetes; order Micrococcales; family Microbacteriaceae; genus Microbacterium; species Microbacterium sp. SORGH_AS_0428. Next base: position 1,406,012 of record NZ_JAVIZT010000001.1, on the reverse strand, counting down.
TGACGGCGCCACGCGTCCTCAGCCTTGTGAACCAGTCAATTAGGCTCATGACGCCGAGCCGGGAGTCAGAATTGGCGGCAGCGTCCACCATGGCGACGGCTTCTCCGCGTTCAACCTGGGACTCCTCCACCATGAGCTCGGTGATATGGACTCCGCATCCGAAGCCTTTCGGCGGGCGAGGCGGATGGGTGATCTCACGGAACCCCCGGACGGATACGTGGGCGGATATGGGATGTAGCCCGATACCCACCTGGAAGCCATCTCGAACGGGTCAGGCGCGATCATGCTAGGTCGACCGCCCTCACGCGCGATCGTCGAAGATCCCGCCGGGCTCAGTCGATGAGACACGGATGCGGCGAGGCCGAAGCCCCGCCGCATCCGTGCGAACGCTTCGTCGCGCTCAGCCTTCGGCGCGCTCCAACTCGGCGACGCCGATCGAGGAGTCGGCCATGCCGTAGAACACGAACCAGCGCTCGCCGATCTTCTCGATAGCCGTGGGGAAGACGACATTGCCGAGGGTGCCCGAGAGCTCCTCTGCGGTCTCGGGCGCGAGCAGCGGCTCGGGTGTGCGCGCGAGCACGCGGCGCGGGTCGGCCGCATCCAACAGGATCGCGCCGGCGCTGTACTTCGACCCGTGTGCCAGCTCGAATCCGCGCGGCGTCGTACCGGAGACGCCGTGGTGCAGGAGCAGCCAGCCCTCGGGAACGCGCAGCGGCGAGGGGCCGGCGCCGATCTTGGCCGACTCGTACGCCGCCTCGGGGGCGACGATCTGCGACGAGTTCTCGACCAGGGTGAGCGCGTTGACGTCACGCGTCGCGGCTTCGAGATCGACATAGCCGATCCAGATCGACGGGCGGTCGTCGGCGATGCCGGCCGGCGGCCGCGCACCCTCGCCGGGTCGCAGCCAGTCCAGGTCCCACATGGGGCGATGCAGCAACGCCAGCGACGGATGCCCGTCCGGCCCCGGCACCGCTTCGGGGAAGAAGACGATGTCCTTGTTGGGGAAGAGATTCAGATCCGAGTCGAGCTCGGGCTGATAGGCGAAGCGGATGGGACCCAATCGCCGCCACGTGATCGTGTCCGTCGAGACGGCGATCGCGGACTTGGGTCCGAGCGGGCCGTACGCCACGTACGTCATCACATGGAGGCCCAGCGGCTCGACGAAGGTGATCCGAGGGTCTTCGACACCCGCGTTCTGACGTCCGTGCTCCCACCCCTCGTCGGGGGAGAGCACCACCCCGAGGCGTTCGACTCCCGTGGGCACACCGTCCTCGATCACCACGCGTGCCCGGGCGATGCGCGAGACGTTGCCCTCCGCGACGATGCGCGGATAGAGGTAGAGCTCGCCGTCGGGGCCCCACGCCGTTCCGGGGTTGAGCACGCCCTCCACCTCGTAGGGGTCGTTCGTGTCGGCTTCCATGAGGTTGCCGACCCGGCGCAGTGCGTACGCGATGGTGGCGTCGGGTTCGAGTTCGTCGGTCTGGGTCATCTGCCTTGCCTTGTCGAGGGACGGGTCGAGGATGCGGGTGCCGCGGCGATCAGCCCTTCACGGCCGAACCGAGGTTCGCCGAGGTGAAGTGCCGCTGGAAGGCGAGGAAGAGCACGACGACAGGAACGGCGAGCACGCACGCACCGGCGAGCACCGCCCCCATCGGGTTCGCGAGGAAGGAGCCGTTCGACTGCGAGAAGTTCGCGAGGCTCACCGCCAGGGTCTGCAGGTTGGCGTCCTTCGTGACCAGGAACGGCCACAGGAACTCGTTCCACGGGCCGATGAAGGTGACGAGCATCGCGGTCAGCACGGCGGGACGAACCAGCGGTACGGCGATCGAGCGGAGGATCCGCAGCTCACCGGCTCCGTCGATGCGCGCCGCGTCGAAGATCTCCTTCGGGATCTGGAGGAAGTACTGCCGGAAGATCAGCACGGCGACGGAGTTGATCGCGAACGGGAGGATCATGCCCAGGTAGCTGTCGGCCAGGTTGAAGTAGCGCACGACCATCACGTACAGCGGGATCATGAGCAACTGGAACGGAATGGCCTGCACGAGCAGCACGAGGGCGAACACCAGCCCCTGGCCGCGGAACTGCAGCACCGAAAGCGCGTAGCCCACGAGCAGCCCGAACACGAGCGTGCAGCCCACGACGCCCGCCGTCATGATCAGCGAGTTCAGCAGCGACCGGAACAGGTTGATCGACTCGTTGACCTCGACGAAGTTGTCGAGCGTCAGGTTTCCCGGGAGGGGGAGCAGCCCGAACAGGGTCGTGTCGCGCTGGCGCTGCAACGCGCCGAGCACCATGTAGTAGAACGGCACGAGCGCGGCGAGGGCGCCCAGGCCCAGCGCAGCGAAGCGAAGCGCCGCGAGGGCGCGGGAGGTGCCGACCGAGCGGGGCTGTTCCTTCGCACGACGGGTGCGCGGAGCGATCGAGGCCATCAGTTCTTCCTCTCGGTGAGGCGACGCGACACGAGCGACACGATCATCACGAGCAGCACGAGGATCATGCCGATCGCGGCCGCGATGTCCGGCTGCCCCTGCTGGATGCCCTTCTGGTACATCAACAGCGCGGGGGTGAGGGAGGCGCCGTTGGGTCCGCCACCGGTGAGCAGGTAGGGCTCGGTGAAGATCTGCCCCGTCGTGATGATCGACAACAGGATGACGAGCGAGGTCACCGGCGCCACCCCGGGCAGGGTCACCGAGCGGAAGCGCTGCCACCGGCCGGCGCCGTCGAGCTGAGCCGCCTCGTACTGCTCCTGGGGCACATTCTGGAGAGCTGCGAGATACAGCAGGATGTAGAAGCCGAGGTTCTTCCAGGTCACGTAGACCGCGATCAGCGGCATGATGATCGCGGGGTTGGCGAGCCAGGTCGGGTTCGGTGCGAGCTCACCCAGCAGCGTGTTCACCACGCCGTTGCCGTTGAAGAGGAAGATCCACACGGCGATGGTCGCCACCGACGCCGTCACGTAGGGGATGTAGTACGCGACGCGGAAGAAGCCCTTCCAATGCACGACCGCGTTCAGGCCGCTGGACAGGAGCAGACCCAGCACGACGGTCAGCGGCACGTTGATCACGAGGAACACGAGCAGGTTCAGGAACGCCTGGTGCACCTGCGGGTCGGCCAGCACCTGTGCGAAGTTGTCGAGGCCGACGAACGGCTGGGGAACCTGCACGCCGGGCGCCGTGAAGAAGAAGTCGTGGAACGACATCCAGATGCCGAAGCCGAAGGGCACGAGGAAGACCACGACGACGAACGCCACGTACGGCGCGCTCAGCAGCATCCCGAGGGGGTTCTCGCCCAGCCACCGCTGGAGGCGTCGGCGGCGGCGCGGTGACCCGTCGCGTCGGCTGATGAGCGCAGTCACTGCTGTCCGGCCTTTCGCCCTGGTCGCGACATCTCGCGTACTCCCTCGTCTCGCTCCGGGGGCGGCGACGTCGCGACCCCGGGTGTGCTGTGCACGTCACACGAGTAAACCGGTTTTTGTTCAAGAGATCAACTCGCGTTGGCATCGCGCATGATTCCGCGGTATGGCGAGGTTCGAGAGGGAGAGCATTCAACTAAATCGGACTAAACGACGCTATGATTCTGAGGTGCAGAACGAGCCTTCCCTTCCCAGCGGTGCGAGCGCCGGTGCTGCTCCCGCTCGGGGCAAGCGCAAGGGCGAGACCCGCAAGGCCACGATCGGAGACGTGGCCGCGATGGCCCGTGTCTCCAAGAGCGCGGTCTCCTTCGTCTTCAACGGTCGCGGCGGTGTGGGCGAGGAGGCGCGGGCGCGGATCCTGGATGCGGCCGCGGCCCTCAACTGGAAGCCGGATGCCCGTGCCCGCGCCCTCTCGCGCAGCCGGGCGCAGGCGCTCGGTTACATCGTGCGGCGCGAGCCGGAGCTCTTCAGCACCGACCCGTTCTTCCCGCAGTTCATCGCCGGTGTCGAGAGCACGCTGTCCGGCGAGGGTTACGCTCTCGTGCTGCAGGTCGTCGACAGCGAGGAGACCGAGCGCGCGGCGTACGCGAGTTTTGCCAACGAGGCGCGCGTGGACGGGGTCTTCCTCGGTGATCTGCGGATCGGCGACCAGCGGCCCGTCGAGCTGGCAGAGCTCGGTCTGCCCTACGTTCTCGTCGGACCGGACGCGCCCTCCGGCGCGGGCCCGGATCCCATCGGCCTCGACGACGCCGCGGGGGTGCGTCGGGCCGTGCGTCACCTTCATGCGCTCGGACACCGGCGCATCGCGCACGTCGGGGGCTCCGATCGTTACGTCCATTCCGCGGTGCGTCGCCGGGCATGGGAAGACGAGATGGCCGAACTCGGGCTCGAGCCGGGCGCCACGGTCGTCGCCGACTTCACCGGAGCGGCAGGTGCCAGGGCCACACATGAGCTGCTCGATCTGGCGGCGGCGCCCACCGCGATCATCTACGCCAACGACCTGATGGCGATCGCCGGGATGTCGGCCGCGATCGACCGTGGTCTGCGTGTGCCCGCCGACCTGTCCGTCGTGGGCTTCGACGACATCCCGCTCGCGCCCTACGTGGTGCCTCCGTTGACCACCGTCCGGCAGGACGTCATCCAGTGGGGGCGGGCGAGCGCGCGGGTGCTCATCTCCCTCGTGGAGGGGCGGGAACCCGCCCCGATCGAACTGCCCCCCGTCGAGTTCATCATGCGTGGCAGCACGGGCCCGGTGCGCGCCGGCGCGTGATCCGGCGCCGCGATTCGCGCAACCCGCGATCCCGCCTCTTCCGGGGCCGATATCCTCGCTGAGGGCATCCGCCCCTGCAGCCGTTCGGCTGCGGCCCTCGCATCCGGGAGAGTGCGTATGTCGGTCGGCCTGCTCGCCGTCGTCGATGACATCCTGACCGCCGCCATCAAGGCGAGCGCGAAGACCGCAGGCGTCGTGATCGACGACGCCGCCGTCACCCCGCAGTACGTGCAGGGCATCACGCCGGCACGGGAGCTGCCGGTGGTGTGGAAGATCGCGCTCGGCAGCCTCATCAACAAGTTCGTCATCATCATCCCGATCGCGCTGCTGCTGACCGCGTTCGCGCCGTGGGTCCTGCCTTTCCTGCTGATCCTGGGCGGCGGGTTCCTCTGCTTCGAGGGCGCAGAGAAGGTCCTCGAGTGGTTCGGTGCGCACCACGAGGATGCGGATGACGACTCCCCGCGCGACGAGAAGAAGCTCGTGTTCGGCGCCGTCCGCACCGACCTCATCCTCAGCACCGAGATCATGCTGATCGCGCTCTCGAGCCTCGACCCCGATTTCGGCATCTGGATGACCCTCGGCGCGCTTCTGGTCATCGGCCTCGCCATGACCGCCCTGGTCTACGGCGCGGTCGCGCTGCTGGTGAAGATCGACGACATCGGGCTGCGCCTCATGAAGAGCGACGCCCGCCGCATCCGCCGTTTCGGTGTGCGCGTCGTCGCGTCGATGCCGGCCGTGTTCCGGGTCATCAGCGTCGTCGGCACCGTCGCCATGCTCTGGGTCGGCGGTCACCTGGTCGTGGGCAATCTGGCCGAGACGCTCTGGGACGGACCCGAGCACCTGGTACACGCGGTCACGCACCTCGTGGAGGCGGCCGGCCCCGTCGTGGAGTGGCTCATCGAGACGGCGCTGTCCGCCGTCTTCGGGCTCGCGCTCGGACTCGTGATCGTGGCCGTCGTCACCGGAATCTCCCGTCTGACCACGCGCGGCACCCGCGCGGATGCGGGCCACTGAGCTCTGAGGACGCCACTGCGGGTTCCGGCGGGTTTGCGCCGCGCGCCGTATCGCGGCACGGCGCCGACTGTCATGATCGCGGCGTGAAATCTCTCAAGCCGCTCGTCCTGGTCGCGGCAGCCCTGGTGCTCACCGGCTGTTCGCAGACCGCGACGGACACGGCCGAGCCCGCGGGGAGCTCGGCCGCGGCGGGCGCCGATTCGGGTTCGGCGCCCGCGCCCGAGGCGGGGTCGGGCACGGGCGACGCCTGCGCGCTCGTGCCCTCCGCCGACATCGCCGCAGCGCTCGGTGTCGACGCGATCGAGGGGGTGGCCGCAGAGGGGCAGCAGGGTCTGCAGCAGTGCACCTGGGCCTATGCCGACACGCACAGCGCCATCGCCCAGTACACCGCCGACGCCGATGCCTTCCTTCCCGCAGAGCTCTATCCGCAGGGTGAGAACGCGCAGCCGATCCCCGGCGTCACCCGCGGCTGGGCCGATGCCTCGATCGGCACGATCCTGGTCGTGAAGGGTAACGAGGGCCTGCTGCTCGTCGACATCGACCCGGGCGGCTCCGGAGCCGACCCGACCCTGTGGACGAGCCTCGGGGAGACCATCGCGAGCCGCTTCTGACGCTGGTCTGCTGCGGGTTTCGGCGGATTCCGCATCCGGTTCGTATCGCGACGGGTCCCGGGCGTGGCACGATTCCCCCGAAACCGGCAGAGGGGCGGATCGCGTGGGCGACGACGTCGACGGCAGCGCCGAAGCGTGGCGGTTCGCCACGGGCATCCTGCTGCGCGTCTTCGGCGGTGACGCGGCCGTCGAACTCGCGGGTGCGTGTGCGCGCGCGGATGCGGCGCCGAACCGTGCCGACCGCGCGCTCTGCCGTGTCGCCGCCACGATCGCCGCGGTGATCGCCTGCCGGTTTCCGGATGCGGCTGCGCACGCTCGTCGCGCACTGGACGAGAGCGAGGGCTGCTCGCCTCCCGTCGCGCGCCTGGCATCGGCGGCGATGCTGACCGCGGATGCCATGGCGGGCACCGATCACGCCCACCGCCTCGGCGTGGATGCGGCGGCCGTCACCGCTGCCCTCACGCAAACGGACGAGGGGGCGCTGCTGACGCGATATCTGCTGGCCGAGGCTGCGCTCAGCTCGGGCGGCTTCGACGCCGCCGACGCGCTGATTCGCGGGGCGGCGCTCGCTCCCGGACAGGTGGTGACGGACGGCGCCCAGCACGCCGACCCGGCCGCGGTGGCCCTGCAGCTGCTCGCCGCGCGCAGCGGCGCGTTCCACGGGCGCCGCGACGACGTCAGGGCGATCGCCGAAGGGCTCTTCCGCAGTGCCGCGATCGTGCCGCCGCGGGCGCTCGTGGTGCTGCAGGCCATCGGAAGCTACGGTGCCGCGGTCGCCGGCGACCGGGAGCGCTTCTTCACCCTCGCGGATGCGGTGATCGCGCGCACGCGCCGGGACGAGAACTACCTCTCCGTCGGATCGTCCCTGTACGTCGCGTGGGGCTTCCGCGCGGTCGGACAGCTGCAGCGCGCCGCCGCGCTGCTCGTGTCGGCGGCGGGCGCCGACCTGTCGCGCTGCAAAGTGTGGGACCGTGCGTTCGCCACGGAAGTGCTCGTCGAGGCGGCGCTGTCGCGCGGCGACACCTACCGCGCGGGCGTCCTGCTGCGTCGCAGCGGCGCTTTGGCCCGCCATCGTGTGGCGGCCTCGTCGCTGACTCGCGCGCGCGGTGCGCTGGCACTGTCGCAGGGTCAGGTGGCGGACGCGGAGGCGCTGGCCGCGGCATCCGTGCGCATCGACGAGGCGGCGGGAGCGGCGACCGAGGTGCTGCGCGGCGAGCTCGTGCGCGCGGACGCGCTCGCCGCCTCCGAACCCGCGGCGGCACTGGAGCTGTTGCTGCGCCTTGCGCGGCAAGCGGATGCGGTGGGCTACGAGCGCCATCGCCTGCTCGCCGCCCGTCGCTGGCGCGAACTCGCCGGACGCGTCAGCGGCGCGCGGGGCGACCTGGCCGTCATGACCGAGAAGCAGCGCGCGGTGGCGGTGCTCCTCGCGGAGGGGAACACGAACGCCGCCATCGCGCAGGTGCTCTACCTCTCGCCGCGTACCGTCCAGAGCCACGTCGAGGACATCCTGCGCATCACGGGAGCGCCGACGCGCGGTCGCGCGGCAGCCCTCCTCGGTCCGCGGCGGGGGCTGGATCTGGGACAGCTGAGCCCGCGTCAGCGCCAGATCGCCGCTCTCGCGGCGGCGGGACGCCGCAACGCCGAGATCGCCGCATCCGTCGGGCTCAGCGTGAAGACCGTCGAACACCACCTCGCCGAGGCTCTGCACCGGCTCGGCCTGCCGTCCCGAGCGGGGCTCGCCACGGTGGCCTTCGAGCCTCTCGAGCCGGAGCCGGCCGACCTCAGCGGGTGACCGACTCCTTCTCCGTCTCGGTGACCGCGCGGCGAGCCCGCCGGCGGGCGACGACGCGTCCACGCACCGAGAACACCAGGACGGCGGCCAGCAGCACGTAGAGCGTGATGGTGATCGGGCTGTGCACGAGCACCGAGAAGTCGCCGTTCGCGCTCATCGCCGCATCCCGCAGGCTCGTCTCGGCCAGCGGTCCCAGCACCATCCCGATGATCAGCGGGGCGAGCGGGAAGTCCATCGCCCGCATCAGGAAACCCAGGATGCCGATGCCGAGCAGCATGAGCAGATCGAACGTCGACCCGGAGGTGGCGTAGATGCCCAGCGCGCAGAACACCGTGATGCCGGCGTACAGGTAGGGGCGGGGGATCAGCAGCAGCTTCGCCCACAGCATCGCGAACGGCAGGTTGAGGATCAGCAGCACGACCATCGCGATGAAGAAGCTCGCCAGCAGCGCCCAGACGAGCTCGGGGGCGCGGTCGAAGAGCAGCGGGCCGGGCTGCAGGCCGTATTGGCGGAACGCCGCGAGCATGATCGCCGCCGTCGCGGAGATCGGCAGGCCCAGGGCGAGCAGGGCGCCCATGGCCATGCCGGTCGTGGCGTTTCCCGCCGCCTCCGGGGCGGCGAGGCCGCGGATGGCTCCGCGCCCGAACTGCGGCTTCTTGCGCCGAGCGTCCAGTCGCTTCTCCAATCCGTAGGCGAGGAATGTCGGGATCTCGGATCCCCCCGCGGGCACGACGCCGAACGGCAGGCCGATCGCGGTGCCGCGCAGCCACGCCGGCGTCGCCTCCTTCAGCTCCTTCCGGCTGAGCCATGGCCGGCCCGTGGGCTTGATGATCTTCTTCGCGGTGTCGTGGCGCGCGAGGCACGCGACGAAGATGACCTCGCCGAGCGCGAGGATGGCCACGGTCACGGTGACCAGCGAGATGCCGTCGAACAGCTGCGGCGACTCCATCGTGAAGCGCGGTGCACCCGACACCCCGTCGATACCGATCACGGCGATGCCGAGGCCGATGAACAGCGACGTCAGTCCCTTGATGACGTTGTCCGTGACGACGGACGACGTCGCGGCGAACGCGAAGACGGCCAGGGCGAAGAACTCCGCCGGCCCGAACCTGCTCGAGAAGTCCGCGAGGGCGGGGGCGAGGAACACCACGACGATCGACGCGATGAAACCGCCGATGAAGGCACCGATGGCTGCGGTGGCCAGGGCCTGGGCGGCTCGGCCGCTCAGCGCCATCTTGTGACCCTCGAACGTGGAGGCGATGGCGGACGCCTGCCCCGGAGTGTTCATGAGGATGCCCATGGTCGAGTCTCCGAACAACCCGCCGAAGTAGACGCCGGCGAACATGATGAACGCGGCGGTGGGATCGAGCGAGAACGTGATCGGCAGCAGGAGGGCGACGGCCATCGAGGAGCCGAGGCCGGGCAGGACGCCCACGGCCGTGCCGAGGAGGCAGCCGACGAGAACCCAGAGCAGATTCTCCGGGGTGAAGGCGCCCGCGAATCCCTGTGCCAGAAGTTGCAGAGCATCCATGTCAGAACCCCCCGAGGATGCCGGACGGGAGCGGCATCCCGAGCAGCATGTCGAATCCGATGTAGGCGAGCGAGCTCAGGGTCGCGCCGACCGCGAGCATCTGGATGGGCTTGGACGCCCCGAATCCGCGGGCGATGCACCAGAACAGCAGGGTCGCCGCGATGAGCCAGCCGAGCAGATCGAGCAGCACCGCGAAAGCGAAGAACGACACGAGCACCCACGCGAGCGAGCGGACGTCCACGCGCACCGGCCGCGGTGGCGGCGGATCGTCGTCGGCGGCCTCGGCCGCCAGCAGCTCCGCCGTGAGCGGGTCGGGCATGGCGCGGACCTCCCGCACCGCCGTGATGGCGAGCGAGACGGCGAAAACGTAGAGGCCGGCGGTGACGATGCCGGGGAAGAACTGCGGCCCGGGGAAGGCGGCGCCCTCGGGCACCCGCATCGTCAGGATGCCGATCAGCAGGTACGTCGCGAACGCCGCCACGATGATGGGCATCGTCAGACCCTTCAGCAGCGCTGCGATGCCGGGTCCGGAGACGAGTCGCAGACGCTCGCCGAGGACGGCGGAGGTGGCGGTGGGATTGGCGGGAAAGGTCACAGGCCCATCTCCTCGTAGAGCGTGCGGATGCGGGACTCCTCGTCGTCGAGGAAGCCGGTGAGCTCGTCCCCGGTGATGACGCGCTCGGTCCAGCGGTAGCGGTCGACGGCGTCCTGCCACTGCGGGGTCTCGACGGAGTCGAGGATGAGCTCGGTGAGCTGATCCACCTCGTCGTCGGTGAGCCCTGCGGGGGCGGCGAGCATGCGCCAGTTGGTGAGCGAGATGTCGTAGCCCTGCTCGGACGCGGTGGGGATGTCGATCCCCTCGACCGGCTCCTTGGCGACGAGGGCGAGTGCACGGAGGCGTCCGGCCTCGATCTGGTCGATGTTGTCGGGGTATCCGCCCGCCGCGGCTTTCGCCGTGCCGTTGAGCAGCGCCTGGATAGCCTCGCCGCCGCCGTCGGACGAGATGTAGGTCGTCTCGACGGGGTCGATCCCCGCGGCGAGGGCGAGGTCGGTCACGACGAGCTGGTCGAACGAGCCGCCGCCCGTCCACGGCAGCGCCTTCGGGTTCTCCTGCCACGCCTCGACCAGATCGTCGAGGCTCTCGTAGGGGGAGTCCGCGGGAACGACGATGACGTCGTATTCCTCCACGACGACGGCCAGCGGCGTGACGTCGGCGAGGGTCGCGGCGGAGTTGAACTGGATCGTCGCGGCCAGCAGCCCCGTGCCGCCGACGAGCAGATTGTTCGCCTGGCCGTTGAGCACCGACACGTTGCCGAGGGCGATCGTGCCGCCGGCTCCTGGCATGTTCACGACCTGCACGTTGTTGACGAGGCCGTTCGCCTTCTGCGCCTGCTGCAGCTCGCGCGCGACCCCGTCCCATCCGCCGCCGGCGGCGGCGGGGGCGACGATGGTCATCGAGGCGCTGATCTCCTGTCCGGCGGCGGCCGAGCTGATCGAGCCGAACGCGGCGATGCCGACCGCGGCGGCGGTCACGACGCCGCCGATCACGCGGCCGATCACAGTCCTGGTGGTGGTCTTCGTCCGGGGGGCGGACTCGTCCGAGGGGGTGGTCATCATTGCTCCATTCGCGCGGACATCGTCGTCGCCGCGAGATCGACCTAGGATGGCAGCGCGCGAGACGGCCGGGCCGGTCGCGCCGATTTGTTCCCATAAACGCGCACGCGGCGACGTGGCCGCGCGGCGAGGAAGCGAGCACGATGGCGTTCGGGCACCGGCAGCGCGCCGTCCGGCTCGCCATGCTCGTGCTGCCCTCGATCGTCACCCTCGCCGCTCTCGGGGTCACGACGGCAGTCGCCCTCGCGCTGCAGGAGAGCCGCATCCGTGACGCGACGGCGGAGCGCGTGCAGGAGGTGGCCACCAGTCTCGCCGCCCTGAGCGAGGTGCGGCAGACCGTCGCAGCCGTCTCCGACGCGGGATCACCGGATGACCTCGCCGATGCGGCGGATCTCGCTCCCGCGACGGCGGCGCTGCAGCCGATCGCGGAACTGGTCGCCCGCGCTGCGGGCGTGTACTACGTGGTCGTGACGGACGACGAGGGCGTGCGCATCACGCATCCGCTCGCGTCCGAGCGTGGCGTGCAGGTGTCGACCACGAACGCCTCGGTGCTCGCGGGCACCCCGTTCCTCGGTACCGAGACGGGCCCGTCGGGGCCGTCGTTGCGCGCGAAGGTGCCGGTCGTCGACGGAGACCGCGTGGTGGGCATGGTCGCGGTCGGGGTGCTCGAGTCCGACATCGCCGCCGAACGCGAGCAGGCCTTGGGTGCACTGCTGCCCTGGGCGGTGGGGGCGCTCATCGTCGCGACGCTCGCCAGCTCCGCGCTCACGGCGGCGGTCGAACGCCGCTTCCGCCGGCTCGACGAGCTGGCACTCGAGCATGCGCAGATGGGGCGCACGACGGCGGCGCTTCGCGAGCAGTCCCACGAGTTCACGACACGCCTGCACGTCGTGCACGGGCTCGTCTCCCGGGGCGATGCGGACGAGGCGCTCGCCTACATCGAGGATCTCGTGCCGGTCTCAGGCGCTCGGCACGACGAACGGGATGCGGGCATGCCGCTGCGCGATGCCGCCGTCCACGCGGTGCGCTCCGACGTCCTCGCGCACGGTGCGCAGGTCGAGTTCGACATCGCCGTCGCGCGCGACATCGATGACGAGGTCGTCACCGTCCTCACCAACCTGTGCCGCAACGCCGCGGAGGCGGGGGCCGGCCGCATCCGCTGCATCCTCCGCGAGCGCGGCGACCTGCTCGTCGGGGCGGTCGAGGACGACGGGCCGGGCGTCGATCCGCGCCAGGCGACGCGCATCTTCGCCCTCGGGTTCTCCTCGAAACCGGATGACTCGGGCGGCGGACGGGGCATCGGTCTCGACCTGGTGCGCCGCCTGGTCACCGCCCGCGGGGGAACGATCGAAGTGGGCGCCGCGGCGCTCGGCGGCGCCCGGTTCTCCTTCGAGATGGCGAGGCATCCGTGAACGGGAACATCCGCGTCCTCGTCGTCGACGACGACAGGGGAGCCCGCGCGCTGCACAGCGGCTTCGTCGCAGCGACGAGCGGCTTCACGGTCGTCGGCACGGCGGCGAGCGGGCGGGAGGCGCTGGGCTTCGAGGTCGGCGCGGTCGATCTCATCCTGCTCGACATGCGACTGCCCGACATCAGCGGCATCGAGGTGCTGCACCGCCTTCGTACGATCGGCGGGTCGGAGGTGGATGTGCTCGTCATCAGCTCCTCACAGGACCAGACGACCGTGCGTCAGGCCCTCGCCGCGCACGTGGTGGGGTATCTGATCAAGCCCTTCACCGAGTCTGCGCTGCGCGCCCAGCTCGAGCAGTACCGGACGCGACGTCAGCAGGCGCAGCAGGATGCGCGCGAGCGCCCGCTGAGTCAGGGTGAGATCGACCGGCTGCTGGCGACGGGAGGCATCCGTACCGGGGTGCACGCCGCCGTGGCGCCCGCTACCGCGCCCGCACTGCCGAAGGGTCTCGCGCAGCCCACGCTCGATCGGGTGGCGGCAGCCCTTGACCCCGTCATCGCGCGGTCGGGCGCCGACGTCGCTGCCACGTGCGATCTGTCGCGAGCGACGGCGCACCGCTATCTGACGCATCTCGTCGACCTGGGGCTCGTCGATCGCGCCCATCGCTACGGCAGGCGAGGCCGTCCCGAAGTCCTCTATCGGCTCGCGCCGGCGCACGCCTCGGATCCGACGGCGCGCTGAGAACCCTCGCCCTCGACCGGCCGGTCGTGATTGTGTGGGCGCACGCGAACCCACGCCCGGAGGCAGCAATGAACGCTCGTCGAGGTCCCCACCGTCCGTCCGCCGGAAGTGAGGACCGGCTGAGCATCAATCCGGTCTTCGTGCGGCCGGGGGAGGCCACCGAGTTCGACCGCTATCGGCTCCCGTCAGGACCGAGCCTGCCCGAGACCGCGTACCAGATCGTGCACGACGAGGCGATCCTCGACGGCAACTCGCGTCTGAACCTCGCCACCTTCGTCACGACGTGGATGGACGATCACGGGCAGCGGCTGTATCGCGAGGCCTTCGACAAGAACATGATCGACAAGGATGAGTACCCGGCGACCGCCGAGATCGAGGAGCGCTGCTGGAGGATGCTGGCAGACCTCTGGCATGCACCGGAAGACGCCGAGGCGATCGGTACCTCCACGATCGGCTCGTCGGAGGCCTGCATGCTGGGCGGGCTCGCGCTCAAGCGGCTGTGGCAGGAGCGTCGGCGGGCTCAGGGGCAGCCGACCGATCGGCCCAACCTGGTCATGTCGGCCGCGGTCCAGGTGGTGTGGGAGAAGTTCTGCAACTACTGGGAGATCGAACCGCGGTACGTGCCGGTCTCCCCGGAACACCTGGTGCTGGACGGCGAAGGTCTGGAGCAGTACGTCGACGAGAACACGATCGGCCTCGTCGCGGTGCTGGGGCAGACCTTCACCGGGCTGTACGACCCGGTCGCGGCCATTGCGGCGAAGCTCGACGAGATCGAGGCCGCGACCGGCTTCGACGTCCGCATCCATGTCGACGGCGCCTCCGGCGCCATGATCGCCCCCTTCTGCCAGCCCGAGCTGAACTGGGACTTCCGCATCCCGCGCGTCAACTCGATCAGCACCTCGGGGCACAAGTACGGACTCGTCTATCCCGGAGTCGGCTGGGTCGTCTGGCGGGATCCGTCGGTGCTTCCGGAGAGCCTCGTGTTCCACGTCAGCTACCTCGGCGGGGACATGCCCACCCTCGCCCTCAACTTCTCCCGACCGGGCGCGCAGGTGCTGCTGCAGTACTACCAGTTCCTCCGGCTCGGGCGTGAGGGCTATCGGGCCGTGCAGCAGAACTCGCTCGATGTGGCGCAGTTCCTCTCGGGTGAGATCGGACGGATGGGACCGTTCGATCTGGTGAGCCGAGGAGACACCATCCCGGTCTTCGCTTGGACCCTGAAGCCCGGCCACACGGACGTCTGGAATCTCTACGACCTGGCGGACCGTCTGCGGATGAAGGGGTGGCTCGTTCCGGCGTATCCGATGGCCGACGACATGAGCGATACGGTGCTGCAGCGGATCGTGGTGAAGGTCGGTCTCAGCAGAGATCTCGCGGCGTCGCTCATCGCGGACATCCGCGCCGAGGTGGACTTCCTCGACCGCCTCGATGCGCCGTTGCCCCGCGAGCGCACCACGGGTTCCGGTTTCCATCACTGACCCCGGCGACGACGATGGGGTCCGGTCACGAGATTACGATCACCGTGTGAGCGCGATCCTCGACGACCTCGTCTTCCGTCCGGCCCGTGTCGAGGACGCTGCCCGCATCCTCGCGTTCTGGGCGGAGGCCGCCGAGAACGAGGCCCGTCCGGCCGACGACGCCGCGACGGTGGAGACGCTGGTCCTCCGGGACGCGACAGCTCTCGACATCGCCGTGCAGCAGGACCGCGTGGTGGGCACGCTGATCTCCGGCTGGGACGGATGGCGGGCGCACCTCTACCGCCTCGCCGTCCACCCCGAGCTGCGAGGTCGCGGGGTCGCGGGTGAGCTGCTTCGTCGCGCGGAGGACCGGCTGGTGCGTCTGGGGGCGCGGCGGCTCGATGCCATGGTGCTGGAGCAGAACGGGCTGGGGCAGTCGTTCTGGGCCACTGCGGGATTCAGCCCTCAGCACGAGTGGCGGCGGTGGGTGCGCTCCGCCGAGTGATGCGCGCTCGCGGAGGCCGGGCTCAGTCGCCCGCCGACGGGAGGAACACGATCTTCCCGTGCACGTCACCGACCTCGGCGCGTTCGTGCACCCGCGGCAGATCCTCGAGCGGGAGACGCTCGGCGATGTCCACGCGGAGCTCGCCGCGATCGACGAGCGACACCAGGCCCGCGAGCTCGTCGGCATCGGAGCGGACGAAGATCGTCACGGCCCGGACGCCGCGCGCCTCGTCACCGGGGGTCGGCACCGTCGGCGTGGTCGAGACCACGACGCCGCCGTCGCGCACCAGCGGGACGAGCGACGCGAAGCCCTCCGCCGTCACGGGCGCGAGGTTCAGCAGCACGTCGACCGGCTCGGTCACGGCGTTCCGCAGTGTCGTGACGGTGTGATCCACGATCTCGTGGGCGCCGGCAGCCTCGACCCGCTCGCGGCTGCGTCCGCTCGCGGTGGCGATCACGTGCGCTCCGGAGCGTCGGGCGAGCTGAACGGCATAGCCGCCGACCGGCCCACCGGCCCCGTTGATCAGCACGCGCTGCCCGGCGCCGAGACCTGCCGCCTCGAACAGGGCCTGGGACGCGGTGAGTCCCACGGAGGGCAGGCCCGCCGCATCCGCCAGCGGAATGGCGAGCGGGGCCTTCACGAGGACGGCTGCCGGTGCCACCACGTATTCGGCGGCCGCGCCGTCCGCTTCCATGGGGATCAGCCCGATGACGCTGTCGCCGATCTCCAGATCGTCGACGCCCTCGCCCAGCGCATCGACGGTGCCCGCGACGTCGTAGCCCGGGGTGTGCGGAAGCGTGATCGGGATGGGGAGGAAGCCTCCGCGCATCCCGCCGTCGGCCGGGTTGTAGGCGACGCCGGCGACGCGGATGCGTACCTGGCCGTTGCCGGGCGCGGGCGCCGGCACATCCTCGTAGCGCAGCACCTCGGGGCCGCCCGTCTCGTGGAACCGTACTGCCTTCATGATGTCTCCTCAGATAGGTGCTTCGGATTCGAAGCATGTCGCCGACGATAACAGTGATTCGAGTTCGAAGCAACTGTTTCGAATCGGTAGCACTGTTACGCTCGCGACATGGGTTCTTCTCAGCCGGGTCCGAGCGCCGTCCAGCTCGCCGCATACTTCGGCCTGATCGAGGTCAGCAGTCTTCTGCGCCATGCCGTCGAGCAGCAGCTCAAAGAGGCCGGCGATCTGAGCTATGTCCAGTTCCAGCTGCTCGCGACGCTCGGTGATGCCCCGGAAGGTTCCCTGCGGATGACGGATCTCGCCGACGGAGTCGTCTACAGCCGCAGCGGCCTGACCTACCAGGCTCAGGTTCTCGAGAAACGAGGGCTTCTCGCCCGATCGACCGCGCCAGACGATGAGCGCAGCGTTGCGGTGACCCTGACCGCGCAGGGCAGCGAGGTGCTCGGACGGGTCTTCCCCGGGCACATCGCGATCCTGGAAGATCTCCTCTTCGCGCGGCTCTCGGCCGGCGACGTCGATGCCCTCGCTGACATCCTCGGCCGGGTGCGTGACCATATGAGGCACACGTCGCCGCGCTCTGCAGCCGCCCGGCGTCGGCGCGCCGTGTCCGAGGGGGATGTCGCATGATCGAGGTCGATGCCGTGCGCGTCGTCTCCGGTGATGTCACGCTGCTCGACACGATCACCCGGCGTGTGGATGCGGGCACGGCGCTGGCCGTGCGGGGAGGGAACGGTTCGGGGAAGACGACCCTCCTGCGCGTGCTCGCCGGTATGCAAGCGCCGTCCGCCGGATCGGCGCGCATCGCCGGGGCCGCGATCTCGCAGCGTGATCGCCGCTATCGGCGACGGGTCGCCGCGATGATCGGGCTGCCGCCGTTCGCGCCCGATCTCACCGTGCTCGAGCATGTCCGCCTCGTCGCGGTGACGTGGTTCGCGCCGGCTGAGGCCGAGACCCGTGCGCGCGCCGTGCTGAGCGAGCTCGGTCTGCAGACGCTGCACGAGCGGTTCCCCCATGAGCTGTCGTCGGGGCAGACGCAGCTCTTCGGCCTCGCGCTCGTGCTCGTGCGTCCGTGCGATGTGCTTCTGCTCGACGAACCCGAGCAGCGTCTCGACCCCGAGCACGTTGATGCGGTCATCGCGGCGCTGCGGGCGCGACGCGACGCGGGCGTCACCCTCGTCGTCGCGACGCACCATCCGCGGCTTGCGCAGATCGTCGCCGACGAGACGGTGTACCTGGAGCGTGTCGCGTGAGCGGCGGCGTGCGCACCGCCGTCGCCCTGTGGCGGCAGCGGGGCGCCAGGAGCGGCGAGCTGGCCTTCACCGTGTACCTGCTCGCGATGGTCGCCCTCGTGGCGGTGGCGCCGGTCGTGCGAGCCGTCTGGCTGGGGGCTGCAGGACCCGGCGGGCTGGCGCTGTTCGCCGACCCGCGCGCGCCCCGCGTCATCGCACTGGTCGCCGCGGTCATCTGGGCGGCGGCGTTGGCGGCGGGACCCTCGCGCGGTCCGGCTCTTCGCCCGCCCGCACTCAGCTATGCGCTGGGAGCCAGCGCCATCCCGCGCTCGAGAGCCTTCCTGGGGCCCGTGCTGACCGCGGGGATCCTCTCGATCGGGCTGTGGACCGCGGCGGCGGTGCTGGCGGGTGGGAGCCTCGCGGCGAACGGGATGGCCTCCGCGACCGCCGTCGCCGGCTTCGTTGCGGCCGGTGCGCTGGGCGGAGCGGTCACGGTCTGCGCCTGGCTGCTCGGACAGGCCCTCCCGCGCCTCGCGCTCCCGGCCGCGGCCTTCGTGCTCTGCCTCGGGGCGCTCGCAGTCGCCGTTCCTGCCGCGGGCGTCGCCACGCCGATGGGCTGGGTGGCCGCGGTCTACCCGCTCGGCGGCGCGACGGGCGGCCTCATCCCGCTGACGGTCCTCGCGCTCGCCCTCGCGGCGTCGGTCCCGTGGCTGCTGGACCGGCTGCGCACGGACGATCTGCTCGCGCAGGCCTCGCGCGCGGATGCGGCACAGACATCGATAGCGGGGCTCGATCTCGGACAGGCATCGGAGCTCTACCGTGCCCGACCGGCGCACGGTCGTCGCCTGCGCGCCCTCGCTTCTCGCGGCCCGCTCTGGTCGGTCGTCCTGCGCCGGGATGCCGTCGGGTCCCTGCGCACACCGCTGCGTCTTGCGCTCGGGGCGACGGCGCTGGCGCTCGCCGGCGTCCTGGCGGTGCTCGCGCTCGTACCCGGTACGCCGACGCTTCTGCTCGGCGCCGTCGCCGGCCTCCTCTCCTTCGCGGGCCTCGGGCCGGTGACCGACGGCATCCGTCACGCCGCGAGCGCTGCGGCCGATGTGCCGCTGTACGGTGTGGCGGATGCGACGCTCGTCGCGTGGCACGCACTGTTCCCGCTCGTGGTCGCCGTCGCTCTGGCGACGCTCGCGGCCGGGCTCGCCGTGACCGTCGTCCCCGTCGCGAACGGGGCCTCGGCCGTCCTGGTGGCAGTGCTGGGGGCGCTGATGGCGCTGGCACTTCGGCTGGCGAGCGCGCTGAAGGGCCCGATGCCTCCCGCCCTGCTCGCGCCGGTGCCGACGCCGATGGGCGACCCGATGGCGGGCGTGCGGCTCGTGTGGGCGCTGGACGCAGTCGTGCTGGCCGCGGCATCGGGGGCGGCGATCGTGCTCCTTCCCGCGGTTCCGCTCGCGACCTGCGCGGTGGCGGGTGTGGTCACCGCCACGATCGCGGCGCGCTGGCGCGGTCGGCGCTGAACCGACCACCTGCCCGTCGAGTGAGCGCGGTGTCATCCGGCGAGCACGCGATCAGATGCTCACTGGGTGAACGGATGCGCGCTCGGCGAGCGGCGACGGGCGCGTAGGCTCGAGAGCTATGGCTGCCGGCGCGACGATGTACACGTTCGATGTGACGCTGTCGGATGTGGACCGCGGGGTGTACGAGCAGTTCACGCTCCGGGCGGCGCGCCATCCCTCCGAGACGGATGCGTTCATGCTCACCCGGGTGCTCGCATTCTGTCTGGAGTACGAAGAAGGGATCGCCTTCAGCGAGGGGATCTCGCAGGCGGAGGAGCCCGCGGTGCTCGTGCGGGATGCGACGGGTGCGATCACCGCGTGGATCGAGGTCGGGGCGCCGGATGCGGCGCGTCTGCACTTCGGCAGCAAGCTCGCCGACCGTGTGGTCGTCTACACCCATCGCGACCCGGCGAAGGTCGCCGCCTCGTGGGACGGCAAGAAGATCCACCGGGGCGATGCGATCCGCCTCGTCAGCTTCACGCCCGGGTTCATCGACCAGGCGCGTCCCTCCCTCGAGCGGCGCAACACCGTGACGGTCTCCGTCGTGGAGTCCCGGCTCTACCTCGAGCTGAACGGCACGTCTGTCGACGCCGAGCTGCTCGTGCAGCCCGCGCAGTAGAGCCGCTCAGCGCGCCGCGAGCACGCGGGCGAGGCGATCGGCGAGGCCCGGTGCCGAGTCGGGCGGCAGCGCCGCCACCGGCCACCACGCCACCGCATCCGATTCGTCGCTGACCACGAGCGGCGCGTTCAGGTCGGAGACGCGGCCCACGACGCCGATGTCGAGGTGCGACGCGCATCGGCCGAACCCGCCGCCGAGCGCGTGATGATCGAGATCCGCCACCGCGACGCCGCCGAGCTGCGCGGGAGAGACCCCGGTCTCCTCCCGCAGCTCGCGCAGCGCGGCGCCCTCCACGGAGGTGTCGCCCGCCTCGAGGTGCCCGCCGGGCTGCACCCAGAACCGGCCCTTGCCGTGGAAGCACAGCAGCACGTGCGCCGCGTCCTCGTCGAACACGAAGGCGCTGGCGGTGACGTGCGTCGGCGGGCCCGAGCGCTCGAGCGCCGCCTGGCCGTGATCGCGAAGCGCCTCCACGAAGTCCGTGCGTGTCGTCTCCTCCGCACCGTCGCGGGTGCGCCATTCGACGACGGCGGTGGTCACGGATGCCAGGAGCGGGCTCATCCCTCGACGGTAGGCGATGCGCGTACTCCTCGGTGCCGCCCGGGTCAAGCTTCGGTCGCGGTGCGCGGTGCGGGAGTAGGAAGGTCGGCGGCAGGGGCAGCGGAGCCTCCTGCAGAAGGAGTGAGTCATGTCGCTGCAACCCGCCGAGATCAGATCCCTCGTTCCCGCCCGCATGGATCGCCTGCCGTGGTCGAGATTCCACTGGATGATCGTCGTGGGTCTCGGCTTCTCCTGGATCCTCGACGGACTCGAAGTGCAGATCGTCGCGGCGACCGGTTATGCGGCGACCCTCGGCATGGGCTCGTTCGAAGTGGGGCTGGCCGCCACCTTCTACCTGCTGGGGCAGGTCACCGGCGCGCTCGTCTTCGGACGCTTGACCGACAAGCTCGGGCGCAAGAACCTCTTTCTCATCTCCCTCGCGATCTACCTCGTCGGAAGCGCTGTCGCCGGTCTCGCCTTCGCGCCCTGGTTCTTCTACATCTGGCGCTTCGTCGCAGGTGCCGGCATCGGCGGAGAGTACGCGGCGATCAACTCGGCCATCGACGAGATCATCCCCGCGAAGTACCGCGGACGCGTCGACATCGCCATCAACGGCACCTACTGGGGTGGCGCGGCCCTCGGTGCCGTGGCCAGCTCCTTCTTCCTGAACCAGGACATCTTCGCGGAGGACCTCGGCTGGCGGCTGAGCTTCTTCGTGGGTCCCGTGCTCGGGATCCTCATCATCTGGCTGCGCCGCCACATCCCGGAGAGCCCTCGCTGGCAGATGACGCACGGGCGCGAGGAGGAGGCCGAACGCGGCGTCGACGAGATCGAGGAGCGCATCCGCAAGGAGGGGAAACAGATCCCGCCCGTCGATGAGAGCAAGGCGATCGTCGTGAAGGAGTACGGACGCGTGCCGTTCCTCGTGATCGCCAAGGTGCTCTTCCGTCAATACCCACGGCGCACCCTGGTCGGGGTGACGATGATGGTGACGCAGTCGTTCCTGTACAACGCGATCTTCTTCACCTACGCGCTCGTGCTCGAGAACTTCTACGACGTGCCGCCCGCATCCGCGTCGCAGTACTTCATCGTCTTCGCGCTGGGCAACCTCGCCGGAGCGCTCGTGCTGGGGCACTTCTTCGATACGTGGGGGCGGCGACGGATGCTGTTCGGCACGTACGTGCTGGCCGGTCTCATCCTGTTGGCCAGCGCATTCCTGTTCCACGTCGGCGCCCTGGACGCGGTGACGCACACCGTCTTCTGGTGCGCGTCGTTCTTCTTCGCCTCGGCCGGCGCGTCGGCGGCCTATCTGACGGTGAGCGAGATCTTCCCGCTGGAGCTGCGAAGCCAGGTGATCTCGTACGTGTTCTCGATCGGGCAGCTCGTCGGAGCCGGTGCGCCCGCCCTCTACGGGGCCCTGATCGGGGACGGCTCGGATCGCGGCCCGCTCTTCTGGGGGTACGTTCTCGGCTCGGCCGTGATGATGCTCGGCGGCGTGGTGTGCGGCATCTTCGGCGTCAGTGCCGCAGGCAAGTCGCTCGAGGACATCGCCGATCCGCTCTCATTGGTCGACGCGAAGGGCGGGGAGCGGCCGTGACGTGGGGGGAGTCAGCCGTCCTGGCGGCGCAACGCACGCAGCCGCGGGAAGCTGTCGCGCCAGGACGCGCGCGCAGCGGGGATGTCACCCACGAGCACGACGGCAGCGGGGGAGCGCGTGTCTCCCAGCGCGTAACCTTCGGGGAGATCGTCCACGAGCTGCCCGGCTCGGGGTCCGCCGTCCAGCATGTACATCCCGGCAGGATAGCGCGCGGCGATATCGGGGCGCCGAGGGGTTGCGCAAAACCGCGTCGTCGTTCTCGGTCCCCGGGTTGTGGTCGTCTCGCCGGTCGGCGAGGATGGTCGCTAGACAGACTAGTAGTTAACTCGTGAGCGGAGCGACATGGCTGGCAGCACGGTAGAGGAACGCAAGATCGATCCGGCGGTCTCGGCCATCGAACGCCTGAGGCTCGCCGAAGCGAGTCTCAGCCGCCGCCGTCAGACCGCGTGCGGCCCGAGCGAGAACGCGCGCGCCGCGATGCGTCTCATCCTCGAGCGTGCGGATGTGGGAGAGGACCTCACCCCCGGCGACATCGCTGAGCACCTGGGTGTCTCGCCCGCAGCGGTCAGCGGCATCCTCGACAAACTCCACGCCGGGGGGCTCGTCACCTTCCGCACCAATCCCGACGACCGTCGCAGCAAGCTCGTCGTGCCGTTCGATCGCGACACCGACATCGACGACCTCGACCCGGTGGGTGCCCGCATCCGTCAGGCGGTCGGGGAGCTCGACCCGGAGGTGTCGGCCGCGGTGGTGCAGCTGATGGAGAAGATCACGCAGGCTGTCGATGCGGAGTGTCGCTGACTGCCGGCTCGGGCGACAGCGTCAAGCCGTGCGGGCCGTTGGCCTCGGCCATCATGGCGTCCAGCCACTCCCGGTTGAGCGCGGGATTGCGGCTGCCGTAGAAGGCGAACACCAGGGAGATGCCCGGGTGCACCCAGAGACTGCGGGTGCCGATGCCGCTCGTGTCGGCGAGGTGCAGGAGGAACGGTTCTCCGCGGCGCAGCTTGTTCATGAAGACGAGGCGCAGATGTGCGAGGGCTCGGTCATCGATATCGAAAGACTGGCTCCCGCCGTCGTAAAGCAATTGGCCCATTGCCCTAAAGTAACCCCGGGAGAGCGCTTAACTAATTCCGTTTAACTAGCTTAACTACTGTGGGTCCCGCGCCGGAACCGGCGCGGCAGCACGATCCAGAGCCCCACGACGAGGACGGCGCCCACGATCAGTGCCACTGCTCCTGCCGTCCGGCCGATCGCGACATCGACGATGAGGGCCGTGACGCCGACGCTGAGCAGGGCGATGACGGCGAGATCGATCGCGACGATGCGCGCAGCGACCCTCACCAGGGCCGGCTTCATCCGGCGGGCGAACACCGTCCGGTGCAGCGTGACAGGAGCGAGTGCGAGAAGGGTCGAGAGGCCCGCGAGCACGACGAGCGCGATGTAGAGAGCGACCTGGAGTGCGTCGAGCTCGGTGAAGCGGGGCTGGAAGGCGACGGCGAGCAGGAACCCGGTCAGGATCTGCGTGCCGGTCTGCATGACGCGCAGCTCCTGCACGAGCTCGTCCCAGTTACGATCCGCCCGTTCGTTCGCGCTCTCGTCACGGCCGTCTCCGGGCACGGCATCCCGCTCGTCCTCCGACATGTCGCCTCCTCCCTGCCCCCGTGACTAGCAGATCGTTCCCCTCCCTGCCAGGGGCGGTCGGATGTCGGAGGGTCGACGCAGAATCTCCGATGTGGGAGCTCACACGATGATCCAGCAGGTGCCCGGCGCGGCTCCGCGGGCGCTGTGGGTGCAGGTCGAAGACGGTCTCCACGTCGCCAGCACCGCGGTCGCCTTCGTCGGCACCGTGACCGAGAATGCGACCGGCTTCGAAGCCGTCGACGGTCTCGGCACCTGTCGAGGTGTCTTCGCGAGCCTCGACGACGCCAAGGCGGTGCTGGAGGCGGCCGCCTACGCCGACGCGATCATCTGAGGCGTCAGGCGAGCGTCACGGCGGTGCCGTACGCACAGACCTCGACGCCGCCCGTGTCTCCGTAGTCGTTCGTCTCGAACCGGAACGCCACCACGGCATTCGCGCCCTTCTGCTGCGCCTCCGCCGCGAGGCGCGACAACGCCTCGGTACGGGTCTGTTGCAACAGCTCGGTGATGCCCTTGAGCTCGCCGCCGGCGAGGGCCTTGAACG
This sequence comes from Microbacterium sp. SORGH_AS_0428, assembly GCF_031453615.1. Taxonomy (NCBI): domain Bacteria; kingdom Bacillati; phylum Actinomycetota; class Actinomycetes; order Micrococcales; family Microbacteriaceae; genus Microbacterium; species Microbacterium sp. SORGH_AS_0428. The sequence continues at coordinate 1,381,976 of NZ_JAVIZT010000001.1, read as the reverse complement.
AGGCGCCGATGTTCGAGCCGATGTGGCGTGAGCGCACGGTGAGGCCGAAGACCTCGCCGTGCACCTCGGTGATCGTGCGACCGGGGACGTCGTTCGTCGTGACGATGATCATGCGCCACACCCTAGGGCACCCCGTCCCGCCCCGACAGGGGTGCCACCAGGCGCGCGCCGTGATGAGGAGGGTGTGAGGATCCGAACGCCGACCGTTCGGATTCCGTAAGGACGGCGGGAAACGCCCCGGCGGAGGCGTTCGATCGACGAGTGCCCCGAGCGGGGCGCCCGCGCCGACCGCGCGGCGTGTTCTCTGGAGAGTCCCCGTGCTCGATCTCGTCTACGTTCTCGCGACGCTTGCGCTGTTCGCGCTCGTCGCCCTCGTGCTGAAGGGGGTCGACGCCCTGCAGGCGGGCGACCGCGCGTCCACCCGGCCGGCCGGCGCCACCCGGAGCGAGCGGTCATGATCGTCATCTCCCTTGTTGCCGCAGCCCTCGCCGTCGCCGCCGTCGTCTACCTCGTGATCGCGCTCGTGCGCCCGGAGAAGTTCTGATGGATGCGGAATCGATCACCTTCGGCATCCTCCAGATCGCGACCCTGCTGCTGGCGCTGGGGCTCGCCTACCGGCCGCTCGGCGACCTGATCGCCTTCGTCTTCACCTCGCCCCGGCACGCCCGCATCGAACGCGGTGTCTATCGCGTGATCGGCGTCGACGCCGAGGCGGAGCAGAGCTGGCAGGCGTACGCACGCGGCGTCCTCATCTTCTCCGCGGCCGGCGTGCTGCTGGTCTACCTCCTGCAGCGCACGCAGCAGTTCCTGCCCTACGCACTGGGGCTTCCCGCGGTGCCGGAGGGGCTCGCCTTCAACACGGCCGTGTCCTTCGTCACCAACACGAACTGGCAGTCGTACTCACCCGAGGCCACCCTCGGCTACACCGTGCAGCTCGCGGGGCTGGCCGTGCAGAACTTCCTCTCGGCGGCCGTCGGGCTCGCCGTCGCCGTGGCCCTCGTGCGCGGCTTCGCGCGGCGCGGATCCGGCACGATCGGCAACTTCTGGGTCGACCTGGTCCGCGGTGTCGGTCGCATCCTGCTGCCCCTCGCGATTGTCGCGGCGATCGTGCTCATCATCGGCGGCGTCGTGCAGAACGTCGCGGGCTTCACTCCCGTCGACACCATCGGCGGTGCGGTGCAGAACCTGCCCGGCGGTCCTGTGGCCTCGCAGGAGGCCATCAAGGAGCTCGGCACGAACGGCGGCGGCTTCTTCAACGTCAACTCCGCGCATCCGTTCGAGAACCCGACGCCCTGGACGAACCTCTTCGAGATCTTCCTGATGCTCGTGATCCCCGTGTCGCTTCCCCGCGCCTTCGGTCGGATGGTGGGCGACAACCGCCAGGGCTACGCGATCCTCGCGGTGATGGGGACCCTGTTCGCCGCTTCGATCTCGCTGCTCACCTGGTTCGAGGTGCAGGGCTTCGGCACCGCGCCGCAGCTGGCCGGCGGCGCGATGGAAGGCAAGGAGACCCGGTTCGGCATCTGGGCATCCACCCTCTTCGCAGGCTCGACGACCCTCACGTCTACGGGAGCGGTCAACTCGATGCACGACTCCTACACGGCGGGCGGCGGTGCCGTCGCCATGATCAACATGATGCTCGGGGAAGTCGCGCCGGGCGGCGTCGGATCGGGCCTGTACGGGATGCTGATCCTCGCCGTCATCGCCGTGTTCATCGGTGGACTGCTCGTGGGCCGGACCCCCGAGTACCTGGGCAAGAAGATCGGTCCCAGCGAGATCAAGCTCGCGAGCCTGTACATCCTCGTGACCCCGGTGCTCGTTCTGTCGGGCACCGCGCTCAGCTTCGCGCTGCCCGGCGTGCGCGACGACATCGAGTCGACATCGATCTGGAACCCGGGGCTGCACGGCCTCAGCGAGGTGCTCTACGCCTTCACCTCGGCGGCCAACAACAACGGCTCCGCGTTCGCGGGCCTCACCGCGAACACGCCCTGGCTGAACACCGCGCTCGGCGTTGCGATGCTGCTGGGACGCTTCATCCCCATCGTGCTGGTGCTGGCTCTCGCGGGCTCACTGGCGGCGCAGGAACGCATCCCCGGTACGACCGGCACCCTTCCGACCCACCGGCCGCAGTTCGTCGGCCTCCTCGTGGTCGTGAGCGTGCTCATCACCGCACTCACCTATTTCCCCGTTCTCACGCTGGGTCCCCTGGCGGAAGGGCTTCTGTGACCATGTCCCGACTTCCCGCATCCCCCGATCTCACCCGTCCGACCGAACCCGCGACCCCCGGGGGTGCGCAGGGCTCCCGTCGCGCGTTCGGCACGGCGCAGATCGCCGCGGCGCTGCCCGGCGCGCTCGCCAAGCTCAACCCCGCAGCGCTCTGGCGCAACCCCGTCATGTTCCTCGTGTGGGTCGGCGCGGCCCTCACGACCGTCATCGCGATCGCGGAGCCCTTCCTCGGCGGCCCGGAGAGCACCGGCGGCTCGGCCGTGCCGTCGGGGTTCACCTGGGGCATCGCCCTCTGGCTGTGGCTGACGGTGATTTTCGCGAACCTGGCCGAAGCCGTCGCAGAGGGACGCGGCAAGGCGCAGGCGCAGGCGCTGCGCTCGACGCGTACGAGCACGATGGCCCGCCGGCTCCTCGCCTACGACCCCGACCGCGACCGCGCGGCCGAGAAGACGGCGACGACCGAGGTGGCCTCGAGCGAGCTGACCCTCGGCGACGTCGTCGTGGTGTCTGCGGGCGAGCTCATCCCCGGCGACGGCGACATCGTGTGGGGCATCGCGACCGTCGACGAGTCCGCCATCACGGGCGAATCGGCGCCCGTCGTGCGCGAATCCGGCGGCGACCGCAGCGCCGTCACCGGCGGCACTCGGGTGCTCAGCGACCGCATCGTCGTGCGCATCACCTCCCGCCCCGGCGAGACCTTCGTCGACCGCATGATCGCGCTCGTCGAGGGCGCCTCGCGCCAGAAGACGCCCAACGAGATAGCCCTCAACATCCTGCTGGCGAGCCTGTCGATCGTGTTCGTGGTCGTCGTGCTGACGCTGAACCCGATCGCGTCCTACGCGGCAGCCCCCGTCTCGGTGCCGGTTCTCGTGGCGCTGCTGATCTGTCTGATCCCCACCACGATCGGAGCCCTCCTCTCCGCGATCGGCATCGCCGGCATGGACCGTCTCGTGCAGCGCAACGTTCTCGCGATGTCGGGCCGTGCCGTCGAGGCGGCGGGCGACGTCACGACGCTGCTGCTGGACAAGACCGGCACGATCACCTACGGCAACCGCCGCGCCACCGCGTTCGTCGCGCTGCCGCAGATCGATGCGCAGGAGTTGGCCCGGACGGCCGCGCTCTCCTCGCTCGCCGACCCGACGCCCGAAGGCACATCCGTCGTCGACCTCGCCCGCACGCAGGGCATCGACGCCGCCGAACCCGAAGGGGCGGTCGTCGTCCCCTTCACCGCGCAGACCCGGATGAGCGGGCTCGACCTTCCCGACGGCACCCGCATCCGCAAGGGCGCCGGTTCCGCGATCATCGCGTGGGCCGAGTCGGAGGGGAGCGCCATCGCCACGGCGACCAGAGCGCAGCTGACCAGCGAGGTCGAGACGATCTCCTCCGCCGGCGGCACTCCGCTCGTCGTCGCCGTGGCGGATGCGGCGGGCACCCGCATCCTGGGTGTCATCCACCTCAAGGACATCGTCAAGGAGGGGCTGCGCGAACGGTTCGACGAGCTGCGGGCCATGGGCATCCGCACCGTGATGATCACGGGCGACAACCCGCTCACCGCCCGGGCGATCGCCGCCGAAGCCGGCGTCGACGACTACCTCGCCGAGGCGACGCCCGAGGACAAGCTGGCGCTCATCCGCAAGGAGCAGGCCGGCGGGAACCTCGTCGCCATGACCGGTGACGGCACGAACGACGCGCCCGCTCTCGCGCAGGCGGATGTGGGCGTCGCGATGAACACCGGCACGTCGGCGGCGAAGGAGGCCGGCAACATGGTCGACCTCGACAGCGACCCCACCAAGCTGATCGACATCGTCCGCATCGGCAAGCAGCTGCTCATCACCCGCGGTGCCCTCACGACGTTCTCGCTCGCGAACGACGTCGCCAAGTACTTCGCGATCATCCCGGCGATGTTCATGGGGGTCTTCCCCGGCCTCGCCGCGCTGAACGTGATGCAGCTGAGCTCGCCCGCATCCGCCGTCACGAGCGCGATCATCTTCAACGCGATCGTGATCGTCTTCCTCATCCCGCTCGCCCTGCGCGGGGTGACCTATCGGCCCGCATCCGCATCGCAGGTGCTGACCCGCAACCTCCTCATCTACGGACTGGGCGGCGTGATCGCCCCGTTCCTCGGCATCAAGCTCATCGACCTCGTCGTGAGCCTCATCCCGGGCTTCTGAGCCCCCTCTGGAGACGACACCATGTCCCTTCGTTCCGCCCTCCGCCAGTCCGGCGTCGCCGTGCGCACCCTGCTCGCGGCGACCCTCGTCCTCGGTGTCGGCTACACCGCGCTCATCACGGGCATCGGCCAGCTCGCTCTGCCCGCGCAAGCGAACGGCTCGCTCGTGACGGATGCCGCGGGCACGGTCGTCGGCAGCGCCCTGATCGGCCAGTCGTTCACGGATGCCGACGGTGCCGCTCTGCCGCAGTACTTCCAGTCACGCCCGTCCGCCGCGGGCGACGGCTACGACGCGAGTGCCTCCTCCGGGTCCAACCTGGGTCCCGAGAACCCCGACCTGATCGCCTCGATCGCCGAGCGCCGGCAGGCGGTCGCCGAGCTCGAGGGTGTCGACCCGGAATCCGTGCCGGTCGATGCGCTCACCGCATCCGGGTCCGGACTCGACCCGCACATCAGCCCCGCCTACGCCGCGCTACAGGTGGCCCGCGTCGCCCGCGTGCGCGGCCTCGACGAGGGCGAGGTGCGCCGGCTCGTGGCCGCGCACACCACCGGTTCCGACCTCGGGTACCTGGGCGAGCCGCGGGTCAATGTGCTCGAGCTGAACCTCGCCCTCGACGCGCTGAAGCCGTGACCCGGCCGTGCGCCGTCCTGCTCCCCTGTCACAGATCGACGCTCGCGGCTCGATCTGTGACAGGGGAAGCGGCTGTTCGCCGAGCGCGGGGGAGATCAGCGGGCCGCGCAGGGAAGATTAGGGTGAGGGCATGAAGCGCGGGAAGCTGCGCGTGCTGCTGGGCGCGGCGCCGGGCGTCGGCAAGACGTTCCAGATGCTGCGCGAGGGGGCGAGACTCGCCCAGGAGGGCGGCGACGTCGTCATCGCCGTCGTCGAGACCCACGGTCGTGCGGCCACGGCGCAGCAGGCCGAGGCGCTCGTGCACATCCCACGCCGGCGGTGGGCGCATCGGGGCGTCCAACTCGACGAGATGGATGTGGATGCGGTCATCGCGCGGCATCCCGACGTCGCCCTCATCGACGAACTCGCCCACACGAACGCCCCGGGCTCGCGGAACGAGAAGCGCTGGCAGGACGTCGAGGAGGTGCTCGCCGCGGGCATCGACGTGATCACCACGGTCAACGTGCAGCACATCGCCTCGCTCGGCGACGTGGTGGAGCAGATCACCGGTGTCGCGCAGCGCGAAACCGTGCCCGACACGGTCGTGCGCGGCGCCGATCAGGTCGAGGTGGTCGACCTCGCCCCGCAGTCGCTGCGGGACCGTCTGTCGGCCGGGCTCGTCTACCCCGCCGAACGCGTGGATGCGGCGCTGTCCAACTACTTCCGCCTCGGCAACCTCACGGCGCTGCGCGAGCTCGCGCTGCTGTGGCTCGCCGACGAGGTCGACAGCGCCCTCAAGGACTACCGGAGCGCTCACGACATCCGCGGCACGTGGCAGACGCGCGAGCGAGTGGTCGTCGCGCTCACCGGGGGGCCGGAGGGGGAGACGCTGCTTCGCAGAGGCGCCCGGATCGCGGCGCGGTCGGCCGGCGGCGAACTGCTGGCGGTGCACGTGTCCAGCGCGGAGGGCCTGCGCCGCGCGACGCCGGGCGCGCTCGCACAGCAGCGCGCGCTGGTCGAATCCCTCGGCGGCACGTACCACCAGCTCGTCGGCGACGACGTCCCCCGCGCCCTCGTCGACTTCGCCCGCTCCGTCAACGCGAGCCAGCTCGTCATCGGCGTCAGCCGCCGCTCCCGGTGGGCCGCAGCGGTCACGGGCCCCGGCATCGGGGCCACCGTCATCCGGCTCTCGGGTGACATCGACGTGCACATCGTGAGTCACGCGGCCGCCGCCGGCGGGCGGATGCGGCTGCCCTCGGTGCAGCGCGGAGCGCTGAGCGCGAAGCGCCGCATCCTGGGCTTCGTGATCGCGCTGACCGCGGGTCCGCTGCTGTCGGCGGCGCTGTTCGCCTTCCGCAGCGACGAGTCCATCACCTCCGACGTGCTCGCCTTCCAGCTGCTCGTGGTGGTGGTCGCCCTCGTGGGCGGCATCTGGCCGGCGCTGTTCGCCGCGGTCCTGTCGGGGCTGACACTGGACTTCCTCTTCGTCGCGCCCACTTTCACCGTCTCGATCGCGCATCCGTTGCACGCGCTCGCCCTGGGTCTCTACGTCGTGATCGCGATCCTCGTCAGTTACATCGTCGACCAGGCGGCCCGACGCACGCGCCGTGCGGAACGAGCCGCGGCGGAGTCGGAGCTGCTGGCCACGGTGGCCGGATCCGTGCTGCGCGGTGAGAGCGCGGTGCCCGCCCTCATCACCCGCACACGCGAGGCGTTCGGCCTCGCAGGCGTCCGCCTGGTCGCCGCCGACGGCGAGGTCATCGCCACCGACGGAGAACCGGTGCGCGGCGGCGGTTTCACGACCCTCCCGGTCGGCGACGCGGTGCTCGAGCTGCACGGCCCCGACCCGGATGCGTCGGCTCGTCGCCTGCTCGAGGTGATCGTCGCGCAGCTCGCCGCAGCCCTCGAGCACACCGACCTGTCGGCGGCGGCGCGAGAGGTCGACGCGCTCGCCGCCACCGACCAGGTGCGCACGGCACTGCTCTCCGCGGTCAGCCATGACCTCCGCCGTCCGCTGGCGGCTGCGGTCGCGGCCGTCGGGGGCCTCCGCGCGGCGGGAGCGCACATGAGCCCCGCCGACCGGCGCGAGCTGCTCGACACCGCCGAGGAGAGCCTTGCGACCCTGTCGACGCTCGTGACCGATCTGCTCGACGTGAGCCGTGTGGAGGCCGGAGTGCTCGCCGTCGCGCTCGCTCCGGTGGATGCCGCGGGCTCGGTCCTCGCCGCGCTCGACGAGCTGGGGCTCGGTCCCGACCGGGTCGAGCTCGCGCTCGATCCGGCGCTGCCCGCGATCGCCGCCGACCCCGTGCTGCTGCAACGGGTCATCGTGAACGTGCTCGCGAACGCCGCGCGCCACTCGCCGCCCGGCGCCCGGGTGCGGGTGGCGACGAGCAGTCTCGGCGAGCGGGCCGAGCTGCGCATCGTCGACCGCGGCGCGGGGGTGCCGGCCGAGCGGCGGGATGACATGTTCGCGCCCTTCCAGCGGTTGGGCGACACCGACAACACGGTGGGGCTCGGCCTCGGGCTCGCACTCTCGCGCGGCTTCGCGGAGGGGATGGGTGGCACGCTGACCGCCGAGGACACCCCCGGCGGCGGTCTCACCATGGTGGTCTCGCTGCCGCTGTGGCCGGCGGATGCCGCATCCGAGGAGAGGAGGGACTCGTGAAGATCCTGGTCGCCGACGATGATCCGCAGCTCGTGCGGGCCCTGCGGATCACGCTCGCCGCGCACGGCTACGACGTGGTCGCGGCCGCCGACGGTGCGGCGGCGATCACGCTGGCCGCGCAGTCGCATCCCGACATCGTGCTGCTCGATCTCGGCATGCCGCATCTCGACGGCGTGCAGGTGATCGAGGCGTTGCGCGGCTGGACGCGGGCCCCCATCATCGTCGTGTCAGGACGCACCGGCTCCGCCGACAAGGTGGACGCTCTGGATGCGGGTGCCGACGACTATGTGACCAAGCCGTTCCAGATCGACGAGCTGCTGGCGCGGTTGCGCGCGCTCGGACGGCGGGCCGCCGCATCCGTCGACGATCCTGTCGTGCGCTTCGGGGACGTCGAGCTGGATCTGGCGACCAAGACGGTCACGCGCGCGGGGGTGCGTGTGCATCTGACGCCGACGGAGTGGCGGATGCTGGAGTTCCTCGCGCGCCATCCCGGTGCTCTCGTGACGCGCCAGAGCCTGCTGAAGGAGATCTGGGCGAGCGAGAACGTCAACGACTCGGGATATCTGCGCCTCTACATGTCGCAGCTGCGCAAGAAGCTGGAGGCGGACCCCGCCCGCCCGGTGCATCTGCTCACCGAGACCGGGATGGGATACCGCCTCCAGCTCTGAGGATCGTGTCAGTCCTCGACGACGCGCACCGTGACCTCGATGTTGCCGCGGGTGGCGTTCGAGTAGGGGCAGACCTGGTGGGCGGCGTCGGCGAGAGCCTGCGCCTGGTCGGCGGGGAGGTCCGGGATGACGACCTCGAGCTCGACGGCCAGCTGGAAGCCGCCCTGGCCGTTGGGGCCGATGCCGACCCGCGCGCCGACGCTCGTGTCGTGGATGGCCACCTTCTGCATCCGGGCGACCGACTGCAGCGCGCTGTGGAAGCAGGCCGAGTAGCCGGCGGCGAACAGCAGCTCGGGGTTCAGGGCCTCGCCCGCCCCGCCCATCTCCTTGGGGACGCGCACGTCGGCGTCGAGGATGCCGTCGCTCGTGGTGACGTGGCCGTTGCGGCCGCCTCCGGTGGCGAGGGCTTCTGCGGTGTAGAGGACGTCCATGGGGGATACCTTTCGTCGGTTCTTCGGGGGAGGGAGCTCAGTCGGCGTCGGCGTGCAGCGTGGCCGTGAGTGAGTGGAGCGCCGTGAGCAGCGCGCGGGCCGCATCCGGCTCGAGTCCGTAGCAGTTCCACATCTGGGAGGGCAGCTCGGACATCTCGGCGCGCAGGGCCGTGCCGCGCTCGGTCGGTGCGACGGTCACGACGCGCGCGTCGGCGTCCTCGCGGGTCCGGGTGACGAGGCCCGCCTTCTCGAGCCGCTTGAGAAGCGGTGACAGCGTGCCCGAGTCCAGGCCGAGGCCCTCGCCCAGCTGGCTGACGGTGCGCGGCCCGCGGTCCCAGAGCTCGACGAGCACGAGGTACTGCGGGTAGGTGAGCTGCCACGGCTCGAGCAGGCGCCGGTACACCTGGGTCGTCGCCCTGCTCGCCGAGTACAGCGAGAAGCACAGCATCCGATCCAGCGCCGGTCCCGTCGTCTCCGTCATGGCAAAAGCATTGCACGCAATTCAGTTGTGCGCAATTCACTGTGCGTGTCGACGTCTCCGTCGTCCCCCCTCCAAGCCCCGGTGGCGAGACGGGGTCGGGGGTCTGTGACGGGGTGTGACGTCCGGTGACGCGCTGTTGCGACGGGCCGTGAACGCCGGATGCCGGCCGGGCAGGCTCGCGGTATGACGTCGCCACCCGTCATCGACACCCACGAGCTGCGCCGCGTACTCGCCGCTGCACGACGTCCCGTGCGGCTGCTCGACGTGCGCTGGCGGCTCGATCTGCCGGAGGGGCGCCCCGCCTACCTCGCGGGGCATCTGCCGGGTGCCGTCTACGTCGATCTCGAACGCGAGCTCGCCCGTCCCGGACACCCGGAGGAGGGCCGGCATCCGCTCCCCACGCTCGCCGACCTGGAGCATTCGGCTCGGGCGTGGGGTCTGGATGCGGGGGATCTCGTCGTGGCGTACGACGACAACGACGGCGTGGCTGCGGCCCGGGCATGGTGGCTGCTGCGTCGCCGAGGCGTCGACGTGCGCGTGCTCGATGGGGGACTTCGCGCCTGGATCGCATCCGGCGGTCTGTTGGAGGGCGGCGATGTGCGGCCGGAGCCCGGGAACATCGTGCTCGCCGACGCCGACCCGGGGATCGCGTCGATCGAGACGGCCGCCGGCGCCCCGCAGCACGGCGCCCTCATCGACGCGCGTGCGCCGCAGCACTACCGCGGTGTCGCTCCCACCGCCGATCCCGCGGCCGGCCACATCCCCGGCGCGATCAACGTGCCCACCCTCGCCCACATGCAGGCCGACGGGCGGCTGCGACCGGCCGCGGAGATCCACCGCACGCTCGCGGATGCGGGTGTCGACGCGTCCGCCGGGATCGTCCTGGCCTGCGGGTCGGGGATCGCTGCCGCCCACAGCGCGCTCGCGCTCGCCGCGGCGGGCATCGACGCGCGGGTGTTCCCCGGCGGCTGGAGCCGCTGGTCGCGCACGCCCGGACGGCCGATCGCCGTCGGCCCCACGCCCTGGGGTGACGTCTTCGCCCGCTGAGCCTGCTCCGCCTCTCGCGTGAACGGTTGAGACACGCGTGCCCGGGTTCACGCGCAGGCTTCGGCTCCCGCAGGGGAGGGGCGCCCCGGCGAGAGGCGGGCGGCGCGGGATCAGCGACGGGCGGGGTGGGCGTCGGGGAGGTAGGGGCCTGCGCCGAAGAGACGTCCGCGCAGCGTGGTGGCCTCGTCCTCGTCGCGGAGCCGGCCGCGCCGGCGGAGCTCTGGAACGACGAGCTCCGCGACGTCCCTGAGCGTGTCGAAGGAGTGATACTGCCGCAGGTTGATCCCGTCGATGCCGTCCTCGTCGAGCCACCGTTCGATCTCGTCGGCCACGACTCCGGGGGTGCCCACCACGAAGTATCGATCCTCGCGGCTGCGCCGGAACCCCTCGAGGGTGTCGGCGACCGTCCGCTCGGGGGCGAGGCCCAGTCCGTCGACGTCCACGCCCGCCAGCGCCGCCGCCTCCGCGACCGTCAGGTATCCGTCGAACGCCGTCAGGTCGAGGGCTACGCCAGCGTGCGCGAGGATGCCGTCGAGACTCGTGAACCGGCGGTAGGTCTCCCACTTCCGCGCCGCCTCCGCCTCGGTCCGCCCCACGACGATGCCCGCCTGCACGAGGAAGCGGAGATCGTCGGGGGAGCGGCCCGCAGCGGCCGCGGCCTCCCGCATCCTGGCCCTGTTGCGCCGGAAATCGTCGGCGCTCTTGCCGCCGGTGAAGACCGCCTCGGCATGGCGGCCCGCGAGGGCGATCCCTGCGGGCGAGCCCGTGGCCTGGAACAGCACCGGGGTGCGCTGCGGTGTCGGCTCGACGAGGTGCGGGCCCGCGACGCGGAACCTCTCCCCGACGAAGTCGATGTAATGCACCTTCGCCGGGTCCGTCACGAGAGCGCCCTCCGCGTCGAACACGACGGCGCCCTCGTCCCACGAGCGCTCCCACAGGGCGTAGACGACCGAGAGGAACTCATCGGCGATCCGGTACCGCTCGTCGTGCGGGATCTGCTCGTCCAGGCCGAAGTTGCGCGCGGCGTTGGGCAGGTAGGACGTCACGATGTTCCATCCCATGCGCCCCCGTGTCAGCGCGTCGAGTGTCGACATTCGTCGTGCGAAGGTGAACGGCGGCTCGTAACTCGTGGAGAAGGTCACGCCGAAACCCAGCCGGCTGGTCACCGCAGCCATGAGTGGCACGACGAGCAGCGGGTCGTGCGAGGGGATCTGCAGCCCCTCGCGGACCGCCGTCTCAGGGCCACCGCGGAACACGTCGTAGGCGCCCACGACATCGGCGAGGAAGACCGCATCGAACCCGCCGTCCTCGGCGAGCTGGGCGAGCTCCTGCCAGTACGAGATCTCGCCGTGGCGGTGCCGGTTGTTGCCGGGCAGACGCCAGAGCCCGTGCGTGATGTGACTGACGGTGTTCATCTCGAACAGGTTGAGGATGAGCTTCTTGGGCTCGGGCATGGATCTCTCTCGGGTCGGGTTCTCGGCGGGGGGCGTCGTCGTTTATCGGACACGGCTCTCGTCTGCAGGGGGACACGACAGACGAGAACGCCCGGATCGGTTCAGGTCTCTCCGACCGTCCACCAGGAGGCGAGCGGTGTGCCGGTCAGCTCGTGCTCGCCGAGCGCGCGGGCTTTGAACCGGAGGGGATTGTGCGAGGCGAGCGTACGTGCGTTGCGCCAGTGGCGATCCAGAGCCCGGTCGGCATCCAGCGCGCTCGCACCGCCGACTTCGAACAGGTGGTTCGCGGCCTCCAGGACGGCGGGGAGGATCACCAGTTGCGCTGCGGTCACGGCTCGATCCGCCGCGGCGACCGCGGGGCGGGCGCGTTCGTCGTCGCCCGACAGCACGGCGTCGGTCGAGGCGTCGAGGGCGGCGGACGCGGCAGCCAACGCGGCGTCGGCAGCGAAGGAGGACGCGGCGATGTCGCCGACCACCTCCTGCACGAGCGGATCGTCCTGCGCCCTCCGGGCGGCCCCGTGGCTGAATCCGCGAGTGCGCGTGCGAACGTAGGCGCTCGCGTCGTCGAGCACCGCGCGGCCGATCCCTGCGGCGGCGGCGAGCAGCACGAGCTGCACGAACGCGCCGGCGTGGCTCACGCGCCCCTGCTCCCGCGCGATGATGTCGTCCTCCTCGATGCGCACGTCGCGGAAGATCGTCGTGCCGCTGCCGGTGAGGCGCTTGGCCGAACCCCCGCCAGTCGTCGACGCGCTCGACGCCGGCAGCGGTGGTGTCGAGCATCACACTCACCTGCTCGCCCTCGTACTCGGCGAGGACGCCGACCGTGTCGGCGAACAACGTGCCGGTCGAGTAGAACTTCCGCCCGTCCAGACGCAGGCCGCGTCCGTCGCGGGTGACGGCTGTCGCGACGTGGCCGACCGAGGCAGGGCCCCGCTCGAACGTCGCGTTGCCGTGGATCGCTCCCGCGGCGATCCGCGCCAGCAGGCGGTCCCGGCGTGCGCCCGGCGGTGAGAGCAGTGTCCTGTCGACGAAGGCGAAGTGCGAACGCAGCAGCTGCGCCAGGTTCGGGTCGCGGCGGGCGAGCTCCGCCAGCAGCTCGAACAGCTGCGACGGCCCCGCTCCGCGCCCGCCGAGGGCGACGGGAAGCGTCACGCGGGTGAAACCAGCCTCACGCAGCGCCTCGACCTCGGCGTGCGGTAGGCGCCGCCCCCGTTCCCGCGCGACGGCTTCCTGTCCGACGGCGTCGAAGACCGCGCCGAACTCGCGCACCAGAACGGTCGCGTCGACGCTCATGCGACCGAACCCGTCGCAGGGATGCCGGTCGGCGCGCCGGGCGCCTGCCAGACCGGATGCGTCCCGTCCAGCTCGAACCGCCCGACAGCACGCACCCGCTGGAGGACGGGGTTGTGGGAGGCGATCGTGCGGACATTGCGCCAGTGCCGATCCAGACCCAGCGTCCGCGAGGTCGCGCTCGCGCCGCCGACCTCGAACAGGCGGCTGGTGGCGGCCAGCACGAGCTCGATGACCGTCTGCTGTGCGCGGTACACCTCCAGCTCGACGTCGCGCAGCGCGGCGCCGTCATGGGCCGCCGCGGCGGCATCCAGATCTGCCGCAACGCCGAGCACGATCCGCCGTGCGGCGGACGCCGCGGCGCTGATCTCACCTACGACGACCTGCACGAGCGGGTCGTCGACGGGCCGCGTCTCGCCCGCGAAGCCGAAGGTGCGTCGGCGCGGACGCACGAAGGCCACGGTGTCGGCGACGGCCCTGCGGGCGATCCCCGCGATCACGGCCAGAAGGGTCAGCTGATAGACGCCACCGATGACGCGGTGACGATCCTCGTCGTGCCCGCCCAGAGGGAACACGTCGCCGGGATCGACCGCCACCGCATCCAGGATCGTCGTGCCGGAGGCGGTCAGCGGCTGCCCGAATCCGTCCCAGTCGTCGGCGATGCTCACACCGGGTGCATCGGAGCGCACCGCCAGCGCGACGCGCTCGCCGGATCGGTCGACGGCCGCCACGTGGACCCAATCGGCATAGAGGGAGCCCGTCGTGTAGTGCTTGGTGCCCGTCACCCGCAGGCCGCCATGGCCGGTGTCGGTGAGCCGGGTGGTCAGCTGCGCCGTCTCCTGGCGTTCGCTGAACGCGTTTCCCACGACATCCCCCGCGGCCAGACGCGGGAGCCAGCGCGCGGCGGCGTCCGTGTGCCAGCCGTCCCAGCGCAGCTGCTCGACGAAGGCGATGTGCCCGCGCCAGATGTGCGCGAGGTTCGAGTCGACCTCGGCGAGCTCGACGATGCGCGCGAGCACATCGACCAGCGAGGCGTCGGCGCCGCCGACGGTCCGCGGCAGGCGGAGGGCGCCGAAGCGCTGCGCCCGCAGCTCGTCGACGGCCGCGAACGGGAGATCCCGCTCGCGCTCTCGCTCCGCGGCGCCCGCGCGCCATCTCACGAGCAGGTCGTCCCATGCGTCGGTCATCAGTGCATCACCTTTCGCGAGACCCGGTTGCCGAGCAACTGGGCGGCCTGGACGAGGACGATCAGGACGACGACGATCACGAGCACGACGAACCAGTCGAAGCGCTGATAGCCGTACTTGAGTGCGAGGTCGCCGAGGCCGCCGCCGCCGATTGCGCCGGCGACGGCCGTCGTGTCGACGAGCGCGACGACGATGTAGGTCAGTCCCAGCGTCAGCGGTCCGAGGGATTCGGGGAGCACGACCGTGAAGAGCACACGGGCCGGGCTCGCCCCCATCGCGACGGCCGCTTCGATGGAGCCCGGATCGACCGCGACGAGGTTCGACTCGACGATGCGGGCGATGGCCATGGAAGCGACGATCGTGATCGGCACGGTGGCCGCGAGCGGCCCGATGCTCGTGCCGATCAGCAAGCGTGTGAGGGGGATGATCGACACGGCGAGGATGATGAACGGCACCGGTCGCACGATGTTGATGACGAGGTTCAGCCCGCCGAACACGACCCGGTTGGCGAGCAGATTGCCCGGCCGCGTCGCGTACAGGAGCAGACCCAGGCCGAGCCCGAGGATCGTGGCCAGGGTGAAAGAGATCGTCACCATGAGCAGGGTCTCGAACAGCGCCCGGCCGATGCGCGGGAGCAGGGCGTCCAGGTAGGCGGTATCCATCAGTGTGCTCCGTTCAACTCGGTGATCACGGCCGCGTCCCGCAGATCGGCGAGCGCACGAGCCACGTTCTCGTCGGTGCCGAGCAGCTCGACCGTCAGGCTGCCGAACAGCCGTGCCTGCAGCTCGTCGACACCCCCGTAGACGACGTTCACGTCCACGTCGTGCGCGCGCGAGATGCGCGAGAGGAACGGGTCGTTGGACTCCCGGTTCTCGATGTGCAGCTGCACGAGGCGTCCGGTGTGCACCGTGCGGATGCGGCGGACGGTCTCCGCCGAGGGCAGATGGTGGAGCACGGACGACACGAAGCGCCGGGAGGTCGGGTGCTGCGGATGCGCGAACACGTCGTAGACACTGCCCTGTTCGACGACCCGGCCCTCCTGCATGACGGCGACGCGGTTGCAGACGTCGCGGATCACCTCCATCTCGTGGGTGACGACGAGGATCGTGATGCCGTACTCCGCGTGCACGCGGCGGAGCAGATCCAGCACCTCTCCTGTCGTCTGCGGATCCAGCGCGCTCGTGGCCTCATCGCTGATGAGCACATCGGGTCGATTCGCGAGCGCGCGGGCGATGCCCACGCGCTGCTTCTGCCCGCCCGAGAGCTGCGAGGGGTACTGGAGCGCCTTGTCGGACAGGCCGACGAACTCGAGCAGCTCGGCCACCCGGTCGATCGTGTCGCTCTCGGAGACGCCCGCGAGCCGGAGCGGGTACGCGATGTTCTTGTACACGGTGCGTGAGCGCAGCAGGTTGAACTGCTGGAAGATCATGCCGATCCGCTGGCGGGCGCGGCGGAGTCCCGCCGCGTCGAGCGCCGTGATCTCGCTGTCGCCCACGAACACCCGCCCGCTCGTGGGGCGCTCCAGCGCATTGACGGTGCGCAGAAGCGTGGACTTGCCGGCGCCGGAGTAGCCGACGATGCCGTAGATGTCGCCGGCATCGACGGCGAGGTTCACGTCGTCGAGCGCGGCGAGGGTGCGCCCGCGGGCTGTGGTGAAGGTCTTCGAGACGTGCTCGAAGCGGACGGCGGTGCTCATGCTCCTCCAGGCAGTGGATCGGGTGCTCTCGTCTCGTCTCGCTACGCGGCCTCGCTCGGCGACCGGGGTCTTGTCGGTCGCCGAGCGAGTGCAGCGCGCGCAGAGGCGGATCAGCCGTTGGCGGCCGCGGACTTCTCGAGGTCGGCGAGCTTCGTGCGCAGGGTGTCGACGGGGATCTGCACGAGCACCGTCGCGCCCTTGTCCTCCTTCTCGAGCGCGGCGGCCGCGCGCGGGTCGGCGTACGCCTCCTCGAGGACCTTCCACGCCGGGTCGTCCGCGTTGTCGGCACGGCTGGCGACGACGTTGATGTAGGGAAGGTTCTTCTCATCGAGCGAGTCGTCGAGGTACAGGGCCTTGTCCGCGGTGATCCCCTGCGACGGGTCGAAGTACGACAGACCGACCACGACCGCGGACAGGCTGGGATCGTCGAACTGCTGCGGGATGGTGGTCGCCGCGATCGGCACGAACTCCAGGTTCTTCGGGTTGGCGGTGACGTCGTCGACCGAGGGGAAGTCGCCCGCATCCTTGCTCAGCTCGATGAGGCCCGCCGAGGCCAGGATGCCGAGTGCGCGACCGCCGTTGGAGGGGTCGTCGGGGATGGCGATGCGCCCGCCGTCGGGGATCTCGTCGGTGTCGCCGAGGGTCGCGGAGAAGATGCCCCACTGGGTGATGACCGTCGAGAAGACCGGCGTCAGGTCCTCGTCGTTCTGGGCGTTGAAGTTGGAGAGGTAGAGGATGTGCTGGAACGCGTTGCCGTCGACCGTCCCGGCGGCGAGCTCCGTGTTCGGCAGCACCCAGTCGTCGACGTTGACCCAGGTCACGTCGAGTCCCTTCTCCGCGGCGATGTCGGCGACGGCGCTCTGGAAGTCGGAGTCCTCGCTGACGGCGATGCGCAGGGCGAGACGCTCGTCGCCGCCCGCGGCGGCGGCCGGCTCGTCGGAGCGGGTGAGGTTCGCGACGATCGCGACGACGCCGACGATGACGGCCACGACGGCGATGGCCGCGACGCTCAGCCAGGTGGTGCGCCGACGCCTGCGCGAGGCGTCGAGGGTCGTTCGCAGGTCGGGGGATTCGGACGGCTTCTCGGACATGGGGTGTCTCCTTGCTCTGGCCCTTGCGCCGGTGGCGCAGGGCTCGGTGTGCTGTGCGGGGCGACCCGTGGATCGCGATGCCCCATTGCGCCACACCGGGTCGGCGGCATCCGATCCGAGCCGTCACACCTCGTCGCGCATCGTCACATCCCGTCACGGACGCGGGCGGATGCGGGGAGCGAGCGGTGCGCGGGCTCTGGTAGGGTCGCACTGTGCTTACCTGTCGTTGTTGTCGCTGAGTGATCCCGTGCGCCCTCTCGCGCACCCTCACCGATAACCTCCGACAACCCGCGGGCTCCCCGCAGCCGGGCCCCGCCGCACCCAGGGACACCTCCATGCGTTACGCATCCAGCGTCGCCGCGCTCGTCGGCAACACCCCCCTCGTCAAACTGAACCGCGTCACCGACGGCATCGCCGCGACGGTGCTCGCCAAGGTCGAGTACTTCAACCCCGGTGGCTCCGCCAAGGACCGCATCGCGAAGAACATCATCGACGCCGCAGAACGCGACGGACTGCTGCAGCCCGGTGGCACGATCGTCGAGCCGACCAGCGGCAACACCGGCGTCGGCCTGGCGCTGGTCGCGCTCGAGCGCGGCTACCGGATGATCTTCGTCGTCCCCGACAAGTTCGCCGGCGAGAAGGTCGCGGTGCTGCGGGCCTACGGCGCCGAGGTCGTGATGACGCCCACTTCCGTTCCGCCCGAGCATCCGGACTCGTACTACAGCGTCTCCGACCGGCTGGCGCGAGAGATCCCCGGGGCGTTCAAGCCGAACCAGTTCGCCAACCAGAACGGCCCGCGCGGACACTTCGAGACCACGGGGCCGGAGATCTGGGCCGACACCGACGGCGCCGTCACCCACTTCGTCGCGGGCATCGGCACCGGCGGCACCATCAGCGGCACGGGCCGCTTCCTCAAGCAGGCCTCCCAGGGTCGCGTCACTGTGATCGGCGCCGACCCCGAGGGGTCGATCTACTCCGGCGGCCCGCTGCACGGCTACCTCGTCGAGGGGGTCGGCGAGGACTTCTGGCCCACGACCTTCGACCCCGCCGTCGTCGACCGCTACGAGCGCGTGGACGACGCCGAGGCCTTCGCCATGACGCGCCGCCTGGCCCGCGAGGAGGGCTTGCTCGTGGGCGGATCTGGCGGCATGGCGGTCGTCGCCGCCCTCCGCGCCGCGCGCGAGCTCCCCGCCGACGCCGTGGTCGTCGTGGTGCTGCCCGATCACGGCCGCGGCTACCTCAGCAAGATCTTCGACGACGCCTGGATGACCGATCACGGATTCGCCGTCGAACAGACCACGAGCCGGCTCGCCGAAGCCCGCACCGACGAAGGAGCACAACGATGACCAACCCCGCAGCCCGCGCCTTCGCCAGTCTCGCGGTTCACGCAGGCCAGGACTTCGACCCCACCACCGGCGCGGTCATCCCGCCGATCCACATGAGCACCACGTTCGCCCAGGACGGGATCGGGGGTCTTCGCGGCGGCTACGAGTACGGCCGCAGCGGCAACCCGACCCGCACGGCCCTGGAGACGCAGCTCGCCGCGATCGAGCACGGAGAGCATGCACTGTCGTTCTCGTCCGGACTCGCGGCAGAGGATGCGCTGCTGCGCGCCGTGCTGAAGCCGGGCGACGAGGTCCTGCTCGGCAGTGACGTCTACGGAGGCACCTACCGGCTGCTCGCGCGCGTGCTCGGCCCGTGGGGCGTCACGCTCCGCGTGGTCGACATGAGCGATCTGGATGCGGTCGCCGCGGCCCTCGAGGAGCGGCCGGCCCGCATCCTCTGGGTCGAGACGCCCTCCAACCCCCTGCTGAAGGTCAGCGACATCGCGGGGCTCGCTCGCCTCGGGCACGCGGCGGGTGCGCTCGTCGTGGTCGACAACACGTTCGCGACCCCCGCTCTGCAGCAGCCGCTCGCGCTCGGCGCGGACGTGGTCGTGCACTCCACGACCAAGTACCTCGGCGGCCACTCCGACGTCGTCGGCGGTGCACTCGTCACGAACGACGCGGAGCTCGCCGAGGCGGCGCGCTTCCTCCAGTTCGCCGTCGGCGCGGTCTCGAGCCCGTTCGACGCCTGGCTGACCACGCGCGGCATCAAGACCCTCGGAGTGCGGATGCAGCGCCACAGCGAGAACGGCCACGCCGTCGCGAACTTCCTCGCCGGCCACGAGCGGGTCGCCGCCGTGTACTACCCCGGCCTGTCGGCGCATCCCGGTCACGACATCGCGCGCACCCAGATGAGCGGGTTCGGCGGCATCGTGTCGCTCGCGCTCGCCGACCAGGCCGCGGCCCGTCGCTTCGCCGAGTCCACGCGACTGTTCACGCTCGCCGAGTCGCTCGGGGGCGTCGAGTCCCTCGTGAACTACCCCGACGCGATGACCCACGCGTCGGTACGGGGAACCGAACTGGCGGTGCCCGTGGAGGTCGTGCGGCTCTCGGTCGGCATCGAGGACGCGGACGATCTCGTCGCCGATCTCGATGCGGCGCTCGCCGCGATCTGAACGCGACCCCGACGTCGCGCGCAAAAGAGGCCCCGTGACGCCCCTTCCTGCGTCGCGCTGGGTACAGTAGTCGCGCAAAGCAGGTCGACCCGACGGCCTGAGGGGATCTATGAGATCGATGGTGCGCGGAGATTCCGTGTCGTCGACTGCGTCGAGCGACGACGTGACCGGACGGAACCGGCGATGACGCCTGCCCGCACATACGCCGAGACCCGCCGCGGCGGTGTCGTCGCAAGTGCGCGACGCGTGGCTCGTATCTGGTGGGGGACCCTCACCAGCGGCCGCTTCTTCAGCGGATGGAGCGCTGCCGTCTCGCTCCTGATCGCGGTGACGGTGCTCGGCGCCTACCGGTCCGTGGACTCAACGGTGGAGTTCCTGCCCGCCATCGCCATCTCGGTTCTCGTCTGGGCGCTGCTGGTGGTGCTCGTGCTGCCGGTGGCGTGGGCCGAGCGTCGGATGCGGCGCCGTCGCTGGCGGGCCCTTCTCGTGCTCGCCGCGGTGGTCGGCGTCGGCGCGGCGCGTCCTCTGCTCAACGACGCCGCCGGCTTCCTGCTGCTGCACGAGCCCAGCACGGGGTCCTGGGTCGAGCGCATCACGACGAACGTGGTGATCTGGCTCATCGTGCTCTCCCTCGTCGCCACGGCGACGGTCGCCTACGAGGCGACCCGCGACGCGAGCGCGCGCCTGCGGGTCGCGCTGTCCGACCTGAGCGAGGCCGACCGTCGCGCCGACGCCTACGCGCGGCGCAGCCGCATCCTGCTGCACGGGCAGATCGCGAGGCTGCGCACCGAGCTCGCGCAGTTGGTGGCGACCAGCCCCGGATTCGACGACGTGAGCGGGTTCTCGCAATCGGTCCGTGCGGTCAGTCACGATCTCGAGGACGAGGCGGCGCTGCCGATGTCCGAGATCCGGGCAGGGACCGGCCCCGTGGCGGTGCCCGCCCCTGCCCGGCGCCCGCTGCTGGCGCGGCTGCGTCCGCCGAGCCCGGTCGTCGTCAGCATCGCCTACGCGGTCGGCAGCCTTCCCTACACGCTGACGACGGTCTCGACCGCGCTCGCCCTGTTCGCCGTCGTGCTCGTCTTCGCCTGCGGCTTCGTCGCCGACGCGGTCGCCCGTCGCTCGTCGCGTCGCCGCTCGGCCACTGCGCGCGGCGGCGCCATCCTGTTCGCCTGGTTCGCGACGGGGGTGCTCTTCTCCTCCGCCGCAATCCTCCTGGCGCCTCAGACGCTGCCGACGGCACTCGTTCCGATCCTCGCCTTTCCCCTGCTCGCGGCCATCATCGGTGTCTCCTCTGACGCGATCCACAGCGCGATCGTGCAGACGCGTCGCCTGTCGCGCGCTCTGGCCGCGCAGACGGATGCGGTGGCGGCGCGCACGACGCGCGCTCGTCTCGAACTGCGCGCCGCGGCAGAGCAGCTGCACGGTCGGGTACAGGGGAGGTGCGTGCTGTTCGCCGCGACGGTGGACGAGCGCGCGGCGACCGTCGAGGAGCTGGATGCCTTCGCGGCGACGATCACGCTGGCCCTCGCGGAGATCGAGGGCACCGCGCCGACGCAGGCCGCGACAGCGCCGATCGCGCCGTCGGACGCTCTCGCCCAGATGATCGAGACGTGGTCGCATGTGCTGGAGATCTCCAGCGACATCGACGACGAGGCGCGGATCGCGCTGGGGCGCGAGGACGTGACGCGCCGTGTCGTGGACATCGCGAGCGAGGGCTTCCTCAACGCGGTCAAGCACTCTGGTGCGAGGCAGGCGACACTCGAGGTGACCCACCAAGCCCCGGATGCCCCTGAGCTGCGCGTGGAGGTGTCATCGCCGGGGCGCCTCGGCTCGGCGCTGCCCCTGACGGCGGGCCGAGGCATCGCCAACCTGGGCGGCGCGCATCTGTTCCAGCGGGGCCGCGACGTCGTGCTCGAGGCGCGGGTACCGCTGCCCGTCGCTTGAACCGCGCGAGGGGTGGATGCGCGATGCTCAGGCGTGGCGCGGCGCCGCCGGCAGCCGCAGCACCGCACGCAGGCCGCCGGACGCAGGGGAGACGAGTTCCAGCGTCCCGCCGTTCCGATGCGCGAGGCGCCGCGCGATGGACAGTCCGAGGCCGACACCGGGCGCGCCGGACTGTTCCGCCTCCGCGGCCCGGAAGAAGCGCTCGAAGGCGCGGTCGCGGTCGGCATCGCTCATGCCGGGCCCGCTGTCGCTGACCGAGAACTCGGTGATCCCACCGTCTTCGCGCACGCGCACCAGCACGTCCCCGTCGGCCGGCGTGAACAGGATCGCGTTGGTGAGCAGCGCTCCGAGAGAGCGATGGATGTCGGCGGGAACTCCGTGCACGTTCGTTCCGGCATCGATGTCGATCTCGAGGCGCAGCCGCTTCTCGTCGGCCGCGGCGCCGTGCGAGGCGACGATCGCCGCCACCACGGAACGGGTCGAGAGCGTGTGCTGCTCGCCGGGGCTCGCGGGCGTCGCATGGGCCCCGCCGACCATCAGCAGATCCTCAACGAGATCCGACAGACGTAGTCCGTTCCGCCGGATGCGGGCGACCCAGTCGCGTTCGAGAGCGGTCAGCACGGGCGACTCCTCGAGAAGCTCGGCGTAGCCCAGCACGTTGGTCAAGGGCGTGCGAAGCTCGTGACTCGTGGTCGAGATGAAGTCGTCGCGCTGCCGCCGGAGGTCGGCCCGCAGCTCGGTGGCCGCGGCGCGCTCGCGTTCGGCGTCCGCGCGCGCGTGGATCATGCGCACGGTGCTCGACACGTCGAGCAGCTGGACGGCGAACATCCCGGGATCGTTCTCGATCGGGTTGGCAACCAGACGCAGTGACGTGTCTCCGTCCGTGTGCACACGCTCGACGCCGTCGCGACTGGCATGCCGCGCGACGTGTTCGAGGGGGCCCGCCCAGTCGTCACCGTCGAGTTCCAGGACGATCATGGATCGCGCGGCAGCGTTCGCCCACAGCAGCTCGGTGCTCTCCCCTGCGCGCCGCGCCACGGCGAGCCCCACTTCGGTCTCGACCAGACCGCCCGAGAGCAGGTGACTCGTGCGCTCGGCCACACGCGCCGTCTCCTGCTGCTCCGCGCGCGCGGTGAGCAGCAGGAGTGACACCGTCGCCAAGGCGATGAGGAAGATCTCGACGGTGATCGCGCGCTCAGCCGGGGAGAGTCCGAGCGCGAAGGGCCCCCGCCCGGCCAGGGTGACCATGAGGATCGCGATGCCGGCGACCAGCACTTCGATGAGGGAGGCCACGAAAGGCAGGCGCAGGCATCCCCACGCGATGATCATGAACGGCAGGAAGGTGAGGGGGATCTCGACGCGGGGGAAGGCGACGAACGCGAGCACGCCCACCAGGAGGACGGGCTGCAGCACGACTTCCCAGCGCGGCACGGGCGCGGAGCCGGAGATCGGCGGGATGCAGGCGAACGGAGCGATCAGAAGCACGGCCGCCGCATGGGAGGGGAACACGCTCAGCGCGGTCGCCGAGAAGTCGCCGCCGCCGAGCAGCGCGGCCGTGGTGGCGGCGACCAGCGCGGCCACGAGCGCGCCCGTGAGGCCGGCGACCACGAGGACGAGCGCCTCGCGCGTGCGGTGCAGCACGAAGGCGTTGGCGCCGCGGTAGCCCCAGATCGCCAGCACGGCGAGCAGTGCCGCGATCTCCAGGGCGTTCGCCAGCGCATAGCCGACGGCCACCGCGAGGGAACGGCCGTAGACGAGGTTGGGGATCACCGTCACGACGAGGACGAGCAGAACGAAGGCGCCGCGCCGGCGCGGTGGACTGAGCAGCGCGAACAGGGCGGCCGCTCCCGCGGCCGGCCACCACGCGGCGGCGCTGCCGCCCGGAGGAGTGAAGATCGTCCCCGAGAGGCCCAGGGCACCGATGACGACAGCGGCGATCGGCCAACTCCACCACGGGGGGATCCACGTGGTCCGTGGCGGGGCGCCGAGTGTCGCGAACGGGGCGCCAGCCTTCATACTGTGAACGTACCCTCTCGGCGGCGCCCGCCCCGTACACGAGACAAGGGTCGCGAGGAGGTGGCGGCCGTGGCGAGCATTCTGGTCGTCGAAGACGACGCCGACGTGGCGCAGCTGATCCAGCATCGCCTGGCGGCCTCGGGACACGAGGTCGCGGTGGCCCCCGACGGTGAGCAGGGTCTCGTCGCCGCGCGTGACGCGCGTCCCTCCCTCGTCATCCTGGACTGGATGATGCCCCACCGCACCGGTCTGGAGGTGTGTGCAGAGCTCCGCGGCGATGCGTCATTCGCGAGCACGCGCATCATGATGCTCACCGCTCGGGCGCAGGACGAGGACATCGCGCGCGCGTTCTCGGCCGGCGCGGACGACTTCATGACGAAGCCTTTCTCGCCGCGCGAGCTCGTCGCACGGGTGGGGGCCCTGCTCGCCTCATGACGAGCCGCCGCGCTGCGTCCGCGCCGGTGCGGGTGCTCGCCGCCGGCGCGATCGCTGTCGCGCCTCGCCGCCATGGCCGGGTGTGCGAGCGAGTCGGCTTCGGGCCAGAGCCCCGGGTCGGTGATGTGGTCGCCGCCCGCCGGAACGCCCGCCGACTATCAGCTCGGCGGCGCGTATCCGCCGGATCCGCGGGTGGGGATCGTCGCCCGTGACCGCACGGCCGCGCCCGCGCCCGGCGTGTACTCGATCTGCTACCTCAACGCCTTCCAGACGCAGCCGGGCGAGCGCGACGAGTGGCCCGACGAGCTCGTCCTGCGGCGGGACGGTGCGGACGTGATGGATCCCGACTGGCCCGACGAAGCGCTCCTCGACACCCGGTCGGACGAGGCTCGTCAGGCCATCGCGGCGCGCGTCGGAGAGTGGATCGACGACTGTGCGGCGGCGGGCTACGCGGCGGTCGAGTTCGACAACCTCGACACCTACACCCGCTCCGGCGATCTCCTCACCGTCGACCACAACCTCGCGCTCGCGACGCTGCTCGTCGAGCGGGCGCATCGCGCGGGCCTTGCGGCGGGTCAGAAGAACGCGGCGGAGGATGCGGGGCGTCTGCGCGCCGAGGCCGGCTTCGACTTCGCCGTGGTGGAGGAGTGCGCGTACTACGACGAGTGCGCGGCCTACACCGACGTCTACGGCGACGCCGTGGTCGCGATCGAGTACACCGACGCGATCGACCGGCCGTTCGATGAGCTGTGCGCCGACGCGGCGATACCCGCATCCCTCGTGCTGCGCGATCGCGACCTCACGACGCCGGGGGATGCGGACTACGCCTTCGAGACCTGCCCGCTCTGACGCGGCGTCGCACCCGCGAGCTCAGTGCTCGTCGACCTCGGCGGTGGCGACGGGGCGGCCCTGCACCCGGTCGCGGTCGGCCTTCAGCCGGTCGTTGCGGGTCTTCAGCAGGCTCGCGACGGTGGCCACCGCGATCGTCGCGCCGATGAACAGCAGCGAGAACCAGATCGGGATCTCGGGGACCCACTCGATGTGCCGGCCGCCGTTGATGAACGGCAGCTCGTTGACGTGGAGTGCGTGGAAGACGAGCTTCACACCGATGAAGGCCAGGATGACGGCGAGGCCCTGCGCCAGGTACACGAGGCGCTCGAGCAGGCCGCCGATGAGGAAGAAGAGCTGGCGCAGGCCCATCAGAGCGAAGGCGTTCGCGGTGAAGACGATGTACGCCTCCTGCGTGAGGCCGTAGATCGCGGGGATCGAGTCGAGTGCGAAGACCAGGTCGATGAAGCCCACGGCGACGATGGTCAGGAGCATCGGGGTGACGAAGCGCTTGCCGTCGATCTTCACGGTGAGCCGGTCGCCGTGGTACTGGTCATGCACCGGAAGGATGCGGCGCGCGAAACGGACGATCCGCCCGTTCGAGGGATCGGACTCGTGGCTCGAGAACGCCTGCTGCCAGGCCAGGTAGAGCAGGAAGGCGCCGAAGATGTAGAACACCCACGAGTAGTTCTCGATGAGGGTCGCGCCCAGCGCGATGAACGCGCCGCGCATGATGAGCGCGATCACGATGCCGATCATGAGCACCTTCTGCTGGTACTCCTTGGGCACGGCGAAGCCCGTCATGATGATGAGGAAGACGAAGAGGTTGTCGATCGACAGCGCCTTCTCCGTGAGGTATCCCGCGAAGTACTCGCCGCCGAAGGTCCAGCCCGAGACCATGCCGATCCCGACCCCGAACAGCAGCGCCAGGCCGATGTAGAAGACCGACCAGACGGCGGATTCGCGGATGGTGGGAGCGTGCGGCTTGCGCACGTGCACGAAGAACTCGAAGACGAAGAAGGCGATCGTGATCGCGATCGTGATGAGCCAGATGGCGGGGGTGACGTTCACGGAGAACTCCAAGGGGTGGGCGTACGGTCATGACGCCAAGGTCTCCTCCGCCCCGATGCTGGTCGGGACCGGCGGCCCGGGATCCGACGTTGGATCCGTATTGACGAGCCGACCGCGAGCGGGAGTACTCCCCTTGCTTGAATGACAGAATACGGCATCCCGGGCACGTCGGATGCACGCCACCGGTAGCGTCGGATCTGTGACGCATCCCTACGACGAACGCGGCCGCGAGATGCTCGATCGCCCGGAGAGTCGGAAGTGGAGCCTGCATCCGGGCAAGATCGGCGCGTGGGTGGCTGAGATGGACTTCGGCACGGCGCCGGTGGTGAGCGCTGCGCTGCACCGGGCGGTCGAGGAGGAGACACTCGGGTATCTGTCGCCGGCGCTCGCCGAGCGGATGGCGCTCGCCACGGCGAGTTGGATGCGGCGCGCTTACGGGTGGCGCATCGCGTCCGAGCGCGTGCACCCCGTCGCCGACGTGATGGCGGCGCTGGGCGTCGCGGTCCGCACGTTCGCGCCGGCCGGTTCACCCGTGATCGTGCCCACGCCCGCCTATATGCCGTTCCTCACGTATCTGCCTGCGATCGGGCACCCGGTGATCCCGGTGCCGGGCCGCGTGGTGTCCGGGCGTTGGGAGCACGACATCGACGGCATCGACGCCGCGTTTCTCCGCCGGCGCGCGCACGCTCGTGCTGTGCAACCCGCATAATCCGACCGGCTCCGTCCTGACCCGGGATGAGCTCGGCTGGATCGCCGATGTGGTCGAACGTCACGGCGGCCGGGTCTTCGCCGATGAGATCCACGCGCCGCTGCGGTACGGCGGTGCCACGCACGTGCCGTACGCCTCGCTCTCCGAGGCCACCGCCGCGCACACCGTCACCGGCACGAGTGCGTCGAAGGCGTGGAACATCCCGGGCGTGAAGGCGGCACAGCTCATCACCTCGAA
Organism: Microbacterium sp. SORGH_AS_0428; assembly: GCF_031453615.1. Classification (NCBI taxonomy): domain Bacteria; kingdom Bacillati; phylum Actinomycetota; class Actinomycetes; order Micrococcales; family Microbacteriaceae; genus Microbacterium; species Microbacterium sp. SORGH_AS_0428. The sequence goes on along the minus strand of NZ_JAVIZT010000001.1, from coordinate 1,355,220 downwards.
CCAGAACGACGACGACATCTACCGGCGCGTGGGTTTCGCCCACGTGCACGGCGCCTCGACCCTCGGCGTGGTCGCATCCATCGCCGCATACGAGGAGGGGGAGTCCTGGCTCGCAGAGACGATCGAGTACCTCGACGGCAACCGGATGCTGCTGGGTGAGCTGCTCGCCCAGCACCTGCCCGAGGTGCGCTACACGCCACCTGAAGGCACCTACCTCGCCTGGCTGGACGCGCGCGAGCTCGCGCTGCCGGACGCGCCCGCCGACTTCTTCCGCGAGCGCGCGGGGGTCGTGCTGACCGACGGTGCGCTGTGCGCGGCCCCCGGTTTCCTCCGGCTCGTGCTCGCGATGCCCCGGCCGCTGCTCGCGGACGCGGTCGCCGCAATGGGCGCGAGCGCGCGTGAGTAGACGGGTCGTCGCGGATCCGCAACCCCCGTGGCATGCCCCCTCCGTCGACCTACCGTGATCGCAGCAGGAGGCGGTCATGAGTATCAAGGAGCACGACGATCTCCGCGACGACGCGGACTATTTCGAGGATGACGTGCGGCGGGAGTTCGAGGAGCGCTTCGGCGCTTCGGCGCCCGAGCCGGCGAGCCCGATCAGCAAGCCGATCCCCATCCCCAGTTTCCGGCCGCTGCGCCGGCGGTGAGACAACGGGGTTCTCCGTCTTCGGCTGACGCCCGAGCCGCCCCCGCGTAGCATGGCGTTCTCATCCTGCGGCGGAAGGGACGGCCATGAACGCGATGACCGGCCTGCCCCTGGTGGGTGTCAGCATCGTGGCGACGTTCGTCGTCCTCGCGGCCTTCCTCTGGGTGAGGGGCCCCTCCTATCGTTCGGGATCCTTTCTCGGGATCGCCACCGCCTCCGCGGTGTTCGCCGTCTTCTCGAGCCTGCTGTACGTCATCTACTTCTCCTTCGAGCACGCGGTATGGACCCTCGCCGCCGGCGACGCCGCGATGGTGCTGGCGCCGGCCCTGCTGTGGGTGGCGGTCGGAGCGCTCAACGAGAGGCGGCAGTGGCGCCTGTGGGCCGTGATCGCGGGCGGCGTCGGGATGTTCGTGTGCAGCATCCTGCTGTCGGAGACGGTCTCGTCGGGGATCAAGATCCTGCTGCTGATCGTGGGCTGCGCGCTGACGGCGATCGAGGCGCGGGTCGGCCGCGCACGGGCCACGAGCGGCACGTTGGCGATCGCGGCGACGATGATCGGCTACGCGCTCTACTCCGTCGGCCGCGTGGTCTTCCTGGCGATCGACGGTCTGTACGACGGGGTCTATGCGCAGTACTTCGCCACCGGCCCCACCACGATCGCGGGGGTGCTCGCGGTGATCCTCCTGGCCTTCGGGGTGCTCGCCGCCGCCCGCGACGAGCGAGCCAGCCGCCGGGTGCAGCAGGTGGGCACGCGAGACCGTCTGGCCGCCCGCGCCAGGGCGATCCTCGCCGAGCACGGCGCCGTCTCCTGGCGGGTGGCGACCGTGGACGAGCTGGAGCTGATCCGCGAATCGTTCGGTCAGGAGTACATCGACGAGGTCAACACGGCGCTGGTCGACGCCTGCACGCGCATGCTCGCGGACGAGGCCGAGGTGGGACTCATCGGGCCCGGTCGAGTGGCCATGGTCTGCGCTGTCGCGACGCCGGAGGTTGCGGCTGACGAACTCCGACAGCGGTTCGCGCAGAGTTCGGATCGGCTCCGCGAGACCTACGTCCCCGACCTCGAGGTCGCCGCCACGACGGTCGAGTCCGACGTCGTGCTGGCCGTCGTCATCGCGCAGGCGTGAATCCGCCGGCAGAGCGCGAAGAGGGGCGCCGCCTGATCGGCGACGCCCCTCTTCGCTGACGTCAGGAGTCCGCGCGCGCTCCCGCTCGTCTGCGGGCGATCACCAGAGCGGCCCCGAACAGCAGCAGTCCGCCGCCGGCCAGGAGCGCCCAGCTCGCGATCTCCCCACCGGTGAGGGCGAGGTCACCGCGGTCCGCGGGAGCCGCGCCCGGTGCTCCCGCGATGGGCTGCTCGCCGCCGGTGCCGGGCGTGGACGGCTCGCCGCCGGTGCCGGGCGTCGGGGTCTCGCCGCCGGTGCCGGGCTCCTCGGTCACGGGCGCCGCGGCGATCGTGAACGTGAGCGCCTCGGAACGGGACTCCGCGGCGGTCGCGGTGCGGCCGAACACGGCGACGACCGCGTGCGAGCCTGCCGACAGGCCGTCCGGCAGCGTCAGCCGCGCGACGCCGTCCACCACGTCGACGCTGCCCAGCAGGGCACCCGCGGCAGCGGTCGGAGCGGTGGATCCCGCGCCCCCGCTCGCCGCGCCACCGTCGGTGAAGGTCACGGTCCCGCTGGTCTCGACACCCTCGATCTTCGCGAGGAAGGTCAGCTCCGCGCCCTCGACGAGCGAGGCTCCCTCGGCGAGCGAGAGTGACGTCGTCGTGGGAGCGAGGACGTCGACCGTCGCCTCCTGCAGGCGCGCCGAGCCCGCACCGAGCGCGCTCGCCGTCTGGGAGCCCAGGGCCTGGTCCTCCGCGATCGTGAACGTCGCCGACGCGGTTCCGTCGGCGGCGGCCGTCGCCGTGGCCGCGTCCTCGCCGGCGAACGTGAAGCGCACCGATTCGCCGGCGCGGTAGCCGGCCGCGGTGAGCGTCAGCTCCGCGCCCGGGGCCAGCTCGGTCCCCGACGTGGTGAGCGAGCCCGCGGTGCGGGACGCCTCGAACTCGGCGCACGCGTCGCCCTGCACGCCCGCCTCCGGCAGGGCCGGCAGGGAACCGGTCACGCCGTCGTCCTCGCGGACGATGAGCGTGTTGAACGCGCTCGCGCCCATGACCGCGCCCGTCGTGTTCGTCGCGCTGACCGTGATCGCGGTCGACGGGGTCGTCGAAGGCTGCACGTTGCCGGCAATCGGCACCTCGACGACCGTGCACGTCTCGCCCGGAGCGAAGCGCACGCCCTGGACGGCCGCGGAGACGGGGCCGGAGGTGGGCACGAAGCTCACCCACGCGGTGACCGGCGACGACTCGGGACGGTTCAGGTAGACGGCGATCTCCCTCGTGTCGGCGGCCGTGCCCTCCTCCACGACCGTGCCGGCCACGTTGACCGTGGTGCGGGTCGCGACCTTCGCGGGGGCGGATGTGGGCGTGTCGAAGGCGAGGTCGGAGAGGTAGAGGCCTCCGGCGCCCGTGGCGTCGGCGCCCACGCCGGCGCCGATGCGCACCTCGCGCACGTCGGTCAGATCGATGTCGGTCATCTCCGCCGTCGGGATCGTCAGCTGCTGCAGCACGATCTTGTTCAACGAGGTGTGCGTGCCGCCGGGCAGGCGGTTCACGGCGAACGGGTTGATCTCCGACGCGGTGCGGGTGAAGGTGTGACCCGATCCGTCGGCGACCGTGATCGTGAAGTCGGTGCCGCTGGTGACCGACAGATCCGGTGCCGCCTTGAGCGTGAGCTGCGTCCGCGAGGACACGTTGCGCGATCCCTCGGGCACCGTGATCAGCAGCTGCCCGTTGCTGACCGCTGCCGGGTTCGTGGTCGAACCGGTCCACGTCACGCGGGTGACGGGGTAGGCGGGCACGTTGAGTCCGAAGCGCACCGGGGTCCAGTGGGGCACGCGGGCGGTGCCGACCGTGCGCGGGGTGCAGTACGGCACGGACGGAGCGATCGAGGATGCCGTCTCCGCGTTCGCGCAGACCTGCGCCGAGGCATTGCCCGCCGTACGCACCAGGGTGCTGCTGCGTGTGAAGTCGGTCAGCATCGTCGTCGCCGAGCTCGGCTGCGACGCCATGATGCGCACGTCGGCGTAGGAGGTGGCGGTCGTCGACGGAGTCGCGGAGCCGTCGAACAGCGACTGGAACTGGGTCTCGCCGCCCATCGTCAGACGGAAGAACCCGGTCATGTACGAGACGCCGACCTGGTACTGCTGTGCGGAGGTGAGACGTGACGGATCCGCCGTGCGGCAGGAGGAGGTGCGGTCGCTCGTGCTCCAGTCGTCGCCTGTCGCGTAGGGGTACATGCCCGGCGTCCACACGGTGTTGAAGAAGTTGTGGTTCGCGCCCATGACCCACACGGCGGAGCGCAACACGTCGTCGCCGAAGGCGCCGCGCGAGTCGTCGATCATGTGCTGGCCCTGCTGGTTGCTGACGTCACCGTCGCAGTAGGGGAGGAAGACGGCCATGGGCACGTCAGGGACCGTCATGCGGCCGAAGTCGACGGGTGCCAGTGGCAGGACCGAGACGATGCCGTACGGATCGGCGAGACCCTGGTTGAGGGTGACCGCAGAGGTCGCACCCTCGCCACCGCGGGAGTGGCCCATGATCCCGACCGTGTCGAGGTCGAAGCGGCCCACGAGCGATGCGGCGTTCACGCCGCCCGGCGCAGCAGGAGCGTCGCGACGGGTGGTCGCGTAGACGAGCGCCTCGTCGAGCGTGCGCGAGGTGCGGGTCACGGTCGCGTCGTCCGCGGGCCACGAGACGTCCTCGAAGGAGACGGCGGCTCCGGAGTTCGCCTTCTCGAGCATGCCGAGAGTGTCGAGGATGAGCTGGCCGCGCGCCTGGGCGCCGTAGTCCAGCGCCAGCTGGTTGTCGTTGGAGTTCACGGCGTTCGCGGCGATGGAGAGCACGTTGTAGCCGTGGGATGCGAGCGCGCGTCCCGTGCCCTCATAGCCCTGGTAGCTGCGCACGTTGACCTGGTTGGGGCCGCAGGGCCACCGCAGCGGATTCGCGGTACCTGTCGAGCAGGAGGTGTGGCGGCCGTGCAGCAGGATGACCGTCGGGCGCTCGCCGGGTGCGTCGGTGAGATACATCTTCCCGGTCATCTCGCCGCGGATGCCGGAGATCCCTGCAAGGGGGACGGCGCGGTCTCCGAAGTCGTACTCGGCCTCGGTGACGGCGTATGCACCGGCATCGGCGGGGTCGGCGGTCGCGGCGAGCGGCGCCATCCGGCTCATCTGCTCGACGAGCTCGTCGTTCGTCGGCTCGTCGACGCGTTCGGGGGCGGGTTGTTCGGCCGCCTTGTCGGTGTCGGCGGATGCCCAGCCCTTGTCGATGTCGGCGGCGCGGGTCACGCTCGCATCCGTCGTGAACAGGCTGAGTGAGAGCCCGTCGGCGGATTCGGTGGCGAATCCGAGTGTCTCCCCGTCGGCGACGAGGGTCGGCGCATCGCTGACGATGGGCAGCGGCTCGTCGAGATCGACCGTGACGAGGTATCCGCCCGGCGCCCGGGTGATCGCCCAGTCCTCGCCAGAGGCGAGGGGGGCGTCGGACGGGGAGGCGAGCGCAGCGGATGGCGCGCAGGTGAGGGCGATGACGGGCGTGACGATGGTCGCGGTGAGGGCGAGCCATCGAGCGCGCGAGGACAGACGTGTTCTCACGGTTCTTCGATGCGAGGAAGGGTGTCGGGTCGAACCGCTATCCGGGCGGTCCGCGTCCGAGGCTAGGGATCGCATCCGCGCGATGCGGGCGGGGAAACCGGATGGAAACAAAACTTAACCGTTACATGCAGTTATGTATCACTGTTGTAGAGAACTCAGTCGTCGATCACGACGCGACGGACCCCTCGTCTTCCTACCGTCACCGCCATGACCCCGCGCTCGGTCCGATGCTGCCCGCCGGACAGCAGGATCTCCACGCAGAGGGTGGCTGCGGCGATGCCGTGCGCGTGTGTGACGGTGCCGACGTGCAGCCGGGCGTCGGCGGGCGAGGCCGCATCCATGAGCCAGCGGATGACGGGAGCGCTGCCGCGTACGCGCCGACCGTCCGGGCCGATCAGTTCCGCCTCCGGAGCGAGCAGCGTCGACAGCGTCGTGATGTCGCCTGCGGACAGGGCGGCGAACCAGCCCGCAGCCGCGGGGCTCATCGGCCGCCGCCGAGTGGTGTCACCTGGGCGGCAGAGACAACCGCGCCAGCCACAGCTCGAGCAGCGCGCGCTCGGCGGGCTCCAGCACCTGCGCGCCGGTGCCCGCCAGGGCCGCCTGCAGCGCGCCGGCGTGCGCGCCGATCGCTGCGGGCGGGGACGACCGGTCTGCGGAGCGCGTCATGGCCGAGACCAGCGCGTCGCGCGCCGCACCCGCGTAATGCGCGCAGGAGGCAGGGTCCGCGATGGCGGCGAGGGCGGCTCCCGTCGCCGCTGTCCTGAGCCGCCACGCGGCCTCGTCCGCCGAGACGGCGAGCCCGCCCGCTGCAGCGTCCTCGCGCAGGAGGCGCAGGACGGCCGCGCTCGCGATGTCGTCTCCGCCGCGCGGTGAGCCGGGACGGACGTGTCCGGTCATCAAGGCGAAGAGTGCCGGATGCTCGACGGCGAAGGCGAGATGGGCATCCCAGATCGCGGCCGGCGACCCTGTCGCCGACGGGGAGGGGATCTCGTCGAGCAGACGCGCGAAGCGCTCGAAACCGCGCTCGACGAGCGCGTCGATCAGCCCCTGCTTGCTCTCGAAGAAGTGGTACAACGTGGGCAGTTGCACGCCGGCGCGGGAACACACCGCGCGCACCGACAGCGACCGGTCGGGGTCTTCCCGGAGCAGCGCCTCGGCGGCATCGAGAAGCCTGCCGCGCGATCCGTCGGTCGGGTTCGGCACGGCCCCACCCTAGTGCGTACCTCGGTCGGTGCGAGGGTGCAAGCAGGCGCCAAGACATCGTCGTGCTCCGGGGGACGGAGTGAACCGGGCGATTCACTCCGCTCACGCTAGGGGAACGAGCCGCCTCAGGGGTGCGGTCTGTGTTTCGATTATGTGAAACGTATGAATTGCGGACGCATCCGCCGTCGCCCTGGCAGAGGAACGGCCCCTCGCCGGCGGTGGCGAGGGGCCGTTACGGAGTGCGAGCGCTCGGGCCTTCGCGGGGAGCGGGCGCTCGGAAGGAGTAAACCACGCAGGGTCGTCGGGGCGGAAGAGCAGGGCCGTGAGAATGCCCTCACCGATGGTCGACGGGCAGGGAGAGCGTGACGACCGCCCCCGATCCCGGCTCGCTGACGATGTCGATGGCGCCGCCGTGAGCGTGCGCGATCGCGCGTGAGACGGCGAGACCGAGACCGAGGCCGGGCACCGCGTTGGCCCGCGCGTCGCGACCGCGGTGGAAGGGTTCGAAGACCCTGGCGAGTTCGGACGGCCGGAAGCCGGGTCCCTCGTCGATGACCGTGATGTCGATCCGTCCCGCGGAGGGGTCAGAGCTCAGCGCCACCGTGACCGTGGAGCCGCGCGGGCCGAACCGGACGGCGTTGCCGATGAGCGCCTCGATGGCCATCTGCAGGCGCCCCGCATCCGCGCTGACCTGAGCCGGGGTGACGTCGACGAGGATGTGGATGCCGTATTCGGACGCATCCGAGGCGCGTGCGGCGACCGCCTCCTCGACGATGCGAGCGGCATCGCACTCGGCGAGGACGAGCCGCGGAGTGAGGTGCTCGAGCAGCAGGAGCTCGTCGAGGCGGTGGACGATCCGGTCGACGTTGCGACGCAGGATCTCGAGCCGCAGTGCTGCGCTGGGGACGCCACGCTCGATGTCGTCGGTGAGCAGTTCCAGGTGTCCCACGATCGGGGTCAGCGGGTTTCGCAGTTCGTGGGAGGTCGAGGCCAGGAAGTCGTACGGGAGCCGGTCGTGGTGAGCGCGTCGTGACACATCCCGTGTGATGAGCGCCGTTCCCTCGAGCCCCGTCGAAGCCGACATGATCCGATGGGACGACTTGCGCAGCGCTCGCCGGCGGTCGACGGGGCCGGCCCACACGGTGCGCTGCGCCTCGCGGCCTTCGGTCGCGGCGAGGATGACGGATTGGTCCACTCGCAAGGGGGCGTCGTCGATGTCGAATCCGGGCGGGCTCTCGCGCAGGGAGCGCGCCAGGTCGAGATCGTCCAGGTCCACCCCCTGCAGCCGCGCGTATCGGTACGCGGGGGCGTTGGCGGCGCGCAGACGACCCTCGGGGTCGAAGATCGCGATCCCGGTGTCGAGGTGGTCGAGCAGTCCGTCGTCGACGGAGAAGCCCCCACCTGCCGATGCGCCCATCGCGGCCTCTCTCCTTTGTCGCATTCTGCCCGCCGCCGGGAGAGTGCCGTGATCGAGCGACGGAAAAGTACTCAGCCGCAACCTGCGGGAAAACATGCGTGGGTATCTTCGGGAAAGGCCGGCGGATGAGGGGGCTCCCGACTCTGATGCTCCGGCATCTCGACGGTCGTCCAGCTCCATCCGTTCAGTCCTTGGGAGGACGCATGCAGGCACCGTACTCGCGCTCAGAATATCGCTCGAGCGCCGGACCCCGTGAGACGGCCGTGCGCGACCGCGAGGCGAAGGCACGCGCCCGCCGCCGTCGCCGCTTGCACCGCAAGCTCTCGCAGCGTCCGCATTGGTCGCTCTACATCGGTGTCGCCCTGCTCGCCGGCGGCGTCATCGCCCTCGTCGCGGCCGCGATGCTCACGCGTTGATCGCCAGACGCAGAACCCCCTCCTCGGCGGTGCCGGGGAGGGGGTATGAGCATCTGGCCATGGCCCCAGCTCGGGTGCGAGTGGCCGGGCCTTCGCGGGGAGCGACCACTCAGGTGAATTCAATCACATGGAACACAGGCGATTCATCGATATGAGCATTTCCGCTCAACCGTGTTGGCCGTCATCCTCCTGAGAGTCGTCACCGCGTCCCTCTTCGGGGGTCGACCCGCCTGCGCCGGCCGTCGCACCGAGCACCCCCTCAGGGCGGATGAGCTCCCGAACCTCCGACATGAAGCTCGTGAGCTGTTGCTGCTGCCAGCGCAGCGCGCGGGTCCGGTCCTCGGCATCGCGCAGGACGGCGGTCGAGTGATCGATGACGGTGGACACGATCTTGTGCGCCTTGGTGCGCGCGCGGTCGAGGTTCTCCTGCGCCCGCACGTGCGCGTCCGCTTCGATCTGCGCGGCCTGAGCCCGCATGAGCTTCTCGTAGTCGTCCGCCTTCGCCGAGATGCGCTGCGCGTGCTCGAGGGATGCGGCGACCTGGTCGTTCGCGTCAGAGGTGATGCGCTCGGCGTGCGCGACGGCCTGGTTGTGCAGCACCAGGAACTCCTGTTGCGCGTCGTCCTGACGACGCGTCAGAGTCTCCTCGAACTCCAGCAGTCGTGCGTTCATCTCGCGGACGTCGCGCTCGGTGTCGCTGCGCAACTGCGCGGTCTCGCGCGTCACCATGGCCCGCAGCGCGGCGGCACCCTTCTCCGCCTCCGAGCGGATGGTCTCGGCCTCTCGCTCGGCCTGTGCGAGCTTCTCGGCGGCATGCGCCGCTTCGCGCTGGACGGTCGCCTCGTGCGCGGTGTACTCGGTGTCGATCCGCAGGCGCACCTGGTCGGCATCGTGCTGCGCCTGCGCCTGGATGCGGGAGATGTCCGCCTGCGCCTGGGCGCGTTGGGTCGCGACTTCCTCCCGCGCGGCCTCGAGCAGTCGCTCCGCCTGTGCGGCGGCGTTCTGCACGATGAGGCCGGCCTGCTCCTCGGCGACGCGCAGAACGGCCTCGAACTGGTCGCGCGTCGACGGGTCGGTGGAATCCGACACCGAGCTCTCCGGCCCTTCTTCGCCCTCGGGTCGTTCGACGAGCTGTGCGGTCAGGGCGGCGATGCGCGCTTCGGCCTCGGATATCTGCGCCGTCGCCGTCTGCAGATCGGCCTCCAGACGTGCCGTCTGCTCGCGCTGCTCTTCGCGCGCCCGGCTCACCGACTCCTCGGTCTCGGCGACCAGTCGCTCGATCTCCGTCTGCTGCTCCTCGCGCAGCCGGTCGAGGGTCTCTCGCTGGCGGGCCTCGGCCGTGCCGAGCTCCGCCGTGGTGCGCTGCAGGCGATTCGTCAGCTCGGAGATGGCCGCATCGACCTCGTGGCGGTCGTAGCCCCGGAATCCGACCGAGAACGTACTGCCTTCGTCACCCGAGGATGGGCGCATCAGCTCGTCGAACGGGCTGGAGCCCGCCTGCGAGTCGTCGGGGGAGTCTGGGCGCGCGTCGCTCATGCCGTGCCTTCCGGAGGGTTCGGGTGTGTTCTTCTACTCTGCCCGTTCTCGTCTATCGATGGGCGATGTGATTCTCCGTTGTGAGTGCCGACGCCGCTCTCAGAGGGTGGTGGCGAGTTCCTTGATCCACTGAGCCAGCTCGGGACCGAGGTCGTCCCGATCGAGGGCGAGCTGCACATTGGACTTGATGTAGTCGAGGCGGTCGCCCGTGTCATAGCGGCGACCGCGGAAGACGACGCCCAGAACCGGTCCGCCGATGCTCTCGTCCTCGGCCAGCGCCTCGAGCGCATCGGTGAGCTGGATCTCGCCGCCCTTGCCCGGTGCGGTCTCCTCGAGCACGTCGAAGATCTCGGGCTTGAGCACGTAGCGTCCGATGACGGCGAGGTTGCTCGGCGCATCGGCGGCCGACGGCTTCTCGACGAGGCCCGTGATGGTCACGACGTCGTCCTCCGCCGTGGGGGCGACAGCCGCGCAGCCGTAGAGGTGGATCTGAGACGGATCGACCTCCATGAGCGCGACGACGGTCGCCGAGCGTGCCTGGGAAACCTCGATCATGCGCGCGAGCAGCACGTCGCGGGCATCGATGAGGTCGTCGCCGAGCAGAACGGCGAAGGTCTCGTGTCCGACGTGCTTGCGGGCGCGCAGCACGGCGTGACCGAGTCCGAGCGGGTCGCCCTGACGCACGAAGTGCACATCGGCGAGACGGCTGGCCTGCATGACCTTCTCGAGTTTGGCGGCGTCGCCCTTCCGCTCCAGCGTGTGCTCGAGCTCCGCGACGCGGTCGAAGTGGTTGGCGAGTGCATTCTTGTTGCGTCCGACGATGACCAGCACATCGTCGCTGCCCGCGGCGACCGCCTCCTCGACGACGTACTGGATCGCGGGCTTGTCGACGACAGGCAGCATCTCCTTCGGCATCGCCTTCGTCGCGGGAAGGAAGCGGGTACCGAGTCCCGCTGCGGGGATGACGGCCTTGATCGGTGCGTGTGCCATGCGCCGAACACTAGGGATCCTTCGTGAACGCGGTGTTTCCGGTTGAGCAGTTCTTCGCGTCCGCGAAGGGGTGAATCGTCGGGCGAAATCACACGATCCGCAGAGCATGCGCCCCACTCCCACCGCCATGATGGCGCTGCAAGGTCCCCGCGAAGGCTCTTGCGCGGTGGGTCCCGGTCCCGAACATCCGGGGCCCACCGCTCATCTCGGTTCGACATCGATCGCATCAGATCCGTGCCCGGACCGGGCGGGGGAGTAGTCTTCCCCTGTACACCTCATGTGTCACGTCTGATGGGCCACCCCGACCCCCTCTGAACGCGGCACGACCCGGCCTGTCATGCTCGGGTGCCGCAGCGGAAGAGGAAGCGTCATGGACCTGATCGTCTGGGCACGCGACAACCCCGTCCTCGTCGTCGCTGCCGTCGCGATCGCTGCCCTCGTCGTGGTGGCGATGCGGATGGCGCGCGTGCCCGACAGTGCGGAGGAACCGCATCCGGCGATCGCGGAGCGTCCCGCGCTCGAGCGGGCGGCGCCCCCGCGCGCGCCCTTCACGAGACCGGTACCCGCCGCTGCGCCCGCTCCGTCGACCTTCACCGCTCCGCCCGCTCCGCAGCTCTCTCCCGCGGGCTACGTGCCGCTCGAGGTCCCCGAACTCTGGGAGCCGCCGGTCGGGTACCTCGGCGTCGCGGGCCCCCCGTCGTCCGGGCCCGTGCGCGCCGCCGCCCCCGGACCCTCTGTTCAGCCGAGCTACCCGGCGAGATACCCTCTTCGCGCTGCGCCGTTCGTGCAGCCTGCTCCACGCGCACAGACGCCCGCTTCCGCGCCCCCCGCGGCGTCCGCGCCGAGTCGGACGCCGCGGTCCTTCGACGACCTCCGCCGCGGCGTGCTCGCGGGGCGCTCGTTCGAGTCGCTGCAGCAATTCGCCGTCGCCGCGGTGGTCGAGGCGGGGCATCCGGTCGTACTCGTCGCACGGATCTTCCGTGTGCCCACCTGGAAGCTCGAGAGCTGGGTCGAGGCGGCGTTCCAGGCCGCCCCTGCTCCGACCCGACGCCCATGGCGGGGCACGATGCCGCGGGCGGTGTGAGCGGCATCGGGTGAATAGTCCTCGGGGAGGATGTGAAACATCCTCCCGGCGGATGTGAGGCGTGCAGTGAGTCGCCAGGCTTGAGCCATGACCACCGAGAACCTCCGCACGCTGTCCCTCCACCCGCCGCTGCGCCGGAGCGGTGGCGGGTCCGCAGTGGCGCTCGTCGTGCTCGGTTGGATCGGCGTGATCGGCCTGGTGGCGGTCGCCGCGGCGGCTCCTTTCGTCTTGGCCGGTGGGTGGGTGCTCGCACAGGTCATGGGTCGCTGACGGGTCCCGCTGTCGTTCACGTCAGTCCGAGCCGCCGGACGGCGGCCTCCGCTTCCTTGCGGGAGGCGACGCCGAGCTTGCGGTAGGCGCTGCTCAGCTGCGTTTTGACGGTGTTGGGGCTGACGAACAGTCGTTCCGCGATCTGGGCGGTGGTGGCGCCGGTGGCGAGCTCCCGCAGCACCGCGCGCTCCCGAGCGGTCAGCTGCGGTGCCGACGTCGCGTCGGGGAATCGGGCGCTCCGCTGGACGAGGAGGACGAGATCGTCGCCGCCCACTGCCGCCGCCTCGGTCAACCGGATGAAGTCGCGGCGCCCGACCGTCGACAGGCTGCCGGCGAGATCGTACTCGCGGGCGAGGCGCAGGGCGTGACGCACCGCCCCGGCGGCGTTCTCGGGCTCTTCGAGATGCAGGCAGGCCGTGGCAGCCGTCATCAGGGTCTCGATGAGGAGCCGAGGGCTGGCTCCTGCGTGCTCCACGAGCGGGGTGAGCGTGGCGAGAGCGCGACGATGCTGACCGGATGCGGACTCCACGCGCGCCCGCGCGAGCGTGAGGTGGCCCGGCTCCGCGGGCCACAGGTCGAATCCGTCGACGCGCGACCCACGGGCGAGCGCGTCCTCAGCGCGCTCGAGCACGGCTGTCGCGCGCAGGACGTCGCCCCGCCGCAGCAACAGGTCGATCCGTGCGCACGCCAGCAGCTCTCCGGCCAAGCCGGCCTCGCTCAGCGGACCCGGGTGCGCGGCGGCGGCGACATCGATCTCGGTGAGCAGGGCGGACGCATCCTCCGCGGACGTGATCCGCGCCTTCGCGTGCAGCACGTGGGTCCAATACTCCCCGAACGTCGCGGGATCGATCGCGGCGAGCGTGCGCTGCGCCGCATCGAGGTGCAGTCGGTCGTGCTCGCGCAGCGCCTGGGCGATGCGTGCCGGCACCCCGTACTTCGCCGCGGCCGTTCCCAGGGTGGCGGGCGCGGCGATGCGCGACCAGTAGGCGGCCGCGGAGCTGTGTCCCGCGAGCGCGTGGATGCCGGCGAGTGAGGCTGATGCCGATGCGCGGATGAGGTCGTCCTCCAGCAGCACGGCGAGATCGTACGCATCCTGGTACTCGGTGACGGCCTGCTCGATCTGCCCGGCGAACTCGCGGACCCGCGCCCACTGGGCGTGCAGGTGGGGAAGAGCGGACTGGGCGGTCTCCGACGCCTCTGTCGAGGCGTTGCGGAGCGCGTCGCGCGCCCGTTCGACGTGCGCGACGGCCGCAGCGACGTGCCCGGCGCTGCGCTCAGCGGCCGCCCGGCTCGTGTGCTCGACGAGCACGTCGAGCAGCGCGGTCGGCCGTTCGAAGGTGGAGTGCCGGTAGCGGTGCACCCTGTCTGCGCCATCGGTGAGGTGACGCAGGTAGGTGCGCGCGGCGAGGTAGCGGGGCTGCGCCGCGAGCGTGGCTGCCGGGAGCCGTTCCAGCGCGCGCAGGAGCGCGGGGGCGTCGTCGAGGATGAGGGCCGACCAGTGCTCGGCGATCAGCGCGGTCACGCGATCCCAATCCTCGTCCTCGACGGCGCTGTTCAGGGCGCGCTGCGGTTCACGGGTGACGTCGCTCACGATCTGCGTGGCCTCTCGGGTCTGCGGTGACGCGGGGATCGCGTTTCCTGCCAGGAGAGATGCGTCTCACGTGGTTTCGTGACGCGATTTCCGAGATTGTTCGATCAGAACGGGAAGCAGAACCAGCCCCAGGGCCACGGGCATCCCGGTTCCGTCGGTTCCGTGGGCCCGGTCGGCGACGGCGACGGCGAGGGCGAGGGCGAGGGCGACACGGTCGGCGTCGGTGACGCGGTCGGTGATGGTGATGGTGATGCGCTCGGCGTCGGCGTCGGTGTCGGTGAGGGCGACGCGGTGGGGCTCGGCGAAGGCGAGGGTGATTGAGAGGGGGAAGGCGAAGGCGAAGGCGAAGCCGCGGTCGTCGGGCTCGGTGCGGGGGTGGTCGAAGGTGAGGGGCGGGTGGGGGCGACCGAAGGAACCGGTGCGGGCGCCTCGGGTGCGTGAGGAGGCGTCGCGCGGGGGGTGCGGGTGGTCTGCGGCGTCGGCTCCGGGGTCGGCGCGCTCGTCGGGATGGCGGAGGCATCCGGGGTGACGTCGATCTCAGGGATCGAGGCCTCCGGTGCCTCCTGTGTCGTCGTCGACTCGGCGGCGGTGTCTGCCGGCGCGATCGCAGCGGGGGCGGGCGGTGAGAGCAAGCCGCCGAGACCGCCGGTCGCGGCCCACGCCACGCCACCGGCCACGACGGCGACCGCGGAGACGGCGACGACGGCGGTGACCTGCCAGGAGCTGCGTCCGGCTCCGCGTGGACGCAGGAACCCGAGCAGTCCGCCGCTCGCGTTCGATGCGGCCTGTCCGCCGCCCGCCGCCATAGCGACGGCGGCAGCCTGTGCGCCGCCGGACTGCGCCCACGCGGCGTAGCTGGCCGTCGCCGAGACACCCACGACGAGCGGGATGAGCACGAGGGCGAGTCGTGACGCGACGTCGCGGGCCTCGCTCCATGCGAGCGCGCATCCGGTGCAGGTGGCGAGGTGGGCGTCGACGCGTCGGGCGTCGCGTCGCGAGAGTGCGCCTCGGGTGTGTGTGCCCAGCAGGGGGAGCGTCTCGTGGCAGTCCGGACCGCTCGGATTGCGCAGCTGCGCCGTGACCCACGCGTCTCGGAACCCGCGGCGGGCGCGGATCACGAGTGCGGAGGCGGCATTGGGGGCCAGCCCCATCAGCGGCGCGAACTGCCGCGGCTTGAGTCCGTCGACCTCGCTGTACCAGAGCGCTTCCTGCCATCTCGTGGGCAGGCTGCGGAACACATTGGCGGTCGTCCCGCGCTCGAGGGCGGACAGCGCGGAGTGCTCCGCATCCACCGATGCGGCACCGGCCGCATCCTCCAGATCCATCGTGTCCGCCTTGACCTGGCGGGAGCCCCACTCCGCGGCGACGTTGCGCACGGCGGTCAGCAGATACGGGCGGAAGCCCATGACGGGGCCTTGGCCGCGTCCGATCGCGGCGAGGATCCGGGTGAAGGCCTCGGCGACGACGTCGTCGGGGTCGAGGGAGGTGAACGCGCGCGCGACGGCGTGGGCGGCGGCGGAATGGCGCAGCCACAACTCGCCGTAGGCGCGGGAGTCGTTCGCGCGGACGCGCTCGACGAGATCGTCGTCAGACAGCTCGGGCATGGGTCTTCGGGTCTTCGGGCTTTGTGAGAAAGCTCTCATCTTCGGGTCTTCTCAGACTAGGGCCTCGCCGAGCGATGGGTGGAGGTCCCACGCATTCTGTGCAGAATCGCCGATGGACTCGAAGTTGCGCAGATGACGCACGAGATCGGCGAACGCGTCATCGGTGAACGCCCGGCCGTCCAGGATGCAGGGGCCGGCCCCCAGGACCGTCACCAGGATGCAGCGCCGAAGGCGTCGGCCCATCCTGGCATCGCCCGCCCGCGGGACGCAGAAGCCCACGAGTCCCCGCCGCCAGATCGCCGTGTCCTGCCCGTGGTAGATGTGCACGAGCGGCCCGCGGATCACGATCCGATCGGGCACGATCCTCGCCGTGGAGCCTGTCGTTCGCCGCGGCAACCAACGCCGCCATGCGCGACGGGGCGGAACGGTGAACTCGGTGTGCGCGGGGTGCATGTCTGAGAGATGCGGGATCGGCCCGATCGTGACGCGGTTACACGGAATTGCTCAACCGACACGAGCAGCGCCGGATCCGGGCGGCCATGCCCGGTGCCGCGGCGTTCGTCAAGGGCCCCACGTGAGCACGAGCCGCAACGCACACTGAAGACATGGTCGGAATCGCTGTTCTCTTGGTCATCGTCGGAATCGTTCTGCTGCTGCTCGGCGTGTTCGTGGAAGCGGTGAAGTTCCTGCTCTGGATCGGGCTGGTCATCCTCATCATCGGGATCATCGCCGCGCTCATGCGTTTCATCCGACGACAGGCATAGCCAAACCGGCTCGCGCGTTCGTCCGGTCGTTGAGCGAACGCAGTGAGACGAAACGCCGACGCCGCGGCCGCGCGTGTCACACCGCGGGGCAGAGTGTGATGCCGTCGGTGCGGTCGCCCTCGTGCGGCGCGCCGTTCAACGCCGCGACGACGCGCAGCGCGCGATCCCAGAACCGCGCGTAATGCAGCGGGTCGGCGTTGACCTGCGTCTCGTGCGCGACCTGCGTGGGATCGAGCGACGCCCGATCCGGCACCCGCTCGGCCATCGCGCGGAAGAAGATCGTCGCGGCGGTGTACGGATCGAGCCGCTCCTCGCGGGTGCCCCACGAATCCTGCTGCTGGAACAGTCCGATCGAGGTCGTCGGCGATCCGTCCGGATTGGTGACGCCGCTCGTCTCCCAGTCGCCGTAGTCGAGATTGCGCAGTGAGGACTCGCCCATCGCCGTCATGATCGCGATGGTCTGATCGCGCTCGTCGAAGCCGAGATCGCGTCCCGCCGCGAGGATCGTGCACGCGTTGGCGAGCTGGCTCGAACCGTAGCCGGCGATGCCCGGCTCGGCGATGCCGGGCGGCCGCGGCGCGTGGTCGCTGCCGATGTCGATCCGGTCGTCGGCGTCGAACGCGCTGATCGCTGCGCTGCCCGCGGCGATCAGGCCCACCACCAGCACGAGCGGGGCCGCGACGAGGAGGACGACGGCGGCGATGAGCCCGCCGCGCACGCCCCGCCGCCGCGAGGAACGGGCGCGCCGATGACGCGGGGGTCGCCGGGCGGGCGGGCGGCGCCTGGGGGCCGAGGGGCGTCGTGACATCGCGGTCAGAGTAGAGGGCGCGCCTGGAGTTTTGCCCGGGCTCAGCCGAGGGCCGCCGCCACGTCGTCCCACCACTGCGACGCCCGCGAGCGGTGCGCGTCGAACCGCTCGGCCGCCGCGCCGCGCAGGGACGCGGCGCGAGAGATCAGGGAGGGCAGCAGGGCGGATGCGGCGGCGGCGTCGTCGATGTCGATCACGCCGTCCTGGGCCCAGGGCTCGAGCGCGCCGGTGAGCTTGATGCGCGTGTACTCGTCTGCCGCGAGGGCCAGCACCGGCACCCCGGACGGCGCGGCGAAGACCACGGGGTGATAGCGCGAGCTGATGAGCAGGCGTGCGGAGCGCGCGAGTGCCACCGCGTGCGCCGTGTCCGCCGTGGTCTCCAGCCTGCTGGGGCTGTGCAGCCGGGCGCGGACGCGTTCGTGCACCACGACGTCTCCGCGCACGTCGCCGTCGGCGAGGGGGCCGAAGTGCGCGTGGAAGACGACGGGTGCGCCGGTGGCCTCGGCGGCCGTGTCGATCATGCGGGCCAGGGCCGCGTCGACCGCATCCGACGGGCGGTGCGCGTACCAGCCCGACAGGCTCACGAGCAGCGGACCGGATGCCGGGACGACGGCGGGCGCGTCGAGGAACGAGGCGTCGTCGACCTGCCGTCGAGGCTCCAGCTCCCAGGAGCGCACGAGCGTGTCGGTGGCGCCCTCGCGAACGCCGATGAGAGCGGAGGCAGCGAGCGCCGCACGCAGCCGGATCTCGTCATCGGCGATCAGGTCGGGTCCGAAGGTCTGGCCGCTGAAGGCGACCGGCAGCCCGCGGGCGGCCGCGATCTGCGTGAGCGTCGTGCGCTCATAGATGTGCACCGGCCACCGGGAGGCGAGATTGCCGCCGCCGGTGTGCAGCACGCCGGTGACCGTACCGAGCGCGTCGAGGACGCCCTGGGCCGCGTCGTCGGCGGTGAGCTCGGTGCCCCCGGTCGCCGCGGCCACCAACTGCTCGGCCCGGCGGGCCGCGGCGTCGCGATCGAGCCCCGCGAAACCCAGCCGGTCGACGGCGTCGATCCCGTACCGCTCGCTGGTCTCGCCGGGGCTCGATGAGATGCCGATCGTGTCGATGCCGCGACGGCGCAGCTCGACCACGGCGGCGTCGAACATCGCCTCGTCGCCGACATGGAACAGATCGTCGACGACGCCGACATCGCCGATGGCAAGAACGCTCACGCGGGCTCCGGGATCGTAGCGGGGGAAGGGGTGCGACTCAACGCTAGCCTGCCGTACAGACGTGTTCTCTACGATCGATTCGCTCGTGGCCGTCCGGCGACGGTGAAGGGAAGTGGGACGTGGGGATTCAGACGTCCATGGATGCGGTCCAGAGCGCTCCGACGATCGTCGATGCGCTGCGCCGCGCCGATGAGCTCGCGTTCGAGGCGGGCCGGGAGCCGGGCGTGCGATCGCTGCGCCATCTGGCTGCGGCGCTCGCGAGCGAGGACGACGTACGCGCCCTCGCGGCGGTGCACGCGCTGGGTGCGATGACCGACGAGGAAGCCGGACGGATGCTGGCGGCGCTGCTGTCGGATCGTCGCCCGTACGTGCGCGAGCACGCGGCGTGGGCCCTGTCGCAGGGGCTGCCCCGGCTCGACGCGGTCGGGCGCCTCATCGCGATGGTGGCCGCCGGCGGGTTCTCCGCCATGCTCGCGCAGCGCACCCTCGAGGGCTGGTCGGTCCCCTCGGGCGAGGTGCTGGCCGTCGCCCTCGAGGCGGCGCTCGTGTCCACCGACGACCCCGCCGCCCGGGCGCGCCTGGTCGAGACCCTCGGCCTCGTCCGCGCGCCGCTGGCGACGAGACCGCTGATCGCGATCGCCCGCGACGAGGCGGAGGACGACGCGGTGCGCGAAGCCGCCATCGCAGCGCTTGGCCAGCGGCCCGGGCAGCCCGGTGTCGAGAACACGCTCGACGCGCTCATGGCGACCACGGGCCGCCTGGCGTCCGTGGCGCGGCTCGCGCTGCTTGACCTGGTCCCGCCGCAGCCCGATGCGGCCGACGCGCCTCGCACGATCGCGCAGCTGTTCCTGCACGCCGACATGGACGCGCAGCTGGCGACCGCGGGCGCCGGCGACAACGGCGGCATCGCGACCCTGCTCGTGCGGCTCGGCGACGCGCTGGTCGCCGACGGCTCCGGGCTCGTGGAACGCGTGATCACCCTCGGCCGCGGCAGCGTCGACCAGGCGGCGAGCGATCTTCTGGACGTCGCGGGCACCCGCGGCGGGCACCGCTTCGGGCGCGTGCCCATGGCGCCTTCGCCGGTTCCCTCCGCGGCGGCGTGGGGGCTGCGCGTGCAGGCGCGTCGCGGCATCCGCCGGGTGCTGCGGGCCGCGGGTCGCGTGGACGTGCTGCATCTGCGCATGGCGGATGTGGGAAGTCTCGCGGCGGCCGATGTCGCGCGCGAGCTCGGCATCCCCACCGTGTTCACGCTGGCCCCCGACCCGCACTCCGTGATCACCTCGCTCGAGGAGTCGGGCCAGCTCACGCGCGAGGGGTTCGGCGAGGCCGACCTCCGCGAGCACTACTGGTTCCGCGCCCGGCTCGTGCAATCGCTGGCGGCGGGCGCCGAGCACACGGTCCTCTTCCCGCGGCCGACGCTCGCCGACGACATGAAGCGGCTCGTGGGTGTGGACATCACCACGCACGCCGAGCGGCACACCGTCGTCGCCGAGGGTGTCGACCTCGCCGTCGTCGACGACGCCGTCTCCCGGGTCGCAGCCTCTGCCGGGACGGGCGACGCGCCGACGGGGCTGGCCGAACTCGAGCGGATGCTGGGCGAGCTGCCCCCGGAACGCCGCGGCCTGACGCTGCTGGTCAGCGTGGGGCGCCTGCACCGCGTGAAGGGCATGGCCTCGCTCGTCGAGGCGTGGCACGCCTCAGCGCTCGCCGAGCGAACGAACCTGCTGATCATCGGCGGGGACCTCACGCATCCGTCGGTCGACGAGAGGGAGCAGATCGAGCGCATCGACGCCATCGTTCCCGCCGCCGAACGCGCGGCGCGAGGCCTCCTGCTTCCCGGACACCGGCCGAACGGCGTCACGGCGCTGTGGCTGGCCGCCGCCCGCCTCGGGCTGCCCGGCCTCGCCGCGCCCGCAGGCGTGTACGTCTGCGCGAGCATCAAGGAGGAGTTCGGCATCGCCCTGCTGGAGGCCATGGCGACGGGACTCGTCGTCGTGGCGCCGGATGCCGGCGGTCCCGCAACGTACGTCGAGCCCGGCCGCACCGGGTTCCTCGCGCCGACCTGGGATCGGGAGCGTTTCGTCGCCGCGATCACCGAGGCGCTCGCGCACGCGACGCTCGACCCGGATGCGGTCGCCGAGCGCTCGCACGCGATGGTCGCCGAACGGTTCACGATCCAGGCGATGGCGGCGACGCTGGCCCCGCTCTACCAGGCCGTGGCGTCGCAGGACGCCGACCTCGCCCGGCTGGCGGTGCTGCCCTCGTGAGGCTGCTCGTCATCAGTCCGGACTACGCCTCCCACCTGCTGCCGCTCGCGAGTCTCGCGACGGCCTGGCAGGACCGCGGGCACGAGGTCGCCGTGGCGACGGGGCCTGCTACCGCGCCCATCGTCGCAGAGGCCGGGTTCGCCCACGTCGAGCTGTCGCTCGGCCGCGGCGCGAACGCCGGCGTCATGCGTACCGCGCAGCAGCAGGCGGACGAGGCGTCCTCGCTCGAGGGGTTCTTCGCCGCGACGCGCCTGGGCATGGTCGAGACGCTGACCTACCAGGCCCGTGAACGGCTGACGGATCTCATGTGGGATCCGGTCGGCCGCGGTCGGCAGACGCTCGAGATCATCGAACGGGTCCGTCCCGACCGCATTCTGGTCGACCACCTCGCGTTCAGCGCGCGGATGGCGATGCAGGCCGCCGGCGTCGCGTACGGGGATGTCGTGCTGGGGCACCCGACCGCCCTGCCGGTTTCGGGGGAGCTGTACGGCGTGCCGCCGTTCTGGCCCCGGGCCTTCGCCCCTGACGCCGAGAGTCTGGACGCCCTGCGCGTGCTGGCGGCGGAGGTGTCGGAGCGATTCACCGCGCAGTGGAACGACGCCGCATCCGAGATCGATCCCGGGGCTCCCGTCGTGGCCGACGCCTTCGCATCGCACGGCGCGACGGTGCTCTACAACTACCCCGAGCAGCTCGCCGACGGCGACGGCCGGGCCATGGCCCCGGGGACCTTCCTCGGCTCGACGCTGCGCGAGGAGGCCGTGGACCCGTCGATCTCCCGCTGGATCGACGAGGGCGAGCCCTACGTCTACGTGAGCTTCGGCAGCTTCCTCTCGGTGCGCGAGGACGTGCTGGTCCGGGTGGTCGAGGCGCTGCGCACGCTCGGCGTGCGCGCCGCGATCGCGACGGGCGCCGCCGACACCGCGGCGTGGGGCGACATCCCCGCCGGCTGGCTCGTGCGCGAGTACCTGCCGCAGGTGCGCCTGCTCGGCTCGGCGGCGGCCGCGATCACCCACGGCGGCAACAACTCCGTCACCGAGGCGTGCGCGCAGGGCGTGCCTCTGGTGGTGCTGCCGTTCTCGACGGATCAGTTCGCGGGTGCTGCGGCGCTGGAGCGCACGGGGGTGGGCATCGCCTGCGATCCCAATCGCGTGACCGCGGCCGAGCTGGCAGACGCCGTGGCCCGGCAGCTGCGACCGGATGCGGCGGCGCCGGCACTGCGCGAGCGGATGCGGCGCGACGGCCGCGAGCGCCCGGGGCCGCTCCGGGCCTTCGACGCGCTGGCCTGAACCGGGCGTAGGGACCGGTCTCGCGCGGCAGGGGAAGCCGCGGGGTCAGGAGATGCCGACGAGGCGCGCGATGGCTCCGGGGTCGGCGGCCGCGGCCCGGTAGAGACCCATGCGGGCCTCGTTGGCCTCGTAGCCGGCGCCGACGCGCTGCTCGGCCGCGTGGTGCAGCGCGTAGACGCGTCCCGCGTGGCGGCGTGGCGGCTCGCCCAGCACGGCCTGATGGGTGAGGTACCAGGCGGCGTCCTCGAAGCCCCATCCGCGGAACGCCTCGTCCTGGCCGCCGTGCGCGAACCACGTCTGCGGGGTCGCGACGTAGACGCCGGAACAGGCTCCCTCGACGTACTGCTCGACCGTGCAGTCGCTGAGCGGTGTACCGGCCGTGTACTCGGCCGAGCCGCTCGCGCCGAGCCAGCGGTACTCGTCATAGGGCAGGTGCACGCGTCCGCTCGTGCGGGCGGCGGCGATCGCGGCGCGCAGCGGCTCCGCCTCGGGCAGGGTGTCGGCGTCGCCGATCACGACGACCGCATCCGGATGCGCGGTGCGCATCGCGAGGTTGCGGCACGCGGCGAGGACGAACACGTCGTCGTCGGTGTCGATCGTGCGCACCGACGCCTCGGGCAGATGGGTCTCGTACCAGCGGCGGACGAGTGCGAACGGTGCGCGGCGGGTCGGCGCGTCCCGCCAGGGGATCACGACCTCGACGGGGGGAACGAGAGCTGTGGACATCGCGCTCAGCATAAGCGCGTTCCGGGCCTGCGCTGACCCCTTGCGCGTGCCGGCTTTCCGCTGGCGAGTCGCTGCCCGCATCCGCCGGTCGGAGGCGTAGGCCAGCTGCCCGCATCCGCCGGTCGGAGGCGTAGGCCAGCTGCCCGCATCCGCCGGTCGGAGGATCGCGCGGATGTCGGAGGATGCGGGCCGAAACCTCCGACGCGACGCGTTTTCTCCGACCGGACGAGGCGGAGGAGCGGACGCGCAGGCTCTCCGACCGACCTGTCGGTCGATCAGTCGCAGATGACCGTGACGCCGGCGGCGGCGAGAGCCGCGGCGAGGTCGTCGGGCGGAGGAGCGTCGGTGATGAGGTAGTCGGCGCCCTCGAGGGCCGTCACCTGGGCGAACAGGCGGCGGCCGAGCTTGGTGGAGTCGGCGAGGATGGCGGTGCGATCGGCGCGCTGGATCATCTCGGCCATCATCGTCGAGTCGCCGAGGTTGGATGCGGAGTATCCGGATGCGTCCACGGCGCCCACCGCGACGAAGGCGATGTCGGCGCGGATGTCCACATCCGGTCCGGCGGAGGTCATCGCGAGGCTCACAGGCCCGGTCGTGGCCTGGGTGATGGTGCGCACGGCTCCGCCGAAGACGTAGAGGTCGCGGAACACGCTCGGCGGGATCTCCGCGGGGACCCGGAGGTTGTTCGTGGCGATCGTGAGGTCGCGGTGGTTGCGCAGTGCACGCACGAGAGCGAGCACGGTCGTGCCGCCGTTGATCATGAGCACCGCGCCGTCGTCGACGAGTTCGGCGGCGAGCTT
The DNA here is from genome assembly GCF_031453615.1 of Microbacterium sp. SORGH_AS_0428. Taxonomy (NCBI): domain Bacteria; kingdom Bacillati; phylum Actinomycetota; class Actinomycetes; order Micrococcales; family Microbacteriaceae; genus Microbacterium; species Microbacterium sp. SORGH_AS_0428. Next base: position 1,331,903 of record NZ_JAVIZT010000001.1, on the reverse strand, counting down.
GCCGATCTTCTCCTTCTCGGGCACCTGCATCCGCAGGCGCACATCCAGGCCGCGATCGCGGCCCGGCCCCTCCGACGCACTCATCGCGCCGCCGTGCGTGCGCACGAGCGCACCCTGACGATCGAGCTCGTCCAGGTCGCGGCGGATGGTGTCGATCGAGACGCCGAAGTGTGCGGACAAGTCGGCGACCGTGACCTGTCCGACCTCCTCCACGTAGGCGGCAAGATCCGCCTTGCGTCCGGCGGGCAGTCGGCGGGAAGAGCTTTTGCGCTGCGCGTCCATGGCCTCATATCTAGCACAGGACTGCATAAAACGGCGGAGACAGCCGCAAGCATCCGCAACTTTCTGGACCGAGAGTCCAGCGCTGACCCGGGGAAAGTGCCCGTGATTCAGGGGCTCCCGTGATCATTCCGTGTCTTGACGGGATGCAGGCATCGCTGCATAATCGTGCTTAAACAGGCATGAAGCTGCAGAAATGAGCGGAATGCCGCACCATCTCGAAGAGGAGAGACATGTCCGCATTCCGGCGAGGACGCCGTACCGCAATCATGCTCATGGGCGTCGCGACAGCGACGACCACGCTTCTGGCTCTGACGGGCTGCTCGTCGGGCGGCAGCGGTTCGGCCGACAGCGGCGGCGACGTCACGATCGAATTCGCGCAGTGGTGGGAGCCCGAACTCCCCGACGGCGAGTTCCGCGCCCTCATGGACGAGTTCGAACAGGCCAACCCCGGCATCAAGGTCGACCTCGTCAGCGGCCCGTACGCATCGACGAAGGAACAGCTCTTCGCCGGCGCCGCATCCGGCACGATGCCCGACGTCGTCGGTCTCGACGGAGCGTGGGTCAACGACTTCGCTTCCAAGGGCGTCATCACCGACCTCGGTCCGCTGCTGAAGGACGCGGGCTTCGACGAGAGCGAGCTGGCCGCCCAGATCAAGGTCGACGACAAGACCTACATGATCCCGGTCGTCAACTTCGTCTACCCGATGTTCACGAACGACGCCCTGCTCTCGCAGGCGGGAGTCAGCGCACCGCCCTCCACCCGCACCGAGTTCGAGGATGCGGCCAAGAAGATCACCGCGCTCGGCGGCGACGTGCACGGCTGGGTGCTGCCGCTGTCGCTCGAAGCGCCGAACGGCGTGCAGAACGACGTCATGTCGTGGGTGTGGGCCTCGGGCGGCACGATGCTCGATAAGGGCAAGCCCGACCTGACCAACGACGACGTCACGAGCGCCGTCGAGTACATCGGCGACCTGTGGAACGAGGGCGTGATCGCCCCCGGAAGCTTCACCATGAAGGAGCAGGACAAGGTCGAGGAGTTCACCAACGGCCGGGTCGGCATGATGATCGACTCGCTCGCGCACATCAACCTCATTCGCGAGAACAACCCCGACCTGACCTTCTCGATCTCGGCGATCCCCGCCGAGGACGGCTTCACGGGTGAGCGCGGCATCCCCTACGCCTCGTGGGGCATCGGTGTGGCCGAGAACTCGCAGCACAAGGATGCGGCGGCCAAGCTCGTCTCGTTCCTGATGAGCAAGGACACCAACTCGAAGCTGTCGACCATGGCCAAGGCCTTCCCCGGTAACACCGGCTCGGAGCCCGACTTCGTGAACGACGACGAGCTGTTCAAGACCGCGTTCGAGATCTACAAGGCGGGCTACCCGGCCAACGAGTTCACCGGCCTCCCGGTGGCCGAGGACCTCATGCGTCAGCTCGGCGAGCAGCTGCAGTCCGCCCTCGACGGGCAGCAGTCGATCCCCGACGCGCTGAAGAAGGCGCAGGAGAGCTGGACGGCGGAGTTCTGATCCCATTCCGCCACCGGGTGCCGCACCGCGCGGTGCGGCACCCGGATACGTCAGGAGTTGACCGAGCATGACACTCAGAACGCTGACCGCGCCGGACACGGAGACACTCGTCACCGGCCGGCCGCCCGGCAAGAAGCGCCGTCAGTTGCGGCGCACGACGGAGTCCTACGGCTTCCTCGCCCCCACCCTCATCCTGCTGTTCATCCTGATGGTCGTTCCGATCGTCATGGTCGTCGGCTACTCGCTGCAGGACAGTGCGATCCTCGGCCCCCCGCCGGAGTTCGTCGGCATCCAGAACTACCTGACGGTCCTCGGCGACCCGGGCTTCTGGAAGGCGACGGGCAACACGATCTTCTTCAGCGTCGTCAGCGTCGCCGCCCACCTCGTGCTGGGTCTCGGCTTCGCGATGATGCTCAACAGCCGCCTGCTCGGCGGCGTCACCCGCACCGTCTTCCGCGCCCTCTACGTGCTTCCGTGGCTGTTCACCGCCGCCGTCATCGCGGTGCTGTGGCGGATGCTGCTCGCCCCCAACGGGGTCATCAACTTCCTGCTCAACACGAACATCGAGTGGCTCGCCTCGCCGCAGCTGGCGCTGGGCACCGTCACCTTCATCAACATCTGGGCGGGCTATCCGTTCTTCATGGTCAGCCTCCTCGCGGGTCTGCAGGGCATCCCGCAGGACCTCTACGAGGCAGCGACGGTCGACGGCGCGACCGCCTGGCAGCGCTTCTGGAACGTCACGGTGCCGCAGCTGCGTCCGATCATCATCAGCCTGGTGCTGCTGGATCTCATCTGGACGTCGCAGCAGTTCGCCCTCATCTGGATGACCACCGGCGGCGGACCGATCGATGTGACCGAGATGCTCAGCACGTTCACCTACAAGCTCGCCTTCGCCAAGTACGACTTCTCGCTGGCGGCCACATCCGCCGTGCTCGTGCTGCTCATGTCGATGGTGCTGGCCGTGTTCTACGTGCGCCACCAGAAGGCGAGGGACTGACATGTCGATGACCACCGCTTCGCGTACCCGTCTCGCACGCACGCTGCTGCTCGTGGGCCTCGTGGCGGGCGCCGTGTTCGCCGCCGGTCCCGTGCTGTGGATGCTGTCGAGCTCGTTCAAGCCCAACACCCAGATCTTCGAGAGCCCGCCGCGGCTGGTGACGGACGCGTTCTCGTTCGACGCGTACGTGAAGATCTTCACCAACGCCGAGACGATGCGGTTCTTCCTGAACAGCTACATCGTGGCCGGCGCCGTGACGATCCTGACGCTGCTGGTCGCCATCCAGGCGGCGTACGCGTTCAGCCGCTTCGACTTCCGCGGCAAGCGGGTGCTGAACGTCATCATCGTCAGCGTCCAGGCGGTGCCGCCGATCACGCTGCTGATCCCGTACTTCGGGCTGATGGTCGCCCTGGGCCTCTACAACACCTACCCGGGCCTCATCTTCACCTACATGGTGTTCACGCTGCCCTACGCGATCATCATGATGACCGGGTACTTCAACACCCTGCCGCGCGAGCTCGACGAGGCCGTGCGCGTCGACGGAGCAGGCTCGTTCACCGCGCTCTGGCGCGTGCTGGTGCCCATCTCGGTGCCGGGCATCGTCTCGGTCGGCATCTACACGTTCATGATCGCGTGGAACGAGTACCTGTTCGCCCTGACACTGACCCGCACCACCGACATGCGCACGGTGCCGATCGGCATCCAGCTGCTCATGGGTCAGCACTCGTACGAGTGGAACCAGATCATGGCGATGAGCATCCTCGGCTCGATCCCCGTGCTGATCCTCTTCCTCGTGCTGCAGCGCTTCTTCATCAGCGGCCTGACGGCCGGCTCGGTCAAGAGCTGACCCGCACCCACACGTTTGTTCCCGACGTCCCGTCACCCATCCCACTCAAGGAGAATCCATCGTGCTGTACACCGGTAAGTCCATCCTCGACGTCGCCAACGAGCATAACTTCGCCATCCCCGCGTTCAACATCAGCGACTGGGCGATGTTCAACGGCGTCATGGACATCAGCGAGGAGAAGCAGGCCCCGGTGATCATCGCGATCCACCCGGACGAGGTCTCGCACATCACCACCGACCTGATCGCCGCCATGCACTCCCGCGCCCACCGCTCCTCGGTTCCGGTCGCGATCCACTGGGATCACGGCGGCAGCTACGAGCAGATGATCGTGGCCATCCAGTCCGGCTTCACCTCGGTGATGATCGACGCCTCGCTCCTGCCTTTCGAGGAGAACGTGGCGCTGACGCGCAAGGTCGTGGAGGCCGCGCACGCCGTCGGCATCCAGGTGGAGGGCGAGCTCGGCACGATCGGCGCGAACGACAGCTACGGCGAGTCCGGTGCCGCGGAGATCATCTACACGAACGTGGCGGACGCGGTGCGCTTCGTCGAGGAGACCGGCGTCGACAGCCTCGCGATCGCCATCGGCACCTCGCACGGCCTCTACCCGGCCGACAAGAACCCCGAGCTGCGCCACGACCTGCTCGAGGAGATCAAGGCGGCGGTGGGCATCCCGCTCGTGCTGCACGGCGGATCGGCGAACCCGGACTCGGAGCTGCGCCGCGCGGTGGAGCTGGGCGTGAACAAGATCAACATCTCCAGTGACATCAAGGTCTCGTACCACAACAAGATGCGCGAGATCCTCGGCACCGACGAGCGTCTGCGCGAGCCGAACGCCATCCAGCCGGGCGCGATCGCGGCGCTGAAGGTGACCGCGGCCGAGAAGATCGACCTGTTCGGGGCGACCGGCAAGGCCGCCCTGTACTGACCGGCACAAGGCACGGGATTCACGAGAGAGGCGCCGTGGTGGGAAAGCTCGTTCTGGGGCTCGGTGGCACCGTCGACTACGAGGTGCGATGGGATGCGGCCGTGCTCGAGCAGCTGGCGCGCGCGTACGGCGTGCGCCGGGGCGAGCTGACCACCGCGGCGCCGATCGACGACGAGCGGGCGCTCGTGGTCACGGTGCTCGGCTTCCTGGCCGCCGGCGGCGGCGGGGAGCGGTTCGTGGCCGCATCCGAGATCGTGACGCGCTTCGCCGAAAGGTTCGAGACGCGCGTGACGCTGGGCGGCACGGGCGTGCGGGCGGGGCTCGCGCTCGCGCGGCTCGGCATCCCGAGCGTGCAGCACCTCGTGAGCATCGACGACAACGTGCGGCGCCTCCTCCCGCCAGAGCTGGCCTACATCTGCTCGGCGACCCGCGACACCCTCGATCCGCACCTCATCGTGCAGTACCCCGCGGGCGCCCGCGTCGCCCTGGTCGACGGTGAGGTGATCGCGCCCGCGCCGAACCGGATCATCTTCGCGAACGACGCGCCCAACCGCGAGATGGCGCTGGCGCCCGAGCTCGCCGACGAGCTCGCCGACGCCGACGCCTTCCTCGTCTCCGGCTTCAACACGATGCAGGACGAGGCGCTTCTCTCCTCACGTCTCGACGACCTGCGGGCGGCGATGACGCGCCTGCCCGCCGAGGCTCTCGTCTACTACGAGGATGCGGGCTTCTACCGCAGGGAGTTCTCCGACATCGTCCGCGCGCGCCTCGGCGACGTCATCGACGTGCACGGCATGAACGAGGACGAGCTGCAGGAGTACGTCGGGCGGCCGGTGTCGTTGACCGACGCCGCGGATGTCGCCGACGCGCTCGCCGGCGCCCAGCGGCTGATCGCCGCTCCCGCACTCGTCGTGCACACGCGCTACTGGGCGATCGCCACGGGCCCCGAGGCCGGCCGGCATCGCGGCGCGCTGGAGAACGCCGTGCGGCTCGCCGCCACCCGCTACCGCCTCGGCGACGCGGCTACCGCGCAGGACATGGCTGCCACGGCCGGACTCGGCCGGCATCCGGACGGCGAACGAGTGGTGGCCGAGGTGGCGCGCCTCCTGGCCGGCGCGGTGGGTGTCGCCGCGTACCGCGTCGAGGTCGCCGACCCGACCACCATCGGCCTCGGCGACACGTTCGTCGGAGGGTTCCTGGCATGAGCGGGCGTATGGATCACATCCGGCCCGGTCGTCTCCGGGCATCTTGCGGAGGGTTCCCGGGATGAGCATGATCGTGCGGCTGCCGTCGAACCGGCCCGCCCGGCGCTTTTACCGCGGAGGGCGGCAGATCACCGACTTCCGCCGTGAGGCGCCCGCGGCCAGCCACGAGCCGGAGGACTGGATCGCCTCGTGCACCACCGTGTTCGGCGAAGGCGAGCTCGGGCTGAGCCGGCTGCCCGGCGGAGCACTGCTGCGCGAGGAGGTCGCGGCCGATCCCGTGCGCTGGCTCGGCGACGCGCACGTCGCCCGGTGGGGCGCCGACCCGCGGCTGCTCGTGAAGCTGCTGGATGCGGGGCAGCGTCTGCCCGTGCACGCCCACCCCGACGACGCGTTCGCCGCCGAAAGGCTGGGGCACGCGCACGGCAAGGCGGAGGGCTGGTACATCCTCCGCGGCGGCTGGGTGCACGTGGGCTTGCGTCGCCCCGTCTCCGCCAGCGAACTGCGCGACCTCGTCGAGAACCAGGACACGGCGGCGCTGCTCGATCTGCTGCACACGCTGCCGGTGCAGCCGGGCGATGTGGTGTGGATCCCGCCCGGCGAGCTCCACGCGATCGGCGAGGGCGTGCTCCTGCTGGAGCTGCAGCAGCCCGAGGATCTCTCGATCCTGCTCGAATGGCGCGGCTTCGAGCTCGACGGCTCCCGCGACGGGCATCTCGGCCTCGGGTTCGATCGAGCGCTCGACGCCGTGAACCTGAACCGCCGGGCACCCGCCGAACTCGCGCGGCTCGTGCAGCACGCTCCCTTCGCGGCGCGTCCCGCATCCGTGTTCCCGACCGAGGCCGACCCGTTCGTGCGCCTCGAGCGGCATCGCGTGACGGATGCGGTGCGGCTCGCCACAGGCTTCGCGGTGCTCGTGGTGACCCGCGGCGTGCTCGAGATCGCCGGGGAGTCCGCGCCGGCGGGGAGCGTGTTCCTCGTTCCCGCCGCGGCGGGCGAGGTGCCGGTGGCCGGGGAGGGCGAGCTGCTCGTCGCGCGCCCGCCCGCGCCCTGACCGGGCGTGCAGATCCGCCGAGCCCGCATCCGCCGGCGCGCATCCGCCGGTCGGAGAATCGCGCGAATGCCGGAGGATCGGGGCCGAAATCTCCGACCGTGGGCCTGATCTCCGACGTTCGTGAGCGGATGCGGGTGCCGCCGCATCCATCCACCCGCGCCCGGGGAGCCGCAGGCGCCCTAGGCTCTGGGCATGACGGATGCGCTGCTCGCCCACCTCGCTGCCACCTCGACCGTGACCGTCGTCACGACCCGCCCCGACGGGAGCGCGGTGGCCACTCCGATCTGGGCCGTCGTCGTCGGCGACGCCGCCTACGTACGCGCCGCCTACGGCGACAAGACGGCGTGGTTCCGCCGTGCGGTTTCGGGACGACCGGCCGGGTTCACGCTCGCCGACGGTGAGCACGCCGAGCAGGACCCGGTAGCCGCGCTCGAGGATCCGCAGGTCGCGGTGACGTTCGAGCGCGTGTCCGCCGACGACCCGGTGCAGGATGCGGTCTCGGCCGCCTACGAGGCGAAGTACGCGGCCGACTTTCCCGAGCACGTGCCGCCCGTGGTGAGCGCCGAGTCGCTCCGGCACACCCTCGTCGTCCGCCCCGCCTGAGCGGGAGGCGCCGCCTGAAGTCCCGGCCTGGCGTCTGTCAGCCTGCGCCAATCGACCGCGTCCGTCGGGTCGGAGATCGGCGTGAACGTCGGAGATTCACGCGGATGTCGGAGGATGCGCGCGGAATCCTCCGACATCCGGCGCATTCTCCGACGAAGCGGGCGGATGCGGGAGCCCGCCGGACCGCGTCAGCGGCGGTAGCGGGCGGCGGGGTGCCAGTCGGGAAGGCGCGGACCGTCGGCATCGGTCAGCATCTCGCGGAGCGTGCCCGTGCGGGGCGTCTCGGGCAGCAGGCCCCGACGGCGCAGCTCCGGCATGAGCTGGTCGGTGAACTCCGTGTAGCCCTCGATGCCGCCGTACCAGTTCTCGACGAGGAAGCCGTCGACATCCGTCTCGGCCACGAACGCCTCGACCTGGTCGGCGACGGAGGTGACGGTGCCGGTGAACTTCATGCCGCCGAACGTGGCCGGCAACGAGTCGAGGATCTCGCCGATCGTCGGGCTCGTGCCGTCGGGGTTGCGCCACATCGCCAGCATCGTGTGGCCGACCTCCGTCGAGACGTCGTCGAGCGTCGCCTCGGGGTCGAGCTGGGCGAGGTCCACACCCGACCACCCCAGGAACAGTGCGGCCGTGGCCTCACGGGTGGCTGTCGTGTTGAGCTCGGCGCGCAGGCGCTGCGCCTCTTCGTCGGTGTCGGCGATGATGAACGACGCGCCGTTGACGACCTTGATGGAGGATGCGGGGCGGCCCGCATCCACTGCCTTCTGACGCAGGCGCGCGATGCCCGCCGCGAGGCGCGCGGCGTTGCGGTCCTGCGTGAACACGCACTCGGCGTACTGTGCGGCGAACGTCGTGCCGGCTTCCGAGGTTCCCGCCTGGAACAGCGTGGGCGTGCGCTGCGGCGACGGCGTCGCGGGGAAGTAGCCGTCGAAGGTGAAGTACGTGCCGTCGCGGCGGATGCGGTGCACCTTGCTCGGGTCGGCGAAGACCTTGTTCTTCTTGTCGGCGCGGACGGCGTCGTCTTCCCAGGCGCCCTCCCAGAGCTCGAGATCGAGATCGACGAACTCGGTCGCCGCGGCATAGCGCTCGTCGTGCGGGGTGACCTGCGTGCGGCCCAGCAGACGCACGAGCGCCTGCTGGTTGTCGCTCGTGACGATGTTCCAGCCGATGCGCCCGCCGGTCAGGTGGTCGAGCGTCGTGAACGTGCGCGCGTTCAGCAGGGGCTGCTGCGCGGTGGTGGATGCGGTCGCCACGAAGCCGATGCGCGGCGTCGCCGCGGCCAGCGCCGACATGATGGTGAGCGGGTCGTGCACGGGGAACTGCACGGCCTCGCGGATGACGGCCTCCGGCACCTCGCCGGCGTCGTTCATGGGGTAGCCGATGGCCTCGGCCATGAAGAAGAAGTCGAAGCCCGCCGCATCCAGCTTGGTGACCATGTCGGTCCAGAACTCGAGCGTGGCGAAAGCAGCGGTGTCGCCACGCTCGTGGTGCCAGCTGTTGCCGATGAAGTTGGGGGTGAACTCCTCGAACGCACCGAGGACGAGCTGTTTGGTGGGCATGCGGCCACGCTAGGAACCGCGTGTTTCGCGGGTGTGACCGGTGCTCGCCGCCGATGTAACGATTCGTGTGAGTTATCGCTCGGGGTCGTTGTCTGAGCCGCCGCCGTGGCGATGCGTCGCGCCGGCGGCGGTGATGAGCAGGAGCTCGGTCGTGCCGGACTGCGCGGCGGGCACCATCCAGGAGTGCGCGCTGCGTGCGTCGGCCCAGAGGGTGTCGCCGGGGTGCAGCGCGACGTCGTCATGATCGGCGTAGCGGTAGATGAGGGAGCCGGAGAGCACATGCACGATGTCCTCGCCGTCGTGCGCGTAGGTCACATCCTCGTAGCCGGGCGTCAGCTCGAACCGATACGCCCCGAGCTGACGCCCGCGCGCGCCGGCGATGAGCTGGGTGTAGGTCTCGCCGTCGCTGTCGCGCATAGGGATGCGGGAGCCGCCGCCGGCGCGGACGACCTCGAGGCGGATGGGCTGCTCGGGCAGCAGCGCCGCGGCCGAGACCCCGAGTGCCCCGGCGAGGCTGTAGAGCGAGGCGATGCTCGGCATCACCCGGCCGTTCTCGACGTTCGTGAGGAACGGCTGCGAGACCCCGGCGGCCGCCGCGAGCGCACGCGTCGAGAGCTGACGGCGCGTGCGCTCCTCGCGCACGGCGCGGCCGATGGCCGCGGCTGTGGCTGAGGACTGCTCGCTCATGCGCCCAGCCTAGGTGAGGCGGAGTGCGCGATTCGTCAGCACTATCGTGGCGCGCGTCGGCCTCGCCGCATCCGTACACTCGACGCGTGTCCAACCCGCTCGATCCCGACGCCGTGTCTCGTGCGCGGGAGGCGCGGATGCGGCTGCGGCACAGGAGGCAGATGCTGTGGGCGCTGGTGGGGGTGTGCGTCGTGGCGAGCGCACTCATCTGGGCGCTGTGGGTGGTGCCGGTGTCGCAGTCTGTCGCGGCGGCGCGGCCGACGCCGCTGGGCGAGGCGGCGGAGCTTCCCGCCGAGGGCGTCACCGGGGTGTGGGCTTCGGGTACGGCCGCGTTGCTCGGTCTGGTGGAGTGTCGGGCCGAAACCGCCGACGGGATCTCCCTGCGCACCTGGTCGGCGCCGTCGCCGGGGTGGGAGGACACGCTGTGGTGGATGACGCCGCGGACCGGGTTCTCCCCGGTGCGCAGCATCGCGGATGCGGGCGGGCCGGCCGCATCCGTCACGTGCTCGTCGCGGATCGACAGCTACGACGGCGAGTTCCTGCTGGCGGGCGACGTCACCGCCGGCGGTGGCGGCGTGGGGCTCGGGCGGATGGGCAACGTCGATTACCCCACCGGCACGCTTCTCGCGCTCGGCGCCGTCGGGCTGCCGCTGTTCTCGTTCTTCATGACGATCGTGCTGCTCGTGCAAGGCCTGCGTGCACGCCGCTTCGACCGATAGCCTCGGTCGGTATGAGCGCAGTCACCCACGCCTGTGTCGAGCCGGACTGCGGATGGCGTCAGGTCGTGTCTTCGCGCCGCGCCCGTTCGGCGGATGCGGTGCGCGAGCGCACCGAGCACAGCGGTGTCCACGGGCGTGACGTGGGCTTCGCGGTACGGGAGCGCTGGCCGTGGCTGTGGCCCCTGTTCGCCGTCAACCTCGTGTGGCTGGCCGTGAGCGTGTACGCGGCGGTGAGTGGTGACTTCGCCGTGAGTGTCTTCGCCCCCCAGGTGGCGATGCTCCAGGCCTGGTGGCTCGCGGCGATCGAGATCGTGCTGATCGCGGTCGGCACCTTCTCGTACGCGTCGACCGTGCCCGCCGGCGCGTCCTTCTGGCGTCGCGCGTTCGCGGGACTCACGATGTCCGCCTTCCTCGTGATGATCGGCAACGCGGTGGCGGCTTTCGCGCTGCTGTTCTTCGTCGGCTCGTTGTTCGCGTCCTCACTGTGACAGCCCCGTCCGCGCCCGTCGTCGACGTGCGCCGCGTCGCGTGCGGCACGGCCTACACGCGCGTGTCCTCCATCCGGGCAGAGGGCGAGCGCTCCTTCGTGCTCGTCGCCGGAATCGGCGTCGCGGCGACCTACTTCGAGCGGCTGGCTCCGCAGCTGAACGAGTTCGGCGCGGTGCACGCTCTCGACCTGCCCGGGTTCGGCGGTGTGCCGCATCCGGAGTCGGCCATGTCGATCGCGCAGTACGCGGATGCGGTGGAGGCGGTGCTCGACGAGCTCGCGCTCGAAGACCCCGTGCTCGTCGGGCACTCGATGGGTACGCAGATCGTGACCGAGGTCGCGCGGCGACGACCGGAGATCTCGACGCTCGTGCTCATCGGCCCGGTCGTCGACCCCGCCGCGCGACGGCTTCCGCGACTCGCGCTGCGGTTCCTGCGGTCGACGTGGCACGAACCGCTCAAGATCAAGGTGCTGGCGGTGGGTGCCTACCTGCTGTGCGGGCCGCGGTGGTTCCTGCGGGTGCTGCCGGAGATGATGCGGTTTCCGATCGAGGAGCTCTTCGCCGACATCCGCGCTCACACGCTCGTGATCCGCGGCGAGCACGACGCCGTGGTGCCGCGTGCGTGGGTCGAGCGCGCGGCGCGCGAGATCCCGTTCGCATCGACGTGGGAGATCGGAGGCGCCGCGCACTCGGTCATGCACGGGCACGCGGAGGGCGTCGCGCGGCTGTGCGTGGCATTCGCGCGGACGCCCCGAGACACCGACGGCGAACTGAACCTGATGCCGGATGCGGAGGCCGAGGCGCCCGAGCCCCGCGCGGCGAGCCTGTCCGCCGCGTTCCGCGCGTTCGCGGCGCGGTTCGTTGAGTTTGTGGGCGTGGTGCGCCGGGACGATCGCGAGGTGGCGCGCGGGAAGACCTCGCACGCTCGGGTCATGAAGGAGCAGCAGGACTGAGGCCCCGATCCACAATCTCACCGCCGACGTCGCTTGTCGTGGAGCGGCGACGATACTGGGTGCATGTCTGCCTTCAACGACCTGCTCGGGCTTCTGCTCGGCCCGACTCGTGAACCACGACGCGGAAGGAAAGAGGAGGAGCGCCTCGCAGCGCTCCGCGCCAGGCGGACTCCGGAGGTCGTGACCGAGCTCGCCGACGACGAGGTGTTCGTGTTCGGCAGCAACGCGGCCGGTCAGCACGGCGCGGGTGCGGCACGGGCCGCTTTCGAGAACTTCGGCGCCGAGTGGGGAGTGGGTGTCGGGCCGACGGGTCGCTCCTCTGCGATCGACACGATGAGCGGCTTCGACACGATGCTCGAGCAGATCGTCGACTTCCTCGAGTACGCGCAGGCGCATCCCGAGACGACGTTCCTCGTCACGCCTATCGGCACGGGCATCGCCGGGCACAAAGTGGAGAACGTCGCGCCGTTCTTCCAGGGTGCACCGGTGAACGTGGTGCTGCCGCAGGTGTTCGTCGACGCGTTCGACGCGCAGTGACCATCTGCTCCGTGCGCGAGCTCAGCGCGGCCCGCGCACGACGGGATGCGCCGGTATCCGGGCTGCTGTCGTGACAGCGGAACCGTCCCGGCGCCGCTTCCGGCCGCCGCTCGCCGTGCTGGCGCGGCTGTTCGGCATGCAGGTGTGCGGCGTCATCCTGATCGTGGTGGGCACCGTCATGCGCGTGCACCTCGCGGTCGTGTTCATGGCCGCGTTCCTCCTGCTCGTCAGCCTCCTTCGCGCCCGGTGGGAGCCGTTGCCGACGACGCGCTGGATGGCGTGGATCTCGCCGGTGCTGCTGGTCGCGGCCGTCATCGTCTGGCTCGTCGCGGGCTGAGCGCGAGCCGCCCGCATCCGTGGGTCGGGTCGGGTGGTCCGGTCGGGTCGGCCGGTCCGGGTCGGCCGGTCCGGTCGGAGATTCGCGCGGATGTCGGAGGATCGGCGCTGAATCCTCCGACCGGGCGCGCTTTCTCCGACGGACGAGGGAGATGCGGGCAGCGACCGGATGCGGGCAGCGCGACCGGATGTGGGCCGCGCGACCGTTGCGCTCGCGGGCTCGCTGCGGCACGTTGGATGCATGCCGTTGCTCGCGCTGCTCATCTTCGCCGTCATGGTGGTCGCCCTCATCGACGCCATCACGCGCCGAGACGATCAGATCCGGTTCCTGCCGAAGGTCGCGTGGATCTTCTTCATCGTGCTGCTGCCGCTCGTCGGCTCCATCCTCTGGTTCACGCTCGGGAGGGAGTGGAGCAGCGGTCGCGAGGCGATGAGCTTCGGCGACCCGCGCCGGTGGTCGAAGGAGGAGGCTGGACCCGCTCCTGCGCCGAGGCCGCGCGATACGCGCACGACGGAGCAGCAGCTCGCCGACCTCGAGCGCGAGGAGCGCGCCGCGGCTCTGGAGGCGGAGATCCGCCGTCGCCGTGCCGCGAACGGCGGAGATGCCGCAGGCGCGTAAGTGGCAGGTGCCGCGTCTCCTCCGGCCGGCTGCGAGTTGTGCCCGAACTCCTGCAGAACCCCGTCCGCCGTGCGGTCGATGGCTGGACCGGGGTTCGGTTGCAGGAGTTCGGGCGGAAGCGGGGCGCAGTCGCGCGCACACCTCAACCGGAACGGGCGGTGGGGATGCGGCGGGCCGCAGCTGGGGCCGGATACCGCTGAGTTGTGCCCGAACTCCTGCAGAACGCAGCGTGTGCCCCGGATACGTGGCGGATGGGGCGGATCTGCAGGAGTTCGGGCGGGGCGGCGCGCCCGCGGCCCGGCGCTCGCGGCCCGCGGCCGCGGCTCGCCCGGGGCTCAGTCCTGGCTGACCGTGTAGGGATGCTGGGGGACGTCGAGCGTGAAGGTCGTGTGTTCGCCGGGGGCGCTGTCGATATGGATGTGGCCGCCGTGCGCCGCCACGATCGCGCGCACGTTGGTGAGGCCGAGCCCGAACCCCTGGATCGCCTGGGCGCGTGCGTAGGGCGCACGGTAGAAGCGGTCGAAGGCGCGGCGCTGCTCGCTGGGCGCGATCCCGTGCCCGGAGTTGGTGACGGCGATCGTGACGCGGCGTCCGACGAGACCGTAGCGCACAGTGACGACGGAGCTCTGATCGCCGAACTTGATCGCGTTCGTGAGCAGCTCGGCGACCGCGTTCGTCACCTGCTCCCCGTCCGCGAAGACGGGCAGGCTGTCGGGTCCGGTCGCCTGCACGACGACGTCGTGGCCGTCGGCGAGACGGCGTGTTCTCGCTGCGGCATCGCGGACGAGCACGGCGGCGTCGTTGCTGGCCCAGTTCGGCGGCTTCGCTCCGTCGTTCGCGGCCAGGAGGTCTCGCACGCGGTCGAGGAGGTCGTTGGTCTTGCGGGTGACGATGTCGATGTAGTCGTGCACCTTCGTGTCGGCGGGGTCGACGGCGTCGTCGATCAGATCGAGGAACCCCGTGATGCTCGTGATGGGGCTGCGCAGTTCGTGTGACACCGTGCGCAGGAAGTGCTCGCGCACCTCGATCGCATCCGCCAGCTCGGTGACGTCGTAGGCGACGACCACGGTTCCGAGCAGCACGCCGTCCTCGCGGTGCACGCGTCCCGACGAGGCGATGATCGCCACCTGCGAGTCGGGCGGTCCGATCCACTCCAGGTGGTCGGCGATCGTCTCGCCGCGCAGGGCCCGCGGGATGATCTGCTCCTCGTCCGGGATGCGGGTGACGCGGTCGGCGGTGAAGGCGTGCTCGCCGCTGTAGGGCGGGGTGTCGAGGCGGAAGCCGGCCGTCTCGGTCATCCGACGCGCGGTGGTGTTCGCGACGTCGAGGCGGCCGTCGGCGTCGTAGAAGGCCACGCCGGCGCTGACGGTGTTCAGGATGCCGAGGGCGATCGCTTCGGCATCCCTCGCGTCGCGGAGCGCGTCGGTCTGGGCCCGGGACGCCGCGGCGAGGCGTGCGCCGTTGCGGCGCAGCTGGTTGGCGGCGATGTAGACGATGACCGCGACGCCGAGGATCAGAACGGGGAAGGTGACGACGTTCGCCCACTCGGCGGGGTTCGAGGGCCAGCGCGAGATGTAGACGAACCGGAACGACGTGATGAAGGTGGCGCCGACGACGGCGACCAGCATGCCGTACCAGCGGAATCCGTACGCCAGCCACAGCAGCGGAAAGAGCGCCAGGATCGTGACCGCGGGCACGAGCGGTGCGAGTTCCGCGCGCAGGAGGGCGACGGTGACGATGTCGAGCACGGCGATCGAGATCATCGCCGCCGGATGCAGGCGCTCCCACGGGACGGCGATGGCGGCACACGTGGCGAGGACGGTGAGCGCGAAGCCCGTGAGCATGGGCCAGCGTCCCAGGAGGGAGGGATCGACGAGTGCGGCGACGACGGCGATGAGGACTGCGCCCAGGGCGAAGGGCAGCTGGGTGCGCCCGAAGACGCGCATACGGCCCCGGGGGCTCGCCTCCATCTCGAACAACGGCATTGCTGCTCCTCGGATCACCCGCTTTGAGATGACCATGCCACTGCCGGGGCGCGAGCGCCACACTCGACGAGCCGGCCGCCGTTGCGTTAGGGGCGCGCGGGCTTCGGGTAGGCGGCGCGAAGGTAGTCGGATTGCAGGTAGTCGGAGACGCCGATCAGCAGGATGGCGAACACGATCTGCTCGCTGATGACCCACCACGGGTAGAGCCCCGGGATCGCCGCGAGGACGAGGGCGATGATCGGGAAGATGCGGCTGAACAGCTGCAGGCGTCGGATCGCCCAGTACCAGCCGGCGCGCGCCCGCCACAGGAAGTAGAAGAGCGTCGTCGTGATGCCGAGCACGACGAGGCACCGCATCCAGACGGCGAAGCCGACGTCTTGGCCGGATGCGGTGAGCCAGGCCGACGTGACGATGGTGGCGATGCCGAGCAGGAAGCAGACGACGAGCAGGATCGTGATCGCCCGGAAGGCGCGGTTCACGCGGGGGTCGTCGGGGCGGTCGACGCGGTAGCCCGCCATGCGGCCGCCGGCGAGGCGGTCGAGACGGAGTAGGAAGGTCTCCATGCCCTCAACCTTACGCCTTACTGAAGGTTGAGGGGAGGTCTTTGCGGAAGACGGAGCGTCGCCGCGCGCGCCCCGACCGCCGAAGCGGAGCGGGGCGCGCGCGGCGATGGCCGTGTCGGATGCTCAGCCCGCGAGGTCTGGGAAGAGCGTCGTCGGCCGGCGGTGCTGGGTCTGCTGCTCGTACGCGTAGGCGAAGCCGATGAGCTTCGACTCCGAGTACGGCTCGGCGAGGAACTCCAGACCCATCGGGAACCCGCTGTAGCTGGTCTCGTCGAGCGTCGAGTCGGCGAAGCCCATCGGAACCGAGACGGCCGGGTATCCGCTGAACGCGCTGATGCGGTTGTTGCTGGCCGGGGAGCCGACGGTGCCGCCGGTGCTCGGGTAGATCACGGCGTCCAGGTCGTACTGCGCCATGAGCTGGTCGACGCGGTCGCGCATCGCCTGCTGGGTGCGGCTGAAGTTCGGGTACGCCGCATCCCTGGTGGCGTCGCTCGTCGAGGCCCAACCGCGCACGGTGGCCGCCGACCAGGTGGAGAGGGTCGGGCCGCCGCTCGTCGCCGCGTCGGTGACCCGCTGGGCGAGGTCGGCGAACGTGTAGCCCGGCCGGTAGTACGCGTTCAGGTACTCGTTCATGTCGTGGGTGAACGAGGAGCTGCCCGGCAGGCTCCCGAGTCCGTAGCCGTTGACCGTGCCGAAGCTCCCGACGTCGATAACCGTGGCGCCGGCGGCCTCCAGATCGGCGAACGCGCCCCGGACCAGGCGGAATCCGACGGCGTTCTGGTTGCCGGAGACCAAGCCCGAGATGTATCCGATGCGCTTGCCCTCCAGCGCCTTCGGGTCGAGTGCCTGCGCGTAGGAGAGCGGCTTGACGCCGTCGGCGCCGGCGGTGACCGCATCCATCGGATCGCTGCCGGCCAGGGCGTCGAGGGCGAGTGCCGCATCCGAGACGGAGCGGGCCATCGGGCCGACGGTGTCGCGGTAGAGATCGAGCGGGATGACGCCCTCTCGGCTCACGAGGCCGATCGTGGGGCGGATGCCGACGAGGGCGTTGAAGGAGGACGGGACGCGCACGGATCCGCCGGTGTCGGTTCCGAGTCCGAAGACGCCGAGGTTGGCGGACACGGATGCGCCGGTGCCGCCGCTCGAGCCGCCCGGGTCGCGGCCCAGCCCGTAGGCGTTGCGGGTCGTTCCGTACTTGCTGATCGAGGATGCCGTGGACTGGGCGAACTCGGACAGATTGGCCTTGGCGATGACGATGGCTCCCATCGCCTTCAGCCGCTCCACGGTCTCCGCGTCGGTCGAGGTGACGTTGTCGGCGAGGCACGCGCAGCCGGCTGTGGTGGCCATGTTGACCGTGTTGATGTTGTCTTTCACGAGCACCGGGATGCCGTGCAGGATGCTGCGCGGACCGGTCGCGGCGCGTTCCGCGTCGAGTGCCTTCGCCTCCGTCATCGCGTTCGGGTTGGTGGCGACGATCGCTTCCAGCATCTCGGCCGGGGTCGCGGGGTCGATGCCCGCGACGCGGTCGTAGGCGGCGATGCGGGAGAGGTACTCGGCGGTCAGCTGCTCGGAGGTGAGGACGCCGGCGGTCATCGCCTTCTGGATGTCGACGACGTCGGTCTCGAGGATCTCGAACGGGTCGTCGTCGTACAGGTACGCCTTCGAGAGCGCGGCGACGTCGAGGACGGTGATCACGCCGTCGCCGTCGGCGTCGGCCGCGGCCACGGTCTCCCAGTCCGCGTCGTCGGAGGTCATGCCGACGGCGGTCATCAGGATGGCGAGGTCGTCGGCGTCGACCTTGCCGTCGCCAGTGAGCTCGCCGGCCTGGTACTCCGGCGCGAGGTAGCTGACCGAGTCGTCGGCGGCGTAGGCGGGCGCCGCGCCGACGACGAGGACGCCGACGGTGGCGAGACCGATCCCGGCGAGCAGCGTCGCGCGGCGGACGGGGGCGATGGATGCGTGCGTCATTCGCTCTTCTCCTTGCTGCGGTTGCGGGACATCGTGAGGGCGATGACGGCCGCGATGAGGACGACGATCAGCGCGACGACGATCCAGATCCACCAGGCGATGCCGCCGGCGGAGTCGGCGGACGACGCCGCATCCGTGTCGACCTCGGTGGCGGCGGGCGCGGAGGCGGACGGGCTCGCCGTCGGCGCCGGGGATGCGGTCGCCTCCGTGATCGTGATGGGCAGGGTCGCCACGACGGCGTCGTCGGCCAGGACGACGATCTCGTGCTCGCCGGTGGGGGCGGTCTTCGGGATCGTCGCCGTGAAGGTGAACGAGCCCGTCGCGTCGCTGACCGCGGTGCCGAGGACGATCGGGTCGGAGTGCAGCTCGATGCGGTGCGCCGTGTTCGCGGCGAGGCCGGTGACGGTCAGCTCGACGGTGTCGCCCGGTGCGGGCTTCGCGCTCGACGCCGCGATCTGCGCCGTCTGGTTGGTGGGTGCGGCGCTCGTCTGCGGTGCGGCGACGACCGTGCCCGAGGAGGGCTTCGTCACCGTCGTGCCGTATCCGCTGGCCGCGATGACCGTCGGGCTGTTCGGCGTCGAGGGCGCGTTCGGTGTCGTCGGCGTCGGCGTCGTCGGTGTCGTGGGGTTCGTGGGCTCTGACGGTTCGGTCGGTGCCGTCGTCGGCTCGGTGGGGGGAGTCGTCGGCTCGGTGGGCGGAGTGGTCGGCTCGGTCGTCGGCTCGGGGGGTGCGGGAACACGGAACGTGAGGGTCGTTCCGGGCTTCTGCTCGATCCTGCCGAGCTCGCTGTCGACGAGGGTCACGGCGTCGATCGTGATCGCAGCGTCGCCCCACGCGGCGGAGGTGAAGCCGAGCTCTCCGAGCGAGAAGTCGCCGGCGGCTCCGCTCGAGGTTCCGAGGCGG
Organism: Microbacterium sp. SORGH_AS_0428; assembly: GCF_031453615.1. Classification (NCBI taxonomy): domain Bacteria; kingdom Bacillati; phylum Actinomycetota; class Actinomycetes; order Micrococcales; family Microbacteriaceae; genus Microbacterium; species Microbacterium sp. SORGH_AS_0428. Next base: position 1,313,150 of record NZ_JAVIZT010000001.1, on the reverse strand, counting down.
GTGAGGGTGAAGTCGAGCCGGCCTTCGTCGCCGTCGATCTCGCCGACGACGCTGTACATGCCGGGGAAGTCGCTCGTGACGGCGTCCTCGTCGAAGGTGAGGCGGGATGCGTCGAAACTCAGGCTCACGGCGGCGGCGTAGACATCGTCGGCGTCGGCGGTGTCGAGCGTCAGAGTGAGCGCGTCGCCCACGACGCCTTCGCTGGCCGACAGCGTCGCGATCGCGGCGGCCTTGGCGTTGGCCGAGACCGCCGTGGCGACGGCTGTGGCGGTGAGGGGGGCGATCACGAGGCCGACGAGGGCGGCGATGATCACTGGTCGTCGAAGGCGGGGGCCGCTGCGGCCGCTGCGGGCGCGGGAATCGGGCATGGGTGTACAGACCTTTGCTGCCGGGGCGTTCGGGTGACGGTGTCGGTGGAGCGGCCCCACCGTGTCAGCGCTATGTGTCCCTTGTGTTTCCGCTGGGAGTGGCGAGGTTTCGACCGCTGCATCGGCGAACGCGCGCGGGGTGCGCGACTCATGGAGAAAGCGGCTCTCACCGGGCGGTTATACGGGCGCGATGTTCCCCGACGAGACGAGGCCCGGGGAGTGCCCGCGCGCGTGGAGCGGCCCCGCACTCGCTGTGAGAACTGAGCAGTTCTACGTGATCGCGATGTGCGGCGGATGTTGCCGGCCGGGTCTCAGGCGGCGGTCTCCCAGGGAGGCGGGTCGTCGTCATCGTCGTAGCGCGATGGCACGCCGAGGGGAATCTCATCGGGCACGAAGTGCACCGTCGGTGCGGGCGGATGGTCGAGGTAAGGGCGTCCGAGCGGTGAGGTCCAGGCGAGGATCCCGTCACCGATCTGGGTGACCTTCCACGCGGTGAACTGCTTCATCGAGTGGTGTCGCTGGCAGAGCCCTGAGAGGTTGTCGAGCCGGGTCTTGCCGCCGAGAGCGAAGTCGACCGTGTGATCGTGCTCGCAGCGGATGGCCGGCACTCGGCATCCGGGAAAACGGCAGTGCGCGTCGCGGGCGCGAAGCCGGCGGCGGAGATCGGGGGTGGGCTGGTAGCGGTCGGTTGCGAGGACCTCTCCGCTGACGGGATGGGTCAGGATGCGGTCCCAGCCGGACTCTGCGCCGACCAGCTGCCGGGCGGTCTCGGCGTCGACCGGGCTGCGACCGGCGAGATCGGCGGGATGCTCGTGGGTTCCCGCGATCGCGAGCACCGGCACGATGACCTGTACGTGTGCGCGGATCGCGCCGAGTGCACCCGGGCGGTCGTCGGTGCGCGTAGGGTCGGCGCTGGGCTGAGCCGTGAGGAGCATGTCGGCGAAGATGTCGGCGCGCAGCTGATCCATGGTGCGGCCGTCGGAGGCGAGGACCTCGTCGGCTTCGGATGCGGGCCGGCCCGCCGCGCGGGACTCGCGCAGGCGCTCGACCGCCCGCATCCGCTCGTCTTGGAGGGCTGCGCCCTGCTGGGTGAGTCGGTTGTGGATGCCCTCGCCGAGGATGAGGGGGAGGATCGCCGTGAGTTCGCACATGCCGTCGTCGATCGGGTCGACGGTGATGCTTCGCATCTCGCGGGCTTCGATGTGGCGCTCGGTGAGCGTGCGCGGGTGGAGACGCTCGGCGAGCATGCGTAGGGCGGGGCGCACGCGCCCGACCGTGTCGTTCTCGCATTTGCGGAGCGCCACCGCCTCGAAGCCGGCACGCGCCTCGTGGGGGAGATGCGCGCCCGCGTCGGCGATGGCGTGGACGTGCCCCATGGTGATGCGACCGGCGGCGAGGGAGTCGAGCGTGGCCGGGTACTCGTGGGCGATCTCGGCTGCCTGGGTCATGCGCCGCTGCATGGTGCGGTCGGCGATGCGGAGCGGGGCGGCGAGTTCGGAGGCGATGGCGCGGTGCGCCATGTCGCCGGCGGCAGCGCTGCGCGTCGCGCCGGACGACTGGCGGCAGGCGAGCTCTTCTGCCCGCGCGAGCTCGCGGGTCATGCGCGCCTGGAGGGCGGCGAGTTCGGCCTGAGTCTTCTCGACCGCCGCAGCGATCTCGGCGAGCGCCGCCGCATCCGCGTCGGAGAACCCGACGGGGCGGTACGCGGTAGAAGACATGTTCGTATTCTACCGCGCCGCGCGCCTCCTGTATAGTACAAATGTTCTACTACAAGCGAGCTTGCGAAAGGGGGTATGCCTCAGAACAGATCGAGGATCATCGACACGAGACCGAGGGCGATGAACGCCGCCGGCACGATCGTGGCGGCGACGGCTCCCCAGGAGGGTCGGGCGCGGAGGCGACGGCCGGGGATCGCGATGGCGGTTCCGGCATCCGCGTGCTCGTCGCGGTACAGCTCGGTGCGGGCGCGCATCTTGCGTCCGACGAGGTCGACGAGCGAGATGAGTCGGGTGAAGCCGCGCGGAGTCGAGAGTCGCCAGGGGCGTCCGCTGTAGAGCACGAGCCAGCCGTCGAGTAGCTCGGCTTCGCAGTCGGATGCGAGATCGATCATGAGGGCCATGAGGTCGGGCGTGAAGATGTAGAGCGCGTCGGTCTCGTAGCCGCGCGGGCAGAAGAGGGTGAAGGTGCGGTCGAAGTCGCCCTCGAGGCTCAGCCTCTGCTCGGCGCGGAAGCGTCGGCCGGTGGTGCGCAGCACGCGGGCGCGACGGTTCTCGAGCACGATGTGCGGCGTCTGCCGGTCGAGGGCGATGGCGGCGATGCCGCGGCGACGGCGGGTGCCCGCGACCTGCGGGGCGAGGGTCGCGGCGGTGAATCGGGGGAGGTCGTTGTCGGGCGGTCCGCCGCTCAGGACGTCGGCCGTCACGACGAACGCGTCGGTGCTGGCCATGACGGAGCCGGGCAGGCGCAGGCCGACCGTGCCGCGGTCGCTGTAGGCGAGGTGGTTCGCGCGGGCGGTGCGGAAGATGCGCGCGGGCAGCGCGGCGTTGCGCCAGATGATGGCGCCCAGCGCCAGCGCGTACAGGCCCGTGAAGACGAGGAAGCCGCCGTACACGGCGTCGGACAGCGCGGCATCGAGTCCGAACGCCGGCATCATGACCTTGAGGAAGACGGCCTCGGCGGCGAGGAACATCGCGATCGTCAGGGCGACGGCCCACCAGCGGCGCGCCACGGGAACCCCGGTGCGCCGATAGAAGTCGTTCACCTCGCGCAGCGAGACCGGTCCCGTCAGCCCTGAGAGATCGAGCGTCGCCGCGGTCTGCGGGTCGCGGCGTGCGGGCATGGTGTCAGTGTATGGATGCGGGATCTGCGCTCGGGGCGTCAGATGCGCGAGAGCTGTTCGAGGAACTCGTCGGCCATTCCCACCTGCCTCGTGAGTCTCTCGCGACGCTCAGACGCCTCCTGCTGGATGCTCGCGAGGCGGGCGCGCAGTTCGGCGTCGTCGGGGCGGGATGGGAGGGCGTCGACGACATCGAGCAGTTCGCGCATCTCGTCGAGAGTGAATCCGAGCGGCTTCATGCGTCGGATGAGCAGGATGCGGGCGACATCGTCCTCGGTGTAGAGCCGGAACCCGCCGTCGGTGCGCGCCGAGGGCGGCACGAGTCCGATCTCGTCGTAGTGGCGGAGCGTGCGGAACGACAGCTCGGTGCGCTCGGCGACCTCGCCGATGCGCATCGTGTGCTCGTCTGACAAGGCAGCTCCTCGGGATTCGACAGAAACCTCACGTTACGTTAGGTTTGCGCAGGCGATGCGGCGTCCGCATCCCTCCCATCTTCTCGCGTCGGCCGCCCGACGCTGCGCTCTCGGGCGCACTGTGCCCTCCCCGACCTTCCACGCCAAGGAGTTGCGTTGACCACTCCCACTCCCGCATCCACCGCCGGGCGTCGCCGGATCGAACCCACGGTGCTGCAGGCCGTGCGCAGTCCGAAGCTGCTGACTCGGGAGGTGCTCGCGGGTCTCGTCGTCGCGCTGGCGCTGATCCCGGAGGCGATCGCGTTCTCGATCATCGCGGGCGTCGACCCGCGGGTGGGGCTGTTCTCGTCTTTCGTGATGGCTGTGGCGATCGCCTTCGTCGGAGGGCGGCCGGCCATGATCACGGCGGCCACCGGTGCCGTCGCCCTGGTGGTCGCGCCGGTGGTGCGCGATCACGGCGTCGACTATCTCATTGCGACGGTGCTGCTCGGGGGAGCGATACAGATCGTGCTCGCCGTTCTGGGTGTCGCGAAGCTCATGCGGTTCATCCCCCGTTCGGTGATGGTGGGCTTCGTCAATGCCCTGGCCATTCTGATCTTCACCGCGCAGCTGCCGCAGTTGTTCGGCGCCGGCACCCCGTGGATCGTCTATCCGCTGGTGCTCGTGGGTCTGGCCATCATGTTCGTGCTGCCACGCTTCACGAAGGCGGTGCCGGCGCCGTTGGTGGCGATCGCTGTCGTGACGATCATCGTGTTCGCAGCGGGTCTGCACGTGCCGACGGTCGGTGACCAGGGGACGCTTCCCGACAGCCTGCCGGCGCTCTTCGTGCCGAACGTGCCGCTGAGTCTCGAGACGTTGCAGATCATCGCCCCGTACGCGCTCGCGCTGGCGGTCGTGGGCCTGCTCGAATCGCTCATGACGGCCAAGCTCGTGGACGAGATCACGGACACGCGTTCGTCGAAGACCAGGGAGGCGTGGGGGCAGGGCGTCGCGAACATCCTGTCGGGGGCGTTCGGTGGGATGGGCGGATGCGCGATGATCGGCCAGACGATGATCAACGTGAAGGCGTCCGGTGCGCGGACGCGGATCTCGACCTTCCTCGCGGGCTCCTTCCTGCTGGCTCTGGTGCTGCTTCTCGGCGACGTGGTGGCGATCATCCCGATGGCGGCGCTGGTGGCGGTGATGATCGTGGTGTCGATCGCGACGTTCGACTGGCACAGTGTGCGGCCTCGCACGCTCGCGCGGATGCCGGTGAGCGAGACCGCGGTGATGATCATCACCGTTGCGATGACGGTGTGGACCCATAACCTCGCGATCGGCGTCGTGGCGGGAGTGCTCGCCGCGATGGTGCTGTTCGCCCGCCGGGTCGCGCACCTCGTCACGGTGACGCGCGCGGCAGACGCCGAGGCTGCCGTTCCGACCGTGCGCTACACGGTCGACGGCGAGTTGTTCTTCGCATCAAGCAATGACCTGACCACGCAGTTCTCGTACACCGACGACCCGGAGCGCGTGATCGTCGACATGAGCCGGTCGCACGTCTGGGATGCCTCCACGGTCGCGGCTCTGGACGCGGTCGCGACGAAGTACCGTCGGCTCGGCAAGACGGTGGAGATCGAAGGGCTGAATGCCGACGCCTCGGCGTTCCACGGCCGGCTCACGGGGATGCTCGGCGCGGGGCACTGAACGCGACGGTCACGCCTTCGCGAGGTCGGCGGACGGGAGCATCGTCGCGAGCTCGAGGTTCAGCACGAGCGCGAGCGAGACGAGGGTGTGCAGTCGCGGATTCGCGGGGCTGCCCGGGTTGGACTCGCCCTTCTCCAGCTTCTGGTACGTGAATGTCGCCAGGCCGGCTGCGCGTGCGACCTGCTCCTGGCTCAGGCCCCGTGCGGCGCGCGCCGCCGAGAGATTGTCGCCCAGCATCCGGCAGTACTGCGTCCACTGCCCGGCGGTGGTGATCGTCATGGATCAACTCTGACCCATTCGCGCGGATGCGGATACTGGCTGTGGAGAAGGCATCCGGGATGCAGGTGCTGGCTCCCCTTCGCCTTGCGACGGGTACGCGCGCAAAGGGGAGCCAGGCGTCGCGCCCCACGGAGAACGCAACGCGTCCCTGGATTCCCAGGTCCAGTGACCATCGCTGTGTCGCCGGCCTGCCGCGACACCATGTTTACATGGTACATGGCCGCCGGATGGGCGGGAGGGTCACTCTCCGCCGCGGACCCGCCGGGTGCGGGCAGTGTGAAGGATGTCGCCCAGGGCGTTTTGCAGGCGGTGGGCGCTCTCGACGCTGAGGGTGAGTCCGCGTCCCGCGTCGTCCTCGGGGCCGATCCACACCCAGAGTTCGGCGGCCGACTTCTCGAGCCCGACGATCAGATTCACGGTCGTGGCCTGAGGCGCGTGGTGCGCGGGATCGTCGACGCGCTCGACCGCGGGTACCGACCTCGCTTCGCTGCGGTGCGCCAGGCGGAGATCATCCGACAGGTCGTGATCCCCGGTGCACCATGCCGGGCACAGTTCGTCGTCGTCGCCGAAGTAGTCGCGCATGGGGCGGTCGTCCTCTTTCGGGTCGGGTCGGGTCGGGCGACGGGATCGCTCGTCAGTGCGGGAGTTCACGGTGGCTCTGTGCCCGGCATGCGCATTTGCCGTGCTCTCTTACACCATGTATACATGGTCTGAAAGAGCAGTTCTCGTGCGAGTTCGGACGGAGTCGCCATGGCCGGTGCGTCACGCAAGGTCGACGGGGCGCGGGTGCTTGACGAATATGTTGACATGACCTGGCGCCCGGTCGATGACCGGGTGCGCTTATCTCACGACGTCGCGCTGGCGATGCGTGCGCGCGGGGTGACGATGGTGCGCGTGCGCACGGGGTGGAACCACGTGCGGGAGGTTTCGCTGCGTCGCTACCTCGACGCAGCGCTCGTGCGGGGGCGTGGCGAAGGACGCTGACACGTGCTCGTGGGGCCCCTCCCGCGGGGTGCGGAAAGGGCCCCACGAGGATCTGCTCAGCGGCGCCGAGCTCGACGTACTGCACCCACGCCGATGGCGAGCGCGCCCAGCCCCGCCGCGAACAGCAGCACGAGGGAGGCGATCTCGATGCCGGTGGTCGGCAGCTCGCCCGACGCACCCGGCCCTGCAGCGACCGGAGCCGTCGGGTCGGTGACGGGCGCGGGGTCGGTGCCGGTGACGGGTGCGCTGATGAGCACGTTGCTCCAGCCGAGGATCGTGCCGTCCGCGGTGTAGACCGCGAGCCGGTGCACCCCGAGCGGAAGGGATGCGGGCGTCACGAGGCGCATGGATCCGCCGGTGACCGTCGACAGTCCGAGGCCGATCGGCTGGGAGAAGAGGAACGCCGACAGTTCCTCGCCCTCGTGTCCTTCCGGCACGCGCACGCTGATCGCCTGGCCCGGCACGAAGTTCTCGGGCGTCACCGTGATGAGGCCCTCGAGGGTGTCGGACAGATCGCCCTCGACGGGGCTCCAGGCGGTGTCCTCGCCGATCATGACCGTCGCCTCGAACGGCTTGCCGGAGCGGGTGCCGATCGCCTGCGTGAAGGCGAAGGCGTGTGCGCCCGAGCCTGCGACGGGCGCATCGAGAGTCACCTTCCAGGTGCCGTCCTCGGCGACGACCGCCTCGCCGAGGCGAGCTTCTCCCGCCGTGACCGTGATCTTCGCGCCCGGGAAGCCGGTTCCGGTGAAATCGGTGATCTTCGCGTCGTGCGCAAGCACCGTGCCGGTGTCGGTCGTGAGGGCGAAGTTCGCGCCCGTGCCGTCGATGTCGACGCGCTGGGTGAGGAACTCGCTCTGCGAGAGCGCATGATCGACGATGCGGGTCTCGCCGACGCATCCGTTCCAGCCGTGGTCGGGCTCGGTGTCCCACGTCGACGTGCCGATGATCCAGGGCATGAAGTCGGCGGCCATCATCCCGCCGACGTTCGACGCGTTGCGCAGCACCGGCACTCCGTCGACGTACATGATCACGGTGCGGGCGTCGGGGTCGTTGACGATCGCCACGTGGTGCCACGAGCCGGGCATGATCTCGCCCGACCAGTTGGTGTACGAGTTGCCCGTCGTGGTGTCTCCGGCGGAGAACTGGTACTCGCGCAGGCTCGAGATGCCGAGCCAGGCGGCGCCGGCGCCCGGGTCTGCGGAATCGTGGATGCCGGTCCACTCGCGCGAACCACCGCGGGTGATCGCCGCGCCCCATCGGTTGGCCGTCTCGGTCCAGCCCTCGTCGAGCTGCAGGAAGCTCTCCAGCGTGTAGCCGGTCGAGGCGGTCAGGTCGGCGAAGGTCGCCGGCGCGCCGTACTCGGTCGACAGGAACGACAGGTTGTCGGGGCCGGAGGCGTTGCGGTAGACGTTGCTGAAGCAGACCGCGCCGAAGTCGGACGAGTAGTAGGCGTGGTTCTCATGCGAGACCTTCACGTCGTCGAGGGCCTCGTTCGCGTCGGTCTCATCGATCGCGTTGCGGTACATCGGGCTGTCGCCGGCGACGTCGGGGATCACCGAGTTCTCGTCGACGACGCCCTCGGGCACGCCACCGAAACGCCAGTGCGCGACGGTTCCGTCGACCTGGATGTAGTCGTTGGAGGCTCCTGCGACGGCGCGAGCGGCGCCGCCGTTCGAGCCGCTCCATCCGGTCGACACGATCGCCTTCGCGCGCGCCGAGAGGTCGACCTGGTCTTCGTCGGACGCATCGATCGTCCACCCGAAGCGGGAGCGGAAATCGAGCGGCATCGTGAGGCTCTGTCCGGAGCCGGTCAGCACCGGCGCATCCGTGGAGGTGACCGAATTCGCGTGCTTCTTGGGCACCCACGGCGAGATCGTCGACAGGGTGATGTCGCCGCCCGAGAGGTTGAACTCGAACAGGCTCATGATGCCGTTTCCGCCGTCGGCGGCCATCTGGTAGTCGGTGAGCACCTGGTACACCGGGTGCCCGGCGTCGTTCGTGCGGGTCTGGGACGTGGAGCCGTGGAAGTGACCGTTGACGGTGAGGATGATCTCGTCGTTGCTCTTGATGAGCCGGTTCCAGAGCTCTTCGCCCCACCACCAGGATGCCGGCGACACCTGGTCTTCGGCGATGCCGATGATCGCGTGCGAGGAGAGGATGACGGGGATGCCGGGGTGCGCGTCGAGCACGCCCTGCGCCCACGCGAAGGTGTCGTCGGAGGCGTTCCACGCGATCGCGAGCGACATCCACGTGTGCCCCTCGGCCTCGAAGAGATAGGCGGAGGAGAGCCCGTTCTGGAAGGTGCCGATCAGGCCGTCGCCCGCTTGGGCGCGCAGCTGGGATTCGCCGAAGCGGGCGAGGTAGTTGCCCGAGATGCCGACGGAGGAGCGGGCGTTCATGTCGCTCACGTCGTGGTTGCCGGGGAGCACCGAGTACTCCATGCCGCCGTCGGTGAGGATCTTCATGGCTTTGGCGGCCGCATCCCACTCGCCGCTCTGACCCTGCTGGTCGACGACGTCGCCCACATGCACGGTGAAGGGCATGTTGAGCTCGCGCTGGTTGTCGACGATCCACTGCGTCTGCACCTCGAAGGGGTTCGTGCCGTACTGGGGCACGAACTGCGACGCGCTGTAGCGGGAGTAGAACTGCGTGTCGGGCAGCACCGGCAGCACGAAGCTGGAGCGGTCTCCGGTGGCGTCGGATCCGGCCGTGGTCGGTGCGGTGGTGGTGCCCTGCGTCGCAGCGGATGCGGCCGTGCCGCCGAGCAGCACGGAGCCGGCGATGGCGGTGATGGTCGCGACCGTGACGGCGCGGCGGGTCGTTCGTGACATGAACGAGGACTCCTCGGTGGATGTGGCGGTGAGAGGCGCAGCGGAGCGGATCATCGTGCGTCTCCCGCCGTGAGTCCCGAGACCTCGATCTCGGAGAGGGTCATCCACGTGCTCGCGGACTTGTTGGTGATGATGACGCGCACGCCGGTGGCGATGACCGGTTCGTTCGTGACCTCGAGGCTGAGATCGGCGGTCGGGTTGGTGACCGGCCAGGCGGTGCCGGGCAGGTTCGCCCAGCCGCCGGTGAGCGTGCGGTACTGCACCGTGACGGTGCCGATGTTCCGCTTTCCGGCGATGTCGAAGACCCCGGCACCGGTGACCTGCTGGGGCTCGTCGAGGAAGAAGGTGATCGTGTTCGGGTTGACGCGGTTGGATGCGCCGCCCGAGCGCCAGTCGGAGAAACCCGAGACGGTGCGCACCCCGTCGGTGAGCTGGAAGCTCGCGCCGTCCATGTGAGTCACGGTGTGGTGCACGCCGGCGCCGCGCAGGATGTTGGTGGTTGCGGCGGGGCTGACGGTGATGACGAGGTTCGCCGCGAACCCGCTCTTCGCAGAGGCGGGAACGGTCACGGTGCCGGGGGCGGCGAAGTCGGCGTCGGTGACGCGTGACCAGTCCCAGGTGACGGGCGCGTCGACGGTGGCCTCGGAACCCGAGACGCCGCGGACGACGGTGCGGGGTGCGCGCATCTGGAGCTCTTTGACGAGCACGCCGGCGAAGGTCGTGTACGCGGCGTCGGCGCCGTCGGAGAGCGAGCCGACGAGGTAGCGGGCTTCGACGGGCACCTGCTCGCCGAAGTAGCCGATGCCGGTGCCGGTCACGGTGACGGTGCCGTCGGTGTTCCAGACGTTCTCGTCGGGCAGGTTCCAGGTGAGCGTCGTCATCTCGAACCGGGTGCCCCAGCCGTAGACGGCGCGCAGCATGGTCGGAAGCTGCGGTGCGGCGCCGGGCTGGATGATGACCGTGTCGGATGCGACGGCGGCGGTGAGGGGGTGGATCTTCCACTTCTGCACGGCGGCGCCGCTGAAGGTGTAGGTCTGCACCTCGGAGGCGTCGGCGGTCTTCCAGTTGTAGAGGTCGAGGGCCGCGATGGCGCCCCCCGCATCTCGCTGCACGTTCTGCAGCGAGACCTCGCCGTTTCCGGCGTCGACGGCCGTCCACTGCGCGTAGGGGTCGGTGGCGGCGTCGTCGATGGTGCGCTCGGTGAGCTGCAGGTAGCGGAAGTCGCTCGCGGCGTTGTTGCGGCGCGAGAGCACGCGGCCGTCCTGGGTGGAGATGACGTAGGTGTCGGTCCGCGCGGTGACGGGGGAGAACACGACGGCCTGCTTCTGCGTGAGGGCGGCGACGCCGGAGATCGTGAACACGGCGGCAGCGGCGGGGGAGGTGGCACCCGTCGGGCCGGTGGGCTGGGCGGCGGGGTTGCCGAGCTCGATGACCTTGCCCGGTGCGTAGGACGACTCGATGAGGCGCAGTTGGCCTTCGCCGACGAGGGCGGATGCGGGCGCGACGCGTGCGGTGGCTGCTGCCGGGCTCGCGGTGACGACGAGGCCGGTGGTGACGGCGGTGACGATCGAGTGCGCGGGGGCGGCGACCGTGATCAGGCCGGTGGCGGGAACGGGCGTCGCCGGCGTGGCGACGAGCTCGCCCGCTCCGCTGGTGGTGTGCACGGTGGTGGCCGCGGCGGTGTGGTCGGCGAAGGAGCGCACGTCGATCTCGAGGGTCGCCTGGGCGCTGGTGGTGTTGGCGAAGACGACGGTCGCGGTGTCGCCGGTGAGGGCGATGAGCGTGGTGTCGTCGGGGGACGCCAGCAGCGGGGTTCCGGCGGCGATGAAGTCGGCGAAGTGCGCACGGACGGTGTTCGCGGCGGCGGGGAGGGTGTCGCCCGCGAGGACCTGCGCGCCGGTGCGGGCGCTGGCGATGACGGATGCGGCGAGCTCGCTGGCCCGGCCGGAGTCGGTCGCGGCCGGGTCGATCGCTGCGGGATCGATCGAGGGCCACGCGGGTGCGGCGACGGAGGCGGCGGCGGGGTCGATGACCACCGTGCGCGAGGGCGTCTCGGCGACGGACGGCGCGGCCGCGGCTGCGGAGATCAGCGCGAGTGCGGCGGCCACGGCGGCCGCGCTCCACGCGCGTCGGGTCGGGGGCTTCATGAGCTGTGAAGATCCTTTCGGCGGCCTCGGGACGGGCCGAGAAAAGGTCTATCCGGGCGAGGGTCGTCGACGGTGTGCACCCGGTGAACCGGCTATGAACGCGCGTACGCCGGGTCGAGAACGCGCGTCCGGATGGTCGCCGTGAGCGTCGTGATTGCGGGAGGTCGCCCACCGATCAGGCGGAGTTCTCCCACGGAGGCGGGTCGCCGTCGTCTTGGGCGCACCGTTCGTGATCACCGGTGGAGGTGCGACCGGAATCGTCGGGCGTAGGTGAGGAGCATCGTGCGTCGGGCTCGTCGCTGAAGAAGACGATCGGGGGCGAGGCGTGCTCGGTGTAGGTCTGCCCGAGCGGGGAGGTCCACGAGATCACGCCGTGATCGAGCAGCGAGACTCTCCAGGCCGTGAACTGCTTCATCGAGTGGTGACGTTGGCACAGCGCCTGCAGATTCTCGGCGGCGGTCGGGCCGCCGCGCGCCCAGTCGACGACGTGGTCGATCTCGCATCGGACGGCCGGCGTCGTGCAGCCGGGGAAGCGGCAGTGCTGGTCTCGCGCCTGCACCCACTGGCGGAGATCCGGCGGGGCGAGGCGCCGATCGCTGGCGAGCACCCGACCGTCGACCGGGTCGGTGAGGATGCGGCGCCACTCGGTGTTGCCGCCGGCCAGGCGCCGGGCGGTGTCGGCGTCGATCGGGGAACGCCCGGCGAGGTCGGCGGCGTCGTCGTCGGCGCCGATGAGCGACAGCGCGGGCACGACGACCTGGATCTGGGCGCGGATCGCGCCCAGCGTTCCCGCGCCGTCTCCGGGGAGCGCCGCATCCGCTCCGGGGTTGCCGGTCAGAAGGAGGTCGGCCATGAGATCGGCGCGCAGCTTATCGGTGGTGCGTGTGTCGGAGGCGAGGGTGAGGTCGGCGGAGTCTGGTTCGCGTCCCGAGGCGCGCGCGTCGCGCACCCGCGCTGCTGCGTGCGCGCGGAGGTCGAGCAGCGCGCGGGCCATGCGGGTGGCGCGATCGTAGGCGCCGTCGACGAGCACGGTGGGGGCATCGATACCGAGGTGGCTCATGCCCTCGCCGAGAGGGGTGATCGACACCCCGCGTCTCTCCCGCGCCTCGAGGTGTCGCTCGGTGAAGGAGCGGGGATGCAGGCGCTGGGCGAGCATCTCGATGGCGCGCTTCGCCCGTCCGGGAGTCTGTGCCTCGCAGTGGGCGAGCGCGTGGGTCTCGAAGACCGTGCGCGTCTCGATGGGGAGGATGCTGCCTGCATCCGTGATGACGCGGACGTGGCCCATGTGGATGCGGCCCGACTCGAGTGCGGCGAGGGTGCGGGGGTAGTCGGAGGCGAGCTCGGCCGCCGCATCCATGCGTCGCTGGACGGCGCGGTCGGAGAGGCGCAGCGCGGCACCGATCTCGGACGAGACGGCGCGCTCGGCCATGTCATGGGCGCGCACCTGTGCGGGCGAGGATGCCGCGACCTCGCGTGCCAGTTCTCGCGCGTCGGCGAGTGCCCGCATCATGCGGGCTTGTGCTGCGGCGAGTGCCGCATCCGCTGCTTCGACGGCGTGCACGACCTCGGCGAACCGCGCGTTCTGCGCGTCGCTGAAGCCGATCACCTCGTCGCGTGCCATGAGTGCCACCCCTGGTTCGGACGCGCTCGCGCGCGACCTGTGATGCCGGGGCACTCGGCGGGAACAACAGTCGAAGACCAGGTGATCTTCGACCTGTAGAGAGTCTGCCACCGACCTCAGACATCGAGCCGGGGGCGTCTTCTCCGGCCGGAAGCTGCGGCTTCCGACGTGAGATGAGCATCGCATGTACCTCGGACATCGACTGCGATGCCGGGAGGTGGCGGTCGGCAGGGTGTCCGGTGCCGGTGTGAAGGTCGTGGATAAGGTGGGTCGGTGTGAGGCGACGGCGCGCTGCGGCAACGACGAGTGGGCGGTTGTTCGCCGTCGCGGCGGCGCTCGCGCTCACGGCGATGCTGGCGTCGGGTTGCACGGGAGACGGCGAGGCGGGAGCGTTCGCGGCGGAGTTCGGCGACGATGCCGCGGTCGCCTCGGTGGAGCTCACGAGCCACGACAATCAGCCGTTCACCGGTGGTGTGAGCGGGCAGGTCGTGGCGCGTGACGGGCTCGCCGATCATGAAGTTTCCGCGCTCGCCGACCGGCTGAGCTCGTACACGCGGGAGAACGGCGAGCGGATGCGGGGGCTGGTGTCGCTGCTCGCGGACGATGTCGAGCTGATCGTCACCGGGCACCTCGAGACGGATGCGGCCGCCGTGGGAACGGCGCTCGCTCTCCGCGCCGACGAGCGCGTGGTGTCGGCGGAGATCGCGGAGTCGTTCATCGCCCTCGTCGGTGCCGACGTGGGCGCAGCGGTCGAGCTGATCCGTGGCCTGCCGGAGCTGACGGCGACGGCTCCGCCCGAGGCGCGCTCGGAACTGTTCGTCCGCACCCAGGATCGCGTCGTGGATGTCGGGGATGCGCCACCGCGGGTCGCGGGCGCGCTCGCTGCGTGGGACGCCCTCGTCGCCGAGGTGCCGCTGACGGGGATGAGGCTGCGCGACGATGCGCTCGTCATGACGCTGGCGCAGGAAGCCGACTACGCGCGAGCTGCAGAGCGCGCCGCCAGCCTGTTGCCGCAGGCCGAGCCGCGGCTCGCGTTCGCGAGCGACATCATCCGACTCGGCGAGGCGGACGGGGCCCGTGCCCGCGACCTCGTCGGGCGGCTCGATGCCTCCGAGCTGGAGCGCATCGCGTACGTGTGGGAGTCGGGATCACGGCTCCAGATCGCGGTGACGTCGAAGCATCACCTGGATGCGGTCGCCCGTTCGGTCACCGCCGCGCTGCCCGAAGGAACGACCGAAGCGTGGGTCGTGGTCGACGGCGACTCCGAGTCGAGGGTCGACCTCGTCGTGCCGTAGGCGCGGTCACTCGTCGTCGCTCGCGCAGGGAGTGGCCGCTGCCTTGACGAACGCCGTCGTCTGGTACGCGAACTGGTAGACCCACTCGCCGATGCTGAGGTGTTCATCAACGCCGATAACTTGGACATCGATGTCGGGAGCGCACCGCGCGAAGATGTACCGCGTCCGTTCGACGTGCGGCGTGAAGGTAATCACGATGACCTTGTGAACATCATGCGTTCGCGCGTACTGATCCAGCATGAGTGCTTCACCCTTCGTCGTGAGGATTCCGGGTGAGCCACAGACGACGCGAGCGTCCTTACAGATCGGTAGCGACGATGATTGTGGAATGGTTGTCCGTGTTGAGTTCCCGGCCACGGAGATCAGTCCCAAACCCACTTGGCCTGAGTCCAGGATTTGCTTTGCTGCGTTGATGCGGCTGCCAGTCGGAGGACCGATTACATACACCAAGTCAGCCCCTGAAGGGTCCCCCGGGGGTGGGAGCACATAGAGGCGAACCCCGCAGAGAGTAAGTGCAATTAGTCCAATCGCCAAAGCCCACGAGAGCCGACGAAGCTGCCGCCGAGGCGCGTTAACACTCGCGGTGTTCATTTGGGATGGCCCAGACCTGTGTTCTACGCACCCGGGAAGTTGGGAACGGATGTTGCGAAATACTCACGAATCACCGGGGCAATTCGCTGAGCGTACTCCGCCGTCATGTGAGCTCTGTCCATCTTCATCGGCACTGTTCCGGCGAATGGTGGGCACTGCGCATCGTGACAGAACCACGGTCGCGTATCGATGCGCTCCCCGAAGGTCGACAACGCAGCTTCCCGTCCTCCCCAGTCGGTCGGGAGAGAGCTGACGCAGTCTGCAGGCGAGCTTGTCGGTGTGAAGCACTCCTTCGGGTTTTTGTCAGTCGGCGGCCCAATCATGAACATCACCTGACTTTGCGCGGTGATCTTCTGCAACTGCGATGCCGTTCCCTCCCTGCTTCCGATTCCCGAAACGAGTACGAGGTCTGGATTTACGCTGTTGATGGCATCGACAGCCTGGTCGTGTCGCTGGGCGCATCCTTCCGGTACCACGTCGAGGTCGTTGATATTGTCGACGTTCCAGTCCGTGAATGGGCAGCCGAACATTCCCCACGCAACGACCCGCCATCCGCGATCGTTGCCGATCGCGGTACGCACCGCTTCAACATAAGTCATGCTTACCGAGTTCCCCACCATCAGGATGGTGTGCGTGGCGGCCGGGTCGCCCCACGCGCAATCGCTTTCGACTCGGTTCTCGGATCCGCACGGCATCACGTCGCTCGGCGCTTGTGACTCTCGTATCGCATCGTCCATGGTGGGAGTTAGATCGTCCGGCCACCGGGTCTGAGTCAGCGACGCCGCGAGATCTGCCTGAAGCGCATCGAGCTCTGGCGTAGACGAGGTCGTGTCGGTTGGGGTGGGCGTCATCTGGGCCCCTGTCACAGGCGGGGTGTACGCGCCGTTCGGGGGCGACACCGTGCGTTCCGTGATCGCCGCGGTGCTCAAGCCCGCAACCGCGAGCCCCAGCGCTACCACGCCAACAATCACGTCCCGGCCACGCCACAAGCCATCAGGGAACAGGCGCTTCGACCTGCGGGGCCGCCGCACCGCCGGCATGCCGTACCAGCGAGACCGACGAAGAGGATCCTCGACGAGTGTGTAAGAAACCCAAGAGATGACGAAAGTGGCTACGAAGATGCCCGCCAGAACGGCAGGCTCTCCCCCAAAAAGTGCTATGCCGAAAACAATGAGCGGGAAGTGCCAGATGTAGAGCGAGTACGAAACATCCCCGATCCAAGAGCTTACCGGGTTCATCAGCGGCCACAGATAGCGTTGTTCACCGCCCGTGCCCGCGATGATGACGCATGCCGTGGACAAGACTGGAAGCATTGCCCAGGGAGCCGGGAACCCGCCTGTGTCGCTATGAATCACGAACAGCGCAGCTGCAATGCCGCTCAGGCCGATCCAACCAAGCGCCGTACGAACCGCTAACGGGATCCGTTCGAACCTTCCCGCAGCCACTGCGATCAATGCTCCCACTCCGAGCTCCCACGCACGAGAGAAGGTCGAGAAGTATGCGAGGTTGGGGTTGGTCTGAGTCTCGTGGAGCGCCCACACAAACGACGCCAACACGATAGCGAACATGGTCAAGCCAATGACTCGGTGTGCAGTCCGGGAATTTTGCGTACTGCGTAGTGAAAGCAAGGAGAAGATCGCAAGCATGAGCCAGGGCCAGATGAAATAAAACTGTTCTTCGACCGCGAGAGACCAGAAATGCTGCAGAGGGGATATTCCTGAGTCGGCGTTGAAGTAGTCGGTCCCTAGGGAAGCGAAGCGCCAGTTGGCTGCAAAGAACGTGGACCAGATTCCGTCCAACGCAGTTTGTTCCGCGCGCGCACGATTGAAAAGCAGATATCCGGCGACGACTGAAAATGCCACCACGAGAATGGCCGCCGGCAGGATCCTCTTTGCTCGTCTCAAATAAAACCCAGTAAACGAGATGCTGCCAGTGCGCGCATGTTCGCGCAGCAACAGCCCCGTGATAAGGAAGCCAGAGATTACAAAGAAAACATCGACGCCAACAAAGCCCCCCGGTGGCCAACCGATCAAGTGATCGAGGATGACGACTATGACCGCGACGGCTCTAAGGCCTTGAATGTCCGGTCGAAAGGTCCTTTTCTTTGCACCTTCCGGCGCGATCTGACCAACGGCGGCTCCGGAAGGCATGATCTACTCCTCAGACGTTGCTCAAGAGGGGCGCCAATGTTGCACCGCGGGCGTCCCCCGTAGCCGCGTCAGTGTAGCGATGCGGCGGCGAGAGAGTGAGATGGCGCGGCCCGTTCACGGCCGGCCCATCCCAAGATACGTCCAGCCGGCGGCACGCCAGGCTCCTGCATCCAGAGTGTTGCGCCCGTCGACGATGACCTTGCCCGCTACAAGGGTGCCAGCGTGCGAGGGATCAAGCTCCCTTCGATAGTCGTCCCATTCGGTCACGACGATCACGGCGTCCGCACCACGGAGCGCCTCATCCCGCTCCTCAACGTAGTTGAGCTGTGGGTGTACGCGACGGGCGTTGTCCAGGGCTGCGGGGTCGGTGACGGTCACCCACGCGCCGAGACCGTGTAGTCGAACGGCTACGTCGAGGGCGGGGGAGTCGCGGATGTCGTCCGAGTGCGGTTTGAACGCTGCCCCTAGAACGGTCACGTTCTTCTTGAAGGCGCTTCCGCCGAGACCTTCAACTACCAATTGCACAGCGCGCTCACGGCGGCGGAGGTTGATCTCGTCAACCTGCCGGAGGAACGCCACCGACTCGCCCCTCCCTAGCTCCTCTGCTCTGGCGCTAAACGCACGGATGTCTTTCGGGAGGCAACCGCCGCCGAAACCGATTCCCGACTTCAAGAACTGACGGCCGATTCGCTCGTCGTACCCGATCGCCTCGGACAGCTTGGTCACATCCGCGCCGGTCACCTCCGCGATCTCCGCCATGGCGTTAATGAAGCTGATCTTGGTCGCGAGGAACGCATTGGCCGATACCTTTACAAGTTCAGACGTCGCGCGGTCCATGACGAGGAAGGGGGTGCCCTTTGCGATGGCCGGGTGGTACACCTCGCGAAGGACTCCAGCGGCGCGCTCGCCGGTGGGGCCTTCGGGGACACCCGCCACCAACCTGTCTGGGTCGATCGTGTCCTTGACCGCCCAGCCCTCGCGCAAGAACTCTGGATTCCAAACAAGGGTTGCCCCGGTGGGATCCACGCGTTCTGCGAGCAGAGCAGCGGTGCCCACCGGGACGGTGGACTTGCCCGCGACGATGTCTCCCTCGGAAAGGTAGGGGAGTAGGCCGTCGATCGCTGCGTTCACGTAGGTGAGGTCGGCTGCGTAGCCGTCCTTCTGCTGGGGGGTGCCCACGCCGACGAAGTGAACCTTCGCCCCCTGCGCGGCGGCCATGTCCGTCGTGAAGCTCAGGTTTCCGGACGTGATCCCCTCGGTGAGGATCTCCTGAAGACCGGGCTCGAAGAACGGCGCCTCGCCCTTCGACAACGCGTCGATCTTGCGCTGATCCACGTCAATGCCGACCACTTCATGGCCGATGGATGCCATTGCTGCCGCGTGAACGGCGCCGAGGTACCCGCAACCGATGACCGAAAGCTTCATGAATCTCCCCGTAGATTTGGCGCGCGGAGCCGTCGTGAGGACGAATCATCCTGAGCTCGAGCGCCCAATCTGTCTACCAGATACACGTATACGGCCTGTTACGAAGGGCGAACGATGACTTTCCTCCCGAGAGAGCTTTACGACCGCATCGAGCAGTCTGTCCCGGTCGCGTGCGTCGACTTCGTTCCCATGCGTGCGAACGCTGACGGACCGCGCGAGATCGGACTCATTCTCCGTGACTCGCCCCACGGGCAGGTCTGGTGCCATCTCGGCGGGCGTATCCACCGCGGAGAGACGATCGCAGATGCCATCCGTCGCCACGCGAGAGAGACGGTGGGGGTGACGCCGGAGCTTCCGCTCAACCCCCAGCCGGCCTACGTATACGAGTGGTTCCCCACCGAGCTCGCGCCGGTCGACGGCACCGCGTTCGGTGACGACCCCCGCAAACAGGCGATCGGTCTGTCGTTCGTCGTGGAGCTTCCCACGGGAACTCGCCCGGCGAACGAGGCGCTCAGATTTGAGTACTTTCCCGTCAGCGCGCTCCCATCGCCGTTGTGGCCGGGCTGCGCCGAGCTCTTTCAGCGGATGGGAGTCATCACCGGTCAGGCGATGTAGTCGCCGTTCCACCAATCGGCGATCCGCGACAGCTGCTCGGCCACTCGCACGTGTTCGGGGTGGATGCGGAAATCGTCGAAAGCGCTGCGATCCGCGAACGTCGCATCTTCTACGATCACCCGCCCTTTGCGCGCATCGAGCGATACCTCGACGCGCCAATGCGTGACACCCGGCAAGACCGAGAGTGACCGAAGCGCGTCGATCGCTTCGGTCACTCGCTCGTCTGCGACGTCCTCATAGACGCGGAACAGCACGATGTGTCGGAACACCGGCTACTCCCGGATGGAGTCAACGTGGTCGCGGTACCAGGCGACGGTACGCTCCATGCCTTCCTCGAGCCCGATCTTCGCGGTCCATCCTGCTTCTGCGAGCTTCGAGACGTCGAGGAGCTTCTGCGGCGTGCCATCCGGCTTCGTCGTGTCCCATTCAGTCCCACCCGAGAACCCGGTGACCGTCGCGATGGTTTCAGCGATCTCGCGGATCGTGACGTCGGAGCCGGTGCCCACGTTGACCTGGTCGGGGCCGTCGTAGTGCTCCATCAGGTGCAGGACCGCGTCTGCCATGTCATCGGCGTGCAGGAACTCGCGCCGGGGCGTACCCGTTCCCCAGTTGGTCACCGAGGACGCCCCCGCCTTCGCCGCCTCGTCATACCGGCGGATCAGTGCGGGCAGCACGTGCGAACCCTTGGGGGAGAAGTTGTCGTTCGGTCCGTAGAGGTTGGTCGGCATCGCGCTGATCCACGGCAGGCCGTACTGGCGACGCACCGCCTGGGTCTGGAGGATGCCGGCGATCTTCGCGATCGCGTACGCATCGTTCGTGGGCTCGAGGTGACCGGTGAGCAGCGAGTCCTCCCGGATCGGCTGCTCGGCGAACTTCGGGTAGATGCACGACGACCCGAGGAACAGGACCCGCTCGACATCGTTAGCCAGCGCCGCATCCAGGACGTTCACCTGGATGCGCATGTTGTCGCTGAGGAAGTCGACGGGATAGGTCGAGTTAGCCATGATGCCGCCGACCTTCGCCGCCGCCAGGGCGACGTATTTCGGCTTCGTCTTGCCCATGTACTCGAAGACCGCGTCGCGGTTCTTCAGATCGAGTTCAGCCGACGTCTGGCCCACGATGTTCTCGAAGCCCGATGCTTCCAGCTTGCGCCAGATCGCGGAGCCCACGAGCCCCCGGTGGCCTGCAACGTAGAACGTCGCGTCACGGTCGAGCTCGCCGGGCGTGTACTGCACGCCATCGACGGCAGTCGTCACTTCGTGCCCCACGAAGCCAGCTTCACGGTGTCGATCCAATCCGAGCCCTGCTCCAGTGCTTCCACGTCGGCATCAACCATCAGCTTGGCCAGTTCCTTCCCATCGATCGTGGGAACCCATCCGAGCTTGTCCGCTGCCTTCGCCGGGTCGCCGATCAGCGCGTCGACCTCGGTGGGGCGCAGGTACCGCTCGTCGAACTTCACGAACTCCTGCCAGTCGAGCCCGACGCGACCGAAGGCCGTCTCCAGGAAGTCCCTGATCGTGTAGCCGACACCGGTCGCCAGCACGAAGTCCTCGGGCTCGTCGGCCTGCAGGATGCGCCACATGCCCTCGACGTACTCGGCGGCGTAGCCCCAGTCGCGGATCGAGTCGAGGTTGCCGAGGTAGATGTCCTTCTGCACACCCGCCTTGATGCGGGCGACTGCGCGAGTGATCTTGCGCGTGACGAACGTCTCGCCTCGTCGAGGTGACTCGTGGTTGAAGAGGATGCCGTTCACGGCGAACATGTCGTACGCCTCGCGGTAGTTCTTCGTGATCCAGAAGCTGTAGAGCTTCGCTGCGGCGTACGGCGAGCGCGGGTAGAACGGCGTCGTCTCGGACTGAGGGGGTGGAGTCGCGCCGTAGAGCTCCGAGGTCGAGGCCTGGTAGAACCGCGTAGAAATACCCGACAGGCGCACCGCTTCGAGCAGGCGGATGGTGCCGGTGCCGGTGGTGTCGGCGGTGTGCTCGGGCTCGTCGAACGACACCCGAACGTGAGACTGAGCGGCCAGGTTGTAGACCTCGTCGGGTTGGATCTCGGCGAGAAGAGTCACGAGCCGGGACCCGTCGGAGAGGTCGCCGTAGTGCAGGAAGAGGCGCGTTTCAGGGTTGTGGGGATCGGTGTACAGGTGGTCGATCCGGTGCGTGTTGAAGGTCGACGCACGGCGGATGATTCCGTGGACCTCGTAGCCCTTGGAGAGCAGGAGCTCGGCGAGGTACGAACCATCCTGACCGGTGATGCCAGTGATGAGGGCGCGCTTGGTCAATTGGTGCTCCTGTGTTGCGGGGCATGGACGTTGATCCGTCACCTTAGCGGACCAACGGTGACGGCATGTTGCGCGGAAATGTCAATCGCTGCCGCGCGACGGGACAGGTGGCTCTGTTGCGCGAAGCCGCCGCAGTGGTCTCCAGCGGGGCTTTCGCCAGGGTGTCGATGATGACCACATCGCTGCGATACCTTGACTACACGTCGAGGTGGATCTGAGCGCTTCGGCGTGACGACGCCGCCTGACATTTCAAGCTCGTCCAGGGTGTTAGGTGGGGTAAATGGCATTGAGTGACACGCGCCGGAACGCGCTCGCTTACTACGCCAACACGGTCGTACTCGCCGTTCTGGGCATTCTGATTAATCCGGTCCTTCTCAGCTCTCTCGGGGCCGCGAACTTTGGGACATGGAAGAGCCTGCAGCGCGCGTTCGATGTTGGTGGGGCGGCTAACGGCGGCGCGATGCAGGCTCTTAAGTGGGTGATCGCCTTCAGAGCCAAGGACCCCGACGTCGAGCGCAAGAGGCGCGACGTTGGTGCCTCGCTCATAGTGCTGGCTCGCTGGTCCCCAGTTCTCATTGGTGTATCGGCCGTTCTCGTCGTCATGACGCCCCTACTTCTCAACGACGTACCACAGGAGCAAGTTGGTCCCGCCTATGTGACGGCTGGAGTGCTCGGGTTGAATGTCGTACTCGCGAGCGTTGTCGCGCTTCCCGATGCGGCACTGATCGGGACAAATCAGGGATATCGCTCAATGAGCGTGACAACTGTTGTTCTGACCGCGTCGAATCTCGCGATGCTGGCGGCAGCGCTGAGCGGCGCCGGAATTGTTGCACTGGGGTTCGTCATGCTGGCGGGAACGGGGTTGAACGGTGCCGTAACACTCTGGGTTGCCCGCCGCAAGATTCCGTGGTGGGGCGTGGCGCGAGCATCGAGGCAGGATGTTCGGGAGCTTTCGAGGTTCAGCGGCTGGGTGTTGGCGTGGTCGCTTGTGGATCGCGCGACCTTAGCCACCGAGCTCCTGCTCGTTGGCATCCTCGTTGGCGTGGTAGCCGCCGCGTCGTACAGCTTCACCTCCTACGTCGTCGTCTTCTCCATCGCGATCTGTCAACTCACGACGAGCGTGATGATGCCGCCCTTGGGTCGTCATGTTGGTGCCGGCGAATGGCGACTCGCAGCCCGCACGGCTCGACGCGCACGGGAGCTAACGATCGCAGTGGTGGGCTTCGTAGCAGGGATGAATCTCCTCCTGAACGGAGCCTTTGTCAGTATCTGGGCGGGGAGAGAGCAGTTCCTTGGCGCGGACGTGAATGCGCTCATGACCTTGACCTTCGTGCAACTGGCGCTCATCCGAATGGACGCGCAGATTCAGGACACTGGCTTGAACATCCGTCGGAAGGTCCAGGTCGGCGCACTTGCTTCCGCAGCGGGCGTGATCCTGGCCTGTGCCGCGTACCTGGCCATGGGCACGATCTGGTCGATCTTCCTGGGCCTGCTTATCGGAAGATCCGTTGCATCTCTGATCTTCCCCGCCCAAGCAAACAAAGTTGTGCGGGGAGGTGATTGGCCTTGGGTTCGCGTGATTCTGCTGATGGTGGCACTAGTTTTCGCTTACTTGGTCGGCCGTGAGGTCGCGCCCGACTCGTGGGCGGCGCTCGTTCTTGTAGGGCTGGGCTCACTGGTGTTGTGGGGGACAGTGGTCACCTTCATCGCCCTGTCCCCTCGGACTCTCCGTGATCTGTTCATGCGAGGAGGCGATCATGGCAAAGGGGACTGAGCCGTTGTCGAGTTTGCGTATCTGCGTACTGATCCCGGATTTCTCTGACGGTGGTGCGCAGCGACAGTGCATCTATCTGCTGAACGAATGGCAGAAGCGAAATGACATCTCAGTCACCCTGATCACCTTTGGCGCTGGTGAACACGCGGCAGCATTACGAACCGATGGACTCGAGTGGTTTCAGATGAAGAGAGGCCCGTGGACTCTGGTTAAGCTTGCGTCGGTCATCCGCCGCCAGCGAATCGATGTCGTCATGTCGTGGCTACATGAGATGGACAACTATGCCGGCCTGCTGAAGCTGCTGCCAGGGCGAAGAACATGGGTTTTGGCCGAACGAAATGCTCGGTATCCGAAATCTCGACGCATACGAGCACGTCTCGCTCTCGGCCGGCGCGCTGATCTCGTCATTGCAAATTCAGCTAGTGGCGGGAAGTACTGGGAGCCGATACTGGGCATGCAGCGCGTGAGTGTGATACCGAACATAGTCCGTACCCCCGAAGTCGTCGACAAAGCCCTCCCTCCGCTGGTGGTGTCCGTCGGTCGGCTCGTCCCGCAAAAGAACCCGATGGTGGTTGCGCAAGCGATGTGCCTTGCATCGCATTCGAAATCGGATGCGCAATACGCGATTATAGGTGCGGGCCCTCTAGCGGCCGCAGTTGCGGAGGAACTAAGTCGCTCCGAACGCTCTCCGAGCGTGGATCTTCTCGGGTTCCGTAGCGATGCCGCAGACATCATCGCTCGAGCACAGGTAATGGTGAGCATGAGTCGACGCGAGGGTCAGCCTAACGTGCTCCTCGAGGCTGTGATGTCGGATTGTGTGCCCGTCGTAAGTCGCATTGATGAGCATGTCGAGGTGCTTGGCGGTGCGTATCCGTACTACGTCGACGTCGATGCGCAACCCGCCGCTGTCGCCGAGGCGATCTGCGCTGCACTCGAAGAGTCGAAGCCACGCGACGTTCTCGCTTACGCCCGAGGGAAGCTGTCCGAGAGGACGGCCCCGCAGATATCAGATGATTATGTTTCGGCCTTTAGGCGCTTGAACAGAATCTAGGCGCACCCCAACTCGTGGGTGCGTGCCATGCCGAATGTTGAAGACTGTCGCGGCCGTCATGCCCAACACGAGGGTAGGAACTGCGTACGTAAAGGTGTTGTCGCTCGCGGAGTTAATCAACATGCCGATCAGCAGAGCAGCTGAGACGGCAGCCATGTCGTTAACTTGCGGCTGGTCGGATCTGCTGGCGATACGTACAAGCTTTATCGTGCCCGCGACCGCAAACACGAGCGCGACTACCAAGCCGACAATGCCGGTATCGACAAGCGCTCGAACATACTCATTGTGCGGGGCGAACCCGCCCTCGATCAGCGAACCAGAAGTCGCCACCCCGTACCCGACCCCGAAAACACGGTTTCCCTCCCAGATCTGCAAGAGGATGCGCCACTTCGATACTCTCCACTCCAGAGAGTTCGTAGACGCTCTCTGACCGCTCAGGTCGAGGTTCGACAGTTCCGCTAGACGCTCTGATCCAAGGGGAGAGAACACGAACACCAGCACCAGCGCCACCGTTACGCCCGCCGTCGCGATTCGGAGCCGACTCGGGAGCGTGCCGCTCACAAAGACATACGCGAGCAGCATCACCGTAATGGAGGCTATTCCTCCCAGGCTGCCTGTGACGATCACGGCGCCGGCGATGACCAGTCCCGCGATACCGTGGATGAGCTTCCGCCGCCCATGTGACAAACCAAAGATTGCGGCGAGAATACCTGCTCCATACAGAAGAGCCGCTGAGTTCGGGTGTGCCATCAGGCCGGCGGGGCGGGCCAAACCATCCACCAGCAGCGATGTTCCGGTCGCCACCTGAACGTATGTCACGAGTGCCGACGCCACCGCGGCCAACTCAACGACGCCGGCGATTGTGGTCAGGCGGGGTCGCGGGCTGACGTTCAAAAAGCCGAAACTCGCGGAGATGATAGCCGCTATGCGCAGGAAGTAGGGCCAAACGACGTCGCCGCCCAAGGTTGCAGCGCCGAATGCAGTCGAAATCGCAAGGAACGTGAGCGCGAAGGCTAACATTCCGACGCCGCGCCGCCCCTGCAGGGTTAGCGCCACACCTACAACTAGGAGGAGAATCCCGAGAACCGACGTGATCGGGAGGGAGCCAAGTGAGAACGTATAGGCCCCGTCCACGACTACCCGGAGAAGGAAGAGGGCTAGGAGGAGTTTTGCGCCCGCAAATCGCGCGATCAGCGGGAAGGCGACCACCGCCACGACGATAGACACGACGGCGATCGCAAACTCGTTCACGGCCGATCTTCCTCCATCAGGTTCAGATACAGCTTCGCATACACATCAGCGATGGCATCGATCTCGAACTGAGCGCCAGCAGCGCTAGCTGCGCCGCCCAAGCTGTCGTGGTCGGACCATGCGCGGGCGAGAGCGGCGGAGAGATCCCCGGCTCGACCGACCGTTGAGTACAGCACAGAGTCGCCTCCAACCTCTCGGTGCGCTGGTATGTCACTGACGACGGAGGCCCTGCCGTGCACCATCGCCTCAAGCAGAGCGTTCGGCAGCCCTTCGGCTCGCGACGGAAGGCAGAAGACGCGAGCGCCGCTTAGCAGTTTTGAGACAACGTCGAACTGCTGAGACCCAAGGAGATGAACCCGACTTGGTAGGTCTCGCACGAGTGCCGTTGTTGCTGGCGCCACCTCGTCGTTAAGTGGGCCGACCATGACTAGGTGAGCAGCGGGGTGGGTGTCGGCGAACGATCGAAACGCGTCCACCAGGACGTCGGCTCCCTTACGCCAACAGACCTCCCCTACGAAAAGTATGTAGTCGGACGGGGGCGTAAAGCCGACGGCCTCCGATTGTGTGTGCAGGTCCACCGGCGCAACCCCGTTAGGAACCCACTCGACGGTACTCTCAACTTTTTCGTCGCGGACGGCTGCTTCGATTTCGCGGGTGAGTGCGATGATTCGACTGGCATAGTCGAATTGACGAACAATGATCTTACCTACCGGTACGCCGAACTGTCGCAATGCGCGAATGCTCGCGGGGTCGTCGCGCCCCATCAGAGTCACTTTCAGTACCGAAGGCTTGCGTCGAATATGTGCCGCAGCGAGTGCCGTCCAGCCGTAATAGTAGGCCCCATGCGCATGGATGATGTCATACCGCCCCACCAGCGCCTGGAGTCCGACCAGCAGCGCGAAAACCGCATTGCTGACCTTCTCATTCTTGATGAAAGGGCCGATAAACGAAACTCCGGGATGAACTGATCTGAGGTTCTCCTTCTTGCGTGCAACAATTCGAACCTTCACCCCGCGAGAAGGCAAGCGCCTCGCAAGTTCATAGGCCTGTCGTCCGGCGCCCCCATATTGCGGCGGGGCCGTATCTACGACCATCAGCACTCGTGGCTCGCGATCTGATCGGTGGGTCATTGGCTGCCTTCTTCCACGATTCTCAGGAGCGCCGGGACTGCGGAAGCGGAGCTACGGTGCTGAACGGAGGCGCGGCAGTCGGCCGCAGCGAACCGGTGCGACATCGCCAACGCTGACGCCAACTCCCGGGGATCTCGACTGCTGACCCGAATGCCGTTTGTCTTGTCGTCGAGGGACTGGTCGGGGTCCGAGGCAGACGTAGCCACCACAGGAATCCCCGACGCATTCGCTTCCACGAGGACGAGTGGCGAGCCTTCGTAATGTGACGTCATGAGCAACACGTCGGACGAGCGCATGAGCGCCGCCACTTCCTTGCGTGCCAGTGAGCCGTGGAAGGCTACAGGGGCCTTAAGGTCTCGAGCCTGCTGCGCAAGAGACGCCTCAAGACTCCCTGCCCCGGCCATGTGCAGCTCTACGGAATGACCGGCCCGTGCGAGTGCGGCCACGGTCTGCAGGGCGAGCAGGGGGTCCTTCTGCGCCTCGAATCGGCCTACCCAGCAGACTCGCAGAGTATCCGATGCGGGCGAGGCTGGGCGGGTGTCGAATACGGCGCTGTCGTACCACGTCTGGGCAACATGTACATCTGGCCGGATCTTCTGCATACGAGCGGCGTCACCCCGGTTAAAGAGGACGACTGCGTGTGCTGCTCTGAGGGCTCGGCGCTCAAGGATGCGGTAGAGCCACGGCAGGTGCTTCCAAAAAGAATCGGAGTTGGCGCCAATGAGGCCAGTCGAATCGTTGTGCACGAACTGGATGAGCTTACTGCCCCGCAAAGCCACAGACACAAAGGCGCCAGTCTCAATTCGATGAGCGTGGACGTACTGGAACTGTCGAAGCCTATGGCGGAAACGAGCGATGCCACATATGACGAGCAGCGAGTGGGGGACGCGTACGCGCGATGCGCGACGCCTGTCAGTGTCCGCGAGACCGAAAAAGTCGAATCGAACGCTGTCAATCGAAGCGGTCGACCATGAGCCGACCCGGTTCCGGTCCTGAGTGACGCCCGCGACGGCGGAGCCATCGGCGTCGTGACGCAAGACGTCAGCAATCAAGGTATCGATGCCGCTTGGCAGTAGATCCTCTGGGTCGAACTGGTCAATGATCAGGCGGCTGGGCGTCGAGTCAGTCATCGTCAGCTTGTGGGGTCCTTCTTGCTTCGAGCAACCGCGCAGGATTCCCCACAGCGGTACAGAACGGCGGGACATCGCTGATCACGACGGATCCAGAACCAATCCGCGAGCCGCTGCCGATGGTGATGGGACCGAGCAGCGTCACGCCGGCTCCGATATCGACTGCATCCCCGACAACCGGTGCTGCTGATCCGTCGTCTCTCGCGCCGATCGTCGTGCTGTGACGAAGCGTTACGCCGCTCCCGATCCGCGCGCGATCGTTGATCACAAGTCCAAAACCATGATGGATGGCGATGCCATGGCCTAGCTCAGTCGACACAGGGATGTCTATGGATAAGACAAACAGGGAGTAAGAACGGTACGCGATGGTGGCGACAGCCCCGAATGTGCGACGGATCAGCGGGTGGCCGTGGCGGAGCTTGACTGCGGTGTGCCGAAGTGCAAAGAAGGTCTGAATGTGGGGGCGACCGCGATTAGCCGCGAGGTCAGCGCGAAGCGAGTCAAACACCAGGCCTCCGCGTCTCGGACGTGGCGAGCGAGGTGTTCCTGATCTGCTTCGCTTGCTCCGCCGCGATGGCTTTGATGAAGCGCGCGCCGCCGAAAAAGTAGCGCCTCCACAAACGCTTAGGCTCTGTCGCAAGCCGGAACATCCATTCGGCTCCGATCCGAGTCATCCATTCCGGGCTGATGGGCAGAGTGCCGGCGGTGAAATCGAATGCGGCTCCCACGGCGAGAGAGGTGACTCCGACAGATTCCGCTAAGCGGCGCGCTTCGAAGTCCTGCTTCGGGGTACCGAGTCCTACCCAGATCACGTCTGGTGCGGCACTAACAATTCTCGCGTCGCGATCGACGAGTTCCCCGATCGTAGGTGGGCGGAACGGTGGGCTGTCGCTTCCAACGATCAGCGCGCCCGGAAACTTGGATTCGATGGACTTGATCAGGTCTTGCAGCGTCTCCGGGCTTGCTCCGAGTAGGTAGTGGCGCAAGCCAACCGCGCGGCCACGGTCAAGTAGGCCTTCAAAAAAGGACGGCCCGCGCACCTGTGATACTCGCGGCTTGGCGCGGCGCAGTCTCGCGACGATTGATATCGGCTTTCCATCAGGAAACACCAATCCGTCGCCATTCAGCACGGTCAGCAGCGCAGGGTCTTTGTCGGCGAGCGCGACGGTATACATGTTCGCGAAATGCACGTGCCATGCCCTGGGAGTGAGACTCCTGGCGTTGTCGATGATGAGATCGATGGCAGCATCAATGCTCGTGGCGCGAAATGGTGTGCGCCCAACCGGCACGACAGCGGGGAGAAGAGAATTCATCGGGAGCTCCTGTACGTCGTGGTCATCGGGAGAAGTGCCGAATCAGAAAGGTCTGTTTCTCCTGGCGTGAAAGCTTCTTGGTGTCGAGCCGCGAAGCCTGCACCCCGGCGCGATACTCGTCGATTGTCTTTATGACGCGCGCGGGGACCCCAGCGGCCACGCTATTCTCGGGTATGTCCTTCGTCACGACTGACCCCGCGCCTACAATCACATTGTCCCCGATGGTCACGCCTGGAAGGATGATTGTTCCATATCCCAAATAAACATTCGACCCGACAGTGATTGGCTTGATGATATCTATGGAAGGATCGTCGTCGCGCAGGATCCATACTGCCCCGTCGTGTGTCTCGAAGTGTGTTCGCGTCGCGCTCACGTGGTCACCGATCGTGACGAGGTACGGCTCTGTCGAGAAAGTCACATCGAGAAGGCGGCAACGCTCACCTACGTTAACCCCTAGCGCTCGAGCCCACCGGGAAGGGTCGCGGCGACGTAGCAGTGCCATCTTGAGTCGCTGAATCACGGCTTAGTTCCCGTCGCGGCCGAGTGATAGGTGATGTACCACTTCGTGAAGGCGAGGACTCCTTCGCTGACCGGTGTGGCAGGAATCTCGTCAATCAGCGCCCTCAGTAGTGATGGATCGGCGGACGTCGCGACGACGTCGCCAGGCTGCATGGGCAACATGTTCTTCTGGGCGGTCTGACCGACTGCAGACTCTATGGCTTCGATGAACTCCATCAGAGCTACCGGCTGGCCGCCGCCCAGATTGACGACGCGGTACGGAGCGACCGGGCTAAGCGTGTCGTGTTCAGAGACGGGGGAGCCGGCAACTGGGGGCTTGTCTGCCAGAGCCGCGATGGCCACAACAAGATCGTCAACGTAGGTGAAATCGCGCTTCATCTCGCCGTAGCCATAGACGTCGATGGGCTCGCCTTCACGAATAGCGCGGACAAATTTGAACAGCGCCATGTCGGGTCGGCCCCACGGTCCGTAGACGGTGAAGAAACGAAACGCAGTCGTCGGAAGGGACCACAGATGGGAGAAAGAATGGGCGAGGGCCTCTGTCGCGAGCTTGGTGGCAGCGTAGAGGGAAACCGGTGAGCGAGTAGGATCCGTTTCCGCAAATGGAATTGACTCATTCCCGCCATAGACGGACGATGTAGAAGCAATCATCAGATGGCGAGGTTTCAGGTCACGGGCTAGTTCTAGGACCCGAAGGGTGCCTTCGACATTAGATGAGATGTAGGCGTCCGGGTTCTCGAGGCTATAGCGAACCCCTGCCTGCGCCGCCAGATGAACGATCACCTCGGGTTCGAACACTTTGATTTCTTTGCTGATGTCGGCAAGGTTCTCGAGCAGAGCCGTGTGATGTGCGAATCCCGTCATGCCTGAGAGGATCTCAAGCCGGTCAGATTTCAGCTGGGGGTCGTAGTAGTTGGTCATTCCGTCAACGCCCAGCACCTCATGTCCGAGGCCAAGTAGGTGCGAGGTCAGGTGGAACCCAATGAAGCCGGCATCACCGGTGATCAGGTAGCGAGTCACGAGGTGGCTCCTCTCACGATGGAGATCAGTGCGCCGTCTCGCCGGGGGCGAGTGCGGCTTTGGCGGTCTTGGTGAGGATGACAAAGTCGCCGAGCATTGACCAGTTCTCGACGTAGGAGAGGTCGAGACGTACGGTCTCTTCCCACGAGAGGCTGGAGCGGCCGCTCACCTGCCAGAGGCCGGTGATGCCGGGCTTCACGAGGAAGCGGCGGTGCACGTGCGTGGCGTACTGCTCGACCTCGTTCGGCAGCGGCGGGCGCGGCCCGACCAGCGACATCGAGCCGCCGATCACGTTGAATAGCTGCGGCAGCTCATCGAGGCTGAACTTGCGCATGACGCGCCCGATGGGCGTGACGCGCGGGTCGTTCTTCATCTTGAACAGCACTTCGTTGCCCGAATCGATGCCCTCTTCGCGCCGCTGGCGCTGCAGATTCTCGAGCAGCTCCTCTGCGTTGGTGACCATCGAGCGGAACTTGAGCATCGTGAACTCGCGACCGCCGCGTCCGATGCGCGTCTGCCGGAAGAGCACGGGGCCCTCCGACGACAGACGGATGCTCATGGCGAGGAAGGCGAGAACAGGACTGAGCAGGACCACGCCGATCGTGCTCGCGAGGATATCGACGGTGCGCTTCAGGAAGAGCTGGCCCTTGCTGAAGCGCGGCGTCTCGACGTGGATCAGGGGGAGTCCGGCGACGGGGCGGGTGTGCAGGCGCGGGCCTGCGATATCGACGATGCTCGGCGCGAGCACCAGGTGCTGGCGGCCGGCTTGCAGCCCCCAGGAGATCTCTTTCACTTTCGTGGGCGGCAGCTCGTCGGTGCTGGTGACCGCGACCGTGTCGGCGCCGGCGCGCTCCATGGCGCGGTCCACCGCGTTCACGCTTCCCATCATCGGGATGTCGGTTCCCGGCACGAGCGCGCCGACCTTGCCTGTCGGAGTGCACGCGCCGACCACCTTGTAGCCGGCGCTCGGCGTGCGGGCGAGCTCACGAGCGATGTTCGCCACCGACTCGACCGAGCCGACCAGCAGCACCCGGGCCGCGTACTCGCCGACCGACCGCTGGGCGATGAGCCACTGCCGCCAGAGCCAGCGCACGACGAGGAGAACGAGGATGCCGAGCGGCAAGCTGATGAGCAGGAATCCTCGCGCCAGGTCGATCTGGAACAGGAAAGCGATGATCGCGACGCCGCCGAACAGGCGCAGGCTCGAATCCGCGATGCGCACGTACTCTGCTGAGCCGGTGCCGAACACTCTGGGGCTGCGGGAGTCGCTCCACGACAGGGCGCCCATCCAGATGATCACGAGGATGGCGGAGAACACCCAATAAGAGAGGTCGGTCCAGCGAGAGTCGTGGGCGATGACGAGCTGGGCGTTGCCGAGGCCGAACCAGGCGATCTGGGTGCCGAAGACCACCCAGACGACCGCGAGCAGGTCGCTGACCCACAGGCGGCGCTGATACCCGCGGCGCCAGTTCTTCGGCGTCCGGTCGTGGGTCTGAACGGTGCCGGTCGTCAGGGCTTGGCGGGCCGCATCCGAGATGACGGGCTGCTGAGCCGTTGCCGGAGTCTTGGGGAGCAAGAAATGGTCGGGAAGAGACGGTGACGCGTTCTTCGCTATCCGCGACTCCGTCGTCGCGTCGACCTCGAAATCGGTCGACACATCCTCCCCCTTCATCAGTCGTGCCTTGCTGACGGGCCGCACGTTATCAGGTGAATGTGACGGTGATGTGTCGGGTGATTCATCTGGATTCATGGGGCGCGTCTCTGCGTGCGATGTTACGGTGATCGGTTCGTTGGACACAGTCCACCGAATGGGGGACAAGCACATACTGTCCTGATCCGGCGGGGAATGGGGACGTGTTGCAATCTGGCCGCGGGTGAGTAGTTCTGCGTGGTGGGGGCGTTTCGTCTCGCTGCGCTCGCTCAACGAACGGGAGGGTGTGCGGCGTTTCGTCTCGCTGCGCTCGCTCAACGAACGGGAGGGTGTGGGGCGTTTCGTCTCGCTGCGCTCGCTCAACGAACGGAGGGGTTTCCGGCGGGCGGGAGGGCGTCGGCGAGGTGGGCGAGCTGGGTGGCGACCCACGCCGCGTACTGATCGTCCGACCATCCGCGGGCGTGCGTGAAGTGAAGGTAGGTCGCCGGCCCCGTCAGGTGCCCCAGCACGTCCGCCGCGACATCCACCGCCGCTTCCGGGATGCGACCCCGCGAGGCGAACCACCCCGCGCTCAGTCGCATGTCGCGCTGGCGCCGTTCCTCGAGCTCGAGGTAGGCCGCGCGAGCCGCGGCGTCCGCATCCGCCGCCGCCATCATCGCCTGCACGATCGCCGCCGAACGCCGGTTCGCCTCGGTGAGGAACGCGACATAGCGATCGAGCGCGGTCTCGAACTCCGGCTCGGCCATGATCTCGGCGATGAGGGGACGCTCGGTGAGCGAGTGCGTCCCCTCGTCGCCGGCGAACGACGTCTCGAACGCGGCGATGAGCAGGGCGTGCTTGGGGCCGTGCAGCTGCACCGTCTGCGCCGAGACACCCGCCTCCGCGGCGATCGCCTTCATCGACGTCGCCGCGTAGCCATCTCGGATGAACAGCCTCGCCGCCGCCGCCACGATGCCGGCCCGCGTCGCCGCCGCCTCGGCCTCGCGGCGGGGGGAGTGGTACGCGCGGGGCATCCTCAGACCGTACCGCCGCTCGCGGCCGGACGCGCAGCCAGGAACACCGCGCCGACGACGATCTGCGCCACGCATGACGAAACGAGTGCGATCGTGACGGTCGCCACGTCATCGCTCGCCGAGGCGATCCCGCCGGTGACGGCGACGACCGCAGCCAGCGCCAGCAGTGCCCACCGCGCCGCGCCGGTCGCGATTTCGGCACGCACGGCCCCCACGGCGCCGACGATCAGGAGCACGAGCTGCACGATCCCGAGGGTGAGCGGCAGCCATCCGAGCGCCGCGTCCGCGCCGCCCGGCGTGCCGTAGGTCATCACGTAGTAGACGAGCTGATTCGCGAGGAACACGGCCCCGAAGCCGAGCAGCGCGAAGGTTCCCCGCACCCGGCTCCCCGTGATCCCGTTCGCCGCCATCGTGCCCAACGCGAGGGGCAGCATCGCCGCGGCGAGGATCGCCGCGCTCGCCAGGAACAGCACGGCGAACAGCGGCAGGGCCGGCCCGGTCGGTTCGGTGCGGAGCCCGACCTCGACCACGGTCGCCGCGAGCAGGAGTGCGCCGCCCGCCGCGACCAGGCCGCCGCCCCATCGCGCCCATGCCCTCGCGTCCGTCTCGGCGAAGGCGGGATGCTTCGTGGTCGCCCGCGTGGTTACTGTGCTCATGATCGGTCCTCCCCGGATCTGTTGGTGTGCCTCAATATCCATTAGTGTGGCGGACATGTCAATTACGAATCGGTCCGCGCTGCTCTGCGCGATGCCCGCCGTGGGCCACGTCGACCCGATGCTCGTCGTCGGGCGGGAGCTGCTGCGCCGCGGGTGGCGGGTGCGGATGCTGACGGGCTCGCGCTACGCGGAGCGCGTGCGGGCTGCCGGCGTCGACTTCGTCGCCCTCCCGGCCGAGGCGGACACCCTCGACTCCGTGGGCGCCACCGGGCGCAACCGCGGCATCGCGACCATCAACGCCGGTGTGGAGGAGGCCTTCGTGCGCCCGGCGCTGCCCGCCGCACAGAAGCTCGACGCCCTCCTCGCGGAAGAGCCCGTCGACGTCGTGTTCCATGACATGACGTTCCTCGGCGTGCAGGGGCTGCTCGCGCGCCCCGCATCCGAACGGCCGCTCGTCGTCATGTGCGGTGTCGGTCCCGCCGGGTTCTCCAGCCGCGACTGCCCGCCCTACGGGCTCGGTATCGTGCCGGCGCGCTGGCGTGCCATCGGACGGATGCGGGATGCGGTGCTCAACCGCTCAGCCCGCTGGGTGCTGTCGGGCGCCCATCGCGCGCTCGACGACCTGCTCGCCCGGCTCGACGCCCCGGGGCTCGACGGTGCCTTCTTCATGGACGTTCTCGCGCGCAGCGATCTGCTCGCGCAGTTCACGGTCGCCGAGTTCGAGTACCCGCGCAGCGACGCGCCCGCACACCTCCGCTTCTACGGCCCGATGGCGGCGCCCGCCGCATCCAGCGGATCCGCGGGGGAGCTCATCGACCGCCTCGACCCGGACGTGCCCGTCGTGCACGTGACGCAGGGGACCGTTGCGAACACCGACTTCTCGGAGCTCATCGGTCCGTCGCTGCAGGCCCTCGCCGACCGCCCGGTGCAAGTGGTGCTCACGGCCGGCGGTCGGGCCGCATCCGATCTGCCGCCGTTGCCGCGCAACGCGTTCGCCGCGGACTACCTGCCCTACGACCGGCTGCTGCCGCGCACGAGCGTCTTCGTCACAAACGGCGGCTACGGCGGGCTGCACCAGGCCATGCGCCACGGGGTGCCGATCGTCGTGGCCGGCGACAGCGAGGACAAGGTGGAGACGTCGGCGCGCGTGCAGTTCTCCGGCGCCGGTCTCAGTCTCGGCACCGGCCGGCCGTCGCCGTCGCAGATCGCCCGCGCCGTCGACCGTGTGCTGGCCGATCCTCGGTTCGCCGCCGCATCCCGTCGGATCGGCGAGCGGATCGCGATGGCGGGCGGTGCGCCGGCGCTCGTGGACGACGTGGAGGCGATGCTCTGGGCATGAAGCCCGGCGTTTCGTCTCGCCTGCGGCTCGCTCAACGACCGGGGAGGGTGGGGGCGTTTCGTCTCGCCTGCGGCTCGCTCAACGACCGGTGGGCGTTTCGTCTCGCCGCGCTCGCTCAACGACCGGGGAGGGTGGGGGCGTTTCGTCTCGCAGTCGGCTCGCTCAATGACCGAGTCGTTCCGCGATCCAGGCGGCCGCGCGGGAAGGCGCGAACCGCGCGTGCATCGTGCCGGAGTGGTGCGTCGGCCACCAGTGCGAGGTGATATCGACGCCCGCCCGCCGGTACCGGCGCAGGAGCGCGCCGGTGAGGGGAGCAGGCGCCACCTCGTCGAAGGCCGCCGCATCCACCCGCACCGGCGCGCGAAAGCCACGCAATGCGGCAACGTCGTTCTCGCGGAAGGACGCGAGCAAGCGTGAGCGGAGTTCTCCTCCCGAGGTTCCGAGAATCGCCGCGGGCGCGATGCCGCCCCACGAGGAGCGGCGCGCGAGCTCGGTGAGCGAGAGACTGCCGAGGCCCGGCCACAGCGCCCGGGCACGCGCACTCAGCCCGTCGCCCGCACACAAGTGCGCAAGGTCGGCGTCGACCGTGGCTGCGCCGCGCACCATGAGCCCGATCAATGCGGAGATAACGCCGCTGCCGGGTGCCGTGATCGGCACTCGCAGCGCTGCGCCGATGCTGAGATCCATCCGGGTGACCGGCGCGAAAGCGCACGTTCCGACCAGACGAGAACGCTCGTCGGGCTCGGGGGAGACCGACGCCCACAACGCGCCGACGGCGCCCTCCGAATGCCCCGCCGCGAGCCACGTGTCACCGAGGGGAGCCGCGAAGAGCGTGCGGGCGCGCGCCATCGCGATCATGGACTCGGCCAGCGACGGGCCTATCAGATACGGGTGGATGCCGGGACCGCCGATCCCCTCGTAGTCCGGGCGGAGCACCGCGATCCCCCGCGCGAGCAGCGCGTCGCACAGGACATCGCCCTGCGACATCCGGCGCCACTCCGGATGCGTCGGATCCGCCGTGCTCGGCGCGGAACGGGGACCGCCGCCGGTCGTCATATGGCCGTAGACCGCGATCGGGAAGCCGGTCGCCGGAGCCGGCAGGTGCGGAACATGCACGAGACCCGTCTGCTGCTGCAGTGACCCGTCGATGCCGGTGGCGGGGAAGGCGACGCGGCGGGTCGTGCCGTGGCGCATCACCAGCGCCCGCGGGGCAGGAGCTGCCGCAGGCGACGCGGGATGAATCCGAGCAGACCGCCTCGGCGGGCATCCGCGTCGTCGATGATGCGCGCGAAGAACCGCGCGACCGGCACGAGCTGCGTGCGGTCGATGCGTTCGATCGTGTCGGCGTCGTCGTAGAGGTACAGCGGCCCCGAGATCAGGCTCACCGTCGGAACGCCGCTGACCAGAGTGAACGACGCATCGGTGGGGATGCCGTTCGCGAAGAACTCGAGCGCCGTCGCGTCCAACAGGGTCGTGCTGTGCATGCCGTTCTCGCGCACCGCGCGTGCGATCCGCAGGGCGAAGGCGGGGTTCACGTTCAGGAAGATTCCCCGCGGCTCGGTCTCGCCGGTGTCGGCGAACCCGCCGTCGGCGCCCTCCAGGGCACGCAGGCCGATGTGCTCGATGGTCGTGTTCAGAACGATGCGCCACGGCGCGCCGCGCGAGAGCACGAAACGTCGTGCGAACTCCTGATGCGCCTGATACCCGGTGAAATGCGTGTCGAACGTCACGAAGATCAGCGTCTTTGCCCGCATCGCGGGGTCGCGCGCGGCGAAGTGCTCGGCCAACGCGATCACCTCCGCCGTGCCCGAGGCATCCTCCACCGCTCCCGGACCGACGGAGTCGTGATGAGACTGCACCATCACCGCATCCCTGGTGCGCCCGGGCAACACGCCGATCACGCTCCGCGAGGTCACCCTGCGACGCTCGACGGTGAGCGTCAGAGCCGCCTCGGACGGTGACGAATCGATCAGGTGCCGGAGCCGCCGCCCCTCGGCGCGCGTCACCCATACGCCCGGCAGGGAGAACAGTGTGCGGCGGTAGTACTCGTTGTGATACCTGCGCGAGTCGGGGTAATCGCGCAGGACTCCGATGAGGCCCACCGCGCCCGCCGCCGCCGCATCGCGCATCACCCGCGCGAGCGAGGTCACGTAAGGATTGCGGCCGGCGAGCACGTCGCGGCGCAGCATCCGCCGGTTCGGATCGTGGATGTAGCGCGCGAGAGGCAGAGTGTGCGCCAGTGTCATGTCGAACGTGAGATCGAACAGCACGATCGCGCCGCGCACGTCGTGTGCCGCCACCCGGCCGGATCCGATGTCGACGACGCGGGCGACGAGGCGGTGGGAGGCGCTTCCGGTCCACTCGTGCGACACGAGGCCCGAATGCAGGATGGGCGCGCACTCGATCGTCTCACTGCCGAGCTCGAGTCGGCACTCGCTCGCCTCCCATCGGAAGGACGGAACGCGCAGCTCTTGGGTCGCGAGGCCCGCGCGTTCGAAGCGGCCCCGAACGTAGTCGGCCGCCGCATCGCCTCCCGGGGTTCCCGTGGCGCGAGGAGCGAGGGCGACGAGACTTCGGATCGTGTCCATCATCGCCGATTCCGTCATCGTCATACGGACAACGGTATGTAGAGTCCGTCATTCGCAGAGATGATGCCCTGTATTCGTCACCGAATGCGTTGCCCGTGAGAATATTCGTCGTATGCCCGACTCGCTCAGCGAACTCGACCTCGCCATCGTCCACGCGCTGCAGATCGACGCCCGGGCGCCGTGGGCGCGGATCGCCGCCCGCCGTCGGAGCAGACACCGGAACCGTGACCCGCCACTGGCAGGACCTGCGCGCGGGCGGGCTCGCCTGGACCACGATCTGGCCGACACCTGAACGGTGGGCGCGAACGACCGATGTCGCGCTCGTCTTGATGGATGCGGATGCGACGGCACGCGACGCGATCGCTCTGATGCCCTGGGTGATCGCTCTCGACGAGACGTCCGCGGGCGTCCTGGCGGTCGTCGCCGAGTCGGGCGGACTCGAGGCGATCGGCGCGCGCGTGCGCACGATCGCCGGGCTCGGCGCCGGCATCCGGCGTGCCGACGTCGCCGCATCCATCGCGCAGGAGGACTCGACGTGGCGACTGCAGGCCCTCTCGCGCGCGCAGCAGCGCGTGCTGGTCGCACCCGCAGGAGCGCGTCGCGACGTGCGCCCGCCGTCGCCCGAGGTCACCGCGGAGATCGCGGCGGCGCTCGCCGATGATCCGCGGCTCGCGGTGCTCACTCTGGGCAGACGCTTGGGCGTGTCGGAGCCGACGATGCGCCGAACCCTCGATCGGGCGATCGCCGCCGGGGTTCTCCGCTTCGGCTGCGACCTCGCCATGTCGGCGGCGGGTCTCGGGCGCGCGGCCGTGCTGTGGGCACGCGCCCGAGACGTCGACGCCGCAGCGGATCGTGCGGGTCTGCTCGCCGAGACGCACCGGGCCGGCGTCGTCGTCGGTCCGTCGCCCGTGTTCGCGAGTGTGCGGATGCGGACCCTCACCGCCCTGCCGTCCATCGAGCATCGTTGGCAGGACGCCGCCGCCGTCGAGGTCGCCGACCGGTGGACCGTGCTGCGCACGTGGAAACGCAACGGCCATCTCCTCGACGGTGAGGGGCGTTCGATCAGACGGATTCCGGTCGAATGGTGAGTGCCTCTCGCCGCAGTCGCGCATCCAGCGTGTAGCGCGAGAGCGGCACCAGGCTCACGGCGCACAGGAGTGCGGGGGCGAGGG
Source organism: Microbacterium sp. SORGH_AS_0428 (assembly GCF_031453615.1). Lineage (NCBI taxonomy): Bacteria > Bacillati > Actinomycetota > Actinomycetes > Micrococcales > Microbacteriaceae > Microbacterium > Microbacterium sp. SORGH_AS_0428. The sequence goes on along the minus strand of NZ_JAVIZT010000001.1, from coordinate 1,274,024 downwards.
AGACGCCGATGACGATCGCTGCTTTGGCCGCATCCGTCTGCGGGAGATCGATCTGCGTGGAGGCGACGTAGCCGCCGATGCTCATCGTCGCCCCGAGCAGCGCCGGACCCAGCGCGTAGCCGAGGAGTTCGAATCCCGACCACACCCCGGCGATCATCCCGATCCGGTTCAGTCCGGAACGCTTCGCGTCGTCGGCGGCGATGTCCGGAAGCATGGCGAGAGGAAAGAGCTGGCCGCCGGCGTAGCCGACTCCGACGACAGCGGCGGCGGCGAGCAGGACCCCCTGCCCGGTGCCGGCCGCGGCGAACAGTCCGATGAAGCCCGTGATCTGAACCACGGTGGCGGCCGCGAATCCGTTGCGCTTTCCGAGGCGCCGCCCGATCGCCGCCCACACCGGAGTCAGCAGGATGGCCGGGGCCACGAAGCACACGAAGCAGGTCGTCGCCAGGGAGGCGTCGCCGAACACATGTCGTGCGACGTAGATGACACCGCTGAGCACCATCCCCATGGCGATCGCCTGCAGGACGAAGGGGATGACGAGAAGCCGGGCATCCGGGTTTCCCAGCACGGCGGCGAGCTGTGTGCGCAGGCGCCCGCCGGCAGGCTCGCTGCGCACGCGGGCGGCGCCTCGGGTGCCCCACCACACGCCGACGGTGCCGACGAGGATCAGTGCCGACATCGCCCCCGCCATGATCCGATAGCCGGCGAGTCCGCCCGCCGCCTCGACCAGTGCGGGCGCTGCGGCGCCGGAGACAAGGATCGCCAGGGTGAAGACGATCACACGCCAGGTGACGAGGCGTGTCCGCTCGCCGTAGTCGTCGGTGATCTCCGCCGAGAGGGCGAGATAGGGCACCTGGAAGAACGCGTACGCCGTCGCCGATGCGACGAAGAGTGCGAGCACCCAGAGCGCGCCGGCGACGGGGGGTGCGCTGGGGCCGAAGAACATGGCGGCGAACGTGAGCGCCAGGATCACGCCGGCTCGCAAGAGGAAAGGGCGGCGCCGGTCCGGGCGGGGGGACCGGTCGGACACGCGGCCGGCGATCGGGTTGAGGAAGAAGTCCCACGCCTTCGGGATGAACACGATGAGCCCGGCGATCGCCGCCTCGACCCCGAGAAGATCCGTGAGATAGGGCATGAGGATCAGTCCCGGCACAGTGCCGTACGTGCCGGAGGCGATACCTCCCAGCGCATATCCGAATCGAGTCCTCGCCCGCATCCTGATCATCCCCGGATGCTAAGCGGTTCCTTCGCCTCGGTCGGGTCGCAGCAGTGCTATTCGTCGTGGCGTGAGCGCATCATCCCCGTATTCGTCACGAGCGTGGCGCTTCGCTTCGCTGTGCTCGTGGGCGGCCTGCGGAGGCTGGGGAGAAGCGCTGCCCCGGGAACGGTCACGCCCGCAGGGCCCTGAAAAGGGCGCCTGCGGGCGTGAGGGAGGGTGGGTCAGTGACCGCTTCGGGTGCGGCGACGCCACCCGGCCAGGATGACGATTCCTGCGCCCAGCAGGAGCATCACCGCGGCCACACCGCCGGCCGCCCACGGCACCTCGCTCGGAGTGACGTCGGTGGGGTTGTCCACGACCACCGCGACGCGGCTGTCGGCGCCGATCGTGAACGTCGCGCCGTTGGGCGTGTCGACGCCGTCGATCTCGAGCGAGGGCGTGACCCAGCTCGCGCCGTTCGGCAGGCCGCCGGTGGGAGCACCCTCGGTCACCGTCACGACGGTGCCCGTCGGGAGCGCGGGGGAGGACCACGGGGTGCCGTTGGTCAGGTTCACCGGCTGGGCTCCGCCGGGCTGGCCGGGGTAGCTGTAGGTGACGGGGAACACCGTGCCCGGAGCGAGCAGCGGCTCACCCGGACCCGTGACGTCCTTCAGCAGCGAGAACTGCCCGTCGCTCGGTTCGGTCGGGTTCTCGAGCAGCACGTGCACCTCGCCCGCGGTGCCGATAGTGAGGGTCGCCGGCTGACCGGGCGTCACGCCGGTGCCGCTGAACACCGGCGTCTGCCAGGTGGCGTCGGCGGGTCCGGTCGGAGCGACCTCGCGCACCTGCACGACCGTGCTGACACGCAGGTTCTGCGGGCCGTCCACCGTCTGGCCGTCGGTCAGCTGCAGCGGCGCCCACATCGATCGTGAACGTCTGACCCGCCAGCGGCGCCGGGCTTCCCGCGGCGATGCGCTTCGTGACGGTGAACGTCACGTCGGCGACGAGGCCGGCATCGATCATGTGCACGCTGACCGCCCACGGATGCCAGCTGGATCCTGCCGCGGCGGGCGAGGGCAGGGGGCCGCCGGGGGAGGGGGCGACGAGTCCAGTGGGGTGGGGCGTCGCTGCCCCACCCCGCTGCCCCCCAGTCCGGAGCAAATCTTCAGCCGGTGCGTCGGGTGCGTCCGGCGACGTGAACGTAACCCCGCCCCGCGCCGCCATATGCCGGAGATGCCGCGTTTTCACCCGCCGATTCGCCCACCGTCGCGGCGTCCGGCACGTCGATGCCGCGACGTCTGCACGGCGAGTGGTGCAGGTGGGGGCGCCCGTGCCCGATGGGGTGCCTGGCGGGCGACCGGTCGTGCAGACGTCGCGGGGCGGGGTGTGGATGGAGGTCGAGAGTGGGCGGCAAGGTTGGTTAGGCTGTGCTTACCTGCTCGTCGCGGCGCGACGGCGGGGTCCCGAACGCATCACCCGAAAGGCGGCCGCATGCCCGCTCGTCCCCGTTCCCTCGCTGCCCTCGCGCTGGCCGCGGTCGCGGCTCTCGGCCTGGCCGGCTGCTCCGCCGCATCCGCCGAGCCCGCCGCATCCACTCCGGCCGCCGCCTCCACCCACGAGGTGACGCACGCGCGCGGCACGACCGAGGTCCCCGCCGACCCGCAGCGGGTCGTGACGCTCGAGCCGCTCGAGCTGGACACGGCCGTCGCGCTCGGCATCACCCCGGTGGGAGCGGCCGTCGCGAGCAACGTGTCGGGCATCCCCGCCTACCTCGACGCCTCCGGGGTCGAACCTGTCGGCACCGTGCCGGAGCCCGACCTCGAGGCGATCGCGGCCCTCAAGCCCGACCTCATCCTCGGCACCGAGGCGCGCCACTCGAAGCTGTACGACCAGCTCAGCGCGATCGCGCCGACCGTGTTCATCGCGACCCAGGCCGACCCGTGGCGCGACAACGCCCTGCTGATCGGCGACGCGCTCGGACACGAGGACGAGGTCCAGACGCTCCTCGGCGACGTCGACGCGCGCTGCGACGAGATCGGCAAGGAGCACGCCGTCGACGGCCAGACCGCGCAGCTGATCCGTCCCCGCGACGAGACGACGCTGAGCCTGTACGGTCCCACCTCCTTCGCGGGCAGCCTGCTCGAGTGCGTCGGCTTCACCATTCCCGACCAGGACTGGGCCGACGGCATCCAGGCCGACATCTCGCCGGAGAACATCCTGCAGGCGAAGGCCGACCACGTGTTCGTGACCGCGACCGACGTCGCCGACACCTCGCTGATTCCCGCCGCCATCGCGCAGAACGCCGCGGAGTTCCCTGACGTCACTCTGGTCGACACCAGCTACTGGGTCTCCGGCGTCGGACCCAAGGGCGCGATGAAGGTGCTCGACGACATCGAGAAGTACCTCTCGAACGCTCGGTGACCCTCACTCTCGCAGCCCGCTCACGGCGGCGCGCACGGCCTCGAAGCCTGCGCGTCGCCGTGGGCGCGTTCGCGCTCGTGGGCGCCCTCGTCGCCGCGGTCCTGCTGTCGCTGGCGCTCGGTGCCAACCCGCTGTCGCCCCGCGTCGTCCTCGACACGCTCGCGGGCGGCGGCACCGCCGAATCGCAGTACATCGTGTGGCAACTGCGCGTGCCGCGCACGCTCGCCGGCATCGCCGCGGGTGCGGCCCTCGGCGTCGCAGGGGCCCTCATCCAGGCCTTCACGCGCAACCCGCTCGCCGATCCCGGCATCCTCGGCGTCAACGCGGGCGCGGCGTTCGCCGTCGCGCTCGGTGTCGCGTTCCTCGGGATGCGGGATCCCGCATCCTTCGTCTGGCTCGCCTTCGCCGGGGCTCTCGTCGTGACGCTCGGCGTGTACCTCATCGGCTCGTCGGGGCGCGGGGGCGCCGACCCGATCCGGCTCACCCTCGCCGGCGTCGCGCTCGGAGCCGTGTTCTCGGGGCTCGTCACGGGGATGACGCTCAGCAACCCCGATGCCTTCGACGCCATGCGCAGCTGGCACGCCGGGAGCCTGCTGGGCGCCGGAGCCGACGCGCTCGTCGCGATCGTCCCCTTCATCGCCGTGGGCCTGATCATCGCGTTCGCCGTCGCGCCGGGACTCAACGCGCTGGCCCTCGGCGACGACGTGGCCCGGTCCCACGGAGCGAACGTGCGCCGCATCCGGGTCTTCGTCGTCATCGCCGTCACCCTGCTCGCGGGCGCGGCCACGGCGCTCGTCGGCCCGATCGCATTCGTCGGGCTCATGGTGCCGCACGTCGCACGGTGGGTGTTCGGCGTCGACCAGCGCGTCATCCTGGGTGTCTCGGTGGTGCTCGCACCGGTCGTCGTGCTCGCGGCCGACGTGCTCGGGCGCGTGCTCATCGCCCCCGCCGAGATGCCGGCCGGCATCGTCACGGCCTTCGTCGGCGCGCCCGTGCTCATCGCTCTGGCGATGCGCCGTCGCGTGAGCGGGCTCGGATGAGTGCGCTCGCGGATGCCGGCTACCGCCGGCTCGAGGTCGGATACCGGGGATTCCGCATCCGCCTGCGCGCGCGAAGCGTGGTCGTGGGGATGGCGCTCGCCGCGGCCGTGGGCACGCTCGCCGTCGTCTCGCTCGGTCTCGGCTCGTACGCGCTCGATCCGGGGCAGGTGCTCACCGCGTTCGCCGGGGGCGGGACGGACCTCGATCGCACCGTCGTGCTCGAGTGGCGGCTGCCCCGCACCCTCGCGGCCGTCGCCCTGGGGGCGCTGCTCGCCGTCAGCGGTGCGCTCTTCCAGACCGTCACGCGCAACCCGCTCGCGAGCCCCGACATCCTGGGTCTGTCCAACGGCGCGTTCGCCGGCATGCTGCTGACCCTCACCCTCGTGTCGAGCAGCTGGCCCGCTCTGACGATCGGTGCCGTCGTCGGCGGCGTGAGCGTCGCGCTCGTGATCGGTGCCCTCGCCCGACGCGGCGGCGTGCAGGGCTTCCGGCTCATCGTGATCGGCATCGGCATCTCGGCCATGCTCGCCTCGCTGAACACGTGGATGCTCCTGCAGGTCGAACTCGAGACCGCGATGTTCGCGTCCGCCTGGGGAGCCGGCTCGCTCATCGGCATCACCGCCGCTGCGCTCGGCGGCGCGCTCGCCTGCGCCGTTCCGCTGCTGATCGCCGCCGCGGTGCTCGTGCCGCGGCTGCGCCAGCTCGACCTCGGCGACGACGTCGCCGCCGCGACCGGGGCACGCCCCGCCCTCGTGCGCAGCACGGCACTGCTGCTGGGCGTCGGCCTGGTCTCGATCGCCACCGCCGTGGTCGGCCCCATCGCCTTCGTCGCGCTCGCGGCGCCGCAGATCGCGCGGCGTCTCGCGCGCACGCCGTACCTCTCTCTCACGCTCGCCGCCCTCGTCGGCGCGCTGCTGCTGCTCGCCTCCGACGTGATCGCGCAGCACCTGCTTCCCGTCGTGCTGCCCGCCGGTGTCGTCACCGTCACGCTCGGCGGCATCTACCTCGTCGTCACGATCATCCAGGAGATCCGTCGCCGTGCCTGAGTCCCCGCATCCACCCGCCCCTCGCCTTATCGCCGACGGGGTGAGCCTCGCGTACGACCGCCGGATGGTGGTGTCCGATCTCACGGTGAGCGTGCCCGACGGCTCGTTCACCGTGATCATCGGCCCCAACGCGTGCGGCAAGTCGACGCTGCTGCGGGGACTGTCGCGCCTGCTCGCGCCGCAGTCCGGAAACGTCGTGCTCGACGGGCGGGCGATCTCCGCCTACCCCGCGAAGGAGGTCGCCCGGCGGCTGGGGCTCCTGCCGCAGGCCGCGATCGCCCCGGAGGGGATCACGGTCGCCGATCTCGTCGCCCGCGGGCGCTACCCGCACCAGGGCCTCATCCGGCGCTGGTCGGATGCGGACGAGCGTGCGGTCGACGACGCGCTCGACGCGACGGGCACCCGCGAGCTCGCGTCTCGCCAGGTCGACGAGCTCTCCGGCGGGCAGCGACAGCGCGTCTGGGTCGCGATGGTGCTCGCTCAGCAGACCGACCTGCTTCTGCTCGACGAGCCCACCACCTTCCTCGACATCGCGCACCAGGTGGAGCTCATGGAGCTGTTCGGCAGGCTCAACCGCACGGGGCGCACCATCGTCGCCGTGCTGCACGACCTGAACCACGCCGCCCGCTACGCCAGCCACATCGTGGCGATGCGCGACGGCGCCATCGTCGCCGAGGGGGCCCCCGCCGACGTCGTGACCAGCGAACGGGTGGAGCAGGTGTTCGGCCTGCCCAACATGGTGATCGCCGACCCGGTGACCGGCGGACCCCTCGTCGTGCCGCTCGGAGGTGCGTGATGCGGCCCTGGGAGTACAGCGCCTTCGTCGTGACCGTGGCGGATGCGCGCGCCATCGCGCCGGGATGGCGGCGGCTCACGCTCGCTGCGCCCGAACTCCGCGACTTCGCCCCGTGGGGCCTGGATCAGCGGATCAAGCTCGTGCTTCCCCTGCCGGACGGGAGCCTCGCCGACTTCGGACTCATGGCGCAGCCGACACCGCATCCGTCCGACTGGTACGCCCGATGGAAGGCGCTGCCCGAGACCGAGCGCAACGTGCTGCGCACCTACACGCCGTCGGCGATCCGTCCGGAGCAGGGTGAGATCGACGTGGATGTGCTGCTGCACGATCCGCCCGGTCCTGCATCCGCGTGGGCTGCGGAAGTGACGCCGGGGGAGCGTCTATGGATCACCGGACCCGATCGGCGCAACGGCTGGACCGGCTACGGCCTGCACTGGCAGGCGCCTCCCGGGTGCACGCGGTGGCTGCTCGTCGGTGACGAGACCGCCTTCCCGGCGATCGCCAACATCCTGCGCACCCTGCCCGAGGGCGGCCGTGCGGAGGTGCTGTTGGAGGCGGCGGACGTTCGCGACGACATCGTGAGCCCCGAGGCGCCGGCCGGCGCGAACGTGCGGCTCGTGGCGCGCGCGGCCGTCGCCGGCGAGGCGCTCGAGGCGGCCGTGCGCGAGGCGCGCGTGGCGGATGCCGACTACGTGTGGCTGGCGGGCGAGGCGGGGGCTGTCACCCGCATCCGCCGCCACCTGACCGCCGAGCGGGGGGTGCCGAAGGAGCGCGTCTCGTTCCTCGGATACTGGAAGCTCGGCGGCCCGCTCGTCGGGTAGGTGCTGCCTCGGGGGCCCGTGCGGGTGCTCGAGTTGAGTCGCATGTGCGCAGATGCGACACCTTTGCGCAGGTGCGCCAGGCAATGACTGTGGCGGATGCGGGAAAGTGTGGCCTCTCGGGCCCGGACGGGGTTCGTCGGGCCCGGGCGGGGTGCCGTCGAGCCCGGGCGGGGTTCCGTCGGGCCGGGGCGGGGGTCCGTCGGGCCCGGACGACGTCTGCACGATCGGTGGTGCGGGTGAGACCGCCTGTGGATGCTGAGGCGTGCGGCGGCCGGTCGGTCGTGCAGATGTCAGGGATGGCTCGGCAACGTGAACTACAGGTGGACAGCGGGTGGACTGAGCAGTTCTACGCGGTGGCCTGCCGCCGGTGACGGATGCGGAGCGACTCGCTCGTAGTGTCGGAAGACACCCCGCGCGCACTCCTCTCTCTATACGCGCGCCCGGGATCGGGAGGCTCCAATTGACTGATACACCCCTGTCCGGCGTGCTCGTGCGCGCCCCTCGACGGTCCGCATGGCGGCGCGTCGCGGCCGGCGTCACGACGGCGGCTCTGGCCGCATCCGCCGCACTCGCGGCGACGCCGGCCTATGCCGCCGGACTCGCCCCCGAGGTGATCGCGAGCATCGGCGTCGGATCGACGCCGACCGCGCTCACCATCTCGGCTGACGGGTCCCGTGTCTACACCGCGAGCTACGGCTCTCAGGGCGTGTCGATCATCGACACCGCCGAGCAGAAGCTGCAGACCACCATCGCCGGTGGCGCAGCGATGATGGGCATCGTCGTCACCCCCGACCGCACGCGCGCCTACACCGCCGACTGGAGCGGCGGCGCCATCAAGGTCTTCGACCTCGTCGACAACACGCTGATCGGCAATGTCACCGGGTACACGGGCTACAGCCCCCGCGGCATCGCCATCTCGCCCGACGGTTCGCGTGTCTACACGGCCAACGGCGGCTCGGTCTCGGTCATCGACACCGCGACGAACGCGCAGATCGGCACGGTTCCGACGCTCACCGGCTCTCTGCCCTGGGGCGTCACCGTCTCACCCGACGGCAAGCGTCTCTACGTGGTGAACTACGAGTCCGAGGACCTCGCCGTCGTCGACCTCGCCTCGCAGCAGCAGATCGCGCGGATCCCCGTCGGCGACGGCCCCCGCCGCGTGGCCATCTCGCCCGACAACACCCGCGCCTACGTCACCAATGGCGGCACCGACACCGTGAGCGTCATCGACACCGTCGCGTTGACCAAGATCACGGACCTCACCGTGGGGAGTCTGCCCTACGGCGTCGCCGTGACGCCGGACGGATCGCACGTCCTCGTCGCCAGCGCCCGCGCGTCCACCGTGACGGTCATCGACACCGCCGACACCGACACGCGTGGCACGGTCTCCGTCGGCTCGAGTCCGTACGAGCTCGCCGTGTCGCCCGACAGCACGACCGCGTATGTCGGCAGTCAGAACACCAGCACCGTGTCCGTCATCTCGCTCGTTGCACGGCCCGAGATCTCGCCCGCGACCCAGACGCTGAACGCGACCGTCGGCAGGGCGATGCCCGCATCCTCCGCGTTGACGGCGGAGAACTTCGACGGCACGGTGACGTACACGATCGCCCCGGCCGTACCTCAGGGACTGACCTTCAACGGCTCCACGGGTGTGCTGAGCGGCACGCCGACGACGGCGCAGGCGGCGACGGAGTACACGATCACGGGAACGGATGGCGACGCCACGGCGACCGCGACGATCTCGCTGGCCATCAAGCCCGCCCTCGCGCTGGCCACGACCATCCTCCAGGCGACGCGTGGAACGGCCATCGACCCGACCGCGGCTCCCACCGCATCCGGCTTCCCCGGCCCCGTGACCTACTCGGTCGAACCCGCGCTGCCGAGCGGTCTACAGCTGGATGCGGCGACCGGGGTCATCTCCGGAAGCCCGCGCGAGGCGCTCGAGCGCAGCGTGTTCAGGCTCACCGCGAGCGACGGCACGTTCACGGCGTCGCAGCAGTTCGGGATCGTGGTGGCGGGGCTCTCTCCGTCCGATCAGCCGCTCGCCGCTGTGCACGGACAGGCCATCGAGGCGACGTCCCCGCTGACGGCGACGGGCTTCTCGGGGTCGGTCACCTACGCCGTGAGCCCCACGCTGCCCGCCGGGCTGTCGCTCGACGCGAGCACCGGTGTGATCAGCGGAACCCCGACCGGCGACGCGATCGACAAGACGACCTTCACCATCACCGCCACCGGCGCCGAGGCGGGCGTCGCGACGGCCACGGTCAAGATCCTGATCGACGCCGTCGCGCCCGCGGCCCCCGAGACCGTCAACGTGGTGCCCGGCGCCTTCCAGGCGTTCGTCTCGTGGCCCGCATCCGAAGACGACGGCGGTGCGGGACCCGTCAGCTACACCGTCACCGCTGTGCCGAGCGGCCAGAGCTGCACCACCACCGAGACCTCGTGCGTGATCACGGGTCTTCCGGCCGGAGCGATGACCTTCTCGGTCGTGGCGTCCACGTCGGTCGGATCGGCCGAGCCGGCGGTGTCCGCATCCGCATCCGTGCTCTCCCACGCCGCGCCCGAGACGGTGCCGGCCGCGACCGAAGGCGCGAGCGTGCGCTTCGTGGACGCGTCGGGCAGTGCAGTCAGCTCGGTCACCCCGGGGCAGAAGGTCACGGTCGAGGCTTCCGGCTTCCTCGCGGGCTCGAACGTGCAGGCGTTCGCGTACTCCACGCCCACCCTGCTGGGTGCGGCGGTGACGGATGCCGACGGTGCCGCGTCGTTCGAGGTCACGGTCCCCACGGACCTCGCTCCCGGTGAGCACACCCTGGTGGCCATCGGCTTCGGCGCGGGCGGGTCCACCGCCGTCGCGACGTCCGCGCTCGTCGTGGCTGCGCCCGGTGCGCCGGGTGTGCCGGTGGCCGCGTCACTGCCCGCGACGGGTGTGAACCCGCTGCCCTGGGCCGGGATGGCGGCGGGCCTGCTGGCTGTGGGGGCTCTGGTGCTGCTGATGTCGCGGATGCGACGCCGCGCCTGAACCGAGCACGACGAAGCGGGGCGGGTCCTTCGGGGCCCACCCCGCTTCGTCGTACCCGTCTCGTGGCGCCCGTCTCGTGGTGCCCGTCTCGTGGTGCCTGCGTCGGCGTGCCCGAGTTGCGTCGCATGTGCGCAGATGCCACAGGTCTGCGCATCCGCGCCGGTCCATGTCTATGGCGGGTGCGCAGACCTGTGGCACATGCGCGCCGGCCCGAACGCGTGCGGGTGCCGTACACCGGGGGAGCGTGCCGCGCGGGCACGGGTGCCGGGGGAGCGTGCCGCGCGGGCACGGGTGCCGGGGGAGCGTGCCGCGCGGGCAGGGGTGCCGGCGCGGATGCCGCGCGGGCAGGGGTGCCGGGGCGGATGCGGCGCGGGCAGGGGTGCCGGCGCGCCCGAACTCCTGCAGATCCGGCGCGGGCGGGGCCGTCGGGGAGTGTGCGGGCTCGATATGCAGGAGTTCGGGCGCAGCTCGACCGCAGCCGACGGCGCAACGCCGCCTAGGGTGCCACCCGAAGCCCCATCGGCGCACACGAAGCCCCACCGGCGTCCCCGAACCATCGGCGCGTCCGAACTCCTGCAGATCTGGCGCGGGCGGGGCCGTCGGGGAGCGTGGGGGCTCGATATGCAGGAGTTCGGGCGCGGCTCGACCGAAGCCGCCAGCGCAATGCCCCCACCTGAGGCCCCGGCCGCCCGCGGGTCAGGGCAGCGCGCGGACGGTGTCGCCGGCCCAGAGCCACAGGGTGTCGGCGGACGTGGCGAGGGCGGCGGGGCCGGCGGGGGCGTCCGCGAGGCAGGTGTCGCCCACGAGGAGGCCGGCGCAGGAGGCGTCCGTGCGCGCGGTGCGCGCACCGTCGGTCGTCCAGACGGCGGCGACCGCGCGGTCTGCCACGACCTGCCAGCTGCCGCCGTCCCAGTGCTGCGCGACGCCGTCGCACACGATCGTGAGCGCGCCGTCGTCCCCCTGCGCACCCCAGGGGGCGGGGCAGGGCGCCTCGATGCGGCCCGACGGGGTCACGATCACGCTGGCGGCCGCCGGGTCGACATAGGTCGCCGCGGCGAGGGTCGCCGCATCCTGCTCCCAGAATCGCCCCTGCGTGAAGGTGCGCAGTCCCTGCGTCTCACAGGTGTCGCCCACGCGTGCGACGATGCGCGCCTCCGTCCCGACGAACGATTCCACGTGCAGGATCTCGCCGATGCCGAGATAGCGCGGCGTGACGTCGCTCCAGGTCTGACCGCCGTCGGTGGATCGCTCCAGCAGGGGTGCAACCGTCCCGCAGTCGCCGGCGGACGCCCGCCACATCGCCTGGGCACCCACGGCGAGGAACCGCTCCTGGGCGCCGGGTGCCGCGACCGGCGCGATCGGCGGGGACGAGGAGGATGCGGTCGGGGACGGTGAGGGGGACGACGAGGCGGGCGGTGCGATGGACGGCGCGGTCGTGCGGAGCGGCCCCGTGTCGGGCGGGGTGCGCGGCGTCAGCGCGAACACCGCGAGTGCGATCGCGGCGACCGCCAGGACAGAAACGAGAGCCCCCGTCAGCGCGCGGCTGACGGGGGTGGAGCGATGAATCGGGCGACGACGTGAGGACATCGCACGAACGCCTCTCTGCTCAGGAGCCCTTCACGAGCTCGTCGAGGCCGGCGTCGTCCTCCGGCGCCCGCTTGCGTGAGTTCTTCGCCTTCGCCGGTGCCGGCTCCGGAGGCGTGCCATATGTCCCGTAGCCGCCGTATCCGTATCCGTAGCCGTATCCGTACGCATCCGGTCCGCGGGTGGGGACCATGCTCATGACGATGCCGCCGACCTTCGCGTCGACCGTCTCGAGAGCCGTGAGCGCCGCGGTGAGCTGACCGGTCGTCGTGCGACCCGCCGCGACGACGAGGATCGCCGCCGTCGTCTCGCGCGACAGGATCGCCGCATCCGTCACCGGAAGCAGCGGGGGAGCATCCAGAAGCACCACGTCGAAGTCACGGCTGATCGCCTCGAGCAGCTGCGCCATCTGACGCGACCCGAGCAGCTCGCTCGGGTTCGGCGGCACCTTGCCCGCCGGCAGCACGAACAGCGGGCGCTTGCCCCAGGGCAGCATCACGTCGCCGACCTTCGCACGACCGATGAGCACATCCGTCAGCCCCGCTCCGCCCTCGATGCCGAGGTACTCGGCGACCTTGGGCTTGCGCAGGTCGGTGTCGATGAGAGCGACGCGCTTTCCCGCATCCGCGAGGGCGATCGCCAGGTTCACGGTCGTGGTGGACTTGCCCTCGCTCGGGATGGAGGAGGTGATCACGAAGGAGTGACCGCCGTCCATCTCGATGAACTGCAGGTTGGTACGCAGGGCCCGGAACGACTCCGACCGCGTGTTGTACGGGTCGGCCTGGATGATGATCGGACGCTCCGCCGCCTTCGCGTCGAAGGGGATCGCGCCGAGGATCGGGCGGTCGGTGATCTGGTTGACATCGCGGATGGTGCGGATGCGGGTGTCGAGCACCGTCCTCAGCACCGCGATGCCGATGCCGACGGCGAGGCCGATGAGCGCACCGAGCGCGAGGTTGAGGGGGACGTTCGGGCTGACCGGAACGTTCGTGGGCACCGCCGTGCTCGCCGTCGTGAGACGAACCGGGCTCTCGCCGCCCGTGGACGGCTCGATCTCCTGGACCGCGAGCGGAAGCTGGGCTGCGACGGCGTTGGCGATGTCGGCGGCTTTGACCGGGTCGGCGTCGGTCACGGCGATCGTGATGAAGGTGGTGTTCAGCACGCTGCTGACGCTGACGTTCTTGGCCAGGGCGCCGGCGCTCATGTCGAGGCCGAGATCGCGGATCACGGGATCGAGCACCAGCTGCTTCGTGGCGACGTTGACGTAGGTCGCCACGCGCTGCTGGGTGAAGGTCGAGCCCTGGGAGATCTCCTGCACGCTGCCGCTGGACTGGGTCGAGACGACCACCGAGGCCTGCGACTCATAGAGGGGCGTGCGGGTCAGCGAGTATCCGGCGGCCGCCCCCAGCCCGACGAGAGTTGCGACGACGATGATCAGCCAGTTCTTCCGCAGAACCCGGATGTAGTCGCTGAGTTCCATGGTGCCTCTCAGATCGGGAGTATCGCGCACCATCCTGCCACAGCCCTTATTTCGGGCCGGTGAACGATAACGCTCATCGGACATCCGGGCCGACGGTCGCGCCGGGGGAAACTACTCAGCCGCGCTGTCGTGGCGACCGCGTCCGCACTAGGTTCGTCACGGCGGTCTCCTGGGGGAGTCCGGTCTGGGAAGGGCGTGCGATGTCTCTCGCGAACGCTGCCGCGTGGGCGGCTGCGGCGACACAGGGTCTGCCGTGGGTGTGGGGGGCGTTGGGCCTGGTGGGATTCGCCACCCTGGTGACCATCGTCGTGCGTGGGCGTCGCGAACGAGAGTGAGCTCGCCCCTCTCCGCCCGCTCGATCCGCCGTGCCCGCCGCGCCGGATCGGCCACCGTCTCTCCGGTGGCGCGGGCGGCCGCATCCGAGGAGCGTGCACTCTCGCGCATCATGGTCGGCGCGACCGCGCTGGTGTCGGGACTGGGGGCGGTGCTGGCCAGCGTGCAGGCCGTGCTCGTGCTCGGAGTGGTCTCCGACGAGATGCGCCAGCTCGCCCCCGATCCGCTCTCCGAGATCGTGCTGCGCTGTGCCTACAACTTCTCCGCCGCGGCGATCGTGGTCGGCGGAGCCTTCCTGCTGCATCCCGAGCGGCGCGGCACGCGCGCCCGGTGCGTCATCGTGCTCTCGCTCGGCGTCGCCGCCGCCCTCACCCGTTCCCTTCTGCAGGTGCTCAGCGGTGTCGTGGATGCGGCGTCGGCGGGCGCCGTGCGCGTGGTCGGCCTCGAGACGGCGATGACCTTCCTGCTGGCTCTGCTCGCGCTCGGCAGCGGACTCCAGTTCGCGGACGTGTGGCGTCGCGCGCGCGAGGCGGATCTGACCCGCATCGAGGCGCAGGAGCGGGCGCTGACCCTCATGGACGATGTGCGCGCCGAGGAAATGCGGGTGCGCAAGGACGTGGCCGCCACGATCCACGGCTCGGTGCAGGGGACGTTCGTCGTGCTGGAGGCGGAGCTGCGCGACATCGCCGCGGCGACGCCGATGCCCGAGCGCGTCATCAAGGTGGCCGACACGCTCGCCCGCCTGCGCGAGCACGAGCTGCGCGCCCTGAGCGAGCGGCTGTACCCCGTCGATCTCGACCGGGGCCTTGCGCCCGCGGTGCGTGCGCTGGCGGCGCGTACCCCTGCGCACGTCGAGATCGTCGACGACGCGTCGCCGCTGCTCGCCGTGCTGGGTGCGCGCATCGACAAGCGGATGCGGATCGTCGTGGTGCGGGTGCTGGAGGAGGGGCAGACGAATGCGCTGCGCCACGGCGGTGCGCGCCGCATCCGTCTCGCCGCACGCGTGACGCGTGGCGTCCTGCTGCTCGAGGTGGTCAGCGACGGCGCCTCGCCCGCCGTGGACGCCCGGATGTCGGGACTCGCTCGCCTGCGCCAGCAGCTCGACGTCGTCGGGGGCACGCTCGAACTCGCCGCCGGTGCGACGGGTGGCGCCGTCCTGCGTGCGCGACTGCCCCTGATCTGAGCGGCGCGACACCCTATCCGATGCGCCGGGAAGGATGCGCGGCGTCTTCCCAGATGGGAAGACGTCATGCGATCCCTAAGCTGAGCATGTGCGTCGTCGCATCGGCGCCGGTGATCCTATGGGGGAATCATGGTACGTTCACGCCTGCTCGCCATCGCGCCGCTCACCGTCGTCGCGGCGCTCGCTCTGGCCGCCTGCTCACCCGACGACGGCAACAAGGGTGATGACCGCCCCGAGTCGCCGCTGTCGGCCTACCTGTCCTCGATCTGGGGCGGTGACCTGTCTCCCGAAGAGCAGGAGGCGCGCTTCACCGAGCAGCAGAAGAAGTCCGAGGAGCTCGTGGCGAAGTGCATGTCGGAGGAAGGCTTCGACTACACGCCCAACATCCAGTCGGTGTCCTTCAGCAGCAGCAGCGACGTCGAGTGGAAGCCGGACGACCGCGACTGGGTGACCCAGTACGGCTACGGCATGATCAACTACCCCGGCCGCGACGAGACGCCCACGGACCAGGAGCAGTACGTCGACCCGAACCAGGACTACGTCTCGAGCCTGTCGGAGTCGGAGCAGGCCGCGTTCTACGAGGCGCTGTACGGTCCGTCTCCCACCGAGGAGGAGCTGAACGAGGACGGCTCCTACGAGTACGACTGGACGAAGGCCGGCTGCCAGGGCTGGGCGCAGCACGAGTCCGGCGCCAACCCGATGATGGACGAGGAGTTCCAGGGCATCAACGACGCCATCAACGACTTCTACACGAAGATGGCCGACGACCCGGGCTTCGCGAAGATCGACGCGGACTGGGCCTCGTGCATGGCCGACGCCGGCCACTCCGGCTTCGCCAAGCAGGGCGATGCGCAGACGAGCATCTCCGACAAGCTGAACGAGTACTACAGCGGGCAGACCGCGTTCGTCGAGGACGACCCGAAGCTCAAGGAGCTGGGCGAAGAGGAGATCGCGCTGGCGATCGCCGACCTCGATTGCCGTGAGAAGACGAACTACCGCGACGCGTACGAGAAGGTGCAGTTCGCGCTCGAGGAGCAGTTCATCGCCGACAACAAGGCTGACCTCGACGCCCTCAAGGCGGCCTCCGAGCAGGCGAGCTGACCGAGGTGGCACGAACGGACCTCGATCCCGCCCCGGACGACGCCTCGGACGATTCCGCGCTCACACGCGAGCTGCTCGGCGAGGATGCGGCTGCGCGCGTGACCGACACGGAGGATGCGGCTTCTCCCGGCGGGCGCTTCGCCGCCCTGCGCGGGTGGGGACGCGTGTTCCGCGGCAACCGCCCGCTGTGGATCACCTCCGCGATCGCGGTGGCGAGCCTCGTGATCGGACTGCTCGTGGGGACGTTCGTCGTCTCACCGGTGGAGGCCGCATCCCGCGCGGACGCTCCGGAGCCCGGACTCATCACGGTCCCGGTGGAGTTCGGCGAGCTCAGCAACGACGTCACGATCCGCGCCGACGTCGGCTACGCGGATGCGGTGGAGGTGACCATCGACACGGCCACCCTGTCGGGGCCTGCCGTCGTCACCGGCCAGGTGCCCGAGGTGGGCGCCGAGCTGAACTCGTTGTCGATCGCTCTGGAAGTCGCCGGACGCCCCGTGATCGTGCTGCCCGGCGACCTGCCCGCCTACCGGAGCCTGCGCTTCGGCGTCTCGGGGCCCGATGTCGTGCAGCTCAAGAACGCGCTGCGCAGCGTCGGCATCGACGGGGGAGAGCCCGCATCGAACGTGTTCGACGCCCAGACGGCTGCGGGCATCACGGCGCTCTACGCGGCCGTCGGCTACCCCGCCCCCTCCGGAGATGAGGGTGCCGCCCAGGCCGTGAGCGCCGCCGAGGCGGGCGTGCGCTCGGCCCAGCAGGCCGTCGCCGCGGCACGGTCCGACCTGGACAAGGCGCGATCGGGAGCCGACGTCGTCACCGTCAAGAGCGCCGACAACGCGGTCGCGGCCGCCCAGCGTGCCGTGGACGACGCGATCGCGGCGAACCGACCCGCATCCGAGATCGCTGATCTGCAGGACACGCTCGCGCTGCGCCAGCTCGAGCGTCAGCAGCTGGACGCGCCCGCCGACACTTCCGCGCAGCGCGCGGCCGTCGACGCCGCGAACGCGCAGGTGCAGCAGGCGCAGCAGGATCTGCAGCGCGCCCGCGAGGGGTCCATGGCGTTCCTGCCGTCCTCCGAGGTGCTGTACCTGACGGGCCTGCCGCGTCGTGTCGACGCCGTCAACGTCGCACGCGGAGCGGTTCTGCAGGGCGCTGCGATGACGGTCTCCGGCGCCACCGTGCGCCTGACCGGATCGGCGGGCGAAGCGGATGCGGCCCTGCTGCAGGTGGGAGGCGAGGCGAGCTTCGATCTGCCCGACGGAACGCCTCACCGCGCCGTCATCACCGCTCTCGCTCCCAGCACGAGCAAGGACTCGACCGGGCGCTGGTCGATCGAGCTGGAGCCCGACCCGCTGACGCCCGAGCAGATCCAGCAGATGCAGGGCTCCAACGTGCGCGTCGCCATCCCCGTGGGAGCGACCGAGGGCGAGGTCCTCTCGGTCCCCGTCGCCGCCCTGACGGCGGGGCCCGGCGGCGAGGCGCGGGTCGAGGTCGTCGAAGGCGACCCCCGCGATCCCGACGCGAAGACCCGCCTGGTCACGGTGAAGACGGGCCTGGCCGCCAGCGGTGCGGTGGAGATCACCCCGCTCGAAGGCGCGGTCGACGAGGGCGACCTGGTCGTGGTCGGACGATGACGCAGACCGCGGCCGTGACGGATGCGGCCGGGACCGACTCGGGCACGGCGGCGCCCCTCGTGCAGCTGCGCGACGTCACCCGGTCCTTCCCCGGGCCTCCCGAGGTGCAGGCGCTCAAGGGGATCAACCTCACGGTCGAGCGGGGTGACTACGTCTCGATCGTCGGTCCCAGCGGCTCCGGCAAGTCCACGATGCTGAGCATCCTGGGATTGCTCGACCGACCGAGCGTCGGGGAGTACCACCTGGACGGGGTGCTCACCTCATCCCTCGACGAGGACAGCAGAGCCGCCGTCAGGGCGCGCCGGATCGGGTTCGTGTTCCAGGCCTTCCACCTCATGTCGCGGCGCACGGTGCTCGACAACGTGCTGATGCCGATGCTCTACAGCGGCGTGCCGCGCGGCGAACGGGAGGACCGTGCCCGTGCGGCGCTCGAACGCGTCGGGCTGGGCGGGCGGACCGGCTTCCTGCCGGGACTGCTCTCCGGCGGTGAACGCCAGCGCGTCGCCGTGGCGCGCGCGGTCGTCAGCCGTCCGAGCCTGCTGCTCGCCGACGAGCCCACGGGAAACCTCGACCGTCGCACCTCCGACGAGGTCATGGACCTCTTCGACGAACTGCGCGCCGACGGGCTCACCCTCATCGTGATCACGCACGACGACGCCGTCGCGGCGCGGGCGAGCCGCCGCGTGCGGATCGCCGACGGCCGCTTGAGCGAGGTGGCATGAGACGCCGCCGCGCCGCCGCCCGCGAGCACGTCGACCTCGGCGCGCTGGTGCCGCCCACGCCCCGTGCCGACCGGTTCACGTCGCAGGACCTCGTCGCCGAGGCGACGGCCGACATCGGTTCGCGGCCCGCGCGGCTCATCATGACCATCGCCGGCACCGTGCTCGGCATCGGCGCCCTCGTCGCGACCCTCGGGTTCGCGCAGACGGCAGCCGGTCAGATCGCCCGCCAGTTCGATCAGGCGGCGGCCACGCGTGTGGAGATCACGCCCGCGGAAGCGCGCACGCAGTCCGGCGCCTCCGTCGCCACGGCGCGTCTGCCCTGGGACGGCGCCGAGCGCGTCGAGCGGCTCGCGGGCGTGGTCGCGGCGGCGACGCTCGCCGAGGTGACGCTGCCCGCAGGCTCCGCGATCACCGCGGTACCCGTGTACGACCCGTCGGCCGCATCCGCAGCTCCCGCTCCGGTCGTCGCCTCATCCTCGGGCCTGCTCGACGCGCTGGGCGGACGGGTCGCCGAGGGGCGCATGTTCGACGCGGGGCACGATGCGCGCGGCGACCGGGTCGCGGTGCTCGGAGCCCGCGAGGCGGATCGGCTCGCCATCAATCGCGTCGACAGTCAGCCCTCGATCTTCATCGACGGACTCGCGTACGCCGTCATCGGCATCGTCGACTCCTTCGAGCGGCGCGCCGACCTGCAGGATGCGGTCATCATCCCGGTCGGCACCGCGCGCGCCGACTTCTCGCTGGCCGCTCCCGGCAGCATCCAGGCGCGCGTCGACGTCGGTGCGGGGCCGCAGATCGGTGATCAGGCCCCCCTCGCCCTGGCCCCCGACGCCCCCGACCAGATCAAGGTGGCCGCCCCCAGCGGGCGCAGCGATCTGAGCCAGAACGTGCAGGCCGACGTGAACGTCGTCTTCATCGCGCTCGGGGTCATCGTGCTGCTGGCGGGCGGACTCGGCATCGCCAACGTCACCCTGCTCTCGGTCATGGAACGCACGCCCGAGATCGGGCTGCGTCGCGCGCTGGGCGCGACCCCGCGGCAGATCGCGGGGCAGTTCATCGCGGAGTCCGCGATCATCGGGATGCTCGGCGGGATCATGGGCTCGGCGGTGGCCGTGCTCTCGGTCGTCCTGGTGTCGGTGATCGCGGGGTGGAGCCCGGTGATCAACCCCCTGGTCGCCGTCGGAGGAGCCTTCCTCGGCGCCGTCGTGGGGCTCGCCGCAGGCTGGCTGCCTGCGCGCCGTGCCGCTCGCATCGAACCCATCGCGGCCCTCCGCGGGTGAGCCGCGCGGCCGCGCTGAGGCGCGCGGTCAGCGCTGCGGCTGCCCTGGTCGGCATGGTGCGGCGTCGGGCGTGCCCGAACTCCTGCAGATCGGGTGATTCGGGGGCGGATGCGGCTGCGGGTGGCGGTTTTGCAGGAGTTCGCGCTGCCGAGGGTGGGCGGTAGACGGCGGCGCGCGGCCGGGGGGGCCGGCCGGGGTGGCGTGCGGCATCCGTCCCCCGAGTGGGCGCCGGGCGTGCCCGAACTCCTGCAGATGGGGTGATTCGGGGGCGGATGCGGCTGAGGGTGGCGGTTTTGCAGGAGTTCGGGCAGGGGCGGGCGCGAAACCGGGGCGACACACGCACGGCGTAGCCTCCGGACATGCCCGCAGAACACCTATCTCGCCCAGGTCGGCAGCCAGCAGATCACGCTGCCGATCATCCCCGTCTCCGACGACCTGTCCATCGCCTTGATGATGGTGATCGATCACGGGGTGCGCTTCGCCGAGACCGCCGGGCGCGAGCTGGCCGAGCGTTTCGCGGATGCCGGCGTCGAGGTCGTCGTCGCCCCCGCTACCCTCGGGATCCCCGTCGCGATCGAGGTGACTCGCGCGCTCGGTCTCGACGACTACGTGATCCTGCAGAAGACCCGCAAGGTGCACCTCGGCGACGCGCTGGAAGAGCCCGTGCACGCCATCACCAGCACGACGGGCGCCGCCCTGCTGCTGGATCGGGCGCGCCTGTCCGCGGTCGCGGGCAAGCGGGTGCTGTTCGTCGACGACGTGATCTCCAGCGGCTCGTCGTCGGGCGCCGCACTGCGCCTGCTCGAGAGGGCCGGTGCCGAGATCGTCGGGATCGGCGCGCTGCTGGCCGAGGGCGAGGGCTGGCCCGCGGCACTCGAACCGTACGTCGAGCGCATCGCGGTTCTCGGCCGCATCCCGGTGTTCCCGCGCGCGTGAGCGTCGTCGACGTCGTCATCGACGACGCTCACGTCGTCACGATGGATGATTCCCGGCGCGTCGTCCGGGGGTGGATCGCGATCCGTGACGGCATCGTCGACGCGGTGGGCGAGGGGCCCGCGCCGGCGGCGAGCGAGCGGATCGACGCACGTGGCGGCATCGTCCACCCGGGATTCGTCAGCGCGCACACCCACTCCATGGATGCGGCCGCGGCCGGCTCGCTGGACGCGTCGGTGCCGTTCTTCGACTGGCTGTTCGGCACGTACTACCGCACCGTCCTCGCCCTCACTCCAGCGGATGCGGCGCATGCGGTGCGCAGCCTCGCGACGGATGCGGCGCGTGCCGGCATCACCACGGTGCTCGACTGCTGGGGAGTCGGCGACGTCGGCACGCGTCGCGCGGACGCGGCCTTCGCCGCGAGCGCGACGGCCGCGCGGGCGTCCGGGGTGCGCTGGATCCTGGCGCCGATGGTCTCCGATCGCCTGCCCGCCTCGTGGAGCTCGTGGCTCGATGCAGCGGAACGTGCGGGCGGCTTCCGACGCGACGCACTGATCGCCCCGACGCGGACGGCGCTGCGCTTCGCCGCCGCGACGCTGGACGCGGCGGCGGGGCGAGTGTCGGTGTTCGCCTGCACGGAACTGCCCGAGATGGCCTCCGACGCGCTGCTGGTGGGGCTGGGCGCTCTCGGGGCGCCGGGCATGACGACACACTTGTGCGCGTCGGACGCGGGAGCCGCCGGCATCCTCGACCCCGAGGGAAGGCCCGAGCGGGCGGTCGACCGCCTCCAGCGGCTGGGAGTGCTGGGTCCGCGCCTGGTCGGAGCCCACCTGAGTGCGACCGACGCGGGCGACAGGGAGCGTCTGGCATCACACGGATGCGGCGGCGTGCACTGCGCGGCGTCCTCCATGTACTCCGGTGCCGACCGCAGTGCGCTGGGGGAGCTGCGGGAGGCCGGCATCGTGGTGGGTCTCGGCCTCGACAATCGCAGCCTCAACACGCCCGCGGACATGGTCGCCGAGATGAGACACGCGCTCGCCTTCGACCGCGCGGCCGGAACGGGGGATCGGCGGGTGACCGCGTCCGAGCTGCTGGCTCACGCGACGATCGATGCGGCCCGGGTCCTGGGCATGGCGGAGCTCATCGGTTCTCTCGAGCCGGGCAAGCGTGCCGACCTGGTCGTTCGCGCCGCATCCGACGGCCCGCCGATGTCGCCGGAGGCGCGGATCGTCCTGGGCTCTCGCGCGGAGGACGTGCAGCTCGTCCTCGTGGACGGCGAGGCGGTCTTCGCGCGGTGACACGACCGCGCCCGGGCCCTCGGAGGCCCGGGCGCGACGCCTCAGAGCTCGACGGTCTCGTTCTCGCCCTCGACGCGGTGGCCCGTGAGAGCGGCGACGGCGCGGACGATCTTGCCGCCGGGTGCGCTCCAGTACTCCGCGCTGTCGGCGTGGAAGCGCAGGAGACCCGCGGCCGGGTCCGCCGGGCCGCCCTCGAACCACGCGTCGACGGCGGGACTCCACAGCTCGGCGAGCTTCGCCGGGTCATCGACCATCTCGGCCGTCCCCGACAGCGACACCCACGTGTCGTCGCTGCTGAGCGAGACGTTCACGCGCGACTCGCGCGCGACATTGACCGCGGCGGAGGTCCCCGTGCCGACGATGAACCACAGATCCCCGTCGAACTCCGCCTCCTGCACGGTGAGCGGGTGCGCGACGAGCTTGCCGTCGGCCTCGATGGTGGTGACCATGGCGAACCGGAACTTCTTGATCAGGCCGGCGAGTTCCTCGTGTGCGTTCTCGGACATGTCCGTCTCCTCCTCTGCGGATGCGTGTCGCCATCGTCACTCCCGGTCGCCCGTTCGGTCGAGCGCCCCCCTTCCGGTGTGCGGATGTGCTACACCGCGAGCCGCGTCGCCGATGAGCGGATGCGGTCAGGGCGCGTTTGGGGCAGAATCCAGATGACGCGTACCCGACGCCTCGAACCGACGAGCGATGAACTGATCGACGTCCCGATGGGAGCCGATATCTCCGAGCCCGAATCCTCCGCCGCGCCGGCGTTCGACGAGGCGCCCGCCGCCGCACCCGCATCCGGTGTGGGCCTGCCCGTTCCTGTCACCGCCGTCCCCGCGCACGCCGCGACGGGCGCGCTCGTGCAGGACTGGACCGCGCAGGTCACCTCTGTGGCCATCGTGCACCTCGACGTGGAGGGCCGGGTCGTGGGGTGGAATCCCGGCGCCGAGAAGTTGAAGGGCTACACGCCCGAGGAGATCCTCGGCTCCTCCTTCACGCGCTTCTATCGCGAGGAGGATCGGCTGCGCGGTGTGCCGCTGCGCCTGCTCGCGATCGCTGCGACGCGGGGGTCGGTCGAGGACAACGGCTGGCGGGTGCGTGCCGACGGCTCGCTGTTCTGGGCGCACGTGATCATCACGGCACTGCGCGACGACGCGGGGGAGGTCGCCGGGTTCGTGAAGATCGTCTCCGACCTGACCGCCGCCAAACAGCGGGAGGATGCGGAGTTCGACTTCCTGCGCGCCTTCGCCCACGACTTCCTCTCGCCGATCACCGCCTTGCGCGGTTACGTGGATCTGATGGCCGAGCCCGGCGGCAACACGACCGCCGCCGTCGAGCGCATCTCCGCGGTCACCGATCACCTCGCCACGATGATCCAGGACCTCTCGGCGCGTCTCGTGCCCACCCGCCCGCGTCCGGCGCGCAGCCGTGCGGATGCCTCCGTGACGGTGCGGGAGGCGGCCGAGCTCGTGCTTCCCGGCGACGCGTACGGCCGCATCCGCTATCGCTCGCCGCGGTCGGTCGCGGTGCAGGCGGACCCGGTGGCGCTGCGACGGGCGATCGCGAATCTGGTCGACAACGCGGCGAAGTACAGCGAGGGTCCCATCGAGATCTCCGTCGAGATCGACGGTTCCCAGGTGCGCATCGCGATCTCCGATCGTGGGCGCGGCATCGCCCCGGAGGATCTCGAGCGCATCTTCGACCCCCTCGAACGCGGGCGACTGTCCAACCCGGATGACGGCGGGACCGGCATCGGGCTGGCGAGCACGAAGGCGCTCATCGAACGACAGGGCGGCGAGGTGCTGCTGAGCAGCACCGTGGGTAAGGGCACGACGGCCACGATCATGCTCCCCGCCGACGATGATGGCGGGCGCGCGTCGAGCGACGCGTCGGGCGCGACCGTGCGCGACATCCGCGCCGCCGGCGACCGGGGCGCCACCGACGGCGGCGGCTCGGTGCGGGAACGCGTCGCGCGTCCCGCGGCATGACGATAGCTGTTGGCAATCGACTGATCGCTGTCAGGCATCTTCACTCCCGCGTAAAGCCCACGTAACACCGGCTTCCTAGCGTGGCTGTGCGCCCGCGGACTGCGCTCCGTGGGCGCGGAGGAGAGCCGCAATGACCTGGAATCACCCGTGGGCGCAGATCGTCCCCGGACCCGACGGGATCGCCCGTACCGTCCTGCCCGCCGCGCCGAAGGATGCGGATGCGGTGCGCGACATGTTCGCGCAGCATCCCACCGGGATCGCGGCGATCTGCGCGCTCACCTCGGAGGGGCCGCAGGCGATGGTGGCGACCTCGTTCGCCCTCGGCATCTCGTTCGATCCCCCGCTCGTGCTCTTCTCCGCTCAACAGTCCTCCCGCACCTGGCCGCTGATCGCCGGCGCCGCACGTATCGGTGTCTCGGTGCTCGGTGAGGAGAACGCGGCAGCGGTACGCACGCTCGCGTCGCGGTCGGGGGACCGGTTCGCCGGCCTCGTCACCGCGCAGACCGACGGCGGCGCCATCCTCATCGACGGCGCGCGGATGTGGCTCGAGTGCCGCGTGCACAGCGACGAGCCCCTGGGCGATCACCGACTCGTCGTGCTGGAGGTGCTCGGCGGATCGAGTCATCGCGGCACGGCGCCGCTCGTCTATCACGACGGCGGCGTGGGGAGCCTGGCCGCATCCTGACCCGGCGCGCGGGCCGGTCGTCTCGCGGTGAGGGGGGCGATCGGCATCCCGAGCCCCGCCCGCCCCACCGCGACACGACCGGCTCGACATCGAACCACTCGGACCGCTGCGACGGCGTCGAAACGCCGCGCAGCGGTCCGAGTGCGGGTGCAGATCGTGGCCGGTCCCGACGTCTGCGCTTGTGCGGGAACCGGCGAACACGTCACGACACGGAAGGCGTGTCGGGGAGAGAGACCGCCAACCCACCGCAGGGGTCTGCCTCCACCGGCACCCGTGTCGCACTCTCTGCGTCCACGTGCCCTACTCAACTCCCTTTCGCGGCGCGGATCGGCGCCGCAGACCGTGAATAAAGAACGAGGGATGCGAGCACCGTCCGCCGCATCCCATCAACGACGAGGGGCCGCATCCGAACGGATGCGGCCCCTCGTGTGGGGTGATCTCAGTAGCTGTTCATGTTCACCGCGGCGACGCCGGCGGCGATGGCGACGATCCAGAGGATGACTCCCAGGGCGAAGAGCACGGCCCCGATGATGATGCCGACGAGGGCGGGCGTGTTCTTGTAGCCGGCCTTCTTCGACTGGTTGAAGGCGATGGCGGAGATGATGAGGCCGATGACGTTGAAGAAGATCGCGACGACCAGGCCGACGACCCCGAGAGTCTTGCCCGGGTAGTCGACGCCGGGAGCGGGCTGCTGAGTCATGAGGAGTCCTTTTGCTCGAGACGGGTTGACCGCACCACTCTGGCAGAACTCTGGGAGTCGGTGCAGACCTCTTGACGCAAACGGTTGAAAACTCTAATGATCCGTCACGTTCGCACGGCCATGGCGAGCAGTCGTACCGTCTCGCCCAGAGCGGGCATCAGCTCGGACGCCATCTGCTCGTACACCTGCCACTCTCGGCGGTAGGGGTCCACGACGTCGTCGAGCGAGGGATCGGCCGGGGCCTCGATCTCGCCGCGCACTGCGACGAGGTGGGCGAGCAACGCGTCCAGCCGCGCGCGCGGATCGGATCCCGCTGCGTCGGCCACCGAGCGGGCATCGTCGTCCGGCACGTGCGCGGCCAGGCGGGCGAGCTCGCGCACCGTGAAGGTGCGGCGCGTCGCGGAGGGAGCGAGCTCGACGACCGCGCGGCGGTGCTCGCGCGTCATCGCCAGCACGAGTGCGGGCGTGCGCAGATGGCTCTCGTTCAACCAGCGCGCGCGGTGCGCGTCGATCAGGTCCTCGGGGACGCCGTAGGCGTGGGCGAGCGCTGCCGCCTCGGGCGTCATGGGCTGGTCGACGAGTGCCTTCACCCCGGCGCTCGCCGCCGTGATGCCCGTGCGCCCCAGCTCGTCGCGGAGGATCACCTCGGCGAACGGCGAGCGGCAGATGTTGCCGGTGCACACCGTCAGTACCTCGAGCATCGCCGGTGTCTCCTGTCCGCCGGGCCCCGCCCGGTAACCTGGCCCCTGTGAGCGATCCTACCGAGCCGGGCACCGGCGAGTCCGACGCCTATCGTTCCCCGCGCTTCGAGCGCGCCGCGGACGGAGCGTGGACCGCTCACCGCCGGGATGCAGCGGTGAGCGCGGGGCGATTCGAGAACCTCGGTCTCGTCGAGGCGGAGATCGACGAGCAGCCGGAACCCGAGCGTCGTCCCCGGCGGCGGCGTCCGCGCGCACCGCGCGTCTGGCTGCAGGGCGGCACCACGACGCAGCGGTGGAGCTGGCTGCTGGTGGGCGGCGCGCTCATGGGGCTCGGCGCGGGCCTGTTGATCGCGACGGCGGCGTCGACGCTGATCGGCGGCACCCCGGGCGGATGGGTCGGCAGCATCGTGCTCTGGGCCTCGATGATCGTTCCTGTCGTGATCGCCTACTCGCGTTCGGTGCCGCGCGGCCTCCTGCGCTTCCGGGCGACGGACCTGCTCTTCGGGCTGTTCCTCGGACTCGGCCTGCGCCTGATCAGCGGCTGGTTCGAGCAGGCGGAGCGCGGCGCCGCGCTCTGGCCCGCGTTGTCCACGACCAACGGCGGCCTGTCGGGCGTGGACTGGATCGTGGACGCCGTCGTGCCCGTGGTCATCTCTCCCGTCGTGGAGGAGTTCTTCTTCCGCGGTTTCCTGCTCGTCGCGCTGTACACCGTGTTCCGTCGCCTCACGCGGTCGCCGTCGGTCGCCGGCGCGGGAGCCGCCCTGATCAGCACGGGCATCTTCCTGTTGCTCCACCAGTTCACCGGTTCGCTGTCCGGCGGGGCGGCAGGCGCCGCATCCATCGCACTGTTCGGGCTCGCAACGTCTGTGCTCGTGCTGGTCACGGGCAGATTCTGGGCGGCGCTCATCGCCCACATCGTCTTCAACGGCTCGTTCGTCGCGCTCGCCGTCGTCGGGACCCTCGCGGGGCTGAACGGGGGGATCGTCGCGGCCTGAGCGGGCCGGGGTGAAGCGGCGGGTGAAACCCGGCGAAGGGACGTTCGGGCCGCTGGGCGCCGAAGGTAGCGTCTGCTCACCCGATCTCGTCCGTCGGAGACCGATGCCGCGTCGTCGATCTGCGACGGCACCGCACCCTCACCGCCCGGAGCCCTCTATGCCCCGCTCTTCCCGCGCCCCTGTGCGCCTGGCCATGCTCGGTCTGACCCTCGTCCTCGCGGCAAGCGTCCTGCTCTGCGCGATCGCCGTCATGCGCGGCACCCTGCCGCTCTGAGTCTCAACGGCCCAGGCTCGCGCCGAGGGCGCCGTCCGTGCGTCCCGGAACGATGAGGAACGACGCGGACGCGGTCGGCGTGGCGAAGGCCATCAGGTCGTCCGTCTCGTCGAGGCGATGCTGCGTGCGCACGAAGTCGTCGAGCTCGCGTTGGAAACACATGAACAGCAGGCCGTCGTCGAGGGCCTCGCCGGGACCGGCGGCATTGCTGTACGCGTAGCCGCGCCGGAGCATGAGCCGGCTGCCCGTGAACGAGGGATGAGCCGCGCGTACGTGGGAGCGCGACGGGACGAGGTAGCTGCCGTCGGGACTCTTCGCGGTCAGGTCCGCCTCGGCCGTGGGGCCGCCGCCCGACAGCGGGTCGCCCGTGGCGCGGACGCGGCCGACGACCGCATCCTGACGCTCACCGGGGAGCGCGCCGAAACCGGCGGTGTCGAGCCGCAGGCGTCGGATGACCGCGATCGTCCCGCCTGCTGCGGGGCCGTCGGCGATCCAGACGTTCTCGTCCAGCTCCTCGTCCGTGTGGGGCACGATGATCCCGTCGTGGTAGCCGAGCGGATTGCGCACGATCGTGCCCAGGCCGGCGCCTCGCACGCAGGGCTGCGTCCACCGGCGAACGGCGCCGCCGACGGCGGCGAGGACGTCGGCGATGCTCGCGTGCAGCGCACCCGCATCCGATGCGTAGGCCGAGACCAGGAGGTCGCCGCCGCGCATGTCTTCGGACAGCGTCGCGTCGCTGGCGAAGCGGGGGAGCGCCTCCGCCCCGGGAAGCGACGCGTCGACCGTGGCGACCAGCCGAGGGCCGATGCCGACCGTGATCGTGAGGTCGCCGGGGCCGTCGGGTAGCACGATGCGATCGGCGGACGCCGGGTCGGTGAGCGTGTCGATGCGGTCGCCGAGGGCCGCCAGCATCGCGAGCACGCCCGCCGCCGTGGTGATCCCGGGGGTGTCGGCCACGACCACCAGTCCGTTGCGCTGCGGCGTGGCCGGACGCGCGATGCCCGCCTGCGTGCGGCCCCGCGAGGGGACGGTGGCGGTCGCGGACGTCGCCGCGGCATCGGGAGCGAATGCCGGGCTCTGTGCCAGCGCCCACCCGCCAGCGGCGCCGAGGGCCGCTCCACCGAGCCCGATGCCCCCGCCCAGCAGCAGTGCCCGTCGGCTGATCCCGGATGCGGGCGTCTCACTCACGGCGCTGCCCCCGTCGCGGCGGTGAACACGTCCGGCAGCGAGACGCCGCCGGCATCCGCGAACGTGACCGTGGTCCACTCCCCGGCTCCGCCGAGGCGCACATCGAGCCTGCGCAGGAGAGAGGTGTCGTCGAGCCAGTAGCGGACGGTCGCGGCGGCGGGATCGGCGGCGGGCGTCGCGGCGACCTGATCGCTCTCCGGCCCCGCGTAGACGGTCAGCGTCTCGCCGTCGACGTCACGGGTGCCGAGCCAGAGCGCTCCGCCCTGCTGCAGCAGCAACGGGTTGTCGGGGCGATCGGCACCGAGTTGCGCGATGACCGACAGCACCGCATCACGGCGGGAACCGGCAGGATCCAGGGCTCCGCCGGCCCAGTCGGTGTCGAGTCGATCGGCGTCGGGGATGGGCAGCGGCGCGGGGCCCTCGTCGCCGGACGGCGTCGCGGGCGAAGCCGGATGCGTGCCCGCGACCCGCGCGTTCCATACCAGCAGCTGCGGATCGACGCTCTGCCAGCGTCCGTAGCCGATGGCCGTCGCGTAGTCGTACCAGCCGTCGAAGCGTGCTTCGCTGCCGTTCTCGGTGAGCGAGAACGAGACCGCGCGAGCGCCCGCATCCTGATTGCGCAGCCGCATGATCGCGAGATCCTGAGCCTCCTCGCTCGTGAGGGGGCGCGCATTGCCGGCGGCGAAATCCTCGGAGGACGCCGCCGCGCAGCCGGTGAGGGCTGCGACCGCGACGGCGGCGACCGCGAGCGCGGCAGCGAGGCGGCGTCTCATCCGCGCGCCCCGGCGGCGAGCAGATCGGCCGCGGGAAGCGTGTAGCGGCTGAGGTCGGGGGTGCCCACCGAGGCGGGGAGCGAGCGCGCGGGAGCCTCGAGGTCCGGCAACTGCGGCTGCGGCGGGGGCGGGGGCACTGCGCGGAAGCTGACGCCGGGCGGCGCGACGGATGCGGGCAGCTCGGCCGAGTCCGCGGCGGGCTGGTCCACGCCGCTCGCGCAGTCTGCGGCGAGGCTCGCGGGCAGCACCGTGGCGGCGTCCGGGTCGACGCAGTTGCCCTGTGCGGGCGCACGCGGGCCGGAGATGTTGGCGGTGT
Source organism: Microbacterium sp. SORGH_AS_0428 (assembly GCF_031453615.1). Taxonomy (NCBI): domain Bacteria; kingdom Bacillati; phylum Actinomycetota; class Actinomycetes; order Micrococcales; family Microbacteriaceae; genus Microbacterium; species Microbacterium sp. SORGH_AS_0428. Next base: position 1,244,524 of record NZ_JAVIZT010000001.1, on the reverse strand, counting down.
CCACGCCGTTGGACTCGAAGGCGTTGCCGGTGAAGGCGTTGCCCTGCGCCCGCAGATCCTCTGTGCCCGCCAGCAGCACCCCTGCCCGCGCGTTGCCGGTGATGCGGTTGTCGCGGATGTCGTTGTTCGTGCCGCCGCTGATCCCGATCCCGATCCCGAACCCGCCGTCTGCCTGCACGGGAGAGGTGGGTTCGACGTTGTCCGAGACGAGGTTGCCGACGACCGTGTTGCCCGACTGCGGGACGAAGGCCTCCTGGTAGTTGGAGATCAGTGTCAGACCGACGCGGTTGCGGGTGAAGCGGTTGCCCAAGATGTACACGCTGTCGGAGGCGTTCGCGTTCTCGAAACCGACGGCGTTGTTCTCGGCGATGTTGTCTCTGACGGTGATGTCGCAGTCGCGGCACTGTCCGACGTAGATCCCGCTGTCGGCGGAGCCGGAGGCGTACGAGTTCGAGATCACGCCGTGCTGGGCGTCGAAGGCGTACAGACCGTACAGCCCGTTGTTGTACGCCGTGACGTGATCGATCAAGAAGCGCTGCACCGGCGGGAACTTCTCCGGATCCAGGTGCGTGTATCCGCCGCCGCCGTGCGCCGTGGGCCCGTTCTCGTCGTGGAGTCCCGTGACCAGCACGCCGTAGAAGGTCGCTCCCGTCACGGTCAGGTTCTCGACGCTCACGCCGTCGGCGATCGCGACGATCCCATAGGGTCGCTGCCCCTCGCCATCGACGACGGTGTCGTTGCGATCGAGACCGCGCACGGTCACTCCCGGCTTGTCGACCAGGACCTGCTCCGGATAGACGCCCGGTGAGACGAGGATGAGCCCGCCTTCGGCGACCCGTGCCACGGCCTCGGAGATCGTGGGCGCATCCGCCGGCACGGCGACCGTCTCGAGCGGCGCGGATTCAGCGGCGCAGGCGGTGAGGGCGGATGCGGCCAGGGCGAGGGCAGCAAGAGCGGCCGCGAGACGGCCCCTCGAGGAAGCAGGCATGACCGGATACTAACCGTGCAGAGCGCCGGTGCCCGCGTCGGCATCGGATGCGGGTGAAAGGGCGGGTGAAATACCCGGCTCACCCGGCTGGACACCCGATCCGAACGAGAGCCTGAGATGTCCTCCCTGCCCGAGGGGGGACATCGCCTGTTCTCGCACGCCCGTCCGAGACTCCGCCGGAGGACTGCCATGCCCACTGCCCTTGCCCGCCCTAGACACGCTCGCCGGCGTCTGCTCGGCGCAGCGATGGCGTGGACGCTCGCCCTCACCGGCGCCGGCGTCGCCGCCGCGGCACCCGCATCGGCCGCACCCCAGGACGAGGTGCGTGGAACCGTCTTCCGTGACTTCAACGGCAACGGCTTCTTCGACACCGGCAACGCCGCAGGAACCGGACAGGCGAACGACCGTGGGCTCGCAGGCGTGACGGTGACCGTCGTCGACGGCGCCGGCAGCGTGCTCGGCCAGGCTCAGTCCGCCGCCGACGGCACCTATGCGATCGACGCCTCCGCGGCGAGCAGCCCGGCCGTCGGGGTGCAGTTCTCGGGCTGGCCGCAGATGTATCAGCCGAGCGGCACGAGCACGGCGGGAAGCAACGGCACGAGCGTGCAGTTCGCCACGGTCGGGCAGTCCGGGGTCGACTTCGCGCTCAACCAGCCGGGCGACTACTCCCAGGCCGAGGCGCCGATCGTCACGTCCATCCAGCGGGCGGGCACCCCGACGACGGCGCAGGGCGGCTCCCCGGCGGCCATCAACGGCGCAGCCATCACGGCGCTGCCGTACGAGGCGAGCTACCGGGGCGCGCAGCCGTCCGGATTCGCGAATCTCACGACCCTCGCGACCTTCGGCGAGGTCGGCGCGGTCTCGAGCGTCGTCTACCATCCGCAGTCCAACAGCGTCTTCGCCTTCGCGACGTACAAGCGTCAGAGCGGACTCGGATCGCTCGGCATCGGCGGCGTCTACCGGGTCAGCGACGTGCTCGGCGCCGACGGCAAGCCCTCGGATGCCGGCTCTGTCACCCCGTGGCTCGATCTGACCGCTCTGGGGATCGATCTCGGCACGGCGGCGACGAACGCCGCTCGCGGACTCACCTCCGCGACCACCGCGACCCACGATGTGGACGGCTTCGAGAAGGCCGGAAAGATCGGCGTCGGCGGCGTCGCCCTCTCGGCCGACGGCTCGACGCTGTTCTTCATCAACCTCCACGACAAGAAGCTGTACTCGATCGACGTCTCCGACCCCTCCGTCACGCCGACCGGCTACACGTCCTGGGATCTGGGGCTCGGCGACGGCCAACGCCCCTGGGCCGTCACGGTGCACAACGGGTCGATCTATGTCGGCTACGTCGACTCCGGCGAGACCGCGTCCGGTTCTCGCCCCGGAGTCTCGGCCGCCGCCGCGGGCCTGTCGCTGCACGTGCTCTCGACGCCCGCAGCCGCGCCCGGCACCTGGACCGAGGTGCTCTCCTCGTCGCTCGGCTACGCCAAGGGCGACGTCGCACTGGGCGCACTCAGCACGCAGGCCAAGCGCTGGAACACGTGGACCGACACGTGGACGTGGACGGGGGGCTCGGTCAGTGAGCCCAACGGGGGCTGGCACATCTACCCCCAGCCGATCCTGTCGAGCCTGTACTTCGACGACGAGGGCTACCTGAGCCTTGCTCTGCTCGACCGCACCGCGATCCAGGGCGGCAACCGCAACTGGGGCACGGTGAGCACCGGCTCCTACGAGACCGCATCCGGCGGCGACCTGCTGATCGCGGCGCCCAGCGGAGCGGGCTTCGTCATGGAGAACAACGGCGTGGTGGGCACGCGCACCGCGGCCGTGGGCGCGACGCCCGAAGGACCCGGCGGGCGCGAGTTCTACGACGACCGCCAGAACCTCGGCAGCGGAACCTATCACCGGGAGAACACCCTCGGTTCGGTCATCGGCATGCGGGGTACCGGTGAGGTCGTCGCGACGACCTACGACCCGCTCGGCGGCATCCGCTTGGGCGGCCTGCAGTGGTTCAACCAGAACAACGGCCGCTCGCTCTCCGGCTATGAGCAGACCGCCGACGGCGGCGGCACGCCCTCGCCCGACGGGACGTTCCAGAAGGGCGGCGGTCTCGGCGCCGTCGCGCTGGTCGCGCGGGAGGCGCCGGTCGAGATCGGCAACCGCGTCTGGTTCGATGCCGACCAGGACGGCATCCAGGATGCCGATGAGCCGTCGATCGCGGGCGTGACGGTCGAACTGCGCGACAGCACCGGAACCGTGGTCGCCACCAAGGTGACCGACGAGAACGGCGAGTACTACTTCCGCTCCGACGCCGACGGCTTCGCCACCTCCGGCGACTACACGGTGACCTTCGTGAAGCCCGCCTCGGGCACCATGGACCTGCGCGGACCCAACGCGACGAGCTTCGGCGCCGTGCGCTGGCAGGACGCGTCGTTCACGAAGACCGCCGCGGGCGGTGATCGGGCCGTCGACTCCGACGCGGACGCATCCGGAGTGGCCTCGGTGACGATCGCCGGAGCCGGATTCAACGACCACACGATCGACGCCGGTTTCATCGCGAACGTTCCGTTCACGGTGGAGAAGGACATCGACGCCTCGGGCGGCGCCGCGACCGACGGACAGCAGTTCACGATCGATCTCGCTGCACGCGACTTCCGCGGCGGCTCCCTCTCGCCCCCGCTGACGCAGAACAGCGTGACCCTCGAAGCGGGTGAGGTCTCCGGCACGTTCACCGTGCCCGTCGGAACCCGCATCAAGCTCTCCGAGAACGACTCCAAGGTGAAGTCGTACGCCGTGACCGGAGCGGGTGCAGCGGATGCCGATGGCTACCGCGCACTGACCGGGACGGGCACGACGCTCGCCCTCGTCGTGACGAACACCCTGTTCGCGCCCGGCACGATCACCGTGACCAAGCAGGTCACGGGCGACTTCACGCTGACTTCGGATCAGCTCGAGGACGCCGTCTTCACGGTCGCGTACTCCTCGGCCGCCGGCAGTGGAACGCTCGAGCTGAAGAGCGCGGCCTGGAAGGCGACGAGTCTTCCGCTGCCCTACGGCACCGTGGTGACCCTGAGCGAGCCCACCATCACGGGCGCCGATCCGAGCGTCGCCTTCGCGACTCCCACCTGGAGCGCCGGCGACAACGGCGACGGCACGGCGACGGTGACCGTCGGCGACGGCACCGACACCGCGCTCACGCTCACCAACCCCTCGACACTCCTGACCGGTACCTTCTCGATCACCAAGGACGTCACCGGGCCCGGCGCCTCGCGGGTGCCCGCGTCGACGGCCTTCGTCGCCCAGTACTCCACGGACGGCGGCGCGACGTGGACCGACCTCGCCGAGGTCACCGACGGCGACACCGTCGCGGGACCCGCGACGCTGCCCACCGGATCGACGGTCCTGGTGCGCGAGAAGACGCCGCCGACCCTGCCCGACGTGGCCTGGGGCGCGGTCGCCTTCTCCGGCACAGGCGTCGTGGACAACGGCGACGGTACCGCGAAGGTCCTCATCGGCGACGGCACGACCGTGCAGGTGACGATGCAGAACCCGACGACGCCGCTGAACGGCCAGTTCTCGGTCACCAAGGATGTGACGGGGCCGGGCTCGACCCTCCTCGACGCCGACACCACGTTCGACATCGACTACACCTGGTCGGGCGGCGACGGCACGCTCAGCGTGCGCAACGGTGAGACGGCCACCTCGCCGGCGCTGCCGACGGGCACCGTCGTGACCGTGACCGAGGTCGCGCCGACGACGGGACTGCCCTCGGGCGCCGCCTGGGGCACGCCCACGCTGACCGTCGACGGAACTCCCGCGGCGAACGGCTCGACCATCACGATCGGCGACGCCACGACCATCGCCGTCGTCGTCACCAACCCCACCACCGTCACGCCCTCCGTCGAGATCCGCAAGGGAGACGGCGACCGGGCGACGGGCGCCATCGTCCACGAGGCCGACAGCGTCACGGACGGGCAGGTGTACGGCCCCGGAGAGTCGCGCAGCGTCGTGTTCCGCGTCGTCAACACCGGTCCCGAGCCGCTGCGCAAGGTGGCGCTCTCCGACGCCACGGTCGCCGGAGGCGCCGTGACCCAGCTGAGCTTCGCCTTCCCCGACGGATCGACGGCGGCGGCGGACTACGACGCCGCCACGGGAGTGTGGACGGCCGAGTGGGCGAACACGTTCGCGCCGGGCACGACCGAGTGGGCCGTCGGCGATGTGATCGTCGGTACCGCCGTGCTGACGCCCGGCGTCGGCGACGGTGCGCACCAGGACCTCGCCACGGTCACGGCCGAGGGCGCGCTGTCCGGCCAGCCGGTCGATGACGAGAACGGCTACAACGCCTTCACGGGTGCGATCCAGGTCATCAAGTACGACGGCAACCTGCCCGACCCGGCGGTGAAGGACACGGCCGGCGGTTGGATCGTGCCGGCGAAGCCGCTCCTCTCCCCGGCGCAGGACGCGAACACGGAGGACACTGCGGTGACCTACCCGGTGCTGACGCCGCAGAAGGTGCGGTGGGTCGTCACGAACACGGGTGACACCTGGCTGACCGATCTCTCGCTGGTCGACCTCACCCAGGACGGCCCCGCCGTGGGCGACGACTGGACGGCGGACCTGTCCGGCGTCGGCGGCCCTGCGGACTACTCGTTCACGAAGGACGGCAACTGGCAGGGGCTTCTCGCTCCCGGTGCCTCGTTCTTCGCCGAGGGCACGCTCACGCTGCCGGCATCGACCACGCACGCCGATCAGGTAACCGTGGTGGGAACGGTCGTCGTCCCCGAAGCGGATGCGGACGGCAAGCCGACCGATCAGCCCGCCACCGCGGGCGGCACGCCGGTCACGGCGAAGCGCGACGACGGCACCCCCTTCACCGTGACCGACGAGGACCCGTTCCACGCCGAGACGGGAGTCGGTCCCATCGTCGACATCCAGAAGGGTGACGGATCGGGGACGACCATCGCCCACGAGGCCGACACGATGACCGACGGCGAGGCGTACACGCCCGGTGAGACGCGCACGATCGTGTTCCGTTCCACCAACGCCGGCGACGAGCCTCTCGTCTCGGTCGTGCTCGGCGACGTCACGATCGCCGGCGGCGCCGTGGTCTCGATGAGCTGGACCTTGCCCGACGGCACACCGCTGCCGGCGACGCAGGATCCCGCCACCGGTGCCTGGTCGGCGTCGTGGGCGGGCCCCTGGCAGCCCGGCGACGTGATCACCGGCACGGCATCGCTCACTCTGGGCACCGCCTCCGAGGCGCACGTGGACCGTGCGAGCGTCGACGCCGTCGGCCAGCTCTCCGGCATCCCGGTGTCGGACTCGAACGACTACAACGCGTTCACGGGTGCCATCCAGGTGATCAAGTACGACGGCAACAAGCCCGACCCTGCCATCACCGACGACGCGGGAGCGTGGGTCACGCCCGCGAAGCCCCTCGTGGATCCCGCGCAGGATGCGAACGACGCCGATCACGCCGTCGAGTACCCGGTCGGTGTGGCCGAGCCCGTGCGCTGGGTGGTCACGAACGCCGGCACGACATGGTTGACCGACATCACGCTGACGGACACGACGGATGCGGGTCCCGCCATCGGTGCCGACTGGACGGCCGACCTGTCGGCCTTCGGCGGACCGGCGGACTACTCCTTCGCCCAGAGCGGTCCGTGGCGCGGCCTGCTGCCGCCCGGCGCCTCGTTCTTCGCGCAGGGAACCCTCACCCTGCCCGCCGAGCAGTCGCACGCGGACACGGTCGACGTCGCCGGTACCGTCGTGGTGCCCGCGGTCGGCACCGACGGGGTGACCCCGAGCGGGCAGCCGCTGATCGTGGACGGAGACGCCGTGCGCGCCACCGTGCCCGACCCGTCCGACCCGACCCGGCGCGTGCCGTTCGTGCTGACCGACGACGACCCGTTCCACGCCCGCACAGGTGTCGGCCCCTACGTCGACATCGAGAAGGGCGACGGCGAGGGCACGACGATCGCGAACGACGCCGACACGATGGCCGACGGTCAGAACTACGGGAACGGCGAGACCCGCACGATCGTGCTGACCGTCACCAACACGGGCGACGAGGATCTGCGCCGTGTGGTGCTGAGCGACGAGAACCTCTCGGGCGCCTCCATCCAGTCCCTGGTGTGGACGCTGCCGGACGGCTCGACGCTGGCGGCCACGCCGCAGGAGTCCGGTTGGAGCGCTCGCTGGGAGCAAACGTTCTCGGGCGACGCGGTCTGGCGTCCGGGCGAGGTCATCACGGGCTCCGCGACTCTCACGCTCGACGGGGGAGAGCCCCACGTCGACCGTGCGGTGGTCGAGGCCGAGGGCGTCGCCAGCGGCATCCCGGTCACGGATCGTGACGACTACAACGCGTTCACGTCCGGCATCCAGGTCATCAAGTACGACGGTGACAAGGCCGATCCCGCGGTGAAGGATGCCTCGGGCAGCTGGGTCGTGCCCGCGAAGCCCCTCGTCGACGCCGCTCAGGACGCCAATGACCGCGCTCACGCCGTGAAGTACAAGGCGGGCAGCGAGCACAAGGTGCGCTGGGTGGTCACGAACACGGGATCGACGTGGTTGACCGCGATCGATCTGACCGACGCCACCATGAACGGTCCCGACGTGGAGCGCTGGAGTGCCGACCTGTCGGCGTTCGGTGGGCCGGCGGCGTACGACTTCGTGGCGAGCGGAACCTGGCACGGGATGATCCCGCCCGGTGCGTCCTTCTTCGCCGAGGGGACGCTGCGCCTGGGCGAGGGCGTCACCCACGCCGACACGGTCAGCGTCGGCGGAACCCCTGTCGTGCCGGCCACCGACAGCAACGGCGTGCCGACCGGGCAGCCGCAGGTCGACGGGTCGGGTTCGCCCGTCCCGGTGACCGATGCGTCGGGAGCTCCCGTGCGACTGACCGACAGCGATCCCTTCCACGCCTACGCGCCCGAAGCGTTGGCGGTCACCGGATTGACGCTGTCGATCACGGGTGCGGTGCTCGCGGCACTGCTGCTCATGACGATCGGTCTCATGATCGTGCTGGTCGGACGAGGGCGACGCCGGGCCCGCGCCTGATCGCCGCGTGGTCACCCCGCCGCGTGCGGGGTGACCACGCGAAGCCGATATGCCGCACCTGGTGAGCGCATGCCCGCCCCTGTCCGCTGATGCGGACGGGGGCATCGGCGTGCCGGCGTCCGCCGTATCGGGCGGACGTCCCGGTGGCGCCATAGGGTGGAGTCGGCGGCGGGGTGCACGGCACCCGGGCACGTCGCCGGAGACGACCCGATGAGCCTGTCCGCTGTGCCGCGCTCCGGCGTCGGCGTCCTTGCGCGGCCCCGGCTGGTGGTCGCGCTCGACGACGCGGCGCCGCTGGTCGTCCTGCACGCCCCGATGGGATACGGCAAGACGGTCGCGATGGCGCAGTGGGCGCGAAGCACAGGGCATCGCGGTGTCTGGATGCGGGTGCGCGACGGCGGGGGTGAACCGCGTCCCTTCGTCCAGCAGCTCGCCGCGCAGCTCGCCGATGCGGGACTGCTCGAGGACGGTAACCCGCTGCGCACGGCCGCGGAGACGCTCGCCGTCGACGACGACCCGTGGGGTCTGCTCGCCCGCGGGCTCCGGCGCCGGCCCGGCCCGCTCGCGATCGCCCTCGATGACGGCGATCGGCTCTCAGAGGCCACCGTGCGAGGGCTCATCGACCTCCTCGCGGACGTCCCCGGGCTCCTCCTGCGGGTCGCTGTCCGCCGCGTCTCCCTCTTCACCGAGCCGAGCCTCGCGGTCATGGCCGACGCGGTCATCGTGGGCAGAGCAGAACTGGCCCTCACCGCCTCGGAGGCGCTCGAGCTCACCGGCGACGCTGCGACCGCCGACGAGATCGTCGCCGCCGCCGGCGTGCCGGCCCTCGCCCGCATGCTCGCGCTCGGCGAGGTCGGTGCTTCCGAGAAGAACGTCGAACAGGCCGCCCGGTCGCTGCTGCGATTGCGCGGCGGGAACTGGGACGACGCGTTCGTGGGCTTCCTCGAGACGGTGGCCGTCGCCGACGCGCTCGACGTCCGTCTGGCCGAGGCGATCTCCGGCCGATCCGACGCGCTGCGACTCCTCGAGACGGCGGAGGCGGAGGGGCTCGGTTCCTGGGAGACGCCCGGCCCGCGCGACTCCTCCGCCGTGTTCGTCTTCTCGCCGTTCCTGCGTCTGGCCGCGGAGGAGAGTCTGCGCCGCGAGCGTTCGCGACCCGAGGTGCGCGAGATCATCCGACGGGTCGCACGCTGGGAACTCGAGCGAGGTCTGGCGTTCTCGGCATTGCGGCGCGCGGCCGAGATCGACGATGCGCCGCTGGCCGACGAGGTCCTGCGTCGCCACTGGAACGAACTTCTCTCGTATCGCGCGCGTCTGACCGAGCTGTTCGCCCACGTGCCGCTGTTGTCGCTGCGCACACGGCCGCTGGTGGCGATGGTGCTGGCGATCGTCGCGAATGCGAGCGGCACCCAGCGCCTGCGTGCGCTCGAGTACTTCGGCCTGGCCATCTACGGCGCCAGGATGCAGCGGGCCACCGCGCCGCCCGCCGATCGCGTCCTGCTGCGCGCGATCGAGACCACCTCCTACCGTGTCTCGGGGCGTTCCGGAGCGCTCGCCGCCGCCCGCGACGGCTACCGTGCGCTGCAGGAGATGGATGCCGCGGAGCGGGACCGGCTGGGACGCAACGAGCCCACCGTGTACAACCAGATCGGCACGTCGCTCTTCTACGGCGGCCTCACCGCGGAGGCGCTCGACTGCTTCCGCCGCTCGACGGCCGTCAGCGACGCGAAGGGTCTGTTCGCGGGGCTCCAGGGACTGGCATTGACCGCCGGGACGCTCGCTGTGACGGGCGAGGTCGACGAGTCGCGTGAGGTGATCGATGAAGCGCTCTCGCGCGCATGGCCCGAGCGCTGGATCGACGGCTATCCGGGAAGCTTCCTCCAACTGGCGCGCGGCTTCTCGGCCCTCGAAGACGGTGACCCGGATGCGGCGGACGCCGCCATCCGCCTCCTCGATCCGCACCGCGCGACGATCGAGCACTGGCCGCTGCTGACGCACCTCGACGTGCTCGTCGCCCTGGCGCGCGGGCGCACCCCCGCAGCGCACGCCGTGCTCTCCAATGCGCTGCGCACCCAGCAGGCCCGTCACGCGACGTCCGAGTTGACGCTGAGCAGGTTGCGGCACACGCGCGCTCTCGTGCTGCTCGCGGCGGGAGATGCCGCCGGGGCGGAACGGGTCGTCGCGAAGGACAAGGACCCCGTGCGGCGCGGGGTGAGCCTCGGACGCATCGCATTGGCCGCCGGTGACGTGGAAGGCGCCGTGCGCCTGCTGCAGGCATCGGCGGGCATGGCCGCATCCGCTCGTATCGAGACGGAGCACCTCGCGCTCACCGTGGGCGCGCTCGCCCTGGGGGCAGCCGATCAGGACGGGGCCCGGCGTACGCTCGGCCGTCTCGTGGCGGTGCTCGATCAGCGTGGCCTTCTCGTGCCGCTCGCGATGGTGCCGGCCAACGCGCTCGATGCCATGGCTGAGATCGCGGTCGACCCGCGTGCGCGGGAGCTGATCGCGCGTGCGCGGCGGATCTGCATGGTCCCGGCCACCCGTCGTCGTGTGCAGCTGACCCCGCGCGAGATCGCGGTGGCGGACGAGCTGACCCGCAGTGAGACGGTCGCCGAGATCGCGGCCGCATTGGTGGTCTCGCCGAACACCGTGAAGTCGCAGCTGCGCAGTCTCTACCGCAAGCTCGGTGTCAGCTCGCGCGCCGATGCCCTTCGTGCGCTCGCAGCGCTGGATCTTCGGGGGCAGGAGCGCTGACAGGGCGGCGGGCGTAGGACGCGACGAAGCGCAGCAGCACCAGTGCGAGCAGCGCCACCACGGCGGCTGTGACGTACAGCGCGACGTAGTTGCCGCCGCGCCCGCCGAGCGGGTCGCTCCCCGCGGCGAGAAGCGCCGCGGCGGCCAAGGGGCCGACGACCTGGGGAATGGTCTCGGTCGCGTTGAGGATCCCGAGGTAGGCGCCCGTGCGTTCGGCCGGGATCGTGCGCAGGGCGAGGGCGAAGTCGACGGCGAAGAAGGTGCCCATGGCGAGCCCGCCCACGAGCGCACTGGTCCACAGCTGGACGGGCTCCGCAGCGAACGCGCGCAGGAGGGAGGCCGCGATGAGGCCGACGATGGCGGCCGCCAGGAACGGCCGGTAGTCGCCGCGGCGACCCGCGAGCAGCCCCATCGTGACGGCGGCGACGACGATGGCGCCGCCGCCGAGCACGGTGGACAGTGAGGTGATGCTCGTGGCGGAGGCCTGATCGCGCAGCATGCGATCCATCACGAAGTACAGGGTGAAGGCGGTGGTCAATGAGAACGCCGATTGCAGCAGGAGCCGCTGAACCCACACGAGGGCGAAGCCGGGGGCGAGGGCGAAGCGAGAAGCCTGCGGGGAGGGCGACCGCTCCGGGGCGGCCACGGCGGCGGAGTCCGGGACGAACAGGACACACAGGACGACCGCGACCACCGCCGCGGCGGGCATGATCGCCGAGGCGAGCACCAGCTGGGTCGGGAGGGTCGCCGCGATCACGAGCGGCGGGAGGGTGCCGAGGAAGGCGGCCGCCGCGAAGATCCCTGAGGCCCCCGCGCGCCATCTCTCCTCGACCGTGTCGGCGAGCTGGGCGGCCGCGGTGGCCAGCACCGCGTTGTAGCAGACCTGCATACCGACCCACGCGAGCACCAGGGTGAACAGGTCGTTCGCGCTCAGGAGCCACCAGGCCGCCAGCGGTCCGGTGAGCGCACCCGCCAGCATCCACGGGCGGCGCCGGCCCCACCCGGCGCGCGTGCGGTCCGAGAGGAACCCGACGAGCGGGTTGGCCACGATCGCGGCGAGGGCGCCGGCGGCGATGATCACCGCGAGTGTGCCCGCGCGGTCGGCGGTGGGGACGAGGGCCGCCACCCGCACCGGGAGCCCCACGACAGCGGGCGCGGTCAACGCTCCGAGAGCGGCGAGGTTGACGGCGGCGAGGAAGGGGACGCTGCGCAACGCGCGGACGGGGGCGACGGCGTCGGGCATCACGGCCTTACGTTACGGAATCTCCGGGCGCCCGGCCGCGTCGCGAGGCGATCTGTGGACGGGCAGTCCACGGATCTCACGGCCGGTCGGCAGCGCGTTCGGCGCGCCAGGCGGGGAGGTAGCACAGCGCACCGAACACGCTGAAGGCGCCCGCGGCGGCGAAGGCGATGCCGGTACCGGTGTGTTCGGCCAGGACGGTCAAGGCGAGCAGGCCCGCGCTGTAGACGCCGCCGGAGACCATCGCGTTGGCGGAGAGGACGCTCGCGCGCGTGCTCGCGTCCGCCTGGCGGTGCAGCAGCGTGTTGTGCATGGGGCTCGCGGCTCCGTGCGACAGGTACGAGGCGCCGTACGCGGCGAGCAGGCCCACGGGCCCCGCGACGACGCCCATGACGACCACGAACGCCCCGTTCAGGATGCGGGCCAGTGCCGCGGTGACCGCCACGCCCCACCGTCTGGCTGCGCGCCCCGCCAGAAGCGAGCCGAGCGCGAAGAGCCCCCAGGCGGCGGCGGATGCGGGCCCGAACAGGGCGCCCGCCGCATCCTCGCCGCCGGCGAGTTCCGCCAGTCGCACCGGGGTGAGGGTCTCGAACGCGACCATGGCGACGGCCCAGAAGACCTCCACCGCCAGCAGCGCCCGCAGGATCGGAGAGCGGCGGATCAGGCGCAGCGCCCCGCGCAGTCCCGACGACCCGGCGGCCGCCTCGCGCATCCGTCGGCGCCGGCGCGGCGGCTCGACCACGAGGACCGCCGTCACGACGACGCTCACGGCGGACAGTGCGAGGCTCACCAGGAACGGCAGGACGAGCGCCGACGTGCCGGGAAGCGGTCCCCACGCCACGAGCAGTCCGCCGCCGAGCGCCCCCGCCGCGATCGAGACACCGAGCACCGTGGCGGCGCGGGCGAGGCCCTGCTCCACGGGGGCGGCGGGGTCTGCGGTGTGCGCCGCGTCGACGTACCAGGCCTCGAGCGGGCCGGAGTCGAGCGTGCGGAACACCCCCTGCAGGAGCATCGCGACGGCGAAGCCCGCCACATCCTGCGCGAGCACGAACAGCACGGTGGACGCCAGGCCGATCAGAGCCGCGATCAGCAGAACCGGTCGGCGCCCCAGCGTGTCGGCGAGCCCACCGGTCGGCAGCTCGAGCACGAGAGCGACGATCCCTTGCAGCGACAGGATCGCGCCGACCTCGACGAGGCTGAGACCGCGCTCCAGCGGAAGCAGCGCGGTGAGTCCGAAGGTGACTCCGACCGGCAGCCAGCGCAGCGCCGTCAGCCACAGCAACCGGCGCTGGGCGCCGGCGGCGTCGATCATGCGTCGTCCAGGTCGAGGGGCGTGGCGAACGAGCTGACGTGGATGCGGCGAGCCCGCGGATCGGCCGCGCCCGCATCGCGATAGCGCGCCATGAGCTCCGCCAGCTCAGCGGAGAAGGCGGCGGTCTGCTCGGGCGTCACGGTCATCAAGCCGTCGGACAGCCCCAGCACGTCGACCCACTCCGCGGGCCAGTGCTCGGCCGCATCCAGCCAGCGCTCGGCTCCCACCGCGAACTGACGCACGTAGTCACGGCTCAGCCATGCCAGCGCGGTCCGGGCGTCCTCGTCGCCGGCGAAGTCGGAGTCGACCCAGGAGTGGCGCTCGCTCGCCGCGCGCCACTCGCGGCGGCGTCCCTCGCCCTCTCCCGTGTCGGTCACCAGTCCCACATCTGCGAGGGCGCGCAGGTGGTAGCTCGTCGCTCCCGTATTGGTGCCGAGCGCGCTCGCGAGCTCGGTCGCGGTGGCGGGTCCGTGGGTGCGCAGGCGGCTCAGGATGCGCGAGCGCAACGGGTGGGCGAGTGCGCGCACAGCGCGGCTGTCGAGGCGGATGGTGCTGTCGGGGCGGGGCTCGTCCATGCCTCGACTCTAAACATGCATAGATTCTTTGCACAAGTTCTGTGCATTGCTGAGGTGCGGGTGGACGCGGCCGGATGTGGGGTGGGGGGGCCTCGGCGTGCTAAGCTTCTAGTTTGGTGCCGCATCCCTGCTGATCGGTACCACGAACGTGAGCCCTCCACTGGCGTCTTCTTCCCAGAAGCACCCCGGAGCGGGATTCACGAACCTCTCCGTTCGATCAAGAAAGCAGCACTAACGTGACGCGCACTTTCACCCCCAAGGCTGGCGAGATCCAGCGCGAGTGGCTGGTCATCGACGCGACCGACGTCGTCCTCGGACGCCTCGCCTCGCACGCGGCCACCCTTCTCCGCGGCAAGCACAAGCCCACCTTCGCCAACCACGTCGACACCGGTGACTTCGTCATCGTCATCAACGCCGACAAGGTGGCCCTCACCGGGCAGAAGCTCGAGCAGAAGAAGGCCTACCGCCACTCCGGTTACCCGGGCGGCCTCAAGTCCGTCACCTACTCGGAGCTGCTCGAGAAGAACCCCGTCCGCGCCGTGGAGAAGGCCGTTCGCGGCATGCTCCCCAAGAACAGCCTGGGTCGCCAGCAGCTCTCGAAGCTGAAGGTCTACCGCGGTGCGGAGCACCCGCACGCCGCGCAGCAGCCCACGGCTTACGCCTTCGACCAGGTCGCCCAGTAAGCGCCGCTCAGACTAAGGACACTCTCGTGGCGAACATCGAAGAAACCACCAACTACTCGACCGAGACCCCGGCCGACCTCGAGGCTGCGGCTGTGGAGCGTCCCGTGCTCTCCGTCCCCGGCGCCGCCGTCGGTCGTCGCAAGCAGGCCATCGCCCGCGTGCGCATCGTGCCCGGCACCGGCAAGATCACGATCAACGGCCGCACGTTCGAGGACTACTTCCCGAACAAGCTGCACCAGCAGCTCGTGACCGACCCCTTCACGATCCTCAACCTCACCGACGCGTACGACGTGATCGCCCGCATCCACGGTGGTGGCCCCTCGGGTCAGGCCGGTGCGCTGCGTCTGGGCATCGCCCGCTCGCTCAACGGCATCGACGAGGAGAACAACCGCCCGACCCTCAAGAAGGCCGGCTTCCTCTCGCGCGACGCTCGTGTGAAGGAGCGCAAGAAGGCTGGTCTCAAGAAGGCCCGCAAGGCTCCTCAGTACTCGAAGCGCTGACACGCCGAATGGCGTTGTTCGGTACGGACGGCGTGCGGGGGCTGGCGAACGGCCCCCTCACTGCCGATCTGGCGCTTTCCCTGGCCCAGGCGACCGCTGTCGTCCTGGGCCAGGGCCGTTCTGCGGAAGCCCGACGTGCGGCCGGGAAGCGGCCCACAGCGGTCGTCGCCCGCGACCCGCGGATCTCGGGAGAGTTCCTCGCCGCGGCCGTGGCTGCAGGCCTCGCCTCCTCGGGAGTCGACGTCCTGGACGCCGGTGTGCTCCCCACGCCGGCGGCCGCGTTCCTCATCGGCGACATCGACGCCGACTTCGGCGTGATGGTCTCGGCGTCGCACAACCCCGCTCCCGACAACGGGATCAAGATCTTCGCGCGCGGCGGCGTGAAGCTGCCCGATGCCGTCGAGCAGCGCATCGAGTTCGCGCTCGCGGGTCCCAAGCTCCAGCCCACGGGTGCCGCGGTGGGCCGCATCCGTCGCTTCGCCGACGCCGAGGACCGCTACGTCGTCCACCTGCTGCAGTCGCTGCCGCACCGTTTGGACGGGCTGCACGTGGTTCTCGACTGCGCCCACGGTGCGGCCGCCGGCGTCTCTCCCGAGACGTTCCGCGATGCCGGCGCACGCGTCACCGTGATCGGCGCCGATCCCGACGGGCTCAACATCAACGACGGCGTCGGCTCGACGCACCTCGATCATCTGGCGGCAGAGGTTCTGCGGGTGGGTGCCGACCTCGGCATCGCGCACGACGGCGACGCCGACCGTTGCCTCGCCGTGGATGCGGCGGGTCGCGTGATCGACGGTGATCAGATCATGGCGATCCTGGCCGTGTCGATGCGTGATCGCGGCGTCCTGCGCGACGACACCCTCGTCGCCACCGTGATGAGCAACCTCGGACTCCACCGTGCGATGGCCGCCAACGGCATCCGCGTGCTGCAGACGGCCGTGGGAGACCGTTACGTGCTGGAGGAGATGAACTCCGGCGGATACGCGTTGGGCGGTGAGCAGTCGGGCCACGTGATCATGAGCGATTTCGCGACGACCGGCGACGGCCTGCTGACCGGCCTCCACCTGATGTCCGAGATGGCGCGCCAGGGACGCTCGCTGGCCGAGCTCGCCTCGGTCATGACCGTCTTCCCGCAGGTGCTCATCAACGTCAAGGACGTCGACCGCACACGCGTCGCCGATTCCGGCGTCGCCGAGGCCGTCGCCGCGGCGGAGGCCGAGCTCGGATCGAGTGGACGCGTGCTCCTGCGCGCGTCGGGCACCGAGCAGCTCGTGCGCGTCATGGTCGAGGCGGAGGACGCCGACCAGGCCCAGCAGATCGCGGAGCGGCTGGCAGGCGTCGTGCGCGAGCGTCTCGCACTCTGACGCGTCTCAGCGGCGCGGCACGCGAGCGACGAGTTCGGCTCCGGGCTCCGTCGCTGTCAGCGCGAGGCGTCCTCCCAGGCCCTCCACCCGGTCGGTCAGACGGCGCAGCCCGCTCAGAGCGGCGGTCGGGTCCACCCCGACGCCGTCGTCGCGCACGCTGAGCGTCACGTCGTCGAAGCCGACGTGCAGCACGATGTCGATCCGTGCGGCGAGCCCGTGCCGGAGGGCGTTCGAGACCCCCTCCTCGGCGACACGCACGAGTGCGAGGCGACGCCCGAGGTCGAGCTCGGGCTGGGCTCCCGAAGGGACGACGGCGAGGGATGCGTCGATCGCGGCCGGGATGCGGGAGACCAACGCCCGGAGAGCGGCGACCACACCTCGATCGATGCCCTCGGGGTAGAGGGTTGCGCTCACGGCCCGCAGCTCGTTCTCCCGCAGCGCGTCCAGTTCCTCGCGGATCCGGTCGATCCGTTGGCGCTGGAGGCCGTCGAGCCCGGAGGCCACATCGCGCAGGTCGGCCTGCAGCATGACGACGCGTCCCTGCAGCGTGCCGTGGAGAGTGTCCGCGACCTCCCGTCGCACGTGGAGCTCCTCATCCTGCAGCGCGGCCAACGCCGCCGTCGCCTGCGCGGCCTGCGCGAGCCGGGCCCGCTCGGACTCGCGCGCGCGCCGGCGAGAGCCGACGCTCTGCAGGGCGAACACGAACGTGCCCGACAGGAGCAGTGTCGCGATGGCCGCATCCGCGAGCGCGAGCGCCGGGGACGGATAGATCCCGACGAGGATCTGCGCCGCGGCGCGGCACGCGGCAGCGGCGCCGGCGCACCAGAGCAGCACCGCGACGCGGACGATCCCGGTACGCAGGATGAGGCGGGCACGGGCTGCGAGGAGCGTCGCGATCGCCACGCCGCAGAGGTTGATCGTCACGCGGATGACGAGATCGATGAACGGCGATGCATCGGTGCCGCGCAGAGACACGGAATTGATCCCGAGCAGGAGCACGGCCTGGGCGCTGATGGCCAGCGAAAGAGTGCCGCCCAGGGTCAGGGCGACGAAGGAGAACTGCCGCTGATCGGCGGCCCGATCCACAAGAGCGATGTCGCTCGGCGGATCTGCGCTCACGCGCTCTCCTCGAGGAAGATGCGCACGGCGCTCACGCGCGGGTTGCGCTCCGCATCCCCGCCGAGTCCCAGGGCGCTGTACACGGCGTTGACGTGGTTGTCGACGGAGCGGTCGGCGAGATTGAGCCGGCGGGCGATGGCGGTGTTCGTCAGTCCTTCGGCCAGCAGGGTCAGCACCTCGAACTGACGTGTGCTGAGGGCGGCGAGGCGACCCCGCGGGCGCGCGCGGCGACGCTCGACGAGCTCGCGATCGAGCACGCTGCGTCCGCCCGCGCTGGCGCGGAGGGCGGAGACCAGCGACGGCGCCGACAGTGCGGAGGTCTTGGAGAGGTAGCTCCATCGGCGACGCTGCTCTTCCGGCACGTCGAGCAGGGTGTTGAGGCGGTCCACGGCCGACAGGAGCACGATCGACAGCGAGCTCTGGCGCTCCTGCAGCCGACGGCCCACCTCGATGCCGTCGCCGTCGGGAAGGGTGATGTCCAGCAGTGCGACATCGAGATCGCGGGGAAAGTCTGCGGTCTCCGCGGCGGAGCCGGCGGCGACAACGAGATCGAAATCGGGGACGGCGCGCAGGAGGCCCACGAGCATGTCGCGGTAGAGAGGCTGGTCCTCGACGAGTGCGATGCGCAGTCTCGCCACAGGTGTTCCTTCGCAGACAGGATGGGTGTGCGCGCTGAGGGTGGGGGATGGGCGCCCCCGTATCTTATCGGCTCGCCCGCTCGCGCTCAGGCCGTATGACGGGGTTCTCCCACCGCGCGGGTCAGGCCCATCAGCAGCGACCAGAACGCCAGCGCCGGCAGCTCCCAGGGAACCTCCTCGCCGTCGATGCCCTCGCGCAGCACCACGTCGTCGATGCCCTCGATGCCGACGAGACGCTTGCTGGCCATGCCCTCGATGAGCGATGCTCCGGCCGCAGCGATCTGCAGCCAGGTGACGCCGGGAACCGGCTCCCTCTCGACGCGGGCGAGGACTCGCTGATAGATGTCCGCGATCTCCGCCAGGAACCGGGTCTCGCTCGCCGCGAGCGCACGGCGCACCTCCGCCTGCTGGTCGACGGGGAGCGAGCTGACCGAGACGGAGAGCGCCATGTAGTTCTTCCACTCGGTGGAGGCCATCGTGTCGAGCACGTTCTGTCCGATGGCCCGGCGCACGGACTCCTGCAGAACCCGCTCGATGCCGACGGGGTCGGGCTCGCCGTCCGCGCCGACCAGATGGTCCGAGTACTGCTCGAACACCGCCGTCGCGATCTGAACGGTGGCGGCGGAGTAGCCGATCGGATGGGGGCCGCGTGGCTCGAGCAGGCGCAGCATGAGCGCGGAGAGCAGTTGGTCCTTGCCGCCGAACGCCGCGAACGCCGAGCTTCGCGGCACACCGACGCGCCGGATGAGCTCCTCCATGTTGAGCTGGTGCAGTCCCACGCTCACCGCGCCGTCGGCGAGGAGATCGGCCGCCGCATCCAGGACGCGACGGCGTAGCTCGTCACGAGGGATGCGGCGTGCGCGGCCCGTCTGTGACGAATCGTTGTGGACTCTGCGTCCAGAGTCTTGTTGTTCGTCCTGAGTTGGCATATTTTCGTTCCTACCGACGGAAGGTCCTGCTCTCGAGTTGACGGCGGCCGCCAGTGGGGGGACGTCGGTACCGTGATCCGCGGGTCGGGTGCAAAGACCCCCCGCGGATCACGGCGGTCATTCTATGGTCGCCCCTGTCGTGGGGGCCATGGGCGGTCAGCCCCAGGCCATGGCCTCGATGTAGCGCAGCAGCACGCCCTCCCGCAGCGCCCACGGGCTCACCTCGAGCTCGTCGATGTCGAGTGTGCGCATCGCGGTGTGTAGCACGACCGCGCCCGCCACGATCTGGAACGTGCGATCCGGGGTGATCCCGGGCAGTTCCTGGCGGGCGCTGGCGGGCAGGCGGGCCAGGCGTGGGATCCAGGAACCCAGTGCCTGACGCGGCAGCAGGAGCCGTTCGCTCCCGGACCATCCCGGCACGGGGTAGCCGGCGAGGCGGGCGAGCGAGCGGATGGCCTTCGACGAACCGGCCACGTGGTCGGGGCGCTGCAGCGCCTGGAACTCGGCGGCCACGGGGGCGAGCACCTCTGCGGCGTGCGCGCGCAGGCGCTCGACCGCATCCTCTCCCGGAGGATCCTCGGGGAGGTAGCCCACCGTCATCCGGCCGGCGCCGAGGGGAACGGATGCGGCGCGCTCGGGAAGCTCGTCGGAACCGGCCGCGATCTCCAGCGAGCCGCCGCCGATGTCGAAGAGCAGGATCTGGCCCGCCGACCAGCCGAGCCAGCGTCGGACCGCGAGGAACGTGAAGCGCGCCTCGTCCTCCCCTCCGAGCACCTGGAGGGGCTGGCCGAGCGCCTCCTCGATCCGGGCGATGACGAGCTCACCGTTGGTGGCATCGCGCACCGCGGAGGTCGCGGTCGCGAGCAGCTCCGCGACGCCCTCGCGCCGGGCGGTCTCGCGGGCCTCGGCGACCGCATCCTCGAGAGCGCGCACGCCCTCTTCGCTGATCGCACCCGTGGGCGTGAGGTAGCGCATGAGCCGCAGGACGGTGCGGTGACTCGTCGTCGCGAGCGGCCTTCCGCCGGGGTGTGCATCCGCCACGAGCAGATGCACGGTGTTGGAACCGATGTCGAGAACTCCGAGCCGCACCCGATGAGAGTAGCGGCGTCCGGCTTTGCGCGCGCTGCGAGGGCGACGCCGCGCCGGTGCGTCGCCACTACGATGGGCGGGTGCCAGAGGAGACCACCCTGCCGGCGGCGTCAGCCGAGTCCCTGTACCGCGAGATCGAGCGCGCCGACTGGGCCCGGTTGGCCCGCGGCATGGACCAGCCGCTGACCGAGGCCGAGGTCGTGCAGCTGCGCGGCCTGGGCGACATGCTCGACGTCACCGAGGTGCGCGAGGTGTACGTGCCCCTCAGTCGACTGCTGTCGCTGCGGGCATCCGCCACCAAGCGCCTCGGCGCCGAGGAGAGCACCTTCCTGGGCGAGCCCGACGAGACCACGCCGTTCGTCATCGGCGTGGCGGGCTCCGTCGCCGTCGGGAAGTCCACGATCGCCAGGCTGCTGCGCGAGCTCCTGAGCCGTTGGCCGGGCACACCCCGCGTGGAGCTCGTCACGACCGACGGCTTCCTCTATCCGAACGCGGAGCTCGAGCGGCGCGGGCTGATGGACCGCAAGGGCTTCCCCGAGTCCTACGACCGCCGCGCACTGATCGCGTTCCTCACGGCGGTGAAGTCGGGGGCCGCCGAGGTGCAGGCGCCGTACTACTCGCACATGCGGTACGACATCGTCCCCGACGCGCATACGAGCGTGCACCGGCCCGACGTCGTGATCGTCGAAGGCCTCAACGTGCTGCAGCCTCCGCCCGTTCCGCACGACGTCGCGGTGAGCGACCTGTTCGACTTCTCGATCTACGTGGACGCCGAACCCGAGCACATCCAGCGCTGGTACACCGACCGGTTCCTCGCGCTGCGCGATGCCGCGTTCAGCAACCCGAACTCGTTCTTCCGGGTGCTCGCGGACATCTCCGACGAGGATGCGCGCGAGCGGGCCGCGTACTACTGGAACAGCATCAACCTGCCGAACCTCATCGAGAACGTGTTGCCCACGCGGCACCGCGCCTCGCTCGTGCTGCGCAAGGGCGCCTCCCACGCCGTCGAGACGGTGCTCCTGCGCAAGCTCTGACGCCCCCCGCCGGTGTTCCCCTCCGGTCGCCCCCCTCGTGTGCCCGAGTTGCGTCGCGGTTGCGCAGATGCCACACCTTTCCGCATCCGCCACAGTCATTGACTGGCGCGGATGCGGAGAACTGTCGCCCCGGCGAGCGGCGAGCCGCGAGCGGCGAGCGGCGGGCGGCGAGCGGAGCAGCTCCACACCCGCCCCGAGCCGCGCACGTGGGCCCGCCGATTGCACGGCTTGGCGCCGGGCGAGTACACGGCTGGGCCCAACTACGATGGAACCCATGTGTGGCATCGTCGGATATGTCGGCCCTCGGCCGAGCCAGGACATCCTGATCTCGGGTCTGGCCCGTCTCGAGTACCGCGGATACGACTCGGCCGGCATCGCGGTGATCGATGCCGACGGCGACCTCGGGATGCGCAAGCGCGCCGGCAAGCTCAGCGTGCTGCGCGACGACCTCGCACGCGTCCCCCTCGCCGACGGCACGACCGGTATCGGACACACGCGGTGGGCGACCCACGGCGGTCCGACGGATGCGAACGCGCACCCGCATCTGGCCGACGACGACAAGCTCGCCGTCATCCACAACGGCATCATCGAGAACTTCGCGGCCCTCAAGGCCGAGCTCGTCAGCGAGGGCTACACGTTCCGCAGCGAGACCGACACGGAGGTCGCCGCGGTCCTGATCGGCCGCGAGTACGCGGCATCCGGCGACCTGATCGCCGCCTTCCGCGCGACCGTCGGCCGCTTCGAGGGCGCCTACACGCTGCTCGCGATGCACAAGGACCACCCGGGCCTCGTCGTGGCTGCGCGCCGCAACTCCCCGCTGGTGATCGGCCTGGGCGAGGGCGAGAACTTCCTCGGCTCCGACGTGGCCGCCTTCGTCGAGCACACCCGTCACGCGCTCGCGATCGGCCAGGACGAGATCGTCGCCATCACCCCCGACGGCGTCGAGGTCACGGACTTCGCCGGCAACGTCGTGGAGCCCGAGCCGTTCGAAGTGACCTGGGATGCCGCCGCCGCCGAGAAGGGCGGATGGTCCTCGTTCATGGCGAAGGAGGTCTCCGAGGAGCCCGAGGCCGTCGCCAACACGATCCGCGGCCGCATCCGCGACGGCGTCGTCGTCGTCCCCGAGCTCGACGGACTGGACGAGCTCTTCGTCGACATCGATCGCGTGGTCATCATCGCGGCGGGTACGGCGGCGTACGCCGGGCAGACCGGCAAGTACGCGCTGGAGCTGTGGACCCGCATCCCGGTCGACGTCGAGCTCGCGCACGAGTTCCGCTACCGCGACCCGGTGATCGGTGCCCGCACGCTCGTCGTCTCGATCAGCCAGTCGGGCGAGACCATGGACACCCTCATGGCCGTCAAGTACGCCCGCGAACGCGGCGCACGCACGCTCTCCATCTGCAACACGCAGGGCGCCACCATCCCGCGCGAGTCGGACGCGATCGTCTACACGCACGCCGGTCCCGAGGTAGCCGTGGCCTCGACCAAGGCCTTCGTCGCGCAGATCACCGCGATCTACCTGCTCGCGCTGCACATCGCTCGCGTGCGCGGATCGCTGACGAGCGCCGAGGTCGCCGACCACGTGCGCGAGCTCGAGTCGGTGCCCGGCAAGATCAGCACCATCCTCGAGACCCAGCAGGAGCGCATCACGCAGCTCGCGCACTGGATGGCCGACACCCGTTCGGTGCTGTTCCTCGGGCGCCACGTCGGTTACCCGATCGCGCTGGAGGGTGCCCTCAAGCTCAAGGAGATCTCCTACATCCACGCGGAGGGCTTCGCCGCGGGCGAGCTCAAGCACGGGCCCATCGCGCTGATCGAGCCCGGCCAGCCGGTGTTCGTGATCGTGCCGTCGCCGCGGGAGTCCTCGGTGCTCCACGACAAGGTGGTCTCCAACATCCAGGAGATCCGGGCGCGCGGCGCCCGTGTCATCGTGATCGCGGAGGAGGGTGACGCGAGCGTGCTGCCGTTCTCCGACGAGGTGCTGCACATCCCGCTCGCCGGTCCCCTGTTCGAGGCGCTGCTGGCGGTCGTCCCGCTGCACATCTTCGCGATGGGCCTCGCGACGGCGAAGGGTCTGGATGTGGACCAGCCGCGCAACCTGGCCAAGTCGGTCACGGTCGAGTAAGGGCCACACTTCTGCACAAGCGCGCCTGTGATCGACAGGTGCGCTTGCGCATTTCTGTGGCAGTTGCGCAACGGCGACGCAACTCGGGCATCCGGGGCGCGGATAGGGTGGCGGATGCGGTGAGCCGCGGCATCCGGGAGGGCACATGATCGTCGGAATCGGCGTCGACCTGGTCGACGTGCCGCGGTTCGAGCGCACGCTCGCGCGCACGCCGGGACTGCTGGCCCGCCTCTTCTCACCCGCCGAGCGCGTGCTGAAGCCGCGCTCGCTCGCCGCACGCTACGCCGCAAAGGAGGCGCTGATCAAGGCGCTGGGTGGCTCGGACGGCGTGCACTGGGTCGAGATCGAGGTGGCCTCGGAGCCCTCGGGGCGACCGATCTTCGCGCTGACCGGTTCCACGGCCGAGGTGGTCGCCGCGCGCGGCATCGTGGCCCTGCACCTGTCGATGAGCCACGATGCGGGCCTCGCCACGGCGTACGTCGTCGCTGAGGCGGCACCCGCATGATCGCGCGCGTCGCCGTCTACACGGGCTCCGCCCCCGGCGCGTCGCCGGCCTACGCGGAGGCTGCGGCCGCGGTGGGCCACGCGCTCGCCGCATCCGGCGTCGGACTCGTGTACGGCGGCGGGCGTGCCGGGCTCATGGGCGTCGTGGCGGATGCGGCCCTCGCCGCCGGCGGCGAGGTGCACGGCGTGATCCCGCAGGCCCTGGTGGATGCCGAGCTCGCCCACCCCGGCCTCACCAGGCTCGAGATCGTGGCCGACATGCACGAGCGCAAGACGCGGATGGCGGAGCTCGCCGACGCGTTCGTGGCGCTGCCCGGCGGGGCGGGGACGCTCGAGGAGCTCTTCGAGGCGTGGACCTGGCTGCAACTGGGTCTGCACCGCAAGCCCGTCTCGCTCTACGACGTCGACGGCTACTGGACGCCTTTGGGGGCGATGCTGGACGGCATGGTCGAGGCCGGCTTCCTGACCGCGGCCTTCCGCGACACCCTCGGCGTCGCCGCCGACCCGGCAGCGCTGCTCGCGGGATTCGCGGCGTGGGAGCCGCCCCCGCCCAAGTGGCGGCGCTGAGCGCCCCGCGTCACCCGGTACCGTGGATGCGGCGACGGGAGGTCCCATGAGTACGCTGCCGGCCGGGGTCATGCGAGAAGCGATCATCGATGTCGAGGCGATCGCCGACAACGTGCGTCATCTGCGTCGCCTGACGGGCGTCGAGGTCATCGCCGTCGTCAAGGCCGACGGCTACGGGCACGGAGCCGCCAGGTCCGCCGCGGCGGCGCTTGCCGGCGGTGCGACGCGCATCGGCGTCGCCGACGTGACCGAGGCGCTGGCGCTGCGGCGCGCGGGGATCGACGCGCCCATCCTCGCCTGGCTGCACGCCCCCGGCGCCTCCTTCGGCGAGGCGGTCGAGCGCGGCATCGAGCTGGGCGTGTCGAACATGGATCAGCTGAACGCGGCTGCCGCCGCCGGAAGCGGTGACCGCCCCGCTGTGCTGCACCTCAAGCTCGAGACCGGACTGGGGCGCAACGGCGCCTCGCCCGCCGACTACGCCGCGCTGTTCGCGGAGGCCGCCCGGTGGGAGCGACTGGGCCGGGTGCGCGTGATCGGCATCTTCAGCCACCTCTCCAACGCGTCCGCCGAGGACGACCTGGCGGCGCTCGCGCGCTTCGAGGATGCGGTGGCCGCCGCATCCGTCGCGGGACTGACTCCGCGCCTGCACCACATCGCCGCCACCCATGCCGCCCTCGCGCTGCCGCAGACCCGCCTGAACTGCGTGCGCATCGGGATCGGCATCTACGGCCTGTCGCCTTTCGATGACCGTTCCTCCGCCGACCTGGGCCTGCGCCCGGCGATGACGCTGCGCGCCGCCGTCGCCGCCGTCAGGCGCGTCGGCGCCAGGCAGGGCGTCTCGTACGGGTACGACTACCGCACGGACGGCGACACGACGCTCGCGCTCGTGCCGCTGGGCTACGCCGACGGGGTACCGCGCCAGGCCTCGGGCGCGGGGCCGGTGCGGATCGCGGGCGAGCGTCACCGTGTCGCCGGGCGGATCGCGATGGATCAGTTCGTCGTCGACGTCGGCGACGCCGCGGTGCACGTGGGCGACGAGGTCGTCCTCTTCGGCGATCCGACGCTCGGGGTGCCCTCGGCGACGGACTGGGCGGCGGCGGCCGGCACCATCAACTACGAGATCGTCACGCGGATCGGCGCGCGCGTTCCCCGACGCCACATCGAGCGATGAGCGGGCATGAATCCGGCGCCGCCGGTGTTCCAGACGGCATGACGAACGAGGTCGGTGAGCCGGCGATGGACGAGTTGCTCGGCGAGCGCGAGATCGCCTCTCCGCAGGACATGGAGCAGCTGGGTCGGCAGATCGGTGAGCGCGTGCACGCGGGCGATGTCGTCGTGCTGACGGGGGCGCTGGGCGCGGGCAAGACCACCCTGACCCGGGGGATCGCCGCGGGTCTCGGCGTGCGCGGCCCGATCCAGAGCCCCACGTTCGTGATCGCCCGCACGCATCCCTCCCTCACGGGAGGAGCCCCCCTGGTCCACGTGGACGCCTACCGGTTGGGCTCGGCGGCGGAACTGGACGACCTCGACATCGACCTGCCGGGCTCGGTCGTGGTCGTGGAATGGGGCCACGGACTCATCGAGGCGATCGCGGACTCCTGGTGGGAGGTCGAGCTCGACCGCGAGTGGGACGGTCGCGGCGTGGACAGCGCCTGCGGCACATATCAGCGCCACAACGACGAGCTGGATGCCGAGACGCCCCGTCTGGTCACGATCACCCACCACACGGTCTGAGCGCGGCGGCCCCGCCGCATTACCCTGGAGGGGTGTTCCTCGGCATCGACACCTCGCTCGGAACGGCGCTCGCCGTCATCGATCCCGACGGCGTCGTGCGCGCCGAGGTCTCCAGCGACAACCCTCTCGGCCACGCCGAGGTCATCGGCGACCTGCTGCTCACCGTGACGGAGGCCGCGCGCACCACGGCAGCGCACGGCTCGGGCTTGGGCGCCGCCGATGATGCGCGCATCACGCACGTCGTCGCCGGTATGGGACCCGGTCCGTTCACGGGGCTGCGGATCGGCATCGCCGCCGCACGCGCCTTCGCCCTCGCCCGCGGCGTGCCCGTGGTGCCCGTCGCCAGCCACGACGCCGTCGCGCTGGGCGTGCTGCTCGCGGCGGCGATGGAGGACGCCGACGCCGGCACCTTCGCCGTCGTCACCGACGCGCGGCGGCGGGAGTTCGCGTACACGGTCTACCGGGGCCTCGACGACGACGGCCTGCCCGAGCGGATCACCGGTCCCGCCCTCAGCCCGCGCGACGAGCTGGACGACCGGCTCGCGGCGCTGGGTGCCGCGCGCATCGACGCGACGGCGATTCCCGCCACCGTCCTGGCCCTGTGCGGCGCGCGCGCCGTCGCCGCCGGCCGCACGATCGCCGCGGACGAACCGCTGTACCTGCGTTCGCCCGACGTCACGAGTCCGCACGCGCCCAAGCGGGTGGGGTCGTGATCCGCCCGGCGACAGCCGCCGATCTCGAGGCGATCATGCGGCTGGAGCGGGCGAGTTTTCCCACGGATGCGTGGAGCGACGCCATGATGCGTGAAGAACTCGCCTCCCCGCACGGTCACTACGTCGCACTGGAGGAAGCCGGTCGGCTGATCGGCTACGCCGGGTTGCGCGCGCCCACGGGAGCGCGCGACGGCGACATCCAGACGATCGCTCTGGACGAGGCGGCCCGCGGACGAGGCTCCGGACGGGCGCTGTTGCGCACGCTGCTGTCGAAGGCCCATGAACGACGCGTACGCGAGGTGTTCCTCGAGGTGCGCGACGACAACCCCGTCGCGCACGGGCTGTACGCCTCGGAGGGCTTCGTCGAGGCCGGTCGGCGTCCGCGCTACTACCAGCCCGACGACGTCGACGCGATCGTGATGCGCCTGGACGTGCCGGCGTGGGTGGCGGCGCGCGGCGAGGATGCGGTGGCATCCGGTGTGAACGGAGGATGGTGCTCGTGAGTGGACCTCTCGTGCTCGGCATCGAGACAAGTTGCGACGAGACCGGTATCGGGATCGTCCGCGGCCGCGAGCTGCTGACGAACACGATCGCCAGTTCCATGGACGAGCACGCCCGCTACGGCGGTGTGGTCCCCGAGGTCGCCGCACGCGCTCACCTGGAGGCGCTGCAGCCCGCGATCCACGCGGCGCTCGCCGAGGCCGGAGTCGGCCTTCACGATCTGGATGCGGTCGCTGTCACATCCGGTCCGGGGCTCGCCGGTGCGCTCATGGTGGGCGTGGGGGCGGCCAAGGCGCTCGCCGTGGGGCTCGGCAAGCCGCTCTACGCCGTCAACCACCTCGTCGGCCATATCGCGGCCGACATCCTCGATGCGGACGCGGCTCCTCTGGAGTACCCGACGGTGGCGCTCCTGGTGAGCGGCGGCCACACCTCCTTGCTGCTCGTGCGTGACCTCACGAGCGATGTGGAACTGCTCGGCGAGACGGTGGACGACGCCGCGGGGGAGGCGTTCGACAAGGTCGCCCGCATCCTGGGCCTGCCCTACCCGGGAGGTCCGCAGATCGACCGCGCCGCCGCCGACGGCGATCCGACCGCCATCCGTTTCCCCCGTGGGCTCTCCCGCGCCTCCGACATGGCCGAGCATCGCTACGACTTCTCCTTCTCGGGACTGAAGACGGCCGTGGCCCGCTATCTCGAGCAGACGCCGGATGCCTCCGTGCCCGACGTCGCCGCATCGTTCCGCGAGGCGGTCGTCGACGTGCTCGTGGCGAAGGCACTGGATGCATGCGAGCGACACGGCGTGCCGCGCCTGCTGCTGGGAGGCGGCGTGATCGCCAACCGACGCTTGCGCGATGTGGCGCTGGAACGCGGCACCGCGGCCGGCGTCGCCGTCCGCATCCCGCCGCTGAGCCTGTGCACCGACAACGGCGCGATGATCGCGGCGCTGGCCGCCGAACTCATCGCCGCGGGGCGCGCGCCGTCCACGCTCCGCTTCGGCGCAGACTCGACGTTGCCGGTCACCGAGATCCAGGTGGCGGAGCAGCGGTGAACGGCGAACGGGGGCAGGACACGCCGGACGAGCCGGCGGCGCTCTCGTTGTCGTTCCCGCCGGACGACGCGGCCGCGCAGCCGCTGCTGGCCGCTGCCGCGGCCCTGGACCCCCCGCCGCAGAGACCGGCCGCCGAGCCGCGGCCGATCGCCGCGCGCGTCGAGTCTGCCTCGGACGACGTCATCGTGCCGTCGCAGGCCGCCGAGCTTCCGGGCACGCACCGCGGCGGCTTCACCCGCCCGCCCACGGCGCCCGTGGACGTGCAGGAGCAGGTCGCCCAGCATGAGGAGCTCCCGGCGACGACCGCGACCCTTCCGACGACGGATGCGGCCTCGCCCGCGAACTTCGCGACGCTCTCCCTCGGTTTCGCCGTGGTCGCCCTCATCGTGGCGATCGTGGTCGGCTGGGGCTTCCCGATCGGCGTGGGCGCTGTCGTGCTCGGGCTCATGTCCTTGCGCGGGCGGGTGGAGAGCCGCCCGATCGCGGTGTGGGGTGTCGCGCTCGGTGCGCTCTCGTTGATCTACAGCGCGGGATGGCTCATGTATGCCGCCATCCAATCGGGGTGGATCGGCTGATTCTCCCGCGGGCGGGCGTGCCTCGGTCCTGGCGGGCTTGATAGGTTCGCAGACATGGGGATCGAGTGGGGACGAATCAACCCTGTGGTCGTGGTCGCGGCCGGGGTTCTGGCCTGCATGCTGGTGCCGAGCGCGGTGTTCATCGCCGTGTCGGCGTTTCTCGCAGGCAATGCGCTGCTGGGGGCGGCGGCGGTCGTCGCGGCGGGCGGGATCGTGATCGCAGCCGCCGTCGCGTTCGTGTGCGCGGCGACGGTGTTCCGACGACGCGCGGCCGTCGGCGAGGGCTGATCAGACGCGGTCCGCGAGGATCGCCGTCCGTTTGTCACCGATCCGCGTCAGCAGCAGCGTGGCCGACGCGTCGCCCTTGAGCTTGAGCCGGGTGCGCAGACCGGCCGGGTCCACGTCCACGCCGCGTTTCTTGATCTCGAGCGTGCCGATACCGCGCTCGCGGAGGGCGCGGGCGAGCTTCTTCTCGTCGACGGGCAGCAGCTCGCGTACGCGGAAGCTCTGCACGAACGGGCTCGTGACCGGCCGGTCCGAGGTGAGGTAGGCGATGCGTTCGTCGAGCGTGCCCGCATCCAGTGATCGGGCCACGTCGCCGATCAGGCGGGCGCGGATGACGGCGCCGTCGGGCTCGTGCAGGAATGCGCCGAGCCGGCGGGGGTCGACGTCCTCGGCGTCGTGAGCGGCTGTGAGTTCGTGCACCTCGTCGCCGCGGACGACGAGCGCCGCGCGCCGTACCCCGTCGCGGGCCAGCTCACGGGTGAAGAGCACGAGCTCGATCGTCGATCCGTCCACACTGATCCACTGCGCCTCGACACCCTCGGGGATGCTGTCACGATCGAAGCCGGGGCCGAGCTTGATGCCGGTCGGGATCCGCTCGGCGACCTCGAACGCCCAGCCGAGCGCGGGACTGTACTCGTCGGCGCGCAGGCGATCGTTGTGCGCGCCGCCGACCGGGCGCCGCGCGGGATCGAGCCAGACCGCATCCCTGTCGGTGAGATCGACATCCTCCGCGCGGGCGTGCGAGACCGTGACGGTCTCGCCGAAGGGCGCCAGGTTGTAGGCGGCGACGGCCGCGGTGGGCTCGTCGGCGTCGACAGCGGCGACCTCGAGCCCGAGGGCTGCGAACCCCAGGGCGTCGCCGCCGATGCCGCATCCGAGGTCCGCGACCCGACGGCGTCCCGCATCCCGGAATCGTCCGGCATGGCGCGCCGCCACGCTGAGGCGCGTGGCCTGCTCGAGGCCTGCGGGAGTGAAGAGCATGCGGTCGGCGAACGGGCCGAACTTCGCCGCCGCGCGGGAGCGGAGTCGCGCCTGACCGACGACGGCGGAGACGATGTCGGGACCGTGCCCCTGGGCGCGGAGCCTGCTCACGGCCGCCGCGACCGCCGCCGTCGACTCGATCGGCCCGGTCTCATCCAGCAGGCGCAGGCCCTCGGGGGTGAGAAGGGCGCGGAGCTCGCTCATCTCCATCGCTCCAGCCTAGGCGCGACGTCGTGTTGGCACTCGCGTTGCACGAGTGCCAGGACGCCTCTAGACTTGCCATTAGCACTCTCGGTGTGAGGGTGCTAACTGAGTCTTCCGTTTCACGAAGCGAGAAAGAAGAGGTAGACCGTGTCGGTTTCCATCAAGCCGCTCGAGGACCGCATCGTCATCCAGCAGGTCGAGGCCGAGCAGACCACCGCTAGTGGCCTGGTCATCCCCGACACCGCCAAGGAGAAGCCCCAGGAGGGCGAGGTCGTGGCCGTGGGCCCCGGCCGCATCGACGACAACGGCAACCGTGTCCCGCTCGACGTCGCCGTCGGCGACCGCGTGATCTACAGCAAGTACGGCGGCACCGAGGTCAAGTTCGGTGCCGACGAGTACCTCGTGCTCTCCGCGCGCGACGTGCTCGCGGTCGTCGTCCGCTGACATCGCCTGCTCGAAGCCCCCGGCCGTTCGGCCGGGGGCTTCGTCCGTTTCGGGCGCGCCTCACCCCGTGCCCGCGGTCCTAGGCTGGATCGGTGAATCCGCGCACCCCCACCGAGCAGAGCCTCACCGGCGGCCTGTACGCCTTCTCCGCATATCTGCTGTGGGGCGTGCTGCCGCTGTACTTCCTGCTGCTGGCGCCCGTGGGCGCGTTCGAGATCGTGGCGTGGCGCATCCTGCTGTCGCTGGTGTTCTGCGCGCTCCTGATCGCGGTGACGCGTTCGTGGCGGCGCCTGGCGGCGATCCTGCGCCAGGGCCGGCTCGTCGCCCTCACCGTTCTCGCCGGCATCCTGATCTACGTCAACTGGCAGACCTATCTCATCGGCACCCTGAGCGGCCACGTCATCGAGACGAGCCTCGGCTACTTCATCAATCCGATCGTCACCGTCCTGCTGGGTGTGATCGTGCTGCGCGAGCGGTTGCGCCCGACGCAGTGGGTCGCGATCGGGCTCGCCACCGCGGCGGTCGTGGTGATCGTCGTCGGCTACGGAGCGGTGCCCTGGATCGCCCTCATCCTCGCGTTCTCGTTCGGTTTCTACGGACTCGTGAAGAAGAAGATCGGCCCGTCCGTGGATGCGGTCAGCGGGCTCACCCTGGAATCTCTCTGGCTGACCCCTCTCGCCGTCGTGCAACTCGTCGTGGTGGCTGTGACGACCGGGCTGGGCTTCGCCTCCGCCGGGGCGGGCACCACGGTGGCCCTGGCGCTCGCGGGGGTCGTGACGGCGGTTCCCCTGCTGCTGTTCGCCGCGGGGGCGCGCCGGGCGCCCCTGACGCTGCTCGGGATCGTCCAGTTCGTCGCGCCGGTGCTGCAGTTCCTCATCGGATGGTGGGTACTGGGCGAGCCGATGACGGCGGGGCGGTGGGCGGGCTTCGCGCTCGTGTGGGCCGCTCTCATCCTGCTGAGTGCGGATTCGATCATCGCCTCGCGCCGCGCGCGCAAGGGGGCAGGATTGCAGAACGCTCCGTCGGACGTGGCCGATTTGACGTAATGCGTCGAAAAGCGGCGCGATTCATAACGATTTCGTCGCGAAAGAGTGCGAGGACTGTGCGCGACGCGCGCCTACAACACACTCGTAACAATGCGCGGCTAGCTTCTGGCGCAACGCGGCGTCCAGGTCGCGCATTGAAGAGTGAAAGGACGGAACCAGATGGTTCACTCCAAGAAGGCGTGGTTTGCCGCGACCGCCCTCGCGGGCGTCTCGGCGCTTGCGCTCGTCGGGTGTGCCGGCGGGGGCGAAGCAGCGCCCTCCGGCAGCTCAGACGCAGGTGGCGACTACACGGCACAGAACTGCGCCGACGGCACCACGAGCGCTGACATCCTCAAGGTCGGCACCCTGCTGCCCACCACGGGAACCCTGGCGTTCCTCGGCCCGCCCGAGATCGCCGGTGTCGGCCTGGCTGTCGACGACATCGTCGCCGCAGGAGACAAGGCATGTACGTTCTGGACCGACTCCGGTGACAGCAACGACATGACCGTCTCCTCCGCCTCGGCCGACGAGCTCATCAACGCGAAGGTCTCGATCGTGATCGGCGCCGCATCCTCCTCGGTGTCGCTGAACGTCGTCGACAAGCTCACCAAGAGCGCGAGCCCGATCGTGCAGATCTCGCCCGCGAACACGGCGGCCACGCTCTCGGGCTACTCGCCCTTCTACTTCCGCACCGCTCCGCCGGACACGGTGCAGGGTTCCGCGCTGGGTCAGCTCATCACGAGCGACGGCAACGCGAACATCGCGTTCCTCGTCTTCAACGACGCGTACGGCACGGGCCTGCGCGACGTGATCGAGGAGACGGTCACCGGCGCGGGTGGATCGGTCACGTACGGCGCCAAGGGCGCGGGCCAGGAGTTCCCTCCCGGTCAGACCACGTTCTCGTCCGAGGTGACGGCGGCTTTGGCCACCAACCCCGACGCGATCGTGATCATCGCGTTCGATGAGACCAAGGCGATCATCCCCGAGCTCGTGTCGCAGGGCTGGGACATGTCCCGCACCTACTACACGGACGGCAACACGTCGGACTTCTCGAAGGACTTCGAGGCCGGAACGCTCGAGGGTGCGCAGGGCACGATCCCCGGCGCCAACCCCGCCGACGACTTCAAGAAGAAGGCGTCCGCGTGGCACGAGGCGGTCGAGGGTTCGGCCCTGGACGACTACTCCTACTCGGCTGAGTCGTACGACGCCGTCATCCTCTCGGCCCTCGCGGCCCTGAAGGGCGGCGCGACGGACCCCGCCACCATCCAGGCGAACCTGGCCGCGGTGTCGGGTGCGACGGGTGGCGAGGAGTGCTCGACGTACGCGGACTGCAAGGAGCTCATCGCCGGCGGTAAGGACATCCACTACACGGGTGTCGCCGGCACGGGACCGTTCAACGACAAGAACGACCCCTCGAGCGCCTTCATCGGCATCTACAAGTTCGACGGTGACAACAAGCCCGTCTGGCAGAGCGCTGTCGAGGGCAAGTCTTGATCTGACTGCTCATCCCCACGAACGCCCCCGGGTCCGCCCGGGGGCGTTCGTGCGTCCGCGGGCGGACCCGCCCTCTTCATCCCCGTCGACGCCCCTCGCGGCACAGCCCGTCCCGGTTGCCGGGTCCTTCCGTCCCGCGCGTCGGTCCTTCGAGCGTGCGAGGTCCGTGTTCGAGGGACCCGGGGTGTTGCTCCGGGGCCTCGCCGCTGCCGCTCCGTGCGTCCGATACCCGCCCGGACTCGCCCGGCCCCGCCCGCGTCCCGCCTGCGTTTCGCGTCCCTTGAACCTCGGGGCCGAGTGTTCGAGGGGCGCGTGTTGCGGCTTCGTGGGCGTTCGGGTCGCGTTTCGGGTCCCTTGAACTCGCGGGGTGTGTGTCGGAGGGACTCGTCTCGTCGTCCCGAGGCGGAGCGGGGACGGGGCGGAGTGGGGCGCGAGGGCGCGGGGGTGCAGGAAAAGGGAAGGGGGCGGATGCGGCTGCATCCGCCCCCTTCGGAGCGTTCCGGCGGCGTGCGGCGCCGCGTGGGGTCTCAGGCCTTGCCGGCGTCGGGCTCCACACCCGGGTCCGACATGGGCTCGGCTCCCGGCGGGAGGTCCTCCGCCGCGCTCGAGCCGGCCGTCACCGACGTCGGAACCTGCTCGTCCGGGGTCACCGTGCCCGCGGGAGCCGGCTCCTCGGTCGCGGGCGGGACCGGGGCGCCGGCGGATGCGGGTGCCGACTTGTCCGCATCCACATCGGCTGCGAGCGTGCCGAGGTAGAGCTGGATGACCTTCGGGTCGTTGGCGAGCTCGCGTCCGGTGCCCGTGTACGCGTCGCGTCCCTGGTCGAGCACGTAGGCGCGGTCGCAGATCTGCAGGCAGCGGCGCGCGTTCTGCTCGACCATGATCACGCTCACGCCCGCCTTGTTGATGCGGCGGGTACGGATGAAGGTCTCGTCCTGCCGGACGGGCGACAGGCCCGCCGAGGGCTCGTCGAGCAGCAGCACGGACGGGTCCATCATGAGCGCGCGCGCCATCGCGACGGACTGGCGCTCGCCGCCGGACAGGGAGCCGGCACGCTGATCGCGACGGTCGGCGAGCACGGGGAAGATCTCGAAGATCTTGTCGAGCTGCTCCCGGAACTTGCGCGGCTTCTGGTAGATGCCCATCTGCAGGTTCTCCTCGATCGTCAGCGAGGGGAACACGTTGTTCGTCTGCGGCACGAAGCCCACGCCGGTCGAGACGAGCTTGTTGGGCTTCCAGCCGGTGATGTCGGTGCCCTTCAGCGTGACGGAGCCGCCACGGATCGAGACCTGGCCGAACACCGCCTTGAGGAATGTCGACTTGCCGGCGCCGTTGGGGCCGATGATGCCGATGAGCTCGCCCGGGTGGGCGACGATGTTCACGCCGTTGAGGATGTTGACCCCCGGAAGGTAGCCGGCGTGCAGGTCCTTCGCGACGAGGACCGGTTCGGTCGCGTTCGTCATGAACGGTGCTCCTTTCCGAGCGCCTCGTCGATCTGCCGCTCGGCGGCCGCGTCCGCGGCCTCCGCCTCGGCTTCGAGCTGTTGGATGACCGAGGTGTCCAGCAGCGAGTCGTCACCGAGGTCGGTGTCGTGGTGCGCACCGAGGTAGGCATCGACGACCGCCTGCTGGTTCATGACCTCGCCCGCGGGTCCCTCGGCGACGATGGCGCCCTGTGCCATCACGACGACCCAGTCGGAGATGTGGCGCACCATGTGCATGTCGTGCTCGACGAACAGCACCGTCGTGCCGTCGTCGCGCAGGGCCTGGATGTGGCCGAGCAGCGACTGCGTGAGCGCCGGGTTCACCCCTGCCATGGGCTCGTCGAGCATGATCATCTTCGGGTCGCTCATGAGCGCACGCGCCATCTCGAGCAGCTTCTTCTGCCCGCCTGAGAGGGAGCCCGCGAGGTCTTCCCGCTTCTCGTACAGCTTGAAGCGCTGCAGGAGATCCATCGCCTTCTCGATGATCTCCTTCTCCCGCTTGCGCCAGAGCGCGGGGATGAGGGCGACGGCCATGTTCTCGCCGGGCTGGTCGCGCGCGCCGAGCAGCATGTTGTCGAGCACCGTCATGCGCGAGAGCGCCTTCGTGAGCTGGAAGGTGCGCACCATGCCGCTGCGGGCGACCTTGGATGCGGCGGTGCTGCCCAGCGTGCGTCCGTCGAACGACCATCTGGCCGCCTTGTCGGCCGGCGGGCCGCCGAAGGCGCGCTTCGCGCTCGTCGGCTTGTCGAAGCCGGTGATGAGGTTGAAGAACGTCGTCTTGCCCGCGCCGTTGGGGCCGATGAGCGCCGTGATCGCGCCGCGCTGGACCTCGAGGTGATCGACGTCGACCGCCGTCATGCCGCCGAAGCGGCGGATGATGTTGTCGACGACCAGGATGGGGTCGGGCTTGGGTGCGCCGGGCGTCTGCGCGACGTGAGACAGGCTCTCCTGTGCGGCCGCCTGGGCCGCCGTGATCGGCTCAGACATTGAAGCTCAGCTCCTTCTTGCTGCCGAGGATGCCCTGTGGTCGGAAGATCACCAGGAGCATCAGCGCGATGCCGATCACGATCCACGAGAACTGATCGGTCTGCTGGGTGGACATGATCGAGTCCGGCACGACGATGTCGGTGATCCCCTGGATGAAGATGCGTACCGCGAAGAACAGGATCGAGCCCAGCACGGGTCCGAAGATGGTCGCGGCGCCGCCCAGCAGGAGCGCGGTCCAGATGAAGAACGTCGTCGAGCGTCCCAGCGCGTCCGGCTGGACGGAGGACGGCAGGACGTAGATGATGCCGGCGAAGGCGCCGAGCACGCCGCCGAGCACGAGCGCCTGCATCTTGTAGGAGTAGGCGCTCTTGCCGAGGCTGCGCACCGCATCCTCGTCTTCGCGGATGCCCTTGAGCACACGGCCCCACGGGCTGCGCATGAGCAGCCACACCAGGACGAGGAAGACCGCGACGAGTGCCCACGCCACGAGACGGATCCACCATCCGCTCACGCCGTTGTTCTCGTACGTGAACCAGAGGATGGTGGTCGAGCCGTCCGGGAGGAACGACAGCTCGTTGAAGGGATCGCGGTAGGTCGCGCCGGGAAGACCGTTCGAGCCGCCCGTGAGGGGCCCCATGATCGAGGAGCGTCCGACCATGCGCACGATCTCGGCGGCCGAGATCGTCACGATGGCGAGGTAGTCGCCGCGCAGCTTCAGTGTCGGGATACCGAGGATGAGGCTGAAGATGACGACCACGATGATCGAGATCAGCAGCGACGGCCAGAATCCGAGGCCTGCGCCGATCGACACGGCGAAGCCGTAGGCGCCCAGCAGCATGAAGCCGGCCTGACCCATGTTGAGCAGGCCCGTGTAGCCGAAGTGGATGTTCAGGCCGATCGCGGCGATGGCGAAGGCGGCCGTGGCGGGCGAGATGGCGCTTGCCGCCATCTGGGTGAGCAGGTTCAGGAATTCCATGTGTCAGCCCACCCGTTCCTTGCGACCGAACAGACCCTGAGGTCGCACCAGCAGCAGCAGGATCAGCAGCAGCAGGGCGGTCGCGTACTTGAAGTCGCCCGGCAGCCAGATGTTCGTCAACTCGACCGTCATGCCGATGATGAGGGCGCCGAAGAGGGCGCCGAAGGCGGTCCCGAGACCGCCGAGGGTCACCGCGGAGAAGAGCAGAAGCAGCAGCTGCATGCCCGTCATCCAGTTGATGCCGTTGAGAACGAGACCGAGCAGGATGCCGGCGAGGCCCGCCAGCGCCGCGGATGCGGTCCAGATCAGGCGGATCACCCCGTCGACGTTGATGCCGGATGCGGCGGCCAGCGCCGGGTTGTCGCTCACGGCGCGGGTCGCGCGTCCGACGCGGGTCTTGACCAGGAAGAGGCCGACCGCGACGAGGACGACGACGGCGATGCCCATCGCGATCAGCGAGTCCTGGCTGAGCGAGACCGGCCCGATCTGCACCGGCTTCGGGTTGGCCATGACGATGCGCACGGTGGATGCGCCGATGAAGAACTGGAACACGTACTGCAGTGCCAGCGACATGCCGATCGTCACGATCATGAGCTGCGTCAGCGAGAGTCTCTTCTTGCGCAGCGGCTTCCAGATCGCGAGATCCTGCGTGTATCCGAACGCGGCGCACAGCACGATGACGATGATGCCGGCGAGCCAGATGTTCAGCCCCAGCAAGTTCGCGAAGACGAAGGCGAGCAGGCCGCCGAGAGTCACGAGTTCACCGTGCGCGAAGTTCGAGATGCCTGTCGTGCCGTAGATCAGCGAGAGTCCCACGGCTGCGAGCGCGAGGAGCAGTCCGAGTCGGAGGCCGGATGCGGCCTGCTGAGCGAGGCGGTCCCAGTTGAATCCGGTGTCCGCGCTCGACGCGCCGCCGGAGCTGCCGCCGCCGTTGCCGGTGTCGCCGCCCGAGCTCTCGAGCGAGAACAGCGCGGCGGTGTTGGCGCCGAGCGTCACGGTTCGAACCTGCGGCTCGTCGCTTCTCAGGGTGACGCCCTCGGGGAGCGTGTCGGCGTCGACCGTGACCGAGTACTCACCGGGCTGCTCGACGCTCAGCGACCACCGGCCGTCGTCGTCGGTCTCGGTGGAGACGGTGCCGCCGGGGCCCGTGGCAGAGACCACGACTCCCTTGCCGGCGTCGCGCAGCGTGCCGGTGAGACAGCCGACGGTGGCGCTGGGGGCGCAGACCTCGGTCTGCATCGCGCTCTCGTCGTCGGTGGCCTCGGCGTGGGCCGCGGTAGGGATAAAGGTCAGCAGCGCGACGATGAGCGCGGCGAAGAGGAGAAGTATCCCGGGTAGGGATCGTCTCTCGGTCGCAGTGGTGGAAACCACGGAACCTCCAGTCGGGGACACGCACCCAGGATGCGGTCGGCATCGGCAATGACGACGACGCTACGAGCGTATTGTGTCCGTCGTGTTTCAGCGAGGACACGCCCCGGCCACGATCGCCTCATCGACGGATTCCGTCACCGGGTGCCATCTGAGCCTACGTAATCCGCAATCGGCTCTCCCGTCGTCGCCCGACCCTGTGGATACGCCGCAGCCCGCGGGCGTGCGCGCGATAAGGGGTGCGGGAACAATCCGCATCCGTGGCCGCTTACAATCGACAGACGACGGGAAACCCTCGCTCTGGCCGTGATCGGCAGGGGTTCGAGGCCTGCTCCCGCGTCTGACGTCTAAGGCGACCCGCCGCATCCGCGAGTGCCGGCGGGGGAGGAGAGCGCGATGGAAAACCACGACCCGTTCGGCTTCGTCGGACTGACCTATGACGACATCCTGCTGCTTCCCGGGCACACCGATGTCATCCCGAGCGAGGCCGACACGTCATCGCGCGTGACCCGCCGCATCACGGTGGCCACGCCGCTGATCTCGGCCGCGATGGACACCGTCACCGAGGCGCGCATGGCGATCGCGATCGCCCGGGAGGGCGGCCTCGGCATCCTGCACCGCAACGCCTCGATCGCGGACCAGGCCGCGATGGTCGACCGCGTCAAGCGCAGCGAGTCGGGCATGATCTCCGATCCGGTCACCACGACCCCCGACGCCACGGTCGAAGAGGTCGACGCCCTCTGCGCGCAGTACCGCATCTCGGGTCTGCCCGTCATCGACGAGGAGGGCCACCTCGTCGGCATCATCACGAACCGCGACATGCGCTTCGTCTCCGGCTTCGAGCGCCGCACGACCTACGTGCGCGACGTGATGACGAGCGAGAACCTCATCACCGCACCGGTCGGCGTCAGCGCTGGCGATGTGATCGCGGCGTTCGCGAAGCACCGTGTCGAGAAGCTGCCCCTCATCGATGAGGAGGGCAAGCTCGCGGGCCTCATCACGATCAAGGACTTCGACAAGAGCGAGAAGTACCCGCTCGCCACGAAGGACGACCAGGGTCGCCTGCGCGTGGGTGCCGCCATCGGCTTCTTCGGAGATGCCTGGGAGCGCGCCGAGGCGCTGCGCGACGCGGGTGTCGACGTGCTCGTCGTCGACACCGCCAACGGACAGTCCGCCGGCGTCATCGACATGGTGCGCCGCATCAAGGCCGACCCGTCCTTCGCGGACATCGACGTGATCGGCGGCAACGTCGCGACGCGCGAGGGCGCGCAGGCGCTGATCGACGCCGGCGTGGATGCGGTCAAGGTCGGCGTCGGTCCGGGCTCGATCTGCACGACCCGCATCGTCGCGGGCGTCGGCGTGCCGCAGGTGACGGCGATCTGGGAGGCCTTCCAGGCGGCTCGGGAGGCCGGTGTGCCCGTGATCGCCGACGGCGGTCTGCAGTACTCGGGCGACATCGCGAAGGCGCTCGTCGCGGGCGCGGACACCGTGATGCTGGGCTCGCTCCTGGCCGGCACCGACGAGTCGCCGGGCGAGATCGTCTTCCAGGGCGGCAAGCAGTTCAAGCTGTACCGCGGCATGGGCTCGCTGGGCGCGCTGCAGACGCGCGGCAAGAAGACCTCCTATTCCAAGGACCGCTACTTCCAGGCCGATGTCCCGAACGACGACAAGCTGATCCCCGAGGGCATCGAAGGGCAGGTCGCCTACCGTGGTCCGCTCTCCGCGGTGGCCTATCAGCTCGTGGGAGGCCTGCGGCAGTCGATGTTCTACGTCGGTGCGCGCACCGTCGAGGAGCTCAAGGCGAAGGGCCGCTTCGTGCGGATCACTCCGGCGGGACTCAAGGAATCGCACCCTCACGACGTGCAGATCGTGGTGGAGGCCCCCAACTACAAGCGCTGACCGAGAGCGCTCGGAACGCCGCATCCCGACGGGGTGCGGCGTTCTGCGTCCCGGGGCTACGCTGACGCTCGTGATCCGGCGACGTCAGCACCCCGAGGCGACCGTCTCGACACGGCGGCTCGAGGCCTACACCGACGGTGTGTTCGCGATCGCGGCGACGCTGCTGGTGCTGGATCTCACCGCCCGCACGTTCGAGGGGGTACGCTCCGACGCCGACCTCTGGGCGGCGCTGGTCGGCATGTCGCAGCCGTTCTTCACCTTTCTGGTCAGCTTCCTCATCCTGAGCCTGATGTGGCGGGCGCACGTCGAGCAGTTCGAGCACATCTCCCGCATCGACGCGCTCGGCACGTGGATCAACGCGGCGCGGCTGTTCTTCATCGTGCTGGTTCCGTTCACTTCGACGATCAACAACGAGTTCAGCGATCTCGTGCTCGGGCGCATGATGCTGCCGATCAACTTCTTCCTGGCCATCGGATGCAGCTGGGCACAGTGGGCGTGGGCGATGCGCACCCACGAGCGGTCGATGCCCGGGCTTGGCCTGGGCGAAGCCCGGGCGCAGGGCGGCGGTGCGTTGAGCGCCCTGATCATCTCGGCGGGTGTCGTCGCCCTCAGTCCGCTGGCCGGCTCGCTCGCCTTCCTGCTGTTCCTGCTCGACGGGCCCCTCACCCGTCTCCTGTCGCGTTCGCGCACCACGGCGGAAGGCGGCCCGCCGCCGAAGGACGACACCGCCGCCGCGTGATGACGCGACCGAACTCCTGCAGGAGCGCCCGGTCTCCCGGATCCGGATGCCGGAGAGACAGGTTCTGCAGGAGTTCGGTCCGCGTTCAGACGCCGGCGCCGACCTCAGCGCGAGCGGATGCGGAGGCGGCGCCGGTGGCGGGGCGGGGCGTGCGACCGGCCGGCAGCCAGAGGGCCGCGACGGCGGCGACCACCAGCACGGCGGCCCCGACGTAGACCGCGGGCCGGGCCGCATCCACGTATGCGTCGGGCAGGAGCTGGCCGCCCGCGCCCACGAAGATCGCGGTCATGACGGCGGTTCCCAGCGCCACGCCGATCTCGCGAAGCGTCGAGTTCACCCCGGAGGCCTTGGCGTGATCGACGAGTCCGAGGGTGGCGAGCAGTGCCGTCGCGGAGGGGGCGAAGACGAGTCCCATGCCGATCCCGGCGAGCAGGAACGGGGCGATGAGCGAGGGGTAGTCGAGCGAGGTGGAGAGCATCGCGGCGATCCACGCGAGGGCCAGCGCCTGGAAGGCGAGCCCCGCGACCATGAGCGCCCGCGTGCCGATGCGCCCGGAGAACACGCCCGCGAGCGGCGCCACGAACATCGGCGCGATGGTCCACGGCGTCGTCTGCAGCGCGGCCTCGAGGGGCGAGGACCCCTGCACGACCTGCAGGTACTGGATGAGGAGGAAGACCGCCCCGAAGGTGCCGAAGCTGAACGCGAAGCCCACGACGTTCGTGAGGGTGAACGAGCGGTCGCGATACAGCCGGAGGGGCATGAGCGGGGCCTTCACGCGCGACTGCCAGACGAGGAAGAACACGATGAGGGCGGCGGCGGCGGCGATCTCGGCGACGACGGATGCGGAGCCCCATCCGTCGTCGTTGCCGCGGACGATCGCGTGAACGAGAGCGAGTACCCCCACGCCCGACACGAGGGTGCCGACGACGTCGATGCGGGCGCGCTCGCCGCGGTCGTTGCGGAGCGCGGAGAGGGCGAGCGGGATCGCGACGATCGCGACGGGCACGTTGAGCCAGAAGATGGCCTGCCAGTTCCAGCCCTCCATGACGGCGCCGCCCACGAGCGGTCCCACGGCGACGCCGAGCCCGGAGACCCCGCCCCAGATGCCGATGGCGAGCGGGCGGCGCTCCGGGGGTACTCCGCCGGAGAGCAGGGCGAGGGAGAGGGGGAGCACGCCCGCTCCGCCGAAGCCCTGGACGGCTCGCGCGACGATGAGCTGCGCGGGGTCGGTGCTGAGGGCCGCAAGCACCGACCCGATGCCGAAGACCGCGATGCCGACGAGGAAGACGGACCGCCG
Organism: Microbacterium sp. SORGH_AS_0428; assembly: GCF_031453615.1. Lineage (NCBI taxonomy): Bacteria > Bacillati > Actinomycetota > Actinomycetes > Micrococcales > Microbacteriaceae > Microbacterium > Microbacterium sp. SORGH_AS_0428. The sequence continues at coordinate 1,202,297 of NZ_JAVIZT010000001.1, read as the reverse complement.
GCCGAGCCGGTCGCCGAGGGCGGCGGCGAGCAGGATCGTCGAGGCGAACGCGAGCGTGTATGCGTTGACGAACCACTGCAGCTGCTCGACGCTCGCGCCGAGCTCGGTATGCAGGACGGGCAGGGCATTGGTCATGACGAGGTTGTCGAGCGTCGCCATGAACATCGGGAGCGATGTCGCGGCGACGACGAGAGCGAACGGGCGTGCGGGACTCGACATGGAGGGTCGTCCTTTCTGGTTGTAATCGAATGATTACTAAGCTGAGGCGACTGTAGTTATCGACTGATAACATGTCAACATGGCCTCCGGAACGATGACGTCGAAGAAGCGCCTGAGTTCGGACGAGCGCCGGGCCCTGATCCTCACGGCGGCGATCGCCGTGTTCGGCGCCAAGGGGTACGTCGGCACGACGACGGATGACATCGCGCGCGCGGCGGACGTCTCCCAGCCCTACGTCGTGCGGCTGTTCGGAACGAAGGAGCAGCTGTTCCTCGCCGCGCTGGACGAGACGCTCCGGCTGTTGTTCGAGGCCTTCGAGCGGGCGGCCGGCCCGGGCCTGGACGATGAGATCGAAGCCCGCATGGGGCACGAGTACATCGGCCTGCTCAGCGTGCGGGGCCTGCATCAGACCCTCTCGCACGCGTTCCTGCTCGGCTCCCACCCGGTCATCGGTCCGCGGGCGCGCGACGGCTTCGCGCGCGTGTGGACGTACCTGCGCGACCTCGGCTTCCCGGGGGAGCGGGCGCAGGCGTTCCTCGCGCAGGGGATGATGCTGAACACGATGATCGGCCTCCGACTCGCCGATGCGGCCGAGGTCGACCCGCGGATCACCGACCTGTTCGGCGCCTGCTTCCCGACGGAGAAGGCGACCGTGCTCGCCCTCGCCCCGCGCGTGGACGAGCCGTGGTGAGGCCCGAAGTGGCAGCTAGGCTGGTGGGGTGAGCATGGACAACGAGATCGGCCGCGCCAAGCGGGCCCGGCGCGCGTACACCTTCGACGACATCGCCGTGGTCCCCTCGCGTCGTACGCGCAACCCGGAGGACGTCTCGACCTCCTGGACGATCGACGCGTTCTCCTTCGACATCCCCGTGCTCGGTGCGCCCATGGACTCCGTGGTGAGCCCGCGCACCGCGATCATGCTCGGTCAGCTCGGCGGGCTCGGCGTGCTCGATCTCGAGGGTCTGTGGACGCGCTACGACGACCCGGAGCCCCTGCTGGCCGAGATCGCGACGCTCTCCTCCGTCGACGCGACGCGCCGGATGCAGGAGCTCTACGCCGAGCCGATCAAGCCCGAGCTCGTCCGCGACCGTCTCGCGGAGATCCGCGCCGCGGGCGTGACGGTGGCGGGCTCGCTGACGCCGCAGCGCACGCAAGACCTCTACGAGACCGTCGTCGCCGCGGGCGTCGACCTCTTCGTCATCCGCGGCACGACCGTTTCGGCGGAGCATGTGTCCTCCGTCGACCAGCCGCTGAACCTCAAGAAGTTCATCTACGACCTCGACGTCCCCGTCATCGTCGGCGGAGCGGCCACGTACACCGCAGCGCTGCACCTGATGCGCACGGGCGCGGCGGGCGTGCTGGTCGGTTTCGGCGGGGGAGCGGCGTCCACCACGCGTGCGACGCTCGGCATCCACGCTCCGATGGCCACCGCGGTCTCCGACGTTGCCGGCGCTCGCCGCGACTATTTGGACGAGTCCGGCGGTCGCTACGTCCACGTGATCGCCGACGGCGGAGTGGGCACGTCGGGAGACATCGTCAAGGCGCTCGCCATGGGTGCTGACGCCGTCATGCTCGGTGTCGCCCTCGCCCGGGCGACGGATGCGCCGGGCCAGGGCTTCCACTGGGGCCCCGAGGCCCACCACCCGAAGCTCCCGCGCGGCAACCGCGTCAAGGTCGACCAGGTGGCCTCGCTCGAAGAGGTGCTCTACGGGCCGGCGCCGGTCGCCGACGGCACCGCGAACCTCATCGGGGCGCTGCGCAAGTCGATGGCCACGACGGGATACTCCGACCTCAAGGAGTTCCAGCGGGTCGAGGTCGTCGTCGCCCCCTACGGACGCTGAGGCCGGCCGTCCCATCGTGAGTTCCCCCGCATCCGACGACCTACCCGAGGTCTTCCCGCCCACCTTGCGCGAGGTCATGCTGCGCGGTCGGTGGATCGCGATGCTCTTGCTGTGTCTGGCGGTCGCCGCGGTGTTCGCGTGGCTGGGCCAGTGGCAGCTCGCGCGAGCGATCGACACGGCTCCGCGAGAGGAGGGCGCGACCGAGCAGGTCATGCCGATCACGGAGGTCGCGGTTCCGGGCGAGTACCTGACCGATCCGCTCATCGGTCAGCGCGTCGAGGTCAGCGGCACGATCGTGCCCAGCGACTTCATCGTCGTCGCCTCGCGATACAACGGCGGCGTCGAGGGATACTGGGTCACCGCGCACCTGCGCGCCGTCGACCCGGATGCGTCGCTGGCGGTCGCCGTCGGCTGGTCCGCATCGAAGGACGACGCGAACGCGGTTGCCGAGGCGCTCTCGCAGAGCACCGACCCGAACGAGCTCGTGACGCTGACAGGGCGGATCGTCGCAGACGAGGGCCCCGTGCCGCCGCCGAAGAGCGATCCGTGGGAGATCACACGGATGTCGCCCGCCGCGTTGCTGAGCCGCTGGCAGGACATCGGCGACGCGGACGTCTACCGTCAGTTCGTCGTGGCCGACGACCCGATGGGCGGCCTCGCCGACATCGATTCGCCGGCGCCGGATGCGGGATCCTCCGTCAACTGGCTCAACATCTTCTACGCCGCCGAATGGGTGATCTTCGCCGGCTTCGCCTTCTACCTCTGGTACCGCCTCGCGAAGGATGCGTGGGAGAAGGAACTCGAGGAACTCGAGGACGCCCAGGTCGTCGACGCCTAAGCCTTCGGGCTCGGGCGAGCGCTCTGCCGCCCGACTAGACTGGGTCCATGCCCGCACCGAAACTCGCCACCTTCCCGGCGATCCGCAAGGCGCTGCGGTTCTACCAGATCTGCTCCGTGATCACCGGCGTCGGCCTGCTTCTGCTGGTCACCGAGATGATCCTCAAGTACACGCCGTCGCTCGCCGTCGAGCTGTTCCTGGGCGGGTCGGGCGGATTCCTGTGGTTCGCGCCGGTCGTGCCGGGCCCCGAGGGCGATTTGATCTCCACCGGCGACGGCATCAACCTGTCGCTCGGCATCCTCATCGTGCACGGCTGGTTCTACGTCGTCTACCTCATCGCCTGCTTCCGCGTGTGGAGCCTCATGCGGTGGCCGCTGTGGCGTCTGCTGCTGCTCGCCGCGGGCGGAGTCGTGCCCTTCCTCTCCTTCGTCATGGAGGCGATCGTCGCCCGTGACGTCAAGCGCTACCTCGCGGTCCGTGAAGCCGCCGAGGCCCCTCCCGCATCCGCCGACGCGACAGAGAGCAGCCGTTGACCGAGCAGACCGATACCTCCCAGCGTCCCGTCCTGGTCGTCGACTTCGGCGCCCAGTACGCGCAGTTGATCGCCCGCCGCGTGCGCGAAGCCGGCGTCTACAGCGAGATCGTGCCGCACACCGCGTCCGCCGCCGACATCGCGGCGAAGAACCCGGTCGGCATCATCCTCTCCGGCGGACCCTCGTCGGTGTACGAGGACGGCGCGCCGGCGCTGGACACAGAGGTCTTCGATCTCGGCGTCCCCACGCTCGGCATCTGCTACGGCTTCCAGGTCATGGCGCAGGCGCTCGGCGGCGAGGTCGCGAACACGGGGCTGCGCGAGTACGGCGCGACCGACGCGACGATCGTCACCGAGGGAACGCTGCTCGACGGCACCCCGGCCGAGCAGAACGTCTGGATGAGCCATGGCGACCAGGTCTCCCGTGCGCCCGAGGGCTTCGACGTGCTCGCCCGCACCGCGGCGACGCCGGTCGCCGCCTTCGCGAACGACGCGCGTCGTTTCTACGGCGTGCAGTGGCATCCCGAGGTCAAGCACTCCGACTACGGCCAGACCGTGCTCGAGAACTTCCTCCACAAGGCCGCGGGCCTGGGCGCCGACTGGAACAGCGGCAACGTCATCGCCGAGCAGGTCGAGAAGATCCGGGCGCAGGTCGGCGAGGGCCGGGTCATCTCGGCGCTGTCCGGCGGTGTCGACTCCGCCGTGTCGACCGCGCTCGTGCACAAGGCTGTGGGCGACAAGCTCACCGCGATCTTCGTCGACCACGGACTGCTGCGAAAGGGCGAGCGGGAGCAGGTCGAGAACGACTACGTCGCCTCGACGGGTGTGCGTCTGATCACCATCGATGCGCGCGAGCAGTTCCTCTCCGCCCTCGAGGGCGTGAGCGACCCCGAGCAGAAGCGGAAGATCATCGGGCGCGAGTTCATCCGCGCGTTCGAGGCGGCCGAGCGCGAGCTCGTCGCCGAGGCGGCCGCCGACGGTGAGCCGATCCGCTTCCTCGTGCAGGGCACGCTCTACCCCGACGTCGTGGAGTCGGGCGGCGGCGCGGGCACAGCCAACATCAAGAGCCACCACAACGTGGGCGGCCTGCCGGAAGACCTGCAGTTCGAACTCATCGAGCCGCTGCGCACCCTGTTCAAGGACGAGGTGCGCCAGATCGGCCGCGACCTCGGGCTCCCCGAGGCGATCGTTGCGCGCCAGCCCTTTCCGGGCCCCGGCCTCGGCATCCGCATCGTGGGTGAGGTCACCGCTGACCGCCTCGAGATTCTGCGGGACGCCGACGCCATCGCGCGTGCGGAGCTGACCAAGGCGGGTCTGGACGGCGAGATCTGGCAGTGCCCGGTCGTGCTGCTCGCGGACGTGCGCTCGGTCGGCGTGCAGGGTGACGGACGCACCTACGGGCATCCGATCGTCCTGCGTCCCGTCTCCAGCGAAGACGCCATGACGGCCGACTGGACGCGTCTGCCGTACGACGTCCTGTCGAAGATCTCGAACCGGATCACGAACGAGGTGCGCGACGTGAACCGCGTCGTTCTCGACGTCACCTCTAAGCCCCCGGGGACCATCGAGTGGGAGTGAGTTCGGGGCCGGTCATCGGCTCCGCTTCAGCGCCCCGCACCCCCTTGTTCGAGGGACGCGGGATGCGACCCGAACGCGGTTTCGCGCGCGTTTCGGGTCCCTCGAACAGGCTGTTCGGGGCGTTCGGGCGGTGAACGAGGCGCTCGGGGGTGACGCGGTACCGCTCGCGGGCGTGACCGCGCTCGTGCTGACGTCGCGGCTCATCCCCGGCCTCGACGGCGGCTACACGGTCGCGACGCTCCAGCGGGCGCGGCTCCTCGCCGACGCGGGGGCCCGGGTCCGCCTGCTCAGCGTCGACCCGGGAGCGCCGACCGACCACGCGGCCCACCGGGAGGCGTTCGTCACCGCCGGTGCCGCCGAATCCGTCGCTGCGTTCCGCAACCTCTTCGACGACGCCGCGGCCGATCCCGCTTGGCTGATCGCCGCCGCGACACCGGGCGCGCCCACGCCCGGTGTCGAGTACCGCGAGATCCCGGATGCGGCGGGCCGGCCGCTGCTCGCGCTGCCGGTGATCTCCGCAGACCCCGACTGGCACCTCACGCAGGCGGCGGTCGTCGTGCACGCACCCGGGGGCGACCGCATCCTGCCGGGCTTCGGCGGCCTGTACCGCGCGTGGCTCGCCCACGTGGTCGCCGGGCTCACGCAGCCGATCGTCCTGTTCTGCGAGTCACGCCAGCTCGGCGAACTGCTCGCGGAGGATCCGCCGCACGGTGTGAGGATCGTGCACACGATCCACACCACGCACCTCTCCCCGCCCTACGGTCCGGATGCGCCGGTCAACGACCTCTGGCGCCGGTGGTTCGCCGTCGCGGATCGCTTCGACGCCGTCCTGTGGCCGACCGAGCAGCAGCGCGCCGACGCCGAAGAGCGCTTCGGCGCGCATCCGGGGGCGACCGTGCTGCCGAACGCGGCGCCTCCCGTCGTCGACGAGCCGGCTCCGGTGGACCCGCACCGCGTCGTCATGCTCGGCCGTCTCGCGCCGGGCAAACGCATCGATCACGCGATCCGGGCATGGCGCCGCGTGGTCGCCGCCGTCCCGGAGGCCCGGCTCGAGATCTGGGGGGACGGGGCTCTGCGCGACGATCTGCAGCGTCTGATCGATGAGTGCGGCCTGGCCGCATCCGTCACGCTCGAGGGGCGCAGCGATGCGGGTCCGGCACTGTTCGACGGTGCGGCGCTCATGGTGCAGACGACGGCGTTCGAAGGGCAGGGCCTCGCGGCGCTCGAGGCCATGAGCCGCGGCGTCGCCGTGGTCTCGTACGACGTGCGGTACGGTCCGCGTGACCAGCTCGGCACCGGCGGCGGCGTTCTCGTGCCGGACGGCGAGGAGGATGCGTTCGCGGATGCGGTCGTCGAACTGCTGCAGAGCCCGGACGCGCGCGAGGAGGCGGCGCGGGTCGCGCTCCGCCGTGCCGCGGACTTCGCCCCCGCTCGCATCCGCGACGCCCTCGCCGCCCTCGTCCGCCGCATCCTCGCCCCGCACTGACCCGTCCCGGCTGTCGCGGCGCCCTCCGCGGGCTCCCGCACCCCGCCTCGCCTGTCACAGATCGACGCGCGCGGCGCGATCTGTGACAGGCGAGGCGTGTCATCGCCCGTTCCCCTGTCACAGATCGCTGCGGGAGACGCGATCTGTGACAGGCGAGCCGGCCGGGGCGGCCGGGCCGGGCGGGCGGGGGTGAGGGAGCCCTGCCCGGCAACGACGAAGGGCCGCCCCGAGGGGCGGCCCTTCGATGCGCGGAAGCGCTAGTTGTTGCCTCGGAGGATCGCGATCATGCGCAGGATCTCGAGGTACAGCCAAACGACCGTCACCATGATGCCGAAGCCGCCCATCCAGGCGAACTGGCGGGGAGCGCCGTTGCGCACGCCCTGCTGGATCGAGTCGAAGTCGAGCACCAGCGAGTAGGCGGCGAGGATCACGACGAAGACGCCGAGGATCAGGCCGAGCGGAACGCCGAAGATGAGCTGGCTGCGCAGGCCGAACATCTGGCCGGCGGGGAAGACGCCGAAGAGCATCAGTACGACGTTCAGCAGGCTGAACACGAGGTAGCCGACCATCGCGATGAGGAAGATCTTGGTTGCGCGCTTGGAGGCGCGGATCTTGCCGCTCGCGAAGAGGGCCAGCGTGACACCGACGACGGCGACCGTCGCGAGCGTGGCCTGGATGACGATGCCGGGCCACTGCACCTCGAAGAACGCCGAGATCGCTCCGACGAAGATTCCCTCGAACGCGGCGTACGCGAAGATGAGCGCGGGGCGCACCTTCTTGCGCGAGCCGAAGATCACGACGAGCGAGAGCACGAAGCCGACGAGGGCGCCGATGATCATCGGCGCGACGACCAGGGTCGTGGCCTCACGCGGCAGGAGCGTGCCGCCGAGGGTGACGAACCAACCGGCCACGGCGCCGATCAGGAGGACGGCGAACAGCGCCGCCGTCTTGTGAACGGTGTCCTCGACCGTCATGCGGCCGGTGTCGACGGCGCCGGCCGGCGGGGCCGCGAACGCACCCTCCAGACCGGCCTGCTGACCGGGCGTCACCGTCGACGCGGGGGGCGGCGTCAGACCGATCCCCGCCGCGTTCGAGCCACCGGGGTAGCTCTTCACAGCACGCGGGTCCTGGAATGCAGGGTTGTTGAACGCGGGGTTGGACGAAGCCATCGGCAGGGTCACACTCCAGAGTCAGGTGGCGGCACGGTGCCGCAGGACCCACGATATCCCAGTGTTTCCGCGGGTGGGGAGGGTATCGCTGTGAGTGAACTTTGAGCCGGGCACGAGCACGTCCCCGTCGGCATACGAGGCGGGCGGATGCGATTAGCCTGGGCGCGATGTCTCCTCTCGTGATCGGCCACCGCGGTGCGCCCGGGTATCTGCCCGAGCACACCCGTTCGTCCTACGAACTCGCCATCGCCCAGGGGGTCGATGCGCTGGAGCCCGATGTGGTCGCCACGCGGGACGGCGTGCTGGTGATCCGGCACGAGAACGAGATCTCCGACACCACGGACGTCGCCGACCGGGCCGAGTTCGCGCATCTCAAGCGAACGAAGCAGTTCGCCGGTCACTCGATGACGGGCTGGTTCACCGAGGACTTCACGTGGGACGAATTGTCCACCCTGCGCTGCCGCGAGCGACTGCCCCGCATCCGAGCGCAGAGCGCAACACACGACGACACGGAGCCGATCCTGCGGCTGGTCGATCTGCTGGCGATCATCGGCGCCGCGTCGCGTCCGGTCGGCCTCGTGCTGGAGATCAAGCATGCCGCCTACTTCCAGTCGATCGGGCTCGATCTCGTGCCGCTCCTCGAACACGACCTCAAGCAGGCGGGGTGGCTGGATGCGGGGTCGCCGCTGACCTTCGAGTCCTTCGAGCCGACCGTGCTCACCACGCTCCGCGAACGCGGCGTGCCCGGCACCTACATCCACCTGATCGAGGCCGAGGGCTCGCCCGTCGACCTCCTCGTCTCGCGCGGTCTCGACGCGCCGACCTACCGTGACATCGTGTCGCCCCGGGGGCTCGACGCGCTCGTCGGCAGGTTCGACGGCATCAGCCTCGACAAGAAGCTGATCCTCGTGCCCAACGCCCTGGGGCGCATCACGCGCCCCGCGCCCGTGGTCGCCGAGGCGCAGCAGCGCGGCCTGCGGGTGTTCACCTGGACGGCCCGACCGGAGAACCGTTTCCTGTCGCGGCAGTTCCGCGTGGGCGGCGAACCGGCGCGTTTCGGCGACTACGAGGGCGAGTGGGAGCTGCTGCGCCAGGCGAGGCTCGACGGCGTCTTCGTCGATTACGCCGACCTCGGCGTGGCGTTCTTTCGCTGATCGAGAGTTTCCCGTGCGGGCGGCTTCGGCCGCCCCCTAGTGTCAGAGCATGACCTCGACCGGCATCGTCGCGAGTGACGTCACCCGTTCCTTCGGAGCCGTGCAGGCGGTGAGGGGCGCCACCTTCGTCGCGGAGCCGGGGCGCGTCACCGGCCTCGTGGGTCCGAACGGCGCCGGCAAGACCACGCTGCTGCTCATGCTCGCGTCGCTGTTGCGCCCCGATTCCGGCACGATCAGCATCCACGGCATCGATCCCGTCGAGGATCCCGCGGCAGCGCGGAGCCTTCTCGGCTGGATGCCGGACGCGCTCGGCGCGTGGGGCGCGCTGACGGCGCGGGAGACGCTCGTCATGACCGGCCGGCTCTACGGAATGACGAAGGCGGATGCAGGACCGCGCGCCGACGCCCTTCTCGACCACGTCGGCCTCGGGCCGCTCGCGGGCGCACCGGCCCGAGTGCTCTCGCGCGGGCAGAAGCAGCGCCTCGGCCTCGCCCGAGCGCTGGTGCACGACCCGCAGGTGCTCCTCCTGGACGAGCCGGCATCCGGACTCGATCCGCAGGCGCGCATCGACCTGCGCCGACTGTTACGCGGTTTCGCGGCCGCGGGGCGCACCGTGCTGGTGTCGAGTCACGTCCTGGCCGAACTCGAGGAACTCGTCGACGACGCCGTCTTCCTCCGCGACGGCACCTCCGTGGCCGCGCCGAGCGCGTCGGCGGCGGTGCGTCCGTGGCGACTGCGGGTGTGGGGCGAGCCGCCGACACCCGTCGCGTTCGCCGCGGCGCTCGGGCGGCGCCCGCAGGACATCGGCCGGGACCGGGACGCCTTCGTCGTCGGGTTCGCCGGAGAGGCGGACGCCGCCCACGGACTCCGGGCGATCCTGGATGCCGGCATCGCCGTGACCGAGTTCGCTCCCGCCGTCGGGCGTCTCGAGCAGGCGTTCATGGATCTCTCCGACCCGGTGAGCGATCGCCCCGCATCCGAGGAGGAGTGCGCATGAGCGCGTCGAGACTGTGGACGATCACCGTCCTGGAGCTGACCCAGCGGGTGCGATCGGTGGCCTGGTACGTGCTGCTGGGTGTGTTCGCCGTCGTCCTGCTCGGCGTGACCGTCCTCTCCTTCCTGGCCTTCGGGATGTGGTCGGGCGCCGACGGTCCCGGCGGCGCGATCTACTCGGTCATCGTCTACATGGTCATGCTCCTGGTGCTGCTGGTCGCGCCGACGGTCGCGGGCAACGCCGTGAACGGCGACCGGGAGTCGGCGACGCTCGCCGCCGTCCAGGTGACGCGCGCCACCACGGCTGAGATCGTGTTCGGAAAGCTCCTCGCCGCCTGGATCACCGGTCTCGCGTTCCTCGCCGTCGCCGTCCCATTCCTGATCGCCGCGACGGTCGCCGGCGGCGTCGCGCCCGCCTCCCTCGCGGTGTCGCTGCTGGTGCTGATCCTGGAGATCGGCATCTTCGCCGCGATCGGCGTGGGACTCAGCGCGCTTCTGGCGCGCCCCCTGTTCTCCGTGGCGTCGACCTACCTGGTCATGGCCACCTTCGTGGTGGGTACGCTCATCGTGTTCGGCCTCGGCGGCATCTCCACGCGCACCGAGGTGACCACCTCATCCCGATGGGGCATGGAGTACGACATGAGCGGCGGGGTCGTCTCGTGCAGCCCGTGGGAGACCTACACGACCGAGGTGCCGCGCTTCGACCGCGTGTGGTGGGTTCTCGCCGCCAACCCGTTCGTCGTGATCGCCGACGCGACGCCGACGGTCTACGACCGCAACGGCTACACGCAGGATCTCTTCGGTCAGATCGCCTCGGGCGTCCGGCTGGCGCAGATCCCGCCTGAGACCGAGGTGCGAAACGACGGCTGCGAGAACCCGGAGCAGCCCTACCCGAGCACCGAGGAGCAGACAGCGGGACTCGCGCCCAGCTGGTTCGTCGGCCTCGCTGTGCAGCTGGTGGTCGCGGGCCTGCTGTTCTGGGGCGGTTACCGCCGCACCCGGACGCCGGCGCGGTCGCTGCCTCCGGGCACGCGCGTCGCCTGAGCGACGCGCGATGAGGGTAAGTGGACACCCTGCGTTCACCGGCCCGTCGCCGACCGTGCGCCCTGGCGCCATCCGTTCTCGATGACCTGGGGTGACCCGCACCCTGCCCCAGGAGAGCCATGTCGCGCCTGTCCCCACTCCTCGCCGTCGCCGCGGTCTGCGCGGTTGCAGCCACCGCCCTGATCGCCGCGCCCTCCGCCGCTATCGCGGCCGATGCCGGCATCCGTATCAACGAGGTCGAGTCCGACGGCGGAACGCCGGGCGACTGGATCGAGTTCTTCAATGCCGGCTCGACGGCTGTCCAGCTCGAGGGCTGGAGCGTGAAAGACAACAAAGACGAGAACGTCTGGATGGTCCCGGCGGGAACGAGCCTCGCGCCCGGAGCGTTTCTCGTCATCGACGAGCTGAAGGGAGGCGTCGGCCAGTTCGATTTCGGACTCGGAAAGGACGACGCCGTGCGTCTGTTCGACGCGACGGGCGCTCTCGTCGACGAACGCGCATGGACGAGCCACGCGCCCACCACCTACGGCGTGCTCTCGTCGGGGTGGGGTGTCACGGCGCAGCCGACGAAGGGCGCCGCCAACGACGTCGAGGTGCCGGTCACCCCCGGCTCTGTGCGACTGAGCGAGGTGGACTCCTCGCCCGCCGACTGGGTGGAGCTCGTCAACCCTGGGGAGGTGGCCCTCGACATCTCGGGGTATGAGCTGCGCGACAACTCCGACGATCACCGCTGGCGTTTCGCCGCCGGAACCGTGATCGCGGCGGGACAGTTCGTCGTGGTGGATGCGGACACCGTCGGTGTCGTTGGAAGCGGTGCCGCGGCTTTCGGCACCGCGATCGGGATCGGCAGCACCGACGAGATCCGCCTGTTCGACCCCGCCGGTTCACTCATCGACCGCACCGGGGCCTGGCAGGGACACGCCGCGCTGAACGGCTCGGAAGCGGATGCGACCCTCGCCCGCTGCGCCGGCGGTGATGCCGACTTCGTGCTCGCGCACCCGACTCGAGGCGCGTCCAACTCCTGCGTCATGCCGGATGTGGCCATCAACGAGATCGAGTCGAACGGTGACGCGACCGACTGGGTCGAGATCATCAACCATGCGGCTTCGCCGGTCGACATCTCGGGCTGGAGCGTCATGGACAACGACCCCGTCGGCCACGCCGGTGAGGCGACACCGCTGCCTGCGGGGACGGTGCTCGCCGCGGGCGCACGGTTCGTCTTCGACGGCGGCCGCGACTTCGTCTTCGGACTCGGCAACGGTGACACGGTGACGCTGCGGGACTCGGGCGGGCTCACGGTCGACGAGCATGTCTACGCCGCGCACGCCGACGGTGTGCTCGCCCGCTGCCCCGAGGCCACCGGGGACTTCATCGACGTCGCGACCTCCACGAAGGGCCTGCCCAACGCGTGCGGCAACCCCGTGCGTATCAACGAGGTCGAGTCGGACGGCGGTGCACCCGACGACTGGATCGAGCTCGTCAACCCGACGGGCGCGGCGCTCGACGTGAGCGGGATCGTCGTGAAGGACGACGATGACGCCCACGCCTATGCGCTGCCCGGAGGGAGCACGATCGCTGCGGGTGGGTATCTCGTGATCGACCGCGATCAGCTCGGCTTCGGCCTGGGCAGCGGCGACCGGGTGCGCCTGTTCGACGGCGCAGCGCTCATCGACGAGACGAGCTGGGGAGCGGGGCACGCCGCGACGACCTGGGGACGCTGCCCCGATGCGACAGGCGCCTTCGCCACCACATCCGAGGCCACGAAGGGTGCGGCGAATCTCTGCCCGGGTGCGCTGCCTGTCGGGGTATGGCCCGGCTCCGCCGAGGTCCGCGTGCTGGATCCCGAACCGACCTTCCTCGAGGACAGCTCCGGTTTGGACGTTCAGGAAACTCCGGACGGCGCGTACCTCTGGGCCGTCGACAACGGCACCGGCACGTTCTGGAAGCTCGCGATCGCGGCCGACGGCACTACATCGTTCGCTCCCGGCTGGGACGGCGGCAAGCGGGCGCGATTCATCGCGGACGCAGGCTCGCCCGAGAAGGCAGGCCCCGATGCGGAGGGCATCACAGTCGACGGATCGGGGCGGGTCTTCCTCGCCTCCGAGCGCGACAACGCGGCCAAGGGCGTGAACCGCAACACGATCCTGCAGGTCGATCCCGCAGCGCCCGGGCCGGATGTGGTCGCGAGTGCGCAGTGGGAGCTCAACGACGTGGTCCCGGGCCTGGGCGCCGTGGCCGCGAACGTCGGGCTCGAGGCCGTGGAGTGGGTGTCGGACGATGACCTCGCGGGCGCCCTCGTCAGCACGACAGGTGTCGCCTACGACCCCGCGCTCTACCCCGGCCACGGCGACGGGCTCTTCTTCGTGGCTGTCGAGGACACCGGGCTCGTGCACGCGCTCGCGCTGCTGCCCGGGGGCGAGGCCCGCCTCGTGGCGACGATCGACCCCGGCCTGCCGGGCGTGATGGCGCTCGACTACGACACCGTGCTCGGCGCGCTGTGGGCCGTCTGCGACAACGGATGCGGCGGCACCGCGGCGCAGATCACGCTCAACGGGACGGCTTCGCCGTCGGTGGCGCACGTGGCCCGTCCGGCGGGCATGCCCGATCTGAACAACGAGGGCTTCGCCACCGCCCCGGCATCCCTCACCGTGGGCGGCATGCGTCCGGCGTACTGGTTCGCCGACGGATTCGCGGCCGAGGCGCTGCGCATGGGTTCGCTCCCGGGCGCTACTGAACCGACCGAGCCGGGCAACCCCGGAACCGAGCCGGGTGGCCCGGGCACGCAACCGGGTCTTCCGGGAACGGGTGGCGGCTCGCCGAGCGCCGGCGTCACGCCTCTCCCCGGTGGCGCGCTCTCGCCCGCCAACCGTGGCGTCGTGAGCGCCCCGGAGCGCGTCGAGCGCGGCGCGATGGTGACCGTGTCGCTGGGCGCCCAGCATGCGGGCGCCACGATCGAGGTCTGGCTGTACTCCACGCCGCAGCGGATCGCCGCGGGCACGGTGGATGCGGCGGGCAACGTCCGCGCGCGCATCCCCGCCGACGCGCCGCTCGGCGACCACCGCCTTGTCGTCTACGCGGCGGACGGCACTCTGATCGGCTGGGCTCCCGTGCGCGTCGTGGCCGAGAACACGCTCGCCGTCACCGGAACCGAGATGCCGTACGGCGCGCTCGCCGCCGGGATGCTGCTCACCCTGCTGGGTGCGGGAGCGGTCCTGGCGCGCCCGCGTCGTCGCGTGAGCTGAATCTCGGCGCGGTCGCCCCGGTGGATCGGTGACCCGGGCGACCGTCGCCGTGCGGCAGGCTAGAGGAATGGCGACGGTCCGGGCGTGGGGGGAGCGGCACCAGGTCGTGCTCTATCTGGCCGCCATCGCGCTCGGCGTCGTCGTCGGGCTGACGGCGCCCGCGATCGCCCCGGCGCTCGAAGCGGCCATCACCCCCGCGCTGGGGGTGCTCCTGTACGCCACGTTCCTCGCGGTGCCGTTCGCGCGCATCGGGCAGGCGCTGCGCGACGGACGCTTCCTCGCCGCGGTACTCGTGCTGAACTTCGTGCTCGTGCCGATCGTCGTCTTCGCCCTGTCGCGCGTCGTGGCGCACGAGGCCGCCCTGCTCGCGGGCGTGCTGCTCGTGCTGCTGACACCCTGCGTCGACTACGTGATCGTCTTCGCCCACCTGGCCGGCGGGGCGCGGGAACGTCTGCTCGCGGCGACGCCGCTGCTCATGCTCGCGCAACTCGTGCTGCTGCCGGGCTATCTCTGGGTCATGGCGGGCCCCGAGCTCGTCGGCGGGATCGAACCCGGTCCGTTCGTCGAGGCGTTCGTGCTGCTCATCGTCCTGCCGCTCGCGCTTGCCGCTGCCACCCAGTTGCTCGCGCGTCGCCTCCGCCCGCTCCGCATCCTCGAGACCGGTGTGCTCGGGGCGATGGTGCCGCTGATGATGCTCGTGCTCGCGGTCGTCGTGGGTTCGCAGGTGCATGCGGTGGGGGAGCGCCTCGCCGATCTCGCCGCCCTCGTGCCCCTGTTCGCCGCGTTCGCCGCCACCGCCGCGGTCCTGGGGCTGCTCGTGGCGAAGACCGCGCGCATGCGGCGTCCCGAGGGGATCGCGACGATGTTCAGCGGAGTGACCCGCAACTCCCTCGTGGTCCTTCCGCTCGCGTTGGCGCTGCCCGCATCCCTGTCGCTCGCGCCGCTGGTCGTCGTCACGCAGACCCTCGTCGAGCTCGTCGTGATGGTCGTCCTCGTGGCGCTGTTCCGGCCGCGGGTGGTTCGCGCGCGCTGACCGCGACGGATTTCGCACGGTCGTCGTGCTGGCGCGAATCGGGTTCGGCATGCTCGGATGAGAGCAGCGGCTCGCCGCGCCCCCACCGCCCCACCCTGCACGAGGAGTCGCCCCATGACCCGCATCGGCATCGTCTCGGAGGGCGACGGTGAGAACCGCGTCGCGGCGACGCCGCAAACCGTCGGCAAGCTGATCGCTCTCGGCTACGAGGTCGTCGTCGAAGCGGATGCCGGCGCGCGCGCGGCCTTTCCCGACACGTCCTACCGCGATGCAGGGGCGGCGATCGGAGACCCGCTCGAAGCGTGGGGTGCGGACATCGTGCTCGGTGTGGACGCTCCGAGCACGGACGAGATCGCGCGGCTGCGTGAGGGTGCGATGCTCATCACCCAGCTCGCTCCCGCCCTGAACCCCGACCTGGTGGACCGGCTGGCGGCGCAGGGCGTGACGGCGCTCGCGATGGATGCGATCCCCCGCATCTCGCGCGCCCAGTCGATGGACGTCCTCAGCTCCATGGCCAACATCTCCGGCTACCGAGCCGTGGTCGAGGCGGCGAACGAGTTCGGTCGTTTCTTCACCGGTCAGGTGACGGCCGCCGGCAAGGTGCCGCCGGCCAAAGTCCTCGTCGCCGGGGCGGGCGTCGCCGGCCTCGCCGCCATCGGCACCGCATCCAGCCTCGGAGCGATCGTGCGCGCGACCGACCCGCGCCCGGAGGTCGCCGATCAGGTGCGCTCCATCGGCGGCGAGTACCTCCCGGTGACGGTGACCTCACACTCCGTCTCGAGCGACGGCTATGCGCGCGCGACGAGCGAGGAGTACGACCGTGCCGCCGCCCGGCTGTACAGCGCACAGACGGCCGAGGTCGACATCGTGATCACCACGGCGCTCATCCCCGGGCGCGCCGCGCCGCGGCTGATCACGGCCGAGGATGTCGCGCGGATGCGACCCGGCAGCGTGATCGTCGACATGGCGGCAGGGCACGGCGGCAATGTCGAGGGCTCGGTCGCCGACCAGCGCGTCGTGACCGAGAACGGCGTCGTCATCCTCGGCTACACCGACCTCGCCGGGCGCCTGCCCGCGCAGTCCTCGCAGCTGTACGGCACGAACGTGCTCAACCTGCTGCGTCTGCTCACACCAGGCAAGGACGGCCTGCTCGTCCTGGATATGGATGACGTCGTGCAGCGTTCCGTGACGGTCGCTGCGGGAGGCGAGGTGCTCTGGCCGCCGCCGCCCGTCGCCGTGTCCGCTGCGCCCGTCGCCTCGCCGGCGCCGGCTGCATCCGTCGCCGAACCGCCGCCACCGCGGCGCGGGCGGAAGCTCCTGCTGCTCGTGCTGGCCGCCCTCGCTCTGTTCGCCGTCGTGACCTTCGCCCCGGCGCCGCTGCCGCAGCACATGACGGTGCTCGCGCTGTCGATCGTCGTGGGCTACTACGTGATCGGCAAGGTGCACCACGCTCTGCACACCCCGCTCATGAGTGTGACGAACGCGATCTCGGGGATCATCGTGGTCGGCGCGATCACGCAGCTCACGGTGCCGGAGCCGATCGTGCAGATCCTCGCCGCCGTCGCGGTGCTGCTGGCCAGCATCAACGTCTTCGGAGGCTTCGCGGTCACCCGTCGCATGCTCGCGATGTTCTCGAAGGGGCAGAGCCGATGACCGCGAACGCCGTCGCTAACGCCGCCTACCTGGTCGCGGCGATCCTCTTCATCCTGAGTCTCGCGGGACTCAGCCGTCACGAGACGGCGCGCGCCGGCGCCGCATCGGGCATCGCGGGCATGGCCATCGCGCTGGTGGCGACGGTCGTCGCGGCCGCCACCGGCGCCTTCGCGTCCGGTGCCGCCGCCCTCGGTCTCCCGCTGCTGGTCGCCGCGGTCGCCGTGGGAGCCGCGATCGGACTCTGGCGCGCCCGCTCGGTCGAGATGACCGGCATGCCGGAGCTCATCGCACTGCTGCACAGCTTCGTGGGGCTTGCGGCCGTGCTCGTGGGCTGGAATGGGCACCTGCACGACGGCGGGCTCACAGGAGCGCTCCGCGACATCCACCACGGCGAGGTCTTCGTCGGGGTGTTCATCGGCGGCGTCACCTTCACCGGCTCCCTCGTCGCGTACCTCAAGCTCTCGGGTCGGATGCCGTCCAAGCCGCTGACTCTGCCGGGGCGCAACGCGCTCAACCTCGGCGCGCTGGTCGTGTTCGCCGCGCTCACGCTCTGGTACGTCCTCACACCGACGCTGGGGCTGCTGATCGCGGTGACCGTGCTTGCGCTGGCACTCGGCTGGCACCTCGTCGCCTCCATCGGCGGCGGCGACATGCCGGTCGTCGTCTCGATGCTCAACAGCTACTCCGGCTGGGCCGCGGCCGCCGCGGGGTTCCTCCTCGACAACGACCTGCTGATCATCACCGGTGCTCTCGTCGGCTCCTCCGGCGCGTACCTCTCCTTCCTCATGTGCAAGGCGATGAACCGTTCACTGCTGGCCGTCATCGCGGGCGGTTTCGGTGCCCCGGCCGCATCCGGGCAGGCGTCGGAGGCCGGCGAGCACGGGGAGACGGATGCGGAGTCGGTGGCGGAGATGCTGGCCGACGCCGACAGCGTCGTGATCGTGCCGGGCTACGGCATGGCCGTCGCTCAGGCGCAGTACCCGGTCGCGGAGCTCGTCGAACGGCTGCGGGCGAAGGAGATCGAGGTGCGCTTCGGCATCCATCCCGTCGCCGGACGCCTGCCCGGACACATGAACGTGCTCCTCGCGGAGGCGAAGGTGCCCTACGACATCGTGCTGGAGATGGACGAGATCAACGACGACCTGGCGCAGACCTCGGTCGTGCTGGTGATCGGCGCCAACGACACCGTGAACCCCTCCGCGGCCGAGGACCCCTCGAGCCCCATCGCGGGGATGCCGGTCGTCCGAGTCTGGGAGGCGCGCCAGGTCGTCGTCTTCAAACGCTCGATGGCGTCCGGCTACGCGGGCGTCGAGAACCCGCTGTTCTTCCGCGAGAACACGCAGATGCTGTTCGGCGACGCGAAGCAGCGCGTGGAGGACATCCTCCGGGCGCTCTGATCACGCCTCCACCGGCCACGCGGGCAACGGATCGGTGAACAGCTCCCAGGCCTCGGGGCCCGCATCCATCTCCGCATCCGTCAGGGCCGCGTCGTCCAGGGCTCGCGCGAGCGCACCCGCGTTCAGGTCGAGCCCGGTGACGGCGATCTCCTGCCCGATGCAGCTGTAGGCGTCGCGCGTGCGGAGCGGGTCGAGCCACATGGCGGAACCGACCTGCTCCCAGCGCGCGAGCATGCCCTGGCGGGTCGCCAGGCGGCAGAAGCCGACCGAACGCAGCACGAGCCCCCATCGGCGCGCGTCGATCTCGTCGTCGAGCGCGCGCACGAGACGTTCCGGGTGGAACGGGCGGAGCTGTTCGTAGCGGAAGGTCGTCACGCGGCGATCCGTCATATGCGGATCGTGCTCATCGTTCAGCATCCGCACCCATCCTGCGCGCTCGCCCACGGGGAGCGATGTGTCCGTCGCGAGCGCCGCGCGGACGTCCTCGTGCGGGTCGCGCGTGAGACGGATGCGGGCCAGGGGATTCAGATGCGAGGCGAGCGCCATGAGCATCGCGAGTCTCGGCGTCTCGACGCCCTCCCAGTTGACGAACGCGATGACGTGCGCGCTCTCGATGAACGCCCGCCGCCTGCCGCGCGCGGGCGCCGTGATCGCCGCGGTCGTCGCCCGGCGGGGCGTCTGCGCGCAGCGCGGAGCCGTCACGCAGATCCTGCACCATGTGCGGAGCATCGATGACGCACACCAGCGCGGGCGGTGTGTCGAACGCGCCGCTGAAGTGCAGCGGATCGAGGTCGGTCGCGCAGTCGAAGAGGGCGAGCTGATCGCTGCCGCCCGCCCAGAATCCCTGCGGACGGTGCGACGTCGTATGCCGCGGGCCGCCGTAGGCCCAGACCAGACGGCGGCCGAGACTCGCGGCGGCGCGTTCGGCGAAGAGGTGGCGTTCGGGTGCGCACACCCCGGTGATGGCGACAGGGATCGATTCCATGCCGGTCCTCTCCAGTTGCTCGGGCTGAGCACTCAGCATAACCTGTAGTTGAGAACCGTCATCAATAAGGAGTGGCTGTGAAAGTCCGTGCCTCGCTCAAGTCCCTGAAGAACCAGCCCGGCGCCCAGGTCGTGCGCCGACGCGGCAAGGTGTTCGTCATCAACAAGCTCAACCCCCGATTCAAGGGGCGGCAGGGCTGACGCGGGGCGTACTGCATCCGAGGTCGGAGCGATCTGGACGCGACGGCGGGAGTCGAACCCGCAACGCTCCCGGGTATGAACCGGAGCCCGGGACCACCCGGATCGCCGCGATGCCTCGACGCTAACCCGGGGTCCCGGCCCGCGCCAGTGCATGTCACAAGATGACCCCGTGCGTCACCGTGTCACGGGATCGGGCCAGCGGTGCGGCCTTCGGCGCCGCCACGTTGCGACGTCTGCACGATCGGTGGGGCTGCTGCGACCGTGTGAGGCGGATGTGGCGGCGTACCGGCGATCGGCCGTGCAGATGTCGCGGCGCCGGGTGCCGGTGCCGGCGCGGGTCACCAATGCGGAGAAGCAGGCGCGACCGCCGACCCGGGCGGGTGTCGGCGGTCGCGCCTAGACTTGAGGGGACATGACCGACGCCTCCACGCCCCTCATCATCGGCGGTGACGGCGCTCGCCCCGCCGGCGATTCCGCACGTCCCGACGCCGACCTCCTCGTCGGCCTCAACGGCCCGCAGCGGGAGGCCGTGATCTATCGCGGGCCGGCGCTGCTCATCGTCGCCGGCGCAGGCTCCGGCAAGACCCGCGTGCTCACCCACCGCATCGCCTCGCTGCTGCGCTCGCGCGAGGCGTGGCCGAGCCAGATCCTCGCCATCACCTTCACGAACAAGGCGGCGGGGGAGATGCGCGAGCGCGTCGAGCAGCTCGTGGGCGACAGCGCTCGCGGCATGTGGATCTCGACCTTCCACTCCGCCTGCGTCCGCATCCTCCGCCGCGAGGCGCAGCAGTTCGGGTTCACGAGCTCGTTCACGATCTACGACTCCGGCGACTCGCGAGCGCTCATCAAACGGCTCGTCAAGGAACACGAGGCCGACGCGTTCGGTCTCACCCCCGCAGCTGTCCAGAGCCGTATCTCCAAGCTCAAGAACGAGCTGCAGGATGCGGAGGGCTACGCGCGCCAGGCGAACATGAGCGACCCCGCCGAGCGGGTGTTCGTCGAGGTCTTCGGCGACTATCAGCGTGCGCTCCGCCGGGCCAACGCGTTCGACTTCGACGACCTCATCGCGCAGACGGTCTTCCTCTTCCGTGCGTTCCCCCAGGTGGCCGACACGTACCGTCGCCGATTCCGCCACATCCTCGTCGACGAGTACCAGGACACCAACCACGCCCAGTACTCGCTCATCCGGGAACTCACCCGCCCGGTCTCGGGCGAGGGCGAATCGTATTCCGCGGGCGGCATGATGATCTTCGAGCCCGACAAGGCGCCCGAGGTGGAAGCAGCCTCCCTCACCGTCGTGGGCGACTCCGACCAGTCGATCTACGCCTTCCGCGGCGCCGACATCCGCAACATCAGCGAGTTCGAGCGCGACTTCCCGGGTGCGAAGGTCGTTTTGCTCGAGCAGAACTACCGCTCGACCCAGAACATCCTCTCGGCGGCCAACGCGGTCATCCGCAACAACTTCGACCGGCAGGACAAGAAGCTCTGGACGGATGTGGGGGCGGGCGAGCTCATCGTCGGCTTCACCGGCTACTCGCAGCACGACGAGGCCCAGTTCGTCGCCGACGAGATCGAGAAGATCCACCGCGCCGGCACGGCGTACTCCGACATCGCCGTCTTCTACCGCACCAACTCGCAGTCCCGTGCGCTGGAGGAGATCTTCATCCGCTCGGCTCTGCCCTACAAGATCATGGGCGGTACGAAGTTCTACGAGCGTGCCGAGATCAAGGACGCGCTCGCCTACCTCATCGCCGTGGCCAACCCCGCCGACGAGATGGCGGTGCGACGCATCCTGAACAAGCCGCGTCGCGGCATCGGCGACGTCACGGAGACGGCCATCGCGCGCTTCGCGGAGGACAACCAGATCACGTTCCGCGAGGCGCTCGCCTCGCCGGAGGCGCTGGGCGTCGGGCCCAAGATCCAGGCGGCGATCACCCAGCTCGACCGGGTGCTCACCGAGGCGACGGCGCTGCTGCTGCCCGAGGGGCAGGATGCGCCGCCCACGGCGGTCGCCGAGGCGCTCTCGCTGCTGCTGAGCAAGAGCGGATACTCCGACGCGCTGCGTGCCAGCCGCGACCCGCAGGACGAGGCCCGCCTCGAGAACCTCGACGAGTTCGTCGCCGTGGCGCGCGAGTTCGCCCGCAACAACCCGCAGGGCACCATCAGCGACTTCCTCACCGAGGTCGCGCTCGTCGCCGACGCGGACGACCTCGACGACGCGTCCGGCTCCGTGTCACTCATGACGCTGCACACCGCGAAGGGACTCGAGTTCGACGCCGTCTTCCTCACGGGCGTCGAAGAAGACCTGATCCCGCACCGTATCTCGGCCAACGAGCCCGGCGGGCCCGCCGAAGAGCGCCGCCTCTTCTACGTGGGCGTCACCCGCGCGCGCAAGCTCCTGCACCTCACGCTCGCGATGACCCGCGCGCAGTTCGGCGAGGTCACGGTCGCGATGCCGAGCCGGTTCCTGCAGGAGATCCCGGCCGAGCTCATCGACTGGCGCCAGTCGCCCGGCGACGTCAACTCCCGCGGCGGCGCGCAATCGCGCGCCCTCAACGCCCGTCGGCCCGGTGGGTGGGGTTCGCGTCGCGACGACAATCCGCCGCTGCTGCCCAAGTCGACCTCGCTCGAGCGGTTCGCGAACAAGATCCCCGCCAAGGTGCGCGACAACAGCGACCTCGAGCTGGCGGCGGGCGACCGCATCCGTCACGAGGACTTCGGCGAAGGACGCATCGACGCGGTGACGGGCGAGGGCGCCAAGCGCATCGCGCATGTGCGCTTCGACAGTGCCGGAGCCAAGAAGCTGCTGATCAAGATCGCGCCGATCGAGAAGATCTGAGTCACACCCCCGGCGCGCACCGCGCCGCGCGGTTAGGCTGGCCGAATGGCTCTCTTCTCGCGCCGACCCAAGCCCTCCGAAGAACCCGAACGGGATGCGGCCGCGTCCGCTGCGGCCGAGGCGGCACCCGAGGCGCCGACGGAGAACGTCCCCCACGTGCCGATCTCGGTCAGCACCTTCGGTGAGAACCGCACACCGGATGCGGTCCCCGTCATGCCAGAAGGCGTCTCCGCCATGGCCGCCGCCAGGCCTCCGCACCTCGCATCGCCCGCCGCCGAGGCGTCGAAAGACCTCGAGACCGTGCCGGGCCTGCGTGACAACGTCCTCTTGCGCGACGCCCTCGCGGCCTTGCCCGAGAAGGCGCAGCCGGTCGAGCTGATGAACGTCGCACGTCAGCTGCTGCAGGGGCACGTCTACATCCGCGTGCAGGGCGACGCCCGCGAACTCCTCGCCAAGGGCGACAACCTGCCGACCTCGGTGATCACGTACCAGGAGCAGAAGTACATGCTCGTGTACTCCAGCGGCCGCGCGCTGCAGGATGCGGTGCGTGCCGACGGCGACGCGTCCACCTCGGCGCTGGCACAGCCCGTGATCAGCCTGCTGCGTCAGATCGTCGCGGGCGAGTTCGGCGGCATCGCGGTCGACCACGCGTCGCGCCCCGGATCCGCCATCCTGCCGAAGCCCCTGATCGAGAAGGCCCTCGCCGACCTCGACCCGCATCTGGCCGTGAAGACGCTGCTCGCCGCGGATCGCACCGACGAGACCGCGGGCGACGTCGCCGACGCGCTCACCTACGCACCGGTCTGGGTCGCCGCGCGACGCGGCGAGGGCGACCGCATCGGCATCGCCGAACTCCGCACGACAGAGGGGGAGCGCATCCTCGAGCTCTTCTCCCACCCGCTGGAGCTCGTCGCCCTCGGCCGCGGAGACCAGCCTGCCAAGGTCACGCCCGAACAGCTCGCCCGTGCGCTGCGCTCCGACGACGGCATCTCGGGCGTGATCGTGAACCCCGCCGGACCCTGGATCCGCCTCAGCCGCGCGCAGCTCGCGCCGGTGCTCGCCCTGGGCGCCTGACGCCCGCATCCGCACCAAACCCGGGCTGGGGTCTTCGTCCCCGGGCTGGGGTGCGCGCCGACCACGCGCAAGGGGGATGCGGGGCGCGAGCCGGCACCCCTAGGGTCGGGTCATGGCGAGCGAACGCACCACCGTGATCGTGCCCGGGCCCGATGGCGACCGGGAGATCTCCGTCTCGAGTCCGTCCCGCGAGGTGTGGCCGGCGGCGGGCATCACGAAGCGTGAGCTCGTCGACTACATCCTGGCCGTGTCCGAGCCGTTCCTGCGCGCGAACGGGCACCGTCCGGTATCGCTCGAGCGGTTCCGCGACGGCATCGACGGCGAGGCCTTCTTCTCGAAGAATCCGCCCAAGGGCACCCCGGACTACGTCGACGCGGTGAGCGTCACCTACAACAGCGGGCGCAGCCATCCGCAGGTCGTGCTCACCGAGCCCGCGGCGCTGGTGTGGGCCGTGCAGATGAACACGGTCGTCTTCCATCCGTGGGCCTCGCTCGCGGCCGACCCCGATCGCCCCGTCGAGCTGCGGATCGATCTCGACCCCCAGCCCGGCACGGACTTCGCGGATGCTGCCGCCGTCGCGCCGCTCATGCGCGAGGTGCTGGCGGAGGCCGGTCTCGACTCCTGGATCAAGACGAGCGGCAACCGCGGCATCCACCTCTTCTGCCCGATCGAGCCGACGCACGAGTTCCTCGATGTGCGCCATGCTGCGATCGCCGCAGGCCGGGAACTCGCCCGCCGCGCGCCCGAGCGGGTGACGATGAACTGGTGGAAGGAAGAGCGGGGGCAGCGCATCTTCGTGGACTTCAACCAGACCAATCGCGACCGGACGATGGCCGGCGCGTACAGCCCGCGGGCACTACCCGATGCGACGGTGGCCACGCCCATCACCTGGGACGAGCTGCCCACCGTCGACCCCCACGCCTTCACGGTGCGTACCGTGCCGCGCCGCCTCGCGGAGATCGGCGACCCGTGGGAGCACATCGCCCGCGACCCCGGGCACATCGACGTCCTGCTCGAGTGGTGGCAGCGCGACCTCGACGACGGCCTCGGCGAGTTGCCCTTCCCGCCCGAGTTCCCGAAGATGCCGGGGGAGCCGCCGCGCGTTCAGCCGAGCCGTGCGCGTTCGGGGGAGTGACGAGTCAGTCCAGCACGTCGCCCAGGTCGTAGGCCGAGACCTGCTCCAGTTGTGAGAAGGTACACGATGACGCCTCGCGGTCGGGACGCCAGCGCTCGAACTGCACGGTATGCCGGAACCGCATCCCCTCGAGCTGGTCGTAGCGCACCTCGAGCACCCGCTCCGGCCGCAGCCGCACGAACGACACGTCCTTGGACGCGGCGAATCGCGACCGCTCGGTCGCGCCCGTCACCGCCTCGCCCGTCTCGTCGCGCTCGACCAGCGGCGCCAGCTCGTCGACGAGCTCCCGACGCCGCGCGTCGGTGAACGCCGACACGCCGCCCACGTTGCGCAGGCGTCCGTCGCGGTCATAGAGCCCGACCAGCAGGGAGCCCACCCCGACGCCGCTCTTGTGCACGCGGTAGCCGAGTGCGACGACGTCGGCGGTGCGGGCGTGCTTGATCTTCAGCATCGTGCGCTTGTTCGGCTGGTAGGCGTCGTCGAGGCGCTTGGCGACGACGCCGTCCAGACCCGCGCCTTCGAACTCCGCGAGCCAGCGCCGAGCGATCGCGGGATCGGCGGTCGTGCGGGTCAGGTGCACGGGTGGCTCGACACCCGCCAACAGGTCTTCGAGCTCGGCGCGACGCTCGGCGAACGGTGCGTCGCGCAGATCGCGGTCGCCGCGAGCCAGCAGGTCGAAGGCGATGAGAAGGGCGGGCGTCTCGTCCGCCAGCTTCGCGACGCGGGAGGCGGCGGGGTGGATGCGCTGGCTCAGTGCCTCCCAGTCCAGCCGCTGCGCGCCCGGGGGTCCGGTCGCAATGACGATCTCGCCGTCGATCAGGCACGGCTCGGGCAGCACCCGCGCAAGCGCCTCGACAAGCTCGGGGAAGTACCGGGTGAGCGGCTTCGCGCCCCGCGATCCCAGCTCCACGCTCTCCCCGTCCCACGCGGCGAGCACCCGGAAGCCGTCCCACTTGGGCTCGAAGCTCCAGCCGGCCGCATCCGGGACGTCCTTGACCGCCTTGGCGAGCATGGGAGCGGGGATCTCATACCGCACGGTGCGCTCCTCAGGCCGTCGCGTCGCCCGCCGCGACCCGGTGCTCTCGCTTCTTGGGCCTCGCCCACTTCGCCGGGGTGTCGGGGCCGTCCCAGACCTGGACGATTCCCCAGACGACCGCGGTCAGCGGCACGGCGAGAAGGGTGCCGAGGATGCCGCCGATCGCGGTGCCTCCGGCGAGCACCACCAGCACGACGAACGAATGCAGCTTCATCGACCTGCCCATGAGCACCGGCTGCAGGAAGTTGCCCTCGAGCTGATTGACGGCGATCACGACGCCCACGACGATCAGCGCGATGACCGGTCCGTTGGCCACCAGCGCGACCAGCGCCGCCAGCGCACCCGCCGTGACCGCTCCGACGATCGGGATGAAGGCGAGCAGGAACACCAGCACCGCCAGCGGGATGGCCAGGGGCACCTGCAGGATGAGCAGGCCGATCAGGATGCCGACGGCGTCGACGAAGGCGACCGCCGCCGTGCCGCGTACGTACGAGCCGAGCACCTGCACCGACTTGTCGCCGATACGCCGCGCGCGCACGTACGACGTGCCGTGGAACGGACGCAGCAGGAACTCCCACATCCGCGGGCCGTCCTTGAGGAAGAAGAACAGGATCACGACCATCAGGACCAGCCCCGTGACGAAGCTCGCGACGGCGCTCACGCCGGCGAGGGCACCGCTTCCGAACTGCGCACTCGTCACGAAGTCGCCGAGCTGCCCCATCCACTCGTCGATCTGGGCCGACGTCGGGGCGAACGGCAGCGTGTTGACCCAGTCGAGCAGCTGCTGGAAGCCGCCCTGCGCCTGCGACGAGAGGTCGTCCCACTGGTCGCGGACCGCCCACACGATGATCCACCCGAGTCCGGTGAGCAGCACGACGACGGTGAGCAGCGTGAGGAGGGTCGCCAGGATCGAGGGGACGCCTCTACGGCGCATCCACGTCATGACCGGCGCGAAGGCCGAGGCGAAGATGAGGGCGAGGATGAGGGGGATGACGACGACCGTGACCTGGCGGATGCCCCAGATGGCGCCGGCCACGATGGCGACGATCACGATGATCTGCAGCCCACGGATCGCGAGGCGCCCGAACGCATCGCCCCAAAGGCTCCACGGAGCCCGGTGTGCGGTGAGCTCGACCTCGCGGGAGGTGAACGTCACCTCCTGCGGTGCGCGGCGGAACAGTCCCATGCGACGACCGTATCGGCCGCATCCGACCGGCGTCTGCGTCTTGACGAGCGGGTGTCGGGGCGGCAGTGGGCTCAGACGAAGGCGCCGGTGCCCGTGATGTCGCGCCCGATCAGCAGCGCCTGCACGCTCTCGGTGCCCTCGTAGGTGTGGATGGCCTCGATGTCGGCCATGTGCTGGATCACGCGGTTCTCGAGCAGGATGCCGTTGCCGCCCATGAGGTCGCGCGCGGTCTGGGCGACGCGGCGCGCGGCGCGGGTGTTGTGGTACTTCGCGAGGGAGGCCTGCGTCGGACGCAGCGCGCCCGTGGTCTCGAGATCCGCCATCCGCCTGCAGTAGAGCTGCATCGCCGTCAGCTCGTCGAGCATCTGCGTGAGCCGCTCCTGCACCATCTGGAACTTCACGAGGGGCTTGCCGAACTGCACACGCTGCTCGGCGTACGAGAGCGCGGCCTCGTAACAGGCCGTGGCATGCCCGAGCGCCGACCACGCCACGCCGGAGCGGGTGGAGTACAGCACCGTCGACGCGTCCTTGAAGCTGCGGGTGCCGGGAAGCACCGCATCCGCCGGCAGACGCACGTCATCCAGTGCGATGTGCGCCTGATGGATGCCGCGCAGCGACGCCTTGCCGGCGATCACCGTGCCCGTGTAGCCCGGAGTCTCCTGCGGGACCAGGAAGCAGCGCACGGCGCCGTGCTCGGCGGCGGCGGCATCGTCGACCCGCGCCCAGACGAACGTGATGCCGCCGGATGCCCCGTTGCCGATCCACTTCTTCGCGCCGCGCAGGACCCATTCATCGCCGTCGCGGCGGGCGACGGTCTCGAGGGAGACGGAGTCCGATCCGTGGTCGGGCTCGGTGAGGGCGAAGGAGCCCAGCACCTCACCGCGCGCGAGCGGCTCGAGCCACCGCTCCTGCTGCGCGGCGGAGCCGAACAGGGCGAGGGTGCGCAGGGCCAGGCCGCCCTGCACCGCGATCACCGTGCCGAGCGAACCGTCGCCCCGTGACACCTCCATGTTGACCAGGCCCGCGGCCAGCGGCGAGAAGTACGTGAGCGACGGGTGCTCGATGCCGTCGTTGTAGAGATCGAGCTCGCCCAGCCGGGTGACGAGATCCAGCGGGTAGGAGCTCTCGTCCCAGGCGGCCACCATCCGGTCGCCGACCTCGTCGACGTACCCCCTCGCACGCTCCCACACGGCGCGGTCGGCAGCGGGGATGTCGGCGAACACGGCGTAGTAGTCGGTGTCCCGTCGTCCGGTCACGTCGTAGGCGGCGGCGGTGTCGCCCGGCAGAGAGGTCATGCGCACACGATAGTCGCGTGGCACGCTGTGTCGCTAATTCTGGGACTCAGTTCCATCACGCGGATGAAGGGGGCGACGCGTTAGCCTGAGCGGGTGCCGGCCCTCAGTGACCACCTGCGATCCGTTCCCCCCAGCGGCATCCGCCGCATCTTCGAGATCGCGCTCACCCTCGACGATGTCACCATGCTCGCGGTGGGCGAGCCCGACGTGCCCGTGGCGGCGCACATCATCGAGGCGGCCACGCGCGCCTGGGAGGCGGACGAGACCGACTACGTGGCCAATGCCGGCATCCCGGCGCTGCGTCAGGCGTTCGCCGATCGATTCACCGCGAACCACGGTGCCGCTCTGTCGCCGGAGCGGGTCTGGGTCACCGTGGGCGGCACGCAGGCGCTGCACCAGGCGATGGGACTGGTTCTCGGGCCGGGCGACGAGGTGCTCGTGCCCGACCCCGGATACACGACCTTCTCGATGAGTCCGCGGATGCTGAGCGCGGTACCGGTGCCGTACCCGTTGCGTCCGGAGGCCGACTTCCTGCCGGAGCTCGACCGCATCGAGGAGCTCATCACGCCGCGGACGCGGGCGATCGTGGTGAACTCGCCGTCGAACCCGCTCGGCACGGTCATCGATGACGGGCTCGCGCACGGGATCCTCGAACTCGCGCGGCGCCGCGACCTCTGGATCATCAGCGACGAGGTGTACGCGGAGCTGACGTGGGGCGATCCGCACGTGAGTCTGACGGCGCTCGACGCGCTGAGCGACGAGCCGCGGGTGCTGGGCGTGTTCTCCCTCTCGAAGTCGTACGCCATGACGGGGGTGCGGGTCGGGTTCCTCATCACCCCGCTCGGCATGGATCAGACCCTCCGCACGGTGCAGGAGGCGATGATCGCGTGCGTGGCTGCGCCCGATCAGCGTGCGGGCGTGGCTGCGCTCACCGGTGACCAGAGCAACATCGCCCTCGCCCGCGCGCACTACCGGCAGAACCTGGATGCGGCGACCGCGCTGCTCGATGCGCGCGGCATCGCCTACCGGGTGCCCGATGGTGCGTTCTACCTCTGGATCGATCTGCGCCACGCGACCGACGGCGACGTCGGCGCGTGGGCGGAGGAGTTCCTGCGCAGCGAGCGCGTCGCGCTCGCGCCCGGTTCCGCGTTCGGTGCCTCGGGCGAGGGGTGGGTGCGTGTGTGCGCGGCCGCCTCGCGCGGCGACCTGCTCCACGGGCTGTCCCTGCTTCCCGCCCCCTGAGTCGCCGCGCCGCGCCGCGCCGCGGCTGCCGCGACGGGTGCACGGCGCATCCGGGATCCGGCGCCGCATCCGTCACATCAGATGACGTCTGCACCACGGATCGTGCAGACGTCGCGCCGCTCGTCGCGGAGGCGGCGCTCAGCGCAGGTCGTCGCGGAGGCGGCGCGCGATCTCCGCGGCCGGCATGCGACGGGGGAAGACGGCGACCACGACGTCGTCTTCGGCGGCCGCGGCCCGCTCGCCGACCCCGAACTTGTCGAGGCAGTCGTCGAGGGCTCGGCGCAGCGCCGAGGCGGGCACCTTCTTGGGGCCGCGCAGGAGCCGGCGCAGCACGTGATTGTGCACCGCGGTGACGAGGGCCGCGAAGCTCACCGCGTCCAGGGGGTCGAGGCCGGGCAGCGCCGTGCGCAGATACTCGTCGAAGAGTCGCTCGTAGCGGAACACGGTGACGATCTCGCGGTCGCGCAGCGCCGGCACGTCGCGCACCACGGTGTACCGGCGTCGGGCGAGCTCGGGGTCAGCGGCGAAGTGACGGTAGACCTGCATCGAGGCCTCGCAGACCGCTTCCCAAGGGTTCTCATGCGGCCGGGCCAGGTAGGCGCGCAGCCGGTCGAGCAGGAGCTCGTGATCGGCGAAGACGACGTCGTCCTTCCCGCCGAACTGGCGGAAGAACGTGGAGCGCGAGATGCCGGCGGCCTGGGCGATCTGGTCGACGGAGGTCGCCTCGAAACCCTGCCGCGCGAACAGGTCGAGGGCCGCGGCGACGACATCGTCACGCGCGGCTGAGGGGGAAGCTGTCTCACTCATCTGCGGAGCAAGCCTAGACCTGCTCCCGCGCCGGCCCGTCGTCTCCGCCGCCGTGTCAAGCCCCGCGGACATCCGCCGCCGGGCGCGTTGACTGCGCCGCATGGATCCCCTCTGGAAGCAGCATGCGCGCACCGTCCCGGCGACGCCCTTCATCCCCGGTGCGCACGAGATCGTCGTGGTGGGTGCGGGCATCACCGGACTCGCGACGGCGCTGCTGCTGGCCGAGTCCGGGCACGAGGTCGCGGTGCTCGAGGCGCGCGATGTCGCGGGGCTCGCGACGGGCGCGAACACGGGCAAGGTCTCGCTGCTGCAGGGGACGCAGCTGTCCACGCTGCGCGCCCACCACTCGCCCTCGCTCGTGCGCGCGTACGTGCAGGCGAATCTGGACGGGCAGCTCTGGCTGCGATCGTTCGCCGATCGCGCGGGGCTGCCGTACGAGGTGCGCACGGCCTTCACGTACGCACAGCACGACGCCGGGCGCTCCCGCGTGCGCGAGGAGTTCGAGGCAGCTCACGAGGCCGGTCTGCCGGTGCGGTGGGCGGCGGCCGGCGAACTCGAGCTGCCGTTTCCCGCCCGCTCCGCCGTCGCGCTGGACGGTCAGGTGGGGATGGACCCGGATGCGGCCGCGCACGCCCTCGCACTCGCCTTCCTCGCCGCGGGCGGCACGCTGCACACCGGCGTGCGCGCCACGGGGGTCTCCACCTCCCACCGGCCGACGGTGCATACAGCCCGCGGCGACGCGACGGCCGAGAACATCGTGCTGGCGACGGGCGCGGCGGTGCTCGATCGCGGTCTGTACTTCGCCAAGGTCTCCGCGATGCGCTCGTACGCGGTGGCCTTCGCCGTGCCGGACGAGGTGGCCCTCCCGGAGGGCATGTTCCTCTCCGCGGACGCCCCGAGCAGATCGGTGCGCACCGTGGCCGAGCGCGACGGGCGGTGGGAGCAGACGCGGCTCATCGTCGGGGGCGGCGGACACCCGGTCGGGCGCGCCGCATCCGAACGAGCCCGCGTCGCGGAGCTGATCGCCTGGACCCGGCGCCACGTGCCGGAGGCGGTGCCGACCCACCGTTGGTCGGCCCAGGACTACACCTCCCACAATCTGATCCCCTTCGCCGGAGTCATGCCCCGCACCAGTGGCCGCGTGCGATTCGCGACGGGCTACGCGAAGTGGGGCCTCACGAACGGTCCCGCGGCCGCGCTGCGGATCGCCGCCGAGATCGAGGGCATCGGCGAGAGCGAGCGTGCCGACTGGATGCGCCGGCTCGGCACCCGCATCACCGTGCCGGCGGATCTCGCCAAGGGGGCGGCGGACAACGCCAAAGTCGGCGGGCAGGCGGTTCATGGCTGGGCCGGCGCGCTCCGGCATCCGCCCCGCGTCCCCTCCGAGGGCAAGGGCGTCGTCGGCGCGGATGCGGGACGCCCCGTCGGCGTCTCGAGGGTCGACGGCGAGGTCCGCGCCGTCTCCGCCGTCTGCCCGCATCTGGGAGGCGTGCTGACCTGGAACGACGCCGAGTGCACGTGGGACTGCCCGCTGCACGCCTCGCGCTTCTCGCCAGACGGGCGCCGGATCGAGGGTCCCGCGCTGTCGGATCTGCGGCGTATGCGCCCGCCCTCGTCTGCACAGGCGTGAACGGAGCACTCGTGCACGGGGAGTAGGCTGGGGGACTGGTCGATATCTCGACGTCGAGACGTTTTGCGTCACCCTCCCTCGGACCAGCGAAGGAAGCCCAGTGGATCTGTACGAGTACCAGGCACGAGACCTTTTCGAGAAGTACGAGGTGCCGGTGCTCGCCGGCATCGTCGCAGACACCCCCGAGGAGGTGAAGGCGGCAGCCGAGAAGCTCGGCGGCGTCGTGGTGGTCAAGGCGCAGGTCAAGACGGGCGGTCGCGGCAAGGCGGGCGGCGTCAAGGTCGCGAAGACCCCCGACGAGGCGTATGAGGCGGCCAAGGCCATCCTGGGCCTCGACATCAAGGGCCACGTCGTCAAGCGCGTCATGGTCGCCGCGGGAGCATCCATCGAGAAGGAGTTCTACTTCTCGGTCCTGCTCGACCGTTCCAACCGTTCCTACCTGTCGCTGGCCAGCGTCGAGGGCGGCATGGAGATCGAGCAGCTCGCGGTCGAGAAGCCCGAGGCGCTCGCACGTATCGAGGTCAACGCGCTGACGGGCATCGACAAGACCAAGGCCGTCGAGATCGCCCGCGCGGCGAACTTCCCCGAGGAGCTCGTCGAGAAGGTCGCCGACGTCTTCGTCAAGCTCTACGCCGTCTACACCGGCGAGGGCGCCACCCTCGTCGAGGTGAACCCCCTCATCCTCGACGGCAACGGTGACATCATCGCCCTCGACGGCAAGGTCACCCTCGACGACAACGCGACCGAGGTGCGCCATCCCGAGCACGAAGAGCTCGAGGACAAGGATGCGGCCGACCCGCTCGAGGCGAAGGCCAAGGCTGCGGGCCTGAACTACGTGAAGCTCGACGGTCAGGTGGGCATCATCGGCAACGGAGCAGGCCTGGTCATGTCCACGCTCGACGTCGTCGCCTACGCCGGCGAGAACCACGGCGGTGTGAAGCCCGCGAACTTCCTCGACATCGGCGGCGGTGCATCCGCCACCGTCATGGCGGCAGGCCTGGACGTCATCCTCGGCGACCCGCAGGTCAAGAGCGTCTTCGTCAACGTCTTCGGCGGCATCACCTCGTGCGTCGCCGTGGCGGAGGGCATCGTCAAGGCGCTCGAGATCCTCGGCGACACCGCGACCAAGCCCCTCGTCGTGCGCCTGGACGGCAACCAGGTCGAGGAGGGCCGCGCGATCCTCGCCGCGGCGAACAACCCGCTCGTGACCCTCGCCGCAGGCATGGACGAGGGCGCCGACAAGGCCGCCGAGCTGGCCGCCGCCTGATCGCCCGCATCGGATAAGGACACAGACATGTCGATCTACCTCAACAAGGACTCCAAGGTCATCGTCCAGGGCATCACCGGCGGCGAGGGCACCAAGCACACCGCTCTCATGCTGAAGGCGGGCACCCAGGTCGTCGGCGGCGTCAACGCGCGCAAGGCCGGCACGACCGTCTCGCACACCGACAAGGACGGCAACCCCGTTGAGCTGCCGGTCTTCGCGAGCGTCGCCGAGGCCATCGAGGCCACGGGCGCCGATGTCTCCATCGCCTTCGTGCCGCCGGCGTTCACCAAGGACGCCATGATCGAAGCCATCGACAGCGAGATCCCGCTGCTCGTGGTCATCACCGAGGGCGTGCCGGTCGGCGACTCGGCCGAGGCCTGGGCCTACGCGATCGAGAAGGGCAACAAGACCCGCATCATCGGTCCGAACTGCCCCGGCATCATCACCCCCGGCGAGTCGCTCGTGGGCATCACGCCCGCCAACATCACCGGCAAGGGCCCGATCGGTCTCGTGTCGAAGTCCGGCACGCTGACCTACCAGATGATGTTCGAGCTGCGCGACCTGGGCTTCTCGACCGCCATCGGCATCGGCGGCGACCCGATCATCGGCACGACGCACATCGACGCGCTCGAGGCGTTCGAAGCCGACCCCGAGACCAAGGCGATCGTGATGATCGGCGAGATCGGCGGCGACGCCGAGGAGCGCGCGGCCGACTACATCCGCGCGAACGTCACGAAGCCCGTCGTCGGCTATGTCGCCGGATTCACCGCCCCCGAGGGCAAGACGATGGGCCACGCCGGTGCGATCGTCTCGGGCTCCGCGGGCACCGCGCAGGCCAAGAAGGAAGCGCTCGAGGCCGCAGGCGTGAAGGTCGGCAAGACGCCGTCCGAGACCGCCGCGCTCATGCGCGAGATCATCCAGGGTCTGTAAGACCCCTCACGAAGGGCGGATGCGGGCGGCCGAGCCCCCGCGCATCCGCCCTTCGTCGTATCCGGCCGCAGTAGCCTGGACGCATGCCGCTGACAGGGGAGTACAAGCCGAGCACGTCCGAGTGGGCCAGGTCCCAGGCCGAGCTCTACGAAGCCACCAACGGAGCCGAGGGCGGTGAGCTGCGCGGCGTTCCGATCATCGTGCTGACCACCGTCGGCGCGAAGAGCGGCGGCCTGCGCAAGACCGCGCTCATGCGCGTCGAGCACGACGGGGACTACCTCGTCGTGGCCTCCAAGGGCGGGGCGCCCGAGGAGCCCGCCTGGGGCAACAACATCCGCAAGCATCCGCACGTCGAGCTGCAGGACGGCGCCGTCAAGCGCGACTACATCGCGCGCGAGCTCGAGGGCGACGAACGCGCGCTGTGGTGGGAACGCGCTGTCGCCGTGTGGCCCGACTACGCCGTCTACCAGACCAAGACCGACCGCCAGATCGCGATCTTCGTGCTGGAGCCGCGCGAGGCCTGAGCGCCCGCACATACGCTCGGCGTGGAGGCGGGGGATCAGCCGCCGAGGGCCGCCTCGATCGGTCCGCGCACGAAGAACACGACGAAGCCGGCGGCGACGATCCACAGCAACGGGCTGATGCGACGGGCGTGTCCCGACAGCGACCGGATGACGACCCAGCTGACGAAGCCGGCGCCGATGCCGTTGGCGATCGAGTACGTGAGCGGCATGACCGTGACGGTCAGGAACACGGGGATCAGCACCGAGACGTCGGTGAGATCGACGTGGCGGATCTGGCTCATCATCAGCGCGCCGACGGCGACGAGGGCGGCCGAGGCGACCTCGCTCGGCACGATGGTGGTCAAGGGCGTCACGAACATGGCCAGCAGGAAGAGCCCGCCGGTCACGAGGTTCGCGAGGCCCGTGCGAGCGCCCTCGCCGATGCCGGTTCCGGACTCGATGAACACCGTGTTGGACGACGACGAGGTCAGT
Source organism: Microbacterium sp. SORGH_AS_0428 (assembly GCF_031453615.1). NCBI lineage: Bacteria > Bacillati > Actinomycetota > Actinomycetes > Micrococcales > Microbacteriaceae > Microbacterium > Microbacterium sp. SORGH_AS_0428. The sequence continues at coordinate 1,167,497 of NZ_JAVIZT010000001.1, read as the reverse complement.
CCGCCCGCGACGGCGCCGATGCCCTCGACCACGAGCGCGGAGCGCAGGCGCGGGAAGTTGCCGCGCTCATCGGCGAGGTTCGCCTCGCGCGAGAGGCCCGTCATCGTGCCCATCGCGTCGAAGAAGTTCGTGAACAACAGCGTGAACACGAGCATCGCAGCCGCGAGCACTCCGATGCGGTCGAAGGCGCCGAAGCTGACCTGACCCACGAGGCTGAGGTCGGGCAGGCTGAAGATGGATGCCGGGATCTCGGGGACGCTGAGCCCCCATCCGCCGGCGTTGCCGTCGGCGCGCGCGCCGAGGTGCCAGATCGCCTCGACGACGACCGCGACGACGGTGCCGCCCGCGAGACCGATGAGGATGGCGCCCTTGACCTTGCGGGCGAGAAGGATCGCGATGGTGACGAGCGTCAGCACGAACAGGAGCGTCGGGACGGTGGCGATCGAGCCGTTCACGCCGAGGCCCACGGGGGGCGACGCGAGGCCCGTGCTCTGCACGAGTCCGCCGTCGACGAAGCCGATGAAGGCGATGAACAGACCGATGCCGACCGTGATGGCGGTCTTCAGCGCCATCGGAACGGCATCGAAGATGAGCCGTCGCAGGCCGGTCACGGCCAGCAGCACGATGAGCAGGCCGTTGATGAGCACGAGGCCCATGGCCTCCGGCCAGGTGACCTCGCCCACCACGCTGACGGCGAGGAACGAGTTGATGCCGAGCCCCGCGGCGAACGCGAACGGCAACCGGGCGACGAGGCCGAAGAGGATCGTCATGGCGCCGGCGGTGAGCGCGGTGGTCGCGGCGACCTGGGCGAAGCCGAGGGCGTTGCCGGCCACATCCGTTCCGCCGGACAGGATGATCGGGTTCAGCAGGACGATGTAGGCCATCGCCACGAAGGTGACGATGCCGCCGCGGATCTCGCCGCCGACGGTGGCGCCGCGCGCCGTGATGCCGAAGAAGCGGTCGAGGCGGCCGGCGGAGGAGGGGGAGACGCTGGTGGTACGGGGGTGGTGCACCCGACGAGAGTAGTCGGATGCGGCCCGCTGCGCGACGTGGGGGCGCCGTGGCAGATGCGGGCGGCGTGGGGGACGGCCGCGCAAAGCTCCGCTGGGTAGGGTCGGGGGGCCATGCAACGCGTCCTCGTCCTTCTCCTCTCCGCTCTCGACGCCCTCGTGGCGGCGGCCGTCGGCCTCGCCGTCGCAGGAGCGCCGCTGATGGTCTTCTGGTTCGTCGCGTTCGGCTCAGGGGATCTCTCCGCCATCTGGCAGAGCGCCGGGACCATCTGGCAGTTCGGGCACTCGGTTCCCGTCGCGATCACGCTCCCGGACGTCTACGTCGCCGAGCTCGGCATCGATCCCACTCTTGCGAGCTTCACGCTCTCGCTCGCCCCGCTGGCCTTCGCGGCGTTCACCCTGCTCTTCGGCGGGCGTTCCGGGGCTCGCGCCGGGCGCGCCGGTGCTCCGTGGAGCGGCGCACTCACCGGAACGCTCGTGTTCGCCGCCATCGCCGCCGGCGTCGCCCTCACCTCGCAGGCGCCGTTGGCAACCACCGACCTGTGGCGCGCCATCTGCTACCCCGCCGCCTACTACGCCGCCGGTGTGCTCGCGGGCGCCCTCCACCGTGCGTGGATCGACGGCGATGACGGGCCCGTCGATGCCCTTCGCGCCCGTCTCGACCGGGCCCGGGGTGCGTGGCCCGAGGTGCCCGAACTCGCCGTGCGCGGCGCAGCGATCGCCGTGACGGGTCTTGTCGCGGTAGGAGCGGCCGTCCTCGGGCTCGGCCTCATCGTGCGCGCTCCGAACATCGTCGCGCTCTCCCAAGCGGGAAACCTGGATGCGGGCGGCGCCGCAGTCCTCGCGCTCGCGCAGCTGCTGTACCTGCCGACGCTGCTGGTCTGGGCGCTGTCCTTCGTCGCGGGTCCCGGCGTCGGGCTCGGCGCGGGAAGCGTCGTCTCGCCCGCGGGCACGCAGCTCGGCGTGCTGCCGGGCGTGCCCATCCTCGGTGTGCTGCCGGAGGGCGCGAGCAGCTGGTACCTGCTGTTCGCCCTGCTCCCCATCGCGGTCGGAGCAGCCGCGGGGTGGGCGACCCGATCCCGCCTCAGCCCGCGCGGCTCGACGGCGGATGCGGAGAGCACCGGCATCCTCGTGACCCTCACGCTGTCCATCGCGGCCCTCGCCGCCCTGGCCGCAGCCCTGATGGCGGTCCTGGCCGGCGGCAGCATGGGGCCCGGGAGGCTGTCGGCCGTGGGCCCGGACGCGCTCGCGGTGGGTGTCGCCATCGGCGTCGAGGTGGGGCTGGGCGCGGCGATCCTGCTGCTCTCGCCGCGTCGGCGCAGCGACGAGGCTGCCGAGGCCGCGCCGGAGTCGAGTGTGTTCGCGCGCCTGGCGGGCGCGCGCGGCGGTGCTGATGATGCCTCCGAGCGGACGGATGCGGCGCGCGACTAGACTGTGCGGGTGCTCACGGTCGCCGTTCTCATCTCCGGCACCGGCTCGAATCTCCGAGCCCTGCTGGAGGCCGCGGCGGAAGCCGATTTCCCGGCACGCGTGATCGTGGTCGGCGCCGACCGTGAAGCCTCCGGACTCGCGCACGCCGAGGAGTTCGGCATCCCGAGCTTCGTCATCCCGTGGCAGGGCGCCGACCAGCGCGAGGCCTGGGGGGAAGAGCTCGATCGGCAGTTGCGTGTCTGGCAGCCCGACCTCGTCGTGCTCTCGGGGCTCATGCGCCTGCTGCCGCCGTCGGTCGTCGCCGCGTGGAGTCCCCGCCTGATCAACACCCACCCCGCGTATCTGCCGGAGTTCCCCGGCGCCCACGCCGTGCGCGACGCGGTCGCGGCGGGCGCCGCCGAGACCGGGGCGAGCGTGATCGTCGTCGACGACGGCGTCGACACCGGTCCGATCCTCGCCCAGGAGCGCATCGCGGTGCACCCGGGCGACGACGAGAGCGCGCTCCACGAACGCATCAAACCCGTCGAACGACGTCTGCTCATCGACGTCGTGCGCCGCATCGCCACCGGCGAGCTCGACCTCGCCGCATCCGCCGTCTGACCCACCGCAACCGCCCCACCCCGAGGAGTCCCATGGCCGGGCCCAGCCACGATCCGTCCCTCTACCGCGACCGCGATGTCGTTCCCGTGCGCCGCGCGCTCGTCTCGGTCAGCGACAAGACCGACCTGCTGCGGCTGGCCGAAGCGCTGGTCGCCGCCGGTGTCGAGATCGTCTCGACAGGGTCCACCGCGCAGACCATCCGCGACGCCGGGTACGACGTCGTCGACGTCTCGAGCGTGACCGGGTTCCCCGAGTCGCTCGACGGGCGCGTGAAGACCCTGCATCCGGGCGTCCACGCGGGCCTGCTCGCCGACCTCCGCCTCGCGCACCACGAGGAGCAGCTGGCCGATCTCGGCATCTCGCCCTTCGAACTCGTTGTCGTGAACCTCTACCCCTTCGTCGAGACGGTGGCATCCGGGGCATCCGGCGACGCCGTGGTCGAGCAGATCGACATCGGCGGGCCCGCGATGGTGCGCGCGTCGGCGAAGAACTACGCGAACGTCGCGATCGTCGTCTCTCCCGAGTCGTACCCCGCGATCATCGACGCGATCGCCTCCGGCGGCACCTCGCTCGCCCAGCGCAAGGAGCTCGCTGCGCGTGCCTTCGCACACACCGCGAACTACGATCGCGCGGTGGCGACCTGGTTCGCCGACGAGACCCTGGCCGAGGGTGAGCAGCTGCCCGCGCACCTGACGATCAAGGCCGAGCGGCTGGCGACGCTGCGCTACGGCGAGAACTCCCACCAGCGCGCGGCGATCTACACCCGCACCGGCGGGCACGGCATCGCGCAGGCCCTGCAGCTGCAGGGCAAGGAGATGTCGTACAACAACTACGTCGACGCGGATGCGGCACTGCGCGCCGCCTTCGACATGGTCAAGCCCGCGGTGGCGATCATCAAGCACGCCAACCCCTGCGGCATCGCCGTGTCGGCGCCCAACGCGCTCGACGAGATCGCGAGCGCGCACCTGCGGGCGCACGAGTGCGACCCCGTCTCGGCCTTCGGCGGTGTGATCGCGGCCAACCGCACGGTCACGCTGAAGATGGCGGAGAACCTGCGCGACATCTTCACCGAGGTGATCGTCGCCCCGGCCTTCGAGCCGGAGGCGCTGGAGCTGTTCCGGCTGAAGAAGAACCTGCGCGTGCTCCAGCTGCCGGCCGACTGGCAGCAGGAGCGCATGGACGTGCGCCTCGTCTCGGGCGGTCTGCTGCTCCAGGACGCCGACCGCTTCCCCGACGACATCGAGTCCGTGGCGACCGACTGGGAGCTCGTCGCGGGCGAGCGCCCGGCCGGCGAGGAGATGACGAACCTCATCTTCGCGTGGAAGGCGTGCCGCGCCGTCAAGTCCAACGCGATCGTGCTGGCCAAGAACTCCGCGACCGTCGGCATCGGGATGGGGCAGGTCAACCGCGTCGACTCGTGCCGCCTCGCCGTCGAGCGGGCGGGCGACCGGGCGGTCGGTTCCGTCGCCGCATCCGATGCCTTCTTCCCGTTCTCGGACGGGCCGCAGGTTCTGCTGGATGCGGGGGTCTCCGCCATCGTGCAGCCGGGTGGATCCGTGCGCGACGACGAGACGATCGCCCTGGCCCGCGAGCGCGGCGTGACGATGTTCTTCACGGGCGAGCGCCACTTCTACCACTGAGTCCCGGCGCCTGCGGGAGGAGGTTCAGGCGCTCGGACGGCCGTACGCCTCGAGCAGCCGCAGCCACACCTCGCTGAGGGTCGGGTACGACGGCACGGCGTGCCAGAGGCGGGTGATCGGCACCTGGCCGACGACGGCGATCGTCGCCGAGTGCAGGAGCTCGGCCACATCCTCGCCGACGAAGGTGGCGCCGATGATCGTGCCCGCATCCTCGTCGACGATGGCGCGCGCCTGGCCGCGGTAGTCGTCGGCGCGGGTGGCGGCGCCGGCGACCCACGAGAGGTCGTAGTCGAGTACTCGGATGCGGCGGCCTGCCGCCAGAGCTGATGCCTCGGTGAACCCGATGGAGGCGACCTCCGGGTCGGTGAAGGTGACCTGGGGAACGGCCTCGTGGTCGGCGGTTGCGACGTGCGCGCCCCAGGGAGCGTCGTCGACCGGGCCGCCGGTCGCGCGGGCGGCGATGACGTCGCCCGCGGCGCGCGCCTGGTATTTGCCCTGATGCGTGAGCAGGGCCCGGTGGTTGACGTCGCCGACCCCGTACAGCCAGTCCGTCCCGGTCACGAGCATGGTGTCGTCGACGGGGAGCCATCCGCCCGGGACCAGGCCCACCGCATCCAGCCCGAGATCCTCGGTGCGCGGCACGCGTCCGGTCGCGACGAGCACCTCGGCCGCGCGGATGCGGGTGCCGTCGGACAGCTCCAACTCCTTCTCGTCGCCGACCCGCTGCGCCGACACGACGCCGGTGTGGCGGAGGATGCGCACGCCCCGCTCCTCGAGGGCGCGGCCGACGAGCTCGCCCGCGAAGGGCTCGTTCGCGGCCAGCAGCGTGCCCCGCACGACGAGCGTGACCTCGGCGCCCAGGTCCGCGTAGGCGGTGGCCATCTCCGCGGCGACCACGCCGCCCCCGATGATGGCGAGGGATGCGGGGATCTCCTGCGCGCTGGTCGCCTCGCGGCTCGTCCACGGCGCGATGTCGGCGAGACCGGGAGTGTCGGGGAGGAGGGCCGCGGTGCCCGTGCAGACGGCGACGGCGTGACGGGCGGTCAGCCGGGTGACGGCGCCGTCCGCATCCGTCACCTCGACCTGCTTGACCCCGACGAGGCGTCCGTGGCCGCGCACGAGGTCGATGCCCGCGCCCGTGAGCCACTCGACCTGCGAGGAGTCGTTCCAGTCGTGCGTGAGCGTGTCGCGACGCCGGAGGACGCCGGCGACGTCGAGCGAACCCGACACGGCCTGCTTCGCGCCGTCGACGTCGCGGGCCTCGCGCAGCGCGGCTCCCGCGCGCAGGAGTCCTTTCGACGGCATGCACGCCCAGTACGAGCATTCACCTCCGACGAGCTCGCTCTCGACGATGACGGCGGAGAGTCCGCCCTGCACGGCGCGGTCGGCGACGTTCTCGCCCACGGGGCCGGCGCCGATGACGATGAGGTCGTAGGTCTGCTCGCTCATGCTGCGACGCTACTCCGTCACCTCCTCCCGGGGGCCGCCGCTTGCGCTCTGGGCCCCGGTGGGGTGCGTGTTCGCGGTTGCCCGTTCGGGTGGGTCACCCCTCCGGTTGCCCGAGTTGCGTCGCATATGCGCAGATGCGCCACTTTTGCGCAGATGCGCCAGGAAATGACTGGCGCATATGCGCAAGAGTGTGGCACCACGTGACGCTGCGGTTGGATCCCTCGCCGCGTCCGGCGGCCCGCCGCATCCGCCGCTGCGCGGAGCCCGCATCCGCCGCGTGCGCCTTTCAGGCCCGCCGAGACCGCTACACCTTTACGCAGATGCGACAGTGAACATCTGTCGCGGATGCGGAAACCTGTCGCATCTGCGCATCTGCGCAACTGCGACGCAACTCGGGCATCGGGCATCGGGGGCGGGGCGGGGGCGGAGCTGTGGTGTCCGAAAACCGCGAGCCGGTGTCGGGGAGGCGTGACAGGCTGGGGACGTGCCCACCTCCGCGATGACCTTCGACGAGCGCTACCGCGCGATCGACGCGCGGGACGCGCGCTTCGACGGCCAGTTCGTCACCGCGGTGCACACGACCGGCATCTACTGCCGCCCCAGCTGCCCGGCACGCACGCCGAGGGCCGAGAACGTGACGTTCTACCCCACGAGCGCCGCCGCGCACGAGGCGGGCTACCGTGCCTGCAAGCGCTGCCTGCCCGAGGCCGCGCCGGGCTCGCCGGAATGGGATCTCCGCGGCGACGTCGCCGGGCGTGCGATGCGCCTCATCGCCGACGGGGTCATCGAGCGAGAGGGCGTACCGGGACTCGCCCGCCGCCTCGGCTACTCGTCGCGGCAGCTCGGCCGCATCCTCACCGCCGAGCTCGGCGCCTCGCCCCTCGCTCTCGCGCGGGCCCATCGCGCCCACACGGCACGGATGCTCCTCGTCGGCACGGACCTCCCCGCCGCAGACGTCGCCTTCTCCGCGGGCTTCGCGAGCGTGAGGCAGTTCAACGACACCGTCCGCGAGGTGTTCGGGATGACGCCGCTCGCGCTGCGTGCGCGCCGGAAGTCCGACAGCCACGCGACCCCCGGCGAGATAGATCTGCTCCTCGCGCACCGGCGTCCGATCGACGACGACGGCATCTTCGCCTGGATGACGGCCCGCGCGCTGCCGGGCGTGGAGACAGTCACGGCGACCACCTTCGCGCGCACTCTGCGCCTGGCCGGCGGCTCCGCGTGGTTCGAGGTGCGTCGCGACGGCGACGCGCTCCGTCTGCGCGCCCGCCTCTCGCAGCTCGCCGACCTGCCGCAGCTGGTCACGCGGGTGCGTCGGCTGTTCGATCTGGATGCGGATCCGCTCGCCGTCGACCAGGCGCTGGCTGTCCACCCCGAGCTGTCCGAGCGTGTCGCCGCGCTTCCCGGCATCCGCGTCCCCGGCGCCGCCGACCCGCACGAGATGCTCATCCGCGCGATGGTCGGCCAGCAGATCACCGTCGCCGCGGCGCGCACGGCGCTCGCCGCTCTCGCGCAGCACCTGGGGGAGCCGGTGCCCGCCCACGAAGGCACCGACCTGCTCTTTCCGACGATGGAGTCGATCGCGGAGCGCGGCGCCGAGGTGCTGCGCGGACCCGCCGCCCGCATCCGGGCCATCGTCGGCGCCGCCGCGGCCCTCGCCGACGGCTCGCTCGTGCTCGACGCCGGCGGCGACGCCCTCGAGCAGCGCGCAGCCCTGCTCGCGATGCCCGGGATCGGACCGTGGACTGCGGACTACGTACGGATGCGGGTCACGGGTGATCCCGACGTGTTCCTTCCCGGCGACGTCGCCGTGCGAACCGGAGCCGCTCGGCTCGGGCTCCCGGCGGAGCCGGGCGCCCTGACCGCGTGGTCCCTCCGCGCCGCGCCCTGGCGCAGCTACCTGACCGCGCACCTCTGGGCCGCCGTCGCAGCCGTGCCCGCACAGATCCCCCGTCCCGCCCACCTCCCGAACGAGAGCCGCATCGCATGACCGCGCACATCGCCACCATCGCCACCCCCGACGGAGCCTTCACCGCTCTCGTCGACGATCGGCAGCGCGTCCTCGCGTCCGGGTGGAGCGCCGACCACGCGGTGATCGTCGCCCGCGTGCGCGCGGCGGACCGACCCGCGGAGATCGTCGAGGGTGCTGTCGATGCCCTGGATGCGGTCGCCGCGTACTACGGCGGAGACGTGCGGGCGATCGACGAGGTCGAGGTGCACCAGACGGGCACGGCCGGACAGCTCGCCGGCTGGCGGATGCTGCGGCGCATCGAGCCGGGACAGCCCCTCACCTATGCGGAGTTCGCCGCGGCGCTGGGAGCCCCCCGCGCGGTGCGCGCCGCCGCATCCGTCTGCGCGCGCAACGCGCCGGCCCTGTTCGTGCCCTGTCACCGCGTGCTCCGCACCGGCGGCGGGCTGGGCGGCTTCGCGTGGGGCGTCGAGGTCAAGCGCAGTCTGCTGGCTCGCGAAGCCGTCTGATTCACGCGCGGGAATGTCCGCGCTGAACTGATCGTTGCACTCAGCGAACACACAGCATAGGCTGGAGGGCTGTCGCGCGCACTCGCCGCGGCATCCGTGCACTCGAGGAGGACGATATGACTCAGGCATTCGCCATTGCGGAGATCCCCGCCGTCCTCGCGGTGCCCGCGCGCTTCGCGTAGCTGCCACCCACCGCCGCCGGGCGGCCTCCTCCCTCTCCGAGCCGCCGCACCTCTGCGCGCGACCTCATCCTTCTGCGGCACAGCTGTCGCACGCTCTTCTCGAGGATCATGAGTTCCACACCCTCTCGTTCGTCCACCGAACCGTCCACGTTTCGCGCTCTGGCGCGGCTCTTGCCGTTCGTGCGTCCCGTGCTGCGTCCGCTCGTGCTCGGCGCCGTCAGCGCGCTCGCCGCCAGCGTCGTCGCCCTGATGATCCCGCTCGTGCTCGAGGGCGTCGTCGCGGGTCCGATCGCCTCCGCCGACCCGACGCAGATCCTCTGGGGCACGCTCGCCGTCATCGGGCTCGGGCTGGCCGAGGCCGCCCTCGTCTGGGGCCGGCGCTGGTTCGTGCTCGCGCCCTCGACCAAGGTCGAGTACGCCTTGCGTACCGGCTTCGCCGCGCGCTTGCAGAGGCTGCCGGTCGCCTTCCACGACCGGTGGCAGTCGGGCCAGCTGCTCAGTCGCATGATGCAGGACATCAGTCTCATCCGTCGCTGGCTCGCCTTCGGCGTCATCCTGCTCGTCGTCAACGTGCTGACGATCGCGCTGGGATCGGTGCTGCTGTTCCAGTGGCACTGGGTGCTCGGCGCGATCTTCCTGCTGTGCTCGGCACCCCTCTGGTACGCCGGATACCGCTTCGAGAAGCAGTACGGGGTGCTCGCGCGCCAGAGCCAGGACCAGGCGGGCGATCTCGCGACCGCGGTCGAGGAGAGCGTGCACGGCATCCGCGTCCTGAAGGCCTTCGGACGTGGATCCCACGCGCTGGCCAAGTTCGCGCGTCAGGCCGAGACGCTGCGTCAGACGGAGTTGCGCAAAGCCACGGCCATCGGCCTGATCTGGTTCTGGCTGGTGCTGTTGCCCGAGATCGCCTTCGCTCTGTGTCTGGCGGCGGGAATCGTCCTCGCTCAGCTCGGCCAGCTCTCGGTCGCGCAGCTGTTCGCCTTCTTCGCGATGGCGACGGTGCTGCGCTGGCCCATGGAGTCGATCGGCTTCCTGTTCTCGTTCCTTCTGGATGCGCGCACCGCCACCGACCGCGTGTTCGAGGTGTTCGACGAGCAGGTCACGATCGACGACCCGGCCACACCCGTCTCGCTCGAGAACCCGCGGGGCCGGCTCGTGTTCGAGAACGTGCACTTCCGCTATCAGGACGCGCCGGACGCGCAGCGCGACCTGCTCGACGGCATCGATCTCGCCCTGGAGCCGGGCGAGACGATGGCGCTCGTGGGGCTCACCGGTTCGGGCAAGACGACGCTGACCACCCTGCCGACCCGTCTGTACGACGTGACCGGTGGGCGCGTGACGCTGGACGGCGTCGATGTCAGGGACCTCACGCTGGCGGAGCTGCGCACGCACATCTCTATGGCGTTCGAGGAGGCGACGCTCTTCTCCTCATCCGTGCGGGAGAACGTGCTGCTCGGGCGGGACGACCTGGATGCGGCCTCGCCCGAGGGCGAGCGCGTGCTGCGCGAAGCGCTCGACGTCGCCCAGGCCGAGTTCGTCGAGCGTCTACCCGCCGGCGTCGACACCGTCATCGGTGAGGAAGGGCTGAGTTTGTCCGGAGGCCAGCGCCAACGTCTGGCCCTCGCCCGCGCGGTGGCCGCCCGGCCGTCGGTGCTCGTGCTCGACGACCCGCTGTCGGCCCTCGACGTCGACACCGAGGCGCGCGTGGAGGAGGGGCTGCGGCGGGTTCTGGCCGACACGACCGCCCTCATCGTCGCCCACCGGCCATCGACCGTGGCCCTCGCAGACCGCGTCGCTCTCCTCGAGGACGGCCGCGTCACCGCGGTGGGCACGCACAGCGAGCTGATGCGCTCATCGGCGCACTACCGGCACGTGATCTCGAGTCTGGACGAGCAGGAGAAGGAGGAGGTGCGATGAGTACCGTCACGGGAACCAGCGGCGAAGACCGCTCCGACTACACCCGCGCCGAGAGCCGAGAGATCCGGCGCCGCTCGATGCGGCTGCTCGGCTCGCTCATCGCACCGCTGCGCGGCAAGCTCGTCCTCGCGGCCGTCGTGCTCGTCGTCTCGACGGCGCTGCGGGTCGTGGGTCCGGCGCTCATCGCGTTCGGCATCGACAACGCCCTGCCCGCGGTGCTGAACGAGCTGGACTGGCTTCCCACGATCGGCGTGGTGGCCGTCTACCTCGCGTCGGGGCTGCTCGGAGCAGCTCTGATCGGGTGGTATGCGGTGGTCGCGGCACGCCTGACGCAGGCGGTCATGCTCGACCTCCGCACCCGCATCTTCCGCCACACGCAGCGGCTGAGCCTCGAGTTCCACGAGTCGTACACGTCGGGGCGGATCATCTCGCGCCAGACGAGCGACCTCGACACGATCCGGGAGCTCCTCGACGGTGGTCTCAACGAACTCGTCTCGGGTGTGCTGTTCGGCGCCTTCACGCTCATCGCGCTGCTGCTGCTGGACTGGCAGAGCGGCGTCGTGCTCATCGTCATGGGCATCCCGCTGGGCCTGCTCATGCGCTGGTTCTACCGCCGCTCGCAGATGGTCTACCGCGAGTCGCGCGTGGTCAGCGCGAAGGTCATCGTGCACTTCGTGGAGACCATGACCGGCATCCGTGCGGTCAAGGCGTTCCGCAAGGAGAAGCGCGGCGACGTCGAGTTCGGCGAGCTGAGCGAGCAGTACCGCGACGTGAACATGCGCTCCATCCGGCTGTTCGGCACCTTCGAGCCCGGGCTGATGGCGATCTCGACACTCAGTCTCGGCGCGATCCTGCTCCTCGGCGGCATCCGCGTCGCCGGCGGAGCGCTGGAGATCGGCGTGCTGCTGGCCGCCGTGCTGTACGTGCGCAACTTCTTCTCGCCGCTGCAGGAGGTGGCGATGTTCCTCAACTCCTACCAGTCGGCCGCGGCGGCGCTGGAGAAGGTGTCGGGTGTGCTGGAGGAGGAGCCCACGGTTCCCGAGCCTGCCCATCCCGTCGCACTGGAGCGCCCGCGCGGCGCGATCCGTTTCGACGACGTGGCGTTCGGTTACGGCGACGGCCGCGTGGTGCTGCCCGACTTCTCGCTCGACGTGCCCGCGGGACAGACGATCGCCCTCGTCGGCACGACCGGGGCGGGCAAGTCCACGCTGGCCAAGCTGGTCTCCCGCTTCTACGACCCGACCCGCGGCGCCGTGACGCTCGACGGCGTGGACCTGCGAACGCTCGGCTCGGCCGATCTGCGCCGCGCGATCGTCATGGTGACGCAGGAGGCGTATCTGTTCAGCGGCACGGTAGCCGACAACATCGCGCTCGGAAAGCCGGACGCGACCCTCGACGAGGTGCGGGATGCGGCGATGGCCGTCGGCGCGCACGCGTTCATCGAGGCGCTGCCCGACGGCTACGACACCGACGTGAACAAGCGCGGCGGACGCGTGTCAGCGGGACAGCGCCAGCTGATCTCCTTCGCGCGCGCGTTTCTGGCGAACCCGGCGGTGCTGATCCTCGACGAGGCGACCGCTTCGCTCGACATCCCGAGCGAGCGCCAGATCCAGTCGGCTCTGGGGACCCTGCTCGCGGATCGCACGGCCATCATCATCGCCCACCGCCTCTCGACCGTGGCGATCGCGGACCGCGTTCTCGTCATGGAGCACGGGCGCATCGTCGAGGACGACGCACCGGAGGCGCTCATCGGCGGCACCGGCACGTTCGCGCGCCTGCACGCCGCCTGGCGCGACTCGCTCGTGTGACGGTTCGGGATGCGGCGGCCTGCCGCATCCCGAGCTCACACGCGCGCCGCGAGGAACTCCGCCTGCGCGAGCCACTGATACATCAGGCCGCCCTCGTGCTGGTTGTGGGGGTAGACCTCGATGTCCGCCTCGCCCGCGTAGTGGTTGCGAGCGGCGAAGACCGTCGAGGGCGGGCACGTCTGATCGTGCAGCGCGGTCGAGAAGAGCGCGGGTGCGGTGGAGCGGCGCGCCATGTTGACGCCGTCGAAGTAGGACAGCGTGGTGAACACGCGCTCCTCGGTGTGGCGGTGCACCGCGAGGTAGCGCACGATCTCCTGGTACGGATCCGCGTCCGTGAGTCCCACAGCCCGCTCGAAGTGGCAGAGGAACGGCACGTCGGGCATGACCGCGACCAGCCCGTCCGACAATGCGCCCGCGGCCAGCGCGATCCCGCCGCCCTGGCTGCCTCCGCAGACCGCGACGCGGTCGGCGTCGACGATGTCGAGCGCGCGCGCCGCATCCACGAGGCGCACCGCATCCGTGAACACGCGACGGTAGTAGTACTGCGCGGGATCCTCGATCCCGCGCGTCATGAAGCCGCTGACCGACGGGCCGGTGCCGTGCGGATCGGGGGTGTCGCCGCCGGTTCCCCACATCGAGCCCTGACCACGGGTGTCCATCAGCAGGTGCGCGTAGCCGGCGTTGGCCCAGCCGAGGCGTTCGCCCGCGAGCCCGCGCCCGCCGCCGTAGCCGTTGTACTCGACGACCGCGGGCAGCGGCTCGTCGGCGCCGGCCGGCACGGTCAACCAGGCGCGCACCGGCTCGCCCGCGTAGCCGCTGAAGGTCACGTCGTAGACGTCGACCAGGGTGAACGGCGCTGCGACGCGCTGGTAGCGCACCTCCTCGCCCGCGGCGCGGGAGGAGGCGATCGTCTCTGCCCAGAAGGCGTCGAAGTCGGCGGGCTCGCGCACCTCGGGCCGGTACTCGCGGAGGGCGTGCGGATCCATGTCGAAGCGCGGCATGAGCATCACGATAGGGGCATCGGGGTTCTCGCCGCGGCACCGCGGCCGGAGAATCGGTGCTCATCCGGCGAGAGCGACGCTGTGGCCGCATCCCGCCCCGTCGCTATGATCGCGATCGGGGAGGTGGGCCATGAGCGGCACGCAGAAACCGGTGGACGCACGGCCCGCGACATCGGCCTGGTGGGCGATGGATGCCGGCCGTGTGGCGGCCGAGCTCGGTACGGACGCCGCCGAAGGGCTTTCGGACGAGCAGGCGGCCAGGCGACTGGCCGAGAGCGGCCCGAACGCGATCGCCGCGCCGCCCTCGCCCCGCGCGGTGACCCTCGCGCTGCGTCAGCTCGCCGACCCGATGAACCTCATGCTCATCGGCGTGGTCGTGGTCAGCATCCTCATCGCGCAGCCGTCCGTCGCCGTCGTCGTCGCGTTGCTCGTGGGCCTGAACGTAGTGCTCGGCACACGGCAGGAGCTCGCGGCGCGTCGCAGCGTCGACGCCCTCGCCCAGTTGCAGATCCCGCAGGTGAGGGTGCTCCGCCAGGGCACGCTGCGCCAGATCGATGCGACGGACATCGTCGTGGGCGATGTCGTCCAGCTGGAGGCGGGCGACCTCGTGCCCGCGGACGGACGCATCCTCCGCAGCGCCACCTGTGAGACGCAGGAGTCGGCGTTGACGGGGGAGAGCGCCCCGGTCCCGAAGGATGCGGAGACGCTCGACGACGACGACGTCGCGCTGGGCGACCGCGAGAACATGCTCTTCCAGAACACGAGCCTCACGCGCGGCACCGCCGTGATGGTCGTGACCGAGACCGGGATGCAGACCCAGATGGGCCGCATCGCGGGGATGCTCACGGCGGTCGTCGGCACGCGCAGCCCCCTGCAACGTGAGCTGGACGGGCTCACGAAGGTGCTGGGACTCATCGCGTGGGGCGCCGTCGCGATCATGATCGTGCTCGGGTTCGCGCGCGGCGAGTCCGTGCAGACGGTGCTGCTCGTGGGAATCGCCATGGCGGTCTCCGCCATCCCGTCGGGGTTGCCGACCTTCGTGCAGGTGATGCTCTCGTACGGGGCCAAGCAGCTCGCCGAGCACCGGGCGGTCGTCAAGAACCTGAGCGACGTGGAGACGCTCGGCGCGACCTCCGCGATCAACTCCGACAAGACCGGCACGCTGACGCTCAACCAGATGACCGCTCGCCGCCTCTACGCGCGCGGCCAGTGGTTCTCGGTCGAGGGCGAGGGGTACCGCAAGGCGGGCGCGCTGCGTCATGCCGCCGGCCTCGAGGTGCCCGACTTCACGGCGCTCGCGTACGGACTGTGCCTCAACAGCGACGCGACGGTCTCGGATGCGGGCGCGGTGGTGGGGGATCCGACCGAGGCGGCCCTGGTGGTGCTCGCGGCCAAGCTCGGCGCCGATGCGGAGGAGACGCGGCGGCTGTACCCGCGCCAGGCCGAGGTGCCCTTCGACTCGGCGTACAAGTTCATGGTGACCTGCCACGACGTGCCGTGGGACGGCGTCAGCGCGTTCGTCGCGACCATCAAGGGCGGACCGGATGTGGTCCTCGATCGCTGCACGCACGCGCTGAACGCCGAGGGTGTCGTCCCCATCGCCAAGGCCCGCGACGACATCCTCGCGGCCAACGCCCGGCTCTCGGGTGAGGGACTGCGCGTGCTGGCGTTCGGCTACCGCATCCTCGACGACGAGCGGGACGCCGTGATCGCCGATCCGATGGCCTTCTCGGACGGCTTCGTGTTCGTGGCCCTCGTCGGCATCGTCGATCCCTTGCGACCCGAGGCGATCGAGGCGGTGCGCATCGCCGCGGGCGCCGGCATCGAGGTGCGCATGATCACGGGGGACCACGCCGTGACGGCCGCCGCGATCGGCGACGAGCTGGGCCTCGGCCCCGGCGCCATCAGCGGCTCCGAGCTGCGCGAGCTGAGCGATGCGCAGCTGTCGGCCCGCCTGCCCGAGCTGCATGTGTTCGGGCGCGTGACGCCGGAGGACAAACTGCGAGTGGCCCGTCTCCTGCAGGAGCGCGGCGAGATCGTCGCGATGACCGGCGATGCGGTCAACGATGCCGCCGCCCTCAAGCAGGCCGACATCGGTGTCGCGATGGGCTCCGGGAGCGAGGTCACGAAGCAGGCGGCGCGCATGATCCTGACGGACGACGACTTCGGCACCCTCGTCGAAGCGATCCGGCTGGGTCGGGGCATCTACGAGAAGATCGTCGGCTACGTCCGCTACCAGATGTCGACACTGTTCTCGCTCGTTCTGCTCTTCCTCGCCGCCAGCGTCTTCGACATCAACAACGGTGTGCCTCTCACGCCGCTCATGGTCATCTTCCTCAGCACGTTCATCACGTTCTTCCCCGTTCTGACCATCACGTTCGGACCCGACCCGGACGGCATCATGTCAAGGCCGCCCCGCGACGTGCGCCAGACCCTCGCGAACCGCGGGTCCATCACGCAGTGGCTCGTGTACGGCGGCACCATCTTCGCCACCGCGCTGGCGGCGCTCCTGCTGGCGCCCGGCGAAGCGCGCACGACCGAGGCGTCGGTGCCGGTCACGATGGCCTTCGTCGTCATCAGCCTCGGATCGGTGCTGGCGGGGATGGCGATGCGGCGGGACCCCGCATCCGGCTTCACGGCGCCGTGGGCGGACGCGCTCAAGTGGATGTGGATCCCCGTCGCGCTGACCGTCGTCTGCGTCGAGGTCGGGTTCGCCCAGAACCTGTTGATGACCACGGGCCTCAGCGGCGGCGAGTGGCTGCTGGCGCTCGCGCTGTCGGTGATCCCCGCCGCCGTGGTCGAGGCGGACAAGGCCCTGCGCCGCACCCGCGCCCGACGTTCCTGAGGGATGCCGCACGGGCGCTCGCGCGGCGCCGCGCGTCGGAGTTCGGCGCGAATGTCGGAGGATCCGGGCGGAAACCTCCGACATCGGGGCGTTTCTCCGACGCCCGTGCGCTCAGCGGACCAGGTGCAGACCCGCCGCGACGGCGCGGGCGACCGTGCGCTCCACGGCGGGCCAGTCGTAGATGACCTGTGCGTAGCCGAAGCGCAGCACGGTGTACCCGCGCAGCCGCAGCTCCGCATCGTGGGCGATGTCGCGACCGCGCTGGGCGGCGCTGTGATGATGGGCGAATCCGTCGAGCTGGATGACGAGCCGGTCGCCGATCAGCACATCGACACGCTGCCCCGCGATGACCGCTTGCTGCTGGATCGGCAGTCCCCACGGGCCGAGCCGCACGACGAAGACCGTCTCCAGTCCGGAGTCCGACAGACCCGTGACCTGGCGGGCGAGAGCGGATGCGGCGGGCGAACGCCACCGCACGAGTCGCAGTGCCTCGACAGAAAGCCCCTCCGCCCGCAAGGCTGACTCCCACACGATGCGGGCGGCCTCCGGGGCGAGGCACATCGCCACATGCCGGAGCGCATCCTCGACGGATTCCACCAGCGTGAAGCGGCCCGCAGGGGCGACGGGCACGCTCCAGTGCGCGACGGCTCCGGCGGGGACGTCGCCGGAGCGCCCGTGCGGCGACAGATGCAGGTGGAGGGCGGGGTCGACCAGCGGAGGGAGCCACCACCCCCGATGGCGCGCGGCGGACACGCACGCCAGCCGCCCACCCGCCGCGGCGGCGGCCGCGAGGTCGGCGGGCGCGGCATCCGTCACGATCCACGCGCGTCGCATCACCCGGACGCGTCCGCCCGCGGCGTGCGCACGCACCTGACGGGCGTCGTAGCCCGCGTCTTGGGCGAGAGCGCGGTGCGCCACGCCGCCCTGCGTGCTCAGCCAGTCCTCGAGCGTCATGCCGCCAGCATGCGCGCAGCGCGCTGCAGCGCGTGCGGGTGCAGAGCCGGATGTGCGCGACACGCAGGAACCCGGTCGCGAGGGAGGGGAGGACGCTCCACACGTCCCGTCGGAGATTCCCCCTCGCGTCGGAGGATTCCGGCCGAAACCTCCGACATCCGATCGAATCTCCGACGCGCGCGCCCGCGCCGACCGCGGCGGAGCGAGCGCGCCTGGGCGTCAGAGCACGATGCGCGCGACGACCTCGCCGAACTCGGTCTCGCCGACGGGCTCGAAGCCCACGCGGCGGAAGAACGCCTCGGGTCCGCCCTCGCCCGCTTCGTAGATGACGTCGACGTGGTCCATGCCGCGCTCGCGCGCCTCGTTCACGAGACCCTCGATGGCGAAGCGTCCGATGCCCTGGCCCTGATCGTCGGCGTCGACGTTGATACGCCAGAGCACCGAGCGGAACCACTCCTGCGTCTCGTGCTCGTCGAAGTTCGCGCTGACGAACCCCACGACGTCGTCGCCGGCGAGCACGACGCGCTGCCAGCTGGTGCGCGGATCGATCACGGTCGCCGCGACCCCGTAGCTGACCGGGGCGAGGAACTGTTCCTGCCCGGGTTTGAGTGACATGTTGTTCACGGCGACGATCGTCGCGGCCGACAGCTCTTCGAGGCGCAGTTCGGTCATGGTCACAGGCTAATGCCTGGTGCCCACCCGCGGGGAGGGATGCCGGCCGTGTGAACTCCGGGGTCCGGATGCGGCGTGAACCCGACCGTGCGACGGGGGAGATATCTCGACATCGAGATAACCGGGGCGGGTGCGATAGGCTGGCGGCTGACCCTCGACGCCTCTATGGAGAGACAAATCCGTGCCTGATTCCACGATCATCTACACGCACACCGACGAGGCTCCGGCGCTCGCCACCGCATCCTTCCTTCCCATCGTCCGCGCCGTCGCCGGCCAGGCGGGGGTCGAGATCGCGACGCGCGACATCTCGCTCGCCGGTCGCATCCTCGCAGCCTTCCCGCAGCAGCTCACCCCCGAGCAGCTCGTCGGCGACGCGCTCGCCGAACTCGGCGCGCTCGCGACGCTGCCGGAGGCGAACATCATCAAGCTGCCGAACATCTCGGCATCGATCCCGCAGCTGAAGGCCGCCATCGCCGAGCTGCAGGCGCAGGGCTACGACATCCCCGACTACCCCGACGAGCCGAACGGCGTCGAGCAGGAGAGCGTCCGCGCGCGCTACGACAAGATCAAGGGCTCTGCGGTCAACCCGGTGCTCCGCGAGGGCAACAGCGATCGCCGAGCCCCGGGCGCTGTGAAGAGCTACGCGCGCAAGCACCCGCACCGCAACAAGGCGTTCGCCGAGGGCTCGAAGACCCGCGTCGCGACCCTGGGACACGACGACTTCCGCTCGAACGAGATCTCCTGGGTCTCGCCCGATGACGACACCCTCACGATCCGCCACGTGGATGCGGCGGGCACCGAGACCGTACTGAAGTCCGGTCTCAAGGTGCTCCCGGGCGAGATCGTGGACGCCACGTTCCTCTCGGCGGCCGCGCTGGACGCCTTCCTCGCCGAGACGCTGGCGACGGCCAAGGCGGACGACGTGCTGTATTCCGTGCACCTCAAGGCGACGATGATGAAGGTCAGCGACCCGATCATCTTCGGCCACGTCGTGAAGGCGTTCTTCGCCGATGTGTTCGCCCGCTACGGCGACCAGCTCGCGGCGGCCGGGCTCACGCCCAACGACGGTCTCGGCGCCATCCTGTCCGGCCTCTCGGGTCTGGAGAAGGGCGACGAGATCGCCGCCGCGTTCGAGCAGGCGATCGCCTCCGGCCCGCGCCTGTCGTACGTCAACTCCGACAAGGGCATCACCAACCTGCACGTGCCCTCGGACGTGATCGTCGACGCATCCATGCCGGCGCTCATCCGCAACGGCGGGAAGCTGTGGGGCGTCGACGGCGGCGAGGACGACACGCTCGCGGTCATCCCGGACTCGTCCTACGCCGGCATCTACCAGGCCGTGATCGAGGACGTCATCGCGCACGGTCCGCTCGATCCCGCCACGATCGGCACGGTCCCGAACGTGGGACTCATGGCGCAGGCGGCCGAGGAGTATGGCAGCCACGACAAGACGTTCGAGATCGCCGCCGCCGGCGTCGTCCAGGTCGTCACCTCCGCGGGCGAGGTCGTGCTCGAGAGCGCGGTCGAGGCCGGCGACATCTGGCGGGCCACGCAGACCAAGGACATCGCCGTGCGCGACTGGGTGAAGCTCGCCGTCACCCGTGCCCGTGCCACCGGCGTGCCCGCCGTGTTCTGGCTCGACGAGGGCCGCGCGCACGACGCGCAGCTCATCGCCAAGGTGCGCACCTACCTCGCCGAGCACGACACCGAGGGTCTGCAGATCGAGATCCTCGCCCCGACCGACGCGACGCTGTTCTCGCTCGAGCGCCTGCGCGCGGGCCAGGACACGATCTCGGTGACCGGCAACGTCCTGCGCGACTACCTGACGGACCTGTTCCCGATCCTCGAGGTCGGCACGAGTGCCAAGATGCTCTCGATCGTTCCGCTGCTCGCCGGTGGCGGACTCTTCGAGACAGGTGCCGGCGGCTCCGCGCCCAAGCACGTACAGCAGCTGCTCGCCGAGGACTACCTGCGCTGGGACTCGCTGGGCGAGTTCTTCGCGCTCGCCGCATCCTTCGAGCACTTCGCGACCTTCACCGGCAACGTCCGCGCGCAGGTGCTCGCGGACACGCTGGATGCCGCGACCGGCACCTTCCTCGAGAACGACAAGTCGCCCGGTCGTGCCCTCGGCACGATCGACAACCGCGGCAGCCACTTCTACCTCGCGCTCTACTGGGTGCAGGAGCTCGCCGCGCAGTCGTCGGATGCGGAGCTGGCCCGCGCGTTCGCGCCGATCGCACAGGAGCTCGCGGCGGCCGAGGAGACGATCGTCGCCGAGCTGCTGGCGGTGCAGGGAAAGCCCGTCGACATCGGCGGCTACTACCACCCGAGCCCGCGCCTGGTCGAGGAGGTCATGCGTCCGTCCGCGACGCTGAACCGCATCATCGACGCGATCTGACATCCCACGAAGAGGGGGCCGGATGCGGATGCATCCGGCCCCCTCTTCGTGGTGCGGGTCAGTAGTGGACCGAGACCTCGGACCCCTTGGACAGGAACTCGTAGGCCCAGGCGGCCTGATCGATCGGCATGTTGATGCAGCCGTGGCTCATCGGGCTGCCGAAGTTGTTGTGCCAGTACGTGCCGTGGAAGCCGATGTCCGGTGCGAAGTACGTGACCCACGGGACGTCCTTCGTGCAGTAGGTCGACGTCGGCGTGCAGCCCATGTCCTGCATGCGCACGTGGGCGAAGACGGTGAACTCGCCCGTCGGCGTCGCGTTCGCCCCGAGGCCCGAGGAGATCGGCCAGCTGTTCACGACCTGACCGTTCTCGTAGAAGGTCGCCCGCTGCGTGCTGAGGTTGACGTCGGAGTAACGGTGGAGGGCGGTCGTCGTGAACGGTGCTTCGGTCACGGGCAGCTGATAGGCCGCGTCGCCCGCCGCGAGCTGAGCGGCGAAGCCGTCGGCCACCTGGGAGGTGTCGCCGAGTGTGCGCCCCACCGCGCCCGGCGTGAGGTCGCGCAGCACATCGCCCGCTGCGTTCGTGACGACGGTGGCGTCGACGGGTGCGCGATCGACGAGCGGTGCCAACGTGTCGACGGTCTTCTGGATGGCGTCGGCATCGGCCGAGAGGGTGAGCTTGCCGTCGTCGGTTCCGACTTTCAGCCAGGATGCGGCCAGTGCCCGGTCCACGGGAACCGTGCGCTCGTCGCCCACATAGAAGCCGATCGTGTCGAGGATGCCGTTCAGCCGCGTGACCGAGGTCTCGGCATCCGCGGTCGTGATGGCGGCGTCCACCGGGACGATGGACGCGTCGATCGTGACGCGATCGGCTCCCGACGAGAAGGCCTCGGCGAGGGCGGTGCGCACCTGGTCGAGGTCGATGCCCTCTCCGGCCGTGGCGGGCGTGGAGACGTAGGAGGCGGTCGCCGCATCGAAGGTCACGGTCGCGTCGGTGGGGTCGGTGAAAGCGCCGGGGGCCGCCTCGCGAAGCGCGTCCGTGGCGACCGCGGGATCCAGCGTCACGTCGGCGACGAGCGGCTCGGAGTTCCACTGCGTCACGTTCCACAGAGGGTGGGCGTCGAAGGCCTGCTCGGCGATCGTGCGCGCGTCGATCGATGCGCCCAGCTCGGCACCGGTGACGGTGACGTCGCCGTCGGGGGTGTTCAGCACGACGGTTGCGCCGGCGAGGCGGGAGGACAGCGCATCGGCCGCGCCGCCCACGGTCATACCGCCGATCGGAACGCCGGCGACGGCCGTTCCGGGGGCGATGAGCACGAGCGACGCCGTGACGGCGGCCACCGCCAGGACGCCGGAGGGGACGCCGATCCAGAGGCCGAGGTGGCGCTTGCGCGGCTTGGGCTCTTCGGGGGCCCACGCGTAGACCGACGTCGTGCCGTCGCCGGACCCGGCGTCGGTGTCGTCCGCCGCCGTGTCGTTCTGCGCGTGCGGTCCGGTTGCCAGATCCGTCACACCATCACCCCCGTGCATCGTGTGCTGTGTCTACCCAGGGTACGCGAGCAAGTCTGATAAAGGCGTGGTCAGAGTCCGATCTCCGACAACGTTCCGATCACGGCGCCGTGTAACAGTCGTGTGACGAGCGCGAAGAATGCTTGCGTCATGTTTGTTCGTAAGGTGTACTAACAAACATGACTGCATCGGAAGTGCAGCGCGGCGCTTCCCTCTCCGAGCCCGCGCACACCCACATGACCTCCCGTGGTGGCGCCTTCGCCCCCGGCCGTGCGCTGCGCGCGGGAGTGAAGGTCCTGCCCGAGCACGCGCGCGGACACAACCGCTCGCTCGTGCTGCAGACGCTCTTCCACCGCGGGGCCATGAGCCGTGCCGATCTGTCGCGGGAGACCGGGCTCACCCGCGTCACGATCTCCGACCTCGTGGCCGAGCTGATCGGCGACGGATTCGTCGTGGAGAAGGGCATGCGCGAGGGCAGCCGCCCCGGCAAGCCCGCCATGCTCGTCGACGTCGACCGCGCCGGTCACCGCATCATCGGGCTGGACCTCTCGGGGAGCGACGTCTTCATCGGTGCGGTCCTGACCCTCGACGGCGACATCGTCGCGCGCGCCGAGACTCCGCATCCCGCCGCCGCATCCGAGGTCCTGGCCGCCGTCATCTCGCTCGCGGAGCGGCTCGTGGCCGAGGCGAAGGCCCCCGTGCTCGGCGTCGGGGTCGGCACTCCCGGCGTGATCGACGACCGCGGCATCGTGCTCACGGCGCCGAACATGGGGTGGGCCGGCTTCGACCTCGAGGGCGTGCTGAGCGAGGCGCTCGGGCTCGAGGTGCTCGTCGCCAACGATGCGAACGCCGCCGTACTGGCGGAGTACACGTTCGGAGGCTCCGGTGACGACGTGCTGCTGGTGAAGGTCGGCAGCGGTGTCGGATCGGGCCTGCTCGCCGGCGGCCAGCCGATGCGCGGCAGCCGCTTCGCCGCGGGTGAGATCGGTCACGTCACCGTCGGCACCGACGGCGGCCCGCTCTGCGCGTGCGGCAAGGTGGGCTGCCTCGAGGCGTGGCTCTCCGTGCCGGCGCTGACGGCCAGAGCGGATGAGGCCGCGCCCGGCGACCGCGACACGGTCCTGCGGGATGCGGGGGAGCGCCTCGGCATCGCGCTCGCTCCCGTCGTGGGTGCGCTCGATCTGTCGGAGATCGTCCTCTCCGGCCCCCCTGAACTCCTCGGCGGTGTGCTTGCGCAGGCCACCGCCGAGGCCCTCCGCACGCGGACACTCGCGCCCTTCCATGAGGGCGTCCGCGTACGGATGACGGAGCAGGGCCAGGACATCGTCCTGCGCGGTGCGGCCGTCATGGTGCTGTCGGCGACGCTCGGCGTCTCCTGACAGCACCTCCCCGTCAGCGCCGCCGGTGCTCACGGTCTCATCATCAAGAACAGAGGACAGCACATGAAGAAGTTCCTCCCAGCCGTCGCCCTGATGGGCGCATCGGCGATTGCGCTTGCCGGATGCGCGGGGACAGGAGGCGGCTCGTCGAGCGGCGGGAGCGCGGAGATCCGCGTCTGGCTCGTCGGCACCGACACCCCTCAGGATGCCCGCGACTATCTCGTGAAGACATTCGAGGACCAGAATCCCGGTTCCACGCTGGTCATCGAGGAGCAGCAGTGGACCGGCCTCGTCGACAAGCTCACCACGAGCCTGTCGTCCAACGACAGCCCCGACGTGGTCGAGATGGGCAACACGCAGGCTCCGGCGTTCACGTCGAGCGGAGCACTGCTGAGCCTGGGCGACATCGAGGACGAGCTCGGCGGCTCGGACCTGCTGCCCGGATTCGTCGAGGCGGGCAGCTGGGACGGCGACCTGTACGCCGCGCCCTACTACTCGGGCTCGCGCGTCGTGTTCTACAACACGGCGCAGTACGCACAGGCCGGTGTCTCGGTGCCCACCACCCTCGACGAGTACGTGTCGAACGGTCTGACCCTCGCGGCAGCCCTGCCCGGCGTCTCGGGCGTCTACTTCCCCGGCAAGGACTGGTACAACGGGCTGCCCTTCATCTGGGAGAACGGCGGCGAGGTCGCCGTGCAGGCGAGCGACGGCAGCTGGGACGCGCAGTTGTCCAGCCCTGAGTCCATCGCCGGGCTCGAGCAGGTCCAGGAGCTGATGACGAAGGCGTCTCTGGCGCCCAAGGACGGCGACGAGACCGAGGGGTGGGTGCCCTTCCGCACCGAGCAGTCCGCGACCTACTCCGCGCCCAGCTGGGCCTACTGGTCGATCGTCGCAGACGAGGACAAGCAGGCGACCGCGGTCGCCGAGACGACCGGAGAGTTCGCTCTGCCCGGCGCCAAGGGCGGCGCAGCGCAGGTCTTCGCGGGCGGCTCCAACGTCGGCATCGCCGCCAAGTCCAAGAACCCGGAGCTGGCGAAGTCGGCGCTGGAGATCATGCTGAGCGACGAGTACCAGACGATCCTGGCCGAGGCGGGTCTCGTGCCCGCGAAGACGTCGCTGGGTGACAAGGTCGCCGCAGCCACGCCGGAGCTCGCGTCCGTGATCGCGTCGGCTGCGGCGAATGCCAAGCTCACGCCCGCATCGCCGAACTGGGCGGATGTGGAGGCCAAGGGCATCATGCAGGACCTGTTCGTCAACATCGCCGGCGGGGGAGACGTCGCCTCGCTCGCGGCTGCCGCCGACGAGCAGATCGAGTCCATTCTCAACGGCTGATCCACCTTCGCAGCGGCGAGCCGACCCGTCTGTCGTCTCGGCTCGTCGCTGCGCTCGCCGTGGGGTGCCCGTCACCGGGCATCCCACGGGGGAGCGCCCCCATCCGTTCTAAGGAGTCACCGTGGCTGTCGCCACCGAGCTGCCCGTCGGCGTCGCCGCCGTGTCCGGGCCACCGCCCGCCCCGCGGCGCCGCCGACGCCGCGCGCTCACCCCTCTTCTGCTGCTCTCGCCCGCTCTGGTGATGCTCGCCGTGTTCATCGGCTGGCCGCTCGTGCAGATGGTCGTCATGTCGTTCCAGGAGTTCGGTCGGGCGCAGATCTTCGGCGCCCCGCCGTCCTTCGTCGGACTCGACAACTACATCGCCGTCCTGACGGATTCGGGTTTCTGGCAGGTGCTCGCGCGCAGCGTGGCGCTGTGCGTGGTCTGCGTCGCGGCGACCATGGTGCTGGGCGTGCTCGTCGCACTGCTCATGACGAAGCTCGGCCGCGTCATGCGCACCGCCGTCTCGGTCGCGCTGCTGCTCGCCTGGGCGATGCCCGCGCTGACAGCCACGATCGTCTGGGGCTGGATCTTCGACACCCAGTACGGTCTCGTCAACTACGCGCTGACCCAGCTGACCGGCACCGACTGGACCGGACACAGCTGGCTCATCGACCCGATCAGCTTCTTCGCCGTGGCGGCGATCATCATCACGTGGGGCGCGATCCCCTTCGTCGCCTTCTCCGTCTACGCGGGGCTCGGCCAGGTGCCCGACGAGGTCCTCGAGGCCGCGCAGCTGGACGGTGCGGGTGCCTTCTCGCGCTTCCGCCTGATCGTCTTCCCCTACCTGCGCTCGATCCTCGTCGTGCTCCTGATCCTCCAGGTCATCTGGGACCTGCGCGTGTTCGCGCAGATCTACGCCCTGCAGACGATCGGAGGCGTCCGCGCGGACACCAACACCATCGGCGTCTACATCTACAGCGTCTCGATGGCCTCGGGCGATCTCGGCTCCGGTGGCGCGATCTCCGTCATCCTCGTGGTGATCATGCTCGTGATCTCCGGCTACTACATCCGCTCGATGCTCCGTCAGGAGGAGGCATGACCACGCGCCGACGCACCCGTACCGGTCGGGTCCTGCTGAACCTGGGCGCCCTGGTGGTGATCGTGTGCGCCGTGTTCCCCGTGTACTGGATGATCAACACCTCGCTGCTGCCCGCATCCGCTGTGCGTGGCGCGACGCCGCATTTCTGGCCCGATCAGTTCACACTGCGCAACTACGCCACGGCGCTCGGCGAGGGCGGCTTCCTCGGCGCGCTCGGCACCTCGGTGACGGTGACCGGCATCACCCTCGTCGCCGCTCTCCTGTTCGCGTTCCTCGCGGCCGTCGCGCTCTCGCGTTTCCGGTTCCGCAGCCGCAAGAGCATCGTCGTCGCGATCCTCGTCGTGCAGATGATCCCGGCGGAAGCCATGATCATCTCCACGTTCCGCGTGCTGGACGGCTGGGCCCTGGTCAACACGATCGCCGGCCTCAGCCTGGTCTACATCGCGATCGTGCTCCCGTTCACGATCTGGACGCTGCGCGGCTTCGTAGCGGGAGTGCCCGCGGAGCTGGAGGAGGCGGCGATGATCGACGGCTGCAGCCGCACGGGCGCCTTTTGGCGGGTCACCTTCCCCCTGCTCGCCCCGGGCCTGGTCGCCACCGGTGTGTTCGCGTTCATCCAGGCGTGGAACGAGTTCGTGTTCGCGCTGGTCATCCTCACCCGCCCCGACCCGCAGACCCTGCCCATCTGGCTGCGCGCGTTCGTGCAGGTGACGAAGGCGACCGACTGGTCCGTCGTCATGGCCGCATCCACTCTGATGGCCTTGCCGGTCGTCGCGTTCTTCCTGATCGTGCAGCATCGCATGACCGGGGGACTCGTCTCGGGCGCGGTGAAGGGATGAGGGTCGGACTCGACGTCGGCGGCACCAAGACCGATGCGGTGGTCGTCGACGCCCGGGATCGGGTGCTCGCCTCCGTGCGGCTCGCGACCCTCTGGGGGCCGGTGGGTGTGGTGGAGACCGTCGCCGACGCCGTCGCCGCCCTCGGCGCCATGGCAGGCATCGACGCCGCGCAGTTCTCGTCGGTCGGAATAGGGATGCCGGGTCAGGTGCGTTCGGAATCGGGCCGGGTGACCCATGCGCTCAACCTCGGCGTCGCGGACCTCGATGTCGCCGCCGCCGTGGCGCCTCGGGTGGGGCTGCCGGTGCACGTCGAGAACGACGTGAAGGCGGCGGCCCTCGGAGCCGCGGCGCTGGAGCGGCCCGGAGCGAGCCTGGCGTTTCTGAACCTCGGCACCGGCGTCGCAGCCGGCATCGTCCTGGGCGGGCGGCTCTGGCGCGGTGCCGGCGGCTCGGCCGGAGAGGTGGGACACATCAGCATCGATCCCGCCGGGCCGCTGTGCCGCTGCGGGGGCCGCGGATGCATCGAGGCGCTCGCCGGGGGAGCGGCGATCGCCGACCGCTGGGGACGACCCGCGGCCCTCCCGGTGCGCGACGTGTTCGATGCCGCGGACGCGGGCGATGCGCTCGCCACCGTCATCCGCCGCGATCTGGCCCGCGCGGTCGCGGCGGCCGTGCGCATCCTGGTGCTGACGGTCGACGTGGAACGGGTCGTCATCGGGGGAGGTCTCACCGCGCTCGCCGAACGGATGCTGCCGGAGGTGCGCGTCGAGCTGGAGCGCAGCGCCGCCGCATCCCCGTTCCTGCGCTCTCTTCGGCTCGCGGACCGGATGCGGGTGCTGCCGACGGGATCACCGGTCGCGGCGGTCGGGGCGGCAATCGTGGGAGGAACGGCAATCGAGCAGGAGGTGGGCGCACGTGGCTGAAGTGGTCATCGTCGCATCGAAGCAGGAGGGCGGCGCGATCGTCGCCGACGAGATCGTCCGGCTGATCCGGATGCGGGAGGACACCGTTCTGGGACTCGCCACCGGGTCGACGCCCCTCCCCGTGTACGAGGCGTTGCGGGAGCGCGTCGGGGACCTCGACGTGTCGCGGGTGCGCGGGTTCGCGCTCGACGAGTACGTCGGGCTGGATCCCTCGCACCCCGAGAGCTACCGCTCGGTGATCGACCGCGAGGTGGTCGAGCCGTTGGGTCTCGACCCCGCTCGCATCCACGTACCGGACGGCCGCCGGGCAGGCATCGCCACGGCGGGCGAGGAGTACGAGCGCACGATCCGCGAGGCGGGCGGCATCGACCTGCAGATCCTGGGGATCGGCACCGACGGGCACATCGGGTTCAACGAACCGGGGTCGTCGTTCGCGTCGCGCACGCGCGTCAAGACCCTGACCGCGCAGACCCGTGAGGACAACGCCCGCTTCTTCGACGACGCCTCCGAGGTGCCCCGTCACTGCATCACGCAGGGGCTCGGCACGATCCTCGAGGCCCGGCATCTCGTGCTCCTCGCCTTCGGGCAGGAG
This sequence comes from Microbacterium sp. SORGH_AS_0428, assembly GCF_031453615.1. Classification (NCBI taxonomy): domain Bacteria; kingdom Bacillati; phylum Actinomycetota; class Actinomycetes; order Micrococcales; family Microbacteriaceae; genus Microbacterium; species Microbacterium sp. SORGH_AS_0428. The sequence continues at coordinate 1,139,459 of NZ_JAVIZT010000001.1, read as the reverse complement.
AAGGCGGATGCGGTCGCCGGGGCTCTCGAGGGCCCCGTCACCGCGATGCTCCCCGGCTCCGCGGTGCAGCTGCATCCCCACGTGACCGTCGTGGTGGACGAGGCGGCCGCATCCCGTCTGCGCCTGGCGGACTACTACCGCACCAGCTGGGAGGGTAAGCCCGACTGGCAGGGGCTCTGACACGTCCGTGTCCCACTTCCCGCATCCCGTGTCCCGGTTGCTGCACAGCACCGGGGTCACAGTTGCGGCACGTGGGACATGCCGAGGTCAGTCGGCGAAGACGACACCGGGATTGAGGATGCCGGTGGGATCGAACACGCGCTTGATGTCGCGCTGCAGTGCCCACTGACGAGCGCCGAGCTCATCGCGCAGCCACCGGCGCTTGAGTACCCCGACGCCGTGCTCTCCGGTGAGCGTGCCGCCGAGGCGCAGCGCCGAGCGGAACAGGTCGTCGGCGGCGCGCCACACGACCTCCGGCACCTCGGGGCCCTCGAAGACGAAGTTCGGGTGGAGGTTTCCGTCGCCCGCGTGCGCCACGGTCGGGATGGTGAGCGCGTAGGCGCGCTCGATCCGCACGATCTCGTCGAACATCGCAGGCAGCGCCGATCGTGGCACCGAGACGTCCTCGATGAGCGTCGTGCCCAGACGCTCCATGGCCGGATGCAGCGACCGCCGCATCCTCAGCAGTGCCTCGCCCTCCGCCTCGTCCGCGGCGAGGCGCACCCGGCCGCCCTCCTCCGCGAGCACCTGCGCGAGGCGCGCGGCATCGGCGGCGGCGGTCGGTCCGTCGGTCTGCACGGTCAGCAGGCTCTCGCTGCCCGCGATCGGCGGCAGGCCGAGCAGGGCGTGCACGGCGGCGAGGCTCGCCGCATCCATCAGCTCCATGATCGCCGGCTGCACGCCGGAGGCGGTGACGGCGGCGGCGCCCGCGGCGGCTGCACGCACGTCGGTGAAGGATGCGGTGAGTGTGCGCGTCTGCCCGGCGACGAGGCGCCGCAGCTTGAGCGTCGCGCCCACGACGACCCCGAGGGTTCCTTCGGACCCGATCATGAGCGACGTCAGGTCGAGGCCGGTCACGCCCTTCACGCTGCGGTGGCCGAGACGGACCAGCTCGCCGTCGGCGAGGACGACGTCGACGCCGAGGACCGCGTCGCGCACGACACCGTACTTGGCGCACAGGAGTCCGCCCGCGCCGGTGGCGATGTTGCCGCCCACGGTCGAGATGTCGCGGCTCGCGGGGTCGGGGGCCCACCACACCCCGTGTCGGGCGAGCGCGGCGTTCAGCTCGGCGTTGATGATGCCGGGCTCCACCACGGCGAGCAGATCGTCGGGTCGGATCTCGAGGATGCGGTTCATCCGCGCGAGCGACAGCGCGATGCGTCCGTCGCCCGCGTTCGCGCCGCCCGCGAGGCCGGTTCCGGCGCCGCGCGGCACGACCGGGGTGCCCGTGGCGTGCGCGATGCGCAGGACCGCCTGCACGTCCTCGATGCTCTCGGCATGCACGACGGCGAGGGCGCGGCCGTCGGCGGCGTGGCCGGACTTGTCCGCACGGAAGGCCTCGAGCATCGCCCCGCTCGTGTCGATCCGATCGCCGAGCGCCTCACGCAGCAGGTCGACGACCGACGCGGTCATGCGAAGCGGCGGCGTCCGACGACAAGGCCCACCGTGACCGCGACCACGGCGTACGCGATGCCGATCCAGGTGAGGCCGAGAGACCACAGGGCGGCCGTCGCGGCGGCGTAGACCAGCAGCTCGGCGATGGCGCGCACGAACGGGTGCACGGCGAAGACGGCGCGGGGGGAGACGAACAGCGCCCACAGCACGATCGCGGCGGCGGGGGTGAGGATGCCCACGACGAGGTTCCAGGGGAACGGCCACGTCGCGAAGCCCCAGATCGCCAGCGCGACGATGCCGCCGATCTCGCACAGGAACGCCACCACGTCGAGGGCGGACAGCGCGGGGCGCGTGCCGGCGGGCAGGGGCGCGGACGAGGGGGTGCTCACTCCGCCATTCTACGCGGGCGCCCGGCGCCTCCTCGCGGCGACCCCTTCCCGTCGCTTCGCCCACGAGACAGCATTTGCCGCACGAGATCACGGGTATACACCGTGATCTCGTGACGCAGATGCAGTTTCGGGAGGTGGGGGTTCGGAGGGGGTCAGATCGGGTCGCCGGCCAGCCACACCCCGGCGACGCGGAGGTCGGCGGTCAGCAGCACCGCGTCGGCGAGGCGGCCAGGCTCCAGTGCTCCGAGGTGATCGAGGCCGAGCACGCGCGCGGGGGTCTCGGTGAGGGCGCGCACGGCGGCGGGCAGTGCCACCCCCGCCGCCACCGCGACGCGTAGCGCCGCATCCTGCGTCAGCGTGGATCCGGCGATGGTATCGGTGCCCGCCACGTGCGCGACGCCGTGGGCGACCTCGACGTCGAGCGCGCCCAGGTGGTACGCGCCGTCCGCGGCGCCCGCTGCGGCCATCGCGTCGGTCACGAGCGCGAAGCGGCCGGCGGCGGCGGATGCGGCGATTCGCACGATGTCCGGATGCAGGTGCACGCCGTCGGCGATGATCTCGAGCACGACCCGGTCGTCCGCGAGCGCCGCCCCCACCGGCCCGGGGGAGCGGTGGTGCAGCCCCGGCATCGCGTTGAACGCGTGCGTCAGCACTCGCGCCCCCGCGTCGAAGGCCGCGGCCGTGAGGGAGGCGTCGGCGGAGGTGTGACCGACCGCCGCGACGACGCCGGCCTCCACGATGCGGCGGACGGCGTCGAGGCCGCCCGCCAGCTCGGGGGCGATCGTCACCTGGCGCACGGTACCGCCGCCGGCGGTCAACAGCATCTCCAGCGTCTCGGGGTCGGGGCTCCGCAGCAGGTCGCCGGCGTGGGCCCCCCGACGGCTGGGTGCGAGGAACGGGCCCTCCACGTGTGAGCCGAGGATGTCGGGGTCGGTGCGGGTGAGGGCCGCGATCGTCTCCAGGCGGGCGGCGAGGTCGCCGAGCGTCGCCGTCGCGAGCGAGAGCACGGCACGTGTGGTGCCGTGTGCGCGGTGCAGCGCACGAGCGGCGCGCACCGCATCCGGTCCGTCCTCGTAGGAGTGGCCGCCGCCGCCGTGCCCGTGCAGGTCGATGAATCCTGCCGTGAGCACGGCGTCGGCGCCGGCCTGCGCGCGCGCATCGACGATCGTGTCGCCGTCGTGCGCGCGCCAGTCGTCGCCCGTGCCTCGGTGCGTGATGCGGCCCGCATCCCAGCGCACCCAGCCGTCCGGCGTCTCGCGGCCGCCGTCGACGATCCGAGCGGAGTGGACGATCACGCTCACGGTCGCCGCCACGGAACGTCGTCGATCCGGCGATAGGCGAGTCCGTCGGCATCCCACCTGGTCGCGAGATCCGCCAGGCGCTCGCGGAAGCTCTCCCAGGACCGGGAAGCGCCAGCCGACCACGCCACCTCGGCGGCTGCGGCGAGGCGCGGGAACGCCATCTGCTGGATGTCGTGCTCGCTGCGGATCGTCTCGGTCCACAGGGCCGCTTCGACGCCGAGGATCTGCTCCTCGCGGATGCCGGAGACGACCTCGGCGGGCTCCCAGTCGTACGCGCGGCGCAGCGGCGTCGGCCCGTTCGCCCACGTCAGGCCCTGCGGGGAGTCGGCGCTGTCCTTCATGTCGAGGTACACCGCGTCGGCAGGCGACAGGATGAGGCGCCCGCCGCGCTCGACGAAGCCGCGGGCCTTCTCGTCGGCGCCGTCCACGGGGTGCACGAAGCCCCAGTACTGGCCGATCGTCCCCGGCGTGAGGTGTGCGGCGGCGCCCGCTTCGTGCCAGGCGACCGGGGTCTTGCCCAGCGAGCTCACGAGCGCGGTGACCTCCGCGATCGCCGCGTCGTAGTCGTCGCGCGAGGTGCCGAGGGCCTCGTCCCCGCCGATGTGAAGATAGGGGCCGGGGGTGAGCTCGGCCAGCTCGGTGAACACATCGCGCAGGAACGCGCTCGTCTCGGCATCGCCGATCCGCAGCGACGAGAAGCCGACCCCGAAGCCGGTGTACGCCTGCCCCGCGACGGGCAGGCCGCCGCCGAACTGCGCTGCCGTCTGCTCGAGCTCGGCGCTGACGACGGGCGCCTGGGCGATCCCGGGGTACGCGAGCCCGACGGCGTGTGTGTGCCCCGGCACATCGAACTCGGGGATCACCGTGATGTGACGGGAGGCCGCCGCATCCAGGATCCGCTGCCAGTCGACGCGTGAATAGCAGCCGCCCGCATCGCCCAGCGCCGCCGAATCCGAGGCTCGTTCGGCCAGTCGAGGCCGCGAATCGAGCGCGAGCCGCCACCCCTGGTCGTCACTGAGATGCAGGTGCAGCGCGTTGAGCTTGAGCTCCGCCATCCGATCGAGGAGGCGCTCGACGACGTCGGCGGCGAAGAAGTGCCGGGCGACGTCGAGCATCAGCCCGCGGTGGGCGAAGCGTGGCGCGTCGTCGATCACCACAGCCGGCCACACCCACCCCTGCCGCGTGGGCGCCACGAGCTGGAGCAGCGTGTGCACGCCGTGCTGCAGGCCGGCGGCGTCGGATGCGGTGAGCTCGACCGTGTCCGCATCGATCACCAGCCGGTACGACTCCGCGGCGCCCTCGCCGTCGATGCGCAGGCGGATCGGGGCGTCCGGTGCCGCGGGGAGCATGCGGGCCGTGCGGCGGTGCAGCCGCTCGAGCAGGAGGGCGACCGCATCCGTGTCGCCGGTGACCGAGACCGCGTCCGTCAGCACGAAGGCGCCGTCGCCGAGTGTCACGGACGTCGGTCGCGGGACCAGGCCGGTTGACATGTAAGGAACCTTAACAAACCTGCTCCCGCCGCACCATGCGTCCACCCGCGCGGTGCCGGGCGTTCAGGTGTGCCCGGTGTCCGCTTCCGGTATGCTCGATCGCGTCGCGACTGGCGTTGAGGTGGATGACCACCGGGGAGCGACCGACACGGTATTCGGCCGTACGCCTGGGCCGATACGGAACCCATCTGTCCGAAACCGTCGTCAGGGAGAGTCATGACCGACCCGTACTTCAACGCCCCCCTCGCAGAGGTCGACCCCGAGATCGCCCAGGTGCTCGAGCGCGAACTCGAGCGTCAGCGCGGGTATCTCGAGATGATCGCGTCCGAGAACTTCGTTCCCGTCTCCGTGCTGCAGTCGCAGGGCTCCGTGCTCACCAACAAGTACGCCGAGGGCTACCCCGGTCGCCGCTACTACGGTGGCTGCGAGGAGGTGGACGTCGCCGAGGAGCTGGCCATCGCCCGCGCGAAGTCGCTGTTCGGCGCGGGCTTCGCCAACGTCCAGCCGCACTCCGGTGCGTCCGCCAACGCCGCCGTGCTGCACGCGATCGCCCGCCCCGGCGACACCCTGCTCGGTCTCTCGCTCGACCAGGGCGGTCACCTGACGCACGGCATGAAGATCAACTTCTCCGGCCGCCTTTACAACATCGTCGCGTACGGCGTCGACCCGGAGACGAGCGTCATCGACATGGAGGAGGTGCACCGCCTCGCCGTCGAGCACAAGCCGAAGGTCATCATCGCCGGCTGGTCCGCGTACCCCCGTCAGCTCGACTTCGCGCGCTTCCGTGAGATCGCCGACGAGGTCGGCGCCTACCTGTGGGTCGACATGGCGCACTTCGCCGGTCTCGTCGCCGCGGGCGTGCACCCGAACCCGGTCCCGCACGCGCACGTAGTCTCCTCGACCGTGCACAAGACGATCGGCGGCCCCCGCTCGGGCTTCATCCTCACGAACGACGAGGACCTCGCGAAGAAGATCAACACCGCCGTCTTCCCCGGTCAGCAGGGCGGTCCGCTCATGCACGTGATCGCCGCCAAGGCGACGGCGTTCAAGCTCGCCGCGACTCCCGAGTTCAAGGAGCGTCAGGAGCGCACCGTCCGCGGCGCGGCCATCCTCGCCGACCGGCTTGCGCAGCAGGACGTGAAGGACGCCGGTATCGCGGTGCGCTCGGGCGGCACCGACGTGCATCTCGTGCTCGTCGACCTTCGCGAGGCGGCCATCGACGGCAAGCAGGCCGAGGATCTCCTCCACGACATCCACATCACGGTCAATCGCAACGCGGTGCCCAACGACCCGCGTCCGCCGATGGTCACCTCCGGTCTGCGCATCGGTACGCCGGCGCTCGCGACCCGCGGTTTCGGCGACGCAGAGTTCACCGAGGTCGCCGACATCATCGCGCTCGCGCTGCTGCCCGGTGCCGACGTCGCGGCGCTGCGCACCCGCGTCGCGGCACTGACCGCGGCGTTCCCGCTGTACCCCGACCTCCAGCAGTGATCGGAACGGATGCGGCAGCACCGGGTGTTGCCGCATCCGTATCCCTACGTGCATAGTGATTGAGTACCCTCGGTCGCGACGCTGCGCTCATCGCGCAGATCGGCGCGTGCTCGGGGCGGGCTCGAAGAGGAGACGACAATGACCGCGATCACACTCGACGGCGTCCGCACCGCGGCCGCGATCAAGGAAGAACTCACCGCGCGCGTCGCGGCGCTCGCCGAGCGGGGAGTGGTTCCCGGCATCGCCACGGTGCTGGTGGGGGCCGACCCCGCCTCGCAGCTGTATGTGGGGATGAAGCACAAGCAGTCCGTCGCGATCGGGATGAACTCGATCCAGCGGGAGCTGCCCGCGGACGCCACGCAGGAGGACGTCGAGGCGTTGATCGACGAGCTCAACGCCGACCCGACGTGCCACGGGTACCTCGTGCAGCTCCCGCTGCCCAAGCACCTCGACACGGATCGCATCCTCGAGCGGATCGACCCCGACAAGGATGCGGACGGCCTGCACCCCACCAACCTCGGCCGTCTGGTGCTGAACGTGAACACCCCGATCACCTCGCCGCTGCCGTGCACGCCGCGCGGTGTGATCGAGCTGCTGCAGCGCAACGGCTACGACCTGGCCGGCAAGCACGTCGTGGTCGTCGGCCGCGGCGTCACGATCGGCCGCTCGATCGGGCTCCTGCTGACGCGTCGCGACATCAACGCCACGGTGACCCTGACCCACACCGGTACCGCCGACCTCCCGTTCCACCTCGCCCAGGCCGACGTCGTGGTCGCGGCCGCCGGCGTCAAGCACCTCGTGCGGGCCGAGCACCTGCGCGCGGGCGTCGCCGTGCTGGATGTCGGCGTCACGCGCGAGACGCACCCGGAGACGGGCAAGAGCATCGTCTACGGCGACGTGCACCCCGATGTCGTGGAGGTCGCCGGTTACGTGTCGCCGAACCCCGGCGGTGTGGGGCCCATGACGGTGGCCCTGCTGCTCACGAACGTCGTCGAGGCCGCGGAGCGCGCGGCCGGGCTCTGACTCGCCACGGCCCGGCACGGCTCAGTCGGATCGGGTGCCGCCCGCATCCGTCGCGCGCTGACGCGAGAGTTCCGCCTGAGCCGTGCAGTCTGTGCCCTCACGCCGTGTGCGCGGCGTTCTCCTGCGGGTCGAAACGGTAGGCCCAATCCTCGATCGCGCGCAGCGCCGTCCCGTCCACACGATGCAGGTGTCGGTGGGACTGCTTGCTCATGACGATCAGGCCAGCGGTGCGGAGAACCCCGAGATGGTGCGACGCGGCGAATCGGCTGATGTCGCTTGCCTCGGCGAGTTCGAGCACACCCGCCTGTCCACGGCGTGCGCCCCGCAGATGCTCGAGCATGGCGAGTCGATCTTCATGAGCGAGCGCACGGAACACCTCCGCCATCCCGGTGGTCATGGCCGTCAGGCTGCCTTGAGTGCGACGTCTCGGTGGAGCCGGCGCGCATTCTGGATGAGATCGACCCCGTCGGGTCCCCAGAGCAGACGCATGATGCGCGCCTCGTTGGCGGGGCTCTGGATCTCACGGATGTCGTGCTCCCTGCGTAGGAGCACGGCGTCCGACTCGGCGACCTGCTCGGCGGACATTCCGGCGGCGCGCTGCAGTCGCTCGGGCAGTGCGGCGTTCATGACGTCGTGCCACTGCTCGTAGACCTCGGTCAGGGCATCGGTTGCCCGCGTGTGGCTAGGGTGCCAGTTCTGTTGGCCCACGAGCTTGTACTGCTGGATCATGTGGACGCCCGTCTCGCGATCGCGGAACACGCTGTCACGGAGACCGAAGAACGGTGCGTACTCGTCGTAGAGGGCGTCCAGGTCCGCCATGCTGTGAGGGATCTCGGCTTCGTCGGCTCCGACGAGGCGGAGGTACGCGCCCATCTCACGGACGTACTGGTCGCGCTGGGCGTCCGTGAGCGGATGCGGCGGTGTGTCGCCGTGCCAGGCGAGCTTTTCGTAGACGAAGAGCATCGCGTGCATCTCGGTGATCGCTGCCCACATCGCGTCGCGCGGCTCGGCGGCGGCGTAGCCGCCCAACGAAGGGTCTTCGGGGTCGATGAGATCGCCCTGGACGTGCCCGTGGATGCGGTGCAAGTGCGTGGCCATCTTGGTCGCCGTGCTCGTGTCGCCGAGCCACATGGGTGCGTGCATGCCGGAGTTGCGCTGGAACCGCTCGAAGAACTCGAACATCGTGAACCGTCCGGATCGTGCCCGACGCGAAATCGGATCCGCGTCACGGATCCCCGCGGTGATCGGCTTGTACATGAACTGGACGGTGCCCTGTGCGGCGGTCTCGAACACGATCGTCGCCGGATGCAGGATTACCTCCCACGTGATCGATCCCGGTCCGAAGAGGCCGTAGTCGGGGGAGCCGTCTGCGTTCGTCGACTCCCCGGCTGGAACGACCTCGCCGAAACGCCGCCACCGGGCGGCATCTCCGAGCATCAGTTCCTCGGTCAGAACCAGCTTCGCCGACTCCGATTCCGATTCGATCGGTGAGGCGGTCGTGTCCATATGAGACTCCTTCGTCTTATTTTCGTACGCACACCGTACGAAAGGCACATTAACCTCGGTTCGGTGGCCGCGCAAGAACCGGATGCGAGCTCCGGTGCATCATCGCCTGCCCTTGTCGATATCGTGAGGATCGAGCCGAGACGGGAAAAGGTGTGAGTCCAGCAGAGCAGCGTCAGACCGGACGTCCCCGTGACCCCGAGATCAGAACGAAGGCTCTCCTCGCAGCGCAGCGCGTGTACGTGCGCGCCGGGCGCGCCGGGTTCACCTTCGAAGCCATCGCGCGCGAGGCCGGCGTCGGTAAGCCCGCGCTCTACCGCCGCTGGGCCACCGCCGAAGAGCTGATGCGCGACGTCCTCCGCTCACACGTCCTGGTGGGGGCTGAGACGCCCGACTCCGGCATCCGGGAGCAACTGACTCAGATCGCGTTGGCCACCCTTCGGCTCGTGCAGTCCGAGCAGGGAACGTTCATCTTGCGCGTCAGTTCCGAACGCGAAGCACAGCCCGAGCTGTTCGGCCGGTACTTCGATCGACTGCGCGAGGTCATCCATACTCAGAACCGCGGTCTCGTCGAGAAGGCGGTCGCGCGGGGGGAGCTTGCCGACGACTGCGATGCGGACGCTCTGTTGCTCTCGATCACCGGCGCCATGCTGGTAGGAGCCCTCATGGGGTTCGCGCCCGATCCGGCCGCGGATGCCGCCGGCGCGTCGCAGTTCTGTCGCACGGCCATCGAGCAGGTACTGCGGGGGGTGCTACCAGCTGTCCCGGCTCATCGGAAGGATTGAGCATACGGGTCGGGTATCGAGCGTCGATGCCGAGCGTGTCGAGATCGCCCCGTGCCGGCGGCCCTGCGCGCGCCCGCGGTAACGTGCCGGTGATCTGGGGCTGAGACGATCGGGCCATGCTCACCCTGCGCGGCGCGCGCCGCATCCTCGTCGATCGTCACATCGAGCGGGAGGGCGACCTCGTTCTCGACGGCGCCGTGGTGTCGGCATCGTCCGCAGTATCGGGCGAGCAGCTCGATGTCTCCGGCTGCGTCGTGACGCCGGGGCTCGTCAATGCGCACCACCACCTCCTGCAGACCGGCTTCCGCACGCTGCCGGCAACCCGCGGGGTGCCGATGCGGGACTGGCTGCCGGCGATGGCCGCCGCGCTACGCGGATGCCGGGATCGACGCGTCTCTCACGGGAGTCACGGCCGCCGCAGGCATCGCGGAGTCGCTGCTGAGCGGGGTGACGACGGTGGCCGACCATCATCTGAACTGGCCCGATCCCGCGCGCTCGCCGCATCCGGTCGACGACACGGTCGCGATCGCCCGATCCGTGGCGGATGCGGCCGCCGAGCTCGGCGCCAGGCTCGTGTTCGTGCGCGGTTCGGCGCGGGACGCCCCCGGGGCCGCCGAGGCGAGCGCGCGCGCCATCGCCGCCCACTTCCTCACGCCGGATGCGGGCGGGGTGAGCGCGGACGGGATGGTGCAGCTCGCGGTGGGTCCGGCGGGCGTGCACTCCGACGGCGAGGAGACCTTCCGCGCGCTCGGAGCCGTCGCGCGCGACTACGGCCTGCGCCGTCGCACGCAGGCGAACGAGCAGGTCGACACGCAGATCGCGCTCGATCGGTACGGCAGACGGCCCCTGGACCTGCTGGAGGAGTGGGGCTGGCTCGCGCCCGACGTCACCATCGCGCACCTGTGCGATGTGACCGACGCCGAGATCGACCGCCTCGCCGCGGCGGGGGCCACGGCGACGCACGCCCCCGGGTGCGACGTGCCGATGGGCTGGGGCGTCGCGCCGGTCGCGCGGATGCGGGAAGCCGGCATCGCGGTGGGCCTCGGGACCTCCGGCGGGGGCTCCAACGACGCAGGCCACCTGCTGGCCGATGCGCGACTCGCCCTGCAGGTGTCGGCGCTCCAGGGTGCGCAGCTCGATGCGCGCGACGTGCTGGAGATGGCGACGGCCGGGTCGGCGGCGGGGCTCGGTCGGCCCGAACTCGGTCACCTGAGGCCCGGAGCGGCCGCGGACGTGTGCGTGTGGGATATGGACTCGGTGGCGGATGCGGGTGTCGCGGACCCCGTGGCGGGACTGCTCTGGACCGCTCCCGGGCGCAGACCCCGGCACGTGATCGTCGCGGGCCGCGTGGTCGTGCGCGACTACCGCCTCGTGCAGGCGGACGAGCGCGAGATCGTCGAACGACTCCGGGCGCGAGTCGGTCGCTGACCCACGCCCGCGCCCTCAGAGATCGAGCACGATCCGTTCGCACGCGGCGCGCGAGACGCAGACCATCATGACGGGCGAATCGCGCTGCTCGATCGGGGTGAGCACCGAGTCGCGGTGCTCGATCTCACCCTCGAGCACCGGCACTTCGCACGTGCCGCAGGTGCCGCGGCGGCAGCTCGACAGCACGAGCGTGTCGGGGGACTGCTCCCGGATGGCATCGAGCACCGACTGCTCGGGCGGGACCACGACGACCTCGCCGCTCATCGCCAGCTCCACCTCGAACGGGCCCGGCCACACCGGTTCCCCGAACTCCTTCGCCTCGAATCGCTCCACGTGCAGCGCACGCTCGTCGACGCCCGCATCCAGCGCGTCCAGCATCCGCTTCGGGCCGCACGCGAACACGGCCGTGCGCTCGTCGAGGGATGCGACCAACCCGTCGATGTCGAGGCGTGCGCCCTCGTCGGCGGCATGGATGCGGACGCGCTCGCCGAAGGCGTCGGAGAGCTCCGCCGCGAACGCCATGCGCGAACGCGAGCGCCCGGCGTAGTCCAGCTCCCACTCCGCGCCCGCGGCCTCGGCCGCGGCGGCCATCGCCCGGATCGCCGTGATCCCGATCCCGCCCGCCACGAACCGGTAGCGCGTGCCGGGGGAGACCTCGAACGGGAAGTGATTGCGGGGGCCGCGGACGCGCACGCGCGCACCGACCGCCAGTTCGTCGTGCACGCGCACCGATCCGCCACGCCCGCCGGTCTCGCGCAGCACCGCGATACGCCACCGCCCGCGGTCGGCGGCATCGCCGCACAGCGAGTACTGGCGCTCCACCGGGCCGGTGCCGTCGGCATCCGTGAGGATCACGTCGAGGTGGGAACCGGGGGTCCAGGCGGGCAGATCGCGCCCGTTCGGGGACACCAGATCGAAGGCGACGATGTCGCCGGCGAGCGCGGTGCGCTCCACAACCACGAGATCGCGCTCGACGTCGCTGAAGTAACTCACAGCGCGCCACGCTAATCGGCCCGTGTGACGAGCAGATGACGACCGGCGCGTTACCGGCGGGAAATGCGCGGCGGATACGGTCGGCGCTGGCGCCGGACGGTGCCGGGGAGGGAGCACCATGATCGAGTCGCCGCAGTCCACGAGGATCGATCGGATCGCGGGCGCCACGCTCGCGGACGGCTCCCGCGTCGACGTCGTGGTCCAGGACGGCCGGATCGCCGCCGTGACGCCGGCGGCCCCTGTCGCGGCAGTCGGCGCGCACGATCTCTCCGGCTATGTGCTGCTCGCCGCGGCGGCCGAGCCCCACGCGCATCTCGACAAGGCGCTGAGCTGGGACGCCATCCGCTCGCCGATGGGGGATCTCCGCGCGGCGATCGCGGCGTGGCGCGTCTACGCCGAGACGATGACCGTCGCCGACGTGGTCGCACGGGCTCGCACGCAGGTGCTCCGGATGCTGCGCAACGGCACCACTGCCATCCGCACGCACGTCGACGTGCTGCTGGGCGATGCACCCCTCCGCGGCGTCGAGGCGCTCGTCACGCTCCGCGAGGAGCTGGCCGCTCTCGTGGACATCGAGATCGTCGCCCTCGCCGGGCCCGACGTCCCGACCGCGCACCTGGAGGCGGCGTTGGATGCGGGCGCCGACGTCGTCGGGGGAGCCTCCCACCTCGCCGACGATCCGATCGCGGATCTCCACCGGTTGCTCGACGTCGCCGAGCGTCGCGGCGTCCCCGTCGATCTGCACACGGATGAGGGGCTCGCAGCGGCCGTGACTCTCGACGCGTACGCCCGCCGCACCCGGGGCTGGTCGCAGAACCGCTCCGCGGGGCACTGCGTGCGACTGGGAACCCTGGACGAGCCGCGGCGCGACGAGGTGATCGCGGAGGTCGTCGCGTCGGGGCTGGGCATCATCGCCAACCCGATCACGAATCTGTCGCTGCAGGGGTGGGGCGCCCCCGTCGCGACGCCCCGTGGCATCGCGCCGGCCCGGGCGCTCCTCGCCGCGGGCGCGCGGTTCGCCGCCGGCGCGGACAACGTGCGCGACCCGTTCAACCCGCTCGGACGCGGCGACGCGCTCGAGACCGCGATGCTCCTCGTCGTGGCCGCGCACCTCACGGCGGACGAGGCGTACGCGGCGGTCTCCACCGGCGCGCGCGAGGTCATGGCGCTGCCGGAGGCGGGGGTCGTCGTCGGTGCCCGAGCCGACCTGCTGGCGGTGCGGGCGGAGTCGCTGGTCCAGGCGATCGCCGAGGCGCCGGCGGACCGCCTGGTGATGCGTGGTGGTCGGATCGTGGCGGCCACGACGACCGAGGGATGGGTCGCCGCCCCCTGATCGCAAACCGCGTGTTGCGTGCGCGAAACATGAACGGCGCATGATGATCGCGGGCCACGGCCTCTGCGCGGCGAGTGACTCATCACCCGGCTCGTCGCGCTCCTTCGTCGGGAGATGCACGCGAAGGAGGATTCCCATGACCGCACCCGATTACGCCGCCCTCGAGGGGGAGCTGCGCGATCTGCTCGGACCCCGCGGCGTCTCCAGCGACATGCGCCAGCGCGAGAAGGCGTCCGTCGACGGTGCCCGGATGTCGCCGATCATCGCCGAGATGCTGCCCCTGGGCATCGCCGACCTCGTCGCGTTCCCCACGACCGCGCAGGAGATCGCGGACGTGGTCGGCCTCGCCGCGCGGCACGGCGTGGCCATCACGCCGCGCGGCAAGGGCACGGGCAACTACGGGCAGGCGATCCCGATGCCGGGCGGTCTCGTGCTCGACACCTCGCGCGCCCGCACGATCGTAGAGGTGGGCGACGGCTGGATCACGGCGGATGCGGGTGCGCCGATGAACGCCCTCGAGGCCGCCGCCCGCGCCGCGGGTCAGCAGCTGTGGATGTATCCGTCGACCGTGCACACCACGATCGGCGGATTCCTCGCGGGCGGATCCGGCGGGACGGGCACGATCGCGCACGGCTCGAACGATGCCGGGTTCGTCGTCGCGCTCGACGTCGCGACGCCCGCATCCGGCGGCGCGCTGCGGCACGTGGAGGGCGATGAGGCGCAGGGCTACGTGCACAACTACGGGACCGCGGGCATCATCGCCCGCGCCACGGTGCGCCTCGAACCGCTGCAGGAGTGGCGCGGCCTCTACGCGTCGTTCCCGGACTTCTCCGGCGCCCTGTCCGTGCTGCGAACGCTCGGCCGGATGACGCCCGCGCCGCGGCTCGTGTCGGCCGACACCCCGCACATCACCGCGCAGCTGCCCCCGGACGAGGCGTTCCCCGCGGGGCGCAGCTCGCTGCGCATGATCGCCGACGCCCGCATCCTCGAGGAGGCGATCGCCGTCATCGAGCGGGGCGGCGGCACGATCGAGGATGTGCGGGAAGGGCCGGGCGTCAGCGCGGCCATCTCGGTGCTCAGCTACAACCACCCGATCGAATGGCTGCAGAAGTCCGAGCCGGGCGTGTACTTCCATGTCGAGGTGTCCGGTGACGCGCTGGTGGAGCGCATCGACGAGGTCCACGCCGTCTACCCCGGCGGCCAGCTGCACATCGAGGCGGGCCACACCGTCCCGATCGGGATGCTGGCGGGCGTCTACGAGAGCCCGGAGGCCGTCTACGCCGGCATCGAACGCCTCGGCGAGCTGGGCGTCGGCGTGCACAACCCCCACCAGTGGAACGTCGACTTCCGCCTCGGCGAGACGGTGGAGCTGGCGCGGCGCACCGACCCGCAGGGCCTGCTGAATCCGGGCAAGCTCAACCCCGGCTATGCCGGCCCGACCAAGGGGGCGATCCGATGACGGCGACCACGAGGCGATGGGACGATCTCTCGGGTCCGGCGCTGGTCGCGGCCACGAGCGACCGGTCGATCGCGGTGGTGCCGATCGGAGCGATCGAGCACCACGGTCCGCATCTGCCGCTGCGCACCGACACGCTCATCGCGGAGGCCGTCGCCGCCGCAGCCGTCGAGCGCGTCGTGGCGCGGGGTGTGGACGCGTGGCTGCTCCCGACGCTCGCCTACGCGAAGTCCGACGAGCACTACTGGGCGCCGGGAACGCTCTGGATGGAGGGGACGACCCTGCTGCAGCAGCTCGTCGAGATCGGCCGCGCCATCGCGCAGACGCCCGTGCGCACCGTCGCCTTCGTCAACGGGCACGGCGGGAACGTCATGCTCCTCGGCTGGGTCAACCGGGAGCTCCGGCGTCGATTCGGGCTGCGCTCGTTCTCGATGGGCTCGGGCGCAGGAGTCGCGGGCGACGGACGCGACGGCCGGCCGGACGAGCTCGGACAGGGCATCCACGCCGGGTGGGGAGAGACCTCGGTGGTCATGCACCTGGCGCCGCATCTGGTGGCGGAGGATCTTCCGCCACGCAACGTGCCCGAGCGGATCGCGGGGCTGACCCACATCGGCTTCAACGCCAAGCCCGTGATGTTCGGCTGGACGAGCGACGACTTCGGTCCCGACGGGGTGATCGGGGATCCCACCGGGGCCAACGCGGAGGACGGGCGGAGGATCTTCGAGGCCGGCGTCGCTCTCGTCGCCGAGGCTCTCATCGAGATCGACGGATTCGAGTTCGCATGACCGGCCCTCCCGCATCCGACGTCGTCGCCCTCCGGGTGCCGCGCATCGACGTGACCACCGATCCGGTGCACGCCGACGACCCGCCACGCGACCCCCTGGCCCTCGCGGCTTCCTGGCTGCCCGGTGAGGGCGAGGAACGCGCCCTCATGACGCTCTCCACCGTCGACGAGGAGGGCTTCCCCCGCGCGCGCACCGTCATGCTGACCGAGTTCGACGGGCAGCGCTTCTTCTTCCACACGGATGCGGCGAGCCGGAAGGTGCGGGAGCTGAGCCTGAATCCGCGGGTCGCGCTGACCGTGCTCTGGCCCGGATTCACGCACCAGCTCGTCGTGCAGGGGACCGCGGCCGTCGCGGAGGAGGATGAGATCGCCCGCGCCTACGCGGGCCGTTCCGACTACCTGCGCCAGCTCGCCTGGCTGAACACCGCCGAGTACGCCCGCCAGCCGCGTGCGCGCCGGGAGCGGCAATGGGCGGCGTTCGCCGCGGCGAACCCGCATCCGGCGCAGCCCGACGGCTGGATCGGCTACGCCGTGCGCCCTCGGCGCATGCTGTTCTGGACGTCGCATCCCGCCGCCGCCAGCCGCCGCCTCGAATACGTGCGCGAGGACGGCGGCGGCTGGATCTGCCGACACCTGCCGGGCTGAGTCAGCCGCCCGGCGCTGGGTGTGGCGGTCGGACGCGAGGTGTGGCGGGCGCGCGCGAGGTGTGGCGGGCGGGCGCGAGGTGTGCCGGTCGGAGAATGTGCGCAATGTCGGAGGATCCGCGCCGCATCCTCCGACATCGGCGTGAATCACCGACCGAGTGAGTTCGGCGGCGCGTCAGACGCCGGCCCCGGCCCCCGCACCCGCTCCTGCGCCCGCGGGTATGCGGCGTCGGACTGGACGCCCCGCATCCCGCGCGCCCAGTCGGGCCGCCTCGGCGATCCACGCCCGACGCGTCTCGTCGCTGCGGTGGCGGACCTGGTCGAAACGGGTCACGCCGATCGTGCGCACCCCGCAGTAGCCGAGCACCGCGTTGCGAAGGCTCGTCTCCGCGGCGTGGCGGTACACGACGGCGTTCCACGCGCGCGGCGAGTCCATCGTCATGACGATGCGGGCGGTGCGGCCGGTGAGGAGCTTGTCCCACAGGGGCCCGGTCGGGCGGTAGCGGAACGCGAACCCCGACAGGAAGACACGGTCGATGAACACCTTGAGGGCGCCGGGATACGTGCCCCACCACTGCGGGAAGAAGAACACGAGATGCTCCGCCCACGCGATGTCCTCGATCGCTCGCGCCGCGACCGCGTCCAGGGGCGCGTCCTCGGACGTGCGGGGCATCCGCACCTCGCCCGCCGTGCGCGGGTGAGCGGGGGCCTCCTCGATCGCGAGGTCGATCACGCGCACCTCGGCACCGGCGGCGCGGGCCGCATCCGTGTACGAGGCGGCGAGGGCGTGGTTGAGGGTGTCGGGCAGTGGGGTGCCGACGATGACGACGATCCTGGTGCTCACGGGGACTCCTTCTCTCGGACGAGCTCCGTCAGCACCTCCAGCTGACGGGCGAGCACAGCGCGATCGACTCCGGTGTCGATCAGGCGCGGATCGTCGAAGAGGCCCATGAACTCGGCGTCGAGTTCGCCGCCGGCGCGCTCGACGAGGCTCGCGCCCGCATCCGTCAGCCCGACGAGGATGCGGCGCCCCGGACCGTTCGAGGTGCGCACCCACCCCGCCTCGGCGAGATGCGGCATCCGCTTGCTGACGGCGGCCTTCGTGACCATGAGGCACCGCGCCAGCGAGGTCAGATCGAGCGGTTGCTGATCGGCGATCGTGGCGAGGTAGATGAAGTCGCCGATCGAGATCCCGTAGGTGCCGCGCAGGCGGGCATCCGCGAACGCGTCGACGGTCGCGACGAGCTCATGCAGGGTGAAGGAGATCCGTTCGGCCACACCATGAGTCAACCAGTTGACACATCATGAGTCAACTGGTTGACACGTGATCTGCGCGCGAGCGCCGGAGAATCCGCGCGCCGTCGGAGGATGCGCGGCGAAATCTCCGACGGCGGCACGAATCTCCGACCGGCGGCCCAGGGGCGGGCGCGCTGCAGCGGCACCACATGCTGTACACGGCGGCGAGGCCGGATGCGGGGGCGCGCCGCGCGGGCGAATGCCGGCCGCCTGCCGGCGGATGAGAATGGGCAGGTCCCGACGGCGGGACGACCTGACCGAGGA
Organism: Microbacterium sp. SORGH_AS_0428; assembly: GCF_031453615.1. Taxonomy (NCBI): domain Bacteria; kingdom Bacillati; phylum Actinomycetota; class Actinomycetes; order Micrococcales; family Microbacteriaceae; genus Microbacterium; species Microbacterium sp. SORGH_AS_0428. Next base: position 1,121,665 of record NZ_JAVIZT010000001.1, on the reverse strand, counting down.
GAGCCGAGATGACCGCACTCACCGAGACCGACCTGCTCGCCCGCGTCCGCTCGCAGCTGTTCATCGGCGGCCAATGGCGCGACGCATCCGACGCCCAGACGCTGGACGTGCGCGATCCCGCCACCAACGCGGTCGTGAAGACGATCGCGAGCGCCACGGTCGCCGACGGCGCCGCGGCACTGGATGCGGCCGTCGACGCGTTCGAGTCGTGGTCGCGGACCCCGGCGCGCGAGCGGGCGGAGCTGCTGCGGCGTGCCTTCGATCTGCTGCAGGAGCGCAAGGAGGAGTTCGCGCTGCTCATGACGATCGAGATGGGCAAGCCGCTCGCCGAGGCCCGCGGTGAAGTCGTGTACGGCGGCGAGTTCCTGCGGTGGTTCAGCGAAGAGGCCGCCCACGTGCAGGGACGCTATGGCGCCAACCCCGAGGGCACCGGTCGCATGATCGTCTCGCAGCACCCCGTCGGCCCGTGCTACCTCATCACCCCCTGGAACTTTCCGCTCGCGATGGCGACGCGCAAGATCGCCCCCGCGCTCGCCGCGGGTTGCACGGTGGTCATCAAGCCGGCCGAGCTCACCCCGCTGACGACGCTCTACTTCGCCCAGCTGCTGCAGGATGCGGGTCTTCCGGACGGCGTGGTCAACGTCATCACCACGTCGCACTCCGGCGCCGTGTCGGAACCGATCATCCGTGACCCGCGCCTGCGCAAGCTGTCGTTCACGGGCTCGACGCCCGTCGGCGTGAAGCTGCTGGAGCAGGCTGCCGGCGGCGTACTGCGCACCTCGATGGAGCTCGGCGGCAACGCGCCCTTCCTCGTCTTCGACGACGCCGACCTCGACAAGGCCGTGGAGGGGGCGCTGTTGGCGAAGTTCCGCAACATCGGTCAGGCGTGCACCGCCGCGAACCGCTTCCTCGTGCACCGCAGCGTCGCGGAGGAGTTCACGCGTCGCGTCACCGAACGGGTGCAGGCGATGCGGGTCGGTCGCGGCACCGAGGAAGGCGTGGCGATCGGTCCGCTCATCGACGACCGCGCGGTGGCGAAGGCGGAGGCGCTCGTCTCGGATGCGGTCTCGCGCGGCGCGAGCGTGCGCACGGGTGGAGCGGCGATCCCGCGCGAGGGCACGTTCTTCGAGCCCACGGTCGTCTCCGACGTCGCGGCGGGAAGCGACATCCTGCGCGAGGAGATCTTCGGCCCGGTTCTGGCGATCGTCCCCTTCGACGACGAGGACGAGGCGGTAGCCCTCGCCAACGCCACCGAGTACGGACTGGTGTCGTACGTCTTCACCGAGAACCTCGCGCGGGGCCAGCGCATGATCGAGCGCCTGGAGACGGGGATGATGGGGCTCAACGTGGGCGTCGTCTCCAACGCGGCCGGCCCGTTCGGCGGGTGGAAGTCCTCGGGTCTCGGCCGCGAGGGCGGCGCGGAGGGCATCCACGAGTACCTGCAGACCAAGTACACGCTCACGCCCAACCCCTTCGCCTGAGCATCGGGTGCCGCCGTCGCGCAAACACGACGCCTGCCGCCCAGCGAGCATGGGACATTTGTGGGATGGACGATTCCGCCGCGCTCCGCGTCGCTTTGCGCCCCTACTCATCGGCCGACGCGGCAGCGACGCTCGCCGTGTTCACCGACGCGATCACGCAGACGGCATCGGCGCACTACACACCCGAGCAGATCGAGGCGTGGGCGAGGCCGGGCCGGCGTGACCTGCCCGCGTGGGATGAGGCGATGAGCGGGCGAGGCAGCATCGTCGCCGTCGCAGGCGACGAGGTGGTCGGATTTTCAGACGTCGGGCAGGACGGCTACATCGATATGCTCTTCGTCTCTCCTCGACATGTCCGCCGCGGAATCGCCCGCTCGCTTCTGGCGTTCATCGAGTCCCGGGCGCGGTCGTCAGGGATCGCGGAGCTCACTTCCGACGTCAGCGTGGCAGCACGTCTCTTCTTCGAGAGCGTCGGGTTCGAGATCGTCAGAGAGCAACGGCCGATCAAGGAGGGCGTCGCGCTCACGAACTTCCGGATGCGGAAGCTCCTCACCGGCGGCTCGGTGGCGCTCAGCGCACCGCGCCGGAGGTGAGGCCTCCTACGAGCCACCGCTGCAGGAACACGGCGGCCGCGAAGACGGGGATCACCCCGATGACGGATGCGGCCGCGATCTTGCCGACGTGAGGGGTGCGTTCCCCGTAGAACAGCGAGAGCACCACCGGCAGGGTTCGGGCATCCGGCGACTGGGTCAGGAACGTCGCGAGCAGGAACTCGTTGTAGTTCAGCACCCCGGCGATGATGCCCACCGCGACGAGCGCGGGAGCGACCAGCGGGGCGACGACAGACACCAGCACGCGGACGGAGCCGGCGCCGTCGATCCGCGCCGCCTCCTCGATCTCGATCGGGAGCTTGCGCAGGAACCCCTCCAACAGCCAGATCGCGACCGGCACGTTGACCAGGGCGTAGACCAGCGTCAGGCCCCACAGCGTGTTGTTGGCGCCGAGCAGGCGCAGCAGGGTGAACAGCGGCACGACCGCGACGATCGGCGGCAGCAGCCACGGGCTCATGATCGTGCCCGCCAGCGTCGCGCCGCCGGTGCGGAAGCGCACCATCGCCCAGGCTCCCGGCAGCGCGATCAGCAGGGAGACGACGGCGCCACCGATCGCGGCGATCAGGGAGTTGGCGATGCCGCGCAGCAGGTCCGACTGCGTGAGCACCTCGGTCCAGTTCGAGAATTGCGGCACCGCAGGGATCAGCACGCCCTGACCCGTCTCGTTGCGGCCCATGAGCGATACCGACACCAGGTACAGCAACGGCACCACGAAGAACAGCACCAGCGCGGCGAGCACGACGGTGGACAGGATGCTGCGTCGAGACGCACGCGGACGCCGGGAGACGAGGAGATCACTCATGGTTGGCCTGCAATCTGCGCGCCACGAGGGCGAAGGGAAGGGTGGCGACGGTCACGAGGACGGCGAGCAGCAGGGTGATGACGGCGGCTTTGCCGAGGTCGAACTCGCGCAGGGCCGCCTGGTAGATCAGGTAGGACGTCGTGGTCGTGGCCTGCCCCGGACCTCCCGAGGTCATCATGAAGACGAGGTCGAAGACCTTGAACGCCAGCACGAGGCGGATGAAGAAGGCCGCCGCGACCACGCCCGAGATCGCGGGGAGCGTGATGTGCCGGAAGAGGGCGAACCCGTGCGCGCCGTCCAGGCGCGCCGCCTCGAGCGTCTGGGCGTCCTGTGCGAGCAGCGCCGTGAACACGAGCAGGGCGACCAGCGGCGTCCACTCCCACACATCCGCGAGTGCGATGCCGGGCAGGGCCCACGTGGTGGAGGAGAGCGGGGCGATCGCGTCGCGGGGAGCGCCGAAGAACCCGAGCACGGTCGCGAGGAGCCCGCCGCCGGGGTTGTAGACGAGCTTCCACAGCGTTCCGACGATGACCGGCGGTGTGATGAGCGGCAGCAGCAGGAGCGTGCGCACGAGGGAGCCGCTGCGCACCGCGCCGTGAAGCGCGAGCGCAGCCACGACGCCCAACGCGAGGCTCACCACCGACACCCCGAGGGCGTACACGAGGGTGCGACCGAGGGTCGCGACCGCATCCGCATCCCCGAGCACCTTCTCGATGGTCTCGGTGCCCACCCACTCCTGGAACGGCCGGCCGAGCGAGGAGTCGGTGAACGCCGCGCCGAGGATGAACAGCAGCGGATACACGCCCAGCACGACGAGGGCTAGAACGCTGGGTGCCACGAGCGCGCGGTGCGCCCACGCCGGACCCCGAGGGATGCGGCGCGGGCGCGCGGGCGTGAGAGCGTCAGCCAAGGAGCTCTTCCCACTCCGCCTGGGTGGCGTCGAGGGCTTCCTTGGCGGTGACCTCGCCCGCGACCAGCTTGGCCAGCTCGTCCGTGAGCACCTCCGCGGCCTGCGTGGCGTTCTTTCCGGTCGGCCAGGCGAGCGCGCCGTCGAGCGTGGCGCGGTTCACGCGCTGCAGGTCGGGGTATGCGGTGCCGTACGCCTCGCTCTCGAGCGAGGAGATCCGGTTGGGATCGATGCCCGTCTGGGGATCCGCGACGAGGAGCTCCTTGTTGATGTCGCTGGAAGACGCCCAGGCGATGAAGTCGCGTGCGAGATCCGTCTTCTGGGTGTTCGCGGCGACCACCCACGTGAAGCCCGCGACGAGGGAGGCCCCGGGAGGTCGTGTTGTCGCCGCCGACCGGCAGCAGCGTCACGCCCCACTCGCCCTTGACCGTGGAGTCGGGGTTGGTCTCGGACCCCACCCCGAGGTCGGTCCAGTTCTCGATGAAGGCCGCGTGCCCCGCGTACCAGGCCGAGTTGCCCTCGCCGAAGGCGGTCTCGGCGGGGGTGGGGTAAGCGGAGGGCAGGGCGTCGGCGAGCGACTGGGCGGCAGCGATCGCCTCGAGGGAGTTGATGACGGGCTTGCCGTCGGCGTCGACGAACTCGCCGCCGAAGCCCGCGAGACGGTTCGCGAAGCTGGCGCCCAGGATGAGCGGCGACTTCTGACCGAAGATCACGTTGCCGTAGACGCCGTTCGCGCTCTCGTTCGCGGTGATCGCGCGGGACTGCTCGATGTACTCGTCCCAGGTGGCGGGCGGCTGGGTGAAGCCGTTCCGCGCCAGGATCTCCTTGTTGTAGAACAGCACGTGCGTGTCGCCGTCGAACGGGAGCCCGTACCGGCGTCCATCGACCAGGCTGTACGGATCGTAGATCGAGGGAATGAAATCGTCGGTCTTCAGATCGGCGTCGCTGTCGATCCAGTCGGTGAGGTCCTGGATGGCGCCGGCATCGGCCAGGTCGCCGATCGACACGTACCAGGGCGCGGCGACGTCGATCGTGTTCGCGCCCGACTGCTGATCGAGCGCGAGGGTGTTGCCGATCTCGTCGTAGGGCACGATGACGGGGTTGATCTTGATCCCTGTCTCGGCCTCGTAGCGCTCGGCGAGCAGCTTCGACGCGCCCTCGTGCGACGAGATCAGCAGGACGGTGAGCTCTTTGTCGCCGCCGTCCGCCGCAGCGGATCCGCCCGCGCAGGATGCGAGGGCGAGGGCGGTGACCGCGAGCGTTGCGGGGACGGCGAGCCGGCGCAGGATGCGGCGGGAGGAAGCGGACATGACGGGCCTCTCGGGTGGGGGAGAGTGCGGGCTGTGGACCGCACGGTCCGCCATCCTGCACGGGGGCCGGCGGGCGTGCACCGCGGATCGTAAGGAAACGTCATGCGCGATGCCGCATGAACGCGTGTGTCGGACCGACGTGGGCGGGCCCGAATCGCGCTGCTAGTTTTCCGGCCGTACGGCGCCCGCCGGCAGGAAGGACGGATGATGAGCAAGCCCCTCATCCTCAACGCGTTCGAGATGAGCTGCGTCACGCACCAGGCCCCCGGGCTCTGGCGTCACCCGGACAACCGCGCCGACGAGTACAACAGGCTCGCGTACTGGACCGAGCTCGCCCAGCTGCTCGAGCGCGGCGGCTTCCACGCGATCTTCCTCGCCGATGTGCTGGGGGTCTACGACGTCTACCGGGACTCCGCGGCACCCGCGCTCCGCGACGCCGCCCAGATCCCCGTGGGCAACCCGCTCCTGCAGATTCCCGCGATGGCCGCCGTCACCGACCGGCTCGGCTTCGGCGTGACGATCGCCTCGACGTACGAGCATCCCTACTCGCTGGCGCGCACGCTCACCACTCTCGATCACTTCACGGGCGGCCGCGTGGGCTGGAACGTCGTGACGTCGTATCTCAACAGCGCGGCACGCAACCTGGGCCTGGGCGACCAGATCGCCCACGACGACCGCTACGGCATCGCCGACGAGTTCCTCGACGTCGCCTACAAGCTGTGGGAGGGGTCGTGGGAGGACGGCGCCGCCGTGCGCGACCGCGAGGCCGGTGTCTTCACCGACCCCGAGAAGGTGCACCCGATCCGCCACCACGGCACCCACTTCGACGTCCCCGGCATCCACCTCGGCGAGCCCTCTCCTCAGCGCACGCCCGTGATCTTCCAGGCGGGTGCGTCGCCGCGCGGGCAGGAGTTCGCCGCGCGGCACGGCGAGGCCATCTTCATCAACGGCCTCACCCCGGAGCTGACCCGTCGCACGACCGACAGCATCCGCGACAAGGCGGAGGCGATCGGGCGCCCCCGCGATTCGGTGAAGATCCTCACGCTCGCCACGGTGATCGTCTCCGAGACCGACGAGCTGGCGCAGGAGAAGTACGCCGACTACCGTTCCTACGTCTCGCTGGAGGGAGCGCTCGCGCTCTACGGCGGCTGGTCGGGCATCGATCTGTCCACGCTCGATCCGGCCGAGCCGCTCACCTACGTCGACACGGATGCGGCGCGCTCCGCCCTTTCGATCTTCACGAAGGCGGATCCCACACGCGCGTGGACGCCGCGCGACATCGCCGAGTACGTCGGGATCGGGGGCATCGGCGCCGTGATCGTCGGCAGCCCCACCACCGTCGCCGACGAGCTCGAGCGCTGGATCGAGGTCGGCGGGGTCGACGGGTTCAACCTCGCGTACGTCGTGACGCCGGGCACGTTCGAGGACATCGTCGAGCTCCTCGTTCCGGAGCTGCGCCGCCGCGGACGCCTCGATGACGGCGGTCGGATCGGCGGAACGCTCCGCGAGCGGCTCACCGGCGACCCCGTCATCGCCGGGTGGCATCCCGCCCACGCGTACCGCGGAGCGTACGTGGGCGCCCCCAGCGCCGCCGACAGTTCCGCGTCCCTCGTCTCCACTCCCGCTTGAGAAGGAACCGCCATGACGTCACCGACTCTCACCCCCGCCCGCACCCACTTCCACGGCACCGCGGACGCGGCCGAACTCGCGCACTGGGATGCGGTCGCGGCATCCGTCGCCGAGCGCCTCGCCCTCGACGCGCTCGCCCGCGACCGTGCGAACGCACAGCCGTTCGCCGAAGCGCAGCTCCTGAAGGATGCGCAGCTCACGACCCTGCTCGATCCCGCCGAGTACGGGGGCGGCGGCGCCCACTGGGAGAGCGCGTTGCGCGCGGTGCGCATCCTCGCGCGCAGCGACGCCTCCATCGCACAGGTGCTCGGCTACCACTACGTGAACGAGGCCAACATCGCTCTCGTCGCACCGCCGGCGGAGCGCGAGCGCTGGTTCCGCGCCACGGTCGCCGGGCGATGGATCTGGGGCGACTCGGTGAACCCCGTCGACCCGAACCTCTCGCTCACGGTCGACGGCGACGGCTATCGGCTGAACGGCTTCAAGCGGTACTCGACCGGGTCGGGTGTCGGCGAGGCGTTGCTGATCAACGCCGTCGTCGAGGACGGTCCGGATGCGGGTGCGTTCGCCTTCCTCGTCCTGCCCTACGGGCACCCCGGTGTCGAGCTCGTCGATGACTGGGACAACCTCGGCCAGCGGCTGTCGGCGAGCAACACCGTCACCTATCGCGATGTGCGGGTGGAGTCGGAGCACCTCCTGGGATTCGGCACGGACGAGCCGATCCAGAGCTTCGTGACGCCCGCGATCCAGCTCGTGTTCGGAAACCTCTACCTCGGCATCGCGCAGGGCGCGCTCGCCCAGGCGCGCGAGCTGACAAATGCGAGGGCCAACTCGTGGTTCCTCTCGGGCGTCGCGACCTACAGCGACGACCCCTTCGTACGGCGACTGTACGGCGAGCTCGTCTCGCGCACCGCCGCCGTCGAGGCGCTCGCCGACCGCGTCAACCGGCGCTTCGACGAGGTCATCTCCCGGGGTGCCGACGTCACCGCCGAGGACCGCGCCGAGATCGCGATCGAGATCGCGCAGCTGAAGGTCGTGGCCAGCGACACGGCGACCGACGTCGCCCACCGCGTCTTCGAGGCCACGGGAACGAGCTCGACGGCGAACCGCGTCGGCCTCGATCTGCACTGGCGCAACATCCGCACCCACTCCCTCCACGACCCGGTCGACTACAAGAAGCTCGAGGTGGGGGCGCACTTCCTCACGGGCGTCGTCCAGCCGATCTCCCTGTACACATGAGCACGGCATCCGTGGCGGCCGGTGTCCGCACGCACATCGACGACCAGCTCTGGGCGCGTCTGCCGGCAGACATCGAGACGCGGTTCCGTCCGATCGTCGACGCCGTGGCCGAGGGAGCAGGAGGTCGCGACCTCGCGCGCGAGCTTCCTCGCGACGCCGTCGCGTCCCTCCGCGAAGCGGGGCTCGGGAGGGCCCGGCTGCCGCTCGCCGACGGCGGGCTGGGGCTGGACTGGCCCACCTTCACGCGGCTGCTCGTGGCGATAGCCGCGGCCGACGCCAACATCCCGCAGATCCTGCGCGGCCACATCGCGCTCGTCGAGCAGACGCTGACGACGACGGATGCACGCTTCGCACGGCGGTGGCGGGAGCGCATCGCCGGGGGCGAGATCAGTGGCAACTCCTGGAGCGAGGCCGCCGGCTCGACCACGTCGCGGGCGGGCGCGGAGCTCTCGACGGATGCAGACGGCGTGCTTCGCCTGAACGGCAGAAAGTTCTACACGACCGGCAGCATCTTCGCCGAGTGGACCGACACCGTCGCCCATCGCCTCTCCGACGGTGTGGACGTCGCGGCGCTGGTGCGACTCGACCAGCCTGGTGTCACGGTCATCGACGATTGGGACGGCTTCGGCCAGCGCCTCACCGGAACGGGCACCATCGTCTTCGAGAACGCCGTCGTGGAGCCCGTGGACGTCCTGCCGGTCGCCGACCGGTTCGCGTACCAGACCGGGCTCTACCAGCTCGTCCTGCTGGCGGTGCTGGCCGGGATCGCGCACGCAGCCGTCGCCGATGCGGCCGCCGCCGTGCGCGCACGATTCCGCGTCTACAGTCATGGCACGGCCGCCCGGGTGCAGGACGACGCGCAGATCCAGGCCCTGCTGGGCGAGCTCGCCGCATCCGCCTTCGCCGTCGACGCGAGTGTCGCCGCCGTCGCGGAGGCGATCGAGGAGGCCTACGGGGCCGCGCTGGAGGCGCGCGATCGGCCCGGCGATGAGGTGGCCGTCGACCGCGCGCGCCGGTTGGCGGGGCTCGCAGAGATCCGGGCCGCCGAGGCCCAGTCCTTCGCGACCGGCGCGGTGCAACAGCTCACCTCGCGGCTGTTCGACACCCTGGGGGCGTCGGCCACGGCGCGCGGAGCGCACCTCGACCGACACTGGCGCAACGCCCGCACCGTCTCCAGCCACAACCCGGTGCTCTACAAGAACCGCTGGGTGGGGGAGTGGGTGCTGCACGACCGGCTTCCCCAGGCTCTCTGGGCGGTCGGCACACCGTCGACTGCCGAGTGAGCATCCGTTCGCCGAGTGAGCACTCCATCGGATGCGCGCTCGGGGAACGGATCCTCGCTCGCGCGGCGGGTCAGGCGTGCCGGTCGAGGAAGTCGTAGACCTCGCTGTCGTCGACGCCGGGGAAGGCGCCGCGCGGCAGCGGGGTGAACATCTGCATGTGCACGCGCGCGCTCGGCCACGCCCGCCCTTGCCAGCGTTCGGCGGCCTGGCTCGACGGGCGGCGGCAGCACGACTCGTCGGGGCACTGCGAACTCGCCCGCTTGGCCGTCTCGCGCCCGCGGAACCACTTCGCGTCGTCGAACGGGACGCCCACCGTGATCGAGAACTCGCCGTCGTGGGTCGTGCCGGTCTGGGTCGAGCACCAGAAGGTGCCGGAGGGGGTGTCGGTGTACTGGTAGTGCTCGGTCGTGCGGTTCTGCTCGGCGAACGCCGCGCGGGCGGCGAACTTGCGGCACACGATCTGTCCCTCGACCGCTCCCGTCACGTCCATCGGCAGCGGAAGGCCGTCGTTCTCGTACACGCGTGAGATGGCGCCGTCGCCGGCGACCCGCAGGAAGTGCAGACGGATGCCGATGTGCTCGGTGAGCAGGTTCGTCATCCGCATCCCGGCGGCCTCGTGCGTCACCCCGAACGCGTCGCGGAAGTCTTCCACGGCGAGGTTGCGCTCCTTCTTCGCCTGCTGCAGGAAGGCCACCGCGGGTGCCGGCGGCATCAGGCACGCCGCGGCGTAGTAGTTGATCTCGAGTCGCTGCTGCAGGAACTCGGCGTAGTCGCGGGGCGGTTGGTGCCCCAGCAGTCGGTGCGCCATCGCCTGCAGCGCCATCGAGCGCAGCCCGTGGCCACCGGGAATCGAGGCCGGCGGCAGGTAGATCCGCCCGTTCTCGAGGTCGGTGATGGAGCGGGTGGATGCGGGCAGGTCGCCCGCGTAGATGAGCTCGAAGCCCAGCTGCTCGGCCATGATGCTCACCGTGCGGTGCGTGAGGGCGCCGGAGGTGTGGCCCGCCGACTTGAGCTGCTTCTCGGCGAGTCTCTCGATGTCGGGGAGGTGGTTGTTCATCTCCCGCATCCGCAGCCGCATGTCCGTGTTGGCGCGGCGGGCCTCCTCGGGCGTCGCGATGGCTTCGCGTTCGCGGCGCTGCAACTCGTGGTGCAGCCCCAGGACGGTCTCGATGGTCTCGTCGCTCAGTGCCTTCGTGACCCGGATCGGCGGCAGTCCCAGCTGCCGGAACGCGTGGGAGGTCTGCGCGCGCTCGAGCTCGATCTCCAGCGCCGCGCGCCGATTCGGTGGCTCGGTGGACAGCAGCTCGGCCAGCTGGGTGCCCGTGGCCGCTGCGATCTCCTGCAGCAGCGACAGCTTCGGCTCGCGCTTGCCGTTCTCGATGAGGCTGAGGTGGCTGCCCGCGACGCCCACGGCGGCCCCGAGCTCGTCGAGGGTGAGCCCCGCCGCCGTACGGAAGTGACGGATGCGATGGCCGAGGGTGGCCAGCTCGATCGTGGTCGATGGCATGTTTTGAGAATAGCGAAAGAACCGTCACTCTTTCGACAGGAACTCCATGAAAAGCGGGATGAAGGGGCGCCATTCTTGCAGGGAACCCACGTTCTGAACGCCGCCGATGCCGACTGGAGTGATCATGGCCCTTGCTGAGAGCTACACCTCGAGCGCCCCCACGCGCCCCACCGCCGCCCGCACGGCGACGACCTACGGTGCTCGCCCGACCGCATCCGGGCCCGGTATGGCCGCGCTGACCCGGTGGGTCGACGAGATCGCCGCCCTCACCCAGCCCGACCGCATCCACTGGGTCGACGGATCGCAGGCCGAGAACGACATGCTGCTGCGATCGATGGTGGATGCGGGCTCTCTCATCAAGCTCAACCCCGAGTGGCGTCCGGGGTCGTACCTCGCTCGCTCCCACCCCAGCGACGTCGCCCGCACCGAGGGTCGCACCTTCATCGCCTCCGAGAAGGAGGAGGACGCGGGCCCGACGAACAACTGGGCGGAGCCCGACGCGATGCGCACCCGCCTCGACGCGCTGTTCGCGGGCTCCATGCGCGGGCGGACGATGTACGTGGTGCCGTTCTCGATGGGAACCGTCGGCGGCCCGCTCTCGCACATCGGCGTTCAGGTGACGGACTCGCCCTACGCCGTCGTCTCGATCAACATCATGACGCGCGTCGGATCCGCCGTCCTGCAGCAGATCGCGGACGGCGCCGAGTGGGTGCGCACCGTGCACTCGGTGGGTGCTCCGCTGGAGCCCGGCCAAGCCGATGTCGCGTGGCCCTGCAACGACGACAAGTACATCGTCCACTTCCCGGACACGCTCGAGGTCTACTCGTACGGCTCGGGCTACGGCGGCAACGCGATCCTCGCGAAGAAGTGCTTCGCGCTGCGCATCGCCTCGGTGATCGGGCGCAACGAGGGCTGGCTCGCCGAGCACATGCTGCTCATCCGAGTCATCAGCCCCGAGGGCAAGCGCTACCACGTCGCCGCGGCGTTCCCGTCGGCGTGCGGCAAGACGAACCTCGCGATGCTGCGCCCCACCATCCCGGGATGGCGCGTCGAGACCCTCGGCGACGACATCGCGTGGCTGCGGCCGGGCGAGGACGGGCGCCTGTGGGCGATCAACCCGGAGGCGGGCTTCTTCGGCGTCGCGCCGGGCACGGGCGAGTCGACCAACGCCACGGCGGTGGAGACGCTGTGGGGCAACACGATCTTCACGAACGTGGCGCTGCGCCCCGACGGGGATGTGTGGTGGGAGGGCCTCACCGACGAGGCCCCCGCCGAGCTCATCGACTGGGAGGGAAACCCCTGGACCCCCGCCTCGGGTCGACCCGCCGCGCATCCGAACTCGCGCTTCACCGTCGCCGCCGCACAGTGCCCGCAGGTCGCGGAGGACTGGGAGACGCCGGAGGGCGTGCCGCTGGACGCCATCCTGTTCGGCGGTCGCCGCGCCACCAACGTGCCGCTCGTCGTCGAAGCCACGGACTGGGCGCACGGCGTGTTCCTCGGAGCGACGATCTCGTCCGAGCGGACGGCCGCCGCCGAGGGGACCGTCGGAGAGCTGCGCCGCGACCCGTTCGCGATGCTCCCGTTCTGCGGCTACAACATGGCCGACTACTTCGCGCACTGGATCAAGGTCGGCGGGTCGCTGCGCTTCGACCGCGCGCCGCGCGTGTTCCAGGTGAACTGGTTCCGCCGCGGTGCCGACGGCCGGTTCCTCTGGCCGGGCTTCGGTGACAACGTGCGCGTGCTGGAGTGGATCGTGCGCCGCCTCGAGTCCGAGGTGCCGGCCGAGCCCAGCCCGATCGGGCGACTGCCTCGCCCCGAGGACCTCAACCTGGAGGGAACCGATGTCACGGACGCGGATCTGGCGGAGCTGTTCGCGATCGACCCGGAATCGTGGCTGGCGGAGGCGGAGCTGACGGAGGAGTTCTTCGACACCTTCGGCGACCGCATCCCGTCGGCGCTGCGTGCCGAGCTCGCCTCCCTGCGCTACCGCCTCACGCGCGTCTGAGCACTCGCCCTCCCGCGGGTGCCGGCCGGATTTCGAGGGACCCGAGACGCGGGCACACACAACGTGCGCCCGCGTCTCGGGTCCCTTGAACGGGTGCGACGTGTGTTCGAGGGACGCGGGTTGCGGTGCGGGGACGTGAGCGGGCGCGTTTCGGGCCCCTCGAGCGATGATGGCCCGGTGCGGGCGTCAGACCAGCAGCTGGTGCTTGGCGAGGTCACGGTACAGCGGCACATCGGCGACGAGCTCGGAGTGCGTGCCCGCGCCGACGACCCGGCCGTGATCCATCACGACGATGAGGTCGCTGTCGACGACGGTCGACAGTCGGTGCGCGATCACGATGAGGGTGCGTCCCTCGGCGACGGCGTCGATCGCCTCCCGCATCCGCTGCTCGTTCAGTCCGTCTAGCGACGAGGTCGACTCGTCCAGGAGCAGGATGGGGGGAGCAGCCAGCAGCGCGCGGGCGATCGCCAGGCGCTGACGCTCGCCGCCGGAGAGCATCACGCCGCCCTCGCCGACGGGCGCGGCGAGGCCCTCGGGGGAGCGGTCCAGCACCTCGCCGAGATTCACCGCGCGCAGGACGGCCTCGCACGCCTCTTCGCTCGCGTCGGGCGAGGCCAGGCGCAGGTTGTCGCCGAGCGTGCCCGCGAGCGTCGGGGCGTCCTGCTCCACGTACCCCAGCTGCGCGCGCAGGTCCCCGCGGTCGAGGGTCCGGATGTCGCGACCGCCCAGCAGGATGGCGCCCGCCGTCGGGTCGTAGAACCGCTCGATGAGGGCCAGGGTCGTGCTCTTACCCGCGCCCGACGGGCCCACCAGTGCGACACGCGAGCCCCGCGGCACGCGCAGCGAGACGCCGCGCAGCACGTCGCCGGCTTCATCCGCGACCGCCTCCAGCGCTGACGTGTCCACGCGGGCCACCTCGAGAAGTGCACGCGCCTCCGCCTCGGTCTTGGCGCGCGCGGCGGCGACGGCCGCCGGATAGCGGAAGTGCACGTCGCGGAACTCCACCGCGATATCGGCGGGATCCGCATCCGTCACCGGGACGACCTGCGCCGCGATCTGCGCGTCGTCCTGCGTCTCGGTCGGCAGGTCCAGGACCTCCTGGATGCGGCCGAGCGCGCCCAGCGCCTGGCTGACGGACGTGATCGCGCCGAAGAAGGAGCCCAGCGGCTGGACCAGGAAGAACAGGAACATCACGAACGTGACCAGGCTCGCGATCGTGATCGCACCCGAGGCGACCCGGAAGCCGCCGACGCCCAGCACGACGAGAAGCGAGAGCTGCAGCGCGACACCCGCGACGGGAACCACGAGAGCCGAGGCCTTCGCCACGCGCACGCCGCTGCCGTACGCGCGCTCGGCGACGCCCTCGAGGCTCGCCTGCTCGCGGTCACCGGCGCCTGCGGCGCGCACGGTGCGGATCGAGCCGACGGCGCGTTCCACGCCCGAGGCGAGCTCGCCCACCGTCTCCTGCTGCTCCCGGGTCGCGCGACGGATGCGTCCGCTGAGGACGCCGACGACGGCGATCGAGGCGCCGATGACGACGAGGATGAGCAGGAGCAGCAGCGGATCGATCAGCAGCATGGCGATGACCGCGCCGACGAAGATCAGCACGTTGCCGACCGAGTCGGCGAGCCCCTGCGTGAGCACCGCGTAGAGGAGCGTCGTGTCGGTTCCGACCCGCGAGACGAGGTCGCCGGTGCGCCGGGCGTCGAACTCGCGGATCGGCAGGTGGAGGATGCGGGCGATGAGCCGGCGACGGCTCGAGAAGACGACCGCGGTGCCGGTGCGCTGCAGCAGGTAGTGCTGATAGCCGGACACCAGCGACGACCCGACGACGAGCGCGACCAATCCCCATACGAGCAGCCCGAGCCCCTCATTCGCCTGCACGCGGGCGATCAGCTCGCCCACCAGCAGTGGCTGCCCGAGCGTCGTGACCGCGGCCACGACGCTGAGCACCGTGACCACGACGAGCACCCGTTTGTGCTCGAAGAGGAACGGGAGCAACTGGCGCAGGTTGGCGCGCGGTCCCTCATCCTTCTTGAGGCGTGCGAACGGACTGCGACGGGCGGGAGCGGGGCTGGACATGGGCGACCTCGATCGGCGGGATTTCCTCCCTCGACCGTACCTCCGCTCGCGCGCCGCGGTCGCCGCTCGCGGAAGAAGAAGGACCCGGATGCGGGGGCTACAGCGAGGCGGTCTCGCCGAGACCGAGGTTCTCGTCGTAGTCGATGTCGCGGGTCTCCTTCGACAGGATCAGGGCGATGAGGGTCAGCACGGCCGATCCCGACAGATACAGACCCACGAGCCAGGGCTGACCCCCGGCGGCGGCCCACAGCCCGAGCGCGATCGAGGGTGCGACGGCCGCGCCGAGGATCGAGGCGACGTTGTACGAGATCGCCGAACCGGTGTAGCGCACGTTCGTCGGGAAGAGCTCCGGCAGCAGCGCCCCCATCGGTCCGAACGTGGCTCCCATGAGCATGAAGCCGAACACGAGGAAGGCCTGCGTGAGAGCGCCCGTGAACTTCGGGTCGGCCATGGGCAGCAGGAACAGGTTGAACGTGAGTCCGAACACGATGATGGCGGCCGTGACCCAGATGAGGAGCTTGCGGCGTCCGATGGCGTCGGCGACCGGTCCCGACAGGAGCGTGAAGATGCCGAAGAACACGACGCCGATGATCTGCATGATCACGAAGTCGATGTACCCGAAGCCCTGCCCGGCGACATACACTCCGGCGTCGAACGCCGTGCCGGATGCCTGTGCCGCCGCCTCGGCGCCCGCGGGGGTCGGCTTGGTGCCGTACGTCAGGGTGAAGTTCGTCATCAGATAGAACAGCACGTAGGTGGCGAGCATGATGAACGTGCCGAGGATCAGAGGACGCCAGTGGCCGCGGATGACCTCGCCGAGGGGGAACTTGCGCAGTGCGCCCTTCTGCTCCGCCTTCTGGAACGTGTCGGACTCGACCAGGCGCAGACGCACCCAGAGGCCGATGATCACCATGACGGCTGAGAACAGGAACGGCACGCGCCATCCCCAGGCCAGGAACGCCTCGGAGCGCTGCGCGGTGCCGTCGGGATGCGGGAGCGCGAAGTTGATCGCGAGGAAGATGGTGTTGGCGATGATAAAGCCGATCGGCGCACCCAGCTGCGGGAAGGTGCCGTACCAGGCGCGCTTGCCCTTCGGAGCGTTCTCCGTCGCGACCAGTGCGGCCCCCGACCACTCGCCGCCCAGCGCGAAGCCCTGCGCGAGACGCAGCACGAGCAGCAGCAGCGCCGCCCACCAGCCGACCACCTGGTAGGTGGGCAGGCACCCGATGAGGAAGGTCGCCACACCCATCGTGAGCAATGAGACGACCAGCGTCGCCTTGCGGCCGAAGCGGTCGCCGAAGTGGCCGAAGACGAACGCCCCGATCGGGCGGGCGACCATCGCGGCGCCGAAGACGCCGAACGAGGCGAGCAGCGACGTGGTGTCGTCGCCGGTCGGGAAGAAGAGGATCGGGAAGACGAGGACGGCGGCGGTCGCGTAGGCGTAGAAGTCGTAGAACTCGATGGTGGTTCCCACGAGGCTCGCGGTGATGACGCGGGCGCGGGAGTTCGCGGGAGCCGTTGCGGTGGCAGAAGACATGGGGGAGGACAGACCTGTCGGAAGAGCGAGAGGCGTCCTCGTGGGAACGCGCCGGCGGCGAGAGCTCGGGCGGGGGTGGTGCACCGGGCGTCACATCGCTGGGTCACCGGGGCGTCGGCGGTGTGGCCGGCGCACGGACACACAGTTTACGCCCAGGGTTCGCGTCCCGGCGCCGTGCGGGCCGGGACGCGAACCGCTCAGCGCCAGATGACGGCGATGGCGGCGTTGGCGAGGGTGAGGATGCCGATCGGCCAGAAGATCGCCGCGGGCAGCGAGCCGGTGCGGCGCTGACGGGCCGAGCCGATGCCCAGAAGCGCTGCGATGACCAGCAGCACGACGAGCTTGACGCCGATCTTGACGTAGTTCAGCTCGTACTCGATGCCCCACGGGGCGGCGAGGGCGAGGCCGGCGACCGCCGCGACGGTCATGCCCAGGCTCATGAGCCGGGTGATGCGGATGCGGCGGCTCGCGGCCTCCACGACCCATGCTCCGAAGAGGATGGCGAAGCCGACGAGGTGCACGAGGACGACGATGTGACGCAGGATCTCCATAGCCGCCACCATACCTTATGTATTACTGAAGGTTGGCTCTCCGAGGGCGCTCAGCCGCGGAGCTCGCGCAGCGTCAGGGCGGTGCGCAGTGCCGCATCCGCCGCCTCCGCGCCCTTGTCCTCCTTCGAGCCGGAGAGCCCCGCGCGATCGAGTCCCTGCTTCTCGTCGTCGAGCGTCAGCACCCCGAAGCCGACGGGCTTGCCGGTGTCGAGGGCGACGCGGGTCAGGCCGTCGGTCGCGGCGGAGGAGACGAACTCGAAGTGGGGGGTGCCGCCGCGGATGATCACACCGAGGGCGATGACCGCGTCGGCGCCGGACTCCAGCGCCGCCTTGGCGACGACGGGGAGCTCGAACGAGCCCGCCACGCGCACGAGCGAGTAGTCGGCGCCGGATGCGGTGAGCACCCGCTCCGCGCCGGCGATGAGCCCGTCGCTGATCGTCTCGTGCCAGGTGCCGGCGACGATCACGACCCGAAGGCCGCGCGCGTCGATCTCGCTCTGCTGGGGGGCGCCGTGGCCGCTCATCGGTTCTCCTTCATCTGCGCGAGCGCTTCGGTGAGGTCCTCGTCCGCGATGATGTGTCCCATCCGGTCGCGCTTGGTGGCGAGGTACTGGTGGTTGTTGGGGCCGACGCCCACGAGCAGCGGAACCTGCTCGACGACGTCGAGACCGAGGGCGCGCAACTGCGTGACCTTGTCGGTGTTGTTGGTCAGAAGGCGTACCCGTTCGACGCCGAGGTCGGCGAGGATTCCGGCGGCGGCGGCGTAGTCACGCGCATCGGCGGGAAGACCCAGCGCCAGGTTCGCATCGACCGTGTCCAGACCCCGCTCCTGCAGGTTGTAGGCGCGCAGCTTGTTGATGAGGCCGATGCCGCGGCCCTCGTGTCCGCGCATGTACACCACGACACCGCCGTCCTTCTCGATGCGGTCGAGCGCCGCATCCAGCTGCGGGCCGCACTCGCACTTCAGCGAACCGAAGGCCTCGCCGGTCAGGCACTCGGAGTGCACGCGCACGAGCGGCGCGTCATCGAGCTCACCCTTGACGACGGCCAGGTGGTCCGTGCCGGTCACGCGGTCCTTGTAGGCGAGGAAACGGAACTCGCCGTGCGAGGTGGGCACGGTCGCCTCGGCGCGCAAGCTCACCCGACGGCGGTGCGACGACGCGGCAGAGGGCTCCTCGCGCGGGTCCACGTCGTCCAGGTAGCCCACGAGCTGCTCGATCGTGATGACGGGGATATTGTCGCGCTCGCCGAGCGCCATGAGACCGGGAAGGCGCATCATGCTGCCGTCCTCGTCGACGATCTCGGCGATCGCGCCGACGGGCTCGAGCCCTGCCAGGCGCATGAGGTCGACAGCCGCCTCGGTGTGGCCGCCGCGCTCGCGCACGCCGCCGTCCACCGCGCGCAGCGGCAGGATGTGGCCCGGGCGGTTCACCGAGGAGGGCGCGGATGCCGGATCCGCCAGCACGTTCAGCGTGTGCGCCCGGTCGGCGGCGCTGATGCCGGTCGTCACGCCGGATGCGGCATCGACGCTGACCGTGTACGCGGTGCCGCGCGCATCCTGGTTCACCTCGACCATGGGAGGAAGATCCAGGCGGTCCGCCCACTCCGCGGGCATGGGTGCGCAGATGAAGCCGCTCGACCAGCGCACCGTCCACGCGATCCACTCGGGGGTCGCGAGCTGGGCCGAGAGGATCACATCGCCCTCGTTCTCACGGTTCTCGTCGTCGGCGACGATGACCGGGCGACCGGCGGCGAGGGCCTCGAGGGCCTCGGGAATGGAACTCAGACTCATCGCGAGCCACCTTCCGTTGCGGGGGCGAAGGCCAGCAGTCGCTGCACGTGACGCGCCAGGATGTCGGTCTCCAGATTGACGACGTCGCCCGCGACGCGCGCGCCGAGCGTCGTGGCGGCGAGTGTCTCGGGGATCAGCGACACCTCGAACCAGGGCTCTGCGGCGGACGGGTCGCTCGCGGCGCTCACCGTGAGGGAGACGCCGTCGAGCGCGATCGAGCCTTTGTCGACCACCAGCGGGGCGAGGTCCGTCGGCAGCGAGATGCGGATGACCCGCCACTGGGTGCCGGGGCGCACCTCGAGCACGCGGCCCGTGCCGTCGACGTGACCCTGCACGATGTGGCCGCCCAGGCGTCCGCCGGCGGCCGTCGCGCGCTCGATGTTGACGGGCGTTCCCGCTGCGACGCCGCCGATCGCGGTGACGTCGAGCGTCTGGCGCATGACGTCGGCGGTGAACCAGTCCTCGCCCTGATCGACGACGGTGAGGCAGACGCCCGAGACGGAGATCGAGTCGCCGTGCGCCGCATCCGATACCGCTCGAGGGGCGTTGACCGTCAGCCGCACGCCGTCGCCCGAGGGCTCCGTGTGCGTGACGGTGCCGATCTCTTCCACGATCCCGGTGAACATCAGTGGGCTCCTTCTCGATCGGAGGCGGGTTTTTCGGCGGATGCGGCGGGCCGTGAGATGAGCAGCAGGTCGTCGCCGAGCCGGCGGGTCTCGAGCAGCTGCAGGCGACGCGCCTGGGAGATGTCGGCGACACCGAGGTCGTCGAGGGCGACGTGCTCGCCGCCCAGCAGCACGGGGGCGACGTAGGTCAGCAGCTCGTCCACGAGGCCCGCGCGCAGCAGAGCGCTCTGCAGGTGCGGGCCGCCCTCCACGAAGACCCGCTGGATGCCACGCTCGTGCAGGGTGGCCAGGACCTCGTGCAGATCGCGCGTGCGCAGGTGCCAGGGCTCTTTCGGGTGGCGGAGCACGGCGGCGTCGGAGGGGATGTCGCGTTCGCCGACCACGACGGGTCGTGGCTGGGTCGGCCGCAGCTCGCCGTCGGGTGTGCGAGCGGTCAGAGCCGGATCGTCCGCGAGGACGGTGCCGGTGCCCGCCATGATCGCGTCGGCGCCCGCGCGCCGACGATGCACGTCCTCGCGAGCCTCGGAGCCGGTGATCCACTGACTGGAGCCGTCGGCCGCCGCCGCGCGGCCGTCGAGGCTCTGCGCCCACTTCACGGTGACGTGCGGGCGCCCCAGCCGCTGCGCCTCGGCCCACGAGGCGAGCAGTTCCTGCGCCTCGTCCGCGAGCACGCCGGACTCCGTCTCGACGCCGGCCGCGCGCAGGCGCTCGGCGCCGCCGGATGCGGTCGGGGTGGGATCGCTCATCGCGTAGACGACCCGGGCGACTCCCGCCTCGATGAGCGCGAGGGCGCACGGGCCGGTGCGGCCGGTGTGGTTGCACGGCTCGAGGGTGACCACGGCGGTCGCGCCGCGCACCGCATCCGGATCTGCCTGCGACAGCGCGTCGACCTCGGCGTGGGCCGTTCCGGCGCCGTGGTGCCAGCCCTCGGCGATCACGTCGCCCTCGGGGGAGAGGAGCACGGCGCCCACCTGAGGGTTCACGCCGACGGGGCCTCGCCGGGCAAGCTCCAGCGCTCGCGCCATGGCGCGTTCCTCGGTCTCGCTCACCGGCATGTCTCGGGCCTCCTGATCGGCGGGCTCCGGGTAGCCGTCGCGGCGCTCGCGGACACGCCGCTGAGCGCTCGTGCGCCTCCCATCCGGACTCGCGACCTGCGTCGCATCACCGTCGGTCCCGGAGTTCCACCGGATCGGTGATCCCCTCCTCACAGAGGTTCACACTCGCGGACTGTCACCGCCGGTTCGGATTCTCACCGACCCCGGAGCACGTTCTGCACTGAGTGTAGTCAACGCCGGATGGTCTGTTTCATTCCCGGACATGCACCGACACGACTCTCACTTCAGCAGCCGCGACAGGCGTCGGTCCGCCAGCACCTTGCCGCCGGTCTGGCACGTGGCGCAGTACTCGAGGGAGTTGTCGGCGAAGAACACCGACCGCACGACGTCACCGCACACCGGGCACGCCTCGCCCTGGCGGCCGTGCACCCGCATCCCCCGCCGCTTGGCGTCCTTCAACTCGGCAGGAGGCTTGCCGGATGCCGCCTCGACCGCGTCGCGCAGCGTGTCGATCGTCGCGGCGTACAGAGTGTCGATCTCGGCGTCGTCGAGGGTCGCGGCGAGGGCATACGGCGAGAGCTTCGCGACGTGGAGGATCTCGTCGGAGTAGGCGTTGCCGATTCCGGCGACGATCGACTGATCCCGCAGGACCCCCTTGATCTGCGTACGGCGACCTGCCAGGAGCGCGGCCAGTGCATCGCGCGTGAAGGCGGGATCGAGCGGGTCGGGGCCGAGCCGGGCGATGCCGGGAACCTCGTCGGGTTCGCGCACGACCGAGACGGCGAGCGACTTCTTGGTGCCCGCCTCGGTCAGATCGAACCCCGAACCGTCGGCGAAGCCCACCCGCAGCGCGATGGGGGAGCGGCCCGGTTTGATGAGCGTCGTCGGCAGCGTGTCGTGCCAGCGCAGCCACCCCGCCTTCGCCAGGTGGAAGACGAGGTGCGCCCCCGCATCCGTCGCGATGTCGACGAACTTGCCGCGGCGGACCACGCTCTGAACGCGAGCCCCCACGAGAGCCTCGATGGGCGGGTCGTAGGTCTTCAGCGCAGAGATCGCGCTGACCCGTGCCTGGGTGATCGCAAGCTCCGTCAGGCGCGCGCCGAGGAAGTCGACGAGTCCCCGCACCTCCGGCATCTCGGGCATGGCGACATCCTGCCACGCGCGCCCGACGGTGTCAGAGGGCTATCGGCCACTCCTGCGGCGTGCGATCATCGGTCGCCAGCAGACTTGCGATCCAGCCGTCGCTGCGCTCGCCATGGCCGTTGCGCAGAGCCTGGCGCAGCGTCCCTTCGAACCGGAAGCCCAGCGCCTTCGCCGCCCGCGCGGACGCCGTGTTGCCCACAGCCGCGCGCCACTCCAGACGCACGAGCTCGAGCGCGTCGGTCGCGAAACCCCAGTCGATGACGGCTTCCGACGCCTCCCGCACGATGCCTCGCCCGCGCTCGGGAGCGGCCACCCAGAAGCCGAGCTCCGCCGATCCCGTCTCCTGCAGATGGTGCAGGCCGATCATCCCCGACAGCGCGCCGTCGCGGCGGATCGCCCACGTCGCGTGCGAGAGGTCGTCCCAGTGCTCGGCCGTCTGCGCCACGAACTCGTCGGCGTACCGGCGCAGATACGGCGAGGGGACGGTCGTGAAATGCCCGATGGCAGGATCCTGGCACGCGTCGTGGATGGCCTGAGCATCGGATGCGGTCGGCGCCGACAGCTCGAGGCGTGCGGTGCGAAGGACGACGGGCAGCATCCGGTCACGCTACCGTGCGCGTCAGACCCGTACGTCGCTCGTGGCGCGCGGTGCGAGACGCTGCAACTGGGTCACGTGAGCCGGGGTCAGCTCGGCGAGCTCGCTCACCTGGAGCAGCTTCATGGTGCGCTCGACCTGCTCGGCGAGGATGGCGATCGCCCGGTCGACGCCGGCCCGGCCGCCCGCCATGAGTCCGTAGAGGTATGCGCGGCCGATGAGGGTGAACTTCGCCCCCATCGCGATCGAGGCGACGATGTCGGCGCCGTCCATGATGCCGGTGTCGATCGCGATCTCGGTGTCGCGTCCGACCTCGCGCACCACCTCGGGCAGCAGATGGAACGGAATCGGGGCGCGGTCGAGCTGGCGGCCGCCGTGGTTGGAGAGAACGAGGCCGTCCACGCCGAGATCGACGAGCTTGCGCGCATCCGGAACGTTCTGCACGCCCTTGATGACGATCTTGCCGGGCCAGAGCGAGCGGATGATGTCGAGGTCCTCGAAGGAGATCGACGGGTCCATCGCGTTGTTGAGGAGTTCACCGACGGTGCCACCGGTCGTGGTCAGCGACGCGAACTCGAGCTTCGGTGTGGTGAGGAAGTCGAACCACCACCAGGGGCGGGGGATGGCGTTGACGATGGTGCCGACGCTCAGCTGCGGCGGGATGGAGAATCCGTTGCGCTTGTCGCGCAGGCGCGCACCGGCGACGGGGGTGTCGACGGTGAAGAACAGCGTGTCGAAGCCCGCCGCGGCCGCCCGTTCGACGAGGCCGTAGGAGATGTCGCGGTCGCGCATGACGTACAGCTGGAACCAGTTGCGCCCGTTCGGGTTGGTCGCCTTCACGTTCTCGATCGACGTCGTCCCGAGCGTCGAGAGGGTGAAGGGGATGCCGGCGGCACCGGCGGCGGCGGCACCGGCGTACTCGCCCTCCGTCTGCATGAGGCGCGTGAAGCCGGTCGGTGCGATGCCGAAGGGGAGGGCGGAGGGTCCGCCGAAGATCGTCGTCGCGGTGTCGACCCGTGACACGTCGCGGAGGATCGAAGGGTGGAACTCGATGTCGCGGAACGCCTGGCGGGCCCGCTGCAGGGAGATCTCCCCATCCGCCGCGCCGTCGGTGTAGTCGAAGGCTGCTTTCGGGGTGCGGCGCTTCGCGATGCGCCGGAGGTCGTCGATCGTCAGGGCCGCAGAGAGGCGGCGGCGCTTGGCGTTCAGATCAGGCGTCTTGAACTGCATGAGCTCGAGGAGTTCGCGCGGATCGGGGAGCTGTCGGCTGAGGGGACTCATCATCGTCCTTCGAGGTGGGAGCGCGCGGCGCAGAGGGCGTATCGATTGGTCTGACCTCTGCGGTACAGTAGACCCCGGCCTCGGCGACGTCAACCCGCCGGTTGCGTTCGGCTCGAAGGCGAGAGGATACCCCGGTGACAGATCAGCGCACCCCGGAATGGGCACCCGTTCAGCGCAGTCGCGCGCACGAGCTCGTCATCCAGGCGATCGAGGACCAGATCATGTCCGGCTCGCTGCAGGTCGACGACCCGCTCCCTTCCGAGCGCGAGCTGGCCGCACGTCTGGGCGTGAGTCGCGCGGGCGTTCGCGAGGCCGTGCGAGTGCTGGAAGGACAGGGTGTGCTGCGCGCCCAGGTCGGTGCGGGCGCAGACGCCGGTACATTCGTCGCCGCGCTGCCCGACGCCGCGCTCACCCGCTTCCTGCGGCTGCACGCCGCCCTCGCGAACTACCCCTATCCCGACGTCATCGAGGCGCGCATCGTGCTCGAGCGCTCGAGCGCCGAACTCGCCGCGCGGAACGCGGACGCCGAGGCGATCGCCGTGATCCGCACCGCGCTCGACGCGGGCGCCGTCCCCGGGCTCGGTCCCGCGGAGTACAACGACACCGACACGGCCTTCCATGTCGCGATCGCGCAGGCCGGGGGCAACCGGCTGGTCGCCTCCATGACCGTGGCGATCCGGGAGTCGCTGAGCAGCCGCATCCTCGAGGCCCTCCGCGACTACCGCGACTGGGAGGGCCTGGCCGCGATCCTGCACGCGCAGCACGTCGAGCTGCTCGAGGCGATCGAGCGCCACGACGGCGCGGCCGCCGCCGACCTCGCCGAGCGCCACATCCGCTTCGCCGTCGACGCCCTCGCCGGCGGCTGATCCCGCCACGGCTGATCCTCGCCACGGCTACCGGCCTGGGCGGGCACACATCGCTCGCGGCACCGGGATCGCGACCCGAACTCCTGCACATCCGGCGTTGGCTGCTCCCGCCGGCCCCGCCCGGCGGGTTCTGCAGGAGTTCGGGCCGGACGGCTCCCGCGGGCGCGCGTTCGGTGCCGCCGTCCCCTCCGCTCCACTGCTCCGTACCGAACTCCTGCACATCCGGCGTCGGCTGCTCCCGCCGGCCCCGCGCGGCGGGTCTTGCAGGAGTTCGGGCCGGACGAGCGCTGCCATCGAGACTGCTCCGCGCTCGGAGAGTCCTCCACCGGCCGAGGCTCACGGCGCGTTCCTCGCACAACCGGCTCTCGTCGACGAATGGCCGGCGCGTGCGGTGAGGCTGTCGACATGCTGTTACCGTCGCCCTCGTACCTGCGCACGGCCGAGCTGCGCCTGCGAGGCTACACCCGCGCGACGATTCGGCGCGCGGTCGAGGGTGGCGATCTCATCCGGGTACGACGCGGCCGCTACGTCTGGGGTGGCATCGACGAGCGACACCTGGTCGCTGCTCGCGCGGGCGGACGTCTCGACTGCGTGTCGCTGCTCGGTGCGCTCGGCGTTTTCGTCCTGTCCGACAGTGAAACCCATCTGCAATTCGACCGTGCGGACTCGCGCTTGCCGCGTCGTCACCGCGACATACGTGCGCACTGGCGTGACTCCGCGTGCGCGCGGGCGGATCTCCACGCCGATCTGGTGGAGGCGCTCGCCCAGGCGTGCTGCTGTCAGTCGCCCAGAGTCGCCGTCGCGAGCCTCGACAGTGCACTGCATCTCGGGCTGATCGGTGCGGACGAACTCGACGCGGTCTTCGACCGGCTTCCGCGGCGCTACCGGGCTCTGCGCGCGCTCGTCGATGCTCGGGCCGAGGCGGGCACGGAGACGCTCGTGCGGCTGATGCTGCGGAGCCTGGGATACCGCCCCGCGCTGCAGGTCCGGCTTCGGGGAGTGGGAAGGGTGGACCTGCTCGTCGATGATTGGCTCATCGTGGAGTGCGACAGTCGCGCGTTCCACGGCGACGTCTCTCAGCAGATCCGCGACCGGCGCCGAGACCTCGCCGCGGCCGAGTTGGGCTACGTGACGATCCGAATCCTTGCAGAGGACGTCTTTCACCGCCCGGATGCGGTGCGCGCGGCTCTCCGCGCGGTACTCGCTCGTCAGCGGCGCGGAGGCCGCAGCAGAGCGAGCGACTGAACGCCGTCACTCGTGACGCGGCGGATGCGGGTGACTGTGTCGTCGCCCGCATCCGCCGCGTGAGGGCGTGGGGTGTCCACTCCGGTTACCCGGGCCGCCGTCGGCCCGAACTCCTGCAATCCGTCACTTTCGCCGGTTCAGCCGCGCCCGCGGCGCGGTTCTGCAGGAGTTCGGGTCGTCAGGCACACCCGCCTACCGCCGCGGCCGGCACACCCGGGGTGGGGGTCAGCTGCGCCGGAGCAGACCGATGCGGTCGTACACGTCGCCGAGGGTCTGCTCCGCCACGGCCGAGGCCTTCTGCGCGTTGACGGCCAGGGCCCGGTCGAGTTCAGCGGGGTCGTCGAGCATGGCCAGGGCGCGCTCGCGCACCGGGCCGAACTCCGACACGACGACCTCCGCCAGCGCCTTCTTGAAGTCGCCGTACCCGCGGCCCGCGAACTCGTCCTCGATGGAGGGGATCTGCCGACCCGTCAGGGCGGCGAAGATCACGAGCAGGTTCGACACGCCGGGCTTGGTCTCGCGGTCGTACCGCACCACACCCTCGGAGTCGGTCACCGCGCGCATGATCTTCTTCGCGCTGACAGCCGGGTCGTCCAGCAGCCACAGCACACCCGCGTCCGACTCGGCGGACTTCGACATCTTCGACGTCGGATTCTGCAGGTCGTAGATGCGGGCCGTGCCCTGCTGGATGACGGGTGTCGGCACCGTGAAGGTCTGGCCATAGCGCGCGTTGAAGCGCTCGGCAAGGTCGCGGGTCAGTTCGACGTGCTGCTTCTGGTCGTCCCCGACGGGCACCACATTGGTCTGGTACAGCAGGATGTCGGCCGCCATGAGCACCGGATAGGTGAACAGGCCCACATTGGTCGCGTCGGTGCCGTAGCGCTGCGACTTGTCCTTGAACTGCGTCATCCGCCCCGCCTCGCCGAAGCCGGTGATCGTCGACAGGACCCAGGCCAGCTCGGCGTGCGCGGGAACGTGCGACTGCACGTACAGCGCCGACTTCGACGGCTCGATGCCGGCCGCGATGTACTGGGCCGCCGTACGCCGGGTCTTCGCGCGGAGCTCTGCCGGGTCGTTCGGCTGGGTGAGCGCGTGCAGGTCGACGACGGAGAAGAACGCGTCGTACGACTCCTGCAGGTCGCGCCACTGCAGCAGGGCCCCGATGTAGTTGCCGATCTGGAGGGAGTCGGCCGAGGGCTGCATTCCGGAGTACAGGCGCGCTTTGCTCACCCGTCGATTCTACGGACCCGGATGCGGTGCGCCGTCGCCTTCAGGCGCCCAGACGGTAGTCGGCCACCACGGGGGCGTGGTCGCTCCACCGTTCGGCGTACGACGCGGCCCGCGCCACCCGGTAGTCGGCCACACGCGTCGCGAGCGCGGGAGTGGCCATGTGGTAGTCGATGCGCCAGCCGGTGTCGTTGTCGAACGCCTGACCGCGGTTGGACCACCACGTGTACGGGCCGTCGACCTCGCCGGCGAAGCGGCGTCCCACGTCGACCCATCCGAGCCCGACGCCCTCGACCCCGTCGACACCGGTCACCAGGGAGCCGGCCTCGCCGAAGAAGCGGTCGAAGTACGAGCGCTCACGGGGGAGGAACCCGGCCTTTTTCTGGTTGCCGCGCCAGTTCTTGATGTCGAGCGGTCGGTGCCCGACGTTGAGGTCGCCGGTGACGAGCGCGAGAGCGTCGCCCTGCGCCAGCTGCGCGAGGCGGACGCTCATCGCGTCCAGGAACCCGTACTTCGCGTCCTGGCGGGGAGTGCCGTCTTCGCCGGAGTGCACGTAGGCGCTGACCACCGTGAGCTGCTCGCCGTCGACCTCGACGTCGGCCTCGATCCAGCGGCCGCGCGAGTCGACGCTCTCGTCGCCCAGCTCGATGCGCGATGCGGTGATCGGGATGCGGCTGGCCACCGCCACCCCGGAGCGTCCCTTGCTGAGCGACTCGTCGTGCACGAGCTCCCACCCCGGCAGCGCGCTCTCGAGGTGCGTGAGCTCGGCTCGCACCTCCTGCAGCGTCAGGATGTCGACCCCCGCAGTGTCGAGCCAGCCCGCCATGCCGTTTCTCACCGCGGCGCGGATTCCGTTGACGTTGACAGAGGCGATGCGGAGGGTTCGTGACACGCCTTTCAGCGTATCCGGCGCCACCGACACGGATGCTCAGTCGAGGAGGTGCCGTAACGCCGGCCGAGTGGTGAGCGCCGCGACCGCGGCGGCGGCCGCATCCCGCTCCCTCGCCGCTCGCTCGACGCGGCGGCGGGCAGCAGGACGTTGCCACCACGCCGCGTGGCGGGCGCGCTCGCGCGCCTCGCGCAGGCGCACCTGCGCGGCGACCGACAGGGCGTGCACTTCGAGTGCTTCGCGCTCGGCGTCGCTCAGCTCGACCAGCGGCAGGTCTCGGTCGGAGGTGGAGACCGCGATCCACGCCGCCGCCACGAGGATCACGATGCCGGTGATGCGGAACCACAGGAGGAAGCCGATGAAGATGGCGAAGGTCGCGATGAGCGGATTGCTCGGCGTGTAGCGGAGCAGGAGCCCGGCGCCCACCTGCAGCAGGGCGAGAGCGGCCCCGCCGAGGATCGATCCCGGCCAGATGCGGCGCCAGCGCAGCGATGTGCCGGTGAGGAAACGGAAGAGCAGAGCGAGCGCCACGGCGTTGACCAGGAAGGCGACGACCAGGCTGAGTGCGCGCGCGAGGATGGTCGACCACGTGGAGTCCGGCTGCCACTGCAGGATGCTCGCCAGCAGATCCAACGCCCACGTGGTGATCTGCACGAGCATCCAGCCGGCGAGCAGCGCGATGCCGAACAGTGCCGCAGCCAGGAGGTCCCTGGCCTTCAGCATGAGGTAGCTGCGGGAGTCGAAGGGCAGGCCGAACGTGTCGCGCACCGCGCGGCGGGTGTAGGTGATGAAGCCGATGGCCGTCCAGATGACCACCACGAGCGCGATGGCTCCGGTCACCGGCAGCAGGCCTCCGCTGCTCTGTGAGGCGACGGCCTCGACCTGGCTCGGCTTGACGAGCCCGTTCTCGCTGATGAGGGCCGGGATGTAGCTGTTGACGATGTCGATCAGCTGATCCACGGCCGCGTCGTCGCCGCCCAGCCAGAGCCCGACGGCGGCTGCGGCGAGATAGATGCCGGCGAAGATCGCGAACAACGACTGGTAGCTGACGCCTGCGGCCAGCAGGAAGCCGTTGTGCTGAAGGAAGTGCCGCCAGACCCGGATGGGGAACCAGGCGAGGGTGCGACGGGTCAGCGCTGTGGCCTTCTCGATCGGCTCATCGAGACGTTCGCGCAGGTTCGCCTGCGCCGAATCCCACCGCTCCCGCAGGGAGCTCTCGTCCTGAGGCAGCACGAATCGCACGTCGGCGTCGTTCTCCGCAGCTCGCCTCACGCCCTCACCCTAGCGAGATCGCGCAGCGAGGCTGCGCATCCGGTCAGCCGCGCAGGACCGCCTGCTTGACCTCGGCGATCGCCTTGGTCACCTGGATGCCGCGCGGGCACGCCTCGGTGCAGTTGAAGGTGGTGCGGCAGCGCCACACGCCCTCCTTGTCGTTGAGGATGTCCAGGCGCACATCGCCGGCGTCGTCGCGCGAGTCGAAGATGAAGCGGTGCGCGTTGACGATCGCGGCCGGGCCGAAGTACTGGCCGTCGGTCCAGAACACAGGGCACGACGAGGTGCACGCGGCGCAGAGGATGCACTTGGTGGTGTCGTCGAAGCGCTCGCGGTCGACGATCGACTGCACGCGTTCCTTGCCCTTCTCGGGCGTGGAGTTCGCGATGAGGAACGGCTGCACCTCGCGGTAGGACGCGAAGAAGGGCTCCATGTCGACGATGAGGTCCTTCTCCAGCGGCAGACCCTTGATCGCCTCGACGTAGATCGGCTTCGAGATGTCGAGGTCCTTGATCAGCGTCTTGCAGGCCAGGCGGTTGCGGCCGTTGATGCGCATGGCGTCCGAGCCGCAGATGCCGTGGGCGCAGGAGCGGCGGAAGGCGAGCGAACCGTCGACCTCCCACTTGATCTTGTGCAGGGCGTCGAGCACGCGATCGGTGGAGTACACCTCGACGTCGTAGTCGACCCAGCGCGGCTCCTCGTCCAGCTCCGGGTTGAACCGGCGCACGATGAAGGTGACCAGGAACGCCTGGATGCCGGAGTCGTTGGTCTCCTGCACCTGGGGGGCTTCGGTGGTGGTCTCGGCGATGGCGGTGGCGGCCATGCTCAGTACTTCCTCTCCAGCGGCGGGTAGCGCAGTTCCCCGGCCTCGTTCTTGGTGAAGACGACCGGCTTCCAGTCGAGTCGGATGTGGTCCTCGGGGTGGGAGGAGTGCGCATCGCCCGACAGGTAGGACATCGTGTGCTTCATGTAGTTCTCGTCGTCGCGCGTCGGATAGTCGTCGCGCATGTGGCCGCCGCGGCTCTCCTTGCGGTTGCGCGCGGCGACGGCGACGACCTCGGCGATGTCGAGGAGGAAGCCGAGCTCGACGGCTTCGAGCAGATCGGTGTTGTACCGCTTGCCCTTGTCGTCGACGTGGATGTTCTTGTAGCGCTCGCGCAGCTCGGCGATCACGAGCATCACCTCGCCGAGCGACTGGTCGGTGCGGAACACCTGCGCCTTGCGGTCCATCTCGTCCTGGAGCGTCTTGCGCAGCACCGCGATGCGCTCGGTGCCGGGGTTGTTGCGCAGGCCCTCGATCATCTCGCGCACTTCGCGTGCCGGGTCCTCGGGCAGCGGCACGAACTCCGCACCGCTCTGCACGTACTTCACCGCGTTTCGTCCGGCACGCTTGCCGAACACGTTGATGTCGAGCAGGGAGTTGGTGCCGAGGCGGTTGGAGCCGTGCACCGAGACGCACGCGCACTCGCCCGCGGCGTACAGCCCGGGAACGACGGTGTCGTTGTCGCTGAGGACCTCGGCCTCGATGTTGGTCGGGATGCCGCCCATCGCGTAGTGCGCCGTCGGCATGACGGGCACGGGCTCGACGACGGGGTCGACGCCGAGGTAGGTGCGGGCGAACTCGGTGATGTCGGGGAGCTTGGTCTCGAGCACCTCGGCACCCAGGTGCGTGCAGTCCAGGAGCACGTAGTCCTTGTGGGGGCCGGCGCCGCGTCCCTCCTCGACCTCCTGCACCATGCAGCGGCTGACGATGTCGCGCGGGGCGAGGTCCTTGATGGTCGGTGCGTAGCGCTCCATGAAACGCTCGCCGGAGGCGTTGCGCAGGATGGCTCCTTCTCCTCGCGCGCCCTCGGTCAACAGGATGCCGAGACCGGCGAGGCCGGTCGGGTGGAACTGGAAGAACTCCATGTCCTCCAGCGGGAGCCCCTTGCGCCAGACGATGCCGACACCGTCACCGGTGAGCGTGTGGGCGTTGGAGGTGGTCTTGAAGATCTTGCCGAAGCCGCCGGTGGCGAAAACGACCGCCTTGGACTGGAAGACGTGCAGGTCGCCGGTGGCCAGCTCGTATGCGACGACGCCGGCGACCTTCGTGGTGCCGCCGTCCTCGACCGTGACGAGATCGAGCACGTAGAACTCGTTGAAGAAGTTGATGCCGAGCTTGACGCAGTTCTGGAACAGCGTCTGCAGGATCATGTGGCCGGTGCGGTCGGCGGCGTAACAAGCGCGGCGGACCGGGCTCTTGCCGTGGTCGGCGGTGTGGCCGCCGAAGCGGCGCTGGTCGATCTTGCCGTCGGGGGTGCGGTTGAAGGGCAGGCCCATGTTCTCGAGGTCGATGACCGCGTCGATGGCCTCCTTGGCGAGGATCTCCGCCGCATCCTGGTCGACGAGATAGTCGCCGCCCTTGATCGTGTCGAAGGTGTGCCACTCCCACGAGTCCTCTTCGACGTTGGCCAGAGCCGCGGCCATGCCGCCCTGAGCGGCACCCGTGTGCGAGCGCGTCGGGTAGAGCTTGGAGATGACGGCGGTCTTCGCGCCGGGGCCGGCCTCGATCGCCGCACGCATCCCGGCGCCGCCGGCGCCCACGATCACGATGTCGAACTGGTGGTAGTAGACACCGTCCTTGACGACGGTGTCCGCGGTGGAGTGAGTGCTCACAGGTGGGATTCCTCTTGTCTGTTCTGATCCGTGGGACGCGGCGTGCCTACTGGCACACCTCCCACATCACGCTGTCGCTGGTCACGCCGAGGCAGGGGTCGAAGGTGAAGACGACGAGCGTGCCGAGCAGGATCAGGAAGGCCGACACGATCCAGATGGCCCAGACGAGCACGCGCCGGGTCGTGGCGTGCGTGACGTAGTCGTTGACGATCGTGCGCATGCCGTTGCCGCCGTGGATGAGGGCGAGCCAGAGCATCGCGACATCCCACCACTGCCAGAACGGCGAGGAGAGCTTGCCGGCGACGAAGGCGAAGTCGATCTGATGGACTCCGTCGCCCGTCATGAGGTTGACGAAGAGGTGTCCGAAGATCAGCACCACGAGCACCAGGCCCGAGGCGCGCATGTACACCCAGCCCCACTTCTCGAGGTTGGGGCCCTTGCGCCGCGGTGCGGAGAAGGGGCTGCGGGGATCGGCGATCGTCGCGCTCATCAGTGACCGCCTCCCGTCGCGGCGAAGACGTTCATGAGGTGGCGGGGGGCGAAGCCCAGCATCGTGACGGCCCACAGGCCCAGCACGACCCACCAGAGCTGACGCTGGTAGCGCGCGCCCTTCGACCAGAAGTCGACGACGATGATGCGCAGACCGTTGTAGGCGTGGTAGGCGATCGCGGCCACGAGCACGACCTCACCGATGCCCATCACGGGGTTCTTGTACGTGCCGATGACCGCGTCGTACGCCTCGGGGGAGACGCGGATGAGGGCGGTGTCGAGCACGTGCACGAGAAGGAAGAAGAAGATCGACACACCCGTGATGCGGTGCAGGACCCAGGACCACATGCCCTCGTTGCCGCGGTACAGCGTTCCACGCGGCGTCTTGGACGTCGTCTGAGCGAGCGATGGTGTGACGCGTGCCGGTGCAGCCACGGTCGTCCTCCCTGATCGAACACGGTGGGGCAGGCGTTGCCCTTCGGGGTTTTTGCTGGTCCCCTGCGTCACGCGGGCGCTGCCGACAGTGTATTCGCCGCAGCACAACGGCGCCCTTTAGGCGAACCTAACAATCTCGACGTCGAGATAAATGGACCGGTGGCTCTCATCGGTGACGCGTCGCCGCAGCGACATTCGCCCGACACAACCGGCGGATAGGCTGGCCGGTATGGGGAATGAGATCGAGGGTTTCTACGCCGTCATCCCGGCAGGCGGCATCGGCAGCAGACTCTGGCCGCTCTCGCGCGCCGACGCTCCGAAGTTCCTGCACGACCTGACCGGCTCCGGTCAGACCCTGCTGCGCGACACCTGGGACCGTCTCGAGCCGCTGGCCGGCCACGACCGGATCGCGGTCGTCACCGGGCGCGCGCATCGCGCGGCCGTCGAGAAGCAGCTGCCCGGCATCCCCGACAAGAACGTGTTCCTCGAATCCGAGCCGCGCGACTCCACCGCCGCGATCGGTCTCGCCGCGGCGATCCTGGTGCGGCGAGAGCCCGATGTCGTGATCGGGTCGTTCGCCGCGGACCACGTGATCCAGGGCTCGCGGGTCTTCGACTTCGCGGTGCGTCAGGCTGTCGCCGTCGCTCGTGCCGGATACATCTGCACGATCGGCATCCAGCCGTCGGAGCCCTCCACCGGTTTCGGATACATCAAGAAGGCCGACGAGCTGATCGTCGACGGGGCACCGGAGGCGGCTCTCGTCGAACGCTTCGTCGAGAAGCCCGACCTCGCCACGGCGCGCGAGTACTTCACCGACCGCGCCTACTCCTGGAACGCGGGCATGTTCATCTCGCGCGCGGACGTGCTCCTGGCCGAGATCGAGGCGAACGAGCCCGAGCTCCACGCGGGTCTGCTCGAGCTCGCCGAGGCCTGGGACGACCGCGACCGCCGCGGGCCCGCGGTCGATCGCATCTGGCCGAGCCTGAAGAAGATCGCGATCGACTACACGGTCGCCGAGCCTGCCGCGGCCAAGGGCAAGCTCGCCGTCATCCCCGGCCACTTCGACTGGGACGACGTGGGCGACTTCGCAAGCCTCACCAAGCTCGTCTCCAACGGCCGGAAGAACGATCTGGCGGTGCTCGGCGAGCACGCCCGCATCCTCTCCGACGCCTCCAGCGGCATCGTGGTGACGCAGACACAGCGAGTGATCAGCCTCATCGGCGTGCAGGACATCGTCGTGGTCGACACCCCCGACGCCCTCCTGGTCACCACGACGGAGCACGCGCAGCGCGTCAAGCAGGTCGTCGATGCGCTGAAGCTCACCGGCCGCGGCGACGTGCTCTGAGACCGGATGCGGCCGCCCGCCGCAGCCGCCGAGCACGCGTGTCACGGGCCGTTTGTAACCATTGGGTTGCGGCCTGCGGATCGGCCCGTCGTGGGCGCGTCACATTGGGTAACGTTGCCGCATCCGTCCCCGGAACTGCCGGGGCATTCCCACGTCTCTTGATGGAGGACTCGTGAAGAAGACGACGACCAAGGCGCTGCTCAGCGGCCTGGCCATCGCTGCCACCGCGGCGCTGCTGGCCGGCTGTGGCTCCGCCCCCACGACCGAAACGACGAGCGGCTCCGCGTCCGACGTCGTCGACGGCTTCAAGCCGTGCCTGGTCTCCGACGCGGGCGGCTGGGACGACAAGTCGTTCAACGAGTCCGCCAAGAACGGCATGGACAAGGCCGCCAAGGAGCTCGGCGTCACCCCGCTCGAGTTCGAGTCGACCAACGACAACGACTACGCGCCGAACATGCAGACCGCCATCTCGGAGGGCTGCACCCTCGTGATCGCCGTCGGCTTCAAGCTCGCCGCCGCCACCGTCGAGGCCGCCAACGCGAACCCCGACCTCGACTTCGCGATCATCGACGACTACGCCGACACCGACTTCGACGGCAAGACCGACGCGCCGAACATCAAGCCGCTGGTCTTCAACACGGCTGAGGCCGCCTACCTCGGTGGCTACGCCGCCGCAGCGTGGTCCGCCAAGGACGGCGTCAACAAGGTCGGCACCTTCGGCGGCATGCAGATCCCCTCGGTCGCCGTCTTCATGGACGGTTACGCGATGGGCGTCGAGAAGTACAACGAGGACAAGGGCGCGAACGTCCAGCTCTTCGGCTGGAACGCCGACACGCAGGAGGGGTCGTTCACCGGCGGCTTCGACGCCAACGACACCGCGAAGCAGACCGCTCAGGGTGTGCTCGACCAGGGCGTCGACGTGATCCTGCCCGTGGGTGGACCGATCTACAAGAGCGCCGCCGCGGCCATCGCCGACAGCGGGAAGAACACGCTCATGCTCGGTGTCGACAGCGACCTCGCCGTCGCCGACGACAGCGTCGCCGACATCACGCTGGTCTCGATCATGAAGGCCATCGACGTCGCCGTCTACGACGCGACCGTCGCGGCCTCCAAGGGCGAGTTCGACCCGACCCCCTACGTCGGCACGCTGAAGAACGAGGGCGTCAAGCTCTCGAGCTTCCACGACTTCGAGTCGCAGCTGCCGGAGGGCCTGACCGACGAGCTGACCAAGCTCCAGGACGACATCATCGCGGGAACCATCACGGTGACCTCGAAGAACTCTCCCGCCGGTTCTTGATCTGAACCGCACCAGCTCGGGGCGAGCGGCTTTCCAGCCGCTCGCCCCGAGTCCCGTTCCGACGCCTTTCGACAGGCATTTTCTACCCAGGTAGGGTGCATCTATGAAGCTCGAGCTCCGCGGGATCACCAAGAGATTCGGCAGCCTCGTCGCCAACGACCACATCGATCTGGTGGTCCGCCCCGGCGAGATCCATGCGTTGCTGGGGGAGAACGGCGCAGGCAAGTCGACCC
This sequence comes from Microbacterium sp. SORGH_AS_0428, assembly GCF_031453615.1. Lineage (NCBI taxonomy): Bacteria > Bacillati > Actinomycetota > Actinomycetes > Micrococcales > Microbacteriaceae > Microbacterium > Microbacterium sp. SORGH_AS_0428. The sequence goes on along the minus strand of NZ_JAVIZT010000001.1, from coordinate 1,086,276 downwards.
TCATGAACGTGCTGTACGGCCTGTATCGCGCCGATGAGGGCGAGATCCTCCTGGACGACGTCGTCCAGAACTTCCGCGGCCCCGGCGACGCCATGGCCGCGGGCATCGGCATGGTCCACCAGCACTTCATGCTGATCCCCGTCTTCACCGTCGCCGAGAACGTCATGCTCGGACACGAGAGCACCAAGGCTCTCGGACGCCTCGACTTGAACGCGGCTCGTACGCACGTGCGCGAGGTCGCGCAGCGCTTCGGGTTCGAGATCGACCCCGACGCCCTCGTGGGAGATCTCCCCGTCGGCGTGCAGCAGCGCGTCGAGATCATCAAGGCGCTCTCGCGCGACGCGAAGGTCCTCGTCTTCGACGAGCCGACTGCGGTGCTGACGCCGCAGGAGACCGACGAGCTCATGGCGATCATGCGCCAGCTGCGCGACGAGGGCACCTCCATCGTCTTCATCACGCACAAGCTGCGCGAGGTCCGCGAGGTCGCCGACCGCATCACCGTCATCCGGCTCGGAAAGGTCGTCGGCGAAGCGTCGCCGACCGCCACCAACACCGAGCTCGCCTCCCTCATGGTCGGGCGGGCCGTCGAGCTCACCGTCCAGAAGGAGCCGCCGACGCTCGGTGAGGGGGGCTTGAAGGTGAGCGGGCTGCGTGTCCTCACCTCCACCGGTGCGATCGTCGTCGACGGCGTCGACTTCGACGTGCGCCCCGGAGAGGTGCTCGCGATCGCAGGGGTCCAGGGAAACGGCCAGACCGAGCTCGTCGAGGCGATCGTCGGGCTCGCGGCGCGCGTCGAGGGCTCGATCAGCCTCGACGGCACCGAACTGGTCGGCAAGAGCGTGCGGGCGATCCTCGACGAGGGCGTCGGGTTCGTCCCCGAGGACCGGAAGGAGGACGGCCTGGTCGGCGGTTTCTCGGTCGCCGAGAACCTCGTGCTCGATCGTTCCTCCGACCCCGCGTTCGCCCGCGGTGGCACGCTGCGCCGCCGTGCGCTGGATGCGTTCGCGCGCGACCGCATCCAGGAGTACGACATCCGCACCCGCGGCCCGGAGACTCCCGCCGGCACGTTGTCGGGGGGAAACCAGCAGAAGGTGGTCATCGCGCGTGAGATGAGCCGCGACCTGCGGCTGCTGGTCGTCGCACAGCCCACCCGCGGCGTCGACGTCGGTTCCATCGAGTTCATCCACAAGCGCATCATCGAGACGAGGGACGCGGGCATTCCGATCGTCGTGGTCTCGACCGAGCTGGACGAGGTCAGCGCCCTCGCCGACCGCATCGCCGTCATGTACCGCGGCACCATCGTCGGCATCGTGCCCGGCGACACGTCCCGTGACACCCTCGGCCTCATGATGGCCGGCGCAACCGACCCGGAGGTGGCCGCATGAGCGGTTCGACGCCCACGAGCGATGGAGGCGCGCGCAAGAGCGACGGCGATGCCGAGCTCCCGCGCGCCACGGGGCCGCTGACCGGCGAGGAGATCCCCCCGACGCGGTCCGGTATCTTCCTGCGCGAGCTGATGCGCGGAAGCGCCGTGACGACGCTGCTCGCGATCGTGCTCGCGATGATCGTGGGCGGCATCCTGATCGCCCTCACGAACGAGAACGTGCAGGCCGCATCCGGCTACTTCTTCGCCCGCCCCGGCGACACCTTCGTCGCGATCTGGCAGGCCGTCTACAACGGATACGAGGCGCTCTTCCGCGGAGCGATCTTCAATGCGCGCGGCGCGGACTTCGCGGCCCAGATCAGGCCGCTGACGAACGCACTCGGCTTCGCCACTCCGCTCATCGCCGCCGGCCTCGGCGTCGCGCTCGCCTTCCGCGCGGGATTGTTCAACATCGGTGCCCGTGGTCAGATGCTCATCGCGGCCATGTTCGCGGGGCTGTTCGCCTTCAACCTGGACCTGCCGCTGTGGCTGCACCTGCCGATCACGCTGATCGCCGGCATCGTCGGCGGTGCGTTGTGGGGCGGCCTGGTGGGTCTGCTGAAGGCGCGCACCGGGGCGCACGAGGTGATCCTCACGATCATGCTCAACTACGTGGCGTACTACCTGCTGCTGTGGATGCTGCGCACGCCCGGGCTGCTCCAGATGGAGGGCACGAACCAGCCCATCACGAAGCCGACCCCGGAGTCGGCGCAGTTCCCCGACCTGCTGGGACCGCAGTTCCCGCAGCTCAACTGGGGCTTCGTCGTCGTGATCGCGGCGACCGTGTTCGTGTGGTGGCTGATCGAGCGCTCCAGCCTCGGTCTGCGGCTGCGCGCGGTGGGGGAGAACCCTCACGCCGCGCGTGCGGCGGGCATGAGCGTCGACCGCCTCTACATCTACGCGATGCTGTTCGCGGGTGGTCTCGCCGGGCTCGCAGCGATGAACCAGATCCAGGGGACCGTGACCACCGGCTTCGGCGCCACGATCGATGCCGGCATCGGCTTCGACGCGATCACGGTCGCCCTGCTCGGACGCAGCCGCGCGTGGGGGACGTTCGCCGCGGGCATCCTGTTCGGAGCGCTGAAGGCGGGATCGTTCTCGATGCAGGCGCAGGGGATCCCGGTCGACATCGTTCTCGTCGTGCAGTCGCTCATCGTGCTCTTCATCGCGGCGCCGCCGCTGCTGCGCGCGGTGTTCTTCCTGCCCAAGTCCGATGCCGAGAAGGCTGCCAAGGCGCGAGCCAAGGCCGCGAAGAAGGCGGTGGCCGCGTGAGCGCTCCGATCCAAGACAACGCCACCGCGCAGCTCGAGCAGAGCGACGGCACCATCCACCTCGCGGTCGTCAAGCAGCGGCACTTCAAGGCCCCGATCGTGCTGGCTGCGGTCGTCGTCCTGCTGGCGGCGCTGTTCGGGCTCTCCCCGCGCGACGGCACGTCTTCGTTCCGCCTCGGCGACCCCTCGCAGGCACTGGCGCTGGGGGATGTGGGCGTGCCCACGGCCGTGACGTCGTGGCTGGTGTGGGCCGTCCTGGTGGTCCTGACCCTCGTCGCATTCTGGCTCGCATGGTCGTATCGTCGCCAGCCGCTCTGGCTGACCATCGCCTTCAGCGTCCTCGGCGTCTTCGCGTTCCTCGTCTGGGCCGGCGCCGACGGACTCGTGCCCGTTCCCAGCCTGCTCTTCGGCGCGGTGTCGCTGTCGGTTCCGCTGGTGTTCGGCGCCCTGGGCGGCGTGATCGGCGAGCGTGTCGGTGTCGTCAACGTGGCCATCGAGGGCCAGCTTCTGCTCGGAGCCTTCTCCGCGGCGCTCCTGTCGAGCATCACCGGCAACCCGTTCATCGGGCTCGTCGGAGCGATGATCGGCGGGGTCCTGGTCTCGTTCGTGCTCGCCGCGTTCGCAATCAAGTACCTCGTGGACCAGGTGATCGTCGGTGTCGTGCTCAACGTGCTCGTCACGGGTCTGACGGGATTCCTCTACGGCGCCCTGCTGGCGCCGAACGAAGACCAGCTGAACCGCCCCGAGCGCTTCACGCGCCTGCAGATCCCGGGTCTCAGTGAGATCCCCGTGATCGGCCCGGTGCTGTTCAACCAGACGTTCATCGTGTACCTGATGTTCATCACGGTCGCCCTCGTCGCGTGGGGCCTGTACCGCACCCGCTGGGGTCTGCGTCTGCGCGCCGTCGGCGAGCACCCGCAGGCGGCCGACACCGTGGGCATCAAGGTCAACGCCTCCCGGTTCTGGAACGTGTCTCTCGCGGGTGCCATCGCCGGCATCGGCGGTGCGTACTTCACGCTCGTCTCCGTCCCGCAGTTCGGAAAGGACATGACCGCCGGCCTCGGCTTCATCGCCCTCGCCGCCGTGATCTTCGGTCGGTGGGATCCGATCCGTGCCACCCTCGCTGCGCTGCTGTTCGGGTTCGCGACCAACCTGCAGAACCTGTTGACGGTGCTCAAGACACCGATCCCCAGCGAGTTCATGCTCATGCTGCCCTACGTCGTGACGATCCTCGCCGTCGCCGGGTTCGCCGGGCAGATCCGGGGCCCCGCCGCCGCCGGAAAACCGTACATCAAGGGCTGACGCCCGCATCCGCTTGCGTGAAAGGACACCGTGACCGACATCGACTGGGACGAGCTGCGCACCGCCGCGACCGAGGCCATGCAGCGCGCCTATGCCCCGTATTCCCGTTACAAGGTGGGAGCCGCCGCCCTCGTCACCGACGGGCGGATCGTCTCGGGATGCAACGTCGAGAACGCCTCCTACGGGGTCGGACTGTGCGCGGAGTGCGGCCTGGTCTCTGAGCTGAACATGACCGGCGGCGGCCAGCTGGTGGCGTTCGTCTGCGTGAACGGCGACGGACAGACGATCATGCCGTGCGGGCGCTGCCGTCAGCTGCTGAACGAGTTCGCCCTGCCCGGGATGCTGCTGGAGACCGTGTCGGGCATCCGCACGATCGACGAGGTGCTGCCCGACGCGTTCGGCCCCCGCGATCTCGAGGAGTACCGCCGATGAGCGCCGTGGAGCCGTTCGACGCCGTCGATGTGATCCGAGCCAAGCGTGACGGCCGTCCCGTCGACGAGTCGGCGCTGAGGTGGATGATCGACGCGTACACGCGCGAGTACGTGACGGATGCGCAGATGTCGGCGTTCGCGATGGCGGTGCTGCTGAACGGCATGAGCCGTGATGAGATCCGCGTGATGACCGACGCCATGATCGCCTCGGGCGAGCGGATGAGCTTCACCGCGCTGTCGAAGACCACGGTCGACAAGCACTCCACCGGCGGCGTGGGGGACAAGATCACCCTGCCACTGGCGCCGCTCGTGGCAGCCTTCGGTGTCGCCGTGCCCCAGCTTTCGGGACGCGGCCTCGGTCACACGGGTGGCACGCTCGACAAGCTCGAGTCGATCCCGGGATGGCGGGCCGCCCTGTCCAACGACGAGATGTTCGCGCAGCTGGACGACGTCGGCGCGGTGATCTGCGCCGCGGGCTCGGGGCTCGCGCCGGCCGACAAGCGTCTGTATGCGCTGCGCGACGTCACCGGGACGGTCGAGGCCATCCCGTTGATCGCATCGAGCATCATGTCCAAGAAGATCGCCGAGGGCACTGCATCCCTTGTGCTCGATGTGAAGTTCGGCTCGGGCGCCTTCATGCAGGACATCGACAAGGCTCGCGAGCTCGCACGCACGATGGTCGCGCTCGGCAACGACTCCGGCGTCGCGACGACTGCCCTGCTGACCGACATGAACAGCCCGCTGGGCCGGGCCATCGGCAACGCGAACGAGGTCCGCGAGTCCGTGGAGGTGCTCGCCGGCGGAGGCCCCGCCGATGTCGTGGAGCTGACGGTCGCCCTCGCCCGCGAGATGCTGGCGCTGGCCGGTCAGCCCGACGCGGATGTCGAGGCGGCGCTGAAGGACGGGCGCGCCATGGATGTCTGGCGCCGCATGATCGTCGCGCAGGACGGCGACCCGGATGCAGCCCTGCCGGTGGCGCGGGAGACGCACACGGTCCTCGCGCCCCGCTCCGGCGTCGTGACCCGCCTGGAGGCGCTGCCGTTCGGCATCGCCGCGTGGCGGCTCGGGGCCGGACGCGCACGTCCGCAGGACGCCGTCGTGCACGCAGCGGGCATCGACCTGCACGCGCAGCTCGGGGAACGCGTGGAGGCTGGTCACCCGCTGTTCACCCTGTCGGCGGAGGATGCTGCCCGCTTCCCGCGCGCCCTGGAGGCGCTCGAGGGGGCATGGGAGATCGGCGATGCGGCACCGACCGCATCCGCCCGCGTCGCCGAACGCATCACCGCCTGAGTCCACCGCGATCCGCGAGGAGCACCCCTTATGCCCATCGACCAGCACGGCGACGCCACCCTCGACGGAGTGTCGCTGCGGAGCCTGCCGAAGATCTCCCTGCACGACCATCTCGACGGTGCCGTGCGCCCCGACACGATCGTCGAGCTCGCCGACGCCGCGGGTCTTCCCGTGCCCGAGAGCGACGGCGACGACCTCGCCGACTGGTTCGCCGAATCGAGCGACTCCGGCTCGCTCGTCGAATACCTGAAGACCTTCGACCTCACGACATCGGTGATGCAGACGCGGGAGAACCTGACGCGGATCTCCCGGGAGTTCGTCGAGGACCTGGCCGCCGACGGCGTCATCTACGGAGAGGTGCGCTGGGCGCCCGAGCAGCACCTGTCCGGCGGGCTCTCCCTCGAAGAGGTCGTCGAAGCGGTGCAGGAGGGCATCGAGGAGGGCGAGGATGCGGCGGCGGATGCCGGGCACGACATCCGCGTCGGCCAGCTCATCACCGCGATGCGCCACACCGACCGTTCGCTGGAGATCGCCAAACTCGCCGTCGCCTTCCGCGATCGCGGGGCCGTCGGTTTCGACATCGCGGGCCCCGAGGACGGGTTCCTCCCGTCGCGTCACCGTGCCGCCTTCGACTACCTCGCGGCGCAGTTCTTCCCGGTCACCGTTCATGCCGGCGAGGCGGCGGGGCTCGACTCGATCCGTTCGGCCCTGTGGGACGGCCGCGCGCTGCGTCTCGGACACGGTGTGCGCATCGCCCAAGACCTCGAGGTCGTCTCTCGCGAGGGCGATGTCGTCGAGGTCGTCTTCGGCGACCTGGCGCGCTGGGTGCGCGACCGCGAGATCCCGCTGGAACTCTCGCCGAGCTCCAACCTGCAGACCGGCGCGATCGCCGCGTGGGGCAACGAGATGGCGGATCACCCCTTCGACCTGCTGTACCAGCTGGGTTTCGCGGTGACCGTGAACGTCGACAACCGCACGCAGAGCCGTACCTCGCTCACGCGCGAGCTGGCCCTGCTCGCCGAGGCCTTCGACTACGGACTCGACGACCTCGAGACCTTCCAGATCAACGCTGCCGCGGGCGTCTTCCTGCCGGTCGAGGAGCGCGAGGAGTTGATCGACCTCATCAGCGACGGCTTCGCATGAGCCTTCGCCGTCGGACCGGTGCCGTCGGGCTCCTCGCTGCCGTCATCCTTGTGGCCGGCTGCACGGTCGCGGCGAGCAGGGAAGGGCAGGAGCGGGTGGACGCGGCGATCGCATCGGCGGGGCTCACCGGTCAGCTCGGAGCGGAGTACAGCTGCTCGGGCGCGCTTCCGGGCCGTGTCGACAGCTGTCAGACCCGCGTGACGATGCGAAGCGACGACCGATCGCTGATCGAGAAGGCGGCTGCTGTTCCTGAGCTTCAGGGTGCGCAGATGGAACTCCACTATCGCGGTGCGGACGTGGCGCTCGCGCCCGAGGACGTCTCGCTGTTGTGGCGCATCTACGACACCATCGGCGACGCGGTCGACATCAGGTTCGTCAGCGTCGATCCGGCGCAGCCGGGTGTCACGGTGTCCGCGTCGGCGACGCTCACCCAGGGCTGCGCCAGCGCGGCGGCTCTCGCCCCGGACTTCACCGGGGTGACGGTATCGGGTGATGCGCAGTCGACCGAGTGGTCGGTGCGCGTCGAACCCGGACAGGATCTGTCAGCGCTGTGCGGGCAGGCGCAGAGCTTCCTGGACGGTGGGGAACTGTCGGGCGTCGTCCTCGTGAGCCTCACGCAGACTCCGAGTGGTCTCCAGCTCATCGAGGTGCGCGCAGACGACACCGCCGAAGACACCGCGCGCGCGTGGTTCGCCGACCACCCGCTGCCCGCGGGGATGGAAGCCCGAGTCAGCTGAGCCGCGCGCTCGTCACAGCAGGGATGCGGCGAAGTCGGTGACGAGCTCTGTCACGCGCTCTGTCATCTCCGCCTCACCGATCGAGGGCGAGCCGTCACCCGCCTGCGGGCCGTAGGCGCCGAAGGATGCGTGCGACGCGCCGTCGATCTCGACGAACTCGGCGTCGGCCGGAAGGAGGGGTGCCGCGTCCCGGATCTTCGCCGGGGTCGACAGGCCGTCCTCGCTGCCGCTGATGCTGAGCACGGGAAGACCGGTGGTCGACAGATCGTTCGCGCAGTATGAGGCGAAGAGCACGAGTGCGTCCGCATCCGTTGCGAGCTGGCAGGCGCGCACGCCGCCGAGCGAGTGGCCGCCCACCATCCACGTGTCCACGGCCGGGGCGAGCGAGGTGAACGCCTCCAGCGGGCGCGGGTCCAGGAAGGCGAGGTTGTACCAGGGGCGGGTGATCACGACGGTGATGCCGTCGTCCACGAGACCCGAGAGCGTGGCTGCATAGGCGATCGGTTCGACCTTGGCGCCGGGGATGAACACGAGCCCCACCTCGGACGATCCGGATGCGGGCGAGAGGACGATGGCGCCGGCCTGTTCGTCGACAGTGACGGCGGCGTCGGCGCGGACCGCCTCGAGAGGGCCGGGCTCGGCGGCCATGACGCCCACCTGCCCCCAGACGAGCACGCCCAGGACGGCGGCCACGACGAGTGCGCCCAGGCCGCCGAACGTCCACCCCAGAACCCGACGGATGCGGCGGCGAGGACGAGAAGGCGCGGGATCGGTCACCCGTCCAGGCTAGAGGGCGCCGACGGTGAGAACGCCGCGAGCCCCACGCCCGTCATGGCGGACGGGGGCGGGGCTCGCAAGAGCGGATGCTCAGGCGGACTGGTGTGCGGCGACGACGTCGCGCACGGCCGTGAACAGCGGATGCTGCGGGTCGAGGCCCGTGACCTCGGTCGTGAACGCGGCGGCGCTTCTCGTGCTCAGCAGACGCTGCAGCTCGACGGCCTCCGGATCCTCGGGGGACGAGAAGGAGAGCGCGGCGCCCATCGTGGCGACCAGCGCCTCGGTGGACAGTCCGCGCTCGGCCGCCTCCGCGGCGGGCCCGACGAACCGCTCGTGCCGGGACAGCTTGCGCAGGGGCTGTCGGCCGACGCGCCACACCGTGTCGGGGAGGGCAGGGTTGCGGAAGCGGGAGAGGATCGTCTCCCGGTAGCGGGCGAGCTCGTCGGGGGCGAACTCGTGCTTCGCGATGAGCACCGCCGACGTTTCGGCGAGCGTCGCCGATACCGCCGCCGTGATCTCCGGTTCGGCCAGCGCATCCGCGATCCGCTCGATGCCGGCGCGTGCGCCGTAGTAGGCGGTCGCGGCGTGCCCGGTGTTCACCGTGAACAGCTTGCGCTCGATGTACGGCGCCAGATCGTCCACGAAGTGGGCGCCCGGGATGCGGGGCAGCTCGCCGCCGAAGGGCGCCTGCTCGATCGCCCACTCGTAGAAGGGCTCCACGACCACATCCACGCCGGCGTCCGCCGGCTGACCCGGCACGATGCGGTCGACGGCGGTGTTGGCGAACACGGCGCGCGCGGACAGCTCGGCCCAGTCGTCACCGGCCTGCTCCTCGATGTGTGCGCGCAGCTGGTCGGTCGCGCCGATCGCGTTCTCGCAGGCCATGACCTGCAGCGGTGCGAGGGTCTCGTCGCGGCGGGCGAGGCCGGCGCGGATGAGAGGGGCCACGAACTTCAGGATCGTGGGGCCGACCGCGGTCGTGACCACGTCTGCCGAGGCGATCTCGTCGACGACCGCCTGCGGGTCCTCGGCGCTGTTGAGTGCGCGGAACCCGGTGACCACGACGTCCGTGCCACCGTCGCCGACCTCGTGGACCGTGTAGCTGTCGACCGCGTTGATCGCATCGACGAGCCCGGCCGACACATCGGAGAACACCACCTCGTAGCCGCCCTCGTGCAGGAGGAGGCCGACGAAGCCGCGCCCGATGTTGCCGGCGCCGAAGTGGACGGCCTTCATGCGTTCACCGACGCGAGCAGTTCGTAGAGCTCCTCGGGCGTCGACGCGGCCTTGAGGCGCGCGACGTCGTCCTCGTCGGAGAACAGCAGTGCGATCTGCGACAGGATGTCGAGGTGCTCGTCGCCCTTGCCGGCGATGCCGATCACGAACGAGACGGGGTTGCCGTCCCAGTCGACACCGCCGTCGTAGCGGACGACCGACAGCCCGGAGGCGAGGATCTCGTCCTTGGTCTCGTTGGTGCCGTGCGGGATCGCGAGCTCGTTGCCCATATAGGTCGACACCGCCTGCTCGCGCTGCTGCATGGCGTCGAAGTATCTGCCGGTGACGGCGCCGGCGGACTCCAGGATGCCGGCGGCTTCGCGCATGGCCTCGTCGCGGGTCGCGCCGCCCGAGTGGATGCGCACCTGTCCGATACCGAGAACTGCCATGATTCTTCCTTTCCCGTTCCTGCCGCGCGCTGCCTGCTCGCGGCGCCGCGGGCACCTCGTGCCCGCCGGACACGGATGCGGGCCGCACGGCGTGTGCGACCCGCATCCTGTGGGGTCAGCCCTGCTGACCATCCTTCTGCTGATCGACGACCAGGTCCACGACCTCTTCGTACTTCGGAGAGTTCATGAAGTTGTCGACGGAGACGTGCATCGCACCGGGCGTCTGCTTGCGCGCGCGATCGGTGAGCTGGTTCTGGGTGATGACCAGGTCCTCGCTGCCGTCCAGGTTCGCGATCGCCTTGTTGGTGACCGTGACGCCGTCGACGCCCGCCTTCTTGATCTTGTTGCGGAGCACGCTCGCGCCCATGGCGGAGGAGCCCATACCGGCGTCGCACGCGAAGACGATGTTGGTGATCTTCGTGGTGGTCAGCAGCCCGCCGTCGGCCCGGCCGCCGGTCTCCAGCTCAGTCTCGAGCTTGTCGAGCGCCTCGTCCGCGGCGTCCGCATCCGAAGAGCCCGAGGCGCGGAGCGCATCCATCGCGGCGGACGACTTGCCCTTGTTCGCCTCGGTCTGGGCGATCGCGGCGCCGAAGGTGTCGGCCTCTGCCGCGAGGTCCCGCTTGCGCGAGGCGCGGAGGATGATCGCGGTCAGGATGAAGGTGACCGCTGCGGCGACGACCACCGAGAGGAGCACGATCAGCAGATTGCCGACACCGGGTCCGATCGCCGCGGCTCCCACGGCGATGATGCTGCCGGGGGCCGCAGGGAAGGCGAGACCGCCGCCGAGCGCCATGTTGGTCGTGACACCGGCCGCACCGCCCGCGATGAGCGCGAGGATCGTGACGGGCTTGCTCAGCGCGTACGGGAAGTAGATCTCGTGGATGCCGCCGAAGAACTGGATGATCGCAGCTCCCGGAGCAGAGGCCTTGGCCATGCCCACCCCGAAGAACGAGAAGGCGAGCAGGAGTCCGATGCCGGGGCCGGGGTTGGCCTCGATGAGGAACAGGATGCTCTTGCCGACCTCGTCCGCCTGCTGGATGCCGAGCGGGGTGAACACGCCGTGGTTGATGGCGTTGTTGAGGAACAGCACCTTGGCCGGCTCGACGATGATCGACACGAGCGGCAGCAGGTTCAGCGAGACCAGCCAGTTCACCGCCTCGCCGAGGCCGTCGCTGATGGCCAGGAAGACCGGGCCGAAGGCGAAGAAACCGATGATCGCGAGGATCATGCCCAGGATGCCGGCCGAGAAGTTGTTGACCAGCATCTCGAAGCCGGGCTTGATCTTGCCGTCCCAGATCTTGTCCATCTGCTTGGTGATCCAGGCCGCGATCGGGCCCATGATCATCGCGCCGAGGAACATCGGGATGTTGGTGCCGAGGATGACACCCATCGTGGCGATGGTGGCCACCACGCCGCCGCGCTCGCCGTAGACCATGCGGCCTCCGGTGTTGGCGATCAGCAGCGGGAGCAGGTAGGTGACCATGGCGCCCACGAGGCCCGCGTAGGCCTGGAAGGTGCCGCCGTCGCCCTGGGCGAGCGCGGTCATGGCGCCGTTCCAGCCGATGATGGCGGAGTCGCCGCCGCCGCCGATGATCTCGGAGACGGGGTACCAGTGCCAGCCGAAGGGGCTGTCCGCGCCGAAGAAGCCGGCGGGGATGAACAGCATCGTGATGAAGCCCCACGCGATGAAGGCCGCGATGTTGGGCATGATCATGCCGGAGAGGAACGTGCCGAATCGCTGGACCGCGACCCGGGCTCCTCCCGGCTGCTTGACGGGAGCTGACGTCGTCGTCATGAGACTGTCTCTTTCTACTCTTTGTGGGACGGGTGTTACGGGGCGGGGGTGGACGCGGCGCGCGCGGCGTCGCGTGCGGATGCGGCGTCGTCGGCGGCCAGGGCGGCCTCGGCGATGCGGCGGGCGTCCTCGAGGCTGTACTTCAGGAGGGTGGCCCGCACGTCGGCCAGGGCCGTCGGGGCCATCGAGAGGCTCGTCGCGCCGAGGCCGACCAGGACCACGGCCAGCAGCGGATCCGCCGCCGCCTCGCCGCAGATGCCGACGGGCTTTCCGAGCTCGCGTCCGGCGCGACCGGTGGTGCCGATGAGACCCAGCACCGCGGGGTGCCACGGGTCCTGGAAACCGGCGACCGAGCCGAGCAGGCGGTCGGCGGCCAGGGTGTACTGGGTCAGATCGTTCGTCCCGATCGAGGCGAAGTCGGCGTGCTTCAGCACCCGATCGGCGAGCAGGGCCGACGAGGGCACCTCGACCATGACGCCGGCGGTCTTGATGCCGAACTCGCGGGCGAGCTCCACGAAGTAGATCGTCTCCTCGACGGTGGCGACCATGGGTGCCATGACCCACAGGTCGGCGGGCTCACCGGATGCGGCGACCGCCGCATCCGCTTCGCTCAGCGCCGTCAGCTGCTCGCGCAGGATGTCCTCGTTCGCACGGAGGGCGCGCAACCCCCGGAGCCCGAGTGCCGGGTTCTCCTCGTGTGCGTCGTTGAGGAACGCGAGCGGCTTGTCGGCGCCCGCATCCAGGGCGCGGACGACGACCTTCTTGCCTCGGAACGCGGCGAGCAGGCGCGTGTACGACTCCTTCTGCTGCGCGACCGTGGGCGCGTTGGCGGAGCTGAGGAAGAGGAACTCGGTGCGGAACAGGCCGACGCCCTCGGCGCCCAGAGCGACGGCCTCGGCGGCGCCCTCGGGGTTGCCCAGGTTGGCCAGAAGGGGCACCGCGGTGCCGTCGGAGAGCGCACCGGGCGTGATCGGCGCGGAGGCCGCCGCGGCGCGCGCATCGGCGCGGTTCTGCGCGCGACGCAGTTCCTCCTCGCTCGGGTGGGTGGTCACGATGCCCGCAGCGGCGTCCACGATGACGACCTGGTCGTCGACGAGGTCTGCGGCACCGGCAGCACCCACGATCGCCACGATGCCCTTCTCGCGGGCCAGGATCGCGGTGTGCGAGGTGGGGCCGCCTTCGCTCGTGACGAGCGCGAGCACCTGGTCGAGATCCAGCAGAGCGGTGTCGGCGGGAGCGAGGTCGGTGGCGACCAGCACGTAGGGATGACCCGGCTCGGGGAGGCCGGGAGCCGCGACCCCCTGCAGCCGCGCGATCACGCGCTGAGCGACGTCGTCGAGGTCCGCGGCGCGCTCGCCGAGGTAGCCGCCGACGGCGACGAGGGTGTCGCGGAAGCTCGCGAAGGCGTCGTAGACGGCTCGCTCTGCGGTGGCGCCGGCGGCGAGACGCGTGTCGACCTCGGACTCCAGTGCCGGGTCCTCCGCCATCATCGCCTGGGCTTCGAGGACGTCCTGTGCCGCGCCGCCCGCGGTGGCGCCGCGCTGCTCGAGCTCACGTGCGACGGCCGCGACGGCCTCGCGCACGCGGGCGGTCTCGGCCGCGACGTCGAGCGTCGAAGGCTCGTCCGCGGGTGCGGGAAGCGGTGCGGCCATGCGGGCGACGGGCCCCTGCGCGACGCCGAGTCCGATGCCGACTCCGGGAATGGTGGTGCTCATGGTGTGTCTCCTCAGGCGGCGTCGTGGTCGGTGGTCAGCAGGTCGGCGAGACGGTCGAGGATGGCCTCGGCGTCGCCGCCGTCCACGGTCAGGGTCACGTAGTCGCCGTAGTCCAGTCCGAGCGAGATGACGCCCAGGATGCTGGCGGCGTTCGTCGCCGCGCCCGAGTCCTTCGCGATCGTGACCGGGACTCCCGCATCCTTGGCCGCCTGGGCGAAGAGCTTCGCGGGGCGGGCGTGCAGGCCGTGCGACGAGCCGATGCGCACGGTACGGGTTGCGAGGGACATGTGGGTGCCTTTCCTTCTCAGGCCGTGGGGCCGGGGAGCGACGCTGTCTGGTTCGTGATCAGGTCGAGCGTTCGCCGACCGTCTCGGTCCGTGAAGATGTCCTCGGGCAGGACGATCACGGAGACTCCGTGGCGCGCCGCATCCTCGCGGATGCTGTCCGCCACCTGGGTCAGATGCGGTCCGATGAGCACGAGCTCCGCCTCGCCGATCCGCGCCGCCAACGCGGCGTGCGGTACGGCTTCGGCCTGGAGATCGAGCCCGGCGGACACCGCCGCTCGCTGCAGCCGCTGTGCCACGAATGTGCTCGACGCACCAGCGCCGCACACCACCAGGATCCTCATCGACCCGCCTCCTTCCTCTCCATCCTGTGAACCGGCCGAGAGTGCAGCAACCAGAGGTTCTTCCGCCCCGAGCGGAAATCGCCGCGGCAGGGTGGGCCGGGCCCGCCGGCCGCGTGGTGGAATGGAGTGCCGGTGCCAGCCGGAATCTCGGAGGGTGACGTGACGCGAGCGCGACAGGACAGGGTGCTGGGCATTCTGGTCCGCGAGCGTGATTGGATCACCGCCGCGACGCTCGCCGACCTCCTCGGGGTGACCCCGCGCAGTATCCGCAGCTATGTCACCGCGCTGAACGCGCGTGCAGCGGGAGCCGTCGAGTCGGGCCCGCTCGGTTACCGCGCCGGCGCCGAGGCGGCCGCCACCTTGCGCGCTCACACGACGGATGCGGGAACCCCGCGCGACCGCCTCCATACGATCGTGCGGGCGCTGCTCGCCGGCGATGAGGGCATCGACGTCTTCGAGACGGCCGACCGGCTGTTCGTCAGCGCCGCCACCCTCGAGTCCGACCTGGCCCGCGTGCGCGGCCTCCTGGGGGGCACCGAGCTCGTCCTGGAGCGCTCCGCGTCCCGAGCGCGGCTCATCGGTTCGGAAGCAGCACAGCGCCGGCTCCTCAGTCGCCTCGTGCACGACGAGATGGATGAGGGGGCCTTCGACCTTTCGGCACTGCGGCGCACACTGGGGGAGGAGTCCGTCGCGCCCCGCGCGTTCGGCCAGTTCAAGGCGGAGCTCGTCGCGCAGTTGAGCGAGCTGGGCTACTACGTCAACGAGTTCGGCATCGCCGATGTGCTGATGCACATCGCGATCTCGGCCGACCGGGTCTCGCTCGGTCGCGCGCTGGACGAGGCTGCGACGACGCCGACCGATGCGCAGGCGGCGATCGCCCGGGTCATCGACGAGCTCGCGCAAGAGCATCTGGGTGTGCGCCTGGGCACGGGGGACACGATCCACCTCGCCACGATCGTGCTGACGCGCATCGTCGCCCCCGGTGCCGCCGAGTCCGCGCGGACGCCCCTGGACGCCGAGGTGGAGCAGGTGGTGAGCGAGGTGGTGGCGGAGGCCGCATCCGAGTTCCTCGTCGACATCCTCGCGCCCGAGTTCGTACAGCGTCTGAGTCTGCACGTGCAGAATCTGCGGCTTCGCGCTCGGGAGAACGCGTGGTCGCGCAACCCCCTGACCCGCTCGCTGAAGTCGACCTATCCGATGATCTTCGACGTCGCCGTCTACATCGCGAGCCGCCTGCAGGAACGCCTGGACATCCCGCTGCTGGACGACGAGATCGCCTACATCGCGATGCACGTCGGCGGTCAGCTCGAGCGCAGCCGCCGCTCCGACAACCTGTTGACGGCGACCATCGTGTGCCCCGGGTACTACGAG
Source organism: Microbacterium sp. SORGH_AS_0428 (assembly GCF_031453615.1). Taxonomy (NCBI): domain Bacteria; kingdom Bacillati; phylum Actinomycetota; class Actinomycetes; order Micrococcales; family Microbacteriaceae; genus Microbacterium; species Microbacterium sp. SORGH_AS_0428. Next base: position 1,070,729 of record NZ_JAVIZT010000001.1, on the reverse strand, counting down.
CTGCACGAACTGCTCCGATCGAGCGTCGATCGTTCGCTCGGGCAGGCGATCGAGGTGATGGACGTCGAGACGCGGGTCGACCCCGATTGGGCCGCGATCGACACGGACCTCGTCCTGACCACCATCGATGCGCCCGTATCGGGCGATCGCTTCGTGCGGATCCAGCCGTTCCTGACGCCCAGCGACATCGAGCGCGTGCAGGCCGTGGCCGGCCGCATCCGTCGTGGACGTCGCCTTGCGCGCCTGCGCGCCGAACTCGAACGCTACTTCGACGCGTCCTCGTTCGTGCGCGGGCTCGATGCTTCCGAGGGCGAGGACGGCGTCATCCGTCAGCTCGGCGGACTGCTGGTGCAGCGCGGCGTCATCGACGCGGACTACGTCGAGCGCGCCATCGAGCGTGAGCGTCTGTCGTCGACGGCGTTCACCGACGCGCTCGCCGTGCCGCACGCGATCGGGATGACGGCGGTGCGCACGGCCATCGCCATCGGTATCGCCGATCCTCCCATGCCATGGGGTGACTCACGGGTGCAGGTCGTCGCGCTCGCGGCATTCTCCGAGACCGACCGCGAAGCGTTCCAGACCGTGTTCGAACAGTTCGTGGAGGTGTTCAGCGAACGCGATTCCGTGCAGCGCATCGTGCGTCGCGGTGCCGACTTCTCCGCCTTCCTCGACGAACTCGTCGCCGTCATCGACGGCTGACCCCGGTCCGCCCGGGTACGCGCCCACCGTGGGTACGCATCCTGCGTGTCTCACCTGTTCACGTTTCGGAGTCCGCCCCCGTGAACGTTCGAGACACGGGCGGGGTGCGGCTGGCGCGGGGACGCCCGCGGTGGGTTCGTGTCTCACTCATGCAGGGTTCGGGCGCGTTTGGCGTGAACGATTGCGACACGGAGATGTCGCGGCCCGGAGGGATGCGGCGCGTGAGCGGATGCGGCCGGTCAGCGGCGGCGGAGACGGGCGGTCAGCGCCGCGCGGACCGTCGGCCACTCACCGTCGATGATCGAGAAGACGACCGTATCGCGAATCGTGCCGTCCGACCACACCGTGTGGTTGCGCAGCACTCCGTCCTGTTTGGCGCCGAGTCGGGCGATCGCAGCGCGCGACTGATGGTTGTGCCAATGTGTGCGGAACTCGACCGCCCCGCATCCGAGCTGATCGAACGCGCGCTCCAGGAGCAGGAGCTTCGCGGCCGGATTGATGCCGACGCCCTGTGCGGCGCGCCCCATCCAGGTCGAGCCGATCTCGAGCCGCCGGTTGCCCTCGTCGAGGTTGAGGTAGGTCGTCATGCCGACGGCGCGGCCGTCGCGCACCGACACGATCGCCCACGGGGCGACGAGTCCCGCTCGCTGCCGTTCGAGACGGCTGTCGATCTCGTCCCGCATGCCTTCCGGTGAGGGGATGCGGGTGTACCAGGTGCGCCAGAGCTCGTCGACCGCGACGGCCGCCGCGAGGTCGTCGGCGTGCTCGGGTCCCAGCTGCTCGAGGCGCACGTGGGCGTTCTCGAGCAGCGGGGCGTCGGACCAGCCGCTCACGAACGAGCGTCCAGCAGCGCCCGCACTCCCTCGCCCAGGGCCGCGATGCGCTCGGCCGCATCCGTCGTCGACTCTCCGCGGACGTCGAGGTAGGCCTTGAGCTTGGGCTCGGTGCCCGAGGGCCGCACGATCACGCGCGAGCCCCCCTTGAGCGTGTAGCGCAGCACGTCGCTCGCCGGGAGCGTCTCCGACCCCTCGCTGAGGTCCTCGACAGCCTTGACCTTCACCTCGCCGATGCGCGCAGGAGGATCCGCCCTCAGGCTCGACATGATCGTGCCGATGATCGCGAGGTCCTGCACGCGCACCGAGATCTGATCGCTCGCGAAGAAGCCGAACGTCCGGTCGAACTCATCGAGCAGATCCTGCAGACTCCTCCCGGCGCCACGCGCCTCGCTCGCCAGTTCGAGCGCCGCGACGGCCGCCGAAATGCCGTCCTTGTCGCGCACGGTCTCGGGGTTCACGAGGTAGCCGAGCGCCTCCTCGAAACCGAAGATCAGCTCGGGCGCGCGCGAGATCCACTTGAACCCGGTGAGGGTCGCGGTGAAGCCGAGGCCGTAGTGCTCGGCGACGGTCTGCAGCCCGGGGGAGGAGACGAGCGAGCAGGCGAGCGTCCCGGATGCGCCGGCCTGCGCGGCCTTGCGCGCCGCGCGCCAGCCGAGCAGCAGCCCGATCTGGTTGCCCGTCAGACGGCGCCAGCCGCCCTCGGCATCCGCGTCGGGCACCGCCACAGCGAGGCGGTCGGCGTCGGGGTCGTTGGCGATGATGAGCTCCGCCTCCGCCTCCCGCGCCGTCTGGAAGGCGAGATCCATCGCGCCGGGCTCTTCGGGGTTCGGGAAGGCGACCGTCGGGAAGCGTCCGTCGGGCTCGGCCTGCGCGGCCACCTGAACGGGGTCGGGGTATCCGGCCGCGGCGACGATGCGCCCCAACGTCTCGCCGCCCACGCCGTGCATCGCGGTGTAGACCCAGCGCAGCCCCTCGGCGCCCGCAGGAGCGGGCCCGACGGCGGCGGTGGCCGAGACGTATGCCTCGACGACCTCCTCGGATGCGGTGCGGTATCCCAGCGAGCGCGGGATCTCGCTCGCCGAGACGTCCGTGGCGATGCGCGAGATGTGTGCCGCGATCTCGCCGTCGGCGGGCGGCACGATCTGCGACCCGTCATCGGCGCCGCCGAGGTACACCTTGTAGCCGTTGTCGTTGGGCGGGTTGTGGCTCGCTGTGACCATGACGCCCGCATCCGCATCCAGATGCCGGACGGCGAAGGCGAGCACCGGGGTGGGCAGGAGCCTCGGCAGCAGCACGGCGTCCAGCCCTGCGCCCGCGAAGATCTCCGCCGAGTCGCGCGCGAAGACGTCGGAGTTGCGGCGTCCGTCGTAGCCCACCACGACGCGGGGCGTGTGGCCGTCGGCGGCGTTCGCCGCGAGGTAGGCGGCGAGCCCTGCGGCCGCCTGCGCGACGAGCACCCGGTTCATCCGGTTGCTGCCGGCGCCGAGCTCGCCGCGCAGGCCTGCGGTGCCGAACGCGAGGCGGGTGCCGAAACGATCCTCCAGCTCGGCCAGAGCGGACCCGTCGCCCGCATCCGCCGCGGTGAGGATGCGGGTGAGCTCGTCGCGCGTCTGAGGGTCGGGGTCCTGTGCGAGCCACGCGCGGGCGGCCGTGACGACGTCGCTCACAGCCGGCCGATCACGCGGGCGAGAAGATCGGAGATCACGGGCTCCGCCTCGCGGCCGGCCTCGATCACCTCGGCGTGGCTGAGCGGGGTGGGGGAGATGCCCGCGGCGAGGTTGGTGATGAGCGAGAAGCCCAGCACCTCCATCCCGGCCTGGCGGGCGGCGATCGCCTCGAGGGCGGTCGACATTCCGACGATGTGTCCGCCGATGATCTTGGCCATCTGCACCTCGGCGGGCGTCTCGTACTGCGGTCCGCGGAACTGGCAGTAGACGCCCTCATCCAGGCTCGGATCGACCGTGCGCGCGAGATCGCGCAGGCGCGAGGAGTAGAGGTCGGTGAGGTCGACGAAGGTCGCACCCTCGAGCGGCGAGTCCGCCGTGAGGTTGATGTGGTCGCTGATCAGCACGGGAGTGCCGGGCTTCCAGTGCTCCTTGATGCCGCCGGCGCCATTGGTGAGCACCATGGTGCGTGCGCCGGTCGCGGCGGCCGTGCGCACGCTGTGCACGACGCGGCGGGTGCCGTGGCCCTCGTAGTAGTGCGTGCGCGCGCCGATCACCAGCACGTGCGTGCCCGAGGGCGTGCGGACGCTGCGAAGCGTGCCGACGTGGCCTTCCAATGCCGGCTTGCTGAAGCCGGTGACCTCCGGCGCATCGATCGTCGCGACGGTCTCACCGATGAGCTCCGCGGCCTTGCCCCAGCCGCTGCCGAGCGTGAGGGCGATGTCGTGCTGGGCGACGCCGGTGAGGCGCGCGATGTCGTCGGCGGCGCGGCGGGCGATCTCGAACGGATCGGCTGCCGGGTCGTCGAGCGGGTTGAGGGGGGTCGTTGCCATGTCCCCACCTTATGAACCCGAGGCCCCGCGGGCCACATCGACGCTCTCCGCATCCGCCGATTCGTCGGCGCGCGCCGTCGGGGGAGAGAATGAGCACCATGTCTGCGAGCTTCGAGAGCGCCCAGCGCGTCGCGATCATCGGTGGTGGCCCGGGCGGCTACGAAGCGGCGCTGGCGGCGGCCCAGCTGGGAGCCGAGGTGACGCTCGTCGAACGCGCCGGCGTCGGAGGGTCGGCGGTCATCACAGATGTCGTTCCCTCGAAGTCGCTCATCGCGACCGCGGACGCCGCCGTCGCCATCGCCGGAGCGAGCGACTTGGGCGTCCAGCTGTTCGCGAAGGACGGCACCGGCAAGCCCCTGCAGCCGCAGGTGGCGATCAACCTCGCGGCCGTGAACAAGCGGCTCCTGTCCCTCGCCCGTCAGCAGTCCGACGACATGCGCGCTTCGCTCGTGACGGCGGGCGTGCGCATCATCTCGGGCCATGGCCGCCTCGACGGGCCCGGCGCGGTGGTCGCCTCCACCGGCCCCGGCGGCACGGACTTCGACCGCGTGGAGGCCGACACGCTCGTCGTCTCGGTCGGCGCGTCCCCGCGTCAGCTGGCCACGGCGAAGCCCGACGGCGAACGCATCCTGACGTGGACCCAGCTCTACGACATGAAGACCATCCCCGAGCACCTCATCGTGGTGGGCTCGGGTGTGACGGGCGCGGAGTTCGCCTCCGCCTACATGAACCTCGGCGCGAAGGTGACGCTCGTCTCCAGCCGTGACCAGGTGCTTCCGGGCGAGGATGCGGATGCCGCGGCGGTGCTCGAGAAGGTGTTCGCGCGCGGCGGCATGACCCTGCTGGCCAAGGCGCGCGCCGAGCGTGCCGAGAACACCGGCGACGGCGTCCGCGTGACCCTCGCCGACGGCCGCACGATCGAGGGCAGCCACTGCCTCATGGCCGTGGGCTCCATCCCCAACACGGCGGGCATCGGCCTCGAAGAGGCCGGCGTCGAGACGACGGAGTCCGGCCACATCCGGGTCAACCGCGTCGCGCGCACCTCGGTGCCCAACATCTACGCGGCGGGGGACTGCACGACCTTCGTCCCGCTCGCCTCCGTCGCCGCGATGCAGGGGCGAACGGGCATCTTCCACGCCCTCGGCGACGTCGTCATCCCGCTCGAGCAGCGACGCATCGCCGCCAACATCTTCACCGCCCCCGAGATCGCGACCGTCGGCTGGCAGGAGAAGGACATCCGAGACGGCGCCATCAACGGGGTCGTGTGCAAGATGCCGCTCGCGGCGAACCCGCGGGCCAAGATGATGGGCATCAAGGACGGCTTCGTCAAGATCATCGCGCGCGAGGGCAGCGGAACCGTCATCGGCGGCACGATCGTCGGCCCGCGCGCATCCGATCTCATCTACCCGATCGCCATCGCCGTGGAGCGCCGCCTGACCGTCGACCAGGTGTCGCGCGTGTTCACGGTGTACCCGTCGCTGTCCGGCTCCGTGACCGACGCCATGCGCGCCATGCACGTGATCGAGCCGGCCACCGAAGACGAGGACTGATCCGGATGCGGCGGTGCGCCGCATCCGTCGGTGTCGCTGAGCGGCGCTCATCCGTTCGAGCAGCGCCACTTCTGCGCACCCGCTACAGGTGATGACAGTCGCAACTGCGCAGAAGTGGCGCATCTGCGCACCTGCGACGCAACTCGGGTCCCCGGGCGGGCGACCCGGCCGGTTCAGTTGATGGTCAGGAGCTGGTGCCCCGCGGAGACCGTGGTGCCCGCGGAGGCGTTGATCGCGCCGACCACGCCGTCCTTGTGCGCCTGGATCGGCTGCTCCATCTTCATCGCCTCGAGGACGACGACGAGGTCGCCCTTGACGACCTGCTGACCCTCTGAGACGGCGATCTTCACGATCGTCGCCTGCATCGGCGCCTTGACGGCATCACCCGACGCGCCCGCATTCGCGGTCGTCTGATGCGAACGACGAGACGGCGGCACGGCCGCAGGGCGACCCGTCTGCGCGGGGGCCGCGGCGATCCGGTCGGGCAGGCTCACCTCGAGACGCTTCCCGCCGACCTCGACGACGACCGTGTGCCGCTGCTCGGGCTGTGCGATGTCGCCGAGTTCGCCGTCCCACGCGGGGATCTCGTTCACGTACTCGGTCTCGATCCAGCGCGTGTAGACGCCGAAGACGCCGTCCTCGGCGGTGAACGCCGGCTGGCGCACGACATCGCGGTGGAAGGGGATGACCGTGGGCAGGCCCGCGACCTCGAACTCGTCGAGGGCGCGACGGGCCCGGGCGAGCGCTTCCGCGCGGTCGCGCCCGGTCACGATCAGCTTCGCCAGCAGCGAGTCGAACGCTCCCGAGACGACATCGCCCGCGGTCACTCCCGAGTCGAGACGGATGCCGGGGCCGCCGAAGGTCTTGAAGACCTTCACGGGGCCGGGCTGCGGCAGGAAGCCGCGCCCCGGGTCCTCGCCGTTGATGCGGAACTCGATCGAGTGGCCCACCGGGGCCGGGTCGTCGTAGCCGATCAGCTCGCCCTCGGCGATACGGAACTGCTCACGGACGAGGTCGATGCCGGTGACCTCCTCGGAGACGGTGTGCTCCACCTGGAGGCGCGTGTTCACCTCGAGGAAGGAGATCGTCCCGTCCGCACCGATGAGGAACTCGCAGGTGCCGGCGCCCAGATAGCCGACCTCGCGCAGGATGGCCTTGGAGGACTCGTAGAGGATGCGGTTCTGCTCCTCGGTCAGGAACGGCGCCGGAGCCTCCTCGACGAGCTTCTGGTGGCGGCGCTGCAGCGAGCAGTCGCGGGTGGAGATCACCACGACGTTGCCGGCCGCATCCGCCAGGCACTGGGTTTCGACGTGGCGCGGCTTGTCGAGGTACTTCTCGACGAAGCACTCGCCGCGCCCGAACGAGGTGATGGCCTCGCGGGTCGCGGACTCGAAGAGCTCCGCGACCTCGTCCAGCTCACGCGCCACCTTGAGGCCTCGGCCGCCGCCGCCGTAGGCGGCCTTGATGGCGATCGGCAGTCCGTACTGCTCGGCGAAGGCGATGACCTCGTCGGCGCCCGAGACGGGGCCCGGGGTTCCCGGAGCGAGCGGTGCGCCGACCTTCTCGGCGACGTGGCGGGCGGTGACCTTGTCGCCGAGCGCCTCGATGGCATCGGGCGAGGGGCCGATCCAGGTGGCGCCCGTGCCGATCACCGCGCGGGCGAAGTCCGCGTTCTCCGCGAGGAACCCGTAGCCGGGGTGCACCGCGTCGGCGCCCGCGCGCCGGAGCACAGAGAGGATCTTCTCGATCGACAGGTAGGTCTCGGCGCCGGTGGTGCCCTCGAGGGCGTACGCCTCGTCGGCGAGACGCACGTGCAGTGCGTCCCTGTCCTGGTCGGAGTAGACGGCGACGGAGGCGATACCGGCGTCACGCGCGGCTCGGATGATGCGTACGGCGATCTCGCCGCGGTTCGCGATGAGGACCTTGGCGATGCGAGGCATGAGTGCCAGCCTAGCGAGAGGTTGCCGTGTCTTTTTGACCGAACTCCACAAGAACAAATAAATCTGTTCGGGACAACCTACAACTGCCCCCACCGTGGTTCAGTCGGTGGAGGGTCCCCACAGATCGGGCCACGCCACGCCGAGCTCGCGGCACAGGGCCCGCAGCGTGGACAGGGACATTCCGACCACCGTCGACGGGTCGCCCTCCACGCGCGTGATGAAGGGCCCGCCGAGGCTGTCGACCGTGAAGGCGCCGGCGACGAGCAGCGGCTCGCCCGTGGCCACGTAGGCGGAGATCTCCGCATCCGTGACATCCGCGGCGAAGCTCACGGATGCCTCCGCGACGGCGTGCGCCTCGACGGGAGCTGCCCCGGGGGCGAGCCGGATGACGCTGTGCCCGGAATGCAGCACCCCCGTGCGTCCGCGCATGTCGCGCCACCGAGCCGTCGCGACGTCCGGCGTGTAGGGCTTGCCCAGGATCTCGCCGTCGAGCTCGAACATCGAGTCGCCGCCGATCACGACGCCGTCGAAGTCCTCGCCGTCCTCCTCCAAGGCCGCGACGACGGCCGCGGCCTTGCGTCGGGCCAGCAGCAGCACGTGCTCGGCGGGGGTGAGCGTGCGTGCTTCCGCGGCCTCGACGGCGGCGATCACCGCCTCCTCGTCGACGTCGGGAGAAGCGGTGCGCGGTTCGATCCCCGCCTGGCGAAGCAGCATGAGTCGGGCGGGCGATGTCGAGGCGAGGAGCACGCGCATCCTCTTACGGTAGCCCGTGGCCCGTGCGCGCTCGCCGGCGGGCTGATGCGTCGGACGCCGCCGGCGAGCGCGTGTGCGAAGCTCGAAGAATGGATGCCGGAACGCCCCTCGAGCTCGAGATCACCGACGTCGCCCACGGCGGCGTGTTCGTCGCGCGGCACGGCGAGGAGCGACGCGTCGTCTTCGTGCCGGACACCCTGCCGGGCGAGCGGGTGCGGGTGCGCCTGACGGACACGTCCAAGAAGTCCTTCTGGCGGGCGGAGGTCGTCGAGGTCCTCGACGCCTCGCCGCACCGGCAGCCGCATGTCTGGTCGCAGGCAGATCTGTCGGTGCCCGCCGCGGACCGTCCCGGCGGCGCGGACTTCGGTCACATCGCCCTGCCGGAGCAGCGGGCGCTCAAGCTCCGCGTGCTCGAGGACGCTCTGGCACGTATCGGGCGACTGTCGCTTCCGGCGACGATGGAGGCAGCGCACACGAGCGCGACCGGCGAGGCGGAGAGCGCGGACGGCACCCGCTGGCGCACGCGGGTCAGTCTCCACGTCGATACGGAGGGCAACATCGGGCCCTTCGGCGCACGCAGCCACCGGGTCGTGCCGGTTCACGAGCTCCCCCTCGCGACCGCGGCCATCCAAGACATGGCGGCGGGGCTCTCCGGCGCGCAGCCGGGCCGCGTCGAACTCGTCCAGCCCGCCGACGGCCGGGTGCGGGTGATCGCGCGACCCGACGCACGCGAGCGTGCCGCGCGGCCCGAGGTCGTCACCGAGCGGGTGGGCGAGCGGGCGTTCCGCGTGGATGCGGGCGGGTTCTGGCAGGTGCACCGTCTGGCGGCGGGCACCCTCACGACGCTCGTCGGCGATGCGCTCCACGAGGTCGGCGTGGATCCGGAGGGGTGGCACCTCGACCTGTACGGCGGCGTCGGGCTGCTCGCGGCCGCGATCGGGGATGTCGCAGGACCCTCCGCCCGCATCACGAGCGTGGAGTCCAACGCCCGCGCCACCGAACACGCGGGGCACAACCTGGCGCAGTGGGTGGGTGCGCGGGCCGAGACGGCGCGCGTGGAGCGCTGGGTGGCCGACCTCGCGAACAACGCGAGCCAGGAGCAGCGTGCCAGACTCGCCCGTGGCGTCGTCGTGCTCGACCCGCCCCGTTCGGGCGCGGGCAAGGACACCGCCCGCGCGATCGCCGGTCTCGAGCCGGCCGCCGTCGTCTACGTCGCGTGCGATCCCGTGGCGCTTGCGCGCGACCTCGCCGAGTTCCGCCTGCACGGTTATGAGGCCGAGGCGGTGCGCGGGGTCGACCTGTTCCCGCACTCCCACCACGTCGAAGCGGTCGCCACACTGCGGCGGACGGGTGCACGGCTAGCATGAGCGCATGACGCGCGTCGCCTTCATCGACGACCACGAGTCGGTGCGGCTCGGGGTCGAAGCCGCCTGCGCGCGCACCGGCACGACCGATGTCGTCTACTCCGGAGCATCCGTCACCTCCTACCTCGCGTGGCGCGCCGACGGGGGCGAGCAGGCGGAGGTCGTGGTGCTGGATCTGACCCTCGGCGACGGCACCACGGTCACAGAGAACGTCACCCGGCTGACGGGCGACGGCTCGGCGGTGATCATCTACAGCGTCGCCGATCGGCCCTCATCCGTGCGGGAGGCCCTGCTCGCGGGAGCGGTCGGCGTCATCAGCAAGGCCTCACCGATCTCGGATGTCGTCGGAGCGATCGCGACGGTGGCCAGGGGAGACGTCCTGAACACCGTCGAGTGGGCCAGCGCGATCGAAGGGGACCGTGCTTTCGCCGACGCTCAGCTGTCGACGCGTGAGCGCGAGGTGCTGAAGCTGTATGCCGCGGGGCTGCCGCTGAAGATCGTGGCCGATCGCCTGGGCATCGCCTTCTCGACGGCGAAGGAGAACATCACGCGCATCCGCGTGAAGTACGTCGAGGTCGGCAGACCCGCACCCACCAAGGTCGACCTGTTGCGGCGCGCGCTGGAGGACGGACTGCTCACGGAGCAGTCGGTGGGCGCCCATGACCGATAGCCGACCGTTACGGGTCCTTCGCGAAGAGCTCGAGAGCACCGGCATCCCCGGCATCGCCTCGTTCACGCGGGAGCGCGTCGAGCGCGTCATGGCGGTGTCGGTCGCCCTCGCCTTCGGAGCGCTCGGAGCGCAGGCCTTCTTCGCCGCCCTCGGCGCGCAGGACGTGCGGGAGGGGTGGGAGCTCGCCCTCATGCTCGTGGTCTTCGTCCCGTTCGTGGTCATGGAGGTCACGTTCTTCAGCGGCCGTTTCACGCTCTTCGGCGGGCGCTTCTTCGTCGTCGCTTACACGGCGTCCCTCGCCGTCTGGCCGTGGGCCACGGCCGGGTCGGAGACGGTGATCACGTATCAGCCGTGGATCTACTTCCTCGTGACTGTCGCCACCGTGGCGAGCGTCATCGTCTTTCCGCGGCCCGTTCACGTCGCGATCACCGTTCTCCTGCCGTTCGCGTACGGACTCGTCAGGATGATCGAGCTGCGCTTCGTGGCCGATGCGTGGATCGCGGTGTCCCTGGACACCTCGTTCTCCCTCATCCTGGGCAGCGTCCTGATGATGCTCGCGTGGACGTTCCGCACCGCCTCCTCGACGATCGACGAGCGGCGCCTTCGCGCCGTGAGCTCCTACGCGCAGGCGGCCGCCGTGAACGCCACGGAGCGTGAACGCGTCGCAGTGGCGGCGCTCATGCACGACAGCGTCCTGGCGGCGCTGCTGGCCGCCGAGCGCGCGGAGACGCCCCGTGAGCGGGATCTGGCGGTGTCCATGGCCCGCGAGGCGCTGACCCGGTTGGCCAACACCGATCGCGACGTCGGCGAAGGCAGCGACGCGCCCGTGCCGGCGGGGGCCATCGTCGCCGACATCCGTCGGACGATCGACGACGCGCGGTGCCCGGCCGAGCTCGTCGTCGACCTCGACCCGGACACCCCCGAAGTGCCCGGCCGGGTGGCGCGGGCGCTGGCGCTCGCGGCAGCCCAAGCCATCTCCAATGCGGTGGAGCACGCCGCGGGAGCGGGACTCGTGGTGCGCGTGAGCGGCAGCGCGGAGCCCGGACGTGTCGTCATCGTCGTCGCGGACAGCGGCCCCGGTTTCGACATCGACGAGGTGCCCGCTGATCGCCTCGGGATCCGCGCATCCATCCTGGCCCGCGTGAGCGCGTTCGGCGGGAGCGCCGAGGTGGTCTCCTCCAAGGACGGAACGCGGGTCACGATGACATGGCGGGCGGTGCGCCCGTGATCAGCATCCGCTTCGTCGTCATGATGCTCGGCGTCGCCTTCACCGGGTTCCTCGTCGCACGCGCCTCCTGGGTGACCGGCCCCGTCCGCGAGCCGCTGCTGCTGTGGACGGCGCTGATCCTCTTCCTCGTCGTCGCGTGGTTCTGCATCTTCTGGGGGATGACGTCGGGACTGCGCACGCGGAGCCAGGAGATCACCGTCGCGCGAGGCAGTGACCGGCTTCCCATGTGGCTGTGCGTGGCGGCGCTGCTGGTCTCGATGGTGCTGCCGCCGCTCATCTCCGCGGCGATCCCCCTCGAAGCGCGCACAGAGCAGTACGCGACCTGGTACATCGGAGGCCTGGGCGCGCTGATGACGATCCTCGTCATCCGCCGCCGGCCGTGGGCGGCGTGGAGCGGCACCGCGGTGCTCGCCGGGTGGTCGATGGTGCTCCTGGGCCCGATTCCCGCGCTCGGTCTCGGATTGGTCGGTTCGATCGTCTGGGTCACCGGAGCGCACTTCTTCACGTTCGCCCTGGACCGCGCGGCGCGCGACACCGAGAGACTCGGCGAGCTGCAGCGCACCGCATCGGCCGTGCAAGCGGCGCAGGGGTCCCAGCAACGGGAGCGTCGCATCCAGGTGCAGCGCGCGCTGGCCGTCGCCGGTCCCGTGCTGGCACGCACGATCGCGACGGGCGGGCGCCTCTCGGAGGATGAGCGCACCGAGGCCCGCATCGCCGAGGGCCGGCTGCGTGATGAGCTGCGCGGACCGCGCCTCCTGGACGCCGACGTCCGCGAAGCGCTGGATGCGGCGCGCAGGCGCGGTGCCATGGTCACCATGTTCGACGAGGGCGGCCTCGACGGGCTCGCCGAGGAGCAGTTGCACGTCATCCGTGCCGAGCTCGCCCAGACGCTGCGCTCGGCGCGATCGGAACGCCTCTACATCCGGACCTCACCCGACGAGCGGGTCGCGGTCACCGTCGTCGGGCGCGCGTCGTCGACGCTCGGCCTGTCCGACGAGGACAGCGTCGATCTCTGGCGCGAGATCGAGCACCCGGCGGGCTGAGACCCGCGAATCCGGATCCGGTGCCGCACGCGGACCGGCAAAAAGAAAGGAGACGAGGGGCGGCGAGTCGCTCGCCCCTCGTCTCCGGGCGAGTGGTTACCCGAAAACCACCCGCAAGATCGAACCCGGTTGGTGCACCCTGACGGTCAACGGGCCGATCGAACGCGAAGATGCGTTCCAGCTCCTCCAGTATGCGAAGGGCCGCTCGAGGTGTCTGTAGGTACTTTGGGGGACACCTTCCTCGGTGCTCCTGCGGGCTGCCTCAGCCGCTGTATCCGCCCCATCCGGCCTCGCGCCGAAGGGGCTGCCGGAGTCCGCGCTGCGACAGCGACCACGCCGAGCGACGGACCGGATCCGCGGCCACCGCGCCCTGCTCCTCCTGCCGATAGGCGGCAGCGACGACCGCGATCGCCGCGGCGAGTTCCACGTCGTCCGGGTTTCCCCGGCGCACGTCGATCCGCAGCGCGTCGCCGGAATCCTCGAGGGTCATAGCGGGATGTTCCCGTGCTTCTTCGGCGGCAGGCTCGCGCGCTTGCCCCGCAGGGAGCGCAGCGCCTTCGCGATCGCGACGCGCGTCTGGGCGGGCTCGATGATCCCGTCCAACTCGCCGCGTTCGGCGGCGAGGAAGGGCGATGCCACGTTGTACGTGTACTCGTTCGCAAGCCGGGCGCGCACCGCGGCGACGTCCTCGCCGGCCTCTTCGGCGCGCTTGATCTCGCCGCGGTAGAGGATGTTGACGGCTCCCTGCCCACCCATGACGGCGATCTCCGCAGTCGGCCAGGCCAGGTTGATGTCCGCGCCCAACTGCTTGGAGCCCATCACGATGTAGGCGCCGCCGTAGGCCTTGCGCAGGATCACGGTGACGAGAGGGACCGTCGCCTCGGCGTAGGCGTAGAGCAGCTTCGCTCCGCGGCGGATGACGCCCGTCCACTCCTGGTCGGTGCCCGGCAGGTAGCCCGGCACGTCCACGAGCGTCACGATCGGGATGGAGAACGCGTCACAGAACCGCACGAAGCGGCTGGCCTTCTCTCCCGCGTCGATGTTGAGCGTGCCCGCCATCTGCGACGGCTGGTTCGCGATCACGCCGACCGTGCGGCCCTCGACGCGGCCGAAGCCGATCACGATGTTCGGGGCGAAGAGGGGCTGGACCTCGAGGAACTCCCCGTCGTCGACGACGTGCTCGATGACCTGATGGATGTCATAGGGCTGGTTCGGCGAATCGGGGATCACCGCGTTGAGCGCGCGGTCCGCATCCGTCGTCTCGAACTCGAAGGCGCCCTCGTACCCCGGGACCTCCGACATGTTGTTGTCGGGGAGGAAGCCGATGAGCGTGCGGGCGTAGTCGATCGCGTCGTCCTCGTCCTCGGCGAGGTAGTGCGCGACGCCGGAGCGGGTGTTGTGCGTGAGGGCGCCGCCCAGCTCCTCCATCCCCACATCCTCGCCCGTGACGGTCTTGATGACGTCGGGTCCGGTCACGAACATCTGGCTCGTCTTGTCGACCATGATCACGAAGTCGGTGAGGGCGGGGGAGTACACGGCTCCACCGGCAGCGGGACCCATGATGAGCGAGATCTGCGGGATCACGCCGGACGCGGCCGTGTTCAGGCGGAAGATCTCGCCGTACTTTCCGAGCGCCACCACGCCCTCCTGGATGCGGGCGCCGCCCGAGTCCAGGATGCCGATGCAGGGGCAGCCCGCGCGCAGTGCGAACTCCATGATCTTGATGATCTTGTCACCCGCCACCTCGCCGAGCGAGCCTCCGAAGGTGGAGAAGTCCTGCGCGTACACGGCGACGGTGCGGCCGTGGATGGTGCCGGTGCCGATCACGACGGAGTCGCCGTAGGGGCGCGAGCGCTCCATCCCGAAGGCCGTCGTGCGGTGCCGCACGTACTCGTCCATCTCCACGAAGCTGCCGTGATCGACCAGCAGCTCGATGCGCTCGCGCGCCGTGAGCTTGTCCTTCGCGTGCTGTTTCGTCTGGGCGTTCTTCTCGGCGTCGACGACCGCTTCCTGGTAGCGCTGGCGCAGGTCGGCGATCTTGCCTGCGGTGGTCGAGAGGTCGGGGCTGTCCGTCACGGGTTCCACCCTATCGGCGCGGCCTGCGCTGGCGTTGGAGGGTGTCGACAGGGGTGCGCCGCATCCGCTGTCGTCTGTCTCCGATGCCGTCGTCGTGAGGTGTGCACTCCGGCTGTCAACGGGGGAGCCCGATCCGGGGCCGCGAGTAGGGTGTGGCCCATGCCGATCCCCGCCGATGGATACCCGCTCGCCGCCGCCGTCAGTCCCCGGGTGCAGGTCGTCGAGACGACCGACTCGACGAACGCGGATGCGGTCGCCGCCGTCCTCGCGGACGATGCCGGGTGGCCGCATCTGTCCGTGCTGGTGACGACCGATCAGCGCCGAGGCCGCGGCCGGCTCGAGCGCACCTGGGTCGCGCCCGCCGGGACGGCGCTCGCCTCCTCCGTCGTGGTGCGCGTCGGGGCGCTCCCCATCCATGCGCGAGGGTGGATCCCGCTCATCGCGGGCGTCGCGATGACGCGCGCGATCGCCGCGCAACTGCGCGGCATCCCCCAGGCGGTGGGGCTCAAATGGCCGAACGATGTGCTCGTGGAGGGGCAGAAGATCTGCGGCATCCTGGCCGAGGCGGTGCCCGGCGAGTTCGACGCGGTCGTGGTCGGTGCGGGGGTCAATACGCGGATGCCGCGGGTGGATCTGCCCGTGGCGACGGCGATCTCCTTCGCCGCTCTCGGCCAGGAGGCCGACGAGGACAGGCTGCTCGCCGACTACCTGAGCGGTCTCGACGACCTGCTCACGGCGCTCATCGACGCCGACGGTGACGCGGTCGCGGCGGGCGTGCAGTCCGCCGTCGAGAGCGTCTGCACGACTCTCGGCGGCGAGGTCGTGGTGTCGCTGCCGGATGGCACGACGCTCGAAGGCCGTGCCGAGCGGATCGATGCGGAGGGACGACTGGTCGTGTCCGCGGGCGGTGCGCAGGTGCCGGTGGCGGCAGGAGACGTCACACACGTCCGATAGGTGCCGCACCCGCTGCGGGGTGGCGGGCGTGTGAGCCGCGTTCGCGCGGCGCCGCAGGGCACAATGGGAACGTGACGCAGCCGACCGGATTCGGGGTCCGCCCGCCGACACCCGCACCCGGTGTCGCGGCGCCGGAGCGTCGTATCGTGCGCACCCGCCGGCATGCCCGGCGACTGCTCTGGTGCGCCCTGGTGTTCATCGGCGTCGCCGGAGCCGTCGGCTACTTCCTCGGGAATCTCCCGGCACCGTTCGAAGACTGGATGCTGGTGCTGGCCGCCGGGCTCGTCGTCCTCGTGCTCGTGGTGATCCCGTATCTCACCTGGCTCTCGCACACCTACACGGTCACCACGCGTCGCGTCATCGAGCGCTCGGGAGCCTTCGGGCGTCGCTCGCGCGAGCTCAGCCACGTCCGCGGTTATCGCATCACGGTGCGCAGAGGCCCGCTGCAGCGGCTGTGGGGCACCGGCACCTTGATCCTCGATGACGGCGTGGAAGCGCCCCTCGTCATCCGCCGCATCCCGCAGGTGCAGTTGCTGCACGAGGTGCTCGTCGACCAGGTCGAGGTCAACCAGATCCTCGCCCACCGTGACGCGCAGCCGCTTCCCGCGCCGCCCAGCGCCCCCGCCTGAGCCGCCGACGCCCCACAGCGCCCGCGACGGGCGCCCGCGTGAGGAAGAATGGTCAGCGTCCGGAAGGGGAATCATGTCAGTGCGCGTGGGAGTCGTGGGCGGCGGACAGCTTGCCCGGATGATGATCGCCCCGGCGGCGGAGCTCGGTCTCGAGATCCGCGTGCTGGCGGAGTCCGAGGGGATGAGCGCGGCGCTCGCCGCGACGGCGGTGGGCGACTACCGCGACCTCGACACGGTGCGCGCCTTCGCCCGCGACGTCGACGTGCTGACCTTCGATCACGAGCACGTGCCGCAGGACGTGCTGCGCGCTCTCGTCGCCGAGGGCGTCGCAGTGCATCCCGGCCCCGACGCGCTGCGGTTCGCGCAGGACAAGCTCGAGATGCGCGAGCGACTGGCGGAGCTCGGCATGCCCCAGCCCGACTGGGCGCGCGTGGAGAACACCGAGCAGCTGCAGGAGTTCCTCGACGACCACGGCCGACGCGCCGTCGTGAAGACGCCGCGCGGCGGCTATGACGGCAAGGGCGTACGCGTCGTGTCTGCGGCGACCGAGGCGCAGGACTGGTTCACGGCGCTCGCGGAGGATGCCCGCGGCGGAGCTCTCCTGGTCGAGGAGCTCGTCGACTTCCGACGTGAGCTGGCGCAGCAGGTCGCACGGCGCCCCTCCGGCGACATCGTCGCGTATCCCGTGGTCGAGACGGTCCAGCGTGACGGCGTCTGTGCCGAGGTCGTGGCACCGGCGCCCGGTGCGCACGGCCGGCTCGCCGCGGAGGCCGAGCGCATCGGCGTCGCGATCGCGGACGGCCTCGGAGTCACCGGGATGCTGGCGGTGGAACTGTTCGAGACGACCGACGAGCGGCTGCTCGTCAACGAGCTCGCGATGCGTCCGCACAACAGTGGTCACTGGAGCCAGGACGGCGCGATCACGAGTCAGTTCGAGCAGCACCTGCGTGCCGTGCTCGATCTGCCGCTGGGCGCGGCAGGCGCGCGTGCGCCGTGGTCGGTCATGATCAACATCCTGGGCGGGCCGGCCGAGGGGACGCTCGAGGACCGTTTCGATGCGGCGATGTCCGCGCATCCGGCGGCGAAGGTGCACACGTACGGCAAGGCGCCGCGTCCCGGTCGCAAGGTGGGGCACGTGAACGTCGCCGGCGACGACCTCGACGACGTGGTCTACGAGGCGAGGGCCGCCGCCGCGCACTTCCTGGACTGACGGCTCCGACCTCGCGCGCGCCGTTGCGGTGATCTTCCAGTGATGCCGCCTAGCCTTGACGGGTGACCCGGCCGCTGCATTCCTCCGAGGCGCCCCTGGTCGGCGTCGTCATGGGCTCCGATTCCGACTGGCGCGTGATGAACGAGGCTTCGGCCGCTCTCACCGAGTTCGGCATCCCGCACGAGGTGGAGGTCGTCTCCGCGCACCGCACTCCCGAGAAGCTGCACCGCTACGGCGTCGAGGCGAGATCGCGCGGCCTGCGGGTGATCATCGCCGGCGCCGGCGGAGCTGCGCACCTGCCGGGAATGCTCGCATCCGTGACGCCGCTTCCCGTCGTCGGAGTCCCCGTCCCGCTCGCGACGCTGGACGGGCTGGACTCGCTGCTGAGCATCGTGCAGATGCCGGCCGGAATCCCGGTCGCGACCGTCTCCATCGGCGGGGCACGCAATGCCGGAATCCTCGCGGCGCGGATCCTCGGCGCATCGGATCCCGGCATCGCCGATCGACTCGAGTCGTACGCACGCGAGCTCGAGCAGATCGTCGAGCAGAAGAACCAGCGGCTGAAGGACTCGTTGTGAGCGCAGTGAGCCCGCCGCGCCCCGGTCGGCGCCAGGCGGCCGCGCCGGTGGTCAACCCCTATCCGCTGCGATATCCGGACAGCTCGTCCCGTGCCGTCATGACGCGACGCGCATGGTGGCTCGTCGTGCTGAACTTCCTGGTCCCGGGCTCCGCTCAGGCACTGGCGGGCAATCGCCGGCTCGGACGGTTCGGCCTCGGCGCGACACTGCTGCTCTGGGCGCTCGCGCTCATCTGCGCGGTGATCGCGCTGGTCGATATCGGTACCTTCGTCGACCTCGCGACAGGGGCCTGGGTCCCGGGGTGGCTCGCGCTGCTGCGGCCGGTGCCCATGCTCGTCGTGCAGGGGATCCTGTTCCTCTACGCCGGGCTGTGGATCGTCCTGACGATCGACACCCTCCGTCTCGTGCGGCTCGTGAAGATCCAGCCCTGGGCGCGGCTGGCCACCTCGATCGTCGCCATCGGCGCACTGGTGCTCTCCAGCGCGGGTGCGGTGTGGGCGTCGAACTCGGTCGGTGCCGCGCGCGACGCGCTCGGCGCGGTCTTCACCCAGACCGGGCCCGCCGTGGAACCCGTCGACGGCTACTACAACATCCTGCTGCTCGGCGCCGACAGCGGTGAAGGCCGCGACTCCATGCGTTTCGACAGCATCTCGGTGGTCTCGATCAACGCGGAGACGGGCGCGACGACGATCTTCGGGATCCCGCGTGACATGCCCAACTTCCCGTTCGCTCCGGGCCCGATGCAGGACAAGTACCCGAACGGACACGAGTCGCATCCCAGCGCGACGTGCGGCTGGGGCAGCGGGATCAACCAGCTGCGCACCGAGGTCGAGGTCTGTCAGGACGGCAACGCGATCTATCCGGATGCGGTCGCCAACGGATCCGAGCCCGGTGTCGAGGCGACGAAGGACGCCGCCGAGGGGATCCTCGGCATCCAGATCCCGTTCTACGCGTTCATCGATATGGATGGTTTCGCCGCGCTGATCGACGCGCTGGGCGGTGTGGACATCAACGTCAGCGAGCGTCTCCCGAAGGGCGGCGGTCCCACCTACGAGGGGCAGAGCGCCGAGGAGTGGGCGATCGGGTGGATCGAACCCGGCGAGCAGCACATGGATGGCGACACCGCCCAGTGGTACGCCCGATCGCGCTACACCACCAACGACTGGGACCGCATGCTGCGCCAGCGCCAGCTGCAGGAGGCGATTCTCGCGCAGTTCACTCCCGGCAACGTCCTCAGCCGGTTCCAGGACGTCGCGGCGGCAGGCACCCACCTCGTCAAGACGGACGTCCCGCAGACCATGCTCGGGTACTTCGTGGAGCTCGCGATCAAGGCGAAGGAGCAGCCGGTCACCTCGATCGAGCTGACCCCGCAGGGCGGCATCGACGATCGCCATCCCGATTACGACAAGGTGCACCAGATCGTTCAGCAGGCTCTGTACCCGCCGACACCCTCCCCGACTCCCGAGGGCTGAGAGCATACCGGCGCGGTGAGCTCCCAGAAGCGGGCGCGATCGGATGGGTAGTCTCGAAGGATGACCGTCACGCTCCGCCTCGTGCTCGATCAGCTGATCGATGTGGTCGATCCTGACGCCGCCGAAGCCGCGCGGGAGATCGCGGCGGCTCTCGTGAGGACGGCGCCACGCGGATGTGCCGTGGGGGCGATCGTGCCTGCGGGGGCGGAGAACGCCGCGGCCGAGATCGCCGGCCTGGCAGATGTCTGGCGCGCGCCCCTGGCGCGGCCGGCTCTGGCTGCGTCCTGGCAACTCGGGATCGCACCCGGGATCGGCGGAGGACTCATCCATGCGCCGGGACCTCTCGCGCCGCTCGTGCGTCACGATCGCGTCAACGACAACGATCAGACCGTCGTGACGCTGTGGGAGCTGTGCGCGTGGGAGGTTCCGGGCGATCTTCCCCGCGGTGCCGTCGCCGCCCAGCGGGCACTCATGCGACGCACCGAGAAGTTCGCCGACGCTGTGGTCGTGCCCACGCACGCACTCGCGGCGAAGCTCGGGGAGGTCGCGCCGCGGCTGGCGGGTCGCGTGCGCGTCATCCCCGGAGCCGCACCGCAAGGCTTCGCTGTTCCGTCGGACGCGGTCGGGCGGCGCCGCGAGCTCGGCGTCGCGGAGGACGTCATCGTCGTCGCAGGATCCCGGTGTGACGACGCCGCCTTCGCGGCGGCGTTCTCGGCGATCGGATCCCGCGGGTGCGATCGCGGCGTCGTGGTGCTGGACGCCGCGGCGGAGGAGAAGAGTCGTGTCCGGGATCTCGCTTCGGCGGCCGGGCTCGCCCCAGAGCGGGTCAGCGTGCACGCCCATCTCAGTGCTCCCGACCGGGCATCCGTGCTGGATGCGGCGAGCGCGCTCGTCTCGCCGTCCGCGCTCAGCGCATTTCCGTGGCGGGCCGTGGAAGCGCTGGCGCTGGGCGTGCCCATCGTGGCGATGGCATCGGCGGTCCACGAAGAGGTGCTCCTCGACGGCGCGCTCATCGCGCCGGTCGAGTCCCTCTCCGACGCTCTCGGGCAGGTTCTCGCTTCGGACGAGAGCAGGAAGCGGTACGCGGTGCGTGCGGCCGATCGCGGACGTGCGTTCTCCTGGCGCGATCACGCCGAGCGGGTCTGGGCGCTGCACTCCGAGCTGTAGGGCGAAATAGGCTGGTGACCATGCCACGTGTAAGCGTCGTCCTGCGCACCAAGGATCGGCCCTGGTTTCTCGCCCGTGCCCTGCGCGACATCGGCGCGCAGACGTTCCGCGACTTCGAGGTGGTGGTCGTCGACGACGGGACGGATTCCGCGATGACGGCCAGAGTCGTCGACGAGGCCGGTCTCGCGGCGGTGCGCGTGGTCGAGCCCGAGCGCCCGGGGCGCTGCGCCGCGGCCAACGCGGGGGTGGCCGCCGCGGGCGGCGATCTGCTGGTGCTGCACGACGACGACGACCTGTGGGAGCGCGAGTTCCTCGCCCGCTGCGTCGCGTGGCTCGACGCCCACCCCGAGGACATCGGGGTGATGACGCGCACCACGATCCGTTACGAGGCATGGCAGGACGGCGCGTGGCGCCAGGTGGGCACGGCGCCCTTCTGGGCCGACATGCAGCGCATCTCGCTCACCGAGATGCTCCAGGTCAACCGCGCGGTTCCGATCTCGTTCCTCTATCGCCGCGCTGCGCACGATGCGGTGGGCGGGTACGACGAGACCCTGGACGCGGTCGAGGACTGGGAGTTCACCCTCCGGCTGCTCGTGCACCACACGATCGGCTTCATCCCGGAGCCGCTCGCGATCTGGGCGCAGCGCCCGTCCGCGGGTGCGGCGGACGCGAACAGCATGTTCGCCCTCGAGACCGAGCACCGGCGCGACGACGCCGTCGTGCGCGACCGGGCGCTCCAGGAATGGATCGAACGCAACGGCGTCGGGCTGCCGCTGATGATCGCGGGCGAGTTCGCCGAGCTGCGTCGCGAGCTGTTCGCCCGCCTCACCGTCGAACTCGACCGTCGGCATCCCTTCTCGGCGCTCGCGCGACGCGTCGTGCTCGCCGCGCGACGGCGCCGGGGCACGGGACGATGACGCGGATCGCGCATGTGCGCCGCGCCGTGCGGGAGCTCCGCGGCAATCCGCTCGCCGCGCGGGTGATCTCGCTCGTCGACCGCGCATGGTGGCTTCGTGCGGTGCTGCGCTCCGGCCTGTTCGATGCGGAGTTCTACGCTGCGCAGCGCGGCTGGGGGCCGACCTCCCGCTTGCGCTGCGCGGTGCATTACGTGTCGGTCGGCTTCCGTGAGGGAACGAGTCCGAACCCCCTGATCGAGGAGCGCTTCCTCTCGCGGCGGCTTCCGGACTCCGGGCGCGTGCCGGCCCTCTACGCGTACCTGGTCAGCGATCGTCCCAGCGTGCAGGTGCACCCGTGGCTGCCGCTCGCCGAGCGCGCCGCCGGCCCCCGACTCGACGGGGCGTGGGCGGGTCGCGACGTCGCCGTCGTCAACGCCGTGATCGGCGGCCGGAGCGTGCGCGTCTCGCTGCGGCACTGGCGTTCGGTGGCCCTCGCATCGACGCGTCGTTCGCGCTGGGACAGCGCACGCGCCGGCCGGGACCTCGTCGTCAGACTCATCCAACCGGGCGAGGAACACCTCGACGAGCGCCTCGCATCGATCGCCGAGACGCAGGACGCCGAGGTCGATCTCGTGGCCGTCGGCGTCGAGCCCAGCGTCTGGAGCGCACTCGCACTCGCCGCCGATCTGACCGGCGCGGGTGCGATCCGGCTGCCGCACGGCACGGGCTTCTCTCCCGCCGTCCGGTCGGCGGTACAGAAGGCTCGGCACCGGCGCGTGCTGACGGTGGATCCTCGCCATGCGCTGGACGCGGCGCAGGCGAGACGGCTCCTGGACGCCGCCGAGACGGCGGTGGCTTCGCCTCTCGCGCGCCGTCACGACGGGACGCTCGCCGGTCTGGGCGGGGGTGTCTGGCCGGGACGGGGTCTTGTCCGCCCGCTCCGAGACCATCCGCTCGAGGACGCGCAGGAGTTCACCGTCGAGTCGATGGAGGTGCCGTTGGCGAGCGGGCGCACCTTCGCCGCACCGGCGCGGGTGCTGGAGCGCGTGCTGGACGAGCACGGCGACACGCCGTTCGCCGCGGAACTCGCGTCGCACCTCGCCGGCTCCGCCCGGTTGCTCGCGGACATCGTGCTCGCGCCGGAGGAGGCGGATCGCGCTTTCGCGCATGCCGGCGGCACCGTGCTTCCCGCGGCCCTGGCAACGCGCGATGACGAGGCGGACCTCCGGCGTCTGCTGCACGCCGCCGGTCTCGAGGTGGCGGGGTGGCCCGGACCCTCCGGCGCGGTCGCCGTACCGCGGCTGCGCTGGACGGATGCGGCGGGGCGCCCGCAGCGCTGGGCGATCAAGACCTGCGCGCCCGCGGGAGCAGCGGGTGAGGTGTGGGGCGACGCGCACTTCGCCCGCGGGCTCGCCCGCGCGCTGCGGCGTCTCGGACACGACGTCGTCGTGGATGCGGAGGCGGCAGCGGACCGGCCGACGACCTATCTCGACGACGTCCACGTGCTGGTGCGCGGCCCTCGCCGGCTCCCGGTGCCCTCGAACGGGGTGCGTGTGGAGTGGATCATCAGCCACCCGGACGAGATCACCCGCGACGAGGTCGCCGATGTCGACCACGTCTTCGCCGTCTCACCGGGGTGGGCCCGGCGCATGAGCCGCCGTTGGGGTGTGCGGATCGATCCGCTTCTCGAGTGCACGGACGCCGACGCGTTCTTCCCTCGGGGTCTCCGGCGCACCCGCGACATCGTCTTCGTGGGAACAGCCCGCGGCATCGCGCGGCCCGCGGTGGTCGCGCCGCTGGAAGCCGGCATCGACGTGAAGGTCTACGGACCGGACTGGCGCGGCTTCATCCCGGGGTCGGCCATCGAGGCCGATTCCATTCCCAACGACGAGCTCAGCCTGCGCTACGAGAGCGCGGCCGTGGTGCTCAACGACCACTGGCCTGCGATGCGGCGCGAGGGGTTCATGGCAATGCGACCGTTCGATGTCGTCGCCGCCGGCGGACGCGTCATCAGCGAGTCCGTCGAGCACATGGCGGAGGTCTTCGGGCCCGCCGTCGTCACCTACGACACGCCCGAGCAGCTGGTCGCGCTGCTCGGGCGCGATCCGGATGCGCTCTTCCCGGATGACGACGAGCTCGCCGTCATCGCCGAGCGCGTCCGCACCGAGCACTCCTTCGACGCGCGCGCACGGGTGATCGACGACGTCGTCTCCGGCGGGCGGAGATCATCCTCAGAATCGCCCGGGTAGAATCGGCAGCCGTGCGCCGACGTGCGGCATCGCGGCGCGCCACGAACAGAACTGAGAGTCATCGAGTGAGCGAACGAGCCGACCAGCTCGCGACGTACCCGGCGGGCGGGCGACGCGTTATCTTCTATCTCTTCTACGACCCTCAAGGGATCGTGGACGACTACGTGGCGTACAAGCTGGAGCGGCTGCGTCCGTTCGCGGAGCACATCTTCGTCGTCGTCAACGGTCAGCTCTCCGACCAGGGGCGCGCCCGGCTCGAGCCGCTCGTGGACACGATCTGGCTGCGTGAGAACGTCGGGTTCGACGTCTGGGGCTACAAGAAGGCCCTCGAGGAGTTCGGCGAGGAGCGTCTCGCCGCCTACGACGAGCTGATCCTCATGAACTACACGTGGTTCGGTCCGGTCAACCCGTTCGAGCCGGTCTTCGAGCGGATGGACAACGCCCGCGTCGACTTCTGGGGCATGACCGAGCACGCCAAGCAGGTCCCGAACCCCTTCACGCGTCGCGGTGTGCTGCCCAGCCACATCCAGTCGCACTGGATCTCTGTGCGCCGGTCGATGTTCCTCAGCGACGCGTGGCGCGCGTACTGGCGCGACATGCCGCCGATCGTCTCCTACACAGATTCGATCCTGAGTCACGAGTCGCGCTTCACCGACCACTTCTCGAAGCTCGGCTTCACCTACGAGGTCGCGTTCCCGCAGCGGAACTACTCGACGTGGCACCCCGCCTTCTACGATGCCGAGGCGCTGCTGGAGGACGGATGCCCCGCGCTGAAGCGCCGGCCCTTCTTCCACGATCCGCTGCTGCTGGATCGTCATTCGATCATCGCCCGGCGCTTCGCGGAGAAGGCCGACGCGCTCGGATACCCGGTCGACATGATCTGGCGCAACATCGCGCGCAGTTCGCAGCCGAAGGCGTTCAACACCAACGCCGCCATGCTGGAGATCATGCCGGACACGGCGATCTCCTACGACGAGACGGCGCCTCTGCGCGTCGCCGTGGTCGCGCACATCTTCTACGTCGAGCTGACGCGGGAGATGCTGGGGTACTGCGCGAGCCTGCCCTCCGAGTACGACCTGTTCATCACGACGGTCGACGAGAGCAGCGCCCGGGTGATCCGCACCATCCTCGATGAGGTCGCCGACCCCCACCGGGGGCGCGTGGACGTGCGTGTCCTGCCGTCCAATCGCGGGCGCGACATGGGCGCGTTCTTCGTCGGGTGCGCCGATGTGCTGCGCAGCGACGACTACGACGTCATCTTCAAGATCCACTCGAAGAAGACGGTTCAGGAAGGTAAGAACGCGGGCGACCTGTTCCGGCGTCATCAGATGATGAACCTGTTGAACTCTCCGGGCTACGCCGCGAACCTGCTCGGCCTCTTCCAGCACGAGCCGGGACTCGGAATCGCCTACGCGCCCACCATCCACATCGGTTATCCCACCCTGGGCCGCGGGTGGTTCGGCAACAAGGACGAGGCCGAGAAGCTGAGCGAGCGACTAGGCATCCACGTCCCCTTCGACGATCCCACGCCCCTGGCCCCCTACGGCTGTATGTTCGCCTTCCGCCCCGAGGCGCTGCGTCTGCTGACCGACGTCGAGTGGACCTACAAGGACTACCCGTCGCCGAAGAACCACAAGGACGGCAGCGTCGCACACGTGCAGGAGCGCCTGTTCAGCTACGCCGCGGCCGAACTGGGCTTCTACACGAAGACCGTCGCGACCACGCGCTACGCCGCGATCAGCCACACCTCGCTCGAATACAAGCTGGATCGCATCAGCGCGAACGTCCAGGGATACGCGATCGATCAGGTGCATCTGCTGGATGCGTCGGGCGACTTCCTCGGGGGAGGCCCCGTCGGATACGCCTTGGCGTACATGAAGCTGCGTCACCCGCGCTGGTACCCGCTGATGGCGGCGGTGCACAAGCCGTTGCGCTCGATCTACCGCGGCACGCGGTACGCGCTGGATCCCGCGTACCGCAGATGGCGCCGTTCCGAGCGGGCCACGCCCGTCGAGGACGCCGTGGACGAAATGGACCTTCTGTGAACTCACTCGCGAACGCCTTCGACCCCCGGCGCAACGCGATCGGCTTCGTGAGATGGCTCATGGCCTTCATGGTCATCTTCTCCCACGCGGGGCCGATCGCCGGGTTCTACGGCGGCGCGGACCTGGGTACGCAGTGGAGCAAGGAGCAGTCGCTGGGCGGCGTCGCCGTGTGCGGCTTCTTCTTCCTCTCGGGGTTTCTCATCACCCGCAGCAAGATGGGCCGTTCGAGCACGTTGCGCTACTTCTGGCACCGGTTCCTGCGCATCTATCCCGGATTCTTCCTCATCCTGCTCATGACGGCGTTCGTGTTCGCCCCGCTGGCGTGGTGGCAGGAACGCGGCACCTGGGACGGGTTCTGGAACGCCGGCTCGGAGTCGCCGTTCACCTACTTCTCCAACAACTTCACCCTGCTGCTCGGTCAGCTCAACATCGCCGGCATGGGAACCACGACGCCGCTGTACACCGATCACGGCATCCTCGACTGGAACGGGTCCGCGTGGACCCTCGCCTTCGAGTTCGGCGCGTACATCCTCGTCGCCCTGCTAGGCGTGTTCGGCGCTCTCGCGAACCGTCTCGTCGGCGGTGTGGTCGCCGGGATCATCATCGCTCTGTCCACGATGCAGTGGATGGGCATCGGTGATCTGACGGGCCTCAGCAGCGTGTTCGGCGACTTCCGCCTGCTGCTGCTGCTGGCGCCGTTCGCGTGGGGAATGATCTTCCAGCTCTTCCAGGACAAGATCCCGATCGACGATCGCCTCGCCATCGCGTGCATCCTGGTCGCGGCCGCCACGTACGTCCGCGGCGGATGGCTCGTGCTGGGCCAGTACGCCTTCTGCTACGCGCTGATCTGGTTCGGCATCCGCGCGACGAAGCTCGTCGGATGGGATCGCTATGCGGATCTCTCCTACGGCATCTACATCAGCGGATGGCCGATCATGTGGCTCGCCACCTTCTTCCACATCGAGGAGTGGGGCTGGTTCGCCTACCACGCCGTCGTCGTGATCGCCTGCCACGCGTACGCGTTCCTCAGCTGGCATCTGGTGGAGAAGCCGGCCATGGCGCTGAAACGGTGGACTCCGACCTGGATGACCAAGCTGGGCGAGCGCACGGCGGGTCCGCGGGCACGCCTGTCGACCGCGGTGTCCTCGCGGCTCGTGCTGAGCAGACCGGAGGTGACGCGATGACCGCCGACGCCCCGACCGGCGGTCAGCGACCGCGCCGCCTGCGCACGCGGGTCCCCTACGTCACCCTCGCGCTGCTGGGCCTCGCCTCGGTCGCCGCGCTGGTGCTCGGCGGGGTGACGACCGCGCGCCAGAACGAGCACGCGGTCCCCACCGCGACGCCGCCGGCGGCGGGCTCCGCCGCCGCGCTGTGCCGTCAGCCCGTGCAGAAGCCCGCTCAGGAGCCGTGGCTCGCGGGCGACGGGTCCGCGGAGCAGGTGTGGCAGCAGCACGCCGACGAGGTGGCGCAGCCGTACATCATCGGCCCCAACGGGTGGATCTTCTGGAGCGACTACATCGAGCAGTACGCGTCACAGGCCGTCGGTCGTGACACGCTGAGCGAGTCGGAGATCGCGCGCTGGGTCGACTACTATGGCTCGATCCGTGACGGTCTCGCCGCCCAGGGCGTCGAGTTCTACATCGTGGTCACGCCGTCGACGTCGAGCATCTATCCGGAGGAGCTGCCGTCGTGGATGCAGCCTCTGCGCGGCTCGACGATCCTCGACCAGTTCATGGCGGCTTCGGCGGATCTGCCCGTCGTCGATCTTCGTCAGCCCCTCATCGATGCCAAGACGCCGGACGTCAACCTGTTCAGCTGGAGCAACAGCCACTGGACCGACTACGGCGGCTACGTGGGCTGGAGCGCGCTCGCTGCGTGCGTGAACGCGATGTTCCCGGACGCGCCTGGGCTTCGCGTTCCCGCCGTGTCGGGTCACGAGGTGATCGGCGACTTCAACGAGTGGGCATCCTTCGGCGTGACGAGTCCCGGCGCCGACTGGGCGGTCCCGATCTTCAGCGATCCGCTCCAGGAGGTCACCGTGACCGACAAGGACGGTGCGACCTCGACCGTGCCGGGCTCGAGCGTGATGGATGCCAGCAAGCTTCCCCTGTCGACGACGGTGCCCGACTCCTGGACCGGGAAGAGCGCCCTGATCGTGCGGGATTCGATGGGCGGCGCGTTGTCGCCGTACTGGGATCAGGCCTACTCGCCCACATGGCAGGTGAGTCACGCATACACCGGGTTCGCCGACTTCCCGAAGTATCGCGAGCTGGTCGCGCAGTACAAGCCGAACGTCGTCGTCCTGCAACTCGCCGAACGCCACCTCATCAATACACCGCCGCCGGGGGCGTCGTATTAGCCTGAAAAGGTGAGTGTGCTGCGCCGGCGACCGGCTCGAGTGGTGTGCGCGGTCGTGGTGGCCGCGGCGCTGGTGACCCTGGCCGCGTGCAAAGCGGAGCCGGAGGTCTCGTCCACGACCTCCTCGCCGGGCGTATCGCAGTCCCCGTCGTCGTCGTCCGCGACCCCCCGGCCCTCGACCACGCCGCCTCCCGTCGTCCCCACCACGGCGCCCTCGTCGTCTCCCACCGCGCCCAGCGGGTCGGTGGAGGTGACCGTCATCACGGCAGGTCTGGAGTCGGACGGCATCGAGGTCAGCGGGATCGTGACGTCCGTGACCGACGCCTCCGCCGTCTGCACGCTCACCGCCGCCTCCGGCGGCGTCGTGCGCACGGCCGAGGCCACCGTGACCCCGAGCGGCGGCAACAGCTACTGCCCCGTGCTCGTGATTCCGCGCGACCAGCTCTCGGCCGGATCCTGGTCGGTGACGCTGTCGTACCGGGGGAGCCCGGGCGAGGGAGCCTCCGCTCCGGTCACGATCGAGGTGACCTGATGCGCCCCCGTTCCGCATTCGGGGCTCTGGGCGTCATCCTCGCGCTGGTCGTCGCGATCCTCGTCCCGCTGGTGAACCCGCCCACCCCGGCGGCGGCAGCCTCCGCGGCGGACTGGGACCCCGGCTACATCATCAGCGATGAGCAGTTCTATGACACCGACTCGATGACGGCCGCCGATGTGCAGAGCTTCCTCAACGGCAAAGTGGCCTCCTGCAGCTCCGGCTACACGTGTCTCAAGTCCTACACGCAGGCGACCACGAACATCGCCGGCGACCGTTACTGCAACGGCTACCAGGGCTCCTCCTCGCAGTCGGCCGCGCAGATCATCGACGCGGTCGCCCGCAGTTGCGGCATCAGCCAGCGGGTGCTGCTCGTGCTTCTCGAGAAGGAGCAGAGCCTCGTCACCTCTCGCGCGCCCAGTTCCTGGTCATACACGGCGGCCACCGGCCAGTCCTGCCCGGACACGGCGCCCTGCGATCCGCGGTTCTCGGGGTTCTTCTACCAGGTCTACTACGCCGCTCGTCAGCTCGAGGTCTATCGCCTGAACCCCACGCTGTTCGGCTACCGCGCGCAGCGCTGGAACAACATCCTGTACAACCCCAACGGGGCGTGCGGCACGAAGAGCGTCTACATCCAGAACCAGGCGACCGCCTCTCTCTACGTGTACACGCCGTACACGCCCAACGACGCCGCCCTGGCGAACCTGTACGGCACCGGTGACGGCTGCTCGTCCTACGGCAACCGGAACTTCTGGCGGTTGTACACGGACTGGTTCGGCAGCACCCGCAGCTACACGGTGCTCGACGGCTTCACGTCCTTCTACAACGCCCGCGGCGGCGCCAACGGCGCGATCGGCCGGCCCACCTCGGACGCCATCTACGTCGAGGAGAACGGCCAGGGCTGGTATCAGCGCTTCTCGGGCGGCAACCTGTACGGCAGCTACCAGGGCGGCACGGTCTTCGTCGCCAACAACGTCATCCTGAGCGAGTACGACCGCCAGAACGGTCCGCGCGGTGCGATGGGCTGGCCCAACGGCGAACAGGTCTGCATCGCGGGCGTGAAGTGCACGCAGTCCTTCGTCTCCGCCACCATCTCCACGTCCGCCCAATACGGCGCGCACGTGGTCTGGGGCGGGATGCGCGACTACTGGCTGGGCCAGGGCGGCGCCGCAGGACGCTTGGGCGCGGCGCTGAACGACCAGCTCTACACGCAGCCGACTGCGGGTGTCGCCTGGGTCCAGAACTTCGAAGCGGGCGTGCTCGTGCAGAGCGCCGCGGGCTTCCAGCTGGTGCCCTACTCGCGCATCCAGCAGATCTGGTCCGACTCGGGGCAGGGCGCGGGCCCGCTCGGTTGGCCCCGTGGTGCGTACGAGTGTGTGGGCGGAGACTGTCTGCAGCTGTTCACCGGCGGCGTCGTCACCGACAGCGCCGCCTTCGGCGCTCACGCCGTCACGGGTTCGTTCGCGACGGAGTGGAACGCCCGAGGCGGCCGAGCCGGGCTGGGAGTGGCGTACAACACCGCGCAGTCCGCCAGCGGCGGTGTGATCCAGAACTTCGCGGCCGGGATGCTCACCACGACCGGCGGGGCTCCCGTCTTCGTCGCTTACGGCCCGATCCAGGCGGCCTGGTCCGCAGCCGGCGCGCAACGCGCGAGCTACGGCTGGCCGACGGCCAACCAGGTCTGCGAGGGCGAGTTCTGCTCGCAGGCGTTCCAGGGTGGAGCGTTCTCGTCGTCCTCCTGGGGCACGTACGGCACGTTCGGCAGCATCGCGTCCTTCTGGGCGGGTCAGGGAGCGGCAGGGTACGGCGCCGCGATCAATAACATCCGATACACCGACGTCTACAACGGCGGCTGGGCCCAGCACTTCTCCAAGGGCGTCATCACGCAGATCCGCGGGGCGCAGCCCGTCTTCAGCCCCTACGGGCCGATCATCGACATGTGGTATCGGTACGGCGCGGAGCGCACGTGGCTCGGATGGCCCGCTGCGGCGCCGGTGTGCGATGCGAACGGGTGCACGCAGCAGTTCCAGAACGGCGTCGCGCGGTCGACGGCCGGGGGAGTCAGCTTCAGCGCGAGCTGATCGGCACCGTCCGCGACCGACGGCGTCGAGCGCCGCTCACGCAGGCCGCGCGCTGATGTCGGCGTCGACGACGCCGAGGCTCGATTCGCTGCCCACGACATGGATGAGCGCGCCCTGCCACAGGACGTCTGACTCCGAGCCGTCCAGGTCGGTGGCGCGCGCGTTGACGAAGTACTCGCCGACGCCGAAATGCAGCTCCTTGATCTCGAAGTCCACGTGACGGGTCTCGCCCTCCGAGAGGGCGTCGAGATCGAGCTTGAGACGGTCGCTGCTGGAGCCGAGGACCATCTGGCCGCTCGGCGAGTCGATGCCGAACCCGATCGTCCACTCCGTGACGGGCCCGCTCGAGGTCACACCGAGGCGCAGCGTCATCGGATCGCCCTGGACGAAGCGGTCCGTCGGACGCCCCTCACCGTCCAGCGCTTCGACCGAGATGACGCGCAGCCGGCGCGTGGTCTCGATCTCGGCCGATTCTCCGGCGCGGCGGCCTTCGAGGATGTCGCGCAGCGCCGACAACCCGGCCTGGGCATCACCCTCGAACTCGACCGAGCCGTCCTTCATGACGTAGGTCGAGTCGCAGAGCTCGGCGATCTGGCCGGAGGCGTGGCTCACGATGATGATCGTGCGACCCTCCTGCTGGAACGAGCGGATCTTGTCCATGCACTTGCGCTGGAACGCCTCGTCGCCGACGGCGAGGACCTCGTCGACGAGCAGGATGTCGGGATCGGTGTGCACCGCGACGGCGAACGCGAGTCGCATGTACATACCCGAGGAGTAGAACTTCACCTCGTTGTCGATGAACTCCTCGATGCCCGCGAACGCGACGATCTCATCGAAGCGCGCATCGGTCTCCGCGCGGGACAGACCCAGCAGCGCCGCGTTCAGATAGACGTTCTCGCGCCCGCTCAGCTCGGGATGGAATCCGGCGCCCAGCTCGAGGAGCGCGGCGATGCGCCCGCGGACGAGGACCTCGCCCCGGTCGGGGGCGAGGATGCCGCCGATCATCTTCAGCAGCGTGCTCTTGCCCGAGCCGTTCGCGCCCAGCAGACCCACGGTCGTACCCGCGTGGATGCTGAGGGACACGCCGTCCAAGGCGGTGTGGGTGCGACGGTGGCGCCGCGCCTTGAAGAAGCCGACGACGCGGTCCTTCAGCGTGTTGTCCGTGCGCACGACGAAGGTCTTCGACACGTCGTGCAGGCGCACGACTTCGGGTCCGGGCTGGATGTCGACCATGTCACAGCTCCTGTGCGAGGTTGCCCTGCATGCGCTGGAAGAGCGCGTGCGCACCCGCGAGGAGGGCCAGGCCGACGACGCCGGCGATCCCCATCCTCAGCGCGAGATCGTGAGGGAAGTCTGCGGGGGTCCCGCCCGACCACAGTGCGCGGTGGAAGCCGAGCACGGCGAGCGTGAGCGGATTGTTCGTGTAGACCTCGAGCGCCCAGGCCGGCAGATGGAAGCGCTGCATGACGTCGGCGGCCATCTGCCACGAGTAGACGATGGGCGATCCCCACATCATGAGCGTGAGCAGGATCTCGGTGAGGTACTGGATGTCGCGCAGGTAGACGTTCATCGCCGAGAGGATGAGTCCCAGGGCGAGCGAGTACACGAGCACCAAGGCGATCGACGGCAGGAGGTAGACCAGACCGAAGGGGTCCGGCCAGACGCGGAACAGCAGGATGGCGCCGATCAGCACCACCATCTGCATCCCAAACAGGAAGAGGGCGCCGCCCACGGATGCCAGCGGGAAGATCTCGCGAGGAAGATAGATCTTCTTCACGAGTCCGCCGTTGCTCACGATGGAGCCGCTCGCCGCGCCCACGCTCTCGGAGAAGAGCATGTAGATCGTCAGCCCGGCGAACACGTAGATCCCGAAGTTCGTGACGCCCTTCGCGGCCCCCAGCACCTCTCCGAGGATGAGGTAGTAGGTCAGCAGCATCACGAGCGGACGGATCAGGGTCCACAGGAACCCGAGCGCGCTTCCGCGGTATCGCACCTGAAGGTCACGACGCGTCAGCAGCCAGAGCAGCTCACGGTGCTCGACGACCTCGCGGACGCGTCCGAACGGGGACAGTGTCCGGCGGCCGCCGACCGGACGCATCGGAAGGGCCGCGAGCCGGGCATAACGGTCCTCAACGGTCATCTGATGCGCCTCGTCGGGAACGGGTCACACTCACCCTTACGAATATACTTGACCGATCATGTCTCAACCTCCCAGCGAGCCGCACGTCGTCGTCACCGGAGCGGCCGGGTACGTGGGCCGCCACGTCGTCACCGCCCTTCTCGAGCGGGGATTCCGCACCCGCGCCGTCGTGCGGCCGGGCCGCGGGGGAGAGATCGACGTGCGCGCCGATGTGGTCGAGGCGGACATCTTCGCGCCGGACTTCCAGGTCGCCTCGCTCGTCGGCGAGCAGACCCTCGCGCTGATCCACCTCGCCTGGGAGGACGGCTTCGTGCACAACGCGCCGTCGCACATGCTCCGGCTCTCCTCCCACTTCGCCTTCCTGTCGGACGCCGTGGCCGCGGGGGTGCAGCGACTGAGCGTGCTGGGCACCATGCACGAGGTCGGCTACTGGGAGGGCGCGATCGATGCCGACACCCCGACCGCTCCCCGGTCGCTCTACGGAGTGGCCAAGGACGCGTTGCGCCAGTCCACGCAGATCGCGCTGTCCGACAAGGTGGAGCTCGCCTGGCTGCGGTGCTACTACATCTTCGGCGACGACCGCCGGAACAACTCGATCTTCGCCCGTCTGCTCGAAGCGGCGGATCGCGGTCAGCAAAGCTTCCCGTTCACGACCGGCAAGAGCCAGTACGACTTCATCGACGTCGCCGAGCTCGCCGATCAGATCGCCGTCGCATCGGTCACGCCCGGTGTGACCGGTGTGATCAACTGCAGCTCCGGCGAGCCGGTCAGCCTCGCCACCCAGGTGGAGGCGTTCATCGCCGACAACGCTCTGGGTATCGAGCTCGAGTACGGTGCTTTCCCGGACCGGCCGTACGACTCGCCCGCGGTCTGGGGCGACGCGACGCGCATCCGACAGATCATGGCGGAGTACGCGGCCACCGCACACGGCTGAGCCGGTCGCCGCTCATCCCGGCCGTTAGGCTGACGTGGTGACTGTGACCTATGGCAAGACGCTGGCAGCCCGTGAGACACCGATTCCCGGGATGCTGTTGATCGATCTTCCCGTGCACGGGGACAACCGCGGCTGGTTCAAGGAGAACTGGCAGCAGGAGAAGATGACCGCCGTCGGGCTGCCGGACTTCGGCCCGGTGCAGAACAACATCTCCTTCAACGACGCCGTCGGCACCACTCGCGGCATCCACGCCGAGCCCTGGGACAAGTTCATCTCGACGGCCTTCGGCAGCGTGTTCGGCGCGTGGGTGGATCTGCGTCCGGGCGAGAGCTTCGGACGCGTCTTCACGGCCGAGATCGATCCCTCGACCGCCATCTTCGTACCCCGCGGCGTGGGCAACTCCTACCAGACCCTCGAGCCCAACACGGCGTACACCTACCTCGTGAACGACCACTGGAGCCCGAAGGCCCAGGAGTCCTACACGTTCGTGAACCTCGCCGACGAGGAGCTCGCCATCGCGTGGCCGATCCCTCTCGCCGAGGCCGAGCTCTCCGACAAGGACCGGGCGCACCCGCCGCTGTCGGAGCTGCGATGACCAGCGACACGGCAGCGGGCGCCCCGCGCGGTCTCCTGCGCCGCGGCGGCGGAGCCTGGTGGGTCGACCACCTGGTCCTCGCCGGCATCGTCGTACTGACCGCGGCGGTCACGTGGATGCGGGTGCCCGGCGACCATCGCGACCGCGTGTGGGCCGAGGACGCGAACATCTTCCTCGCGCAGGCCCTGGACCAGGGCGGCTGGTCCGTGCTGTTCGAGGGCTATGCGGGCTATCAGCACTTCGTGCCGCGACTCGTGCTCGCGCTGCTTGTGCCCGTGCTGGACCTGCCGTACTACGCGGTGCTCGTCTTCGCCATCTGCTCGGTGCTCACCGGACTCACCGCGGGAGCGGTGTACTGGCTGTCGCGGGAGATCGTGCCGTGGGCGCCCGCCCGGGTGACGCTCGCCCTGGCGACCGCCTTCATCCCGCTGGCCACCCAGGAGACGATCGGCAACCTCGCCGACATCCACACCTACGCGATGTGGCTCGCGCCGTGGATCCTCCTGTACCGGCCGCGCACCTGGACGAGCTCCGTGCTGTGGGCGATCGTGGCATGGCTCGTGGTCGCGACCGAGATCCAGGCGGTGTTCTTCCTCCCCCTCATCCTGTTCCGGCTCCGCTCGAAGAAGTCCTGGCCGGTCTTCGGCGCCTTCCTGGCCGGGAGCGCGCTTCAGGTCGCGACGGCGGTGACCGTCGAGCGCGCAACCAGCAACGGTCCCCTGAGCATCCCCTCGACCGTCATGGGATGGATGATCAACAGCGTCATGCCGCTGGTCACCGCGGATCCGGACACGATCCGCGCGTGGGTGCTCCAATCCGGGCTCCTCGTGGCCGTCCTGATCCTCGTGCCCATCGTGATCGCCGCCGTCTTCGTGCTCGTTCGCGGGAACGGATCGCAGCGGATCATCACCGTGGCCCTGCTCCTCGGGTCTGCCGCGATCTACACCGGCAGTGCGTGGGCGAACAGCTCGGTCTGGTTCATGTACGCCGAGGAGGGACTCCAGAACATTGGCACACTCGTGGTGAACATCCGCTACGGCGTCGCGTCGGGGCTCATGCTCGTCGCCGTGCTGCCCATCGCTGCCGCGGTCATGCGCGAGAGGTGGCCGCGGGCGAGGGCGGCGAACTGGGGTGCCTGGATCGTGTGCGCCGTGACGATCGGGGCGCTCATGAACGGCAGCACGATGACGATGTCCATTCGTGACTGGGTCGATCGCTGGTCGCCCGCCGCGAGGGCCGCGGCGGTGGTGTGCGCGGATCCCGCCGCTCCCGCAACGGTCACCCTGCCGGTCGCGCCGGACCGCTCCATCGACCTCTCCTGCGAGGACGTGCTGGCGCACTCGCGGTGATCAGGGGCGGCGCAGAATCCGGTCGATGCCCCATCGCGTGACGCGGAGCATCGCCTCGGCGACGATCGAGGAGCTCATCTTCGACTGGCCGGCCTCGCGTTCCCGGAACTCGATGGGCACCTCGACGAGCTCGTAGCCCGCGCCGTGCACGCGGCGCGTGAGATCGATCTGGAAGCAGTATCCCCGCGATTCCACGGAGTCCACATCGATCTGCTCCAGGACGTCGGAGCGGTACACGCGGTAGCCGGCGGTCACATCTCGCACGGGCAGACCGAGCATCGTGCGGGCGTACCAGCTGCCGCCCCTGCTGATCACCTGGCGCAGCCACGGCCAGTTCACGACCGAGCCGCCGCGCACCCACCGCGATCCGATCGCGCCGGCTACGCGGCCGGTCGGGTCGTCGGTGACCGCCGAGAGCAGCGCCGGAAGGCGCTCCGGCGGGTGGGAGCCGTCGGCGTCCAGCTCGACGAGCAAGGGGTAACCCGCCGCGCGACCGTGGGCGAAACCGGCGAGGTAGGCCGCTCCCAGACCGTTCTTCTCGGTGCGGTGGATGACCGCGATCCGCTCGTCGGCGCTCGAGAGACGGTCGGCCAGCTCCCCGGTCCCGTCGGGGCTGCCGTCATCGACGATCAGCACGTGTACGGCCGGGGCCGCATCCAGGACGCGCCGCACGATGGATTCGAGGTTCTCGATCTCGTTGTAGGTGGGGATGATGACGAGTGCGGATGCGGGGACGTGGGGGGAGTGCACGGGAAGAACTGCCTAACGCTTTGGATGACTCTCGAGGGTATCGCGCGACGCTGAGCTCAAGAGTTCGCGACGTCGCTGTACTCGGCCCGCACCACGTCCGCGCGATGGAGCCGTCGGCGCAGCACGAGCGCCGTCAGGGCCGCCGCGCCCGCCGTGATGAGGTCTCCCGCCGTGAACATGCCGCGCGAGACCAGCGCGATCGCCGATGCCTGGCCCGCACTCAGCACGAGGCCGAGGCAGCCGATGAGCACGGCCTCGCGCACGCCGACTCCCGAGGGCAGCAGGAAGGCGAACAGGCTGACCGTGAAGCCCATTCCGATGGCCGCCGCGCACAGCAGGATGTCGGTGACCGCCGCCTCGCCGCCGGTCAGGAGCCAGAGGTGCACCCCGTACAGGACGTAGGAGCCGATGCTCCACCCCAGCGCGCCGAGTGTGGTGCGCAGCTTCACCCGCTGGCCGAGGGGGGTGCGGCGGAAGAGCTTCAGGACCAGGTTCGCGAGAAAGGTCATCACCTGCGGGAGCAGGCATGCCAGACCCACCGGGAGCAGGGCGATGATCCAGACCACCTGGGGCAGGCCCTCGTTCAGCTGAGGCAGCGCCGCGACGGCAAGCACGAGCGATGCGACGACTCCGACGCCGGCGGCGTACAGCGACGCCACCAGCACGCGCGCCCGGGCGATGCCGTACTGCCGTCCGATCTCCATCTGCAGCAGGTACGCCCAAGCCGATCCCGGCACGTACTTGCCCAGCTGTCCGACCAGCATGATCTGCGCCCCGCGGATGAAGGGCACGGGATGGCCCAGCCCGTTGAGCAGGGTCGTCCAGGACAGCACGGTGAGCATCAGCCCGGCCAGCAGCACGACGAACGACCCGGCGAGGGCGGCCGGGTGCATCTTGGCAAGCTCCGGTGCGACGGTGTCCCACATGGTCGCGAAGTACCACACCGCCACGACGACCACCGCCGCGATCACGACCCATCGGACGGTCTGCAGCACGCGCGTCCGCCAGGAGGCCGGACGACCGGCGCGGTCGTCCGATTCGGCGGTCACACCGCTCACTGCCCCTTGCCGGCGTAGAACGCCTCGGTGGAATCCTTGCTGGGCGCCCACCATGCTTCGTTTGCGCGGTACCACTCGATCGTGGCGGAAAGTCCGCTGCGGAAATCGCGATAGGCCGGCTCCCAGCCGAGCTCTGTGCGCAACTTCGTCGAGTCGATGGCGTAGCGCAGGTCGTGACCCGCGCGGTCCGTGACATGGTCGTATGCGTCGGACGGCTCGCCCATGAGTTCGAGGATCAGCTCGACGACGTCCTTGTTGTTCTTCTCGCCGTCGGCGCCGATCAGATACGTCTCGCCGATCACGCCCTTCTCGAGGATCGTGAGAACGGCGGAGGAGTGGTCGTCGGCGTGGATCCAGTCGCGCACGTTCTCGCCCGCGCCGTAGAGCTTCGGCCGGATGCCGCGGATCACGTTCGTGATCTGGCGGGGGATGAACTTCTCGACGTGCTGGAAGGGGCCGTAGTTGTTCGAGCAGTTCGAGAGGGTCGCGCGCACCCCGAACGAGCGGACCCACGCACGCACCAGGAGGTCGCTGCCCGCCTTGGTGGACGAATACGGCGACGACGGGTTGTACGGCGTCTGCTCGGTGAAGCGCTCCGGGTCGTCGAGCTCGAGGTCGCCGTACACCTCGTCGGTGGAGATGTGGTGGAAGCGACGGTCGTGGCGACGTGCCGCCTCGAGGAGCGTGTAGGTGCCGATGATGTTCGTGTCCAGGAACGGACGCGGGTCGTGCAGCGAGTTGTCGTTGTGCGATTCCGCTGCGTAGTGGACGACGGCATCCGTGCGGGCGAACAACCCGTCCACGAGCGCAGCATCGGCGATGTCTCCCTCGACGAACTCCACCCGGTCCGCGGGCAGTCCGGCCAGCGAGTCGCGGTTGCCCGCATAGGTC
The DNA here is from genome assembly GCF_031453615.1 of Microbacterium sp. SORGH_AS_0428. Lineage (NCBI taxonomy): Bacteria > Bacillati > Actinomycetota > Actinomycetes > Micrococcales > Microbacteriaceae > Microbacterium > Microbacterium sp. SORGH_AS_0428. The sequence continues at coordinate 1,032,185 of NZ_JAVIZT010000001.1, read as the reverse complement.
AGCTTGTCGAGCACGACCACGTCGTGGTCCGTGTGGGCGACCACGTGGTGCACGAAGTTCGACCCGATGAAGCCGGCTCCGCCGGTGACGAGAAGCCGCATGTCAGTAACCCCGTTCCAGGAGATCGAGCAGATAGGTGCCGTATCCGGACTTGGTCAGGGTGAGGGCGCGCTCGCGCAGCTGGGCGTCGGTGAGCAGCCCCTGACGCCACGCGACCTCCTCCGGCACGCCGATGCGCATGCCGGTACGGCGCTCCATGGTGCGCACGTAGTCGGCGGCGTCGGTCATCTGGTCGAACGTGCCCGTGTCGAGCCACGCCGTGCCGCGCGGCAGCACCTCGACCTGCAGGTCGCCGCGCTCGAGGTACACCTTGTTGATGTCGGTGATCTCGTACTCGCCGCGCGCACTCGGACGAAGTCCGCGGGCGATCTCGACCACCTCGTTGTCGTAGAAGTAGAGGCCGGGCACCGCGTAGTTGCTGCGCGGCTCGGTGGGCTTCTCCTCGAGCGAGATCGCCGTGCCGTCGCGGTCGAACTCCACCACGCCGTAAGCGGACGGCTCGGCGACCCAGTACGCGAAGACGGCGCCGCCCTTGATGTCGCTGAATCGCTTCAGGCGCGTGCCGAGACCGGGGCCGTAGAGCAGGTTGTCGCCGAGCACCAGCGCCACCGTGTCGTCGCCGATGAAGTCCGCACCGATCGTGAACGCCTGCGCCAGCCCGTCCGGGGACGGCTGCTGCGCGAACGTGATGGAGATGCCGAACTGGGAGCCGTCGCCGAACAGCCGCTCGAACGCCGGGGCGTCGTGCGGGGTGGTGATGACGAGGATCTCCTCGATGCCCGCGAGCATCAGCGTCGACAGCGGGTAGTACACCATCGGTTTGTCGTACACCGGGATAAGCTGCTTCGAGACGCCAAGGGTGATCGGATGCAGGCGAGTCCCAGAGCCGCCAGCCAGAATGATGCCTTTCACAACGAGCAATCCTGCCAGATGAAACCTGGGAGCCCCGGAGGACCGGCCGGTCGGTGGGGAACCCTCCGCGACACGGCGCTGACGAGCGCCCGCGGGAAAGGAACCATGACATGACCGATCTTCTCGTCGTCGGATCCGGCTTCTTCGGGCTCACGATCGCCGAGCGGGCGGCGGCTGCCGGTCGCAAGGTGACCGTCATCGATCGTCGTGCGCACATCGGGGGCAACGCCTACACGGAGGACGAGCCCTCGACGGGCATCGAGGTCCACAAGTACGGCGCACACCTGTTCCACACCTCCAACCCGGGCGTGTGGGAGTACGTGAACCGCTTCACCGCCTTCACCTCCTACGTGCATCGCGTCTACACGACGCACAAGGGCGTGGTCTACCCGCTGCCGATCAACCTCGGCACGATCAACCAGTTCTTCCAGGCGGCGTACACGCCCGACGAGGCGCGTCGGCTCGTCCAGGAGCTCGCGGGCGAGTTCGACCCCAAGGACGCGCAGAACCTCGAGGAGCGGGCCATCGGTCTGATCGGACGGCCGCTCTACGAGGCGTTCATCCGCGACTACACCGCGAAGCAGTGGCAGACCGACCCGCGCGACCTTCCCGCCGCGGTCATCTCCCGGCTGCCGGTGCGCTACACGTACGACAACCGGTACTTCAACGACACCTGGGAAGGGCTGCCCGTCGACGGGTACACGGCGTGGCTGGAGCGGATGGCCGATCACCCGGGCATCGAGGTGCGGCTGGAGGCCGACTTCTTCGACGACGACCAGCCGTTCAGCAAGCGCGCGACGGTGGGGCAGCTTCCCATCGTGTACACCGGCCCGGTCGACCGGTACTTCGACTACACGGCCGGAGCGCTGTCCTGGCGGACGCTCGATTTCGAGCAGGAGGTGCTGGAGATCGGCGACTTCCAGGGAACGAGCGTCATGAACTACGCGGACGCGGACGTGCCGTACACCCGCATCCACGAGTTCAAGCACTTCCACCCCGAGCGGGCAGATCGTTATCCCCGTGACCGCACGGTCGTCGTGCGCGAGTACTCGCGCTTCGCCGAGCGCTCCGACGAGCCGTACTACCCGGTGAACACCGCGGCCGACCGTGCCGGACTGCTGGCCTACCGCGAACTGCAGGCGGGCGAGCCCGACGTGCACTTCGGCGGGCGGCTGGGAACCTATCAGTACCTCGACATGCACATGGCGATCGGCTCCGCGCTGAGCATGTGGAACAACACCCTCGCCTGACGTGACACGCGAGCTCACCTACCGCACGGTCGCCCGTGTCGTCTTCCCGGTCGATGACCGTCCGGACACCCGGGCGCTGTACATCGACGGAGGGTTGCCGTCGGGAGCGCGGATCATCGGGCGGCGCACGCTCGACCTCGACGCCGGGACGACCGTCTCGCTCGGCTCCTACTTCAACGCGTTCCCCGCCGCCTACTGGCAGCGGGACACGGATGCGGACGAGGTGCGGCTGAGCATCCGAACCGAGGGCACGGGCATCGCCCGGATCTGGCGGTCGGACGCGGCGGCCCTGGCCGTCCCCGTGGCGACGGTGGAGCTCGGCTCGCAGGACGCGCAGATCGACATCCCGCTGGAGGGCTTCAGCGACGGGGGAGCGCTGTGGCTGGATCTCGAGGCCGGTGAGGGCGGACTCCGGCTGCAGGCTGCGCAGTGGGAGATCGCGGGCGGGGGGCGCACGGGGACGGCCACGGTCGGCATGACGACCTTCAATCGGGCCGACGACTGCCTGGCGCAGCTGCGTCAGCTCGCTGACGAGCCCGACATCGCCGGCGCGGTGCGTCGCATCGTGGTGGTCGACCAGGGAGAGGATCTCGTCGCCGAGCGCCCGGGGTTCGCCGCGGTCGCCGAACGTCTCGGTGATCGGCTCACGATGCTGCGCCAGCGCAACATCGGCGGCTCCGGCGGCTTCTCGCGAGTGATGTCCGAGACTCTCGCGGCGGGCGAGGACGACTACGTGATCCTGCTCGACGACGATGCGATCTCGGAGCCGGAGTCGCTGCTGCGCGCGGTCCGTTTCGCCGACGCCGCGAGGGACCCGGTGATCGTGGGCGGGGGCATGATCCATCTCGACGACCCCGGAGTGCTCTACACGCAGGCCGAGCACTGGAACGCCTCGATCGGCTGGGTCGACCTGACGCGCACCGATGCCTACGACCACGACTTCTCCCGCTCGCCGTTCCGCCGCTCGCCCTCCTTCCACGCGCTGCAGCGGGCGGACTTCAACGGGTGGTGGATGTGCCTCATCCCCGTCAGCCTGTTGCGCTCGCACGGACTCTCCTGGCCGCTGTTCGTCAAGGGCGACGATGTCGAGTTCGGTCGCCGCGCCGCCGAGGCGGGGGTGCCGACCCTCAGCATCCCCGGCATCGCCGTGTGGCACCTGGGCTGGGGAGGCAAGGCGCCCACGCGCAGCTGGGAGGCGTACTTCCTGCACCGGAACCGCCTGATCGGCGAGCTCCTGCATGCGCCGAGACGACGTCCCGTGCGCATCGTCGCCCATTCGTTCCTCGGCGATGTCAAGCCGCTGCTGTCGCTCCAGTACAGCGCCGTGCGTCTGCGTGCCCTCGCCGTGGAGGACATCCTCGACGGGCCCGATGCGCTCGTGCCGCGACTGGACACGCGGCTGTCCGAGGTGCGGGAGCTGCGCTCCGCCTACCCCGACGCGACGGTCGTCGATCCGGAGGGCTCCGAAGCCGACGACGGCCCGGCGTCTCGCGGCGGAGCGGTCGCGCTGGCCGCCACCCTCCTGCGCCACCTGATGGTGCGCGCGACCTCGGAGAGCCGGAAGAAGCCGCAGGCGCACCTGAGCGCCGCCGCGGCCCAGTGGCCCGCTTTTCGGAGGATCGACTCCGCCCTCGTCGACACGGCCGACGGATCGGCAACGAACTGGTTCCGCCGCAGCCGGAGCGAGACCCGCCGGGCGCTGCGTCGCAGCCTCCGGCTTCATCTGACGCTCCTGCTGCGGTGGCCGCGCCTGGCGCGCACGTACCGCAGCGCCGCTCGGCGCATGACCTCGGACGCATCGTGGCGACGCGTGTTCGACGGGGGCGATCAGCGGTGAGCTGGCTCTCGGCCGTCCCGGTCATCGCGGCGGCCGCACTCGTGATCCTCGTGCCGGGCCTGATCGCGAGCGCCCCCCTCCGACTGGGTCTCGTGGGCCGTGCCGCCGTCGCGGCGTCGGCGGGCGTTGCGAGCATCGCGGGCGCCGGGATCGTCTTCTCGTTGCTGGGCGTGCCCTTCGCGGCATGGCAGCCTCTCGTGATCGGGATCGTCCTCGCGCTGTGCGCGGCGGTCTATCGGCGTCGCACCCCTCGTGCGACGCCGGCGCGCGAGGGCGTTCCGCGCTGGTCGCTCGTGCTCGCGTGGCTGTGCGCCGCGGCGGTGATCGCCGTCGTCGCCTTCGCCCTGGTCCCGTCGCCCGAGCGCATCAGCCAGACCTACGACAACGTGTTCCACCTCTCCGCGACCGCCCGCATCCTGGCCGACGGCGATGCTTCGTCGTTGACGCTGCGGACCCTCATCGAGACCGACAAGACCTTCGCGTTCTACCCCGCGGCGTGGCACGCGCTCGTCGCGGCCACCGTGCAGGTGTCCGGCGCCGGCATCCCGATCGCCGCCAACGCGGCGTGGATCGCGGTGGCGGCTGTGGTCTGGCTGCCCGGGGTCGCGTGGCTCGCACAGGTGCTGGTGTCCGGTTTCGCCTCCGGTCGCGTCGCACTCGTGGCCCTGCCGCTGGGTGCCGCGTTCGCCGCCATGCCGTACGGCCTGCTGACCTGGGGCACGCTGTATCCGAGCTATCTCGCGACCGCGCTGCTCCCGGTCGCGATCGCGGCTCCGCTGGCCGCGCTCGTCCCCCGCGGCCGCACCCGTCTGAACGCGACGTACCTCGCGCTCTGGCCCGCCGCAGGCATCACCGTGGTCGCGGTCGCCGCGGTCGGGTTCTCCCAGCCGCGCGTCCTCGTCACGTGGGCGGTGATCCTCGCGCCGTTCGCGATCAGTCGCGCCGCGGCCGCGTACGTCCGCGCGCGGCGGGCCGGCGGGCCCTCCCGCCGGGTGGCGGGGCGCTGGGCGTCGGCGGTGGCGGTCACGACGGTGCTGGGCGCGATCGCGGGATTCGCGTACCTCGTCCTCCGCTTGGACCTGTTCGGACGTCCTCTCGAGGACAGGCTCGGCGGACCCCAGGCCATGGCCACCCAGTCCGTCCTCGACGGCCTGGTGCAGGTCGCCCTGCAATCCTGGCCGACGGGCGTCGGGGGACAGATCGTGTTCCCCGCAGTGCTGCTGGCGGCGGCGGTCGCGCTGGGTCTCGTGCTGGCGTCACGCAGGCGCGGGATGCGATGGGCGGTCGCCGCCTATGCGCTTCTCGCGGTGCTGTTCGCGCTGGCCGCGGGCGCCGACGACGTGTTCGCCAAGCTCGCCACCGCCCTCTGGTACAAGGATCGCTACCGGCTCAGCTCCGCACTTCCCGTGCTCGGCGTCGCTTTCGCGACGCTGGCGATCCTGTGGACCTCGCGACGTCTCGCCCGCCGGTCCACGGCGCGTCGCCTGCCGATCGCCGTCGCCTTGGTCACGGCGGTGGTGGCGACGAGCGCGATCGCCATGGCGTGGGGCGGCGTCTCACGCTCCGTCGCCGCGATCTTCCGGCTGCCGGACGCGCACGCTCGGACCGCAGTGGTCTCCCAGGCCCAGATCGACTTCATGCGCACCGCGGTGGCGCAGACCGTGCCCGCGGACCAGCGTCTGCTCGGCGATCCGTGGGACGGATCGGCGCTCTCTCAGCTCTACGCGGGGCGTGAGCCGGTCTTCCCCCACGTGAACGGGCAGTGGGATCCCGAACGCCTCGTGCTGGCGTGGCAGCTGGAGCGCATCGATGACGACCCCGCGGTCTGCCAGGCGCTCGACGCGTTGCGGGTGCGCTACGTGCTCTACCACCCGCACGAGTTCGGCGGCGGCGATCCCTCCGGCAATCACTTCGCCGCCGTTCACCGTGCCGTGGAGGAGGGGCTGTTCGAGCCCGTGGCCACAGACGGCGACTCGGTGCTCTACCGCATCGGGCAGTGCGGGCCGCTCTCGTGAGGCTGCAGCGGCCCGAGCACGCCTGCGAGGGTGGCGCACCGTCCGGCTCTAGACTCTCCTGGTGAGCTCAGCCGCCGTCGGTGCCCCCGGATCCCGGCGGCGCTACCTCCACTCGCTGTGGCTTCTGTCGGCCCGCGACCTGAAGGTGCGATACGCGACCAGCGCACTGGGGTATCTCTGGTCCGTGCTCGATCCGCTCGTGATGAGCGCCATCTACTGGTTCGTCTTCACGCAGGTGTTCGGGCGGGATGTGGGCGAGAAGCCCTACATCGTCTTCCTCATCACCGCGCTGTTGCCCTGGGTCTGGTTCAACGCCGCGGTCACCGACTTCACCCGCGCGTTCAACAAGGACGCCCGACTCGTGAGGTCCACCGCCATCCCGCGGTCGATCTGGATCAACCGCATCGTGCTGAGCAAGGGCGTCGAGTTCCTGTGCTCGATTCCCGTGCTCGTGCTCTTCGCCGTGTTCGCCGGAGCGACGGCCGGCTGGGGTCTGCTCCTGTTCCCCGTGGCGGCGTTGCTGCAGGTCGCGCTGCTGGTCGGGCTGGGACTCATCGTCGCGCCGCTGTGCGTGCTCTGGGGGGACCTGGAGCGCACGACCCGGCTCATCCTGCGGGCGCTCTTCTACGCCTCGCCGATCATCTACGGCGTCTCGGACCTGCCCGCGGGCTTCCGCGAGGTCGCAGCGTTCAACCCCCTCGCGGGCATCTTCACGCTGTACCGTGCGGGGTTCTTCCCGGACCAGTGGGACACCCTCTCGGTGGTGACCGGAGCGGTCGTGAGTCTGGTCATCCTCGCGCTGGGCGTGCTGGTCTTCCGACGCCTCGAGCGACCCGTGCTGAAGGAGCTGTGATGGCCGCGGACCTCGCGATCGATGTGCAGGAGCTCGGCGTCCGGTTCCGGCGCAACCGACGGGGGCGGCGCAGCCTCAAGGACCTGTTCGGCGGAGCATCCCGGCGCGCCCGTCCGGGCGAGTTCTGGCCGCTGCGCAACGTCACGTTCACCGTCTCGCCGGGAGAGTCGATCGGCGTCGTGGGACGCAACGGGCAGGGCAAGTCCACGCTGCTCAAGCTCGTCGCCGGCGTCCTCCTGCCCGACGAGGGGTCCGTTCGCGTCCTCGGCGGCGTGGCGCCGCTCATCGAGATCACCGGCGGCTTCGTGGGTGATCTCACGGTGCGTGAGAACGTCCGCCTGACCTCCGGGTTGCACGGCATGAGTCGCGCCGAGATCTCGCGGCGCTTCGACTCGATCATCGACTTCGCCGAGCTCCACGATTTCGTCGACACGCCGTACAAGCATCTGTCGAACGGGATGAAGGTGCGGCTCGCCTTCGCCGTGGTCTCCCAGCTGGAGGAGCCGATCCTGCTCGTCGACGAGGTGCTCGCCGTGGGCGACAAGGCTTTCCGGGAGAAGTGCTATCGCCGCATCGACGAGCTGCTCGCCGAGGGGCGGACGCTGTTCTTCGTCAGCCACAACGAGAAGGACCTGCGCCGGTTCTGCGCGCGCGGACTGTACCTCGACAAGGGCGCGCTGAAGATGGACGCACCGATCGGCGAGGTCCTCGAGCGCTACAACGCCGACTACGCCGCGGGCTGAGGCTGCTGCGTGAGCGGCGGCATCGGCTTCCACGACCGGTCGCGCGCGATCTTACGGCCGTCGCGGAGGCCGCGGAACAGGTTGCTCGTGCCGCGCACCTTGCGTTCGACGACGACCAGCCGGATGAGCTCCTTGGCGAAGGTCATCGCCGTGCCGAGTCCGAAGAGGAACGGGTTGTACACGCCGAGTTCACGGTAGTAACGCTTGATGTAGGCGCGGTTGCGCATGATGTAGTAGCGGTACGCGTCGCTCGAGGCGTTCATGTGGCGGATGCCCATGTCCCACTGCTTGATCTCGCGCGTTCGGCGCAGCACGAACTCGTCGACGATGACCGAGGTCGTGACGCGGGAGGCCAGCCAGCCGTAGAGCTGGTCGTCCCAGTAGATGAAGAACCGCGGATCGGGCAGCCCGATCCGCGAGACGACGTCGCGGTGGATGAACATCCCCTCGAAACAGCCGGAGTTCATCTCCTTGAACCCGGAGGCGTCGAAGCCGGCGGGGGCGAACGGGATCGGGATGCCCATGCGGTCGGCGACCCGGTACTGCCAGTAGAACTCGCTGCCGTCGTAGTCGTAGCGCCGGCCCTGGATGCTCTTGAAGCGCGGGGCCCACTTCCCCATCCGCGCCAGACCGTCGGGAAGCACCTCGACGTCGTCGTCCATGAGCCAGATCCACGCGGACCCGAGCTCGTAGGCGGTGCGCATCCCCTCGCTGAACCCGCCGGAGCCGCCGGTGTTCGTCTCCAGGCGGCGATAGACGACCTGCGTGTTCAGGCGCGGGCGGAACCGCTCGACGACTTCGGTGGTGTCGTCGGTCGAGGCGTTGTCGATCACCACGAGGTGGCCGGGAGCCGGATCCATCGCCGCGACGCTGGTGAGCAACCGCGTCAGCAGAGCTGAGCGGTTGTAGGTGACGACCACGATCGTGGCGGATGCGGGATCAAACGGGGTGTGGGAGGGCACGTCGGGACTCTCGGATGCGGCGGCCATAGCGACCCGATACTACCCCGAGCGTCTCGGAACGGACTGGACGCTCAGCGCGCGGGCGCCTCCGGCAGGACGGGCGCGAGGTGATCGCCGCCGTCGAGGCGGTCCCGCCACGAGCGCGACTGCCCGGCCCGGCTGGCGCACACCACCAGAAGCAGCCATCCGTATCCGAACAGCGTGAAGCTCTCGAACACCGAATCGACGAGCAGCGCGGTGAGGATGAGGGGCGTCCAGGTGTAGACCACGGCGCGCCGGTTGCTGGCCTCGAGCCATGACCGCACGAGCGCGATGGCGCAGAACCCCGCGAACAGCAGCAGGCCGAACCATCCGACCTGCAGGAGGATGTCGAAATACGCGTTGAGCGCGGATGCGTGGCGCGCGCCGAGGTTCACGTTGATGGAGAGGAACGGGAACTCGGTCGTGGACCACGTGCCGTACCAACCCCATCCCTGCACGGGGTGGTAGCGGACGTAGTCCAGGATCGTGTTCCACAGATCGGCGCGGGTCGAGAAGTCGCTGCCGGCGCCGAGCATGGCGATGATCGGGCCGCGGGCCGCGTAGGCGACCGCCAGGGCGACCACCACGATCCCGGCGAGCGTCGCCTGCAGCATGGGCCTCGACTCGGCTCGGGTGTGGCGCACCACCATGAGCGTCAGAGTCGCCAGGCCCACGATGAGGGCGATCACGATCACGGTCGGTGAGTCGCTCAGGACGGCCATCCCGCCCGCCAGCAGCACCGAGAAGACGGCGAGCCCGGGGCGCACGGACTGGGTACGCCACTCGACCAGGAAGGTGATCAGTGCGAGCAGTGCCACGAAGCCGAGCGCGTTGCGTGTGCCGAAGATCCCCTGCACGGGTCCCAGTTCTGCGATGAGACCCTGCACCCCCAACAGCGGGAACGGCATGTCGATGAGGATGCCGAAGAGGATCTCGACGCCCAGGGAGACCGCGAGCAGCCACCGCATGACATCTCCGAGCGCGCGAGCGGTCTGCAGGGTGTCGCGCACGTGGGCGATCGTGACGCCCAGCAGCGACAGTGCCGCCAGTGCCACCCAGCCGATGAGCGACTTCGGCTGATCGGTCGACCAGAAGACGCTCACCAACGTCCACCCGAGAAAGAGCGCGAGCGTTGCGGATGCCAGTCGCAGCGGCGACAGCTCCCCGCGGCGCGCCACGAGCATGGCGACGGCGAGGGCGCACAGTCCCGCGACCATCGTCACGTAGGTCACCCGGCCCATGAGGCGTTCGATCGCGAAGGCGCCGAAGGTCGTGCCGAACACGACGAGGGTGAACGCGCGCGCCATCCGGGGCGAGCGCAGCAGTTCGCCCACACCGGAGGCGGAGGCGGCGATCATCCCTGATCCGACACGGGGTCGCCGCGCTCGATGCGCCACGACGTCTCCGCCGGACCGACTCCCAGCAGCGGCGACTGGCGCACCTTGAGCCCGAGCAGCACGACGAGCATCCAGCCCCACACCACCAGCGGGCCGGACTCGGCGAGGCCCTGCACGAGCAGAACGGTGGCGACGAGCGTGGGCAGCAGCGTCAGCGGCGAGTACGGGCGGTCATCGCGCAGATCCCATCGGGGGCGGTCGATCGCGAAGAACCAGGCGCGCCAGATGAAGGTCGCGTAGACGCCCGCCATCAGGAGCACACCGATCACGCCGAGTTGCAGGAAGACGTCGATCCACATGTTGTGCGCCTGCATGACAGTCTCGCCGTGGTCGACGATCCAGCCGTCGAAGTGGCTGTCCCAGGGCAGCCACGGCGAGGCGAAACCCCAACCGATCACGGGGTGCTCGACGGCTCTCGCCAGCACCTGCTCCCAGATGCCCTCCCGTCCCGTCAGATCCGCCGACCGGCCGAGAGTCGCGAAGAGCGTGTCGCGCGCGAAGAAGAGGACCGCCGCGCCGGCGAGAGCCACGCCGGCGTAGGCCGCGTAGTACACCGTGCGTCCGCCCGGTTTCGTGACCGTTCGCATGAGCAGCACCGTCACGAGCACGACGACGACGGCCGCTGCCGAGAGGTAGGCGGTCGCGGAGCCGGCGTGGACGAACAGCAGCGCCGCGATCGAGATCCAGACGATCGCGGAGCCCCGCCGCTCGGCGTGCGCCGCCCACCGGATGCAGAAGACGATCAGTCCGACAAGCGCGACGACCGCGAGGAGGTTGGCGTTGCCCTGGATGCCCTGGATGCGCCCGTCGAGATCGAAGAGGTTGTTGCGGGACCAGTAGACGATCGGGTCGTACTTCACGCCCCGTTCCGGAAGCACCCAGCCGGGCAGGACGGGACGCCGCACGAACAGCGACACGACGAGCTCGAAGGCGAGCGACAGACCCAGCGACCACTTCAGCGCAGCCGAGACGGCGGCGACGATCTCGCGCCAGGTGAGCATCGCCGCCACGAACAGGCCCTGGCCCGTGGTGATCAGCCACAGCGCGAGCGTGGTGCCGGTGGTCGCAGGCCACGCCGACCAGATCAGCGAGGCGGTCGCCCAGATGCCGTACGCGAGGACGAACCACGGCAGCCGGCGTGTGTCGACGGGCGGTCGGACCAGGAGCCACACGACGAGGGAGACGATCGCGGAGGCGACCACGATCACGGTCGAGACGGCGACCCCGAAGGCCAGCGTCCACGCGGTGCCCGCGATCGCCTGGAAGACGACGAAGACACACCACGCGCGCAGCAGCAGGTGCCCGGTGCGCTCGCGCAGCGGCGGTGCCGGCGCGGGACCTGCCGGATGTTGGGTTCGGACGGCCATGATGCCCCCAGATTATCCCGGGACCCTTCTAGGCTAGGGGTGTGCTGGCCGAGCTGACCAACGTCCCCCGTGACTACTCGTGGGGCTCCTCCCATCTCATCGCCGACCTACAGGGTCGTGAGCCCTCCGGCGCCCCTGAAGCGGAGGTGTGGTTCGGTGACCATCCCGGATCGCCCGCCCTGCTCCCGTCCCTCGGGATGACCCTGGACGCCTGGCTCGATGCGCAGGACGCGGATGCGGGCCCGGCGGCACGACTGCCGTATCTGCTCAAGCTGCTCGCCGCCGGCTCGCCGCTGTCGATCCAGGTGCACCCCTCGCGAGCCCAGGCCGTCGACGGCTTCGCGCGGGAGGAGTCGGCCGGCGTCCCCCGGGACGCGGCGCACCGCACCTACAAGGACGACAACCACAAGCCCGAGGTGATCGTCGCCGTCAGCAACCGTTTCGAGGCGCTCGCCGGACTGCGGCCCCTGGCCGCGACGCGGGAGATCCTGGCCGTTCTTCCTCCGAACGAAGGCGTGACGGCTCTCGCCCGGGCGCTCGACGGCCACGACGAGGCCGCCACGCTGCGCGACGTCCTCGGCTGGCTGCTCTCCGGTCAGGCGCAGAGTGCCGTCGACGGGGTGATCGACGCCGTGCGAGAGGCTGCTGCGACGACGCCCACCGACCACTTCGTCGCGCTGGCCCGTATCGCGGACGCCTACCCGTCCGATCCCGGTGTGGTGGTGGCGCTGCTCATGAACCACGTGGTGCTGGCGCGAGGCGAGGCGATCTTCGTGCCGGCCGGTGTGCTGCACGCCTACCTCTCCGGCCTCGGCGTCGAGATCATGGCCGCCAGCGACAACGTGCTGCGCGGGGGCCTCACTCCCAAGCACATCGACGTGGACGAGCTGTTGCGCATCCTCGACACGACGCCCGGAGAAGCGCCGAGGCTGCCCGCGATCGTGGGGGAGCCGGGCGTCGACGTGTTCGCTCCCGGGATCCCCGACTTCGAGCTGCTGCGGGTGACGGTGGAAGAGGGCGAGGTGCGTCGTGTGCGCCTTCGCGGGCCCGCCATCGCCGTGGCGACCGCCGGCGCGCCGATCGTGTCGGCAGCGGATGCGCGGGTGCAGCTCGCACCCGGCGCCGCGGCGTTCGCCACGCCCGACGAGCAGCACCTCGAGATCACCGGTGCGGGAGAGCTGTTCCTCGCGATGCCCGGACGCTGAACGGCCGCGTCGTAACGAATCCGCTCCATCGACACGCCGTCGGCGCGTCGTGAAGATTAAAGCGTGGGTTGAGGGTTTACGATCCGCGACTTGCTTTCCTCGAATCACACCTGTGTAATTTAGGCACCCGCCCACCGCGGGGCGTGGTTTCGAGATCGTGGGGAGAGCACATGGCGAGCGCACCGTACCGCTCAGGCGTTCCCGACAACTGGCACGTCGATCCGGTCTTCCTCGGCGTCCCCGGTGTCCGTCGCGAAGCCCCGGTGGAGGACGACAATCCGCTGTCGTGGCAGACGGATGCGCTGTGCGCACAGACCGATCCGGAGGCGTTCTTCCCCGAGAAGGGCGGCTCCACCCGCGATGCGAAGCGCATCTGCACGACCTGCGACGTCCGCGACGAATGCCTGGAGTACGCGCTGCGCAACGACGAGCGTTTCGGGATCTGGGGCGGGCTCAGCGAGCGCGAGCGCCGCAAACTCAAGCGTCGTGTGAGCTGAACGCCCTATCGAGATCACCGATTGCGGCGCGTGCACCTCGCGTGTCGCGAACTCGTGCTTAGGCTGACTCAGTCATGTCGGCCCGTGTCCACGCTCTCCTCGTCGTGCGCCCTGAAGGGCGTACGGCAGCAGCGGCGCATCTCGAGCGCACTCTGTCAGCCCTCGCCGCCCAGACCCGCCAGGTCGACGCGCTCACGATCGTGCTCTGCGGCGGGGACTCCCACCTCACGCAGCTGGTCACCGCATCCGGCGCCGAGGGCGTGATCACCGCCGGCGCCTCGACGTCGTTCGCCGATGCGGTGCGCCTCGCCTCCGTGCGGATCAGCGGCGAGTTCGTGTGGCTCCTCGCCCAGGACACCGCGCCCGAACCGGAGGCCCTGCAGCGCCTGCTCGCCGGACTCGAGCGCGCGCCCTCGGTCGCCGTCGTCGCTCCCAAACTGGTGGAGTGGGATGACCCAGCCCGCATCGTCTCGCTCGGCGTGACGATGACATCGTTCGGCCGCGCGGTCGAGATGGTGCAGGACGAACTCGACCAGGGTCAGCACGACGGTGAAGAGGACGTCCTCGGGGCCGATGTGCGCGGTGTGCTCGTGCGCGCCGACCTGTGGCGCACGCTCCGCGGGGTCGACCCCGCGCTCGGCGGCGCAGACGAGGGGCTCGATCTCGGCGTGCGTGCCCGCCTCGCGGGGCACCGGGTGAGTCTCGTGCCCACCGCGCGGGTGGCGGTCGCCGGCGACGGCGTGGCCGGCCTGCCCGCGGCCCCGACGAGGCGCGCCCGGCGTCGTCGCGCCTACGCGCGCCGACTCGCCCAGATCCACCGTCGCCTGGCCTACGCACCGGCCGCGGCGGTGCCGCTGCACCTGCTCTCTCTCATTCCGCTGGCGCTCTGGCGCGCGGCGGCGCTGCTGGTGGCGAAGCAGCCCTCGCGAGTTCTGCCCGAGTGGGGCGCGTCGATCGTCGCCTTCTTCCGGTGGGGCGCGATCGCCGCATCCCGCGGGGTCATCCGTCGCTCACGGGCGGCCTCGTGGTCCCAGCTCTCCCTGCTGCGCATCACGGGGTCGGCGCTCCGGCAGCGTTTCGACGCGGACGCCGACGCCGACGCGATGAACCGGCCGGTGCGCGGCGAACTCCACTTCTTCACGGGCGGCGGTGCGTGGCTCGTGCTGGCAGGACTGGTCGTCTCCGCGGCCGCATTCCCCGCCCTCCTGGCGTGGCCGGCTCTCGGCGGCGGCGCACTCGAGCCGCTGCGGGCGACGCTCGGTCAGCTCTGGGCCGACGCCGCATTCGGCGCCCGCGCGACCGGACTGGACATGGCAGGACCGGCCGATCCTTTCGCCGCCGTCGTGGCGCTGCTCGGTTCGCTCTGGCCGGCAGACCCGTCGCGGGTCCTCATCGTGCTGTGGCTCTCGGCGCTGCCGCTCGCGGTACTGGGCGGCTGGTTCGCGGCGACGCGCCTCACGTCCCGGTCGCTGCTGCGCAACACCGCCGCGATCGCCTGGGCGCTTGCACCCACGTTCTGGACGGCCCTCGTGGACGGCAGACCCACGGGCGTGATCGTGCACCTGTTGCTGCCGTGGCTGTTCTACGCCGGTGCGGTCGCCCATCGATCGTGGGCCGCGGCAGGGGCGGCGTCCCTGTTGCTGGCGGGCGTGCTCGCGTGCGCCCCGTCGCTCGCACCGGCTCTGATCATCGTCTGGATGCTGGCGATGATGCTCGTCGTGGTGGCGCGAGGCGGACGCGGGGCAGGTCAGATCGTCTGGACGGGCGTCCCGGCCCTCGCACTTTTCGCGCCTCTGATCTGGGCTCAGCTGCACGGCGGTACGGTGTGGGGCCTGCTCGCCGACCCGGGCCCGGTGTGGGCGGGCACGCAGGCGGGAGCCGACGCGGCCGGGCGGTTCGCGCTGGCGGCGGGGTTCCCGACCACGGACTTCGCCGGGTGGGCGGGCCTTCTCGGCTCGACGACCATCGGGCCGTTCGTGACCGCGGTGGTCGTCTTCGTCGCCCCGCTCGCGGTGCTCGCTCTGCTGTCGCTGCTCACCCCGCGGTGGATGGTCGCCGGGGTGCTGCTCGTGGTCGCGCTTCTCGGCATCGCCACGGCGTTCGCGGCCGTCGGCCTCGCCGTCTCGGTCGACACGCGCGGCACGCCTGTGGCCCTCTGGCCGGGCGCGGCCCTGAGCCTTGCCTGGCTGGGGATCGTGGCGGCTGCCACGGTGACGCTCGATTCCGGTGTCCCCGCACGCGCGGGAGGGCTGCGCGTCTTCGGCGCCGTCGCCGTCATGGGCACCCTCGTGCTTCTCGCCGTTCCCTCCGTCACCGCGATGGGCCGGGGGCAGAGCGGACTGCAGGTCGGTTCGCCGTCCACGCTGCCCGCCTATGTCGCGGCGCAGGGGCGCGATGACTCGAGCGTCGGCACGATCGTGCTCTCACCTCTGGCCGACGGCTCCGTCGCAGCCCAGGTCGTGTGGGGCGGCAGCGAGACGCTGTCGGGCGTCTCCACGCTGGATGCGACGCGCACCGTCGCCTCGGCGTCGGACCGGGAAGTGGCCGGGCTCACCGCGGATCTGGTCACCTCGACCTCGGAGGATGTCGTCGCACGCGTCGCGGCGGCGGGAATCCGCTTCATCGTGGTCGCTCCGGAGACCTCGGACGAGAGCGACGCAGCGCGCGCGTTGCGGCTCTCGGCTCAGACGGCTCTCGATCAGCGCGACGACCTCGATGTGGTCGGCGCGACGCCCAAGGGCACGCTCTGGCGGGTCACGACGGACGTGGCGGAGCGCCCCGCGCCGAGCGCGGAGATCATGCGCCAAGGGTGGGTCATCACGGCCGTCCAGCTCGTGGTCGTCGCGATCGCCCTGCTGCTCTCGTTCCCCACCGCCGCATCGCGCCGCGAGGCTCGTCGCACCCCGCGCACCGTCGGTCCGCGTTCGCGGGAGGAGCAGGAATGACCAGGCAGCGGATGTGGCGCTGGGCTGCGACGAGCACGCGGCTCGTCGTGGGTACGGCCCTCGCCGTCGGCATCGTCGGTGCGGTGGGCGTCGGCGTGGCCGCGAACTGGCCCACCCACACGCACGAGCCGCTCGCCGTGGGGGTGACCCCGACGCCCGCGGACACGGTGCTCGCCTGCGCCGGGCCTCTGCTCGCCCTCGGCCGCGATGCGACGCAGGCCGACCAGATCGCCAGCGCGGCACCGACGGCGACCGTATCGGGATCGGACGGCGCGACGCTGACGCAGGCCACGGAACCGAGTGCGCCCGAAGTGGTCGGCTCCGACGGGCACCCCGTGTTCGCCGCCCCGCCGGTCGACGCGACGCGTTCGGATGCCGCCGCATCCGCGAGCGGCACGGTCGCCGCGGAGGATCTTCGTGGCTTCGCCGCCTCCGCGTGCCAGCCGCCGCTCATCGAATCCTGGCTCGTCGCCGGTGCGACCACCACGGGCTCGGCGGACGTCATCCTCCTCTCCAACCCCGCGGACGTGGCCGCGACCGTCGATCTCACGCTGTACAGCGCGACGGGTGCCTCCACCCCGCCGTCGGGGCGCGGGCTCCGCGTCGACGCCCACACGCAGCGTCTCGTGCCGCTGGCCGCGCTGGCGGTCGGCGAAGGTGCGCCGGTCGTGCGCGTCACCGCTTCCGGAGCCCCGGTCGCCGCGGCGTTGCAGTCCAGCCTCTCCCGGACGTTGCTGACCGGGGGCGTCGAGCAGAGCGGGGCGATCGTCGGTTCCGCGACGCAGCAGGTGATCCCCGGAGTGCGTGTTCCGCAGAGCGCGGTGGATGCGGCCTCCGCCGGCGCGACGACGCTCCTGCGGCTGCTCTCTCCGGGTGCCGACGCGACAGCCGCCGTCACCGTGCAGGACGACACGGGGCGTACCGCGCTGACGCAGGAGGTTCCGCTCGGCGCGGACCTTCCCACCGAACTCGATCTCGCAGGTCTGCCGGCCGGCGCCTACACCGTGCGCGTCGAGGCCACATCGGCCGTCGTCAGCGCCGTCTGGCAGACGACCGACTTCGCCGACGGTGCGGACTTCGCCTGGTACACCGCGGCCGAGCCCATCGTCGGACCGAGCGTTGTCGCCGTGGCGGACGGACCCTCGCCCCTGCTGGTGGTCGCAGGCTCGACGGCCGGGTCCGCCGATGTCGTGCTGACGCCGCTGAGCGGCGCCACCGACACGGAGCGGTTCCGCGTCGCGGCCGGCGACACCGCATCCGTGCCGGTCCAGCCGGGCGCGGTGTACCGTATCGAGACCTCGAGCCCGGTGCGGGCCTCGGTGAGCTACCTCGCGGACGGCGCGATCAGCGCGTTCCCGGTGTGGCCGGCGGATGCCGCCGCGGCGGAGATCATCGTTCGCCCCTGAGCCCGCTCAGAGGAAGCGGAAGCGATCGGGGCCCAGGTCCCACGGGTCGCGCCCGAGGAACTCCGCCGCCGCGCGGAAGACGCAGCTCTCGATCATCATGCGCCGATGGGCGTCGTCGTTGCGGTGGAGGTGCGCGAGACGCTCGATGGGCAGCCGGTAGAGCACGATGCGCTTCTCGTCGGCGAGCACGCTCCAGCGCGGAATGCCGTCGGCATCCGCGGCCGGGGGCATGTCGGCCATCTCGAAGCGCACTTCGCGCAGCTCCGGCCAGGCCCCACGGAGGAACTCCGCGACCGAGCCGACAGCCAGATCGAACCGGTCCACGCGCGTCTCCAGGGGCGGCAGCGGCGGGCGTACCACGGCGCTGCGGCCCTGTCGGCCGTGGCGGCCATGGCGCTCAGGACGCGGAGCTGCGGGTGCGGGGCGCGACCGGCGGCGGATCATCTGACCATCCTAGGCGCGGCGCACGTCGGGTGTCCGCGGGGCGCGTTAGGGTCGCACCGTGCAGGAACGTCAGTGCTCCAAGGTCGCGTGCGCGCGTGAAGCGGTGGCGACGCTCACCTACGACTACGCAGACCAGATGGCAGCGGTGGGGCCGCTGGGCCGGGCGGGAGACCCCCACGCGCACGACCTGTGCCAGGTGCACACCGAGCGACTCTCGGTGCCGAAGGGCTGGCTGGTCGTGCGTCACGAGACGCTCCGCGCCTCCTAGCCCCGACGCGTCGCGGGCGCGGGCAGCAGTGCCGCGGCCCGTGCGTCGCGCGCCTGGACGGCCGTCAACTCCCGCTGGAAGCGCAGCGCCGCCACAGCCCGGACGAACAGCTCCGGATCCGCGGGCGGAACGGGGGAGACGGATGCGGCCGCCTCGGCGGCGAGCTGGGTGGCCAGCATCCGTCGCGCGTGCGGCTGAAGCTGCTCCGCCTGCCGGACGAACCGGGCCAAACGCCGCGCGACCGGCGCCGGCAGCGGCGCCACGTCGGCGATACGGGCCCATTCGACGAGGGGCGCAGGCACCTGCGGCTCGAACGCGGCGAGGCGTCCGGTGCGGGTGCGCTGGCTGAAGGTGCCCGCCATCAGGTCGCCGAGGCGCTGTGCGCGTGGCGTGAACATCCCGGTCAGCGCGGCCACCGCTCCGAAGGTGAACCAGATCTCCAGGACGCCGACGAGCGCACGGATCAGCGCCTGCCGGAAGCCCGCCGCCCCGCCGTCGGCGCGAACGATGCGGGCGCCGACGATGAGCTTGCCGAGGCTGCGTCCGCGCGTGGCGGTCTCGATCGTCGTCGGCGCCACGACCAGCAGGACGACCGCCAGCAGGATCGAGACGATCGTGCCGAGTCCCGCACCTGCGGAGAGGACCCCGGTCAGCCCGAGCGCCAGCAGCACGACGAAGGCGGTGGCCATCGTCACGATCATGTCGATCGCGGCCCCCGCCAGTCGGAGGAAGAACCCCGCGGGCTGCACGTCGAGGGCGACGGCTTCGCCGGTGAGGATCTCATCCTGACCGATCTCGACCAACGTCACGGCGGAGGGCATGGCTACAGTGAAACACATGGACCTCGACGCGCTCACGGCCGCTCACCGGTCCGAGTGGGAGCGTCTGGACGAACTGGCCGGTCGTCGGCGGTTGAGCGGTCCTGAGGCGGACGAACTCGTGATGCGCTACCGGGCGGCGTCCGCGGATCTTGCCGAGCTGAAGACGGCGGCGGGGCGCAGCCCGCAGGCCGATCACCTCTCACTCGTGCTCGCGCGTGCCCGGCTGCGGCTCACCGCGGGCGACGGCAACCTGTTCCGCCGGATCCCGCAGTTCTTCCTCGATCAGCTGCCGGCGGCGCTGTACCGCGTGCGCTGGACGACACTCGCGGTCGCGGTCGCGTTCGTGCTGGCCGCGGCGCTGGTGGCGTTGTGGATCTCGTCCGATCCCGCACTCGTCGCGACCCTCGGCTCACAGGCGCAGCTCTCCGCGTACGCGAACGACGAGTTCGTCGCCTACTACTCCGACAACCCGGCGGCCGTGTTCGCCGGCACCGTGTGGACGAACAACGCCTGGATCGCGGCGCAGTGCGTGCTGTTCGGCATCACCGGCATCTGGCCGGTCTCCGTCGTCGTCCAGAACGCGATCGGGGTCGGCACGGCGGCTGCGGTCATGGGCTCCTTCGACCGGCTCGACGTGTTCTTCGCGTACATCCTGCCCCACGGTCTGCTCGAGCTGACGAGCGTGTTCGTCGCGGCGGCGGCGGGGCTCCACGTCTTCTGGGCATGGGTCGCTCCCGGCCCCCGCTCCCGTCGCGAGTCGCTCGCCGCAGCGGGTCGCTCGCTCGCCACCGTCGCGGTCGGTCTGGTCTTCGCCCTCGCCCTGTCGGGGGTCGTCGAGGCCTATGTCACCCCGCAGCCGTGGCCGTGGCCGGTGAAGATCGTGCTCGGAGCCCTGGCGCTCGGTGTCTTCCTGTTCTACATGCTCGTGGTCGGGCGCCGGGCCGCGCGGCGTGGCCAGACGGGCGATCTGGACGAGGACGACATCGGCCAGGCCGAGCTCGTCGCGGGCTGAGCCGGAACGGCTTCAGCGAACGTTCACCCGCTCGTGGGCGTGTCGTATTTTTGAATAGATCAAAACAATGTCAGGATACGGGGGTGGCCCCCGCATCCGTCGAGACAGAGATCGCCCTGCGTCACGCGGGCCTTCGTGTCACCGAGACGCGGCGCGGGGTCTACGACGCGCTGCACGCGTCGCCGCACGCCCGGGCCGACGAGGTGTTCGCCCGCGTGCGCGAGCGTCTGCCGGCGACGAGCATGCAGTCGGTCTACAACGCGCTCGGCGACTTCGTCGACGCGGGGCTGGCCAGGCGCATCGAACCCGCGGGTCATCCCGGCCTGTTCGAGCTGCGCGTCGCCGACAACCACCACCACCTCGTCTGCCGCGGCTGCGGGCGCGTCGAGGATGTGGACTGCGTCGCGGGAGCGGCGCCGTGCATGCATCCCCAGCAGACGCATGGCTTCTCGGTCGAGGCTGCCGAGGTGACCTTCTGGGGCATGTGTCCGGCATGTGCCGCCCAGAGCGAATGACCCCCACGAAAGGAAACAGATGTCCGACATCACGACGGGTTGCCCTGTACCCCACGACGGTGCCGACGAGACGCGGTTGCCCGTCGGGCCCTCGCCGGTCGACGCCGAGCCCGACGGTGCGCTGCCGCATCCGACCGCCGGATCCGCGAACCGCGTGTGGTGGCCGAAGAAGCTGAACCTGCGTCTGCTGGCGAAGAACCCGGTCGTGGGCAATCCTCTCGGCGAGGACTTCGACTACAAGGCCGCTTTCGAGGCTCTCGACCTCGCGGCGGTCAAGCAGGACATCCTCGAGGTCATGACGACGTCGCAGGACTGGTGGCCGGCCGACTTCGGTCACTACGGCCCGCTGATGATCCGTATGGCCTGGCACAGTGCCGGCACCTACCGTGTGACCGACGGGCGCGGCGGCGGCGGGCAGGGACAGCAGCGCTTCGCGCCGCTGAACAGCTGGCCGGACAACGTGAACCTCGACAAGGCGCGCCGACTGCTGTGGCCGGTCAAGAAGAAGTACGGCCAGTCGATCTCCTGGGCGGATCTCATGATCCTCGCCGGCAACGTCGCGTTGGAGTCCATGGGCTTCAAGACCTTCGGATTCGCCGGCGGACGTGCCGACGTGTGGGAAGCGGACGACGACGTGTACTGGGGCCCCGAGACCACGTGGCTCGGCGACGAGCGCTACTCGGGCGACCGCGAGCTGGAGAAGCCGCTCGCGGCCGTCCAGATGGGGCTCATCTACGTCAACCCCGAGGGCCCCAACGGCGAGCCCGACCCGCTGCGCTCGGCGCGCGACATCCGTGAGACCTTCGCCCGCATGGCGATGAACGACGAGGAGACGGTCGCGCTCATCGCCGGCGGCCACACCTTCGGAAAGACGCACGGCGCGGCATCCGACGAGAACGTGGGGGAGGACCCGGAAGCCGCGGGCATCGAGGACCAGGGACTGGGCTGGAAGAACGCGCACGGCACGGGCAAGGGCGACGACACGATCACGAGCGGGCTCGAGGTCACCTGGACCTATCACCCGACGCGCTGGGACAACGAGTTCCTGCACATCCTCTACGCGTACGAGTGGGAGCTGTTCAAGAGCCCGGCGGGCGCGTGGCAGTGGCGTCCCGCGAACGGCGCGGGCAGCGACATGGTGCCCCTGGCGCACTCCGACGGGCGCCGCGAGCCGCGCATGCTCACGAGCGACATCGCCCTGCGCGTCGACCCGGAGTACGGCAAGATCACCAAGCGCTTCCTCGAGAACCCCGACGAGTTCCAGGACGCGTTCGCCCGCGCGTGGTTCAAGCTGACCCACCGCGACATGGGACCCAAGGTGCGCTATCTCGGTTCCGAGGTGCCGGCGGAGGACCTCATCTGGCAGGATCCGCTGCCCCCCGTCGACCACGAGCTGATCGACGCGGCGGATGCGGTCGCGCTGAAGTCCCGCATCCTCGAGTCCGGGCTGAGTGTGTCCGAGCTGGTCTCGACGACGTGGGCGGCGGCATCCACCTTCCGCGGCAGCGACAAGCGCGGCGGCGTGAACGGCGCCCGCATCCGGCTGGCGCCGCAGAAGGACTGGGAGGTCAACAACCCCGCTCAGCTGCAGAAGGTGCTCGCGGTCCTCGAAGAGGTCAAGGCCGAGTTCGAGGCGGCGGGTCGTCGGGTCTCGCTCGCGGACCTGATCGTGCTGGCCGGCAACGCCGGTGTCGAGCGCGCTGCGGCCGACGCGGGCGTGATCGTGGAGGTGCCGTTCCGTCCGGGACGCACCGACGCGACGGCGGAGCAGACCGAGGAGCACTCCTTCGCCTTCCTCGAGCCGGCCGCCGACGGCTTCCGCAACTACCTCAAGGGGCGTCCCTCGCTTCCCGCGGAGTACCTGCTCGTCGACAAGGCCAACCTGTTGACCCTGAGCGCACCGGAGATGACGGTGCTCGTGGGAGGTCTGCGCGTGCTCGGTGCGAACTGGGACGGCTCACGCTACGGCGTGCTGACCGAGCGTGTGGGTGTGCTGACGAACGACTTCTTCGTGAACCTGCTCGAGCTCGGCAACACCTGGAAGCCCCTCGACCCCGGATCCCACGCGTTCCAGGGCACGAAGGACGCCACCGGCGAGCTGGTCGGCATCGGCACGCGCGCTGACCTGGTGTTCGCCTCGAACTCCGAACTGCGCGCGCTCGCCGAGGTCTACGCCTCGGATGACGCGACCGAGAAGTTCGTCGCGGACTTCGTCGCCGCGTGGACGAAGGTCACGGAGCTCGACCGCTTCGACCTGGCCTGACCCGCGACCACGAACGCCCCTCCGCCCCGTGCGGAGGGGCGTTCTGCATCCCCGGGCACGGCGCGGATCGTTCCCCTGTCCCAGATCGCGCGTTCCGCGTCGATCTGGGACGGGGGAGGGGTGGGCCCGGCCGGTCCTCGGTGGGGCCGAGCTCAGAGCAGGCCGCGGAGCTTGAGCGCGAGATAGTGATCGGCCACGCGCGGCGGGAGGGATGCCGCATCCGCTGTCACGGCGACAGCGCCCGCGCGTCCGATCGCCGCCCCGACGCGCTCGCCGCCCTGGCGCGCGTGCTCCGTCGCCGCCCAGGTGTAGGCGGCGTCCGCATCGGTCGTCGCGGTCTCGTCGTCGGCGTCACCGACGGCGGATGCGGAGGCCACGAGCACCCGGGACCGGGCCGTCAGCGCGGGCAGCGCGGCGAGGAAGCCGCGCGCGGCGGCGGGGTCGTCCTGTGCGGTGAGCAGCACCACGAGCGCGGGGCGGACCGTCAGCCTGCGCACCAGGGAGGCGACGTCGCTCCAGTCGGTGTCGATCAGCTGGGCTTCCACGGGAGCCATGGCGTCCACGAGCGCGGGGACGAGTCCGGCGCCGTCGACGCCGCTCACTCGCGCCCGTACGAGACGATCCATCATCACTAGGTGCACGTGGTCGCCGGCGCGGGCGGCCAGCGCGCCGAGCAGCAACGTGGCCTCCATGGCGGCGTCCAGTCTCACGCCGTCGTCGACGCGGGTCGCGGCGGTGCGTCCGGTGTCGACGACCACGACGATGTGCCGGTCGCGCTCCGGCCGCCACGTGCGCAGCATCGTGGTGCCGGAGCGCGCCGTGGCGCGCCAGTCGATCGAGCGGACATCGTCGCCGCGGACGTACTCGCGCAGGCTGTCGAACTCCGTGCCGCGACCGCGTACCTGCACGCTCGTCTCGCCGTCCAGCTCCCGCAGGCGTGCCAGGCGGGACGGCAGATGACGGCGCGAAGAGAACGGCGGCAGAACCCGCAGCACCCCGCGCGCGTCGATGCGCTGCTGGCGTCCGGCCAGTCCGAGGGGACCGAGCGCGCGGACGACGACGAAGTCGCTCGCGAGCTCGCCCCGTCGGCGTGGCACGAGCGAGGTGCGCAGCGTGAGGGTCTGTCCCGCGGGGACGGCGATCCGCGCGCGGGCCGCGGGCGCCCCTGCGGTCGGCTGCCACGCATCCCTGACCCATCCCCGCACCTGACGGCTGCCGAGGTTCGTCAGGCGCAGCTCGCTCAGCGCGAGCTCGCCGCGCCGGGCGCGCGCGGGCAGGGTCCGCGCGACGCGCAGGTCGGCGGGGCGGGGCGCGAGCGCCACGTCGACGGCGACCGCCGCGCTGACGAGGACGAGCCACGCGCCGAACACCGCCCACGCCGGCACCCCCGCGGCGGACAGCAGTACCAAGGGGACGAGACCGACGGCGACGACGATCGGGAGACGGCCGGTGACGAACACGTCAGATCGGGACCCTCGTCTGAGCGAGGACAGAGGCGAGCACGCCGTCCACCGTGACGCCCTCGAACTCCGCCTCGGGGTTCAGGCGCAGCCGGTGGCGCCAGGTCGGGGTGAGCATCGTCTGGACGTGATCCGGCGTGATGGCCGGGTAGCCGCCCAGCCAGGCCCACGCCTTCGCGGTGGCCAGCAGCGCTGTGGCGGCGCGGGGGCTCGCGCCCAGCTGCACGGAGGGAGCGTCGCGGGTCGCCCGCGCGAGGTCGACGATGTATCCGAGCAGGTCGTCCGAGGCCTCCACGGATGCGGCTGCTCGCTGCGCCGAGGCGATCCCCGCGGCATCCGTGGCCGGCGTCACGGCATCGAGAGCGCGCGGGTCGAACCCGTCGGCGTGACGGCGCAGCACCTTCACCTCGGCATCCCGCTCGGGCACGTCGACGCGGAGCTTCAGCAGGAACCGGTCGAGCTGCGCCTCGGGCAGCTCGTACGTGCCCTCGTGCTCCACGGGGTTCTGGGTGGCGGCCACGAGGAACGGCACCGGCAGCGGACGGGTCACACCGTCGGCGGACACCTGCCGCTCCTCCATCGCCTCCAGCAGCGCCGACTGTGTCTTGGGCGGCGTGCGGTTGATCTCGTCGGCGAGCAGCACCTGGGTGAAGACCGGCCCCTCGCGGAACTCGAACTCGCCCGAGCGTGCGTCGTAGATGAGCGAGCCGGTGACATCGCCCGGCATCAGGTCGGGGGTGAACTGCACCCGGCGCGTGTCGAGTCCGAGCGCGCGGCTGAACGCGCGCACGAGCAGCGTCTTCGCGACGCCGGGCACTCCCTCCAGCAGGACGTGGCCGCGGGCCAGCAGCGCGACCAGGAGCCCGGTGACGACACCGTCCTGGCCGACCACGGCCTTGCCGATCTCGGTGCGCACGCCGTGCATCGTCATCCGCAGGGCGTCGTCGGAGGTGTCGGTCATTGCGATTCCTTTCGCGGGCGGGACGGGGTCAGTCGCGCCTCCAGGGCGCGGAGATCTGCGGCGAGTCGGGCGAGCGCGCGGTCGTCGGGAACGGGCTCGTCGCCGAGCAGCGCCCTGCTGCGGGCCGGGGGGATGCCGGTGGCGGCGGCGACGGCATCCGCGATCGCCGTGGTATCGGCGCTGCGGGGCACGGAGAGCGCGGCGGCGGCGGCCACACGGGCGCGCTCGCGCAGGAGGGCGGCGGCGTGCTCGCGCGCGCCGGCACGGGCGTAGAGCCTGCCGAGACCGCGCGTGGTCTCGCCGGCGCGCACCGTGACCGGGAGCCGCTCGTGCACGAGCGGGCCGAACCTGCGGCCGCGCCAGATCGCGGCCGCCAGAGCCGTCGCACCGAGCAGCACGATCGCCGGCGTCACCCACGGCGGGGTGAGCTCTCCCAGCGTGGCGCCGGTCGTGCCGGATCCGGCCGTGAGGGCGGGCACGAGCCACACCAGGCGATCGTGTGCCCCCAGCAGGCCCAGCGCCAGAGCCGCGTTCCCGTCGGAGGCCAGGTGCTCGTTCGTGAAGACGACCGATCCGTCCACGGCGGCGCGCGTGGCGCCCTCGCGCTGCTGCCACAGCAGCCCGAACCCGTCGTCGGCCGGATAGCAGCCGACCGCATCCGGGGCCGTGAAGGTCGCGCCGACGCTGACGTCTCCCGCGCGCCGCGCCACCGGCAGGTCGCAATTGGGTGCGACGGCGACAGCGGGGCCGTATCCCTGGATCCGGCCGTCGAAGAGGAGGCGGATCGAGCGCGCGCGAGGATCGGACACGACCACCGAGTCCGCAGCGTGCGCCAACGAGGTCAGCTGCGCATCCGAGAGCAGGGGCGAGTCGGGCAGGACGAGGGTGTTCTCTCCCTCGCGAAGCGCTGCCTCCGCGGACGCGACATCTCGTGTCACGATCACGTCGATGCCCTGCTCGGACAGGATGCGCGAGAGCGCGCGCATCCCGTCGGGACCCGGATCTTCGGGATCGAATCTGTCGTATGCGCTGAAGCGCATGTTTGCGGAGATCACCGCGCCGATGATGCCGACGACCACGATGACGGCGCCGATCACGGCCCAGGTGCGCGCACGGGCGAGGCGGGGACGCACGCTCATCGCTGCGTCACCGCGGCGCGGGACAGCCGATCGTCCAGGGCGCGGACGCGCTCGTAGGCCTCGCGGCTTCCCGGCCGGCGCAGGTAGCGCACATCATCGAAGTCGTGCGCCGCCTGGATGAGCGAGGAGGCTTCGTCGGGGAAGACGGTGCCCGCCGAGCGTGCGAAGGAGGTCACTGTGGCCCCCGGGGCCACGGTGACGCGCTGCTGCTCTTCGAGCCTGCGCGCCAGGGCGCGCACGGCGGCGACGGTCGCCGCTTCCCAGTCGCCCTGGTCGGCGAGCGCCGCTGCGGTGCGCCGCAGCTCGCCGGCCCCGGCGGTCACGGCGTCGCCGAAGAGCTCGCCCCGGGAGGCATGCACGAGCCCTCGGGAGCGCGGCCGGCCCCAGATGAGCACGGCGAGCACGACCAGGAGCACGACCAGCAGCAGCGCGGCGACGGCGACCACAGGCGCCCACGCCGCATCCACGCCGCCGGTGAACAGCTGGGCGATGCCGTCGCCGATGGCTCGTGCGATGCGGTCGAAGGGGGTCGGCTCGGCCGCACGGTAGCTCGGATCCGCGAGCTCCCGCTCGGCGAGACGTCTGGCCTCGTCGCCGTCGGGGATCAACGGCGCGGCCGCGGCGAGGATCACCGCTGTTCCGGACCGGCCTGCGGCGGAGCCCAGTCGGTCGACGCGGGCGTGCCGGCCGGCGGCTGGTCGCCCGCAGGCCGATCCGCGGCAGACGGTGCCGGCGCCGGTGCGTCGGGGCCGGGCGGCGTGTACGCGGGCGGCGTGTACGCGGGCGGCGCGCCGTATGCGTATGCCTGCGGGGCCGGGTACGCGCCCGGCCACGGGGCGGTCTGCGGCGGCCAGCCGGCGGGCTGCGGTGCCACCGTCCGGCCGATGTGCCACCGATAGGGGTCGGCGACGCCCGCTCCCATCTGACGCTGATCGACGTACGACTGCAGGTCGAGATCGAGGCCCTCGGTCCGCATCCGGGCGTCGACGTACACGAGACAGGCGGCCGTGGCGTTCACGACGAGGGTGATCGATTGGACCAGCAGCGACACCATCTGCACCACGAGGCCGACTCCGAAGGTGCCGATGACGGCGGCGACGTTCGGATCGCCCGTGGGGGAGAGCACGCCCACGAACATGCCGCTGAAGAAGTTGAGCGGCACCACGACGATCTGGGTGATGATTCCGAAGCCGGTCTGGATGACGAACCACGTTGCGAGGGTTCGCCAGAATCTCCCGCGCGTGAGGCGCCAGGACCGGGCGATGGCCGCGAAGACGCCCGACCCCTCCAGGACAAGGATCGGCGTGACGAGGAAGAGCCGTGTCGTCAGCCAGAAGGCGAGCGGGATGGCGGCGAGCAGGAGCACGACCGCGGCGATGATCCCCGCGGCCAGGGCCAGCAGGCCGAGCGCGAAGGCGGCAGCGGCGAGGATCGCCACGGCGACCAGCACCGCGCCCGAAGCCAGCAGCGTGTAGCCGAACAGTCGCCAGAAGGCGGGCCGAATCCGGCGCCACAGTGCGCCGACGGTCAGCTTTTCGGCGACGACGCCGTGCGCGACGTCGGCCACGACCACGCCCTGGACGATGACCGTCAGTGCGGAGCTCGCGATACCGAGCACGAGGCTGGAGATCACGGTGATCGCCGTCGCGCCCGCGAACAGGTCGGGGTAGTCGGGGCTCGACACCGGCACGGTGGCCAGGCGGGAGAAGCTGGCGAAGGCGATGCCGCCGACGGCGACCAGTAGCACGAGGTACGTGGCCATCTGGATGCCCAGGGCGAACCCGAGCAGCACGCGAGGGTTCTGCCGCAGGGCGACGAACGAGCGCCCCAGCACCGTTCCGAACGTCAGCGGATGCAGCGGGACGATTCCCGCGCGCGGAGCGGGCGTCCATCCGGGTTGCGCGGTCGTCATGATCTCCTCGCGGTCGTCATCGCCTTCATCGTGACACACCTGGGAGGCCGCTCGTGGGCCGCGGCCCGCGTGTGGACTACTCTGAAGGGGCGCACGGGGGCATCGGTGGAACCCGGCCGCCGAGCGGACGCAAAGGAAGAACGCGTTTCATGACATCACGCATTCTCGTGGTCGACGACGACACGGCCCTGGCCGAGATGATCGGGATCGTGCTGGACACGGAGGGCTTCGAGACGGTGTTCTGCGCCGACGGCGCCCAAGCGGTCGACGCCTTCCGTTCCGAGCGCCCCGATCTGGTGCTGCTCGATCTGATGCTGCCCGGTATGGACGGCATCGAGATCTGCACGCGCCTGCGTGCGGAGTCCGGTGTCCCGATCATCATGCTGACCGCGCGCACCGACACCGCCGACGTCGTCGCGGGGCTCGAGTCGGGTGCCGACGACTACATCGTCAAGCCGTTCAACCCGAAGGAGCTGGTCGCCCGCATCCGTACCCGGCTCCGTCCGGCCGCGACGGATGCCGGGGAGAGCCTGCGTATCGGCGATCTGACCGTCGACGTGGCCGCGCACGAGGTGCGCCGGGGATCGACACCCATCCCGCTGACGCCGCTGGAGTTCGAGCTGCTCGTCGCGTTGGCCTCGAAGCCGCAGCAGGTCTTCTCGCGCGAGATGCTCCTCGAGCAGGTATGGGGCTACCACTACAAGGCGGACACGCGACTCGTGAACGTGCACGTCCAGCGGCTGCGCGCGAAGGTCGAGCTCGATCCCGACAACCCCAAGATCGTCACGACGGTGCGCGGCGTCGGATACCGCGCCGGCGCCGCGAGCTGAGGATGCCCGCCGCGACCGCCCCCCGGCCGGCAGTCCGCCTGCGGCGCGAGCTGCGCGCCTGGCGCACGTGGCCGTCGCGGGTGCTGGGCTCGTGGCAGCGCTCACTGCGCTTCCGCACGCTGGTTCTCACGATCGCGCTGTCCACGCTGGCCATCCTCGTGGCGTGCGTCTGGATGGCGCTGGCGATCCAGAACGACCTCTTCCAGTCGCGTCGCGACCAGGTGCTGGGTGATGCACGCCGCGCCACGACCGCGGCTCAGGCCACGCTGGATTCTGCGCTGCAGGGCGACAGCGCCCAGGTGCGCAACGTCGTCGACAGCGTCATGGCCAGCCTCGGGCGCCAGTCCGACTCCGACCTGGTCGCGATGTTCCGCGTCGATCAGACCCCGTCGGCCACCGCGCCGCAGGACTTCGTGCTCGGCGGCGGCAACTGGGACGGCCAGATCACGGATGCGCTGCGCGACAAGGTGCGCTCGGACGCGGACGTGCAGTGGTGGCAGTCGATCGCCCTCACCGACGCGTCGGGGCGCGTGGTGCCCGGGATCGCGGTCGGACAGCAGCTGAACGTCGCGGGCGTCGGCGCGTACGAGCTCTACATCGCCTACGACCTGGCCGCGGCCGATCAGACCCTCGGCTTCGTGCAGGGCACGCTCTGGGTCGTGGGGCTGGCCCTCATCGCGATCATCGCGGGGATCTCGTGGTTCGTCCTGCGGTCGGTGACCGTGCCGATCGGGGCGGCGGCGCACACCTCGGCGGAACTCGCGGCGGGCCGACTCGACGTGCGGCTGGATGTGCACGGCGAGGACGAGATCGCCACCCTCGGTCGTTCCTTCAACGCGATGGCCGACAGCATCCAAGCGCAGATCAAGGAACTTGCCGAGCTCTCACTCGTGCAACAGCGCTTCGTCTCGGACGTCTCCCATGAGCTGCGCACGCCGTTGACCACCATCCGTCTCGCCGCAGACGTGCTCAACGATCACCGGGAGGCCTTCGACCCGGTGAGCGCGCGCGCCGCGGAGCTGCTGCACGCGCAGGTCCAGCGGTTCGAGACGCTGCTCACCGACCTGCTCGAGATCAGCCGCTACGACGCCGGATCCGTGCAGCTCGAACTCGAGCCCACCAGCCTCGCGCATCTCGCCGAGGACGTCGTCGCCCAGATGCACCAGCTCGCCGAACAGCGCGGCAGCGACGTGCGCCTCGTGGCGCCGGGCGGTTACTCGCCCGTCGAGATGGACCCCCGAAGGGTGCGCAGGATCGTCCGCAACCTCCTGGGCAACGCGATCGAGCACGGCGAGGGCCGGCCCATCGTCGTGACCGTGGATTCGGATCAGGATGCGGTCGCGGTCGGCGTGCGCGATTACGGGATGGGAATGCGGCCCGAAGACCAGGAGCGCGTCTTCGACCGCTTCTGGCGTGCCGACCCGTCGCGCAAGCGCACGATCGGCGGCACGGGACTCGGCTTGGCCATCGCCCTGGGCGACACCCGTCTGCACGGCGGCACGCTGGGCGTCTGGTCGTCGCTCGGGCTCGGCACCAACTTCGTGCTGACCCTGCCGCGCCGCGCCGGCGCGGACCCGGTCGCCTCACCCCTGTCGCTGGCGCCGGAGGGGGACGGCCTCGACGATCTCGGGCTCACCCAGCCGATCGATGTCGACAGCGCACTGCGAGGCAAGGAGTCCACATGAGACGGATCCTCATCGCTCTGCTGGGAGCTCTCGCGCTCGTCCTGACGGCGTGCGCCGGTCTTCCGACGACCGGGACGGTGCAGCCGGGGCCGCAGCTGGGGTCGGACTCCACGGCGCCCGACGTCATCTACCGTCCGGACGGGCCGCAGCCCGGCGCGACGGCCAGGCAGATCGTGGACGGGTTCGTGCGCGCCGCATCCGGGCCGCAGGACAACTGGCAGGTGGCCCGGCAGTTCCTCTCGGAGAGCTACCGCGATCAGTGGAAGCCCGAGGCGGGCGTGATCGTCGACGTTCTCGCGGACCGCAGCTATGCCGAGATCGACGACGAGATCGTCCTCGACGTGACCCCGCAGGCGACGATCGACGAGGCCGGCACGTACACGCTGTCGGACGAGGGAGCCAGCGTCCCCCTGCCGTTCGCACTCGCCCAGGGTGCCGACGGCGAGTGGCGCATCACGCACGCGCCGGACGGCATCGTGCTCGACGAGGACCTGTTCCGCAACGTGTTCCGCTCGTACGACGTCATGTACTTCGATCCCACGTGGCGCTACCTCGTTCCCGACGTGCGCTGGTTCCCCACCACCAACGCGCTGACGCGGATCGCCGCCGCCGTCGTCAACGGCGAGCCCTCGCCCTGGCTGGCCGCATCCGTCGTCTCCGCCTTCCCCGACAACGTCACGCTCGTCCCCTCCGTGCCGTTGTCCAACGGCGTCGCACAGGCGCAGCTGAGCGAGCAGGCGCTCGGATTGGACCAGGTCACCCTGGACCGGATGCAGACGCAGCTCTCCGCGAGCCTGGTCACCGCCCAGGTCACCGCGGTCGAGATGCAGGTGGACGGCGCACGAGTGAACGCGTCCAGGATCCCGACGCGTTCGACCCTCGTCGACTCTCGGGCGCTGGTGCGCGACGCCGACGGGTTCGGGTACCTCCTCTCGGGCGAGCTCACACCGCTGCCCGGTCTGTCGCCGGCCCTGCTGGAGGTCGAGCCGAGAACCGTGCAGCTCGGCGTCGGTCGCACTGTCGCGGCGGTCCTGCTTCCCGACGGCACGGCGGCGGAGGTCGCCGACGACGGCACCAGCCGCGTCGTCGACGAGCGGGCGGGTGTGCTCGCGCCCACGATCGATCCGTTCGGCATGATCTGGACCGTGCCCGCCGCCGATCCGTCCCGCGTGCGTGCGACCGGGACGGACGGCACCGCGCTCGAGGTGCCGTCCGCGTGGGGGGCGAGTCGGATCGACGCCATGCAGATCTCCCGCGACGGCAGTCGGATGGCGGCCGTGCTCACCGCGGGCGGCCGGTCGATGCTCGTCGTGGCCGGCGTCGAGCGGGACTCGGCCGGTGTGCCCAGTGCCCTGGGACCCGCCGTGTCGCTGACGACGCTCGATGCGCCCACCCGCGGGTTGGCGTGGCTCGACACGACGACGGTCGGCGTCGTGTCGGGCGACGCGGCGGCGCCCGTGTTCGTGCAGCAGGTCGTGGGGGGAGCCGCGACCGTCGTCGACGCGCCGGTGGACGCGGTGGCCATCTCCGGCGCGAACTCGCCGGCGGCGGTGCGCATCCTCGCGGCCGACGGCACCCTGTACGTGCGCCGCCAGTCCAACTGGGTGCAGACCGCGACCGGGGTCCAGGTGCTCGCCACGCAGCAGGGCGACGCCGACTGAGTCGTCCTCCCCACCAGGCAGGCGTCGGCGCGTCGCGCTCGCGGGTCGCAGCGGTGCCGTCGCGTCGTGTCCGGTGCGGAGCAGGGTGGTCGGGTGATCGCCGTGCTCTCCGACGCCCTGGCCCTCATCCTGCCCGTCGACTGCGCGGGATGCGGCGTCCCGGACAGCGTCCTGTGCGCGACGTGCACCGACCTGATCGCCGCGCCGAGGCCGCTGCGCCACGTGCTGGCGTCCGGCCTCGTCGTCCACGCGGCCTTCGACTTCGCCGATCGACCGGCCCGCGCGCTGCGCACGCTCAAGGAGGAGGGACGCACCTCGCTCGTGAGGCCGTTCGCCGCAGCGCTGGCCGCTGCGGCGCGGGCGGGGTTTCCGGATGCGGACGTGCTGTTCGTTCCGATGCCCACCTCCGCTGCGGCCTTTCGGCGGCGGGGACACCGGGTGGTGGAGGCGATCCTGGATCGCAGCGGCCTGCCGGCCCTGTCGGTGCTGCGCCGCATCCGGAGCACGCGCGACCAGCGCGAACTCGGCCGCGCCGAGCGGGCGCGCAACGTCGCCGGAAGCCTTCGCGCCCGTCGGCGACTGGACGGCCGGCGCGTCGTCATCGTCGACGACGTCGTCACGACGGGAGCGAGCGTGGGCGAGGCGGCGCGGGCGCTGCGGGAGGCGGGTGCCGAGGTCGCGGGGGTCGTGTGCGTCGCTCACACGCGGCGCTCCGGATTCGTTCGTGACACGGACATGAACCCGGGCTAGCGTGGGGGTGACAAGGCGACGAAGGTCCGCCCTTGACCGGGTGGACCGGAACAAGGAGGTCAAGGATGGAAACCAACATCGTCGGCGTGGGCGTCGGCATCTCGGACCGTTTCCGCTCTGTCGTGGACGAGAAGTCCAGCCGCATAGAGAACATCGCGCCGCGGGCCGCCGGGCTCGAGGTCAAGGTCACCCATCGGGCGTACCGCAACGGTGCTCACGAGGACTCCACGGTCGAATTGACCCTCACCGGCAAGGGGCCGGTCATCCGCGCCGAGGCGGTCGACGGCGACAAGTTCACCGCCCTCGATCTCGCCGTCGACAAGCTGTGCGAGCAGGTGCGCCGTGCCAAGGACAAGCGCGTCGACGCCCGGAACCACCCGCGCGGAGCCCACTACGAGAAAGGCACGGGTGAGATCGCCGGGATCGATGTTCAGCCCGCATCCGTCGATGTGCTCAAGGCCGTCGCCACGGGCGAGGTGCCCGTGATGACCGGTGCCGAGGACGAGCAGGACTACACGCCCGTCGTCATCCGCACCAAGCAGTTCGATGCCGAGTGGATGAGCGTCGAGGACGCCGTCGATCGGATGGAACTGGTCGGGCACGACTTCTTCCTCTTCATCGACGCACGCAGTGACCAGCCGAGCGTCGTCTATCGCCGCAAGGGGTGGGACTACGGAGTCATCGCGCTCGACACCCTGGCGCAGCCCGCACGCGTCGCCTCCTGACGACGAGAACAGAAGGGGCCGCCTCTTCAGAGGCGGCCCCTTCTGTCGGTCGAGGAGGACGTCAGTCGAACATGTCGCCCAGGAGACCGCCGATGACCAGGCCTCCCAGGATGCCGCCCATCGCGTCGCCCATGCCGCCGCCGCGACCGCCGCGACCGTAGCCGCCCCAGTCGTCGTGGCGCGGGCGGGAGGAGTCGATGTCGCGCTGGGCCAGCTGCAGTGCCTCGCTGGCGAGCTGTCCGCTGCGGCGCGCGAGCTGCAGCGCGCTCTCGCGGGAGTCCTCCTCGTCCGGGAGGTTGGCGATCTCCAGCCGCGTGCGCTCCGCCTCGGCGAGACGCGTGCGCGCGTCGGCTCCGATCCACCCGCTGTGACCGTTGATGAGGCTGCGGGCGACCGCGATCTGACGATCGGCGTCGTCCACGGCGTGGCTGACCTGCGCGGGGCTGGGAAGGGGGTGTTCGGCACGGCGTCGCGCCTTGGCGACCGCCTCGTCCAGCGCCGTGTTGGCGCTGCGCAGCTGCGAGAGCTGCGTGAAGGGGTCGGCGGGACTCCCCGCCGGCGGGAGAGCCGCCAGCGCCCTCTCCAGTTCGCTCATCGCTCGCTGGATCTCGGGGTTCGCCGGCAGCGACCGGGCGCGGACGATGTCGTCGCGCGAGTCCGCGATGACCTCGGCGAGGGTGGACTCGGCGCGCAGCGCCTCGATCTCGAAGTCCTCCACGCCGTCCAAGAGCGATTCTGCCCGCCGCACGGCCTCGGTCGCGGCCTCGAGGGCCATGTTCGCCTCTTCGGCGCGATTCGCCTCCCGGCGGCGTACCGACACCTCCGCGCTGTGAGCGGCGAAGGTCAGCACCTGCTCCGCCTCGGCGGGGGCGTTCTCGATCTGACTGAGAGCGGCGGGGGAGTATCGCTGGCGGAGACGGTCGACGACCTCGCGCGCGCCGGGCACGCGTTCGCGCAGCCTCTCGGCATCGGCACGGACGCCGGCGAGCACCTGCGGCGCCTCCCGGATGCGGGCGACCGCCCCCGCCAGTGCGGAGGTGCGATCGTCGAGGAGATCCTCGGCCCACTCGCACAGCTGCACGATGCGCGCATTCCGGGTGCGCAACTCCTCCGGGGTGTCGGGGATCTCGTCGTGATTGAGCTGGTGCAGCTGGAACGCCTCGCCGAGGTGGGTGCGCACGGCTTGCAGCGCCTCGCGCAGCTCCTTCGTCGAGCGCTCGCCGAGCTCCGCCTCGGCGAAGGCGAGCTCCTCCGTCGTGGCGCGGATGCGCTCATCCGCGGCGACGAGACTCTGCTGCGCGCGGCGGGCGAGATCCGCGTCCTGCGCGTCGATCTCGGCCTGCTGCTCACGCTTGCGCTTACCCCAGAAACCGGCCATGGCTCGATCCTAGGCGCGCTGGATGTGCCTGTTCTCAGCCGGCGTGGATCGGACGTTCACGCGATTCGGGAGGGGCGTCCC
The DNA here is from genome assembly GCF_031453615.1 of Microbacterium sp. SORGH_AS_0428. Lineage (NCBI taxonomy): Bacteria > Bacillati > Actinomycetota > Actinomycetes > Micrococcales > Microbacteriaceae > Microbacterium > Microbacterium sp. SORGH_AS_0428. The sequence goes on along the minus strand of NZ_JAVIZT010000001.1, from coordinate 996,810 downwards.
CGACGCGGGCGGGACTGCGAGATCGGCTGGACGCGGGACCTCTCGGGGGTGGCCTCCAGCCGCTCGAGGACACGCTCCAGCCACCGCAGCTGCGCCTCCGCGCCCGCCACGCGCGCCTCGTGCGCGATCGACCGCGCCAGGTCGTGCTGCCCGGTTGCGGCTGTGCGCGCCTGCGCGAGCCGGTCGGCGGCGGCATCCCGTTCGGCGCGGGTCGCGGCCTCCGCATCCACGCCGGGCAACGTCGCCGCCAGGGCGATCTTGGTCGCGATCTCGTCCCGCGAACCGCTCGCGGTGGGAAGGGGCCGCAGGAGCCAGCCTGACGCGGATGCGACGCCCGCCTCGGTCGCGGCGTAGTAGACGTGGCCCTGCGCATCGACGGCGCCCTTGGTCACGAGTCCGTCGCGCTCGAGCCGATCGAGCGTGTTGTAGATCTGCCCGACGTTCACGCTCCAGTCCGATCCGCTGCGCCGCTCGAGTTCGGCGCGCAGCTGATAGCCGTAGCACGCGCCCTGCGCGAGGATGGCGAGCAGCGACTGCCTGACCGACATGGGGCTCCTTCGGGGGTGACGGGGGACGCATATATGCATACCGGGAAACGTTCCCCGCGGCCTCACGGCGCGCCGCGAGGCCGCGGCTGGGTGGGCAATGGCTTTGAACCCGTCGTTCGTCGTGCTCTGAGAGGTCACAGACGGATAACATGGGGGCGGTGTGCCCGGGCTCCGGGTGCGACTGGGCAGAAGCACGCCCACCCGACAGATGGAGATGCCACGTGGCCAACCCTCTCGAGAAACTCCTCCGTGCCGGCGAAGGCCGCGTCATCCGCCGCCTGCAGCAGGTCGTGAAAGCCGTCGGTGCGCTCGAAGAGGAGTACACGCAGCTCACCGATGAGGAGCTCCGCGGCGAGACGGCGGAACTGCGCGCGCGCTATCAGGCGGGCGAGACGCTCGACGAGCTCATGCCCGAAGCCTTCGCCGCCATCCGCGAGGCTGCCAAGCGCACGCTCGGCCAGCGTCCCTATGACGTTCAGATCATGGGCGGCGCGGCCCTGCACCTCGGCAACATCGCCGAGATGAAGACCGGTGAGGGAAAGACCCTGACGGCGACCTTCGCGGCCTACCTCAACGCCATCGCGGGCGAGGGCGTCCACGTCATCACGGTCAACGACTTCCTCGCCAGCTATCAGGCCGAGCTCATGGGACGTGTGTATCGCGCGCTGGGGATGACCACGGGCACGATCGTCTCCGGCCAGACGCCCGAGGTGCGCCGCGAGCAGTACAACGCCGACATCACGTACGGAACCAACAACGAGTTCGGCTTCGACTACCTCCGCGACAACATGGCGTGGCGCAGGGAGGACCTGGTCCAGCGCGGCCACTTCTTCGCGATCGTCGACGAGGTCGACTCGATCCTCATCGACGAGGCCCGCACACCGCTCATCATCTCCGGACCCTCCTCGGGCGAGGCCAACCGCTGGTTCGCGGAGTTCGCCAAGATCGCGCGCACCCTCGAAGCCGGCGTCGACTACGAGGTGGACGAGAAGAAGCGCACGATCGGTGTGCTCGAGCCCGGCATCGAGAAGGTCGAGGACTACCTCGGCATCGACAACCTGTACGAGTCGGCGAACACGCCCCTCATCTCTTTCCTGAACAACTCGATCAAGGCCCTCGCGCTCTTCAAGCGCGACACCGACTACGTCGTCATGAACGACGAGGTCATGATCGTCGACGAGCACACCGGCCGCATCCTCGTCGGACGCCGCTACAACGAGGGCATCCACCAGGCGATCGAGGCGAAGGAGGGCGTCCCGGTCAAGGCCGAGAACCAGACGCTCGCCACGGTGACGTTGCAGAACTACTTCCGTCTGTACGACAAGCTCTCCGGCATGACCGGTACCGCCGAGACCGAGGCGGCCGAGTTCATGTCGACCTACAAGCTCGGCGTCGTGCCGATCCCGACGAACAAGCCGATGATCCGCAAGGACCAGCCCGACCTCGTCTACAAGAACGAGCAGGCCAAGTTCGCCCAGGTGGTCGAGGACATCGCTGCTCGCCACGAGAAGGGCCAGCCCGTGCTCGTGGGCACGGTGAGCGTCGAGAAGAGCGAGTACCTCTCGCGTCTGCTCGCCAAGAAGGGCGTCAAGCACGAGGTCCTCAACGCCAAGAACCACGCCCGTGAGGCGGAGATCGTCGCCCGCGCCGGACGCCTGGGTGCGGTCACGGTCGCCACGAACATGGCCGGTCGAGGCACCGACGTCATGCTCGGCGGCAACGCGGAGTTCCTCGCGGTGCAGGAGATGAAGAGCAAGGGCCTGGACCCGGTCGAGACTCCCGAGGAGTACGAGGCTGCGTGGGACGAGGTCTACCAGCAGGTGCGCGACACCGTCGCGGCAGAGGCCACGAAGGTCGTCGAGGCCGGCGGCCTGTACGTGCTCGGTACCGAGCGCCACGAGTCGCGACGCATCGACAATCAGCTGCGCGGCCGTTCGGGCCGTCAGGGCGACCCCGGCGAGAGCCGCTTCTACCTGTCGTTGACCGACGATCTCATGCGGCTGTTCCAGTCGGGCGCCGCGGAGGCGATCCTCGCGCGCACCAACTTCCCCGACGATGTCGCGATCGAGTCCGGAATGGTCTCGCGTGCGATCAAGAGCGCGCAGGCGCAGGTCGAGGCGCGTAACGCCGAGATGCGCAAGAACGTCCTGAAGTACGACGACGTCCTGAACCGTCAGCGTGAGGCGATCTACACGGACCGCCGCCAGATCCTCCACGGTGACGACATCCAGGAGCGCGTCACGAAGTTCATCGAGGACGCGATCGACGCGATCGTCGACGACCACACCGGCAGCGGCCACACCGAGAGCTGGGACTTCGACGCCCTGTGGACCGAGCTGAAGACCGTCTACCCCGTCGGCGTGACGATCGACGAGGTCGTCGCTGAAGCGGGCGAGAAGGGTCGCGTGACCCCTGGCGGCCTGAAGCGGGAGCTGCGCAGCGACGCATCCATCGCGTACGCGGCCCGCGAGGAGCAGCTCGGCGAGCAGGCGATGCGCGAGCTCGAGCGTCGCGTGGTGCTGCAGGTGCTCGACCGCCGGTGGCGCGATCACCTGTACGAGATGGACTACCTGAAGGACGGCATCGGGCTCCGGGCGATGGCCCAGCGCGATCCGCTCATCGAGTACCAGCGCGAGGGCTACGAGATGTTCCAGGCGATGATGGGGCAGATCAAGGAGGAGTCGGTCGGGTTCCTCTTCAACCTCGAGGTCGAGGTGCGTCGTCCGGACGGCGAGCACACCGAGGTCGAGGCCAAGGGGCTCGTCGCCCCTTCGGTCGAAGGCCAGCGGCTCGAGTACAGTGCTCCCACCGAGGACGGCGACGTCGAGGTGCGCAACGACCGCGGCCAGGTGCAGAAGGCGGCCACGGGCCGCGCGCGCCAGGCTGCGGCTCCGGCCGCCGCAGCGCCGCCCGCCGCCGAGGCTCCTCGCGGCGCGTTCGGTCAGCGGACCCAGGCGCCCCAGCCCGAGGCGCAGAATCGCGCGCAGCGCAGAGCGAAGAAGAAGTGAGATCGGCGAGCGCCCCGCAGGATGCGGGGCGCTCGCTCGTTCAGGGCGTGCCCCAGTCGAAGGACTGCTTGCGCACCTCGAGGTAGACGAACGTCTCCGAGGAGATGACGCCGGGGATCGTGCGGATGCGGGCGTTCAGCAGCTCGGCGAGGTCCTGATCGGATGCGCAGACCACCTCGATGAGGATGTCGAAGCTGCCCGCGGTGAGCACGAGGTAGTCGACGGCGGAGATCTGCTCGAGCTCGGCCGCCACGGCGCGGCTGTCGCCGCTGACGCGCAGACCCACGAGCGCCTGACGATGGAAGCCGAGTCGCATGGGGTCGGTGACGGCGACCACCTGCATGATGCCCGAATCCGTCAAGCGCTGCACCCGCTGTCGCACAGCGGCCTCGCTCAGCCCGACGGCTTTGCCGATCTCGGCGTAGGAGCGGCGCCCGTTCTCCTGAAGCTGTTCGATGATGCGTTTGGAGGTGTCGTCGAGTCGATCGCGCGCGGCCATGGGAGTCCTTCGGGTAAGGGGTGTTACCTCTTCACCGTATCGGCGGCGTTTATGTGAGAACCGCCGAATGACGCGCGGTAAGCGCCAGACGTGCCAGCAGATGCGGATTGGCCCTGCCGTGGCCGGACTATCCTGATCGGATGAGCTCGCTGCGCCCCCTCGACCAGTCCCGGAAGCTGAAGGATGTCCTTTACGAGATCCGCGGCGAGGCCCTGGTGGAGGCCGACCGGCTCGAAGCCGAGGGACACACGATCCTGAAGCTCAACACGGGCAACCCGGCGGTCTTCGGCTTCGATGCGCCCTTCCAGATCGTGCGCGACATGATCGATGCGATTCCCTCCGCGCACGGCTACAGCGAGAGCAAGGGCATCATGTCCGCGCGTCGCGCCGTCGTGTACCGGTACGAGCAGGAGCCGGGCTTCCCGACCTTCACGCCCGACGACGTGTACCTCGGCAACGGTGTCTCCGAGCTGATCACGATGACGATGCAGGCGCTCCTGGACGAGGGTGACGAGGTTCTCATCCCGGCACCGGACTACCCGCTGTGGACGGCCATGACGAGCCTCGGCGGCGGCACCCCGGTGCACTACGTCTGCGACGAGCAGAACGGCTGGCAGCCCGACATCGAGGACATCCGTTCCAAGATCACCGATCGCACCAAGGCGATCGTCGTCATCAACCCCAACAACCCCACCGGCGCCGTCTACACGCGTGAGGTGCTGACCCAGATCGTGGAACTCGCCCGCGAGCACTCGCTCCTCCTGCTGGCAGACGAGATCTACGACCGCATCCTCTTCGACGGGGCTCGCCACATCCCGCTCGCGACGCTCGCGCCCGATCTGCTCTGCCTCACCTTCAACGGCTTGTCCAAGACCTATCGCGTGGCCGGTTACCGCAGCGGGTGGATGGTCATCACCGGACCCCGCCACCACGCGCGAGGCTTCCTCGAGGGCATCAACCTGCTCGCGTCCACACGGCTGTGTCCGAACGTCCCCGCGCAGCACGCGGTACAAGCGGCGCTGTCGGGCGTGCAGTCGATCGACGCGTTGATCGCTCCGACCGGTCGCCTGCACGAGCAGCGGGATGCGGCCTGGGAAGGCCTGGAGGCCATTCCGGGTGTCTCCTGCGTCAAGCCGGCCGGCGCGCTGTACGCGTTCCCGCGGCTGGATCCGGAGGTGCACGAGATCCGTGACGACGCGAAGCTCGTCCACGATCTCCTCGTGGCCGAGCACATCCTCCTCGTGCCGGGGACGGGCTTCAATTGGCCGACCCCGGACCACCTGCGGATCGTGACGCTTCCCGAGGCCCGCGTGATCGCGGAGGCCATCGAGCGTCTCGGCAACTTCCTGTCGTCCTACCGCCAATAGGCCGGCGGACCGTCTGCGGCCGGCTCTCAGCGCCCTGCGGGCGATGAGAGCATTGTCACAGGAGGGCGAGCGAGGTGGCCCGCCAGCGGCGGTCCATGCCCTCCAGGCGGATGGCCACGGCGCGCGTGCGCGCGGGACCCGCGACGACCACGACGGCCTCGACCACGCCGTCGGCGGGCTCCGAGTGGTGCACGCTGAGGATCGAGTGCACGGGGCGGGCGGCGGCGACGCCGCGTGCGCTGCGGGCTCGGGTGGCGAGGTTCACCCGCGTGAGAAGTGCGCGGTAGGTGTCCTCGGTCATCCATCGTGCGAGCTGATCGATGTCGCGGACCCCCGCGAGAGCCTCGAGCACGCCGTTGGTGAGGTTGCGCACCAGCGGAACGGGATCGGGCAGCTCGGACGAGGACGTCGGCTGCGGCGCGAAGAAGTCTGCGGACAAGCGCATGAAGCTGCGTTCGGGGCGCGTCGCGCCGGTGGCGATCTGAACCATCTGGGCCTCACATGAACGGGGATCCTGAGCGGGATCAGTAGAGCAGTTCGGCCAGGTCAGAAACGGTTTGTGGAAAACTTCTCATGATTACGGGGGTATCGGTCTAATCTCGCGGCGTGCGCTGGGAACGCTTCTTCGAGGACCTGCAGGGGCAGTTCGATGCCGAGTGGGAAGTGGAACGCGCCGTGTTGGACACGGAGGCCGAGCGGCTGCGCTTGTCGCGCGTGACGCTGCGCGAGAGGCTTCTGGTGCTCGCTCGCACAGATGAGACGCAACGCCCCGATCTCGCCGTCGATCTGGTCGCCGCGGATGCGATGATCGGCGTTCTGACCGCGGTCGGCGCCGATTGGATGGGACTCGAGGTGCAGCGGCGCAGCGTGCTGGTCCCGGTGGCGTCGGTGTCTTCGGTGGGCCTGGGGGAGGGTGACCTCCTGCGCGCGGCGCGGCCGCATCCTTCACCTCGGGTGGGGGTGTCGGAACGCATGGGGATGGGCTTCGTCCTTCGCGACCTCGCACGTCGACGCGTTCCCGTCACGGTGCAGGTGGGAACGCGTGCGGTGTCGGGGACGATCGATCGTGCGGGGGCGGACCACCTGGATCTTGCACTGCACGACATCGATGAGCCGCGTCGCTCCGCCAGCGTCCGCGGCTACCGTCTGGTTCCGTTCACCGCAGTGTCGTGGGTGAGGTGGGAGGGCGTCGAGGTGCTCTGAGGCGTTCAGTCGGGATTCCGCACCCGACCATGCCCCCAGAGCTCGGGGAAACTGGCGGCGTTCGACTGCCGCCACAGCGCCATCCGGCGGGCGTCTTCGGCTTCGTCGTCCAGATAGTCCGACACGCTGGCCTCTTCGATGCGCCACTGGCGGCTCTCGCCGATGCGGACGCCGCGAAGCCTGCCCTCCATGACCAACGCGATGACCTCGTCGACCGACACCGACAGCGCCTCGGCAACGGATGCCGGAGCGAGGAGGCGGCCCTCGGGCGGGGTCGTGTCGGGCATGTCCTCAATTATGCGGTGCCGTTCCGACACCTCGGCGCGGTGGCGCGCCATGTGGATAAGCGCGCTGTGGATAAGATCCGACGGCCCTGGCCGGCCTCGGTCAGCATGTACGCCATGACAGCTCAGGTCGCGCCTCGCCAGCGCCCCCGCGCGCTCTGGGCGGACGCGCGCTTCGTGATCGGCGTCGTGCTCGTTCTCGTCTCCGTCGCCGGCGTCTGGTTCGTCGTCGCATCGTCGCGGCAGACGGTTCCCGTCTATGCGGCGACGCGAACTCTCGTGCCCGGTGAGAGCATCTCGCCCTCGGAGCTGCGCGTCGTCGACGTCGCGCTGGGGTCGCTGGAGGGCGCCTATGCGTCGGGGGACACCCTGCCGCCCGACGCCGTGGCGACCCGCACGATCCCCGCGGGCGAGCTCATCCCCGCGGCTGCCGTGGGCGCCGCATCCGAGGTGCGCACGACCACCATCGTCGTCCCCAGCAGCACCGCGATCCCCGCCTCCGTGGAGGTGGGGACTCCGGTGGAGATCTGGGCCGCCCCGCTGGACGGCGAGGGCATCCGGCAGGCCCCCCGCATCCTTGTCGCCGATGCGGCGGTCGCGGCTCTTCCGAGCAGCGACTCCGTGATGGCGACCACGGCGCCCTCCGTCGAGCTCATCGTGCCCCGCGAGTCCGTGGCGGACGTGCTTGCGGCGCTCGCGGGTGAGGCGACGCTGTCGGTGGTCCCCGCGCAGGGGGTCTCGTGATCTCACGCGTGGTGCTCGTCCTCCCGCGGCCTCTCGCTCTCGAACTGCGGGAGCAGCTCCTGCTGGAGGGCGCTGCCGAGGCGGCGATCTATCCTCCGGACAGGTTCGCGGGCACCGTCGCGTTCGGTCACGCACCGGATGCGGAACTCGACGCACTGCTCGCCGCCGCCGACACTCTGGTGCTCGCCGCGCGCGTCGACCAGCTGACCGCTCACACCGTCGCCCTCGCGGATGCCCGCGGCGTGCGCGTCCTCCCGCTCGGCGATGATGCGGGCGCCGCTCGTCTGGCGGCAGCCTTCGGGCTCTGCTCTCCTGTTCCGGTGACCGGCTCGGCGAGGGATGCGGCGGCCGCCCTCGCCACCGCGTCCGCGTCGGCCGTGAGTCCCCGGCCCGCCGTCGCCGGTCCCCGCCTGATCGCCGTCTGGGGGCCGCACGGCGCTCCCGGACGATCCACCATCGCCGTGGGGCTCGCCGCCGAACTCTCCCGCGGCGGTCGTCACGTGGCGCTCGTCGACGCGGACGCCCACGCCCCCTCGCTGGCGATGGCCCTCGGTCTTCCCGACGAGGGGCCCGGGTTCGCCGTCGCATGCCGCCAGGCCGAGCTGGATGCGTTGGACGAGGTCGAACTCCAGCGCATCTCGGTGGCTCTCGGCGGCGCTGACGTGGACGTGCTCACCGGTATCAACCGCCCGTCGCGGTGGCCGGAGCTCAGTGAGAAGCGCGTGCGTGCCGCGCTCGCCGCCTGCGCCGGCTGGGCCGAGCACACCGTGGTGGATGTCGCCGCATCGCTGGAGCGCGACGAAGAGATCGTGAGCGACGTGATCGCCGGGCCGCGGCGGAACGCGGCGACGCTGGCCGCGCTCGAGACCGCCGATCACATCGTGGCGGTTCTCGCCGCCGACCCCGTCTCCGTCGCGCGCTTCCTGCGATCGGTGGCGGAGCTGCGGGCGATCGCGGGGTCCACGCCGCTGACGGTCGTCGTGAACCGGCTCCGTCGCGGCGGCGTCGGCATCGATGCACGCGGACAGCTGCGCCGCACGCTGGAGCGATATGCGGACATCCGCGAGATGTGGTTCGTCCCGGAGGACCGCAGAGCAGCGGATGCGGCGATGCTCGCGGCGCGGCCCGCCGCAGAGGTGGCCGGGAGGTCCGCGATGGTGTCCGCCATCCGGCGCATCGTCGGGGAGGCGCTGCTGCCCCCGATGCCGGTCGCGACCACCCGACGCGAACGCCGCGGCAGCCGGAGCCCGCACGAACCGTGGGCCGCCTCCGCATAGGGTGGAGGGGTGTCGACCCTCAGCGATCTCGTCTACGCGCACGGCTTCTCCGATCCCGCCGATGTGGAGTGGCTGCACCGGCTGGCCGGGGACGGGCAGCTGCTCGCGGATCTCGCCTTCGCGGACATCGTGCTGTGGGTGCCCACCGAGGACGACTCCTTCATCGCCGTCGCGCACACGCGTCCCTCGGGCGCAGCGACGCTCTTCTACCGCGACATCGTGGGCGACCGCGTCCGGCCGCAGTGGCGTGCCCAGGTGCGCGAGGCCTTCAGCACCGGTCGCATCGTGGATTCCGCGTCGCCGGACTGGTTCGAGGAGACCCCCACGCGCGTGCGCGCCGTGCCCGTCGTCCGTGCTCGCTCGGGGGCGGACTCGCACGCCCGTGTCCTCGGCGTCCTCACGCGTCATACGAACCTCGGAGAGGCTCGGACGCCGTCGCGTCAGCAGATCACCTTCAACGACTGCGCAGACGACCTGTTCGGAATGGTGGCGACGGGCGAGTTCCCCGATGTCGCCGCACCCGCGTCGCCGCGCCGCGGCGCGCCCCGCGCGTCCGACGGCCTCATCCGGATCGACGTGGACGGACTCACGACGTTCGCGAGCCCGAACGCGCTCTCCGCGTTCTACCGGATGGGATTCGAGGACGAGCTCGAGGGTGAGCCGCTCGTGGAGGTCATCACGCAGATCCTCCCCGAGAAGCGGCAGTTCGACGAGTCGCTGCCCGTCGTCGCCACGGGCCGCGCGCCGTGGCGCGTGGACATCGAGGCCAGGGGTGTCACGGTGGCGCTGCGGGCCATTCCGCTGCGCGACCACGGCAACCGCATCGGCGCGATCGTGCTGTGTCGCGACGTGACCGAGTTGCGCCACCGCGACCAGGAGCTGATCACCAAGGACGCCACGATCCGTGAGATCCATCACCGGGTCAAGAACAACCTGCAGACCGTCGCCTCACTGCTGCGGATCCAGGCTCGCCGCACGCACTCGGACGAGGCCCGCGACGCCCTCACGCACGCCACGCGGCGCGTGTCGGCGATCGCCGTGGTGCACGACACGCTCTCGGAGGGGCTTACCCAGAACGTCGACTTCGACGAGGTCTTCTCGCGCGTGCTGAAGCTCGTCGCCGAGGTGGCGGCCGCGCCCACGACGCGGGCTCGCACCCGCAAGACCGGTTCGTTCGGAACGCTGCCCAGCGAGTACGCGACGCCGCTCGCGCTCGCCCTGACCGAACTCGTCACCAACGCCGTCGAGCACGGCCTCGCGGGGCAGGAGGGCGAGGTGGAGATCGCTGCGGAGCGTTCCGAGGACAATCTCGAGGTCCGGGTCCGTGATACCGGCGTGGGCCTGCCCGAGGGTCAAGTGGGCCGCGGCCTGGGCACGCAGATCGTGCGCACCCTGATCCAGGGAGAGCTGGGCGGCACGATCGACTGGCACACGATCATGGGCCGGGGCACCGAGGTGACGATCGACATCCCGCTGCGCTACATCGACCGCGGCGAGGTGTGAGAACGACGCATCCGCCGCACCTAGCGCTTGTGAGCGCAGGAACGGCGGATGCGGAGTAAAAAGCGTGTCGGAGCGCTCAGGAAGCGCGACGGGCGCGCGCGGCGCGGCGCTTGAGGGCGCGGCGCTCATCTTCGGAGAGGCCTCCCCAGACGCCCGAGTCCTGGCCGGTCTCGAGGGCGTACTGCAGGCAGATCTCCGTGACGGTGCAGCGAGCGCACACGGACTTGGCCTTCTCGATCTGGTCGACTGCCGGACCGGTGTTGCCGACCGGGAAGAACAGCTCCGGGTCTACGGTCAGGCAGGCTGATTTGTCGCGCCAATCCATGTGATGTTGCTCCTCAGGCGTCGGAAAAAGGTCAGAACGGGTGGGTTGTGAAAGAGCCCGGATCGGGGTCCGGTACCCTGTGTGATGTGCGAGCTTCAGCTCGCCCCACGCCGCTGTGGGAGCACACGACGTCGTCAATCGTTCCACAGTGACCAGGGTGAATCAAGGGTTCACCGGTTGTTTTGTGTCCCGTCACCAACTGCATGCGTCCGAATACTGTCCAATCCCACAACTCCGGAGATGCCATGCGCAACGACCTGCTGAGCCTCGTGGCGGGCGGACTCGTGGTCCTCGAGGGCGCCGCGCTCGCGGGGCTGGCCCTCTGGCAGCTCATCGCGCTCGCGCAAGGCGACACGGCGTCCCCGGCGACGGCGATCGCCCTGATCGTGCTGACGCTGCTCGGTGCCGCGCTGGTCGTCGCCTTCGGCGTCGCCGCGGCACGCGGTCGATCGGCCGGTCGCTCGGGAGGCATCGTGGTCCAGCTGCTGGTGCTCGCCGTCGCGATCGGAGCGGTGACCGGGACGTACGGGCATCCGCTCAACGGGCTCCAGCTGGGCGTTCCCGCGTTGATCGTGCTCGTTCTTCTGATCTCGGCGGCGCGTCGGGCGGCTCAGGGCGCCCGACGCGAGGACTGATCCTTATCAGCCCTCGATACCGAGGAGCTTGCGCAGTCGGGCGACGTGACCGGTCGCCTTGACGTTGTAGAGCGCCTGCTCGATGCGTCCGTCCGCGTCGATCACGAACGTCGAGCGGAGCACGCCCTCGACGGTCTTGCCGTAGTTCGTCTTCTCGCCCCACGCGCCGTAGGCATCGTGCACCGCGTGGTCGGGGTCGGAAAGCAGCGGGAAGGTGAGGCCGTCGCGCTCACGGAACGTGCGGAGCTTCTCGGATGAGTCCCGTGAGACGCCGAGCACGGTGTACCCGGCGGCGGTGAGGGAGGAGAGGCTGTCGCGGAAGTCGCACGCCTGGGTCGTGCACCCCGGCGTCATGGCCGCGGGGTAGAAGTAGAGGATGACGGGCCGGCCGCGGAACCCCTCGAGCGAGACGGCGTCGCCGTCCTGGTCGTGGAGCGTGAAGTCGGGGGCGATGTCGCCGGGCTGCAGCTGAGTCATGACTCCAGCGTAGGCGCTCAGCGACCCCCGAACGTGGTCAGCAGGCGCTGCAGAGAGTCCAAGCGCGCCGCACCGCTCGGGCCCAGCCTGCCCTCTGCCACCGCGGCGATGATCGCGCAGTCCGGGGCGTCGGGCAGGTGGGTGCAGCCGCGCGGGCAGTCCTCGGCGATCGTGGCCAGGTCGGTGAAGGCGCGCAGGATGTTCGCGGGGTCCACGTGACCCAGCCCGAAGGAGCGCACGCCCGGGGTGTCGATCACCCAGCCGGAGCCCCCATCGCCTCGGTAGCGCAGCGACACCGTCGAGCTCGAGGTGTGGCGCCCGCGCCCGGTGACCTCGTTGACGTGGCCGGTCGCGCGCCCGGCGCCCGGCACGAGCGCATTCACGAGGGTCGACTTGCCGACGCCGGAATGTCCGACGAAGACGGTGGAGTGTCCGATCAGCGCGGCGCCGATGCGTTCGACCGGCATCTCGCCGCGAGCGCTCGTGAAGACCTCGATGTCGATGCCGTCGAAGTGCGACAGGAACGGCGCCGGGTCGGCGAGATCGGTCTTGGTCACCACGAGAAGCGGGCGGATCCCGGCGTCGAGCGCGGCGATCAGATAGCGGTCGACCAGGCGTGCTCGCGGCTCCGGGTCTGCCGCGGCCACGACGACGAGCATCTGGTCGGCGTTGGCGACCACGACGCGCTCCACCTGGTCGGTGTCGTCGGCGCTGCGCCGGAGGAGGGTGGTGCGATCCTCGATGCCCACGATGCGGGAGAGCGTGCCCTCGGTGCCGCTCACGTCCCCGACCACGCGGGCGCGGTCGCCCGTGACGATCGGGGTGCGCCGCAGCTCCCGCGCGCGAGTGGCCACGATCTCGCGCTCGGTGGGCTCGTCTTCGTCCACGAGCACCTGGTAGCGCCCGCGGTCCACGCCGAGGACGCGTGCGATGCGCGCGTCGGCATGGGCCGGCCTGCGCTTGGTGCGCGGCTTGTTCGCTTTGGGGTTCGGGCGCGCCCGGAAGGCGGACTCGTCGTAGGCGAGGTCGTCCTCGTCGTCGTCCGGCGGCAGCCAGCTCACCCGGCGGACTCCGTGCCCGCGAGCATGCGGTCCCACAGCTCGGGAAACTCCGGCATGGTCTTCGCCGTCGTGCCGATGTCGTCCACGACGACGCCCGGCACGGCCAGTCCGACCACCGCGCCGGTGGTGGCCATCCGGTGATCATGGAACGCGCGCCACATCCCTCCGGAGAGGGGGCGGGGGACGACGCGGATGCCGTCTTCGAGCTCCTCCGCCTCGCCGCCCAGAGCGCGGACGTTGTGGACGAGCGCAGCCAGGCGATCGGTCTCGTGGCCGCGCAGGTGACCGATGCCGACGAAGGTGGAGGGCGCATCCGCCAGGAGTGCGAGTCCGACCAACGTGGGGGCGAGCTCTCCCACCGGCGAGAGATCGAGGTCGACGCCAGTGATGGCATCGCCGCCGGTGATCGTCAGGCTGCCGTGACGGCGACTGCTCCGTGCGCCGAACGCTGCCAGCAGCTCGGGCAGCTGAGCGCCCGGCTGCGTCGAATGCGCGGGCCATCCGCCGACAGTGACCTCGCCGCCGGTGATCAGTGCGGCCGCGAGGAACGGAGCCGCGTTGGAGAGGTCGGGTTCGATCGCGATGTCCTTCGCGCGGATCGGTCCGGGAGGGACGATCCACTCGCCCGGTGCCGGGCGCTCCACGTGCACGCCGCGGTGCGCGAGCGACTCCACGGTCATGTCGATGTGGGGGATCGAGGGCAGACGCGCCCCCTCGTGGCGCAGGTGGAGCCCCACGTCGAAGCGTGCCGCCGACAGCAGGAGGCCGGAGACGAACTGGCTCGACGCGCTCGCATCGATCGTCACCTCGCCGCCGCGCACATGCCCGCGCCCGCGGACCAGGAAGGGAAGGGACCATGTGCCGGCGTCATCGATGTCGACGCCGACCTCGCGCAGCGTTCGGATCATCTCGCCCATCGGACGGTGCAGCGCGCTCTCATGGGCGGTCACGGTCACGTCGCCCCGCGCGAAGCCGGCCATCGGGGTCACGAAGCGCATGACGGTGCCTGCCTGGCCGCAGTCGACCACGACGTCGGCGGGAGCGGTGGTGGCGGGCGTGATCCTCAGGTCGTCGCCGAAGGGGCCCGACCCCTCGAGTCGCTCGATGCCCACACCAAGGGCCGCGAGGGCGTCGAGCATCCGCGCCGAGTCGTCGGAGTGCAGCGGTGCGCGCAGGATGCCGGGGCCGTCGGCCAGGGCTGCGAGGACCAGTTCGCGGTTGGTCAGCGACTTGGAGCCGGGCACATGGACGATCGCCCGCACCGCCGCAGACGCGCTCGGTGCGGCCCAGCCGGCGAGATCGGGGGAATAGCGCTCGTCGCTCATCGGTTCCACCCTACTGAACCGTTCCGATCGACGGTGAAGGAAGGACGCGTATGAATGCCGTGCTCGAGCGCCCGAAGGTCGCTCGTGGGCAACGCGTAGGATTGCCCACGATGGACGACACTAGCTCTGCCGTGGACACCCGCTCTCAGTTCGAGGAGCAGGCGCTGCCGTTCATGGACCAGCTGTACGCGGCGGCGATGCGCATGACGCGCAACCCCTCGGACGCAGCCGATCTCGTGCAGGAGACCTTCGTCAAGGCGTTCTCCTCGTGGGCGACGTTCACGCAGGGTACGAACCTCAAGGCGTGGCTGTACCGCATCCTCACGAACACGTACATCAACGTGTATCGCAAGAAGCAGCGCGAGCCCTATCAGGGCGCCATCGACGATCTCGAGGACTGGCAGCTCGGCGGCGCAGAGTCGACCACCGCCACCAGCACCCGTTCGGCCGAGGCGGAGGCGATCGATCATATGCCTGCGTCGATCGTCAAAGAGGCGCTGCAATCGATCCCCGAGGACTTCCGACTGGCGGTGTACCTCGCCGACGTCGAAGGTTTCGCCTACCAGGAGATCGCCGACATCATGAAGACCCCTATCGGCACGGTCATGAGCCGCCTGCACCGAGGCCGGCGCATGCTTCGTGACCTGCTCGCCGACTACGCGAAGGAACGGGGCATCGCCCCGTCAGCACCCAGGAGCAAGAAATGACCGACTGCGGCTGCGAGAAGGCTCGGCGCGATCTCGAGGAGTACCTCCGCAACGAGATGTGCCACGTCGAGCACAGCGATATCCGCGAGCACCTCGAGACGTGCGCGGAGTGCCGCGACGAGGCGCTCGTCGCGACCACGCTCACCGAGGTCGTCGCGCGTGCGTGCAAAGAGACGGCCCCCGACAAGCTCCGCGACCAGGTTCTCGAGCGGCTCCGCGCCGCACAGGCGACTCATCACTGACGCACAGGGTTCCACGCCTGCGCACGATCCCCGATCGATAAGGTGACGGCGGCACTCTGAGTCCGTGGGAGGTCGCGTGTCACAGGCGGACTCGTCGCGCACCCGGCGCCACGTGATCACATCGGCGCAGGTGCGTCGATACGCGGCGCACCATCCTGTCAGCCTCGGCCTCGCGGCTCTCATCCTCACCGCCTCCGTCGCCACCGGTTCGCTGTGGGGCGCGGACGCGACGGCATGGGGCAGCGGCGCTGCGGCGCTCGCCGACGGCAGATGGTGGTCCGTCGTGACCGCTCTGGTCGTGCCCGACTCGACGGTCGAAGTCTTCCTGAGCATTCTTCTGGCGCTGACGGCGTTCGCGTACGCGGAGTCGTTGCTGGGGCATCTCCGGTCCGCGATCGTGTTCCTGTGCGGCGGAGTCCTCTCGATCCTTCTCGGCGCGCTCGCGCACGCCGTGCTATGGGGATTCGACGAGCTTCGGCCCCTGGAGTCCAACGACCCCGTGCTGGATCCGTCGATGGGGATCTTCGCGGGCGTGCTGGCCGCATCCGCTCTCTCTTCCGCTCTCTGGCGGCGTCGGATCAGGCTCGTCGCGCTCGCCACCGTCGTCATGTTCGCCCTGTACGCGGGCGATGCCGACTCCTGGTACCGGCTGATCGCCGCCCTGCTGGGACTCGTCGCGGGGTCACTCATGGCGCGGCGGATGCCCCGGTTGGACTGGCACCGATCTTCCTCGCGCGAGGTGCGCGCTCTGATGGCGGTGCTCGTCGCGATCACCGGTCTCGGGCCGCTCGCCGCGGTGATCGCGGGCGGCGGTCGGGGTCCGTTCTCCCTGGTGGCCTCGTCCTTCCTCGCCTTCGACGAGCATCTCGTCCAGCGGTGCGAGGTGAGCTACCGACCCGTGTGCGATCACGAGTTCGCGCTCGTGCTCACGCGCGGCGTCGGACCCGTGCTCCTCGCCCTCGTGCCGCTGGTGCTGCTGATCGTGGCCGCACTGGGTCTTCGACGCGGACGCCGCGCCGGCCTCGTGCTGGCGGTCTGCGTCCAGGGCGTGCTGGCCGTCCTCGCCCTCTACGCGCTGCTCAGCGGAGAGCTCGCCATCGAGCCCTGGGCGGACGGGTCGGGACTCGAGTACCTGCTGTGGGGCATCGCCTCGATCGGCGTACCCGTCGCGAGCGCCTCGGCGCTGATCGTGGTGCGGCGACGGTTCCCCGTTCGCGCGACCCGTCATGCGGCCCGAACCTTCGCGGCGACGGTGCTGATCGCCTTCCTCGCCTGCGGTGCCGTCTTCGTGGCGAGTGAGACGCTGCTGCGGCAGTCGTTCGACGTGACCCCGACGCTCACGGACATCGTCGTCGAGTCATGGCGCCGGTTCGTGCCTCCTGCCTTCCTGCAGGGCATCGGCCAGCCGCCGTTCCCGCGTCACGGCGCAGCCCTCTGGATCTACCAGTGGGTCGGCGTCGTCTTCTGGGCGATCGTCGTCCTCGCTCTCGTGCGCCTCTACCGCAGCGTCCGTCGTCCCGAGGATGCGGATGCGCGCCTGTACCGCGATCTGCTGCGTCGGGGCGGCGGGACCCTCTCGTTCCTCGGGACCTGGCGCGGCACCAGCTACTGGTACAGCGTCGACCGCACCTGCGCCGTCGCGTACCGCCTCGTGGGCGATGTCGCTCTCGCGGTCGGTGACCCGCTCGCGCCGAGTGGAGAGCAGGAGCGCGCCATCAGGGGCTTCGTCGACTTCTGCGGCGAGTCGGGGTGGACGGCGGCCTTCTACAGCATCCACGACGACGCTCTGCCGGTCTTCGATGACATGGGATGGAAGTACGTCTCCGTGGGCGAGGAGACGGTGCTGGACGCCTCCGAGGTCACTCTCGAGGGCAAGCAGTGGCAGAAGGTGCGCCAGCCGGTGACCCGCGCAGAACGCGAAGGCATGACGGCGGTCTGGACGCGGTGGGCGGATCTCAGCGCCGCCGAGCGTTCGCAGATCCGCGAGATCGACGAGCAGTGGGTCGCCGACAAGGCGCTGCCCGAGATGGGATTCACCCTGGGCACGCTGGACGAGATCATGGATCCGGACGTGGCGCTGCTGCTCGCGGTCGACGACGCCGGCCGCATCCAGGTCGTGACGAGCTGGATGCCCTCCTGGCGCGGCGGGGCGCGCACCGGATGGACGCTCGACTTCATGCGGCGTCGGGCCGACGGGCCCAACGGACTGATGGAGTTCGCGATCGCTCGCGCAGCGCAGCAGGCGGCCGCAGACGGGGTGGCGGAGCTCAGCCTCTCCGGGGCTCCGATGGCGGTGAAGCCCGATGCCGAAGCGCCCGGCGACACGACGATCCTCTCGGGGGTGCTGGGCTGGTTGGCGCAGACCCTCGAGCCGGCCTACGGCTTCGACTCGCTCTTCCGTTTCAAGCGGAAGTTCCACCCTCGGTATCGCACGATCTGGCTGGCGTACGGTGACCCGGTCGATCTCCCGCGGATCGGCACCGCCATCGGTCGCGCCTACCTGCCCGACGCTACTGTGCGTGATGTGCTGGCGCTGCTGCGCAGCGCTCGAGGAGGAGACAGATGATCCAGTGGCTGCTGACTCTCGAGCTCATCAACAGTCCGCTGCGATGGGTGGTCTGGTCGGTCGCCGCCGTGTGCGCGCTCGTCGTCCTCATCGTGCCGCCGCGCCGCATCCGCCGTCTGCTGATCACCGCCGCGGCGGGCGCCGTCATCGGCTACGCCGGCGCCCATCTGCTGGAGGCATGGGACGTCTTCCAGGGGCCGCTTCCGGTGCATGCCGCCCTCTGGATGTCGGCGGGTGTCGCGACCGTCGCCATGGGCGCGGTGGGGGTGCTCGTCCGTCCGTGGTGGCGTCGCGCGGTGGCCGCGTTGCTGATCGTCACCGGCGTGATCGGGATGGGGGTGAGCGTCAATGCCGCCTACGGACTCACCGGAAATCTCGCCGCGATCCTCGGCATACAGGCATTGGACAGTGCTCCGCTGCCGGGGACGTCTGCCGCATCGGGGGACGCAGCGACCCTCTACCAGACATGGACACCGCCGGCGGGCATGCCCTCGAAAGGCCGAGTGAGTGCGCTGTCGGGGGATCAGAAGATCCCGGCCACAGGCTTCCAGGCGCGAGACGCGGCGCTGTACCTGCCGCCCGCAGCTCTGGTGCCGGACCCGCCACGTCTGCCGCTGCTGGTGTTCATGATGGGCCAGCCCGGCACCCCCGATCCGACGGTGCTGGCCAAGAGCCTCGACGCCTTCGCGGCTGCCCACAACGGCCTCGCTCCGATCGCGATCGTCGCCGATCAGCTCGGCTCGGTCGATGTCGACCCCGCGTGCGCGGATTCCACGAAGTACGGGAAGGTCTCCACGTATCTCAACGTCGATGTCCCCGCGTACGCGCGGGCGCATCTGAACATCGTCGACGACCCCGCCTACTGGGTCATCGGCGGCTACTCGAACGGGGGAGCCTGCGCTCTCACATACGGTGCCCAGTTCCCGCAGACCTGGGGCAACATCATGGACATCTCCGGCAACGAGTACCCCGGCTCCGAACACATCGATCAGACGGTCAAAGAGGTCTTCGGAGGAGATCGTGCAGCCTTCGACGCGGCGAGTCCGGCTGCGCTGCTCGCCGCGCATCCCGGGCAGTACGCGGGGCATGAGGCCGTCTTCACGCACGGTGAGCAGGACGCGCAGTTCGGCCCGGGTCAGGTCGCGAACGCCGCGCGTGCACACGCGGCCGGATTCGCGGTGCTCACGCAGACCATCCCGGGGGAAGGGCACACCGGACCCGTTCTCCAGAAGGGGCTGGACTATGCGATCGGCGCGCTCGCGCCCCGCCTCGGCCTGGAGGCACCCGCCGCGGGGTGACGCCCGGGACGAGAGAAGGCGGGCCCCGGTATCCCGGAGCCCGCCTTCACGTGCAGCGTCTCAGAAGGTGAGAGCGCGGCGCAGGAGTTCGGCCTGCTCGATCTGGTGCATCTTCGCGGAACCGGCCGCCGGGGAGGCGGATGCGGCGCGCGAGACGACACGGATCGTGCGGTCGTGCAGGTGCTTGACGACCTCGAGGGCGATGAACGGCCACGCGCCCTGGTTCTCTGGCTCCTCCTGGACCCACACGAGCTCCGCGTTCGGGTAGCTGTCGATCACGGCGTTCAGCTCGTCGATCGGCGCGGGGTAGTACTGCTCGAGACGCACCAGAGCCACACGGTCGTCGGGGTTCTTGTCGAGCTCCGAGCGCAGATCCCAGTGGATCTTGCCGGCGTGCAGCAGCACCCGCGTGACGGCGTTCTTGTCGATGCCGCGCTCGTCGTCCAGCACCGGCTCGAACTTGCCCTGCGTGAATGCCTCGACGGGGCTGACGGCGTCGCGCAGACGCAGCATCGCCTTCGGGGTGAACACGACGAGCGGACGGCGCGGCTGGGCGTAGGCCTGTCGGCGCAGCAGGTGGAAGTAGGAGGCGGGCGTCGAGGGACGCGCGACGGTCATGTTCTCCTGCGCGCACATCTGCAGGAAGCGCTCGATGCGGGCGGAGGAGTGGTCGGGGCCGGCGCCTTCGTATCCGTGAGGGAGCAGCAGCACGACGCTCGACTGCTGGCCCCACTTCTGGTCGGCCGACGAGAGGTAGGTGTCGATCACGGTCTGGGCTCCGTTGGCGAAGTCGCCGAACTGCGCCTCCCACAGCACCAGCGCTTCAGGGCGCTCCACCGAGTAGCCGTACTCGAACGCGACGGCCGCGTACTCGCTGAGCAGCGAGTCGTAGACGAAGAAGCGTCCCTGACCGTCGCTGAGATTCGTCAGCGGCAGCCACTCCTGGCCGTTGTTGCGGTCGTGGAAGACGGCGTGGCGCTGCACGAACGTGCCGCGGCGGGAGTCCTGGCCCGCCAGGCGCACCGGCGTGCCCTCGACGAGGAGCGAGCCGAACGCGAGCAGCTCCCCGAACGCCCAGTCGATACCGCCCGAACGGCTCATGGTGTGCCGCTTGTCGAGCAACTGCTGCAGCTTGGCGTGCACGGTGAAGCCGTCGGGCTTGTTCACGAAGGCGTCGCCGATCAGCTGGACGACGTCGGTCGACACACCGGTCGTCTCCGGCTCGCCGACGGCCCGCTCGACCTCGACGCTCTCAGCGACGACCGGATGGGTCCCCGTCTCGGCCTCGTGCGTCTGGGCGAAGGCCACCTCGAGGCGGTCCTGGAAGTCGCGCTTGGCCTGCTCGTACTCCTCCTCGGTGATGTCGCCGCGACCGACGAGCGACTCCGTGTAGAGGCGGCGGACCGAGCGCTTCGCCTCGACGAGGTTCGTCATGAGCGGCTGCGTCATCGACGGGTCGTCGCCCTCGTTGTGACCGCGGCGGCGGTAGCTGACCAGGTCGATGACGATGTCGCGGTGGAACTCCTGGCGGTACCGGAAGGCGAGCTCGGCCGCACGCACGACGGCCTCGGGATCGTCACCGTTCACGTGGAGGATGGGGGCCTGGATGGTCTTGGCCACATCCGTCGCGTAGACCGAGGTGCGCCCGTCCACGGGCAGCGTCGTGAAGCCGAGCTGGTTGTTGATGACGACGTGCACCGTGCCACCGGTGCGGTATCCGCGCAGCTGGGACATCTGCAGCGTCTCCACGACCACGCCCTGGCCCGCGAAGGCCGCGTCGCCGTGGACGAGGATCGGCAGCCACGCGAAGGTGCCGATCGGCTTGCGGTCCTGCTTGGCGCGCACGATGCCCTCGAGCACGCCGTCGACGGTCTCGAGGTGGGAGGGGTTGGCGGCGAGGATCACCGGGAGCTCCGTGCCCGCATCCGACTGGAACGTGCCCTCGGTGCCGAGGTGGTACTTCACGTCGCCCGAGCCGCGCTTGTTGCCGGGGAGGCTGGTGCCCTCGAACTCGCGGAAGACCTGGCCGTAGGTCTTTCCGGCGACGTTGGTCAGCACATTCAGGCGTCCGCGGTGTGCCATGCCGATGGCGGCGCCGTCGAGGCCCGCCGAGGCCGCACCCTGCAGGATCTCGTCGAGAAGCGGGATGACCGATTCGCTTCCCTCGAGGCTGAAGCGCTTCTGGCCGACGTACTTGGTCTGCAGGAACGTCTCGAAGGCCTCGGCCTGGTTGAGCTTGGAGAGGATGCGCAGCTGCTCGTCGTGGCCGGGCTTCTGGTACTTGACCTCGACGTTGTCCTGGAACCACTTGCGCTGCACCGGGTCCTGGATGTGCATGTACTCGATGCCGAGGGTGCGGCAGTAGGAGTCGCGCAGCACGCCCAGGATGTCGCGGAGCTTCATCTGTCGTTTGCCGCCGAAGCCGCCAACGATGAACTCGCGGTCGAGGTCCCAGAAGGTGAGCCCGTGGCTTTCGATCTCGAGATCCGGGTGCGTGCGCTGCACGTACTCGAGCGGATCGATGTCTGCCATCAGGTGCCCGCGGACGCGGAAGGAGTTGATGAGTTCCTGGACGCGCGCGCCCTTGTCGATGCGCTCCGCGAGGTCGACGTTGATGTCGCTGCCCCAGCGGATGGGGGCGTACGGGATGCGCAGCGCCGCGAAGATGCCCTCGTAGAAGTCGCGCTGCCCGATCAGCAGCTCGTGGACCTTCTTGAGGAACTCGCCGGAGCCGGCGCCCTGGATCACACGGTGGTCGTAGGTGCTCGTCAGCGTGATCGTCTTTCCGATGCCGAGCTCGACGAGCGTCTTCTCGCTCGAGCCCTGGAACTCGGCGGGGTACTCGAGGGCGCCCGCGCCGATGATGCAGCCCTGACCCTTCATGAGGCGGGGCACGGAGTGCACGGTGCCGATGCCGCCGGGGTTGGTGAGCGAGAGCGTCGTCCCCTGGAAGTCGGCCGCGGTCAGCTTGTTGGTGCGGGCGCGCTTGACGAGGTCTTCGTAGGAGGCGAGGAACTCGTTGAACGTCAGCGACTCCGCGCGCTTGATGCTCGGCACCATGAGCGCGCGCGTGCCGTCGGGCTTGGGGAGATCGATCGCGATGCCCAGGTTGATGTGGGCGGGAGCGACGACCGAGGGCTTGCCGTCGACCTCTGCGTAGAAGACGTTCTGGCTCGGGAACTCCTTGAGCGCCTGGATGAGCGCCCACCCGATCAGGTGCGTGAAGCTCACCTTGCCGCCGCGGGTTCGCGCCATGTGGTTGTTGATGACGATGCGGTTGTCGATCATCAGCTTCGCCGGCACGGTGCGAACGCTCGTCGCGGTGGGCACCGTCAGCGACTCGTCCATGTTGGCGGCGAGGGTCTTCGTCATCCCCTTGAGCGTCGTGACGACGTCCTCCTGCACCTCGCCGGCGGGGTCGGAGGGCTGGGCCTTGGGGGCCTGCGCCGGAATCGGCTGCGGCTTGGCCGGCTTGCCGGTCGTACGTGCCACCGGCTGCGAGCCGATCACGGGGATGGGCGCGGTCACCGGGTGGGGCTCGGATGCGGCGGGCGCGGCCGTGGGGGCGCCGCCCGATCCGGCCTGGGAGTGGTAGGCCTCCAGGACCGGCCACCAGGACTTGTCGACCGAGTTACGGTCGACAAGGAACTGTTCGTAGAGTTCCTCGACGAGCCACTCATTGGCTCCGAACTCTCCTTCGTTCGATACTCCGACGCCCGTCACCTGGCTCGACACTCTCGATCGCCCGCTTTCGTGAGATTCATCCGCAATGCGGGGCCGTCGTGGGCCCACACGCACGACACGCAAGCCTAGTCGAGTATTCCGGGCTTCGCTCCCGGCGCGTCGCTGTTGACAGGCCCGTCGGAGTATGGGCGGCGTACGCTCTGCAGACATGGAGTTCTACGGCGCGCAACCCGAGACCGACCTCACCTACTCCGACGTCTTCCTGGTGCCTCGACGCTCCGGGATCACGAGTCGTCTGGATGTGGACCTGTCGCCGGGCGACGGCACAGCGATGCGCATTCCGCTCGTCTCCGCCAACATGAACTCCGTCACCGGTGCGCGGCTCGCGGCGACGCTCGCTCGGCGCGGCGGACTGGGCGTGCTTCCGCAGGACATGCCGCTGCAGGAGCTCGACGCCGCCATCCGGTGGGTCAAGCGTCAGCCCGTGCGCTGGGACACCCCGATCGTGCTGCCTCCGACGGCGACAGCGGCGGACGCCACCAAGCTCCTTCCCGCGACAGAGGGGTACGGCATCGTCGTGGCCGATCCCTCGGCCGCATCCCTCGACCTGGCCGACGTCGTCGGCGTCGTGCCGGCCACGCGCCTCGCGACCGCGCTGCCGGACGCGACCCTGGGCGATCTCGTGCGCGCCCGGCCTCTCGCCATCGACGCTGACGACGTGATCGACGCCCGTCATGCGTTCGACCTGCTCGTCGCGGCGGATGCGGAGACGGTGTGCGTCGTCGAGCGCGGCCACCTCGTCGGCACGCTCTCACGGCGCAGCGCACTGCGCTCGACCTTGTACCGCCCGGCGGTGGACGTCGACGGGCGCCTGATCGTCGCTGCGGCGGTCGGCATCAACGGCGACGTGGCCGCCAAGGCGCGTGCGCTGGCCGCCGCGGGGGTCGACGTGCTCGTGCTCGACACCGCCCACGGGCACCAGGAGGGCATGCTCCGCGCCCTGCGCGCCGTCGCGGAGCTGGACCTCGGGCTGCCGCTCGTGGCGGGCAACATCGTCACCGCGGACGGCGTGCACGATCTCGTCACCGCGGGAGCGTCCATCTTGAAGGTCGGTGTGGGTCCCGGTGCCATGTGCACCACGCGCATGATGACCGCCGTGGGCCGGCCGCAGTTCTCGGCCGTGCTGGAGACCGCATCGGCCGCGCGGGAGCTGGGCGCGCACGTGTGGGCGGACGGCGGCGTGCGCTACCCGCGGGATGTGGCGCTCGCGCTGGCGGCGGGTGCCGCATCCGTCATGGTCGGTTCCTGGTTCGCCGGGACCATCGAGGCTCCCGGAGAGCTGTTCGCGGATGCGCAGGGACGGGTCTACAAGGAGTCGTGGGGGATGGCCTCGACGAAGGCGGTGCACGCGCGGTTCGGCGGACTGGACGCCTACGAGCTCGCCCGGAAGGAGCTGTTCGCCGAGGGGATCTCGTCATCGAAGATCTACCTCGACCCGCTGCGGCCGGGGCTCGAGGACCTGCTCGACATGATCACCTCGGGCGTGCGTTCCTCGTTCACCTACGCGGGGGCGGCGACCGTGCCCGAGTTCCACGAGCGCGCGCTGGTGGGGCTGCAGTCGGCCGCCGGCTACGAGGAGGGCAAGGCCCTTCCCGTCAGCTGGTGACCCGTCTCGGCGCGCCCTCCGGTGCCCGAGTTGCGTCGCATGTGCGCAGATGCGCCACTTTTCCGCATCCGCCACACGTATTGACAGGCGCAGGTGCGCAGAAGTGTGGCGGCAGCGCGGCTAGCCCAGCGGACGCGGGCGGGATGTCGGGAGTCCGGCGCCGCGGAGGATGTCGTACAGGCGCCGCGGGTCATCGAGATCGCCGGCACGCCACCGCGAGAACCCACTGACCGCACGCCGGAGCGCATCCTCCCGATCCTTCTCCGCCGCGAGAGCCTGCGCGAGGGTGGCGAGCGCCCCACCGGGACGCCCGGGCCAGATGGCCTGGTCGATCGCGGCGACTCCCTGCACGAGCGGACCGGATGCGGCGAGGTCGAGCGCGGTCTGCGCCGGGCTGGTGACGAAGCAGTCGCCCCACGTCAGGAGCTCCGCCTCCGCCATCGCGCGCGTGTGCCGACGCATCAGCCCGGTCGAGCGCCCTCCCGCATCCGCCTCGACGGAGACATCCAGCCGCGCGGGCCACTCGCCGAGCATGTCGATGCCGTGGAGGGCGGCCGCGCCGTCGGCGAAGGCGGGTGAGCGGGGGAGCGTCGCGCCACGTCATGCGGCCATCGTGCGGCGCGCTGCGCGGGGGTGCGCCGCCGCATCCGTCTCCGTGGGAGGACGCGCCGCATCCTGCGCCCGGGGGAGGAGGGGGCGGCGCATGCCGGTTGTCGGCCGACCTGCCACCGGGGGCGACACATGTGCGCAATCGCGACAGTCACGGTCTGTCGCGATTGCGCAGAACTGTGGCGGATGCGCATATACGACGCAACTCGGGCAATGGCGAGCGGGGCGGGGCGGAGCGGTGCGGGCGGAGTGCACAGGAACGGGACGCAGGAGCCGGGGCTCCCGTAGACTGTCCGGCACGATGGACGACCCTCCCAGTTGCAGACGATGGCCCCACCGACCCGCCTCCCCCGAGGGAGGTGACGTGTGATGGATTACGTCATGCTGGGCGTGGGGCTCTTGCTCACGATCGGAACCGGTCTGTTCGTCGCCAGTGAGTTCGCGCTGGTGAATCTCGACCGCGCAGACCTCGAATCGCGCAGGGATGCGGGTGAGTCGCGACTCGCCATGACCATCAGTGCGCTGCGCATCACCTCGACCCACCTGTCGAGCGCGCAGCTGGGCATCACGCTGACGACGCTGCTGACCGGTTACACGATGGAGCCGGCGATCTCGAACCTGCTGCGTCCCGTGCTCGCGGGCTGGGGTGTGCCGGAGGCGATCGTGGTGGGGCTCGCGGCCACGATCGGCATCGCGATCGCGACCGTCTTCTCGATGATCCTCGGCGAGCTCGTCCCCAAGAACTTCGCCCTCGCGATCCCGCGGCAGACCGCGAAGCTGGTCATGCCGTTCCAGGTCGCGTTCACGACCGTGTTCCGTCCGGCGGTGTCCGTGCTCAACGGCAGTGCGAACGGCATCCTGCGCTCCATCGGCATCGAGCCGAAGGAAGAGCTCTCCGGCGCCCGCACCGCCGAGGAGCTCTCCAGCCTCGTGCGCCGATCCGCGAGCGCCGGCGTGCTGGAGGAGGACACGGCGTCGCTGCTGGATCGCAGCCTCACCTTCGCGCGCCTGACCGCCGACGACGTGATGACGCCGCGCCCCCGGGTGCACGCGGTCGCGGCATCCGACTCGGCGGACGACGTCATCCAGCTCGCCCGCAAGACCGGGCACAGCCGCTTTCCCGTCTTCGGCGACTCGATGGACGACATCGTCGGCATCGTCCATCTGAAGGCCGCCGTCGGTGTTCCCCGCGAGCGCCGCACCGAGGTGCCCGCCGCCGCCCTCGCGACCGAGCCGCTGCGGGTGCCCGAGACCGTGCACCTCGATCAGCTCGTGGCGGAGCTTCGTGCCCGCGGCTACCAGATGGCCGTCGTGCTCGACGAGTACGGCGGAACGGCGGGTGTGGTCACCCTCGAGGACCTCGTCGAGGAGATCGTGGGCGAAGTGCTCGACGAGCACGACCGTCGCCGTGCCGAGATCGTGCGCGGGGTGGACTCGCTCACCGTGTCGGCGGCGCTGCGTCCGGACGAGGTCCTGGATCGCACCGGCGTCCGGGTTCCGGAGGGCGAGGTCTACGACACCCTCGGCGGCTTCCTCATGGCCGAGCTCGGCCGCATCCCGGCCGTCGGCGACGAGGTCGAGATCGAGGACGGCACGCTCGCCGTCGTGCGCATGGACGGTCGCCGCGTCGACCGCGTGCGCTTCACCCCCAGACCCGTCCCGGAGGATGCGGACATCGACGAGCAGGAGCGGACGCGATGAGCGACTGGGCGGGAATCCTCTGGCTGGTCGTGCTGCTGGTGTTCAACGCGTTCTTCGTCGGCGCGGAGTTCGCCGTGATCTCCGCGCGGCGCTCTCAGATCGAGCCGCTCGCGGAGAAGGGGTCGCGCTCCGCCAAGACCGCGCTGTGGGCCATGGAGCACGCGACGCTCATGCTCGCGACGTGTCAGCTCGGCATCACGATCTGCTCGCTGCTGATCCTGAACGTCTCGGAGCCGGCGATCCACCACCTGCTGGCCGTGCCGCTCGAGCTGACCGGCTGGGGTGAGGCGGCGGTCGACGTCATCGCGTTCATCGTCGCGCTCGTGCTGGTGTCCTACCTGCACGTGGTGTTCGGCGAGATGGTGCCGAAGAACCTGGCGTTCTCCGTGCCCGACCGTGCGGTGCTCATGCTGGCGCCGCCGCTCGTCGGGGTGTCGCGGGTGTTCCACCCCGTCATCGTCACGCTCAACTGGATCGCGAACCACGTCGTGCGCCTGTTCCGCGTCGAGCCGAAGGACGAGGCGGCCTCGACCTTCACGCTCGAAGAGGTGGCGACGATCGTCAACCAGTCGCGCATCGAGGGCGTCCTGGAGGATGCGGCCGGGACGGTGTCCGCGGTCGTCGAGTTCACGGACAAGGATGCCGGCGACGTCGCCGTCCCGCTCGAGGATCTGGTGACGCTGCCGCAGCTGACGACTCCGGACGAGATCGAGCGCGCGGTCGCCCGCCACGGCTTCTCGCGCTACGTGATCGTCGACGACGAGGGGATGCCGGTCGGCTACGTGCACCTGAAGGATGTCCTGCGCGTGGCCGAGGACGGCGTCGACCCCTCGGTCGACCGTCCGATCCCCAGCAAGCGGATCCACCACATGGTGCAGGTGCAGGAGACGACCGACCTGGAGGATGCGCTGGCGGCCATGCGGCGGGCGGGGCGTCACCTGGCTCAGGTGCGCGACGCCCAGGGCAACACGACCGCCGTCCTGTTCCTGGAGGACGTCATCGAGGAGCTGATCGGCGAAGTGCAGGACGCGACCAGGCGCGGCCGCTGAATCGGATTCAGCGGCGGCGTGCGGCGCGCTCGTACTGCGGCGGCCAGGGGCCGACGACACCGAGCTCATCGGCGGCGCGGAGCGCGAAGTGCGGATCGCGGAGCCATTCGCGTGCTGCCATGATCGCGTCCGCGTCGCCGTCCTGCAGAACCTGTTCGGCCTGCGCGCCGGTCTCGATGAGTCCGACGGCGCTGACGGCGAGTCCTTCATCGCGCACGCGACGGGCGAGCGGAACCTGGTAGCCGGGGCCGACGGTGATGTCCTGGTGGGCGACGAGCCCGCCGGAGGAGATGTCGAAGAAGTCGGCGCCGGCCTCCGCCGCCCAGACGGCGACCTGTGCGGTCTCCTCGATGTCCCAGCCGCCTTCTGCCCAGTCGGTGCCGGAGAAGCGGACGAAGACGGGAAGCTCGCCCGCCGAGTCGCGCACTGCGGCGACGACCCGAAGCAGGAGACGCGCGCGGTTCACGAGCGGGCCGCCGAACTCGTCGGTGCGGTGGTTGGACAGCGGCGAGAGGAACTCGTGCAGCAGGTAGCCGTGTGCGGCGTGCACCTCGAGGACGTCGAAGCCCGCTTCGACAGCGCGGCGCGCGGCGGAGGCGAAGGAGGCGACGAGCGCGTCGATCTCGTCGAGCGTGAGCTCGCGCGGGGTGGCGTACCCCTCGAAGGCGATCGCCGAGGGGGCGACGGTCTCCCATCCGCCGGCCTCGGCCGGCACGGTGCCGCGATGCCCGGAGAAGGGCGAGTAGGTCGACGCCTTGCGCCCGGCGTGGGCGAGCTGGATCCCGGCGGCCGCACCGCGGGCGTGGATCGCCGTGACGATGGGCGCCCAGGCGTCGCGCTGTTCGTCGGAGTAGATGCCCGTGTCCTCGGGGGAGATGCGCCCCTCGGGTGACACCGCGGTCGCCTCGCTGATGACCAGACCCGCTCCGCCGGACGCGAACTGGGCGAGGTGCACGTGGTGCCACTCGCCGGGGAAGCCGTCCTTCGCGCTGTACTGGCACATGGGGGCCACCCACAGCCGGTTGCGGAACTCGACGCCTCGAATCGTGTAGGGGCTGAACAGCGCGGTCACGGTACTCCTTCGCGGATAGGGTGGCGCCATGACGGCGATCGAACAGGATGCGGCGCGTACCGCGCGCATCCTTCGCATGCCAACAGCGGACGATGACAAGTATTCCCGGGGGGTGGTGGGCCTGCGCACCGGGTCGGCGGCCTATCCGGGCGCGGCGGTGCTGGGAGTGAGTGCCGCCTGGCGCACCGGATGCGGGATGGTGCGCTACATCGGGCCCTCTCGTGCGGCGGACATGGTGTTGGCGCACCGACCCGAGACGGTCACCGCGCCCGGACGCGTCCAAGCCTGGGTGATCGGCTCGGGAACGGATGCCGCGTCTCGCGATCCGTCCGAGACCGCGGCGCTGCGGGAGGTGCTGGCCGGCGGCGACCCCGTCGTCGTGGACGCGGGGGCGCTCGATCTGGCGCCCGATGCCGCGGCTCCGACGATCCTCACTCCGCACGCCCGGGAGTTCGCGCGGCTTCGCGACGCCCTCGGGCTCGCGCCCCTCGGCGACAGGGAGGACGAGGCCCTCCAGACCGCTCGCGAGATGGGCGCCGTCGTCCTGTTGAAGGGATCCGTGACGCTTGTGGCGGATCCCGACGGCGGCCTTCGCCGCATCCGCTCCGGCGTGCCCTGGCTCGCCACCGCCGGCACGGGAGACGTGCTCGCGGGTGCGCTCGGAGCGGTCGTGGCGGGTGCGGTCGCGGCGGGCGATCCCTCGCCGGAACGACTGGCGGATGCAGCGGCCGCCGCGGCGTGGCTGCACGGACGCGCCGGCGCGCTGGCCGCCGAGCGCCGGGGGAGCCGGGGAGGTCCGATCACGGCGGGGGACGTCGCCGAGCACCTGCCGCGGGCGGTGGGGGCGACCCTCGCGACCCACGGCTGATCAGGAAGCTCCGTGGCACGCCACGTAGGATGAGGCCCGTGTCGAGACGGGCTCTGTTGTGGATCGCTTTCCTCGTCGTCCATATCGGGGTCTCCGTTCTCGGATGGGTCATGCCCAACGAACCCATGGGCGACGTCTATCGGGTGTACGAGCCGTGGTCGGGCGCGTACCTGAACGGTGGGTGGTGGCCGCAGACCGACACGGCGACGGGCCAGGAGGTCAGCGCCTACTACGGCTTCGTCGGACTGACCGACGCCTGGGTCTACCCGCAGCTCGCGATGCTGCCGATGCTCGCCACGTGGCTGTTCGCCTGGGCGGTGTCGTACACGCCTGCGTGGGCGATCATGGTCGGCCTCGTCGATGCCGCCGCGTTCGCCGTCCTCGTGGGGCGCGGACGCTCCCGCGGACGTGTCACGGCGGCCTGGTTCTGGCTCGCGTTCATCGCGCTGATGGGCCCGGTCGCGCTCTACCGACTGGATGCGGTGACGGTGCCGCTGGGCATCATGGGAGCGCTGTGGCTGGTCGGCCGTCCGTGGCTCGGCGCCGGTCTTCTCGCCGTGGCCACGTGGATCAAGGTGTGGCCGGCGGCCCTCCTGGCGGCCGCGGTCATCGCCGTCCGTCGACGTCTCGCCGTGATCGGCGCGGCCGCCGCCGTCAGCGGCGTGACGCTCGGCGCCGTCCTGCTGCTGGGCGGTGCGGCCTACGCCTTCGGGTTCGTCAGCGACCAGACCGGTCGAGGACTGCAGGTGGAATCGCCCGTCAGCACCTTCTACCTGTGGGACGCGATGCTCGGCGGCCCCTCGCAGATCTTCTACGACCCCGATCTTCTGACGTTCGAGGTGTCGGGCCCCGCCGTCAACCCGGTGATCGCCGTGATGACGCCTCTGCTGGCCGTCGGCGTGCTGGGCATCGCGGCGCTGGGTGCGTACAAGATGTGGCGCGGCGCTCACTTCAGCGCCGTCTTCCCCACGCTCTCGCTCGCACTCGTCGCCGCCTTCATCGCGCTGAACAAGGTCGGCTCGCCCCAGTACATGGTGTGGCTGAGCGTGCCGCTGGTGATCGCCCTGGTCCTGGACCGCAGGCGCTGGTACGGTCCCGCCGTCCTCGTGCTCGCGATCGCCGGTGCGACGCAGATCATCTATCCGATGGTCTACTTCGATCTGCTGGTGGCGCTGCCGTTCCCGGTCGTGGTCATCACGGTCCGCAACATCCTGCTCGTCGTGATCGCCGCGTGGACGGTGGTCAAGCTCGCTCGGGTGCGCACACGCTCGAGCTTCACCCGCACGCCCCGCGTGCTCACCGCCTGACGAAAGGCCCGCGATGCTCGTCGCTTTCTCCGTCGCTCCCAGCGGCACCGGCCGTGCGGACGGATCCGTCCACGACGCGGTCGCAGCGGCCGTGAAGGTCGTGCGCGAATCGGGACTCCCGCACCGCACCAGCTCGATGTTCACCGAGATCGAGGGGGAGTGGGACGAGGTGTTCACCGTGGTGAAGGCGGCCACCGACGCGGTGCTGCCGTTCGGTTCGCGTGTGTCGCTGGTGCTGAAAGCCGACATCCGCCCCGGGTACACGGGTGAGCTGGACGGCAAGATCGAGCGCCTCGAGCGGGCGATCGGGAATGCGGCCGCCGGCGACGCCGCTTCGGCCTGACGATCCGGCGAGCGAAACGATTCGGCGGCCCCGGTCCGCATGACTAACATGTTCCGGTGACCTCTTCGACCCAGACGAAGGGGGCGGCGATGTGGGCGCTCCTCTCTCTCGCCATCGGCAGTTTCGGCATCGGCATGACCGAGTTCACGGTCATGGGCCTGCTGCCCGACATCGCGGGCGCGCTTCTGCCGAACCAGGCGGCGGCGGACCCGGATGCGGCCATCGCCCAGGCCGGCTGGCTGATCAGCCTCTACGCACTCGGCGTCGTCGTCGGTGCGCCGACGATCGCCGGACTCGTCGCGAGGTTCCCGCGCCACCGCGTCATGGTGGTCCTCGCGCTGGCGCTGACTGTGTTCAACGCCCTCACCGTGATCGCGCCGAACTTCGAGCTGGTCGCGGTGTCGCGCTTTCTGGCGGGGCTCCCGCACGGCGCGTACTTCGGCATCGGCGCACTGGTCGCGGCCGACGTGCTCGGGCCGGGCCGGCGTGCGCAGGGTGTGGCGTTCGTGCTGACCGGACTGACCGTCGCGAACGTCGTCGGGGTGCCGGCGGGGACCTACCTCGGACAGCAGTTCGGATGGCGCGTCGCGTTCGGCGTGGTCGCCGCGATCTTCGCGCTCGCCACGATCTGCATCGCCGTCTTCGTGCCGCGCGCGCCGGGACGGCCGGGGCGCACGCTGCGTGCGGAGCTGGGCGTGTTCCGCATCCCGCAGGTCTGGTTCACGCTGGGCATCGGCTCGATCGGCTTCGGCGGCTTCTTCGCGGTCTACAGCTACGTGGCCCCGCTGGTGACGGAGGTGGCCGGCGCGCCGCAGGCGGTCGTGCCGCTCGTGCTCGTCGGAATGGGGCTCGGGATGACGGTCGGCAACCTGCTGGGCGGACACCTCTCCGACGTCAACCTGCGCCGGACGCTGCTGCTCGGCCTCGCGGTGCTGGCGGTGTCGCTGGCCGTTCTCGCCCTGACGGCCGCCTGGATCTGGGCGCTCGCGGTCATGGTGTTCGTCGTGGGTGCCGTCTCGTCGGCGCTGAGCCCCGCCATCCAGACGCGGCTGATGGATGTGGCGGGCGACAACCAGTCGATCGCCGCCGCGCTCAACCACTCCGCGCTCAACATCGGCAACAGCCTAGGTGCCGCCCTCGGCGGTGCCGTGATCGCCGCAGGGTGGGGCTTCGTCGCGCCGCCCTGGGTCGGCGCCGCCCTCGCGGCGGCGGGACTCGCGATCGCCTTCACCGCGTACGGGGTCGAACGCCGCCGGGGCGTCCCGATCGTCTACGCGCACTCCACATCGTCAGCGGGCTGACGGGCGCTGCGGGCGGCCTTACGCGTCGAGCAGTCGGCCCAGGTGGTGGGCGACCGCATCCGTCTCGATGAGGAAACCGTCGTGGCCGTAGTCGCTCGTGATGACGGCCGCCTGGTCGCCGTCGAGCGTGTCGCGGATGCCGTGGGCGATGCGGTGCTGCCCCTCGACCGGGAAGAGACGGTCGCTGTCGATGCCGAGCACGAGGGTGCGCGCGGTGATGCGTCCCAGAGCGTCCTCGACGCCGCCCCGCTCGCGCCCCACGTCGTGCGAGTTCATGGCCTCCACGAGGGTGAGGTAGCTGTTCGCGTCGAACCGGCGCGTGAACTTGTTGCCGTGGAAATCGAGGTAGGACTCCACCGCGAACCGGCCGCCGCGCCCGAGCGGGCTCACCTCGGACTGCCAGGAGCGCTGGAACCGGAGGTTCAGCTCGGTCGGACTCCGATAGTTCAGCAGCGCCATGCGTCGAGCCAGCGCGAGTCCGCGGTGGGGGCCCTCGCCGGCCGGCGCGTCGTAGTAGTCGCCACCGGCGTAGCCCGGGTCGATGCGGATGGCCTCGAGCTGGACTGAGTTCAGGGCGACCTGGTCGGCCGTGGTCAGCGGGGGCGCCGCCAGCACAGCCAGCCGCTCCACGCGCTCGGGGTAGGTCGCCCCCCACTCGAGCGCGTGCATACCGCCCATCGAGCCGCCGACGACGGCGCGCCAGCTGCCGATGCCGAGCTCGTCCGCCAGCAGGGCCTGCGCCGCGATCTGGTCGCGGATCGTCAGGTACGGGAAGCGCGCGCCCCACTCGGTGCCGTCGGGGGCGATGGTGGCGGGACCGGTCGAGCCCTGGCATCCGCCGAGCATGTTGGGGGCGACGACGAACCAGCGGTCCGTGTCGATCGCGGCACCGGGCCCGACGATCTCGTGCCACCATCCGTCGGTGGGGTGGGCCGGCCCCGCGTCGCCACGCACGTGACTGTCGCCGGTCAGAGCGTGCAGGATCAGGATCGCGTTGTCGCCCGCGGGAGAGAGCTCGCCCCAGCTCTCGTAGGCGAGACGCGCGGCGGGCAGGACGGCGCCGTTCTCGGTGCGGAAACCGCGGAAGGCCGCGAACCGCCGGTCGCCGGCCGGGTCGCCGTCGCGCCAGGCACCGCTCGCGGGCGGCCGGCCACGGGCGAGCCGGGCGTCCGCCTCCGTGACGGGCGCGCTCGGCACCGTGTCCTCGGAGGTCTGCCAGTCCATCGCTCCATTCTCCCGGCCTCCTCGCCCTGCCGCGTCCGTGTTACGTCACGACGACGCTTCGCGGACGCACGAACGCCCCGGATGCGGCATCCGGGGCGTTCGTGTCAGGCGGTTCAGGCGCGCGCGGCCTCCGAGGCACGCCGGGCGGCGGCCAGCGCGCTCTCGAGGTCGGCCTTGAGGTCGGCGACGTTCTCGAGGCCGACCGACAGGCGAACGAGGCCCGGGGTCACGCCGGCCGTCAGCTGCTGCTCCGGCGTCAGCTGCGAGTGCGTCGTGGAGGCGGGGTGGATCACGAGCGAGCGCACGTCACCGATGTTGGCGAGGTGGCTGAACAGGGTGAGGTTGTCGACGAAGGCGCGTCCGGCGCCCACACCGCCCTTGAGCTCGAACGAGAGCACCGCGCCGACGCCCTTGGGGGCGTACTGGTTCGCGGCCGCGTACCAGGGCGAGGTCGGAAGACCCGAGTAGTTCACGGAGGCGACGTCGTCCTGGTTCTCGAGCCACTCCGCGATCTCCTGCGCGTTCTGCACGTGGCGCTCGACCCGCAGCGAGAGGGTCTCGATGCCCTGCAGCAGCAGCCACGCGCTGATGGGGGCGATCGCGGCACCGAGGTCGCGCAGCA
This sequence comes from Microbacterium sp. SORGH_AS_0428, assembly GCF_031453615.1. Lineage (NCBI taxonomy): Bacteria > Bacillati > Actinomycetota > Actinomycetes > Micrococcales > Microbacteriaceae > Microbacterium > Microbacterium sp. SORGH_AS_0428. Next base: position 962,295 of record NZ_JAVIZT010000001.1, on the reverse strand, counting down.
GCTGCACGCGGGCCTTGGTGACGTAGGCGACGCCGTCGCCGAGCGCGCCCGTGTAGCTGAGGCCGTGGTACGAGGGGTCGGGCTCGGTGAGCTCGGGGAAGCGGTCGACGTGCTGCGACCAGGGGAAGCGGCCGCCGTCGACGATGACGCCGCCGATCGTCGTGCCGTGTCCGCCGAGGAACTTCGTCGCCGAGTGCACGACGATGTCGGCACCGAACTCGAAGGGGCGGATGAGGTACGGGGTCGCGATCGTGTTGTCGACGATCAGGGGAACGCCGGCCTCGTGCGCGATGTCGGAGACGGCGCGGATGTCGAGGACGTTGATCTTGGGGTTTCCGACCGTCTCGGCGAAGAAGAGCTTGGTGTTCGGGCGGACCGCGCGACGCCACTCCTCCGGGTCGTCCTGGTTCTCGACGAACGTCGTCGTGATGCCGAGCTTGGCGAGCGTGTACTTGAAGAGGTTGTACGTGCCGCCGTAGATCGAGCTAGAGGAGACGATGTGGTCGCCGGCTCCGGCGATGTTGAGCACCGCGAACGTCTCGGCCGCCTGACCCGAGGCGACCAGCAACGCCGCCGTGCCTCCCTCGAGCGCCGCGATGCGCTCCTCGACGACGCTCTGCGTGGGGTTGATGATGCGGGTGTAGACGTTGCCCGGCTCGGCGAGCGAGAAGAGGTTCGCGGCGTGATCGGCGTTGTCGAACACGTACGACGTGGTCTGGTAGATCGGCGTCGCGCGCGCCTTGGTGGTGGGATCCGGTGCGGCGCCGGAGTGGATCTGCTTGGTCTCGAAGAGCCAGTTCTCGGGTGCGGACATCACGTGCTCCTAAGTCTGCGGGTGCCGCGGCGGCTGTCGCGAACATGACGAGGCTAGAGGGGCGCGGTGCGGGCGACAACGTCCGAGAAACGCGGGGTAACAAGGGCTCGGCAGCGGCGGTGTAACACCGGGTTCACCGCGAGGGCCTAGCGTGAGTGCATGGCGAACAGACGAGCAGTGGTGACGGGTGCGAGCACGGGGATCGGCGAGGCGAGCGCTCGCCGACTCCGCGCCGACGGATGGGAGGTCGTCGCGGTCGCGCGTCGCGCCGAGCGGCTGGCGGTTCTGGAGGCCGAGACCGGCGCCGTGGCGTACGCCGCCGATCTGACGGTCGAGGCCGACGTCCAGGCGCTCGCCGACTGGCTCGCCGCATCCGGTCCGGTGCACGCTCTCGTGCAGGTCGCGGGCGGCGCGCGCGGTGTCGACGACGTCGCCGACGGCGACCCGGACGACTGGCGATGGATGTACGAGGCCAACGTGGTCTCGACCCAGCGTCTGGTCGCGCTGCTGCTGCCGCAGCTGCGGCGGGCCGCCGCATCCGACGGCCACGCCGACACGCTCTTCGTGACCTCCACCGCCGCCCAGGTCGCCTATCAGGGCGGCGGCGGGTACAACGCCGCGAAGGCCGCGGAGAGCATGCTGGTCAAGGCGCTGCGGCTGGAGCTCAACGGCGAGCCCATCCGCGTGAGCGAGGTGGCTCCGGGGATGGTCTACACGGAGGAGTTCTCGCTGAACCGGCTCGGCGGTGACAAGGATGCGGCGGAGGCCGTCTACCGCGGCGTCGAGAACCCTCTCACTCCCGACGACGTCGCGGACGTCATCGCGTACGCGCTGAACGCCCCCGGTCACGTGAACCTCGACCTCGTGACGGTGCGGCCCGTCGCGCAGTCCGCGCAGCACCTCGTCGCCCGCGAGCCTCTGCGCGTACGCGAGGCCTGAGCGCGTGGGCGCGGCGAGCGCACCGGCACTCGTTGTTGACGCGCTGACCGCGAGGCCCCGTCGTCGCGAGCTCCGTCGGTTCTGGCGCGCATTCGTGGGGGAGCATCCCGGGGTGCATCCTCCGCGCTCCCGCCCCCGCGTCGTGCTCCTGCTCTGCGGGGCCGGCCTGAGCGGCCTCGCCGCGCTCATCGCCGTTCTCGGGACGGTGTCGCTGCTGACCCGCAGACAAGGGGCGACGCCCGTCGAGGTGATCGGCGCGATGGCGGCCGCGGTGCTGTTCGCCCTCGCACTGATCGCGCTGGGACGCGCCGCTGTGCGAACCGGACGACGTCGGATGTGGCCTCGTCAGCACTGGGCGCTCGCCCGCTTCGCGGCCGACAACGGCTTCACCTATCACCCGGGCCCGTTCCCCGCTGACCTGCCGACCCGGAGCTATCGCGGGCGGCTGCTTCAGACGCGCGCGCTGCGGTGGATGACGCCGGACGGATGTCGCATCGAGTGGTCGGATTTCGTGCAGGAGTGGGGCACGAGCGCGTACCGCACCACCCAGTTCGGCGGGTGGATCCGCATCCGTCTCGACCGTCCACTGCCGCGCATCGTGCTCCCGTCGGCGAACAGCGACGCGCGCGCCCTGGCTGCGGGATCGCAGCCTGCACCGGGCGTGCCGTCCGAGGAGGACGGTCTCTCGTTCAGCTCCGCCCTCCTCGCGGGGCTGAAGGGGTGGGACGTCGAGGTCATCGACGATCAGTTGCTTCTGACCCGCTCGCGCGATGTCGTGACGACGGACCCGACGGAGTGGTCGGAGATCCTGCGCACCACGACCCTCGTCATCGACGGGATCGAACAGACGGAGAGTCGCCGCGACGCCGGTTGATCCTCGGGCTCAGCGCGCGGTCGTGCCTCCGGAGACAGCGGCGTGCGCCGTGGCCTCCGTGTCTGTGTCGGCGAACGCCACCTTGGGCACCACGAGAAGCACCGCAGCAGCGGCGAAACCGCCGGCGGCGCACACGATCCACACCGTGATGTAGCCGCCGAGGGACGCCGCTGTCGAACTCGCGACCGCCCCCACGCCGACCGCGAGCACGACGCCGAACACGGCGGAGGCGAAGGTGCCGCCGATCGTCTTGGTCGTGTTGGTGAGCGCGGAGGCGATGCCGGTCTGGCCGCGCGGGGCGGCGGCCGCCGCGGCGGCGGGCAGTGCGGCCACGAGGGCACCCGACCCGAGACCCGCGATCGACAGGTTCATGAGAACCTGCCACAGCTCGCGATGCAGCGGCAGGAACAGCAGGTAGCCGATGCCCACGAGCAGAGCCGCCCCGATGAGCACGACGCGCGGGCTCGCCCGCCGCGAGGTGATCGAGAAGATGACCGCGCCGACGATCAGGGAGACGAGGTACACGCCGATCACGTTGGAGCGGCCGGTCGCGTCCAGGCCAAGTCCGTACCCGAGCGAGGAGTCGGTGCCGGCGTAAGTCGACAGGGGGCCTTGCGCGCCGAGCAGGCTGATGCCCACCAGGGCCGCCGTTGCCTGCACGGGCCACATCTCGGGCCTGCGCAGGACGCGGATGTCGACGGCGGGGTCCTCCTGGCGGAGCTCGAATCGCACGAACCACACGAAGGCGACGAGACCGGCCGCAAGCAGCAGCCACGTCCAGACGAAGCCGGGGCCGTTGATGCGGAGGAAGGTGAGCGCCCCGGTGACGAGCAGGAGCGCGAGCGCGAGGATGACGAAGCCTCCCGCATCCAGCCGGCGCCCTGCAACGGGCTCGGACTCGGGGACACCCAGCCAGATGACCACGCCGATGAGGGTCACGGCGATCGCCGGCAGCATGAGGGTCAGGGGAAGGTTCTCGGCGGTCGCGGCGAACAGCCGCCCCGCCGCCAGCGCTCCCATGATGGCGCCGGCCTGGAGGCCGACGACGAGAAGACCTGCCGCGCGGCGGGTGGCGGAGACGCCGCGGCCCTGCCGGCGGCCGCGCTCGAAGATCAGCGCGATCTCCAGCGGCAGCCAGACGACGTAGAAGCCCTGCAGCGCCCACGCGATGAGAAAGCTCCAGAAGGAACCGGCGAACGCGATCCACCACGTCGCCCCGGCCGTGAGGACCGTGGCGATCAGCAGGATGCGCTTGTGCCCGTACATGTCGCCGAGCTTGGCCATCACCGGGACGACCAGGGCCGACAGCAGCAGCTGCGCGGCCTCGAACCAGTTCACGTCGGCGTCGTGGACGCCCAGGTGCACGACGATGTCGCTGAACAGGGGCACGTAATAGCCCTGCAGGATGCCGCTGACGATCTCGACGAGGATGAACCAGCCGATCAGGCCCGCCGTGATGCCGAGCGCCGATCGACCGGGCGCACGGGTGCCGGTCATGGCGAAACGCTACACCGCCCCGCGCTCTAGGCTGGGACCGTGACGAACGAGGAGAGCGCCGTGGCGCCCGAACGCGAAACTCTGACCTGGGACCTGTTCGGCGAAGCGAGCCGTGACATCGCCCGCGACGTGATCGCCGCCGACTTCGTGCCCGAGGTCGTCGTCGCCATCGCCCGCGGCGGGTTGCTGCCGGCGGGAGCGATCGCGTACGGACTCGGTGTGAAGAACTGCGGCGCGATCAACGTCGAGTTCTACACCGGCATCGGCACGGTGCTCGACGCTCCGGAGCTGCTTCCCCCTGAGCTCGACATGACCTACCTCAACGGGCGTCGCGTGCTTCTCGTCGACGACGTCGCCGACAGCGGTCGCACACTCGATCTCGCGGTGCGCCTGCTCGTCGAGCGGGGGGCGGATGTGCGCTCCGCCGTGATCTACACGAAGCCGACGACGATCATCCAGCCGGACTTCAGCTGGAAGAACACCGATCTGTGGATCGACTTCCCCTGGTCATGGCAGGGCTCGGTCCTGGAAGAGGACCAGGGTCTTCCCGGCTCCGCCTGACGCATGGCCAGGACGCTGCCCGAGCTCGCCGCGGCGGGCCTCATGGATGCAGGGTGGGCCGAGGCGCTCGCCCCGGTCGCCGACGACATCGCCGCGCTGGGGGAGCGCCTGCGCCGCGAGACGGCCGCGGGGCGTGCCTACCTGCCCGCGGGAGACCGTGTCCTGCGCGCCTTCCAGCGGCCGCTCGCCGATGTCAAGGTGCTCATCGTCGGGCAGGATCCCTATCCGACGCCCGGTCACCCGATCGGTCTCTCGTTCGCCGTTGACGCGCACGTGCGGCCCATCCCGCGCAGTCTCGCGAACATCTATCGCGAGCTGAACGACGACCTGGGCATCTCGCCGGCCGTCCACGGTGATCTCTCCGCGTGGAGCGAGCAGGGCGTGATGCTGCTGAACCGGGTCCTGACCGTGGCGCCGGGCTCGCCCGCGTCCCACCGCGGATGGGGGTGGGAGAAGGTCACCGAGCACGCGATCCGCGTCCTCGCCGGACGAGGCGGCCCGCTCGTCGCGGTGCTGTGGGGCAGGGATGCGGCGAGCCTCACGCCGATTCTCGGCGAGGTGCCGAGCATCCAGTCCCCGCATCCGTCGCCGCTGTCCGCGAGCAGGGGGTTCTTCGGATCCCGCCCGTTCTCCCGCGTCAATGAGCTGCTGATCGCGCAGGGCGGCACGGGCATCGATTGGCGGCTTCCCGCGTAGGCTGGGCGCCATGCTCGAAGAGGAATACCAGCGCCGTCGGCGGCTTCCGCGACACCTGCGTCGCCAGGCTCCGCCCGAGCGCGGCTTCGAGTTCCGCATCCGCGATGCGGCGACCGCGGACATCCCCGACATCCGCGAGATCTACAACTACTACGTCACCAACTCGGTCGTCACCTTCGATGAGAAGAAGTGGTCGCTGACGAAGTGGCGGGAGAAGTTCGATCACCTTCGCAAGCTCGAGCTGCCCTTCCTGGTGGCGGAGAGTCCGTCGGGGCAGATCCTCGGATACGCGCTCGCACAGCCCTGGGCGGGCAAATCCGCTTACCGCTACACGGTGGAGGACTCGATCTACCTCGGACAGGCGGCTTCGGGCAAGGGCCTGGGGACGGCTCTGCTGGCGGCGCTCATCGAGGCCTGCGAGGACAAGGGCATCCGCGAGCTCGTCGCGGTCATCAGCGACAAGGGCGCCGAGGGTTCGATCCGTCTCCACGAGAAGCTCGGCTTCACCGAGGTCGGCCGCATGGGCCGCGTCGGGTTCAAGTTCGGGCGTTGGCTCGGAACGGTCTATCTGCAGAAGTCGCTCAAGCCCAAGAAGAAGCGCGGTCTGTTCTCGCGCTGACGCGCTCAGGCCTCGGGGAGCGTGGGGACGGCGGCCAGCAGTCGCTGCGTGTACTCGGCGCTCGGATGCCGCAGCACACGCGAGGTCGGCCCCTCCTCGACCATCCGGCCGTCCTTCAGCACGATCACGCGGTCGCAGAGTGCCTGCACGACGCCGATGTCGTGCGAGACCATCATGAGGCTGAGTCCGTCACGCGTGCGCAGCCGGTCGATCAGGCCGATGATCTGCGCGCGCACCGTCACGTCGAGCGCCGAGAGCGGCTCGTCACCCACCAGCAGGCGCGGCCGGTGCACGAGGGCGCGGGCGAGAGCGATCCGCTGGCGCTGTCCACCCGAGAACTCGTGCGGATAGCGCCCGGCGGCGTCGGCGGGAAGGTCCACATCCGCGAGCACCTCGGCCACGCGCGCCTCGCGGTCGCCCGGGATACCCAGGGCCCACAGCGGCTCTGCCACGATGCGGCCCACCCGCATCCGCGGATCGAGCGACGCGTACGGGTCCTGGAAGACGATGCCGGTCTGGCGCCTGAGCCAGTGCAGCCGCCGCGCGGAAGCGGTCGGGTCGACCTCCCGGCCCTCGAAGCGCACCGTGCCGGTGGTGGGGATGTCGAGCGCGAGAAGCAGGCGGATGAGCGTCGACTTGCCCGACCCCGACTCGCCGATGATGCCCAGCGACTCGCCCTCGTGCACATCGATGTCGACCCCGTCGAGCGCATGCGTCATCGCCCGCGGCGCGAGATGCGCGGTGCGCGGCGCCCGGTAGGTGCGCGAGAGGCCGCGACCGGAGAGCAGGGCGGTCATCGCTCCTCCTTCTGGTCGGGCCGCCACAGCGTCGCCCGTGCATCCCGGAGCAGCCCCTGCGCCGTCGCCGAGCGCGGCGCGGTGAGCAGCGTCGCCACCGGACCCTGCTCGACGATGCGGCCGCTCTCCATCACGACGGCGTGCGTCGCGATCTGCGCGAGTACCGCCAGGTCGTGCGTGATGAACACGAGCGACATCCCCGCATCCGCGACGAGTGCGCCCAGCAGGTCGAGGATCTCCGCCTGGATCGTCACGTCGAGCGCGGTCGTCGGCTCGTCGGCGATGAGCAGCCCCGGATCCATCGCGAGGGCCATCGCGATCGCGACGCGTTGACGCTGGCCCCCCGACAGCTGATGCGGATAGCGGTCGATGATGCGCTCCGGCTCGGGAAGCCCCACGCGCCGCGCGCCGGCGACGGCGACCTCTCGTCGTGCTGCGCGTCCCAGCCGGCGGTGGATGCGCGGCGCCTCCGCGATTTGGCGGCCGACCGTGCGGATCGGGTTCAGGGCGGTCTGCGGCTCCTGGAACACGATGCCCACCTCGTCGCCGCGGATGCGGGCAAGGTCGCGCTCGGCGGCGCCGATCACCTCGCGGTCGTTCAGCCGGATGCTGCCGCTTGCCGTGGCGCCCTCGGGCAGCAGTCCGAGGATCGCGAGCGCGGTGAGCGACTTGCCCGATCCGGACTCGCCGATGATCCCGAGCCGCTCGCCGTCGGCCACCCGGAAGCTGAGCCCGTCGACGACGCGAACTCCGTCGATGTCGATGACGAGGTCGGTCACCTCGAGGCTCATGCGACGACCTCCGGCAGGTGGGTGCGTGCCCGGCGTGCCGAGCCGTTCCGGGTGCGAAGAGTCGGGTCCGTGGCGTCGCGGAGTCCGTCGCCCAGCAGGTTGAACCCGAGCACGGTGGCCGTGATGGCGAGCCCGGGCCACAGGACCGACAGCGGGTAGACGGTGAGGTACTGCTGGAGCTGCGACAGCAGCACCCCCCATGACGGATCCGTCACGGGGGCTCCGAAGCCCAAGTAGCTGAGTCCCGCCTCGGCGAGCACCGCGACGGCCATCGACCAGGACAACTGCACGATGAACACCGGGGCCACGTTGGGCAGCAGGTGGCGCGTGAGGTTCTGCCATCCGGACAGCCCCGATGCGCGCGCCGCCAGGACGAAGTCGCTGTGCAGCACACGACGCAGCTCGGGCCGGCTCACCCTGGCGATGTTGACACCGAAACCGATCCCCACGGACCACACGACGACGGCGAGGGAGCCGCCCCACACCGCCGAGATCATCATCGCGATCAGCAGCACCGGGAAGGCGACGAGCATGTCGACGAGGACTGCGACCGACTCCCGCACCCAGCGGTGGGTGAGGGCGCCGAGAGCGGCCAGTGAGAGCCCCACGATCGTCGCGATGACACCCGCGCCGACGGCTACCACGACGGTGGTGCGCGAGCCCGCCATGAGGATGCTCAGGATGTCGCGGCCGGTGGCGTCGGTGCCCAGCAGATGGGCGGGGCTCGGCCCGGCCCAGCGGCCCGCCACATCCGCGGCCTGGGGGTCGTACGGGGTCCAGAACGTCGCGAGGGCGGCGACCGTCAGCAGTGCGAGGACGATGACCACGCCGGTGACACCGGCCGGCTCCGACAGCAACCGGCGCCACCACGGAACGCGCGACCCGCTCATGCCCCCGACTCCCTCTGACGCGGGTCGATCAGACGGTGCACGAGGTCGACGACGAAGCCGACCAGCAGCACGAACGCCGTGAGAGCGAGGAGCTCGCCCTGCACCATGGGCAGGTCGCGCGCCGACACATCACGCACGAGCATCCGTCCGATGCCGGGCAGCGAGAACAGCTGCTCGATGACCACGGCGCCCACGATGATGCCGGCGACCTGCAGCCCCAGCACCGTCACCACCGACAGGCCGACGCCCGGCAACCCGTGCCGGATGAGCGCACGCGTGCGCGTGAGTCCCTGCGAGGCGGCGGTGCGCACGTAGTCCTGTCCCATGGCCTGTAGCGTGGCGCTGCGCACGAATCGCAACAGCATGGCGCCCTCCACGATGCCGATCGTCAACGCCGGCAGCACGAGCGACCGAAGCGCCGCCCCCGGATCGCTCCAACCGTCGCGGGGAAAGCCCTGTGCCGGGAGCACGCCCCACCAGACGGCGAACACGATCACGAGCATCATGCCGGCCCACACGACCGGAACCGCCGCGAGCGTCTGCGCGCCCACGCCGATGACGGTGCCGCCCAGCCGGGAACGCCGCAGCGCGGACACGACACCGAGGGGGCCGGCGAACAGCAGGGCGATGATCAGCGAGAGCGCGCCGAGCGGAAGGGTGATCTGCGCCTTCTGGGCGAGTTCGGCGGCGACCGGGGTTCCGGTCAGCAGCGAGGCGCCGAGATCGCCGCGCAGCACCCCGCCGACCCAGTCGAGGTACTGCGCGGCGAGAGGAGCATCCAGATTCAGCCGATCACGGATGGCGGCGATCTGCTCCGGTGTGGAGTTCGTGCCGCCGATCAGCTGCGCGACGTCGCCCGGCAGGATGCGCAGGGTGAAGAAGATGATCACGCTGGCGACGACCAGCCCCGCGGCGAGCAGGGCCAGTCGCATCAGCGCGTATCGGATCACCCGTTGCTCTTGCCGAGCTCGGTCACGTTGAGCCGCTCGTTGACGTTCACCGAGGGGAAGCCCGACACGTTCGTGCCGACCGCGACGACGCTGGCTCCGTTGTACAGCCAGTCCGCGGCCGCGTCGTCCGAGACGATCCGGGCCGCCTGCGCGAGGAGCTTCGCCGCCTCCTCATCCGTCGTGGCCGCACGCGCCTGCGTGTACAGCTGGGTCACCTGCGGGTTGTCGTAGGTGAAGTAGTACTCCGGGTTCGTCCAGTTGATGAAGTCGCGCGCCTCCGTGTGCAGCACGAAGCTCAGCTCGTAGTCGTGGTTCGTGTACACGTTCGTGAGCCAGGTCGGGAAGTCCACCGAGTCCACTTTGAGGGTGATCCCGACGGCGTTCAGATCCGAGACGAGAAGCTGCGAGATCGTCGGCGGATAGAACGACGGGATGGTGAGCGTCAGCGTCGTGTCGGCGGCACCGGCATCCGCGAGGAGCTTCTTCGCGGCGTCAGGATCGTACGGGGCGACCTCCGAGAGGTCTTCGTAGCCTGGGTCCAGGGACGGGATCGGGCCGTACATCGTCTTGCCCGCGCCCAGCGCCTCCACGAAGGCATCGTGGTCGATCGCCTGGCGGATGGCCTGACGCACGCGCTTGTCCGCGAGCGGGCCCGAGGTCTGGTTGAAGGCGAGGGTGCCCTTGTCGGTGGAGTCGCCGACGACGAGCGAGAAGTCGCCGTTCGCCTCGATCTGCGTCTTCAGGTTCGCGTCGAAGCCCGTCACCACGTCGACCTCGCCTGCCAGCGCGGCGTTGAGCGCGGCCTGGTTGTCGGGGATGTAGTCGAAGACGACCTCCGCCGCCTTGGCGGGCGTGCCCCAATAGGCGGGATTGCGCGCGAATGTGATGTTGTCGCCACGCGTCCAGCGTTCGAGCGTGAAGGGACCGGTGCCGTTGGCTGCCGTCTGGTAGTCGACGCCGTCGCCCTCCTTCAGGATGATGCCCGCGCGCCCGCTGAGGTTCCACAGCAGCTGCGAGTCGGGCTCGGAGAGGGTGAGCGTGATCTTCTGGCCGTCCGCCGTCACCCCGGTGACGTTCGCGAGAGTGGAGGCATCGACCCATCCCGCGTTGTCGCGGTGCTGGGTCAGCGAGAAGACGACATCTTCGGGGGTCAGCGGCTGGCCGTCGTGGAAGGTGACGCCCTCTCGCAGCGTGAACGTGTAGGTCAGCCGGTCGTCCGAGACCGTCCAATCGCTCGCCAGGGCCGGCACGATCTCCTGCTCGGGCGTGCGCGCGACGAGACCCTGGTACAGGTTGTCGATGAGGATCTGATCCAGCGCGGAGCCCGAGGTCTGACGGATGTCGAGGTTCGTGGGCTCGAGCGCGAGCCGGACGACGACGGAGGAGTCCGCATCCGGGGAGCCCGTCGGCGTCGGCGTCGTGGAGGGCGCGCAGGCGGAGAGGGAGAGAACGGCGGCGGCCACGAGCGCTGCGAGGGCGAGGGGCGTTCGGCGGTGCATGGGAGGTCCTTTCCGCGGACGCGGGGGCATGGAGGGAGGACGGGGGTCGGTGCGGTGTACCAGCCTAGATCGCCGTCGCGGCTGCGGGAGTCTGCGTCACGTCACAATTCGACTGCGTCATGCGGCCTCGACGATCCGACTCAGCAGGACCGCGAGGCGGTCCGGGATCTGCTCGTGCACGTTGTGGTGCGCGGGCACGACGATGACGTCGGCATCAGGGCGATGCCTGCGGAACTCGTCCGCATCCGCCTCGGTCACATAACCCGCGTCGCCGCGCACGAGAGTGATCGGCGCGCGCACGGCGGCGAGGTCGTCCCATCCGCTCGCGGCGAGAAGCTCCCGCATGGCATCCGGTGCGAAGGCTCCGGTATCGGATGCGGCGGCCGCCGCCGCGAGGTGGGCGAAATGGTGCTTCCACTCCACGCGTCCATCGGGGCGCACACGCGAGTTCAGGTAGACGCCGCGGGTGGCCGCTTGGCGCGAGCCGCCCAACCCGAACGAGAGCGCCCGATCCACGAGCTCCTCCCGGTCGGCCCAGTCCGTGGGGCCGGCGAAGAACGCGCGCATCTGCGCGGGGCCCGCCGCGGGATCCACTCCGGGAGTGAGGTCGATGAGTACGAGGCTGCGCACCAGGTCGCCCCGCGCCGCTGCCACGGCGGTCGCGGTGAGGGCGCCGAGGGAATGCCCGACGAGCACCTGCGGGGCCTCGGTCCAGGCCTCGAGAGCCGGCACCACGTCCTCGGCGAGCGTGCGCGCGACGTAGCGCGCGTCATCGCGCCAGGAGGAGTCGCCGTGCCCGGCGAGGTCGATCGACAGCGCGGGCAGTCCGAGCGCGAGGATCGTGGTGTCCCAGGTGTGCGCGTTCAGGCCGGCGCCGTGGAGGAAGGTCACGACGGGGGGTTCGTCGCCGTAGCGGAGGGCGGAGAGGGTCCTGCCGTCCGGCAGGGTCAGATCGCGCCGCTCGGTCGCGGGCAACGGCGTCGTGAGTCCGAGGCCCTCGGCCTGGGCGGGCAGGAAGGAGAACTCGTCGAAAGCGTCGTCGGTCACCCCCGAATGCTACGGCGGGCGAGCGGTTGCGGGGCGCCGATGCGTCTCATTGCGCAACCGCCCCGTGCCGGCGCGGGCGTGGGTAGGGTGGGCGGCATGGGTGAGGAGCGGCGCGTGCACCTGTCGAAGGCGGCACCGGAGGTCTATCAGGCGATCGATACGATGGCCAAGCAGGTGGGAGCTCTCGCGGCGGATGCCGGCGTCGAGCCGCGGCTGAAGGAGCTCGTGCAGCTGCACGCCTCGCAGCTCAACGGCTGCGCCTACTGCGTGCGCGTGCACCTCGACCGCGGGATGAAGGCGGGTCTCGACGTCGACACCGTCGCCCAGTTGCCGACCTGGCGCGAGTCGGGCGTCTTCACGGAGCGCGAGCGTGCGGCGCTGGAGCTGACCGAGTCGCTCACCTTCATCCACGAGGAGGGCGTCTCGGACGAGGTCTACGACCGGGTCGGCTCCGTCCTCTCCGAGGCCGAGTACGTCGCGCTGAGCTGGATCGTCATCTCGATCAACGCGTTCAACCGTGTGGCCATCGCCGGACGGTACCCGGTGCCGCCCCGCACCGCGCCGGCACCGTGAGCGAGCCCGGCGGTCTCGTCGCCGGGGCCGTGAACTTCCGCGATGTCGGCGGGCTCCCCGCGGGAGGGAGGGCGACCCGCAGCGGGGTGCTGTTCCGCTCCGGCAACCTCGCCCGCCTGGACGAGAGCACCCGCCGCCGCATCGCCGAGCTCGGCCTGCGGCGCATCGTGGATCTGCGCGACGACGACGAGGTGCGTACCGATCCCAGCTTCCTCGGGCCGGATGCGCCGGAGACCGTGCGTGTGCCGCTGTTCCTCGGATCCGTCGCGTCGTTCTTCGCCGAGGACGTGAGTCTCGCCGAGATGTACGACCGGCTCGTCGACGACGCCGGGCCCGCGTTGGCCGCCGTCGCTCGGGCGGTGGTGGAGGAGCAGCCCGTCCTCGTGCACTGCACGGTGGGCAAGGACCGCACCGGCGTCTCGATCGCGCTGATCCTCGCAGCGGCGGGTGTCGACGAGGACGCCGTGGTCGCCGACTACGCCCGCACCGCCGCATCCTTGCCTGCGGCGAGGAACCGTCAGGTGGTGGCGTGGCTCCGCGCGGCCCACCCCGAGGCCCGCCACGCCGTGGAACTGGCCACGGCGTCACCTGCCCCGGTCATGCGGGCTCTGCTCGGTCGGCTGCGCGCGCAGTACGGCTCGGTCGGCGACTACCTCTCCGCCGCGGGCGTCGGCGATGCCGAGCTCGTCGAGCTTCGCCGCATTCTCATCGCATAGCGATCCAGCCAAGGTGAGGCATACCTTCCTTGGTGGGCGTATACTCGCCTCATCATGCCCGAGAACGACGTCCACAACGCGAACGCGTGCCGTGCGTCCAAGCACGCCCGCGCGCAGCACCTGGTGACCGCAGACGAGTCGTCGCTCGACGACCTGGAGATGCTTCTCGCCACGCTGCCGATGTGTTCGACCGGCCGGGTGTTCGTCGAGGTTCCGGATGCGGCCCACATCGCCGAGATCCGCGTCCCTGCCCGCATGACGATCACGTGGTTGACCCGCGACAGCCGCTCCGGCGCTCCCGGTACCGGACGCTCGTGCGCGCCCGGCGAGGCGCTCAGCCGCGCGGTCGTGGCGTGGGCCGACGAGATGCTGTGCGACGACGACGGATGCGGCACCGCGGTCACCCTGCTGGGCGGCTACCTGGGCACCGCCGACATCTTCGACCACCTGGTCGAGCGTCGCGGCATCGACGCGGCCCGCATCCACACGCCCGCGCGCTTCGGACTCGCGACCGCCTGAGCGCGCCGTTTCCGGCGCGCGCGTCGAGCGCGCGGAACGTGGTGACCCCCTCCGGTCGTCGAGCGAGCCGCAACGCGGTGACCACCCCCGGTCGTTGAGCGAGCGGAGCGAGACGAAACGTCGTGACGGACCCCGGTCGTTGAGCGAGCGGAGCGAGACGAAACGTCGTGACGGACCCCGGTCGTTGAGCGAGCGGAGCGAGACGAAACGTCGTGACGGACCCCGGTCGTTGAGCGAGCGGAGCGAGACGAAACGTCGTGACGGACCCCGGTCGTTGAGCGAGCGGAGCGAGACGAAACGTCGTGACGGACCCCGGTCGTTGAGCGAGCGGAGCGAGACGAAACGTCGTGACGGAACGTTCGTCGCTCATGAATCTGCAGCCTCGCGCCGCGAGCGGGCGCTCCAGCCGATCACGGCATCCAGCCCGCCTTCGGCGAAGGCGCGGCGCTTCGCATGGCTCCAGCCCTGGAGGCGCTTCTCCCAGCCGAACGCCTCGTCGATGCGTGCGAACTCCGCACACCAGAAGAGCCGCACGGGTAGCCTGCGGCGTGTGTACGCGGCGCCCGCACCGCTCTGATGTTGCGCGAGCCGGCGTTCAAGGTCCACCGTGCTGCCGACGTACAACGTGCCGTCGGCGCACTCGAGCATGTACACATGGGGCATGTGCAGACGCTAGGCCCGCGGTCGTGCTCGGATGCTGTTCCCACAGTCCGCAACAGTCATCCACAGCCCGTTGCGGACGTTTCGTCTCCTCGCTGCGCTCGTCGCTCAACGAACGGTTCGTGTTTTGGTCGTTGAGCGAGCGGAGCGAGTCGAAGCGTGGTGTGGGTGTCGTTTCGTGTCCTCGCTGCGCTCGTCGCTCAACGAGTGGTGCGTGTTTTGGTCGTTGAGCGAGCGGAGCGAGTCGAAGCGTGGTGTGGGTGTCGTTTCGTCTCCTCGCTGCGCTCGTCGCTTGACGAACGGTGCGTGTTTTGGTCGTTGAGCGAGCGGAGCGAGTCGAGACGTGGTGTGGGTTCCGTTTCGTGTCCTCGCTGCGCTCGTCGCTTGACGAACGGTGTGCGTTTTGGTCGTTGAGCGAGCGGAGCGAGTCGAAGCGTGGGTTAGCGGGGGATGTAGTTGCCGTCGGCCAGACCGGCCTCGATCTCGAAGCGGTTCTGCAGCGGATCGCGTCCGGCGAGGCTGTAGAGGATTGGCATCAGCATCCCGAACCGGCGCCACTGGCGCTGGTGCACGGACTCGTGCGCGAGCAGCCTGTCGTCGATGCGGCCGTCGCCGGTGAGAAAGCAGTGACCCACGCACACCCCGCCGCGCGGGAACGCCCATGACGGCATCCCGCGGAACACGTACAAGCGGCCGCGCCGTTCGATGCGCCCGCGGCTCCAGAGCGTTCCCCAGATCCATCCGACCGCGCATCCGTAGGCGTAGCCCAGCGCGCTGATCGGCGAGTCCAGCAGGAAGGACGGGATCCACCGTTCCACCTGGCGCGATCGCGCCACGGCGCGGTCGGCGCGCTGCTGCCACCCCGCGGGCGGTCGTGCGGCACTCACGCGAGGGCTCCGACCAGTCGCAGCAGAGTGCCCATGTCATCGCTCGCGGCGGCGGGGGATGCGGGGGCGAATCCCGCGAGCGAGGAGCCGGCCAGCGGCACCGCCTCCCGCAGCGCCTTCAAGGCCGTGACCAGTTCGGCCAGCGAGGCGCCGAAGGGCTCTGAGTCCTTCACGCCGGGCATCTCGGCGGGATCGAGCGCGTCGACGTCGATGTGGACGTGGACCGCGTCGACGCCGAGCCCCTGAACCGTCTGCGCGAGCAGAGCGGGATCCGAGAGCGCTGCCGCACCGATCACGGTGATGTCGTGCGCGTCGATGTACTCCTGTTCGGCCTCGTCGACGGCGCGCGCGGCGACCAGGACGACGTCGGCCGGGGCGACGGCGCCCACGGGTAGCGCAAGATCGGGTGCGCCGTCGCCGAGAACGGCGCGCAGCGCCATCCCGCCGAACGCGTGCGAGCTGGAGGATTCCGGCGTGTGCAGATCAGGGTGCGCGTCGACCCAGACGACCGCGATGCGACCGGCGCGCGCCGAATGCTCGACGGCGGCGACGCCGACGGCGCAGTCGCCGCCGATGGTGAGCGCGCGCTCGTCGGATGCGGCGAGGGCCTCACGCAGATCGTGCTGCACCTGGCGCAGTGCGCTGTAGCGGTGCACGCCGGTGCCGAGCGCTTCGCCGGCTCCGAGCGGAACCGGCACGCTCGTGCACGCCGCGCGCGGCAGATCGCCCGCGATGGCCTCCGCACCGTCCACAAGCTGCATCGCGCGTGCGGAGGGTGAGCCCTGCCACACGGGCGTGATGAGGAACCGTGTCATCTCGACTCCCGGATGGGGGAGGGGCCGCGCCGCACGCGGCCCCTCCGTCTTCTCACTGCTGGTGCTGCTGCGGCAGCTGCTGCTGCTGCTGGCCGAGTCCGTCGCCCGCGGCGCCGGCACCCAGGGCGCCCTGCGCGGACCCGCCCGCCTTCAGCGCGGCCAGGCGCGCCTCGACCTCCGTCAGCTCCCCGACGTCCTCGAGGCTCTCGAACTGTGCGTCGAGGCTGGATGCGGCGAGCTCCGCCTTGCCGGCGGCCAGCGCCTCCTGGCGACGGATCTTGTCTTCGAAGCGACCGAGTTCGCTCGTGGGGTCGAGGACGTTGACGCTCTTGATGGCGTCGTGCACCTTGTTCTGAGCCTCGGCGACCTTCGCGCGGGCAAGGAGCTCGCTGCGCTTCGAGCGAAGCTGCTCGAGCTTCTGCTTCATGCCGTTGAGGCCGTCCTTGAGCTTGTCGACGACCTCGGTCTGCGCCGCGATCTGCGGAGCGGAGGCCTTCGCCTCGTTCTCCTCGGAGATCTGGCGCTGCAGGGCGATCTTGGCGAGGTTGTCGAACTTGTCGGCGTCGGTCGTGTTGCCGGCGCGGCGCATCTCGTCGGCGCGGCGGCTGGCGGCAAGCGCCTTGCTGCCCCACTCGGCGGCCGCCTGGACGTCCTCCTGGTGGTCGCGCTCGAGGAGGCGCAGGTTGCCGATCGTCTCGGCGATCGCCGCTTCAGCGTCGGCGATGTTGTTCGTGTAGTCGCGGACGAGCTGGTCGAGCATCTTCTGCGGATCCTCGGCCTGGTCGATCATCGCGTTGATGTTCGCCCGGACGAGGGTGGAGATGCGTCCGAAGATGGACTGCTTGGCCATCGTGTTTCCTTTCGTCGTGGTTCGTGAAGTCCGTCAGAATCTGCCGCCGCTGCCCCCGCGGGAACCTCCGCCGCCGAAGCCGCCGCCGCTGCCGCCGCGGAAGCCACCGCCCCCGAAGCCACCGCCGCCGAAGCCTCCGCCGCCGAAGCCGCCGAAGCCTCCGCCTCGTCGGCGACCGCCGCCGAGAGCCGAGCCGATGAGGATGCCGCCGAGCATCGCGCCGAAGTCGCCCCCGCCCGAGGAACCGCCGGAGAAGCCGGAGACGTCCGACTGGGCGGCGGAGATGGCATCGGCTGCCAGGCGCGCGGCGCGCGAGGCCGCATCCAACGCCTGCTCGGGCGCCGTCTGCGCCTGCTGCTCGGCCAGGGCGAACGATGCGCGGGCGTCAGCGAGGCGGGTGCGGGCGGTGGCGCCCACCGCCCCGCGCCGCGAGGAGATGAAGTCCTCCGCGGCTCCGATCTGGGCCTGTGCGTGTGCGAGGGTCGGCGGCAGAACCTGTCGCGCGTGCTCGGCGCGCGCCGCTGCGTCGCGAGCGGATCTGAGCAGCGCGTCGAGCTCGTCGTCGACCCGCTGCAGCGCGGAGAGGGCCGCCACCGGGTCCTCGTCCGCCGCGTCCAGCTGCGCTCGGGCGGCCGCGGATGCGGCGGACAGTCGACCGTCGGGATCGGGCAGGCTCTCGGCTGCGGCGATGTCTCGGGCGAGTTCGGCACGCAGAACGGGGATCTCCGCCTGTGCGGCGGCGAGGCGATCGCCGTGCGCGCCCACCGCATCGGCGAGCTGGCGTGCCTGCGCCACCGCCTGCTCGGCGGTGTGCAGTGCGACGGCGGCTTTACCCGTGTCTCCGACGGAGACCGCGGCGTCTGCCGCGGCGAGCTGGGCATCGGCGAGGGCGAGCCTGTCGGAGGCCTGCGCTGCGTTGTCGGCGATCGTGCTCAGCGCCGCGGCAGGGTAGAGGGCGGACAGCTGCGCGAAGCGTTCCTGGGCGGCCTGGAGGGCGGCAGCCGCCTCGGTCCGTGACGAGCGGAGCCGGTCCTGCGTGGCCGGAAGGTCCTGCTCGATCCGTCGCAGGTCTGCGAAGGCGTCCAGCTGCGCCTGCACCCGCGCATCGGCGGCGGAAGCGAGCTGCAGCGTCTGCTCGTGCCAGGCGCGGACCTGCTCATCGGTGTCGGGGAGCTCGTCGTCCAGCTGCTGGCGCAGCGTGAAGGCCTGATCCAGCTCCGCGCGCGCAGTGGTCAGCGCATCACGAAGACCGCTCGTCGCCTCTTCGCCGAACTGCGCAGCCGCGAAGCCGTGCTCCTGCTCCGCCTCGCGCAGGGCGTCGTCGGTGGCGACGAGAGCGGCGGCCGCCCGCGTGCCCAGGTCTTCGGTGCTCTCCGCGGGGCGGGATGCGGCACGCCGACGAGCCGCGCGGATGACGAAGTACGCGCCCACCCCCACCAGTGCGACGACGGAGAGGACGACGATGACGATGCCCACCGCGCCGCCGGAGCCGGAGGATCCCGCGCCGGGCACGCCGCCGACGCCGCCGCTGCCGCCGGAGTCGCCAGCGCCTCCTGCGCCGCTGCGGGCCGCGGACATTCCGTCGGCTGCCGCGATCGCGGCACCCGCCCAGTCGCCGTCTCGGAGCGCCGGATACACCCAGTCCTGATCGACGGTGGTGATCTGGCTCTCACTGAGCGGGCCCGAGGTGTCGCTGGAGATCCAGTACTGGCGCGCGTCGACGGCAATGGCCAACAGGTACTGGTTGGGTCCCAGGCCGCCCTGCTCAGCGGTCTGCGTCGCCCAGTCCTTCGCGTCCGACGGGCTGCTGAAGCGATCGACGTAGACGACCCACAGGTTCAGGTTGTCGGCTTCAGCGAGCTGCTCGAGGCGGTCTTCGACCTGAGCGCGCTCCGCGTCGCCGAGGACCCCCGCCTCGTCGCTCACGTAGGACGCGCCGAGTTGCACCGGCGGCGTCGCTGCGGCAGGCCCCGCGACCAGGAAGACCGCGGCCAGCGTGGCCACCAGTGCATATGCCCAGCGCGGTCGCATCGATGGCCTCCCTCGGGGGCGGACGGCGCCCTCGTCCGAGTCTATTGAGGGCGAGTCTGTGTGCGCCATGGATGCGGGTCGCTGCCGGGTATGCGTGCGCGCGCTGGTTACGCTGCTCGGCGTTATGGATGACCGGTACCCCACGGATGTGCTCGCCGCCGGCTGGCGGGAGCGGAACACGAAGACCCTCGCCGAGCTCCCCGCCGAGCGCGACACGGTGGTGGAGGTCGCCGAGGACGGATTCTGCGGCGCGGTGACGTCGGTCGAAGGCGGACTCGTCGAGCTGGAGGATCGCACCGGTCGGCGACGCATGTTCTCGCTCGGCCCCGGCTTCCTCGTCGACGGCGAGGCCGTCCGCCTCGTGGCGCCGTCGGCCGCGGCCGCCGCCGGGCGTGCGCGCACCGCATCCGGTTCGTTCGCGGTTGCAGATCAGCGCGCCCGTGTCGCCCGTCCGAGCCGCATCCTCGTCGAGGGCAAGCACGACGCCGAGCTCGTCGAGAAGGTGTGGGGGGACGACCTGCGGGTGGAGGGCGTGGTCGTGGAGTACCTCGAGGGCATCGACCTACTCTCCGACCTGCTCGAGGCGGAGCCTCCCACGGTCGAGCGTCGCTACGGTGTGCTCGTCGACCACCTCGTCGCGGGGTCGAAGGAGTCGAGGATCGCGGCGGAGGTCGCGCGCGGTCGACACGGAGCCCACGTGCGCATCGTCGGTCATCCGTTCATCGATGTGTGGCAGTGCGTCACGCCGCGCGCTGTCGGGATCCCGGCATGGCCGGAGGTGCCGCGGGGCATCGACTGGAAGACGGGCGTGTGTCGCGGGCTGGGGTGGCCGGCGCGCGACAAAGCCGACCTCGCGCGTGCATGGCAGCGCATCCTCGCCAGCGTCCACAGCTACCGCGACCTGGAATCGGCGCTGCTGGGGCGTGTCGAGGAGCTCATCGACTTCGTCACGGCCTGAGGGGCTTCGTATCCTGGGGGGATGACCGATCCCGCATCCGGCGTCTTCCGCGATCGCCCCGTCTCGTTCGTGCGCCGCAGCGGAAGGATGTCGGAGGCGCAGGAGCGCGCCTGGGCCGAGCTCGGCCCGCACCTGCTGCTGCCGGTCCCGCGTGACAACGCCGCCACCTCCGTCGCGGCCGACGCGCAGATCGATGTGTCGACGGTGTGGGGTAGGCGGGCTCCGCTGATCGTCGAGATCGGCTCCGGGCAGGGCCACGCCATCGTGCACGCGTCGACCACGCGACCCGACATCGACTTCCTCGCGGTGGAGGTCTTCCGCGCGGGGCTCGCGCGGACCATGCTCGACGCCGACCGCGCCGGTGTGCGCAACCTGCGCCTGGTCGAGGCGAACGCTCCCGAGGTGCTCGAACATCTGCTGCCGCCGGGATCGGTCGACGAGGTCTGGATCTTCTTCCCCGATCCGTGGCACAAGAAGAAGCACACGAAGCGACGGTTGGTGAAGCCGGACGTCGTGCCGACGCTCTCGCGTGCGCTGCGCCCCGGTGGGATGCTGCGCCTCGCCACGGACTGGGAGGACTACGCGCTGCAGATGCGCTCCGTCCTGGATGAGACGACGGCATTCGATCGCGCCTTCGAGGGGGACTGGGCGCCGCGTTTCGAGGGGCGTGTCATCACGGCGTTCGAGCGCAAGGGCGAACGCGTGGGGCGCGCGATCCGCGACCTCGCCTACCGTCGATCGGGCGACTGACGTGCCCGCCGCGCAGACGGTCAGCCGCACTCCGCTGCGGGCATGGCCGCTCGCGGCCTCGCTGCTGGTCGCGCTCGCCGCGCCGGCGTTCTTCGTGCTCCTCACTCCCTGGCTGGGGTGGAGCCTGCTCGCGGCGGGCCTTGCCACGGCGTGGTGGGCGGATCGCCGTCAGCCCCGCGACGCGTCGCTTCTTCGCGATCTGTCACTGATCTCCGCCGGCATGCTCATCGTCAGCGCCATCCCGCTCGCCGCCGAACTCGACAACGCCGCGATGGTGCGATTCACCCTCGCGCTCGGCGGGGCCGTCGCGGTTCCCTACGTCGTGTCGAGGTTCGTCTATCGCGATCGAGCGATCCGCTTCCCGTGGCGCGGGGGCGGCCGGTGGAGCCGTTTCCAGTGGGTGTGGCTGGTGGCGGTGCTCCTTCTCGGGTGGCTGATCCTGCCGTTCTACTTCATCAGCTCGGGCGTCTATCAGAACTGGCCCGTCGTGGACACCCCCGATCTCATCGCCCGCCTGTTCATCGGCGTCGGGGCGGTCGGCATCTGGGACGAGCTGTTCTTCATCTGCACCGTCTTCGCGCTGCTGCGCCGACACCTGCCCGATCTGACCGCGAACCTCGTGCAGGCGATCGTCTTCGTCTCGTTCCTGTGGGAGCTCGGCTACCGCGCGTGGGGGCCGGTGCTCACCCTCCCGTTCGCGCTGTTGCAGGGATACATCTTCTTGCGCACGCGTTCCCTCGCGTACGTCGTCACGGTGCATCTGCTGTTCGACGCGGTCGTGTTCGCGGTGCTCGTCCACGCGCACAACCCCGGCCTGCTCGACGGCCTGTTCCTCGTCTGAGCCTCTGTCCTGCTGCCTCCGATAGAGTCGTCGCGGGTCCCGACCGGGCCCCCGGACGACGGATCAGTACCCGGAGAGCGACAAGACTGGCCGAGAGGCACGTCATGTCGTGGATCGTCCTGATCATCTCCGGAGTTCTCGAAGCCGTCTGGGCCAGCGCGCTCGGCCGGTCCGAGGGACTGTCGAAGCCCCTGCCGAGCATCGTCTTCGCGGTCGCGCTCGTGCTGAGCATGGGCGGACTCGCGTTCGCCATGCGTGAGATCCCGACCGGCACGGCCTACGCGATCTGGGTGGGGATCGGAGCCGCGCTGACGGTGATCTGGGCGATGGTCACCGGCGCCGAGCCGTTCACGATCGTGAGGCTGCTGCTGATCGCGGGGCTCGTGGGCTGCGTGATCGGTCTGAAGCTCACCGGCGACGCTTCCTGAGCCCACAGGCTTTTGCTCGGCGCCCGAAGATGGGAGCATCCTGTGGGGGCCGGCATAGCCGATTCGCCTAGGATCGCTCGCGCCACGCGGGGAGAGGAAAGTCGTGACGGTGACCGGTTCGCAACTGCATGCCGATTCGGAGAACACGCGTACGCCGCGATGGCGTCGTGCGGTGAGGGCCATACACGGCTGGGTCGACGACGCATCCCGACCCGATCCCCGCGTGCGGCCGGTTCGCCGCATCGAGCTCGCCCAGGTGATGGGCTACTGGGCCATCGCCCGCGGAGTGAACCTCGCGTTCCTGCTCTTCTGGTACCTGGTATCGACGGCCGCGGGATGGGGCTTCGGTGCGCAGGACCGACCGGTCGGTACGTTCGCCGCTTTCCTGACGGGATGGGACGCCGACCGCTACGGTCGCATCTCGCTGATCGGGTATCCGCCCGTCATCCCCATCGGTCCCAACGGCAACGTGCTCGAGAACGACTGGGCCTTCCTCCCGATCTATCCGTGGTTGGAGCGCCTCGTCGGCGACCTCGTCGGTTCCGACTGGCGTGCGGCCGGCATCGGGCTCAGCATCTTCTTCAGCGCCACGGCGACCGTGCTGCTGTTCCTGCTGCTGCGTGCGGTCGCGTCGCCGCGCCAGGCCAAGTGGGCGGTGATCTTCTTCTCCTTCGCACCGCTGTCGTTCGTGTTCGTCATCGCCTACGCGGAATCGCTCGTTCTCACGCTGACCTTCGCCGCGCTGCTGCTGGCCGTCAAGCGGAAGTACGTATGGATCACCCCGATCGCGCTGATCGCCGCGTTCACGCGACCCGGCGCCCTCGCCCTCGCGCTGGCTCTGGGCATCGTCTTCCTCGTGCGCTGGTGGCGCCGGGGAGTCGATCCGTTCCCGCGCCGCGAGGTGGTGGGGCTGCTCGTGGCCGGCGGCGTCACAGCGCTCGCCGGGCTCGCGTGGTCGTGGATCGCGGATGCGTGGACCGGCACCCCGCATGCCTACCTCCTCACGGAGACGGCCTGGTGGCGTCCGTTCGTCGGCAACGGCGAGTTCATGCCCCTCACGCCATGGTTCCGCTTCATGGGCGAGTACCTGAGCGTGTTCGGCTGGCTGCTCGTGGTCGCGCTCATGGTGGGATTCGCCCTGCTGATCTGGTCGCGACCGGTGCGCAGACTCGGCATCGTGGTCGCGGCGTACGGGCTGAGCTACGGGCTCTACATCTTCGGTGTGTTCCTGCCGCAGGCCAGCACCTTCCGCCTGCTGATGCCGATGTCTCCGCTTCTCGCGCATGAGAGGCTGTCTGCGTCCAAGCGGGCGCGCAACGGCATCCTGATCGCCCTCGTCGTGCTGCAGTTCTTCGCCGTCTACGGCCTCTGGACCCGCGGTTACCCCTGATCCGCCGTCACGGGGCCGGAGCGGGCGGTGATAGTCTCGATCGGTACGCCTCCGTAGCTCAGGGGATAGAGCGCCGGTTTCCGGTACCGTAGGTCGGGGGTTCGAATCCCTCCGGGGGCACGGCGTACAAGAGGCCTCGATCCTTCCGCGGATCGGGGCCTTCTTCGCGCCCGACGACGAACGGTGCGACGCGCGGGTGCACGTCGAGGCCCGGCCATGATCTCGCGGCGCCCATGGGGGCGCGCCGCCCTCGTCGGCGCGCCCCGCTGCCTCGATTCCCCGCGGCCTTCGACGTTACGCTGCCGCGGGACGCGCTGTCTGTCGCCCGCTTGGGGGACGCGATCAGGCGCTCGCCGCCTACTGTCGCCGCATCCGGCACTCGTCGGGATCGAGCGCGCTCGATCGATGGGAGCGGCGGTGTCGCTGCGGCGCATCGTCGATGCCTCGCGACCGTTCGCGCGGGCCGACTGAGGGTGGAGGCCCACCAGGCTGAGGCGGGTCAACGCACGAGTGAGAGCCAGGTGAGCTCGCCGTCCGCGATGCGTCCGCTCCGCGCGAGCCGTGCCGCGGCGGAGGCGGGCTTGCGTTCGGCTTGGTCCCGGATCGCCGCGTCGAACTCGGCGGCGAAATCCGTCCTCGGCAGTCGTGCGGTCACGACGCGCAGAAGCTGCGCATCCCACCTCGACCAGCCCGCCCCCGCGACGTCCAGGCTCGTCGCCACCTCCAGCAGGTGGCCCTCGGCGTCCAGGGTCGGGTCGACCTCGACCCACATGTGGCGTTCGATCACTTCCTGCAGCCGGACCCGGCGCTCGCTCGGCCAACCGGCTCCGGCCGCGAACACCCATGCCGCAGCGCCTCCGGCGCCCTCGAACGGCGTCCGGTGTGCGTCGAACGGTTCCGCCACGCCGATGTCGTGCAGCGCGGCCGCGACGAACAGCAGCTCCGCGTCGTAGTCCAGCCCCTCCGCATCCGCGAGCGATCGCGCCCACACCCAGGAGCGCATGCTGTGCCGCAGGACGGCCGGGGAGCACCACTGCTCGGCCACCTGCAGCGCGAGCGCGGCGGTGGCGGATGGTGGGCGCAGGAGTTCGTCGATGTCGTACGGCACGCGGTACCTCGTCTCTCGCCCCCCAGTGTCGAACGTCGCGTCGCGCCTCATCGGTCCCGGTGCCGAGGACGGCGGGATGACGCCGGACTGTGGCGTTCCTGCGACGTCAGGGCTTCTTGCCGTTCCCGTTCCCGTTGTTGTTGCCGGGGCCCCGATTCGAACCGTTCTCCGATGCGGGTCCCGTCTGCGGATCCGTGACCGGCCCCGGCTGTGGATCCGTGACCGGCCCCGGCCGCGGAGTGACGGTGTCGGCAGGCACCACGCTCTGATCGTCGGACTCGACCGTCTCGGCGGGCGCCTGGTCGGATCCGTCGTCCGTCGGGACGGTGTTCAGCTGCACGGGAACGACGGACTCCTCGCTCACCGGCGCCGGCGCCAGGACGGTCGAGATGCCCACAGCCGCGGCTGCGACGATGAGGACGCCGGCAGCTGCCGACATGGCCACGATGCGCCGGCGGCGGCGAGGCGCCGGCAGCGCGAGCGGGGCAGGCAGCGGTTCGGTGGCCGCCGCGGGGGGAGCCGAGACGGAGATCGGTGACGTCGCGACGAGCAACGCGTCGTCCAGGGGGACGGTCGCGGCGCTCGCCGTGGTGGAGGGCAGTGCACGGGCCCGATCGAGGACCTCGCTCGCGCTCGGGCGGGAAGCGGGATCGTGCACCGTCATGGCGGTGAGCAGGGAACGCCACGCGTAGCCGATGCCCGTGGGAACATCGGGCTGCCGGGTGAGCCGGGCCAGCAGCATGCTGGCCGCCGGCGCATCCGCGAAGGGATGCCGACCTGTGATCGCCTCGATCAGGAGCAGCCCGAGAGAGTAGACGTCGGAGGCGGGAACCGGCGCGTGGCCGCGCACCTGCTCCGGCGCGAGATAGGCCGCTGTGCCGATGACATCGCCGGGTGTCGTGAGCCTCGTCGAGTCGACCAGATGCGCGACGCCGAAATCGGCGAGCACCGCCTGATAGCCGACGCTGCCGGCTCCGCGACCGCGGGCACGGAGCATGACGTTGGAGGGCTTCACGTCGCGATGCACGATCCCTGCCGCGTGGACGGCCTCCAGTGCCGCGGCGAGGTCGCTCGCCATGGCGGCGGCCTCATCGAGCCCCAGGGCGCCGTCCACCAGGCGTTGGCGCAGAGTCGGGCCGGCGATGTACTCCATGACGAGATAGCTCGGAGCCTCGGTCCCGATGCACGCGTCGAACAGGGTGACCAGGCACGGATGCGAGAGCGAGGCGAGCATCGTGGCCTCGCCGACCTTCCGACGGTCCTCGACGCCGTCCGCACGCTCCGAGTGGAAGAGCTTGACCGCGACATCACGGCCGAGCAGTTCGTCTCGGGCACGATAGACCGTGCCCATTCCTCCGCTGCCGACGCGTTCGATCAGGCGGTAGCGACCGGCGAGGAGCGAGCCGGTCCCGGCGGGAACGGCGTCGAGGATGTCGGACACGTACTCAGGCGAGGGGTTCGCCGTTGTCCGTAGTGCGACGCGTCGTGACGCGCTCACCACTGGCGGGGTCGACCGCGGTGCGCGAGGTCGACACGCTCGAACGACGACGCATGACCAGGACCAGGCTGATCAGGAAGACGAGGACCCCCGCGCCCATCAGGATGTATCCGATGAGACTCAGGTTGACGTAGCCGCCGAGATCGACGTTCACGGCGAACGCCAGGATCGCTCCGATCACGAAGAGTGCGATTCCGCTTCCAATACCCATGTTCACGACTCCTGCCCGGGACCAGCCCGATAGGTGGGGTCCCGGACGGCGACGGTGGGGCCGGCGCTCGGGCACGGGCGCGGCGGGTCGCCGTGCCCCCGGCGATCACGTTAGCCAGCGGATGGGCCGGGGGAGCTCCGGTGGTCCCGCTCCGCGAAAAGGTGCATAATGCCCCTCCGCGCCGGAAGGCTCAGTCCGAGCGCAGGCCGTCGAGGGCAGCCGCGAGCCGCTCCGCGAGATACGCGTGGCCCCCGGTCGTGGGGTGATGGCGGCCGATCGGTCCGCTGTCGATGATCCACGCGTAATTGTCCGGCGTGATCCACTGTTCCCCGATGGGCGAGATGTACGGCCAGCCGCGCGACGCCGCCGCCCGGCCCAGCCGATCGTCGATCTCCGAGGTCGCCGCCTCTACGGGAAGGATCTGCGGAGCGGGTCCGAGGACGACGATCTGCGCATCCGGGTACAGCGCGGCGAGCGAGTCCCAGGCCTCGCGCACGGCTTCGTCGTAGCCCTCGAGGGGGACCTTCCGATCGTTGATCGAGCCCTGCACGACGATCAGATCGGGGCGGTCGGACGCATCCAACTCGGCGATGCGCTCGGAGAAGGTTCCACCGTCGATGCCGGGAACGAGATAGCCGCTGCCCCGTGAACCGTTCACGCTCGTCTCGCCGCCCATGAGCGGGCCGAGGAGGTACGCGTAACCCAGCGTCGGCGCGGAGGCGGCGGAGCCGTAGGTCCAGGAGTCGCCGAGAACGAGGATGCGGGGGTTGTCGGGGAGCGCGATCGACACCACCGGAGCAGGCGCGGCGCCACCCGCATCCGCTCGGCTGACCGGCAGCGCCCCTGCCGCCCAGGGGCGCGTCAGCGCGAGTGCGCAGATGCACGCGATCGCCGCCGCCAGCGCCGCAAGGACGGCGATCGCGCGGCGCGGCGAAAGCCGGGCGGATCGGGTCATGGCACGAGCGTACGGTGCGACGGGCCGGAGCGGGTGCGCAGGAGGGATGCGGCGGGCCCCGGCCCTCGATCCGCGTGCGAGGATGGGCCGGTGCAGCGCCAAGTGAGAGCCGAACTCGACCTCGAACTGGGCTCCTCCGTCGACCTCATCCTGCAGATCGCGGTGGCGCGGTCGGCGGGCGTCGTGAACGAGCGGCTGAGCCTGGTGCAGGACGGGCGCGAGCTGCTGCCGAGGGAGCTCCTGGACGCGGCAGGCAACCGCCTGCACCGCCTGACGGGCGAGGCGGGACTCCTCCAGGTGCACTACGAGGCCGTCGTGGGTCCGGGCGCACCGCCTGTCACGACGGAGATCGATACCATCGCGGCTCTGCGGCCGAGCCGCTACGCCCAGTCCGACGAGGTCTTCGCCACCGCGCGGCGACTCTTCCGGGGGCTGAGCGGCCGACAGCTCGTGGAGGCCGTCTCCGATTTCGTGGCCACGAGCGTCACCTACACGCCGGGCATGAGCCTCGGCACCGACAGTGCGGTCACGACCCTCGCCAGCGGGCAGGGCGTCTGCCGCGACTACGCCCATCTCGTCATCGCGCTGTTGCGTGCGATGGACATGCCCGCCCGCTACGTCGCCTGCTACGCGCCTCAGCTCGATCCCATGGACTTCCACGCCGTCGCCGAGGTGCTCGTCGAGGGCGAATGGAGCGTGGTCGATGCCACCCGCCTCGCCCCGCGCTCCTCGCTCGTGCGGATCGCCACAGGCAGAGACGCGGCGGACTGCGCGTTCCTGAGCTACCACGGCGGATATGTGGGCTTGGAGCGGCTCGAAGTGGACGCGACCGTGCAGGATGCGCCCGGCACCGTCGACGACCACGCGGCGCTCGTACCGATGGCCTGAGCGGGCCCGTCCACGCGGACCGGGGCGCGACAGCGGACGAACGTAGAATGGGACGCCTATGGATCCCGAACAGCTCTCCGCCGCCCTGCACGCCGTCGTCGCACCGATCGTCGAGGCGCGACGCCCCGGTGTCGAGGTGGCGGTGTCGGACATCGTCCTCGAGCGCCCGAAGAATCGTGACCACGGCGACTGGGCGTCCAACATCGCCCTGAAGCTCGCCAAGCAGGTGGGCGCGAACCCGCGGGAGCTCGCCGCGGAGATCGCGGGCCCTCTCGGTGATGTTCCCGGCGTCGCCTCCGTCGAGATCGCCGGTCCCGGGTTCATCAACATCCGTCTGGATGCGGCGGCCGCCGGTGCCCTCGCGCGCGTAATCGTCGAGGCGGGCGCGGCGTTCGGCTCCAACACCACCCAGCGCGGCAACTCGATCAATCTCGAGTTCGTCAGCGCGAACCCGACCGGTCCGCTCCACATCGGCCACACCCGCTGGGCGGCGCTCGGCGACGCCATCGCCCGTCTGCTCCTGGCGAGCGGCGCCCCGCTCGTGCGCGAGTTCTACATCAACGACGCGGGTGCACAGATGGAGCGCTTCGGCCGCTCCGTGCTCGCCGCGGTGAAGGGCGAGCCGGCTCCGGAGGACGGCTACGTCGGCGCCTACATCCAGGAGCTTGCCGACCGCGTGCGCGCGGCGGACTTCCACGGCGAGCCCGGCGGCGTGCTGTCCGCCTCGCCCGAGGAGCAGCTGAGCTTCACCACCGAGCTCGCGTACGCGCTGCAGCTGGGCGAGATCCAGGCCTCTCTCGAACAGTTCAACGTGCACTTCGACGTCTGGTACTCCGAGCGCGTCCTGCACGCGGGGTCCCCGAGTCTCGTCGACGAGGCCGTCGAACGCCTGCGGGAGCAGGGCCATGTCTTCGAGCAGGACGACGCCGTCTGGGTGCGCACGACCGACTTCGGCGACGACAAGGACCGCGTCATCCGTCGCTCGAACGGCGAGTACACCTACTTCGCGGCGGATGCGGCCTACTACCTCAACAAGGGGGATCGCGGTTTCGCGCACAAGATCTACCTGCTCGGTGCCGACCACCACGGCTACGTCCACCGGCTCAAGGCGCTCGCCGGCGCGGCGGGCGACGACCCCGACAAGGACATCGAGGTGCTGATCGGCCAGCTCGTCTCGATCAACGGCGCCCGCCTCTCCAAGCGCGCGGGGAACATCATCGAGCTCGACGACCTGCGCGCCTGGCTCGGCACCGACGCCCTGCGGTACTCGCTGGCGCGGTACCCCGCCGACTCGCCGCTCACGCTCGACCCCGAGATCCTGCAGAAGCGCACGAACGACAACCCGGTCTTCTACGTGCAGTACGCCCACGCCCGCACCCACAACGTGGCGCGCAACGCCGCCGCATCCGGGGTGGAGCGCACGGCATTCTCCCCGGAGCTGCTCACCCACGAGACCGAGTCGGCGCTGCTCGGTGCGCTGCAGGAGTTCCCGCGGCTGGTCGCCTTCGCCGCCGACCTGCGCGAGCCGCATCGCATCGCCCGATACCTGGAGGAGCTCGCGGGTCTCTATCACCGCTGGTACGACAACTGCCGCGTGATCCCGCTCGGCGACGACGAGGTGACCGACCTGCATCGCACGCGGCTGTGGCTCAACGACGCGACCGGCCAGGTCCTGCGCAACGGGCTGGACCTGTTGGGCGTCAGCGCACCCGAGCGGATGTGACATGAGCGAGGTGATGGGGCTGTTCGACGACCAGGACGACGCGCCCCGCACCGTGCGCCGGCGCCGCCGGTGGCCGTGGCTCGTCGCGGTGCTGGTGGTGCTGCTGCTCATCGTCGCCGCGTTCTTCGCGGGGGAATGGGTGGCGCGAGACCTCGTGACGAAGGCCGTCAAGCAGCAGCTCGTGTCGCGACTCGATCTCGCCGCGGATCAGCAGATCGATGTGGACATCGCCGATCCCTCGCTGCTGCTGGATCTGGCACTGGGCCAGGTCGGCCAGGTGCGCATCGCCGCCGACGATGTGACGGTCGGAGACTTCACGGGCGACGTGTCGGTCACCCTCCGCGATCTCGGCATCCGCGCACCCTTCACGCTCGGCTCCGGCGAGGCGACGGTGTCGCTGAACGCCGAGCAGCTCCGCCCGCTCCTGGCGGAGGCGGCGCCGGTGGCCATCGACGGCCTCACGATCGCTCAGCCCGACGTGAGCGCGTCGACCCAGCTGTCGGTGTTCGGCCTCGCCGTGCCGGTGCAGGTCGCTCTCACCCCGTCGGCGGCGGAGGGGCGGCTCGTGCTCACCCCGGTGTCGCTGAGCGTGGCCGGTGCCGAGGTGACCGCGGACGGCCTGCGCGCCCAGTTCGGCTCCGTCGCCGACCCTCTGCTCGCCGGGTACCGGGTGTGCGTCGCGCAGTACCTGCCGCGCGGGCTCACCCTCAGCCAGGTCGCGGTGCAAGGCGATCGGCTCGCGGCCGATTTCGACATCGCGGGCGAGCTGCTCACGGATGCCGGTGCGCGGGAGAAGGGCAGCTGCGCCTGACGCATGGCGGGAGCGGCATAGGCGGTGCCCTAGACTTCAAGGGACTCGCGTCGGGGTGTCGTGACGGCTCCGCCGCCGCTGAGATTCCCGCCGCCCTTCACCACCGATTGGGTCTCGTAGTGTCCTCCTCGCACGACCGCGCTGCCGCCGAAGAGTGGCTCCTCGTGCCGGACGACGCGAACGATCTCCCGCCGGTCGTGTGGCCCGGATCCGCCTCGCGTCGCGACGGACGTCTGCAGATCGGCGGCGTGGATGCGGGGGATCTCGCCGCACGCTTCGGCACCCCGCTCTACGTCCTCGACGAGGACGAGGTGCGAGGCCGCGCCCGTCGGATCCTCGCCGCCTTCCAGCGGGCCGCGGGAAGGCACGGCGCCGAAGCGCGCGTCTACTACGCGGGCAAGGCGTTCCTCTCCGCGGCCGTGGCGCGGTGGGTGCTCGAGGAGGGTCTGCGCATCGATGTCGCGAGCCCCGGCGAGCTGGCTGTGGCGTTGGCCGCGGGCGCGGATCCGTCGCTGCTGGGCCTGCACGGCAACAACAAGTCTGCGAGCCAGCTGGCGCGGGCCGTCGAGATCGGGATCGGGACGATCATCGTGGACAGCGTCGACGAGATCGTGCGCCTCGCGTCGGTGACCGATGGTGCTTCTCGCCGTCAGCCCGTCCTGATCCGCGTCAACACCGGCATCCACGCCGAGACCCACGACTTCCTCGCGACGGCGCACGAAGACCAGAAGTTCGGCTTCTCCCTCGACGGCGCGCGGGAGGCGGCGGCTCTGCTGCGCGCCATCCCCGGCGTCGAGCTCGTCGGCCTGCACTGCCACATCGGCTCCCAGATCTTCGGTTCGGAGGGCTTCGCCGCATCCGCCGAGCGGCTCGTCGCCCTCCACGCGGAGCTGGGCGGTCTCGACGTGCTCAACCTCGGCGGCGGCTTCGGCATCGCCTACACGCGAGACCAGCAGCCGGCCGTGATCGAGGAGCTCGCCGACGCCATCGTGACCGCTGTCGCTGCGACCTGCGCACGCCTGGACGTGCCCGTGCCGACGCTCGTGTTCGAACCGGGACGCGCGATCGTCGGAACGGCCGGTGTCACGCTGTACGAGGTCGGCACGGTCAAGCCCGTCTCCCTCGGCGACGGTCTCGTGCGCACCTACGTGAGCGTCGACGGCGGGATGAGCGACAACGCCCGTCCGGCGCTCTACGGCGCCGACTACTCCGCCCGTATCGCCTCCCGCGTGAGCGATGCGGCACCCGCCCTCGTCCGGGTGGTCGGATCGCACTGCGAGTCGGGCGACATCGTCGTCGACGCCGAGTACCTCCCCGCCGACGTCGCTCCCGGCGACCTGCTCGCGGTGCCGGCCACCGGCGCCTACTGCTTCTCGCTGTCGAGCAACTACAACTACATGCCGCGGCCCCCGGTGGTCGCGGTGCGTGACGCCGAGGCGCGCGTCATCGTGCGCGGCGAGACGGTCGACGACCTCCTCGCCCGTGACGCCCTCCTCGCGCAGAAAGGTGATTCATGATCGACCATCGCCACCTCCGGGTCGCTCTGCTGGGAGCCGGCGCCGTCGGGTCGCAGGTCGCAGCTCTCCTGCTCAAGCACGGCGATGAGCTCGCGGACCGCGCGGGAGCGAGCCTCCAGCTCGCCGGCATCGCCGTGCGCGACGTCGACGCCCCGCGCGACGTGGACCTTCCGCAGGAGCTCTTCACGACCGACGCCGAGTCGCTCATCGTCGGCGCCGACATCGTGATCGAGCTCATCGGCGGCATCGAGCCGGCGAGGACCCACCTGCTGCAGGCGATCAATTCCGGCGCCGACGTCGTGACGGCGAACAAGGCCCTGCTGGCGACCTACGGCTCCGAGATCTTCGACGCCGCCGACCAGGTCGGGGCGCAGGTCTACTACGAGGCCGCCGCGGCGGGTGCGATTCCGATCATCCGCCCGCTGCGCGACTCGCTCGCCGGCGATCGCGTGCAGCGCATCATGGGCATCGTCAACGGGACGACGAACTACATCCTCGACCGGATGGACACCGAGGGTGCGGAGTTCGCCGACGTCCTGGCGCAGGCGCAGGCGCTCGGTTACGCCGAGGCCGACCCGACGGCCGACGTGGAGGGCTACGACGCGGCGCAGAAGGCCGCCATCCTCGCCTCGCTCGCCTTCCACACGGCCGTTCCGCTCGAGTCCGTCCACCGCGAGGGCATCACGGCGATCACGACGCAGATGATGGATGCGGCTCGCCACGCGGGCTACGTCATCAAGCTGCTCGCGGTCTGCGAGCGGCTCACCGGGCAGGATTCTCCCACCGGCGAGGCGATCTCGGTGCGGGTGTACCCGGCGCTGGTGCCGCGCTCGCATCCGCTCGCCAGTGTCCACGGCGCCAACAACGCGGTCTTCGTCGAGGCGGAGGCGGCGGGTTCGCTGATGTTCTACGGCGCCGGCGCGGGCGGCGTGCAGACCGCATCCGCCGTGCTGGGCGATGTCGTCTCCGCGGCACGTCGCCACATCGCCGGCGGCGTGGGGGTGGGGGAGTCCACGCGCGCGAACCTCCCGGTCCTGCCGATCGGCCACGCGCAGACGCGGTATCAGATCACGCTCGAGGTCAGCGACCAGGCGGGTGTGCTCGCCCACATCGCCGGCACCCTGAGCGAGGGGCACGTCTCGATCGCGACGGTCGAGCAGACGGTCATCGCCGAAGACGGCGCAGACTCGGGCCGGGCGCGCCTGGTCATCGGAACGCACAAAGCACGCGAGCAGGATCTCAGCGACACGGTCGACCGACTCGCGGACAGCGACGTCGTCGAGCGGGTCGTCTCGGTCCTGCGGGTAGAAGGAGACTGACATGGCACACCTCTGGCGCGGAGTCCTCCGCGAGTACGCCGACCGCCTCGGCGTGACCGACGCCTCCACGGTGGTCACCCTCGGCGAGGGCGGCACCCCGCTCATCCCCGCACCGGCGCTGTCGCACCGCACCGGTGCCGAGGTCTGGGTCAAGTTCGAGGGCATGAACCCGACCGGATCGTTCAAGGACCGCGGTATGACGGTGGCGCTCTCGCGCGCGGTCGAGCACGGGGCCAAGGCCGTCATCTGCGCCTCCACGGGCAACACCTCGGCATCGGCCGCCGCCTACGCCGCGCACGCCGGCATCACCGCGGCCGTCCTCGTGCCCGAGGGCAAGATCGCGATGGGCAAGCTCAGCCAGGCCGTGGCGCACGGCGGCAAGCTCATCCAGATCCGCGGCAACTTCGACGACTGCCTGGAGATCGCTCGCGAGCTCGCCGCGAACTACCCGGTGCACCTCGTGAACTCGGTCAACCCGGACCGCATCGACGGTCAGAAGACGGCAGCCTACGAAGTCGTCTCCCAACTGGGCGACGCCCCCGATTTCCACATCGTCCCCGTGGGCAACGCGGGCAACTACACCGCCTACACGCGCGGCTACACCGAGGAGGCCGAACGCGGCGTCTCGACCAAGGTGCCCCGGATGTTCGGACTCCAGGCAGCCGGCTCCGCTCCGCTCGTGCGCGGCGAGGTCGTCAAGAACCCCGAGACGGTGGCCAGCGCCATCCGCATCGGCAATCCCGCGTCCTGGCAGTTCGCCCTCGAGGCGCGCGACGCCACGGACGGCTGGTTCGGCGCCATCGAGGACGACCGCATCCTCGCCGCGCAGAAGCTGCTGAGCGAGACGGTCGGCGTCTTCGTCGAGCCCGCTTCCGCGATCTCCGTCGCGGGGCTGCTCGACCGGGCCGAGGCCGGAGTGATCCCCGCGGGTGCCCGTGTCGTGCTCACCGTCACCGGTCACGGGCTCAAGGACCCGCAGTGGGCCTTGCGCGACGCATCCGGCGGCGAGGTCGCCCCCACCGTCGTCGACAACTCCGTGTCGGAGGTCGCCTCGGTGCTGGAGCTCGCCCCGCAGGGCTCTCAATGACGGTCGCCGTGGGCCGCGCGGTGACAGTGCGCGTGCCCGCCACGAGCGCCAACCTCGGCCCCGGCTTCGACACGCTCGGACTGGCGCTGAGCGTCTACGACGAGCTCGAGGTCGAAGCCCTCGAGCCGGGCCTGCTGGAGATCGAGGTCGACGGGGCCGGCGCCGACCAGGTTCCGCGCGACGCGTCGCACCTCGTCGTGCGCGCCATCGCGTACGCCTTCGCGGATGCGGGTCTGCCCATGCCGGGCCTCCGGCTGCGCGCGCGCAACGTCATCCCGCACGGCCGGGGGATGGGCTCCTCCGGTGCCGCCGTCGTCTCCGGGCTCTTGGCCGCCAAGGGGCTGCTCGAGGGGGAGGTGGATCTCGACGCCGATACGCTGCTGCGGCTCGCCACGGAGCTCGAGGGTCACCCCGACAACGTCGCGCCCGCCCTCTTCGGCGGTCTCACGATCGCGTGGGTCGACGAGAACGGTCCGCAGCACAAGAAGCTGCTCGTGCACCGTGGTGTCTCCCCGATCGTCTTCGTGCCCGAGTTCACGATGTCGACCTCGGTCGCGCGCGGCCTGCAGCCCGATCAGTTCTCGCGCGCGGATGCGGTCTTCAACGTCTCGCGCTCGGCGCTGTTGATCGCGGCGCTGACGCAGAGCCCCGAACTGCTCATGGCCGCCACCGAGGACAAGCTGCACCAGAGCTATCGCGCGGCGGCGATGCCGGAGACCGACCGCCTCGTCCAGGCGCTGCGCCGGGAGGGGTTCGCGGCGGTCGTCTCCGGGGCGGGGCCCTCCGTCCTCGTGCTCGCCGACGGTCCCGGACGT
Organism: Microbacterium sp. SORGH_AS_0428; assembly: GCF_031453615.1. Classification (NCBI taxonomy): domain Bacteria; kingdom Bacillati; phylum Actinomycetota; class Actinomycetes; order Micrococcales; family Microbacteriaceae; genus Microbacterium; species Microbacterium sp. SORGH_AS_0428. The sequence continues at coordinate 926,971 of NZ_JAVIZT010000001.1, read as the reverse complement.
CGTCTGGAAGCGGCGCAGCTGGTCGCCTCGCACGCGGACACTCCGTGGGAGGCGCTCATGCTCGCGGTCGACTTCAAGGGTGGTACAGTGAGGGACAACGCGGAGGGTGCCACGTCACTGACGTGAATCTGGCCTCCGTCGCAATCTGCGAACCGGCCGCGTGACCCCTGCACTCATACCCGTGACACATCCCCGCGATGCCGTCGCGCGTATCCCGAGCATGCGCTGGGTGTAGACGAATGCCTGTCTGTTGGGCCTTCTGTGCGGTCACGCGCTGACACACGTTTCATCAAGGGAGTACTCGTGGAGTCCATCTCCGAGATCCAGTCCACCGACGCCAACGTCGACGACAACGTCGCCGAGGCCGTCCCCGCAACCGAGGCTCCGGCCGCCGACGCGCCTGCGGCCGAGGCTCCGGCCGTCGAGGCCCCGGCGAAGGCGCCGCGCAAGCGCGCGCCCCGTCGAGCCAAGAGCGCCGAGGCCCCCGCCGCGGACGCTGCTGCGGGCGAGGCCACCGACCAGGCGCCCGCCGCATCCGAGGCTCCGGCCGCCGAGGCAACCGCCGACGCCGCCCCCGCCGCGGAGGACGCAGTCGCGGCCGAAGAGGCGCCCGTCACGAAGGCTCCGGCCAAGAAGGCCCCGCGCCGGGCACGCAAGTCTGCAGCCGCTCCGGAAGAGGCGCCGGCCGAGACCGCTGAGGTCGCTGCCGAGCCGGCAGCGCCGGAAGCCGCTGCCGTCGATGCCGCGTCGACGGATGCGGCATCGGTCGAGTCCGAGACCGCGCCCGCCGAGGCAGCCGACGCGGCGCCCGCTGCCGATGCCTCCGGTGAGAAGGCCTCCGAAGCCTCCGGCGAGGAGAACGCCGACGGCGAGCAGAGCGGCCGCAGCCGCAGCCGCAGCCGCAGCCGCAACCGCAACCGTCGCGAGAACGCTCAGGGCGCAGCCGGCCAGAACGGCCAGGGCAGCCAGCAGAACCAGGGCCAGAATGCCGCCCCCGCCGCCGAGGACGACGAGCAGCAGTCCGGCCGGGGCCGCCAGCGCAACAAGCGCCGCGGCCAGGGGCAGGGCGACGAGTTCGAGACCGAGATCGGCGAGGACGACGTCCTCATCCCGATCGCGGGCGTGCTCGATGTGCTCGACAACTACGCGTTCGTGCGCACGACCGGCTACCTGCCGGGCGCGAGCGACGTGTACGTCTCGCTCGGCCAGGTCAAGAAGTACAACCTCCGCAAGGGCGACGCCGTCGTCGGCGCGATCAAGCAGCCCCGTGAGGGCGAGCAGTCGGGCCGTCAGAAGTACAACGCGCTCGTCAAGGTCGACGCGATCAACGGCCTTTCCGTCGAGGATGCGGCCGAGCGCGTCGAGTTCGGCAAGCTCACCCCGCTCTACCCGCAGGAGCGTCTGCGCCTGGAGACCGCTCCCGAGAAGCTGACGCAGCGCATCATCGATCTCGTCGCTCCCATCGGCAAGGGTCAGCGCGGCCTCATCGTCGCACCGCCCAAGGCCGGCAAGACGATCGTGCTGCAGCAGATCGCCAACGCGATCGCGCACAACAACCCCGAGGTCCACCTCATGGTCGTGCTCGTCGACGAGCGCCCCGAAGAGGTCACCGACATGCAGCGCACGGTGAAGGGCGAGGTCATCGCCTCCACCTTCGACCGTCCCGCCGAAGACCACACCACGGTCGCCGAGCTCGCCATCGAGCGCGCCAAGCGCCTCGTGGAGCTCGGTCGCGACGTCGTCGTGCTGCTCGACTCGATCACCCGCCTCGGTCGCGCGTACAACGTGTCGGCGCCGACGAGCGGTCGTGTGCTCTCCGGCGGTGTCGACGCCGCCGCCCTCTACCCGCCCAAGCGCTTCTTCGGCGCCGCGCGCAACATCGAGAACGGCGGCTCGCTGACGATCCTCGCGACCGCGCTGGTCGAGACCGGTTCCAAGATGGACGACGTCATCTTCGAGGAGTTCAAGGGCACCGGCAACAGCGAGCTGCGTCTGAGCCGTCAGCTCGCCGACAAGCGCATCTTCCCCGCGGTCGACGTCAACGCGTCGAGCACGCGTCGCGAAGAGATGCTCCTGTCGGCCGACGAGGTCAAGATCACCTGGAAGCTCCGGCGCGCGCTGGCGGGTCTCGACCCGCAGCAGGCCCTCGAGGTCGTGCTCGGCAAGCTCAAGGAGACCTCGTCGAACGTCGAGTTCCTCGTGCAGATGCAGAAGTCCATCCCGGCTCCGGCCTCGGGCGGACATTCGCACGGTCACGAGAACAACATCCGCTGACCCTGTCGGCCGTGTCCGATTCCGGCATGTTCGAGTCCGTTCGCGGGCTCCTCGACGAGCACAAGGCGGTCCAGGAGGAGCTCTCCGACCCCGCCGTGCACGCCGACGCGGCCCGCGCGAAGCGGGTGAACCGACGCTACGCCGAGCTCTCCCGCATCGTGCACGCGTACGAGGCGTGGCAGGGGGCCGCGGACGACCTCGCAGCAGCGCGTGAACTCGCGGGCGAGGATGCGGCGTTCGCCGATGAGGTTCCCGCGCTCGAGGAGCAGCGCGACGCCGCCCAGGAGCGGCTGCGGCGCCTGCTCATCCCGCGCGACCCCGACGACGCGCGTGACGTGATCATGGAGATCAAGGCCGGCGAGGGCGGCGCCGAGAGCGCGCTGTTCGCGGCGGACCTGCTGCGCATGTACGTGCAGTACGCGGCGTCTCAGGGGTGGAAGACCGAACTGCTCGAGCGCAACGAATCCGACCTGGGCGGCTACAAGGACGTCCAGGTGGCGATCAAGGGCTCCAGCACCGACCCCGCCGCCGGTGTGTGGGCCCACCTCAAGTACGAGGGCGGCGTTCATCGCGTGCAGCGGGTACCGGCGACCGAGTCGCAGGGCCGCATCCACACCTCCACCACCGGTGTCCTCGTCTTCCCCGAGGTCGATGAGCCGGAGGAGATCCAGATCGATCAGAACGATCTGAAGATCGACGTCTTCCGTTCGTCCGGCCCCGGCGGTCAGTCGGTCAACACCACGGACTCGGCCGTGCGCATCACCCACGTGCCCACGGGCATCGTCGTGTCGATGCAGAACGAGAAGAGCCAGCTGCAGAACCGTGAGGCGGCGATGCGCGTGCTGCGCGCCCGCCTGCTCGCCAAGCAGCAGGAGGAACGGGACGCCGCCGCATCCGACGCCCGACGCTCGCAGATCCGGGGCATGGACCGCTCCGAGCGCATCCGCACGTACAACTTCCCCGAGAACCGCATCGCCGACCACCGCACCGGCTACAAGGCGTACAACCTCGATCAGGTCATGGACGGTGCCTTGGGGCCCATCATCGACTCCGCCATCGCCGCGGACGAAGAAGCTCGGCTGGCGGCGCTCGCGGGGGAGTGAGCGCTCTTCGTCACCAGACGGGCGGATGCGCCAGCGCGCCGCGGTGATCTTCCAGCTGCGCCGCGAGCGACAGGATGGCGGCCTCGCCGCCGGGTCTGCCCACCAGCTGGACGGACACGGGGTGTCCGGAGCTCGCAACCGTCACGGGCAGCGTCACCGCCGGCAGCCCCGCGACGTTGACGAAGCTGGAGTACGGCGCGTACTCCACCTGGAGGGCGAACGTGCGAAGCGGATCGTGTTCGTCGTACCAGCCCACCGGCCGCGGCGTCTGCGCGAGGGCGGGCATCAGGACAGCGTCGTAGGGTGCGAAGGCGGCGACGGTCTGACGCTCGAACGCCCGCGCGGCGCTCAATGCCTCCAGCGCCTCGATGCCCGACAGCGCGCGTCCCTGCTGCACGAGCCACGCGGTCAGGGGTTCGACGAGGTCCATGTCCGTGTCGGAGAGGGGGATGCGCGCGGCGCTGACCCGCCACAGCCGGCGGAACATGTCCGGATATCCGCGTGGGTGCCAGGTCGCGTCCTCGACCTCGTGCCCGTCGCCGGCGAGCCAGGATGCGGCTCGCGCGACCGCCTCGCGAGCGTCGGGATCCAGGCGGATGTCCTCGTCGTCGTCCCACGGGGACACGGTGGTGACGCCGATCCGGGCGGGCTGCGGCATCCGTCGCAGGGCATCGGTGGTGCTGCCCGGTCCGGGCGCCGCGGTCGCGTAGGGGTAGGGGGCGAGCCCGATCAGGGTGTCGAACAGGTAGGCGGCATCGGTGACACTGCGTGCGAGCGGTCCGGTCACGGCGAGCTGGTCGGGGGAGTCCAGCCCCGAGCCGATGGGCAGGCGTCCCCGCGACGGCTTGAGCCCCACGACGCCGACGGTCGCGGCGGGGATGCGGATCGAGCCGCCGCCGTCCGAACCCACGGCCGCCGGGAGCAGGCCCGCCGCGACCGCGACCGCCGCGCCGCCGCTCGACCCGCCCGCGCCGTTCGCCAGATCCCAGGGATCGCGCGCCGGTGACCCGGTCCGCGGCTCCGTGTAGCCGGTGAGGCCGAACTCGCTCGTCGCGGTCTTGCCCACGTTCACGACGCCCGCGGCATCGAGGGCGAGCGCCAACGGATCGGACACGGCCGGGACGTGATCCGCGCGGGCGCGCGAGCCGTATCGCGTGGGGAGGCCCGCCCGCGCGACCAGATCCTTGTCGGCATGGGGGATGCCGTACAGGGGGCCTGGCGCCGTCCCCCGCGGGAGCCGCTGCGCGCGCTCGAGCGCGGCGTCAGCGGTGACCGCGGCGAACGCGCCCAGCTCCGCCCGTGCCGCGATGCGCGCCAGGTAATGCCGCGTGACCTGAACCGGATCCAGATCGCCGTCGCGCAGCATCCGCGCCAGCTCGACGAGGGACGACTCGTGCAGCTCGCTCATCCTCCGAGCGTACGGCGCCGCGACATGTGCACGACCGGCGGTGCGGGAGTGTCCCGTTGGGGCGGATGCGGCGGCGTCGCTCGATCGGGCCGTGCAGACGTCGCGGCTAGATCGAGTACTCGGGCGCGGCGAGCAGTGCGCGGGTGTCCTCGTTGCGTCCGCGGGGGCGAACCTTCGCGGGCACGCCGACCAGCACGCTGTCGGCGGGGGCGTCCCGCGTGACCACCGCGTTGGCTCCGACGACGCTGTGCGCGCCGATGTGCACCGGCCCCAGGATCTTGGCGCCGGCGCCGACCGCGACACCGTTGCCGAGCGTCGGGTGCCGCTTACCGCCTTCGCGCTGGCGGCCGCCGAGGGTGACGCCGTGGTAAAGCATGACGTCGTCGCCGACCTCCGCTGTCTCACCGATGACGACGCCCATGCCGTGATCGATGAAGAAGCGGCGCCCGATCCGAGCACCGGGGTGGATCTCGATGCCCGTGAGCCATCGCGTCACCTGCGAGCCCGCCCGCGCGACGAAGCGCAGGCCTCGACGCCACAGCGCGTGCCAGACGCGATGCGCCCAGATCGCGTGGAGTCCCGGGTACAGCAGGGCGATCTCCACCCCGCCGCGAGCGGCCGGGTCCCGCATCCGGGCGGCGGCGATGTCCTCCCGGATGCGGCGAATCACGGCGACCGGCATCAGTCCTCGCGCAGGTCTTCGAACAGCGCGGTCGTGAGGTACCGCTCGCCCGCCGACGGGATGATCACGACGATGTTCTTGCCCGCGGCCTCGGGACGCGCGGCGATCTGGAGGGCCGCCCAGATCGCGGCGCCGCTGGACATGCCCACGAGCACGCCGTCCTTGGCCGCGGTCTCCCGCGCGACGCGGATCGCGTCGTCGAACTCGACGTCGATGACCTCGTCGATGATGTCGCGGTTGAGGATGGCGGGGACGAAGTTCGGCCCGATGCCCTGGATCTTGTGCGGTCCCGGGTGTCCCTTGGTCAGGATGGGGGAGTCGGCGGGCTCGACGGCGACGATCTTCACGCCCGGCACGCGCTCCTTCAGCACTTCGCCGACACCCGTGATCGTGCCGCCCGTGCCGATGCCCGCGACGAAGTAGTCGACCTTGCCGTCGGTGTCGCGCAGGATCTCCTCGGCCGTGGTGCGGCGGTGGATGGCGGGATTCGCCTCGTTCTCGAACTGACGGGCCCAGACGGCGCCAGGCGTCTCGGCGACGATGCGCTTGGCCTCGTCGACCGCGAACGACATGCCCTTCGTCGGGTCGGTGAGCACGAGCTCGGCACCGAAAGCCCTGAGCAGGATGCGCCGCTCCTTCGACATCGACGCGGGCATGGTGAGGATGACGCGGTACCCGCGGGCGGCTCCCACCATCGCGAGGGCGATGCCGGTGTTGCCGCTCGTGGACTCCACGATCGTGCCGCCGGGCTTCAGCTCGCCGGACGCCTCTGCGGCATCGACGATGGCGATGCCGAGGCGGTCCTTCACGCTGGAGGCGGGGTTGTAGAACTCGAGCTTGGCCAGGACGACGCCGTCGACGCCCTCCGTCACGCGGTTCAGACGCACGAGAGGCGTCTCGCCGAACGCGGAGGTGATGTCGGAGTGGATGCCGGGCATGACGCGACCTTTCGAGTCGGGGACGAGGTGCGCCCAGCCTAGGGGAGCAATCCCGGCGGAGGCCGAGTATGACGCAGCGGGTAGGCTGGGCGGGCTCATGTGCCCTCCCACGCCCTCTGATCAGCACGTCCACGCGTCCGCGATCTCGCGGATCGACGTCGTCCTCGGCGACGTCTCGGCGCGCTTCGCACGCGCCGGAATCGTCGACCCGCGCGTCGACGCGGAGCTGCTTGTGGCCCACGTGCTGGGGATCGGTCGCGGCGAGGTGCAGGCTGCCGCGATCCGCGCGGCCGAGCTCGACGTCGACGCGCTCGATCGCCTCATGCGCCTCGTGGAGCGCCGCGCGGCACGTGAGCCGCTGCAGCATCTGACCGGCCTCGCCCCGTTCCGGCATCTGGAGCTCGCCGTGGGGCCCGGCGTGTTCGTGCCGCGCCCCGAGACCGAGATGGTCGCGCAGCTGGCCATCGACGCATTGCGCGCCAGCGCCTCGCCGGAGCCGGTCGCCGTCGATCTGGGAACCGGCTCGGGAGCGATCGCCCTGGCGATGGCGACCGAGGTTCCTCACGCGCGCGTCCACGCCGCGGAGAACTCCGTCGACGCCTTCATCTGGGCGAAGGAGAACTTCGGACGCGTGAACGCCCCGAACGCCCGGCTCGTGTTCGCCGATCTCGCCGACGCGTTCGGGGATCTCGATCAGAGCGTCTCGGTTCTCGTGTCCAACCCGCCGTACGTCCCCGCGGAGGCTGTTCCGCGCGACCCGGAGGTTCGTCTCTACGATCCGCCACAGGCGCTGTACGGCGGCGAGGACGGCCTCGACGTCGTGCGCGTCCTCGCGCGTGTCGGCCTCCGCCTGCTGCATCCCGGGGGCACGATCATCATCGAGCACGCCGAGGTGCAGGGAGCGTCCGTGCGCGAGGTGCTCACCGCGGCGGGGTGGCGGGCGGCCGCCACACATCCCGACCTCACACTCCGTGACCGGGCCACCACCGCGACCCGACCCTGATCCTCTGACGCGAACGCCGCTCCGTTCCCCGGTCAGCGGCCGCCTCGCACTTAGAATGGAGCCGACATGTCCCCTCTCTACGACTGCCGCGACGAGTCGCAGCTTCTGGCCGGTATGCGCGGGGCCCGCCAGGCGATCGCGCGCGGCGAGCTCGTCGTCATGCCCACCGACACGGTCTACGGTGTCGCCGCCGACGCGTTCAGCCCCTCCGCGGTCGCGGCACTGCTCGCGGCGAAGGGCCGTGGGCGCCAGCAGCCGCCGCCGGTGCTCGTCGCGGGCCTGTCGACCGTGCGTGCGCTCGTGAGCGACCTGCCTGAGCCCGTCGAACGGCTCGTGGAGGCGCATTGGCCGGGCGGGCTCACCGTCGTCCTGCCCGCTCAGCCCTCGTTGTCCTGGGATCTGGGGGAGACTCGCGGCACGGTCGCCGTGCGGATGCCGGCGCACCGGATCGCACTGGAGCTCCTCGAGGAGACCGGCCCGCTCGCCGTCTCGAGCGCCAACCTCACCGGCAAGCCCGCCGCGATCGACGCGCACACCGCGTTCGACATGCTCGGCGACAGCGTCTCCGTGTACCTCGACGACGGTGCGAGCGATCGCGGAGTGCCCTCGACGATCATCGACGCGACGCCGCTCGCGTTCGGCGGCACGGGACACGCCCGCATCCTCCGCTACGGCGCGGTCGACCGCTCCGAGATCCTGGCGATCCTGGGCGACCGGCTCGAGCCGGAGCCGGATGAGGGCGCGGGCGACTCCGCGTGACGCAGTACCTGCTGATCGCCCTCGTCACGGCGCTCATCACGGCGGCGCTGTCGTGGATGGTCTGGCGTGTCGCCATCCGGTACAAGCTCCACCCGGCGATCCGTGAACGCGATGTCCACACCCGCCCGACTCCGCGTCTGGGCGGGATCGCGATGTTCCTCGGCGTCGTCGCGGCTTTCGCTATCTCCTCCACGAACCCGTTCTTCGCGATCTTCTGGACGAACCCGTGGCCGACGTTGTCGATCCTCGCCGCGACTCTGCTGATCGTTCTGGTCGGCATCGCCGACGACCTCTGGGATCTCGACTGGATGATCAAGCTGGGCGCCCAGTTCGTCGCCGCGGGCATCGTCGCGTGGTTCGGCAACATTCAGATCTACGCGCTGCCGATCGGCGGGGTCACCGTCGGCTCGAGCTGGATGAGCATCGTGCTCACGGTCTTCTCGATCGTGATCGTGATGAACGCGGTGAACTTCATCGACGGGCTGGATGGTCTCGTGGCGGGCGTGTGTCTGATCGCCAACGGGATCTTCTTCGTCTACGCGTACGTCCTCACCCGCGACATCGGTTCGAACAACTACTTCAACCTCTCCTCGTTCATCGCCGTGGTCCTCGTCGGCGCGTGCGCGGGCTTCCTGCCCTTCAACTGGCACCGCGCGAAGATGTTCATGGGGGATTCGGGAGCCCTGATGCTGGGATTGCTCATGGCGACCTCCGCCGTGTCGATCACGGGCAACCTCTCCCCGGCCGCGCTCGATCCCGATCAGCTCGGTCGCTCGCAGCTGCTGGGTGCGTTCATCCCGATCCTGCTTCCGATCGCCGTCGTCATCCTTCCGCTGCTGGACTTCGGATCCGCCGTGTTCCGCCGGATGCGGGCGGGCAAGTCGCCGTTCTCGCCCGATCGCAAGCATCTGCACCACCGGATGCTCGACATGGGGCACTCCGACCGCGATGCCGTGCTCATCTTCTACGCGTGGACGGCGATCATCGGGATCACCTTCCTGCTGATGTACATCGCCACTCGCGAGGACTGGTTCGGCCAGTACTGGATCGGTGTCGCCTTCGGCGTGGTCGGCGTCGCCGCCTGCCTCGTCGTCACCTTCCTCCCCGCCCGCCGTTCGAGATCCACCACCGCCCCCGACGAGATCGCCGAGGAAACACCATGAGCGCCCCCACACCCGTCTCCAGCACTCCCTTCCTGCGCACCGCCCTGCTGTGGTTCGCCGCCGTGATCGGCGTGCTGCTGGTCGCCGGAGCCGTCGGAGGTCTGCTCGTCGCCGGCGCCGAGGGCCTCGTCAGCGCGCTCGTGGGCGTGCTGATCTCCGCCGTGTTCCTCGGAATCACCGCCGGCAGCATCCTCATCGCCAACCGGTGGTTCGGCGACCCGCTGTACGTGCCCATCTTCTTCGGCATCGTCCTGGGCGGCTGGATCCTCAAGCTCGTCGTGTTCGTGCTCGTCATGCTCGCGCTGCGCGGAGCGGCATGGATCGTGCCGGGCGTCTTCTTCGTGGCCCTCGTCGTGAGCGTCATCGCCTCGCTCGTGGTCGACGTCGTCGTGCTCATGCGCCGCCGGCTGCCCCACGTGTCGGACACCACGCTGCCCACCGACCCCGAAGAGGGGGAGCGCACCGACGACGTCCGCCCGACGGGGTCGGTGTGACTTCCAACCCTGGGAGTTTGATAGGCTGTTCCGGCACCCGACCACGAGCGCCAGAGTGCCCGAGCGCGGTGTACATCATCCATCGTCGCAACGGTTTAGACCGGTGCCCCGAAGTTGGAGCAAGCGCTGTTTAGTCAAGCTGCGACCCTGATCGTTTCCGCCGAGGAATCCGGCGCCGAGTTCCATGCGCCCTCTATCTGGGAGTTCTTCCCGGATGCGATCCTCTTCGAGGGAACTCCGTTCGCGATCACGCGGATCAACCTGATCCAGATCCTGGCGACCGTCGTGCTCGTCGTGCTGTTCCTCGTCGGTACGCGACGGATGCGACTGGTCCCCACCCGCTTCCAGAGCGTCGTGGAGATGGGGCTGGACTTCGTCCGGGTCAACATCGCGCACGACCTGTTGGGGCGCAAAGACGGCAATCGCTTCCTGCCGATTCTCACGACCATCTTCTTCATGGTCCTGTTCATGAACATCACGGGCATCATCCCCGGTCTGAACATCGCCGGTACCAGCGTCATCGCGGTTCCGCTGCTGCTCGCGGTCGTCGCCTACGTGACGTTCATCTACGCGGGTGTGAAGAAGAGCCCGGGCAAGTTCTTCAAGAACTCGCTGATGCCCTCCGGCGTGCCGTGGCCGCTGTACATCATCATCATCCCGCTCGAGTTCCTCTCGACCTTCATCATCCGGCCGGTGACGCTCACCCTGCGTCTGCTGATGAACATGATCGTCGGACACCTCATGCTGGTGCTGTTCTTCGCCGCGACGCAGTTCTTCGTCTTCGGGCTCAGCGGATTCTGGACGCTGCTCGGTGCCGGAACGCTCGCCTTCGGCTTCGCCTTCACCCTCTTCGAGATCCTGGTGGCCTTCCTCCAGGCATACGTCTTCACCATCCTGACTGCGGTCTACATCCAGCTCGCCGTCGCTGAAGAGCACTGATCGGGACGGCACCCGCCGCCCACAACGAAAGGAAACATCCGTGGACGCAACTACGGTTCTCGCCCAGGTGACCGGATCTGTCGCGACGATCGGCTACGGCCTCGCCGCCATCGGCCCCGCGATCGGCGTGGGCATCGTCGTCGGCAAGACGATCGAGGGCGTCGCTCGCCAGCCCGAGCTCGCCGGCCGCCTGCAGGTCCTCATGTTCATCGGTATCGCCTTCACCGAGGCGCTCGCCTTCATCGGTATCGCGACCGGCTTCATCTTCGGCGCCTGAGCCCCATCGACCAAAGTAAGGAGACAGGATGCTGAACGCTCTTGTCGCCCGCGCCGCCGAGGAAGGTGGCGCGGCAGCCCCGAGCCCCCTCATCCCTGCGGTGTACGACATCGTCTGGTCGGCGGTGTGCTTCGTCGTCATCCTGTTCGTCTTCTGGCGCGTCGTGCTTCCTCGGATGCAGGAGCTCCTCGACAAGCGGGCCGCCGCGATCGAGGGCAACATCGCCAAGGCCGACGAGGCACAGCGTCAGGCCGAGGCCGCGCTGGAGGAGTACACCGCTCAGCTCGCCGAGGCGCGCAAGGAGGCCGGTGAGATCCGTGAGGTCGCCCGTGAGGACGGCAAGAAGATCGTCGCCGAGGCACGCGAGGCCGCGTCGACGGAGGCAGCCCGGGTCAGCGCCCAGGCGCGCGCCCAGATCGAGGCCGAGCGCCAGACCGCCCTGGTCACGCTGCGCGCCGAGGTCGGCACGCTCGCTCTCGATCTCGCCGGCGGCGTCATCGGAGAGAAGCTGAGCGACGACAAGTCGGCTCAGGGCGTCGTCGACCGCTTCCTCGCTGAGCTCGAGGCCTCTGAGAAGGCGGCCAAGTAATGGGAAGCGCCACCACGCAAGCCCTCGCGGCGACCAACGCCGCTCTGGGTGACGCATCCGGTGTGGATCTCGAGGTCGCGGGGGAGCTGTTCCAGGCCGCCCGCGTCCTCGGCTCCTCTCCTGCCCTCGCGGGTGCGGTGTCCGATTCCGCTGCGGCCGCCGACGCGCGCCGCAAGGTCATCGCGGACGTGTTCGGTCCGAGGTTCTCCTCGGTCACCGTGCAGCTGCTGGAGGCCGTGGTGGTGCAGCGCTGGTCTTCCGCCGACGAGCTCGTCGACGGTGTCGAAGAACTCGCCGTGCGCGCCGCCTCCGTCGCGGCATCCGACGCCGACCTCGAGGGAGAGCTGTTCGCCTTCTCCCGCACGGTCGCCGAGAACCCCGAGCTCGAGCTCGCACTCGGCTCGCGCATGGGTGACAACGCCGCCAAGGGTGCGCTCGTCGAGAAGCTCCTCGACGGCCGCGCGAGTGCGGCGACGGTTCTGGTGGTGTCGGGTATCGTGCAGCAGCCGCGCGAGCGTCGTGTCCGCCAGGCGCTCGCGGGTGCCCTGTCATTGGTCGCGGCGCAGCGCGGCCGAGTCGTGGCCACCGTGACGGTGGCGGCGCCGCTCAGCGACGCGCAGAGCGACCGCCTGCGCGGCACCCTGTCGGCACGCTACGGCGCCGATGTGTCGCTGAGCACGGTCATCGACCCGTCGATCGTCGGCGGACTGCGCGTGCAGATCGCCGACGACGTCATCGACGCGAGCGTCTCCGCGCGCCTCGCCGACCTCCGTCAGCGGCTCGCCGGCTGACAAGACTTCCCGCCGCACCGGCGGAGACTTCGGGGCCGAGGCCCCATGAACCGAAGGAAGACAATGGCAGACATCTCCATCAGCCCCGACGTCATCCGTGACGCCCTGAAGGACTTCGTCGCAGCATACGAGCCGACCGGCGCCGCGACGGCAGAGGTCGGGTCCGTCATCGACGCCGGTGACGGCATCGCGCACGTCGAAGGCCTCCCCGGCCTCATGGCCAACGAGCTCGTCGTGTTCGAAGACGGCACGCAGGGCCTCGCGCTGAACCTCGACGAGAAAGAAGCCGGTGTGGTCGTCCTGGGCGACTTCGCCGGCATCGAGGCCGGTCACCCGGTCACGCGCACCGGCGAGGTCCTCTCCGCGCCCGTCGGCGACGGCTTCCTCGGCCGGGTCGTCGACCCGCTCGGCAACCCGATCGACGGTCTCGGCGCCATCGAGGCCGAGGGGCGTCGCGCCCTCGAGCTGCAGGCGCCCGGCGTCATGCAGCGCAAGAGCGTGCACGAGCCGCTGCAGACCGGCATCAAAGCGATCGACGCCATGATCCCCGTCGGCCGCGGCCAGCGTCAGCTCATCATCGGCGACCGCCAGACCGGCAAGACGGCCATCGCGATCGACACGATCATCAACCAGAAGGCCAACTGGGAGTCGGGCGATGTGAACAAGCAGGTGCGTTGCATCTACGTCGCCATCGGTCAGAAGGGTTCGACGATCGCCTCCGTGAAGGGCGCGCTCGAGGACGCCGGAGCGATGGAGTACACGACGATCGTCGCCGCTCCCGCCTCCGACCCCGCCGGCTTCAAGTACCTCGCTCCCTACACCGGCTCGGCCATCGGCCAGCACTGGATGTACGGCGGCAAGCACGTCCTGATCATCTTCGATGACCTGTCGAAGCAGGCCGAGGCCTACCGTGCCGTCTCGCTGCTGCTGCGCCGCCCGCCGGGCCGCGAGGCATACCCGGGCGACGTCTTCTACCTGCACTCGCGGCTGCTCGAGCGTTGCGCCAAGCTGAGCGATGAGCTCGGGGCGGGATCGATGACGGGCCTTCCCATCATCGAGACGAAGGCCAACGACGTGTCGGCCTACATCCCGACCAACGTGATCTCGATCACCGACGGCCAGATCTTCCTGCAGTCCGACCTGTTCAACGCCAACCAGCGTCCCGCAGTCGACGTGGGTATCTCGGTCTCGCGTGTCGGTGGTGACGCCCAGGTCAAGTCGATCAAGAAGGTCTCGGGCACGCTGAAGCTGGAGCTCGCGCAGTACCGCTCCCTCGAGGCGTTCGCGATGTTCGCGTCCGACCTGGATGCGGCCTCGCGTCGTCAGCTCGAGCGCGGCGCTCGTCTGACCGAGCTGCTGAAGCAGCCGCAGTACTCGCCGTACCCGGTGGAGGAGCAGGTCGTCTCGATCTGGGCCGGCACCAACGGCAAGCTCGATCAGATCGCGGTCGAGGACGTGCTGAAGTTCGAGCGTGAGCTGCTGGACCACCTGCGTCGCAACACGCAGATCCTCGACACCCTCCGCGACACCAACGTGCTCGACGACGCGACCGTCGCCGAGCTCGAGAAGGTCACTGACGAGTTCATCCTGGAATTCACCTCCGGCGGCGCCAAGGCCATCGGTGCCCCCGGCAACGAGCAGTTCGCTGCCGCCGAGGTCGAGGACATCAACCAGGAGAAGATCGTCAAGGGCCGTCGCGGCTGACGTACGGAACCGTAAATCATGGGCGCTCAACTCAGGGTCTACAAGCAGAAGATCGCTTCTGCTCAGACGACCAAGAAGATCACGAAGGCGATGGAGCTCATCGCGGCTTCGCGCATTCAGAAGGCGATGACGCGCGTGCGCGCGTCCTCGCCCTTCGCGCAGGCCGTGACGCGGGCCGTCTCGGCCGTCGCGACGTACTCGAACGTCGACCACCCGCTCACGCGTGAGCCCGAGGTGATCCGTCGCTCCGCCGTCGTGATCTTCTCGTCCGACCGCGGACTGGCGGGTGCGTTCAACTCGCAGATCATCCGTGCGGGCCTGGAGCAGGGCGAGCTTCTGCGCAGTGAGGGCCGCGAGCCGGTGTTCTACCTCGTCGGTCGCAAGGCGGTCGGGTTCTTCCAGTTCCGCAAGCTCGTGGCGGCCGCGGAATGGACGGGCGACACCGACACGCCGCACTTCTCGACCGCCGAGGAGATCGCGGACACGCTGCTCGAGGCCTTCCGCCGCGGTGGCGCAGCGGGCGGCGTGGACGAGATCCACCTCGTGTACAACCGCTTCGTCAGCATGATGACCCAGAGCCCGGAGACCGTGCGTCTCCTTCCGCTCGAGGTCGTCGAGGCGGCCGAGGAGACCTCGTCGTCCGCGGCGGCGGTCTATCCGCTGTACGAGTTCGAGCCGGATGCCGAGGCCGTTCTGGACTCCCTGCTCCCGGTGTACATCCAGAGCCGGGTCTTCAACGCCCTTCTGCAGTCGTCGGCGGCCAAGCACGCCGCCACGCAGAAGGCGATGAAGTCGGCCAGCGACAACGCCGACAAGCTCATCACCGACTACACCCGCCTGCGCAACAACGCGCGTCAGGCCGAGATCACGCAGCAGATCGCCGAGATCGTCGGCGGCGCCGACGCCCTGGCGTCCGGCAAGTAGAAAACGAGGAAGACACCATGACCACCACCGCAACGGCCGATCAGGCGTCCGTCGCCGTCGTCGGGCGCGTCGCGCGCGTGACCGGCCCCGTCGTCGACATCGAGTTCCCGCACGACTCGATCCCCGACATCTACAACGCGCTCAAGACCACCATCACCATCGGCGAGGAGTCGACCGAGATCACGCTCGAGGTCGCCCAGCACCTGGGTGACGACCTCGTGCGCGCGATCGCGCTGAAGCCGACGGACGGCATCGTCCGCGGCCAGGAGGTGCGCGACACCGGCGGCCCGATCACGGTTCCCGTCGGCGACGTCACCAAGGGCAAGGTCTTCAACGTGACCGGCGACATCCTCAACGCCGCCCCCGGCGAGCAGGTCGAGATCACCGAGCGGTGGGGCATCCACCGTCAGGCGCCGAGCTTCGACCAGCTCGAGTCGAAGACCGAGATGTTCGAGACCGGCATCAAGAGCATCGACCTGCTCACCCCGTACGTTCAGGGCGGCAAGATCGGCCTGTTCGGCGGTGCGGGTGTCGGCAAGACCGTCCTCATCCAGGAGATGATCCAGCGCGTCGCGCAGGATCACGGTGGTGTGTCGGTGTTCGCCGGTGTCGGTGAGCGCACCCGTGAGGGCAACGACCTCATCGGTGAGATGGAGGAGGCGGGCGTCTTCGACAAGACCGCCCTCGTCTTCGGCCAGATGGACGAGCCGCCGGGGACGCGTCTTCGCGTCGCGCTGTCGGCTCTGACGATGGCGGAGTACTTCCGCGACGTCCAGAAGCAGGACGTGCTGCTGTTCATCGACAACATCTTCCGCTTCACGCAGGCCGGTTCCGAGGTCTCCACGCTTCTGGGTCGTATGCCCTCGGCCGTGGGGTACCAGCCGAACCTCGCCGACGAGATGGGTGTGCTCCAGGAGCGCATCACCTCGACGCGCGGACACTCGATCACCTCCCTGCAGGCGATCTACGTCCCCGCCGACGACTACACCGACCCGGCTCCGGCGACCACGTTCGCGCACCTCGACGCGACCACCGAGCTCTCGCGCGAGATCGCATCGAAGGGCCTGTACCCCGCGATCGACCCGCTGACCTCGACCAGCCGCATCCTGGACCCGCGCTACATCGGTGAGGACCACTACCGCGTGGCCACCTCCGTGAAGCAGATCCTTCAGAAGAACAAGGAACTGCAGGAGATCATCGCGATCCTCGGTGTCGACGAGCTCTCCGAGGAGGACAAGATCGTCGTGTCGCGTGCACGTCGCATCCAGCAGTTCCTCTCGCAGAACACCTACATGGCGAAGAAGTTCACCGGCGTCGAGGGCTCCACGGTCCCGATCAAGGAGACCATCGAGTCGTTCGACGCGATCGTCAAGGGCGAGTTCGACCACGTGGCCGAGCAGGCCTTCTTCAACGTCGGCGGTATCTCCGACGTCGAGGCCAAGTGGGCGCAGATCCAGAAGGAGAACGGCTGATCATGCCGCTCAAGGTGAGTCTGGTCTCCGCGGATGCCGAGGTCTGGTCCGGTGAGGCCGACCTGGTCATCGCGAAGACCATCGAGGGCGAGATCGGTTTCATGACCGGTCACGAGCCGGTGCTGGCGATCCTCGCCGAGGGACAGGTGCGCATCACCGAGCCCGGCGGCAACAAGATCGTCGCCAACGCGCACGACGGCTTCATCTCCGTCGAGCACGACCAGGTCACGATCGTGGCCGGCAACGCGGCACTCGTCTCCTGACCCGAATCCCGTACACACGCCGTCCGCTATCGCGGGCGGCGTGTGTCGTTCTCCTGGAGTGACCATGCTCGTGCTGCTGCCGCCATCCGAGACCAAGCGCGCCGGTGGCGCCGGTGCACCGTGGGACGCGGCGCGTCTCAGGCTGCCGCAGCTGGCGCCGCAGCGCGAAGCGGTCGTCGCGGCACTCGTGGAACTCTCGCGCGACGAGGATGCGGCCGCGAAGGTCCTCAAGCTGAGCCCGCGCCAGCGGGGCGAGGTGGCGGTCAACGCATCGTTGCGGTCATCGCCCACGATGCCGGCGGTCGACCGCTACACGGGGGTGCTGTTCGACGCCCTCGACGCTTCGTCTCTCGATGCGCGGGCCCGGCGATGGCTGGGAGAGCATGTGCTGATCCACTCAGCCCCCTTCGGGCCGGTCGGCGCCCTCGATCCGCTCCCGGCCTATCGGCTGGGGGCCGGCGCGTCCTTGCCGGGCCTCGCGCCGCTGCGCCGCCATTGGGCCGAGGCCGTGACCTCCGCTCTCGGTGAGGCCGATGCGCACTTCGTCCTGGACCTGCGGTCCGAGGCGTATGTCGCTCTCGGCCCGGTTCCGCAGGGGTGCGCGTCCGCCTACGTCCGCGTCGTCACCACGGGCGAGGACGGCGAGGTGCGGGCACTCAACCACTTCAACAAGCACGCCAAGGGAGACCTCGTCCGTCGGCTCGCGCAAGACCGCCCGCGCATCGCGTCCCGTGGCGCGTTCCTGCGCTGGGCGAAAGCGGCCCGATTCGCGGTCGCCGACGCTGAGAACGGTGAGCTACGCCTCACGGTATGAGGGTTCATCCCCAACTTCACGCAAGCCCCTGCCAGGGAACACTCAGGCTCGCTACGATGTGAGCCGCGGGACGGGTAGTTCCGCGAGGCAGTCATGCCTCTGACCCGAGAGGATTCCCCGTGAACCCTTATGCGTACGACTATGACTACGGCTATTCCGGAGCCGCGTTTCTGGGATTCTTCGCCGTCTTCTTCGGCGTCTTCCTGCTGATCGGACTCGCCGCCTATGTCGTCTCCTCGATCTTCTACAACAAGCTCTTCGAGAAGGCGGGTGTCGAGGGCAAGTGGCGGGGCTGGGTGCCCGTGTACCGCGAGATGGTGTTCGTGAAGCTCGGCGACCTCAACCCCTGGTGGCTTCTCGTGCTTTTCGGTGCGACCTTCGTGCTGAGCCTGATCCCCTACATCGGCACCTTCTTCGCCCTTCTCCCCTCGCTGGCATCGACCGTGTACGTGGTCATGGCCGCGTACCGCGTCGGACAGAAGCTGCAGAAGGAGGGCGCATGGGTCGTCCTCTACTTCTTCCTCAGCATCGTCTGGCTCGGCATCGTGGCGTACGACAAGTCGCGTTGGAACCCGCAGATCCCTCCGGCGCCGTGGAGCCGCAGCTTCCTTGCGGACAACGTCGTCTGGTCGGGCATCCCCGTGCAGCCGGGCGCTCCCGCCCCGCAGGGCGCGTACGGCGCACCCGGCGCCTACCCCCCGCCGGCCGGCTACACGCAGCCCGGTGCCTACCCGCAGCAGCCCGGCGCGTACCCGCAGCAGCCCGGCGCGTACCCGCCGCCTGCTCAGCAGCAGGGCGGATACGCCGCTCCCGGCGCCTACGCTCCGCCGCCCGCGCCGCAGCCGGGCGCCTACCCGCCGCCGGCGTACACCCCGCCGCCCGCCGGCGGCGCTCCCGCACCGAGCGACCCCGCGACCCCGCCGGCGCCGCCCACTGCACCGCCGGCCCCGCCGACGACGCCCGGATCCGACGACGCTGAGCCCCCGCGCGGCTGAGCATCTCCTCGAGCGAGCCTCCGTTCCCCGCGAACGGAGGCTCGCCGCATCCGGCCCGCCGGCTCCGATCCGCCGGGCGCAGTCGTTAGGATGTGAGGACCGCGCCGACATCGGCGTGCCCATACCCCCGATGGAAGGACACCGCGTGCCCGAGGCTGCGACCCGGCGGCGCACTGTGCCGCTGCCGCAGGGATCGATCGAGCTCGCCTGGGCGGCTCTGACGGATGTCGGACGCCGCCGTGAGATCAATCAGGACGCTGTGTTCGCCGAGTATCCGCTGTTCGTCGTCGCCGACGGCATGGGCGGGCACATCGGAGGGGAGATCGCCAGTTCCAGCACCGTGAACCGTCTCGAAGCGGTCGTCGGTTCGGGCTCCGTCACCCCGAAGACCATCGAGAAGGCGCTCGCGAAGGCCGTCAAAGACATCGCCTCGCACCCCGAAGCCACCGACGACGGCACCGGTACGACCGTGACGGGCGTGTTCCTCGAGCTCACCGGAAGCGAGCCGCACTGGGTGAGCCTGAACATCGGCGACTCCCGCGTGTACCTGCTGCGCGACGACACCCTCGTCCAGATCACGACCGACCACTCCGTCGTTCAGGAGCTGGTCGCAGCCGGCCGACTCAGCCCGGAAGAAGCCGAGCACCACCCCTACGGAAACGTGATCACGCGTGCCGTGGGGCCGAGCGACAGCGTGCGACCGGACTACATCCGGCTCGACGTGCTCGACGGCGACCGTTTCGTCGTGTGCTCGGACGGCCTGACCAAAGAACTCACGGACTACGGCATCCAGCACTTCCTGCGGGAGCACGAGGATCCGGCGGAAGCGGCAGCGGCCATGATGGACGCCGCGCTCGAGAACGGCGGGCGCGACAACGTCACCGTGATCGTCCTGAACGTCACACGCACCGACTGACTCTCCACAGAGGCTCCCTCTCCGCGTTGCATGCACCCCGGAGGGTCTGCCGCCTCCGCGGTGTCCACCGTCCCTCGACACTGAGGTGGTGTTCACTCCTCAACCCGCCGCCGCACGTGGTACTGCGTCGTCGGCGCACCTGACGCTGCCGCCGCCGGATCCGCCCCGACGTCGTCCGCCGATCCCGTGGCTGGCCTCGCTGGCCCCGGTCCTGGGGGCTCTCGTGCTCTGGCAGGTGACCGGTTACCCGGGCGTCCTGTGGTTCGCGCTGCTCGGGCCCGTGATCGCGGTCGCGGGCGTGCTGGACGCATCGCGGGCCGCCCGCCGCGATGCACGAGAGCAGAAGCGGAGCCGGAGCGCCCTCGCGCTGCGCATCCGCGAGGAGATCGACGAGCGTCACAGCCTGGAGCGCGCGGAGGCGTCACGTGCGACGCCCACTCTCGACGGCTACATCGACGAACCGGGGGAGCTGTGGCGGCCGCACCCGTCGCGCAGCGGGGTGCTCGTCGTCGGTCGCGGCGATGTCGTCAGCGACGTGAGGGTCAGCGCCGCCGACGATGAACTCTCCCGTGAGCTGATCGCGCGCGCCGGGACGCTCGCGGACGCGCCCGTGACGATTCCGCTGAGCGCGGGAATCGCCGTGCGGGGTCCGCGGGTCGTCGCGGGGGCAGTGGTCCGGGCGCTCGTGCTGCAACTGTGCTGCGCCCACCCGCCCGGTTCCCTCCGCGTCGTGGCCCAGGCGGCCGACCCGTGGATCGCCGCACTGCCCCACCGCGTCGAGTCCGGGGTGCCGTGTCACCTCGACGTCGACGCAGCGCAGGCGCGGGGTGCGGAGGAGGCGGCGGTGCTCGTCGTCGAACCGCATGAACCGACTCCGACCCGGTGCGCGGCGGTGCTCACGCTCGACGACGTCGCCCGTGGCCGCCTCGAGTACGCCGGGCGTGCCGTCGAGGTCCGCCTCGACGTGCTCTCGGCCGTTCAAGCCGCGCGACTCGCGTCCACGTTGGGCGAGCGTCACCGTGCGCTGCCCGGCAGGCGGGAGCTGCCGTCAGTCGTCGCGGCGAGCGAACTCCCGCATCCGCCGGCGGGGCGTGGTCTGGCGGTGACGATCGGCGCTGACGGGAGCGGACCGGCGATCGTCGACCTCGTCGCCGACGGTCCGCACGCCGTCGTGACCGGGATGACGGGCTCCGGCAAGAGCGAACTCCTGGTCACCTGGGTGGCCCAGCTGGCCGCGACGCGCAGCACGCGGGAGGTCACGTTCCTGCTGGCGGACTTCAAGGGAGGGACCGCGTTCGACGCGCTCGCGGCTCTGCCGCACGTCGCGGGCGTGCTCACCGACCTCGACCCGCATGCGACGCAGCGCGCGCTGGAGAGCCTGCGGGCGGAGATCCGGCACCGCGAACGCGCTCTGGCGGCGGCCGGCGCGCGCGACGTCGCCGATGCCGGCGTCGGTCTCGCACGTCTTGTGGTGGTGGTCGACGAGTTCGCAGCCCTCCTGGACGCGCACCGCGAACTCGGAACGCTGTTCGCCGATCTGGCCGCGCGTGGGCGCGCGCTCGGCATCCATCTGATCCTCGGCACGCAGCGTGCCGCGGGTGTGGTCCGGGAGTCCCTGCTGGCGAACTGTCCGCTCCGTGTGAGCCTCCGGGTCGTCGACGAGGCCGACAGCCGCTTCGTCATCGGCACCCATGCGGCCGCCGAGATCCCGGGCGATCCCGCATCCCGCGGCACAGCCTTCGTGCGGCGCGCCGGCGATGGGGAGCCGCACGCCCTGCGGGTAGCGCGGACCACCCCGGCGGATGTGGCGACGATCTGCGAACGCCGCCGCACCGAGCCTGCGCCGCGGCGACCGTGGCAGCCCCCGCTTCCGCAGCGCTGGCCCCTGTCCGAGGCGCCGGTGAGTGCCGAACGCCCCGTCGTCGGGCTCGTGGACGAACCGGACAATCAGCGTCAGCGCGCTGCGCGACTGGAGCCGGATGACGCCGGCGTCCTCGTTCTGGGCGGGCCCGGGAGCGGGCGAACCACGGCGCTCGCGGCCCTCGCCGCGCAGACTCCCGCTCGGTGGCTTCCCCGTGACCCCGAGGGGTTCTGGGATGCGCTGTGTGAGCTCGAGGGGGCTGACGACGCTCTCGTGGTGCTGGACGATCTGGATGCGGTGCTGGCTGCCCTCCCGCCCGACTACGCAGCCGCTGCTCTGGCCATGATCGAGCGGTCCTGTCGATCCGCGCGCGCCCTGGGCCGGCGCTTCGCGATCTCCACCGGGCGGGCCATGGGGCCGCTCGCGCGCATCGCCGATCTCCTTCCGAGGCGCGTGCTGCTGCGAATGCCGAGCAAGATCGACCATCTCGGTGCCGGAGGCGCGCCCGAGCTCTTCGATGCGCAGGCCCCGGCGGGCCGGGGCGCGCTCGACGGCCGTCTGATCCAGGTCCCGTGGGTGGAGCCGCCACGGCGTGAGGCGGCCGCGGAGCCGCCCCCGTACCCGGGCGGCGCGGGCGCGGTGGGCGTGGTCATCCGAGACGGGATGCAGGCGCGACGGGTCGCGGCGGCTCTCGCCACCCGAGGGTGCGACATCGTCGCGATCGCTGACGCAGACCGCGCGACCCCGGGCGCCGCGCGTGCGATCGTCGCGGACCCTGAAGCGTGGCAGCGGTCCTGGCCCGTGCTGCAGGCGGTACGCGCACGCGGTGATCTGCTCGTGGATGCGGACTGTGCAGCGGAGTACCGGATGCTCACGGGCGATCGCGCGTTGCCGCCGTTCTGCGCTCCCGGGCGGGGTCGGGCATGGCTGGTGCGCGAGGGGTCGCAGCCCGTGCGTGTGCAGCTTCCGGGCATCGATCCGGTCCGAGCGCGGCGGATCGCTTGACCGCCGATGGATCCGACCCCTAACGTCTGGGCATGACAACCACCCCCATCCACCTGCAGCGCCCGGACGGGAAGGGACTCGCGGCGGGAACGCTGGGGCTCTGGGGCTCGACCGTCATCGGGCTCGCGTCCACGGCGCCGGTGTACTCGCTCGTGGCCACGCTCGGCTTCGTCGTGCTCGCCGTGGGGGCCCAAGCGCCCATCGCCTTCATCATCGCCTTCATCCCGATGCTGTTCATCGCCTTCGCCTACCGCGAGCTGAACCGCGCGGTCCCCGACTGCGGGACGACCTTCACCTGGGGCACCAAGGCGTTCGGGCCCTGGGTGGGCTGGATGGGCGGCTGGGGCGTGGCGGTCGCGGGAATGGTGGTGCTGGCGAACCTCGCCCAGATCGCCTCGATCTACTTCTGGGCGCTGTTCGGACTCGAGTTCGAGAACAACGACTGGCGCATCCTGCTGGTCGCGGTGGCGTTCATCGCCGCGATGACCTGGGTGAGTTGGCGTGGCGTCGAGATCGGCGAACGGATCCAGAACATCCTGCTCGCGATCCAGTACCTGGCACTCGCGATCTTCGTGGTGGCCGCGCTCTGGCAGTTCTTCGCGGGCAGCGCCCCGAACCCGACGCCCTTCGACATCTCGTGGCTCAACCCCTTCGGGTTCGCCGACTGGAGCGGATTCACCGAGGCGGTGCTGCTGGCCCTGTTCATCTACTGGGGATGGGACACCTGTCTCGCCCTGAACGAGGAGACCAAGGACCCCAAGCGCACGCCGGGGCGCGCGGCGTTGCTGACCACGGTCATCCTGCTCGTGACCTACGTCTCGGTGACGATCGCGGCCATGATGTACGCGGGGCTGGGCGAGGACGGCGTGGGGCTGGGCAACGAGAGCAACGCCGACGACTTCTTCCTCGCCATCAAGGACGGACTGCTCGGCCCCTTCGGATGGGTGCTCGTCGTCGCCGTCCTCATCTCCGCCGTGTCATCGACCCAGACCACCATCCTGCCGACCGCGCGCGGCACCCTCGCGATGGGGGTCTACCGCGCGCTTCCCGCACGGTTCAAGGACGTGCACCCGGTCTATCGCACCCCGTCGTTCTCGACGCTCGTCATGGGGGTCGTCGCGGTCGTGTACTACGTGGGGATGTCGCTGATCAGCGACAACATCCTGCAGGACTCGATCCTCTCGCTCGGTCTCGCGATCGCGTTCTACTACGCCATCACCGGATATGCCTGCGTCTGGTACTTCCGGCGGGAGCTCTTCCGTTCGGCGGGTGCGTTCGTGGTCAAGGGGCTCCTCCCGCTGCTGGGCGCCCTCATGCTGACCTACGCATTCATCCAGTCGGCGATCGACATGTGGGACGTCGACTACGGCTACACGGTCCTGTTCGGAATCGGCGGCACCTTCGTCATCGGGATCGGCGCGCTCGCGGTCGGCGTCGTGCTGATGTTCGTGTGGTTCCTCTTCCCGCGTTCGAAGAGGTTCTTCCGGGGCGAGAGCCTCAACCGCGACACCGAGGTCCTCGTCCCGGATGAAGGCGACTACGGACGCTCGGTCGACGGCGGTCTGATCTGAGACAGGAGAACAGCATGCGCATCCTCATCATCGGCGCCGGAGGCGTCGGTTCCGCGGCGGCTCGGATCGCCGTCCGTCGCGACTTCTTCGACGCCGTGGTGATCGCCGACTACGATCCGGCCAGGCCCGAGGCGCTCGTCGCAGAGCTCGCCGATCCCCGATTCAGCGCCGCTCAGGTGGACGCCTCGGATGCGGCATCCGTCGCGGCCCTCGTGCGCGACAGTGGCGCCACACACGTGCTGAACGCGGTCGACCCCCGGTTCGTGATGCCGATCTTCAGCGGCGTCTTCGATGCCGGCGCCACCTACCTCGACATGGCGATGAGCCTGTCGAAGCCGCATCCGGAGAAGCCGTATGAGCTTCCGGGGGTCAAGCTCGGCGACGAGCAGTTCGCCGCCGCCGAGAAGTGGCGCGAGGCGGGGCGGCTGGCGCTCGTGGGCATCGGGGTGGAGCCCGGGCTGTCGGACGTGTTCGCCCGCTACGCGCAGGACGAACTGTTCGACGAGATCGACGAGCTCGGCGTGCGCGACGGCGCGAACCTCGTCGTCGAGGGTTATGACTTCGCCCCCTCGTTCTCCATCTGGACCACGATCGAGGAGTGTCTGAACCCGCCCGTGATCTACGAGAAGGATCGCGGGTGGTACACGACCGCTCCGTTCTCGGAGCCGGAGGTCTTCGACTTCCCCGAGGGAATCGGGCCGGTGGAGTGCGTGAACGTGGAGCACGAGGAAGTCCTCCTCATGCCGCGCTGGACGAACGCGAAGCGCGTCACGTTCAAGTACGGCCTCGGTGACGAGTTCATCCAAGTGCTGCAGGTGCTCCACAAGACGGGGCTCGACCGCACCGACCCCGTGACCGTGAAGGGTGTGGAGGTGTCTCCGCGCGATGTCGTGGCAGCGGCGCTTCCCGACCCGGCGACGCTCGGCGACCGCATGACCGGCAAGACCTGCGCGGGCGTGTGGGTGCGGGGCACCGGCAAAGACGGCGAGCCGCGATCGACCTACCTGTACCACGTGGCGGACAACGAGCAGACCATGCGCCAGGACAACTCGCAGGCCGTCGTCTGGCAGACTGCGATCAATCCCGTCATCGCCCTCGAGCTCCTG
Organism: Microbacterium sp. SORGH_AS_0428; assembly: GCF_031453615.1. Taxonomy (NCBI): domain Bacteria; kingdom Bacillati; phylum Actinomycetota; class Actinomycetes; order Micrococcales; family Microbacteriaceae; genus Microbacterium; species Microbacterium sp. SORGH_AS_0428. The sequence continues at coordinate 901,920 of NZ_JAVIZT010000001.1, read as the reverse complement.
GCGCGAGGCGACTGGGCGGGCGAGGGCGTGCTCGGCCCGGAGGCCTTCGATGCGAGGCCGTTCCTCGACCTGCTGGCGGCGCCCGCTCCCGCGGGCTACGGCTCGCCGTGGGGGATGGTGGAGAAGGAGATCACACCGTCGGACGGATGACGCCGACGATCGCGTCGCCGCCGTGAACGGCGAGGGAGAGGTCGCGGCGCGCCGCATCCGCGTCGGACGTCGCGAGCGCACCCGCGCGCTCGAGCAGACGCAGGCCCACCGTCGCCGTGGCGCGCGAGGATCCGTCGAGCATCTTGACGGCCGCCGTGGTCCCGTCGGGGGCCACCATGACGACGAGTCCTTCGGCGCCCGTCTTGGTGAACACGCCGGTGCGCTCGATGATCACGGTGTCCGGCCGGCCCGGGCCGTCGATCGTCCACGGGTTCTCCCGCACGGCGGCCATGAGCGTCGCGGCGCTGCGGTGCAGGGCGAACGGGGAGCTCTCCGATGACGTCCCCATACGATGCAGGGCGCGCGCCAGGCCCGTGAGCGTCAGCGCCGGCACAGGAGCGCCGCATCCGTCGACCGCCACCGCGACCGGCCGTTCGCCGGTCAGCCGCTCCACGACCTCGCGGATGTGCTGCTGCAGCGGGTGCGCGGGATCCAGATAGCCCTCGGTGTCCCAGCCGGTCGCGCGGCAGGCGAGCAGCATCGCCGCGTGCTTGCCGGAGCAGTTCATCCGGATGCGGGACCGCGTCGCGTGATCGCGCACCATCTCATCCCGTGTGGCCGTATCGGCGGGCCAGGCCGGCGGGCATCCGAGGTCGTCCTCGGTGCAGCCCGCGTCCTCCAGGATGGAGCGCACCACGGCGACGTGCCGCTCGGTCCCCGCGTGGCTGGCGGTGGCGAGGCCGAGCCGCTCACCCTCCAGCGCAGCCCCGGCGGTCACGCACGCGAGGGCCTGCAGCGGCTTGAGGGTGGAGCGCGGCAGCACGGCGGATGCGGGATCGCCGTGCGCGGCGAGCACGGTGCCGTCGGGGGAGAGGACCACTGCGGATCCGGTGTGACGGGACTCCACGAACCCGCTGCGTTCCACGACGGCGAGCTCGACGGCGGCGGTGGCGGAGAACGTCTCGGGCATCCTCTCAGCGTAGTCGGCGCCCGCATCCGCCATGACAGACTGTGCCCATGCCTGGCACCCACCACTACCGTCTGAACGCGCTCTGGACCGGCAATCGCGGCACCGGGACGAGCGGCTACCGCGACTATGACCGCGACGTCACTCTGACGATAGACGGCAAGCCGGAGCTGCGGGGTTCCGCCGACAAGCCGTTCCGGGGCGACCCTGAGCGGTGGAACCCCGAGGACATGCTCCTCGCCGCGCTCAGCCAGTGCCACCTGCTGTCCTACCTGCACGCGTGCGTCGTGGCGGGGGTCGTCGTCGTCTCCTACGAAGACGCCGCCGAGGGCACGATGACCGACGACGGATCGGGAGCAGGGCGCTTCACGGACGTGCTGCTGACGCCCCGTGTCGTCGTGGCGGACGCGTCGATGATCCCCGCCGCGGAGGCCGCGCACGCCACGGCCCACGATTGGTGCTTCATCGCGAACTCGGTGAACTTCCCGGTGCGGCACCAGGCGCAGGTCACCGCAGCCGGCTGAGCGCCGGCGTGAACGAAGAGACGCCCCGCGGGTTCGGAACCCGCGGGGCGTCTCGTCGTGCAGATCTCAGCGCACGTCGTCGTCGACCCAGTCCATGGACTTCGTCACGGCCTTCTTCCACAGGCGCAGCTGACGGTCGCGCTCCTCGGGATCCATGTTGGGCTCCCAGCGCTTGTCCTCCTGCCAGTTGGCGCGCAGGTCGTCGAGGTTGTCCCAGAAGCCGACGGCCAGGCCCGCGGCGTACGCGGCGCCCAGAGCCGTGGTCTCGGCGACGACCGGGCGCACGACCGGCACGCCCAGGATGTCGGCCTGGAACTGCATGAGGGCGTCGTTCGCGGTCATGCCACCGTCGACCTTCAGCTCGGTGAGGTCGACGCCGGAATCGGCGTTGACCGCATCGAGCACCTCGCGCGACTGGAAAGCCGTCGCCTCGAGCGCGGCGCGGGCGATGTGGCCCTTGTTCACGTAGCGGGTCATGCCGACGATCGCGCCACGGGCGTCCGGGCGCCAGTACGGAGCGAACAGGCCGGAGAACGCCGGCACGAAGTACACGCCGCCGTTGTCGTCGACGCTCTCGGCGAGCTTCTCGACCTCGGGCGCGGACGAGATGATCCCGAGCTGGTCGCGCAGCCACTGGATGAGGGAACCGGTCACTGCGATCGAGCCTTCGAGCGCGTAGTGCGCCGGACCGTCGCCGAGCTTGTATCCCAGCGTCGTCAGCAGCCCGTTCTTGGAGCGGACGATCTCCTCGCCGGTCTGGAAGATCAGGAAGTTGCCGGTGCCGTAGGTGTTCTTGCTCTCACCCGGGTCGTAGGCGGCCTGACCGAAGGTGGCGGCCTGCTGGTCGCCCAGGATGCCGGCGACCGGGGTCTCGCGCAGCAGCGAGGACGACTCCGCGGTGCCATAGACCTCGGACGAGGACCGGATCTCCGGCATCATCGAGCGCGGCACACCGAAGTCGGCGAGGATGTCGTCGCGCCACTGGAGCGTCTCGAGGTCCATGAACAGCGTCCGGCTCGCGTTCGTGACGTCCGTCGCGTGCACGCCGCCCTCGGTGCCGCCGGTGAGGTTCCAGAGCACCCAGGTGTCGGTGGTGCCGAAGATCAGGTCGCCGGCCTCCGCCTTCTCGCGCGCACCCTCGACGTTCTCGAGGATCCAGACGATCTTGGTTCCGGAGAAGTAGGTCGCAAGCGGCAGGCCCACGATGTCCTTGTAGCGGTCGGTGTCGCCGTCCGCGAGACGATCGACGATCGACTGCGTGCGGGTGTCCTGCCAGACGATGGCGTTGTAGACGGGCTTTCCGGTGTTCTTGTCCCAGACCACCGCGGTCTCGCGCTGGTTGGTGATGCCGATCGCGGCGATGTCGTGGCGCGTGATGTCGGCGCGGCTCAGCGCGAGGCCGATGACCTCCTGGGTGTTGCGCCAGATCTCGGCGGGGTCGTGCTCGACCCAGCCGGCCTTCGGGAAGATCTGCTCGTGCTCCTTCTGCCCGACGGAGATCACGCTTCCCTTGCGGTCGAAGATCATCGCGCGCGTCGAGGTGGTTCCCTGGTCGATGGCGAGGACGTAGTCAGCCATTGGATGGACTTCCTTGTCTATTGGTTCGGATGGTGGGGAGGGTGGGCGGCGCGCGGGTGCTCCGCCCACCCGGGAGTGGGTCGGATCAGGCGACGACGAAGCCCAGCAGGGCCGGTGCGAGCAGGCCGGCGAGCGTGCCACCGATGAGCGGACCGACGACCGGCACCCACGAGTAGGACCAGTCGCTGGAGCCCTTGCCCTTGATGGGCAGGATGGCGTGCGCGATGCGCGGGCCCAGGTCGCGGGCGGGGTTGATCGCGTATCCGGTCGGGCCACCGAGGGAGGCGCCGATTCCGACCACGAGCAGCGCCACCGGCACGGCCGCCAGGCCGCCGAGGCCGCCGGGGACGCCGATGTCGGCGACGCCGTAGTTACGGAATCCGAAGATGACGAACACGAGCACGAAGGTCGCGATGATCTCCGTCATGAGGTTCCAGCCGTAGGAGCGGATCGCCGGCCCCGTGGAGAACACGCCGAGCTTGTTCGCCGGGTCGGGCTCTTCGTCGAAGTGCTGCTTGTAGGCGACCCAGCACAGGACGGCGCCGATGATGGCACCCAGCATCTGGGCGAGCACCGCGATCCCGAACTGCGCGACGCTGATGTCCCCGTGGACGAGAAGACCGATGGACACGGCCGGGTTGAGCTGTGCACCGGAGTACGCCGAGACGATGACACCGGCGAAGACCGCGAGGCCCCAGCCCCAGTTGACGAGGAGGAATCCGCCGCCGTTGCCCTTCGTCTTCGTCAGAGCGACGTTCGCAACCACACCGCAACCGAGCAACAGCAGCATCGCCGTTCCCACGGTTTCGGAGAGGAAGTACAAACCGAGATTGACTTCGTTCATGTCTACATTGACCTTTCAGTGATGCCCGCCTGTCGCCCCTTCGTGCGGCGGGACATCGGGTTGCTCCGAAACTAGAGCGGTGTGCGGGCGCGCACCAGAGGGCGCGCCCGCACGTTCTCTCAGGAAGCCAGTCGTCCGCCCTTCGCGAGGTCGACACGGTGGTCCTCCCGAAGGACCTGGGTGGAGTGAGCGACCTCTTCGCTCACGCGTGCGTCGTCCCACCCGAGCGGCTCGGCGATCGCCTCGGCGGCCTCTTGCAGGGTGGCGGAGCTCAGCCCGCCGACGAAGGCGATGTCCGTGCGGCGCAGCAGCAGGTCGATGAGGTGTACGACCTGCTCGGTGCGCGCGAGGTAGGCGAGCTCCTCGCGGAAGTAGCCGTGCGCGTGCGCGAGCTCGGTCGGCTGTGCCGGGAGGTCGGCGAGGACGGCCTCGGCGCGTGTGCCGTACCGGTCCAGCAGGCTGAGCACGAGCGAGGCGGAGTGGCGGCCGCTGCGCTCGGCGACCCAGGCGCGGCGGGCTTCGGGGGTCATCGGGTAGCCCTTGCCGCCGCCGATCGCCAGGCCCTGCGTGCTCACGCGGTGCGTACGTCCGAGCTTCTCGAGCGCACGGGTGCTGAGGTGCTCCGCCAGGGCGCGGAAGGTGGTCCACTTGCCGCCCACGAGGCTGAGGGTCGGCGTCTTGCCCAGTGTGCCGTCGACGATCCGGTAGTCGCGGGAGACGAACCCGGGGGCCGTGTCGTCGTGACGCGGCAGCGGGCGGATGCCGGAGAAGGTGTAGACGATCTGAGAGCGGTCGACCTCGATCGTCGGGAAGACGTGGCGCACCAGATCGAAGAAGTACTGGATCTCGTCGTCGGTGCAGGTGACCTTCTTGGAGGGGTCGGCGTCGATGTCGGTGGTCCCGACGAGCACGCGCCCCTTGAGCGGGTAGATCAGCACGATCCGGCCGTCCGAGTGCTCGAAGAAGATCTCCCGACCGCGGGTGGCCGCCAGCAGCTCCGGGTTGTCCAGCACGATGTGTGAGCCCTTGGTGCCGCCCATGTAACGGGTCGGGGTGCCGAGGGCTGCATTGGTGAGGTCCGTCCACGGGCCCGACGTGTTGAGCACGACCTTGGCCGCAACGGTGAACTCGGTGCCGGTGACCTCGTCGCGCAGGAGAACGCCGTTCTCGTCCGCGCCGATCGCCGTGACGTAGTTCGCCGCCATCGCGGAGCCATCCTCGAGGCCGTCCGAGAGCACGTCCAGTGCGAGGCGCTCGGGGTCGTGCATGGAGGCGTCGTAGTAGGTGGCCGTGTAGGCCAGTCCGTCGTTCATCTCGGGGAAGTCGGCGAGCGACTTCTTCTTGCCGACGAACCGGTGCCGCGGGACGGAGCCGCCGTCACGCGAGAAGGTGTCGTAGATCACGAGGCCGATCTTGATCAGCAGCGCGCCGCGCTCGTTCGGCTTGCCGCGTCCATGCGTGACCAGCAGTCGGAAGGGCGCGGACAGGATCCCCGAGAAGGTCTTGAAGATCGGGATGGTCGTCGGCAGCGGCCGGACGTAGTGCGGGGCCGTCTTCAGAAGCGCGTTGCGTTCGGTGACCGCCTCTTTGACGAGGCGCAGCTCGCCGTTCTCGAGGTAGCGCACGCCGCCGTGCACCATGTGGCTGGACGCACTCGATGCGCCGGAGACGAAGTCTCCGCGCTCGACCAGCGCCGCCTTGACGCCCTGGAGGGAGAGATCGCGGAGCGTGGCGATGCCGTTGATGCCGCCGCCCACGATGAGAACGTCGAGATCCTGAGCGTCGCGGATCTGTGCGACCTGAGGTCGCAGCGAGGGAGAGAGCGACATGTCGTCGTCGACCTTTCGTATCGATGGAACCTTGGCAGGTTGCATGGAAATGGGAACTCGTCGCAAGTTCTCTGCACAAACGTGCAGAATGGGGCGACGGGCGAAGGGATGATCATGGCGGAGGCCGGGTCGATGAAGGTGCGCGACGCGCTGCGCGCAGCACAGCTGTACTACCTGCAGGACCTCACGATGGAGGCGATCGCACGCGAGATGCACACCTCGCGTTCCTCGGTCTCCCGGCTGATCTCCCATGCCCGCGACACGGGCCTCGTGTCGATCTCGGTGCACTCCCCGCTCGCGGCGCGCAGCCAGATCGAGGAGCGGCTGGCGGAGAGGTTCGGCATCACCGTCCACATCGTTCCCACCACGAGTCACATCGGCGAGGCCGAGCGTCTGGACCGCACCGCGTTGTCGGCGGCGCGCATCCTGAGCGAGCACGTCGACTCCTCGATGACCGTCGGAATCGCGTGGGGATCGACGCTGTCGGCCATCGCCCGACACCTGCCGACCAAACGCACCCACGACACGCACGTGGTGCAGATGAACGGGGCTGCCAACGGGCACACCTTCGGCGTCCCGTACGCCGGCGAGATCCTCTCGCGATTCGGTGCCGCGTGGTCGGCGTCCGTGCACCATTTCCCGGTGCCCGCGCTTTTCGACGAGGCGGCCACGAAGGAGGCGATGTGGCGCGAGAGGTCGGTGCGCGCCGTCCTGCAGATGCAGCGCCGCGTCGGCCTGTTCGTGTTCGGTCTCGGATCGCCCCGCGCCGCCGTTCCCTCCCACGTCTACTCCGGCGACTACTTCGATCAGCGTGATCTGGCGCTGATCGAGCAGGAGGGCGTCGTCGGCGACTGCGCGACGATGTTCTATCGCATCGATGGCTCCTCCGACATCCCGTCGTTGAATCTGCGTTCCAGCGGCCCCGATCTCGACGACGTCCGCCGCATCCCGCGGCGCTTCTGCGTCATGTCGGGTCTGTCGAAGATCGATGCGCTGCAGGGTGCCCTGGCGGCGGGGCTCATCACCGACCTCGTGCTGGAGGAGACCGTCGCGCGCAGGCTCATGAGTCTCTCGCGTACGAGCACGCGCAGTGCTCAGACCTCGCCGAAGCCGTCCTCGACGAGGGCGCGCAGCGCGTCGATCGCCGGCTGAGCCTCACGCCCCCGCGCGTGCACGCGCACGCGGGCACCGCGTCCGACACCCAGGGCGATGAGCGCGAGCAGGCTGGCGGCAGAGACCGGGCCCGACGCTGCGTCGACGTTCTCGATCTCCACGAGTGCGTCGAACCTCGCCGCCGTCTTCACGAACGTCGCCGCGGGCCGCGCATGCAGCCCCGAGGGATTGACGATGACCGCCTCGAAGGATGCCTCGTCACCGTCCGACGGCGGTCGGAGCGCCGTCGCCGGTGTCGGCGCCGGTTCCCCGGACCCGGACTCCAGGTGGCGTGCCTTCTGCGCGTACGCGCCGCCGAGCTCTGCCCGGATGCTCGTCCAGTCGGCACCGGTCGCCGCGAGCACGACGGCGGCGACGAGCCCTTCGACGAAGGGCGCGGCGCTCAGATGCACGCGGTCCGGCCGCTCCACGAACTCGAGCGCCATCTCGGCGCTCAGCACGGCGGAGCCGAGATCCATCAGTACGACGACGTCTTCGGACGCGTCGAGCCGGTCGATGGATGCGGCGATGGCTGCTGCATCGGTGCCGAACCCGCCGTCTGCGGAGCCCGCGGCGATCTCGATCGGGGGCGGACCCTCCGCGACCATCTGTGTGGCGAGGGCCACGGCGGCCTCCGCGAGCGGGCGGCTGTGGGAGACGACGACGAAGCCGATCATGCGGCCGTCACCGCATCCCGGAGCGTCGTGAACAGCAGCGCGGTGGATGTCGCCCCGGGATCCTGATGTCCCGCGCTGCGTTCGCCGAGATAACTCGCGCGACCCTTGCGCGCCACAAGCGGGATGGTGGCGTCACGGCCGGCGTCGGCCGCATCGGCTGCGGCGGAAGCGGCTGCCGGGAGATCCGATCCCGCGGCCACCGCCTCGTCCCACGCATCGACGGCGGGAAGCATCGCATCCAGCATCGTCTTGTCGCCGGTCTCCGCCTTGCCGCGCGTGCGAACGCCCTCGGCGCCGGCGCGCAGCGCCGCGCCGAGAGCGGCGGCATCCAGTTCGGCGGTGGTGCCCGCCGCGCCCCCGAGGCGGAGGAAGAACGTGCCGTACAGCGGCCCGCTCGCCCCGCCGACGGTCGAGACCAGGGTCATCCCGACGGTCTTGAACAGCGCCGCCGCATCTGCCGGCGGAGTCGCCTGCATCGCCGCCACGACGGCCTCCATTCCACGCGCCATGTTGGAGCCGTGGTCGGCGTCGCCGATGACGGAGTCGAGCTCGGTGAGCTCGGCCTGGTGCTGGACGATCTGATCACGGAAGCCGGAGATCCAGGCGGTCAGCGTCTCGAGGGTGGCTGCGGTCATCGCGCGCTCACGCTCCCCAGCGCAGGCCCGGCGTGACCACCGGAGCGTCCCACAAGCGCACGAACTCGTCGTCGGCACGCACGACGGTCAGTGAGGCGCCGGCCATGTCGAGACTCGTGATGTAGTCGCCGACCAGCACGCGGCGCACGTCGAAGCCCGCGTCCGCCAGCAGGGGCGCGATCTCGCCGTACAGGAGGTACTGCTCGATCAGGGGAGTGGCGCCGAGGCCGGAGAGCAGCACGATGGCATCGCCGCGCGCGTCGCCGAAGTCGTGCACGATCGGGTCGACGAGCATGCGGGCGATCTCGTGGGCGGTGGCGAGCGGCACGCGCGAACGTCCCGGTTCGCCGTGGATGCCGACGCCCACCTCCATCTCGTCCTCCGGGAGGTCGAACGTCGGCTTGCCCGCCGCAGGCACGGTGCAACTGGTCAGCGCGACGCCCATGGAGCGCCCGCTCTCGCTGACGCGGGTCGCGAGAGCAGCAAGGGCGTCGAGGTCCATGCCCTCCTCGGCGGCGGCGCCCACGATCTTCTCGAGCACGACCGTCGTGCCCACGCCCCGTCGCCCCGCGGTCCAGGTGGAATCCTGCACCGCGACGTCGTCGGCGACGACGACGGATTCGACGCGCACACCCTCTGCCGCGGCGAGCTCTGCCGCCATCTCGAAGTTGAGGACGTCGCCGGTGTAGTTCTTCACGATGTGCAGAACGCCGGCCCCGGAGTCCGCGCCCACGGTGGCCGCGAGGATCTGGTCGGGAGTGGGGGAGGTGAACACCTCGCCCGCACACGCCGCATCGAGCATCCCCGTACCCACGAACCCGCCGTGCATGGGTTCGTGGCCGGAGCCGCCGCCGGAGACGAGCGCGACCTTGCCGGGGCGCGTCGCCTCGCCGCGGAAGATGACGCGGTTGGCGGAGTCGACGCGCAGTTCGGGATGCGCGAGTCGGATGCCGGTCAAAGCGTCGGAGAGTACCTGGGCCGGGTCGTTGATGAACTTCTTCACGGATGCCTCCTCATTGTGGCTTCGCAGACGCTCTGAATCTCCACCCGGTGGGGCTGAGCGTCAAGTGCCGGAAGCCGTGAATGAGAAAGTGTGCCGTCAGAGGCGCTCGTGAGGCAGGACCCGCTTGATTCGTTCGATGGCGCCGTGCGCGGGGACCTCGTTGTATGTGCCGGCCAGCTCCTGCTCCGAGAGAGCGTGGATCGCCGCCATGAGCTCGTCGGTCGCCGCGCGACGCGCGCGCCCGGAGCTGGCGGGACCGTGCGCCGAGAGATCGAGCGGCTCGCCGAAACGGATCGTGACGCGCGGCTTCGTGCGCGGGAACTTCGCCCCCACGGGCATGGCCTCGTTCGTGCCGATGAGGCCGACGGGCACCACCGGTGCGCCGGTCTGGAGGGCGAGAAAGGCGACGCCGGTGCGTCCCTTGTAGAGCCTGCCGTCGAGTGAGCGCGTGCCCTCGGGATACAGCGCGATGGCCTTTCCGGCCTCCAGCATCCGCTTCTGCTGGTCGAGCGCGTCGAGCGCCGCCTGGCCGGCACCGCGCTCGACGGGGTTCGCCCCGAGTCCGAGGAAGATCTGCCGCGAGAGCCAGCCCTTGAGTCCCGGTCCGTCGAAGTAGCTCGACTTCGCGAGGAACTGGACCGGGCGAGGAGCCGCCATGGGAATGGCGAAGGAGTCGATGAAGGAGAGGTGGTTCGCGGCGAAGATGACAGGCCCCGTGCGCGGCACGTTCTGGCGTCCCTCGATGCGCGGCCGATATGCGACGCGTGCCAGAGGGGCCAGCACGCGGCGGCCGAGGAAGTACGCGAAGCCGACATCCGTCACCGGCTTGGATTCGGATGCGCGGGGATCGGGGACGTTCTCCGCGTCGCGGCTCTGCGCATCTGTCACCGTAAGAGGCTACTGCTGATTCCATTCCCTCCGGCGCATGAGGCCTCGCCGGACCCTCTCAGCGAGGGCATGGGCGAATGCGGGATGATGGGTCAGCCCCGCACCGATTCTGGAGGTTCCCGTGCGCCGTCCGCTCTCCATCCTGTCCGCACTCGCGGTCAGCGCCCTCGCGCTCGCCGGATGCTCCGCCGCATCCTCGCCCGACGCGACCTCCGCCCCCTCCGCGAGCGCCGCAGCGGATCTCTGCGCCGATGTCGCCGCCTCGGGCGCCGCCTCCGACGCGGTCAGCGTCTCGGGCGAGGTGGGTCAGCAGCCGACCGCCACGTTCACCGCTCCGTTGGACATCTCCGACGTGGAGCGCACCGTGGTCACCGAGGGCACCGGTACCCCCATCGCCGCGGGCGATTACGTCACCTATGCGCTCTCCGCCTTCGACGCGGCCACCGGGCAGCTGCAGGGCTCCGTGGGTTACGACGGCACGCCCGTGCAGCCCCAGCCGGTCGCCGCCGAGAGCGTGCTGGGCAAGGTGCTCGGCTGCGCCACTCCCGGAACCCGCGTGGTCGCGACGCTGCCCGCGAGCAGCAACAGCGCGGCGCAGGTGTTCGTCGTGGACCTCATCTCGTCGACGCCCGAGGCGCAGTGGTGCCAGGCGGAGCCGTTCGCGGGCGAGGCTCCCAGCGTGACCTTCTCCGACGACAAGCCCACGATCACCATCCCCGCGTCGTCTCCTGAGGACGGCGTGCGTGTCGAGGTGCTCAAGGAGGGCGACGGCGACACCGTCGGTGCCGGCGACACGGTCGAGGTCAACTACGCGGGTGTGAAGTGGTCGGACGGCTCGACGTTCGACTCGAGCTACGACCGCGGTCAGACCGCGAGCTTCTCGACCGACGGCGTCGTGGTCGGCTTCAAGCGAGCGCTGGAAGGACAGAAGGCCGGCTCGCAGGTGCTGGTGTCGATGTCGCCGTCGTGCGGCTACGGCGAGGCCGGATCGTCGCAGCAGCAGCTGGCGGGGGAGACGCTCGTGTTCGTCATCGACATCGTCTCCACGAAGCCGACCGAGGGCTGATCCCGTGCGGCGCGTCGTCGTCCTCGGCTCTACCGGGTCGATCGGCACCCAGGCGCTGGAGGTGATCCGGAACAACCCGGATCGCTTCCGCGTCGTGGGCCTGGCGGCGGGCACCGACCGCGCGGGCGTCGCCGCCCAGGCGGCGGAGTTCGGCGTCGCCGACACGGCCCTCGGAGCCGTCGAGGCGGAGGCGCTCGTCCGCGGCGTCGACGCGGATGTCGTCCTCAACGGCATCACCGGCTCCGTCGGGCTGGGACCCACCCTCGCCGCTCTCGAGGAGGGGCGCACGCTGGCGCTCGCGAACAAGGAGTCGCTCATCGTCGGCGGCGAGCTGGTGACCGCGCTGGCCGAGCCGGGCCAGATCGTCCCCGTGGACTCCGAGCACTCGGCGATCGCGCAGGCTCTGCGCTCGGGAGTGCCCTCCGAGGTGCGCAGGCTCGTGCTCACCGCATCCGGCGGACCCTTCCGAGGCCGCACGCGCGCGCAGCTCGCCGCAGCCACGCCGGCCGAGGCGCTCGCCCATCCGACATGGGACATGGGACGAGTGGTGACCACGAACTCGGCGAGCCTCGTGAACAAGGGGCTCGAGGTCATCGAGGCGCACCTGCTGTTCGGAATCCCCTACGCGCAGATCGATGTCGTGGTGCATCCGCAGTCGATCGTGCACTCGATGGTCGAGTTCGTGGACGGATCCACGATCGCGCAGGCCTCGCCTCCGGACATGCGCCTGCCCATCTCGCTGGGGCTCGACTGGCCGCACCGGGTGAGCGGTGTCGGAGCACCCCTCGACTTCACCCGCGCCTCGGCCTGGACGTTCGAGCCGCTCGACGATGAGGCGTTCCCGGCTGTCGCGCTCGCCAAGAGCGTGGGTGAAGCCGGACGCACGTATCCCGCGGTGTTCAACGCGGCCAACGAGCAGGCGGTCGACGCGTTCCACGAGGGACGCATCGGATTCCTCGACATCGTCGACATCGTCCGCCGCGTCGTCGACGCGCACGAGGCCCCCGCGACACTGAGTCGCGAGGGCCTGGTCGATGCCGAGAGCTGGGCGCGGCGCGCGGCGGATGCGGCTGTGCTCGCCGCTGGTCAGTAGACCGTCAGCCCTTCTGCCGCGAACTGTCCGCGCACCCGTTCGATGAGCTCCTTCTCGGGTGCGGGCGTGTCTTCGAGGGGATAGGTGCGTCCCAGTTCGTGCCACTTGTCGCGACCCATCTGGTGGAAGGGCAGGACCTCCACGCGGGTCACGGTGCCGGGCCGGATCCCGTTCAGGGATGCGGCGTAGCGCGCGACCGCGGCGACGTTCTCGACGTCGTCGGTGAGACCGGGGACGAGGACGAACCGTACCCACACCTCGACGTCACCGCGGCGCGCCAGGCGCTCGCCGAACTCGAGGGTCGGCTCGAGTTCCCGGCCCGTGACGCGGCGATAGGTATCCGGGTCGCCGGACTTCACGTCCAGCAGGACCAGATCTGTGTCGGCGAGAAGCTCGTCGGTGGCGTGCGCTCCCAGGTAGCCGGACGTGTCGAGTGCCGTGTGGATTCCCATCGCCTTGGCGCCGCGGACCAGCCGGGCCGCGAAGGCGGGTTGCATGAGCACCTCGCCGCCGGAGATCGTGAGACCGCCACCGGTGGCGCGGAAGACGCCGAGATACCGGCGGAGGCGCTCCAGGACCGCATCCGCCGTCACCGCGACGCCGTCCTTCATCGCGAACGTGTCCGGGTTCTGGCAGTACAGGCACCGCAGCGGACAGCCGTTGAGGAAGAGGGTCAGGCGCGTTCCGGGGCCGTCGACCGCCGTGACCAGCTCCCACGAGTGCACGGAGCCGAGTTCGCCGGTGCGCATCGCGGCGAGGCGTCCGGCGCGGTCGATGTCGGCCACGTCGAGGCCGTGGAGGCCGGCACCACCGCGACGGGTGGTGCCGGCCTCCATGGCCGGAGCATCGAGCTGCACCGCATCACGGGGGAGCGGCGTGCCCAGCAGCACGGTCATGGCTGCCTCACATCCCCCCGTGGAACGTGCGGGACAGCACATCGAGCTGCTGCTCGCGCGTCAGCCGCACGAAGTTCACGGCATAGCCGGACACGCGGATCGTCAGCTGCGGGTAGGCCTCGGGGTTCTCCATGGCGTCCAGAAGCGTCTCGCGGTTCAGCACGTTGACGTTCATGTGGTACCCGTTGGAGCTGAAGTACGCGTCCAGCAGGCCCGCCAGGTTGCGCGAACGCTCGTCCGCCGTGCGGCCGAGGCCGGCCGGCACGATCGTGTTGGTCAGCGAGATTCCGTCCTGGGCCTCCGTGTACGGCACCTTCGCGACCGAGAGGGCCGAGGCCAGCATCCCGTGGGTGTCGCGCCCGTTCATCGGGTTGGCGCCCGGTGCGAACGGCTCGCCGGCGCGACGTCCGTCGGGGGTGTTGCCCGTGGCCTTGCCGTAGACCACGTTCGAGGTGATCGTCAGCACGGACTGCGTCGGCAGCGCGTTGCGGTACATGGGGTGACGGCGAAGCTTCGCCATGAACCGTTCGACGAGCTCGACGGCGATCGCGTCCGCTCGGTCGTCGTCGTTGCCGTAGGCGGGGAAGACGCCCTCGGTGCGGTAGTCGACGACGATGCCCCGCTCGTCGCGGATCGGAGTGACGGTGGCGTACTTGATGGCGGAGAGGGAGTCCGCGGCGACCGAGAGCCCGGCGATGCCGAAGGCCATCGTGCGCAGCACGTCCTTGTCGTGAAGCGCCATCTCGAGACGCTCGTACGCGTACTTGTCGTGCGACCAGTGGATGCAGTTCAGTGCCTCCACGTAGGTCGCCGCGAGCCAGTCCATCATCCGGTCGAAGCGGGCATCCACGTCGGCGTAGTCGAGGGGGCCGTCGCCGACGGGCGTCTCCTCCGGGGCGATCTGCTCGCCCGTGACCTCGTCGCGGCCGCCGTTGATGGCGTACAGGAGGGTCTTGGCGAGGTTCACGCGAGCGCCGAAGAACTGCATCTGCTTGCCCACGCGCATGGGGGACACGCAGCAGGCGATGGCCGCGTCGTCGCCCCACTGGGCGCGGATGAGGTCATCCGACTCGTACTGGACGGCCGAGGTGTCGATCGAGACCTGCGCGCAGAAGTTCTTGAACCCCTCGGGCAGCTGCTCGCTCCAGAACACGGTCATGTTCGGCTCGGGTGCCGGACCCAGGTTGTAGAGCGTCTGCAGGTAGCGGAACGAGGTGCGCGTCACCAGCGGTCGGCCATCCTCGCCGACGCCGCCGATCGTCTCGGTCACCCACGTCGGGTCACCCGAGAACAGCTGGTCGTACTCGGGAGTACGAAGGAATCGCACGATCCTCAGCTTGATGACGAAGTCGTCGATGATCTCCTGTGCGTCGCTCTCGGTGAGCAGTCCCCGCTCGAGGTCGCGCTGGACGAACACGTCGAGGAACGTCGAGGTCCGACCGAGCGACATCGCCGCGCCGTTCTGCTCCTTCACCGAACCCAGGTAGGCGAAGTAGAGCCACTGGACGGCCTCGCGGGCGGTCGTGGCGGGTCCGGAGATGTCGTAGCCGTAGGAGGCCGCCATCTGCTTCAGCTCGCCCAGGGCGCGGATCTGCTCGGCGTGCTCTTCGCGGGCACGCACGATGTCCTCCGTGAACGGCGTCGTGTCCAGCCCGAGCTTGTCGATCTTCTTCGCGGCGATGAGCGCGTCGACGCCGTAGAGCGCCACGCGCCGGTAGTCGCCGATGATGCGGCCGCGGCCGTAGGCGTCGGGGAGGCCCGTGATGATGTGCGACCGGCGGGCGGCGCGCACGGAGGGGGAATACACGTCGAAGACACCCTCGTTGTGGGTCTTGCGGTACTGCGTGTAGATCGCCTTGAGGGTCTCGTCGACCTCGTAGCCGTAGGTCTTCAGGGCGCCCTCGACCATCCGCCATCCGCCGTTCGGCATGATCGCGCGCTTGAGCGGCGCATCGGTCTGCAGGCCGACGATCAGCTCGTCGTCCTTCGCGATGTAACCCGGCTGGTGGGCCGTGATGGTGGCGGGCGTGTAGGGGTCGATGTCGTAGACGCCGCGCTCGCGTTCCTCGGGGAACATGGCGGCCAGCGTGTTCCACACCCGTGTCGTGCGCTGGGTGGGTCCTGCGAGGAACGAGCCGTCGCCGGTGTACGGGGTGTAGTTGCGCTGGATGAAGTCGCGCACGTCGATGCCGTCCTGCCACGGGCCGGCCGTGAAGCCGTCCCAGGCCTGGGGCTGGGCGTCCTGCGCGTCGCGGGATACTCCTGCGGGGGTGACGATGCTCATGATGTCGCTTCCTTGTCCTCGTGGGGCCGGTCGCGTCGGGGTGGTGCTCGTCTTCGGGCGCCCGCCCGGCGGGCCTGTTGTCACGCTAGACCCGCGCTGAGGCGGCGTTCGGAGCATGCACGCCGTGAATAATCAGAGAGGTCAGACCACTGGCTTCCTTGTGTGGGAACAACAAGGCTCTGGGCACGCCAGGGACTAAGGTCCTGCGCACGGCAGGCGCCGCCGCAGTGCGGACGATCGCGGCTTCAGTCGCCGTAGGGAACGGGCCAGCGCGGCTCGGGAACGGGCCACCCGGCGTCCCGCAGCGCACGGCGTGCGAGTTCACGAGCGGAGTACGGCGTGCGCTGCCCGCGGATGTCGCGGTAATCCTGGTGACCGGGGCCTGCCCAGAGGATCGCGTCGCCCTCGCCGACCAGCGCGACGGCCTCGACGATCGCGCGCTCGGGCGGGGAGAACTCGTGGATCTCGGCGTCCGGACGCGCGCGCCGGGCCCCCTCGATCAGAGTCGCCCGGATCGAGGTCGGCTCCTCGAAGCGCGGATGGTGGTCGGTGATGACGAGGATGTCGCTACCCTCCACGCCGGTGCGCCCCATGTCGTGGCGCTTCGTGGTGTCGCGGTCGCCGTCGGCGCCGAACAGCATGAGAACGCGGCCGGGGGTGACGCGACGGACGGCGGCGAGGGTCTTCTCGAATGCGTCCGGCGAGTGCCCGAAGTCCACGTACACGGCGGGTCCCGCATCGCCCGACACCCGCTCGGTGCGACCCGGCAGGTAGGCCTCGATGCGTGAGCCGTCCAACGCGTCCGCGAGACGCTGCCACGAGTAGCCGCCCTCGTACATCATGACGATCGCGAGTGCCGCATTGGCCGCCATGTGGCGACCGATGACGGGAACCACCGTCTCGAGGCGCTCGCCGGCAGGACCGTGCAGCGCGAACCGGGTTCCCTCCTGGCGCTCGTCGATGATCTCCACCCGCCACTGGGCGGTGGCGGCGAGCTCGGAGTCCGCGGCGATGTCGGGCGTCGCGATGGTCGTGTAGGGGATCTCGCACCGCGCCACGACGTCCGCCGCGGCGGCCGAGTCGAGCGAGATCACGGCGCGACGGGCGCGGTCCGGACGGAACAGGGCAAGCTTCGCCTCGAGGTACTCCTCCATGTCGGCGTAGTCGTCGAGGTGGTCATGGGTGAGGTTCGTGAAGGCGGCGACGTCGAAGACGATCCCGTCCACGCGGTGGCGGCTGAGCGCCTGCGCGCTCACCTCGACGGCGACCGCCTCGACGCCCCTCTCCCGCATGAGCGCGAGGAGCGCATGGAACTCCGATGCCTCGGGCGTCGTCAGGCGTGAAACGATCACCTGGCCCGCGATGTGGCGCTCGGCCGTGGAGGAGAGCCCGGTGACGACACCGAGCTGCGAAAGCATGCCTTCGAGGAGGTGGGAGACGCTCGTCTTGCCGTTGGTGCCCGTCGTGGCGAACAGGAGCGGAAGCTCGTCGTCGACGCCGGTGCCGTAGACCCATGCGGACAGCTCACCCATCCGCGCCCGCGGGTTCTCGAGCACGAGAACCGGGACACCGGCCGTGCCGATGATGTCGGCGCCCGCCGCATCCGTGATGATCGCGACCGCGCCGCGGTCGATCGCCTGGGCCGCGAACTCCGCACCGTGGCGGTTCACGCCCTGGAGGGCGACGAACGCCTCGCCCGGACGGAGGTCGGCCGTCGCGAGCGTGATCCCGTGCAGCTCGACACCCCGTGCGTCGCCGCGGACCTCTGCGCCGAAGCGGCTCGCGAGCTCGGCCAAGGCCCGCGTCGGAGGGTTCTCTGGGCGCAGGACCGGGGGCAGATTCGCGGGGGATGACATGGCCCTCCATTCAACCAGACGCGGTCCGTGCTCGTGGCTCGCCGCGGGCGTGCACGGCTCGCTCAAAGCCGTCGCCGCTACGGTGGTGCGGTGACGATCCTCGCCTTCGTGATCGGCGTGGTGGTGCTCATCGTCGGCCTCGCCGTCTCGATCGCCCTCCACGAAATCGGTCATCTCGTGCCCGCCAAGGCGTTCGGTGTGCGCGTCGGTCAGTACATGATCGGCTTCGGCCCGACCCTGTTCTCGCGTCGCCGAGGAGAGACGGAGTACGGCGTCAAGCTGCTGCCGCTGGGCGGCTACATCTCGATGGCCGGTATGTACCCGCCCGCGCCGGCGGTGGAAGAGGACGCGGGCGACGCCGGGGGAGCGCCCGGTCGCAGGGCCCGTGGGCGGGTCTCGTCCCGCTTCTTCCGCACGCTCGTGCAGGATGCCCGCGAGGCCAACGCGGAGACGCTGATCGGCGCCGAGGAGCGCACCTTCTATCGGCTCCCCGTCTACAAGCGGGTCATCATCATGCTGGGCGGGCCCTTCATGAACCTGCTGCTGGCGGTCGTGCTCTTCACGATCCTCTTCAGCGGATTCGGCGTGCAGACGGCGACGACGACCGTGTCATCGCTCAGCGAGTGCGTGCCGGCGTCCTCCACCTCCCAGGAGTGCGCGTCCTCCGCGGCGCCGGCCGCGCAGGCGGGCCTCGAGCCGGGCGACACGATCGTCTCGATCGACGGCCAGGCGGTCGCCGACTTCACCGAGGCGACCGCGCTCATCCAGGCGTCGCCGGGGCGGGCGATGAACTTCGTCATCGACCGGGACGGCACGCAGCGCACCGTGACGATCACACCGGCGGCGGTGCCCAAGGCGGACGACCCGAGCACCGAGATCGGCTTCATCGGTGTGCGACCCACCGGCGCGTTGGTCGCTCAGCCGCTGTGGGCGGGCCCCCAGGCGGCGATCGAGAACGTGGGCGCGGTGGCCGGCATCATCGTCAAGCTGCCGGTGATGGTGGCCGAGACGGCATCGACCCTCGTCACGGGCGCCGAGCGCGATCCGAACGGTCCGCTGAGCGTCGTGGGCGCGGGAGTGATCGCCGGGGAGATGGCGTCGTCATCCTCGCCGATCGTCAATCGCGTCGCCGGGATCATCGGGCTGCTGGGCTCGCTCAACATCGCGCTGTTCGTCTTCAACCTCGTGCCGCTGCTGCCGCTGGACGGCGGGCACGTCGTCGTCGCGCTCTGGGACGGCATCAAGAGATGGTGGGCGCGCATCGCGCGCCGCCCTGCACCCCGGCCCGTGGACGCGACCAAGCTCGTCCCGCTGACGTTCGTCGTCGTGGCGGCGCTCGCGGTCATGGGCGGCGTGCTGATCCTGGCCGATCTGATCAACCCGCTGTCGCTGATCTGACCCGCCTCAGGCGACCGGCGCTCCCAGCGCGGCGGAGATGAGTCGCTCGAGGGTTCGCATCCCGTCACGGGACAGGATGGACTCCAGGTGCCCCTGCACCGAGGCGAATCCGGCTCCGCGGAGCGCATAGACATCGCCGGACATCGGATCGGCCGACACCTCGACGTCGTCGACGAGCGAGGTTCCCGGCGTGACGCGTGCGGTGAAGGTGTTGTAGAAGCCGATGGATGCGGGCTCCCCGAACACGTCCACCTCGAGCTGCAGGCCCTGATGAGGGCGCGCCAGGGGCGCCAGCGCGATGCCGAGGCGATCGGCGAGGATCTGGTGGCTCAGGCACACGGCGAGCAGCGGTCGGCCCGTGTCCAACCGGGCGCCGACGATCTCGCGCATCCGACGGATGCGGTCACTGTCGTCGTCGCGGGGGTCGCCGGGGCCCGGTCCCGCGATCACGAGGTCGGCCGCGTCGAGCGCGGCGGCGTCCGCGGCGCTCCAATCGACGATCGTCGTCTCGAGACCGAGGTGTCGCAGCTGGTGCGCGAGCATCGTCGTGAAGCGGTCTTCCGCGTCCACGACGATCGCGGTGCGACCCGCGAACGGGCCGTCGGAGGAGCCGCTCTGCGGGTTCAGCCAGAACGCCGCGAGGCGGGCGTTGCGCGAGGCGAGGAGGGCGGCGATCTCCGGGTCGTCCGCGAGAGGACGGGCGGCGGCGGGCGCGTCGGGGTCCGCGACGCGTGTGCGGGGGACGGCGCCGATGGCGCCCAGCACGCCCGCGGCCTTGCCGTGGGTCTCGCCGACTTCGCCGTCCGGGTCCGAGTGGCGCACGAGCGTCGCGCCGACCGGCACCCGCAGGCGACCGTCGACGAGGTAGGCGGTGCGGATGAGGATGGGGGCATCGAGGTCGTGTTCGGTGCCCGCCGCATCCGTCGTCGGGGTGAACAGCGCCGCGACGCCCGAGTAGTAGCCGCGGGGCTCGGTCTCGTGTCGTGCGATGACGGTGCAGGCGTTCTGCATGGGCGAGCCGGTCACCGTCGGCGCGAACATCGTCTCGCGCAGGATCGTACGAGGGTCCAGTCGCGACGAGCCGCGCAGCATGTACTCGGTGTGAGTGAGCCGCGACATCTCCTTGAGGTGCGGACCCGTGATGCGGCCGCCGTCGGAGCAGACGGCGCTCATCATCTTGAGTTCCTCGTCGACCACCATGAAGAGCTCTTCGGTCTCCTTGGTCGACTCGAGGAACTCGGCCAGCGTCTCGACCGTCGCGCCGGTGTCGGGGTGCCGGAAGGTGCCGGAGATGGGGTTCATCGTGACGATGCCGCCCTGAGCGCTCACGTGGGCCTCGGGGCTCGCGCCGACCGCGACGTGTCCGTCGGTGACGACAGCGAACGTCCAGTACGCGCCGCGTTCGTGCTCGAGCAGAGCGCGGAACCAGGTGAGCGCGGTCACACGCGGATCGGCCGCCACCGACGCGGTGAAGTCCCGACGGATGACGAAGTTGGCGCCCTCGCCGCGACCGATCTCGTCGGCGATGACGGTGCGGACGATGTCCGCGTACGTCTCGTCCGACATTTCGAAGCCCGCATCCTCGAGGGGAATCGCGGCCGTGGGCAGCGCAGCGAGCACCTCGGCGCGGGGGAGTGAGCGATGGTCGGTGACGACGAGACAGCGCAACGGCGCACCGTC
Source organism: Microbacterium sp. SORGH_AS_0428 (assembly GCF_031453615.1). Taxonomy (NCBI): domain Bacteria; kingdom Bacillati; phylum Actinomycetota; class Actinomycetes; order Micrococcales; family Microbacteriaceae; genus Microbacterium; species Microbacterium sp. SORGH_AS_0428. The sequence goes on along the minus strand of NZ_JAVIZT010000001.1, from coordinate 881,400 downwards.
GTCGTGGCAGACGAAGCCGCGCTCGCGCACCTGCCGGTACGGCACCAGCGCCAGCACCTCGCGGGGAGTGCCGTCGGCGTCGTGCAGGGGGATGTCGGCGAGCAGTTCGACGTCCACGACGTCGCCGGTGAGCACCTCGACGGTGTGCGTGTCGCGCGCAATCAGCGCGAACGGCGCGGCGGATGCGGTCAGCTCGCTGAGCAGGGAGGCGGCGTTGTCCATCTTGGTCGTTCCTTCGTCCAGAAAGCGGCCGCCTCATGAAGAAGGACCGCCCGGGGGCGGTCCGTGTCGCACACGCACACCGCCTACGCGGTGTGCCACCAGGTGCGGTTCGTGTGCATGGCGAGAAAGTACCACATCCGCCCATGGGCGCTCCGCGACGTGGGGTCGACGTGGGCGCAAGCCTCGGTCCCCACACAGCAGCGGGCGCGTAGGCTGATCGCGTGCCAGCCGTGAACCTCGGGATGCCGCGCGTCCCGGAAATCCTCGCCCCGCGCCGTAAGAGCCGTCAGATCCGGGTCGGCAAGGTGCTCGTCGGCGGAGACGCGCCCATCAGCGTGCAGTCGATGACGACCACCAAGACCACCGACATCAACGCGACGCTGCAGCAGATCGCGGAGCTGACCGCCTCCGGGTGCGAGATCGTGCGAGTGGCGGTTCCGAGTCAGGACGACGCGGACGTGCTGCACATCATCGCCAAGAAGAGCCAGATCCCCGTCATCGCCGACATCCACTTCCAGCCGAAGTACGTGTTCCAGGCGATCGACGCCGGATGCGCCGCGGTCCGGGTCAATCCCGGCAACATCCGCCAGTTCGACGACAAGGTGGGCGAGATCGCCAAGGCGGCGTCGGCCGCGGGTGTGTCTCTGCGCATCGGCGTCAATGCGGGCTCGCTCGACAAGCGTCTGCTGGAGAAATACGGCAAGGCGACTCCCGAAGCGCTCATGGAGAGTGCCGTCTGGGAGGCGTCGCTGTTCGAGGAGCACGACTTCCACGACTTCAAGATCTCGGTCAAGCACAACGACCCGGTCGTGATGGTGAAGGCGTACCGTCTGCTCGCCGAGCGAGGCGACTGGCCACTGCACCTGGGTGTCACCGAGGCGGGTCCTGCTTTCCAGGGCACCATCAAGTCGGCGACCGCGTTCGGCATCCTCCTCTCAGAGGGCATCGGCGACACCATCCGGGTCTCGCTCTCCGCGCCGCCGGCCGAGGAGGTCAAGGTCGGCCACCAGATCCTGCAGTCGCTGAACCTGCGCGAGCGCAAGCTCGAGATCGTCTCGTGCCCCTCCTGCGGCCGCGCGCAGGTCGACGTCTACACCCTCGCCGACGATGTCACCGAAGGGCTGAAGGACATGACCGTGCCGCTGCGCGTGGCCGTCATGGGTTGTGTCGTCAACGGACCCGGTGAGGCGCGTGACGCCGACCTCGGTGTGGCCAGCGGCAACGGCAAGGGGCAGATCTTCGTGAAGGGCGAGGTCGTGAAGACCGTGCCCGAGAGCGAGATCGTCGCGACCCTGATCGCCGAGGCGAATCGCATCGCCGCCGAGATGGGCCCCGACGCCCCCCTCGGCACCGCGCAGGTCGTCACCGCCTGACCCGCCCGCATCCGCTCGCGGGCCGCATCCTCGTCTCGCGCGCCGGCATTCGGCCGCCCGAGTTGCGTCGCATGTGCGCAGATGCCACAGGTTTGCGCAGATGCGCCTGGCAATGACTGACGCGGTTGCGCAACTGCGACGCAACTCGGGCAGGGATGGCGGCGGCCGGTCGGCGGTGCGGCGTCAGCTCCAGAGGGAGTGGTAGGCGTTGATCGCCGGCTGGCCGCCGAGGTGCGCGTAGAGCACCGTGGAGTCCTTGGGGATGTCGCCGGATCCGACGAGGTCGATGAGCCCGGCCAGCGACTTGCCCTCGTAGACGGGATCGGTGATCATCGCCTCGAGCTGAGCGCCGAGTGCGATCGCCTCCATCGTCGAGTCGACGGGGATCCCGTAGAGCTCACCCGCCCATCCTTCGAGAACCTGGATCTCGTCGTCGCGCAGGTCGCGGCCGAGTTCGATCAGCTCTGCCGTCGCGCGCGCGATCCGGCCCACCTGGTCGCGCGTCTTCGTGAGCGTGGCGGATGCGTCGATGCCGAGCACCCGGCGCTTGATGCCGGTGAGGTCCTCCAGCGCGGCGAAGCCGGCGACCATGCCGGCGTGGGTGGAGCCGGTCACCGTGCACACGACGATCGTGTCGAAGAAGACGCCGAGCTGCTTCTCCTGCTCGGCGACCTCGAACGCCCAGTTGGCGAAACCGAGCCCGCCCAGCGGGTGCTCCGAGGCGCCGGCGGGGATCGGATACGGCGTGCCGCCGGCATCCTCCACTTCCGCAAGGGCCTGCCGCCACGAATCGCGGATCCCGATGTCGAAACCGGCGTCGTCCAGCCGGGAATCGGCCCCCATCATGCGTGAGAGCAGGATGTTGCCGACCTTGTCATTGGTCGGGTCGTCCCAGGGCACCCACTTCTCCTGCACCAGGCGCGCCTTCAGGCCCAGGTGAGCGGCGACCGCGGCGACCGCGCGGGTGTGATTCGACTGGTAGCCGCCGATCGAGACGAGGGTGTCCGCTCCCGAGGCGAGCACATCCGGCACGATGTACTCGAGCTTGCGCACCTTGTTGCCGCCGAAGGCGAGGCCGCTCGAGACGTCCTCGCGTTTCGCCCAGACCTGAGCGCCGCCGAGGTGCTGGCTCAGGCGCTTCAGGTGCTGCAGCGGGCTGGGCCCGAAGGTGAGCGGGTGGCGGGGGAACTGGTCGAGCTTCATGCGGAGGGCTCCTCGGGGGTGGCGGTGTCGGGGGTCGGATACGTCTGGTCGATGGCGAGGCTCCGCCAGGTCTGCTCGGCGAGAGCAGCGGCGCCCGCGACGTCGCCGGCGGCGCAGAGCTCGATGAGACGCGCGTGGCGTGCAGCCGAGGCGTGCCCCTCGGTCGAACCGAAGCGCAGGCGCTCTGCGCGTTGGAGGACCGGTTCGTACTGTCCGAGTACGGTGCGCACCGCGGTGTTTGCGGATGCGGTGATCGCGACGTCGTGGAACGCATGATCGGCGGCGAGGGCGGCCTCGACATCGCCGCTCGACTGCGCGGCGGTGAACGCGGCGTTCGCCTCCCGCATCCGTTCGATGTCGTCGGCGGTCAGGCGGGGAATCGCCGTCTCGATCGCCAGCCGGTGCATGGCGGCAACGACCGCCTGCGCGTCACGGACGCTCTGCGGGTCGATCGGTGCGACGACGGTGGAGCGCCCCGGGAGCGCTCGAACGAGCCCGGATCGACCGAGCTCGAGCAGTGCTTCTCGGACGGGCGTCCGGCTCACTCCGAGCCACGCGGCGATCTCGGTGTCGCGTAGTTGCTCGTCGGGCGCAAGGGTGCCGTCGACGATCGCGTCGCGCAGCCGCACGTAGACCTCGTCGCGCAACAGGGGTCGCGGGGGAAGCGTCTGCGTGGGGATCGGCATGCAATATATTGCGCACGATGACAGGGTGCCGGTCAAATCGGCGCGCCGTCCCGCGACATCTGCACGGCCCCCGGTGCTGACGTGAACGTGAGGGGCCGGGGAGGCGCGCGAAAGACGCTTCGCCGTGCGTACGCCGTCGGGTTCGGATGAATCTGCGCAGTTCGGGAACCGAACGCGCGATGCCGGACACTTCAGAGTGTGAGAGATGCTGAAGCCGCGTTGTGGCAACGGGTGCGTGCCGGTGATGAGTCGGCGTTGGGGCATGTGTTCGATCTGCATCAGGGGCGGGTGTTCCGGCATGCGTTCCGGTTGTTGGGGGATCACGAGGATGCGAAGGATGCGGTGGCGGTGGCGTTCTTCGAGCTGTGGCGCAAGCGTGCCTCGGTGCGTGTGGTGGACGGCTCCGTGCTGCCGTGGCTGTTGGTGACGGTGGCGAATGCGGCGCGGAATCTGGAGCGTTCGGCCAGGCGGTATCGGGCGTTGCTGGCGAAGACGCCGGCGGAGCGTCATGTCGATGCGCCGGCGGCGTCGGATGAGACCGGGGTGCTGGCCGCTTTGCGGAGGTTGCCGGAGCGGGAGCGGGCCGTTGTCGTGCTGGCGGTGCTGGAGGGCTATTCGGAGCGGGAGGTCGCCGAGACGTTGGGTGTCGCTGCGGGAACCGTGAAGTCGAGGTTGGCGCGGGCGAAAGCGAAGCTCCGCGACGAGATGGCGGAGGTGGAGGCGTCATGGGCGTGAACGATGAGCGGCTGTCCGCCGGTGAACAGAACGAACTCCGCGCGCTGGTGACGGCGGGCGCGGGACGGATGCGTGCCGCGAGGCGGCGTCGGATGCAGGCGATCACCGGTGGCGCCGCGGTCGTGCTCGTCGCGGCGGTGGTGGGAGCGGTCGCGCTGACCGCGATGGGCAGCCCGGACCGGGTCGCCACCCCGATCGAGACCACCGCGACCACCGCGCCGACGCCGACGCCGACGGAGGAAGCTCCCGCCGGCGCGCGCGGGGTCCAGCCCTTCGGCGGAGTCTGCGCGAACGCGATCACGACGGACGAGGTCGGCGAGTTCTTCGGCGTGACGATGAAGCCGATGGCGGGGGCGTGGGCGGACGGCTCTCTCGCCGCTCAAGGGGGTTTGAGCTGCACGTGGAGCAACGACCCCGGGTACGGCGAGCAAAAGCTGACCATGTGGGCATACCCACTGAGTGTTGTAGAGCCGTTCCTCGGGGGTCTCGAGGAGGCCTCCCGTTGCGACGCGGCCTCCAACAGCTGCACGCTCACCGGGGTCCGCGACGGTGTGTGGATGTCCGTCTCCGCCGTCGCGGTGGGACAGAGCGGTCCGGACCCGGCGGGTCTGATGGATACGGCGTTCCAGCGCGCCACGCAGTGGCCGAGCCCGGCACCTGCCGAGCCGGTCGATGAGTGGTGGCCGGCGGTGAGCTGCGATGACGTGACCGCGTATGTCGACGTCGCGGGCGTCCTGGGGGCGCCGGTGACGGTCGCGGTCGTCTCCCCGCCTCAGGGACAATCGCCGTCTCAGATCTATCCCGGGGAGATTCCTTCTCGGCGGGGGGCTGTGGGCGGCTGCACCTTCACGGTGGGTGCCGGCGGGAACGTGTCCGTCAGGACGATCTCCGGTGGTGCGACCAACGCGAGTGACTTCGCGTCCGTCAGCGGGGCATCGCCTCTCGCCGTGCGTGGGGACTACTCGGCGTGGACGCTGCCCGACGACGATCCGTGGGAGGGTCACAACAAGTACGTCGTCGTGTCCGACGGGGTCAACCTGGTTCGGGTCGGGGCGCCGGTCGACGGCGCGAGCCCGAGCGATGATGCCCTGGGCGAGCTCGGAGTGCGCATCATCGAAGCCTTGGAAGAGGCGGTCGGCTGAGCCCGGGCCGCCGTGACCCTCGCGCTCACGGCGGCCCGCCGCATCCGTAGACTGGGAATCGTGGTCACACGTCTGTCAACGTTCTTCCTCCGCACGCTCCGCGAGGACCCCTCCGACGCCGAGGTCGCCAGCCACAAGCTGCTGATCCGTGCCGGCTACATCCGCCCGCAGGCGGCCGGCATCTTCGCGTGGCTCCCGCTGGGGCTGCGCGTGAAGGCGAAGATCGAGACGGTCGTCCGCGAGGAGATGGCTGCCGCCGGCGCGCAGGAGGTGCACTTCCCGGCGCTCATGCCCCGCGGTGCGTATGAGGCCACGGGTCGTTGGGAAGAGTACGGCGACCTGCTGTTCCGCCTCCAGGACCGCAAGGGCGGCGACTACCTGCTCGCCCCCACGCACGAAGAGGCCTTCACGTTGCTGGTGAAGGATCTGTACTCGTCTTACAAGGATCTTCCGCTGACGATCTACCAGATCCAGGACAAGTACCGCGACGAGGCTCGACCCCGCGCGGGTCTCCTGCGCGGCCGCGAGTTCACGATGAAGGACGCCTATTCGTTCGATGCGACGGATGCGGGACTCGACGTCTCCTACCAGGCGCAGCGCGACGCGTACGAGCGCATCTTCCAGCGGCTCGGTCTCGAGTACGTCATCGTGCAGGCGGATGCGGGCGCGATGGGCGGATCCCGATCCGAGGAGTTCCTGCACCCGACCCCTGTCGGCGAAGACACGTTCGTGCGCTCCGCCGGAGGGTACGCGGCCAACGTCGAGGCGTACACGACGGCGGTGCCTGAAGCGCGTCCGATCGAAGGCCTGCCGGAGCCCGTCGTCTTCGACTCGCCGAACACCCCGACGATCGCGACTCTCGTCGACCACATGAACGCGGTGCTCGAGGGCGAGTACACCGCTGCCGACACGCTCAAGAACGTCGTGCTCGCGCTCACGCACCTCGACGGTTCGCGCGAACTCGTCGTCATCGGGCTCCCCGGCGACCGCGAGGTCGACGACAAGCGCGTGGAGGTCGCTTTCGCGCCGGCAGAGGTCGCACCGGCCACCGAGGCGGACTTCGCCGCCCACCCGCTGCTGGTCAAGGGGTACATCGGTCCGTGGTCGCCCGAGGGCGCCGTGCTGGGCGAAGAGTCCGCCACCGGCATCCGTTACCTGCTCGACCCCCGGGTCGCCGACGGCACGAGCTGGGTCACCGGCGCCAACATCGACCAGAAGCACGTGCACTCGCTCGTCGCGGGCCGCGACTTCTTCGCCGACGGCACCGTGGACGTCGCCAATGTGCGCGAGGGCGACCCGGCGCCCGACGGCTCGGGCCCCGTCACGCTCGCGCGCGGCATGGAGATCGGGCACGTGTTCCAGCTCGGCCGCAAGTACGCCGACGCGTTGGGTCTCAAAGTCCTCGACGAGAACGGCAAGCTCGTCACGGTCACGATGGGCTCCTACGGCATCGGCGTGACCCGCATCCTCGCGATCATCGCCGAACTGAACAATGACGAGAAGGGCCTCATCTGGCCGGCTTCTGTCGCGCCGTTCGACGTGCATGTCGTGGCCGCGGGGCGGGATGCCGTGGCGTTCGAGCTTGCAGAGCAGATCAGCGCTGAGCTCGAGTCCCGGGGCTTCGACGTGTTGTACGACGACCGGCCGAAGGTCTCGCCCGGTGTGAAGTTCGGGGACGCAGAGCTGGTCGGCGTGCCGCGCGTCGTCGTCGTCGGCCGTGATGCGGCCGAGGGGCTCGTCGAGGTATGGGACCGTCGGACGGGCTCCCGCGAGAAGGTGGCTCTCGGCGAGGCGTACCGACTGCTGCAGGAGAGCTGAGCTCAGCTCTCGGACACGGGCTCGCCCCGCAGCCACGGGCGGCCGAGCGGCAGCACGCGGCGGTGCATCGTTCGCCACAGGAATTTCTCGACGAGCATGTAGAGCGCCAACGCGGATGCGGCCAGCAGCAGCACCGATCCGACCGACCCCAGGACGGGCTCGGCGGTGAACGCGCCGGCGGACTGCAGTCCGAGCCCGCCCGCGACGCACATCAGCGTGACCGGCAGGACTCTGTTGTGCAGCGCTCCCGGCACCGCGAACAGGAGTGCCAGCACCGCGAAGATCAGCGAGAAGAGCCCGCGCGCCTGTGCGGTCACCTCGAAGAAGCCGAGCTCCTCGCCCAGGAGGAAGCCGGGGACGACGATCCAGTACCAGCCGAAGGCGTTGTAGACGATGAAGTGGAAGTCGTCGCCGATGAAGTAGGAGAGCATTCCGGCCGTCACCTGCACGACGCCGCCGAAGGCTGCCCCGACCCAGAACACGGGGTTCTCATCCTGCAGTCCGAGATGCGCGAGCTGTGCGGTCAGCGTCGCGATCACGAAACCGAGCAGCCCGATGAGTCCCGGGTCTGCCGGCTGGAACGGGTAACCGCGCAAAGCGGGGGAGGACGTCATCTCGCTCCTTGGTCGACGGGTATCGTGCCAGCTTGCCGCCCCTGCGCGGACATCGGCAACATCACGCTCGGATCTGGGGTGCCTCAAAGGCGGGCGTATCGCGCGCGGAACAAGCAGAACAGTCCGTAGGCGATCAGTCCGCCGCCGACCGCGATCGCGATGACCGGGCCTGCGGGAAGCTCGAGGAGAGACCGCACCGCGCCGTCCAGGCCGCCCGCTTCCTGCGGATCGACGCGGATCGCCGCCACCCCCAGCAGGACGCCCACCGTCGCGAGCGACACGCCCTTGGCCACATAGCCGACCACGCCCAGCGTCACCACCAGCGTCCCCATCGCCCCGGTCGGCACCGACAGCTTCTTCCGGAAGCTGCGTCGGACCCCGATCGCCCCGAACGCGATGCCCGCCACGAGGACCCCGGCTCCCACCGCGCCGAGGATGAGCGCCCCACCCGGCAGCGAGAGGACTCCGCTGCTCGTCTCCTTGACGCTCGCGTCTCCATCCGATCGGCCGCCGATGGCCACCGAGATCGCGATGACGCCGAGTGCAGCGAATGCCACGGCCTGACCTGCCTCGGACAGACGTCGAGACCACGAGCCCTTCTCGCCGGCCCCGGCGAACGCGGCCACCGCGTGCCACAGTGCCAGGGCGAGGAGCGCGAGCGCCACCGCCCACAGCGCGACCAGCCCCGCGGGCGAGGCCGCCAGTGCCTGGAACGCGCCGGACTGGTCGGCATCCCCGTCGCCGCCGAACGCGACGGCGAGCACGATGCTGCCCAGCAGTACGTGGACGAGGCCGGTCGCTGCGTAGCCCGCCTTGGCGAGCGTGCGCAGCCGTGGGTCGCTCTCGATGCGCCGGGCGGTCTTCTTCGGGGTGCTCATCGACGCAGAATACGATCTCGCGACTCAGGAGCCGAGGGGTTGCGGAGCATGCCGGTCCGGGAGCGCCGCGCGCCTACAATGTCCCGATGCCCGAACACGTTCCGCTGCGCCGCCGACTGCGGGTCAGTGCTCTGCCGGGTCTGCTGGATGCGGCGCCCGCGCGCGTCGTGCTGCTCATCGGGGTCGTCGTCGTCGTGCTCGGCCTGCTCATCGTCATCCGCCCGCTCGCCTCCCTCGTGCTGCTGGGGCTGTACGTCGGACTGAGCGTCATCGTCTCCGGCGTGCTCGAGCTGGTCTCCCGTCGCGCGGGGCCCACCTGGTGGACACGTCTGATCGCGCTTCTGTGGATCGCGGGCGGGATCGTCATCCTCGTCTGGCTCGGACGCAGCATCGAGCTGCTGCCCCCGACCCTCGCGGTGCTGCTCGTCGTCGGGGGCCTGGCCTCCGTCGGTGACGCGCTCGCCCGCGGCGTGGTCAGCGTTCGCGTGCTCTCGGCCGTGTGGGGCGGCGCTCAGGTCGCGTTCGGTGTCCTCTCGCTGACCTGGCCCGACGTCACGCTGCTCGTCGTCGCGGTCGTCTTCGGTGTGCGCACCATCGTCTTCGGCATCGGGCTCATCGCCCGCGGCATCCGGAGCCGGAAGGGACGCGCTCAGGCCGAAGACCGGGTGCGGGCGGCTCCCTCCGGCCGACGCCGGGTCCTTCGTGCGTCCGGCCGCTATGCGTTGTCGTTCGTGCTGGTGGCCACGACGGTGGGCGGGTTCGGCCTGAACGACTGGCTCCGCGAGGGCGCGCCCGTCGTGGACGCCTTCTACGATCCGCCCGCGCACGTTCCCGAGGGGCACGGACAGTTGATCCGGGTCGGCGAATACGGCGGCCGCGAGCCCAGTCGCGGCGAGGTGCAGCGCATCCTGTACACGACGCGCTCATCCACCGGAGCGCCCGCGATCGGCAGCGGAATGGTGATCATCCCCGACGACCCGCCGCCCGGTCCGCGTCCGGTGCTGCTGTGGAACCACGGCACGACGGGCGTGGCGCGCGGCTGCGCGCCGAGCCTCGCCGACGGAACAGCGACGAAGTGGGCGATCCCCGCCCTCGAGCGCATGCTGGCCCGCGGCTGGGTCGTCGTCGCACCCGACTACAGCGGTCAGGGTGCGCCGGGTGACTTCCCCTACCTGATCGGTACGGGAGAAGCGCGCTCGGCGCTGGATGCGGTGCTGGCCGCGGGCGAGATCGACGATCTCGTGCTGTCGCCGGAGACCGTCGTGTGGGGGCACTCGCAGGGTGGTCATGCGGCGCTGTGGACGACCATGCTCGCGCCGGAATACACGCCGGGCGTGGACGTGCTCGGAACAGCCGCGTTCGCCCCCGCCGCCGACCCCGTCGCTCTGGCGAGCGAGCTGACAGGGGGCGACGCGGGCGCGATGCTGACCGTGCTCGTCTCCTGGGTCATCGTGCCGTACGCCGACACGTACTCGGATGTCCGGCTCGAGGACTATGTGACGACTGGCGCGCGCTCCTTCATTCGAGAGATGACGCAGCGGTGCCTGAGCGAGCCGGGTGTGATGGTCTCGGCTCTGACGGCGCTGGGGCTGAGCGAGGACACCCCGTTCGACACCGCCGAACTCACCCGCGGCGCGCTCGGACGCCGGCTGGCGGAGAACGTTCCGACCGGGCCCTGGGGCACGCCCCTGTTCATCGCGTGGGGGACGAACGACGAAGTCCTGCCCACGAAGACGCAACGCGACCTGGTGTCGAGGCTGTGCGACGCCGGGGAGCGCGTGCGGGCCGTGCCGGTGGCGGGGCGCGGGCATCAGGACATCCTGCAGCCGCGCTCCGGAATGCTGACCTCGCTGGTGCGCTGGACGAACTCGCTACGCGCCGAAGTGGTGCCGGAGAGCGTCTTCGACGACTGCGGCGGATGAGGCCGGATCGGGTAACGTAGGGGGGATGCGGCGGCGTCGCCCGCCGCGAAGAGCTGAATATAGGAGGTCACCGTGGATATCGATCTCGGACTGCTGCGTACCGTCGAGCGCGAGAGGGAGATCCCCTTCGACGAACTCGTCGCCATCATCGAGCAGGCGATCCTGACCGCCTACGCGAAGCACACCTCGCCGACCGGCGAGCTGCCCGAGGGTGCACGCTCCCACCTCGACCGCAAGACCGGCCACGTCGGAGTGTTCATCCCCGTGCGCGACGAAGAGGGCGTCATCGTCGGTGAAGAGGAGAGCACGCCGGAGGACTTCGGTCGCATCGCTGCGTTCGCTGCCAAGCAGGTCATCAACCAGCGGCTGCGCGACATCGCCGACGACGCCGTGCTGGGAGAGTTCCGCGGCAAGGAGGGCGACATCGTCGCCGGCGTCATCCAGCAGGGCCCGAACCCTCGGATGGTCCACGTCGACCTCGGCACCGTCGAGGCGATCCTGCCGCCCGAGGAGCAGGTGCCGGGCGAGGAGTACCGTCACGGCTCCCGCATCCGCGTCTACGTCACCTCCGTCGCCAAGGGCACGAAGGGGCCGGCGATCACCGTGTCCCGCACGCACCCGGGCCTCGTGCGCAAGCTCTTCGCGCTCGAGGTGCCCGAGATCGCCGCCGGCGTGGTCGAGATCGTCGCGCTCGCACGCGAGGCGGGCCACCGCACCAAGATGGCTGTGCGCACCGACGACTCGTCGATCAATGCGAAGGGCGCCTGCATCGGCGAGCTCGGCCGCCGTGTGCGCGCCGTCACCGAGGAGCTGAACGGCGAGAAGATCGACATCGTCGACTACCACGCCGATCTCGCGACCTTCGTGGCCAACGCTCTCTCACCCGCGAAGGTGACGTCGGCATTCGTCCTGGATCAGAGCACCAAGGCCGTCCGCGCGCTCGTTCCGGACTACCAGCTCTCGCTGGCGATCGGCAAAGAAGGACAGAACGCCCGGCTCGCCGCGAAGCTCACCGGAGCGAAGATCGACATCCAGCCCGACAGCATCCTGGAGAGCTGACGCGTCCCTGACCCCCTCGGTCGACAGGTGTAAGATGGAACCCGTACGAACGTGCGTCGGATGTCGCACGCGTGCTCCCCGGAAAGACCTCCTGCGGGTGGTCTGCGCGGATTCCGCGCTCGTCATCGACGAGCGCGGGGCGCTGCCGGGCAGAGGCGCGTGGGTCCACGAGACGCCCGAATGCATGGATGCCGCCCTGAGGCGCCGTGCGTTCGTGCGGGCATTGCGTGTGTCAGGCCCGCTTGACACGCAGACCATCGAGAAACGGCTGAACGGCTATGGACACAAAGTGAACGGCTCGAAATGAGACCCGTCCGCGACTAACGGTCTGCCCTGTCCTGGGTAGGCCCCCAAGACAGGAGAATTGTGGCAAAACCACGCGTGCACGAGATCGCTTCCGAGCTCGGCGTCGACAGCAAGGTCGCGCTTGCGAAGCTGAAGGAGCTCGGCGAGTTCGTCAAGAGCCCCTCATCCACCATCGAGCCCCCGGTGGCTCGTAAGCTCCGTGCTGCCCTCGAGGCAGACGGAGTCGCGGCGCCTGCCGCCGCACCCAAGCCCACGAGCGGCGCCCGTCCGGGTCCGGCTCGTCCCGCGGCACCGCGCCCGCAGGCTCCGACGCCCGCAGCCCCGGCCGCGGCGGTAGAGACGCCTGCTCCGGCGCCGGTTGAGTCTGCGGCACCCGCCGCATCCGCGCCGGCTGCTCCGGCGGCTCCCGCCGCATCCGCTCCGGGTGCGACGCCCGCCGCAGCGACCCCGGGCGCGCCCAAGCCCGGTGCGGCTCCCAAGCCCGGTGGTGCAACCCCGCCGCGTCCGGGCGGCGCGCCGCGCCCCGGTAACAACCCGTTCGCCAGCGCGCAGGGCATGGGTCAGCGGCCCGCGGGCCCGCGCCCCGGTAACAACCCCTTCGCGAGCGCGCAGGGCATGGGTCAGCGCCCGTCGCCCGGCAACATCCCGCGTCCGCAGGCACCGCGTCCCGGTGCCCCTCGCCCCGGCGCCCCGCGTCCCGGCGGTGCCGGTCGTCCCGGTGGCGGCGGCCGTCCCGGCGCTCCGTTCCAGCAGCGTCCCGGCGGCCCCGGTCGTCCCGGCGGTGCCGGAGGCTTCCAGCGTCCCGGCGCTCCCGCGGGCGGCGGCTTCGCCGGTCGTCCCGGTGGCGGCGGTGGCCGCGGTCGTGGTCCCGGCGGTGGCACCGCCGGTGCCTTCGGCAAGGGCGGCGGCAAGTCGCGTCAGCGCAAGTCGCGTCGGGCGAAGCGGCAAGAATTCGAGATGCGGTCGGCGCCGGTCGTCGGCGGCGTCAACGTCCAGAAGGGCAACGGCGAGATCATCCGCCTGCGTCGCGGTGCCTCCATCGCCGACTTCGCGGACAAGCTCGAGGCGCTGCGCGGGTACACCGTGCAGCCCGGCACGCTGGTGACCATCCTGTTCAACCTGGGTGAGATGGCGACGGCGACCGAATCGCTCGACGAGGCCACCTTCGAGGTGCTCGGCGAGGAGCTCGGCTACAAGATCCAGATGGTCTCGCCCGAGGACGAGGACAAAGAGCTCCTCGAGGGCTTCGGTCTCGACCTCGAGGCCGAGCTGGAGGCGGAGAGCGAGGACGACCTCGAGATCCGTCCCCCGGTGGTGACCGTCATGGGTCACGTCGATCACGGTAAGACCCGACTGCTCGACGCGATCCGCCAGACCAACGTCGTGGCGGGCGAGGCCGGTGGCATCACCCAGCACATCGGTGCGTACCAGGTGTGGACCGAGCACGAGGGCATCGAGCGCGCGATCACCTTCATCGACACCCCGGGTCACGAGGCGTTCACCGCCATGCGTGCCCGCGGTGCGCAGGTGACCGACATCGCGATCCTCGTGGTCGCCGCCGACGACGGCATCATGCCGCAGACGGTGGAGGCCCTCAACCACGCGCAGGCCGCTCAGGTGCCGATCGTCGTGGCCGTCAACAAGGTCGACAAGCCCGACGCCAACCCGGCCAAGGTGCGTCAGCAGCTCACCGAGTACGGGCTCGTCGCCGAGGAGTACGGCGGCGACGTCATGTTCGTCGACGTCTCGGCTCGCCAGGGGACCAACATCCAGGCGCTGCTGGACGCCGTCCTGCTGACCGCGGATGCCGGCCTCGACCTCACCGCGAACCCGAACAAGGCTGCGCGCGGCGTCGCGATCGAAGCGAAGCTCGACAAGGGCCGCGGATCGGTGGCGACCGTGCTCATCCAGTCCGGAACGCTGCGCGTCGGTGACGCGATCGTCGCGGGAACGGCCTACGGCCGCGTACGCGCCATGATCGACGAGAACGGCGACCCGGTGGAGGAGGCCTGGCCTTCTCGCCCGGTGCAGGTGCAGGGTCTGAACTCCGTCCCGCGCGCCGGCGACGTCTTCATCGTCACCGACGAAGACCGCCTGGCTCGTCAGATCGCCGAGAAGCGCGAGGCAGCCGAGCGCAACGCCCAGCTGGCCAAGGCCCGCAAGCGCATCTCGCTCGAGGACTTCACCCGCGCGCTCGAAGAGGGCAAGGTCGAGTCGCTCAACCTCATCATCAAGGGCGACGTGTCCGGTGCCGTCGAGGCGCTGGAGGAGTCGCTGCTCAAGATCGAGGTCGACGACTCCGTCCAGCTGCGCATCATCCACCGTGGTGTGGGTGCCATCACCGAGTCGGACATCAACCTGGCGACGATCGACAACGCGATCGTCATCGGCTTCAACGTCCGTCCGGACACGAAGGCCCGCGAGCGCGCCGCGCGCGAGGGCGTCGACGTCCGCTTCTACTCCGTCATCTACAACGCGATCGATGACGTCGAGCAGTCCCTCAAGGGTCTGCTCAAGCCGGAGTACGAAGAGGTCCAGTCGGGTGTCGCCGAGATCCGCGAGGTGTTCCGCTCCTCGAAGTTCGGCAATATCGCCGGTGTCATCGTGCGCTCGGGAACCATCACCCGCAATGCGAAGGCCCGCGTCATCCGCGACGGCGTCGTCATCGCCGACGGTCTGGCGATCGAGTCGCTGCGCCGCTTCAAGGACGATGTCACCGAGGTGCGCACGGACTACGAAGCCGGTATCGGCCTCGGCAAGTACAACGACATCCAGATCGGCGACGAGATCGAGACGACCGAGATGGTGGAGAAGCCGCGCGGCTGATCCTCTGGTTGCCACGGACTCGGATGTCCGTCCTCGGCAAGAGCGGGGCTCCTACCCCGATTGCCTCGGACGGACATCCGAGTCCTCCGCAGTTTCCGAGTCCACCGTCGAAGGACTGAGAGAGGGAGAAGAAGGACATGGCCAGTGAACGGCAGGCGAGGCTCGCCGACCGCATCCGCGTGCTCATCGCCGAGCGGCTGGAGAAGGGGCTGCGCGACCCGCGTCTCGGCTTCGTGACGATCACGGACGTGCGTGTGACGGGAGACCTGCAGCACGCGTCCGTGTTCTACACGGTGCTGGGGACCGAGCAGGAGCGCCTCGACTCCGCTGCGGCGCTGACCGCGGCGACGGGCATGCTGCGCAGCGAGGTGGGGCGCAAGCTCGGCGTGCGGTTGACGCCCACGCTCGAGTTCATCCCCGACGGTGTTCCGGAGAACGCCGGTCACATCGAAGACCTGCTGCGCGAGGCGCGCGAGCGCGACAGCGCTGTGGCGGGGCTTGCGGCATCGGCTCAGTACGCCGGAGACGCCGACCCCTACGTCTCCCGCGAGGACGACGAGGACTGATTCCTCACCGGGGCGCGGTCAGCGCGCGTCCCCACGCGAAGGCCCGTTCGAGCTCTCCCTGCTCGAGCGGGCCTTCGCGCGACGTCACGACGAAGTCGGCGGTCTCGGAGACGATGAGCGCCCGGCGCTTGGCGGCACGCGCGATCGACTTGGCCGCCGAGCCGACGAGGAACGATCGCCCTTGCCGGGTGTCGAAGGCCGCGACGGTGGGCGGTGGCGTCTTCACCGTGAGCCCTGCGAGCCACTCGCGGATTCCCGGGGTGTGCGAGGAGGCCGCGCCTTCGGAGCGCGCCTCGGCGCGACTCGAGGGAGTCGGCAGGGAGAACGCGTGAGTCGGGGCGCCGATGACGAGCAGCGTGAGTGAGGGGGTGAGTGACGACGGCGCATCCGCGACCGCGCACAATGTCAGCGCATCGGAGCCTTCGCGTGCGCCGCGGGCGACCTCCTCCGCCACCTGACGCGTGTTACCCCAGAGCGACTCGTAGACGATCAGCGTCTCCACGCCCCGCACCGTACATCGTGCGACACGCGCAGCGCCCGCCGGCGGGCCGGGATTAACCGACGTGAGGTCAGCGCGGGAGGCGCAGTTCGCCGTCGACGGCCTCCGCGAGCCCGTCCGCCACCAGGGAATCGATCGCGCGATCGCGCTGCAGCGGGTCGGGCCAGTCCGCGACCACCTCCTCGATGACGACCGCATGATCGGATGCCTCGCGCAGCTGCTTGAGGACCGCACCGCGCGCCTGTCGGTCGCTGCCCTCGTAACGTGCCTGCCGACGGCGGGTGTCGCCCGTGTCGGGGTAGCCCGCCGCGCGCCACGCGCACAGCGTACGCAGCGGACACTCGTCGCACCGCGGCCCCCGTGCCGTGCACACGAGTGCGCCGAGTTCCATGGCGGCGGCGTTCACCACGGCCGCCGCGGCCGCATCCGCGGGCAGAAGCGCATCCATCGCCGCGAGGTCGCGCCGGGAGGGCGGTCCCGGCTGCGCCTGGCCGCCGACCGCACGGGCGATGACGCGCCGCGTGTTGGTGTCGACGACGGGGTGATGATCGCCGTACGCGAAGACGGCCACCGCGCGCGCCGTGTAATCGCCGATCCCGGTGAGGGCGAGGAGCTGGTCGACCTCCCGCGGCACGACGCCGTCATGCCGATCGCGGATCTCGACCGCCGCCCGGTGCAGCCACAGCGCGCGACGGGGGTAGCCCAGATTCGCCCACTGGCGGACGGCGTCGGCCGGCGCCGCCTTCGCGAGCGCCGCGGGCGTCGGCCACAGAGCCAACCAGACCTCGAGATGGGGGATCACCCGGTTCACGGGGGTCTGCTGGAGCATGAACTCGCTCACGAGGACGCCCCACGCGCCGAATCCCGGCGCGCGCCAGGGAAGTTCGCGCGCGTTGTCGCGGTACCAGGCGGCGAGCGCTGGGGCGAGATCCGGCATCCCTCCAGCCTAGGCTGGAGACATGCGCCCACCGATCTCGCAAGAACAGGAAACGCTGCTCGGTGAGCTGCGTGCGGAGCTGCGCCAGCACCATCGTCGAGGCCGGCTGCTGGTCGCGGTTGACGGTCGCGACGGTGCGGGCAAGACCCTGTTCGCCGATGCGCTCGGGGACGTCCTGCGCGAAGACGGCTCGACGGTGTTCCGCGCAGCAGCGGACGACTTCCACCGCCCGCGCGCACAGCGCTACGCGCGGGGCCGCACGTCCCCGGAAGGCCACTACCGCGACTCCTACGACACCGACGCGCTGCTCGAACGTCTGTTGCGGCCGTTTCGCGCGGGTGCGCCCTTCGTGCGGGCCACGCACGACCTCGAAGCCGACCGTGCGGTCGAGCCGGAGGCCGAGGCTGCGCCCGCCGATGCGATCCTCGTCGTCGACGGCCTCTTCCTTCTGCGGCCGGAGCTGCGCGACGTCTGGAACTGGTCGGTGTGGCTCGACGTGCCCCTCGATGTGGCGTTCGAGCGCATGGCCCGACGCGACGGCAGCGACCCCGACCCTCGAGCCGCCTCGAACGCGCGCTACCGCGCGGGCTTCGACCTCTACCTCCAGGACGGCGACCCGCGTGGCCGCGCGAGCGTGATCGTCGACAACACCGACCCGCGGCACCCGGTCCGCGTCTTCCGGGACTTCTGCTGATGGCCGGTGAGACGGCGGCCACCGGCGTCCTCCTGGTCGACAAGCCCGGCGGACTCACGAGCCACGACGTGGTCTCGCGCTCGCGTCGCGCATTGAACACGCGCAAGGTGGGTCACGCGGGCACCCTCGATCCGATGGCCACCGGACTGCTCGTCCTGGGTGTCGGCGCCGCGACCAGGCTGCTCACCTACGTCGTCGGGCTGGACAAGACCTACGAGACCACCATCCTGCTCGGAGCGAGCACCGACACCGACGACGCCGACGGTACGGTCGTGAGTCGCGCTGACGCGCCGACGCTCCAAGCCGTGACGGACGAGCAGATCCGTGCGGGCATCGTCGCTCTCACGGGGGACATCGAGCAGGTTCCGAGCACGGTCTCCGCCATCAAGGTCGCCGGAAGACGCGCCTACGATCTCGCGCGGGCGGGCGAGGATGTCGTGCTGGCCTCGCGCGCCGTCAC
Source organism: Microbacterium sp. SORGH_AS_0428 (assembly GCF_031453615.1). Classification (NCBI taxonomy): domain Bacteria; kingdom Bacillati; phylum Actinomycetota; class Actinomycetes; order Micrococcales; family Microbacteriaceae; genus Microbacterium; species Microbacterium sp. SORGH_AS_0428. Next base: position 863,460 of record NZ_JAVIZT010000001.1, on the reverse strand, counting down.
CGTCTCTCGTTTCGAGGTTCTCGCCGTCCGTCGCGCCGCGGAGGTGATCGAGTTGGATGCGGTGGTCGACTGCTCCAGCGGCACCTACATCCGCGCGCTGGCGCGTGATCTGGGAACCGCGCTCGGCGTCGGCGGACACCTGACGGCACTGCGGCGGACCCGTATCGGCTCGTTCGATGTCTCGCGCGCCGTCGACCTCGAGCACATCGATCCCGACGCCCTGCTGCAGCCCGCCGCCGCTGCGGCCATGGCGCTGCCCACGCTCGCCGTCAGCGACGACGAGGCGCGCGATCTGCGCCACGGCAAGCGCCTCAGCGGCGCCGCCTCGAGAGTCGCCGCGACCCCGGCGGCGGCGATCGGCCCGGATGGCGCCCTGATCGGCGTGCTGGAGCGTCGCGGCGGCGATCTCAAGAGCGCGATGAACATGCCGGAGGAACTCGCATGATCCTCTGGTTCGCGCTGGTGCAGGTCGCCGTCGCCGCCCTCGCCGCACTCGTGTGCGTCATCCTGGGACTGGCCGGTCGGCGCCCGAGCGATGTCAGCGTCGGTGCGCTCGCTCTCGTGGAGCTCCTGCTGATCGCGCAGATCGTCGTGGCGATCGTGGCGCCGTTCGCGGGCAACCCCATCTCCGGCAGCACGCTCGAGTTCTGGGTGTACCTCGTCTCGGCGGCGCTGCTTCCCCCGGCGGGGGTCTTCTGGGCACTGCTCGAGCGCAGCCGCTGGAGCACGGTCGTGATGGGTGTGGCCGCAGGTTCCGTCGCGGTCATGGTCTGGCGGATGCAGGTGATCTGGAGCGGGATCGGCGCCTGAGCCGGGCGGCGTGCGCCTCGATCTAGGATTGTGAGGTCATGGCACCCGCGAACCGCCCCCGCATCACCGGCCTCGGCCGCGTGCTGGTCGCGGTCTACGCGGTGCTGGCGCTCGCCGCAACGGGCCGGTCGCTCGTCCAGATCGTGGAGCGCTTCGACGCAGCGCCGTTGGCATTCACTCTGTCGGCGATCTCAGCAGCGGTCTACATCCTCGCCACGGCCGCCCTCGTCTTCTCGCAGTCGCGTTTCTGGTACGCGGTCGCGTGGGTCGCCATCGTCTTCGAGATGATCGGTGTGCTGGTCGTGGGATCCGTCAGCCTGTTCCGGCACGATCTGTTCCCGGAGGAGACGGTCTGGAGCTGGTTCGGCTCGGGCTACGTCTTCGTGCCGTTGATCCTTCCCTTCGTCGGTGTCTGGTGGCTGTTCACCCATCGGCCCGGTCACGTGGTCGATGCGCCCGCCGCCGCCCGGGTCGAGAGGTCTGTCTGGTGATCGTCTTCCACGGACCCCAAGAGGTCCCCGCGGGCTTCGGCCCGTCCGTCGTCGCGATCGGCAAGTTCGACGGCGTGCACGCGGGGCATCGCGTCCTCCTCGAACGCGCCAAAGTGGAGGCGGCGGCGCGTGGTGCGAAGGTCGTCGCCGTGACCTTCGACCGCAACCCGCTCGCCCTGCTGCGGCCGGATCGCTGTCCGGAGAACCTCGTCGGCGTCGCGCAGAAGCTCCGGCTGCTCGCGGAGACCGGTATCGATGCGGCGATGGTGCTCACCTTCGACGCTGCGCTGGCGGAGCTGGAGCCGCGGGAGTTCGTCCGGGGCGTCCTCGTGGATCCGCTCGACACCTGCGCCGTCCTCGTCGGCAACGACTTCCGGTTCGGTCGCGGCGGAGCGGGAGATCCGGGGATGCTCGAACGGCTCGGCGAGGAGTTCGGGTTCAGCGTGGGCGTCGTCGATGACGTCAGCGCGATCGACGGCGGCCGCCGGGTGTCGTCCACATGGGTGCGGGAGCTGCTGGCCGCGGGTGACGTGGAGGGGGCCGCGAAGCTGCTCGGTCGTCCCGCATCCGTTCGCGGTGAGGTCGTGCACGGCCTCAAGAGGGGACGCGAGATGGGCTTCCCGACCGCGAACCTGAGTCCGTCGCTGGAAGGATTCGTGCCCGCCGACGGCGTCTACGCCGGATGGCTCGTGGATGAGGCGACGGGGCTGCGTTCGGGGACGCGATATCCCGCCGCGATCTCCGTGGGGACGAACCCGACCTTCGACGACGTGCCGACGCGCCAGGTGGAGGCGCACGTTCTCGACGAGCAGGGGATCGACCTCTACGGCCACGAGGTCGACGTGCAGTTCGTGCAGCGCGTGCGAGGGATGGTGGCGTTCGAGGGGATCGATGCGCTGATCGCCCAGATGAACGACGACGTCACGCAGGTGCGTCGGATGCTCGGCGCGTAGCCGAGTCCGTACCGCCGCGGATGCCGAGCCCGGACGCGACGGCGCCGACGCTCATGAGCACGGCGACGAAGACCATCGCCGTGTGAAGACCCGCCAGATCCAGCGCATCGCCGACGAGCACTCCGATGGCCGCGACGGCGAGGAGCCCCGCCACACGCGCCACGGCGTTGTTGACGGCGGACGCGATGCCGGAGCGCTCGGAGGTCACGGAGCCCAGCACCGCTGCCGTCAGCGGCGCGACGGTCAGCGTCAGGCCGATCCCGAACAGCACCATGCCGGGCAGCACCTGTGTGAGGTAGTCGAAGGGCTGGCCGACGCTCAGCAGGAGGAGGGATCCCGCCGCCATGACCGCGGGGCCGATCGTCATGAACCACCGGGGCCCGAGCTTGCCTGCCCAGGCTCCGGCACGTGAGCTGAATGCGATCATCAGGAGCGTCGGAGGCAGGGATGCGAGCCCCGCGACGGTCGCCGACAGGCCTGCCGTCTGCTGGAGGTAGATGGTGAGCACGAGCCCGTTGAGCGAGAGGCCCGCGTAGACGAAGAACGTCGTGAGGTTGCCCGCCCAGAAGTTGCGCGCGCGGAACAACGACAGCGGCATGACGGGGGAGGGTGCGATGCGCTGTCGCCAGATGAATCCGGCCAGCAGGAGCAGACCGCCGATCGCGCCTGCCCACACCCAGGGCGAGTCTGCTCCCAGCCGAGGCTGCTCGATGAGGGCGAACACCAACGCCCCCAGACCGGCCGTGCTGAGCACGGCGCCCAGCGCATCGATGCGCGCGCCGGGCGTGCGCAGCTCCGGGATGCGGGTGAGGAGCAGGAGTGTGGGCACGACGGGCAGCACGGTCACCGCGAACACCCAGCGCCAGGTGAGGAGATCGACGAGGAGGCCGCCCGCGAGCGGGCCGATGAGGGTGGCGACCGTGGTCGCCCCCGTCCAGATCCCGATCGCGCGGGAGCGCTCCGCGCCCTCGAAGCGCGCAGTCAGCAGCGCGAGCGAGCTGGGAACGAGGAGTGCACCGCCGACGCCCTGGACCGCTCTGAGTGCGATGAGCCAGCCGGCGCTGGGCACGAAGGCCAGAGCGAGCGACGACGCGCCGAAGATCAGCAGCCCGATGCGCAGGATCCGCACCCTGCCGAACGCGTCGCTCAGGGAGCCGGCGACGAGGATGAAGGCCCCCAGCGTCACCAGGTACGCATCCACCACCCCACTGCTGCGTGGCCAGGCCGCCCCCGAGTTCGCGCGCGATGGCCGGCAGCGCCACGTTGACGATGGTGCCGTCGAGGAACGACACGAAAGAGGCGAGAACCGCGACGCCGATGACGACAGCGGCGCTCGCCGGGCTGTTCGGACGGCTCGCCATAGTGCACACGCTACGCCCTCCCACGCACGTCGAGCGCACTTCGCGGAATACCCTAGGGGGGTATATCGTTGCGAGGGGCGAGGAGGATGGCACGATGCGTGACAACGACGGAACCACCCGCGAGGCGGTCCTGGATATCGACGGCATGACCTGCGCGAGCTGCGTGGCGCGGGTCGAGAAGCGACTCGGGGCGGTCGACGGCGTCGCGGCGTCGGTCAACCTCGCCACCGAATCCGCCCACGTGAGCTACCCCTCCGATCTGCCCGAGGAGAGGCTCGTGCAGGCGGTCGCGCAGGCCGGCTACACCGCCCGCATCCGGCCCCTGCACACGCACGGCGACGGCGAAGCCGGTCACGTGCACGAGGTGGAAGACGCACCCGGTGCCACCACCCTGCGTACACGGCTCATCGTCAGCATCGCGCTCTCGATCCCCGTGGTCGCGCTCGGGATGGTGCCGCTCTGGCAGTTCCCCGGATGGCAGTGGCTGTCGCTCCTGCTCACGGCTCCCGTGGTGCTGTGGGGCGGGTGGCCGTTCCACCGGGCGACGTTCGCGAATCTCCGCCACGGCGCGCTCACGATGGACACGCTCATCACGATGGGCACCCTCGCCGCTTTCGGGTGGAGCCTGTGGGCTCTGCTGTTCGGGTCCGCCGGGCGCTGGGGCATCCGTCACGAGGTCGTCCTGATCGGTCCGGTGCACGACGCCACCTCCCTCGTGTACTTCGAAGTGGCGGCCGCCGTCACGGTCTTCCTGCTGCTCGGGCGCTACATCGAGCAGCGCTCGCGCCGCGCAGCCGGTGCGGCGCTGCGCGCGCTCGGCGAGCTGACCGTTCCCGAGGCGGAACTCGTCGACGGGCGCACCGTGCCGATGGAGGCGCTGCGTGCGGGGGATGTGTTCGTGACGCGACCCGGTGCGACGGTGGCCACAGACGGCACGGTCGTCGACGGCCGTGCCGATGTGGACGAGAGCATGCTCACCGGTGAGGCGGTTCCGGTGGCGGTCGTGCCCGGATCATCCGTGACCGGCGGCACGATCGTGCACGGAGGTGCGCTGAGGGTGCGCGCGGATGCAGTGGGCGCCGACACGCGCCTGGCCCGCATCGCCCGCCTCGTCGAGAACGCGCAGATGGGCAAGAGCCGCGTGCAGCGCCTGGCGGACCGGATCTCCGCGGTCTTCGTGCCGATCGTCATCGGACTCGCGGTGCTCACCCTGGTCGGTTGGATTCTGGCGGGCGGCTCGGTCGCCGAGGGATTCGTCGCGGCCGTCGCCGTGCTCATCATCGCCTGCCCGTGCGCTCTCGGACTCGCCACCCCCGTGGCGATCCTCGTCGGCACCGGTCGCGGTGCGCAGCTCGGCATCCTCGTGACCGGCCCCGACGCCCTCGAGAACGCGCAGCGCATCGACACGGTCGTGCTGGACAAGACCGGCACGGTCACCACGGGGCGGATGCGCGTGCGCCGTGCGGTCGTCGCGACCGGCGTCGACGAGGTGCGGGCTCGCCGCGTCGCGGCCGCCCTCGAGGCCGGTTCGGAACATCCGGTCGCCCGAGCCCTCGCCACCGCGGACGCCCCCGATGCGGCCGGCTTCGCTGCCGTCCCGGGGCGCGGCGTGGTCGGCGAGGTCGAGGGGGTTCGCGCCTTCGCCGGGAACGCCGCGCTCGCCGCGGATGCGGGAGCGGATCTCCCGCTCGAACTCGCCGTCGCGCTCGAGGAGAGCATCGGGACCAACGTCGTCGTGGGCTGGGCCGGCGACGACGGACGTATGCACGCCGCTGCCGTGTTCGAACTCGAGGACGCGGTGCGCGAAGACGCGGCCGAGGCGGTCGCCGAGCTGTCCGGGAGGGGGGATGCGCGTGGTGTTGCTCACCGGCGACGCCGAGCCCGTCGCCCGCCGGGTCGCGGCGGAGGTGGGAATCGGCGAGGTGAGGGCCCAGGTCGGCCCCGAGGGCAAGCTGGCCGCCATCACGCAGCTGCGGACGGAGGGGCACCGGGTGGCCATGGTCGGTGACGGCGTGAACGACGCCGCGGCGCTCGCCGCATCCGATCTGGGGATCGCGATGGGCGCCGGAACGGATGCGGCCCGGCATGCCGGCGACATCACGCTGACCGGGTCGCGGCTCACGCAGGTCGGAACGGCTCTCTCGCTTAGCCGTCGGGTCATGTCCGTCATCCGCGGCAACCTGTTCTGGGCCTTCGCATACAACGTCGCCGCCCTGCCGCTGGCCGCATCGGGCCTGCTGAACCCGATGATCGCCGGTGCCGCGATGGCTTTCTCCAGCCTGTTCGTCGTGCTCAACAGCCTCCGGCTGCGCCGGGCCGGCTGACGACGATGGGGCCGCGGGGAGGTCGGGCCGGCGCGAGTCGCTGCGCCGCGCCCCGGGATGCTCTAAACTGTCAGCGTCGGCCCGGATCCCTGCATCCACGTCAGGCCCGGTCGACTCTCTCACGTACGAGCCGGCACCGAGCCGCCCGTGAGACTCGAAACACCGGTCGACGGTCCGTTGCGGACCCGACGCTCAGGAGGAGCATGCCGACCACGGCACCGGCGGCGCAACGCCGTAGAAAGTCCTCGTCCGCCAAGCGCGACGACGAGGCCCCCGTCATCCCGATCCTCGCGCGCAAGGTGCGCGAGGTCGAGGCGAAGGCCCAGCGCGGCAAGCTGGGCCCCACCAACCGCGTCAAGTTCCAGGTCATCGCCTTCCTGGTCCGCGAGGAACGCGCGCGCGTGAAGTCCGACACGACGCTCAGCGACGCCTCGCGTGCCGAGCTGCTCAAGCGTCTCGACGGCGTGGCGACCATCCTCGCCAAGACCGCCGCCCGCGACACCTCGCTCATCCAGCTGCTCGAAGTGGACCAGGCGACCTCGCCGGTCGCGAAGCGGATGCGGCGCGACTGGCTGCTGGAGTCGGGTGCCGAGCTCGCTCCCGACGAGCTGATCATCACGGATGCCGCACCGGCCGCGCCCGTCGCGGTGATCCCCGCCGCAGCCGCATCCCGGCAGGTCGTGCCGCCGCAGGTCGAGGCCCGCCAGATGGCGAACCCGTTCCTCGCGCCGGATCTGACCCCGCGCTCCAGCGGCAGCACGCCGCGTCGTCGCCTGGACGACTGGGAGCTCATGGGCCCCCTGTACAAGGCTTTCGAGACCGGCGCCGGCGGGGGAGCGGCCTCCATGGACCTCCCTCCCGTCCCGGAGTTCGACCGTCTCTCGCCCAAGGGGCTCGAGGTCATGGCGCACCAGTCGCGCTTCCTCGAGGCCGTCCGCGAGGGGCACCGCAGCTTCCTGCTGGCCGACGAGCCGGGCCTGGGCAAGACGGCCCAGTCGGTACTGGCCGCGTCCGTCGCGAACGCCTATCCGCTGCTGGTCGTCGTGCCCAACGTCGTCAAGATGAACTGGGCGCGCGAGGTGCACCGGTGGACGCCGCAGCGGCGCGCCACCGTCATCCAGGGCGACGGCGAGAACATCGACGCGTTCGCGGACGTCTTCATCGTCAACTACGAGGTGCTCGACCGCCACCTGTCGTGGCTGAGCACGATCGGGCTCGGCGGCATGGTCGTCGACGAGGCGCACTTCATCAAGAACCTCACCTCGCAGCGCTCGCGCAACGTGCTGGCCCTGGCGGGCCGCATCCGCGAGGCACGACGGGACCCGCTCATGCTGGCGCTGACGGGCACGCCGCTGATCAACGACGTCGAGGACTTCGATGCCATCTGGCGCTTCCTGGGCTGGACGAACGGCGAGAAGCCGGGTGCCGAGCTCATGGCGAAGCTGGATGAGACCGGACTGACGCCCGCCGACAAGGCCTTCTACCCGCAGGCGCGCAGCGCGGTCATCTCCATGGGCATCGTCCGTCGGCGCAAGACCGACGTGGCGGCGGATCTTCCCGACAAGCTCGTCGCAGACCTGCCCGTCGAGCTGGACGACGAGTACGGACGCTCCATCCGCCACGCCGAGCGGGAGCTCGGCGAGCGTCTGGCGGCGCGGTACCGCCGCATCATCGAAGCCCGCGGTGAGCGCGGCCTGTCGATCGGCGAGATCGACGAGGACATCGTGCGCCTGGTCGCCCAGCACGAGCTCGACGAGTCCAAGGCCGCCGCATCCGGCAGTGAGAACGTCTTCACGATGGTGCGCCGCATCGGCCAGGCCAAGGCCCTGCTCGCGGCGGATTACACCGTGCAGCTGCAGCGCTCCGTCGGCAAGGTGGTCTTCTTCGCGAAGCACATCGACGTCATGGATGCAGCCGAGGCGCACTTCGCCGCGGCCGGCCTGAAGACCGTGTCGTTGCGCGGCGACCAGACGGCCATCGCGCGCCAGGCGGCCATCGACGCGTTCAACTCCGACCCCGACGTCGCCGTCGCCGTCTGCTCCCTGACCGCCGCCGGTGTCGGCGTCAACCTGCAGGCAGCCTCCAACGTCGTGCTGGCGGAGCTGAGCTGGACCGCGGCCGAGCAGACGCAGGCGATCGACCGCGTGCACCGCATCGGACAGGACGAGCCGGTCACGGCGTGGCGCATCATCGCCGCCCACACGATCGACACGAAGATCGCCGAACTCATCGACGCCAAGCAGGGTCTCTCCCTCCGGGCGCTCGATGGCCACGCCGTCGAGCCCGGTTCGAGCGACTCGGTGCAGCTGTCCGCGCTCATGCATCTGACGCGGTCCGCGCTCGGAGGCTGACCCGCATCCATATGCACGGCCCCGGGTGTGCGCCCGAGGGCTTCGGGGCGATAGTGTCGGTGAGGCAATGTCGCCCCATTCCCCGGAGCACCATCACCCGGAAAGCAGGGACTCCAGCATGAAGATCGGTATTCTCACCAGCGGCGGCGATTGCCCCGGACTGAACGCGGTCATCCGCGGCGTCGTGCTCAAAGGCACCACGACCTACGACCTCGAGTTCGTCGGCATCCGAGACGGATGGCGCGGAGTGGTCGACGGCGACTTCTTCCCGTTGACGCGGCACGAGGTCAAAGGCCTGTCGAAGGTGGGCGGCACGATCCTCGGCACCAGCCGTACGAACCCCTACGAGGGTCCCCGCGGCGGCGCCGAGAACATCGCGAAGACCCTGTACGGGCACCGCATCGACGGCATCATCGCGATCGGCGGCGAGGGCACGCTCGCGGCGGCCAACCGCCTCGCGAACGACGGCATCAACGTGCTCGGCGTTCCGAAGACGATCGACAACGACCTGCGAGCGACCGACTACTCGTTCGGCTTCGACACGGCCGTCAACATCGCCACCGACGCCATGGACCGTCTGCGCACCACGGGCGACTCGCACCAGCGGTGCATGGTCGCCGAGGTCATGGGCCGTCACGTGGGCTGGATCGCGCTGCACGCGGGTATCGCCGCGGGTGCGCACGTGATCTGCATCCCCGAGGTTCCGATGTCGATCGATGAGATCGTCGACCAGGTCAGCCGCGCCCACGACCGCGGACGCGCGCCGCTGGTCGTGGTCTCCGAGGGCTTCAAGCTCACGGGCATGGACGAGGCCTTCAGCGACAAGGGCCTCGACGCCTTCAACCGCCCGCGCCTCGGCGGCATCAGCGAGGTCCTCGCCCCGGAGATCGAGCGCATCACCGGCATCGAGACCCGCGCGACGGTGCTCGGCCACATCCAGCGCGGCGGATCGCCGTCCGCTTTCGACCGTGTGCTCGCGACGCGCCTGGGCCTGCACGCCGCCGATGCGATCGTCGACGGCGCATGGGGCCAGATGGTCGCCATGCGCGGCACCGACATCGTGCGGGTCCCGTTCGCGGAGGCCCTCGGCGAGCTGAACACGGTCCCCCAGTACCGCTACGAAGAGGCCGCCGCACTCTTCGGCTGAGCCGCCGCTCACCCCTTCACCAGGAGATCTCCGTTGCGCAGGACGATCCGCTCCGGATCATCCCGTCGGGCGGAGATCTCCTGCGTTGCGGCCCCTTCTCCTCGTGGCGCAAGTCCCGGCGTGTCCCACTTGCCGCAGAGCATGTCCCACTTGCGGCAGAGTATGTCCCACTTGCGGCAGTTTCGGCAGCCGAATCCTGCGGAGAACGGGACATGGATGGCGGGTCACTGCCGCCAGCCGGCGCGCGCGAGGGCCTGGCGGACCTTGTCGACCGCCACACGGCCGTCGCCACGCATGTGGTGATTCAGGATGCGGACGAGCTCCCAGCCCTCGGCGCGGATCGCATCCCACCGATCGGCGTCCTTCGCAAACTGGCGCGCATCCTGCGCGTGCACACGCCCGTCGTACTCCACGCCGATTCGCCAGCGCCGATATGCGAGGTCGAGCTCCGCGACATGCCGACCGCGTGGGTCGTAGAGCGTCCAGTTGATGTCGGGCTCGGGGAGACCGCCTCGCTGGAGCAGCAGACGCAGCCGCGTCTCTCGCGGCGAGCGGGTGCCGGAGCGCACATCTCGTAGGGCTGCGGAGAGGCGGCCTCGCACGTCGCCCATCGCTTCGATCTCGTCCCTCAACTCAGCCGCGCTCGAGAGCGGCCGCGATCCCGATACGAGAAACTCCGCCGCGCAGATGAGGTCGTCGACCCGCCACGTGGTGGCGGCCTGGCGCCATGCACGTGCCGGGTGCTCGACCGGGAGTCCCGCGTGCTCGCGCGTCGCCGGTTCGCGGTGCTGAAGACGGTGACCGGTGACGCCGGCGATGCGCGGCTCTCTCGCAGGCCTGTGCGCGCAGACGTGTACGCCCGTGGCATGGGGCCATTCGGGCAGAGGCGCCCCGTAGAGCGCGAGCGCCGTCTCCCCTCCGAAGAACTGCCACGGCCGCATCCGCGGCGCGTACTCCTCGCATCGCCCACGGATGTCATCTGTCGCAGCCGCATCCGCAACAGAACGCACGCCGCGATAGGGGACGCGCAACGCTGACCGGCGAAGCCGGTGAGGCGAGTGCCCGAGCGCCACCGCGTCGGCGACGGCGAAGTGAGGCGGAAGGTCGGGGGGAAGGGGATCGGCCGGCGGCATACCCCGAGCATCCGGCGCGCGGACGGGCGGGCAGGCGCTGTGCACAGCGTTCGCGGCTCTCACCCAGCCTGTGGAGGAGCCTCCCGGCAAGCATGTCCCACTTGCCGCAACTTTCGGTGCCGAGAAGTGCGGGAAGTGGGACATGCGCTGCGGGAAGGGGGACATGCCGGGGGTCGGGCCCCGGAACAGGCCGCGGCGTCTCCTGTCGGTCGCGGCGGCGGGTCAGGCGAGGCCGAGCACGTCGAGCATCCAGGCCTGTTCGTATGCGCGCTCGCGCCAGGCGTTGTAGCGCCCGCTCACACCGCCGTGGCCGGCCACCATCTCGCACTTGAGGAGCGCGTCGGCGCCGACCTCGCGCAGTCGCGCCACCCACTTCGCGGGCTCCACGTACAGCACGCGGGTGTCGTTGAACGAGGTGACGGCCAGGATGCGGGGATACGCCACGCCCTCGCGCACGTTCTCATACGGCGAGTACGTCTTCATGTAGGCGTACACCTCGGGATCGTGCAGCGGGTCGCCCCATTCGTCCCACTCGATGACCGTCAGCGGGAGCGAGGGGTCGAGGATCGTCGTCAGGGCGTCCACGAACGGCACGTCGGCGAGGATGCCGGCGAACAGCTCGGGTGCGAGGTTCGCGACGGCGCCCATCAGCAGTCCGCCGGCCGAGCCGCCCTCGGCGACGAGGAGCTGGGGCGACGTGTAGCCGTGATCGATCAGGTGCAGGGCGCAGTCGACGAAGTCGGTGAAGGTGTTGCGCTTGGCCAGCAGCTTCCCGTTCTCGTACCACTCCCGGCCCATCTCACCGCCGCCGCGCACGTGGGCGACCGCGAAGATCACGCCGCGATCGAGCTCCGACAGGCGCGCCACCGAGAAGGCCGGCTCGATGGAGTGCTCGTACGAGCCGTAGCCGTAGAGATGAACCGGGCGCGGCGCAGCTCCCGCATCCCCGAACGACCGCTTCCACACGAGCGACACCGGCACCTCGGTGCCGTCCTGGGCGGTGGCCCACACGCGGGCCTGGGCGTAGTCGGCGCTGTCGTAGCCGCCCAGCACCGGCTGCTGCTTGCGCACGATGCGCTCGCCGCTGACGGGGTCGTAGTCGAACACCGTCGACGGCGTCACGAACGAGCCGTAGCCCAGGCGGATGAGGGGAGGGGCCCACTCGGGGTTGCCTGCTGTGCCGACCGAGTAGAGCGGCTCGTCGAACTCGAGCTCGGCCACCGCGCCGTCGGTGTAGTCCAGCATGCCGAGTCGCGCGAGTCCCTCGCGACGGTACGCGAGCACGGCCCAGTCGCGGAAGGTGGACAGCCCCAGCAGGCGGCGGCCGCCCTGGTGCGGCACGACGACGTCGCGCGCGCCCTGTGGATCGGATGCGGACACCCGCACGAGCTCGAAGTCCACCGCCCGGTCGTTGTGCAGGATGTAGAGCACATCCTCGCCGTCGACTACGGCGTGGTCGCTGTCGTACTCCACGCCCTCCCGACGCGGCCAGATCACGCGGGGCTCGCCGCCCAGGTCGTCGGCCGGAAGCAGCCACTCCTCGGAGGTGATGGAGGAGCCGACGCCGATGACCAGGAAACGGTCGCTGCGGGTGAAGCCGGCGCCGACCCAGAAACGGTCGTCGCTCTCGTGGAAGAGCAGGGCGTCGTCGGTGACCGGGGTCCCCAGCTCATGGAGCCAGACCTTGTCGGGCCGCCACGCGTCGTCGACGGTCGAGTAGACGATGAAGCGCCCGTCGGGAGACAGCGAGGCGCCCGCGAACGTGCCCTCGATGACGTCGGGCAGCGTCGTGCCCGTCTCCAGGTCGCGCACGCGGAGCGTGTACCGCTCGTCTCCGGACGTGTCGACGCCGTACAGCAGCAGTCGGCCGTCCGTGGAGACCTCGAAGGTGCCGAGGGAGAAGAACTCCTCGCCGTCCGCCTCCGCGTTGCCGTCGAGCAGCACCTGCTCGCCCTCGAGTGCCCCCTCGGGGACCGGGGGCGTCCAGTCGTCGGGGGAGGCGAGCGGCGCGCGACAGTGGATGCCGTACTGCTTGCCCTCCTCGGTGCGGGAGAAATACCACCACTGGCCGCGGCGGGTCGGCACGGAGAGGTCGGTCTCGAGCGTGCGCCCCTTGATCTCCTGGAAGATCTGCTCGCGCAGGCCGGCGAGGTGCGCGGTGCGCGCATCGGTGTAGGCGTTCTCGGCTTCGATGTGCGCCACGACGCTCGCGTCGTCCTTGTCGCGCAGCCACTCGTACGGGTCGTCGAACACGTCGCCGTGGTGCGAGCGGGAGCGGACCTTTCGGGCGGCGTGCGGGGGTGCGGGGATGGCGGAGTCGGTCACCGTTCCACGCTAGTCGGATGCGGGCAGCTCGGGCCGCGACGAAGGGTTCAGTCCTCGAGTCGGCGCACGATCGCGCGCGCCGCGCGCACCGCCGTGACGGTGCCTGCCGCCGTGATGTTGGCGGCGACCGCCCCCGGCAGGACGCCGTTTCCGGCGACGAACAGGCCCTCGGTTCCCCACACGGCGCCGTCGCGGTCCACGACACCGGTGCCGTCATCCGCTTCGCTCATGCGTACGGTCCCCGAGTAGTGCAGTGATGAGCCGGGCGGCAGCAGCAGCGTGTTGCCGATGGCGTCCGGTCCCGCAACCGCTTCGAACGCCACCCGCTGCTCGCGGGTCGCGCGTTCGATGAGGGCCAGGTCGGTGTCGCTGTAGTCGTAGTAGATGCGGGCGCGCGGCATGCCGAGCGCATCCGTCTCGGTGTCGGAGAACTCGATGCGCGACGTCTCCCTGACCTCGGTGGGGACGTAGACGCTGATGCCGACGGCCATCGCCACGGCATCCTGAAGGTCTTCGGAGAACAGCGGTCCGACACTGATCTGCCAGTGGAAAGGCTGCGCGTCGTCGCTGTGCGGCAGCCAGAGCGAGTCCGTCATCCATTCACCCTCGCCGAGCGGCGGCACCTCGTCGATGCCGAGATGGTGCGGCTCGGCGAAGACCCTCCCGGTGATGAACGCGTGTTCGTTGAGATAGCGACCGAGAGCGCGGGGTCGCACCCCGGAGGCGAACAGGAGTTGCGGACTGCGCAGCGCGTCCGCGGCGACGACGACGTAGTCCGCGCGGAGCTCGCGGCGCTCGCCCGTGCTCAGATCCTCGACCTCGAGCCCTCGGGTGCGCTGTCCGTCGAGAAGGATGCGCCGCGCGAGCGTGCCCGAGAGCAGAGTCACCGTCTCCGACGACCCGTCGAGCTCCGGGAGGATGACTCCGGGGTCGGTGCGCCGACGCTCGGCCCCGTCGGCGCGGAAGACGCCCATGGGCATGATCTGCGGGCCGCGTCCGGGGGCGCTGACGTCGCCGAACGCCCGCGCCAGCGCTTCGAGGACGGCGGTGCCGGCGGGCGTCGGGCCGAATCGGTCGGAGCCGATCCGCAGGATGCTGCGCACGCGCGCGTAGTCGGCATCCCACTCGGATGCGAACGCCGTCGGGATCTCGCGACCCCACGGCGTCGGGCACGCAGCGGTCCAGTGCGATCCCATCCCGCCGACGTTCCACGCGCTCGCGGCTGCGGGCATCTCGGTCGCGTCGTGTCCGAGCGCGGCGAAGTCGTACAGTCCGAACGCGGATGCGCTGCGGGCATCGAAGGTACCCGCCGTCGCGGCGCCGACGTACATGGACTGTACGCCCGCCGCGACGTGGGCGTGATAGGCGTCTCGTGTCCCCGCATCCGCGGAGTCGTGGAGATGACGTGCGGGGGTACCCTCTCCCGCCGGGCCGGCCTCGACGATCGTGATGCGCGTCCCGGGGCGCAGGCGGCCCACCTCGGCCGCCACAGCAGCCCCCATGATGCCGCTGCCCACGATGAGTACGTCCGCGTCCACGGTTCCTCCGGATATGTCGATGATCGGTATAAGCCGACTATTGCGAAACAAAAGACGCCTGATGCGTGGAGAAAGTTTCGCGCTCGTAACGAATTCTGGTTCGCTGTGACGCCGATGTTAATTCTGTCAACATCGGCCGGAACGGTTCGCGACGTGCCCATAGCCTGGCCGCGGCTCGGCATCTGCCGCCGGCGCCCCACCCGCTCCACGGGCGCACCCACCCGCATCCCGAAAGGCCGTACCACCATGTCTGCACTGCCTTCACGTCCGCTCCGGCGCACGCTTCTCGTCTCAGGAGTCGCCCTGACCGCCATCGTCCTCGCCGGGTGCGGTCGGGCATCCGGCGGCTCCGAAGCGGCGGCCGATACCGTCGTCGGCGACGACGCCGCGACCGGCACCATCGAGTTCTGGGCGGCCGGCGCGGAGGGGGAGGCGCTTCCGGCCTTCTTCGAGGAGTTCGAGAAGGAGAACCCCGACGTCACCGTCAACGTGACCGCGATCCCCGAGTCGGAGTTCGCCACGAAGGTCGCAGCAGCCGTCGCGGCGGGCAACGTCCCCGATGCGACGTTCCTGCTGTCGCAGTCGCAGGCGAGCATGCTCGCCACCGACGCGTTCGCCACCGTCCCCGACGGCCTCGTCGACGGCGACGACTTCTTCGACAACATGTGGGACGCCGCCCAGTACGACGGCGCCGCCCACGCCGTGCCCTGGTACACCTATGCCCAGGCGTTCTACTACCGCAAGGACCTGGCCGATGCGGCCGGCGTCGAGGCTCCCGCGACGTGGGACGACTACCCGGCGTTCGCCAAGGCCATGCAGGCGCAGGGGGTGAAGTTCCCGATCGGCCTCTCGGTCGAGTGGAACGAGTACACCGCGCAGCAGTTCAACGACTTCAGCATCCAGGCAGGCGGCTCGCTCATCTCCGACGACCACACCGAGTGGACTATCGACACCGCGGAGAACCTCGCGGCGCTGGAGACCTTCACGAACCTGATCCTGGACGGGTACGCATCGCCGGACGGCCCGACCTTCCTCGACACCGTGCCGTGGTTCACGACGGGCCAGATCGGGGCCTACGTCAACGGACCGTGGTTCCCGTCGTGGCTCGACGAGGCCAACGGAGACGGCTGGTCGAGCGAGAACCTGGGCGTCGCGCTCAACGCCGCCGGCCCCGGCGGCAGCACCTCGGCGATCGGGGGCGGAAGCCTCGCCGTCTTCGAGGATGCCAAGAACGCGGATGCGGCGTGGAAGCTGGTGCGCTGGATGTCGCAGCCCGAGAACCAGGTCGCGTGGTACGAGCGCTTCGGGAACCTGCCGGCCGTCGAGGCGGCATGGGACGAGCCGGTCATCGCCGACGACCCGTTCCTGGCGGTCATCAAGGAGGCCATCCCGATGGCGAGCGCGGTGCCCGCAGTACCCGGCTGGCTCGAGGTCTCCGCGATGCTGGGCTCCGAGATGGAGCGCGCCGCACGGGGGCAGGCCACGCCCGCCGAAGTGCTCGCCGACGCACAGGCCAAGGCCGACGCGATCGGCACCGGCGTCGAGTGAGTGCCGGACGACCATGACGAGCTCCACACTCACCCGCGGGGAGACGCGCGCGAGCCGTGTCCCCGCGGGGGGCGCCCGGCCGTCGGGCCGCCGCGGCGCGAGGCCGCGTCAAGGCCTCGTCGCCTGGATCTTCCTGCTGCCGACGCTCATCGTCGTCGGACTGTTCACGGTCGTCCCGGGGCTGTTCGCGCTGGCGTTCAGCTTCACCGACATCGGACTGCGCGACATCCGAGACCCCCTCCAGGTCGAGGTCGTCGGCACCGAGAACTTCACGGCGCTGCTCACCAACCCGGACTTCCTGCGTTCGATCGGCAACACCGTCCTCTTCGTCGTGATCGGCGTCCCGCTCACGATCGGCATCGGGCTCGCCCTCGCCATCCTGCTGGGCAGCGGCATCCGGCGCCTGCGTCCGGTCTTTCGGGCAGCCATCTATCTCCCGGTCATCGCGAACATCGTCGCCGCATCCGTGATCTGGAAGTACGCCCTCACCTATGAGGGGCCGGTCAACGAGGCGCTCGCCGCGATCGGCATCGCGGGGCCCAACTGGCTCGGGGATCCGGCGTGGGGGGTCACCTCGGTCATCCTGCTCACCGTCTGGCGCAACGTCGGAACGGCGATGGTGCTGTTCCTCGCGGGGCTGCAGGCTGTGCCGGAAGAGGTCTACGAGGCCGCAGCCATCGACGGCGCGGGCCCCTGGCGACGGATCGTGCACATGACGTTGCCGCTGCTGCGACCGACGACCCTGCTGGTGACGGTGCTCATCACCGTCATGTACATGAACATCTTCGAGGAGCCCTACCTCCTGACCGGCGGCGGCCCCTTGGACTCGACGAGATCGATCTCCCTCTGGGTCTATCAGCAGTTCGGCTACGGGAACATCGCCGCCTCCATGGCGGGCTCCTTCGTGCTGATCCTGCTGGTGGCCGCGGTGAGTGTCGTGCAGTTCCGGATGCTGAGGCCCAAACACTGATGCGTACCTCCCGACTGGGCAGCGCGCTGCTCTACCTGCTCATCACCGTCGTGTGCGTCGCGATGCTGATCCCGTTCGTCCTGGTGTTCTTCGGCGCGTTCAAGACGCAGGGGGAGTTCACCGCCAACCCCGGCGCGTGGCTCCCGGAATCCTTCGGCAACCTCGCCAACTTCACGACCCTCTTCGAGCGCGGCTTCGGCCAGTACTTCCTCAACGGCGTCATCGTCTCCGCGCTCGTCGTCGCCGGCAACCTCGTGTTCAGCTCGCTCGCCGGATACACGCTCGCGAAGCTGCACTTCCGCGGTCGCGGGTTCGTCTTCGCGCTGGTCCTGGCCACGATGATGGTCCCGATCGTCGCGATCTTCGTTCCGCAGTTCATGGTCGCCGTCCAGCTCGGGCTGGTCGACACGCTGTTCGGGATCGCGCTTCCCATGCTCGTCCTGCCGATCGCCGTGTTCGTGGTCCGACAGTTCGCCCATTCGATCCCGGAAGACCTCATGGAGGCGGCGCGGCTGGACGGAGCGGGTGAACTGCGCATCTTCGGGCAGATCTTCCTTCCGCTGCTGGCGCCGGCGCTCGCGACGGTGAGCGTGCTCACCTTCCTCGCTTCGTGGAACGCCTTCATCTGGCCTCTCGTCATGGCGCAGTCGCAGGGCACCTACACCCTGCCCGTCGGACTCGCCGTCGCCGCTCAGGCGAATCGGACCACCGAGTTCGGCGTGCTTCTGGCGGGAGCGGTCGTGGTACTGCTTCCCGTTCTGATCCTGTTCCTGTTCCTGCAGAAGTACTTCGTGCAGGGCATCGCCGCCACGGGTCTCAAATGAGCCCGCGCCCCGCTCCGAAAGGTCCCCGCATGACGATCCGACGCTCACAGGTCGCCCTCAACCCCATCCAGTGGACCAACCTGCCGCCGGATCCCGCCGTCCCCGGAAGCACGGGGCGCTGGCGTTACGGTGAGCCGTCTTTCGTGGCCGACTACCCGGAGGTGCTCGCCGCCGTGGCCGCATCCGGATTCGACGCCACGATGATGGAGGTCTTGGACACGCAGACCCTGCAGAGCTACGCGGCGATGATCGAACGCGCGGGTCTGCGCGTCGCGCCGGGTTACGCCTCCATCGGGTTGCCGGAGGACGAGGGGCTGGAGATCACGCCCGGCAGCGCCGAGTGGGCGCGCTGGTTCAACCCCGTGCGCCGCAAGGCGGAGGAATCGCTGTACTTCGGTCTGGACACGGTCTTCCTCGCGCCGATGGTCGACTATCGGCTGCCGCGCTGGTCAGAGCGCGCGGCGGTCGGATACCTCGCCGACCGCGATCGCCTCCTGCGACAGACCGACATGCTGGCCGAGGCGGGGCGCATCCTGAGGGCGGAAGGCGTTCGTGCGGGGCTGCACAACCACGTCGGCACCTGGATCGAGACCGAGGAGGAGATCGAGACCGTGCTCGCCGAGGTCGACCCGGAGGTGCTCGGCGCCTCGTTCGATCTGGGTCACCTGGTCTGGGCGGGCATCGATCCGGTCGGGATGGTCGCGCGTCATCGTGACCGCGTGATCGACCTGCACATCAAGGACCACTCGGCGGCCCTTGTCGCAGAGAACCGGGCGAACCCGGGGCCGTACGAGCGCGTGGCTTCGCAGCCGTTCTTCCTCGAGCCCGGCAGCGGCGACATCGACATCGCCGGTGTGCTGGCGCAGCTCGGGGACGACTTCGACGGTTGGCTGGTCATCGAGGTCGACCAGCTGCACGGCGACCCGGATGCGAGTGCGCGGCGCAGTCGCGGGTGGGTCGAGCAGACGTTCGCCGCGTGAACGCACTGCGCGTCGCGATCATCGGGACCGGGATGATCGCGGAGGTCCATGCGCGCGCCGTCCGCACGGTCGGGGGTCGGCTGACGGGTGTTCTGGGCTCCCGCGCGGAGCGGGGCGCGCAAGCAGCCGGGCGCTGGGGCGGTCGGGGCTATCTCGATCTCGCGGAGCTGCTGGCCGATACCCCGGACGTCGTGCACGTGTGCACTCCCAACGCAACCCATGCGCCCTACGTGCGGGCGCTTCTGGCGGCCGGCGTCGCGGTGGTGTGCGAGAAGCCGTTGGGGCTCGATGGGGCCGAGGCTCACGAGTTGGCGGACCTCGCCCGGCATGCGGGGGTCGTCGCGACAGTCCCCTTCGTCTATCGCTACCACCCGCTCGTGCGCGAGATCCGTTCTCGAGTGACGACGGGGGGATTGGGAAGGGTTCTGCTCATGCACGGCACGTATCTGCAGGACTGGATGCTGGATGCGCGCACCGCGAACTGGCGGGTCGATCCCGCGCTCGGCGGCGGCTCGCGCGCCTTCGCGGACATCGGCTCGCACTGGTGCGATCTGGTCGAGTTCGTCAGCGGGGAGCGCTTCAGCGCCGCATCCGCGCAGTTCGCGCTCGCGCACCCGGAGCGTCCTGTCGGCAGTGATCACGCGTTCGGCGGCGTCGCGACGGCCGAACGGCCCAGCGCCCCGGTCGAGACCGAGGATGCGGCGATCGTCGCGTTGCGCACGCGGTCGGGCATTCCTGCCAGCGTCGTGGTGTCGCAGGTGTCCGCGGGGCGCAAGAACCGGCTGTGGTTCGAGATCGACGGCACATCTGCGAGTGCCGTCTTCGACCAGGAGACGCCTGAGACGGTGTGGTTCGGCACGACGAACGGGGCGAGCATCCTGCGGCGCGCGGAGGCGGAGCCCTCGCCGGAGCAGGCCCGACTGAACGCGTTCCCTGCCGGACACGCGCAGGGGTGGGGCGATGCGTTCGCGGCGTTCGTGGCGGACACCTATGCGGCCGTGCGCGGTGGCGACCCCGACGGCCTTCCCACCTTCGACGACGGCGCGCGCGCCGCCGACATCGTCGACGCCGTCCGCGCCTCGGTGCGCTCCGCCTCGTGGGAGGCCGTCGCCACATCCTGAGGCGCGCCCACGAAGATCGTGCCCGGCGCATCGGAGCGAGGCGACGGGTTTCGCCCGGCGCCCTGAGTTGACCGGGAGGGCGGGCGATGTAAGGATTCCGTGTGGTCGGGTTAACGAATGCCGACTTCACGGTGAACTGTTCGTTCGCGCCGCCGTTCGCTCGGCTCCCCCTCCTTCTCCCTCTCCCCGAAAGCGAACGGTGGAAACCGCAGCACTGATCGTCGTCCTGATCATCGGACTCGCGCTCTTCTTCGACTTCACCAACGGCTTCCACGACACCGCCAACGCGATGGCGACGCCCATCGCGACGGGTGCGCTGAAGCCGAAGGTGGCCGTGCTGCTCGCGGCGGGCCTCAACCTCGTCGGCGCGTTCTTGTCGACCGAGGTCTCCAAGACGATCTCGCACGGCATCGTGCGCGAGGACCAGATCTCGCCAGGGGCCTTCCTGCCGCTGATCTTCGCCGGGCTCATCGGTGCCATCACCTGGAACATGCTGACGTGGTTGCTGGGTCTTCCCTCGAGTTCGTCGCACGCCTTGTTCGGGGGGCTCATCGGCGCGACGCTCGTGGGCATCGGCGCCTATGCGATCGACTTCGGCGTCGTGCTCAGCAAGGTCATCCTTCCGGCGCTGATCGCACCGGTGACGGCGGGGGTGATCGCCTTCGCCGCGACGAAGCTCGCCTACGCCATGACCCGGCGCTACGACGGCAAGCCGGACGGGCGTGACGGGTTCCGCTGGGGGCAGATCTTCTCGTCCTCGCTCGTCGCCCTCGCCCACGGCACCAACGACGCGCAGAAGACGATGGGCGTTATCACCCTCGCGCTGATCATGGCCGGCTGGCAGGACTCGGCCCACGCTGATCCCCAGCTCTGGGTGATCTTCGCCTGCGCCTTCACGATCGCCCTCGGCACGTACATGGGCGGCTGGCGCATCATCCGCACGCTCGGCAAGGGCCTCACCGACGTGAAGCCCGCCCAGGGATTCTCGGCGGAGAGCTCGACCGCCGCGACGATCCTCGCCTCGAGCGCCCTCGGCTTCGCCCTGTCGACCACCCAGGTGGCTTCGGGCTCGGTGATCGGGTCGGGGCTCGGTCGCCGCGGCGCGAAGGTGCGCTGGCGAACAGTCGGTCGGATCACGATCGGCTGGCTGCTCACGCTTCCCGCCGCGGGCATCGTCGGCGCGGCGGCCGCCCTCATCGTCGCGTGGCTCGGCCCGTGGGGCATCGCGATCGATGCGGTCCTGGCCGTGATCATCGTGCTCCTGCTCTTCCTGCGTTCGCGCCGCGACGAGGTCACCGCCGCCAACGCCATGAGCGAGGTCGCCGACTCCGGTCGCGCCGTCAAGGTCAAGCGCAACCCGCCCCCCACGCGTCGCCAGCGTCGCCTGGAGCGCGAGCGGGCCCGTCAGGAGAAGGGACAGCGCTGATGGACGTCCAGATCGATTGGCTCGCCTTCGTGCAGGTCTTCTTCGCCGCCCTCATCGCCGCCGTCGCCGTGGTCGGAAGCTACGCGCTCGGACTCCGGATGCTGGTGCGCGCGGGGCGTGCGCCGGTGGTCGCTCCGGCCGAGTTCACCGATGCGATCACGGTCATGACCGACAAGCAGCGCGCCAAGGCAGAGAAGGCCGCGGCGAAGGCGGCCAAGCGCTCGCCGCTGACCGACGCGCAGAAGCGGTTGGCGTTCGCCGTCGCGTGCGCGGCCTTCGGCTTCTGCGCGCTGGCGGTGCTGTCGGGACTCCTGCTCATCGTCATCGGCCACTGATCGCAGCGTCGGCGGCGGGCCATATGGTGGCGGTATGAGTGCCGCACCCGCCGCCGTGCAGTTCGGGCAGCATCCGCCCGCTGTGCGTTCGATCGTCCACCTGAGCGACACGCACTTCCTCGCGGGCAATGCGCCGCTGGGCGGGCGCTACGACACGCTGGCGAACCTGGGGCGCACAATCGCCGCGATCGATCGCACCCGCATCCGCCCCGACGCGGTGGTGTGCACGGGCGACCTCACCGACCTGGGCGAGCCGGAGGCCTACCGCGCGCTGCGCGAGGTGCTCGAGCCCGCGGCCGAGCGCTGGGGGGCGCCGCTGGTCTGGGTGGCCGGCAACCACGACGAGCGCGCGCCGCTGCGCACCGAACTGCTGGGCGGTGCGGCGAGCGACGAGCCGGTCACTGCCGTCCACGACCTCGACGGCCTGCGCCTGATCGTGCTGGACTCCACCGTGCCGGGGTGGCATCACGGCGAGATCGACGACGCGCAGCTGGCTTGGCTCGCCGACGTGCTGGCGACGCCCGCACCGCTGGGGACGCTCCTGGCGCTGCATCATCCGCCGCTGCCCAGCCACATCCCTTTCTTCGACATCCTCGAACTCCGGGAGCAGCGCCGCCTCGCCGACATCGTCCGCGGCAGCGACGTGCGCGGTATCCTCGCCGGGCACCTCCACCACTCGACATCCGGCACCTTCGCCGGGGTGCCGGTGAGCGTCGCTGCTGCGACGTGCTACACGATGGATCTGGCCCGCCCTGCAGACCAGGTCAACGGAATGGATGCGGGGCAGTCGTTCCACCTCGTGCACGTCTACGACGACACCGTCACGCACGCCGTCGTCCCGGTCGTCGACGCCGAGACGGCGGACTTCTTCACGCCGGAGTGGGTTGCGCAGATGGCCGCTCTCACCCCCGCGGAGAGGCTCGAGGCCTTCTCGCGCAAGCGTCCCCACTGACGCTCGCCGCCCGGGTGGATCCCGGGTCCGGGGTGTACGCCGTGTCCGGTGGCCTGCGCGTGCACGGCGATTAGGCTCAGTCACGCAACCGGCCGACGACCCACAAGGACAACGCATGCCAGAGCACGCAACGACGCGTACCCGTACCGAGACCGACTCCCTCGGAAGCCTCGAGATCCCCGCAGATGCCTATTGGGGCATCCACACGGCCCGGGCTCTCGAGAACTTCGACATCTCCAAGCGCCCGATCTCCGTCTACCCCGACCTCGTGGTGGCGCTCGCGATGGTCAAGCAGGCCTCCGCCCGCGCGAATCGGGAGATCGGAGTGCTCGATGCGGAACGGGCGTCGCTCATCGACCGCGCCGCGCAGGAAGTGATCTCGGGGCGCCATCACGACCAGTTCGTCGTCGGCGTGATCCAGGGCGGTGCCGGCACGTCGACCAACATGAACGCCAATGAGGTCATCACCAACGTGGCGCTCGGACTCGCCGGCCGGGAGAAGGGGGACTACGCGTTCCTCTCGCCGATCGATCACACCAACCGCAGTCAGTCGACGAACGACGTGTACCCGACCGCGATCAAGGTCGGGCTGTCGCTCACCCTGCAGAGCCTCCTGGTCGAGCTCGACCTGCTGCGCCAGGCGTTCCTCGACAAGGCGCGCGAGTTCCACGACGTGCTCAAGGTCGGCCGGACGCAGCTGCAGGATGCGGTGCCGATGACACTCGGGCAGGAGTTCCACGGCTTCGCCACGACGCTGGGGGAGGACCTGCACCGGCTGCGCGAGAACGCCTGGCTGCTGCACGAGGTCAACATGGGGGCGACCGCCATCGGGACGGGGATCACGACGCATCCGGACTACGCGCCCGCCGTGCTCCGTCATCTGCGCGAGATCACCGGGCTCGACCTCGCGACGGCCGATGACCTGGTCGAGTCCACGAGCGACACGGGCTCGTTCATGTCGTTCTCCTCCTCGCTCAAGCGCAACGCGATCAAGCTCTCGAAGATCTGCAACGATCTGCGGCTGCTCTCCAGCGGTCCGCAGGCGGGTCTCGGGGAGATCAACCTGCC
Organism: Microbacterium sp. SORGH_AS_0428; assembly: GCF_031453615.1. Lineage (NCBI taxonomy): Bacteria > Bacillati > Actinomycetota > Actinomycetes > Micrococcales > Microbacteriaceae > Microbacterium > Microbacterium sp. SORGH_AS_0428. The sequence goes on along the minus strand of NZ_JAVIZT010000001.1, from coordinate 839,803 downwards.
CGCGCGTCAGGCGGGCTCCAGCATCATGCCCGGCAAGGTCAACCCCGTCATCCCCGAGGTCGTGAACCAGGTCGCCTTCGCGGTCGTCGGCGCGGACATGACGGTCACGATGGCGGTCGAGGGCGGCCAGCTGCAGCTGAACGCCTTCGAACCCGTGATCGCGCACTCGATCTTCCAGTCGATCACCTGGATGCGGCAGGCCATGTGGACGCTGCGGGTGAACTGCGTCGAGGGCATCACCGCCAATCACGACCGCCTGGGCGCCATGGTCGGCTCCTCGGTGGGGGCGATCACCGCGCTCACGCCCTTCATCGGTTACGCGGCTGCGGCGGCGCTCGCGAAGACGGCGCTACTCACCGGCCGAAACGTCGCCGATCTCGTGGTCGAGGCCGGACTCATGCCGCGCGACGAGGTGCTCAAGCAGCTCTCGCCCGCGCGACTGTCGGGGCTCGAGGCCATCACGGCCGCCATCCCGATCATCGATACGAGCCTCACTCCGACGCAGGACTGAGTGTCGTCCGTGCGACCACGCGGCGCAGCCGATAACGTCGGAGCGCGCACCGTGCCCGCGCCGAATCAGGAGGAATCATGACCGACCCGACCGGATCGCCCGAGAACACCCCGCCGGTCCCGCCGGCATACCCCGCCGCCCCTCCGGCGTATCCGACGGCACCGCCCGCCGCCGCAGAGGCGCCTCCGGCCTATCCGACGGCGCCGCCGGCTGCCGGCCCGGTTCCCGGTCCGCCGACTCCGGGCGCACCGGTGCCGGGCAGGACGCTCGGCATCGTGGCGCTCATCCTGGCCTTCTTCGCGCAGCTGATCGGTCTGATCCTCGGCATCGTCGCGCTGGTGCAGAGCCGTAAGGCCGGCGTACGCAACCTCCCCGCCGTGTGGGCCATCATCCTGAGCGCGGTGTTCATGGTGATCGGGATCATCGTGGGGATCATCCTCATCGTGAGCTTCGCAGGTGCCCTGCAGCAGGCGATCGAGTACTGCTCGTCGAACCCGGATGGCGTCTACCAGATCAGCGGGGTGACGCAGTACTGCGACGACATGCGATGACGCGCGGACGGATCGATGGCCCCCACCCGCAGGTGGGGGCCATCGTCGTTCAGTCCAGGATGCGGCAGTGCGTCGTGAGTGCGCCGATACCGTCGATGCCGACCGTCACCGTCGAGCGGTCGCGCAGGAAGATCTGCGGATCCCGGGAGTAGCCCGCGCCGCCGGGGCTGCCCGTGGAGATCAGGGTCCCGGGCAGCAGTGTCACCGATTGGGAGAGGTGCGACACCAGCGTCGAGACCGGTCGGATCATCTGCCCGGTCGACGCGTCCTGCACGGTGTGGCCGTCGACGACCGTCCAGATGTGGAGATCCTGCGGGTCGGGCACTTCGTCGGCGGTCACCACGAACGGGCCGGTCGGGGTGAAACCGTCGAACGACTTGCAGCGCGACCACTGCGCCTCGGAGAACTGGATGTCGCGCGCCGTGACGTCGTTGACGACGGTGTAGCCCCACACGTGGTCCAGCGCCTTCTCCTGCGGGACGTTCTTCGCGGGGCGGCCGATGATCACACCGAGCTCCGCCTCGTAGTCGACGGATTCGCTGAGGCTGCGCGGCCAGCTCGTGGTCTGCTCGTGCCCCGTGAGCGAGTTCGGCCACAGCACGAAGACCGTCGGGGTCTGGTCGGTCTTGAGTCCGAGCTCGCCCGAGTGCGCGGCGTAGTTGAGTCCGACCGCGAGGATGACGGGGGGCGCCAGGACCGCCGACGCGAACTCCGTTTCCGCGAACCCGAAGCGCGGCACGGCGGGGGACGCCGCGGCGTCTCGCACGCGGGCCAGCAGGTCGTCTCCGCCGAGGATGAGCTCCTCGAGCGTTCTCGGGGCGTCGGGGAAGAGGGCGTCCACGAAGGCGGCGGAGTCCTCGTCGACGACGACGAGTCTCGGCTCCGGATTCGCAGCGGTGCGGAGGTGGGCGAAGCGCATGCCCTCCACGCTACCGGCGGCGACCGTAGGCTGAGGGAATGACGACCCCCGACGGCCGCCCGACCCTCACCCCGCCGGCCTTCGATTCCGCCCTGGCGCAGCCCGTGCACGCCGCTCCGACGCCGATCGCGGCACCCGCGACGTCGCAGCCGCCCGTCGGTGCACCGGTCCGCCGCGCGTGGGGGCTCTACATCTGGGTCGGCGCGCTGCTCGTCGTGCTCCTGGTGGTGCTGGTCGGCTACTTCCTGGAGGCGATCGGTCCGGTGGCCTCGCTCCTGGGTGCGATCCTCGCGCTGCTGCCGCTCGCGGGCGTGCTGTGGGCCCTGCGTATCGTGGACCGCTGGGAACCGGAGCCGAAGGGCCTCGTGATCCTCGCGCTCGGGTGGGGAGCCATCGCGGCGGTCGCACTGGCTCTCGGCGTGGATCTCGTGCTGCTGCTGACGTTCGGTCGGAACGATTCGGAGCTCGCGCTCCTGCTGCAGTCGGTCGTGCAGGCGCCGATCGTCGAGGAGATCGGCAAGGGCCTCGGCGTGCTCCTGATCTTCGCCGCCGCCCGACGCTTCTTCGACGGGCCGGTGGACGGCATCGTGTACGGCGGGCTGATCGGTGCGGGATTCGCTTTCACCGAGAACATCCAGTACTTCGCGAGCGCCTTCATCGAGGGCGGATTCACGCAGGCCTCCGCGACGTTCTTCGTGCGCGGCATCCTCTCGCCCTTCGCGCACGTCATGTTCACCGCTGTCACCGGGTTCGCGCTGGGACTCGCCGCCCGCCGCGGTGCCCGACTCGGCGGTGCGCTCGGACCCTGGCTCGTGGGGCTCGGCGGGCGCCATCGCCCTGCACGCGCTGTGGAACGGCTCCGCCCTCCTGGGTGACTTCTTCGCCCTGTACGCGGTGCTGCAGGTTCCCCTCTTCGTGATCTTCGTCGTCGCGATCGTGCTCCTGCGGCGCGAGGAGGCGCGCCTGACGCGGGCGCGTCTGGGCGAGTACGCGGCCGTGGGCTGGTTCACCCCGCAGGAGGTCGACATGCTCGCCACCGCCGCCGGCCGCCGCACCGCTCTCGCCTGGGCGCGCACGCTCAGCGGCGACCGTGTGCCGATCATGCGCACCTTCATCGCCGATGCGACCGCATTGGCGGCGGCGCGACAACGTGCGATCAGCGGGCGGGACCCCCGCGCGAGTGCGGAGGAGAGCGCGTTGCTGCAGCGCACGGTCGCCGCCCGCGCGGCCCTGTTCGCGCTCTGAGGCCGGACGTCATCTGAGCGAAACACCGCGTCGCTATCGTGAACCGAACAGTTCACTCGACGTCAGGAGCGTCCATGGCCGACTCGGCCCTTCGCGATCTCGCCGCCCTCCCCAAGGGGCATCTCCACGTCCACCTCGAGGCGGCCATGAGGCCCGCGACGCTCGCCGAGCTCGCCGAGGAGATGTCGGTCGAGATCCCGCCGGTGACCGGTTTCTCCGGGTTCACGGCGTTCGCCGACATGTACCAGGGGTTGCTCGCAGTCCTTGCGCGCCCCGAGAACCTCGTGCGGTTGATCGACGAGGCCGTGGCGGATGCGGCATCCGACGGCGCGGTGTACGTCGAGTTCGGCGTGAGCCCGCAGTTCTATCTCGCAGCCTTCGGGACCGTGGAGGCGGCACTGGACGCGCATCTCGATGCCGTCCGCATCGCCGGTGAGCGCCACGGCGTCGAGGTGGGCCTCATGGTCACCGTCGATCGCACCGAACCCCTCGCCGAGGCGATCGCGCTCGCGGAGGCGGCGGCGGCGCGCGCGGGCCGGGGTGTCGTATCCCTGGGGCTCGCGAACGAGGAGCGGGGCTATCCCGCCGCCGACTTCGCGCCCGCGTTCGACATCGCCCGTGCCGCCGGTCTGCAGTCCGCGCCCCACGCGGGCGAGCTGGTGGGCCCCGAATCGGTCTGGCAGGCGATCGACGACCTGGGTGCGGCGCGGGTGCTGCACGGCGTCCGGGCGATCGAGGATCCGGCGCTGGTGGCCGAGCTCGCACGGCGGGGGATCTGTCTCGACACCTGTCCCACCTCCAACCTGCTGCTGGATGTGGTCGACGACCTCGCACGCCATCCGCTCCCGCAGCTGCTGGATGCGGGTGTGCGGTGCTCCATCAACGCGGACGACCCGATCCTGTTCGGCCCGGGACTGCTCGACGAGTACGTCGTCGCGCGCGAGCAGATCGGCCTCACGGACCGGCAGCTGGCGGCGTGCGCGTGGAGCTCCATCGACACGACGCTCGCCGGTGACGCGCTCAAGGCGCGTGCGAAGGCCGACATCGAGGCGTGGCTGGGGGAGGAGCTGTGACTAATCTCCACTTCGGCGTCTTCGAGGTCTACGCGCCGCAGGTCGGCGGAACGTACAGCTGGGCGCACCCGCTCTGCGACGCGGCGGACTACCTGGATCCCGAGCGCTGGGTGCGCATGGCGAAGATCATGGACCGCACCGGCTACGACTTCCTCTTCTTCGCGGACGGCTTCGGTTACCCGATGCAGAACGGCGACATCAGCGCGGCCTGCCTGTCCGCCGCCATCAACTTCTCAGGCCTCGATCCCTCGACGATCATCCCGATCCTCGCCCGCGAGACGGAGAAGCTGGGCTTCGTCGTGACGGCCACGACGGGAATGGACCACCCTCTGCCGCTGTCGCGCCGCTTCAGCACCCTGGACCACCTCACCCGCGGGCGCATCGGCTGGAACGTCGTGACGGGCGCATCGCAGAACGCCGTTGCGGAGCTCTTCGGGCATCCGGAGATGGTGCCGCACGACACGCGATACGAGATGGCCGAGGAGTACGTGTCGCTCGCCCGCAGCTACTGGGAGCAGTCCTGGGACGACGACGCGCTCGTGGCGGATGCCGTCTCGGGCGTCTACATCGACCCGTCCCGCATTCATCGCACCGAGTTCGACGGTGCACATTACCGCTCGCGCGGCTACTTCGGCGCACCGCCGTCGCCGCAGCGCACCCCGGTCATCTTCCAGGCAGGTACCTCCCCGAAGGGACGCGCGCTCGCGGCCTCCCATGCCGAGGGCGTGTTCGTGCAGGCCACGACGCCCGAGCACACGGCGGCGGCCGTCGCCGACATCCGTCGCCGTGCCGCCGAAGCGGGGCGTGATCCCGGCGACATCCGCATCATGGCCGGTCTCACGGCGATCGTCGATGAGACGCAGGCCGGTGCCGAGCAGCTCTGGAGCGAGTTCCACGGCATGCAGTCGGACGAGGTCGTGGCGGCGCTGTACGCCGGGAACACCGGCATCGATCTGCTGAAGCTCGATCCCGACAAGACTCTCGCCGAGGTCGTGGCCGCCGGGGGCATCGTCGGTCAGATGGGCACGAGCAACATCGAGCGCTTCCTCGGTCGCGACGGCGCCCCGGCGCCGACCGTGCGGCAGATCCTCGACGATCTGCGGGGCAAGGGCACCCGCGGATTCCGGATCGTGGGTGATGCCGAACATGTCGCGGACCGGGTCGAGCAGCTCGCCGACCAGACGGGGCTCGACGGATTCCTGTTCGAGCCGGTGTTCGGAACGCGCGACGTCGAGGCGTTCGGGGAGCTGGTGCTTCCTCGCCTTCGCGAACGAGGCCTCCTGCCCGAGCCCGCCGGTCCGACGCTGCGCGAGCGGATGCGGGAGCGCCCCGGAGCGCGTCTGGGTTGAGACGGGAAAGACTCAGCGCCCGGTGCCGCGGCGATGCCTGCGTGACTCCCGAGCGCTGAGTTGTTCTGATGTCAGGATCCACCCCTCGCCGGGTGCTGTCAAGAGGACCGGCCGCACCTCGCGGGCGGCGCCGACGTGCTTGGATGGAGGCATGACTGACAACCGCACGAAGCCCGAGTTCGACGCTCCCGCAGGACCCGCTCCCACCGAGCTCGTCATCCGCGACATCATCGTCGGAGACGGCGAAGAGGCGAAGCCGGGCGACAACGTCACGGTGCACTACGCCGGCGTCGAGTACGAGTCCGGTGAGGAGTTCGACTCGTCCTGGGGTCGTGGCGAGAGCATCCAGTTCCCGCTGCGCGGCCTCATCCAGGGCTGGCAGGACGGCATTCCGGGCATGAAGGTCGGCGGTCGCCGTGAGCTCGTGATCCCGCCGCACCTGGCCTACGGCCCCGCCGGCGGTCACTTCCTCGGGGGCAAGACGCTCATCTTCATCATCGACCTGCTGAAGGTCGGCTGACGCGATCTCGAGAAGGGCCCCGGGCATCCGGGGCCCTTCCTCGTGGTCCACCGGAAGTTCTTAAGACTCTCGTCAGAATTTTGCATTCAAGGGAATACGTTCCCGTGGGATGCGGTTGACTGGACTCGACGCCGCGAAACGCGCGGCCCTGGTTTTGGAGCGAAAATGACCGACACGAACGCAATCGAGATCCCCGGATACAAGGCCGGCACCTGGACCCTGGACGCCTCGCACAGCGAGGTCACCTTCGCGGTGCGCCACATGATGATCTCGAAGGTGCGCGGCACCTTCGGTGTGAAGAGCGCCACGATCATCGCTCCGGAGAACCCGCTCGAGGCGAAGGTCGAGGCCACGGTGGACGTCGCCTCCATCGACACCAAGGACGAGGGCCGCGACGGCCACCTGCGTTCGGCCGACTTCTTCGACGTCGAGAACTACCCCACGATGACCTTCGTCTCGACGGGCGTGCGCTACGAGAAGGGCGACTTCCTCGTAGACGGCGACCTGACCATCAAGGACGTCACCAAGCCCGTCACGTTCGAGCTCGAGTTCGGCGGCTTCGGCACCGACCCGTGGGGCAACTACAAGGCCGGGGCCACGGCCAAGACGGTCATCAACCGCGAGGAGTTCGGCCTCACCTGGAACGCCGCGCTCGAGACCGGCGGCGTGCTCGTCGGCAAGGACGTCACGATCGAGCTCGACCTGCAGGGCACGGTCGCGGCCTGATCGCGCACGAAGGGGACGGATGCGACCGCATCCGTCCCCTTCGTCATGTCCGGGCTCGGCGCCGCAGCCTGTCCTGTGCGAGCAGGATGCCCAGGAAGACGACGAGCGCCCCGGCCGGTTCGTTCCACGACACCGTCTCGCCGAGGACGATGGCGCCGAGCAGGACGCCGACGACGGGCGTGATGTAGGTGACGGTGGAGGCGCGTGTGGGGCCCCAGGCGCGGAGGACGTTCTGGTTCCAGATGTAGGCGACGCCGGTGCCGAGGCAGCCGAGCAGCACGAGGCAGATGACGATCGCCCCGTCCAGCCGTACGGGTGCCAGAGCGATCAGCGGTGTCAGAGCGAGCATGATCACCGCCGCGAGCCCGATGTTCAGGAACGAGAAGACCAGGGGACTCATCCCGCTGTCGGACGTGAAGCGCCGCATGTAGGCGAGGCTGAAGCCGTAGCACGCCGTGGCGCCGAGGATGGCGAACTGCGCGATGAGGCTCTGGTCGGGAGCGAGGCCCTGCCAGGGCGCGATGATGACCATCACCCCGAGGATGCCGATGAGGATTCCCGCGATCTGGACGATGCGAAGCCTCTCGACGCGGAACACGGCCCACGCCATGACGGCGGTCATGATCGGCGTCGTCGCGTTGTAGATGCTCGCGAGCCCCGAGGTGACGTGCTGCTGCGCCCAGGAGAACAGCAGGAACGGAACGACGCAGAACGAGAGCGCCAGCACGAGCATGTGCGCCCACACCACGAGTCGTCGGGGCAGCGTCTCCCGGCGTACGGCCACGAAGATCCCGAGCGTCACAGCCCCCAGTACGAGCCGTGACCAGGCGACCTGGGCGGGGGAGAGTCCGCCGAGCGCGACCTTCATGAACAGGAAGCTGGAGCCCCAGATGATGCCGGTGAGCACGAACTGCACGGCGATGACCGCCTGGCGGGGCGGGGCGGCGGGGCGCACGACGGGAAGCACCCACCGACTCTAGTGACGGCATCGGACATGTCGGATCGTTCTCGGATGCGGTGTCCGAAAGCCGCCGGAGAACGGCAGCGAGTCGTCGCTCAGGGCACCGGGTCGAGCGCGTCGTACGCGCGGAAGCCGGGGCTGAGACGCACCAGCACCCCGACGAGCGCGATGATGACGATGCCGCCGAGCAGTGGCGGGAACCACAGCGCCGTGAGGGTCGCGAGGCTCCCGGCGTAGAGCGCGCCGATGCGGGGGCCGCCGGCGACCACCACGACGAAGATCCCCTGCAGACGCCCGCGCATCGTGTCGGGCACAGCGGACTGCATCATGGTCGAGCGGAAGATGGCACTGACATTGTCGGCGGCGCCCGAGACGGCAAGCACGATGCAGGCGGCGGCGATCAGGACCACGTTGACGTCACCGCCCGCGAACCATCCGAGCGCCGCCGCCACCAGCACGAGTCCGAACACGGCGATCGCGCCGCCGTAGACCTGGATGGCGCGCTCGATGCCGACGCCGTGGCGGCGCACCCGGCCGATCGGGCCCGAGAACAGACTCGACAGGAACGCCCCCGCGGCGACCGCCGCGGTGAGGATGCCGGTCGTGACCGGCCCGCCGCCGAGCAGCACGGCGCCGATCCCGGGGAAGAGGGCGAGGGGCTGCCCGAACGTCATCGCGATGATGTCCAGGAGGTACTGCATCCGGATGTTGCGCGCGCGGCGCAGGAACGCCCAGCCGTCGCGGAGCGAGTCGAGACCGGGCCTGACGATCGCGCCTTCCGGGCGCAGCCTCGGCAGGGTCCACAGGCCCAGGAACAACGAGGTCATCAGCACGACGTCGATCGAATAGGTCCAGGCGTAGCCGGCGGTCGCCACCAGCACGCCCGCGAGTGCGGGGCCGGCCATCACCATGATGCCGACGGTCACGCCGTTCAGGGCGGCCGCGGCCGGCAGCAGCTCGCGCGGCAGCAGTCGCGGCGTGATCGCCGACTTCGTGGCCATCACGACCGAGTTCGCGGCGGAGTTGACGATGCTCAGGGCGTAGAGCCACCAGACGGTCTCGTCGCCGGACCAGGCGAGAGCGGCCAGGAGCGCGGTGGAGGCGAAGGTGATGCAGGCGGCGACCAGGGCGACCATGCGCCGATCGAACGCGTCGGCGAGCATCCCTCCGTAGAGCCCGGCGAGGACCATCGGCACCAGGCCCGCCACCGCGACCATCGCCACGGCGAAGTCGGAGCCGGTGAGCGCGTAGACGTGCAGCATGACCGCGACGATCGTGAGCTGCCCGCCCAGGCCCGCAAGCGTGGAGCCGATCCACATCCGCGCGTACGGTGCGCTGGTGGTGAGCGGGCGCACATCGATCAGGTGGCGCGCGAGCCGCATCCGACTCACTCGGCGACCTCGATGCGCTTGATGCGCGCGGCGTGACCCGTGCGGATCGTGACGGCCGCGCGGCGAACGCCGAGGTGCGCGGCGAGGGCGGCGATGACGCCGGCGTTGGCTGCGCCGTCGACCGCGCGCTCACGCACGTGGACGGTCAACGCACCGTCTGCGTCCGACTCGACGAGGGGGCCGCGTCGGCTGCCGGGCTTGACGCGGACGGTGAACTGCACGGGTGCGAGCGTACCGCGGCGGGAGCGGTTGGGGCCCGCGCTGAACGCTGGTAGACTTTCGAGGTTGCCGTTCGATCGGCCGCGGATAAAGAGAGCCCCCGGATCAGCCGGAGGGCGCCGCGCAACGAGGAGAAAGGGGATCCCATCTATGGCACTCGAGAACGACGTCAAGAAGGCGATCATCGAAGAGTACGCGACGCACCCCGGTGACACCGGATCCCCCGAGGTGCAGGTCGCGATGCTGACGCAGCGCATCAAGGACCTCACCGAGCACCTCAAGGAGCACAAGCACGACCACCACTCGCGTCGTGGTCTGTTCCTCATGGTCGGTCAGCGTCGTCGCCTGCTGGGCTACCTGCAGGACATCGACATCAACCGCTACCGTTCGCTCATCGAGCGTCTCGGTCTGCGCCGCTGATCGCAGCGCGATCGCGTATATCGCTTTCTTCGAAGGCCGCCCCACGGTGTGGGGCGGCCTTCGCTTTTGTGCGCCCACCGCATCCGGATCCCCCTAAAGACCGCGAGACTGCATCTTCTGCACGAGATCACTGTGTTTACCCGTGATCTCGTGAGGGAAATGCAGTCTCGCGGTCAAGTGGGTGGATGCGGGAGCGGCGGATGCGGGCGCCCGGGCGCGGTGAGGGGGTGGGTCAGGCGCGGGCGGCCAGGAGATCCGCGTGATGGATCGCCGCCACGTCCGGGTGCGCGCGCAGCCGGGACTTCAGCGCGTTCTCGCCGTAGCGGGCGTAGATCGGGTTCGTGGGGTCTTCGGTCACACCCCGCGAACGTGCCGCCAGCTCCGACGGGAGCTGGATGAGGGGCAGCTGGGCATCGAGTGCGGGGTTGAAGAAGAACGGCACCGAGATGCGGTCTTCGGGGTAGCGCGGCGAGACGACCCGGTGGTTGGTGGCGATGAGATACCCCTGGGTCGCGTACTCGAGGAGCTCGCCGATGTTGACGACGAACGCGCCGTCGACCGGGGGAGCATCGACCCATCCGCCGTCGCGCTCGACCTGCAGCCCGCCCTTGCCCGGCTCCACCCAGAGCAGGGTCAGGACACCGGAGTCCTTATGGGCGCCGACGCCCTGCTGCGGCTCCGGCTCGCGGCTGCCGGGGTAGCGCACGATCTTGATGAGCGTGCCCGGATCCGCGAAGTACGGGTCGAAGAAGTCCTCAGCGGCTCCCAGCGCCAGCGCCCACTGGCGCAGCAGCGTGATCGCGACCTCGCTCAGCCTGTCGTGCCACTCCTGCACGACCTCGCGCAACTCCGGAAGCGCCTCGGGCCAGAGGTTGGGGCCGGTGAGGCGCTCGAAGTCGGGAGCGGCGGGGTCGGTGACGGCCGCGCGCTCGGGCCCGATGTCGATCTGCTCGCGCCAGTCGACCTGCCCCTGGGTGCGCTCGCCGCCGATGCGCGTGTACCCGCGGAAGTGCGGGCTGTTGACGTTCTCGATCGCCAGCTTGTCGGCCTCAGGCAGTGCGAAGAAAGCGCGCGCCACCTTCTCGAGGCGCAACGCCAGGTCATCGACGCCCGTCCCCGTGAGGTAGAAGAAGCCCACCTCGTGCGTCGCCCGGCGCAGGTCGTCGCGGAAGGCGGCGACCGCATCCGGACCGTCGGAAAGGCGGGAGAAGTCCAGGACGGGAAGGGAAGGCGTGGTCATGCACCGAAGGTACGTCCCGGCGCCGCACCGCGGAGAAATATTGCTGAGCGTTACCGCACGGCGTGGAATTTGCCTCCGGTCGTAACAGGAGTAATCTCGCTCCGGGCTTAGGTAAGCCTTACCAGAAAGAAGGATGCCGCGGTGCTGTCGAGTCTGCTGATCGGTCTGCGTGAAGGCCTCGAGGCCGCCATCGTCGTCGGCATCCTCGCCGCCTACCTCTCCCGGCTCGGCCGGCGTGATGTCCTCCCGCGGCTGTGGATGGGCGTCGGACTGGCCGTCCTGCTCTCACTCGTGGTCGGCGCCGTCCTCACGTTCGGCGCCTACGCGCTGACCTTCGAGGCGCAGGAGATCCTGGGCGGAGGTCTGTCGCTGGTCGCCGTCGCGATGGTCACATGGATGATCTTCTGGATGCAGCGGGCCGGCCGGGGCCTCAAGCGGGCCCTGGAGGGCGACGTCGATCGCGCGCTCGCGACGGGGGCGCTGTGGGGCATCGTCGTCATCGGCTTCATCTCCGTCGCCCGCGAGGGGCTGGAGACGACCCTGCTGCTGTGGTCGATGGTGCAGTCCTTCGGCGATGCGCCGGCGGCCCTCGGCGGCGCGGTCCTCGGCCTCGCCCTGGCCGTCGTGCTGGGTGCGCTCATCTCGCGCGGCATGATCCGTCTCGACCTGCGGGTGTTCTTCACCTGGACCGGCGCCCTGCTCATCATCGTCGCCGCCGGCGTCCTCGCCTACGGCGTGCACGACCTGCAGGAGGCGGGCGTGCTCCCGGGGCCCTTCTCCGACGCCGCCACCATCGACGCGGCCACCGGTGTCGTGGGCGTCGGCCTCGCCGGATTCCCCTTCGGGTGGGCCTTCGATCTGTCGGCGATCATCGCCCCCGGCGGCCCCGTCGCGGTGCTGCTGCAGGCCACCGTCGGATTCATGCCGCAGATGACGTGGCTGCAGGTCATCGCGTGGGGCGTCTACATCGCCGTGGTCGGCACCCTCTTCTTCCGCGGAGCGCGTTCGCATCCGCGGTCCCACCGAGCGCAAGAAGCCGTCGCTCCCGCACATCAAGGAACCCCATGACAGCTCCTCGTCTGATCGGCGGCGCCGCAGCGCTCGTCATCACCTCGCTCGCGCTCGCCGGATGCGTCGCCAAGGCCGACGTGGCCGCATCCGACGCCCTCGCCGTCACGGCGAGCGATTCCGCGTGCGATCTGCCCACGGCGACCGCGACCAGTGGCACCCTGGCCTTCGACGTCACCAACACGGGCTCGCAGGTCAGCGAGTTCTATCTGCTTGCCGAAGACGGCCTGCGCATCGTCGGCGAGGTCGAGAACATCGCTCCCGGTGCCTCGCGGACGCTCACGGTCGTCGCGCAGCCCGGCAACTACTTCACCCTCTGCAAGCCCGGCATGGTCGGTGACGGCGTCGGGCGGGCCGGCTTCACCGTCACCGGCGACGCGATCGCCGCGTCCGGCGACGACGCCGCGCAGAAGCAGCAGGCCGTCTCGCTGTACGCCGCCTTCGTGAAGGACCAGGTCGAGCAGCTCGTCCCCGCTGTCGCCGCCTTCACGGCCGCCTACGTCGCCGGTGACGACGCGACCGCCCGGACGTCCTTCCCGCAGGTGCGCTCCTCCTACGAGCGTATCGAGCCGGTCGCCGAGTCCCTGGGCGATCTCGACCCCAAGATCGACTACCGCGAGGTGGATGCGGTCGCCGAGGGTCTGGACTGGACCGGATTCCACCGCATCGAGAAGGACCTCTGGGTTCCCGCGCAGGACGCGCTCAACGCCGACGGCGCCACCCCCGCCTGGCAGGACTGGACGCCCTCCACGCCCGCGCAGCGCACGGAGCACGCCGACCAGCTCGTGGCGGATGTGGCCGAGCTCAACGACTACGTCCACTCCGACGACTTCGTCAGCGCGCTCGACGCGCAGGGCATCGCGGGCATCTCGAACGGCGCCATCGCGCTGCTCGATGAGGTCGCGAACGGCAAGATCTCCGGCGAAGAGGACTGGTGGAGCGGCACCGACCTCTACGACTTCGCCGCCAACGTCGAGGGCTCCAAGATGGCCTACTCGCTCGTGCGCGACTTCGCAGAGAGCAAGGGAGCGGACGGGCAGAAGCTCGTGACGGCCATCGACAAGGGTTACGCCGATCTCGAGGCGCAGCTGGCGACCTACGGCAGCGCGGACACCTCGTTCGTCGCATACTCGACGCTGACCGAGGCCGACAAGCGCACCCTGACCGATCTCATCAACGCGCTCGCCGAGCCGCTGTCGCGTCTGACGGTGACCGTCCTCTCGTGAACGAACAGCAGTCCGACGCCCAGCCGATCGAGCCCGTCGGCGCCCCTTCCGGGCTCAGCCGACGAGGCCTTCTCGGTCTGCTGGGCGCCGGCGCCGCCGGCCTCGCCATCGGCGGTGCCGGCGGCGCAGGAGTGGCGACGGCGGTCGCAGGCTCCGCATCCGCCGCCGATGCGGACGGCGTCCACGTCTTCTTCGGCGATCACCAGGCGGGGATCACGACCCAGGTGCAGGACCACCTGCACTTCGCCGCCTTCGACCTCGACGACGACCTGACGCGCGACGACCTCGTCTCGCTCCTCCAGGACTGGTCGTACGCGGCATCGCGCATGACGCAGGGGCTCGACGTCAGCGCATCGGGCGCGGTGGGAGGTTCGCCCCAGGCTCCGCCGGACGACACGGGGGAGGCGCTCGGGCTGCCCGCGAGCTCCCTGACGATCACCTTCGGATTCGGCCCCGGGCTCTTCGAGCGCGACGGCGTCGACCGCTTCGGGATCGCCGATCGTCGCCCCGATCTGCTGACGACGCTGCCGCGCTTCGTCGGCGACGATCTGGACCCGCTGAACTCGGACGGCGACCTCTGCATCCAAGCCTGCGCCGACGACCCGCAGGTCGCCGTCCACGCCATCCGCAACCTCAGCCGCATCGCGTTCGGACGCGCCCGCATCCGCTGGGCGCAGCTGGGCTTCGGCCGCACATCGAAGACGACGGCCGCCCAGTCGACGCCCCGCAACCTGTTCGGCTTCAAGGACGGCACGGCCAACATCCTCGCCACCGACACCGCGGCGCTCGCGGAGCACGTGTGGGTCGGGGATGAGGGACCCGCGTGGCTCGCCGGCGGCAGCTACCTCGTCGCCCGCCGCATCCGCCAGACGATCGAGACATGGGACCGCCTGCGGCTCATGGAGCAGGAGCGCACGATCGGGCGCGACAAGCGCGAGGGCGCTCCGCTGTCGGGCGGGGAGGAGTTCACCGCACCGGACTTCTCGGCGAAGGATGCGTCCGGCGCGCCCCGCATCGACCGCGCCTCCCACGTCAGCCTCGCCCACCCTGACAACAACGGCGGGATCCGCATCCTGCGTCGCGGCTACAACTTCGTCGACGGCAACGACGGGCGGGGCGCGCTGGAGGCGGGGCTGTTCTTCCTGTCCTACCAGCGCTCGCCCGAGCAGTTCATCACGGTGCAGAAGGCGCTCGCGCGGGACCTCCTCACGGAGTACCTGCGTCACGTCGGCTCCGGGATCTGGGCCGTGCCGGGCGGTGTCCGGGAGGGCTCGTTCGTAGGAGCCGAGCTCTTCGCCTGAGCGGGTTCAGCGGCGCTCGGGAGCGCGGCGCGAACCGGTCGGATCGCTGCGGTGCCCTTCGCGACGTGCCAGGGTGCGGTCGGCGAACAGCCACGACCAGCGCGGCTCGACGAGGGGGCGGAACACCCGGCGCACCGGCGCCGTCGCGAGTGCCAACGCGATGAGCACGGATGCGGCGCAGACGACCGGCAACCAGAACCAGGTCGGATCGAGGCCGCGCAGGACGCCCGACTCCCGGAACGGGTAGAGCACGAAGGAGTGCAGCAGGTAGACGTACATCGTGTACTGCCCGAACGAGGTCCACCACGCGGCCCGCCGGGGCACGAGCGCGAGGAAGGCGGCGGTCAGCACCAGGGCGATCGCCATCAGCGCGAGCCGGATGCCGCCGGCCCACCACTGCTCGCCACCGAGGTCGGAGTAGGCGTCCTCGTAGAAGAGCCAGGTGCGCAGATCGATCGCCCGCCACAGGTCGATGAAGATCCACGCGACCGCGCCGGCACCGGCCAGCACCACGGCAGCGGCGATGCGGCTCCACCACGGACGAGCCAGCAGTGAGAAGCGCTCGACGATGTCGTGCTCGCGCAGCCACCAGCCGAGGGTGAAGAAGAACAGGAGTCCCATCGTGCGCGACAGGGACAGCGTGGAGTCGATGTTCGGCAGGTATCCCACGCCGATCGAGACCACCAGGGCCCACAGCAGCGGCCAGCGCAGGAGGGCGAGGTAGGGCAGGACGACGCGGAAGATCCCGAGCGCGAGCAGGAACCACAGCGTCCACGAGGGCTGGGTCGGGTTCGGGTTGGCCGCCCCCTCCACGAGGAACTTGGTGATCGTCCAGAGGGTCTCGAAGATGAGGTAGGGCAGCAGGATGTCGGTGACGACGCGGGCCATCTGCCGCTTGCCCGGAACGCCCGCCTTCGAGAAGTACCCCGAGATGACGGCGAAGGCGGGCATGTGGAAGGCGTACACGACCAGGTAGAGCGCGAGGGCCGCATCCGAGTCGTAGATGAGGCGTTGCGTGGCGTGCCCGAGTACGACCAGGACGATCGATGCGAAGCGCGCGTTGTCCCAGAACGGCACCCGGCGCTTCGGGCGCGCGGGCGCGGGGGTCGGCGGAAGGCTCATCGCGTGCGACCCTACCGGTGCGCGTGGTGCGCGTGTCGCCCGTACAGGGAGGCAGTAGGGTGTGGCCACCGGTGAGGGGGTGTCGATGGTCGTGCGCGAGGATGCTGCCTGGCAGGACCGATCTCTCGGCGACGTGGATTGGCATCTGTTCCCGCCGGACGCCGTGCGCGATGTCGTCGTGGCCCCGTCGGGCCCGTTGGCCCGTGTCTCGCTCGGCCCGGCGGACGGCCCCAGGGTTCTGCTCGCTCCCGGGGTGACCGGGTCGAAGGAGGACTTCGTGCTCGTCATGCCGCTGCTCGCCGCCGCGGGCTACCGGGTCGAGTCCTACGATCTGGCGGGTCAGTACGAATCGGCGGCCGCGGGGCCGGAGAACCTCCTACCGCCCCGGCGGCACTACGACTACCCGCTGTTCGTGGACGACATGATCGCGGTGCTCGAGACCGGGTCCGCCCCCGTGCACGTGCTGGGATACAGCTTCGCCGGCCTCGTCGCCCAGCTCGCGCTCGTCGCGCGCCCCGACCTCTTCGCGACTCTCGCGCTCGTGACCTGCCCGCCGGCCACGGGGCAGGTGTTCCGCGGCGTCAAGCGCATCGGACGCCTTTCGGATGCGGCGGGGCCGCGCGCGGGTGCCGGGCTCATGCTCTGGGGGATCCGCAACAACCTCAATCGCGTGCCGCCGGGCAGGCTGCGCTTCGTGCGCGAGCGGTTCGCGTTGACCCGACGCTCGAGCGTGACCGACATCGTGGGCCTCATGATGACGATGCCCGATGTCACGGCCGCCGTCGCGGGCCTCGACCTGCCCAAGCTCGTCGCCACCGGCACGCACGATCTCTGGCCCGAGTTCGATTATCGCGCCTATGCGTCGCGGATCGGGGCGCGGGCGGTCGTCTACGACACCGGTCATTCGCCGAGCGAGACGGTGCCCCACCAACTGAGCAGGGATCTGCGTCATCTGTACGAATCGGCCGCCGATCGCCGGGAATAACCTCGACCCCGACGCGTTATAGGGGATATATTCAATCGCATAGAAACGGATGCGGGCACGCACCCGGGAAGCGGAAGAGGAATCGTGAGCGAGAACACCACCTGGCCGGGAATGCAGTTCGGCATCTTCACGGTCTCGGACATCACCCAGGACCCGGTGTCGGGTCACACCCCGAGCGAAGCGGAGCGCATCCGCAACACCATCACGATCGCCAAGCACGCCGAGGAGGTGGGGCTGGACGTCTTCGCCCTCGGCGAGCACCACAACCCGCCCTTCTGGTCGTCGTCGCCGACCACGACGCTCGCAGCGATCGCCGCGCAGACCGAGCGGCTGCTCGTGTCGACCGCCACGACTCTCATCACCACGAACGACCCGGTGAAGATCGCCGAGGACTTCGCGATGCTGCAGCACGTCTCCAACGGCCGCACCGACATCATGCTCGGACGCGGCAACACCGGCCCTGTCTACCCCTGGTTCGGCAAGGACATCCGTCAGGGCTTGCCCATCGCGCTGGAGAACTATGCGCTGCTGCACAAGCTGTGGCGTGAGGACGTCGTGGACTGGGAGGGCAAGTTCCGCACCCCGCTGCAGGGCTTCACCGCCACCCCGCGTCCCCTCGACGGTGTGCCTCCCTTCGTGTGGCACGGCTCGATCCGCACGCCGGAGGTCGCCGAGCAGGCCGCCTACTACGGTGACGGCTTCTTCGCGAACAACATCTTCTGGCCGGCCGAGCACTACCAGCGCCTGATCGCGCTGTACCGTCAGCGCTACGCCCACTACGGACACGGCACGCCCGAGCAGGCGATCGTGGGCCTCGGCGGACAGGTGTTCATGCGCGCCAACTCGCAGGACGCCGTCAACGAGTTCCGTCCCTACTTCGACAACGCCCCCGTCTACGGACACGGCCCGTCGATGGAGGACTTCACGCAGATGACGCCCCTCACCGTCGGCTCGCCCCAGCAGGTCATCGACCGCTACGCCGGTATGCGCGACCTGTTCGGCGACTACCAGCGCCAGCTGTTCCTCATGGACCACGCGGGTCTGCCTCTGAAGATCGTGCTCGAGCAGCTCGACATCCTGGGTGGCGAGGTCGTGCCGGTGCTGCGCAAGGAGCTCGCGAAGAACCGTCCCGCCGACGTGCCGGACGCGCCCACCCACGAGAACCTGGTGCGCAAGACGTACGGCGACGCCGAGCCCCGTCAGGCCACCCCGCGCGCCAACCGCGGTGACAACCTGACTTCGGGCTCTCCTTACCAGGACACCCCGCAGCCGGTCGGTGCCGCCTTCGGCGCCGCTGCCACACGGAGCGCCTGATGAGCACCCGACGTATCGCCGTCATCTCGGCGGGACTGTCGAACCCCTCGTCGACCCGGATGCTGGCCGACCGCCTGCTCGCCGCCACGGCGCGCGAGCTGGCGGAGCGGGACATGGAGATCACCGCCGACGTGTTCGAGCTGCGCGACTATGCGCACGACATCACGAACAACCTGCTCACCGGATTCGCACCCACGGCGCTGGAGACGATGATCAACACGGTGGTGTCGGCCGACGCGCTCATCGTCGTGACTCCGATCTTCTCCACCAGCTACTCGGGGCTCTTCAAGTCGTTCATCGACGTGCTGGATCCCGACGCGCTGCGCGGCAAGCCGGTGCTCATCGGCGCGAACGCGGGCACCGCCCGCCACTCGCTGGCGATCGACTACGCGATCCGCCCGCTGTTCGCCTATCTCCACGCGGATGCGGTCTCGACCGGCGTGTTCGCCGCCTCCGCCGACTGGGGCGGCAGCGGAGATCAGGTGGCGACGCTCTCCAGCCGCGTGGACAAGGGGGCGCGGGAGCTGGCCGAGGCCATCGCCCGCCGCAGCCCCGTCGTCGACGCCGACCCGTTCGATCCGGCCAACTACCTCGGCGAGGGCCGCTCGTTCGGCCACCTGCTGGGAGGTCTGTCGGGGGAGTGACATCCCCTGATCGTGTGAGGGCGCCGCGTCATCGCGGCGCCCTCACACGTCTCGCCGCGATCGCATCCACGGCGAAGCCCAGGCCCAGCGCGAGGGCGACGGAGACGATCACCGCGACGACGGGGCCGCCGGGCACGACGGCGCCGACGGCCGCGCCGATCAGGCTCTGGTAGGCCGCCCAGCCGAGCGCCGCGAGAGCGCACGCGCCGAGGAACCTCACCGCAGGCACCCCGGTAGCCCCTGCCGTGAGGGTGACGGCGACGCGCGCGAAGGGGATGAAGCGCGCGGTGAACACGACCGTCGCGGCGCTGCGGTGTAGGCGCCCGCGCGCCCACGCGAACGCCGATGCGACGCGGGGATGCCGCATCCAGCGCCAGCGTTCGATCCCGACCGTGCGTCCCAGCAGGTATCCCGCGGCATCACCCGCGAATGCCGCGGCAGCGGCGACGGCCACGACCGCGACGATCGGCGGCTGCCCGGTCGACACCGCCAGCGCGCCCATGGCGGTCACCGCGACCTCGCCCGGGATCACCACCAGCAGCGCATCGGCGAACACCAGCAGAGCCATGAGCGGCAGCGCCCACGGACTCGATGCGAGATCGGTCAGGAAAGGCTCCGCCACGGGGGAAGCATCGCAGCGGCGGGTGAACGGCGACCCAACGGGGCACGTCCGGTGACGAGCCGTGGTGCATCGGGTGAACTCTCGACGATCCGCCGGGGTTCGCACCATTCGGGCGCAGCTGCGGGAGCACCCTGGTCTCGTGAGAGTCGCGCTGATCGCCGAGTCCTACCTTCCGCACATGAACGGTGTGACCGGTTCCGTCCTGCAGGTGCTCCGGCACCTCGCCGCCGACGGTCACGAGACGCTCGTGATCGCCCCGCGCGCGGCCGAGTCCGTCGACGCGGTCGCAGCCTCCCGCACCGAGCTGCTCGCCTCGCTCCCGCTGCCGTCGTATCCGCAGGTGCGGGTCGTCTTCGCGCGCGTCGCACGGATCGCGGCGATCCTCCGCGAGTTCCGCCCCGACGTCGTCCACCTCGCTTCGCCTTTCGTGCTGGGCTGGCAGGGCGTGAACGCGGCGGAGTCGCTGCGCACGGCATCCGTCGCGATCTACCAGACCGACGTCGTCGCCTACGCGCAGCGCTACCGGATGCCGCAGGCCGCGGCCCTCGCCGCCGGCCATGTCGCGCGGCTCCACCGTCGGGCGACCCTCACCCTGGCGCCCTCGACCTCCTCGGTGGCGCAGCTGGAGCGGATGGGGGTGGACCGCCTGCGGATGTGGGCGCGCGGCGTGGACGGCGAGAGATTCCGGCCGGACCGTCGCAGCGAGCAGTTCCGCCGCCGGATCGCACCCGGCGAGCGCATCATCGGCTACGTCGGGCGCCTCGCCCCCGAGAAGCAGGTGGAGGATCTCGCCGCGCTGGCGGGTGTCGACGGCGCGCGGCTGGTGATCGTGGGAGACGGTCCCTCCCGCGCACAGCTGGAGCAGCAGCTTCCCGGTGCGGTGTTCCTCGGTCATCTCGCGGGCACCGAGCTCGCCGAGGCGATGGCGTCGTTCGACGTGTTCGTGCACCCCGGCGAGAGCGAGACCTTCGGCCAGACGATCCAGGAGGCGCACGCGAGCGGCGTCCCGGTCGTCGCCACGGGGACGGGCGGTCCCGTCGACCTCGTCCGCTCGAGCATCGACGGATGGCTCTACCGCCCCGGTGACCTCGCGGATCTGCGCGCTCGCGTCGGTGACCTGCTGGGTGACGACGCGAAGAGGCAGGCTTTCTCGGTCGCCGCCCGCGACGCCGTCGCCGAGCGCACCTGGGCGTCGCTGTACGGTCAGCTCCTCGGGCACTACGACGAAGCGCGGGAGCTGCGCCGGATCGATGACCGTCTTCTGGCCCGCGGCGACACACGTCCCGCTATGCCCGCGCCGCTTCCCACGCCGCGTCGGTGGGCGAGGTTCGTCGCCCTCGGCGATTCGCTCACCGAGGGCCTGTGCGACACCTCGCGCGCACCGCACGGCCAGTACCGCGGCTGGGCCGACCGTCTCGCGCCGCTGCTGGCGCAGCAGCACCGCGGCCGCGACCCCTTCCGCTACGCCAATCTCGCGGTCCGCTCGCGTCGCGTGCGCGATCTCACGACGACGCAGATCCCGCGGGCGCTCGAACTGCGCCCCGATCTCGTGTCGATCCTCATGGGCGCGAACGACCTCGTCGGCCATGGCGCGGCGCCGCGGGCGCTCGCCGCGGAACTGGAGGAGGGTGTCGTCGCGCTGCGGGCGGCGGGTTGCGATGTTCTCCTGGTGACGCCGTTCCTGCCGCATCGTCGGGCCGCGGGACTCTTCGCCCGCCGATTCGCCCAGTACGCCTCTGAGCTTCGCCGCATCGCGCGTGTCCACGGCTGCATGCTCCTCGACCTGGACGCACTGCCCGAGATCGGCGCGCTGGAGATGTGGGCCGACGACAAGGTGCACCTGCGCTCGCGCGGCCACCGCTTCCTCGCCTATCGCGCCGCCGAGGTGCTGGGAATCCCGGATGCGGAGGCCCTGGGTGATCTGGACGCGGCTCTCCACGACGACGAGCCCCCGGCGGGCGGCTGGTTGCGCCGCGACGCGCTGCCCTGGCTGTGGCGTCGGATGCGGGGGCGCACCGCCGGTGACGGGCTGGATGCCAAGCACGCCGACTACGTCGAGATGCCCGGCGCCGGACGCTCGCGCCGCGCCTCCTCCTCTGCCTGACGCGTTTCGTCTCGCCTGCGGCTCGCTCAACGACCGGCGCCCCTGGTCGTTGAGCGAGCGGAGCGAGCCGAAACGCGCGTCAGTACCAGCCGGTGGCCTGTGAGTGCCCCCACGCTCCGCAGGGGGAGCCGTAACGGTCGGAGATGTACGACAGTCCCCAGTTGATCTGCGTGGCGGCGTTCGTGCGCCAGTCGGCGCCCGCGCTCGCCATCTTGCCCCCGGGCAACGCCTGAGGGATGCCGTAGGCGCCGCTGGACGGGTTGAGCGCGTCGGCGCGCCAGCCGGACTCCCGGTTCCACAGCGACACGAGACATTCGAACTGATCCGGGCCCCAGCCGTAGACGCCGATCGCACCGCGCGCATAGTCCCGTGCTCCCGCGGGGTCGACGACGACGGCACCGCTCGCGGGAGGGGAGGGAACGGGCGGCGCCGGTGGCGCGGGAGAGCCGGACGAGGGGGAGCCGGGGGCGGGATTGGCGGGTTGCGCCGCAACCTGGCTCGCCAGCCGGTACCGGCGCTCCAGGTCGGCCGTGGTGCCCTTGAGGGTTGCCAACTGCGCGTAGAGGGTGTCGGCCTGCGTGGTGAGCTCCGTCACCGCGGCCGCCTCCGAATCCGCGGCGGACTGCGCATCGGCTGCGGCGCGTTCGGCCGCCGCGGCGGCGTCCTCGCGCGCGGCGCGCGCCAGGGTGGCCTGATCGTCCAGTGCGGCCAAGACCTGCGCCGTGCTCTGCACCTGCGCCGCGCGGCCGGCCCACGCGGTTCCCATCGTCTCGAGCAGGCCGAGGCGGTCGAGCAGGTCGTCCGGGTCGGCGGCGGTCAGCAGTCGGGCCGCCAGCGGTCCGTCAGACTGCAGCCGGTACATGGAGGACGCGAGAGCGCCGGCGCGAGCGCGCTGCGCCTCAGCCTCCGTCCGCGCTGCGTCCACCTGCGCATCGAGCGCAGCGGAACGCTGCGCGGCGTCGTCCGCGCGTCGGCGGGCGTCCTCAGCGATGCGCGCCGCATCCAGCGCCGCGGTGGCGGTGGCGGCACTGCGCTCTTGCGCGGCGTCGAGCTCGGCCTCGATGCGGGCGACGAGCTCGGCCGCGGCCGCCTGGTCGTCGCGCGCGTTCTGCACGTCGTTCCACGAAGGGGTGTCGGCAGCCTGAGCGGGTGCGGCGGACCCGGCGAACAGCGCAACGATCGCGACGGCGACAGCGAGCGCGGCCGGGCGCAACGCCCGCGGGCGGGGCGTGCGCTCGACGATCATGCGGAACACGCTATTGCGTCACAGGCGTCACACCAACCCCATGAGTCACATCGCCCAGCGGTACTCGCTCTCGGGTCGGCCCGGGCGGCCGTGGCGCGCACGTCGCTCGGCCGCACCGATCTCCACCAGGTGCTCCAGATAGCGGCGGGCCGAGACCCGTGACAGGCCCAGCAGACGCGCCGTCTCGACGGCCGAGAGCGCTTCGCCCCCGCGAAGTGCCCGGCCCACCGCATCCAGCGTGTCCGGCGAGATGCCTTTCGGCGTCACCGGGATCGGGGCCGTGCGACCGGCCCCGAGCAGCGCATCGATCTCGGCCTGTGTCGCCCGCCCACGCGGAGTGCGCAGCTCGCGTGCCTGCGCGTACTGCTCGAGCCGCTCCCGGAACACTCCGAAGGCGAACGGCTTCACGAGGTACTGCACGACCCCGAGACTGGCAGTGGCACGCACGGTCTCGGCGTCGCGCACGCTGGTCACCGCGATCACGTCCACCGTGCTGCCCGCGGCGCGGATGCGGCGCAGCACATCCAGCCCGCTCCCGTCCGGCATGGTCATATCCAGCAGCACGAGGTCGACGGCGGGCCTCGGCGCAGGCCCGATGAGCGCGCGCACGGCGGCTGCCGCGCCGGCACACAGTCCGCCGACCTCGAAGCCGTCCAGGCGCCCGACGTACTGTCCGTGCAGCTCGAGGGTCAACGCGTCGTCGTCGACGACAAGCACCCGGATCATCCGCGCCCCCTCAGCAACACCTCGAAGCGGCTCGGGTCGGTGTCGTCGATGCGGATGCTGCCGCCCGCCGCCGTCACGATGTCCCGAACGAGGGCCAGGCCCACACCGCGACCCTCCGCCCCCGCGGGCTTCGTGCTGAATCCCATCTCGAACACCCTCTCGCGCAGCTCGGTGGGCACGCCGGCGCCCGAGTCGGTCACCGTGAGGATCAGGTCTCGCCCTGACCGCGTCATCGTGAAATCGACGGTGCGCGGCGTGGGACCGGAGGCCGCCGCATCCACGGCGTTGTCGAGCAGGTTACCCACGACCGTGACGGCATCGACGGCGGAGAGCACCGAGCGGGGCGCGTCGGGAGCGATCTGCGTGCGCAGGAGCACCCCGCGCTCGGCCGCCTGCGACACCTTGCCGAGCACCAGGGCGCCCACGGTGGCGTCGCCGTCGGTGCGCGCCGTGACCTGATCGACCAGCTCCTGCGAGGCCTGGGCGGAGTCGGTGAGCAGCGCGATCGCCTCTTCGCGCCGATCCATCTCGAGCAGGGCGACGGCGGTATGGATGCGGTTGCCGTGCTCGTGCGTCTGCGCTCGCAGCGCCTCGCCGAGGGTGCGCATCGACTCGGCGCTCGAGAGCGTGTCGCGGATCTCGGATGCGGCCAGATCGCCCGTCACGCGCCGCGCCTGGCCGCGCGCGAGCACCGCGCCGACCAGGCCTGCGGCGAGCACGACGAGCGCGACCGCCAGCGCGAACGGCAGTCGGGCAGCGATCCCGTCTCCGATACTGCCCAGCGTCACCCCCGCCGACACCCACCCCACGACCTCGTCGCCCTGGATCACGGGGGCGATCGTGCGCACCGACGGGCCCAGCGTCCCCGCGCGCTCCTCGGTGAGCGACTCAGGGGAGGCGGGGATCGTGCCGATGTAGCGCTCGCCGATCCGTGCCGGATCCCGGTGGGTGAATCGCACGCCGTCCGGAGACATGATCGTCACGAAGTCGAGGTCGCTGGCGGCCATGACCGACTCCGCGAACGGCTGGAGGACTGCTGAGGGGGCGGGGGAGCTGATGCTGCTTCGAACGAACGGGTCCTCGGCGAGGGTACGCGCGACGATCTGCGTCGCGCGCTCGGCCTCCGCGCGTTCCGCGCGCTGGGCATCCAGCACGAGTACGGCGCTGAGCACGGCCGCCGCCGCGACGGCAGCGGCGGCGATCAGCAGGAACAGGCGCGTGGCCGCGCTCCTCGGGAACTTCGTCGGTCTCACCGCATCCTCCGTGACCAATACGACCACAACTCGACCCGGTCCGTCAGTGGGCGCGAGGGTACGAGCGTGGCCACGATGAGGCGGCCCGATCGAGAAGGAGACGATGATGGCTCTGCGACTTCCCCGCACGACGACGGTGACCCTGCCGCGGCTGACAGGCCGCCCCGGTCGCAAGAAATGGGACAAGCACACCTGGCTGTACGTCTCGGTGATCATCGCCGTGGTCGCCGGCGCCGTGGTGGGTCTCGCCTTCCCCGAGTTCGCGGTCGGGCTGAAGCCGCTGGGAACGGCGTTCGTCTCGCTCATCACGATGATGATCGCCCCGATCATCTTCTGCACGATCGTGGTGGGCGTGGGATCCATCGCCAAAGCGGCGACCGTCGGCAAGATCGGCGGCCTGGCGCTGGTCTACTTCCTCGGGATGTCGACCTTCGCGCTGGCGATCGGCCTCGTGGTCGGCAACATCATCCACCCGGGCGAAGGCCTGGACATGTCCGGCTCGACCTATCAGGCGACCGGTGAGGCGACCTCCACCGTCGACTTCCTGCTGCACATCGTCCCGGAGTCCTTCTTCGCCGCGTTCACCGGCGGCAGCGTGCTGCAGGTGCTCTTCATCGCGCTCCTGGTCGGCTTCGCGCTGCAGGGGCTCGGGGAGAAGGGCAAGCCGATCATGACCGCCGTCACCCACCTGCAGACGCTCGTGTTCCGCATCCTGGGCATGATCCTCTGGCTCGCGCCCGTCGGCGCGTTCGGCGCCATCGCCGCCGTCGTCGGCTCGACCGGCGTCGCGGCGATCCTCGGGCTCGGTCTTCTGATGGTCGCGTTCTACATCACGTGCTTCGTCTTCATCGCGGGCGTGCTGGGGTCCCTGCTGTACGCGGTCGCGCGGGTCAACATCTTCTCGCTCATGAAGTACCTGGGCCGCGAGTACCTCCTGATCGTCGGTACGTCGTCGTCGGAATCCGCACTTCCCCGACTCATCGCGAAGATGGAGCACCTCGGCGTCTCGAAGCCGGTCGTGGGCATCACGGTTCCCACCGGGTACTCCTTCAACCTCGACGGCACGGCGATCTACCTCACGATGGCCTCGCTGTTCATCGCGACGGGCATGGGCGCCCCGATGTCCATCCCGGAGCAGATCGGCCTGCTCGTGTTCATGATCATCGCCTCGAAGGGCGCTGCGGGCGTCACGGGCGCGGGGCTTGCGACCCTGGCCGCGGGCCTGCAGACCTACCGCCCCGACCTCGTCGGCGGGGTGGGCGTCATCGTCGGCATCGACCGCTTCATGTCGGAGGGGCGTGCGGTCACGAACTTCACCGGCAACGCGGTGGCGACCGTGCTGATTGGCACCTGGACCCGGCAGATCGACAAGGCGCGGGTGCGCGAGGTGCTCTCGGGTGCCCGGCCCTTCGACGAGTCCACCCTGACCGGCGGACACGGTGTGGATGCGGGACAGAAGGCGCCCGTCGCAGCGCAGGGGGATGCGGCCGCGAAGGAGATGGCAACCAGTACCCGTTGAACGACGAGGAGGGCCCCGGCGCGCCGTGCGCCGGGGCCCTCCTCGTCGCTTGTCAGCCCTCGATGCCCTGCTCGAAGCCGTCGAAGCGCATCTCGCGCTCGAGCTGCGCCTGCAGCTGAGCCTCTTCGCGCGGGTCCGGGGTCTCCGGGGTGCCATCGAGCAGCCCGTCCTCGACGAGCTGCTCCTCGCCGGAGGCTGCAGGCTCGGTGCCCGGCTCTGCGTCGCGGTCGGAGCCGGGGGTGGTGTCGTGGGTCATGACCTGTCCTCTCGTCGGTTCCGCTGGCGCGGCTGTGCGTTCCACGATAGGCGGCGTCGACCGGCGTGAGAACAGGTTGCCCTGGTAGGCTGAGGCGGATCGCTCTCTGCGATCGCCAACTCCATACGAGTTCACGGAGCAGGCCGGCGGGAAGCTGGTCCCCTGTGGTGGGTTCCTCGTCGTGCGTCGCACGCCGGGTGGTCTTCTACTGGTGGCCAGCGCAGGCTCTCTGCAGTCATGCCGCGCGCCCATAACCGCAGCCCTGCTCCTTCGCATGTCCGCTCGTCGCCCACACGGGGTGGCGAGCCTAAACAAAGAAGGAGGGACCTCTTGGAAGGTCCGGAAATCACCGCCGCCGAAGCCGTTCTCGACAACGGCCGATTCGGCACCCGCACCGTCCGGTTCGAGACCGGGCGACTGGCGCAGCAGGCACAGGGTGCCGTTGCCGCCTACCTCGACGAGGAGACGATGCTCCTCTCGGCGACGAGCGCCGGGAAGCACCCTCGTGAGGGCTTCGACTTCTTCCCGCTGACCGTCGACGTCGAGGAGCGCTCGTACGCCGCCGGCAAGATCCCCGGTTCGTTCTTCCGTCGCGAGGGACGCCCCTCGACCGAGGCGATCCTGGTCTGCCGCCTGATCGACCGCCCGCTGCGCCCGTCGTTCGTCGACGGCCTGCGCAACGAGGTCCAGATCGTCGTCACGGTGCTCTCGATCGCGCCGGGCGAGTTCTACGACGCGCTGGCCATCAACGCCGCATCCCTGTCGACGCAGATCTCGGGGCTGCCTTTCTCCGGTCCCATCGCCGGTGTGCGCCTCGCGCTCATCCCGGGTCACGGCGAGCACGCCGACCAGTGGATCGCGTTCCCGAAGGCCGAGCAGCTGCAGGAGGCCGTCTTCGACCTCATCGTCGCCGGTCGCGTCCTGGACGACGGCGAAGTCGCGATCATGATGGTCGAGGCCGAGGCCACCGAGCACAGCTGGAACCTCATCAAGGCCGGCGCCACCAAGCCCAGCGAGGAGATCGTCGCGCAGGGCCTCGAGGCCGCCAAGCCCTTCATCAAGGAGCTCGTCGCGGCGCAGAACGTCGTGGCGAACACCGCCGCGAAGGAGATCCAGCCGTACCCGGTCTTCCCGCCCTACAGCCAGGAGACGTACGACTTCGTCGCCGAGCGCGCCTACGACAAGCTCGTCCCGATCTACCAGATCGCCGACAAGCAGGAGCGCCAGAACGCGGACGACGCGGTGAAGGATGCCGTCAAGGCAGAGCTCGTCGCCGCGGTCGAGGCCGAGCAGCTGCCCGCTGCGGCGACGCTCGAGTTCTCCGCCGCGTACAAGTCGGTCACCAAGAAGATCGTGCGCGGCCGCATCCTCGCCGAGGGTGTTCGTATCGACGGACGCGGCCTGGCCGACATCCGTGCGCTCGACGCCGAGGTGCAGGTCATCCCGCGCGTGCACGGTTCGGCGATCTTCCAGCGCGGTGAGACCCAGATCCTGGGCGTCACCACGCTGAACATGCTCAAGATGGAGCAGCAGATCGACTCGCTGAGCCCCACCACGAGCAAGCGCTACATGCACCACTACAACTTCCCGCCCTACTCGACCGGTGAGACCGGCCGTGTGGGCAGCCCGAAGCGTCGCGAGATCGGTCACGGCTTCCTGGCCGAGCGCGCCCTCGTTCCGGTGCTGCCCAGCCGCGAGGAGTTCCCCTACGCGATCCGCCAGGTGTCCGAGGCCCTCGGCTCCAACGGCTCGACGTCCATGGGCTCCGTGTGCGCCTCGACGCTGTCGCTGCTCAACGCCGGTGTGCCGCTGCGCGCTCCGGTCGCGGGTATCGCGATGGGTCTCGTGTCCGACGAGGTCGACGGCCAGACGCGGTATGCGGCGCTGACCGACATCCTGGGTGCCGAGGACGCGCTGGGCGACATGGACTTCAAGGTCGCGGGTACGAGCGAGTTCGTCACGGCCATCCAGCTCGACACGAAGCTCGACGGCATCCCGTCGTCGGTCCTCGCGGCAGCTCTCACCCAGGCCAAGGACGCGCGTCTGACGATCCTCAACGTGCTGAACGCGGCGATCGATGCTCCCGACGAGATGGCGCCCACCGCGCCGCGCGTCATCAGCGTGCAGATCCCCGTCGACAAGATCGGCGAGCTGATCGGCCCGAAGGGCAAGACGATCAACGCGATCCAGGACGAGACCGGTGCGCAGATCTCCATCGAGGAGGACGGCACCGTCTACATCGGCGCGACCGACGGCCCCTCGGCCGAGGCCGCCCGCGCCCAGGTGAACGCGATCGCCAACCCGACCAACCCCGAGGTCGGCGAGCAGTTCCTCGGCACCGTCGTGAAGATCGCCACCTTCGGCGCCTTCATCTCGCTGCTGCCCGGCAAGGACGGTCTGCTGCACGTCAGCGAGGTCCGCAAGCTCGCCGGTGGCAAGCGCGTCGAGAACGTCGACGACGTGCTCAACGTGGGTCAGAAGCTGCTGGTGAAGATCACGAAGATCGACGACCGCGGCAAGCTGTCGCTCGAGCCGGTGCTCGAAGAGGCTGCCGATCAGGAGGGTCGCGACGCGGCCAACCCCGGTCCGGAGGCCCCCGCAGAGGGCTGATCGCCGAACGCTGCAGAGGCCCCCGTCGCGATATCGCGGCGGGGGCCTCTGCCGTCCGCGGCGAAGCCGTGACAAAAGAGTTATGCAATGTTTATCGATCTGTCGCCGTGGCGGGAGCCGGTGACCGCGGGCTCACTTACTGTCTAAGTACGCGTCGAGCCACGCGGAAGATCCACGGATTCCGCGTTCCGCGACACGAGAATGCGGAAGGGGTGCGCGTGAGAATCTTCGGAATCGGCACGGCGACGCATCCGATCGCGCCGACGGATGTGGCCGAGATGCATCCTTCGGCCCCCATCCCCGTGCAGGGCCCCGGCGTCGGTGCCGGCATCCGCACCGATCTCGGCGAGAGTGGACAGCGCATCTTCCCCCTCATTCTGGGCGGGGCGGAGTTCGGCTGGAACGTCGACATCGACACGAGCCACACGATCCTCGACGCGTACGTCGAGCGTGGCGGTAATGCCGTGCACACCGCCGACAGCTTCGCCGGCGGGCGCAGCGAGCACATCATCGGCGAGTGGCTGCGCAAGCGCCGCGTTCGCGACGACCTCGTGCTCATGACCCGCGTGGGCGCCCACCCCGACCACCCGGGCCTCGGCCCCGTCAACCTCATCCGCTCGGTCGAGGCGTCGCTGGTGCGGCTCGGCACCGACCACATCGATGTGCTCTACATCGACGGCACCGCAGGAGTGGGCTCGCTCGAGAACACGCTCGCCACGCTGGAGTGGCTGATCGAGGCAGGAAAGGTGCGGGCCATCGGCGCCTACGGCCTCCGAGCGGAGCAGCTCGTGGAGGCTCGCATCCTCTCGTCGGCCGGACTCCCGCGGTTCACGGTGCTCGACGTGCCCTACAACGTGTTGCGCCGCAAGGACTTCGACGGCGACCTGCGACTCGTCGCCGGTGCGCAGGGAGTCGCGGTGACACCGTCGCACCCGCTGGAGCACGGGTTCCTCGCCGGCGCCCGGCGAACGCGCGACAAGGCCGTCACCTCGGTCCGAGCGGCCCAGCTGGCCGGCAGCCTGACCAAGCGCGGCAGTCGCACGCTGAAGGCCCTGGATGCGGTGGCGGCGGAGTTCGGTGTGCCGGTGTCGGCGGTCGCGGTGGCGTGGCTGCTCGCGCAGCGGATCGTTGCCGCACCGATCGCGAACGCCTACGCGCCCGCTCACGTCGAAGAGGTGTTGCAGGGAGTGGGGCTCCGTCTCACCCGCAGTCAGCTGTCGGAGATCGCGCGCGCGTCGGAGTAGCGGGTTAGGGTGGATGAGACGCCGATGAGGCGTTCGACCTACTCGACGGAGCGACAGGCGTGACTCACTACATCTATCTCGTCCGCCACGGCGAGCATCAGGATGCGGAGCACGGCATCGACGACGGACCGTTGTCGCCGCGTGGCCGCCGCCAGGCTGAGCTGCTGGCCGACCGACTCTCGGGCGTTCCGTTCGATGCCGTCTGGCACTCGCCGCTCGTGCGCGCCGCGGAGACGGCCCGCGCGGTGGCCGAACGCATGCCCTCGATCACGCCGGAGGCCTCCTCGCTGCTGTTCGACTGCGTACCGACCGGGATGACGGAGGAGACCCCGGCGGTCTTCGAGCCGTTCTTCGGCGGTATCACGGAGGCCGCGGTGGATGCGGGTCGAGCGCAGATGGCCGACGCCCTCGCGGCTTTCCTGGTGCGCAAGCAGGGCGACGTGCACGAGCTGATCATCACCCACAACGCGGTGATCGGGTGGTTCGTGCGCGAGGTGCTGGGCGCGCCGGACTGGCGCTGGATGACGCTCAATCAGGCCAACGCGGGACTCACGGTCATCGCGCAGCGCCACGGCAGGCCGTGGACGCTCGTCTCGCACAACGACCTCGCCCATCTACCGTTCGAGCTGCGCACGGGCCTCCCCGAGGTTCCGCCCGTCTGACGTTCGGGGCTCAGTTCAACGCCTTGCCGTACCAGCGCGTGGCGTTCTGATTGTCGTTGTACGGCTCGATGGCGGTGAAGCCGCTGCGCGCATAGAGCGAGCCGGCTGCCTCGAGCGAGTGGTGGGTGTCGAGCACGAGCTCTGCCGCCCCGAAGGCGCGGGCCCGCTCCTCGAGCTCGGTCACGAGCAGCCGGCCGCCGCCGCTGCCGCGCGCCTCGGGCCGGACGAAGAGGTGCTTGAGCTCGTAGCGGACGCCCGTGGGTCCGTCGGCGATGCGACGGATGCCACCGCATCCGATCGCGTCGCCGGTGTCGTCGAAGAGAACGAGGAACACGCCGTTCGGCTCCTCGAAGGCCGCAGGATCGGGGAACACCGTGCGGTATCCGCCGCCGGGGAACCCCTCCGCGCGACGGGCGAAGTACAGGGTGAGCAGCTCGTGACTGACGGGGTCGTCTGCGGGAAGGGCACGCAGGGTGGGCATACCGCGAGCGTAGCCGGGGTGCGCCTAGGGTGGAGACATGACGACGCGTGTGGCCATTGTGGGAGCAACCGGCAAGCTGGGAAGCATCATCCGCGGCGTGGTCGAGGGTGAAGAGGGCTTCGAGCTCGTCGCCGCCCTCTCGTCTCGCGACGACATCCAGGCCATCGACGATGTGGACCTGGTCGTCGACGCGTCCGTTCCGGCCATCTCCATCGACGTCGTTCGCGCGGCGATCGAGCGCGGCAAGAACGTGCTGGTGGGCACGAGCGGGTGGTCCGCGGAGCGCATCGCGCTCGTGCGTCCCCTGGCGGATGCGGCCGACGTCGGCGTCGTGTTCATCCCGAACTTCTCTCTCGGCTCCGTGATGGGCTCGGCTCTGTCCGCCGCCGCGGCGCCCTTCTTCGATTCGATCGAGATCGTCGAAGCCCACCGCGAGACGAAGATCGACTCGCCCAGCGGCACCGCGGTCCGCACGGCCGAGATGATCGCCGCCGCCCGCCAGAGCACCGGCCCGGTCGAGGCGCCGCACGTCGACCAGCGGGCACGCGGACAGCAGGTCGCCAGCGTCCCGATCCATTCGCTCCGTCGCCCCGGCGTCGTCGCGCGCCAGGAGGTGGTCCTGTCGGGACCGGGTGAGTCGCTCTCGATCGTGCACGACACGATCGAGCCGGCCTTGGCCTACGCCCCCGGCATCCGCATCGCGCTCGCCGCCGCCCGCGACGCCCGCGGCGTGCGCGTGGGACTCGACAGCTTCCTCGACATCGGCATCCGCTTGCCTGGAACGCGCACCACGGGCGCCGGGGTGACCGACGGCGCCGCCTCCGGTCAGATCGCTGCGACGACTCCATGAGCGCACGCATCGGCGTCGCCGTCATGGTGGCGGCGTTCGCGCTCTACGCCGTGTTCGTCGGCCAGCGCGCCTGGCTTCTGCTGACCAGCGGGATGCCGCTGGGAGTCGCCGCGGGTGTCGCCCTGCTGGTCCTGCCGGTCATCGCCGTGTGGGCCGTGGGAAGGGAACTGTGGTTCGGCGTGCGCGCGCAGGCGCTCGGCCGCCGGCTGGAGGCCGACGACGCGCTGCCCACGGAGGCGCTGGAGACGCGGCCGAGCGGGCGCGTGTTGCGCGACGAGGCGGACGCGGTGTTCCCCGCCTACCGCCAGGACGTCGAGGAGGCGCCGGACGACTGGCGCGCCTGGTACCGGCTCGGACTCGCCTACGACGGATCGGGCGACCGGCGGCGCGCTCGCGCCGCGGTGCGCACCGCGATCCGGTTGGAGCGGCGCGACCGCGGCTGAGCGTCAGGCGGCGGGAACCGCCGCGGCGACCGCATCCTCCACCGTGGGATGCGTGAAGCGGTAGCCGGTCGAGAGCAGAACCTGCGGCACGAGATCGACATCGTTGGTGAGCAGTGCCTCGGTGGCGTCCGCTCCGAGGGCCGCGCGCACCGCCCACACCGGCGCCCGCAGGGCGTAGGGCCGGTTCATGCGTCGGGCGAGCGCGAAGCCGAGATCGTTGGCGGTCGCGCGAGTCGGTCCCGTCAGGTTGACCGGTCCGGTGATCTGCTCGGCGAGGATGTGGCGGATCGCCCCCACCTCGTCGTCGAGCGAGATCCACGGCCAGACCTGCGTCCCGCGGCCGATCGGTCCCGACAGGCCCAGTCTGGTGAGCAGCAGAAGGGGCTTGAGCACACCCTGCTCGTGCACCACCGGGGCGGTTCGCAACAGCGTCACGCGGGCCTCGTCGCCGGCCTCGCGGGCGGCATGCTCCCAGTCGACGGTCAGTCGCGACAGGAACCCGCTCGCCGGGGCCCGATGTCTCGTCCTGGCGGACCCCGTGCGCCGAGCCGTAGTAGCCCACGGCGGATGCTGACACGAATGCCGGAGCGCCCGCGCCCAGAGCACGCAGTGCCCGCGACAGCGTGCGCGTGGGGGTGAGCCGCGACCACAGCAGCGTGCTCTTGTACGAGCGAGTCCAGGGGAACCGCCCGACGCTGGCCCCGCTGAGGGACACCACCGCATCCGCCCCCTCCAGGACCGCCGGATCGAGCGGGGCGGCGTCCTGCAGCCACGGCACTTCGTCGGCGTTCTGCGCCGGACGGCGCACGAGCGTTCTCACCCGCACCCCGTCCGCGCGCAGCGACCTCACGAGAGCGCCGCCGATGAGCCCGGAGGCGCCGCCGACGACGACGTGACGGGGCTCAGGCAAGCGTCGCCTCGAGCGTGATCTCGATACCCGCGAGCGCCTGCGAGACCGGGCATCCGGTCTTCGCCTCAGCGGCGATGCGGGCGAAGTCCTCGGACGACAGGCCCGGCACGCTCGCGTTGACGTTCAGGTGGCTGCCGCTGATCCCGGTGCCAGGAACGAAGGTGACGGATGCGGTCGTCTCGATGCTCTCCGGAGGAGTGCCGTTCTCGGTCAGCGCGTGGGAGAGGGCCATGCTGAAGCACGACGAGTGCGCGGCGGCCAGCAGTTCCTCGGGCGTTGTCACCGAGGTCGAGCCCTCGCTGCGAGCCTTCCAGTTGACGGCCAGGGGACCCTGGTTGGAGGACTCGAGGGCGACCTCGCCCGATCCCTCTGCGAGGCTTCCCTTCCAGCTGGTGCTGGCTTCGCTGGTGACACTCATGGTCGTCTCCCTCCGGCCGCGTTTCGGCCCTCGGGGCACAGCGTAACCGTCGGAACTTTGCGAAGGCGCCGGTCTTGACACCGGCGTGTGCTCAGACCGGGCGGGCGGTGCGGATGATGCCCGCGCGGGCGAGGATCAGGTAGAGCTGGCAGCCGAGGCAGAGGCCGAACACAGCATTCAAGAAGGCGGCCACGAACGCGGCCGCGGCGGCGATCGGGAGCGCCCAGGGCACCCCGAGAAGATGCAGCACCAGTCCGATCACCGTGACGAACAGCCCCACGCCCTGGGCGAATCGCGGCGGGCGCGGGTCTTCGAACTCGGTCGCCGGGCGCAGGCGAGGCTGCACGAGTCTGCGGTACAGCACGCCCCACGGTGCGGTCCGCGGCGACACCACACCCCACAGGAAGAGAGCGGCGATCACGGCCAGAAGGATGAAGCCCGGATCGGCCGCCCGGTGGGTCAGCACCGCTCCCAGGGGCGCAGAGGTGAGCGTTCCTTCGGCAAGCGGTTGGTAGGCGAACCACCCGTACGCTCCCGCAGAGGGAGCAGCCGAGGCGCCGGTGAGGCCGAGAAGCACCGCGATCAGCAGGAGCACGGCGGTGAGGGAGGCGGCGAAGCGGGGGCCGCGCACATCGATCCGGGCGGGCGAACGGTCAGACACGGGTCGACTCCTCGGTCACGCGGGCGAGTTCCAACTCCACCACGTCGCGGCGCGGTGTTCCGCCGAACCGCGTGCGCACGGTGCCCCGGTGATCGAGGATGAGCGTCGTCGGCGTCTGCAGGACGCGGAAGTGCTGGGCGATGTCGGTGCGGTGCGTGAGATCCACGTCGAGGTGCACCACACCGGGTAGATCCGCGGCGATGTCGGAGAGCGTGCGGTGCACGCCGGGGCAACGGGCACAGAACTCGGTGCTGAACTGCAGCAGCGTGGCCACCTCGCCCAGGGCGGGAGCGCCGAGACGCGCCGGGTCCACCACCTCGTCCGGGTCCACGCGACGTGGCCGGTTCTGACGCCAGCGGAGGGCGAGACCGAGGCCGACGGTCGCCGCGAGGAGCGCGGCCAGCACGGCGACGGCGATGAGGGGGTCCACGACATCCCAGGCTAGACCTGCCTGCATGCGCGGGCATCGATTCCGCCGAAGATGACGCATGTACGTAACACAGCGCCGGGATACGCTGAGGGGGTGAGTGACGCGTCCAGTGCCGAGATCCAGTTCCGCAGCGACGTGACGGTCGAGCTCGTCCGTTCCAGCGCCTCCGACTCCGACGTGCTCTTCGCCGCGCGCGTGTCGACGCAGGGGGAGCAGACGCTCGAGTCCGCCGCATCCGGCGACCAGGCGACCGCGCGCGATCGCGGACTCATCAACTACCTGATGCGCGACCGTCACGGCTCACCGTTCGAGCACAACTCGATGACGTTCTACGTGCAGGCGCCGATCTTCGTCTTCCGCGAGTTCATGCGCCACCGGATGGCCTCGTACAACGAGGAGTCGGGCCGCTACCGCGAGCTGCGCCCTGTCTTCTATGTGCCGGCCCGCGAGCGCAACCTCATCCAGGTGGGCAAGCCCGGCGCGTACGAGTTCCTCGCCGGCACCGACGAGCAGTTCGAGCTGGTCGACGAGACCACCCGCGCCGCCAGCATCCAGGCCTTCGAGGCCTACCAGCGGATGCTGGACGCCGGTGTCGCCCGCGAGGTTGCGCGGATCGTACTGCCGCTGAACATCTACTCCTCGATGTACGTCACCATGAACGCCCGTGCGCTCATGAACTTCCTCTCGCTGCGCACCAAGGTGGAGGGAACCCACTTCCCGTCGTTCCCGCAGCGCGAGATCGAGATGTGCGCCGAGAAGATGGAGGCGTTCTGGACCGAGCTCATGCCGCTCACCCACGCCGCCTTCAACGCCAACGGCCGCGTCGCGCCGTGATCAGTCCTCGTCGATCGTGACGAGATAGCCGTCGAGGTGGCGGCGGATCTCGCCGTCCGCCGGATCCGGTCCGGGGGCCGCGCTCTCGTCGCCATCCTCGTCGATCGTGCGGCCGACGCCGGGCAGCGGGTCGAGCCGAGCCGTGCCGGGACACCGTTCGGATGTCAGGACGTACGGGGTCGGTCGCACCTCGATCGCCCATTCCGCGCCCGGTGCCGAGAAACGCGCCGTCTCCGATGCCCGTCCCCGGCGCGGAACGCGCGTCGTGCGGTGCGCCACCGTGAGCGCGGACACGGCGCGCACGACGCCGGAGATCTGCAGCTCGGGTTCGCGCTCGTGGTGTGTCTCGACGAACTCGGGGGCGGCCGCCGGCGCACAGAGCTCGCGCACCCCTTCGTCCGCCTCCACGACCCCGAACCCGACGCGGTCGCCCACGGCGAAAGGCTCGCCGCAGCACGCCCATTCCCATTCCCAGAGCAGCACGTCCACCATGGGTTCACGATAGGCGCCGGCGCGTAGGCTCGGCCCATGGCGAAGACGGCTCTCATCACCGGTGCCAGCTCCGGACTCGGCGCGGAGTACGCCAGGCAGCTCGCCGCGCGCGGCGCCGACGTCGTGCTGGTCGGCCGCGACGCCGAGGCACTGGAGGCGGTCGCCCGCGAGGTGCGCGCCGCATCCGGCGTCGCGGCGGAGGTGCTGGTCGCAGACCTGTTGGACGCGGAGGAGCGGCGCGCGGTCATCGACCGGCTGACGGATCAGGACCGGCCCGTGGAGATCCTCGTCAACAACGCCGGATTCGGTCTTCCCCTCGATTTCGAGCGCAACGACATCGAGGACGAGGTGCGGCACCTCGCCGTGCACGTCGAGGTGCCGATGCGGCTCATGCACGCGGCGCTCGGCCCGATGCTCGCGCGCGGCAGCGGCCGCATCCTGAACATCGCCTCCATCGCCGCGTTCATCCCGCGCTCCACGTACGGCGCCTCAAAACTGTGGCTCGTGTCGTTCAGCCGCTGGGCCGATGCGTCCTATGCGGCGCGCGGCGTGACGGTCACCGCCGTGTGCCCGGGCTACACGCACACGAACTTCCACGAGCGGCTCGGTCTCGCCCGCGGACAGGAGGGGATCGCAGGCTGGATGTGGTTGAACCCCGCCGACGTGGTGACGCCTTCGCTGCGCGATGCGGCACGCGGCAAGGCCGTGTCGGTGCCGACTGTTCGCTACCGCGCGCTCGCCGCGCTGGCGAGCGTGGCCCCTGATCGACTCGCCGCGAAACTCGGTCGGCGGGGCCGCTGAGTCAGACGAAACGGCCGAGCCGGATGCCCGCGTATGCGAGCGCTGCGACGGTCTCGCCATCGCTGATGCGGCCGTCCGCGACCATCGCGAGGGCCTCGGCGAACGAGACGCGCGCGACCTCGTCGATGCCCTCCTCGTCCTGCGCGAGGGCGCTGTCGGGTGCGGGGGCGAGGCCGCGCGCGAGGAACACGTGCTCGGGCGCGACGGCGACCCCGTTCAGCGCGTTCATGGTGCCGAGATGCTCCCATTCCGCCGCGACCAGGCCTGTCTCCTCGGCGAGCTCCCGCTGAGCGGCGAGGAGCGGATCCTCGCCGTCGCTGCCTCCCGCCGGCACCTCCCACGAGGGGCCGGTGGTGTAGCGCTGCATCGACACGAGACAGACGTTGTCCTCGTCGTCCAGTGCCACGATGAACACGGCGGGATGCTGCATCTCGACGACGCCGTAGATCCCCTCGCCGTCCGGGCCGGTCACGTCGTCCTCCCTCACCCGGATCCAGCGGTTCTCGTAGACGACGCGGCTTGCGGACGTATGCCAGACCATGCGGCCACCTTACGGCGGCGCCCACGGCGAACCCGCGCCACCGCGACGTCTGCACGACGGATCGGTGACCGAGAGTCGCATGGGCCCCGTGGGACGACAGGCGCACCACAGGTCGTGCAGATGTCGCCGCACCTGGAGGCGAATCCGCGAAGGCGCCGGCCGCACGCCGTCGACACGGTGCCGGCGGTGGGTACCGCGACGTCTGCACGACGGGACGCGCTGCGAGTGCTCTCGGTGCCCCGCGAGGTGACTCTGACACCACGCTCCGTGCAGATGTCGCATGGGCGCGGCGTGCCGCCCCGCGGTGCGAGCTCGATCGAACCTCCCCACGGCGCCTCGAACGGTGAGTCGTCCCGCATCCGCCGGAGGAGCGTCATGTCCGGGGCGCGGACGCACAGGGTGGACGGATGGACTCCGCATCGATCGCCGACAGGCTGCGCGCACTCGGCGGAGTCGCGCGCGCCGGCCAGATCGGTGCGTCGCGCAGCATGCTGGCTCGCGCCGCCGATCGTGGTGCGATCGAGCGGGTGCGCAAAGGCGTGTACGCGCTGGGTGCGCACCCCGATGTCCGAGACGCTGCAGCCCACGGCGGGGAGCTCGCGTGTGCCGCGGCGCTCCGCGTCCTCGGTGTGTGGGTGCTGGAGGACCGGCCGGCACTGCACGTCTGGCTCGGCCCCGACGGTCGCGCGCACCCGCATCCGTCCTGCGCCTGCATCGTGCACCGGGATGCGGGCGCGTCTGCGTTCGGCATCGTGCCGATCGTGCAGGCGCTCGTCCATCTGGCGGCCTGTTGCGGCGGAGAGAGCTTCTTCGCCGCGTTCGAGTCGGCGTGGCGCCTCGGGCTGCTCGACCGGGCGGACAGGGACGAGGTGCGAAGGCGTCTCCCTGCCCGCTTCCGCTGGCTCGTCGACCTCGCTCGTCCGGATGCCGACAGCGGGCTGGAATCGCTCCTCCGGTTGCGACTGCGTCTGCTCGGCGTCTCGCTGGAGTGCCAGGTCCTCGTCCGAGGGGTCGGCGTCGTGGACTTCCTGGTCGACGGCAGGCTCATCATCGAGGTCGACGGCCGCCTCAACCACGACGGCGCGAGCCTGCGCCACAAGGACCTGGTGCGTGATGCCGAGGCGGCTGCCCAGGGGTACGAGACGCTGCGCTTCGACTATGCGCTCGTCGTGCACGACTGGCAGCGCGTGCAGCGCGCGATCTCGGCGACGTTGTCACGGATGCGGATCGCCTCCCTTCGGTGACGTGACATCTGCACGGTCGTTGAGTCTCCCGTTGCCCCACATGCCGCGCGGGGTCGCACCAGCCCCAGCGGTCGTGCAGATGTCGCAGCATCCGCGCGCCGCCTGCGAAAGGTGATCGGCGCTCATGCGGTGGGGTCGCGGCGGCCGGAACCGATAGCCTGGGAACATGACGCACACGGGCAACCCCTTCGGACAGGTGCTCGTCGCGCTGGTCACTCCCATGACCGCCGACGGCGAGGTGGACTGGCCCGCCGTCGAGAAGCACATGGACGACGTCATCACCGCGGGAGCCGACGGCATCGTGGTCACCGGTACGACGGGGGAGACCTCGACGCTGACCGACCCGGAGAAGCTCCGTCTCGTCGAGGTCGGAAAGAGCGTCGCGTCCGGCCGAGCGAAGATCATCACCGGCGGCGGTTCGAACGAGACCGCTCACGCGATCGAGCTGTACCGGGCGAGCGAGAAGGCCGGCGCGGACGGCATCATGATCGTCACGCCGTACTACAACAAGCCGACCCAGGCCGGCATCCTCACGCACTTCCGCCTCGTGGCGGACGCGACGGATCTGCCCGTCATCCTCTACGACATCCCGGGCCGTACCGGCGTGCCGATCAAGTACGAGACGATCCTGCGCCTCGCCAAGCATCCGAACATCCTGGCGATCAAGGATGCGAAGGGCGACTTCAGCGAGGTGAGCCGCGTGCTCAACCAGACCGACCTGATGTACTTCTCGGGCGACGATGCGAACGTGCTGCCGCACCTCGCGATCGGAGCGTCGGGTCTCATCGGCGTCACCGCGAACATCGCGGCGGCCCCCTACCGTGCGATCGTGGATGCGGTGAACCGCGGCGACCTCGCCACGGCGACGTCCGAGCACAAGCGACTCGAGCCGCTGGTTCGGGCCGTCATGACGCACGTGCCGGGCACCGTGAGCGCGAAGTACATCCTCCACGGCCTCGGCCGCATCTCGAGCCCCCGCGTCCGCCTGCCTCTCGTGGGGCCGGAGGAGTGGGAGGCCGCCATCATCGAGGACGAGCTCGCCCTGGTGCGCGACGTCCCCGGTGCCGATTTCTCCAACTTCCGTCCCGACCGCAACGCCGCTGCCGGCGGCGCGCTGCCGAAGGTGCACGGAACCACACGCTGACAACCGCTCGCCACGAGGCGAGCCCCATAGCCCGCTCCTTCATTTCAGCGGGCAGAACACGGATGCGGCGCAGGCCGCATCCGGAGAGGTACGTATGGCCAACACTGTCTACGATCCGCCCGCACTCGCTCAGGGGACGCTGCGCGTCACGCCCCTGGGAGGACTGGGCGAGGTCGGTCGCAACATGACGATCTTCGAGTACGACGGGAAGATCCTCGTCGTCGACTGCGGCGTGCTCTTCCCCGAGGAGCATCAGCCGGGCGTGGACCTGATCCTCCCCGACTTCGCGCCCCTGCGCGACCGGCTCGACGACATCGTGGGAATCGTGCTGACGCACGGCCACGAGGACCACATCGGTGCCGTGCCGTACCTGTTGAAGCTCAAGAACGACATCCCCCTCATCGGTTCGGGGCTGACGCTCGCCCTCGTGGAGGCGAAGCTCAAGGAGCACCGGGTCAAGTCGTACACGTTGACGGTCGCGGAGGGTCAGCGCGAGCAGGTCGGGCCCTTCGATCTCGAGTTCGTCGCGGTGAACCACTCCATCCCCGACGCCCTGGCCGTCGCCATCCGCACGCCCGCAGGCATGGCGCTGGCCACCGGCGACTTCAAGATGGACCAGCTCCCCCTGGACGGCCGTCTCACCGACCTCCGTGCCTTCGCGCGCCTGGGCGAGGAGGGAATCGACCTCTTCCTCGTCGACTCCACCAACGCCGACGTCCCCGGGTTCACCCCGCTGGAGCGCTCCATCGGTCCCGTGCTCGACCAGGTCATCGGTCGTGCACCGCGCCGGGTGATCGTGGCGAGCTTCTCGAGCCACGTACACCGCGTGCAGCAGGTCATCGACGCGGCGGCCGCCCACGGGCGTCGGGTCGCCTTCCTCGGGCGCAGCATGGTGCGCAACATGACGATCGCCCAGGACCTCGGCTACCTCAAGGTGCCGGACGGTGTGCTCATCGACTACAAGAAGGCGCGCGACCTGCCCGACGATCGCATCGTCTACATGTCGACCGGTTCTCAGGGCGAGCCCATGGCGGTGCTCTCGCGGATGGCCAATCTCGACCACGAGATCGAGCCCGGCCCCGGCGACACCGTGATCCTCGCCTCCAGCCAGATCCCCGGCAACGAGAACGCGATCTACCGCGTGATCGACGGGCTGACCAAGCTCGGCGCCAACGTCGTCCACAAGGGCAACGCGAAGGTGCACGTCTCGGGCCACGCAGCCGCGGGCGAGCTGCTGTACTGCTACAACATCCTGCAGCCGCGCAACGTGCTGCCCGTGCACGGCGAGCACCGCCATCTGATGGCCAACGCCAAGCTCGCACAGGACACCGGCATCCCCGCCGAACGGACGATCCTCGCCGAGAACGGCACGGTCATCGACCTCAAGGACGGCGAGGCTCGCGTCGTCGGTCAGCGCGACATCGGCTTCGTCTACGTCGACGGCTCCACCGTGGGCGAGATCACGGATGCAGACCTCAAGGACCGCCGCATCCTCGGGGAAGAGGGCTTCATCTCCGTGATCGTCGTGGTGGACGCCTCCACGGGGCGCATCATCACCGGACCGGAGATCCACGCGCGCGGTTTCGCCGAGGACGACTCGGTGTTCGAGGACGTCAAGCCCAAGATCGCCGCGGCGCTCGCGGAGGCGGCGGGCTCGGGCGTGCGCGACACGCACGCCCTCTCGCAGGTCGTCCGCCGCACGATCGGCCGCTGGGTGAACCAGCGTCTGCGTCGGCGCCCGATGATCGTGCCGCTGGTGATCGAGGCCTGACCGCTTCATCGCTATGATCCGGGCATGCCCGCGAGCTTCCGGATCCGCCCCGCCGAACAGGCGGACGGCGTGTTGCTCGCGGACATGGTGGTCGAGGCCGCGAACTGGCGGCCCGGTGCGGCACGTCCGCGGCATGAGATCCTCGCGGCCCCGGAGCACGCCCGATACATCTCGGGGTGGAAGCGGCCGGGCGACACGGGTCTCGTCGCGGTGAGCCCGGAGGGTGAAGGGATCGGCGCCGCCTGGTACCGGATGCTGCCGCGAACCGAGCCGGGGTTCGGGTACATCGGCACGGGAGTGCCGGAGCTCGTGATCGGGGTGCGCCCCCTGTGGCGCGCCCACGGGGTGGGGCGCGCTCTGCTGCAGCAGCTGGTGGCGGCGGCACGGGCCGAGGGCTACGCGCGCCTCAGTCTCAGCGTGGAGCGCGACAACTTCGCCGCGACCCTCTACCGTTCCGAGGGCTTCGCCGTGACCTCTCCCGCCCAGGGGCGCGACACCATGGTGCGTCGCTTGCGCTGAGGCGCTTCGCCGCGTGGCTACCGACCGCTGTCGCAGGTCGGATCTACCGTGGGAGCATGGCACGCAGTACCGCCTCGACGCGTCGCGCCCCCGCGAAGGGCGGTTCGTCGCGCGCGCGCAAACCGGAACCCGCTCCCAAGCGCTACGTGGGAGAGGACGATCGGCCCTCGGTCGCCGTCCGCGCCTGGATGGGACTCGCGCACCTCACGGGCGGGCTGTTCCGCACGTTCGGGCCCGAGACGCTGGAGAAGGATCAGCGTCGCGACGGGTTCCCGTTCCTGCTCGTCCTTCTCGCCGTCGCCGGGGCCGTGATCGAGTGGTTCTTCATCGGCACCGAGGTCTCGGCGGCCATCAGCGCCTACTCCATCGGCGGGCTGGTCGGCCGGGTCTCCTTCATCCTGCCCGTCTTCCTGGTCCTGCTGGCCGGCTGGCTGTTCCGCCATCCCGCATCGGTGCACGACAACGGCCGCATCGGAATCGGTTTCGCGCTCTTCGTCCTGACCATCGCGGGCTTCTGCCACGTTCTCGGCGGGCGCCCGCAGCCGTCGGCCGGCCTTCCCGCGCTCAGCACCGCGGGTGGCCTCTTCGGCTGGATGGCGGGGGAGCCTCTCGCGCTGCTGCTCCAGCCGGTCGGCGCGGGCATCGTGCTGACCCTGCTGGCCGTGCTCAGCGTGCTCATCCTCACCCGTACGCCCCCGAACCGCATCGGTCGTCGCCTCGGCGACCTGTACGCATGGATGTTCGGAGCGGAGCGGCAGGACCCGGCCGAGAAGGCCGAGCGCTCGAAGGACGCAGCCGGCTCTGTCGCCGGAGACGACGATGCGACAGAGGCCATGCCGTGGTGGCGTCGGAACAAGACCGGACGTGAGCAGGACCCCGACGAGGGCGCCGGCTCGCAGGATCTGACCGAGCTCCTGTTCACCGACAGCCCGGTCGCCGGCGGTTTCGACAACGCCCTCGAGCCCGCGCGTCCCGCACCGCCGCTGCCGGGGGCGCCGGAGGCGCTCACCGAGGTCATCGATCCCTCGGTCATCGCCGCGGCCGAACGAGCGGTCGCGGACAGCCGCGCCGCTGCGGGCCTGCAGGACGACGGCGACTCCGGTCCCCAGCCGACTCTCGACGGCATCGAGGGCTTCGGCGGCAGCGGCGATCGCGTTCCGCCTGCCGCCTCCTACTCTCTGCCCTCGGTCGCGGCCCTCGCCGCGGGATCGGCACCGAAGACGCGCTCCGAGGCGAACGATGCGGTCGTGCGCGCCATCATGGGCGTGTTCGAGCAGTTCAAGGTCGACGCGAAGGTCACGGGCTTCTCGCGCGGGCCGACCGTCACGCAGTACGAGGTCGAGGTCGGACCGGGCGTGAAGGTGGAGCGCATCACCGCGCTGACCAACAACATCGCCTACGCCGTCGCCTCCAACGAGGTGCGCATCCTCGCGCCGATCCCCGGCAAGAGCGCCATCGGCGTCGAGATCCCCAACACCGACCGCGAGATCGTGACGCTGGGCGACGTGCTGCGCTCCCAGAACGCGCTGCAGTCCACGCATCCCATGACGATCGGTGTGGGAAAGGACGTCGGCGGAGGCTTCGTCGTCGCCAATCTCGCGAAGATGCCTCACCTCCTGGTCGCGGGCTCCACCGGCTCCGGAAAGTCGAGCTTCGTCAACTCGATGATCACGAGCCTGCTCATGCGCTCGAAGCCGTCCGAGGTGCGGATGGTGCTCATCGACCCGAAGCGCGTCGAGCTCACGTCCTACGCCGGAGTCCCGCACCTGATCACGCCCATCATCACGAACCCCAAGAAGGCCGCCGAGGCGCTGCAGTGGGTCGTGAAGGAAATGGACATGCGCTACGACGACCTCGCGTCGTTCGGATTCCGACACATCG
The DNA here is from genome assembly GCF_031453615.1 of Microbacterium sp. SORGH_AS_0428. Classification (NCBI taxonomy): domain Bacteria; kingdom Bacillati; phylum Actinomycetota; class Actinomycetes; order Micrococcales; family Microbacteriaceae; genus Microbacterium; species Microbacterium sp. SORGH_AS_0428. The sequence continues at coordinate 795,356 of NZ_JAVIZT010000001.1, read as the reverse complement.
ACGACTTCAACAAGGCGGTCGTGGCGGGTCAGATCCAGCTGCCCGCGGGCAGCGAGCGCGTGCTGAAGCCGTATCCCTACCTCCTCGTCGTGGTCGACGAGCTCGCCGACCTCATGATGGTCGCGCCGCGCGACGTCGAGGACTCCATCGTTCGCATCACCCAGTTGGCGCGTGCGAGCGGCATCCACCTGGTGCTGGCGACCCAGCGCCCGAGCGTCGACGTCGTCACGGGCCTTATCAAGGCCAACGTGCCGTCGCGCCTCGCCTTCGCCGTCACCAGCGTCACCGACTCCCGCGTCATCCTCGACCAGCCCGGCGCCGACCGGCTCATCGGTCAGGGAGACGGCCTCTTCCTGCCGATGGGCGCCTCGAAGGCGATCCGCGTGCAGGGCGCCTGGGTCAGCGAGCCCGAGATCGAGAAGGTCGTGCAGCACGTCACCGGCCAGGCCCGTCCCGAGTACCGGGCGGATGTGGCGGCCGTCACCGAGAAGAAGGAGATCGACGCCGACATCGGCGACGACCTCGAGCTCCTGCTCGCGGCGGCGGAACTCGTCGTGGGCACGCAGTTCGGATCGACCTCGATGCTGCAGCGAAAGCTGCGCGTCGGCTTCGCCAAGGCGGGACGCCTCATGGACCTCATGGAGTCCCGCGAGATCGTGGGTCCGTCCGAAGGTTCCAAGGCCCGCGACGTGCTGGTGACGCCCGAGCAGCTGCCCGGCGTCCTCGCTCGCCTCCGCGGCGAGGACCCGCCCGCCGGCGGGGCCGTCGACGACCGCTACGGACCGGATGCGGTGGACTCGCAGTTCGACGGACTCGAGGTGGTCGACGGCGAAGAGGGCTCCGAAGACGCCTGGAGCCTCACCGGGCGCGACTGAATGCTCCCCGCTCGCTAGGCTCGCATCGTGGCGGTTCCCCGACAGCTTCCCAACGCGATCACGATCGTGCGCATCCTGTGTGCGCCGGTCTTCCTCTGGCTTCTGCTGGCCGATGCCGGTGAGGGCGGTGCGATGCGATGGGCGGCGACTGTGCTGTTCGTCGTGGCGATCGCCACGGACGGCATCGACGGCTACCTCGCCCGGCGCTACGAGATCGTCACAGACCTCGGCAAGCTTCTGGATCCGATCGCCGACAAGGCGCTCACCGGATGCGCCTTCGTGGGCCTGTCGATTCTCGGCGAGCTGCCGTGGTGGGTGACCATCGTGGTGCTGGTTCGCGAGGTCGGCATCACCGTGTACCGGTTCGCGGTCGTCAGCGACCACGTCCTCGCTGCGGCCTGGATGGGAAAGCTCAAGACGGTGGCTCAGGCCATCGCGCTCTCGCTCGCGCTCGCGCCGCTGGCTCCGCTGGTCGGGGAATGGATCCACGTCGTGAACACGGTCACCATGTGGATCGCCGTCATCCTCACGATCGCCAGCGGAATCGACTACGTGGTCAGCGAGGTGCGGGGGCGCCGAGCACGTCGTGCGGGGGGCGCCCATGTCGGCTGAGCGCTTCATGGACGACAGCACGCTCGATGAGCAGACCTCGATCGTCGGCGGGCGACGTACGGACGCGGAGCACATCGTCCAGCGTCTCGGCGAGCTGGGCTGGACCATCGGCATCGCCGAATCGCTGACCGGCGGTGAGGTGTGCAGCCAGCTGGTCGCGGTCGCCGGTGCATCGAAGGTCGTGCGCGGCGGGATCGTCGCCTACGCCACCGCGCTCAAGCAGAGCCTGCTCGGCGTCGACCCGCTCGTGCTGGAGCTCGGGGGACCGGTTCAGGCGAAGGTGGCGCGTCAGATGGCCGAGGGCGTGCGGGAGGCGGTCGCGGTGGACGGCGCCGGTGCGGATGTCGGTGTCGCGACGACCGGGATCGCCGGGCCCACGTCCTCCGACGGGCAACCCGTCGGAACCGTGTTCGTGGCGGTGTCGACGCCGCTGGGCACGAGAGTCGAGTTGCTGCAGCTCGACGGCGACCGGGAGCAGATCCGTCAGCGCACCGCGCGGCGCGCGCTGCGGATGGTGCTCGAGGCGCTCTGAGGGAACAGATCGGGTTACCACTGGGTTACGTTGTGCGATTCTCATCCGTCACCCAGCGGCGCGGGATTAGATTGGCCGCACGCACTGTTGTAGCGTTATGCACCCGGTGCACGACGGATTCGGTAAAAGGAGGGCTCGAAATGATCCTGGTACGTCATGAGATCGGCGAAGTCCTTCGTGAGCTCCGTCAGCAGAAGGGCCGCACCCTTCGACAGGTCGCCAGTCGCGCGAGTGTCGCGCTGGGATACCTGAGCGAGGTCGAGCGCGGGCAGAAGGAAGCCTCGAGCGAGATCCTCGGCGCCGTCGCCGAGGCGCTGGATGTTCCCATCTCCACGATCATGCGCGAGGTCTCGGACCGGCTGTCGGTTCTGGAAGGCATCAACTCCTTCCCGGACGTGGTTCCGGACGAGCTGGTCGCGATGGCATCCCCCGAACTCTCGCTGCGCTGAATGCGCCGCAGCGAATTCGATCGCGCCGTCCGGGACGAGTTCGGCTCGCGCGGCGGCTATCTGGTGGATGATCTGGTGCTCGCCGGTGCGGGCGATCGCACCGCGGCGCAGGCGTTGGCCGCGGGGGAGTCGACGCGCGACGTCTGGCTCGCCCTGTGCGCGGAGATGGATGTCCCGCCGAACCGGCGGTACGGAGTGGGGCGGCTCGAACCGCGTCGATAACGACGGCGTGTCGTCGAAGATCTGTTCGATTCACGCGTAGTGTTCTGCACAGACGGCGTCCGAGGGATGTCTGTCCACGGATGCGGAGTGTTCCGACGCGATGTCGGAGGCCCTGCCTACCGTGGGAGATGTCGCAACGACACGTACGCCTTGCCGCCGAAGCCGGACACTGTGCCGGGTGGACGCGGCAGCCTACAGGCGACCGACATCGAGCAGAAGGAACCCTCATGCCCTCACCCGCAGACCGCGAGAAAGCCCTCGAATCGGCACTCGCCCTGATCGACCGGCAGTTCGGAAAGGGCTCGGTCATGCGACTGGGCAGCGAAGACCGCGCCCCGGTCGAGATCATCCCGACCGGTTCCATCGCGCTGGATGTCGCACTCGGCGTCGGCGGCCTGCCGCGCGGACGCATCATCGAGATCTACGGTCCGGAGTCCTCCGGTAAGACCACGCTGACCCTGCATGCGATCGCCAACGCGCAGCGTGCGGGCGGAATCGCCGCCTTCATCGACGCCGAGCACGCGCTCGACCCCGACTACGCCAAGAAGCTCGGCGTCGACATCGACCAGCTCCTGGTGTCGCAGCCCGACACGGGTGAGCAGGCGCTCGAGATCGCCGACATGCTGGTGCGCTCGGGCGCCATCGACCTCGTCGTCATCGACTCGGTCGCGGCCCTCGTGCCCAAGGCGGAGATCGAGGGCGAGATGGGCGACAGCCACGTCGGTCTGCAGGCGCGCCTCATGTCGCAGGCGTTGCGCAAGCTGACGGGTGGTCTGAACCAGACGAAGACGACCGCCATCTTCATCAACCAGCTCCGCGAGAAGATCGGTGTGTTCTTCGGTTCGCCGGAGACGACCGCGGGTGGAAAGGCGCTCAAGTTCTACGCGTCGGTTCGCCTCGACATCCGTCGTATCGAGACGCTGAAGGACGGCACGGAGGCGGTCGGTAACCGCACCCGCGTCAAGGTCGTGAAGAACAAGATGGCGCCGCCCTTCAAGCAGGCCGAGTTCGACATCCTGTTCGGTACCGGCATCTCCCGCGAGGGAAGCCTCATCGACTTCGGTGTCGATCAGGGCATCGTGAAGAAGTCTGGCTCCTGGTTCACCTACGACGGCGAGCAGTTGGGACAGGGCAAGGAGAACGCCCGCAACTTCCTGCGCAACAATGCCGACGTCGCCGCGGAGATCGAGCAGAAGATCAAGACCAAGCTCGGTATCGGCCCCGTCGTCGAGGTGCCCGTCGAAGACGAGCTGGCTCAGCGACGCCCGGCATGACCCACGAGGACGACCGGGGCGAGGCGGATGCCCTCGCCCCGGTGATCCCGCTCTTCGGGGCACGCGCGGCGGACGCCGCGAGGTCCCGCGAGGAGTCGGTCCCGCGGGGGAGCGGTCCGTTCTTCGCCCCCGATTCCGACGGTGTGCGCGACGCCTCGCCGTTCGATGCGTCGCACGACGTCGACACCGATACCGAGGTGGATGACGCGGCCCTCGCGCAGGCGGCGTCCGATGCGCTCCTGCGCAAGCTCCGGTCGCGCTCGCTCTCCGAACGAGAAGCCCGCACGTTCCTCGCTCAGCGCGATCTGTCGCGCGACGCCGTCGAGGAGATCGTGACGGACTTCCTCCGCCTGTCGTATCTCGACGATGCGGCCCTGGCTGAACAGCTGGTGCACATCGGCGTCTCCCGGAAGGGTGAGGGGCGCGTCGCGATCGCGCAGGCCATGGCGCGCCGCGGCGTTCCGCGCGACGTCGCCGATGCCGCACTGGGTGCGGTGGGCGACGATGATGCCAAGCGTGCTCTCGAGTTCGCGCGGCGCAAAGCGACCTCGATCGGAGGGCGCGACGACGACGCCGCCCTGCGCAGGCTCGTCGGTCAGCTCGCTCGCCGAGGCTATCCCTCGTCGGTCGCGATGACCGCGGCGCGCCAGGCGCTCGCGGAGGCGCGTCGCCCGGCGGCCCGCGGCCCGCGCTTCGACTGATCGGCTCGGGTTAGGCGGTCGGTGCCGCGCGCCACCGATCGTTCTGCGGCGACAGCCCGCGCGTGACGAAACGGCCGAGCTCGCGACGCGTGCGCGCACCAATCTTCCGCCGCGCCTGGAAGATATGGGACTCGACCGTTCGCACCGACAGGAACAACCGGCTCGCGATCTCGCGATTGCTCATCCCCTCGTCGATCAGATGGGCGATCTCGCGCTCACGTCGGGTCAGGACGGCGAGGGTCCTCTTCGTGCTCGACATTGCGGGCGCCGTCGTCGGCCCGGAGGAGCCCGGCGTCGAGCCGGCCCACGCGACCGTGCGTCGCAGGAGTTCGAGAGCGTCCGTGGTGTTCCCCTCGTCGGAGCCGAGGGCGAGCAGAACGAGACTCTCGACAATGGCGGCGTCCGACTCCGCCGCCGCAGCTGTGATCTCGTGTCGCATCCGATCGGGTTCGATTCCCAGCACGATCGCGCGGTAGAGGTCTCTCACACGCACGGGTGGAGCGTCGAGCCGGCTAGAGAGCTCGAGGGCGCGTCGTGCCGCGTCGCGCGCCAGATTGGTACGCCCCGCCACGAGGGAGACCACGCTCTCGGTCGCCGCAAAGGACTGCTCGAGAACGGGCGAGGCCGTGCCCCACACCGCGCCGATCCGGGCGAGGATCTCCTCCGCCACGTCGGCTCGACCGCGCAACGCCAGGAGATACGCGATGCACAGCTTCAGGAAGGGAACCAGTGGATCCTGCGGAGCCGGGTGGAGTCGACGCCGCGCCATCCGCAGTTCCGTCACCGCCGCGTCGGTGTCGGCATCGAGCGCCAGGGCCAGCGAGGTCGCGAGCCCGGTGAGCGCGGTGAGCCGCCGACAACCGGTGCGCACGGCCAGTCGTCTCAGTTCGGCGATATGCGGCCCGAGGGGTGACGGGTCCTCGCCCACGATCTGTGCGGCCATGAGAGCGCCGCAGAGAAGCGAGGCGCGGGCGATCCCGTCGACCGGCCCGTCGTGATCCGTGTCCAGGACCAGTCGGACGCGTTCCAGCTCGCGCCGCGTCGCGCCGCCGTCGCCGCGCATGGCCGTGGTCACGACGAGAGTCATTAGGGCACGGACACGGACTCCGACCTCTGCAGGCGCATCGGTGATGACTGCTTCGGCTGCGCGGACCCCGTCCTCCCACCGCATCTCGGCGGTCGCTCGTTGCGCCTCGAGGAGTTGATGCTCAAGGTGCTCCCCGGCGGAGCTCTCTGCGCCGGCGATCGTATCCGCGAGAGCTCGCTCGAGTTCCTCCGCGGGCGCGTGCCGGCTGCGGGTCGCAAGGCGAGTCCGGAGCATCGCCGCGCGGACGCGAGCCGCACCTGACAGGCCGCCGACCGAGCGCGGGGCGCTCACGGCATCGGCGAGCATCGTCCGCGCATAGAAGTGCTCGACCCGCAGCCGTTCCGAGTCACCTCCCTCCAGCCCCAGTGCAGCGTACGCCGCGGCGATTCCGTAGTCCTCGTGATCGTTGGCGCTGCGCGCCGCGCCGACGAGCACCTCTTCCCTGGTCTCCGAGGCGAGCGCGGCTGCCGCGTGCGGATGAAGGAACAGTTGAGACGCGACGGCATTGGCGAGTGCTTCGTCCACCGGCTCTCCCGCGCGGGGTAGGAGATCCGCGACGCTGCGGTCGGCGAGAGCGATCGCGTACTCCCCGCCCAATCGACGCGCTGCCGCGCGGGCGAGAGGCGTCACGGCGTGCAGACGACGCATGGCCGATCCGTCCTCGGTCAGGAACCCGCTGGCGAGCAGGCCGTCGAGCGAGGATCGTCCGACGCAGCGTACGGCGTCGCCGTAGGGGAGACCCGGCGCGCGATCGATGAGGACGAGCGTGCGCATTCGGTCCACGTCCAGCTCACGTATGTGCGCGTCGGTCGCCGCGGAGAGACCACCCTGCGCGGGGGCCGATCGGATCGCCTCAAGCGGGTCCACGTCGGATTCGACGGCGGCCACGGCCGTCCGGGTCAGCTCGCGCAGGAGAGTGCGCGAGCCGTTTCCCTGCCAGACGATCGCCTCCGTCGTGATCCGATCCAGCAGTCCACGGGACAGGCGGTCCACGATGATGCGCGCCCGCCGCTCCGAGACGGGCGTGAGGTCGATGCGCTGCGCGAAGCCGCGCAGCCAGAGATCGAGGATGGTCGTCGTCGCGACACCCGCACCCGCCGCATCGGCGACGCGCGGGACCGAGAGCGCGAACAGCACGACTGCTCGCCGTGCGTAGACGGCGCGGGACAGGGCCGTCACCGATGCCTCGTCCAGATCCTGTGCATCGTCGACCAGCACGACGGTGCCCGCGGGCGTTGCGCCGCGGCGGACGAGTTCAGCCCGCTCGTCGTTCGCCGCATCGAGCGCCTCGAAGGGAGCCTCGCCGGGAAGAGGGGCGGGGTGAAGGAACAACGGCTGGCAGCCTCGCTCGGTCAGGCGTTCCCCCAGTCGACGCGTCAGCACGGTCTTCCCGGTGCCGAGCGGGCCGGCGACGACGACGCTGACCCCGGCCTCGATCGATTCCGCCGCCTCCTGCAGTTCTCGCCGATCCCCGGAGTCCGGTCCGGATGCGGCCTCATCCGCTGTCTCGTCTCGCACGGCTCTCCCCCCAGGACACCGGATAAGGCGGGCGCCGGGGGTGCATCAACTCCGACGCTCGCCCTCCACGATACCGAGGCCGGCGGCCTCGGCAACGGGGTGTCGCTGAGGCCACTACGCAATTGTCGTGCCGGTACTACGCAGAGCAGATCTGTGGGGCGGTAGCCGAGACCTCCCGGCTACCGGCGGACTGCGCAGCCCGGTACCGACATCCACCTGCTCCGGGCGACAGCCCGCAAGACGCGTCCTAGCGTCCGGAGTGGATCTGCGGGTCTCCCGGACGCGACGACGCTTCCGGCGCACACACGAAGAGGTTGGGGTCGAAATGCAGACGCAAGACAAGCGCAGCCACACGCGGCGCAAGGTGTTCGCGATCACGGCGGGAGCGGCGGCCCTCGGGCTCGGCGTCACCGCGACTGTCGCGGCGTGGACGGACACCGAGTGGGTGTTCGGCGGCGATGGAGCGGGTGGTCCGGGCGTGGGGACATCGACCTTCTCCGTCCAGCAGAACACCGTCGCGCCGTTCGGGGCGGGCACCTGGACCGATGAGGCGGACAACCCGGGCGGTGAGATCGTCTTCGAGAACACCGGCATCGACGCGACAGCGCTCACGCCCGGAGACAGCGTGTACGCGCAGGTGGCTTTGCGCACGTCCACGACATCCGTCGCCGGCGACGTCGACCTACAGCCGGCCGTTCCGGCCGCAGGCGTCGCCGCGGACGATCCGGCAGGACTCCTGTTCGCGGCGCTGGACGTTCGCGTCGTGACGGACGACGCCGCCTTCACCTGTGACGCCTCGGCCTTCAGCGGCGCCCCCGGTGCGCCCGCCCTCATCGCCGACGGCCCGCTCGCCACCACCGGCGGTTCTGCCGCGCAGGCTCTGGCAGCGGCCGCGGGCTCCGTCCAGTACTACTGCTTCGAGGTCACCCTGCCCGACCCGGTTCCGCTGGCCGGCGGCACGACGATCGACGACTACATGGGCCTGTCGATCGCGCCCGCCTGGGAGTTCCAGGCCGAGTCCTGAGCGAACAGGACACGACCGTCATGACGACCGCACCCCGTCGCTCACGCGCGACACTCATTGCCTCCGCCGGCGACGACGGGGCCGGGGCGGAGCCTGCGGGCTCCTCCCCGGAGCGGCCGCGCCGCTTCCGTGATGCCCTGCTCGCCGCTCTCGGCGTCCTCGGCGCTCTCACGCTGCTTTGGCTCGCGGTGTCCTCGATCCTGTCGCTGTCGGTCATCGTCTTCGTCACGGGGTCGATGAGTCCCACGATGCCCACGGGAGCCGCTGCGGTGGTGCAGCGCGTCGCCGCCGCCGAGCTGAAGGTCGGCGACGTCGTGACGGTCCTGAAGGAGGACGGCGTGACGCCGGTCACCCACCGCATCGTCGAGATCGACGACGTCGCGGGACGGCCGTCCGCGCGGGAGCTCACCCTCCGCGGAGACGCGAACTCGTTCGTGGACTCCGCGCGCTACATCGTCGAGGAGGCGCCGCGCGTCCTGGTCTCCACCCCGTACGCAGGGTGGGTCATCATCTGGGCCAAGTCGCCTCTCGTCAGCATCGTCCTGGCCATCGGTCTCGCCGCGGCGATCGCCTGGGTGTTGTGGCCCTCCGCATCCCGTCCGCCGCGCGGAGATCCGGATGCGGCCGTCATTCGAGACTGAGGAGTTGTCCGTGTCAGAGGTCTTCCTACCCGCGTGGCGACGATCGGTCGGCGTGCTCGTCGCCGTTCTGTCCGCTGCGCTCATGGTCGCCGGCGGAGTGCTGCTGGCTGCCAAGGCCAACGCCGCACTGATCGATGTTCCGCCCACTGGCGCTCCCGGACGCCTCGTCCTGTCGAGCGAGCCCTATCCCGCAGAGTTCCTCGACATCAGCCCCGGGGAAGCAGCGTTCTGGCAGGTGGGAGCACGTCTCGAGGATGCTTCGCGCGCGACCCTCGCTCTGGAGCTGCGCAAGGAGGGCGAGCTGGTGGATCATCCGCGCGGGCTGACGATGTCGGTCGCCGTCTGCGACGTGCCGTGGAGTTCCCTCGACACGGCGCCGGTCTGCGCGTCCGGCGAACGAGCCGTCGCTGTCGCCACTCCGGCGGACGACTTCACCGCCTCCTCTCCTGTCTTCGAGCTGCGCCCGCTCACACCCACCTCGCCGGAGTACCTGCTCGTCACACTGTCGGTCGACGACGACGCGGCAGCGCGCGCGGACACGAGTCTCATGGGTCTGACGGGGCGCATGGGCGTCGGTCTGACCGCCGTGGCGGTGGACCGGCCCGCTGACTCCCCGGGCGCGGGAGGTCTGGCCACCACCGGGACGGATGTGGGAATGCTGCTGGCCGTCGGCGCCATCGCGGCAGGGCTCTTGGGCTTCGGCGCGGCGCTGCGGCTGTGCCGTCGGGAGGTGGGGGCATGAACACGCGGAAACTGGTGCCGTTGTCGATCGCTGCGTCGGCCGCTCTTCTGATTCCTTCGAGCATCACCGCGACGTCGGCGTCGTGGACGGACGCCGAGTGGGTCCACGCGGACGACGTCGGCACGTCGTCGCTGATCTGCGGTCAGGACACCGGGTTCGAATCGACCTCCTACGGACGCTTCCTGTCGGGAAGCCTTCTCGGAACGAGCCTCGATCCGGTGGCCGATCTCGAGCAGATGACACTGGCGCTCGACGAGGACGGGGCGGACATCTCGCCCGCGGATGCAGCCGATCTCGGCTCCATGCCCCCCTCGAGCTACGTTTACGCCAATCCCTTCGACCTCTCGCTGCTGAGCATCGTCGGTGTGAATCTGACGGGATTCTCCGTCCCGCTCCCCGGGGCCGCGCTCGGCGCGGCGAATCAGTATGCCCGCGTCGACACTTTCGGTTCGGCCGCGGGGGCGTCCGGTCTGATCAACAACTCCGGCGCCGTCCAGGTGTCGGGTACGACGCCTCCCGCGGATCTGCCGTCGCCCGCCACGGTGCGCATCGGGCAGTTGCTCCCGCCGATCGCGGGCATCGCCGACGCCCAACTGCAGGTGGGGGCCGTGGCGGCCAGCTCTGTGCTCGACGGCTGCGCGGCGCTGCGGGAGCAGCTGTGGGGGATCGCGCCCTCCGCGCCGATCGTGACGCGTGCATACGGCATCGCCGGGCTGGGGCTGCGACTGGATTCGCCGGCGGTTTCGGCGCTCGTGACGAACGTCAACTCGGGTGTCAGCTCGATACAGACGGCAGTGGATTCACTGACGGGATCGTCGGGAGTGCTGTCGAACACCCTCGGTGCAGGACTCGATCTGGCGCTGCCGGCCGTGCTCACCACATCCATCGGTGGCGCGGTGACCATCACGGGCTTGAACCTCGCGAGCTCCGTGAGCACCTTGCTCACGACGCCCCTCACCGATGGTGTCGTGACGGTCGATCTGCAGTCCGGCCTGATCGATGTCGATCTGGATGCGCTGCTGCCCTCGCTGAACAACGCGGCACCCAACACCGAGATCGTGCTGAACAACACGGTCCTCAACCCCATCGTGACCAGAGTCGGCACTCTCCTGGACAACTGGAGTTCGCAGGTCGTCGCCGCCGTGACCGCCGCCGTGCGTGCCGCCACTGTGACCATCGATCTGGATGCCGTCGTCGCAGCGCCGGGGGTCACCGTCCCCTCGGTTCCGCCTCTTCCTCCCCTGGTGCTGCCCGGCCTGAACGTGCTCAACGTGGGCATCGACTTCACAGGAACGATCGGAGCCGTGCTGGACGGCACGGCGGCCTTCACGGTGTCCGCCGCTGCGGCGGGCGTGACAGGGCCGATCAACACGCTTCTCGCCGCATTGGGGCTGCCGACGGTGTCCTCGCTCGTCTCCACCGTGACGGCGCTCGGGCCGACGTTGGTGACAGCAGCGGCGAATTCGATCACGACTACGGTGCTCGCCGCGATCACGACGCTGGGCACCACGCTCTCCACCGCGGTGAACGCCGTCCTCACGGCGTTGGGGAGTGTCGTCAATGCGCTGCCCTCCGTGTTGTCGATCATGGTCAACGTGCAGCCCGACCAGGCGAACGCCCCTCCGGGCGTCGGCTACGCCGCCGCGGGACCCGAGTCGACAGCGCAGTACCGCGTCTCAGCCCTGCGCCTCGGGTTCGCGCCGTTCGCCACCCCCGCGAGCATCGCGACCGTCACCCTGGGCACGGCATCGGCGGGACCGGTGGCCGCTCCCTGAGCGCGGGGATGCGGGAGACGGCGCCACGTGTCCCGCATCCCTCCGGCCGGGAGCGCGAACGTAGAATGGCTCCCATCATGACGATCCCCTCGAGCGCTCCGACCCTCATCGCCGCCTCGCCCGCGGCGCTCGACGCCGACGGACGCGCGCGGACCTACGAGGTGCGCACCTTCGGCTGCCAGATGAACGTGCACGACTCAGAGCGACTCTCGGGGTCGCTGGAGTCGGCGGGGTACGTCCCCGTCGAGCCCGGCGCCGAAGCCGACGTGGTCGTGATCAACACGTGCGCGGTGCGCGACAACGCCGCGGGCAAGCTCTACGGCACCCTGGGGCACCTGAAGTCCCGCAAGAGCACCCATGCGGGGATGCAGATCGCTGTCGGCGGCTGCCTCGCGCAGATGGACAAGCAGACGGTGGTCGACAAGGCGCCGTGGGTCGATGTGGTCTTCGGTACCCACAACATGGGGTCGCTGCCGAAGCTCCTCGAGCGGGCACGGCACAATGAGGAGGCCGAGCTCGAGATCCTCGAGTCCCTCGACGTCTTCCCGTCGACGCTGCCCACCAAGCGTGACAGCGTCTACAGCGGCTGGGTCTCCATCTCCGTAGGCTGCAACAACACCTGCACGTTCTGCATCGTTCCGAGCCTGCGCGGCAAGGAGAAGGACCGTCGCCCTGGCGACATCCTGAGCGAGATCCGGCTGCTCGTCGAAGACGGCGCGATCGAGGTCACGCTGCTCGGGCAGAACGTCAACTCCTACGGCGTGGAGTTCGGTGACCGTCAGGCCTTCGGCAAGCTCCTGCGCGCCGCGGGAGAGATCGAGGGCCTCGAGCGGATCCGGTTCACGAGCCCTCACCCCGCCGCCTTCACGGACGACGTCATCGACGCGATGGCCGAGACGCCCGCCGTGATGCCGCAGCTGCACATGCCTCTCCAGTCCGGCAGCGACCGCATCCTCAAGGCCATGCGCCGTTCGTACCGTTCGGAGCGCTTCCTCGGCATCCTCGACCGGGTGCGTGCGCGGATTCCGCACGCCGCGATCTCCACCGACATCATCGTCGGCTTTCCGGGCGAGACGGAAGAGGACTTCCAGGAGACTCTGCGAGTGGTCGAACAGGCGCGGTTCGCGAGCGCCTTCACGTTCCAGTACTCGATCCGCGAGGGCACTCCTGCCGCCACGATGGACGAGCAGGTGCCGAAGGAGATCGTGCAGGAGCGCTACGAGCGCCTCGTCGCCCTTCAGGAGCGCATCAGCCTCGAGGAGAACCAGAAGCAGGTGGGTCGCCGCCTCGACGTGCTCGTCTCGGCCGGTGAGGGCAAGAAGGATGCCGCCACGCGCCGTCTCACCGGACGCGCCGAAGACAACCGGCTCGTGCACTTCGAGGTGCCTGAGGCCTCGCCGGTGCCGCGCCCCGGCGACGTCGTCTCGGTCGTGGTGACGCATGCGGCTCCCTTCCACCTCCTGGCCGATTCGCCCGACGGCGCTCCGCTCGTGATCCGTCGCACCCGATCGGGTGACGCGTGGGATCGCGCGGAAGCCGACTCCTGCGGAGTGCCCGCCCCCGCGGGCTCCGCCCCGAAGGCGGTCTCCCTGGGGCTGCCGTCGCTTCGCCGGGAGCAGTGATGTCCGCGCCCCGGCTGTGGATCGTGGCCGGGGCCACCGGCACGGGAAAGACCGGGATCTCGCTCGCGTTGGCCGAGGAGCTTCGCGCACGAGGGCTGGCGGCGGAGATCGTCAACGCCGACGCCATGCAGCTGTATCGCGGCATGGACATCGGAACGGCCAAGCTTCCGGTCGCCGAGCGCCGTGGAATCCCGCATCACCTCTTCGACGTGCTCGAGGTGACCGAGGAAGCCGCCGTGGCGGACTACCAGCCGCGCGCCCGGCAGGCGATCGAGGCGATCAACGCGCGCGGCGCCGACGCGATCCTCGTCGGAGGCTCGGGGCTGTATGTCTCCGCGGTCGCTTACGACTTCCGCTTCCCTCCGCGGGACGAAGCGTTGCGCCAGGCGTTGGAGGCGGAGTTGGACGAGCTCGGCCCCGGAGCACTGTACGAGCGCCTCCGCACTGCGGACCCGGTGACCGCGGAACGCGTCGATCCGCACAACGGCCGGCGGATCGTGCGGGCGCTCGAGATTCTGGCACAGGGTGCCGCGACGCACGGTGCGGTGCTGCCCGAAGACCCACGTCTCTGGCACCCGCGCACCCACCTGCTGATCACTCACGAGGAGCGCGACGTGCTCGTGCCGCGGCTGGACGCTCGCGTGGATCAGATGTGGCGAGACGGCCTCCTCGACGAGGTCGCGGCCCTGCGCGACCGGGGGCTCGACGCCGGGGTCACGGCGCGGCGGGCCATCGGTTACGCGCAGGCCCTCGGCGAGCTCGACGGCCGGCTGAGTCGCGACGAGGCGATCGCGCAGACGCAGGCGCTCACCCGGCGGTACGCACGGCGTCAGGTCTCCTGGTTCCGTCGCTACACGGCAGCCCGCCGCATCACGGCGGGCATGGCGGTCGCGGATATCGTCGAGGCGTGACGACGCCTCGACGCGCGGACGGCCCGGCCCTGCCCCGCCCGTAGACTGGCGGCATGTCGCGCACGCTCTCGTTCACCAAGGGCCACGGAACCGGGAACGACTTCGTGATCCTCTCCGATCCCGACGGAGAGCTCGATCTCAGCGACGATCAGATCGCGGTCCTGTGCGATCGCCGATTCGGCATCGGCGCAGACGGACTCCTGCGTGTCGTGCGTTCCACCCGGATTCCCGAGGGCACGGACGCCGCTCGGGCCGGCGCCGAGTGGTTCATGGACTACCGCAACGCCGACGGGTCGAAGGCCGAGATGTGCGGCAACGGCACGCGGGTGTTCGCGCGCTTCCTCGAGGAGCAGAACCTCGCGACGCTCGACGCGCCGTTGCACATCGGCACCCGCGCCGGCGTCAAGACGCTCACGCGCAGCGAACGCGGCTTCGAAGTGGACCTGGGGGAGTGGGTCGTCGACGAGAGTGATGTTCTCGTGCGTGCCCGCGGCCTGGACGTGGCGCGTCCGGGCCAGCCGGTCGATGTGGGCAATCCCCACGTCGTCGTGGCACTGTCCTCCGAGGCCGAGCTGGAAGCACTCGATCTGACGGTGCAGCCCCTGCTGGACCCCCAGCCGCCCGCCGGTGCGAACATCGAGTTCGTCGTTCCGAGCGACCCTCTCGTCGTGGGTGGCGTGGGCGGCATCCGGATGCGGGTCTTCGAGCGCGGTGTCGGGGAGACCCTCAGCTGCGGCACCGGTGTGGCTGCCGCCGCACTCGCCGTGCGTCATTGGGCAGGCCCTGCCGCGCCCGAGGCGTGGGTCGTGGACGTGCCCGGCGGCACGCTGGGTGTGCGCATGCACGACGGGCACGTCCTGCTCTCGGGGCCCGCGTCACTGGTCTTCCACGGCGAAGTGACGCTCGCCTAGCGGGATGCGGTGCGCGCTCCACCCCTGGCGGAAGCGGCGCCCACGACGCCCATCAGGAGCAGGACGAGCGTCGCCGCGAGCACGGGCGCGAACCCCGCGGCAGCCCCCAGGTTCTGCGCGAGCAGCCCGGACAGTGCGGAACCCGTGGCGATGCCGAGCACGATGCCGCTCGTGGTGAGGGTCAACAGGATGCCGGCGCGCCCTTCATCGGCGGCGTCGCCCACGACCCGGAAGATCGTCAGCAGCAGCGGGCCCTGGAACGCGCCGGCGACGAGTCCCGCGCCGATGATCCATACGACGTCGTCGGCGAAGAGCATGAGCGACGCACCCAACGTCATCCCGCACGCGGCCACGCTCCATCGCGTCCAGGTACCGATGCGCTCCGGTATCAGCACCATCGACAGCGTCGTGATGGCCGAGCCCACCGCCATCACGGCGTACAGGAGCGCACCCGCATCCGGGATGCCCACGCGCTCCGCGAAAGCGGTGAGACCGGTCTGGCTCGCGCCGAAGAACGTACCCATCGCCAGCATTCCGACGAGTGCGGTGACCAGCAGCGTCCGGCGTCCGGCGGGCGCTGCCGTCCGGGGCGGCGCCTGTCGCCGTCGCGGCACGCTTCGGTGGGTGCGGTGCACGGCGAATTGCGTCGCGAAGGCGACGACGAGCGCCCCGGCGAGGAGCGTCGCCGCCTGCGGCGACACGAACGCGGCGGTGAGGCCCACGATGGCGGGACCGAAGATGTACGAGATCTCGTCGATGACGCCCTCGAAGGCGAAGGCGGTCGGCAGATCGTCCGGCGCGAGGGAGAGCCATCGGGTGCGGGAGAACGCGCCGACCTGCGGCAGGCTCAGCCCGATTCCGGCGGCAAGGGCGACCGTCCCGGCGTCGGAGACGTGCCCTGCGCCCCACGTCAGGACGAGCAGCAGCGCGACGTGCACGACGACGCCGACGAGGAGGACCGGACGCTGCCCGATGCGGTCGGCGATCGCACCGGAGGCCGGAGCACCGACGGCCTCACCGATCGCGGCAGCGGCGGCGGCGAAACCGCCGACGGCGATCGACCCCGTGGCAGAGGTCACGAGGGTCAGGACGGCGAGCGGCACCATCGACAGGGGAAGACGCCCCAGGCTCGTGGCGACGAGGTAGTCCCATCCGGCGATGCGCGGCAGGGCACGGTACGAGCGGATGCCGACGGAGGAGGAAGCGGGCATGACGGAACTCCGATCGGCGCATCCCCCGCCCGAACTGCGCCCTCAGCCCATCAGTCGTTGTGAGCCGAGCGTATCACCGTCACGGCAGCGGGATGGGAGCGGTCGCCTCGGCGCCGTGGCGGCGGATCTTCAGCACGCGGAAACCGCGCGCCGTCGCGGTGCGGTGCACGCTGAAGCCGGCGGGAAAGGATGCGGCGAGCCAGCGCTGCAGCGAATCGGCGCCGAGGTTGCGGGCGACGACGAGCCATGCGTCGGAGCGCTCGTCCAGCCGGGGGATCCACCGCTCGAGCATGCCGTGGAGCTCGTTCTTGCCGACGCGGATCGGCGGGTTCGAGCGGATGGTGCGGAAAGCGATGTCCTCGGGAACATCATCCGGCGTCACAGCGTTGACATTGGTGAGGCCGAGGTTCTGGGCGTTGCGGCGGACGAGATCGAGGGCGCGCTGGTTGACATCGACAGCCCACACCGTGGCGTGTGGCGACGAGAGCGCCAGTGAGATCGAGATCGGGCCCCAGCCGCATCCGAGGTCGAGGAAGTGGCCGCCGGCCGGGGGCGGCGGTGTGTTGCTCAGCAGCACGGCGGTGCCCGCATCCAGTCGATCCGGGCTGAACACTCCGCCGGCGGTCGTCACGTCGATGTCGCGACCGGCCACGGTGACACGAATGGTGCGGAGGTTCTCGGGACTGGCGGGTGACGCGGTGAAGTAGTGGTCACTCCCCATACACGAAGCGTAGCGGTAAGTCTCCGAAGGCGGGAGGCTAGAGTGAGCGGGCGCGAGACGCCCCGAAAGGAAACGATGACAGAAACACCCCCGTCCACCGACGAGCAGCGGCTCGACGACGTCGACCGGGTGCTCTCGCGAGCTGATTCTCGCGCACGGATGCGCGGCCCCGTGGCAGGAGCGCAGGCGCTGCAGGATGCGGCGACCGTCGCCGACGGATTCGACGACGGTGACCAGTTCGACCGTGAGGAGCGTCAGGCGCTGCGTCGCGTCGGCGGCTTGTCGACCGAGCTCGAGGACGTCACGGAGGTCGAGTACCGCCAGCTGCGACTCGAGAACGTCGTCCTCGTGGGCGTGCACCCGCAGGGCGCGACCGAGGACGCCGAGAACTCGCTGCGCGAGCTCGCTGCCCTCGCCGAGACGGCGGGCGCCGTCGTGCTCGACGGCGTGCTGCAGCGCCGACCGCATCCTGACCCCGCGACGTACATCGGCCGCGGCAAGGCGGAGGAGCTGCGCGACATCGTCGCCGCTGTCGGCGCCGACACCGTCATCGCCGACACCGAGCTGGCCGCGAGCCAGCGGCGCGCGCTCGAAGACGTCGTCAAGGTCAAGGTGATCGATCGCACGACGGTGATCCTCGACATCTTCAGCCAGCACGCCAAGAGCCGCGAAGGCAAGGCGCAGGTCGAGCTCGCCCAGCTCGAGTACCTGCTGCCGCGTCTGCGCGGGTGGGGCGAGTCGATGAGCCGGCAGGCCGGCGGCCAGGTCGGCGCCGGTGGCGCCGGCATGGGTTCGCGCGGACCCGGTGAGACGAAGATCGAGCTCGATCGCCGCCGCATCCGCACCCGGATGGCGCAACTGCGTCGTCAGATCCGCGACTTCGCACCGGCCCGTGACGCCAAGCGTGCCGAGCGCAAGCGCAACACGATCCCCGCCGTCGCGATCGCCGGGTACACGAACGCCGGCAAGTCGAGTCTCCTTAACCGCCTCACGCGCGCGGGCGTCCTCGTCGAGAACGCGCTGTTCGCCACCCTGGATGCCACCGTCCGACGCTCGGTGACCGAGGACGGCCGCATCTACACGCTGACTGACACCGTCGGTTTCGTGCGCAACCTCCCGCACCAGCTGGTCGAGGCGTTCCGGTCGACGCTCGAAGAGGTGGGCGACGCCGACGTCATCGTGCACGTCGTCGACGGCTCGCACCCCGATCCCGCCGCTCAGCTCGCCACCGTCCACGACGTGATCGGCGACGTGGGGGCGCGGGACACGCGGGAGATCGTCGTGTTCAACAAGGCCGACCTCATCGACGACGACGCGCGGCTGCTGCTGCGGGGACTCGTGCCGTCAGCGGTGTTCGTGTCGTCTCGCACGGGCGAGGGCATCGACGAGCTCCGGCAGGTCATCGAGGATGCGCTTCCGCTGCCGGAGGTCGAGCTGCGGGTCCTGCTGCCGTACGATCGCGGCGATCTGGTCTCGGCCGTGCACGAGCACGGGATGATCTACGAGGAGACACACGAGGCGGAGGGCACAGCCCTCCACGCTCGCGTCGGCGCCGCGCTGGCCGGCAGGCTCGAAGCCTTCCTCGCCTGAGGGCTCATTCCCCGTCGAGGGCGGGGAGCAGGACGAACAGGTCCGGATCGTCCGCCGTCGCGGTGAACCCCGCCGCTCGCAGGGCCTCGGCCCACTCGGCGGTGCGGGGGCGGGCGAAGAGGGGGCGCAGCGGCTCGCGCGAGACGGCGACGCGGACGTCGCGCTCCGCGTGCGCAGAATCGCCCTCGGGGTCGATGAACAGCTCCCGCCCGTCCGGGCCGTCCGTGATGCGCAACGCGCCGATCGACAGCGGAATCTCGGGGGCGTCCGCGGCGAAGCCGAACACCTGGCCGAGGAAGGCCAACTCCGAGGCGAGCGCGTCGATCGTCGTCTCCCGACGCCGGAACCCGTGCCCCTCGCCCTCGTACAGGACGTAGGCGTGCGGAACGCCCTGTCGGCGCAGGGCGTCGCGGATGGCCTCCGCCTGCGCCGGCGGGACGACCCGGTCCTCTGCGCCCTGCAGGATCAGCAACGGAACGCGGAAGCGCTCGGGGTGCGTCAGCGGCGAGCGTTCGACGTAGACCCGCTCCGCCTCCGGCAGCGGACCGATGAGACCGTCGAGATAGCGCGACTCGAAGTCGTGCGTGTCGGCCACGAGCGCGCGTGCGTCGCCGACGCCGTAGCGCGAGACCCCCGCGGCGAAGACGTCGCCGCGCGTGAGCGCCGAGAGCACCGTCCAGCCGCCGGCGGACCCTCCCTCGATCGCGAGCCGGTCCGGGTCTGCGAGACCGGCTGCGGCGACGTGCCGGGCGGCCGCGATCACGTCGTCCACGTCGGCGACGCCCCACTGTCCGCGCAGTCGTTCACGGTAGGCGCGACCGTAGCCGGTCGAGCCGGAGTAGTTGACGTCGAGGATCCCGATGCCGCGGCTCGTGAAGTACGCGATCTTGCGGGACGCGGCGGGGCCCACGTGGGCGGTCGGTCCGCCGTGCACCCACACGAGGCAGGGGGCGAGCTCGTCCTCGGGCCCCTGGAGCTCGGGATGGGTCGGCGGGTAGAAGTAGGCGTGCACGGGGCCGTGCGGTCCGTCGGCGGTCACCGCGCGCGGTGCGGGCAACCACGGCGCGAGCGCGGAGAGATCGTCGCCGGCGAGACGTTCCGGCGCCGCCTGGCCGTCCGCATCCACGAGCCAGAGTCCGAGCGGGGCGGATGCGGACGCCGTCGTGATCAGCAGACGCGTGCCGCGCGCATCCTCGAGGAAGGTCTGGGAGGCGCCGTCCACCCCGACGGTGCGCGTCGTGCCGTCCGCGGGATCGATCACCACGACCGTCTCCTCCCCGTTCGTGCGCACAGCGACGATCCGTCCGTCCTCGAGCGGGGCGAACCACCGCATCCCGAGCGTCCAGAGTGCGCCGCCCGTGTCGGCGTCGTCGTGGGTCAGGGCACTGCGCTCGCCGGTGTCCGGTTCCACGCGCTGCACCTGCCACCGGCCGGACGTGTCATCGAGGTAGAGCAGCTCGTCGGCACCGGTCCACACCGGCTGGAGCGCCGACGTCGCGCCATCCGTGACGTCGATCGCATCGGCGACCACGCCGTCGCGCAGACGCCCGACATGAAGGCGGGCGCGATCCCACGGCAGATCGGGGTGGTTCCAGCCGATCCATGCGAGACGGCGCCCGTCGGGAGACAGCGCAGGCTGGGCGACGAAGTCGTCACCGTGTGCGACGACCCGCGCGCCGGTGCCGTCCAGCGAGATCTCGACGATCGCGCGTTCGCCGCCGGATGTCGCAGTGCGCTCGCGCACCGCGAGCAGGCGGCCGGCCGCCCATACGAGACCCCCGAACGCCGTGCCGTCCTCCTCCCGCGTCAACGGGGTCGGAGCGCCGCCGGAGCCGAGGGTGTAGACGCGCTGATCGCTCCCTTCCACGAAGAAGAGCCGGCCGTCCTCGGCGGCGCACCACGCGCCGCCGCCGTACTCGTGCACCCGGGACCGAGCGCTCCACGGAGCGGGAAGGACGTCCACCGTCCGACCGTCGCTCTGTCGGCGGCGCACCGACATGCGGCCGCCCTCCTCAGGTACCGACTGCGCCCACCAGATCTCGTCGCCCACGAACCGCGCACCGTCGAAGCGCGTGGAGGAACTCGCGACGTCGGCGGCCGAGACGGGCGAGGGCCAGGAACCATAGGTGCTGGAGGCGGTCATGCCCCCACGCTACGCGGCTGCTCCGGGCACGCCCAGCGGGGATCAGGCGAGCCGGCGAGTCAGACCGCGCGCATCAGCGCGACGACCTTTCCGAGGACGACGGCGTCGTCGCCGAGGATCGGCTCGAAGGCCGTGTTGCGCGGCAGCAGCCAGACGTGTCCGTCGCGGCGCCGGAACGTCTTCACGGTCGCCTCCCCGTCGAGCATCGCGGCGACGATGTCGCCGTTCTCCGCCGTCGGCTGCGAACGGACCACGACCCAGTCGCCGTCGCAGATCGCGGCGTCGATCATCGAGTCCCCGGACACCTTCAGCATGAACAGATCTCCCTTGCCCACGAGCTGGCGGGGCAGCGGAAAGATCTCCTCGACGTGCTGGTCGGCCGTGATCGGCACACCCGCCGCGATGCGGCCCACGAGCGGCACCAGCGCGGCATCGCCCACGGCGGGCGCGGTATCGGCCGGGTTCTCGGCGGCGGTTCCCGGCAGATCGATCAGGACCTCCATCGCACGCGTCTTGCCGGGGTCGCGACGGAGATAGCCGGAGAGCTCCAGCTGGTTGAGCTGGTGCGTGACGCTCGAGAGCGACTTCAGCCCGACCGCGTCGCCGATCTCGCGCATGCTCGGCGGGTAGCCGTGGCGCGCGATGGAGTGCTGGATGACCTCGAGGATCGCGAGCTGCTTGTCGCTGAGGCTCTTGCGCCGGCGGGTCTGCGGCTTCTGGTTGGTGGCCATGCGGCACTCCCGTCGGGTCTGTTCCGTTCGAATGTCGGAGGTCGGTGATTCGGTCTCTTCAGCGAAACCGTAGCGGGGATCGGCGGCGATCCCGTCCTTATGGAGGGCGTGTCGTCTTCGAAACTCGACCGGCTTCGCGATCGCTTGACAGTACCGTAAATCGAAGATAGCTTCGGAAGAGAAGTTCGTACCCGGCTCTCCCGGCCGGGGGGCCGGGTACGAATCTCTTCCCGTCCTGAAGGAGTCGTCATGAGCACGATCGAGTTCGCCGCCCCCGTCGCCACCCGCCTGCGCCTGACGGCGCGCGGTCGTCGGGTGCTCGCCTGGCTCGTCGCTCTGCCCGTCGTCGCGGCGCTCGCCGTCGGTGTGATCAGCGGCGGATCCGCACTCGCCTCCCGCGAGCCCGGCGCGGCCACCGGGTCGTTCGAGATGGTGACCGTGATGGCGGGGGAGTCGCTGTGGTCGATCGCAGAGGAGGTCGCCCCGCAGCACGACCCCCGCGACGTCGTCGACGCGATCATGCGGCTGAACACTCTGCCGGGCGCGCAGGTGAGCGCGGGTCAGCGTCTGGCGATCCCGACGGAGTACGCCTCGGGCGAGTGAGGTCCTGCGCGGTTCTACGATGGACCGCGTGACGATCAGCCTCGACGATTTGCCGATCCGCGACGACCTGCGCGGGCTCAAGCCCTACGGTGCCCCCCAAGCGCCGCTCCCGGTGGCGTTGAATGTCAACGAGAACACGCATCCCGTCCCGACAGACGTGGCGTCCGACATCCTCGCGTCGATCGGCAGAGCTCTCGAACAGGTCAACCGCTACCCTGACCGCGAGTTCACCCGCTTGCGCGAGGCTTTCGCCGGCTACCTCGGCGGCGGTCTCGCAGCGGAGCAGATCTGGGCGGCGAACGGATCCAACGAGGTCCTGCAGCACATCCTGCAGGCTTTCGCGGGTCCTGGGCGCACCGCGTTCGGCTTCGCGCCCACGTACTCGATGTACCCGCTGCTCACCCGGGCAACGGGGGCGGACTGGGTCGCCGGCAGCCGCGCCGACGACTACAGCCTGAGCGCCGCATCCGCCGCGCAGCAGGTGCGTCAGGCGGACCCGGACGTGGTCTTCCTCTGCGCGCCCAACAACCCCACCGGCACGCCCATGACGCTCGACGTCATCGAGGCGGTGTACGCGGCCAGCCGCGGCATCGTCATCGTGGACGAGGCCTATCAGGAGTTCGCGCCGCGGGACACCTCTTCGGCGATCTCGCTTCTTCCCGGACGCGAGCGACTTGTGGTCTCCCGCACGATGAGCAAGGCGTTCGCCTTCGCTGGTGCGCGAGTCGGGTACCTGGCTGCAGATCCCGCCGTCGTCGACGCGCTTCGTCTGGTGCGGCTGCCGTACCACCTCAGCGCGCTGACCCAGGCGGCCGCGGAGGCGGCGCTGCGTCACGCCCACACGATGCTCGGCATGGTCGACGAGATCGTCGCCCAGCGCGACCGCATCCGCCGCGAGCTGACGACGATGGGGTACCGTCCACACGAATCGTGGACCAACTTCGTGCTCTTCGGCGGCGTCACCGATCCCGCTGCGGTGTGGCAGGCGCTCTACGAGCGCGGTGTGCTCATCCGTGACGTGGGCATCCCCGGTCACCTTCGTGTCACCGCGGGGACCGAGGCCGAGACCACGGCGTTCCTGGCTGCCATGGCGTCGATAGACTCGCAGGCATGACCGCGCAGCCCGCATCGCACCGCACCGCCGAGCTCCGCCGCGCCACGAGCGAGTCGCAGATCGAGCTCTCGCTCGACCTCGACGGCACCGGGAAGAGCTCGATCTCGACGAGCGTCCCGTTCTTCGACCACCTGTTGACGGCGTTCGCCAAGCACTCGCTCACCGATCTGACGGTGCAGGCGACGGGCGACACCCACATCGACGCCCACCACACCGTGGAAGACGTCTCGATCGTGCTCGGTCAGGCGATCCGCGCCGCCCTGGGAGACAAGAGCGGCATCGCGCGCTACGGCGACGCCCTCGTGCCGCTCGACGAGGCGCTCGCGCAGGCGGTCGTCGACATCAGCGGTCGTCCGTACCTCGTCCACGACGGGGAACCCGAAGGATACGCGTTCCACCTCATCGGCGGTCACTTCACCGGGTCGCTGGTGCGCCACGCGTTCGAGGCCATCGCCTACAACGCCGCACTCACGGTTCACGTGCGCGTTCTGGGCGGTCGCGACCCCCACCACATCGCGGAGGCGGAGTTCAAGGCGTTCGCACGCGCGTTCCGTCAGGCCAAGGCTCTCGACCCCCTCGTCGACGGCATTCCGAGCACGAAGGGTGCCCTGTGACCGACGCGCCTCTGGTCGCAGTGCTCGACTACGGGTCGGGAAACGTCCACTCCGCGGTCAAGGCACTGGCCGCAGCCGGCGCCGACGCGCGGCTCACGGCCGACCGCGGCCTCATCCAGGACGCGGACGGACTGCTCGTGCCCGGTGTGGGGGCGTTTCGAGCCGTGGCGGAGGCGCTGCGCGCCAGCAGAGGTGACGAGCTCATCGGTCGGCGGCTGGCCGGCGGTCGAGCGGTGCTCGGCATCTGTGTCGGGATGCAGGTGCTGTTCGAGCACGGGGTCGAGCGCGGTGACGCGACCGACGGGCTGGGGGAGTGGCCGGGGACGGTGACCGAGCTCGACGCACCCGTGCTGCCGCACATGGGCTGGAACACGGTCTCACCGGACGCGGGCTCGCGCCTGTTCGCGGGGCTCGAGGACGAGCGCTTCTACTTCGTGCACTCCTTCGCGGCGCAGCAGTGGACGATGCCGCCGCAGGCGCCGTTCGCCGAGCCGGTTCTGACGTGGACCACGCACGGCTCTCCGTTCCTCGCCGCCGTGGAGAACGGACCGCTCAGCGCCACACAGTTCCACCCCGAGAAGTCGGGGGCCGCGGGTATTCGTCTGCTCGCCAATTGGATCAGCACGCTGCGACCCCAGTAGTCTCTTACCTCGTGCCGCACGCCGGGGATCCGCCGGGTGCGCGAGCGCACGAGGAGCCATGAACGATTTCGCGTCCACCCCTGAACTCATCCTTCTGCCGGCGGTCGATGTCGCCGACGGGAAGGCCGTCCGCCTCACCCAGGGCGAGGCCGGTAGCGAGACCAGCTACGGCGACCCGGTCGATGCCGCCGTGGAGTGGGCGCGACAGGGCGCGCAGTGGATCCACCTCGTGGATCTCGACGCCGCGTTCGGACGCGGCAACAACACGGCTGTGATGCGTCGGGTCATCAAGCAGGTGAAGGGCGTGCAGGTCGAGCTGTCGGGCGGGATCCGCGACGACGAGAGCCTCGACGCCGCCCTCGAGTCGGGTGCGGCGCGCATCAACCTCGGTACGGCGGCGCTGGAGAACCCCGAATGGGCGGCCGATGTCATCGGCCGCTACGGCGAGGCTGTCGCCGTCGGTCTGGACGTGCGCGGCACGACGCTCGCCGCGCGCGGCTGGACGCGTGAGGGCGGCGACCTCTGGGCCGTGCTGGACCGCCTGGAGGATGCGGGCTGCAGCCGTTATGTCGTGACCGACGTCACGAAGGACGGCACCCTGCGCGGGCCCAATGTGGAACTGCTGCGCGAGGTCACGGCGCGTACCCCGAAGCCGGTCGTCGCCTCGGGCGGGATCTCGAGCCTCGACGACATCGCCGCGCTTCGCGAGCTGGTGCCGCTGGGCGTCGAGGGCGCCATCGTGGGCAAGGCCCTCTACGCAGGCGCGTTCACGCTGGCCGAGGCGCTGGATGTCGCAGGACGCTGACGCGAGCTGCGGACACGATTCCGCGGGGGTCCCCTGGGAGGGGCGCCGCTTCCAGCCGAACAACCACGCGGGTGACGACGGCTCGGCGGATGCGGCGCTGCTGGCCGCCCTGACGGCCTTCCGTGCGGGCGAGGGCGACGCCGTCGCCGTCGTCGACGCCTATCGCCGTGCGCGCCTGCTGATCCCCCTCATCGCCGAGAAGGGGGAGGAGGGCACGGCCCCCAGCGGACTGCGCGTGGACAAGACGCAGGAGCTGTCGATCGTGACCGTCGCAGGCCCCGACGGCCGCCGCGTCCTTCCGGTCTTCAGTTCCGTCGAGACCATGGCCCGGTGGGATCGGACCGCGAGGCCCGTGCCGGCTGACGGCATCCGCACCGCTCTCGCTGCCGCAGGCGACGACACCGATCTGATCGTCATCGACCCGGGATCGCCCACGGAGTTCGTGCTGCGCCGGCCGGCCGTCTGGGCCATCGGCCAGGGGCACGCGTGGGAGCCGAGCCCCGTCTCGCCCGAGGTCTTCGCTGGTCTGCAGGAGAGCATCGGCGGCGAACTCGCCGTGCTCGACCTCTCGGTCACCGCGGGCGACCCCGATGCCCGCCTGCGCGGTCCCGAGCTGATCGTCGAGCTCCACCTCATCGACGGCCTCGACAAGGAGCAGCTCGATGCGGTCCTGGCCCGTCTCGCGCGCCGCTGGTCGGTCGATGACCGCATCGCGGTGCTCGTCGACTCGTTGACCGTCAAGCTCCGCCGGTCGCGCTGAGCGGACCGCTTCCGCTCAGGTGACGGGGCCCGTCCACTTCTCGCCGGGGCCTTTGCCGATCGGGTCGGGGATCACGGACGCCTCGCGGAACGCGAGCTGCACCGAGCGCAGGCCGTCGCGCAACGAACGGGCGTGCATGTCGCTGATCTCGGGTGCTCCCGCGGTGATGAGACCCGCGAGGGCGTTGATGAGCTTGCGTGCCTCGTCGAGGTCGGTCTGCGTCTCGGGGTCGTCGGCGAGGCCGACCTTGACGGCCGCGGCGCTGAGCAGGTGCACGGCGGTCGTGGTGATGACCTCCACCGCGGGGACGTCTGCGATGTCGCGGGATGCGGCAGTGGCCGCCGCCTCCTGACGCTCCCAGCGCTCCTGGTTGGCGCGTGCCTGCGCGTCGATGTCGGCGGCCTGGTCGTACGGAGTCGAGTCCACGTTGCTCTTTCTGCTAAAGTGGGCGAGCACCGGAGCGTCTGCTCCGATCGAAAGAGGATCACATCCCACCCGCGCTTGCCGCTCCAGGCTACCGGGTCATTGCACTCCGCCTCCTCGTGAGGGGGCAGTCAGGGTGCGAGAAAGCCGGCGCTTCGCGTCGTGCCGGGTGGCGTGGTCTTCTTCCGCCCGGGAATGTCGTCGACATCCCGGTGGCCCCATCCGCTACGTCAGAGGAGTTCCGCATCAGCGATCCCCGCACCAACGACCGCATCCGCGTTCCCGAGGTCCGCCTCGTCGGACCCGCGGGTGAGCAGGTCGGCGTCGTCCGCATCGAGGTGGCGCTGCGCCTGGCCCAGGAGGCCGACCTCGATCTCGTCGAGGTGGCCCCGAACTCGAAGCCCCCCGTGGTCAAGATCATGGACTACGGCAAGTTCAAGTACGAGGCTGCGCAGAAGGCCAAGGAAGCGCGTCGCAATCAGGCCAACACCGTCCTCAAAGAGGTGCGTTTCCGCCTGAAGATCGAAGCTCACGACTACATCACCAAGCTCAAGCGCGCCGAGGGCTTCCTGCAGGCGGGCGACAAGGTCAAGGCCATGATCCTGTTCCGCGGCCGCGAGCAGTCGCGTCCCGAGCAGGGTGTGCGTCTGCTGCGCAAGTTCGCGGAGGACGTCGCCGAGTTCGGCACCGTGGAGTCCAACCCCACGATCGACGGACGCAACATGGTCATGGTGGTCGCCCCGCACAAGAACAAGTCCGAGGCGAAGGCGGAGCAGAACGCTCAGCGCGCGGCGAACAAGGAAGCCGCCCGTCAGGCACGCACCGGGGACGCCCCGGAGCCTGCCACCGCAGACGCGGCCGAGTAAGGCCACACACCTGATCCCGCGCCACGCGGGAGTCACAACGAAGGAAGAGAAGATGCCGAAGCAGAAGACCCACTCGGGTGCCAAGAAGCGCTTCAAGCTGACCGGAAGCGGCAAGCTCATGAAGCAGCAGGCGGGCATGCGTCACAACCTCGAGGGCAAGTCGAGCCGTCGCACCCGTCGCCTGAACCAGGAGCAGGTCCTGGCTCCCGGTGACGCCAAGCAGGCCAAGAAGCTCCTCGGCCTCTGATCGCCGACGCACGTAAGTAAGGGAAAGAAATGGCTAGAGTCAAGCGGGCAGTAAACGCCCACAAGAAGCGTCGCGTCATCCTCGAGCGCGCCTCCGGTTACCGCGGTCAGCGTTCGCGCCTGTACCGCAAGGCCAAGGAGCAGGTCACCCACTCGCTGGTCTACGCGTACCGTGACCGCCGCAAGCGCAAGGGCGACTTCCGCCGCCTCTGGATCCAGCGCATCAACGCCGCTGCTCGCCAGAACGGCATCACCTACAACCGCTTCATCCAGGGCCTCGGCCTCGCGGGTGTGCAGGTCGACCGTCGCATCCTGGCCGAGCTCGCCGTGAACGAGCCCGCCACGTTCGCGTCGCTCGTGGCGACGGCGAAGGCGGCTCTGCCGACCGACGTCAACGCCGCCAAGGCCTCGGCGTAATCAGATCACCCCAAGGGGCGTCCTCCGCACGGAGGGCGCCCCTTCGGCGTACCCGCGTCACCCTAGACTGGGAACGTGCTGGAGAATCCCCGATCCCCACGCGTTCGCGCCGTCGCCAAGCTCGCCAAGCGGGCAGCCCGCGACGAGACGGGCCTGTTCCTTCTGGAGGGCCCGCAGGCCGTCCGCGAAGCCCTCGCCTTCCGGCCCGAGAGCATCGTCGAGCTCTTCGCGACCCCGACCGCTCTCGAGCGTCACCAGGACCTGCGCGATGCCGCGGCCGAGGCCGGGCTCGACATCGAGTACACCGCCGAGCCGGTGCTCGAGGCGATGGCCGACACCGTGACGCCGCAGGGAATCGTCGCCGTCGCTCGGCAGTTC
The DNA here is from genome assembly GCF_031453615.1 of Microbacterium sp. SORGH_AS_0428. Classification (NCBI taxonomy): domain Bacteria; kingdom Bacillati; phylum Actinomycetota; class Actinomycetes; order Micrococcales; family Microbacteriaceae; genus Microbacterium; species Microbacterium sp. SORGH_AS_0428. The sequence goes on along the minus strand of NZ_JAVIZT010000001.1, from coordinate 767,197 downwards.
CCCACCTCGCTGCGCGATGTGCTCGCCGCGGGTCCGCGCCTGCTCGCGATCTGCGAGGAGGTGCGCGACCCGGGAAACCTCGGGACCATCATCCGCGCTGCCGACGCCGCGGGCGCCGACGCGGTGATCCTGACCGGCCGCACGGTCGATCCCTACAACCCCAAGGTGGTCCGTGCCACCACCGGATCGCTCTTCCACATCGCGCTGTCTCGTGCCGGTGAGCTCGAGAGCGCCGTCACCGCCATCCGCGGGGCGGGACTTCGTGTCGTGGCCGCCGACGTCAAGGGTGACGACCTGCTCGAGGCCCGGGCGGCGGGCCTGCTCGCGCAGCCGACCGCGTGGCTGTTCGGCAACGAGGCGCGAGGCCTCGAGGACACGGCGCTCGAGCTCGCCGATGCGGCCCTGCGGCTTCCGATCTACGGCAGCGCCGAGTCCCTCAACCTCGCCACGGCGGCGAGCGTGTGCCTCTACGAGTCCGCCTTCGCGCAGCGCAGCTGACGCGTCGCCCGCGTCGGGCGAACGTTAGAAGTCCGTGAGAGATCGGTCAAGAGCCCCCGGGGTGCGCTCGGGCGATTCATAGTCTGTCCAGATGACGCCCTCGGATGCCGCACCCCCGACTTCGAACATCACCGTGCGTCGCGGCGACCCGCTCGTCGTGCTCACCGACGTCCAGAAGCACTACGGCGACTTCCAGGCGCTGACCGACATCGACCTCACCGTCAACCGCGGCGAGGTCGTCGTGGTCATCGGACCGTCCGGATCCGGCAAGTCGACGCTGTGCCGCACGATCAACCGGCTCGAGACGATCACGAGCGGCACGATCACGATCGACGGCGAGAAGCTTCCGAGTGAGGGGAAGCAGCTCGCGGCGCTCCGAGCGGATGTCGGCATGGTCTTCCAGTCGTTCAACCTCTTCTCCCATCTCACGATCCTCGAGAACGTCACTCTGGGCCCGATCAAGGTCAAGGGCATGAAGAAGGCGGACGCCGAGCGCGAGGCGAAGACGCTGCTCGAGCGCGTCGGCGTGGCGCATCAGGCGAGCAAGCTTCCTGCCCAGCTCTCGGGCGGCCAGCAGCAGCGTGTCGCGATCGCCCGCGCTCTGGCGATGACGCCGAAGGTCATGCTCTTCGACGAGCCCACCAGCGCGCTGGACCCGGAGATGATCAACGAGGTCCTCGACGTCATGACCTCGCTCGCCGAGTCCGGCATGACCATGATCGTCGTGACGCACGAGATGGGATTCGCGCGCAAGGCCGCCGATCGGGTCGTCTTCATGGCCGACGGACGCATCGTCGAGGAGGCCGCGCCCGACGCCTTCTTCACCTCCCCGAAGAGCGAGAGAGCGAAGGACTTCCTCTCCAAGCTCATCACCCATTGACCCCCGCACGTATTTCCCGCACCAATCCCCCCACAGCAAGGAGAGAGAAATGCGCACCACACGACTGACCGCCCTTCTGGGACTCGCGGCCGTCGCCACCCTGGGCCTCACCGCGTGCAACAGCGGATCGCCGACGCCCGGGGGCGCCGCCGGCGGCTCGGAAGGCACCGACGAGAGCTCGGTCTGGTTCGAGACCGCCACCGACGTCTCGCTCGAGGGCAGCCCCACCTTCGACCGCATCACCGAGCGCGGCGGCGTGATCGTCGGCGTCAAGGAGGACCAGCCGGGTCTCGGCTTCCTCGACGTGACCACCAATGAGCGCACCGGCTTCGACATCGACATCGCCCGCTGGATCGCCGCATCCCTGGGCTACGGCGAGGAGGACATCACGTTCCAGCCGATCGCCTCGGCGAACCGCGAGCAGGCGATCGTGAACGGCGACATCGACTACTACGTCGGCACCTACTCCATCACCGACAAGCGCAAGGAGCAGATCGACTTCGCCGGCCCGTACTTCATCACGGGCCAGGGCCTGCTCGTCGCCAGCGACAGCGACATCGCCAGCGAAGCGGATCTCGGCCCCGACACCAACGTGTGCTCGGCCACGGGTTCCACGCCGATCCAGAACATCAAGGCGAACTTTCCGGGAGTGCCCACGACGGAGTTCGACGTCTATTCGGCCTGCGTCGAGGCGCTGCTGAACGGCCAGGTGGATGCGGTCACCACCGACCAGGCCATCCTGATCGGCTACGCGGCCCTCTACCCGGACGAGCTCAAGGTCGTCGGCGAGCCGTTCAGCGAGGAGCGCTACGGCGTCGGCCTCGAGAAGGGTGACACCGTCCTGCTGGAGCACATCAACGAGATGTTCACCGACGGCGGCGACATCTGGCAGGCCATCTTCGACAAGAACCTCGGTGCGTCCGGGATCACCGTCGAGCAGCCCGCGGTCGACGCAGCCGGCTGACAGACCCTGAGGTGAGGGCGGTCTCCGCCGCGGGACCGCCCTCACCGGATCACGGTAAGGACCTCTGAGATGAACGTGATCGTCGACAACCTCGACATCTGGGGCATCGCGCTGCGCAACACGCTGCTGCTCTTCTTCGCGGGCGCGCTGATCGCGCTGGTGCTCGGGACGCTCGTGGGTGCCATGCGCGTCTCCCCGGTGCCGATCGCCCGCGGTGTCGGCACGGTGTACGTCAACATCGTGCGGAACACGCCCCTCACGGTCATCTTCTTCTTCTTCGCCTTCGGGTACCCCGCGCTGGATCTGCCGAACCCGGGCTACACCGTGCTCGCGATGTGGGCGCTCGGGATCTACACCGCCACCTACGTCGCGGAGGTCCTGCGCTCGGGCATCAACACGGTGCCGGTCGGTCAGGCCGAGGCGGCCCGCGCGCTCGGGCTGACGTTCGGGCAGGTGATGACGCTCGTGATCATGCCGCAGGCGTTCCGCTCGGTGGTGCCGCCCATGATGAGCGTGCTCATCGCACTGCTCAAGAACACCACCATCGCCGCCGGCTTCTCGGTCGCCGAACTCGGCGTCATCCGAGCGAACCTCAGTGAGCGGGGTGAGAACGCGCTCGTCGTCCTGTTGTGGGTCGCGGCGATCTTCGTCGTGATGGTGCTGGCGCTCTCGGTGGTGCAGCGACGACTCGAGAACCGATGGAGGGTGGCGCGATGAGCTCCGTTCTGTACGACCTGCCGGGCCGTCGCGCGATCATCCGCAACCGGATCATCGCGGCGATCACGGTCCTCGTCATCCTCGGCCTCGGCGGCTTCGTCGTCTACCGACTCATCGTCACAGGTCAGTTCTCCGCCGAGAAGTGGTACATCTTCACTTTCACGACGGTGTGGGAGCAGATCCTCGCGGCCACGGGTCGCACCCTGGCCGCGTTCGCCGCCGCCGCGGTGGCCTCCGTCGTCCTCGGATTCGTCCTGGCCCTGGGGCGCATGTCCGACCACGCCTGGGTGCGGTGGCCCGCCACGGCCATCATCGAGCTGTTCCGAGCGGTGCCCGTGCTGATCCTCATGATGCTGCTCTACTACGGCCTTCCGGTCGTCGGCGTGCGCCTCGAGGCGTACTGGGCCGTGGTGATCGCACTCGCCGTCTACAACGGCTCCGTGCTCGCCGAGGTGATCCGCGCCGGCGTCGAGTCGCTGCCGCGCGGCCAGAGCGAGGCCGGATACGCACTGGGGCTGCGCAAGGCGGGCGTGATGCGCCTCATCCTGCTGCCGCAGGCGGTGCGGGCGATGCTCCCCGTCATCGTCGCTCAGCTGGTCGTGACGCTCAAGGACACGGCGCTCGGCTACATCATCACGTACAACGAGCTGCTGTACTACGCCCGTCTGATCGGCACCCAGGCGCAGTTCGACCGCCCGATCCTGCAGGCGGGGATGGTGGCGGCCGCGATCTACATCGCCTTGTGCCTGGTGCTTGCCGGGATCGCCAAGTGGGTCGAGATCCGGATGCGCTCGTCGCAGCGGGCGGGTCGCGGGCCTCAGGCCGCCCCGTTGGGCCGCGCCACGACCGACACGGAGGTCATCGCGGCGCAGCGGGGGGCGGGCAAGTACGACTCCAGCGCTCTCTGAACTCAGCGCACGCCGCGCGCGGTCAACGCCTCGCCGACGTCGTCGGCGTGCTTGAGGGCGAGAACGAGGAAGGGCACGGCGAAGGGACGGATGCCGCGGCCGGCCCCTCGCGCACGCTGCGCCTCGCGGACCTGATGCGCCAGGCGCACGAGGGTGGGAACCGCGCCGAACGCGACGACCAGCAGGAGGGCGGCGCGGCTCGGGTCCCGTCCGACGAGGCGCAGCGGCGACAGTGCACGTTCGAAGACCTCCAGCAGTGCGGAGACGGGCGTCGTCAGGGCCAGAAGTGCTGCCAGCACGACGGCGGAAGCGATGCGCACCGTGCCGATCGAGGCCGCTTCGAGACCGAGGAAGATCACCTGTCCGATGAAACTCATCACGACGAGCAGCCGAAGCGCCCAGATCTGGCGTCCCAGCCGTGCCCACCCCATGCCGGGTGCCGCATAGCAGAGCAGGACGAGACCCGCGGCGATGGCGCACGACAGCCAGGTGGCGGGCAGCAGTGACACCCCGAGCACGAGCGCGAGCAGCAGGAGCGTTTTGCGTCCGGCCGGCATCCGGTGCCAGGGCCCGGTGCCCGGTCGGTACAGGCTCAACATCCGAGGCTCGTCGCGTAGGAGCGCACGACGTCCCGCGCCTCGCCGACGGCGACCACGCGACCGCCCGCCACGTGGACGGCCGCCTCGCAACGCTCGGCGAGGGCGAGGTCGTGGGTGACAAGCAGCAGACGATGCCCGGTGTCCGCGAGGAGATGGTCGGCCACGATCCGGGCGTTGCGGCCGTCGAGATAGGCGGTGGGCTCGTCGGCGACGACGAGCTCCGGCTCGCGCACGAACGCGCCGCACAACGCCAGCAACTGCTTCTGCCCTCCCGACAGGTCGTGCGCCGAGCGGTCGCCGAGCTCGGCGAGCCCGAAACGTGCCAGAGCGGCCGTCACCCGGTCCGTTCGCTCGATGCGACTCATCGTCTGCCCGCGTAGTGAGAAGGCGACGTCCTCGGCGACGGTCGGCATGATGATCTGGGCGTCGGGGTTGCTGAACAGGATCGCCACGCGGCGGCGGAGTTCGGCGGCGTCGTGGACAGGGTCGAGCTGCAGCACCCGGGCCGATCCGGTGGACGGCGCGACCAGGCCGCCGACCACGCGCGCGAGGGTCGACTTGCCGGAGCCGTTGTCGCCGACGACGGCGACCGTGCGGGCGTGGAGATCGAGATCGAGGTCGCGGAGCACCTCGATGTCCCCGAGGCGCACGCCGAGCCGGTCGAGTCGGATCACGCTCACCTCACCACCTCGACGACCATCGCGATCCCCAGGCCGCCGCCCACGGATGCTGCGGCGACACCGATGCTCCCGGACGGGCGCCCGGCGCGTACCAGTCGTGAGAACAGCCGCACGAGCGCGACGGCGCCGCTCGCGCCCCACGGATGGCCGAGCGCGAGAGCGCCGCCGTCGGCGCACACCCGCGCATCGTCGTCGGCGAGTCCGAGCCGCCCCAGTACCGCGAGCGACTGCGCCGCGAACGCCTCGACGATCTCGAACGCCGCGACAGACGCGAGCTCGGTGCCGGATGCGGCCAGCGCCGCCTCGATGGCCGGTGCCGCACCGAGCCCGGGGTAGGCGGGGTCGACGCCGACGACGGCGTGCGAGCGGACCAGGAGTCCTGGTACGTGTGCGTGCCGCGCTGCGCCGACGAGGGCGACCGCTGCCGCCCCGTCGCCGATGCGCGTGGCCGTGCCCGCCGTCACGGTGCCGTTCTCGCGCAAGGGCGTGAGCCGGGGGAGCAGGGCCAGTGCGCCGCCGACGGAGTCATCCGCGCTCACCCCGTCGATCGGGACGATCTCCGCCGCAAGACGCCCCGACTCGCGGGCCGCGGCTGCGCGCCGGTGGCTGCGGGCGGCTGCCGCGTCTTGACGCTCACGGTCGATGCCGTCGAGGCGGGCGAGCGCATCGGCGGCATCGATCATGTCGGGGTCCGGCCAGCCGGCGGGGGCGAAGGGAGCCCGTGCGAAGGACGTCCCGTCGATGCGTCGTTCCGGCGCCGTCGAGGCGCTCTCGACCCCGCCCGCCACCCGGGGGCGCTCGTCGCCGGCGGCGATCGCCTGTGCGGCATCGATGACCGCGGCCAGCCCGCTGCCGCACTGCCGATCCACCGTCGCACCGGGAGTGTGCGCGCCGAAGCCGGCGGCCAACGCGGCGAGGCGGGCGGTGTTGCCGCCCGGGCCGCGACAGTTGCCGAGGATGACATCAGCGACTTCGAACGGCGCGCCGATCGTGCGCGCGGCGTCATCGGCGGCAGCGCGCAGCACGGGTGCGGCCAGGCGATCGGCGCTCACACCCGCGAACGCCCGGCCCCGCGTCGTGAGTGCGGAGCGGCGCGCCGACACGATCAGCACGTCAGACACGGGGCACCTCTCCCGACGACAGTTGTCGCTCCACCTCGGCGCGGGCGATCTTGCCGGACGAGGTGCGGGCGATCGTACCCGCGAACCACAGACGCGGCCGGTGCGCCGGCGCGAAGAGGTGTGATGCCGCGGCGCGGAGCATCGCCGCATCCAGGCAGCCGGGTCGCACGGGTTCGATGAGGGCGGCCACGAGCCGGCCGACGCCGGGTGCGGGCAGGCCGACCACGGCGACATCCGCGACGCCGTCCAGGGTGCGTAGGGTCCGCTCGATCTCCGACGGGATGACCGTGGCGCCCGCCGTCTGGATCGCCTCGTCCTCGCGTCCCGCCACCCGCAGCCTGCCATCCTCGAGCTCCCCGCGGTCGCCGACGCTGACCCACTCGCCATCGCGCCGGAGCGGACCGGGCTCGCCGAGGTAGCCGAGCGCGCTGTACGGAGAGCGGGCCCAGATGACCTCGTCGCGCACCGCGATCTCGACGCCGGGGAACGCGCGCAGACCTCTCCCGTCATCGTCGTATGCCACGAACGACAGCTCCGCTGCGCCGTAGTACTCCACGACGCGGATGCCGCGGGCAAGGGCTTCGGCGCGGATGTCGGCCGGCAGCGTCATCCCTCCGACGAGCGCCGCACGCAGCTGCGGGGCGCCGTCCGAGGCGAGGATCGCGCCGAAGTGGGTGGGGGTTCCGTGGAAGAGGGTCGCGCGGGAGCTGGTGGCGGCAAACTCGGGTGCTGGGCCGCCGGCCAGAGCATGGGCCAAGGAGAAGAGCGTGAGCGACGAGCTCGGCGGCGCCGGCAGCAGCACGGCGTCTCCGGGCCGCGTGCCGAGCAGCCGCTCCACCGCGGGGAACGAGCTCGCCCAGGACGCATGCGTGCGCACCACGACGCGAGGCGCGGCCGAGCTGCCGGATGTCAGAGCTGCCCACTCTGCGCCCGCGGGAAGGGGAGTGCGCGCGAGGAGCGAGAGGATGCCGGCGCGCACCTGTGCGGGCCAGCGTTTATCGAGCACGAGGGGAACCTGGCCCGATCGTCTCAGCTGTTCGAGGCGCGAGGAGGCGTCACCCGCCTCGATCGGGACGACGACGCCGCTCACGCGGCGGTGGCCGGCAGAGAGCGCCACTGACGCCGGAAGGCTCGCGGATATCCGCGCACGAGGGTGCCGACGATCAACGTCGTGGCGACCACCTTGAGGAGATCGCCCGGCAGGAACACGAGGCTCGACAGCGCTGCCTCGCCGAGTCCGATCCGCAGCACGAGGGCCTGCACCGGGACGCCGACGGCGTAGACCACGAGCACGCCGCCCACCAGGGTGCCGAGGAAGGTGCGCCACCACACCGGCCGGCGTCCGGCGGCGTGCACGATGAGTCCGATGATCACGACCCCGACGATCCACCCGAGCAGGTAGCCGCCCGTGGGTCCGAAGAAGACGCCGATCCCACCCCGTCCGCCCGCGAGGAGCGGGAGGCCTGCGGCGACCAGGGCCAGCACCGCCGTGACCGAGAGCGCCCCGACGGCGGGGCCGAGGATGGCGCCGGCGAGCATGACACCGAGCGTCTGGGCGGTGATGGGCACCGCGCCGAAGATGGTGAATGCGCCGGGCACGCCGAGCACGGCGATGACGGCGGCGAAAACGCCGGCTCTGGCGATGTCGGTGGCGTCGAGTCGGCGGCGCACCGAAGGGGCGAGCGCGGTCATGGATCCTCCTGAACGGCGTTCATGTGAACACTGTTCAGGTACAGTACCCGCATGACGGCCGACGGCTCAAACTCCCTGCGCGCGCCCCGTCGCTCGAAGACGGACGTCGTGGATGCGGCTCTCGCGCTGCTGGATCGCGTCGGGCTGCCCGATCTGTCGATGCGCCGGCTCGCGGACGAGCTCGGCGTTCAGCCCAGCGCCCTCTACTGGCACGTGGAGAACAAGCAGGAACTGCTCGCCGCTGTCAGCGCCCGCATCCTCGCTCCCGTGGGCGCAGACCGTGAGACCGGCGCGACACGGCAGCTGGGCGAGGCTGCGCGCGTGCTGGGGGAGCGGCTTCACGACCGTCTGCTCGCGCATCGTGACGGCGCCGAGGTCGTGTCCAGCTCTCTTGCGCTCGGCCTGGTGCAATCGCCCCTTCACCTGGTGCTCGCCGAGCGCTATCCGGATGCGGGGCACGCGCCGCAGGTCGTGGCCGACGCGGTCACGCACTTCGTCGTCGGGTACACCTTCCATGAGCAGCAGCGCACCGCAGCCGACGCCTTCGGGGTCGCCGCCCGCGAGGCCGCTCTCACACCGGATGGCGTGACGAGCCGGCGACCGGATCCCTTCGCCGCCGCGCTCGCACTCATCACCGCGGCAGCGGATCTCCCGGCCGCTTCGGAGCCCTCAGCGCGCCGGTAGACTCGATCACCGTGTCCGACGCACCCCAGAACGAGATCACTCCCGATGCGGTGAGCACCGCGGTCGACGAGGCCCTGGCCGCCATCGCCGCAGCCGCCGACTCCGCCGCCCTCAAAGCCGCGCGCAGTGCCCACGCCGGGGAGGGCTCGCCGCTCGCGCGGCTGAACGCCCGTCTCCGCGACGTCCCGAACGAGCGCAAGGCCGAGTTCGGCAAGCTCGTCGGTCAGGCACGGGGCCGGGTGAACCAGGCGCTCGCCGCCCGCGAGGCGGAGATCGAGACGGCGGAGACGGCGGCGCGTCTCGAAGCCGAGCGGGTCGACATCACGGCGGTTCCCACCCGCACGCGCGTGGGCGCGCGGCATCCGCTCACCCTCCTGCAGGAGCAGATCGGCGACATCTTCGTCGGAATGGGGTGGGAGATCGCCGAAGGGCCGGAGCTCGAGCACGAGTGGTTCAATTTCGACGCGCTCAACTTCGACGTCGATCACCCCGCGCGTCAGATGCAGGACACGTTCTTCGTCGACCCGGTCGATCGCCACCTCGTCATGCGCACCCACACGAGCCCCGTGCAGGTGCGGTCGATGCTCGAGCGCGAGCTGCCGATCTACGTCGTGTGCCCCGGCCGGGTCTACCGCACCGACGAGTTCGATGCCACCCACCTTCCGGTCTTCAGCCAGTTCGAAGGACTCGTCATCGACAAGGGGATCACGATGGCGCACCTGAAGGGCACGCTCGACCACGTCGCGCGCCAGCTCTTCGGGCCGGAGGCCAAGACGCGCTTCCGTGCCAACTACTTCCCCTTCACCGAACCCAGCGCCGAGCTCGACCTCTGGCACCCGACCTTCAAGGGCGGCGCGCGCTGGATCGAGTGGGGAGGGTGCGGCATGGTCAACCCCAACGTGCTGCGCGCGGCGGGCATCGACCCGCAGGAGTACTCCGGCTTCGCCTTCGGCATGGGTATCGAGCGGACCCTCATGTTCCGCAGCGACGTCCAGGACATGAGGGACATGGCCGAGGGTGATGTGCGATTCAGCGAGCAGTTCGGGATGGTGGTGTGATGCGCGTTCCGCTGTCGTGGTTGCGTGAGTTCGTCGAGGTTTCTGCCCAGGCCACTCCCGAGGACGTGCTGGCCGCCTTCGTGCGCGTCGGGTTCGAGGAGGAGGACGTCCACCGGTTCGAGCTGCAGGGGCCGATCGTCGTGGGCGAAGTGCTCTCGTTCGAGGAGGAGCCGCAGTCCAACGGCAAGACGATCCGGTGGTGTCAGGTGCGCGTCGCGCCCGAGGGTGAGACGGCGGCCGACGGCGGAGCCGATGTCCATGGCATCGTCTGCGGCGCCCGCAACTTCTTCCCCGGTGACAAGGTCGTCGTGACCCTGCCCGGCTCGGTGCTTCCCGGTCCCTTCCCGATCGCGGCACGCAAGACCTACGGCCACGTGTCCGACGGCATGATCGCCTCGGCGAAGGAGCTGGGGCTCGGCAGCGAGCACTCCGGCATCCTTCGCCTCGTCGAGCTCGGCATCGACGCGCCCGTCGGAACCGATGCGATCTCGTTGCTGGGTCTCGACGACATCGCCGTCGACATCAACGTGACCCCGGATCGCGGTTACGCGCTCTCGATCCGCGGCGCGGCCCGCGAGTACTCGCACGCGACCGGCGCCGCCTTCCGCGACCCCGCCGAGCGCCCGCTCGACGAGCCGGGGACGGGCTTCCCGCTCGCCGTGTCCGATGAGAACCCGATCCGCGGCCGCGCGGGTGTCACGGAGTTCGTCGCCCGCGTCGTGCGGGGCGTCGACGCCTCGCGACCCACGCCGCCGTGGATGATCACGCGTCTGACCCTCGCCGGCATCCGCTCGCTCGGCATCCTGATCGACATCACCAACTACGTCATGCTCGAGCTCGGCAACCCGATCCACGGGTACGACCTCGACAAGCTGACCGGCGGGATCACCGTGCGCCGGGCTCAGGCGGGGGAGAAGCTCGAGACCCTCGACGGGACCGTTCGCACGCTGGACGCCGAGGACCTGCTGATCACCGACGACTCGGGTCCCATCGGCCTCGCCGGCGTCATGGGCGGTGCCGCCACCGAGATGAGCGATGCCACGACGAACGTGCTGATCGAGGCGGCGATCTTCGATCAGATCTCGATCGCCCGCACGGCCCGTCGCCACAAGCTGCCGTCGGAGGCCTCGCGCCGCTTCGAACGCGGAGTGGACCCGGCGGTCCCGTACGCGGCCGCCCAGCGCGTGGTCGAGCTCATGGTGCAGTATGCCGGCGGCACCGCCGACGCGACCGGCGCGGCGCTCGGGGCGGAACTGGAGCGCGAGGCGATCGCGCTCGAGTACGACTTCGTGCCGGGCCTCATCGGCGTCGACTACACGCGTGAGCAGATCGTCGCCGCCCTCGAGCTGATCGGCGCCACGGTGCATGACACCGGTTCGATGTGGTTCGTCGACGCGCCGACGTGGCGCCCCGACCTGACCGACGCGTGGACGCTCGCGGAGGAGGTCGCCCGCATCGAGGGATACGACCGCATTCCCTCCGTGCTCCCGGTCGCCCCCTCGGGACGCGGCTGGACACCGGCGCAGCAGGGTCGGCGCCGCGTCTCGAACGCGCTCGCCGCCGCGGGCTACGTCGAGACGCCGTCGTTCCCGTTCGTCGCGCGTGAGCAGAACGACCTCCACGGCAGCGTCGACGGGTCCTCTGTGCCGAGCATCAAGCTCGCCAATGCGCTCGACTCGCAGGCGGCGTATCTCCGCCGCTCCCTGGTGCCGGGCCTGCTCCAGGTCGCGCACCGCAACGTCGCGCGCGGACTGGTGGATCTGAGCCTGTTCGAGGCGGGGTCGGTGTTCCTTCCCGAACCCGGCGTCACCGATGGCACCTCGTTCGTCCCGCCGCTGGCGGTGCGCCCGGATGCGGCGACGCTCGCGCAGCTGGACGGCTCTATCCCGCCGCAGCGCCGCCACGTGGCCGTCCTCGTGGCGGGCGCCGTCGCGCCCAAGCAGCCCGGGCGTTCCGCGGAGGCCGCGGGACTCAGCGAGGCGCTCGACGCGGTGCGCGTGATCGCGGCCGCAGCGGGTGTCGAGGTGACGATCGCGCAAGGCCGGCGTGCCGCCCTGCACCCGGGTCGCACCGGCATCGTCTCGGTCGCAGACACCGCCGTCGGGTACGTGGGGGAGCTGCTTCCCGCCGTCTCCGAGGCCGCCGACCTTCCCGGCCGCATCACGGTGGCCGAGCTCGATCTCGATCTCCTCGTCGAGACCGCGGGCTCGCGTGTCGTCGCCGCGTCGCTGTCGGGCTATCCCGCGGCGACGCAGGACGTCTCGCTCGTGGTTCCCGCCGACGTCGCGGCCGCCGATGTGCGTGCAGCGCTCGTCGACGGAGCCGGAGCCCTGCTCGAGTCGGCGCGGCTCGTGGACGACTACCGGGGCCAGGGGGTGGACGAGGGCTCGAAGAGCCTGACGTTCGCCTTGCGGTTCCGCGCGGACGACCGCACGCTGACCTCGGCGGAGGCCACCGACGCGAAGCTCGCGGGCGTGGCTGTGGCCGCTGAGCGGTTCGGAGCCGTCCTGCGCGACTGAGTTCCCCGTCGCCCGTGCGTCACATGCTGTGGCGCACGGAAACGGTGCCGCTACCCTGAGCACGTGCGCGCGATGATGCGCGTGCCTGGGGAAGGGCGTCTGGGGATGTCATCGTTTCTTTTCCGCGTGGGCCGCTTCGCCGTGCGCTGGCGCTGGGCCGTCATCGCGGCCTGGCTCGTGCTCGCGCTCGGCGGCGGGGCGCTGTCGCAGGCGCTCGGCGGCACGCTCGCATCGACGTTCGAGATCCCCGGTACGCCGTCGCAGCAGGCTCTCGATCAGCTTCAGCAGCGCCTGCCGCAGCTGAGCGGCGCGAGCGCGCGCGTCGTGATCGTCGCGCCCAGCGGGACCCCGGTCACGGCCCAGTCGGACGCGATCGCGACGGCGTGCGAGCACCTCGCGACGGTCGAGGACGTGGCGGGCGTCACGTGTCCGGTCGCGATGTCCGCATCCGGTGCCACCCCCGCATCCTCCGGCGAACCCGCGCAGATCTCGCGCACCGGCGAGATGGCCTTCATCACCGTGCAGCTGAGCGTCGCCGCCACCGACATCGACGACAGCCTCGTCGCGGCGATCGAGGAGGCCGCGCAGCCGGCCGCATCCGGCGGCGCGACACTGGCGTATTCGGGGCTGGTGGCGAGCGCGCAGGGCGGTGTGGACTGGACGGAGATCGCCGGCATGGCGATCGCGTTCGTCGTGCTGGCGATCACCTTCGGCGCCGTCGTGGCCGCGGGCGTACCGCTGGTGACGGCCGTCATCGGCGTCACCGTCGCGTCCAGCTCGATCCTCATCGTCGCGGCCTTCGCCCCGGTCTCGTCCACGGCGCCGCTGCTGGCGACCATGCTCGGACTGGCCGTCGGCATCGACTACGCGTTGCTGATCGTCTCGCGCCACAGGGCGCAGCTGGCCGAGGGGATGGATGCGCGCGAGTCGATCGCCGTCGCGATCGCGACCGCCGGAACCGCCGTCGTGTTCGCGGGGCTCACGGTCATGATCGCGCTGCTCGGTCTCGCCGTCGCGGGGATCCCCTTCCTCACCGTCATGGGCCTGGGGGCGGCGGGTGCGGTGCTCGCCGCGCTGGCGGTCGCCGTCACGCTCCTCCCGGCGGTGCTCGCGGTTCTGGGCCGGGCGGTGCGTCCGCGGGTGCGGCACCGCTCGAGGACGCGCTCCTCACGACCGGCGGGCTGGGTGCGGCTCGCGACCCGGACGCCGGTGGCCACGATCGGGGTGGTCGTGATCGCTCTGATGGTGGTCGCGACTCCCGCGCTGAGCCTGCGACTGACCCTGCCGGATGCGGGTTACGACCCGCCGTCGTCGCCGGCGCGGATCGCGTACGACCTGCTCGACGAGGGCTTCGGCCCCGGGTTCAACGGCCCGCTGCTGATCACCGCCGACATCTCCGGGACCCTGGAAGTGCAGGACGCGCTCGACGCACTCGATGACGCCTTCTCGGACGTCCCCGACGTCGTGGCCGTCTCGAAGGCCTTCACGAACGAGGCCGTCGACCTCGCCGTGCTCAGCATCACACCGGCCAGCTCGCCCTCCTCCGACGCGACCACGGACCTCGTGCGCACGCTCCGCGACGACGAACCCGCCTTCGCCGCCGCGCACGGCTTCGGATACGCCGTCACGGGGCAGACGGCGTTGGCGATCGACATCTCCGATCGGCTGGGCGAAGCGCTGCTGCCCTTCGGCATCGTCGTGGTCGGGCTGTGCCTCGTGCTGCTGACGATCATGTTCCGCTCGATCGCGGTGCCGCTGTCGGCCACGGTGGGCTACCTGCTGTCGGTCGCCGCGGCCCTCGGGGTGACCTCCGCGGTGTTCGAATGGGGCTGGGCAGCGGATCTGCTGGGGGTGGGCAAGGTCGGTCCGGTCATCAGCTTCCTGCCCATCCTCGTGATGGCCGTGCTCTTCGGCCTGGCGATGGACTACCACGTGTTCCTCGTCTCACGGATGCGGGAGCACTACGCCGCGACGGGAGACGCGCACGGCGCCGTCCTCGGCGGTTTCAGCGCCTCGGCCCGGGTCGTGACGGCCGCGGCGCTGATCATGTTCTCGGTGTTCTTCTCGTTCGTGCCGGGAGGCAACGCGATCATCCAGCCGCTGGCGACCGCGCTCGCCGCCGGTGTGCTGATCGACGCCTTCGTCGTGCGGATGACCCTCATCCCGGCGATCATGGCGCTGCTCGGCCACCGGGCATGGTGGCTGCCGGCGTGGCTCGGCCGGCTGCTGCCCGACGCCGACATCGAGGGCGAGGCCGTCGAGCGGATGCGGGCGCAGCGCACCTGGCTCGCGGGGCGTGAGGACGGCGGGAGCGCCGGTGCGGGGGTGCTCGCCCACGGGGTGCGCATCGGCGGCGAGGGCGTCTCCGATCTCGTCGCGCCGCGCGGAGCGGTCGTGCTGGTGGAAGGTCCCACCGCGGTCGCCGCACGCTTCGTGGCCGCCGTCGCCGGGCGTACGGCGGATGTCGAGGGCGATCTCGTCGTCCACGGGTATCTGCTGCCGTTCGAACGGGCGGCGGCGGCCGCGCACGCCGCGTACGTGCCCGCCGCCCCCGAGCGGGCGGACGCGAGCTCGTTGGCGGAGCACCTGCGTAGAAGCCTTCGCGCTGAGGGCGTCGGTGTCCTCCGGGCGCACGAGGCGGTGATGCGTGCCGCAGCGACCTTCGACGCACTGCTGGCGGTCGTGTCGGGGACGTCGGCGCACGACGTGAGTGAGAGGACACCGATGGGACAGCTGAGCGACGCCGAACGCTGGGCCGCCGACGTGGCCGTCGCTGCGACCAGCGGCTTGGGACTCGTGGCGATCGACCTCGGCGACCGAGCCGGTGCGCAGGATCTGGCGCAGATCGTGGTCAGGGCGATCGGGCCAGGAACCACGATCGTCCTCGGCTCCAGCGGAGCCGTTCTGGATGCGTCGCCGCAGAGGCCGGTCGTGCGTGTCGACGCGCTCGCGCGGGCCACCGCTGAAGGAGGACGGCGATGACGACGTTGTGGAGCCTGATCGCGGCCCCCGCCCGCGGCCAGCGGCGCTGGCAGCTCGCCGCCGTGCTCGTCCTGGTGGTGCTCGCGCCGCTCGCGATCGTTCTGACCCTGGTGCCCTCGACCGATGAGCGTCCGCCCGTGGCGCTGGTCAACCAGGATTCGCCCATCCTCACCGGACCCACGCCGGTGGCTGCGGGCAAGCTCCTGACCGAGAACCTCATCACCTCTGTCCCCTCCGTGAAGTGGGTGCTCACGGATGCGCAGACCGCGAGCGAGTCGCTCGCGAACGGCGACGTGCTCGCCACCGTCACGATCCCGTCCGACTTCTCGGCCCACGTGTCGACGATCGGCTCCGGCGCGCCGCAGGCGGCCGAGCTGACGGTGCAGACGAGCACTCAGCACGGCTACCTCGGCGGCATCGTCGCCGAGGCGCTGTCGGCGAGTCTGCCTGCCGGTGTCGCAGCCCAGCTCACCCAGCAGTACGTCACCGGAACGCTGTCGGCCATGTCGCAGATCGGTTCCGGCATGGATCAGATGGCCCAGGGCGCCTCCGCCATCACCGGTGGGCTGTCTCAGGCGCAGAGCGGTGCCGGCGCTCTGCAGACGTACACGGGCCAACTGGCCGACGGGCTGCGGAGCATGGACGGTGTCCTCTCGGAACTGCCTGAGGGCGCGCGAGGCCTCGGCGCGCTCACGACAGCGGGCGCCGTCGCGTCGGGAGAGCTCTCGCTGCGTCTCGCGGAGCGCGCGCTCGATGCGGGCGTGGCCGAGGGCGCACAGCAGGATGTGCAGACCCGCCTCGCTGCGCTGGCCGCTTTCTCCGCGCAGTTGACGCCGGCTCAGCAGCAGGAGTTCGAGGCACTGCTCGCTCCCACGAAGGATGCCGCCGACGGCGTCTCGGCGCTGCTGGTGGGCCAGGCCGACGCACTCGGCAGGGATGCGGAGACCGCTGCGGCGGTCGCCGTCGGTGCCGGCGCGATCTCGGCGGTCAGCGGACCCGTGGCTGACGGCCTCGGCCGGCTGTCGGACGCCCTCGGAGCCGCCGCATCCGGGGCGGACGGACTCGCGCAGGGAAACGGCCAGCTCGCCGAGGCGCTCGGGACCTTGGGGCAGGGGAGCGCGCAGCTCGCGGCCGGGCTGGACTCGGCGCAGGCGGCGATTCCGCGCTACGACGCCGACCAGCAGAAGCAGATCGCCCAGGTGGTTGCGAGACCGATCGGCGTCGACAGCACATCGACGACCGGACCCCGCAGCGGCGTCGCCTCGGCGATGGCCGTCTTCGGGCCGGTGGCGCTGTGGATCGGAGCCATCGGCGTGATGCTCGCGCTGCTGCCCTTCGCCCGTTCAGCGCTGACCTCCGCCGCATCCGCCGTGCGGCTCGCGCGCTCCGCGGCGGTGGTCATCGTGGCCGTCGCGCTCGCGCAGGCCGTTCTCGTCTGGGGTGCCGTCGCGCTGTCGGGGGTGGCGCCCGAGCGCGCGCTGGTGGCGGCGGGGCTGACCGCGGTCACCGCCATCGCGTTCGCTCTCGTGCACCAGGGGCTGGTCGCCTTCTTCCCGCGCGCCGGACTCGTCGTGTCGCTCGTGCTGCTCGGACTGCAGGTGATCGCCGCGGGCACCCTCGCCGCGCCCGGAACCACGCCCGCCGCGACGGGGCCGCTGGCCGGCCTCCCGCTGAGCCTCGCCCTGCAGGGGGCACAAGCACTCGTCGGCGGCTCGCTGCATGCGGTGCTGAACGCCGCGATCGGGTTGGTGCTGTGGGGCGCCGTCGGTGCGCTGGCCACAGTACTGGCCATCCGCCGCGCACGCGCGCGTGCGCTGGCCGCATCCGTGCTCGTGCGCGCCTGAGCTAGCGACTGCCCCAGTTCCAGGCGGGGGCGTCGAAGAATCCCTGTCCTTCGACGAAGGTGCCGTCGGAAGTACGCCCCAACCGGTGCGCGAGGGCTCCGGCATCCTCGAGTCGGCGAGCGAGCCCGGCCGCGTGGGTGACCACGATGACCTGCGTGCGCTGCGACGCGGAGACGATGAGCTGCGCGAGAGGCGCCAGCAGGCTCTCATGCAGACTCGCCTCCGGCTCGTTCAGGACGATGAGAGGGCCGGGGGCTGCGGGAAGCAGGGCGGCGCACAGCAGGAGATAGCGGAGGATGCCGTCGCTGACCTCCGCGACGTCGAGCGCGCGCAGCAGGCCGGGCTGACGAAGCCGCATCCGGAGCCGCCCGTCCTCGGCGTCGATCTGCACCCGCATTCCGGGGAAGGCACGTTCGACCTCCCCGTCGAGGGCGTCGCCCGCGCCCGCTTCGCGCACGCTCGCCCAGAGCGCCGCGATGTCCTCGCCGCCGTGCGAGAGGGCGCGCGCCCGGGTGCCCACCTGGGGAGACCGCGCGGGGGCTTCGGCGTCCACACGGAAGTGGTCGTAGAAACGCCAGCTCGCGAGCGTCCGTCGCAGTGACAGCAGCTCGGGGCCGGTGTCGCCGTCGGCGAGGTCGACGAGGATGCTCTCGAACGGGGCGAGTGACTGATCCAGCGTGATCCACGCATCCTCGCGCACGCGTGTGGCGCTGCGCCGGCGAGCGATGAGCAGGGACGAGGCCTTCGCGACCGCGCCGGCGAACACCTGCTCGCGCTTGATCTCCGGGTCACGAGAGAAGAGGCTTCGACCGTCGGTCTGGGGAAGACCCAGATCCACCAGGTAGCCCAGCTCGTCGGACGCGAAGCCCAACCGCACGGCCACGGGATCGCGCCGCAGGGTGCCCTGATCGCCGCCGCCCTCGGGACCGGCCCACAGCAGCGACGACAGTCCCCCCTCGCGTGCGACCGCCTCGATCATGCCGCCGGTGGCGGCTCCCGCCAGAAGGCGCAGGGCGCGGTAGAGGTTCGACTTTCCGGTGCCGTTCGCGCCCGTGACGACCGTAAGCCCACCCAGCGGCACGACGACGTCGCGGAGCGAGCGGTACCCGGAGACGGCGATGGTGCGCAGCATCGCTCCAGTCTGACGGGAGCGTCCGACGTGCGCCGAGTTGCGGATGCGGTGTGCGCACGGCTATCGTCGGCGCATGTCCTCGGCCCGGTTCCACAGCGCACAGCGCGTGGTCGTGCGCCGACGTCTGGGAGACCGCCGAATCTAGGCGATGCGTGCCGCACCGGTCCGGGTGCGCGGGCGTCGCCGATGCCGCCGGTGCGCGCGAGCGCACAGCTCCCAGACTCTAAGGTGGAACCCATGCCCTATTCGGTCGCCGTATCCGGCGCGTCCGGCTATGCAGGAGGCGAGATCCTCCGCATCCTCTCCGCGCACCCCGACGTCGAGATCCGCACGGTCACCGCGCATTCGAATGCCGGAACGCCGCTGATCTCGCAGCAGCCGCACCTGCGCTCGCTCGCGCACCTCGAGCTCCAGCCGACGACGCCGGAGGTGCTCGCCGGTCACGACATCGTCGTGCTCGCGCTGCCGCACGGGCAGTCGGGTCAGTACACCGATGCCCTCGCCGACGTCCCGCTGGTCATCGACGCCGGGGCAGATCACCGGCTCACCTCCGCCGATGCCTGGGCCGCCTTCTACGGCGGCGAGTTCCACGAAGCGTGGACCTACGGCGTGCCGGAGCTGCTCGTCGGCGGCGCCAAGCAGCGTGAGCGGCTCGTCGGAGCCTCGCGCATCGCCGCTCCCGGCTGCAACGCCTCGACGGTCTCCCTGAGCCTCGCCCCGGGCGTCGCTGCCGGCGTCATCGATCCGGGCGACATCGTCAGCGTCCTCGCCGTCGGCCCCTCCGGGGCGGGCAAGAGCCTCAAACCGCACCTGCTGGCGAGCGAGATCCTCGGCACGGCGAACCCGTACGCCGTCGGCGGCACCCATCGTCACATCCCGGAGATCCAGCAGGCGCTCGCCGCAGCCGGCGCCCGCGGTGATGTGCGCATCTCCTTCACCCCCGTCATCGTCCCGATGTCGCGCGGCATCCTCGCCACCTCCACCGCGCCGATCGCGCCCGGCGTCACCGACGCCGAGATCCGGGATGCGTGGGAGGCGGCGTACGCGCACGAGACGTTCGTGCAGCTGCTGCCGGAGGGGGCGTTCCCCCGCACGGCGGACGTTCTGGGAGCCAACACCGCGCTGCTCGGACTCGCCATCGACCGCGCGGCGAACCGTGTCGTCGTCGTCGCGGCCGTCGACAATCTCGTCAAGGGCACGGCGGGTGCCGCCGTGCAGTCCATGAACATCGCGCTCGGCCTTCCCGAACACCGCGCGCTCACCGTGAACGGAGTCGCCCCGTGACCGTCACCGCCCCCGCAGGATTCGAGGCGGCCGGTGTCGCCGTCGGGCTGAAGTCGACCGGCAAGTCGGATGTGGCCGTCGTCGTCAACCGCGGACCTCTCAAGATCGGCGCCGCAGTCTTCACCTCCAACAGGGCCAAGGCCAACCCCATCCTGTGGTCGGAGCAGGTGATCGCCGACGGCGTCGTCGAGGCCATCGTGCTCAACTCCGGCGGCGCGAACTGCTTCACGGGAGCCTTCGGGTTCCAGACGACGCACCAGACCGCCGAGAAGGCGGCGGAGCTGCTCGGTGTCGCACCCGGCGACGTCCTGGTGTGCTCGACCGGTCTGATCGGAACCGGGGACGAGACGTTCCGTGCGAAGGTGCTGGAGGGCGTCGAGGCCGGTGTCGCCGCGCTGTCCGCCGACGGCGGTCTGGACGCGGCACACGCGATCATGACCACCGACTCCGTCGCGAAGACGAGCGTGTACGCCGGCGACGGCTGGACGATCGGCGGCATCGCGAAGGGCGCGGGCATGCTCGCACCGGGCCTGGCCACCATGCTCGTGGTCATCACGACGGATGCGGTGCTGACCGCATCCGACGCCGATGCGCACCTGCGCGCCGCGACCCACGTGAGCTTCGACCGCCTCGACTCCGACGGGTGCATGTCGACGAACGATCAGGTGAGTCTGCTCGTCAGCGGCGCGAGCGGGATCGAGCCGGATGCTGCGGCCTTCCGCGCGGGGCTGGTCGCGCTGTGCGACGACCTGGCGCGGCAGCTGCAGGGCGACGCCGAGGGGGCGAGTCACGACATCACCATCCGCGTCGTACACGCCGCATCCGAGGACGACGCCGTCGAGGTGGGCCGCTCCATCGCCCGCAACAACCTGTTCAAGGCGGCGATCTTCGGCAACGATCCGAACTGGGGGAGGGTGCTGGCCGCGATCGGCACGACCGAGGCCGCCTTCGATCCCTATGACGTCGATGTCTGGATGAACGGCGTGCGGGTCTGCTCCGCCGGCGGCCCCGACGCCCCGCGCGAAAAGGTCGATCTGACTCCGCGCGCGACCGACCTCGTCGTGGACCTCAAGGTCGGCGACGTCGAGGCGACGATCCGCACCAACGACCTCACGCACGACTACGTCCACGAGAACAGCGCGTACTCCTCATGACAGGTATCGATCTGCAAGACACCGACCCCGCCGCCGCGAGCGCCAAGGCGGAGACGCTCATCGAGTCGCTGCCGTGGCTCAAGCGCTACCGCGAGCAGATCGTGGTCGTGAAGTACGGCGGCAACGCGATGGTCTCCGACGAGTTGCAGGACGCCTTCGCCGCCGACATCGCCTATCTCCGCTACGTCGGCGTGAAGCCCGTCGTCGTGCACGGCGGCGGACCCCAGATCTCCAACATGCTGGATCGGCTCGCCATCCCGAGCGAGTTCAAGGGCGGCTACCGCGTCACCTCCACCGAGGCGATCACGGTCGTGCGCATGGTGCTCACCGGTCAGATCAACCCGCAGCTGGTCGCCAAGATCAACGCCCATGGTCCGGTCGCGACGGGGCTCTCGGGTGAGGATGCGGGGCTGTTCGGCGGCCGCCGCCGCGGCGTCGTCGTCGACGGCGTCGAGCACGATCTGGGCCGGGTGGGCGATGTCGTCTCGGTCGACCCGCAGCCGATCATCGACCAGCTCGAGGCCGGACGCATCCCCGTCGTGTCCTCCATCGCGCCCGATCTCGACCACACCGGACACTCCCTCAACGTGAACGCGGATGCGGCTGCGGCGGCTCTCGCCGTCGCGCTGGGTGCGGTCAAGCTCGTCGTGCTGACCGACGTGCCCGGCCTCTACGCGGACTGGCCGAACCGGGATTCCCTGGTCTCGCATCTGACCTCCGCGGAGCTGGAGGAGATGCTCCCGCGCTTGGAGTCGGGGATGATCCCGAAGATGCAGGCCTGCCTCGACGCGGTCACGGGGGGCGTGCCCACCGCGGCGATCATCGACGGGCGGGTGCCGCATTCGGTGCTCGTCGAACTCTTCACTCAGAAAGGCATCGGAACAGAGGTGGTGGCGTGATGGCCGAACAGACTGTGACCCCGTGGCAGGACGACGCCGGACGCGACCTCGTCCGCAACGTCGGCGACCGTATGGCGCTGTTCGTGCGCGGTGAGGGCGCCTATCTCTGGGACGACGAAGGCCGACGCTACCTCGACTTCCTCGCCGGCATCGCGGTCGACGCCCTCGGCCATGCCCACCCGGTGTTCGTCGACGCTGTGGCCGCGCAGGCGGCGCGTCTGGCGCACGTGTCGAACTACTTCGCGACGCCGCCGCAGCTCGCGCTCGCAGCGCGGTTGAAGCGCTTGTCGGGTGCGGGCGAGACGGGACGGGTGTACTTCGGCAACTCCGGCGCCGAGGCCAACGAGGCGGCCTTCAAGCTCGCCCGCCTCCACGGTGGTACCGAGCGCCCCCGCATCCTGGCGCTCAACGGCGCCTTCCACGGCCGCACCATGGGCACCCTGGCACTCACCGGCAAGCCGGCCATGCAGGAGCCCTTCCTGCCGATGGTTCCCGGCGTCGAATTCCTCGACTCGACCATCGAGGCGCTGGAGGCGGCGATGGACGAGCGCGTGGCCGCCCTGTTCGTCGAGCCCATCAAGGGCGAGGCGGGCGTCCTGCCGCTGCCAGCGGGCTACCTCGAGGCGGCGCGGGAGATCACCGCGCGCCACGGAGCGCTGCTCATCGTCGACGAGATCCAGACCGGTGCGGGTCGCACCGGTGCGTGGTTCGGATTCCAGCACGCCGGCATCACCCCCGACGCGATCACGGTCGCCAAGGGCATCGGCGGCGGATTCCCGATCGGCGCGCTGATCACCTTCGGCGCGGCCGGCGACCTCTTCTACCCCGGAACCCATGGCTCGACCTTCGGCGGGAACGCCCTCGGCACCGCCGTGGCCGGTGCCGTGCTCGAGGAGATCGAGCGTGCGGGTCTGGTCGAGGCGGCGGCCGTGCGCGGCGCACAGCTGCGGGAGGCGATCGCGGGGATCGAGTCCGAGCTCATCGAGGGCGTGCGCGGGCAGGGACTGCTCCTGGGCGTGGCGCTCACGCATCCCGTCGCGCCGGCGGTCGTCGCCGCGGCGCAGCAGCACGGGCTCGTCGTCAACGCACCCAATGATCAGACGATCCGCATCGCACCGCCGCTCACGATCGGCGATGTCGAGATCGACGAGTTCACCCGGCTCTTCTCCGCCGCGTTGGCCACGGTGGCCGACGCGCTGCTGCTCAAGAGCGCATCGCCCGACACGGAGGCCCACGCATGACCCGTCACCTGCTGCGCGACGACGACCTGACCAGCGCCGAGCAGGCGGAGATCCTCGACCTGGCACTGGAGTTGAAGGCAGATCGCTGGGCGGCCAAGCCGCTCGCCGGTCCGCAGACCGTCGCGGTGATCTTCGACAAGTCCTCCACGCGTACGCGCGTCTCGTTCGCCGTCGGCATCGCCGACCTCGGCGGTTCCCCGCTGATCATCTCGACCGCCAACAGCCAGCTCGGCGGCAAGGAGACCCCCTCCGACACGGCGCGGGTCCTCGAGCGCCAGGTGGCGGCGATCGTCTGGCGCACCTACGCGCAGGCGGGGCTCGAAGAGATGGCCCGCGGCACCCGCGTGCCCGTCGTGAACGCGCTGAGCGACGACTTCCACCCCTGCCAGCTGCTCGCCGATCTGCTGACGATCCGCGAGCACAAGGGCGAGCTCAAGGGGCTGACCCTCGCGTTCTTCGGCGACGGCCGCTCGAACATGGCGCACTCGTACGCGCTGGCGGGTGTCACCGCCGGGATGCATGTGCGCGTCGCGTCTCCCGAGTCCTACGCGCCTCGCGAGGACGTCGTGGCCGACGCCGACCGCCGCGCCGCCGAGACCGGGGGCTCGCTCACCCTGCTCACGGATCCGCTGGAAGCCGCGGCCGGTGCCGACATCGTGGTCACCGACACGTGGGTGTCGATGGGCAAGGAGGAGGAGAAGCTCGCCCGGCTTCGCGACCTCGGCGCCTACAAGGTGACCGAGGAGACGATGGCACTCGCCGATCCCGGCGCGATCTTCATCCACTGCCTCCCGGCCGATCGCGGTTACGAGGTGGATGCCGCGGTGATCGACGGGCCGCAGAGCGTGGTGTGGGACGAGGCGGAGAACCGGTTGCACGCTCAGAAGGCGCTGCTCGTCTGGCTACTGCGCCAGGGCTGATCGGACCCCGCGGGAATGAGGCGGGCGCTGGCGCGACTGACCGGACCTGACCGACTCGGCGGGATCGATCTCGCGCGCGGCCTCGCGGTCATCGGGATGCTCGCCGCCCATCTGCTGACGATCGAGGAGCCCTTCGACCTGACCCGACCGCAGACGTGGGCGGACATCGTGAACGGTCGATCATCGATCCTGTTCGCCGTCCTCGCGGGAGTGTCGATCGCCCTGACGACGGGGGGGACGTCCCCCGTGTCCGGAGAGCGGCTGCGTGTGGCGCGCGGCCGGCTGCTGGTGCGCGCCGGACTCATCTGGGTGCTCGGCATCCTGCTCATCCTCACGGGCGTGCCGGTCTACGTGATCCTGCCGGCCTACGCCGTCCTGTTCCTGCTGGCCCTGCCGCTGCTGCGACTCGGCGCCGGCGCCCTGTTCGTGGTGGCGGCGGTGCTTCTGGCGGTGATGCCGTTCGTCCAGGCTGCGCTCGGGCTGCTTCCGTTCTGGGACACGGCGGCGGGGGAGAGCGTCGCGCTGGTCGTCGGCTGGGCGTATCCGTTCCCGCTGTGGATCGGGTTCCTCGTGCTCGGTCTCGCGCTCGGGCGCATGGACCTACGTGATGTGCGCATCGCGGCGATCCTCGTCGTGATGGGAATCGGGACCGCGCTGTTCGCCTATGGCGCGGGCGGCCTCGCCGCACCCGTGACCGTCGCGTCCGACTACTGGGGCGTCGCGTTGAGCACGTACCCGCACTCGGGCGGCCTGCCCGAGGTCGTCGGCGGCGCGGCCACCGCCGTCGCGGTCCTGGGCGGATGTCTGCTCATCGCACGCACCCCCGTGACGTGGGTGCTGCTGCCGCTGCGCGCGACCGGGTCGATGCCGTTGACGGCGTACACGGCGCAATTGCTCATCTGGGCCGTGTGGGCTCTGTTCGCACTCGGCGAGACCGGGGCGCTCTGGGAGTTCCGCGAGCTCGCGCCGTTCTGGCCGGTGACGATCGCGGTCGTCACCGGATGCACGGTTTGGGCGCTGACGATAGGTCGTGGCCCGCTCGAACGGCTGTTCGCCTGGGTCGCGCGCCGCAGCGTGCGCACGGCCGCCGAGCGTGCTCGGTAGGCTGGTCCGGTGAACGACGCGCCCCACGACGCCACCCACCGCGGTTCCCTGTGGGGAGGCCGCTTCGCTTCCGGCCCCTCGCCCGAGCTCGCCGCGCTGAGCCGATCCACGCATTTCGACTGGATCCTCGCGCCCTACGACCTCGCCGGCTCGCACGCGCACGCCGCCGCCCTCCAGGCCGCCGGATACCTCGATGCCGATGAAGCGCGACGCATGCACGCGGGTCTGGACGCCCTGGCGGCCGCCGTCGCCGACGGCCGTCTGGTGCCCGCGGACGGTGACGAGGACGTGCACGGTGCACTCGAGCAGGCACTGATCGCCGAGGTCGGGCCCGAGCTCGGCGGCAAGCTGCGTGCCGGGCGCAGTCGCAACGACCAGATCGCCACGCTCGTGCGCCTCTACCTGCTCGATCATGCCGCCGTCATCGCCCGCGACGTCGTCAGGCTCATCGATGCGATCGTCTCCCAGGCCGAGGCGCATGCGGACGCGGCCATGCCCGGGCGCACCCACCTGCAGCACGCTCAGCCCGTGCTGCTCGCTCACCACCTGCAGGCGCACGCCTGGCCGCTCGTCCGCGACCTCGAGCGCCTCCGCGACTGGGGCGTCCGCGCCCGGGTGTCCCCGTACGGCGGCGGAGCGCTCGCCGGCTCGACGCTGGGACTCGATCCGCAGCTGGTCGCCGAGCACCTCGGGCTCGACCGGCCGGCGGAGAACTCGATCGACGGCACGAGTTCGCGCGACGTGGTGGCGGAGTTCGCCTTCATCGCCGCGATGATCGGCGTCGACCTCTCCCGCTTCGCCGAGGAGATCATCGTCTGGAACACCCGCGAGTTCGGCTTCGTGAGACTCGACGACGGTTTCTCGACGGGGTCGAGCATCATGCCGCAGAAGAAGAACCCCGACATCGCCGAGCTCGCGCGCGGCAAGTCCGGCCGACTCATCGGCAACCTCTCGGGCCTGCTCGCGACTCTCAAGGCGCTGCCGCTGGCGTACAACCGCGACCTGCAGGAGGACAAGGAGCCGGTCTTCGACTCCGTCGCCACCCTCGAGCTCGTGCTGCCCGCCTTCGCCGGCATGGTGGCGACGGCGCGCTTCGACACGGAGCGGATGGCGGAGCTCGCGCCGCAGGGGTTCTCGCTCGCCACGGACGTGGCCGAGTGGCTCGTCAAGCGCGGCGTCCCGTTCCGTGAGGCGCACGAGATCTCGGGTGCGCTCGTGCAGGCGTGCGAGCAGCGCGGCATCGAACTGCACGAGGCGGACGACGCGATGCTGGCCGCCGTCTCACCTCGCCTGGAACCCGGCGTGCGCGAGGTTCTGACGGTGCCGGGGTCGCTGGCCAGCCGCGACGGCGTCGGCGGAACATCGCCGCGTCGCGTCGCCGAGCAGCGCGGCGAGCTCGTCTCCCGCACGCAGGCGCTCGCGCGCGAGCTCGGCCTCTGAGCGCGTAACCCCTCCACCGCCCGCTCGTCGTTCGCCGTTCATCCGGCGGATGCCAGACGTCGACCTCGTCACGTCACGCTTCCCACGCGCTCTCGCTAGCAGAGCCCGTAGGAGACGACGATGCCCGCGCACTTCCTGTACGCACGATTCCCCGCGCGGTCCCACCGGTCCGCCGCCGACTGGATGCGCTCGGTGGACGACGCCGTGGCCATGCACGGCGACCGCTACCGTGTCGCGCGGTTCGAAGACGGCGTCGGCGAGGCGGTCAGCGGCTGGCGGCTGCTGACCGAGAACCACCGTGAGCTGGGTCGCGGGACGCGTTTCGCGGCATCCGAGGCGGTGATCCGTGAGGACATCCGCCGCATCGTCCGTGCCGCCGACCAACTGGTCGTCTCGGCGTCGCCGGAGACCGGACTGCGCACGACGGGATGGTTCGCGGTGTTGGAGGACGAGATCGTGATGATCGGCGCGCGACGGTACGAGAACCGCTCCGTCGCGCGAAACGCGGGCGCTCTCGCGGTGCGGCTGCTGCAGGCGATGCAGGCGACGGAGAAGGGCACGGTCGCGCGGAGCGCGGCGGGCGAGTACGTGCCGTGACAGGACGACTGGTGGCAGAACGCTTCCGGCTGCGTGAACTGCTGGGCAGTGGCGGCACAGCGGCGGTCTATCGCGCGTTCGACACGAGACGGGACCAGGATGTGGCACTCAAGCTGCTGCATCCGCATCTGGCCGCCGACCCGCCCATGCGCGAGGCGTTCTTCGAAGAGGTGCGCGCAGCGCAATCGGCGAGCCACCCCGCGCTCGTCGAGATCTACGACTCCGGCGTCGCGGAGTTGGATCCTCCCGTGGTGTGGATCGCGCTGGAGCTGGTCGCGGGCGTCACGCTGGCGGACTACGTGCGTGCGGGCTCCGCGCTGCCATCGGCGGCCGTCGCCGTGCTCGCGGACAGGCTGCTGCAGGCGCTGGACGCGCTGCACGCCGTCGGCGTCGTGCACCGCGACGTCTCGCCCCAGAACGTGATGTTCGACCCGGAGGCGATCGCAGACGGCGGGACCCTCGCGGCGAGCGTGCGTCTGCTCGACTTCGGCCTCGCGGACGTCGCGGGTCGCACGACACGCGGTACAGATGCCCTCCTCAGCGGCTCCGGCATGGGCGACGGCGTCGTCGCCACCGTCGCCTACGCCGCTCCCGAGCAACTGCTCGGGCGCCCCGTGGAGGTGGCGAGTGACATCTATCAGGCGGGCGCCACGCTCTTCGTGGCCCTCACGGGCAGCGACCCGTTCTTCGGCGACGTCTCGGCGATCACGCGCGCTCATGTGGCAGCACCGCCGCCGGTGCCCTCCGCCCGGCGTCGCGGCATCCCGCGTGCCTGGGACCGGGTGATCACCACCGCGATGCTCAAGGATCCCGAGGACCGGTTCGCGGGTGCCGAGGCGATGAGGACGGCCCTGGCGGCGGCGCTCGGGCCCGCTGCGGCGCGAGCCCGTCCCGTCGCCGAACCCGCGGGCACGGCGGTGACGCGTCCGTATCGGCCCGCCCCGCCCGTCTCCCGTGCGACGGATGCGGTGGCGCAGCCCGATGCGCCACCGCCCGCCGCGGAGCTTCGCGCTCGTGCGTCGCCCTGGCCGGGGTGGGTCGCCGCGGGCGTGGGTGTCGCCGCCATCGTCGGAGTGGTGGCGCTGTCGGCCGCAGCGGGATCCGCGCCCTCGGCGGTGCCGACCAGAACGTCCACCACCGTGCCCGTCGGCGCGCCGCCGGTGTCGCCCACGCCGTCATCGTCGCCCAGCGTGGAGGCGGTCTGGCACGAGGTGCCCCCGCTCGTCGGCCGGACGCTGGCGGACGCGCGGACGGCGCTGGATGCGGCGGGCCTCGCGACCGGAACGATCACGACCGAGAACGGGCCCATGCCCGCCGAAACCGTCCTGGGCTCGGATCCGCCGGCGGGCGAGTCCCGCACACGCGGCGCCGCCGTCGCGCTGCGGATCGCCAGCGGTGTCAACACCGTGCCGGACGTGAGGGGCCTCTCGTCCGCGGAGGCGACGGCGGCGCTGGTCGGTGCGGGATTCGCCGTTGCGACCGGGCAGGAGGATGCGGCATCCGCGTCGTTCGTGACCGCCACCTCGCCGGCGCCGAACCAGATCGCGCTCGTCGGATCGGTCGTCACGATGACGATCCCGTCCGCGGCGCCCGTCACGCCGACGCCGAGCCCCGCTGTGACACCTGCTCCGACCGGGACGGCGACGAGCGAGCCGACGGCGCCCGGCGCCGGGTGACCGGCGGCACGCGCGCAGCATCAGCTCGACACGTCTCGGACACTCCCACTGCAGCCGTCGTTCACCGGTCGCCGCGACGCTGTGGCTGAGCATCTGGGGTGCTCGCGCATGTCCATGACCCGGAGGAATGCATGACCGACGCCGTGACGGAGATCATCCCGCCACGCGAGACGACGACGTCCACCGCGCCACGTCGATCCCTGCGATCGCTGCCGGTGTTCTCCGATCGCGTGTTCCGTGCCGTGTGCTTCGCCGCGGGGGGCGTCACCGTCGCCATCATGCTGGCCGTCGGCGTGTTCCTGTCCGCGCGCGGCGGCCAGGCTCTCGTGTCGGCGGGCCCGTCCTTCCTTTGGGTGCAGGAGTGGAACCCGCGCGACGGCGTGCCCGACTCCTTCGGCATCGCCGCCGTGCTCTTCGGCACGGTCACGATCGCCGTCATCGCGTTGCTCCTGTCGTTCCCGCTGGCGTTCGGCACGGCGCTGCTGATCAGCGAGATCCTCCCGAACTCGGTGAAGCGGGCGATGGTCACGATCGTCGATCTCATGGCCGCGGTCCCCAGCGTCGTCTTCGGTCTCTGGGGCGTGCAGTACCTCCAGGAGAACGCCGTCCCGGTCGCGCAGTGGATCTCGTCCACGTTCGGATGGATCCCCGTCTTCGCCGTCACGGACTCCGACGGAGCATCCCTGACCGAAGCCAGCGCCTTCACGTCATCGGCCTTCATCGCCGGCATGGTGGTCGCGCTGATGGTGCTGCCCACGCAGACGTCGATCATGCGGGAGGCGTTCTCGCAGGCCCCGATCGGGGAGCGCGAAGGCGCTCTCGCATTGGGGTCGACGCGATGGGGGATGATCCGCACCGTCGTGCTCCCCTTCGGGCGCGGCGGCATCATCGGCGGCACGATGCTGGGACTCGGTCGGGCCCTGGGCGAGACCATCGCCGTCTACATGATCATCTCGCCGATCTTCACGATCAACTGGCAGGTCCTCAAGACCGGAACGAACTCCGTGTCGGCGCTCATCGCCCTGCGCTACGGGGAATCCAGCGAATTCGGCCTCTCCGCGCTCATGGCGGCGGGACTCGCACTGTTCCTGATCACCCTGGTGATCAACTTCACGGCATCATCGATCGTCGCGCGCTCGCGCTCGGGGGCGGAGAGCAACGGATGAGCTTCGTCGACGCGCAGGAGCGGGTGGGGGAGATGCCCGCGGATCCGGTCTCCCGCGGAGGGGGACGCACCCGCATCCCCTCGGCGCCCGCGGGACGCGCCCGCCCCGAGCGGCGTCGGCCCGGCACCGCGGCGCTGGAGGACGGCTTCGATCTGGGTGGGGCGCTGCTGGCGGGCATCTGCGTCGCGACGCTGCTGTTCGGTTGGATCGCGCCGCTGTCGGGGATCATCGGATGGATCGTGGTGGCCTACATCGTCTTCGTGGCGGTGTACGCCGTGCTGGTCGGCCTGCGCGCGGATCGACTCGCCGTGGCGAACCGCCTGGCCACCGTGCTCATGGCCACCGCCGGGATCGTGGTCCTGACCGCACTCGTGTTCGTCGTCCTGTACACCGTCGGACGGGGGATCCCCGCCCTGTCGCACCCGAACTTCTTCGTCGAGACCATGCGCTTCGCCGGACCGCTCGATCCCCTGGATGTCGGCGGGATCGCCCACGCGGTGGTGGGAACCCTCATCCAGATCGGCATCGCCCTGGTGATCACCGTGCCGCTGGGCATCATCACCGCCGTCTTCCTCAACGAGATCGGCGGCCCGTTCGCGCGTTTCGTGCGCACCGTCTCCGACGCCATGACGGCTCTGCCGTCGATCGTGGCGGGCCTGTTCGTCTACGCGGCCCTGATCACGCTCATCACCAAGGAGCGTTCGGGGTTCGCGGCCGCGGTGGCGATCACGGTCATGATGCTGCCGATCGTCATCCGCTCCGCCGACGTGGTGCTGCGTCTCGTTCCCCATCACCTGCGCGAAGCCTCCTACGCGCTGGGGGCGTCACGCTGGCGGACCGTGTGGACCGTCGTGCTGCCGACCTCGCGGTCCGGGCTCGCCACGGCCGTCATCCTCGGCACGGCGCGCGGGATCGGAGAGACCTCCCCTGTCCTGCTCACCTCGGGCGTGACCGCGGAGCTGAACACCAACCCGTTCTCGGGGCCGATGATCTCGCTCCCGCTGCAGGTCTTCACCTTCGTCCAGTCGCCCGAGCCCCAGATGGTCGCCCGAGGCTTCGGCACCGCAGCGGTGCTGATCCTGCTGGTGTTGAGCCTGTTCGTCGTCGCGCGCCTGATCGGAGGACGCGGCGCCGGGGTGCTCTCCGACGGTCAGCGCCGTCGCGCGGCGCACCGTTCGCAGCACGACCTCATCCGCATCACCCACCGCACCCGTACGGACTCGCCGGCGATTCTCGCTGCGACGACACCCACGCAGGAGAACCCGTGATCGCCCGTTCCCGTCGCCCCCTCGCGGGCCTCGTCGCAGCCCTTGCCGTCGTGGCATCGCTGGTCGCGACCTCCGTCCCCGCCTCGGCGGCGACGTACGTGGTGGTCTCCGGGTCGGGCTCGACGTGGTCCTCGAATGCGCTCGACCAGTGGCGGCGCAACGTCGCCAACAACTACGGGATGACGGTCAACTTCTCGGGCACGGGCTCCTCCGCGGGACGCGCGGACTTCATCAAGGGAACGGTGGACTTCGCGGTGAGCGAGATCCCCTTCCAAGCGGCGCCCGAGGACGGCTCCGCCCCCGAGCGCTCGGATCGTCCCTACGCGTATCTCCCGATCGTCGCCGGTGGTACCGCGCTCATGTACAACCTGGTGATCAGCGGCAAGCGCGTCACGGATCTGAAGCTCTCGGGCGAGGTGGTCACGAAGATCTTCACCGGGCAGATCTCGCGATGGAACGACCCCGCCATCCAGGCGCTCAATGCGTCGCTCACGCTGCCGGACATGAAGATCGTGCCCGTCGTGCGTTCGGACGGCTCAGGCTCGACCGCGCAGTTCACCAAATGGATGTCGACGCAGTATCCCGGCATCTGGACGACAGGGATGACGTCGCAGTTCCCGGCTGACAAGCTGCCCGACGCGAAGCGCCAGAGCGGTTCGCTCGGCGTCTCCGGCTACGTGGGCAACGACAACGGGGTCGGCTCGATCACCTACGTGGAGTACTCGTACCCGAAGGGCATGGGTTTCCCCGTCGTCCAGGTGCAGAACGCCGCGGGCAACTTCGTCGGACCCACGGCCGAGAACGTGGAGATCGCGCTGCGACTGGCGCGCATCAACGAGGACCAGTCCTCACCCGACTACCTGACCCAGATCCTCAACGACGTCTACAGCAATCCCGACCCGTCCGCGTACCCGATGTCCAGCTACTCCTACATGATCGTGCCGACAGCGGTCGGCGGCGTGTTCACGACGGAGAAGGGATACACGCTGGGCGAGTTCGTCAAGTACGTGGTCTGCGACGGGCAGAAGCAGGCAGGGGCACTGGGATACTCGCCGCTGCCGATGAACCTCGTCAAAGCCGCCTTCCAGCAGATCACCCGCATCCCGGGCTCCGCGGTGGGGGAGTTCAACTCCGACTCGTGCAACAACAAGGGGGCCGCGGGCGAGGCGCAGTCTGGTGGCGGGGGCGGCGCCGCGGGTGGTGCCGGCGCGTCCACGGACGCGGCTGCCGCCGCCGGCTCTCCCGCCGCGGCAGCGACGACGACCGAGGCCGTGTACGACGCGAACGGCAACCTGGTCTCGGGTGCCGCGGGCGCGGGCGGGGCTGCGGCCGTGTCGTCTCCGTTCACGCTGGCCGCGTCGAGCTTCGGAGCGTCTCAGGTGGGCATGCTGATCGCGGCGATCCTGTTCGTCATCGCGGTCCTGGTGCCGCCGCTCCTGGTGCGCCGCGCGCGCCGTCGCTGACTCGCGTCACCCGCCGTTCACCGGCCGCACGACGACTCGACCGCGGCGAGATCCTGCCGTTCCCAGCCGCGACAGAGCCGATTCTTCGCGACTTCCTAGCTTTAGCACTGCCGCCCTGGCGGCGAGATCCAAGGAGTATGACGTGGTCCGATTCGGGCGATGCGCCACGGCGGTGCGCGCGGCAGCGGCGGGTGTTGTGGTGTTCGCCGCCGTGCTCTCCCTCTCCGTGATCGGCGCAGGCGCCGCGCGGGCGGAGACCGACTCCGCGGCGATCGTCTCGGCGCACGAGCAGGACCCCGACTACCAGAACGCGCCGTTCCCGGCCCTGGAGCTGCGTGTCTCGCAGACGAAGAACCTGGGCGCGCAGGCGGTGCGCGTCTCGTGGCAGGGTGCGGCCGCCTCGACGGTGCCCAACAGCCAGAACGGCGGAGAGAACTACCTGCAGCTCATGCAGTGCTGGGGTGACACGCTCGAGAACGGCGTCCTCGCACCGGATCGCACGACCTGCCAGTTCGGTGGCACGAACGCCGAGGGCGCACGTCGCGACCGCAACGTCGACTCCGTCGATGCGATCGCCCCCGCCGATCAGCAGTACTCGGTCACCACGGGTGATGTGCCCTACACCGGCATCCCTTTCGTCTCGGCGATGAAGAACCCGGAGACGGGACGCAACGACACCGTGGCGCGCGTGGTCGACGGCAAGATCGTGCCCGGCGTCGACCTGAACACGAACAAGTACTTCACGCAGTACACGACCAACGAGGTCGCCTGGGCCGGCTCCTCCGCGGACGGAACCGGATCGGTCACCTTCGAGACGCAGACCGTCATGCAGTCGCCGGGACTCGGATGCGGCTCGCCGCAGACCGCCGCGGACGGCACCGTGACCGGCACTTCGTGCTGGCTGGTGGCCGTGCCGCGCGGGCCGGGGTACAACCGGGACTCGCCGCTGTTCTGGGACGAGTGGAAGCACCGGCTGGCCGTGCGCCTGGAGTTCCTTCCGGTCGGCAACCACTGCGCGATCGGTGCGGGCGAGCAGCAGCTCGCGGGCACGGAGCTCATCGCCGACGCCGTCTCGTCGTGGCAGCCGCAGCTCTGCGGATCCGACGGCGGCGACGTCTACACGCTGATCACGACGACGGATGCGGATGCGGCGGCGACGGCCAACACCTCGGCCGACGCGCCCTTGGCACTCACCTCGAACGCTCTGCGGCCGGCGGAGGGGCAGACCGACGGACTGATCTACGCACCGCTCGCCCTCACGTCCGTCGCGGTCACCTTTGCGGTGGACAGATACCCCTCGGACTCCGCGGGGCCCGAGGAGCAGGCCATGGCGAGGCAGCCGTTCACGGAGATGAAGCTCACCCCCCGGCTCCTGGCGAAGCTGCTCACCTCCTCCTACACCGATGCGCTGCCCACCAACTCCGACAAGCAGGGACTGGGGGCGAACCCGCAGAACCTCCTCTTCGATCCGGACTTCCGCGCGCTCAACCCGGAGTGGGCCGATCAGTCGATCGTGAGCCCCGCCGTGGCAGACGTGATGGTGCCGCTGGGACGCTCGGAGTACGCCCGCGCGGTCTGGGAGTACATCGCAGCGGATGCGGAGGCCCGGGACTTCCTCGCCGGCGTTCCGGACCCGTGGGGGATGCGGGTCAATGCGTGGGCGTCGACGAATCCGGAGATCCATCCCAACGGCGTAGGGATGGCCGTGCCGCGCGACAACTTCCCCAAAGTCGACCCCGCCGAGGCGTACAGCGGCACGGACAAGGCGCTGAACACCGTGACCTGGCGTCCGTACACGAACGATCTCGCCGCCGGCGCCTACAACGCCCTGCGCGGGGACGGTCTGAACGTGGGGGAGTGGGACCCGATCAGCGTGCCGGCCAAGTGGCAGCGCAAGACGCGCGATCTGACAGGCGAGCGCAAGGTGCTCGCCCTCACCGACGGCTCCTCGGCGGAGCGCTATCAGAGCGTCACGGCATCCCTGCGAAACGCGTCGGGTGAGTTCGTGCGTCCGACCTCGGAAGCGATGCTCGCCGCCGCCGCCGCCATGACCGCCTCGCCCGCCCAACCGCAGGTCTACGCGCTGGATGCGGCGTCCGCAGCGGTGCGGGAGGCTCCCTCGGCCTACCCGCTCACCCTGCCCGTGTACGCCGCGACGAACCCGACGCTCCTGTCCGGCTCCGTCCGTCAGAGCTACGCGCAGTTCATCCAGTACGCCGCGCGGGACGGGCAGACACCCGGCGACGCGTTCGGTCAGCTGCCCGCGGGGTACGCGCCTCTTCCGGCGAGCTGGCGTGAGCGAGCACTGGTCGCGGCCGCCGCGATCTCGGCGGCCGGCCAGCCGGCGACTCCGCCGGCCGTCGCCGCTCCGCCCGCATCGGCGCCTCCCGCCGTCGCGCCCGCAGCGGCCGGCGGCGCTGCCGCCGGCGTGCCGGCTCCTGCCGTCGCCGCGCCGGCTGCCACAGGTGCCGTCGCCGCGGCGCTGTCCGCGGGCGCGACGCCGGACGATCCGGACAACGGTCCCCTCGTGAGCGCCCTCCCGCTGAGCGCGCTCGCCGGCGCGCTCGCCGCCGGCGCCGTGCCCTTCGTCGGTCGGCTCGGCCGGCGTCCTTGACTTCCCCTCGCACCTTCCAACCCGAACAGAAAGAGCAATCCATGAAACTGAAGCGCCTTGCCGCGATCACCGCGGCGCTCGGCGTCGTGGTGGCCGGTGGCCTCGTGGCAAGCTCGGCCAACGCCGAGGTCGTCTCGAACAGCTACGTGCTCGTCGGCTCCGACACCCTCCAGGATGCGGCCAACGCCCTCGCCAACGGCACCAGCATCACCGGCACGCGTGTGCGTGTGACGGCGGGTGGCAACACGATCGGCTCGTTCGACGCGTTCCCCTCCACCGGCACGGGCAGCCAGATCCAGACCAAGCCCGGCGGCCCCTACTTCCAGCGCCCCTCCGGCTCGGGCAACGGCGTCTCCGCGCTGCGCGCCTCGATCACCGGCGGCGCGTGGAACGGCAAGACCATCACCGGCCAGGTCGACATCGCACGGTCCTCGTCCGGTCCGGGTGCCAACCAGAACCCGGATGGCAAGCTGGCCTACGTGCCGTTCGGCCGCGACGCGGTCTCCTACGTCTACAAGGGCGGAACCGCCGCGTGGGCGAACCTCACCGCCTCCCAGCTCAAGCAGGTCTTCGAGGGCACGCTCACCTCGATCGACGGCGTCGCCGTGAACCCGCGTCTGCCGCAGTCCGGATCCGGAACCCGCTCGTTCTTCCTCAGCGCGATCGGCAACCCCACGCTGAAGGCGGGTATCGACACCAACAACACCACGGCGGAGAACGACGCCACGGTGCTGAACGACGGAGAGATCATCCCGTTCTCGGTCGCGAGCTGGACGGCCCAGGTCACCGGAGCCGCCGGTGTCAACACGGTCGCCGCCGCGTCCGGAGTCACCCTCGGCAGTGCGGTCGCCGGGGTCGCTGCGGTGTCCGGCTCGGGAGCCACCACGGTTCCGAACGCCTCCTACTACGCCAACACGACGTTCGGACGCGACACCTACCTCGTGGTCGAGCGTGCGCGTATCACCGTCGGCGACGCGAAGTACGACCCGGCGCTGGCGGGCCTCGTGAACCCTTCGGTCAGCTCCAGCCTCACCAACTTCACCTCCGGCGTCTCTGGGTCCCCCCGTCGCGTGAAGGAGAAGTTCGGGTTCCTCGCGCCGTCCCAGACGGCACCCATCTACGCCTACGCGTCCCTCTGACCCGCACTCTCGAAAAGGACATCAACCTCATGAAGATCAACCTCACGCGCGTCGCGGCCGCCGGCCTCGCCGTCGCCATCGGAATCGGTGCCGTGGGTCTGGGCGCCACGTCCGCCACCGCGGCCGTGGGTGATTGGACCCCCAACGGCACTCCGGAGCCGTACTACATCTACGACTTCGACGGCGTCCTGCAGAACGGCACCACCGTTCTTCACTACGACGACGGATTCGTCGCGTCGCCTTCGCCCACGGATGTCGAGGCCCGCTTCGCGGCGGCCCCGGCCGACGCCGAAGGAGTCTGGGTCTTCATCGCCCCCAAGGGCAAGGAGACCTCGATCGCCGACTGGTCCTCGAAGATCGACTTCGGTCTGCTGGTGCCCGGTCCCGACAACCGGGTGCTCCAGCCCACGGCGAGCATGGCGCAGTTCCCCGCCACGACCTTCGGAGCCGTCAAGGCCGCCGGCGGTGACTACAGCCTCGGTTTCGCGTTCACCAAGAACAACGGCGTGACGTTCGTCGGAATGGGCGCCTACAACACCGTCCACGTGGTCGCGGGCACGGGCGACTACACCTACGACGTGCCGCAGCAGATCCCCGGTGGGGGCGGCAGCGACCCCGTGGGTGGCACGGGCGAGATCGGCATCACCACCGCGGTCGCCGGCCCCGTGGACGGGGCGCTCTCGCTCACCGTCCCCAGCGGCGCCAAGGCGACGCTCGGCAACCCCACGCTCGACGCCGACGGCCGCTCGATCTCGACCGGAAGCCTGCCGACCTTCTCGGTCACGGACGAGCGTTTCGTGAGCAAGCCGGGCTGGACCGTCAACACCACCGTCGCCGACTTCGGAAGCGGCTCGAACAGCGTGCCCGCGTCGGCCCTCGGCATCGTTCCCTCCATCGGTGCATCGAGCACGTCGTCGGGCGTGAGCAAGGCGACGTTCCTGGCCGGGGCGCAGAGCTCGTCGTTGTTCGCTGAAGCCGTCGCCGGTTCCGGCATCGGTCAGACCGACCTCTCC
This sequence comes from Microbacterium sp. SORGH_AS_0428, assembly GCF_031453615.1. Classification (NCBI taxonomy): domain Bacteria; kingdom Bacillati; phylum Actinomycetota; class Actinomycetes; order Micrococcales; family Microbacteriaceae; genus Microbacterium; species Microbacterium sp. SORGH_AS_0428. The sequence continues at coordinate 729,941 of NZ_JAVIZT010000001.1, read as the reverse complement.
GGGGCACTGACCTTCACGGCGCCGAAGGGCACGCCCGCCGGCACCTACACCTCGACGATGACGGTCACGCTCGTCTCGAAGTGAGTCGGGGCGGGCGACCAGCGCCCGCCCCGGGGTGCCGTGTCCGAGCAGCGCTCGGGCACGGCACCCGTCCTTCCTCGTTCGTCTCGCGTTCAGCTCCGGTACGCGAGGCGGACAGCCCGATATGGAGTGAATTGTCCGTGCACGCAACCCGAACCCGAACGGGTCTTCCTCTCCCTCTGCGCGCGAGTGTCGCCGTACTCGTCGTCGTGGTCTGCGCAGTCCTCGCGATCACAGCGACGCCCGTACCCGCGCGCGCCGACGACACCGAGTCGATCGCCGGCGCCCCCTGCGCCGACGACGGCACCGTCGACGGCCGGTCTCGCTTCTCGTACGAGGCTGCTCCCGGTCAGCAGGTCTCGGACTGCTACACGGTGGCCAACACGGGCTCGACGGTGCAGCGGGTCTCGGTCTACGCGACCGACGCCTTCAACACCGAGAGCGGCGACTTCGCTCTGCTCGACGCGGATGCGGCGCCCTCCGACGCGGGCTCCTGGGTGGTGCTGGAGGACGGGTCCACCCGCATGCAGTTCGAGCTGGCGCCCGGCCAGTCGCGACCGGTGCGCTTCACGATGACCGTCCCCGCCGACGCGGGGCCCGGCGACCACGCGGGCGGCCTGTTGGTGTCGGCCCAGACGCCGTCGGACCAGATCCTGGTCGATCGACGGGTCGGCACCCGGCTCTACGTCCGGGTGCCCGGCGAACTCCAGTCCTTGCTGAACATCACGGGGATGACCGCGACGTACAACCCCGCGCTCAACCCGTTCGAGGGTTCCACCGCCGTCACGCTCACGGTCACCAACCAGGGCAACGTCGCGCTCGCTCCCACCCTGGTCCTCGTGGTCAAGAGCTTCTTCGGCACCGAGCTCACCGACCGACGGCTGGAGAACCTCGACGAGCTGCTCCCGGGCGCCAGTCGCACCGTCACGTACGACATCGGCCCCGTCGGTCAGTACGTCTTCGTCGAGGCGGCCGCCTCGCTGTACTCGCGGGGCGATGCCAGCGGTGCGAGCGAACAGGCTCCGCCCGCGCCGCAGATCGACCGTTCCGCCGGCGCCTGGGCGCTGCCGTGGGTCCTCATCGCCGCTCTGCTGCTCGCCGCGATCGTCGTCCTGTTCACGCGCTGGCGTCGTCGGCGTGATGAGAAGCGGGCAGCGGAGTGGATCGCGTTCACGCAGGCCGAGGCGCGACGCGCGGCCGCCGATCGAGGCTCCGATGTCGGCGTGGGTGTCTGAGGTGTCGCCACGACGTATGCATGCCGCGCGGATGTGGGCGGCGACAGGACTCGTGATGCTCGCGCTCTCCCTGCTGGCCACGCCCGCGCAGGCGCAGGATGCGGACGCGGACGGCATCGGCATCAGCGTGCCCGTCATCGGCCCGACCCCGGCGGCCGGTGCCGCGAACACCGCTCCCGGCGGCACCGGCCGCGGCGGGACCGCCCCCGCCGCGCCGGCAGCCGTCGCCGCGAACACCGTGGCCGCCCCGCCCGCGGCCGGTGACATGCTCATCGCCGGCGGACTCTACGTGGGCGACATCAACGGCGGATCGCGTCCGACGATGAACCCGTGGGGAGGCGTCGCGGACACGTGGATCACGGTGCGCAACCTCTCGGTCGAGACGATCGATCTCTCCGCCGACTTCAGCCTCGCGACCGTCACGGGCGCGCGGATCTCGGGCGACGAGGTCGACGTGCGTGCTCTGAAGCCCGGTGAGACGCGAGTCGTCGGCACCTCTCTCGAGGGAACGGGACAGTGGCCGCTCGTCGTGGCCCGTGTCACCATCGTTCCCCCCGAGGTCATCGCCGGCTCGCAGACGGCGCCGGTCAGCAGGGCGGGGATCGTCTACGTCTTTCCCTGGCTCGGAGCCATCGGCCTCGTCGTGATCGCCGTCGCCATGGTGCTTCTGCGTGTCGCTGTGCGGCCCCCGGCGACGGCGACGATCGCCGCATGAGTGCCGCCGCAGTCGCTCCCGCCCCACCGCGCAGGACGCCCTCGCCGCCTCGTCGCGCGCCGCGCGCCGCCCGCCCGCCGCTGACGCTGGCGCAGGCGATCGTGCGCGGCATCCTGGTCATGCTCGCCTCTTTGATCGTGACGTTCCTGGCGACGCTGCTGATCGTCGGGAACGTGAGCTACCACGCCGCCCAGCAGCAGCTCACCGAGCGATTCCGGGGGGAGCTCGCCGGAGGCACGGCACCGGTCAGCGAGGGCGACTATCTCGATGTCCTGCTTCCCGACGGCGCACCGGTGGCGATCATCGACATCCCGCAGATCGGCCTGTACGACACGGTCGTGGAGGGGACGTCGTCGGGGGTCCTGATGAGCGGTCCCGGCCATCGCCGCGACAGCGTGCTTCCCGGGCAGCGCGGCGTGAGCGTCCTGATGGGACGCGCGCTGGCCTACGGTGGGCCCTTCGGCGGTCTCTCGCGGCTCGCGCCCGGGGATCGCTTCTCGGTCACCACGGGGCAGGGCGCGCACACCTTCGAGGTCATGGGGACGCGGTACGCGGGGGATCCCGCGCCGTCGAATCCCCGGCCGGGCGAGAGCCGGCTGATCCTGGTGACCGCGCGCGGCGGTCCGCTGACCCCGGTCGGCGTGCAGTACCTGGACGCGGTGATGGTGGGGGAGTCCCAGCCCGCGGGAGCCCGGCAGACGACGCGCCTCACGCTGCCGGTCCAGGACGCCCCGCTCGCGACCGACACGCGCACCGTCTGGGCGCTCATCTTCTCGCTCCAGCTCCTCGTCGCCGGCGAGGTCGGCGCTGTCTGGTCGCTGCGGCGCTTCGGCTGGCGCAAGTCCTGGGTGGTGTTCTTCCCCCTGATGGTGCTGGCGAGCCTTCTGACCGCCACCCAGGTCGCCTTCCTTCTTCCCAACCTCATCTGAGCGGAGAGCCTCCATGTCGACACCTCCAGATTCCCCGGCCTCCGTGCCCGACGAGACGATCACCGAGGTGGTCTTCCCGATGCGGGGCACCGGCGATCAGGTCGGCGCCGCGGCGCGCGGGGCGGGCGCCTCATCGTCGTCCGGTGCGATGGAGTCGGCCCCGGGCGCGCTCGCCCGCCGGGCCGGTCGAGTCCTCGGCCCCCGCTTCCTCGGGCGTGCCGCAGGCGCCGCTCGGGATGCGACGACGATCGTTCCCGTGGCATCGCCCTCGGGCCCGGCAGGCGTCACGGCTCCCGAGCCGGCTCCGGCCCCGGCTCAGCTGGATGCCCGCCTGATCTCGGCCTGGTTCGGTGAGCACCAGGTGCTCCAGGACGTCTCGCTGATGATGCCGTCCGGGATGGTGACGGCGCTCATCGGGCCGTCCGGATGCGGGAAGTCGACGTTCCTGCGCATCCTCAATCGCATGCACGAGCTTGTTCCGTCCGCCTCTCTCGCGGGCGAGGTGCTCCTGGACGGTGCCGACATCTACGAACCGACGCTGCCGGTCGTGGAGGCGCGCAAGCGCATCGGGATGGTCTTCCAGAAGCCGAACCCGTTCCCCGCGATGTCGATCTACGACAACGTGCTCGCCGGGCTCACGCTCACCGGCGTGCGAGCGGACCGCGACCGCAGGGACCATCTGGTGGAGAGCTGCCTCACGAAGGCGGGGCTCTGGACGGAGCTCAAGGACAGACTGCGTTCGCCGGGCGGAGGGCTGTCCGGCGGGCAGCAGCAGCGTCTGTGCATCGCCCGCTCTCTGGCCGTGCGTCCGCGGGTGCTGCTCATGGACGAACCCTGCTCGGCACTGGATCCCACCTCCACGCGCGTGATCGAGGAGACGATGCTCGAGCTGGCGCAGGAGGTGACGATCGTGATCGTCACCCACAACATGCAGCAGGCTCAGCGGGTGTCCCAGCAGTGCGCGTTCTTCCTCGCATCCCAGGGGCAGCCGGGGCACATCGTGGAGTACGGCGACACCGATGCCATGTTCGCCGAGCCCGTCGACCCGCGGACCTTCGACTACGTCAACGGACGGTTCGGATAAATTAGGGATTCGCTTATTTTGACAGCAGATTAGCTAATAGCTTATCATTCGGGAATGATCAGCGTTGTGACCGCCGACATCGTCGGGTCCCGAGACCTCGCCGACCGAGCCGGTGCGCAGCGCGTCATCGAGGACGTACTCGCCCGCGTGCACACGGACCTCGGTGTCGCCGAACGCGCCCTCGAGCCGACGGTGGGGGACGAGTTCCAAGGGCAGTTCCCCGATCTGCCCGCTGCGCTGCAGAGCATCCTGCTCGTCACCCTCGCGCTGCCCGACGGGCTCGCACTGCGCTTCGGGGTCGGAGTGGGGCCCGTGTACACGATCCCCGCACGCGGCTCCGAGCTGCCGGAGGGGCCCGGGTGGTGGGCGGCACGACAGGCCATCGACACCCTCCACGCGAAGCAGGTGCGTGCGATGCCGGCGGTGCGCACCTGGATCGCCGCTGCGCAGGACGAGGATGCGGCGGTGCATGAGCAGGTGCGTCTGGCGAACGCGTACGTCTGGGCCCGCGACGAACTCGTGAACGCGATGGGGGAGCGGGCGCGCCGTGTCGTCTACGGACGCTGCATGGGTCTGACTCAGCGGGAGCTGGCCGCGCGCGAGCAGATCACGCAATCCGCGGTGTCGCAGCTGCTCACCGCCTCCGGGGCCGCGGGCCTCGTCGAAGGCTTCGTGCAATGGCGACGGTGAGACGCGTCAGAAGATCGCGAGGCGCACGAGTGCGCCGACCACTCCCGCCCACAGCAGGCTGGCGAGCGTCCCGACGATGAAGCGCTCGCGGGCGGCCGAGGTGGCGAGTTCGGAGAAGCGGCCGATGCCCTTGATGGCGACGACGACGGCGACGGCCTCCGGGAACCCCGCCAGCAGCGACAGCACGACCGCGAGCCGCTCGAGGTAACCGATCGTGGTGCCGCCGCGCAGCACTTCCTCCAATCCGGGCTCCGGGCCCTCGCCGGTGCGCGAGCGGAAGACGAGGATGCCGCCCGCATCCCCTTCGCGGACCTGACCGTGGGTGGCGATGTCGAGGATGCGGCGCGTCACAGGGTCGCCGCCGGTCACCGCGAGGGCGGTTCCGAGCAGGGCGAGGGGGAGTCCGATGATCAGGGGGATCTCCACGGGGAGCACGACGACGCTCACCAGCCCCACGAGCACGAGCCCCGTCGCCACCGCGAGGGCGGCATCGGCGGGGCGCCGACGCGCGACGAGCACCAGGATCAGCGCTGCCGCCAGGGCCAGCAGCAGCGCGAGGCTCGTGACGCCGGCGACGATCAGCTCGGGGGAGAGGGTGAACATGGTGCCAGTGTCCCAGCCGCCTCCGACTCCCCTCGTCCTCCCGCGCCGGGAGGCGGCGGAGCCCCGGCCAGTTGCTACGCTGGCAGGCGTGTCTACGCCCGCTGTGAGCGCGACCGCCCCCGCCAACGACCCCTCGTTCTCGAACGTGTGGGACGAACTGGTCTGGCGCGGCTCCGTGCATGTGTCCACCGATCCCGAGGCGTTGCGCGCCGTGCTGGGCGAGGGACCGATCACGTATTACTGCGGCTTCGATCCGACGGCGCCCAGCCTGCACCTCGGCAACCTCGTGCAGCTGATCGTCATGCGCCGGTTGCAGCTCGCGGGCCATCGCCCGCTCGGGCTGGTGGGAGGATCCACCGGGCTCATCGGCGACCCTCGTCCGTCGGCCGAGCGCACGCTCAACACCCGAGAGACCGTCGAGGAATGGGTTCTGCGCCTGCGCGCGCAGGTCGAGCGCTTCCTCAGCTTCGAAGGCGAGAACGCGGCGCGGATCGTCAACAACCTCGACTGGACCGCCCCCCTGTCGGCGATCGATTTCCTTCGCGAGGTCGGCAAGCACTTCCGCGTCGGGACGATGCTCAAGAAGGATGCGGTCAGCGCCCGCCTGAACTCCGAGGCGGGCATCAGCTACACGGAGTTCAGCTACCAGATCCTGCAGGGGCTCGACTACCTCGAGCTGCACCGCCAGTACGGCTGCGTCCTGCAGACGGGCGGATCGGACCAGTGGGGAAACCTCACCAGCGGCACCGATCTCATCCATCGCGTCGAGGGGGTCTCGGTCCATGCGATCGGCACCCCGCTGATCACCAACAGCGACGGCACGAAGTTCGGCAAGAGCGAAGGCAACGCGGTCTGGCTGGATGCCGAGATGTGCAGTCCCTACCGCATGTACCAGTTCTGGCTGAACACCGACGACGCCGACGTCATCGACCGCTTGAAGGTGTTCACCTTCCTCACCCGCGAGGAGATCGACCGCTACGCCGACCAGGTGCAGGCCGAGCCCTTCCGCCGGGCGGCGCAGAAGCGTCTCGCGCTGGAGGTCACGGCGCTCGTGCACGGACTCGCGGCGGCGGAGGCGGTCGTGGCCGCATCCGACGCACTCTTCGGGCAGGGCGACCTGACCGCTCTGGATGCGGCGACGCTGCGCGCGGCGATCGACGAACTGCCCCACGCGGAGATCGAGCCGGAGATGACGGTGGCACGGGCGCTGGTCGCCACGGGGCTCGTCTCCTCGCTGAGCGAGGCGCGCCGTGCCGTGGCACAGGGCGGTGTCAGCCTCGACGGCGAACGCGTCGCCGACGAGTCTGCGACCATCCGTGCCGGGCTCCCGGGTGGCGTCTCGATCATCCGCCGGGGCAAGAAGACGCTCGCGGGACTCGTCCCGCGGGGCTGATACATGCCGTTCACCCCGAGCCACGCGGTGCTCGCGTTGCCGTTCGTGCGGACGCCGCTGGCTCCCGCGGCGGTCGCGGTGGGGGCGATGACGCCGGATCTTCCGTTGTTCGTGCGCGGGCTCCCCGTGACGTACGGCCTCACGCACGACCTCCGATGGCTCCCGGTGACGGCGATGCTGGCGCTCGCGCTGCTGCTGCTGTGGCGCGCCCTGCTGCGCCCGGCCGCGCGGGAGCTCGCACCCGGGCCGCTCGCCGAGCGGCTGCCGGCGGGATGGGATGCTCCGGTACGCACGATCTGGCGGGAGACGTTCGGTGCGTCGGCGACCGCGGCGCTCCTGCTGGCGGCCTCGCTGATGATCGGCGTCGCGAGCCACATCGCCTGGGACGCGTTCACGCACGAGGGTCGACTGGGCTCGCAGCTCTTCCCGGCGCTGGAGGAGCCCTGGGGGCCGCTCCCTGGCATCAAGTGGCTCCAGCACGGCTCCAGCGCGATCGGTCTGGGGATCATCGCGGTGTGGGCGCTGCTGTGGTTGCGCCGTCGTCCCCGTGTTCCGTACGCGCCGCGGACCCCGAGATGGGTGGGTGTCGTCTGGGTGGCGTCGCTTCCCGCTGTCCTGATCGCGGCCTGGGTGATCGGGCTCGCAGCCTACGGTCCGCTCACCTCCGAGTTCACCGTCGCGCACCTGGCCTATCGCGTGCTGCCGCAGGCCTGCGCCGTGTGGGCCGCGGCCACGCTCGTGCTCTGCGGGTTCGTCGTCTGGCGCCGCTCGCGCGGCGTTGCGTCGCGATAGGGAGCAGAATCGAGGCGTGACCGCCGCGCTGCCCGCCCTGACCGAGATGCCCGAACCCCGCTACGTGATGGTGGGTGAAGGGCATCGCATCGCCACATACTCGTGGGGGGAGCCGGACGCGCCGACGGCGGTCGTCGTGCACGGATTCGCCTCGAGCACGCGCGACAACTGGGTGAGCACGGGATGGGTGCGTGACCTGCAGCGGGCGGGATTCCGCGTGGTGGGTCTGGATCAGCGCGGGCACGGTGCGAGCGACAAGCCGCACGAGGCTCGTGACTACGACCTGCGCGAGCTCGCCCGTGACGTCGAGTCGGTCATGGACACGTACCTCATCGACGATGCGGTGTACGTGGGCTATTCCCTCGGAGCCCGGGTGGGGTGGGAGGTCCTTCGCGATCTCCCCGAGCGCGTGCTGCGGGGGGTGCTGGGCGGCGTGCCCGACGGCGTCCCGCTGGGGCGTCTCGACCTGGATCAGGTCAGAGCCCTCATCGAGGACGGCACGCCGGTCACGGATCGCGTCACCCAGGACTACATCGCCCTCACCGAGCGGGTGCCGGGAAACGATCTGCGTGCGCTCTGGGCCATCGCGCAGGGGCTGCGCTCCTCAGGGACCGCGGACCCGGATCCCGCGCTCGCTCCCACGCAGCCGGTGCTGTTCGCCACGGGTACCCAGGACGCGATCATCGAGGGCTCGCGTGCCCTGGCCGCGGCCGCGCCGCACGGCACCTTCCTGGAGATCCCCGATCGACACCACTTCAACGCCCCGGGCTCACGCGTGTTCCGTGCGGCGGCGATCGAGTATCTGGCGGGGGAGTGATCCCACGCGGACCGCGGAAACATGCGCGACACGCCCGGGAGGTGCGCTCGAGTTGGCAGACGGCCGGAACCCACGTAACTTATTACTTGTTCGCCCCACAGGGAAGAGCGGAGAGGCCGAGAGGCCCGGCGCCCCCTCAAGCGGAGAACCACCCCTCATCCTGAAGATCTCGACTTGAGATCTTGTCGCAGATGCGAGTAGGATGAGGATCCCGAACTCCACGAGTCAGATCTTGGGACCACTGCTCTGTCAAGAGCGAAGCGCCGATCCGACACCGAGCCGGGAGAAACGAATAGTTGCCCCATGGTGACGACCGAGAGGTCCGATGGTGGGAGCATCCGTTCCTTGAGAACTCAACAGCGTGCACTTGTCAAATGCCAAATAACCTCGTTCCAGCTTCGGCTGGGTGAGATTCCTTTGGATCAAGTCCAACCCTTTGGGGTTGGCGTTATGGATTGTCAGTGATGGCATCCTTTTGGTCAGTTCAAACTCGCTGCGCACTTCTTTTTCCGTTGTGTGTATGCATTTTTCTTTTACGGAGAGTTTGATCCTGGCTCAGGATGAACGCTGGCGGCGTGCTTAACACATGCAAGTCGAACGGTGAAGCAGAGCTTGCTCTGTGGATCAGTGGCGAACGGGTGAGTAACACGTGAGCAACCTGCCCTGGACTCTGGGATAAGCGCTGGAAACGGCGTCTAATACTGGATACGAGACGTGGCCGCATGGTCAACGTTTGGAAAGATTTTTTGGTTCAGGATGGGCTCGCGGCCTATCAGCTTGTTGGTGAGGTAATGGCTCACCAAGGCGTCGACGGGTAGCCGGCCTGAGAGGGTGACCGGCCACACTGGGACTGAGACACGGCCCAGACTCCTACGGGAGGCAGCAGTGGGGAATATTGCACAATGGGCGAAAGCCTGATGCAGCAACGCCGCGTGAGGGATGACGGCCTTCGGGTTGTAAACCTCTTTTAGCAAGGAAGAAGCGAAAGTGACGGTACTTGCAGAAAAAGCGCCGGCTAACTACGTGCCAGCAGCCGCGGTAATACGTAGGGCGCAAGCGTTATCCGGAATTATTGGGCGTAAAGAGCTCGTAGGCGGTTTGTCGCGTCTGCTGTGAAAACTGGAGGCTCAACCTCCAGCCTGCAGTGGGTACGGGCAGACTAGAGTGCGGTAGGGGAGATTGGAATTCCTGGTGTAGCGGTGGAATGCGCAGATATCAGGAGGAACACCGATGGCGAAGGCAGATCTCTGGGCCGTAACTGACGCTGAGGAGCGAAAGGGTGGGGAGCAAACAGGCTTAGATACCCTGGTAGTCCACCCCGTAAACGTTGGGAACTAGTTGTGGGGACCATTCCACGGTTTCCGTGACGCAGCTAACGCATTAAGTTCCCCGCCTGGGGAGTACGGCCGCAAGGCTAAAACTCAAAGGAATTGACGGGGACCCGCACAAGCGGCGGAGCATGCGGATTAATTCGATGCAACGCGAAGAACCTTACCAAGGCTTGACATATACGAGAACGCTGCAGAAATGTAGAACTCTTTGGACACTCGTATACAGGTGGTGCATGGTTGTCGTCAGCTCGTGTCGTGAGATGTTGGGTTAAGTCCCGCAACGAGCGCAACCCTCGTTCTATGTTGCCAGCACGTAATGGTGGGAACTCATGGGATACTGCCGGGGTCAACTCGGAGGAAGGTGGGGATGACGTCAAATCATCATGCCCCTTATGTCTTGGGCTTCACGCATGCTACAATGGCCGGTACAAAGGGCTGCAATACCGTGAGGTGGAGCGAATCCCAAAAAGCCGGTCCCAGTTCGGATTGAGGTCTGCAACTCGACCTCATGAAGTCGGAGTCGCTAGTAATCGCAGATCAGCAACGCTGCGGTGAATACGTTCCCGGGTCTTGTACACACCGCCCGTCAAGTCATGAAAGTCGGTAACACCTGAAGCCGGTGGCCTAACCCTTGTGGAGGGAGCCGTCGAAGGTGGGATCGGTAATTAGGACTAAGTCGTAACAAGGTAGCCGTACCGGAAGGTGCGGCTGGATCACCTCCTTTCTAAGGAGCATCTGAAGTCTTCGGACTTCCAGAACCCAGTTCGAAGGCATACGTTCTTCGCTGGGAGCTCATGGGTGGAACATTTGACGAGGCTCTCATGTGAGTGTCTGGTTTCTAGTACGACCTTCGGGTTTGGAACGGAGCTGGGTTCTTGGGTGAGGGCGTGCACGCTGTTGGGTCCTGAGGGACCGGGTGTGACTCCTTTGGGGGTTGCGGCTGTACCTCTGGGCCTTCTTCTGCTGCTTGTGCAGTGGGGGTTGGTACCGCCCGTACTTTGAGAACTACACAGTGGACGCGAGCATCTTAGAGATGAATCTTCGGATTCATTTCACAGGTGATCTTTTTTAGATCATTTAGTCAATTTTCGAGTTGACGATTCAAACTCATGTGATTTCAAGTCTTTAAGAGCAAACGGTGGATGCCTTGGCATCTGGAGCCGAAGAAGGACGTAGCAATCTGCGATAAGCCTCGGGGAGTGGATAAGCACACTTTGATCCGAGGGTGTCCGAATGGGGAAACCCCGCTGGGCGGCGTGCCGACCTAGTGACTCCCGCCTGAATATATAGGGCGGGTAGAGGGAACGTGGGGAAGTGAAACATCTCAGTACCCACAGGAAGAGAAAACAACCGTGATTCCGTGAGTAGTGGCGAGCGAAATCGGAAGAGGCTAAACCTAGCGTGTGTGATAGCCGGCAGGCGTTGCACGTTGGGGGTTGTGGGACTTTCTTGATCATCCTGCCGGGTGATCGACGTGACAGAAGCGTATAGACGAATGGTCTTGAAAGGCCAGCCATAGTGGGTGCCAGCCCCGTAGTCGAAATGCGTGTTCTGGCGTGGAGAGTATCCCAAGTAGCACGGGGCCCGAGAAATCCCGTGTGAATCTGTCAGGACCACCTGATAAGCCTAAATACTCCCAGATGACCGATAGCGGACAAGTACCGTGAGGGAAAGGTGAAAAGTACCCCGGGAGGGGAGTGAAATAGTACCTGAAACCGTTTGCTTACAAACCGTTGGAGCCTCCTTAGTAGGGGTGACAGCGTGCCTTTTGAAGAATGAGCCTGCGAGTTAGCGATACGTGGCGAGGTTAACCCGTGTGGGGTAGCCGTAGCGAAAGCGAGTCTGAATAGGGCGATTCAGTCGCGTGTCCTAGACCCGAAGCGAAGTGATCTATCCATGGCCAGGTTGAAGCGACGGTAAGACGTCGTGGAGGACCGAACCCACTTAGGTTGAAAACTGAGGGGATGAGCTGTGGATAGGGGTGAAAGGCCAATCAAACTTCGTGATAGCTGGTTCTCTCCGAAATGCATTTAGGTGCAGCGTTGCGTGTTTCTTGCCGGAGGTAGAGCTACTGGATGGCCGATGGGCCCTACAAGGTTACTGACGTCAGCCAAACTCCGAATGCCGGTAAGTGAGAGCGCAGCAGTGAGACTGTGGGGGATAAGCTTCATAGTCGAGAGGGAAACAACCCAGACCACCAACTAAGGTCCCTAAGCGCGTGCTAAGTGGGAAAGGATGTGGAGTTGCTGTGACAACCAGGAGGTTGGCTTAGAAGCAGCCACCCTTGAAAGAGTGCGTAATAGCTCACTGGTCAAGTGATTCCGCGCCGACAATGTAACGGGGCTCAAGCACGCCACCGAAGTTGTGGCATTGACATTATTGGTAGGCCTTCGTGGTCCAGCCGTGTTGATGGGTAGGAGAGCGTCGTGTGGCCAGCGAAGCGGCGGTGTGAACCAGCCGTGGAGGCTACACGAGTGAGAATGCAGGCATGAGTAGCGAAAGACGTGTGAGAAACACGTCCTCCGAAAGACCAAGGGTTCCAGGGTCAAGCTAATCTTCCCTGGGTAAGTCGGGACCTAAGGCGAGGCCGACAGGCGTAGTCGATGGACAACGGGTTGATATTCCCGTACCGGCGAAGAACCGCCCAAGCTAATCCAGTGGTGCTAAGAGTCCTAGCCAGGAATGTGTGGATCCCTTCGGGGTGATGCCGTCTTGGTGAACGCTCGACCCCATGCTGGTGCGGTTAGCGTATTAACAGGTGTGACGCAGGAAGGTAGCCCAACCCGGGCGATGGTTGTCCCGGGGCAAGTGCGTAGGCTGAGTCGTAGGCAAATCCGCGACTCGTTCGGCTGAGACACGATGCGGATAAAAAGTGGGTGATCCTATGCTGCCGAGAAAAGCATCGACGCGAGGTTCTAGCTGCCCGTACCCCAAACCGACTCAGGTGGTCAGGTAGAGAATACCAAGGAGATCGAGAGAATCGTGGTTAAGGAACTCGGCAAAATGCCCCCGTAACTTCGGGAGAAGGGGGGCCATCCACTTATACGGACTTGCTCCGAAAAGGGTGTGGTGGCCGCAGAGACTAGTGGGTAGCGACTGTTTACTAAAAACACAGGTCCGTGCCAAGTCGCAAGACGATGTATACGGACTGACGCCTGCCCGGTGCTGGAAGGTTAAGAGGAGCGGTTAGCGTAAGCGAAGCTGCGAATTTAAGCCCCAGTAAACGGCGGTGGTAACTATAACCATCCTAAGGTAGCGAAATTCCTTGTCGGGTAAGTTCCGACCTGCACGAATGGCGTAACGACTTCCCAACTGTCTCAACCGCGAACTCGGCGAAATTGCATTACGAGTAAAGATGCTCGTTACGCGCAGCAGGACGGAAAGACCCCGTGACCTTTACTACAGCTTGGTATTGGTGTTCGGTGTGGCTTGTGTAGGATAGGTGGGAGACTGTGAAGCAGACACGCCAGTGTTTGTGGAGTCATTGTTGAAATACCACTCTGGTCACTCTGGATATCTAACTTCGAACCGTAATCCGGTTCAGGGACAGTGCCTGGTGGGTAGTTTAACTGGGGCGGTTGCCTCCCAAAAAGTAACGGAGGCGCCCAAAGGTTCCCTCAACCTGGTTGGCAATCAGGTGGCGAGTGTAAGTGCACAAGGGAGCTTGACTGTGAGACTGACAGGTCGAGCAGGGACGAAAGTCGGGACTAGTGATCCGGCAGTGGCTTGTGGAAGCGCTGTCGCTCAACGGATAAAAGGTACCTCGGGGATAACAGGCTGATCTTGCCCAAGAGTCCATATCGACGGCATGGTTTGGCACCTCGATGTCGGCTCGTCGCATCCTGGGGCTGGAGTAGGTCCCAAGGGTTGGGCTGTTCGCCCATTAAAGCGGTACGCGAGCTGGGTTTAGAACGTCGTGAGACAGTTCGGTCCCTATCCGCTGCGCGCGTAGGAAGTTTGAGAGGATCTGACCCTAGTACGAGAGGACCGGGTTGGACGAACCTCTGGTGTGTCAGTTGTTCCGCCAGGAGCACCGCTGATTAGCTACGTTCGGGATGGATAACCGCTGAAAGCATCTAAGCGGGAAGCCGGCCTCAAGATGAGACTTCCATACCTTCGGGTGAGAGGCTCCCAGCCAGACTACTGGGTTGATAGGCCAGATGTGGAAGCGCAGTAATGCGTGTAGCTGACTGGTACTAATAAGCCGATGACTTGATAACACTTCGTTTGAACTGAAGCTGTTCGCGTCCACTGAGTGGTTCTCGATGTACGGTCGAGAACCGCAGACAACATTCTTTTGTTGTGTGCATGACTTGAAACATCAATAGTGTTTCGGCGGCCATAGCGAGAGGGAAACGCCCGGTCCCATTCCGAACCCGGAAGCTAAGCCTCTCAGCGCCGATGGTACTGCAGGGGGGACCCTGTGGGAGAGTAGGACACCGCCGGACTCCTTTTAGAAATGGCCACCCAAAGCTGGGTGGCCATTTCTGTTTTTCCCAGGGGTTTTACGTCGCGAGGAGAGAGCGAATGACGAACAACGACGACAACGAGCAGCGTCGGGAGTCTTCGCGCGCCCGCGGCGGAGACCGCCCGAACCGGGGCGGCGACCGTCCCTACCGTCCGCGCCAGGATGGCCAGGGCTCGGAGCGTCCGCGTAGGGACGGTGATCGTCCCTACCGTCCGCGGCAGGACGGCGACCGTCCGTACCGTCCGCGCGATGGTGCGCAGTCCGACCGTCCCCGTCGCGATGGCGATCGTCCGTTCCGTCCCCGTGAGGGTGGCGACCGCCCGTATCGTCCGCGTCAGGACGGTGACCGCCCGTATCGTCCGCGTGATGGCGCGCAGTCCGACCGTCCCCGTCAGGACGGCGACCGCCCGTATCGCCCCCGTCAGGACGGTGACCGCCCGTATCGTCCGCGCGATGGCGCGCAGTCCGACCGTCCCCGTCGCGATGGCGATCGTCCGTTCCGTCCGCGCGAGGGTGGCGACCGCCCGTATCGCCCCCGTCAGGACGGTGACCGCCCGTATCGTCCGCGCGATGGCGCGCAGTCCGACCGTCCCCGTCGCGACGGCGACCGCCCGTTCCGTCCCCGCGAGGGCGGCGACCGCCCGTACCGTCCCCGCGAAGGCGGCGACCGCCCGTACCGTCCCCGTCAGGACGGCGACCGCCCGTTCCGTCCCCGCGAAGGCGGCGACCGCCCGTATCGTCCGCGTGATGGTGCGCAGTCCGACCGTCCCCGTCAGGACGGCGACCGCCCGTTCCGTCCTCGTGAGGGTGGTGACCGCCCGTTCCGTCCGCGCGAAGGCGGCGACCGTCCGTTCCGTCCGCGCGAAGGCGGCGACCGTCCGTACCGTCCCCGTGAGGGTGGTGACCGCCCCTACCGCGGCGGTTACGACTCCGACCGCTCCTCGCGTCCGCCGCAGCGCGATGCGGTCCGCGCGGCCAAGGTGGCGGAGCCGGAGGTTCCCGAGGAGATCACGGCGCGCGATCTGCATCCCAGCGCCCGTAACGAACTCAAGACGCTCAGCAAGGAGAACGCCGAGGAAGTCGCTCGCCACCTGGTGATGGCCGGCCGCCTGATCGACGAGGACCCGCAGCGCGCGCACGAGCACGCCCTCGCGGCCTCCCGTCGTGCCGGCCGGATCGCCGTCGTGCGGGAGAGCGTCGCCATCACCGCCTATGCGACCGGCGATTACGCGCTCGCATTGCGCGAGCTGCGCACCTACCGTCGGATCTCCGGCAATGAGGATCAGATCGCGCTCATGGTCGACAGCGAGCGCGGTGTCGGGCGGCCCGACCGTGCGATCGAGGTCGGTCGCGCCGTCGAGCGGAACACGCTCCCGGTCGCGGTGCGGGTCTCCCTCGCGATCGCGCTCTCCGGCGCGCGGCTGGACCTCGGTGAGACCGAGCGTGCCCTCGCCGAACTGGACATCCCCGAGCTCGACCCCGACCGCGCCTTCGAGTGGAGCCCCGCTCTGTTCGCAGCCCGCGCGGCGGTGCTCGAAGAGCTCGGTCGCGACGAGGAAGCTGCCGAGTGGACGCGGCGGGCGGACATCGCCGCCGAAGCACTCGACGAGGCAGCGGGCAACGGATCCGACGAGGAGATCTACGTCGAGGAGATCTTCGACGAGGAGTTCACCGAGGACGCCGCCGTCGACGCGGCCGACGCGGACGAGGAAGTCCAGGCCGAGACCGACGAGAACATCGACGACGACGCAGACCAGGACGACGAGGACGACTACTCGATCGCCGCGGAGGTGGAGGAACTCCTCGCCGCCGCGGATGCGGCCGCCGACGCGCAGAGCTCCACGACCGTGGACGACGACCAGGACCAGGAGCGCTGATGGCACTGTTCGGTCGCTCCGCTCCCACTCCGCTCGAAGGAGTGGACGCCGTGCTGGCCGACCTCGACGGCGTCGTGTACGCCGGCGCGGGTGCGCTGCCGTACGCCGTCGACGCGCTGAACACCGTCGCGGCGACACGTCGACTCGGCTTCATCACCAACAACGCATCTCGCACCGACGCCAGCGTCGCCGCGCACCTGAGCGAGCTCGGTCTGACCGTGACCGCCGACGACGTGGTCACGAGCCCGCAGGCCGCGGTGCGACTGCTGCGCACCCGTGTCCCCGCCGGCGCGACGATCCTCGTCGTCGGCGGCGAGGGCCTCGTCGTCGAGCTCGAGAAGGCCGGCTTCGTCGTCACGCGCTCGGCCGAGGATGACCCGGCCGCCGTCGTGCAGGGCTTCGCGCCGCACGTGGGGTGGGCGGATCTCGCCGAGGCTGCCTTCGCCCTCAAGACGCCCGAGGATGAGGGCGGGATCCCCTGGATCGCCACCAACACCGACTGGACCATCCCGCAGGCCCGGGGCATCGCACCCGGAAACGGAACGCTCGTCTCCGCGGTCCACACCGCCATCGGCCGTCTCGCGGTCGTCGCGGGAAAGCCCGAGACACCCATCTTCGAAGAGGCACTCGCCCGGTTCGACGCGCGCCGCGCGCTCTTCATCGGCGACCGTCTCGACACCGACATCGCGGGCGCGCAGGCCGCCGGCATCCCGTCGGCGCTCGTGCTCACCGGCATCGACCGGCCCAAGCACGTCCTGGCCGCACCCTCCACTTCGCGACCCGACTTCATCCTCGGGGACCTCCGCGAACTGCACGAGCCCTACCCGCAGACCAAGGTCAAGGGCGACGTGACCATCGTCGGCGATGCGCGCGTCGCCGTGGACGGGGCGGACCTCCGCATCCTGTCCGCGGGCTCGCGTCCGATCGATCTCGTGCGCGCGGGTGCTGCGGCCATCTGGTCGACAGGTCGGGCGATCTTCGGCTTCCGGGTGCCCGAGGAGCTGTACGCGGATCCGTTCCATCGGCCCTGACGCACCGTCCGTACGGGGGGTGAGCCGTATCCTGGGGTGATGCACGCAGAACCCACGGAGCCGGCCGATGATCTGCTGCCCGCACTCGAGGTGATCGAGCAGCAGCCCCTCGGAGACCGTGCCGCAGCCTACGCGGTCCTGCTCGACGACATCGCTCGCCGCCTCGACTCCGGACCGCACGCCGGATGACCGAGCGTCTCGACGCCGCCGTCGCCGCGCGCGGGCTCGCGCGTTCGCGCACACACGCAGCGGCGCTGATCACGCAGGGCCTCGTCTCGGTCGACGGCACCGCCGTGGTCAAGCCCTCGCATCGCGTCCCCGAGTCCGCCGAGATCGCCGTCGCCGCATCCGATCACTATGTGAGTCGAGCCGCACACAAGCTCCTCGCCGCGCTCGACGCGTTCGAGATCGACGTCGCCGGACGCGCGGCCCTGGACATGGGCGCGAGTACGGGCGGGTTCACCCAGGTGCTCCGCGAGCGAGGCGCCGAGCCGGTGCTCGCCGTCGACGTGGGGCACGACCAGCTCGCCGAGAGCGTGCGCCGGGATGCCGGCGTGATCGCCGTGGAGGGGTTCAACGTCCGCTTCATGGACTCCGCCGCCCTCGCCGAGGCCGCGGGGATGCCGTACACGCCCGAGATCGTCACGGGAGACCTGTCGTTCATCTCCCTGTCCCACGTGCTCGAACCCGTGCGTTCGGTGGTCACCGACACGAGCGACATCGTGCTGCTCATCAAACCGCAGTTCGAGGTGGGCCGCACCGCCGTGCGCGGCGGTCTCGTCACTGACCCGGCCCAGCGGGCGGAGTCGATCTCGACCGTGCTCTGGCAGGCGTGGGACGCGGGCCTGCAGACGGCGGGCCTGATCGCCTCTCCCGTGGTCGGGACGCACGGCAACCAGGAGTACCTCGTGCATCTCGGGCGCACCGGCGGGCGCATTCCGTCAGAATGGGAGAGCACTGTGACCGAGCTGACGGGAGTGCGATGACCGATCCGCGCCACATCCTCGTGGTGGCCCACGCGCGCCGCGCAGACACCGTCGAGGCGGCCGATCGGGTGATCTCGGCCCTGCGCGCCGCGGGCGCCACCCCCGTGCTGGCCGAAGACGATCGCGACGAGCTCGCCGAAGTGCTGCCGCGCTGCGCCGACCTGGCCGTGCTGGGCGTCGACGTGCCCCTGCACGAGATCGAGCTCGCGATCGTGCTCGGCGGCGACGGCACGATCCTCCGCGCGGCCGAGATGGTCCGCAGCGGCACCGCCCCCGTGCTCGGGATCAACATGGGGCACGTGGGCTTCCTCGCCGAGAGCGAGAGAGACGACATGGACGAGGCCGTGGCGCGGGTCATCGCCCGCGACTACCGGGTCGAAGAACGCCTCGCCCTGTCGGTGCGGGTCAAGGACGCCTCCGGGCAGGTCATCTACAGCACCTGGGCGCTGAACGAGGCGACCGTCGAGAAGGCGAGCCGCGAGCGGATGCTCGAGGTCGTCATGGAGATCGACGGGCGCCCCCTCTCGAGCTTCGGATGCGACGGCGTCGTCATCGCGACCCCCACCGGTTCGACCGCCTACAACTTCTCCGCCGGCGGCCCCATCATCTGGCCGACGGTGGAAGCCATCTCGGTGGTCCCGCTGTCGGCGCACGCGCTTTTCGCGAAGCCGCTCGTTGTCGGACCGGAGGCCGCGGTCGCGATCGAAGTGCTGGCCCGGACGCACGGCACCGGCATCCTCTGGTGCGACGGCCGTCGCTCGCACGAACTGCCGCCGGGGGCGCGCGTCGTCGCCCGCCGCTCCTCGGAGCCGGTGCGTCTCGCGCGCCTGCATCCGCCGGCGTTCACCGAGCGCCTCGTGCAGAAGTTCCACCTGCCCGTCACCGGATGGCGGGGACCGGCGGGCGAGGTCACGGCGTGATCGAGGAGATACGCCTGCGAGAGCTCGGCGTCATCGCCGACGCCACGCTGCCCATGGGCCCCGGCTTCACCGCCATCACGGGCGAGACCGGCGCGGGCAAGACGATGGTCGTCACCGGGCTCGGGCTCCTGCTCGGCGCGCGGGCCGACTCCGGGGTCGTTCGCTCGGGCGCCTCCGCCGCGGCGGTCGAGGGCGTCTGGCTCGTGGATGCCGACGGTGCTGCCGCCGACCGCGTCCGCGAGGCGGGCGGAGACCTGGACCCGGTCGCAGGCGACCGCGCCGAGCTTCTCCTCGGCCGCACTCTGAGCGCCGAGGGACGCAGCCGCGCCACGGTGGGCGGCAGGTCGGCACCGGTCGGCGTGCTCACGGACCTCGCCGATCTCCTGGTCGCCGTCCACGGACAGTCCGACCAGCTTCGCCTGCGCTCCGGGGCGGCGCAACGCGATGCCCTCGATCGTTACGCGGGACAGAGCGTCGCCGCCCCGCTGGCGGAGTATCGGCGCGCGTACGACCGGGTGCGTGAACTGGATGCGGAACTCACCGAGCTGGTCCAGCGCCGCGACGAGCGGCTGCGCGAGGCGGAGCAGCTGCGCGCTGATCTCGCCGCGGTCGAGGCCGCTGCCCCCCAGCCGGGGGAGGACGTGCAGCTGGCGGCGCGCGCCGAGCTGCTGGCCAACGTGGAAGAGCTCAGAGCCGCGGCGGCTCTCGCACATGAGGCGCTCGCCAGCGAACACGACGCCCCCGATGCATCCATGCTCGTCGCCGAGGCGCGTCGCGCCCTGGAACGCGTCTCCGACGCCGACCCCGCCGTCGCGGCGATGGCGGAGCAGGCCGCCGAGATCTCGTACCGGATCGTCGATCTCGCCGGCACCGTCGCGGGCTATCTCGCCGATCTCGACGAGACGGGACCTGCCGAGCTCGCCGCGGTGGAGGAGCGCCGCAGCGTGCTCGCCGCGCTCGTGCGCGCCCACGGCAGCCTGGAAGCCGCACTGACACTCGCCGCCGACGGCGCCGACCGCCTGGCCGAGCTCGACGACGACGACTCGCGCGTCGAGCGGTTGAGCGCCGAGCGCGCGCAGGTCGTCGAGCGCCTCGACGCCGCGGCCACGGCGCTGACCGCGGCGCGTCGCAAGGCGGCGGGGCGCCTCGCCGCCGATGTCACCGAGGAGCTGCACGCCCTCGCCCTGCCCGACGCCCGCGTCGACGTGCAGGTGAGTGAGACGCCCGCATCCGCCGCAGGACGCGACGAGGTCGCGATCCTCCTCGCCCCGCATCCGGGAGCGGCTCCTCGCCCCGTGTCGAAGGGGGCGTCGGGCGGCGAGCTCAGTCGCGTCATGCTCGCGATCGAAGTCGTGATCGCCGCGACCGATCCGGTGCCCACGTTCGTCTTCGACGAGGTGGATGCGGGAATCGGCGGCGCCGCCGCCATCGAGGTGGGTCGGCGCCTGGCCCGCCTCGCCGAGACCTCGCAGGTGATCGTCGTGACCCACCTCGCCCAGGTGGCGGCGTTCGCGACGAACCATCTCAGCGTCGTGAAGCAGAACGACGGCTCCGTCACCCAGTCCAGCGTCCGGCGTCTGACGGGAGCCGAGCGGGAAGCGGAGATGGCGCGACTGCTCTCGGGTTTGGCAGACTCCGACGCAGCACTCACACACGCGCGCGAGCTGCTCGCCCTCGCCGGCCCCGCCCACTGATAGGATAGAAGCCCGTGACGAACTCTTCCGGCTCAGGCCTCTCCCACGGTACGAACAACGACGACACCACCAAGCACATCTTCGTGACGGGCGGTGTCGTCTCCTCGTTGGGCAAGGGCCTGACCGCAGCCAGCCTCGGCAATCTGCTCACCGCTCGGGGCCTGCGCGTCGTCATGCAGAAGCTCGACCCGTACCTGAACGTCGACCCTGGAACGATGAATCCGTTCCAGCACGGCGAGGTCTTCGTCACCGACGACGGCGCCGAGACCGATCTCGACATCGGGCACTACGAGCGCTTCCTCGACATCGAGCTGAGCCAGGCGGCCAACGTCACGACCGGTCAGATCTACTCGCAGGTCATCGCCCGCGAGCGTCGCGGCGAGTACCTCGGCGACACGGTCCAGGTCATCCCGCACATCACCGACGAGATCAAGCGCCGGATGCGGCTGCAGGCCAGCGAGTCGCCCAAGCCCGACGTGATCATCACCGAGGTCGGCGGCACGGTCGGCGACATCGAGTCCCAGCCGTTCCTCGAGGCGGCGCGCCAGCTGCGTCACGAGCTCGGCCGCGACACGGTGTTCTTCGTACACGTGTCCCTCGTGCCCTTCATGGGCGCGTCGGGCGAGCAGAAGACCAAGCCCACGCAGCACTCGGTCGCCGCTCTCCGCTCGATCGGCATCCAGCCCGACGCCCTGGTGCTGCGCAGCGACCGCCCCGTCACCGACGCCAACAAGCGCAAGATCGCCCTGATGTGCGACGTCGATGTCGAGGGCGTCATCAACACCGTCGACCTGCCGAGCATCTACGACATCCCCTCCACCCTCAACGAGCAGGGCCTGGACGCGTACATCGCACGCCGGCTCGGTCTCAGCGAGAAGGCGGCCGAGGTCGACTGGTCGCGCTGGCAGCAGGTTCTCAACGCCGTGCACAACCCCAAGCACGACGTCACCATCGGACTGGTCGGCAAGTACATCGACCTTCCCGACGCCTACCTGTCGGTGACGGAGGCGCTGAAGGCGGGCGGCTTCGCGCACGAGACCCACGTCAACATCCGCTGGATCCCCTCCGACACCTGCGAGACGCCCGAGGGTGCCGCGGCCGCGCTCGCGGACGTCGACGGTATCGTCGTCCCCGGCGGATTCGGCATCCGCGGCATCGAGGGCAAGCTCGGCGCGCTCCGCTTCGCGCGTGAGCAGGGCATCCCGACGCTCGGCATCTGCCTGGGCCTGCAGTGCATGGTCATCGAGTACGCCCGCACGATGGCGGGCCTGGAAGGCGCGTCCTCGAGCGAGTTCGACCCCGACACCGTGCACCCCGTCGTCGCGACGATGGCCGAGCAGGTCGACATCCTCGACCACGGTGACCTGGGCGGCACGATGCGGTTGGGTCTGTACCCGGCGGACCTCGCCGAAGGCTCGATCGCGGCGGAGGTCTACGGCTCGACCCGCGCCTCCGAGCGCCACCGCCACCGCTACGAGGTCAACAACGCCTACCGCGAGCAGCTCGCCGAGGCGGGGCTCGTCTTCTCGGGCCTGAACCCCGACCTCGGTCTCGTCGAGTACGTCGAGCTGCCGCGCGACGTGCACCCGTACTACATCGCGACACAGGCCCACCCCGAGCTGCGTTCGCGGCCGACCGCGCCGCATCCGCTGTTCCGCGGGCTCGTCGGCGCGGCGCTGGATCGCCACCGCGCGAGCGAGCTGTTCGACGTCGAGAACGCGTGATCGGGGCGCGGCCGTGATCGAGGACGAGCGGTTCGACGGCGAGGTCGTCGACACGAGCGTGGTCTTCCACGGCCGCGTCTGGGACGTGCGCTCGGATGTCGTGCGCTACGGCGACGGCGAGATCGTGCGCGACTACGTCGACCACACCGGGGCGGCCGCTGTCGTGGCCGTTGACGACGAGGACCGAGTGCTGCTGATCCAGCAGTACCGGCATCCGATTCGTCGCCGAGACTGGGAGATCCCGGCCGGACTGCTCGATGTGGCGGGGGAGAGCCCGGCCGAGACGGCCCGTCGCGAGCTCGCGGAGGAGGTCGATCTCGCCGCGGGCAGCCTCGAGCCTCTCGTGAGCCTGTTCACGAGCCCCGGCGGCAGCGACGAGATCGTCCACGTCTTCCTCGCGCGCGACCTCGTCCAGCTCAGCGCGCACGAGCGCACCGACGAGGAGGCGGACATCGTCACGCGGTGGGTGCCGCTGGCCGAGGTCGTCGGAGCGATCCTCGCAGGCGGCGTGCGCAACGGCATCCTCATCTCGGGTGTGCTCGCCGCGGCCGAACGGCTCCGCCGGGACGACCTGGCCCGCTGAGATGCGCATCGGCCGCGCGGTCGAGGTGTACCTGCGCCACGTGACGATCGAGCGCGGGCTGGCCTCCCACACCGTCGACGCGTACCGCCGCGACCTGGCGACCTATGTCGCGTGGCTCGCGGAGCGCGGCGTCGACGGCGTCGACGAGGTGGATGCGGCGATGGTCACCGCGTTCGCCGCGGAGAAGGCGTCGGCGGAGCCTCGACCGGCCGCATCCAGCCTCGCCCGGCTGCAGTCCTCGGTCCGCGGGCTGCACCGGTTCCTCGTGCGCGAGGGGATCCGCGAGGACGATCCGGCGCAGGATCTCCGACCGCCCAAACTCGCGCAGCGGCTTCCCAAAGCTTTGACGATCGATCAGGTCGAACGGCTTCTCGATGCGTCGGGCCCCGCGCCGGGGGAGGCAGATCAGGCCACCTCGGTCCAGCTCCGCGACCGGGCGCTCGTCGAGCTGCTGTACGCGACCGGTGCGCGCGTCTCGGAGATCGTGCAGCTGGATGTGGACGACCTCGCGCACGGCGAGGTCCTGCGGGTGCGGGGAAAGGGATCGAAGGAGCGGATCGTGCCGGTCGGCTCCTACGCCCGCGCCGCGGTCGACGCCTACCTCACGCGTGCCCGCCCCGAGCTCGCGCGCCGCGGCCGGGGCACGCCGCGCCTCTTTCTGGGGGCGCGCGGAGCGGCGCTGTCGCGGCAGAGCGCGTGGGCTGTGCTTCAGCAGGCGGCGGAAGGGGCGGGACTGGAGGCGCACGTCTCGCCGCACACGCTGCGTCACTCGTTCGCGACGCACCTGCTGCAGGGCGGAGCCGACGTGCGCGTGGTGCAGGAACTGCTCGGCCACTCCTCGGTGGCGACGACCCAGATCTACACGCACGTGAGCGTCGACGCCCTCCGCGACGTCTACGCGGCCGCTCACCCGCGGGCGCGCTGAGCCGAACGCGCTCTCGATTCCCGCGCACCCGGGATAGTCACGGCTCCGCCGTGGGCGGCACGCCCTGCGCCCGCGGATCATCGGAGGGGTGAGGAGACTGCGCCGCACCACGATGGGGGAGGGAGCGTCGGACCGTCCGGGTTTCGCCTACCTGCCCGCCGACACCGTGTACCTGGATGCGGCCTGCCAGTCGATGCGCCCCACGCCCGTCATCGAGGCGTTCGACGAGTACTTCCGCACCCGCAACGCGTGCGGCGGCCGCGCCTCCTACGAGAGCGCGCGCGAGGTGGATGCGGGCGTCGCCGACACGCGCGCGGCGGTGCTGCGCACGCTCGGGCTCACCTCCCGCACGCATGCGGTCTCGTTCACGTTGAACACCACGTACGGCCTGAACCTCCTGCTGACACAGCTGCCCGCCGGCAGATTCCGCCGAGTCGTGACGACGGTCACCGAGCACAACGCGGTCTTTCTCAGTACCATCGCCTTCGCCCGCGCTCGCGGCATCGATCGTGTCGTGCTCGAGCGCGACGCGCTCGGTGCACTGATGTACCGCGACGCCGACCTCGCCGATGCCCTCGTCGTCGTCTCGGCCCAGAACAATGTGGACGGTGCCGTCACCGCGGATCTGGCGGGTCTCGTGGCCGACGTCCACCGTCTCGGCGGGGCGGTCATCGTCGACGCCGCGCAGGCGATGGCCCACGCGCCCGAGGTCCTGCGCTCTCTCGCGGCCGATGCGATCTGCTTCTCTGGACACAAGGCGTACGGGCCGTCCCTGGGCGTCGTCGTCGCGACGCATGCCCTGCTGATGTCGCTCGAGGTGGGATTCGTCGGCGGCGGTCAGGTGGCGGAGGTCTCCGCGGACGACTTCGTGCTGCTCGACGAGCCGCATACCCGCCTCGAACCCGGCCTGCAGGCCTGGGGTGAGATCCTCGCCTTCGGCGCGGCGCTGCGGTGGCGCCAGTCGTACTCGCGCACCGCAGGGGAGTCCGTCGAGCAGCGTGAGCGACGCTTGACGCGTGCGCTGCGGGAGGGGTTGGACGAGATTCCGCACCTGAGCGTCTTCGGTGACTCCGACGGCGCGCTCGTGCCCTTTCGCGCCCACCGCGTCGACAGCAACCGACTGGCGGTGTTCCTCTCGAAGGCGGGGATCTCCGCACGCAGTGGATACTTCTGTGCGCACTACTGGCTGCGCGAACGCGAACGGGTCGAGCCGCTGGTGCGGTTCAGTCTGGGCGCGCACAACACCGAACAGGACGTCGCACGCTGCCTCGACGTGCTCGGCCGGATGCTGAGGGGGCTCTGAATGCTGTGCATCGCCGCGTTCATCGTGCTGCTGGTTCTGGCGGCCGTCTCCGCCAAGTACCGGCGCCTGCTCGGCACGGCCTGGCGATGCGTCACCCGGCGCGTGACGTTCCGCCCCTGCGACACGTCGTTCCGCGAGGACGTGAAGAACAGCATGCTCGCGCCCCTCGCCGTGCGGGCGCCGCGGCTCGTGAGGCCGGCGAGCATCGCGATCGAGGTGACCGCGTGGATCATGGTGCTCTCGCTCGTTCTGAGCCTGTACATCGTCGGCAAGAGCGGCCTCAACCTCTTCGTCTACGGAACCTGCAACCCCCAGGACACACAGGCGTGCAGCCTCTCGGCGGGCGCGTGCAGCATCGACGCGGGCGCGGATGACTTCGGTTCGGCGCTGGCCAAGGGGGATGTCCTCGGTGCGTTCGCCGCGGAGTTCCGCTCGCTCGGCAAGACCTTCGACGCACTCCCGAGCCGGCTGAAGGACTGGGATGCGCGCGAGTACCTCCCCGAGGCGGCGAGCTACGCCGGGGGGTACCGCGATGGGCTTCCCGTGGCGGTCGAGGTGATCGACCCGGGCTGCCGTTTCTGCGCCGAGCTCTTCCGCAACATCGAGAGCGCCGGCTTCCCCGACGAGCAGAACCTCGCCTACCTCCCGTACCCGATCGGACCGGATGCCGCCCCGAAGTTCGCGAACTCGCCGCTGATCACCGACTACCTCACCGCCATCCGCCTCACGGAGCAGGCCGACGTCCCCGCGCAGGGAGGCACGGACTGGCGGATCCTCGAGCACATCTTCACGGGCGAGCGTCCCGACGGCGTCGCCTGGCAGACGTGGTTCAACGAGCAGGCATCGCCGGAGCAGGCTGAGTCCCAGCTGCAGGAGTGGCTCGCGGACGCCGGCTACGACGCCGCCGGCATCCAGGACGTCGCGCGGCTCGCCGCATCCGATCGGGTGCACGACATCGTCGCCGAGGGAAAGCGGATCGTCGAGGAGGAGATCCGCACGGCGACCGTTCCCACCCTCATCGCCGACGGTGCGCTGCATCCCGGCGTCGTGTCCGTCGATCAGCTGCAGGGGATGCGGTGAACCGGACGCATTAGTCACGGCCACTGCGCCCCGTCAGTCGCACCCGCCGCGCGCACACTGAGCGCATGAGCGTTCCCACCGCGCCCCCTTCCCGCGCGCTCGCCGTCTTCTGGATCATCGCCGGCCTTCTCGGCTGGGCGGTCTCGTTCCTGCTGTATCTCGAGTACATCGGGCAGCTGCGCGGCGTCGACCCGCTCGTGTCGTGCCAGTTGAGCGTGATCGTGACGTGCGGGCCCAACCTGCTCTCTCCCGGGGGCAACCTCCTCGGCTTCAGCAACTCGATCATCGGGGTCGTGCTGTTCCTCGGCCCGATCTACGCCGGTGTGACGGCGCTCGCCGGTGCGACGGGCCTGAGGAGCTGGTACTGGCGCACCTACCTGGCCTTCGTCGCCGCCGCCTTCGTGTTCGTGCACTTCCTGGCCTATCGGAGCGTCTTCGAGTACGGCTCGCTCTGCCCGTGGTGCATGGTCGTGTGGCTCGTCACCATCCCTCTCTTCTGGGTCACGCTCGGCTGGACCGCCCGCGCGGGGCTGTGGGGCGTTCGGATGCGGCCGGTCGGCCGATGGCTCGCGAGCTGGGCGCCGTTGGTCGCCATCCTCGACGTCGCGCTCATCGCCGTCGTCGCCCAGCTCAGACTGGACGTGTTGGGCTCGCTGTTCTGAGCGGAGCCCCCACGTCGGGTCCGGGGCGTCGTGTCACGTTACGAACCTGTGAATTGTCTAAGCGATCGCCGCCGATTCCGACTAGCGTCGGGCGCACCGGGGAAACGCGAGAGGACACCACGTGACGACATCACGGCCACGAGCCACCCGTATCGGCATCGGGATCAGCATCGGCGCAGCTCTGGCGGTGACCGTCGGCATTGCGCCGGCTGCCGCCGTCGATCCCGCCGATCTGGAAGAGCGGGTGACGGTGGACGCCGTCGTCGGCCACCTGCAGCAGCTGCAGGACATCGCCGACGCCAACGGCGGCAATCGGGCGGCGGGCACGAGCGGCTATGAAGCCAGCGCGGCCTACATCGAGCAGGCGCTGACGGCCGCCGGGTACACGCCCGAACGCCAGTACTTCGACGCGGACCTGCAGACGATCGACGCGTACACGCTCACGGTCGACGGCTACAGCGCCGCAGATCCCTTCGGCATCCCCATGGAGTTCACCCCGGGCACGCCCGCCGGCGGGCTCAGCGACCTGCCGCTGATCGCCCCGACCGCCCCGCTGGGATGCACAGCGGACGACTGGGCCGGTATCGACGCCGCAGGCGCCATCGCTCTCGTCTCGCGCGGCAGCTGCTCCTTCGCGGAGAAGTCGGCCGCGGCCGCTGCCGCCGGCGCGGAGGCCGTGATCATCTACAACAACGAGCCGGGTCCGCTCCAGGGCACCCTCGGCGCGCAAACCCCTGACCTCGCGCCGACGGTCGGCATCCTGCAGAGCGAGGGACAGGACCTGCTCGCGGCGCTCGCCGACGGACCCGTCCTGGCGGATCTCGATCTGCAGCAGCACATCGACTCCGTCGAGACGTTCAACATCATCGCCGACACGCCCACCGGTCGCGACGACAACGTCGTCATGCTCGGTGCGCACCTCGACTCCGTCGAGGACGGCCCCGGCATCAACGACAACGGCTCGGGCTCGGCGGCGATCCTGGAGGTCGCCCTTCAGCTGGCCGCGTCGGGTGAGCTGGAGAACACGGTCCGCTTCGCCTGGTGGGGCGCAGAGGAGATCGGGCTCTTGGGATCGGCGCACTACGTCGAAGAACTGACCGATGCCGATGCGGATGCCATCGCGACCTACCTCAACTTCGACATGGTCGCCTCTCCCAACTACGTGATCGCCGTCTACGACGCCGACCAGTCCACGTACGAGGCGCCGGTGGAGGTCCCGGAGGGATCGATCGCGACGGAGGCGGCGTTCACGAGCTACTTCGATGCGATCGGGCAGCCGTGGATCGACACCGCCTTCGACGCCCGCAGCGATTACAACGCGTTCATCCTGGCGGGGATCCCCGCATCCGGCCTGTTCACGGGAGCCGATGACGTCAAGACGGCGGAACAGGTGGCGCTGTTCGGCGGCACCGAGGGCATCATCATGGACCCGAACTATCACACGCCCGCCGATGACATGTCGAACATCAACACCGAGGCGCTCGGGATCATGCTCGGCGCGATCGCGAGCGTCACGGCGACGCTCGCGAACGACACGTCCGCCGTCAACGGTGTCGCGCCCATCGTCGACCCGGTCGTCCCGGCGCCCGAGGTGACCGAGGAGGGCGACCACCTGCTGGCCGCGTCCGGCTCGGAGATCTCCGGCGTCTGGCTCGGCGGCGGTGTCCTGGCACTTCTCGCGGGTGCCGTCGTGCTGGCAGCCGCCGCGCGTCGCCGGCGCACCGTCTGAGCGCGGTTCGGGGAGGGGGCTCGGTGCGCCCTCCCCGAACCCGCGGTCTGCCGTCGCTAGAATCGATCGAACGACCAAGCAGAGCGGGAGTACGGTGGCGGAGCGCGCAGTGAAGCAGGCGGGTAGAGGCACGAAGGGCGACGTGCCCCTCGGCCCGACCGGTCGCCCCTATCAGGGGTTCGCGACACCGCCGGCGCTCGCCGCCCACGGCCCCGCGCGCATCATCGCCCTCTGCAATCAGAAGGGCGGGGTCGGCAAGACGACCACGACCATCAACCTGGCCGCATCCCTCGCCCACTACGGGCGCAAGGTGCTGGCGGTCGACTTCGACCCGCAGGGTGCGCTGTCGGCAGGCCTGGGTATCACGACGCACGACGTGCCAACGATCTACGACCTGCTGCTGGACACCAAGCGCGACCCGCGCGAGGTCATCGTCACGACCTCCGTCGACGGTCTCGACGTGCTTCCGGCGAACATCGACCTCTCCGCCGCCGAGGTGCACCTCGTCAACGAGGTGGCGCGCGAGACGATCCTTGCCCGCGTGCTGCGCCATGTGGCGGGGGAGTACGACGTCATCCTCATCGACTGCCAGCCTTCGCTGGGGCTGCTGACGGTCAACGCCCTGACGGCGAGCCACGGCGTGCTGATCCCGCTCGAGTGCGAGTTCTTTGCCTTGCGCGGCGTCGCCCTGCTGATCGAGACGATCGACAAGGTGCGCGACCGGCTGAACCCCTCGATCACCCTCGACGGGGTGCTCGCCACGATGTACGACCCGCGCACGCTCCACTCGCGCGAGGTGCTCGAACGCGTGGTCGAGGCGTTCGGCGACGACGTGCTGGAGACCGTGATCGGGCGCACCGTGAAGTTCCCCGACGCGTCGGTGTCGGGGATGCCCATCACCGAGTTCGCTCCCGAGCACGCCGCGGCGCAGGCCTACCTGCGTCTCGCGCGGGAGCTGGTCGCCCGTGGCGCCGTCGCCTGAGCCGCAGGACGCGGCCACCGACGGATTCCGGGTATCGCTGGGCGTCTTCGACGGCCCGTTCGATCTGCTGCTGACCCTCATCTCGCAGCACGAGCTCGACATCACAGATGTGGCGCTCAGCGTCGTCACCGACGAGTTCATCGCCTACCTTCGCCAGCTCGGCCCGGATGCGGAGCTGGACGAGGCGTCGGAGTTCCTCGTCGTCGCCGCGACCCTGCTCGACATGAAAGTGGCGGGGCTGCTCCCGCAGGGCGAGCTCGTGGACGCGGAGGCCGTGGCTCTGCTCGAAGCGCGCGACCTGCTGTTCGCCCGGCTGCTGCAGTACCGCGCCTTCAAAGAGGTCTCCGCCTGGTTCGCGCGCTCGCTGGAGCGCGAAGAGAGACGGCATGCGCGCAGCGTCCGCATCGACGAGCGGTACCGCCAGGCCGCGCCTGAGCTGGTCTGGACGCTCAGCACCGAGGATTTCGCCGCCCTCGCCATGCTGGCGATGGCGCCGAAGGAGATCCCGACGGTCGGACTCGATCACCTGCACGCGCCGCTGGTCAGCATCCGCGAGCAGGCTGCGATCGTCGTGACCCTGCTGCGCCAGCGCGGCACGCTGACCTTCCGCGAACTGATCGCCGGAGTGGACGCCTCCGGCATCGTCGTCGCACGATTCCTCTCCATCCTCGAGCTGTACCGCCACGCGGCACTGTCGTTCGAGCAGTTGGAGCCCCTCGGCGAGCTGACCCTGCGCTGGAGCGCGGAACGCTGGTCCGAGGAGAACCTCGCCACCCTGGGAGCCGACTATGACCGATGACATCCGCACCGAGGAATCGGAGACCACCGCCTGGCCGCAGGATGTGGGCTCGGTCGCGCGCCGTCTCGAAGCCGTCCTGCTGATCCTCGACGAGCCGCACAGCGTCGTCGCCCTCGCGGCCGCGGTCAGCGCGCCCGTCCCGGCGGTACGCAAGGCGATCGCGGCGCTCGTCGCGGACTACGACGGCGAGGACGGCGGCCCGCGCCGCGGCTTCGAGCTGCGCGAGGTGGGGGGCGGGTGGCGGCTCTACGTGCGCGAGGAGTACGACCGCGTCATCACCGAGTTCCTCGGCACCCAGCAGCCCGCTCGTCTCTCGCAGGCGGCCCTGGAGACCCTCGCGGTCATCGCATACAAGCAGCCCGTCACCCGCGGCCAGGTCGCGTCGATCCGCGCCGTCAACGTCGACTCGGTCGTGCGCACGCTCGTGGGGCGCGGTCTCATCACCGAGGTCGGCCACGACGGGGAGACCGGCGCCATCCTGTACGGCACGACCGATGCGCTGCTCGAGAAGCTCGGCATCAACACGATCGACGAGCTTCCCCACATCTCACCGCTGCTCGATGACGGCAGCACCGGCTTCGAGGAGATCGCACGATGACCGATACCGAGGGCGTCCGCCTGCAGAAGGCGCTCGCGAACGCGGGCGTCGCCTCGCGCCGCGTGGCGGAGCAGTACATCGTCGAGGGTCGGGTGCGCGTGAACGGCACCGTCGTGACGGAGCTCGGCAGCCGGATCGATCCCGAGGCCGACCTCGTCGACGTCGACGGCGTCGCGGTCGAGTTCGACCAGTCCAAGCGGTACGTCATGCTCAACAAGCCCACGGGCGTCGTGAGCTCGATGGGCGACGATCGCGGCCGCCGCGACCTCCGTGAGTTCACCCGTGACTTCGAGGAGCGCCTCTACAACGTCGGTCGCCTGGACGCCGACACGTCAGGTCTCCTCCTGCTGACCAACGACGGGGAGCTCGCGCACGTGCTGGCACACCCCTCGTTCGGTGTCACGAAGGTCTATATCGCGAAGGTCGACGGCCGGGTGTCGGCGCAGACGATCTCAGCGCTCACGCGCGGCTTCGAGCTGGAGGACGGCTTCATCCGGGCGGACAAGGCGCGCCTGCTCGACGCCTCCGCCACGAGCAGCCTCGTGGAGCTGACGCTCCACTCCGGCCGCAATCGCATCGTGCGGCGCATGATGGCCTCGGTCGGGCATCCCGTCCTCGAGCTCGTGCGCCGACAGTTCGGTCCCCTCCACCTGGGAACACTCCCGGCGGGGCGGATGCGGGAGTTGACTAAGATCGAGCGGGGTGCGCTTCTCACGCTCGCGCGCCGCGACCAGGTGTCCGACCCGCCCGGAGAGCAGGAGAACCAGTGAGCGAGTCGAACGGCATCAGCGCGCCCGCGCGGGTCGCCGCGCGCACCTCGGGCACGGTCCGTGTCGTCGGCGCGGGCCTGCTGGGCGCCAGCATCGGTCACGCCCTCCGTGCCCTGGACGTCGACGTCGTGCTCGACGACACCTCACCCGCCCAGCTCCGCCTGGCGATCGACTACGGCGCCGGTCGTGCCGCGGCGCCCGGCGACGCCCCCCGACTCATCGTCGTCGCCGTGCCGCCGGACGTGATCGCCGACGTCGTCGAGCGAGAACTCTCGGCCTATCCCGATGCCGTCGTGACCGATGTCGCGAGCGTCAAGGGCCAGCCGCTGCGCGCACTCCGTGCCCGTGACGTGGACCTCACGCGCTACATCGGCTCGCACCCCATGGCCGGTCGCGAACGCGGCGGCGCCATCGCGGCGCGCGCCGACCTGTTCGTCGGACGGCCGTGGGTGGTCTGCCGCGATGAGGAGACCGCCGCCGCCGATCTGGCGCTCGTGGAGGGGCTCGCGCTCGATCTGGGTGCCATGCCGATCGAGATGGCACCCGAGGAGCACGACCGCTCTGTCGCCCTCGTCTCGCACGTGCCGCAGCTCGTCTCGAGCCTGCTCGCCGCGCGGCTCACGGCAGCACCCGAGGACGCCTTGCGCCTGGCCGGGCAGGGTGTTCGCGACACCACCCGGCTCGCCGCATCCGCACCCGAGCTCTGGGTGCAGATCCTCGGCGCCAACGCCGCTCCCGTCGTGGACGTGCTCGACGCGTTCGCTGCGGATCTCGCCGCCGTCGCCGACGCGTTGCGGCAGCCGGATGCGCCGGGCGCGCGACGCGGTGTCGCCGACACGATCCTGCGCGGCAACCAGGGCGTCGAGCGGCTGCCGGGAAAGCACGGGCAGAACCGTCGCTTCGAGACCATCGTCGTCATGGTGGACGACACCCCGGGCCAGCTCGGCCGCCTGTTCGGCGAGCTCGGCGAGCTCGGGGTGAACGTCGAGGACCTGCGCCTGGAGCATTCGCCCGGCGCCCAGTTCGGCCTGGCAGAGATCAGTGTCGTTCCCGCGATCGCCGCACCCGCCGTTGCGGGCCTCGAGGCGCGCGGGTGGAGGATTGCGAGCAGTGCCAATGAGTGATTCCGACGTCGCCATCGTCGCCGTCGACGGCCCCGCCGGCAGCGGCAAGTCCTCGGTCTCCAAAGAGGTCGCCCGCCGCCTCGGCTACGGCTACCTCGACACGGGGGCGGTGTACCGCTCGCTCGCCTGGCACGCGCTCGACCGCTCCGTCGACACCTCCGACGCCACCGCGGTGCTCGAGGCGATGGGCGACTTCGACGGCAGCATCTCGCTGGACCCGGACGACTACTGGGTGCGGGTGGGAGACACGGACGTCACCGAGGCGATCCGTGAGACCCGCGTGACCGAGGCGGTCAGCGGCGTCGCCCGCGTCCCCGTCGTGCGCCACACGGTGAACGCCCGCTTCCGTGCCCTCGTCGCCGAGTCCGGACGACCCGGTGTCGTCGTCGAGGGGCGTGACATCACCACGGTGGTCGCCCCCGATGCGCCGGTGCGCATCCTGCTCACGGCAGCCCCCGAGGTCCGCGCCGCCCGGCGCAGCGCCGAGGTGAGCGGTCAGGACGCGGCGGCCGTCGCGGACTCGCTGCGCCGCCGTGACGCATCAGATTCCACCGTCGTCGACTTCATGTCGGCGGCCGAAGGGGTCGAGGTCGTGGATTCCACGCACCTCGACTTCGATGAGACAGTGGCGGCCGTTCTCGCGGTCGCAGAGAAAATGCAGGAGGTGCGCGATGCGCGCTGAGGACGAGTACGAAGCCGGACCAGATCAGCTCGAGGAGACCCTCGCCGGAATCGACGACACGCTCGCCGAGCAGCGCGCGATCGCGCTGCGGGCGTCGCTCGAGGACTACGACCTCGATGACGACGACGCCGAGGTGCTCGCGGGCCTCGTCGGCTCCGGCGACGGCATCGAGTACCTGCCGGCGCTGCCGGTGGTCGCGATCGTCGGTCGCCCGAACGTCGGCAAGTCCGCGCTCGTGAACCGCATCCTCGGGCGTCGCGAGGCCGTCGTCGAGGACACCCCCGGCGTGACGCGCGACCGCGTGACGTACAAGGCGGAGTGGCTCGACCGCCGCTTCTCGCTCGTCGACACCGGCGGCTGGGAGCCCGACGCCAAGGGCATCGACCGGTCGGTGGCCGCCCAGGCCGAGGTTGCGATCGATCTCGCCGACGTCGTGCTGTTCGTGGTCGATGCGATGGTCGGCGCCACCTCGACCGACGAGCACGTCGTGAAGCTCCTGCGTCGCAGCGGCAAGCCCGTCATGCTCGTCGCCAACAAGATCGACGACGCGCGCCAGGAGCCGGAAGCTGCGGCACTGTGGAACCTCGGGCTGGGAGAGCCGCATCCGGTCTCCGCCATCCACGGCCGCGGTGTCGCGGACCTCCTCGACGAACTCGTGAA
Source organism: Microbacterium sp. SORGH_AS_0428 (assembly GCF_031453615.1). Lineage (NCBI taxonomy): Bacteria > Bacillati > Actinomycetota > Actinomycetes > Micrococcales > Microbacteriaceae > Microbacterium > Microbacterium sp. SORGH_AS_0428. The sequence continues at coordinate 695,674 of NZ_JAVIZT010000001.1, read as the reverse complement.
GGTGCTGCCGGACGTCTCCGCCGTCGCCAAGCACGAGATCGGCGGCCCGCGCCGCGTCGCGATCCTGGGGCGCCCGAACGTGGGCAAGTCGTCGCTGCTGAACAAGGCGGCCGGCGAGGAGCGCGTCGTCGTCAACGAGCTCGCCGGCACCACCCGCGACCCGGTCGACGAGATCGTCGAGCTCGGCGGCAAGCTGTGGCGTCTGGTCGACACCGCCGGCATCCGCCGCCGCGTCCACCTGCAGCAGGGTGCGGACTTCTACGCGTCGCTGCGCACCTCGGCCGCCCTCGAGAAGGCCGAAGTGGCCGTCGTCGTGCTGGACGTGTCCGCGCCCCTCAGCGAGCAGGACGTGCGCATCATCGACATGGTGCTCGAGTCGGGCCGCGCGCTCGTGCTCGCCTTCAACAAGTGGGACCGCCTGAACGACGACGACATGGCGAACATCGACCGTCGCCGGTACCTGGAGCGCGAGATCGAACAGGATCTCGCGCACGTCGCATGGGCGCCGCGCGTCAACATCTCCGCCCGCACCGGCCGCCACCTCGAGAAGCTCGTCCCGGCGCTCGAGACGGCCCTCGAGTCGTGGGATCAGCGCATCTCGACGGGCAAGTTCAACGCCTTCCTCTCCGAACTCGTCGCCGAGCACCCGCATCCCGTGCGCGGCGGCAAGCAGCCCCGCATCCTGTTCGGCACGCAGGCGGGCACGCGTCCGCCGACATTCGTCCTGTTCACGACGGGCTTCCTGGACCCCGGCTACCGTCGGTTCATCCAGCGCCGCCTGCGTGAGCTGTACGGCTTCGAGGGCACGCCCATCGTCATCAACATGCGGGTGCGCGAGCGCCGCCAGCGCTGAGCTCAGCGAACGGCGAACCGCGCGAACCGCTCACCCGGCACCGTGTCGAGCGAGACCTCGTAGGAGGCCTCGCCGACGCGGGGCAGGGGGATGCGGGTCCCTTCGCTGCGGAAGCGCTGGAGCGCCCAGCACGTGACGCCGGCGTCGGCGAGCCGGTGACCGAGAACGGCGAGCTCGGCCGCATCCGCCGCCTCGGGGTGCACCGTCGTGCGCACTTCGTAGTCGAGCGGGCGGTTCGTGCCGGCGCGCGCCGCAGACTCGGCCAGCACGACCGACAGCGACCCCCATGAGCGCTCGGCGCTGTTCGAGTAGCCGGTGACCTTCTCGTAGAGCCGCTTGCTCGTCTTGATGTCCAAGCCCACCCAGTCGACATAGGGCAGGATGCGGGCGAGTGCCGCCGGGTAGATCCCCGCCGTGTGGAGTCCGACCGCGAATCCGAGCTGCCGCACCGCGGCGATCGCCGCCGGCAGTGCGGGCTGCATCGTGGGCTCGCCGCCCGAGAACACGACGCCGTCGAGCAGGCCCCGCCGCTTCTTCAGGAACGCCCGCAGCGTCTGCCAGCTCATCGCCGCGGGCGCGCGCGGCGCGCGCAACGCCGGGTTGTGGCAGTAGAAGCAGTCCCACGGGCACCCCTGCAGGAAGACGGTCGCGACGAGCTTGTCGGGCCAGTCGACCGTGGACAGCCGTGTGAGGCCGGCGATGCGCAGGGTGGCGGGGTCGATCGCGGCGGGGATCACCTCACACCGCCGCCGAGGCGAGGGAGCGCGACTCGGCGAACGCGACGCGCTCGGCGGCCTCGCCCTTCTTGCCCACGTTGAAGGACGACACCGGGCGGAAGTAGCCCATGACCCGCGTCCACACCTCGCAGTCGGCCCCGCACTCGGGGCACACGGTGTGCTCGCCCGAGCGGTATCCGTGGCGCGGGCAGATCGAGAAGGTCGGCGTGATGGTGATGTACGGCAGCCGGAACTTCTCGAGCGCGCGACGCACGAGCGTTCGGCAGGCCGCGGGGGAGGAGACGGCTTCGCCCATGTAGAGGTGAAGTACCGTGCCGCCCGTGTACTTCTGTTGCAGATCCTCCTGCAGCAGAAGGGCCTCGAACGCGTCGTCGGTGTAGCCCACGGGCAGTTGCGACGAGTTCGTGTAGTACGGGTTGTCGTCGGTGCCCGCGTGGCGGATGCCCTCGTAGCGGGCGATGTCGCTCTTCGCGAAGCGGTATGTGGCGCCCTCGGCGGGCGTCGCCTCGAGGTTGTACATCGTGCCGGTCGCCTCCTGGAACTCCACCATCCGGTCGCGGATGTGATCCAGGATGCGGGCGACGAGGGCGTGTCCCGCATCCGAGGTGATGTCTTCGGCGTCGCCGGTGAAGTTGCGCACGAGCTCGTTGAGTCCGTTGACGCCGATCGTGGAGAAGTGGTTGTCGAGCGTTCCGAGATAGCGCTTGGTGTAGGGGAACAGGCCGCCGTCGATGTGCCGCTGGATCACGACGCGCTTGGCCTCGAGGCTGTCGCGGGCGATCTCGAGCAGTTCGTCGAGGCGTGCGATGAGACCCGCTTCGTCGCCCGGGTGCAGGTAGCCGAGGCGCGCGCAGTTCACGGTGACGACGCCGAGGGATCCGGTCTGCTCCGCTGAGCCGAACAGGCCGTTGCCGCGCGCCAGTAATTGTGTGAGGTCGAGCTGGAGGCGGCAGCACATCGACCGGATCATGTGCGGGTCGAGGTCGGAGTTCACGAAGTTCTGGAAGTAGGGCAGCCCGTACTTGGCGGTCATCGCGAACAGGGCGTCGACGGCGGGGTCGTCCCAGTCGAAGTCCTTCGTGATGTTGTAGGTCGGGATCGGGAAGGTGAACGCCCGTCCGTCGGCGTCCCCGGCGGTCATGACGTCGATGAACGCCCGGTTGATGATCGCCATCTCGGCGGCGAGCTCGCCGTAGGTGAAGTCGCACACCTGTCCGCCGATCATCGGTCGCTGGTCGGCGAGGTCGTCGGGGCACGTCCAGTCGAGCGTGAGGTTGGTGAACGGGGTCTGGGTGCCCCACCGGGAGGGGACGTTGAGGTTGAAGACGAACTCCTCGATCGCCTGCCGGACGGCCTCGGCGTCGAGATCGTCCAGGCGTACGAAGGGCGCCAGGTAGGTGTCGAACGAGCTGAACGCCTGCGCGCCGGCCCACTCGTTCTGGAGGGTCCCGAGGAAGTTCACCATCTGTCCGAGCGCGCTCGACAGGTGCCGGGGCGGGGCGGACGACACCTTGCCGGGAACGCCGTTGAACCCCTGTTCGAGCAGAGTGCGCAGCGACCAGCCGGCGCAGTAGCCGGCGAACATGTCGAGGTCGTGGATGTGGATGTCGCCGTCGCGATGCGCCGCGCCCGCCTCGGGGGCGTAGACCTGGTCGAGCCAGTAGTTCGCGATGACCTTGCCCGAGGTGTTGAGCATCATGCCGCCGAGGGAGTATCCCTGGTTGGCATTGGCGTTGACGCGCCAGTCTCCGCGGGAGAGGTACTCGTCGATCGTCGGGGCGACGGAGATCGAGCGGGCGGTGGTGGACGTGGACATGCAGGCTCCTTCTAGCCGTGGGGTGAAGGTGATCTGCGGTGGTGTGACCACTGTATGTAGGGGCCCGATGCGGTGTCGAACCCATATGTTGTGGAATAACAGACCTCGCCGGAACTCCGCGCCCTGCGCGTTGTGGGTGCCCACAGTCACGCGCGTCGGTCCCGGGCGCGACCTCGGAGCGGGTGTAGGAGGCGGTTCGGCTTTCTCGAATGTGTCGACGGGCGCGTCGGCATCCTCACGGTGTGCGAGGCTGTCAGCGTGACGATCGAACCCCCCGCCCCCGGAGAGCCTCGTCGGCCGCTGGGACCGCGGGATCCGGGGGATGCCTGGGTCGTCGCGCCGACGGGGGAGCGCTACTGGGGTCGCTTCGGAGCGGCGGGGCTGCTCGCTGTCGACCCCGTGCGCGGGGTGCTGCTGCAGCACCGCGTGTCGTGGAGCCACCACGGGGGTACGTGGGCGCTGCCCGGAGGTGCGCGCCACGAGGGAGAGTCCGCCCTGGACGGCGCTCTTCGCGAGGCGACGGAGGAAGCCGGTGTGCCGGATGGCGCCGTCAGGCCCCGGCTCATGAGTGTGCTCGACCTCGGCTACTGGTCGTATGCCACGGTCGTCGCCGACGTCGTCGGGGCGTTCGATCCTGTGATCAGCGATCCCGAGAGCGTGGAGCTGTCGTGGGTGCCGGTCGCTGACGTCGACGATTATCCGCTTCACCCCGGCTTTGCCGCATCCTGGCCTCGGCTGCGCGACCTGCTGGCGGTGCGACCGAAGGTCGTGGTGGATGCGGCCAACGTCGTCGGCTCGGTGCCGGACGGATGGTGGAAGGATCGCGCGGGCGCGGCGGAGCGGCTCGTCGAACGGCTTCGCGCGCTGGCCGTGCGCGGCATCCCCGGCGATGCCCTCGGGCTGGCGGAGGACCGCTGGTATCCGGAGGTGAAGGTCGTGCTGGAGGGGAAGGCTCGTGAGGCCGCTCCGGGAGCCGAGGTGTTCTACGCGGCCTCCTACCGGACGCCGGTCGTGCTGGAGATCCGCGCCGAGGCCGCGGGCGACGACGCGATCGTCTGGACGGCGCGCGAGGAGGCGGAGTGGGGAGCGCGGGTCACGGTTGTCACGAGCGACCGCGAGCTCGCCGCGCGCTGCGAGGCGGTCGGCGCCTCCGTGCGGGGAACGCGCTGGCTGCTGGACCTCCTCGAGGAGTGAGCGGCGGTGAGTGCTCCGCGGGACTCGGTCTCCGTCGCACACGTCGTCGCGGCCACGCCGGACGTCGTCTGGCGCGCACTCACCGTCGATCGGGCGACGTGGTGGCCGGATCTACGCTTCGACGCCGTGGTCGGCGCGCCGGTCCTCGAGACCTGGATCGAGGCGGGGCAGCAACGGCAGGCTCACGGGGTCGTCACTCGATGCACTGAGCCGGAGCTTCTCGCGTTCCGCTGGCGAGAGGACGGATGGTCGGCGTCGCTCGAGGTGACGTTCCGACTGGAGGCGCATGACTCGGCGACCTCCGTCACGATCACGGAGACGGGCTTTCGCCACGCAGGTGTGCCGTCGACGCTCGCAAATGAGCACGAGGAGGGGTGGAGCTTCCACCTCACGCAGCTGGCGCGGGCGTGCGGCGGCGAGTGATCGCGCCAGGCGCTCTTCTCCACGAGTGAGCGACGGCGAGCGCGGCTGACATCGCAGTCGTTCGACCTCACCCGTTGCGGCGCAGGGAGGCCGCGGTGATGATCTCCGCCAGTTCGCGCGGCCGGCTCCACATCGGCCAGTGCCCGGTGGGAAGGTCGACCCACTCCGCATCCGTCACCTCGCCCACGGCGGCGAACATCGGGTGCCCGGCGCTGAGGAGCCCCCGCACCTGCGCGGACGAGATGGAGCAGCACACCATCGTCGTCGGCACGCCGTGACGCGCGGGATTCCGAAGCGACGCCGGAGCGGTGAGCACGCCCGCCGGCTCTGACAGCGCTCTCGCGCGGAACTCGTCCAGGATCCCCGGAGTGAGTCCCGCCAGACTCGCCTGCTGCGCGAGCCGCTCGAAGGGAGGCAATGGGAGCTCCCGCTGCGTCAGGGGAAGATCCGGTGCGAAGACGCTGCCGTCGCCGATCGGCCCCGAATCGACCCAGATCACACGCTGCACGAGCTCCGGGTATCGGTCGAGAACGAGGGTGACGGGGGCGTTCGCCCCGCTGTGAGCGACGATCACGGCGGGTGCGTCCAGGTGGGTGAGTGCGTCGGCGATCGCACGGGTCTGGTCCTCCAGAGTCCGCTGCAGGCGATCCGGGTCGGCGTCGTCGAGTCCGGGGAGGGTCAGGGCGGTCGGGCGGATGCCGGCCGCGCGCAGGTGGCTCAGGACGTCGTCCCAGGCCCACGCGCCCAGCCAGTGGCCCGCGACGAGGAGGACGGGGGTGTGAATCTCTTTGGTCATGGGATGACTGTCGCAGCATGATCGGTCAACGGGATGTCACTGTTTCTGTCATGATTATGATTCGATCATGCGGGTGGCAGGGAGCGTCGGATGAGGCGGGCTGAGAGGCTCCATGCCATCTCAGAGATGCTGCGGCGAAGCGGAACGCGCGGCTGCACGGCGTCCTGGCTGGCGAGCGAGTTCGAGGTCTCGGAGCGCACGATCAAGCGGGATCTCGATGCGCTGGAGCGTAGCGGCGCCCCGCTCTGGTCGCGCCCGGGACCCGGTGGCGGCTACGGGATGCTCGCGGGGAGCTCGTTGCCGCCCGTGACGTTGTCGCCGGCGCAGGCGGTGGCGTTGATGTCGGCTGTCGCCGCCGCATCCGATGCTCCGTTCTCCGACCTGGCGGCGGCAGGCATCCGCAAGATCGTCGACGTGCTGGACCCGGTGACACGCGCGCGAGCCACCGACCTGGCAGGCCGCGTCTGGGTCGACCGACCGCCGCGACCCTCTCGGGCCACCCGATCTGCGATCGAGGAGGCGATGGCTGAGCAGCGAGTCGTGCGTTTTCGCTACACGGCCGGAGACGGTGCGACGACGACGCGTGATGTCGAACCGATCCTCTTCGCGTCGCGCGACGGCCGGTGGTATCTCGTCGGGTGGTGTCTTCTGCGCGGTGCGGTGCGGTGGTTCACGATCTCGCAGATCGAGAACGCGCGCGTGACGCGGATGCCGTGCACCGGCCATCGCATCGCCGAGGTGGGCGAACCTCCGGCGACCGCGAGCCCGGTGCATGCGTGACCCTCGCTAGAAGGGCGGGTCGGCCGCATCCGTGAAGACGACGCGGGATGCGGGGGAGTCGCGGTGGTGTCGGCCCTGCGGGCTGGTCCACTCGAGCACGCCGTCGGGCCCGAGCCTGACGCGCCACGGTGTGGCGTGTTTGAGCGAGTGATGTCGGCGGCACAGGTGCGCGAGGTTGTCGACGTGCGTGGATCCGCCGTGGGCCCAGTCGACCGTGTGGTCGATGTCGCAGCGGTGGGTGGGCATGAGGCATCCGGGGAAGCGGCACCGCTCGTCGCGTACCCGGAGCAGGCGTCGCTGGTCTTCACTGGGTCGGTAGCGGTCGACGCCCACGACGTTGCCGGTGACCGGATGGGTCAGCACGCGCGTCCATGCGCTCGCGCCGCCGGTGAGTCGACGAGCCGTCTCGGCGTCGACGGGACTGACGCCGATGAGCTCGGCGCCCGCATACGTCGTGCCGATCAGCGTGGTGGCGGGGATCGTGATGCGCACGTGCGCCTGCACGGCGTCGATGCCCGCGTGTGGTGCGTCGGCGGTGTCGGCGGTGGTCGAGGTGAGCAGGAGATCGCTGAGGATGTCGGCGCGCAGTTGGTCGATCGTGCGCGGATCGGCCTCGGCGTCGTGGGCGTCTCGAACGAGGCGTGCCATCCGCGTGAGCCGGTCGTGTGCGCCGTGAGCTTCGATGACGGGAAGCACGGCCGTGAGCTCGGCCATGCCGTCGGGCAGGTCGCGCACGAAGACGCCGCGGTGCGCGCGGGCCTCGCGGTGGCGTTCGGTGAGCGGACGCTGCTGAGCCTGCTCGGCGAGCCGGCGGAGGACCGGGCGCAGACGGTTGACGGACATCTCGGAGGCGGCCGCCGCGGCACGCTCGTCGTAGGCCGTGAGCTCGGGGCCGTCGAGCCCGGTGGACGCCTCATGGATCGCGCGCAGGTGGCGGCGCGAGATGCGGCCCTCGGCGAGGGCGGCGAGGGAGCGCGGCAGTCGGCGGGCGATGTCGGCGGCGTCGTGCAGCTCGTTCTGCATGCCGCGGTCGTTCGCGTGCAGGGCGGTGGCGAACTCCGCGGCGATGTCGCGCAGCGGCATCTCGTGCGCCCGGGCCGACGGATCGGACAGGCGAGAGGTGCGGTCGGCGGCGATCTGCCGGGCGGTCGCGAGCAGGTTGAGCTCGAGCGCTTCGAGGGCGGCGATGGATGCGCGGGTCTTCTCGACACCGGCGAGCAGGCCCTCGAGCATCGCCGCTTCGGCGTCCTCGGGGCTCATCGCCGCTGCATCCTCCATGCCTGAAGTCTGGCACCCACCTCCGACATCGCCGGGGCCGGATCAGTCGTCGGCGGAACGCCCCCGCAACCGGTCGATGTCGCGCCGTTCGCGCTTGGTCGGACGCCCCGCGCCGCGGTCTCGGACCGGGACGAACGCGGTCAGCTCGCGCGGCGGAGGCGGGGGCGTCTTGTCTTCGGCGGCGAGGGCGGCGAGCGGTGCGCTGACCCGCTTCACGATGGTCTGGCGCACGACGAGGATGCGGTCGAAGCCGGCGATCCGCACGCGCACCTCGTCGCCGGGGCGCACCAGCTGAGCCGCCTTCGCGCGGTCGCCGCCGATGCGGACGTGCCCGGCGCGGCAGGCGGTCGTAGCGGCGGATCGTGTCTTGTAGACGCGGACGGCCCAGAGCCACGAGTCGACCCGAACGGGGGATGCCGCATCCGTCATCCCTCCATCCTGGCGGATGCGGGCTCAGCCGAGGTCGAGTGCCACGATCGGCCGGTCGGCGCGGGGCCGCGCGGTCTCGACGAATCCCGCGTCGAGGAAGGTCGTGAGTGCGCCGTGGTAGAGCTCGTTCGACGAGGTCTTGGTGGCGGCGGTGTCGATCGGGTAGGCCTCGACGAGGCGGGCGCCGTTGTCGCGCGCGAAGGCGACGGCCGCGTCGAGGAGGCGACGGGTGAGGCCCTGCCCGCGGAACTCCTTGCGCACGGAGAAGCAGCTGATGGCCCATGTGCTGGCGTCGGTCCAGGGTTCGGGGGAGGTCTTGCCGTAGAGCTTGGTGCGCGCGAGCCGTTCGTGGTCGGGTCGGGGCCCCACGCGCACCCAGCCCGCGTCGACGCCGTCGACCGTGGCGACGAGTCCCGGCGGGACGGATGCGGCCGTCTCCGCGCGCAGGATCTCGGTCTTCTCCTCGACGCTGAGCGCGCTGAAGCGGCTGCCCGGCATCATCCACCATTGGCACTGACACGCCCGGCCGTCGCCGCCTCCGGTGAGGGCGTTCTCGACCTCGTCGAAGCGTTCGCTCGTGGCCGGAAGCACCTGGATCTGGCTCATGCCGTGACCGTACTCCCGGCTGCGGACACGCATCCACCGCTTGCGCCGCCGGGCGCGTTCGCGGCATGCTCTCGGACCGGCTAAGATGGTTGAGTTGCCCGCGCGCGGGCGGCTCCGGGATGTGGCGCAGCTTGGTAGCGCACTTGACTGGGGGTCAAGGGGTCGCAGGTTCAAATCCTGTCATCCCGACCGGAACGAGAAAGGGTCCGCCATATGGCGGGCCCTTTCTCGTTGCCGCGAGCGATCACAGGCGGGGTCCCCGCGGGCGGAGGCTCCGCCGCCCGCGTAGCGGGGCGTGGAGTGCCCGTGGGGCGCATCCCGACCGGAGAGCATGGGTGGAACGGTACTTAAGAGTGTCCTCCAACCCGACACCACCGTCGGGCACGTTGACCTCCCTGCCGCACTCCTGGCCGCCGGCCATGTTCCCGCGGTCAGCCGCGCGTCGCAGCGCATTCAAGCTGACTTCATACGCGAGGAACTAGCCGAGGCCCTCGCGATGCACTCCGTCAAGTCGGCCCCGGAGGTCATCCGAAAGTGGATCGAGACGCTCGACGACATCGAAGTGCTTGAGCGACATGTCCGGTTGGCGGAGCCAGCCAGTCGGCGGGGTCTTTCCGGCGTGGATCGAGTCGTGCGGAAGTTGATCGCGGAAGCTCCCCAGTGATCCATCGTGGTCGAGGAGGCGACCCTTATCCGTCGTCGCCCATTCGTTCAGCTTCTGCGTCGTTACGGCGAGCTTCATGCTGATAGCTGTCTGCGATGCCCCGCAGGATGCGAGCCGTGCGTGGCCACCGTGTGGCGATCTTGCTAGCCATATCCCGGTACTGCTGTTCGAGCACGCGTTCCTGATCGCCGCCATCGAACACGCCACGCGAAGTCACACCACGTTGATTGGTCTTGCCGATGTGCAAACCCGTGTCGATCCGTGCGTTGCCAACGTTTTCGATGATCTCCCGAACGGCTTCCGCTGGCCATACCCCGTCCGACCCAACAGGGCTGGATGCGAGTACCTGCCCGATTTGCTCGTCGCCGATCGATGCTCGCCCACTATCCGCTAGGGCAAGGCGGGCGGCGCGTACCCATTCCGTGAGGTGGTCGGCGTCGATACTGCCGTCGTCCGCGAGTCCGGGGAGCGTGCGCCATTCGTGGAGCACTGAGAACGAAAGGTGCGCGAACGCCTGCTCCTGTGGTGTGGGCGTTCGCTTGGGCTCCCCTTCCGCACGGAAGATGGTGCTCACCATGTTGACGAAATCAGTGGGATCCTTGCTCAGTGCCCGATAGAGGGCGCCCGAAGGCTCATGGTCGTGGACAAGGTCAAAGAACATAAACTCGTAACCTGGGAGCGCATCGTCGTCGGGCACCCGATGTTCCATGTATTGCAGAAGTTCGCCGACGTAGTAGCCGCTCATCGTGGTGTCATGGGGGGGCTCCGCTCCTCGACGTAGCGCGTCGAACACCTCCTTGACGAGACTGATCTCCGGTTCCTGATGCTCGTGCAGCATGGCGTTCAGAAGCGTCATCGCCTCCCAGGGCCGACCATGCTGAACGAACCGCCGAACGCCCTCTGCCCGATCGTCAGGGGCCGCGGCGAAGGGTTGAGCTCGCTGCCAGTAGGCCTCTTCGAGTCCTTCGCCCAGCGAGGACAGCTGCGTCCAGTACTGGCGGGAGAGGGGCACTGCGGCCATCAGAATCTCTCGAGCTTCGGCCTCCTGAAGCGCCGGGCTTGCGAAGGAATCCTTCAGCCACTGCATCCCGCCTTCGTGGATCTTCACGCTCGCGTAGTTCAACGCCGCTTGATTCAATTTGGGCTCCGATGAACTCAGCCACCCCAGAATCTCTTGATCTGGTGCGTTGGTTGTGCTTGCGAGCAGCTGTCCCACGACATGGGGTGTCTTGACATCGATGGTGAGCGAGCGCAACGCGTCTGAGCCGAGCACAAGTACGTAGTCGAGCGCCTCGCGTTGAAGTCGCGCGAGTTCGATGTCGTATCCTTCGTCGCCCAGCTTGAGATTAGGTACGTGAGCACGCCAGTCAAAGAGGCTGGAGAACCGTCGCCCGTCTTGGGCGGGCGCGAGGGCGTCGGCAAGTTCGCGGAACATGACCACCTCCTCAGCGGGCATAGCCCACTCGGCGTCGGAGTACTCCTCGTGCCGATCTGCCTCGCTGCTCAGCGTTTCCCAAACCGCATACACGTCTTCGGGCGACCAGTCTTGAGCGCCGATGACCTTCCGGAGCTTAGCTAGGACTGCGACCCGTTCCTGGGGTGGCAGTTCATCGATCTGCGGAACAAGCTCTTTCCAGCGTGCTGCGTCGGTCCCAGCAGCGGCGGTGACGAGGACCACGAGTTCATGAACGAAATGTCCCCAGTCCGCGTAGGTGACCGATTGCCGGATGGGCGACCAGTCGCGATACCTCGGAGAGTGGGGCTGGAAAGCGACTGCGTGACGCTCAGGCCAGACGCCCAGGGCAAGTTTCCAGCCGACATCGGGTTCACGCTGCATGAGACGCGCGACGACGGCGAGCTTGTCATGGACGCTCGCGCCGCTCTGAGGCAACCAGCCTGCGGCGACATTCTGCAGGCTCTCGATCGGACGATTGCTTAGCCGACCACCGGGATCCAGCGCGGACAGCCTTCCAAGAAGCGCTGCCGACCGACCGAAGTAGGCCGGCGACCAGCACAGCGTCTCGAGTGCCCACAGTAAGTTGGGGTGTGGCGAGGATGGTCCGAAAAGTGTGTCCGCGCCGCTGTCTTGGAACATCGTGCGAAGAATCGGATCGGTGCGGTCCAAGTCGAGTTCGACCGCATCCTGAAATACCTCCGGGGCGGCTTCCGCCAAGCTGGGTAGGACACTGGCCAGTCGAGCCCAGGTCGTTCCTGTATTGTCGGCGTTTGCGGCTTGAAGTACATCGTGAACGAGCCGGCTGACCCGCCCCTGGATGGCTAGGTCAGCGGTAAGCTCGACGTCGCTCGCAGCGGCGAGCGCTAGTCCGTCCGCCATGCTCTTCCTGAGGGTCTCCGAATGGGTAGGGTTGGTGCCTTGGGTGCTCGCGGTCAGACGAGCAACGGCATCCATGCCCTGGTAGGGGTCCGGTGTCAACAGGACATCTGCGACAACCTCGGCCCACCTCGCTAGTTCACCATCAGTCAGCGTCGGTAAGACGAGAAGCGCAGCCTCTGCCGGCGAGGTGACACGCCAGGTGCCGCCCGAACGCACGAACGGTGCATCCGCACGGCCTGCGAGACTCTTCAAAAGGCGATCGATATCGTCGCGTGATCGTCGGGTCAGTCTTTCGATCACCGCGAGGTCGCCTTCATCGTTCGTCCACGAACCAACCAGAACGAGCGGTGCGAGGATAGCGGCTTGGTCGGTGTTGGTGACCCACTCTGGGGCTCGGAAGCGCGGCTCGCGTGCGATCGTACGAATGAGCGCGGGCACACTGCGACGCGCGAGGGCCACCATCGCCTCCGCCTTCTTTGAGTCGGACACGACTGCCTTGAGCGCCTCGCGAGCGGTTGCGCGGTCTACCTTGCGGAGCTCAATCTTCTTGGCGTTTCGAATGATGTCGCCAGGCTCGGCGATCAAGATCACCCGATGTCCGTTGTCAACGGCGGCCGCGAGGTCGGGGACGTCGGAGAACAACGGAACGAGAATCAGAGAAGACCGCGAGTCGGTCAGTCGTTGCCAGGCGGCGCTGTCGGTGACAACGATGGACCGGTACAGAAGGTCGCTCTGCGCAGTCAAGGCGGCGAACGTGAAGGCAAGGGCCTCATCGCGCCACGGCGCTTGAATGGCCAAGATCGCATCGTCGGATCCTGCAGCAGTAAGGGTTGCACGCAACTCGTCCGCCTCAGCGGTGCGTCCAGCCGCGAAGAAGCCAGCCGGGAGCGCCACTGTCGTGCGACCCTGAAACGCCTGCCACCACCGTTCGATGGTCTGTGCGTCTCGCGGTCGGTAGCCTAATCGCTCCGAAATCCAACGATGTACGGAAGGTGATTCTTGGAGCCAACTCTCCAGAGTGTGAGCATCGACGGCCTTCACATCAGAGAACTTCTCCTCGGCGGCGCGATCGGAAGCCCACGCGCTACCGCCAGCCCAGTTCCTCGGCGTGGCGAAGACAAAGACTGAACTCGCGTCAGCCGGGAGCGCGAGCGCCCGCTTGTCGTAGTCGCTCTGAGCCTTTCCTTTCGGATTGGCATCCGTGCCGAACTCGAAGCGCAGTTCGCCGACTGGAAGGTACGCGCTGCCTGCGGACGTGGCGGTGCCGTCCCAACCAGAGGCAGCCACACCCTCGTGGGCACGGACTTGCAGATTGCTGATTCCCGGAGTCACTGCGAGAAGACGACGCATCAGCTCGGGAAAGGCCGTCTTCGCATCATCGCGGGCAGCCCAGGAGTTCAGTTCGTTGGCGGTGATGAGCTCCGGCCCGTCCGTGCGGAGGGCGGGTGCGACCGACGACGCGCTTGAGCCGCGTTCCTTCTGAAGGCGCAGGACCTCTTCTCGAGCAAAACGATGCTGCGTCGAGCCGGGAACACGAGCTGACACGAGGGTGCCTGCTGTGACCCAGTTCCTGACGGTGTTCTCGTGCACTCCAAGGAGCCTCGCGGTCTCGCGAACGTTGAGGAACGGCTTGAGCTGATCTTCACTGTCCATACCAGTAGTCAAGCAGATTGTGGACTTTGTGTACATAGATTTCCCCGGGCGTCGACCTGTGTGTGGCCACCACTGGACTACTCAGGCGGAGCCCTCGCAGACAGAGGCGCCGCCTCCCGGGGCGTGGAGTGCCCGTAGGGCGCATCCCGACCGGAGCCGCTGAAGGGGTCTGCCGACCTCAGACCCAGATCCCCCGAACGCCCTCGACCGCGAGGCCGCCGTCCCGGCAGCCTCACGGTCGAGGGACGTCAGAACGCGCCGGTCGTGATACCCGCCGAGCCGTATGGCGGCGTGTTCAGGACGTTGTTGCCGCCGGGCTCCCAGGCGTCCGCGGTGTTCGGGTTGCCGGCTTCCTGACGCTTGATGCACTTCCACTCGATCGCGCTCGACGGCGGGAGGTCGCCGATCACGCCCGTCCAGGTGGGGTACGCGCTCGGGGTGAGCTTGATCGCGCTCGCGGGCGACCAGTTACCCAGCTGCGGGATGTTGCCCACGACGTACACCGACTGACCGAAGGTCGTCGTCGCGAACTCGCACGCGAACGTCGCCCACACGGCCTCCTCACCGAGCGTGAACGCGAACGTCTTGTCCGATGCGACCGAGCTGCTCGCCGCCTTCGCGATCACCGTGCTGCCGCCCGCGTTGTACCAGCCGCTGCTGGCGGCGTCGAACGCGGCCTTGTTCGCGTACTCGGTGAGCGCGCTGCCGCCCAGCGTGACGGATGCGGCCTGCGTGCCGTCCGTGACGAGCTTGACGACCGTGGGTCGTGACGATGGCGCGCCCGCGTAGGTTCCCGACGCGGCACCCACCGTGACGGTCGCGACGCCGCCGGACATCGACTGACTGATCGGTGTGGTGCGCACGGCGCCGCTCTCGTACGCGGTGCTCGCGCCGTCGTCCTCGTACAGCGTGAAGGTCGACGCCGTGTCGCTCGCGTACACCGTGGTGATCTGCTCGTCGTGGACGACCGTATCGGCACGCAAGCCCGTGATGTCCTTCGTCTCCGCGTCGACGAACGCCTGCGGGATGATGGCGCCCGCACGGGCGTAGGCGGGGAGCGTGAAGACCCCGTTGCGCCACAGGGGCACATCGGCGATCCACTGGCCCGTGCTGACGATCCGCTCGTTCGTGTGAATGTCGATCCACTCGCCCGCGGGGAGGTACACGTCGCGCTCGCGCTCACCCGAGCCCGCCACGATCGCGACCATCAGATCGCGGCCGAGCATCTTCTGGTGGCCCATCTCACGGACGTTGTCGTCGTTCTGGTAGTAGTACACGAGCGGCGGGGCGACCGGCTCTCCGTAGAGGTTGGCGCGGTGCGCGAGCGAGTACGTGTACGGGGCGTTCTCGTAGCGGCGCACGAGGTTGGCCCGGTTGCTGGCGACGTCGCCGATCGCGTCGGGGGTCGTCTCCAGGCAGTTGCAGAGGTTCTCGGTGTGCGGGCGCAACGGTGTGTCGAACCAGGCGCTGTCGGCGAACCACTGCGTGTACAGCTCGTCGGCGTCCGCATCGAGCATCTCGCGGCGGAAACCGCCCACATCCGATCCGTAGTAGTCGATGCCCGACATCGACATGTGCATCTGCGTGTTCTGCTGCGAGGCGAGCGCCTTCATCGTCGAGCCGATGTCGGCCGACCACATGGCCGTGCCGAAACGCTGGATGCCGCCGGCCGCCGCGCGCGAGAGCAGGAACGGACGGGCCGTCTCATCGTTGCGCTCGTACCCGTCGGCGATGCTCTGCGCCCAGAGCAGGTTGTAGGCGTTGTGGTAGTCGGCGTGCGCGTGCTTTCCAGGGAGGACCCCCGCGGTCCAGTCGTTCGCGTCGTACATCTCGGGTTCGCCGAGGTCGAGCCAGTGGCCCATGACGCCTTCGTCGACGAGGTGCTGGCGCTGCTCGTCGTGCCACGCGGCGCCGGCCGCCGGCTGCGTCCAGTCGATCATCCCGCCCTTGCCCCACCACGGATTGCCGGTGAGGTAGGCCGGTGCGCACGTCGAGCATCCCTCTCGCACCAGGTAGCCGTCCGCCGCCATGTCGGCGTGCTCGGGGAGGTTCTTGCCCACGTACGACTCCTCGATCGGGATGATCCCGACGCCGTCGGCCTTGAGCGAGGCGATCTTGGCCGCAGGGTTCGGGAACTTCGTGGTGTCCCAGTCCAGAGTGCCCATGCGGGTGTCATCGGAGTCGGCCGTCACACCGCCGAACCACTGCACGTCGAGCATCGCCCCGTCGACGGGGAAGTCCGCGGCGCGGAGCCCCGCGAGCGTGCTGTCCAACTCCGACCAGTCGTCGTACCCGAACTCCGACACCCACAGGCCGAACGCCTTCTTGGGCGGCACGGGTGGGGTGCCGGTCAGCTCCATGTAGTCCTGGCGCAGATCGGGCAGGTCCGGCCCCGACATGAGGTACCACCGCACCTGGTCGCCCCACGTGCGCATGGTCCACGGGTCGCCCGTCAGGTTCCATTCCTGCTTGTAGAGCTGGTCGACGAACAGCCCGTAGTTGGCGTTGTCGTCGCCGACCGCGAACAGCACCGGGATCTGCGTGTTGCCGACCGGGCCGTTCTCGGCGTCGTACACCATCGCGTTGCCGTACGTGCCTCCGGGGGAGCGCACGCGCCCCACCCAGTCGCCGTCGGCGCTCGCGCCGGTGAAGAACTGCTGGCCGAGCCCGTACGCGTTCTCCATCGACGACTTGGTGATGTTCAGGCCCTTCCAGGCCTGGGTGAGATCGACCGGGCACGTCGTCTGCAGCACCAGGTTGGGAGTGCGCGTGATATCGGTCGACGTGACGCACAGCGTGGAGGTGTCCACCTCGAGCCGCAGCCCCGCCGTCTGGATCGTCCCGCCACTACGGGTGTAGGTGTTCGGACCCGCGTAGTCGGTCTTCGCGATCTGCGGGGTGGTGAACAGCGGACCCGTCGTCCCGGGCGCGGTCCCGGCCCCGGCGAGCTCGAAGTGCACCAGGTCGTCGTCGAGGACCTCGACGACGAGGTAGCTCGAGCCCGAGGTGAACTGGGCACGTTGCACGCCCAGGGGTGCGGCGGCGGCGGGCGCAGCATCCGCCCATCCGCCGATGGCGGTGAGCGATGCCGCGGCGATGGCCGCGATCGCGACGCTCGCGACGCGTCGTCGCAGGGTCAGGTTGTTCATGCGTGTTCTCCGTGGAATCCGGCTCAGCGTGCGAGCACGAGGTTGTCGAGGTTGATGCCGCCCGAGCCGCCGCTCGCGTACTCGATGCGCACGGTGTGCCGGCCGGGGGAGAGGGGCGCGCCGATCGACGCGGTGCCCCAGGTGTCCCACGATCCGGTCGAGGGCAGGGTGAGGGTGCCGATGGACGTGCCATCGACGCGGATGGTGCGTACGGCCGAGGTCGTCGCGCCGTTGCCGTAGCGGAAGCGCAGCTGGTGCGTCCCGGTCGCGTCGGCCCACACATCGAACTGCACGGCGTCACCGCTCTCCGCGAATCCGTCCACGAAGCCGACGCCGCTGTAGCCCGCGTGGTCGGTGTTCGTGCTGACCGCGGTGTGCGCCGCGAACTCGGCCTCGTAGGCGGCCTTGTCGACGTCGCTCAGGACGATCGCACGGGTCGAGGTGCTCGCGCCGACCTTGACGTAGGTGAGCTGCTGCACGGAATCCCAGAACCACCCGGTGCTCGCCGAGGCGAGCGCCGAGACCGAGGCGACCTCGGAGAGCGCCGAGCCGGCCACGGTGACGCCGGACGGCTTGGTTCCCGACACCTGGTACGTCGCCGCGGTGGTCAGCGACGGTGCCGAGACCGATACGGTGCGTGCCACGCGGTCGGCGGTGACCGAGATCGCGCGGTGGGCGTCCGCCGAGTCCTCGAAGTAGTCGTAGGTGCTCGACGTCGACGGGTAGATGCGGAAGGTGAGGTTGTCGTAGGTGTCGACGTCGTTGCCGATGGTTCCGCCGAGCTGGTACGCGTCGTTGAGGTTGAGCGGCACGACAGCCCCCGCCTTGGCGTACACGGGGATGCTGTCGGTGCCGGCGTAGTACTGCTTCACGCCGTTGCCGATCGCGCGCCCGCCGTTCCAGAAGTCGTACCACTCGCCCGCGGGCAGGTAGACATCCTTCGTGGTCTGGCCCTGTGTCGTGATGGGGGCCACGAGCAGCTGCGACCCGAAGAGGTACTGCTGGTCGTAGGCGGCGGCCGCGGCGTCGCCGGGGAACGCGAGGCTCATCGCCCGCATCATCGGCACCCCGGTCGTGGCGCTGTCGTCGGCCTCCGTGTAGAGGTAGGGCACGAGGTTCATGCGCACGTTCGCGAACTTCGCGAATGTCGGAACGACGCTCGTGTCGCCCGTCCGCGCCTGAACGTTCCAGGGCGTACGTGCTTCGGACGGGCTCGGGTCGGACTTCTCGGAGTGGTACTGCATGATCGGCGAGAACGCCGCCTGCGACGTCGAGCGGAGGTACAGTTCGGAACTCGGGAACGAACCGGTGAAGCCCGCCAGATCCCATGCCCAGAAGGGCACGCCCGATTGTCCCGCGCTCTGGCCCGCGCGGACCGCCTCCTGGAAGGCACCGAACGTGGAGGCCTGGTCGCCGGCCCAGAAGATGGACTGGCTCTGGCCGCCGGAGGTGCCCGCCCGGCTGAAGATCGTGCCGTCGCCGTCGGTCTTCGCCTGGACGTAGTCGTTGTAGGCGCGCGTGTACTCGTTGGGGTACGCGTTGTGCATCTCGTCGCCGCGGCGTCCATCGGCCACCTGCAGGTCGCGTCCGAAGAGCGCCTCGCTGCCGTCGGTCTTGAAGCCGTCGACGCCGAGGTCGTCGAGCAGGTACTGGCGCTTGCTCATCCACCAGTTGGTCGCCGCGGTGCTGATGAAGTCCGGCACGGTGCTGTCACCGAACCACTGACCCGTCGGGATGCGGTACGGCTGGCCTGCACCGTCCTTCACCAGGTAGTTCTGCGCCTCGGCGTAGGCCTTGTCGTTGAGGTGCTGTTGCGGGGCGGTCGACGGATTCGAGGAGAAGTTCTCCTTGAGTACCGGGATCTGCCACAGGATGACCTTGACGTTCTGATCGTGTGCGTCCTGGATCATCTGCTTCGGGTCGCTCCATGCGCCTCCGGCGGGGAAGGTCAGGTCGGCGTAGTCGAGCGAGCCGCTTCCCGCGGTGGGCGTGTACTGCGCGTCCTTCCACAGGTAGAAGGTCGCCTCGTCGCTCCACTGCTCGAGCACGAGCACGCTGTGCGGGATGCCGGAGCTGTCGACCTGGTCGAGCCATGCGTCGACCTCGGCCTGCGTGTTCCATTCGTTGGCCGACCCCCAGAGTCCGAACGCCCACTTGGGCGGCAGCAGCGGGCGCCCGGTCACAGCGGTGTAGTCGTCGAGCATCGCGGTCTGATCGCCCGTGAAGAACTGGTAGGTGAGCGTCGAGTCCAGCGCGCCGCCGGTGTCGACGGTGAACCCGGCCATGTCGGACCGGTGGGTCGCGAGGTTGAAGATCGCGTAGCGGGTGCTCGGGATGTGCACGCCGTAGCCCGCGGAGTTCGCGAAGTAGGGCACCGAGTAGTACGTCCGCCGGGTCGCACCCTGGTCCTGGTACTGGTTGTAGACGTAGTTGTGCACGTCGGTGCCGCGGTGATCGAGCCGGTCGTAACGCTCTCCGAAGCCCTCGAACCGCTCGCCGGCGGGCGTCAGGTAATGGTCTTCGATCTTCGTCACGGTCGAGCTGCCGTCACTGGCCCAGCCGATGTTGCGGAACTGCGCCGGGTCGTACTGACGGGTGATGAGCGTCGTGCCGTCGCCCTTGTACACCGAGAGACGGTAGGGGTTCTTGTCGATCTTGAGGACCAGCTGGCTCGTGGCGATCGTCACCTGGGAGGCGCCGTCGGTGATCGTGTATCCGGTCGGCCCGCTGAGGTTCAGCCCGGAGCCGGTCGGTGCGATCTGCACGTCGTAGCCATCGGGACGGGGGAAGGCGAAGCGCACCTTGGGCGTGAAGTCTCCCGCGCTGTCACCCGTGACGATGTCGACCGACGTGCCGTTGTCGATCACGTCGGTCACGTCGGTCACGGTGCTCCACGAGGTGGTCGCGAACGAGAAGGGGCCGATGTCGCGCTGCCCGCCACCGTTCACGTCGGCGTGGATCGGTGTACTGCACGTCGTCGCCCCGCGAGAATGATCCGAGATCGACCTTCCAGTACGTGTTGTTGCCGGCGTTGTAGTCGTAGCTCGCGCCGCGCGGGGTCTGCGCGACGCCGTTGACGCTCCATGTCACCCAGACCGACTGGCCCGAGGCGATCGGCCAGGTCGTCGCCCTGACCGTGACGTTCTCGCCCGCCATCGGATCGCGCGGGGAGCGCTCGGTCGGTTGCGAGGCGTACAGCTCGTCGTCGCCGTACGGGTCGTGCCACACGCCGTTGAGCGTGTCGGCGTGGGCCGGAACGGCCGTGAGCAGGGCGACGATCAGGGCCGCCGCGAGCCCCGCGGCGAGCACCATCGCGCGGCGCGGTCCCGCATGCAGCGCGCTGCGGACGGTTGCGAGCAGCGGTGCCTGCGTTGTGCGGGCAGCGTCAGACATGGGAACCCCTTTGTTCAGGTCTGTATTTAGTGGAGAATATGGACCACCTATGCCCCGCAGGTCAAGAGCGCGTATCAATCTGTCTGGCTTGCAACGCCGGATAAGCGCATCGACATGCGTCGAGTTGACGACCGGCACGAGACCGATCTAGAGTTCGTTCAGACCTGAACAAAGGGGTTCTCTTGCCGTCATCCTCTGCCCGCGCCGACGTCACCCGCTCGGCTGTGCTCGCCTTCATCGGCGGCAGCGGTCCCACCTCCCGCGCCGATCTCGCGCGCGAACTCGGCGTCTCGCCCGCCCTCATCACGCAGCACACGCGTCAGCTGATCGCCGACGGGCTGCTCGCCGAACTCGACCACAGCCCGTCCAGCGGCGGTCGCCCCGCGCGCCTGCTCGGTCTGGTGGCCGACGCGGGTCGCGCGATCGGGGTCAAGGTCGTCGCCGACCACATCACGGTCGTCGAGGTCGGGATCGACGGAACGGTCGTGCGATCGGCGACCGAGCCGTTCGATGCGGCCGCCGGAACGGCGATCACGCGCCTGAGCGAGAAGCTGCGCGCCTTCATCCGCGGGGGAGACGGCGCGCCGCTGCTCGGCATCGGCGTCGGCGTGCCCGGCAACGTCGACGAGCAGGCCGTGGGAACCGTCGACTCCACGCAGCTCGGCTGGCAGCGCGTCCCGCTCGGCGAGGCGCTGCGGCGCGAGCTCGATCTGCCCGTCCTGGTGGAGAACAACGTCAACGCGCTCGCGATCGCCGAGGCGCTGCATGGCCAGGCACGCGGGCACGAGAACGTGCTCGTCCTCACGATCGGCACGGGCATCGGTGCGGGACTCGTGACCGACGGGCGGGTGCTGCGCGGACGCAGCGGGGGAGCCGGTGAGATCGGCCACGTCCCGGTCGAAGAGGACGGCCCGCTCTGCCAGTGCGGTGGACACGGATGTCTCGAGGCCCTCGTCGGCCAGGCGGCGCTCGTGCGTCGCGCGCGCGCCGAGGCGCTGATCGGTCGGGATGCCGGCATCGCCGCACTCCGCTCGCTCGCCGACGCGGGCGACCCCGGTGCGCAGGAGCTCTTCTCCCACGCCGGGCATCTGCTCGGGCGCGTGCTGGCCGGCGTGGTGAACGTCGTCGACCCGGAGATCGTGATCGTGCTCGGTGAAGGCGTGGAATCGTGGCGGCACTGGTCGTTCGGGTTCGAGCCGGCGTTCCGAGCAGGCCTCATCCCGCGCAACCGTGCCGTGCCGGTGGCCGTCGAGACCTGGCAGGACGACCGCTGGGCCCAGGGTGCGGCGTCTCTCGTGCTCTCAACCCCGTTCGACGACCAGGGTCGATCCGGCGAGCAGGGCCGGCTCGTTCGAGAGCGGCTCGCTGTCGCCCGTGCGACTGAGCCCGGTGAGGACGGGCAGCCGACATGACCCTGACCTTCCGGCCACTTCCCGCCGAAGAGCGGCGCGCGGCGATCGAGACTCCGCCCGTGCGCCGCCGTCGGGGGCGCGTGCGCTACGCGCTCCTGGTCCTGGCCTTCCTGCTGCCCAGTGCGATCCCGCTCGCGATGTTCACGATCTATCCGATGTTCGGGGCGTTGTGGACGAGCCTGCACAAGTGGAACCTGCTCGCCCCGATGACCTGGGTCGGGCTCGACAACTACGTGCACCTCGCCCAGGACCCGGCCACCCAGCGCGCATTCTTCAACACCTTCTACTACCTCGTCGGCTACCTGCCGCTGGTCTACATCGGCGGACTGGCGCTCGCGCTCGCGCTCAACGTACGTCTGCGCGGTCGCAACATCCTGCGCGGCGTGTACTTCCTGCCCGTCGTGACGAGCTGGATCGTGGTCGCGCTCGTATGGCGCTGGCTGCTCAACCCCTCGGTCGGCATCGTCAACGCCACGCTCGCGGTGTTCGGCATCGACGGCCCCGGGTGGTGGACGGATCCGGCGTGGTCGATGCCGTCGATCATCCTCGCGTCGGCATGGAAGGACCTGGGGTTCGTGATGATCATCCTGCTCGCCGGTCTCCAGGCCATCCCGACCGAGATGTACGAGGCGGCCAAGGTGGACGGCGCGGGCCCGTGGCGGCGCCTGTTCAACGTGACCCTGCCGCTGTTGTCGCCCTCGACGTTCTTCGTCGTCGTGATCTCGCTCATCAACGGATTCCAGGTGTTCGACCAGGTGTACGCGATGACCGGCGGCGGTCCGGCCGGATCCAGCACGGTCGTCGTCCAGCAGATCTACGACCTGACCTTCCGATACGGGGCCGCGGGTGAAGCCTCCGCGCTGTCGTGGATGCTGTTCATCCTCGTGCTCGGCGTCACCGTCGTGCAGATCGTCGGGCAGAAGAGGTGGGTGACCTATGCGTGAGAGAACCCGACGCGGACTGCTCACCGCGGTGCTGATCCTCGGCGCCCTCGTGATGTTCTTCCCGTTCCTGTGGACGCTGTCGACGTCGCTCTCGCCGGGGGCGGGACTGGATGCGACGCCGCAGCTCATCCCCGACGAGCCGTCGTTCTCGGCGTACCAGACACTGTTCGCGGAGCTGCCGTTCGCCCGGATCATCGCGAACTCGATCGGACTCGCCGTCGTCACAGCCGTGCTGCAGCTGGTGACGAGCTCGCTCGCCGCCTACGCCTTCAGCCGTCTGCCGTTCCGCGGGCGCGGCGTCGTGTTCGCGCTGTACCTGGCCACCATGATGATCCCGATCCAAGTGCTGATCGTGCCGCTGTTCGTTCAGATGCGAGACCTCGGCCTCGTCGACACCTACCTCGGCGTGCTGCTGCCCGGCGTCGCCAGCGCGTTCGGCGTCTTCCTCCTGCGTCAGGCGATGAACGCCGTGCCACGTGAACTCGACGAGGCGGCGACGCTGGACGGCGCGGGCCACTTCCGCATCTTCGGCACCGTTGTCCTGCCGCTGGTGGGCCCCACCCTCGCCACGCTCGCGGTGTTCTCGTTCATGAACAGCTGGAACAGCTTCCTCTGGCCGCTCATCATCTTGCGCTCGGCCGAGCTGAAGACCCTGCCGCTCGCGCTCGCCGGGCTCCAGGGCCAGTACACCACCCAGTGGGACGTGATGATGGCCGGTTCCGTCGTCAGCATCCTTCCCATGCTCGCCATCTACCTGTTCGCTCAGCGCTACGTCGTCCAGGGCGTCGCGTCGAGCGGCATCAAATGACCCGCACCACTCCCACCCGCATCCATATCGAAGGAGATATCGCATGAACCGCACAGCACCCCTCGCCGGGATCGGCGTCCTCGCCGCCGCCGGCCTCGCCCTGACCGGATGCTCCGGCTCGACGACGCCCTCGGACGGCGGAGCCGTCACCATCACGTACACCAACTTCATCTCGGCCGGCGGGAACGAAGACAACCTGCAGAAGATCGTCGACGCGTTCGAGGCGGAGAACGCCGGCATCACGGTCGAGGTCACGACGCTGCCCTACGCCGACTACTTCACGGCGCTGCAGACGGACCTCGCGGGCGGCACGTCGTCGGACGTGTTCGACATCGAGTTCGCCAACTACGCCGCCTACCAGCAGAGCGGAGTGCTCGCGCCTCTCGAGGGCGTCGACACGAGCGCCTACCAGAGCTCGCTCGCCGACGCGTACGCGACCGACGGCACGCAGTACGCGCTGCCCAGCTCGTTCTCCAACGTCGTGCTGTTCTACAACACGGACCTCTTCGATGCGGCAGGCCTCGAGTACCCGACGTCGGATTGGACCTGGGCGGACGAGAAGGCCGCGGCCGAGAAGCTCACCGATGCCGCCGCCGGGGTGTGGGGCGACTACCAGCCGATCTCGTACCACGAGTTCTACAAGGCCGTGGCGCAGGCCGGCGGGGAGTTCCTGACCGCCGACGGCGAGCTCGGGTTCAACAGCCCCGAGGGCATCGCGGCCGCCGAATGGCTCATCGGCAAGAGCGGCACGACGATGCCGACCGCCGAGCAGGGTGCGGGCACCCCCGACTTCGACAGCGGCCTGTTCGCGGGGGGCAAGCTCGCGATGTGGCACAGCGGAATCTGGATGTTCGGCACCCTCGCGGACGCCTCGATCGGCTGGGACATCGCGGTCGAGCCCGGCGACACGCAGCACGCGAGCGCGCTGTTCTCGAACGCCGTCGCCGTCTCGGCAGGCACGAAGAACAAGGATGCGGCGACGAAGTTCGCCGAGTTCCTGACCAGTTCGAAGACCACGGTCGACACGCGCCTGGAGGCCGGATGGGAGCTCCCGCCGATCGCCGACGAGACGGCGCTGTCGGCCTACCTCGACATCACGCCGCCGACCAACCGCCAGGCCGTGTTCGACTCGCTCGAAGAGGTCGCGCTCGCGCCCTCGATCGGCGACGGCCAGGCGGAGATGCAGGACATCGTCACCGAGGAGCTGACCGAGGCGGCCGCCGGCCGCAAGACGGTCGAGCAGGCGCTCACCGACGCCGAGACCCGCATCACGCCGCTGCTCGGCTGACACCCGCCCTCTGACCGGGGGCGGAGCGCCCGCCCCCGGTCACCGCGACTTCCACGGAACGGACCCATGACCACGACACCTCGCGTCGATCTCGGCGCGCTCCTCGACCGCTCTCGCGCCGTCATCACCTCGCTCCAGGAGCCCAACGGCGCCTACCCCGCCTCGCCGTCGTTCTCGGCCTACCGCGGGTACTGCTGGTTCCGCGACGGATCGTTCATCGCCGACGGCGCGTCGGCGGCCGGCGAGGTGAGCTCCGCATCCGCGTTCCACGACTGGTGCGCGATGGTCGTGGACCTGCACGCCGACCGCATCCGCGACATCGTCGAGGCGGCCGACGCCGGCACGCCGCTCCCGGACGAGCACATGCTGCCCGCGCGCTTCACATTCGACGGCGGGCTGGGTGCGGACGACTGGTGGGACTTCCAGCTCGACGGCTACGGGACGTGGCTCTGGGCCGCCGCCGCGCACGTCGAACGTCACGCGATCGACCCCGCGCGATGGGCCGATGCCGCCGCGCTCACGGTCGAGTACCTGCTCAGCTCCTGGGAGCGTCCGTGCTACGACTGGTGGGAGGAGCACGACGAGGCCGTGCACGGCTCGACGCTCGGCTGCATCGCGGCCGGTCTGCGCGCCGCCGCCGATGCGGGCCTGGTGACCGGCGAGCGCGCCGAGCGCGCCCGGGCGGGAGCCGAGGACGTGACCGCACGCATCGAGCGCGACGCCGTGGTCGACGGGCACCTCGTCAAGTGGATCGGTTCGGATGCCGTCGACGCGAGCCTCAGCTCGCTCATCGCCCCGCTCGGGGTGATCGATCCGGCCTCGCCGCTCGCAGCGGCGACGCTGCAGGCGGTGACGGATCAGCTCGAGGTCGACGGCGGTGTGTACCGCTTCCGCGCCGACACCTTCTTCGGCGGCGGCCGCTGGCCTCTGCTGTCATGCTTCCTCGGGCTCGCCTACGCCGCGGTCGGCGATCGCGCCGAGGCACGGCGCCTGCTGGAATGGGCGGCGTCCACAGCCACCGACGCGGGAATGCTGCCCGAGCAGGTCGACGGGCACCTCCTCGCCCCCGAGTACCGCCAGGAGTGGATCGATCGGTGGGGGCCGGTCGCGACACCGCTGCTGTGGAGCCACGCGATGGTGCTGCGCCTGGCCGCCGAGCTCGGCGTCGATCGCGCGGAGCTCGCAGCATGATCCGCCATCGCCCGTCCGGTTCGGGGCATCCCTACTCCGACGACACCGAGCAGCGCAGTCCGGTGCAGCCGGTCGCTGGCCAGACCCTGCGGCTCGGTGTGCGCACGTCCGGCGACATCGACGGCGTGGCCCTCGAACTGCACGTCGACGGCGGCGACGCCCGCTCGGTGCCGCTCGCGCGCGTCGCGCGATCGTCGCGCGGCCAAGCCGTCGACGGCGGCCATCTCGCCTCGGCGCAGGCCCGGACGGCCCGCGCGGCCGGGGGCTGGCAGGTCGAGCTCGAGGCCCCCGCTGCGCACACCGTGCTGCGCTATCGATTCGCCGCCACCGGGGCGGATGGCCGCATCCAGCGCACGCGCTGGTTCGAGACCCGCGTCGCCGGATGGCGCCCTGCCTCCGCGGGCGTGCTCGCGATCGAGGGCTCCGCGGTCGCGGTGCACGAGGGGATCGAGGTCCTCGATGACGGCGTGCGTGTCCACCGCGTGCGCTTCGTGCTCCCGCTCGAACCCGGTGAGCATGTCACCGGGTTCGGTGAGCGTTATGACGCGCTCGATCACCGCGGCACGCGCCTGGACTCGGTCGTGTTCGAGCAGTACAAGAGCCAGGGCGCACACCGGCGCACGTACCTGCCGATGCCGTTCGCGCACGTCGTGGGCGGGCAGGGCTGGGGGTTCCACGTCCGCACGTCGCGTCGCGTGTGGTTCGACGTCGGCGAGACGTCACCGGAGGGTCTGACGGTCGAGGCCGAGGTGGATGCGGCGTCCACCGACAGCGACGTGCTCACGCTCGCGCTGTATGCGGGCACGCCTACCGCGGTGCTGGATGCGTTCCTCGGTGAGACAGGGCGCCCCCGTGCCCTGCCCGACTGGGTCTTCGGGCTCTGGGCCAGCGGCAACGAGTGGAACACGCAGTCCGAGATCGAGCGGCAGATGGCGCTGCATCGCGAGCACGGTGTTCCCGTGCGCAACGTGGTGATCGAGGCGTGGAGCGACGAGAAGAGCTTCACGATCTTCCGCGACGCGGAGTACCGGGTACGCGAGGACGGCGGCCCGATGCGCCTGGCCGACTTCACGTTCCCCGCCGAGGGCGCGTGGCCCGACCCCAAGGGAATGGTGGACGCGCTGCACGCGCACGACGTGCGCGTGCACCTCTGGCAGATCCCGCTGATCAAGCTCCGCCCGCATCCGAGGGGACAGGCCGCCGCCGACGCCCGCGCCGCGCTCGCGCACGACGTGCTGATCCGCGAGACCGCGCCCGATGGGACGCTGCGCCCGTATCGCAATCGTGGATGGTGGTTCCCGCTCTCGCTCATGCCCGACCTCACCGACGAACGCGCCGCCGACTGGTGGACCGAGAAGCGTCGGTACCTGGTGGAGGAGGTGGGGATCGACGGCTTCAAGACCGACGGCGGCGAGCACGCGTGGGGCGAGGACCTCGTGTACCTCGACGGCTCGTCGGGCGGCGCATCGAACAACCGCTTCCCCGTGGCGTACGCCGCGGCCTACGGCCGGCTCCTGGAGTCGGCGGGCAAGGCGCCCGTGACGTTCAGCCGCGCGGGCTTCACGGGCTCGGCGGCGCACGGCGCATTCTGGGCAGGCGACGAGAACTCCACCTGGGAGGCGTTCCGCTGGTCGATGCTCGCAGGTTTGTCGGCCGCCTCGTGCGGGATCGTCTACTGGGGCTGGGACATCGCCGGATTCTCCGGGCCGATTCCCGATGCCGAGCTCTACGTGCGGGCGATGGCGGCGAGCGTGTTCGTGCCGATCATGCAGTACCACTCGGAGTTCAACCACCACAAACTGCCTTCCAACGACCGCACGCCGTGGAACATCGCCGAGCGCACGGGTGACGCTGCCGTGATCGGAGAGGTACGCGGGCTCGTCGAACTGCGCGAGCGCCTGATCCCGTACCTGGCCGCCTCCGCCGCATCCGCCGTCGAGACGTCGGTGCCGCTCATGCGCCCGCTGTACTTCGACCACCCCGCCGATCCGCGGGTGTGGGAGCATCCGCTGCAGTGGATGCTGGGGCCCGACCTGCTCGTCGCCCCGGTGCTCGAACCCGGCGCGACGGCATGGGACGTCTACCTTCCCGCGGGCGAGTGGATCGAGGCCCGCACGGGCGCGTCGTGGGCGGGGGGTCGAGTGGTCACGGCGGACGTATCGTCGCGCTCCTGGGTCCCGCTCTTCGTCCGCGCCGCCGCGTGGCCCGCGTTGTCCGAGGTTCTCACGGGCCGGGGCTGACTCGCGGGAGGCGGACGCCGGTGAGCTCGGCGGACACAGCCTCGGGGGTTCACCCCCAGCGAGTACCGGCGAGGGCTCGGCGGCGGCTGATCGACGCAGCGCCGGCTCTCGCCGTCATGGCCGGAGCGACGCGACGAAGTCGAGCTTGTCGAGCACCGGGTCCGGCAGGACGAAGGGATAGAAGTCGGACTTGCCCATGGAGCGGTTGATCATGTTGAGCGCGGTGGACAGCGGCATCCAGATCTGCGTCACGATGTCGCGGAACGAGGCGAACGCGTCGATTCCCACGAACACGGCAAGCCCGTACTGATCGGCGGTCTCGAGCGTGTCCGTGATGTGCAGGAAGTGGGCCCACGTCTCGGCGAAGTCCTCGTACGGGTGCATGGTCGCGTACGTCGAGATGTAGCGCGCCTGCCAGTCGGCCGGCGGCCCCTCGGAGTAGTGACGGTCGATCTCGGCCTGGTAGTCGACGCGCTCGTCGCCGAACAGCGCGCGGGCCTCGGCGGAGCGGTCGGTGTTCTCCACGAGCAGCCACTCGATGTAGTGCCCGACCTCATGACGGAAGTGGCCGAGCATCGTGCGGTAGGGCTCGCCCAGTTGCTTCTGCACCTTGACCCGGTACGCGTCGTCGCTCTCGGCCAGGTCGATCGTGATGACGCCCGCGTCGTGGCCGATGACGACGTTCTCCTGCACGCTCGAGAGCAGATCGAAACACAGTCCCTTTTCGGGGTCCTCCGCCTTCCCGACCACCGCGAATCCGAGCCGGTCGAGCTCGAAGAGCAGCCATCTCTTGGCGCGCTCGGCGACGGGGTACTGGGAGAGCCCTTCGAGATCGGCGTCATTGGGGCGCACGCGGGTGAGGTCGCACGCAGAGCACTGGCCGCCCTTGAATGCGGCCAGCCACGTGCAGCCGGACAGATCGAGGTTCCGGCACACCTGCCACACGGTCTCGGAAGCATCCACGTACCGGCCCGTGTCGTCGACCGGGACGATCTCACCCTCCGTGCGTGAAAAGCCGAGCGGGGTGCCGCACGACGTGCAGACGGAGTTCTCGAAGTACAGGGCGTTCCCGCACACACGACATCGGAAGGCTTTCACCCGGCAAGCGTGGCAGAGCGGACTGATCGGCGGCGCGGGCTTGCGGTCCCGGACGGATGCGGTCCGCCCGCTGCCCGGTAGACTCGTGCCCATGGGAACGTTGAACGCAGCGCCGATGACGGCGTTCGTCTACTCGATCCGCGACCGCCGCGCCTGACGGCGCGTCGCTGATCTTCGCGTGATCGCGCCGTCTTCCGGGATGTCCTCGCACCCCGGCAGCGCGTCCTTTCTCGTACCCGCGCGCCGCGGTGCTCCGAATCTTCCTTTGGAGCGCTCATGCGTACCCGTTCCGTCCACGGCGGCCGCCACGAACTCGGCCAGAACTTCCTCATCCACCCACCCGCCATCGATCGCATCGTCGCGCTCGTCGCGGCATCCGACGGCCCGATCCTCGAGATCGGTGCCGGCGGCGGTGCGCTCACCGCGCGTCTCGCCCGTCTCGGGCGGCCGCTCACCGCGATCGACATCGATGAGCGCCGCGTTGCCGCACTCCGCCGGTCGTATCCGTCGGTGCGCGTCGAGCGGGCCGACGTCCTGCGCCACCCGCTGGACGCGCCCGTCATCGCGGGCAACCTGCCGTTCCACCTCACGACGCCGATCATGCGGAGGCTGTTGCAGCGGCCTTCGTGGCAGCATGCCGTCCTGCTGACGCAGTGGGAGGTCGCGCGCAAACGCGCCGGGGTCGGCGGCGGCACCCTCCTCTCGGCGCAGTCGGCGCCGTGGTTCGCCTTCACCTTGCACGGACGAGTGCCGGCGCGGGCGTTTCGTCCGATGCCCTCCGTGGATGGTGGCATCCTGGCGATCGCCCGCCGCAGGTCGCCGCTCGTGCCGGATGCGGACCGCCGCGCGTATGAGCGGTTTGTGGGCGATGTCTTCACGGCCCGAGGCCGGGGCATCGCGGCCGTCCTTGCCGCCGCCGCGCGGATGCCGCGGCCCGCGGCGCGGGGTCGACTCGATTCGGCCGGCATCCGCCCGGACGCCCTGCCCCGCGACCTGAACGCGCAGGAGTGGGCGCGGCTGTGGCGGGAGGTCGCTCGCGCCTGACGCGGATCGGACCGTACCCCGCACCGTCTCATATCGTCGAGAGTGCGGTGCGGGGTGCTCGATTCAGCGCACGAGGGCGAAGCCCCCGGTCCAGCTGACCTTCTCCCCGGCGGCGAGGGTGAGCTGCAGGAAGCCCAAGGCCTCGAGCTCGTGCGCGCGCGACAGCGAGCCGGCGTCGATCGCACCCACACCGCCGGCCTCGACGGCAGAGGACAGGGTCTGCTTCGCTGCGGCGTCGTCGCCCGCGATGAGGACGGTCGTCGTCTGGTCGCCGATCTTCTTGGAGGCGAGCGTGCCGGCGAACGTCGTGTTGAACGCCTTGAGAACACGCGCATCCGGCAGCTTCGCCTGGATCTCGGCGGCGGCCGAGCTGCCGGCGGGGACGGTGAGCGAGTCGAAGGTGTCGAAGTCGAGCGGGTTGCTGATGTCGACCACGACCTTGCCGTCGAGCTGAGCGCCATAGGCGTCGAGGATGCTCGCCACAGCGGGGTAGGGCACGGCCAACACGACCACCTCGCCGGAGAGCGGGGCGGCGCCGATCTGATCCTTGGCGATATACGTCACACTGCTTCCGCCGTCCGCGAGCACGCCGCCGATCGCGTTGGCCATGTTGCCAGTGCCGATGATGCTGAACTCCGTCATGAGATGTCCTTTCCTCGCACCTACGGCACCGACGATCGTCCCATCCGGCCGCGGCCGCAACCGTCTCCGCGGCATTCATACGCGCTCGATCGACTCCGCGGCGCAGACCTGCACGTGAGGCGGCAGATGCACCACGTCGTCCCGTGCCGACCGGGGGTCACGTGCCCGGCCGTCCGCTAACCTGAACCCACACACACGACACGGGGTGCCCCACGGGGCTGAGATCACACCCGTCGAACCTGATCTCGTCAGTACGAGCGGAGGGATGTCGCACATGACGCGCGCGCCAGAGAACCTGATCGAATCCACCATCCAGGCCTGGGGGGCGGTGCGCGAACGCGGCCCGCTCGTGCAGTGTCTGACCAACGCGGTGGTCACGGGCTTCACCGCCAACGTCCTTCTCGCCCTCGGAGCCGCGCCCGCGATGGTCGACATCCCGGAGGAGGCCGGACCGTTCGCGCGCCTCGCCTCGGGGGTCCTGGTCAATCTCGGCACACCCGGCTCCGAGCAGCGTGAGGCGATGCGCGAGGCCGTCGCGGCCGCGCGCGACGCGGGCACTCCCTGGGTACTCGACCCGGTGGCGATCGGCGTGCTTCCGGTGCGCACCGCGCTCGCCGCCGAGCTCGCCGCCGCGGGTCCCGCGGTCGTGCGCGGCAACGCATCCGAGATCATCGCGCTGGACGGCTCGGGCGCCGGTGGACGCGGAGTCGACGCGACGGACGGCGTGGAGGATGCGGTCGCCGCCGCCCGGCGCATCGCACAGGCCACCGGTGCGATCGTCGCCGTCTCCGGCGCGGTCGACGTGGTCACGGACGGTGCCCGCGAGGTGCGGCTCGGCAACGGCGACGCGTTGCTGACGCGCGTCACCGGTGGCGGATGCGCCCTCGGCGCCGTCATGGCCGCGTTCGCCGGCGTCGACGAGGACCGTCTCGCGGCGGTGATCGCCGCGGTCACGGTCTACAACGTCGCCGCCGAGGTCGCCGCGGAGCGTGCCACGGGACCGGGTGGCTTCGCCGTCGCGTTCCTCGACGCGCTCGCCGGCCTCGACACCGACACGCTGCGGAGCCGGGCGGTGATCGCGTGAACGCGGACCTGTCGCTGTACCTCGTGACGGACGCGGGCATCGCCGCGGCGGCGGGCCACGACATCGTCGACGTGGTGCGCCAGGCGACGGCGAACGGTGTCACGGCGGTGCAGCTGCGCGAGAAGGACGCTTCCGCGCGCCATTTCCTCGACACGGTGACGAGGGTGTCGGCCGTGCTGCCCGACGGCGTCGCGCTGTTCGTCAACGACCGCGTCGACGTCTTCCTCGCCGCCCGTGCGGCGGGGGTGCGCGTGTCGGGAGTGCACGTGGGACAGACCGATCTTCCGCCGGAGGCGGTGCGCGCACTGATCGGCGAAGACGCGATCCTTGGTCTCAGCGCCGCCACTCCCGAGCAGCTCGCCGCCGCATCCGGCGGCGGCGCCGTGGACTACGTCGGCATCGGTGCGCTTCACGCGACCGCCACGAAGCGCGATGCGCCGCCACCGTTGGACCATGAGCGGTTCGCGCGGCTCGTCGCGGCGAGCGCGCTGCCGGCGGTGGCGATCGGCGGAGTCTCGGCGGCCGACCTGGGTCCGCTGCGTCGAGCCGGCGCCGCGGGCGCGGCCGTCGTCTCTGCGATCTGCGGAGCGGGCGCCCCCGCGGATGCCGCTCGTATGCTGCGCGCGGCATGGGATGCGGCATGAGTGCCGGGCGTGCCGTCCCGCGGGTGCTGAGCATCGCGGGAACCGACCCGACGGGCGGTGCCGGTATCCAGGCGGACCTCAAGAGCATCGCGGCGAACGGCGGTTACGGCATGGCCGTCGTCACCGCGCTCGTCGCGCAGAACACGCACGGTGTGCGTTCGGTGCACGTGCCGCCCGTCGCGTTCCTCGCCGAGCAGCTCGACGCCGTCTCCGACGATGTGCGGATCGATGCGGTGAAGATCGGCATGCTCGCCACCGCAGAGGTGATCGAGACGGTGGGCGTATGGCTCGGCCGCATCCGCCCGCCGGTCGTCGTGCTGGACCCGGTGATGGTCGCGACGAGCGGCGATCGCCTACTGGACGCGGATGCCGAGGACGCCCTCCGGCGGCTGCTGCCGCACGTCGACCTCGTGACCCCGAACATCCCCGAGCTCGCGATCCTCGCGGGTGCACCCGAGGCCTCGGCGTGGAGCGATGTGCTCGCGCAGGCGAGTGCCGTGGCTCGCGCGCACGGCGTGCGCGTGCTCGCCAAGGGCGGGCACCTGTCGGGGGAGCGGCTGCCGGACGCGCTCGTGGAGATCGTCGACGGCGAGGTCGCCAGCACCGAGTTCGCCGGTATCCGTATCCGCACCCGCAACACGCACGGCACGGGATGCTCGCTCTCATCGGCGGTGGCGACCCGCGCGGCAGCCACCGGGGAGTGGGTGCGGGCGACGGCGGAGTCGAAGAGGTGGCTCGTCGAGAGCATCCGCCACGGTGCGGAGCTCGAGGTCGGCTCGGGCAACGGTCCGATCAGCCACTTCGCGGGGCTCTGGGAACGCGGCGGTCTCGACACCCGGCCGACCGCGCACGAGATCGAGACCGGATGGTGGGAGGACATCGCCGGCATCCGTGCCGAGATCGACGAACTGCCGTTCGTGCGGAGGCTGGGCGAGGGCACGCTCGAGAGGGACGCGTTCCTCGGCTATCTCGCCCAGGATGCGCTGTACCTGCGCGACTATGCTCGCGTCCTCGCCGATGCCGCGCGCCGTGCGCCGGACTCCGCGGAGCGCGCGTTCTGGGCAGGAAGCGCGCAGAATGCGATCGTCGGCGAGCTGCAGCTGCACGATCACTGGCTCGCGGGCGAATCCGGGCTCGGAGAGCACCCCGACGCGGTCACGACGGCCTACCTCGATCACCTGCTGGCGGCCGCGGCCCGCGGCGACTATCGCGTGCTCATCGCAGCCCTGCTGCCCTGCTACTGGATCTACCAGGACGTCGGAGAGCGATTGCAGACGCGGTCGCACGAGGGGCATGCGTATCGCTCCTGGCTCGACACCTACGCAGATCCGGACTTCGCGCACGCCACGCGCCGGGCGATCGAGATCGTCGCCGGGTCCGCCGCGGGAGCCGATGCGGCGACCCGGGCGGCGATGCACGACGCGTTCCTGGCATCCTCCCGTCACGAGCTCGCTTTCTTCGCTGCGGACAGAACGGCAGCCCGCGGCGACGGAGCATCACCCGGCTGACGATCGGGTCACCGCGATGCGGCGGCGACGCGCCGAAGAGCCGTCAACCGGTCCGCGGCGCGGGCGACTGCCTGCAGGGTGGCCGCGAGTGTCGAGCGATCGCGTCCTGCGACCCACGCCGGGCCACTCGGTCCGCGGTACTCGATGAGTGTCACGGCTTCGGCATCCGCGCCCGATGTGAGCGAGCTCTGATGCAGCGAGAGGATCTCGAGCTCGACGCCGCAGTCCGCCAGCGCGCGCACGGCCGCCTCGACGGGGCCGACTCCCGCGTGCGTGGAACGGTGGGCGTGGTCGTCCACGCGCACGATCATCTCGGTCGAGGCTGTGCCCTCGTCGACGTGCGCGGTCTCGATGGGCATGTGCGGGTGCTCCGGGCCGCTCAGGTAGACGTCGGTGAACAGCGACCAGATCTCCTCCGCCGTCACCTCTTCGCCCGTGCTGTCGGTGAGCTGCTGGACGTGCCGCGAGAAGTCGATCTGAAGTCGACGGGGAAGCACGACGCCGTACTCGGTCTCCAGCAGGTAGGCGATGCCGCCCTTGCCGGACTGCGAGTTGACGCGGATGACCGCGTCGTAGCTGCGTCCGATGTCGGCGGGATCGATGGGCAGATAGGGGACCCGCCACGCGATCTCGCGCTGGTCGCGCCCCTCGGCCGCAGCTCTGGCGCGGTGTTCGGCGAAGCCCTTCTTGATCGCATCCTGATGGGTGCCGCTGAACGCGGTGTGGACGAGGTCGCCGACATACGGATGGCGCGGATGCACGTCGATGCGGTTGCAGTACTCGACCGTGCGGCGGATCTCATCGATGTCGGAGAAGTCGATCATGGGGTCGACGCCCTGCGCGTGGAGGTTCAGGGCGAGAGTTGCGATGTCCACGTTGCCCGTGCGCTCGCCGTTGCCGAAGATGCAGCCCTCGACGCGCTGGGCGCCGGCGAGGACGGCCAACTCGGCGCAGGCGACGCCGGTTCCGCGATCGTTGTGCGGATGCACGGAGAGGATCACCCCGTCGCGGCGGGCGAGACGCGTGTGCATGTACTCGATCTGGTCGGCGTAGACGTTGGGGGTGGCGATCTCGACGGTGGCGGGCAGGTTCAGGATGACGGGGCGCTCGCAGCTCGCCTGCCACAGCTCGGTGATCGCGTCGCACACCTCGATGAGGTAGTCGGGCTCCGTCAGGTTGAACACCTCGGGGGAGAACTCGAAGCGGACGTTCGGCAGGTGGCCCGCGAGCTCCCACACGTCCCTGCCGCCGGCGAGGATCAGCTCGCGCAGCTCGTCGCGGTCCTTGTCGAGCACGGTCGTGCGCCAGACCGGCGCCGTCGCCGTGTACATGTGGATGACGACCTCGTTGCGGATGCCGCGGATCGACTCGACGGTCCGCTCGATCAGATCACGCCGCGCCGGCGTGAAGACGACGATCGTGACGTCGTCGGGCGCGAGGTCGGAGTCGGCGATGAGGCGCACGAAGTCGTAGTCCGTCTGGGAGGCGGACGGATAGCCGACTTCGATCTCGGTGT
Source organism: Microbacterium sp. SORGH_AS_0428 (assembly GCF_031453615.1). Taxonomy (NCBI): domain Bacteria; kingdom Bacillati; phylum Actinomycetota; class Actinomycetes; order Micrococcales; family Microbacteriaceae; genus Microbacterium; species Microbacterium sp. SORGH_AS_0428. Next base: position 660,149 of record NZ_JAVIZT010000001.1, on the reverse strand, counting down.
AGCCCATGCGCACCATGAGCTCGAAGAACCGGCGCTTACGGGCCGGGTCCATCGGTTCGGCCAGGGCCTGGTTGCCGTCGCGCAGGTCGACGGGCACCCACAGCGGGGCGCTGGTGATGCGGCGGTCCGGCCAGCGGCGTTCCGTATCGGTGAGGGGAACCTCGACGCGCGAGTAGGCGTCGGTGTAGCGATGCGACGGCATGCCCGAGGGGCGCTGTCGGTTCCAGGCGGGGGTGGAGATGGTCATGATCGGAGGTCCTCAGGTCTGGGGGAGTCAGACCGGCGCGGTGTTCGGCTCCACGACGGGGAGCCGGTCTGGCTACGCCCCGCCGTGGCGGCGAAGAAGAAGGAATCCGAGCATGTGCATGTCGGGGACGTTACCATAGTCCTCAGACAAGTTGAGGAGTTGCGATGTCTCAGGTGTCGCGGACGCCGCTGGCGGACCAGGCGGCGGATCTGCTTCTGACGCGCGTGCGTGCGGGGGAGTGGTCCCTGGGGGGCAAGCTCCCCGGCGAGACGACCCTTGCGGCGCAGTTGGGCGTCGGGCGCTCGACCGTGCGCGAGGCGATCCGGCGGCTCGCGGGCAGCGGCGTCTTGGACTCGCGCCACGGGTCCGGCGTCTACGTGACGGCCCTGGACGTCGCGGACGAGTGGAGTGACGTGCTGAGGCGCGCCGACATCGTGACCGTGATCGAGGCGCGCACGGCGATCGAGGTCGAAGCCGCCATGCTGGCCGCGCAGCGGCGCACGCCCGCCGACCTGCGCGCCATACGGCGCGCGCTCGACGCGCGGACGCTGCCCGGGCAGAGCGTCGATGAGCATGTGGATGCGGACATGGCCCTCCATCGGGCGATCGTCGTGGCATCGCACAACGAGGTACTGGTCGAGTTGTTCGACGGCTTCGTGCCGCGCGTTCGGCGCACCATGATCGAGATGCTCCGCATCCGGCCGACGGCCTCCGAGCGACAGGATCACGACGCGCACGCCGCCGTCGTCGAAGCGATCGCGGAACGGACGCCGGATGCGGCGGTCCGCGCGAGCCGCACGCACCTCGACGCGCTGAAGGCGGCGCTGTCCTGAGGTGCGGTCAGCTGCCGCCGGAGAGGACGAGGGCGATCGCTGCCGCCCGGTCGCGGACGCCGAGCTTGGCGAAGATCGTGTTGATGTGGGACTTCACGGTCGCGACCGAGACGAACAGTTCCGCGGCGATCTCGTGATTGTTCCGGCCTCGGGCGAGGAGGGTGAGAACCTCTCCCTCCCGGGCCGTCAGCGTGGGAAAGCGGTCGGTCAGACGCCCCGCAGGCGGCGACGTCGCCCCGATCGCGGCTCGCACGAGGCGGGCTCCCACGTCGGACGCGAAGACCGACTGACCGCGCGCGACGGAGCGGATCGCCGACTCGAGCTCTGCGCGCCCCGCATCCTTCGTGAGATATCCGCGGGCGCCCGCGCGCAGTGCGTCGGCGATCGAGTCGTCGTCGGCGTACGTCGTCAGCACGAGCACGGCGATCTCCGGTGCATCCCGCATCAACCGCGCTGTGGCGTCGGCGCCGCCGAGGCCCGGCATCCGCAGGTCCATGAGAACGACGTCGGGGCGCTCGGACAGGGCGAGGGTGATCGCCTCGACGCCGTCGGTCGCCTCGCCGACGACCGACACGTCGTCGAGCAGACCGAGGATCGTCACGAGACCGTCTCGCACGATCGCCTGATCGTCGGCGACGAGCACCCTGATCGGCTGAGGACTCACCGGCGTACCTCCAACCGGACCTGGAAGCGCGATCCGTCCTGGCTGATGTCGACCCGACCGCCGTGAGGCAGGGCGGCGACGCGCTCGTGCATACCGCGCAACCCGAACCCGCCCGACGGGGTCCCGCCCGCGTCAGCCACGTCGTTGGCGACGGTGAGCAGCACACGATCGGTGCTCCACAGGATGCTGACATCGACCGGATGCCCGGGAGCATGGCGTCGTGCGTTGCTGAGCGCCTCCTGCGCGGCTCGCACCACGGCCGCCGCCTGAGCGTCGGAGGTCTCCCACGGCGTTCCGTCCGTCTCGAAGGTCGCGGATCCGCCGAGGGAGCGATGCGTGCGAAGCAGCTCTCCGACAGCATCCATGACCTCGCCGGGCCGTACGCGTTCATCGCGTCCGGCGCCGCTGCGCAACGCCGCGACCGCCCGCCTCGCCTCGTCCAGACCTTCGCCCGCCAGCCGCCGGGCGCTTCGCGAGCGAGTGAGGGCGGCATCCGTGTCTCCGCGCTCGATGAGCGCCTCGGTCGCATCGAGCTGGATGACCAGCCCGCCGAGGGTGTGCGCGAGGACGTCGTGCAGATCGCGAGCGAGGGCTGCCCGCGCGGCCTGCTCCGCAGCTTCCTGCTGTTGCTGTCGCAAGATCGCCTCCTGACGCAGGAAGCGGCGCGTCTGGCGCCGACTCGCCCCCGCCAGCGAGGCGATGACGATGCCGCCGCCGAAAGCCAGCAGGGTGGGGATGCCGGGTACCTGTCCGATCGCGCCGATCGCCATCAGCGGCGGCGCCGCGACGGAGGCCGTGATCGCGGCCCAGGCGGGGAGGGTGTCATCGGCCCACAGCAGGAGCAGGGCGACCACGACGGGGGTGAAGGTGACCCCTCCGGTGGGGATGACGGCGACGGATGCAGCCGCCAGCGCGACCGCCGCGAGTGCCGCGGACGCCCGGTGGGCGCCGCGCAGCAGTGCTCCGCCCAGCCAGGCGAGCACCGCCAGCACCCCGATCCAGGTCCAGGGGTCCGCCGGACGCGCCCCCGCGAACAGCCAGAACGTCACCAGGGCCGCCCCCACGAGGTGCAGCGCTGCCCGCGCCGACCGGCGCCCCGTGTTCATGACCCCATCATGGACCGCGCCGTCGGTGCAGGAGTATCCCCGTCGCCGCCGACGAGTCGCCGCGTCCGGGATTCGAGCACCAGCACCCGCATCGCCCGGTTGGCTGCGAGCAGAAGCAGGATGGCGCCCATGGATGAGGCGACGAACGCCCCGTTCGACGCGGCGGCGACATCGATCGCGATCCGACTGGCGATCACGATCAGCCACAGTGCCATGCCCCACCATCCGGTTCGAGATTCGAGCGATGCACCCTTTATCCGCGCGGACGGCTGCGCGATGGGCCTGATGCGGGCGATGCGCCCCATCGCCGCGCCGACGCCGAGAGCGATCGCCGCTTCGACCGTCAACGCGATGACGTCGAGGGTCGTGACGTGATCGACGGTCTGGGCGATGACGGCGACTCCGGCGACGCCGAGGATGATCGGCATCCGCCACATCCGGCCGGAGCGGATGGGGCGCCACGTCGACTGGCGGTACCCCAGCCAGACGACGAGGACGAGAAGGAGCAGGACGTTGAGGACGGTGGAGAAGGTCATGACGCCAGCGTCGTCGCACACGAGGCGCCGGACGACCACCCACGGGTGGAAGCAGGGTGGAGATCGTGTGGACTCAGACGTCGCGCACGCGGAGCGTCGTCACGGCTGCCACCGTCATCCACGCGGTGAACACGGCCATCACCGCCAGGCCGACCAGAGGCGGCACGCCGGTGCCGGCCGCCGTGTAGGACGCCTGGCCTGCGGTCGTCGGCCAGAAGGTCCCCGCGAACCGGCCCGCGATCCCCGGAAGGCCCGGTGCGAGGGCGGGTACCAGGAGGCCGACGCCCACGACGATCGCCAGCGCCCCGGAGGAACTGCGCGTGAGCGTGCCGAATGCCAGGCCCAGCACGGCCGACAGGACGAGGTACGCGACGGCGCAGACGAGGGCGCGCACGGTGTCGCCGTCATTCGTGCTCGCCGTCGGCAGGCCGGCGGCGGCGAGCGCCGCCTGACCGGCGACGAAGCTCGCCGCTACCGTGCCGACCGCCACGACCGCGGCGACAGAGGTGGTCACGAGGGCCTTCGCGGTGAACAGCCGGGCGCGCCGGGGAGCGATCGAAAGGGTGCTGATGATCTGCCCCGAGGCGTACTCGCTGGTGACGGCCTGCGCCCCGAGCATGGCCATGAGCAGCTGCCCGACGAGGATCCCCTTGAAGCTGACGCCGACGGGGTCGAAGTCTCCGGGCAGCTCGGCCTGCCAGTCGGCGCTCAGACCGCTGATGCCCAGCAGGCTCACGAGTGCGGTGACGACGACCGTCGAGGCGGCGAGGATCCAGGTGCTTCGCACGCTCCGGGTCTTGATCCACTCCGATGCGAAGAGGTTCATCTCACGCCGCCTTACGGTCGAGGGTGGTCATGCGCAGGAAGGCGTCTTCGAGGGAGTCGCGCACGAGCGTGAGCTCCGACACCTCGACGCCGGCCGTGGCGGCGAGGTGGCCGACCTGATCGGGCGATGTGTCCCGCACTCGCAGCGCGTCGGGCTGCCCGGGAACCGGGGTCGTGGACAGGCCTGCCCTCGTGAGGACGCGGGCAAGACCCGCGAGGTCCGGTGTGCGGACGCGGACCCAGGATGTCGTCCGGGAGGCGATGAACGCCGGCAGCGACTCGTCTGCGAGCAGTGTCCCGCGATGGATGACGATCAGGTGGTCCGCGGTCAGCTCCATCTCGCCCATGAGGTGGCTCGAGAAGAGCACGGTGCGTCCCTCTGCCGCGAGCTCGCGCATGAGCGCGCGCGCCCAGCGGATGCCCTCGGGATCGAGTCCGTTGAGCGGTTCGTCGAAGATCACGATCCCCGGGTCGCCGATCAGGGCGGTCGCGATCCCCAGGCGCTGCTTCATGCCCAGGGAGAACGCTCCGGCCGGTCGGCCGCCGGCGTCGGCGAGCCCGACCGTCTCCAGCATCTCGTCGACGCGCGACCGACGGATGCCGGCAGCGCGGGCCGTTGCCCAGAGGTGCTCGCCGGCGGAGCGTCGCGGGTGGACGGCTCGGGCATCGAGCATCGCCCCGACCACGCGCGCCGGGTGAGGCAGCTCGGCTGCGCGGAGACCGCCGATGGTCGCGGCTCCCGATGATGGTCGATCGAGCCCGAGGAACATGCGCAGGGTCGTGGACTTGCCGGCGCCGTTGGGGCCGAGGAAGCCCGTCACGACGCCCGGTCTGACCTCGAACGACAGGCCGTCGACGGCGGTGATCGCGCCGTGGCGCTTGGTGAGCGCGTGTGCCTGGAGTGAGAGCGGAGAACTGAGGACCATGTGTGGCACACTACACCGTGTGGTGTAGTGGCTACACTCGTCAGTGTAGAGTTGTCGGTGCAGTCGCAGGAAGAGGGGATGCCGATGCCCGACACGCAGGTCAAGCAGGTCCGGGAGGGCCAAGCCCACAAGCGCTCCGCGATCCTCACCGCCGCCCGCGAACTGTTCGTGCGCGATGGCGTGGAGCGCACCAGCATGGACGCGGTGGCTGCGCGCGCGGGCGTGTCCAAGCGCACCGTTTACGACTACTACGGCGACAAGCGGCGGCTCCTGCTGGGTGTCGTGGAGCAGGCGGGGGAGGCGGCCCTGATCACCCTCCGACAGCTGATCGAGCGTCACCTTCCGCCGGTCCTCGCCGATGCCGACCCCGCCGCGACCGAGCGCGCGCTCGTCGCCTTCGCCCTCGACCTCGGCCGCTCCCAGCTCGCCGCCTCCGACTACGCCGCCGCCGTGCGGCTCATCACCGAGAACGAGACGCTGCTCCCGGAGCTCGACGACCACCCGCTCGAAGCGGCACACAACCGCGCGCTCGCCGAACGCCTCGAGCTGCTGGCGCGAGCCGGCCTCCTCGACGCCCCTGATCCCGAGCTCGCCGCCGATCACTTCCACGCCCTGACCACCCTGCGCGTCCTGAACGAGCCCGGCCGCCGCCGCGCCCAGCTCGACCGCGTGGATCGGATCATGACGGACGGCGCGCACGCCTTCCTGCGCGCGTATGCGCCCGACGGGAGCCGGGCATGACGGAAGCGCGCGACGATGACGCTCAGACGCGCATCCGGCGCGCCGCATCCCTCAAGGAACGGATCTACGTCGCCTTCACCGCCCTTGCGGTGATCATCGCGCTGCGCGCTCACGATGCGCATCCGGATGCGGGTCTCGCGCTCGCAACGCTCGCCATCACCGTCGCTGCGACCGTGTGCGCGGTCTATGTCGCCGACCTGCTCAGCCACATGGTTGTGCACTCGCGCGTGCCTGAGCGTGCCGAGCATCGGCACATGGTGACCGGCACCCTGGGCGCTGCGACCGTCGCACTCCCGCCTCTGGTGTGCATCGGGCTCGCGGCGCTCGGGCTCTATGACGGCTCGACGGGTCTGCTGGCGGCGATGCTCATCACGACCGCCACCCTCGTCGCGATCGGTCTGCTGGCCGTCCGACGGCTCGCCGTTCCCCGGATGCAGCGCATCATGATCCTCGCTGGGGAAGCCGTGCTCGCGGTCGGGGTCATCGCGCTGGAACTGCTCTCCCACGGCTGAGTGCGACGCACCGGGAAGCGCGCGGTGTGCCTCCTAGGATGGATCGGATGACCGGGTGGACGTGGCAGGCGTGGTTCGGCCTCATCGGGGGCTCGCTGATCTTCTTCGCCGTCCTCGGCCCGATGCTGTTGATTCAGATCCGTCGCTACGGCCGGCTCTCGTTCCCGAGGCTTCTGGGCGCGGCGGCGACCAGCGTCTACGCGGTGGCGCTCGTCGCCTACACGCTCCTGCCGCTGCCCGACGTCGCGGCGAACTGCGGCGTGAGCAGCGCCGGCATCGAGCTCGTCCCCGGACACTCCGTCGGCGACATCCTGCGTGAGACGCAGGGCCTGTCCGTCGTCTCCGCTCTCACGAGCCGCGCCACGCTTCAAGTCGCGCTGAACGTCGCGCTGTTCATTCCCTTCGGCATCATCGCGCGGCGCTACTGGAATCGCGGACCCGTCGTGTCCATCGCGCTCGGGGCCGCGCTGTCGCTGCTGATCGAGACGACGCAGTTGACGGGGGTCTGGGGGCTCTACGACTGCGCGTATCGCGTCGCCGACGTCGACGATCTGATCACGAACACGGCCGGCGCAGCGATCGGCGTGTTCCTCGCTCCACTCCTGCTGTCCTGGATGCCGAGTTCCGGGGCCCTGCGCCGGGACCGCTCGCTGCCGCGGCCCGTCACCGTCTGGCGACGGTGGTTCGGGATGATTCTCGACGCTGTCGCGGTCAATGTCGTGAGCGGGCTGCTCTCGCTGACGCTCATCGCGCCGCAGCTCGCGATCGCCGGCGGGCGCGAACCCTCGGATGCGGTCTCGGTCGCGAGTGTCATCGTCGTCGGCGCCGGCACGATCGTGCTCGTCGTGGTGCTGCCCGCGGTGCTGGGTGCGGGAGCCTCCATCGGACAGCGGCTCGTGTGGTTGACGCCGGCGTGGCCGCCGGATCGTTCCGGATGGTGGCGGCGACTTCATCGCGCGTCGGTCGTGGCGCTGCCCTACACGATCGCCACCGTTGTGGACCAACTGCCGGGCGCCGATGCCGGACCGGTGCAGACCGTGGTGGGCCTCGTCGGCATCGTCAGCGGGATCATCGTGCTGGTCGCCGTGGTGTCCGTTCCCTTCAGCCGTGGACGACGGGGTCTCTCGCTCGTTCTCTCCGGCGGCGAACTGCGCGACGTCAGGTCTTGATCGCCGCTGCGTCGTCGCGCTGTCGTGAGAGCGGTCTCGGTGGATACCGTTGATGCGTCCCTGAGATCTCGGGCATTCCGGAAGGGCGCCTCTCCCGTCGTGACAGGGCACCTCGTCATCGGCCCACCCGAGGAGCGCAGAACCCCATGACGGATTTCATCGTCGAACTCGCGGCCAAGTCGTTGCTGTGGCTGCAGGGCCTCGTGCTCGCCGGACTCATCGCCGGTCTCATCGTGTACGACGTCCAGTTCGGACGCTCGCTGCCCGTCGCGCTGTGGGTCGTGATCGCGCTCCTGCTCGCCGCGGGCTGGCTCGCAGCCGCACTGGCGCGCCGGGTGACGCGGACCTGGCTGGTCGCCTCGGTGCTGAGCGTGAATGTCGTCGTGTTCGCCGCGCTGCGGCAGGAACTGTTGCCTCAGACGTCGCTCACCGTCTTCGTGGTGGCGCTGCCCGTGCTGGGGTTGGCGTTGCTTCCACGGCCGTGGCCGACGGTGTCGGTCCTGTTGATGGTGCTCTTCGTCGTCATCCCCTGCGTGATGACGGGCCAGTGGCCGGCAACCCTCGCAGACGTCTTCTTCGACGTCGGGACGCTCATCGCACTGCTCATGATCATCGTCGTCGCAGCCCTCGGCGCCCGGGCCCTGCGCCGTCACGCCGCCCGCCTGAGCGCTGCGCATCGGGCGCGCGAGCAGGCGCTCGCCCGCGTCACCGACGGCAAGATGCTGGTGGACGCGGTCATCGGCACGGTCCCGACCGCGATCGCCGTCTATGACCCGGAAGGGGCATTGTTGCTCGCCAACCCCCGCGCTCACGAGGTCGCCCGCCACGAGGGCTACGAGCTCGCGAGCCCGGGCGAGCCCATCAACTCCGGCGGCGTCTTCGCCGCCGACCGCACGACCCCCCTGCGCCGCAGCGACCGGATCCTGCAGGCCGTCGTCGACGGCACCGAGCTTGCCCCGACGCTCGCCTGGGTCGGCCCCCCGGGGCATCAGCGCGCCTACATCCGCTCGTCATCGAAGATCGCACGCCCCGACGGCTCCGCGCTCGGCACCCTCGTGGTCGCGGAGGACGTCACCGAGGTGCTGCACTCCGAGCAGATGCGGGACGACTTCCTCCACACCGTGTCGCACGAGTTGCGCACGCCCATGACCCCGCTGATCGGGCATCTGGATCTGTTGAGCGAGCGGGTCGCCGAGACCGACCCCGGTGCGCAGGAGCGGATCGACATCATCCTGCGCAGCGTCGACCGGGTCATGACCCGCGTATCGGAGCTGTTGACCGCCGCCGACATCCGTATGGAGCTTCAGCTCAAGCCGACGGATGTGGCCGGTCTCGTCGGCGAGTGCGTGCGCATCGCAAGGCCCGATGCGGCCAGGCGCGGCCTCGCGATCCGCGCGGAGGTCGCCGATACCGCAGTCGCCATGGCCGATACGGGCCGCATCCGACAGGCGGTATCGGAACTGCTCTCGAACGCGGTGAAGTTCGCAGTCGAGGGCACCGAGGTGCTCGCGCAGTGCGATCGAGTCGACGACGAGATCCGGATCCGTGTCAGTGACGAGGGACCCGGCATGAGCGAGGTCGAGCAGCACCGTGCGTTCGACCGCTTCTATCGCGCGCCTCTGGCGCATCGAGACGCGGTGCAGGGTTTCGGGCTGGGGCTGTCTGTCGTGCACAACATCGTGACCGCGCACGCGGGAGTGGCCTCTCTCGCCCGGAGCGCGGCCGGCGGAACGGAGGTCACGATCTGCATCCCGGCCCTCTGACGGGCATCGGAGGGTCGCGGACGCTAGCGTGAGAAGGCCGTGCGTCTCGCGGACGCCGGCTGCTCCACCCGAAAGGTCCGCGCCTGTGCCACCGATGTCGCTCACTCCCGCACAGCTCGCCGCCGTTCTCGAGCCGCTCGGCGAGATCGCGCGCAGCGAAGCACTGACCGGCGGGACGTTCGCCGCCACCTTGGCCGTGACACTCACCGACGGTGCTCGTCTCATCGTGAAGGCGACCCCGACCGATCCGCGCAGGCTGTGCCGCTACGAACGCGGGATCGCCGCATCCGAGGCGCTCGTCTACGGGATGCTGGCGGAACGTGCTCCCGTGCCCGAGGTCGTCATGACCGACTTCTCCCGATCGGTCGTGGATGCTGACATCGTGGTCACCCGCCACCTGCCCGGCCGGGTGTGGAACGATCTCGAGCTCGATGCGGCCGCCACCGTCCGCGTGCGTCACGCCCTCGGCGCTCTCATGGCCGAGCTGCACCGGGTGCCGGCTCCGGCCTTCGGGTATCCCGCGCGGGAGACGGGTATGCGGCACGATGACTGGCGCACCGCGATCACCGCGATGTTCGACGGCATCCTCCGCGACGCGGCCGAATCGGGCACGATCGTGCCCGAGGCGAGGATTCGTGCCGCGCTCTCGCGCCACGGGCACGTCCTCGAGGCGGTCACCGATCCGGTCGTCGTGCACAACGATCTCTGGCCGGCGAACATCTTCCTCGACGACGACCTGCGGATCGTGGGACTCATCGACACCGAACGCGCTGTGTGGGGCGATCCGCTCTTCGATCTGGTCGGGGCGAACCAGATGGCCGAGGAGCGTGCCGAGGAGCAGATCATCGCGGGCGACACGGATGCCGGGGGAGTCCTCGCTGCCGAACTCGTCTCGCCGACGGGGGCGATCCGGCTCGCCCTGTACCGCCTTTACTACCGCCTCATCCTCGTCACCGAGATCGACATCCGCGGCTTCGAGGGCGAGTGGCTCCCGCAGTACCGGGCTTCGGTCGCTCGCCTGCTCGACGACGCCCTGCGCGCCCTGGAAGCGGCGGAACCGGCGCGCACGCTATGAATCGGCGATGCGTGCGCGAGCGCGGGAATCGTCGGGCGAGCGGGGTCGTTGCCGGGTGGTGAGCAGGCCGCGGAAGAAGCCGCGGCCTCACCCCAGAGGTTCGGCCGACGGCCGGCCCGGGAGGAAAGGACACACGTCGATGGCACGAATCACGGTTCTCGGTGGGAGCGGCTATGCGGGCGCAGCAGTCGTCGCAGAAGCGCAGCGGCGCGGGCACTCGGTCACCTCGCTCAGTCGGACCTCGCCGGCGGATCTCGTCGACGGCGTCGAATACGTCCAGGGCTCGGTCATCGAGGACGACGTGCGCGAGAGCGTGATCGCCGACCGTGACGTCGTGGTGGTCGCACTGTCTCCGCGCGGCGACATGGCGGGCAAGGTCGAGGGCATCGTCGCGTCGCTCATCGAGCGCCTGGCCGGCACCGCCACGCGCCTGGGCTACATCGGCGGCGCGTCTTCGCTCCTCGTCGAGGAGGGCGGGCCGCGCCTGTGGGACACCACCCATGAGCACATGCCGGCTGAGGTGAAGCCGGAGGTGCAGACCGGCCTCAACGCACTCGAGCTGCTCACCACCGGCCCCGAGGGGCTCGACTGGTTCTACGTCAGCCCGCCGGAGGAGTTCGGCTCCTGGCTCGGCACGGCATCGACGGGCCGGTACACGCTCGGCGGCGACGTGCTCCTGCGGGCCGCGGACGGTACCTCGACCATCTCCGCCGCAGACCTCGCGCTGGCCATCCTCGACGAGATCGAGACGCCCGCTCACCACCGGCGGCGCTTCACCGCCATCGGCTGACCCGGACGGCCGGTCTCATCCGACGGCGGAGGGACCGGCCTCGGCGAGCACGCGGCGGATCTCCGTCACGATGAGCTCCGGCTGGTCGAAGGGCACGTTGTGCCCCGAACGGCGCGCCGGCACGAGGCGGCCGCCCAGCTGCCGCGCCGTTGCGGCGTGCGCCCGGTTGATCTCCCGCCGACGGCCGCGTTCGCCGACTCCGGCGCGTGTGCCGGTGATGACGCTCGCGCCGATGCCGTGGAGCGCCTCGGCATGTGCCGGATCCTCGCGCAGTGCGGACAACGAGGGGAGGAAGTGCCCCAGCTCGGGCGCCATCGTGTGCTCCAGGGCGGCGAGATCGCGTCGCAGCTGCGCCTTCACCGCTGCCGGCTGCGCCCGAAGCGCCCGGCGACGTAGCAGAGCGATGCTGGCACGCGCGCTGAGGGAGGAGAACCGGGCAGGCCGCGCCGCCATCTGCTCGGCGAGAGCGGGGGTGAAGTAGGAGTCGATGTGCTCGTCGGTCTGATCGACGAGCACGAGAGCGCGCACATCGAGCACGCGCCGTGCGGCGAGCGTGCGCACGATGGGCCCGCCCCAGCTGTGTCCGACCAGGATCAGGGGGCGCCTCTCAGGAGCCAGCAGAGCGCCCAGATCATCGGCCAACCGGTCGAGGGTGCGCGGTGCCGCATCCGCCTCGCTCTCGCCGATCCCGGCTCGGTCGTAGCAGATCGTCCTCGCGACGCGGGAGACAGCGGGAAGCACGCGACCCCACGCGGCGCTCGAGAAGCCCATGCCGGATTCGAAGACCACGGTCGACGGTCCCGAACCCGCGCGACGGAGTGTGAGCGACCGGCCATCGGACAGGAGGCGCGTGTCCGGCTCTCCGAGCGGATGCGCGTCGTTCATGCGCCAGAAGAGGGACGGCGGATACGGGGCGCGGGCGGCGGCGGCACCGGTTTCGCGGCGACGATGTCGACACGACGGATGCGCTCGACGCCGCGTTTGCCGTCGACCACCACCATGTCCTCATCGGCGCTGAGCAGCTCGCCGAGCGCATCCGTCGCCTGGCCGGTCGGCAGCAGGTAGCGCACGACGACGCGGGTGCCGGGTTCGGGCAGTCTCACCATGCGCCGGGGGCGTAATCCTTGAGGAACACGCCGAACAGGTCTTCGCCGGCCTCACCGCGCACGATCGGGTCGTACACGCGGGCCGCTCCGTCGACGAGATCCAGCGGGGCGTGGAACCCCTCCTCGGCCAGGCGCACCTTCGTGGGATGCGGGCGCTCGTCCGTGATCCACCCGGTGTCGACGCTCGTCATGAGGATGCGGTCGCTCTCGAACATCTCGCGCGCGCTCGTGCGGGTCAGCATGTTGACGGCGGCCTTGGCCATGTTCGTGTGCGGATGCCCCGGGCCCTTGTAACCGCGGTTGAACACGCCCTCCATGGCGCTCACGTTCACGATGTACGTGCGACGAGCGCTGCTGGCCGCCAGCGACGGTCGCAGCTTGGAGATGAGCAGGAAAGGGGCCGTCGTGTTCGCCAGCTGCACCTCGAGCATCTCCAGCGGATCGACATCCTCGACCCGCTGCGTCCACGAGTTGACGTGGTCGAGGTCGGGGATGAGTCCGCCCGCGTCGATCGCGGTGCCCGCTGCCAGGCGCTCGAGCGAGCTGGATCCGGCCGCCATGGCCTGCTCCGTGAGCTCCTCGGCGCGCGCGGCGGCGGCCGCGAGGATCGGGTGCGCGCTGACCGAGCGTTCGAGAGCCTGCGGGTGCTGGTCGTTCGTGTGCCCGAAGGTGACCAGCTCGGGAAGCGGTCCCTCGGGCAGCGGTGCCAGCTCCGCATCGACGAGCGGCTGGTAGGCGCCGGGGGAGCGGCGCACGGTCTGGGTCGCGTTGTTGATGAGGATGTCCAGGGTCCCTGCCGCGGCCACGTCCTCGGCGAGCCCGATCACCTGGGCGGGGTCTCGCAGGTCGATGCCCACGATCTTCAGCCGGTCGATCCAGTCGGCCGCATCCGGAAGGCTGCTGAAGCGGCGCACCGCGTCGCGGGGGAAGCGCGTGGTGATCGTGGTGTGCGCGCCGTCGCGCAGCAGCCGCAGCGCGATGTACATCCCGATCTTCGCCCGGCCGCCGGTCAGCAGGGCCCGCTTGCCGGTGAGGTCGGTGCGCGCGTCGCGCTTCGCATGACTCATCGCGGCGCATTCGGGGCAGAGCTGGTGATAGAACGCGTCGACCACCGTGTACGGCTTCTTGCAGATGTAGCAGCCGCGTGCCTTGAGCAGGGTCCCCGCGGTGGGCGTCGTGGTCGAGGTGCTGATCGGGATGCCGCGCGTCTCGTCGTCGATGCGATCGGGTGCCCCCGTCGCCGTCGCGTGAACGACTGCGCGGTCCGCCGCGGCGATCGCATCGCGGATCTCGCGGCGTCGCACCTTCTTGGTGGCCTTGAACATCGCAGCCGTCGCGCGCCGGACCGTGACGTAGTCCGGATGGGTCTGGTCCACCTGTGCGAGCTCCTCCAGTACGCGCAGCGTGGTGGCGAGATCGTCGGGATCGATGCCGCTGGGCTGTGGATCGGTGGGGGCAGAGGTCGCGTCGGGCACACGAGATTCTACGTCGGGCGCCCGTGCGGGGCTGTTAGCGTGCCAGGGTGACCCTTGCCGAACCTCGCCGCATCCATGTGTCCGCCGCGGTGATCCGCGACGCCGACGGGAGGCTCCTGCTCGTGCGAAAGAGCGGGACGACCGCGTTCATGCAGCCGGGCGGCAAGCCGGAGGACGGCGAGGATGCGGCTTCGACGCTCGTCCGCGAGATCCGCGAGGAGCTGGGACTCCGGCTGGATGCCGCAGAGCTCGAGCCGCTGGGCTCGTTCGCGGCGGCTGCGGCCAACGAGCCGGGATTCGAGGTCGTCGCGGAGGTCTTCGCCGCCGACATCCGAGATCAGACGCCGGTCGCGTCGGCCGAGATCGCGGAGCTGCGCTGGGTGGGAGCGGACGAGGTCGACCAGCTGGAGGTCGCGCCTCTCGCGCGCGAGTACTTCCTGAGCTGAGCCTCATCGGTCGCCCCCACCGAGCGGGCGACCGACGGGCAGCCCTCAGGCCTGCGAGCTGTCGGCCTTCTGTCCGCCGGCTTCCAGCACATCACCGGCGGGAAGCTCCTGGTGGCCGCCGAACTGCAGGCGCATCGCGGAGAGCACCTGGTTGGCGAAGTGATCCTCGCCGCGCGAGGCGAAGCGCTCGAAGAGGGATGCGGCGAGCACGGGTGCAGGCACTCCGGTGTCGACGGCCGCCTTCACCGTCCAGCGTCCCTCGCCCGAGTCGGATACCCGGCCGGCGAGGCCGTCGAGCGTCGGGTTCGCCTCGAGTGCCGCTGCGGTCAGATCGAGCAGCCACGACGAGATCACCGATCCGCGGCGCCAGAGTTCCGACACCTTCGCGGTGTCGATGTCGAACTGGTAGAACTCGGGTTCTTCCAGGGGCGCGACCTCGGCGGAGTGACTGGCCTCGCGCGTTCCCGCATCCGCGTTGTGGAGGATGTTCAGTCCTTCGGCGAGCGCGGCCATGATGCCGTACTCGATGCCGTTGTGCACCATCTTCACGAAGTGGCCGGCGCCGGAGGGGCCGCAGTGGAGGTAGCCGCGCTCCTCCGGGGCGAGGTCGCCGGAGCGCCCGGGGGTGCGCTCGACGTCGCCCACGCCGGGCGCGATCGTCCTCAGGATCGGCTCGATGTGCGTGAACGCCTCATCGGGTCCGCCGACCATGAGGCAGTAGCCGCGCTCGAGGCCGAACACGCCGCCGCTCGTGCCCACGTCGACGTAGTGGATGCCGGTGTCCTTGAGGGCCGCGGCGCGGCGGACGTCGTCGCGGTAGTTCGAGTTGCCCCCGTCGATGATGATGTCACCGGGCTCGAGCACGTCGGCGAGCTGGTCGACGACGCCGCCCGTGAGGCCCGCGGGGATCATGAGCCACACCGTGCGCGGGGTCTGCAGCTGGGAGGCGAGTTCCGCGAGCGAACCCGCACCCGTCGCACCCTCGGACTCGAGGCCGGCGACCGCATCCTGGTTGACGTCGTAGACGACGCAGTCGTGGCCGTCCTTCATGAGTCGTCGCACGATGTTCGCGCCCATTCGACCCAGTCCGATCATCGCGAGCTGCATGGTGTTCCTCGTTCTCTTCCGGCGAGCGCGCCGGCGACGGCCGGCCCTATCGAGAGTCTAGGGACGCAGACCACAGCGGGCGCCGATCGCGCGTCGAATGCGCGTCAGTCGTTCGCCGAATCGAGTGCCTCGTCGATCTCGCGCAGAATCTCGGCGCAGCGCGTGACGTCTTCGGGGGTCCCGGACAGTTCGAACTCGAAGAGGACGGGACGCCCGCTGATCGCGGCGAGCTCCCGCGCCGCCGCCTGGTAGTAGGCGCCGAAGTTCCGATTGCCCGATCCGATGATGCCGACCAGGCGACGTCGGTTGGCAGCGGAGCGCAGGAAGGTGCGCACGGGCGCGGGCAGGGTCACCTCGTCCGCGTTGCCCGCCTTGTAGGAGGGGGTCAGCAGAACCCAACGCCCCGGCGCCTCGCTGCGTCGAACCTCCGGATCGGCGAGGTCTCTCACGCTGCGGCCGTCGCGCGCAGCCACCTGCTCCGCGAAGCGGCGAGTGAGGTTCGACACCGACGAGTAGTAGTAGACCGGGATCTGGGCCATGGCTCCAGTGTCGTCCCGGACTCGGATGCGGCTTTCTCCCGGCACCGGGAATACTCGGCCGGACGTCGGGCTTGAGCATCACATGGTTGAGAATTCACACATCTCCGCGGTCCCGGTTCCCCCGGCGGAGATCCGGGTTCAGGTGCAGGTGCCGCTCCGTTTCTCCGACGGGTACGCGACCGGCGCCGACGTGCTCACGTTCGACGGCTTGGTCGACGGCAAGGAGCACCTGCTTCTCGGACTCGGCGACTGGCGGGGCGCGCTCGCGCGCAGCGCGGCCGGCGGTGACGCACCGCTCGTGCGTCCGCACAGCGAGTGCCTGACCGGCGACGTGTTCGGCTCCGAACGGTGCGACTGCGGTCCGCAGCTGCGCGAGGCGGTCGAACGGATCGCCTCCGACGGCGGCTTCCTGCTCTACCTCCGCCAGGAGGGGCGGGGCATCGGTCTGTACGCCAAGCTCGACGCCTACGCCCTGCAGGATGCGGGACTGGACACCTACGAGGCGAACCTGGCTCTCGGGCGGGGTGAGGACGAGCGCGACTACACCGCCGCCGCGCAGATGCTGAGGAGCGTCGGAGCGGAGCGTATCCGGCTCCTCAGCAACAACCCCGACAAGGCGGCCCAGCTCGAGAGCCTGGGGATCCAGGTCACGGACCGCGTGCGCACGGCGGTGCACCTGTCGGCTTCGAACGCGCGCTACCTGGCCGCCAAGCGCGATCACACTGCGCACGCCATCGACCTGCCCGCGGCGTGATGGAGACGGCGACCCGATCCGATCCGGCGCGTCCGACCCGGGCTCTGACGGAGGACGAGATGGCGACGTGGCTCCCGCTGATCCGGCTCGTGCAGCTCCTGCCGCAGGCACTCGATCGCCGGCTGCGCGACGAAGGCGGCATCAACCACGCGCACTACGCCATCCTCGTGACGCTCGCCGGGAGCGTCGGGCAGCCGGCGACGATGACCGATCTGGCGCGCATCGCCGGTCTCAGCCGGTCGCGGCTCAGCCATGCCATCGACGCCCTCGAACGCCGCGGCTGGGTCGAGCGCACCACGTGCGGCGGTGACGGTCGCACCCAGTCCGCCCGGCTGACCGACGCCGGTTGGGGCATCCTGCGTCACGCGGCTCCCGCCCACGTCGAGCAGATCCGCTCGTTGGTTCTCGATCGGCTCGACGATTCGGAGCGCACCGCCCTCGCCGCGATCGCCGCGAAGCTCGTGCCCGGGGTCGAAGCCGCGCTCTAGTCGCGCCGGGCCGCCTCGGCACCGGAGGTCACGGCCCCCGAGGTACCGGGGCGCATTCGCCGCATCCCCGATGACCGAGTCGGGCACGACGTCGCTGGGTATGCACCGGGCGCGAGGGTGCTCACGGAGTGTTCCGGCACGATCTCGCGGCCGCGAGCGAGACCGGGATGTGCCCGAGCGCGAGCGCACCGCTCGCCACGGCGAGCCAGGGAGCGTCGAGCCACACGGCCGTCACGGCGAAGGCCAGTACGGGGATGACCGCCATGGGGACCGGGATCGCACCCCACGGCGCGAACAGCTCCCGCTTGTGCGCACCACATGCCACGAGCGCTACCCACCGTCCGACGTACAGCGAGACCAGAAGAGCGACGAGGAGTGACCACGGCCAGGTCCGCGTGCCGGAGCCCGGAGCGAGAAGCGCGGCGGCGAGGCAGCCGACCTGCCCGAGCCGCTCCAGCACTGTCGCCGCGCGGAGAGCGAGCTGACGCGGCGGATCCGGGAGCGCGCCGGGCAGGCGCAGCAGGAGGAGGTTCGGCAGCAGGACGAGTGCCGCGACGACGGTTCCGGCCACCGACAGGCTCATACCCGCACCGTATCGGTGTTCCCGCAGGCGAGGGGGCAGAGGGAGCCGGGAAATGCGGCGACCCGGGCGTAGCCTGGAGGGATGCGTGAGCGGATGCGGGAGGCGGGCGCCCGGTTCGTGACGGTCGCACCGCGCCAGGGTGAGCATCGCGTCGCCCTGCGCGTCGCCGTCTCCGTGGCCGTTCCTCTGCTGGTCCTGTGGGCGATCGGCCGGCTGGATCTCAGCGTGTACGCGAGCTTCGGCGCCTTCGCATCCCTGTACGGCCGGCTCGACGGATATCGCGACCGCGTGCTGATGCAGCTCGCCGCCGGCGGAGTCCAGGTGACGGCGATGCTTCTCGGAACGACGCTCTCGGTCACCGCGGCGCCGGAGACGGTGCGGGTGGTCGTCGTGGCGGCGCTCGCCGCAGGAGTCACGCTGCTCGCGCACGCGTACCGGTGGCATCCGCCGGGCGCACTGTTCGCGGTGTTCGCCGCCGGGGCGTGCGCCACGCTCCCGGCGACCGCGCATACGCTCGCCGAGGGGGCGCTCGTGGGAACGGCGAGTGCGGGCTTCGCCGTCGTGCTGACGGTGCTGATCGCGATCGTGCGCCGAGGACCTTCGGCGAGCTCTGAGCCGAAGTCCCGCGAGCGGCGAAGCGTCGCCGCCGAGATGGCGGTGACGGTGGGTGTGGGTTCGCTCCTGGCCGGAATCGTCGGACTCGCGCTGGTGGGCACCCACTGGTACTGGGCGATGGTCGCCGCCGTGGCCGCGCTCGGGGGCGCGAGCACGACCGCCCGCATCGTGCGCGGCTCCCAGCGGTTGATCGGTACCTGCGTCGGCATCCTCCTCGCGGCGGCGCTTCTCATGCCGCCGCTGCCGCCGCTGGCGGTGCTCGCGGTCGCGATCGCTCTCCAGGTGTGCGCGGAGCTCTTCGTGGGACGCAACTACGGACTCGCGATGGTGTTCATCACCCCGCTCGCCCTGCTGATGATCGAGCTCGCCGTGCCCGTCGACCCGGGCCCGCTCCTGCGCGACCGCCTGGTGGACACGTTGCTCGGCGTGGCTGTGGGAACAGCCGTCGCCGTCGTCTCCGCGACGGCTCGCCGACGCCGAGCGGGGGCCTAGGCTGGGCCGCATGCAGCAGCGTCCGCTTGGCAACACCGGCAGGTCCGTCTCCGCACTGGGACTGGGTACGTGGCAACTGGGAGCAGACTGGGGCGAGGTCGATGAAGCCGACGCGCTTGCCGTGCTGGCCACGGCGGCGGATGCCGGTGTCACCCTCTTCGACACCGCCGATGTCTACGGTGACGGACGTTCCGAGCAGCTGATCGGCCGGTTCCTCCGCGAGCGGGGCGAGCATGAGATCACGGTCGCGACGAAGATGGGGCGGCGTCTGCCGCAGGAGAAGGCGAACTACTCGCCCGAGAACTTCCGCGCCTGGACCGACCGCTCCCGCCGCAATCTCGGCGTCGACACGCTCGATCTGGTGCAGTTGCACTGCCCGCCCTCCAGCGTGATCGACGATGCGTCGACCTACGACGAGCTCGACCGACTCGTCGACGACGGCGCCATAGCGGCCTACGGCGTCTCCGTGGAGACGAGCGCCCAGGCGCTGAGCGCGATCTCGCGGCCCGGGGTCACGAACGTTCAGATCATCCTCAACCCCTTCCGGCTGAAGCCGCTCGACGAGGTGCTGCCCGCGGCCGCCGACGCAGGGGTCGCGATCTTCGCGCGCGTACCCCTGGCATCCGGTCTGCTCAGCGGTCGCTACACGAGCCAGACGCGATTCGCGGCGAACGACCACCGCAGCTACAACCGCCAGGGCGAAGCGTTCGACCGGGGTGAGACGTTCTCCGGCGTCGACTACGAGACCGGGCTCGCCGCCGCCCAGGAACTCGCCGCGGCGCTGGGGGAGGCGGCCCCCCTGCCGGCGGCAGTCCTCGCGTGGATCGCGGCGCTGCCCGGAGTCACGAGCGTCATCCCCGGCGCGCGCACGCCCGCGCAGGCGCAGTCCAATGCACGCGCGGCGACGCTCCTCAACGGCGGATTCGACCTGGATGCCTTCGACGCCGTCGTCCGCGACGTCTACGACCGGCGTCTGCGCGCCGACATCCACCCGCACTGGTGATCGTCCGCCGGCGCGTCGTCGCGGCGGTCGCCGCCGTGGTCACGATCATGGTCGGGCTCGGCGTGCACCGGTTCGCACCGGACGGCGCGGCGAGCGACATCGCAGGAGACGCGTTGTACGCGCTGCTGGTCTACCTGCTCGCCGTCGTGATCGTCCCGCGCCGTGCCGCCTGGGTGCCGGCGCTCGTCGCCTGGGTGTGGTGCTCGGCGATCGAGCTGTTCCAGCTCACCGGTCTGCCTGTCGCGTGGGGTGACGGTTTCTGGCCGATCATGCTCGTGCTCGGCACCGTGTTCGACGCCCGCGATCTCGTCGTCTACACGGTGACGGTGCTCGCCGTGGCCACGGTCGACCGATTCTTCGGCGCGGCTGTCGGTCGGCCGCCGGCCGAGCGCGGAGCATGACGGGTATGGGGACGCGGATCGCTGTGGTCATTCCGTGCCGCGACGACGCCGAGATGCTCGTGGCGTGTCTGGACGCGCTCGCCCGACAGCAGCGACGGGCAGACCGGATCATCGTCGTCGACAACGCGAGCAGCGACGACTCTGCGGCGGTCGCGCGCGCCGCGGGCGTCGAGGTCATCGTGGAGAGCGTCGTCGGGATCTGGCCGGCCGCCGCCGCAGGCTACGACGCCGCCTCTAGCGATGCCGACGTGATCGCGCGGCTGGATGCGGACTCGCGCCCCCATCCGGACTGGCTGCTGCGCATCGACCGCGCCTTCGCTGCCGACGCGGAGCTGGGTGTGCTCACGGGCGGCGCCGAGTTCTACGGGTCCACTCGTCTCGTGCACTACCTCGGCGAGCACTGGTACATCGGCGGGGGGCGCTTCTGGGTCAACCTCTGGCTCGGCATCCCCCTGGTGTTCGGTTCCAACTTCGCGATGCGCGCCGAGCTCTGGGCGCGCGTGCGCGATCAGGTCCGCCGCGACGATCCGCGCGTTCACGACGACCTGGACCTGACGATCCACCTCCGCCGCTCCGACGGCGTGCGCTGGGATCGGCAGCTGCGCATGCCCGTCTCGTCGCGTCCTCTCGTGCGTCTCGGTGGGCTGGCGGAGCGGCTGGGGAAGGTGCTCACCACCTTCACCGCGAGCTGGCCGCGCGGTCGGTTCCGCGCGGCGGTCCGCCCGCCGGTGCGCTCGCGACGCCTGGGGAAAGGCGCCGATGCGAGAGGCTCGGGTCCTACGCTGGGCTGATGCACTTCACGTTCCGGGCGCCGCTGTTCCGGTGGGAGGCGCGCCGCGACGCCGAGTGGTTCTTCGTCGCGCTGCCGCTCGACGCGAGCGAGATGATCCGCGAGGTGCCGCGTCCGCCGAGCGGGTTCGGGGCGGTGAGGGTTGCGGTCGAGGTCTCCGGTGTGTCCTGGCGTACGTCGATCTTTCCGGATGCGACCAGCGGCACCTATCACCTGCCGGTCAAGCGCGCAGTGCGCCGAGCCGCCGCCGCGGGTGAGGGCGACGACATCACGGTCGAATTGACGGTCCTGGACGCGTGAGATGGACCCCGCCGGGCTCGCACTCCTGGTCGCCTATGGCACTCTCGCGATCCTGAGCGTCGTGCTCGCGGTGATCGATGTGCGCACGCACCGGCTTCCGAACGCGCTCGTGCTTCCGGCGTATCCGTTCCTCCTCGCGGCTCTGGCTCTCGCCTCCATCGGGCGCGCAGACATGGTCCCGTTCCTGCAGGCGGTCGCGGGCGGCGCGATCGCCTTCGTCTTCTATCTCCTGCTGCGCCTCGTGCAGCCTCGCGGGATGGGCGGCGGCGATGTGAAGCTCGCGGGCCTGCTCGGAATCGCGCTCGGGTATCTCGGATGGGATGCGCTGCTGCTGGGACTGTTCGCCGGGTTTCTGCTCGGAGGCCTCTTCAGCGTCGGGCTGCTGCTCTCGCGCCGAGGCAGCCGCCGCACCCGCATCCCCTTCGGCCCGTGGATGCTGCTCGGCGCCTGGACCGTCATCGGCCTCATCGCCCTGGCCTAAGCACGCGCGCGACCCCTGTCAACCGAGCGGCGCTGAGCTGCGCGGACGCTAGCCTGGCGCGATGAGCAGCACTTCCGCCTCCCCGCAGCCGCTCCTGGCCCGTGCGACAGCCTGGGCGTTGCGCAGGACTCTGGTCCGCGCCTTCCTGCGCTACAGCGAGCGCCGCGGTGCGCAGCTCGCCGACAGCGTCACCTATCGCGCGTTGTTCAGCATCTTCGCCGCCGTGCTGCTCGGCTTCTCCCTCGCAGCGATGTGGCTGGCGGGCAACCCCGCCGCCCTGAGCTCCCTCGCGGATGCGGTGAACTCCGCGGTTCCGGGACTCGTCGGAACCGACGGGGACGGACTGATCGATCTGTCGGAGATCGATGCGCCCGCCGGTCTCACGATCGCGGGCGTGATCTCGCTCGTCGGTCTGGTCGGAGCCTCGATCGGTGCGATCGGATCCCTGCGGATGGCCGTGCGCACGATCGCCGACACCTCGGGCGAGGACGTGTTCTTCCTCTGGGTGCTCCTGCGCAACCTCGGGCTCGCCGTCGCGATCGCCCTCCTGCTCGTGCTGTCGGCCGCTGCCACCTTCGTCGGGTCGCTGTCGGTGACGACGGTGCTGTCGTGGCTCGGGGTCGCGGAGGACTCCACCGCCGCGCAGCTCGGCACCCGCACCGTCGGAGTGCTGGTCGTCTTCGTGCTCGATGCGCTCGTGGTCCTGCTGATGTTCTGGACGATGTCGGGGGTCAAGGCGCCGCGTCGCGCCCTGCTGTCGGGCGCGGCCGTGGGCGGTGCCGGCCTGACCGTGCTGCAGGAGCTGTCGGGGCTGTTCGTCGGCGGAGCGAGCTCGAACCCCCTGCTGGCATCGTTCGCGTCGATCGTCGCCTTGCTGCTGTGGGTGAATCTGTCCGCGCAGGTGATGTTGATCTCCGCCTCGGTCATCGTCACCATCACACGCGAGGCGGATGACCGGATGCGGGAGCGTTTCGGAGCGTCCACCTTCGCCGAGCGCCGACGTCAGCGAGCCGAGGATGCGGTGCGTATCGCGGCCGACGAACTTCAGCGCGCCCAGGCCGCCGTCCAGGCGGAGCAGGACAAGGTCCTCGAGAAGGCTCAGCGCGCGTAGCGCTCGGCGAAGGTCCTCAGCATGCGCGACGGGTGCGTGACAGGGGCTCGCCGCACGGCGGCGAGGGTGGCGTCGAGCTCGCCGTCGGCGAAGTAGCCGTAGCCGGCGTAGGCGCGGATACGCGTCGAGATGCCCGCGACATCGAGTTCCGGATGGAACTGCGTCGCGTAGACGTTGGATCCGACGCGGAAAGCCTGCACCGGACACGTGGGCGAGGCGGCCAGCAGCGTCACATGCTCGGGGAGGTGGCGCACAGCCTCCTTATGGCCGACGAACGCCCCGAAAGTGTCGGGCATCCCCGCGAAGAGGGGATCGGCGCGGCCCGCAGCGGTGAGGGAGACGGGAACGACGGAGATCGGCTCGGAGTACGTGCGATCGATCGTCGCGCCCTGATGCGCCCCGAGGGTCCCGACACCGTAGCAGGCGCCCAGGAACGGCACATCGCGGGCGACGACATCATCGAGGAGGGACGACATCTCGCGTTCCACCCGCAGCTGCACCGACGACTTCCGCTCCGGCGGGTCCGAGGCATTGAAGGGCCCGCCGCCGACGATGATGCCCGAGAGCTCGTCGAGGTCGAGGCGAGGCATCGGCTCCGCCTCGAGGCGCACCCGTCGAAGTTGGGCGGGGGTGAGGCCGGAGTGCCGGAGCATGAGCGCGTACTCCTCGTCGGCGGGACCGTCCTCGGCCCGCGTCGCCAGCAGGACGAAGGGTCTCACGTCGGGATTCTAGGCCACCGTGCGCGGCGGGTGGGCGGCGTCTTCGCGAGGTCTAGGCTGGGCGCCATGGCTATCGCACGACTGACCGGAGGCCCCCTCGACGGGCAGGTCATCCCTCTGGAAGAAGGCGTCGACGACGCGCTCATCGTTCCCTACGGCGAAGGGCAGCTGGTCTACCAGCGCCAGGCGGCCGACGCAGACGCCGACGGGCCGCAGCAGGAGGTCTTCGCCTTCGTCGAGACGACCGAACCGGTCAATCCCGACGAAGAAGACCGCAACGAGTGAGCGCACCCCAGGAGCCGACCCGCTCGGTCGAGATCGAGCGCACCTACGACGCCGGGGCGGACACGCCGCTGCCCGACTGGTCGACCCTGCCCGATGTGGCGAGCGTCGACGCCGCGCAGCAGCGTGACCTCGACGCCAGGTACTTCGATACGCCGGCGCTCGACCTCGCGCGTGCGAAGGTGGCCATCCGCCGCCGCACAGGCGGTCACGATGCGGGCTGGCACGTGAAGTCGAGCGCGCCCGAAGGGCGCCATGAATGGGGCTGGCCGATCGCGGACGACCAGCTGGTCGTGCCGGATGCGGTCGCGGATGCGGTCGCGAACTGGGCCTCCGGCCCCTTCGTGCAGATCGCCCGCATCCGCAACAGTCGCACGGCGTACCTGCTTCGCGACGCCGACGGCGGTGTCGTCGCGGAGGTCGTGGACGATCGCGTGCGCGCGAGCGAGGCCGCGACGGGCGCCGAGAGGGCGTGGCGGGAATGGGAGGTGGAGCTCGGGCCGGCTGCTCCTGCCGATCCCGCCTGGCGGGCGACGTTCTTCGCCGCCGCCGACGCGCTCGTCACCGCCGCGGGCGGCACGGTGTCCGCATCCGATTCCAAGCTCGGGCGCGCCCTCGGGCGCTGAATCATCGAACGCAGAAGGCGCCCTCCTCGCGGAGGGCGCCTTCTGCGTTCGATGTGAGGATCAGAAGTTGATCATGTGGCCCGCGAGGCCGTGGAAGGCCTCCTGCAGCGCCTCGGACAGCGTCGGGTGCGTGTGCACGTTGCGCGCCAGCTCGAGTGCGGTGAGGTCCCACTTCTGGGCCAGCGTCAGCTCGGGCAGCAGCTCCGACACGTCCGGTCCGATCATGTGGCCGCCGAGCAGTTCGAGGTGCTCCGCATCGGCGATCAGCTTGACGAAGCCGACGGGCTCACCGAGTCCGTGCGCCTTGCCGTTGGCCATGAACGGGAAGGTCGCGACCTTGATCTCGCGACCGGTCTCGCGCGCCTGCGCCTCGGTGAGGCCGAAGGAGGCGACCTGCGGCGAGCAGAACGTCGCGCGGGGCATCATCCGGTAGTCGCCGAGCGCCATGGTCTCCGCCTTGCCGATCGTCTCGGCCGCGACGACACCCTGCGCCTCGGCGACGTGGGCGAGCTGCAGCTTGGCGGTGACGTCGCCGATGGCGTAGACGTGCGGCACGTTCGTGCGCATGTAGTCGTCGATCGCGATGGCACCGCGGTCGGTGAGGGCGACCCCGGTCTTCTCGAGGCCGAAGCCCTCGACGCGCGGGGCGAAGCCGATCGACATGAGCACCTTGTCGGACTCGATCGAGCTCTGCGCACCGCTCTTGTTGTCGGTGTAGGTCACGGTGACCTTGTCGCCGGAGTCGACGACCGACTCGACCTTGGTGGAGGTCAGGATGTCGATGCCGTAGTTGCGGTACTGCTTCTGGATCTCCTTCGACACGTCGGCGTCCTCGTTGGGAAGCGCGCGGTCGAGGAACTCGATGATCGTGACCTTCACGCCGTAGTTCGACATGACGTACGCGAACTCCATGCCGATCGCGCCGGCACCGACGATGACGATCGAGGACGGGAGCTCGCGGGAGAGGATCTGCTCCTCGTAGGTCACGACGTTCTCGCTGAGGGTCACACCAGGAAGCAGACGCACCGTCGAGCCCGTGGCGATGATGACGTTGTCGAAGGTGACGCGCTCGGTCGAGCCGTCGCTCTTCGCGACGTCGATGGAGTGGTCGTCGACGAAGGTCCCGCGGCCGTCGTACTCGGTGACCTTGTTCTTCTTCATCAGGTAGTGGATGCCCTTGACGCGGCCCTCCGCCACGTCACGGCTGCGGTCGAACGCCACGCCGTAGTCGAAGTTCACCTCGCCGGTGATGCCGAACAGCTTGGCCTTGTGGGCGAAGGTGTGGGCGAGCTCCGCGTTCTTGAGAAGCGCCTTGGAGGGGATGCAGCCGACGTTGAGGCACACACCACCCCAGTACTTCTCTTCGATGACGGCGGTGGAGAGGCCGAGCTGTGCGCTGCGCACGGCCGCGACGTACCCGCCGGGGCCCGCGCCGAGGATGACGACGTCGTAATGAGGCATGGGTCAAGCCTATCGCTCGGAGGAGTTCGAACGGCCTGCCGTCCGCTCGCTCGCGGCCTGCTTCTGCTGGCGTGCCCTGGCACCCAGAAGCCACACCACGAGGCCGATCGCGATGAGCACGACGACGGCTCCCACGACCCAGGGCCAGATCGGCGCGGACTGGTCGGAGGTGGGGGCCGGCGTGGTGAGGGCGGTCATCTCGGGCTCGGGCGTGGCGGTGGTCTCCGGCGTCGCGGCGGCGGTCTCGGTCGGGGTCGGGGTCGCCGTCGGGGCCTCGTTCGAGGTGAACGCGAACTCGCCGGCGATCGGATGACCGTCGCTGGAGACGACACGCCACGCGACGGAGACGTCGCCGCTGGCCGAACCGGTCAGCGGCTGGGTGACGACGTTGGCGCTGACGGTCGGTGACCCGTCTGCCAAAGACGTGCCGGCGGCATCCGTGACCTGGACGACGGTGGTGGACGCGTCGGAGAGCAGGTCCCCGCTGAAAGTGAGGGTGAGTGCGGCGGGCAGCGCGTCGACCGTGGAGCCCGACGCGGGGTCCGAGGAGACGAGCTCGTCGTGGGCGAACGCGGGCGCTGTGCCCAACAGCACGCCGCCGGAAGCGATCAGAAGCGTGGCGAGGGCGGCGACGAGTGCGCGCACGGGACGGCGGCGAGAGGTCTGGGAAGTCACGGCGACGAGCCTAACGCCGCGTGCTTTCGACCGGCTGTGCGTGGCGGGACGCACGATGCGGCCGATGCATGCCGCGCGCAGAATCCGCTTCTCTCGGCGATGTCGGGCAGAGGGTCCGATCGGTTAGGCTGGGTGGGAGGAGGACGACGTGGACGAGCAGTACAGGCCCCGCCCGGACAGCATCCGTCGCGAAAGCGACCGAGCCGTTCCGGCGCACGACACCACGCAGACCTTCGGGCACGACTCGGACCTGTCGTTCGTGCCGTTCGGCAGCGAGCTGAGCGAACCCGAGCTCGAGGCGATCGAGGCGCTTCCCTCGGGTGCCGCTCTGTTCATCGTGCGTTCCGGTCCGACGGCGGGAGCCCGCTACCTGCTCGACACCGACGTCACGACCGTCGGCCGGCATCCGGACGCCGACATCTTCTTCGATGACGTCACCGTCTCGCGCCGTCACGCCGAGATCACCCGCGTCGGACGTGCCTTCGAGATCGTCGACCAGCGGTCGCTCAACGGCACCTACGTCAACGGCGAGCGCGTCGATCGCGACACGCTCAGCAACGGCGCCGAGGTGCGCATCGGCAAGTTCCGCCTCAACTTCTTCGTCTCGCCCGCCGACCTTCCGGCAGTCGAAGGCTGATGGCGGCGGTCTCCGCCCGCGGCCGCAGTGAGGCCACGGGCCTGCTCAGCATCGGGCAGGTGCTTGCGCGGCTGACCCCCGAGTTCCCGGCGCTGACCTCCTCGAAGCTGCGCTTCCTCGAGGTGCAGGGCATCGTCACACCGCGACGCACCGAGACCGGCTATCGCAAGTTCACGCCGAAGGACCTCGAGCGGTTGCGCCTGGCGCTCACCCTGCAGCGCGACCACTACCTGCCTCTCGTGGTCATCCGCGAGTACCTCGACGACCTGGATGCGGGGCGCGACCCCGCCTCTCCCGCGGGCGGCGTGCCGCGATCGATCGTCCCTGCCGCCCGGCGATACCGCCGTGACGAGCTGTTGCGGACGGCGGGGGCCGGGACCCAGCTGCTCAACGACGCGCTGAGCACGGGACTCATCGTCGGCGGCGAGACCTACGACGAGCAGGCGCTCGCGATGCTGCGTGCGCTCGTCGCACTCGACCGTCACGGCATCGAACCGCGACACCTGCGCGCGGTGAAACAGAGCGCCGATCGTGACGTCTCGCTCGTGGAGTCGGCGCTCGCGCCGCTGCGCCGCCGCACGGACGCGGCCTCGCGTGGCCGTGCCGCGGAGACGGCTCCGGAGCTCGCCAGGCGCATCGCCGACGTTCGCGAGGCGCTCGTGCGCGCCTCGCTCGAACGGCTCGACGGATGATGGTGCGACACGCCGAAGCTTCGAGGCGGATGTCATTGCCGGACGGGGAGGCCTCCTCTAGCGTGGAGGTAACCCGACACATGAAGGAGGCGCCCGCATGACCGCTGGCGAACCGCTCGGCGAGATCCCCCTCGCTGCCGACCTCCTCTTCACCGACGGTCTGCCCCAGATGGACGACGAGGTCGGATATCGCGGCGCCGTCGCCGCGCGCGCGGCAGGCATCACCTACCGCCAGCTCGACTACTGGGCACGCACCGAGCTCGTCGAGCCCACGGTCCGCGGTGCGTCGGGGTCAGGATCGCAGCGCCTGTACGGCTTCCGCGACATCCTGGTGCTCAAGCTCGTCAAGCGACTCCTCGACACCGGCATCTCGCTGCAGCAGATCCGCACCGCGGTCGAGCAGTTGCGCGTGGCGGGCATCCGCGACCTCACCGGCACCACCCTCATGAGCGACGGGGCGTCGGTGTACCTCTGCACCTCGAACGACGAGGTCATCGACCTCGTCAGCCGCGGCCAGGGCGTCTTCGGGATCGCGGTCGGCAAGGTCCTGCGCGAGGTCGAGTCCACGCTCGTCTCGTTCGATCCGCAGGTGCCGGACCCCTCCGACGAGCTCGCAGCTCGCCGGACACGCCGCTCGGCCTGACGTCCGTCTGACTCCGCCCGCGCGCAGCGGCGCTGGTCCCGGCGCGACACGCAAGAAGCGCCGCCGACCCCTCGGTCGACGGCGCTCACACGACGGTCACTGCGCGGGCGTGTCCTCGGGAGTCGCGATACGCCCCGTGCGCATGATCCGGTCCAGCAGTGCGTCGAAGTCGGCCGCGAGCTCCTGAGCGGAATCTCCGGGCCAGATGTGCAGGGGCTTCGCCGCACCCTGCGCCTGCTGCAGCGACGTGCGCTCGGGCAGCTGGGGCGAGAGCACGAGCGGACCGAACATGTCGCGTAGCTCCTTGATGCGGAACTGGTGCTCGATCGACTGGGGCCGAACGCGGTTCACGACGATGCCCAGGGGCTGGAGTCGCGGGGACAGACCGCGGCGGATCTCCTCGATCGCGCGGAGGGCGCGGTCGGCGGCGGCGACCGAGAACAGACCCGGCTCCGTGATCACGACGACGCGGTCGCTCGCCGCCCAGGCGGTGCGCGTGAGCGCGTTCAAGGAAGGCGCGCAGTCGATGAGGACGAGGTCGTAGTCGGCCTCGACCGTGGCGAGGGCCTCCTCGAGCTTCCACACGTCGCGCACGCTGGGATGCGGTCCGTCGAAGTTGATGGCGGAAGGGCTGCCGATCATGACGTCGATCGTGCCCGGGTGCACCTTCGTCCAGCCGCTGGAGGTGATCGCCTGCTTGACGACCTTGTCCTTGGGGTTGGCGAGGACGTCGGCCACGTTGAGGCGGCCGGCGACCTGGATGTCCATGCCCGTGGAGACATCGGATTGTGGGTCGAGGTCCACGACGAGGGTCCGCACGCCGCGCGCGAAGGCCGCCGAGGCGAGACCGAGTGTCACGGTCGTCTTGCCGACGCCGCCTTTGAGGGAACTGACGGAAAGGACGTGCACGCTTCCCTACGTTACCGTCCCCTAGGCTGTGAGCACACTCAACGATGTGTGAGGCGGCGCCCCCGGCCGCCGGACACCCCCGCCTCACGACGGATGCGAGGTCCCCATGTTCCGAAAGATCCTGGTCGCCAACCGCGGCGAGATCGCGATCCGCGCCTTTCGCGCGGCGTTCGAAGTCGGGGCCCGCACGGTCGCCATCTATCCCTACGAGGACAGGTTCTCCCTGCACCGGCTGAAGGCGGACGAGGCCTACCAGATCGGCACCAAGGGCGCCCCGGTGCGGGCGTACCTCGACGTCGAGGAGATCATCCGCGTGGCCGTCGAGTCCGGTGCGGACGCCATCTACCCCGGCTACGGCTTCCTCTCCGAGAACCCGGAGCTCGCCGCGCGCGCGGCCGAGGAAGGGATCGCCTTCATCGGTCCGCCGGCTCGCGTGCTCGCGATGGCGGGCAACAAGGTGACCGCCAAGCAGCACGCGCGGGATGCGGGGGTGCCGGTGCTCCGATCGAGCGAGGCGTCAGACGACGTCGACGCGCTTCTCGCGGCGGCCGAGGAGATCGGATTCCCGCTGTTCGCGAAGGCCGTCGCCGGCGGCGGCGGGCGCGGCATGCGGCGCGTCGAGACCGCCGGCGAGCTCGGCCCCGCACTTGCCGAGGCGATGCGGGAGGCGCAGAGCGCGTTCGGCGACCCGCGGATGTTCCTCGAGCAGGCCGTCCAGCGCCCACGGCACATCGAAGTGCAGGTGCTCGCCGACGGTACGGGGGAGACCGTCCATCTCTACGAGCGGGACTGCTCCGTGCAACGCCGCCACCAGAAGGTGATCGAGATCGCGCCGGCGCCCAACCTCGACGACGGCGTGCGCGCCGACCTGCACCGCTACGCCGTCGCCTTCGCCCGATCGATCGGCTACGAGAACGCCGGCACCGTGGAGTTCCTCCTCGAGACGACCGGCCCTCGCGCGGGCGAGGTCGTCTTCATCGAGATGAACCCCCGCATCCAGGTGGAGCACACCGTGACCGAGGAGGTCACGGACGTCGACCTCGTGCAGGCGCAGATGCGGATCGCCGCGGGAGCCACGCTGACCGAGCTGGGCCTCACGCAGCCCGAGATCCCGCTGCGCGGCGCGGCTCTGCAGTGCCGGTTGACGACCGAGGACCCGACGCAGGGGTTCCGGCCCGACACGGGCAAGATCACGACGTACCGCTCGCCGGGCGGCGCCGGCATCCGGCTGGACGGTGGCACCACGGCGGCGGGCTCGCAGATCAGTCCGCATTTCGACTCGATGCTGGCCAAGCTGACGTGCCGCGGTCGCGACTTCCCGGCGGCCGTGGCCAGGGCGCGCCGCGCGCTGGCGGAGTTCCGCATCCGCGGCGTCTCCACCAACATCCCCTTCCTGCAGGCGGTGCTGGACGACCCGGCGTTCGCCGCCGGGGATATCAGCACGTCCTTCATCGACGAGCGCCCGGAACTGCTGCGCGGACGGGAATCGAAGGACCGCGGCTCGAAGATCCTGAACTGGCTCGTCGACGTCACGGTCAATCAGCCGCACGGGACGAGGCCGGTGACGGCGTCGCCGACGGCGAAGCTCCCGCACCTCGACCTGCGCGCCCCCGCGCCGGCCGGGTCCCGCCAGCGCCTGCAGGAGCTGGGGCCGGCACGCTTCGCCGCCGACCTGCGCGCTCAGACGCGGCTCGCGGTCACCGACACGACCTTCCGCGACGCGCACCAGTCGCTGCTGGCCACGCGGGTGCGCACCAAGGATCTCGCCACCGTCGCTCCCTATGTCGCCCGGTCGACCCCGCAGCTGCTCTCCGTGGAAGCCTGGGGCGGCGCCACCTACGACGTCGCGCTGCGCTTCCTCGGCGAGGACCCGTGGGAGCGCCTCGATGCGCTGCGGCAGGGCCTGCCCAACATCGCGATCCAGATGCTGCTGCGCGGGCGCAACACCGTCGGCTACACGCCGTATCCGACGGCGGTGACCGACGCCTTCGTCGCGGAGGCAGCTGCATCCGGGGTCGACATCTTCCGCATCTTCGACGCCCTCAACGACGTGGCGCAGATGCGTCCGGCGATCGACGCCGTCCTCGCCACCGGCACCGCGGTCGCCGAGGCGGCGCTCTGCTACACGGGCGACATGCTCGATCCGGACGAGGACCTCTACACGCTCGACTACTACCTGCGCCTGGCGGACGAGATGGTCGCCGCCGGAGCGCACGTCATCGGCATCAAGGACATGGCGGGCCTGCTGCGCCCCGCCGCCGGGGCGCGTCTGGTCAGCGCACTCCGCGAGCGCTTCGACGTCCCCGTCCACGTGCACACCCATGACACGGCGGGCGGCCAGCTGGCGACGCTTCTGGCCGTCAGTGCGGCAGGGGCCGATGCGGTGGACGCCGCCGCCGCGCCGATGTCGGGAACCACCAGCCAGCCGTCGCTCTCGGCTCTGGTCGCCGCCCTCGCCCACACCGAGCGCGACACCGGCATCCCGCTCGGCGCGGTCGCCGATCTCGAGCCCTACTGGGAGGCGGTGCGCCACCTCTACCACCCGTTCGAATCCGGACTGCCCGGCCCCACGGGGCGTGTGTATCGGCACGAGATCCCCGGCGGTCAGCTCTCGAATCTGCGTCAGCAGGCCATCGCCCTCGGCCTCGCAGAGGACTTCGAGCTGATCGAGGACATGTACGCGGCGGCAAACGACATCCTGGGGCGCGTCCCGAAGGTGACGCCGTCATCGAAGGTGGTCGGCGACCTCGCTCTGCACCTGGCCGCGGTCCGCGCCGACCCCGCCGACTTCGCGGAGAACCCGCAGAACTACGACATCCCCGACTCGGTGGTGTCGTTCATGGCGGGTCAGCTGGGCGATCTGCCGGGCGGATGGCCCGAGCCGTTCCGCACGAAAGTGCTCGCCGGCCGCACGGTCGCCGACACCGCGGGCGCCCTCGACGAGACGGATGCGGCGGCGCTGGTCGAGCCCGGCACGGCACGGCGCACGACCCTCAACCGGCTGCTGTTCCCCGGCCCCACCCGCACCTTCCACGAGGCGCGCGACACCTACGGCGATCTGGCTGTGCTCGACACGGCGGACTACCTGTATGGGCTGACCCCCGGCGGTGAGCACGTCGTGGAGATCGAACGGGGCGTGCAGCTGTGGGTCGGCCTCGAGGCCATCGGCGAACCCGATGACAAGGGCATGCGCACCGTCATGACGACGCTCAACGGTCAGCTGCGACCGGTCTTCGTGCGGGATCGTTCCATCGTGGTCGAGGCTGCGCCCGCGGAGAAGGCCGACACCTCCAAGGCCGGTCAGATCGCCGCGCCGTTCTCCGGCGTGGTCACGCTCAAGGTGGCTCCGGGGGCGCGGGTGCGGGCGGGTGAGGCGGTCGCGTCGATCGAGGCCATGAAGATGGAGGCGGCCATCACGAGCCCCATCGAGGGCGTCGTCGAGAGGCTCGCGATCGGGTCGACCCAGCAAGTCGACGCGGGCGACCTTTTGGTCGTGGTCAAAGGCGCGCATTAGCCTGAGGTGGGCGCCGGCTCTCCGGCGACCCGTTGGGAGTACCTAAGCCATGCCTGATCGTGACGATCAGATGACCGGCCACGACGACGACATCCTGGACCAACCGGTCCGCGTCGACGCTGCCGGCATCGACATTCTCGGAACCCAGACCGCGCAGGTCGCGGTGACCCTGCCGGTCGCCGATGACGATGACGGACTCGACGACGACGTCGTCGCCGACGAGACGGTCCCCGTGGCCGAGCCCGTCGTCATCGCAACCCTGGAGGACACGGGCGAGTTCGCGCCCGTGCGCACCTCCGACCTTGACGTCCACGACGCGGAGATCGAGCCTCCCGCGACGGAGGAAGCCCCCGCTGCGGTCGTGCGCGCGCCCGAGCCCGTGACGTCGACCCCGACCACGCGGGTGCGTGTTCCCGTCGCGACGAACGAGCCCGTGGCGCCGTCGACGCCCTCGACGCCCGCGGTCCCGACGCGATCCGAGCCGACACCCGTCGCACCCGTTGATGCCACGCCCGCTCCCGTCACCCTTGCTGCGCGCCGGGTCGACCAGGAGGAGTCCAAGCGCGAGAGCGCTGACCTGCTGACGGCCGACCGGCTGCTGGAGACCGACCGGCTACCCAGGCGCGAGCCCGAGGGGGCGTGGCCGAACCTGGTCTACACCCTCAGCGGCGGCCGCGTGCGCCTGGGCGACAGCCGCCGCTCCCGCGAGCGGCGTGCGCTCGATGAGCGGATCGCCGCGCCCCTCGACGGCGGCGCACGCTTCGTGGCGGTCCTTTCTCGCAAGGGCGGCGTGGGCAAGACGACGGTGACCGCGCTGCTCGGGATGGCGCTCGCGGATGCCCGCGACGACCGGGTCATCGCGCTGGATGCGAACCCCGACCGCGGCACGCTCGCCGAGCGCGTGGGTCGCCCGAGCGGCAAGACCGTGCGCGATCTCGCCAGCCAGGCGGCACCGATCCACGGCTTCAACGAGATCTCGGCGATCGTCGCCCGCGACGACACGCGCCTGGACGTGCTCGCCTCCGACACCGATCCACACGTGTCCGAGGCGTTCGACGACGCGGACTATCGCGAGGTCGCCGCTCTGGCCGCGCATTACTACTCGATCGTGTTGACCGACACCGGCACCGGCATCGTGCACTCGGTGATGGATGCGACGCTGGAAGCCGCCGATGCACTCGTCATCGTCTCCGGACTCAGCGTCGACGAGGCCAGGCTGGCCTCCGAGACGCTCACGTGGCTGGAGACGAACGGCTACACGGCATTGGCGCGCTCCGCGGTCGTCGTACTGAACGCGTCGCGCCCGGGTGCGCCGCTGGTGCGCCTGGACGAGCTGGAGGAGCACTTCCGCTCGCGGGTGCGGCAGGTCGTGCGCGTGCCCTACGACGCGCGCATCGCCACGGGGAGCGCGATCTCCTTCCGTGATCTTCAGCCTGCGACACGTGCCGCGGCGCGCCAGCTCGCCGCCGTCGCGGTCGAGGGACTGCGCGTGGCGGCCGCGTCATGACGGTGCGCGCCATCCGGCTCTTCGGGGACCCCGTGCTCAAGAGCCGCGCCAGTGAGATCGTCGACATCGATGAGGGCGTGCAGGCGCTCGTGCGCGATCTGGTCGAGACCGTCGAGCTGCCGGGCCGAGCCGGGGTGGCCGCGCCGCAGATCGGTGTGGGCCTGCGCGCGTTCAGCTACAACGTCGACGGAGAGATCGGTTACATCCTGAACCCGGTGCTGGTCGAGGTCTCGGGGGAGCCGCAGCTGACGGGCGAGGGATGCCTGTCGGTGCCGGGTCTCTGGCACGACGTCCGGCGGTATCCGCACGCGAAGGTCGCCGGGATCGATCTCGACGGCAACGAGCTCGTGCTGGAGGGCGACGGTCTCATGGCGCAGGCGCTGCAGCATGAGACGGACCACCTCGACGGGATGCTGTACCTCGACCGGCTGGACAAGGAGCGCCGGCGGGTGGCCTTGCGCGAGGTTCGCGAGAGCGACTGGTTCTGAGCCACGAAGAAGGGGGCCCGCATCCGACATCGGATGCGGGCCCCCTTCTGTCTCGTTCAGGGGAGCGGAACGTTCTGCGTCGTCTCCTCGGGCGCCCGGTACAGCTGCTCGACGTCGTCGGCGAAGTCCGCGAGGATCACGTTGCGCTTGATCGACAGCTTCGGCGTGAGGTGGCCGCTGGCCTCCGTCCACTCCGTGGGCAGGATCACGAACTTGCGGATCGACTCCGCGCGGGAGACGCCGGCGTTCGCCTTGTCGATGGCCTGCTGCACCTCGGCGCGGACGGCGGGGTCGTGCGCCGCCTGGGCGAGGGTCAGATCCTTCGGACGGCCGTTGTTCTCCAGCCAGGTCGGCAGCATCTCGGGGTCCAGGGTGACCAGGGCCGAGATGAACGGCTTCTGATCGCCCACGACGACGACCTGTCCGATGATCGGATTGGCCCGGATCGGGTCCTCGAGGGCGGCGGGTGCGACGTTCTTGCCGCCGGCGGTGACGATGATCTCCTTCTTACGGCCGGTGATCGTCAGGTAGCCGTCTTCATCGAGCGAGCCGAGGTCTCCGGTCTTGAACCAGTCGCCGTCGAACGCCGCAGCGGTCGCCTCCGGGTTCTGCCAGTACTCCTTGAACACGTTCACGCCGCGGACCTGGATCTCACCGTCCTCCGCGAGTCGGATGCCGACGCCGGGGATCGCGGGGCCGACGGTGCCGATCTTGGACCGTGTGGCGAGATTCACGGTGGCGGGCGCGGTTGTCTCGGTCAGGCCGTAACCCTCGAGGATGTGCACGCCGAGGCTGTGGAAGAAGTGGCCGAGGCGCGGACCGAGGGGCGCGGAACCGGACACGGCGTAGCGCACCTGGCCTCCCATGGCGTCGCGGAGCTTGCTGTAGACCAGCTTGTCGAACAGCGCGAACTTGATCTTCATGCCGAGGGGGATGCGCCGCCCGTCCTGCAGGTAGGCGGAGTGATCGATCGCGACCTGTGCGGCCGAGCGGAAGATCTTGCCCTTGCCTCCGGCCTCCGCCTTCTGCTCCGCCGAGTTGTAGACCTTCTCGAAAACGCGCGGGACGGCGAGTAGGAAGGTCGGCTTGAAGGAGCCGAGCGCGGGCAGCAGCTGCTTCGTGTCGGGCTGGTGGCCCGTCTTCACGCCCGCGTGGATGTTGAGGATCGAGATGAAGCGCGCGAACACGTGCGCCGTCGTGATGAACAGGACGGTGGAGGCGCCGGGGGTGTTGACGACCTCCTTCAACGACGTTGCGGAGTTGCGCGCGAGCTCGACGAAGTTGCCGTGCGTCAGCACGCATCCCTTGGGCCGGCCGGTCGATCCCGACGTGTAGATGAGCGTGGCGATGTCGGCGGATTCGGCGAGAGCGCGCCGGCGCTCGATCTCTTCGTCGGGCACGGCGGAGCCGGCCGTGATCATCGTGTCCAGGTCGCCGGCGAACATCTGCCACGAGGAGCGCACGAGGGGGAGCTTGTCGCGCACCTCGGCAAGGCGGGCCGCGTGCTCGGCCGTCTCGACGAGGCAGGCCACCGCGCCGGAGTCGGAGAGGATCCATTCGATCTGGCTCGGCGAGCTCGTCTCGTAGATCGGCACCATGACGGCCCCCGCGTAGAACAGCGCGAAGTCGACCAGGGTCCAGTCGTAGGTCGTGCGGGCGAGGAAGCCCACCTTGTCGCCGGGCGCCACGCCCGCCGAGACGAAGCCCTTCGCGAGCGAGACGACCTGGCGCTCGAACTCCCGTGCCGTGATGTCGCGCCAACCGTCTCCGTCGGGGACGGCGAACAGCGGGCGGTCGGGAGTCGCGCGCACGCGCTCCACGAGCAGGTCGCTCACATTGGCGTGCGGGTCGGCGGGGACGATCGCGGGCACTTCGAACACTGTTGCGCTCATGTCGGCAGCTCCTTCGGTACCGGACGGGTTGCTATGAGACGCAAGTCTACGCATGCGTGGAACTGAGTCCCACCGTCGCGATCGTCGCGACGACTTGTTCCGGCCCTGCGGAAGGCGATCTGCGCTGCGCCGACTAAGCTTCTGGAGGCCTTACCGGACGAAGGGACGACAGTGTTCGCAGTGGGAATCGACATCGGCGGAACGAAGATCGCCGGTGGCGTGGTCGACGAGCGCGGCGTGATCGTGCGCAGGGCGCGTGTCGCGACCCCCACGGACGTGACGGGCATCGAGGTCGCCGTGTCGCAGATGATCACGGAGCTGTCGGCGGGCGAGCAGATCGTGGCCGGCGTCGCGGCTGCCGGTTTCATCGACCGGGAGCGTTCGACCGTGTACTTCGCTCCCAACATCGCCTGGCGCGACGAACCCCTGCGCGAGCGGATCGAGCAGCGCACCGGCGCGCGCGTGCACATCGAGAACGATGCGAACGCGGCAGGCTGGGCGGAGTACCGCTTCGGTGCCGGCGAGGATCTGCGCGATGTCGTGATGCTGACGCTCGGCACCGGGGTGGGCGGCGCTGTCGTGGTCGACGGCAATCTGCTCTCCGGCGGTCACGGCGTGGCCGCGGAGCTCGGTCACATGCGCCTGGTTCCCGAGGGGCGCACGTGCGGATGCGGTCAGCGCGGCTGCCTCGAGGTGTACGGATCGGGTCGCGCTCTCCAGCTCGAGGCGCGTGAGATCGCCGTCGACGCGGAGTTCGGCATCGGTGCGCGCCTGGCGGCGGCCTCGCGTGAGGAGGGCGGGCTCACCGGATCCGCCATCTCCCGACTCGTCCAGCAGGGCGATCCCGGCGCGCTCGAAGCGCTGCGCCGCATCGCGGTGGCCGTCGGCACGGCGTGCGGCGGGCTCGCCGCCATCCTCGACCCGGAGCGCTTCGTCATCGGCGGGGGAGTGTCCCAGCTCGGCGACGTGCTGCTGGAGCCGATGCGTGAGGCTTTCGCCGCCGCCATGCCCGCGTATGGTTATCGTCCGGTCGCCGATTTCCAGGTGGCCCGTCTCACGAACGACGCCGGTGTCATCGGTGTCGCGGATCTGGCACGACGTCGGGCGGTCGCAGGGGGCTGACAATGTTCTACTGGCTGATGAAGTACATCGTGATCGGACCGATCGTGAAGGCGATCTTCCGTCCGTGGATCGTGGGCCGGCGCAACATCCCCGCAAACGGCGCGGCCATCCTCGCCAGCAACCACCTGTCCTTCGCCGACTCGATCTTCCTGCCGCTGATGATCGACCGGCCGATGACCTTTCTCGCGAAGAGCGACTACTTCACCGGCCGCGGCATCAAGGGCTGGGCGACGCGAGTGTTCTTCAAGGCGACGGGGCAGATCCCCATCGATCGCTCGGGCGGCAAGGCCTCGGAGGGCTCGCTCAACACGGGTCTGCAGGTGCTCGGCAGGGGTGACCTGCTGGGCATCTACCCGGAGGGGACGCGCAGCCCCGACGGACGCCTGTACCGCGGGCGCACGGGCATCGCGCGCATGGCGCTGGAGGCCCGCGTCCCCGTCATCCCGGTCGTGATGGTGGACACCGACACCGTGATGCCCATCGGCCGGCGCCTGCCGCGCATCGGTCGCGTCGGCATCGTGATCGGCGAGCCGCTGGATTTCTCGCGGTTCGCGGGGATGGAGGGCGACCGCTACGTCCTCCGGTCGGTCACCGACGAGATCATGGTCGCCCTGCAACGCCTGGGCGCGCAGCGTTACGACGACGTCTACGCATCCACGGTCAAAGACCGCCTGGCGACGTCCTCGTCACGCGGGCTCGACACGCCCGCGGCGTCGCTAGACTGAGCGAATGCCCCACAGCTTGGACCCGCTCGATCACTGGCGCTCACTGCCGATCAAGCAGCAGCCCTCCTGGCCCGACGCCGACGCTGTCGCGGCCGTCTCGGCCGAACTCGCCACCCTTCCGCCTCTCGTCTTCGCGGGCGAGGTCGACCGCCTTCGCGATCGCCTCGCGACCGCCGCCTCCGGGCGGGCATTCCTGCTGCAGGGCGGTGACTGCGCCGAGACGTTCGCCGGTGCCACGGCCGAGCAGATCCGCAACCGGATCAAGACGCTGCTGCAGATGGCGGTGGTGC
This sequence comes from Microbacterium sp. SORGH_AS_0428, assembly GCF_031453615.1. Lineage (NCBI taxonomy): Bacteria > Bacillati > Actinomycetota > Actinomycetes > Micrococcales > Microbacteriaceae > Microbacterium > Microbacterium sp. SORGH_AS_0428. The sequence continues at coordinate 621,089 of NZ_JAVIZT010000001.1, read as the reverse complement.
TGACCTACGGCGCGTCGATGCCGGTCGTGAAGATGGGGCGCATGGCAGGGCAGTTCGCCAAGCCGCGCTCGAGCGACACCGAGACGCGCGGCGACGTGACGCTGCCGGCGTACCGCGGCGACATCGTGAACGGCTACGACTTCACGGAGGGTTCGCGCACCGCCGACCCCCGCCGGCTCGAGAAGGCCTACCACACGGCCGCGTCGACGCTGAACCTCATCCGAGCGTTCACACAGGGCGGCTTCGCCGATCTCCGCGAGGTCCACAGCTGGAACCGCGGCTTCGCCGAGAACCCCGCCAATCAGCGCTACGAGGGCCTGGCGGCGGAGATCGATCGCGCCATCAAGTTCATGGAGGCGGCGGGAGCCGACTTCGACGAGCTGCGCCACGTCGAGTTCTACACCGGCCACGAGGGTCTGCTCATGGACTACGAGCGGCCGCTGACCCGCATCGACTCCCGCACGGGCACGCCCTACAACACATCGGCTCACTTCCTGTGGATCGGGGAGCGCACGCGCGATCTCGACGGTGCTCACGTCGACTACTTCTCCAAGATCCGCAACCCCATCGGCGTGAAGCTCGGTCCTTCGACGACGCCCGAGACCGCGCTGGCGCTCATCGACAAGCTCGACCCCGAGCGGGAGCCCGGCCGCCTCACGTTCATCACGCGGATGGGCGCGGGCAAGATCCGTGACGCGCTGCCGCCGCTGCTGGAGGCCGTGAAGGATGCGGGTGCGACACCGCTGTGGGTCACCGACCCCATGCACGGCAACGGCATCACGACGCCCACCGGTTACAAGACGCGGCGCTTCGACGACGTCGTCGACGAGGTGCGCGGATTCTTCGAAGCGCACCGTGCCACGGGCACCCACCCGGGCGGCATCCACGTCGAGCTCACGGGCGACGACGTGACCGAGTGCCTGGGAGGCTCGGAGATGATCGATGAGGCCACCCTTGCGACCCGCTACGAGAGCCTGTGCGATCCGCGCCTGAACCACATGCAGAGTCTGGAGCTCGCCTTCCTCGTGGCGGAGGAGCTCGAGAAGCGCTGAGCCCGAACGAGAGAGCCGCCCCGCATCCGTGCGGGGCGGCTCTCTCGTTTCGTCCGAGAAGCGGTGCTGCTCAGCCGGTCAGACTGAGCACGAGGCTGACGTTCGCGTTCTTGCGGATCCTGTCCTCATCGGTCGGATCCTGCGAGACGACCTTCGCGACGTTCGGCGCGGCATCCCAGTAGCCCGCGTACTTCGCCTTGAACCCGGCCGCCTCGAGCGTCTTCTTCGCTTCGCTCAGTGTCATGCCGACGACGTTGGGGACGGGGAACAGGGGAGGGCCGTCCGAGACGATGAGCTGGACGGTGTCGTTCGGTCGCCAGTCGCCGCCGCCCTCACGGGCGGAGATCCCGATCACTCGGCCCTCATCGATCGTGTCGCTCGTCTGAGACGCGCTGTCACCGGAGACTGTCAGACCGAGTGCCGTGAGGGTCTTCGTCGCGTCCGAGACGCTCATCCCCGACACATCGGGAACCGGGCCGCGGGAGACGGTGAAGCTCGCGCTGTCGCCCTCGTGCAGGGTGCAGCCGTTCGAACAGTCGAACGCGTCGCCGCCGGCGGCGGGGGAGACGGCCGCGGCCACGACGGTACCGTCGGCCGCGTCGGTGAACACGTACTGCGGATCGCCGACGGCGACGCGCACCTGCTGCATCGCGGCGGTCGCCGCATCCACCGTCATCCCGGCGAGCGCGCCGACGTCGTGCGGCTGGGGGCCCTGGGACATGACCACTCGCACGAGCGAGTCCTTCTCGACGCGTTCGCCGCCTCCGGGCTCGGTGCGGATCACCGCGCCAGCGGCCACGTCGAAGCTGTACTCGTCTGAACGCTCCACCCGCAGACCGCGGTCCACGATCTCTGCCTGCGCGGCTTCGAAGCTCTGCCCTTCCAGTGCGGGAACGGCGACGAGCGAGCCGGGGCCGGAGCCGAACCACCATCCGATCCCGCCCGCGAGAGCCGCGAGCAGCACGACCAGCGTCAGCAGCCACGCCCCCTTCGCGGATCGTCGGCGCGCGCGCCGACGCAGCAGCGTGGCGTTGTCGACGTCCTCGGCGACGATCGTGGGGCCGGTGCCCCCGAGCGGGAGGGCCTTGGTCAGCTCTCCGGAGTCCAGGCGGTCGTCGCTCACGGCCGTGCCCACCGCGAGTGTGCGCGCGACCTGCGGCGCGATGCCGAGCTCGCGCTCGATCTCGCGCAGCCGCTGCAGCATCTGATCCGCGTCGAGGGGCCGGGCGTCGGGGGAGCGCTCCGTCGCCCACAGCACCAGCTCGTCGAGCTGCTCCGGGACCGCCGGGTTCTTCACGCTCGGGCGGGGAACCGAATCGGTGGCGTGCTGATACGCGATCTGCATGGGCTGCTCGCCCTTGTACGGCTGCTCGCCGGTGAGCATCTCGTAAAGCAGGATGCCGAGGGCGTAGATGTCGCTGCGGGCATCGGCGCTGCCGCGCGTGACCAGCTCGGGTGCGAGATATGCGATCGTTCCGAGCAGCATCTGCCCGCTCGCCGTGTTCGCCGTGGTCGCACGCGCGAGCCCGAAGTCGCCGATCTTGATGCGGCCGTCTTCGGCGAGGAGAACGTTCTCGGGCTTGACGTCGCGGTGCACGATACCGGCGCGGTGCGCGGCGGCGAGGCCCGACAGCACCGCATCCATGATCGTGATGGTCTGCGGGACCGGGATGCGGCGCTGCTCCTTCATGAGCTCGCGCAGCGTGATGCCGGGCAGGTACTCCATGACGAGATACGCCATGTCGCTGTCCTGACCCTGGTCGAACACGTTGACCACGTGCGGGTCGGCGAGGCGTGCGGCCGCACGGGCCTCCTGGATGAAGCGACTCTGGAAGACGGTGTCGTCGCTGAGGTGGCCGTGCATGACCTTGAGGGCCACGCGTCGTTCCAGGCGCAGATCGGTCGCGACGTAGACGGTGGCCATGCCGCCGCGGGCGATGCGGGAGCGCACGCGGTATCGGCCGTCGACGAGACGGCCGATCAGCGGGTCGGTGCGCTGGCTCGTGCTCACGGTGAGAGTCTACGGAGCGGTCGCTGTGAGCCCCGGCAGCGGCTCACCGCTGATCCCGCCCCCGCGCCCTACCCGAGGGCGGCCAGCCAGGCGAGAGAAGGCTGCTCCCACCGGGCGTAACGATCCGGATACGCCGAGATCTGCACGGCCTGAGCGGCATCCGCGTAACTCATCGACTCCCAGCCGGGGATGTCGAGAAGGCCGCGCGTGCGACTGCCGTTGGGGTCGGCGGGTCCGCCGAAGAATGCGCGGGTGGCGCGCTCCGCGTCGCGCACTTCCTCCACCGTGCCCCACCCGGTGGACGGGCGCTGCTGGAACAGGCCCTGCGAATCGCGGTCGCCCCAGTCGAGGTTGCGCAGCCACGACTCCTGCATGGCCGTGCCGAGTGCGATGGCGATCCCGCGCTCGGGAACGCCCATCTCGCGGCCGATGCGGATGATGGTGCGCGCGTTCTGGGCCTGCTCGGCGTCCAGCTCCAGTCCGACCGCGTCGACGGCGGCCGGTGACGGTGCGGGCGCGGCGGACGCGGCCGGAACAGTGATTGTCTGTCCGGGATAGATGATCGAATCCCACGTGAGGCCGTTGGCGGCCAGGACCGCCCCTGCCGTGGAGCCGTGGCGTGCGGCGATGCCGCTGATCGTGTCGCCGGCGACCACGGTGTAGGGGGTGCCGGCGGCGGGCGCCGGCGTCGGAACGGGCGCCGGTGCGGCAGGCGCGACGAGCGACAGCACCTGACCGGGATGGATGAGCGAGTCCCCCCACGACAGGCCGTTCCACGAGAGCACGTCGGCCGTGGCGAGCCCGTAGCGCGCGGCGATCGCGGCGACGGATTCTCCGGCCGCGACGGTGTGCGTGTTCGGCGTCGGCGTCTGAGCGGGGTGAGGCGCACCCTGGCGCGACAGCTCCTTCGTGGACGCGTGCGCAGGCGCGGCGATCAGGGTGAGCGCGACGGTGCTCACGAGGGCGGAGGCGCCGATGACGGCGCGCGGGTGGCGGGAGACGTCCACGAGCATGGTCGTCCTCCTCTTTCACATCCGGGGGTTCCGCCACCCTGACACGCGTGTGTACCGAGGTCAACGGAAGTGACGGGTGTGACAGATGAGATCTCTCCCATCTTTCGACGAGCGCTCGGCGCGATGCGCCGTGCGCGGATGAGAACATGGACGGGTGAGTTCCGACACCCCTGTCCCCACCGAATGGCTTGCACTGCCCGATCTGGTCGAGCTGACCGGTGAGTCGCTGAGCCGTGTCCGGCGTCTGCTCGACGAGGGCTATCTCATCGGTTCGCGTCGCGAAGGCTCGTTCCGGGTGCCGAGCATCTTCCTCGTCGACGGCGCGCCCCTGTCGTCGTTGCGGGGCACGGTCTTCGCGCTGCGGGATGCGGGACTGACGGACGACGAGGCCATCGACTGGCTCCTTGCCCACGAGGATTCGATCGGGCAGGCGCCGATCACGTCGCTGCGTCAGGGACGCAAGAGCGAAGTGCGCCGCGTCGCCCGCGCCCTCGGCTGAGCCCGTTCGACCTCAGGAGCGCCGCTCGGTCGCCGCCCGCGCGAGATCGCGCAGCTCGCTGACCGTCGCGTGAGCCAGGGGGGCGGCGGACAGAGCGCGGTCGGCCTCGCGCACGTAGGCGGTGATGAGCCGCTCCACGCGGTCGACGGCGCCGCTGTCGATGATCGTGCGCTGCAGCGCCGAGATCTGCTGCTCGTCGAGTCCGGGGTCGCCCAGGAGCTCGTCGAGGGTGCGTCGGGGGCCCGGCCCGAGCGACTCGCGGGCGTAGGCGATGAGCACCGTGCGCTTGCCTTCGCGCAGATCGTCCCCGGACGGCTTGCCCGTCTCGGCGGCATCGCCGAACACCCCAAGCACGTCGTCGCGCAGCTGGAACGCCATCCCGACCGGATGTCCGAATGCGCTCAGTGCATCGAGCTGCGTGCGATCGGCGCCGGCCAGTGCCGCCCCGATGCGCAGCGGCTGCTCCACGCTGTAGCGCGCGGACTTGAGCGAGGCCACGCGCAGCGCACGATCGGCGTGCGTCGCGTCGTCGGCCACGGCGAAGGCGGACTCCTCGGCGATGTCGAGGTATTGCCCGATGGTGACGTCGCGCCGCATCCGGGCGTACTCGGCGCGGGCGGCGGCCGCCTGGTCCGTAAGAGCGAGCCCCTCCTCCAGGAGGTCGTCGCTGAAAGCCACCAGCAGATCCCCGCCCAGGAGGGCCGCCGAACGGCCGAAGCCGGCGGCGTCGCCCGCCCAGGACCGCGCGGAGTGCTGCGCCTGGAGCGCGCGGTGCATGGAGGGACGGCCACGGCGGGTGTCCGAGTTGTCGATGAGGTCGTCGTGGACGAGCGCCGCTGCCTGGAAGACCTCCAGCGCCGCGGCGGTCGCGACGAGGGCCTCGGGGGGCGCGGCGCCGGGTGTGACGCGCTCGGCGACGGCTCGCCATCCCGTCACACAGAACCGCGCGCGGAGGCGCTTACCGCCGGTGACGGTGTCGCGCACATCCTCGACGAAGGCCAGAGCATCGGGTCCCATCGCCCGCGCGGCCTGCTCCTGCGATCCGAAGAACGTATCCAGTCGCTGGGAAACCGCTTCGATCGCGTCTGTGGTCCTCGACACGGGCCTAGCCTAGTTCGACAGGCGGCGCGTAGAATCCAAGCATCGCCGTGACCCTAGGGGGACGAATGCCTCTCTCCGAACAAGAGCAGCGCCTGCTCGACGAGATGGAACGCCATCTCATGAGCAATGACGCCGACGTCGTCAGCGCGCCGCAGGGCGGCCGCGCGCTCAGCTACCGCAACATCGTCTACGGGACGATCCTCGTGCTGGTGGGGCTGGGTGGCTTGATCGTCGGGCTCTCCACCCAGTTGATCGTGGTGGGCGTCATCGGGTTCATCGTGATGCTCGGAGGCGTGATCTTCGCGCTCACCCCGTCCAAGACCGCCCGTCCCAGTGCCGCTCCTCGTGCCGGCGGCTCGCCGTCTCGGCCCTCTGCCGGATTCATGGATCGCATGAACGACCGATGGGACCCGCCGCCAAGAAGGCCGCTGACCCACCGCTTCTCACAAAGCGCCGACCCTTCGGGGTCGGCGCTTTTTTCGTGCCCGGGGAGCGCCCGCCCAGATCTGCCGCCGAATGTGTAGTGAAGTGGAGGGAAGTGGAGTAAAGTGGTGATCACCTCACACGTGGGCCGGACGAAGGAGGGGGGATGCGCGAATGCTGCTCGGCACGCACACCCCCAAGCTCGACGACAAAGGGCGGGTCATCCTCCCGGCCAAGTTCCGCGACGACCTGGGCGGCGGCGTCGTGATCACCCGCGGCCAGGACCGCTGCCTCTACGTCTTCGCGACCGAGGAGTTCGAGAAGGTTCACGAGCGCATCCGCGAGGCACCGCTGACCAACAAGCAGGCGCGTGACTTCCTGCGCATGTTCCTCTCGGGCGCGAGCGCCGAGAAGCCGGACGGCCAGAACCGCATCACGATCCCGCCGGCGCTGCGCACGTACGCCGGTCTCGAGCGCGAGCTCGTCGTCACCGGCGTCGGTGCGCACGCGGAGATCTGGGACGCCGAGGCGTGGAACTCCTACGCCGAAAGCAACGAAGAGACGTACTCCGAGATGGAGCAGGAGGTGATCCCGGGCCTGTTCTGAGCCCTCGACCCTGATTCCCAGCCGCTCGAGCCCTGACGCACTTCCCCGGTGTCAGGTCGGAGCGGATGGGGATCAGGATCGAGGGACCCGGCCTCGCATCATGGACTTCAGCGACATCCACACCCCGGTCCTGCTCGAGCGCTGCGTCGAGCTGCTGGCACCCGCCCTCGATCGCGAGGGGGCCGTCTTCGTCGATGCGACTCTCGGCATGGGCGGGCACAGCGAGGCGTTCCTCGAACGATTCGACGGACTCCGTCTGATCGGCCTCGACCGCGACACCGACGCTCTGCGCATCGCGGGCGAACGGCTGGCCCGATTCGGCGACCGAACGACCCTCGTGCACACCGTCTACGACGGCATCCGGGCCGCCGTCGCCTCGGCGGGCGTCGAGCGCATCGACGGCATCCTCTTCGACCTCGGCGTCTCTTCGCTGCAGTTGGACGAGGCCGAGCGCGGCTTCGCCTACGCGAAGGACGCGCCGCTGGACATGCGTATGGACCAGTCGGCCGGTGTGACCGCCGCGGACGTGGTCGCCACCTACGGCGAGGGCGATCTTCGCCGGATCTTCGAGCGCTACGGCGAGGAGAAACTCGCGGCCCGCTATGCGCGCGCGATCATCGCCGCCCGCCAGTCGGAGCCCATCGTCCGCTCGGGCCGTCTCGTCGAGATCCTCGACGCCGCCACGCCCGCGGCGCTGCGCAACGCGGGGCATCCGGCCAAACGGGTGTTCCAGGCGCTGCGCATCGAAGTCAATGCGGAACTCGCCGCCCTCGAGCAGGCGCTTCCCGCGGCTCTCGAGCTGCTCGCGGTGGGTGGTCGCATCGTCGTGCTCAGCTACCAGTCCCTCGAGGACCGCTTCGTCAAGCGCGAGCTCGCCCGTGCGAGCAGCTCCACCGCCCCCGCGGGGCTGCCCGTCGAGCTGCCCGAGCACGCGCCGCAGTTCCGCCTGCTGGTCAAGGGGGCCGAACTCGCCTCCGACGCCGAGCGCGAGTCGAATCCGCGCGCCACACCGGTACGACTTCGTGCCGCCGAACGAGTCCGGGAGATCGTATGAGCACCACCACGAGCGCAGCCTGGGCCATCGAGCCTCTCGAGCAGCGACCCGAGACCGGACCCCGGACCGAGCGCACCCTGCGCCCCGTCGAGGCACCGGCCCGCCGGCGTCGGCCGCGACTGGTGTACGGCATCATCGCCGTCGCGGGGGCGCTCGCGATCGCGGGTGCGCAGATGGTGCTGTCGGTCCTGTCGACGCAGAGCTCCTTCGAGCTCGCGAGCCTGACTCAGCAGCAGCGCGATCTGACGGTGCAGAAGCAGATCCTCTACGACCAGGTCGCCGGCCTCAGCTCGCCCCAGTACCTCGCCGCGAACGCGGCAGCGCTGGGCATGGTGATCAACGAATCGCCGAGCTACCTCCGCCTGAGTGACGGAGCAGTGCTGGGAGCGCAGCAGGCATCTGTCTACACGTCGACGATCGACCCGCTGGGGCGCGGCGCCGTGTCGAACGCGCTCATCACCCAGACTCCGCTCGTCACCGCGCCGGATGCCACCATCAACGGCGTGCAGGCCCCGCCGGCGGCCGAGACCGAGACGGGCACGGGCGCCGATCCGGCGACACCCCCCGCGCTGACCGACGGACTGCCCACCCCTGCCACACACTGAGACCATGACGACGAGAAGCACGCGAACCCCCCGTCGCCGCACCGTCATCGCCCTGGCCGTGGTGCTGGCCGTCCTCGTCGCCTTCGTGGTGCGCCTGGTCGACATCCAGGTCGTGAACGCCGGAGAGCACATCGACGACTCCCTGCGCATCGCCATGGGCGGCAAGACCACCCTGTACGGCACGCGCGGATCGATCGTCGACGAGAACGGCAACGTCCTGGCGGGCAGCATCCTCACCTACGACGCCGAGCTGGATCCCAGCAACGTGGGACCGATCGAGCGCACGGATGCCGCGGGCGAGGAGATCGAGGTCGACTGGCCGACCGTGGCCGGTGAGATCGCCCAGATCACCGGCCAAAGCGCCGAGGACGTGCAGAAGATCGTCGCCGACGCCCTCGCCGTCAACCCGAAGTCGCAGTACGCATCGCTCAAGAACGGGCTCTCGACCGAGAAGTACCAGCAGCTGCTGGATCTGCGGATCCCGTATCTCACCATGCGGCCGCATCCCGCCAGGACGTATCCGGACGGCGCCGTCGCCGGCAACCTCGTCGGCTTCGTGGGCTCCGACGGGAAGCCGTTGGAAGGACTGGAGTCCGCCCAGGATTCGTGTCTGGCACCGACCGAGGGCGAGCGCGTCTTCCAACGGGGCAAGGACGGCGTGATCATCCCCGGCACCGAGCAGGTGACACCCGCCGTCGACGGTGGCACGCTCACTCTCACGATCGACCGCGACCTGCAGTACTACCTGCAGCAGTTGATCGCGGAGCAGGCGACCAACCAGGGCGCTCAGCACGGGCAGATCATGGTCGTCGAGGCCAAGACCGGCAAGATCCGCGCTGCGGCGGAATGGCCGACGGTCGACCCGAACAACGTCTCTGCGACCGCTCCGGAGGATCGCTCCAGCCGGATCTTCCGCGGCACGTTCGAGCCCGGCTCGACGTTCAAGGCGCTGTCGGCGGCGACCGTCATCGACACCGGCGCCGCGACGCCGACCTCGACCGTCACCGCGTCCGGTCGCGAGACCTTCCCGAACGGCGCCCGCGTGCAGGACGCGATCCCGCACGGCGCGTTGAACTACACGCTCGCGGGTGTGCTCATCGACTCATCCAACGTCGGGATCTCGAAGTTCGCCGAGATGGTCCCCGCCCAGACGCGCTACGACTACCTGCAGAAGTTCGGCATCGGCCAGATCAGCGGCGTGGACTTCCCCGGCGAGGCGAAGGGGACGCTGCGCCCCGTCGACCAGTGGGACAACCAGACCTTTTACAACACCTCGTTCGGGCAGGGCGTCGCAACCACCCTGCCGCAGCTGATGGGCGCGTACCAGGCCATCGCGAACGACGGCACCAAGATCCCGCTCTCGCTCGTGGAATCGTGCACGAACGCGGACGGCACCGTCCAAGACTCGGATGCCGGCGCGAGCACGCAGGTCGTGAGTGCGAGCACGGCCGGACAGGTGCGGGAGCTGCTCGAGAACGTCGCGGTGCAGGGCGGCAACGCCAAGGCCACCGCGATCAGCGGTTACCGGGTGGGACTCAAGACCGGAACGGGTGAGATCTCCGACGGCTCCGGCTACAAGAGCGGCGTCTACTTCACGACGATGATCGGCATGGCCCCGGTCGACGACCCGCAGTACATCGTCGCCGTCACCCTCGATCAGCCCACTGCGGTACGCTCGTCTGCGGCCAACGCTGCGGCCTTCCAGAAGGCGATGACCCAGGTGCTGAAGACCTACCGGGTCCTGCCCTCCGACTCGCAGCCCGAGCTGCTGCCGAAGATCGGCTGAGCGGCGCCCTCCAGGACATGATCGCACTCACACTCTCCCGCATCGCCGAGATCCTCGGCGGCACTCTGCTCCCCGCCGGCGCCGACGACGCCGACACCGTCGTCTCCGGCGACGTCGACACCGATTCGCGCCATATGCGCCCCGGTGGCATCTTCGTCGCCAAGCCCGGCGAAGCGACCGACGGGCACCTGTTCGTCGACGCCGCGGTCGCTCTCGGCGCCGTCCTCGCGATCGTCGAGCGTCCGGTCGACACCGCGGTGTCCCAGATCGTCGTGCCCGACGCCGTCGCCGCCCTCGCGGACCTCGCGCGCGCCGTCGTCGCCGAAGTGCGCGCCGGCGGGCGCCTGCGGATCGTGGGGATCACCGGCTCCAACGGCAAGACGACCACGAAGAACCTCCTCGCCCGCATCCTGGAGCCGGAGGGCGAGACCGTCGCTCCCCGCGCCTCGTTCAACAACGAGGTCGGCGCCCCGCTCACGATGCTGCGCGTCACCCACGACACCCGCTTCCTGGTGAGCGAGTTCGGGGCGAGCGCTCCCGGCGCGATCGCACAGCTGGCGGGGCTCGTCGAACCCGACATGGGCGTCGTGCTGATGGTCGGCATGGCCCACGCCGGCGGCTTCGGCGGGATCGAGGCGACCTTCCACGCCAAGAGCGAGCTCGTGCGGGCGCTGCGCCCGGGCGGACTCGCCGTGCTCAACGTCGACGACACCCGCGTACGCGCCATGGCCCCCATAGCGGCCGAACAAGCCGTCGATGTGCGCTGGTTCGGTCTCGGCGAGGATGCCGCCGTGCGCGGCAGCGACGTCGAAGTCACCGCATCCGGCACTCGTTTCGTCCTCACGGTCGACGGCGAGAGCCGTCCGGTGGCGCTGCGCGTCCTCGGCGCGCACCACGTGATGAACGCCCTCGCAGCGGCAGCGGCCGCAACCGCTCTGGGCGTCGGGATCGATGACGTCGTGACCCGTTTGGAGTCGGTGGAGCTCGCCGAGCGCTGGCGCATGCAGCCGCTGGGCTCGGATCGCGTGCGCATCATCAACGACGCCTACAACGCGAGTCCCGACTCGATGGTCGCGGCGCTGCGGACGCTCGCGCAGATCACGGCGCCGGACGAGCGGATGGTGGCCGTCCTGGGAGCGATGAGCGAACTCGGCGAGTACGCGGGGGAGGAGCACGACCGCATCGGCGAGCTCGCCGTCCGCCTGCGCATCCCGCGCATCGTGATCATCGGACAGGCAGCCCGGCGCATGTACCTCGCCGCTGTGGCCGAAGGATCGTGGAGCGACGAGGCCGTGTTCTTCGACGACGCGGATGCGGCGTACGCCTACCTCATGGGGGAGCTGCGCGACGGCGACCGCGTGCTCGTGAAGTCGTCCAACTCCGCCGGGCTCCGCTTCCTCGGCGACCGTCTGGGAGAATCGTTCTCGTGAGATCACTCCTGACAGCCGCCGCGATCTCGCTCGCCTTCACCCTCTTCCTGACGCCCGTCTTCCTGCGGCTGTTCCGGGCGTGGGGATGGGGGCAGGTGATCCGCACCCCGGAGAACGAGCACAACCCGAGCCACGGCGCCAAGCGCGGCACCGTCACGATGGGCGGCACGATCTTCATCGTGGGCAGCCTCGTCGGCTACTTCATCGGCACCTACGCGGGCGGCAACCCGCCGACGATCTCCGGTCTGCTCGTCATCTGGATGATGGTCGGCTTCGGCGTCGTCGGGTTCATCGACGACTTCATGAAGGTCCGTCGCCAGAACAGCCTCGGACTCTCCGGCTGGCGCAAGATCATCGGCCAGATCCTCGTGGTCGTCCCGTTCGGCATCGTCGGGCTGAGCTTCCCGAACATCGACGGCCAGACGCCGGCGAGTCCCTTCGTCTCGCTGTTCCGTGACATCCCGGTGCTCTCCTTCATGGCGCTGGGCGCCATCGTCGGGTGGGTGCTCTATCTGGCGTGGATCGCCTTCCTCGGCGTCGCCGCCTCGAACTCGGTCAACGTCGCCGACGGTCTCGACGGGCTCGCCGCCGGTTCCGGAATCTTCGTCACCAGCGCCCTCGCCCTCATCTCCTTCTGGCAGTTCAAGCAGCCGTGCGACCTCGACGCGATCAGTCGCGGACTGCAGGACGCCTGCTACCAGACGCGCGACCCCTTCGATCTCGCGATCATCGCCGCATCCTTCATCGGTGCGCTCGTCGGCTTCCTCTGGTGGAACGCTCCCAAGGCGCGGGTGTTCATGGGCGACGTGGGATCCATGTCGATCGGCGGCGTGATCGTCGCTCTCGCGATCCTGACCCGCACGGAGATCCTGCTCGCCGTCATCGCCGGTGTGTACGTCATCGCGTCGGGGTCCGTCATCCTGCAGCGTTTCTACTTCAAGCTCACGCGCGGCAAACGATTGTTCCTCATGAGCCCGCTGCACCACCATCTCGAGATGCGCGGCTGGCCCGAGATCACGATCGTGGTGCGGATGTGGATCATCGCCGGGCTCCTCGCGCTGACGGGCGTCGGACTGTTCTACGTGGAATGGCTCGTGCGATCGTGACGAACGCTCGTCTGGACACCCTGAACAGCTGGCACGCCGACTGGAAGGGACTGCGCGTCGTCGTGCTCGGCCTGTCGATGACCGGCTTCTCGGTCGCCGACACGCTGGCCGAGCTCGGCGCCGACGTGCTCGTGGTCAGCGAGAGCGCCGAGGAGGAGTACGCGCGACTGCTGCCGGTCATCGGTGCAGATCTGTGGACCGGGCCGCTGGACACCGTTCCGGAGGCGCTGATCGCGCACCGCCCCGAGCTCGTCGTGGCCTCGCCCGGCTTCGCGCCGCACCACCCGGTGATCTCCTGGACCCGGTCCGAGCAGGTTGCGCTCTGGGGCGACCTCGAGCTGGCGTGGCGTGTACGCGACAAGGTGCGACGCCCGGATGGCTCCCCGCACGAGTGGATCCTCGTCACGGGCACCAACGGCAAGACCACGACCACCCGACTGGCCGCGACGATGCTGCAGAGCGCCGGCTACCGCGTCGCGCCCGTCGGCAACATCGGGGTGCCGGTGCTGGACGCGGTGCGCGACCCCGCCGGTTTCGACGTCCTCGTGGTTGAGGTGTCCAGCCATCAGCTCTGGTATCTCTCGCTGCAGACGGGGCCAGAACCGGTGTCGCCGTGGGCCAGCGTGTGCCTCAACCTCGCCGACGACCACCTGCAGTGGCACGGTTCGTTCGCCGCCTACCGCGATGCGAAGGCCGTCGTCTACTCCCACACGCGCATGGCCTGCGTCTACAACAAGGCCGACGAGGCCACGCGGCTCATGGTCGAGGAAGCCGACGTCGTGGAAGGCGCGCGCGCCATCGGCTTCGACCTCGGGATGCCCGGTCCCAGCGACCTCGGCGTCGTGGAGGGCATTCTCGTCGATCGGGCCTTCCTCGACGACCGTCGCAACAGCGCCCTCGAGCTCACGACTCTCGAGGAGCTCTCCCGGCAGCAGCTCGCCGCGCCCCACATGGTCGCCAACGTCCTCGCCGCGGCGGCGCTCGCCCGGTCGGTGGGCGCCGAGCCCGCGGCCATCCGTGAGGCGCTCGCCCGGTTCCGTCTCGACCCCCACCGCATCGAGATCGTCGCCACATCCGCCGGGGTGACCTGGGTCGATGACTCCAAGGCCACGAATCCGCACGCCGCCGCATCCTCGCTCGCGGCCTACCCCGGCGCCATCTGGATCGTCGGCGGTCAATTGAAGGGCGTGGACGTCTCGGACCTCGTCGCCACGCGCGGCGTCCTGGCCAAAGCCGCCGTCGTCATCGGCGCCGACCGCACCGAGGTGCTGGCGGCGTTCGCGCGACACGCGCCCGCGGTTCCCGTCTTCGAGGTCGTTGACACCGAGACTGAAGACGTCATGGCGCAGGTCGTCGAGCTGGCGACGGAGATCGCGCACGACGGGGACGTGGTTCTGCTCGCCCCCGCCGCCGCATCCTTCGATCAGTTCACCTCCTACGCGGACCGCGGGACGCGCTTCGCGGACGCCGTGCGCACGAGGATCGGAAGGGACGCGGGTGGTCGACACGACGAGGACCAGGCCCCTCCCGCAGGAGCCTGAGCCCGCGAAGCGGGGACTGGCCGCACGGGTCTCCCTCGGACGCGTCTTCGCGCCGGTTCCCAGCGAGTTCCTGCTCATCGCGTCGACGGCGCTGATCCTCACCGGCTTCGGGCTCGTGATGGTGCTCTCGGCCACGTCGGCGACGAGCGAGGACGCCGGCGGCGGTCCCTACGACGCCGTCATCAAGCAGGGCGTCTTCGCGGTGATCGGCATCCCTCTCATGTTCCTGGCCTCCCGGATGCCCCTGCGGTTCTGGAAGCGCATGGCGTGGCCGGCTCTCATCGGCGCGACCGTCTTCCAGCTGCTCGTCTTCACGCCGCTGGGCATCACGAACGACGGCAATCAGAACTGGATCCGCATCGCCGGCATGCAGGCGCAGCCATCGGAGTTCCTGAAGGTCACGCTGGCGATCTGGCTGGGATACATCCTCTATCGCAAGCGAACACTGCTGGCCGACTGGCGCCACGTCTTCATCCCCGCCGTCCCGGTGGGTATCGCCGTCATCGGCACCGTCATGGCCGGACACGACCTCGGCACCGCGATCATCCTCGTGCTCATCATGCTCGCCGGCCTGTTCTTCTCCGGCGTGAAGCTGCGGGTCTTCCTGCTTCCGCTCCTGCTGTTCGCGGGCGGCGTCGCCTACTTCGCGATCTCGAGCCCCGACCGCATGCGTCGGTACATGAGCTTCCTCTCCAACGACTGCCTGGCCGACTACTACGGCGACTGCTACCAGCCGCTGCACGGCATCTGGGGACTGGCCGGGGGCGGCGTGTTCGGGGTGGGCCTGGGCAACTCGAAAGAGAAGTACAGCTGGCTGCCCGCGGCGGCCAACGACTACATCTTCGCGATCGTCGGCGAGGAGCTGGGACTGATCGGCTGCATCGTCGTGCTCATCCTCTTCGCGATCTTCGCGGTCGGGGCGTTCCACATCGTGCGCAAGACCGACGATCCGTTCGTGCGGATCGCCGCCGGCGCGATCACCGTCTGGATCATCGGCCAGGCGCTGCTCAACATCGGCGTCGTGCTGCGACTGCTGCCCGTCTTCGGCGTCCCCTTACCGTTCCTGTCGCAGGGCGGGACCTCGCTCATGTCCGTGCTCATAGCCTGCGGTGTGCTCCTTTCGTTCGCGCGCACCATCCCGCACAAGACGCGCTCAGCGGCGTCCCCGTCGCCGCGTGGCACAATCGCCCGGTGACGACGTATCTTCTCGCCGGCGGCGGCACCGCCGGTCATGTGAACCCTCTGCTCGCGGTCGCCGACGGGCTGCGCGAGCGCGAACCGGACGCCCGGATCCTCGTGCTCGGTACCCGTGAAGGGCTGGAGTCCCGGCTCGTCCCTGCGCGCGGCTACGAGCTGCTCATCGTCGACAAGGTGCCCTTCCCGCGTCGCCCGAACGCCGCGGCGCTGCGTTTTCCCGCCCGGTGGCGGCGTGCCGTGGCGCAGGTGCGCGGCTACCTCCGCGACCGCGGCGTCGACGTCGTGGTCGGATTCGGCGGGTACGCCGCGGCTCCCGCGTACGTCGCCGCCCGCCGCGCGGGTGTTCCCGTCGTCGTGCACGAGGCGAACGCGAAGCCGGGGCTGGCGAACGTCCTCGGCGCGCGCCGCGCCGCCGCTGTGGGAGTGGCTTTCGAGGGGACGCCGCTGCGCCGCTCCGAGGTGGTCGGGATGCCCTTGCGCCGTGAGATCGTGTCGCTCGACACTGCGGCGCTGCGACCTCAGGCCGCCGCGTCGTTCGGCCTCGACCCCGCTCGTCCGACGCTGCTCGTCTTCGGGGGCTCCCTCGGCGCACAGCGGCTCAACGACGCCTTCGGCGCCGCCTATCCGGACGTGCTCGCCGCGGGCTGGCAGTTGCTGCACATCACGGGGGAGCGCTCCGAGCTCCCCGATCCCGCGGTGCGCGGCTACGTCGTGCGGCGCTACATCGACCGGATGGACTACGCCTTCGCGGTGGCGGACGCGATCGTCTCCCGCTCGGGAGCGGCGACGGTCAGCGAGATCAGTGCGCTCGGCATCCCCGCCGTCTATGTGCCGTACGCGGTCGGCAACGGTGAGCAGAGCCTGAATGCCGCATCCGCCGTCGCCGCCGGAGCCGCGGTGGTGATCCCGGATGCCGACCTGGATGCCGACCGCGTGCGCTCCGAGATCCTGCCGCTGATCTCGGATCGCGCCCGCATCGCTCGGATGCGGGAGGCATCGGTCGGTGTCGGCACGCGACACGGCACGGAGAACGTCATCGCGCTGATCGACCGCGCGCTGGTCTGAACGGGCTCAGCTCGTCGCGCGCAGCGCGTCGGCCACCAGCGTGAGCGCGTCGTCGTCGGTGATGCCGAGCGAACGGACCTGGGCGGCGTACGCCGTCGCCGCCTGCTGGGCCTGGCGGCGCAGCGGGTCTTCCGCGAACGACACGAACGTTCCGGCACGGCCCCGCGTCTCGATCACACCGTCCGCTTCGAGTTCCTTGTACGCCCGCGCCACCGTCCCGGGCGCGACGCCGAGCTCGTCCGCGAGCGCCCGCACGGTAGGCAGCCTCGCGCCCGCGAGAAGAGAACGGCCGGAGATCGCGCCGACGATCTGCGAGCGCAACTGCGCGTAGGGCGGTTCGGCAAGGGTCGCATCGACGTTCAGCGAGAGCATGCTCTCCTTCGTAGCGTCGGCGTGGAGCGCCGTCAATGCGGACCGGCTCCGCCCGCGCGCGCCGGAGCCGCGCTCGTACGGGGCGAACGTAGACTTTGACGGTCATGATCAGACCCGACCTGAGCCTTCCCCTGCCCGCCGACATCACGGCGGCCCATTTCATCGGCATCGGCGGATCCGGGATGTCCGGACTCGCGAAGATGTTCCTCGATCGCGGCATCCGCGTCTCCGGTTCGGACCGCTCCGACTCCCGTGCTCTGCGCGAGCTCGCCGCGGCCGGTGCCGAGGTGCACGTGGGCCATGACGCCGCTCACCTCGGCGACGCGGACACCGTGGTGCACACCGGCGCCATCTGGCCGGAGAACCCCGAGTTCGTGACGGCCAAGGAGCGCGGGCTGAGCGTCATCCATCGCTCGCAGGCGCTCCACTGGCTCATCGGGTCGCGCCCGCTCGTCGCCGTCGCGGGAGCGCACGGTAAGACGACCTCCACCGGGATGATCGTGACGGCGCTGCAGTCGCTCGGCGCTGACCCGAACTACGTCAACGGCGGTGTCATCGCGCAGCTGGGCACCTCCAGCGGCTCCGGCGCCGACGACCTCTTCGTCATCGAGGCGGATGAGTCCGACGGCACGTTCCTGCTCTACGACACCGCGATCGCGCTCATCACGAACGTCGACCCCGACCACCTCGATCACTGGGGGAGCCGCGAGGCCTTCTTCGACGGCTTCGTCCGTTTCGCCGACGACGCGTCCGGCGCCGTGGTGATCTCGTCCGACGACCCCGGGGCCCGCGAAGTGCGCGCCCGCATCCGTCATGAGAAGGTGCTGACCTTCGGCGCCGACGAGAGCGCGGATGTACGGGTCACGGACATCGATGCCGCCGCGACCGTGTCGTTCACCGTGAGCTTCCAGGGGCGGGCGGAGCGCGTGGCGCTCTCCGTGCCGGGGGAGCACAACGCCATCAACGCCGCCGGCGCGATCGCCGTCCTGCTCGCGCTGGGGTACGCCTTCGCCGACGCGGTGCGAGCCGTCGGCGGATTCTCGGGCACGGTGCGCCGGTTCGAGCTCCACGGTGTCGCGCGCGGTGTGAGCGTCTACGACGACTACGCGCATCACCCGACCGAGGTGCAGGCCGCATTGAGCGCCGCGCGCACGGTCGTGGGCTCGGGGCGGTTGATCGCGGTCCATCAGCCGCACACGTACTCGCGCACGCAGCTCATGTCGGGCGAGTTCGCCCGCGTGCTCGAGGAGCTCGCCGACCACACGGTCGTGCTGGATGTCTATGGAGCCAGGGAGGATCCCATCCCCGGCGTGACGGGGGAGCTCGTCAGCGACGCCTTCGTCGACGCCGCCCGCGTGCACTACGTCGCAGACTGGCAGGCTGCGGCCGACTACACCGCCGGGATCGCCCGCGAGGGCGACTTCGTCATCACGCTCGGCTGCGGCAACGTGTACCAGATCATCCCGCAGGTGCTCAGCGCGCTCTCCGCCTCGGCGACGCCCGAGGACTGAGGATGCGTCGCCCCTCGCCATTGCCGCCGCAGGGCGGGAAGCCCGCCGACTCACCGCTGCGCGCCCGCCCGGCGACGCCGCGGCGCGACGAGGCCCCGCGGCCGGCCGAGGACGAGGATCTCCAGGAGACGGCACCCATCGCGCCGCTCTTGCTGGCACCCGGTGCGCCCGCGATCTCGAAGACCGACAGGGGGAGGTCCGACGGCGGTGAGGATGTCGCACGCGCCGACACCGACACGGCACCCGTCGGATGGCGCGACGTCTGGCGCGCGGCCCGCTCCCGTCGCAAGGCGCTGCGAGCCGAGGTCCGGCGATTCACGGTCCGCCAGCGCCGTCGACGCATCATCTGGATAAGCGCGGCCGCATCGCTCGTGCTCGTCACGATCGCCACCGTCGGCGCCGCCTACAGTCCGCTGTTCGCGGTGCAGCAGATCACCGTCGTGGGCACGTCACAGCTGGCGGCCGGCGACGTCGAGGCCGCCCTCGACGATCAGCGCGGCACCCCGCTCGCCGCCATCGACGCGTCTTCGATCAAGGCGGCTCTGGTCGCCTTCCCGCTCGTGGAGAGTTACACGCTGGAAGCGCGTCCGCCCCACGAGCTCGTGGTGCGCATCGTGGAGCGCACGCCCATCGGAGTGATCTCCGGTGCGGCCGGCTACACCCTGGTGGATGCCGCGGGCGTCGCGTTGTCGACCTCGCCGACACCGCCCGCGGGCTACCCGCTCGTCGATGCCGCCGGGGGTGAGGACGGGGTCGCGTTCGCCGCGATCGGCAAGACGATGCGCGCCCTGCCCGCCGACCTGCGTGCCCAGGTGACGCAGGTCGAGGCCAAGACCGCCGACGATGTGACGCTGACCCTGGGCGGGACCAACACGCGCGTGGTGTGGGGGAGCGCGGACGAGTCGGCTCTCAAGGCCCTCGTGCTGCAGAAGCTGACGGCGACCCGCCCGCCGGACGGCGTGGCCGTCTACGACGTCTCCTCGCCCGAGGTCCCCGTCATCCGCTGACGCCGGTGGCGAATCCCGCAGGACTTGGGCGACACGCCCGCGCGCCTGCGGCCGCCACGGCGTGCGGCGCATACCTTCGATTCAGGAATTGCATACCGGGCAATACTTTAACCCTTTACATGAGGTTTAAGGTTCAACGCTTCGGTAGGGACGTCGGTTCAACGAGACGAAAGGGCTGGGATGAGCCAGAACCAGAACTACCTCGCGGTCATCAAGGTCGTCGGGGTAGGTGGCGGTGGAGTGAACGCCGTCAATCGGATGATCGAGCTGGGTCTGCGCGGAGTGGAGTTCATCGCGGTGAACACCGACGCCCAGGCGCTGCTGATGAGCGACGCCGACGTCAAGCTCGACGTCGGTCGCGAACTCACGCGCGGTCTCGGAGCGGGAGCGGATCCCGAGGTCGGACGACGTGCCGCCGAGGACCACGCCGAGGAGATCGAGGAGGCGCTGGCCGGTGCCGACATGGTCTTCGTGACCGCCGGCGAAGGCGGCGGAACCGGCACGGGCGGCGCGCCCGTCGTGGCACGCATCGCCAAGTCGATCGGCGCCCTGACCATCGGTGTCGTCACCAAGCCGTTCTCCTTCGAGGGTCGCCGCCGGCAGAGCCAGGCCGAGGCGGGCGTCGCGAAGCTGAAGGAAGAGGTCGACACCCTCATCGTCGTTCCCAACGACCGTCTGCTGGAGATCAGCGACCGGGGTATCTCGATGATCGAGGCCTTCGCCACCGCGGACCAGGTGCTGCTCGCCGGTGTGCAGGGCATCACGGACCTCATCACGACACCGGGTCTCATCAACCTCGACTTCGCCGACGTGAAGTCCGTGATGCAGGGGGCCGGATCGGCCCTCATGGGCATCGGGTCCTCTCGCGGGGCGGACCGCGCCATCAAGGCCGCAGAGCTGGCCGTCGAGTCGCCGCTGCTGGAAGCCTCGATCGAAGGCGCGCACGGCGTGCTGCTGTCGATCCAGGGCGGTTCGAACCTCGGCATCTTCGAGATCAACGATGCGGCGCAGCTCGTGAAGGAGGCGGCGCACCCCGAAGCGAACATCATCTTCGGCACGGTCATCGACGACACGCTGGGCGACGAGGTGCGCGTGACGGTCATCGCGGCAGGATTCGACGGCGGCGAGCCCAGCCCGCGCCTCGAGCCCGTCACGGCGACGCGGCCCGCGGTCAACCCGCTCACGACGCCCGCTGCGCCCGTCGTCGCCGCCGAGGAGGCAGCCTCGACCCCGGTGCCCGCCGCGGAGGAGCCGCCGGCCGTGCCGGTCACCGCGGGAGTGTCGGAGTCGTCCTCGTACGATTCCGCCTTCGGTGATGACGACCTCGACATCCCCGACTTCCTGAAGTAAGCCACGCGCAACGGGCGGGTCGCGGACATCCGCGACCCGCCCGTGCCGATTCTCCTGGAGGACGAGTGAGCGACACCCTCGCATCCCGTCTGTCATCGATCGACGAGCGCATCGCGGATGCGGCGCGAGCTGCGGGCCGCGACGCGACCGACATCACCCGGATCGTCGTCACCAAGTTCCATCCCGCGTCGCTCGTGCGCGAGCTGCACGCCCTCGGCGTGCGCGAGGTGGGGGAGAACCGCCAGCAGGAGCTGACGGCCAAGCGTGAGGAGACGTCCGACCTCGCGGACCTCGTCTGGCATTTCATCGGCCAGGCGCAGACGAACAAGGCGCGTGCCATCCGCGATGCCGCATCCGCGGTGCACACGGTCGATCGCGCGCGCCTCGCCGACGCACTGCAGCGCGCGGCGGGCGCGGGCGATGCCGAGCTCGACGTGCTCGTGCAGATCAACCTCACCGACGACCCGGGGCGCGGGGGAGTCGACCCGGGCGATCTCGAGGCGCTGGTCGAGCACGTCCTCGGCTGCGACACGCTGCGCCTGCGCGGGGTGATGGCTGTGGCACCCCTGGACGAGGAACCCGCTGCCGCTTTTGCCCGGGTGGCCGAACATGCCGCCCGCGTGCGCCGGATGGAGCCCGCGGCGGACTGGATCTCCGCCGGGATGACCGGTGATTTCGTCGAAGCGATCGCCGCGGGCGCGACACACCTGCGGATCGGGTCGGCAATCACGGGTCCGCGCCCGCTACACGGTTAGCCTCGAAGAGGACGAGCAAAACGGAGGATGCGATGTCGAACCCGCTGAAGAAGACCATGGTCTACCTGGGCCTCGCTGACGAGGAAGAGGTCTACGAGGAGCAGCCCGCTCCGGTGCGTGAGCGCCGCAGCAAGCCCGAGCAGGTCGTCGAGAAAGCCGCGCCCGTGACCCCCATCCACCGCCCCGCGGTCGTGCGTCAGCCGTCGGTTGGCGCGGTGACCGAGATCCTCACCGTGCACCCCAAGCAGTATCGCGATGCCCAGATCATCGCCGAGAACTTCCGTGAGGGCGTGCCGGTCATCATCAACCTTTCGCAGATGAGCGACGCCGACGCGCGCCGTCTCATCGACTTCGCGAGCGGACTCTCGCTGGGCCTCTACGGCCGCATCGAGCGCGTGACGAGCAAGGTCTTCCTGCTCTCGCCTGAGAACGTCGCCGTCTCCGGTGACGGCGCCGTGGCGCAGGCCGACCCCGAAGCGACGCCGTTCGCTGCACAGCAGTAACGCGTCGTGGAGGTCGTCCGCCTCGTCGCCTCGATCGCGAACATCCTGCTGCTGTTGTATCTGCTGGTGCTGTTCGCGCGGTTGGTGCTGGATTACATCCCCATCTTCAACCGTGAATGGCGCCCGCGTGGTGCGGGGCTCGTGGCCGCTGAGCTCGTCTACACGGTCACGGATCCGCCCATCAAGCTGTTCCGTCGTTTCATCCCCCCGCTGCGCGTCGGCCCGATCGCGATCGACTTCGCCTTCACGCTGACGATGCTGCTCTGTTTCATCCTGCTGTCGGTCACCGGTTCCCTCGCAAGGTGATTCACGGCCGACTATGCTTGGCTGAAGCGGCCCGTCCGCGGGCATCATCCCCCTGAAATCGGCACGCCGCCACGCCCCGAAAGAGGAATCATCATGGCATTGACTCCGGATGACGTCGTCACCAAGCAGTTCCAGCACGTCCGGTTCAAGGAGGGCTTCGACCCGGACGAGGTCGACGACTTCCTCGACGAGATCGTCGTCGAATGGCGTAAGACCATCGCCGAGAACGACGAGCTGAAGGCGAAGATCGCGGCTCTCGAGTCCGGCGCCCCCGCCGCTCCCGCAGCTGCGGAGACCGTCGTCGAGGAGCCCGTCGCACAGACGCCCGCTCCGGCTCCCGTCCCCACCCCGGCTCCGGCTCCCGCCGAGGGCGCCGCCGCCACCGCCGGCATCATCGAGCTCGCACAGCGTCTGCACGACGAGCACGTCGCCGAGGGCAAGGCGCAGCGCGACCAGCTCATCGCGGACGCCCAGGCTCAGGCCGCGACCATCGTCGCCGAGGCCGAGGCCAAGGGGCGCGACGAGATCGCCCGCCAGGAGAAGGAGCGCAAGGCGCTCGAGGCCCGCATCACCGAGCTCCGCCAGTTCGAGCGCGACTACCGCGCTGAGCTGCGCAGCTTCATCGAGGGCAAGCTCCGCGACCTCGAGACCTCGCCCAGCGGTTCGTCCAACACGCCCGTCTCGGCCATCGGTCTCTGAGTAAGGCCTTGTCGGACCGACGACCCCTGCGTCAGGCGGCGGCCGGCATCATCATCGCGTCTCTCGCGGTGCTGGTGCTGGCCGCCGACCAGTTTGCGAAGCTCCTCGCGATCGCCCAGCTGCCTCCGGAGCAGCCGGTGCCCATCATCGGGGACTTCCTGATCTTCTACCTCGTGAGAAACCCCGGGGCGGCGTTCTCGCTCGGCGAGGGCGTGACCTGGATCTTCACGATTGCCATGGCGGCCGTCGCGGTGGCCATCGTGGTCATCGCTCGCCGCA
Organism: Microbacterium sp. SORGH_AS_0428; assembly: GCF_031453615.1. Lineage (NCBI taxonomy): Bacteria > Bacillati > Actinomycetota > Actinomycetes > Micrococcales > Microbacteriaceae > Microbacterium > Microbacterium sp. SORGH_AS_0428. The sequence continues at coordinate 597,818 of NZ_JAVIZT010000001.1, read as the reverse complement.
TCCGCTCGCGGCTGTGGGCGGTCGTACTGGGCCTGCTGCTCGGAGGCGTCCTCGGCAACCTGACCGACCGACTGTTCCGCGAACCCGGATTCGCGGTCGGCCACGTGATCGACTACATCTCCACGCCCTGGATGATGCCCGCGATCTACAACGTCGCCGACATCTTCATCGTGACGATGATGATCTCCGTGGCACTGCTCGTGCTCGTGGGCCTGCGTTTCGACGGGACGCGCGAGCGTCGTTCGAACACCGAGGCGCGGGCGGACGACGCGTCCGAGACGGTGGATGCGACGCCGGCCGGCACCGGGGAGCTGCGCGATCCGCTGTTCCCCACGGCTGACCCCGAGGCGGGTGCTCCGCCGACGGCGGGTGACGACCGCCGCGAGAGCTGATGGAGTCGCGCAGCCTGCCCGTTCCCGACGGGCTCGACGGAGTCCGTGTCGACGCCGCGCTCGCGAAGATGCTCGGCTTCTCGCGGACGTTCGCGGCGGAGATCGCCGATTCTGACGGCGTGGAACTCGACGGCCGGAGCGTCGGACGCTCGGATCGTCTGCGCGCGGGCGGTTGGCTCACGGTGAGTTGGGAGCCCAAGCGTGAGCCGGAGATCGTCCCCGTGGCCGTGCCGGATCTCGGCATCGTCCACGACGACGACGACATCGTTGTGGTCGACAAGCCCTCCGGGGTGGCCGCACACCCGTCGCTCGGGTGGGACGGCCCGACCGTGCTCGGTGCCCTCGCGGCCGGCGGCTACCGGATCGCGACGACCGGCGCCGCCGAGCGACAGGGCGTCGTGCACCGGCTGGACGTCGGCACCAGCGGGCTCATGGTGGTCGCGAAGACCGAGAGCGCCTACACCGCGCTGAAGCGCGCGTTCAAGGAGCGCGAGGTCGAGAAGATCTATCACACCGTGGTGCAGGGGCACCCCGACCCTCTCGCGGGCACGATCGACGCGCCGATCGGCCGGCATCCCTCGCACTCGTGGAAGTTCGCAGTCCGCCCCGAGGGCAAGGATTCGGTGACGCACTACGAGACGCTGGAGGCGTTCCCCGGCGCGTCCCTTCTGGAAGTGCACCTGGAGACCGGGCGCACACATCAGATCCGCGTGCACATGGCCGCGCACCGGCATCCGTGCGTGGGCGACCCGCTCTACGGCGCCGATCCGACGATGTCGGCGCGCCTCGGCCTCACTCGCCAGTGGCTTCACGCCCGCGAGCTCTCGTTCACGCATCCGCTGACCGGGGAATGGGTCACCTTCACGTCCGAGTACGCGCCGGATCTCGCTGCCGCTCTCGCAATCCTCCGCCAGGACTGACCCGCGGGTTACGTCCCGCTGCGGCCTACGGGCGCCGCTCCCGCCCTGTTCTTTCCCGCGAGACTGCATCTCGTTCACGAGATCACGGGGTTTGCCCGTGATCTCGTGCGGGAAATGCAGTCTCGCGGGAAGGGGGGGCGGGGGGGAGGGAGACGGGGGCAGAGGAGAGGGTCAGGGCTCGCCGAGACGGTCCGCCAGCGCGCGGATGTCGGCGCCGGTGGCGACCAGCGCCTGGACGAGCGAACGGTGCGCGGCCTCGAGCCCGGCGGGGTCGCCGTGCGCGGCGGCCAGTGCGAGCCCGCCGCGCAGGTTCGTCGCGGCGGCGCCGAGACCCGCGGCGGCGATGTCGGACGCGACGGCCAGATCGGACATGAGGTGGCGGTTGCCCACATCCGCCACCGTCTCCAGCTCACGCGCCAGGGCGAGGGCGAGCTCGCCGAGGGCAGCGGATGCGGCGCAGGCACCCGTCGCGGCGTCGAAGACCGTCGGCGAGCGGTCGGGGGAGTCGGGCAGCGCGAGCGCCGCGCCCAGGCTCGCCGAGGCCTGCGCGTCGGCCTCGGCGGCCGCGACGAGCCGATCGCCCAGCAGATCGAGAGCACGCGCGCGTTCGCGGGCGCGGGGCTCATCGGGCGTGTAGTTGCACACCATGGTCCCGAGTGCCGCGCCGATCGCCGCCACGACGCCGCCCGCGGCGCCGCCGCCGGGGTCGCCGGTCGCCTGGCGAAGGCCCCGGAGGAACGCGTCGAGCGTGCGCTCGTGCCACGCGTCCGTCGCCATCACCGGCCGCCGGCGAAGCGTGTCGGACCGTCCTCAAGAGCGGCGGCGACGCGCGCGCGCATCTCGTCATCCAGGCCCGAGAGATCGTCGAGCGGGTACCAGCCCACCTCGGTCATCTCGCCGTCGGCGGGGTACGGGTCGCCGTCGAGCCAGGTGCACCGGAAGGTGAGGTCGAGGTAGTCCGTCTGGTCGCCGTTCGCGTAGACGACGCGTGGAATCTGGTGCACCCAGGCGAGCCGGTCGACCCGGATGCGGACGCCCGCCTCCTCTTCGGCCTCCCGGCGCGCGGCGTCTGCGGGCTCCTCGTGCGGATCGACGATCCCTGTGATCGGGGTGAGCGCACCGTTGTCGCTGCGCCGCCCCAGCAGGATGCGCCCCTCGTGCACGACGACGGCCGTGACGCCCGTGAGGGTGAGCGGATGCGTGCCGACCATGCGGCGCAGTTCGAGGATGAACTCGGGGGTGGCCATGGCGCAACGCTAGTCGAAGGAGCCGATCGGGCGTCCGATGTCGGGGGGCTGCGCGTACCCTGGACAGGTGGCAGACTCCTTCGTTCACCTCCATGTGCACAGCGAGTACTCGATGCTCGACGGCGCCGCCAAGATCGGCGCGATGACGCAGGCGGCGTCCGAGTACGGGATGCCGGCGATCGCGGTCACCGACCACGGGAACACCTTCGCGGCGTTCGAGTTCTACCGCGCCGCGCAGGGCGCGGGCGTGAAGCCGATCATCGGGCTCGAGGCATACGTGACCCCCGGCACCCACCGCAGCGACAAATCGCGCGTGGCCTGGGGTTCGCCCGACCAGAAGAGCGATGATGTGTCGGGCTCGGGTGCGTACACCCACATGACGATGTGGAGCCAGACCACCGAGGGCATGCACAACCTCTTCCGGCTGAGCTCGCTCTCCAGCATGGAGGGGTACTACTTCAAACCTCGCATGGACCGCGAGCTCCTGCAGACCTACGGCAAGGGGCTCATCGCGACGACGGGCTGCCCGTCGGGCGAGGTGCAGACGCGCCTGCGTCTGGGGCAGTACGACGCGGCGCGCGCGGCCGCGGCGGAGTTCCAGGACATCTTCGGCAAGGAGAACTACTTCGCCGAGATCATGGACCACGGACTCTCCATCGAGCGGCGCGTCATGAGCGACCTGATCCGCTTGGCGAAGGACCTCGACATCCCTCTCGTCGCGACCAACGACTCGCACTACACCCACCAGCACGAGGCGGACGCCCACGAGGCTCTGCTGTGCGTGCAGTCGGGGTCCACTCTGGACGACCCCAACCGCTTCAAGTTCGACGGCGACGGCTACTACATCAAGACCGCGCAGGAGATGCGTCAGCTCTTCCGCGACCACCCGGAGGCGTGCGACAACACGCTGCTGATCGCAGAGCGCTGCGAGGTGGAGTTCAACACCTCCGCCAACTACATGCCGCGATTCCCCGTGCCCGACGGCGAGACCGAGGACAGCTGGCTCGTCAAAGAGGTCGAGAAGGGCCTGCACTACCGTTACCCGCAGGGCATCCCCGACAAGGTGCGCAAGCAGGCCGAGTACGAGACCGGCATCATCCTGCAGATGGGATTCCCCGGGTACTTCCTCGTGGTCGCCGACTTCATCAACTGGGCCAAGGACAACGGCATCCGCGTCGGTCCCGGCCGCGGCTCCGGTGCCGGGTCCATGGTCGCCTACGCGATGAAGATCACCGACCTCGACCCTCTCGAGCACGGGCTCATCTTCGAGCGCTTCCTGAACCCCGATCGCGTCTCCATGCCCGACTTCGACGTCGACTTCGACGACCGTCGCCGCGGCGAGGTGATCGAGTACGTCACCGAGAAGTACGGCTCGGAGCGCGTCGCCCAGATCGTCACGTATGGCACGATCAAGTCGAAGCAGGCGCTGAAGGATGCGGGCCGCGTGCTCGGCTTCCCGTTCTCCATGGGGGAGAAGCTCACCAAGGCCATGCCCCCCGCCGTCATGGGCAAGGACATGGAGCTCGGCGGCATGTTCAACAAGGAGCATCCGCGGTACAAGGAGGCCAGCGAGTTCCGCACGCTCATCGAGAACGATCCCGAGGCGAAGACGGTCTTCGACCGTGCGCTGGGGCTCGAGGGCCTGAAGCGTCAGTGGGGAGTGCACGCGGCCGGCGTCATCATGTCGTCGGAGCCGCTGCTGGACATCATCCCGATCATGCGGCGCGAGCAGGACGGCCAGATCGTCACGCAGTTCGACTATCCGTCGTGCGAGACGCTCGGGCTGATCAAGATGGACTTCCTGGGGCTGCGAAACCTCACGATCATCTCCGACGCGCTCGACAACATCCGCAGCAACCGCGGCGAAGAACTCGACCTCGAGCATCTGGAGCTCGACGACCGGCCCGCTTACGACCTGCTGACCCGCGGCGACACGCTCGGCGTGTTCCAGCTCGACGGCGGGCCCATGCGGTCTCTTCTGCGGCTCATGAAGCCCGACAACTTCGAAGACATCTCGGCTGTCATCGCGCTGTACCGCCCCGGGCCCATGGGGGCGAACTCGCACACCAACTACGCCCTGCGCAAGAACGGCCTGCAGCCGATCACCCCGATCCATCCCGAGCTGGAAGAGCCCCTGCGCGACATCCTCGACACGACCTACGGCCTGATCATCTATCAGGAGCAGGTCATGGCGATCGCGCAGAAGGTGGCCGGCTTCTCGCTCGGTCAGGCAGACATCCTGCGCCGCGCAATGGGCAAGAAGAAGAAGTCGGAACTCGACAAGCAGTACGAAGGCTTCTCGGGCGGAATGAAGGAACGCGGGTTCGGCGACGGCGCGGTCAAGGCGCTGTGGGACATCCTCCTGCCCTTCTCCGACTACGCCTTCAACAAGGCGCACTCCGCGGCCTACGGGCTGGTGTCCTACTGGACCGCCTACCTCAAGGCGCATTACCCCGCCGAGTACATGGCAGCGCTGCTGACCAGCGTCGGCGATTCCAAAGACAAGATGGCGATCTACTTGAACGAGTGCCGTCGCATGGGGATCCGGGTCCTGCCGCCGGATGTGGGGGAGTCGATCAACTTCTTCGCCGCCGTCGGCGACGACATCCGCTTCGGACTCGGAGCGGTGCGCAACGTCGGATCGAACGTGGTGGACGGCATCGTCGCCTCCCGGGAGAAGGAGGGTTTCGCCTCCTTCCACGACTTCCTCGCGAAGGTGCCGATGCACGTCGCCAACAAGCGCACCGTCGAGTCGCTGATCAAGGCCGGCGCGTTCGACTCCATGGGCCACACGCGGCGCGCGCTGCTGGAGATCCACGAGGACGCGACCGAGCAGGCCGTCCTCGACAAGCGCCGCGAGGCCAACGGCGAGGTCGGGTTCGACTTCGACAGCCTGTGGGGAGACGACGAGCCGCAGCAGGTCTCGAAGGTCCCGGAGAGGCCCGAGTGGACCAAGAAGGACAAGCTGGCCTTCGAACGGGAGATGCTCGGGCTCTACGTGTCCGACCATCCGCTCGCCGGCCTCGAGATCCCGCTCGCCAAGCACGCCTCGACCTCGATCCACGACCTGCTCTCCTCGGAGAGCGTGCAGGACGGCGATCAGGTCACGGTGGCGGGCCTGGTCACGAGTGTCCAGCACCGTGTGGCCAAGCAGAGCGGCAATCCGTACGGCATGATCACCGTCGAGGATTTCAACGGCGAGGTCACCGTGATGTTCATGGGCCGCACCTACACGGAGTTCCAGTCGGTGCTGCAGGCGGATTCGATCCTGGTCGTCCGCGGGCGCGTGTCGCGCCGCGACGACGGATTGAACCTGCACGCCCAGAGTTGCTTCAGTCCCGATCTGGGAGCGGTGGATGCCACGTCCGCGCTGGTCCTGGTGGTGCCGGAGCAGAAGGCGACCCAGTCCGTCGTGGAGGAGCTGGCCGCCGTGCTGCACCGCCATCCCGGCGAGACCGAAGTGACGCTGAAGCTGCACCGGGCGGGTACCGCGAAAGTGTTCGAGGTGCCGCATCCGGTTGCGATCAGCGCCGACCTGTTCGGCGACCTCAAGGGTCTGCTCGGTCCCAGTTGCCTCGGTTGACCGTCCGGTGGACGCTGTGACCTCTCATAGCCGCCGCCGTTAGGATCGACTCGCTCTTTCCCCTGCCCGCGCCGAGAGGATGCGACATGACCGATGAGAACCCCGTCGTGACCGGTGACGACGAATTCGTCGACGCCGTGGAGGACGACCAGTTCGACGCGTTCGACGATGACGAAGCGCAGGCTGCGCCCCCGCAGTACGGAGTCTGGCCGTTCTCGATCCGTGAGGTCGTGCTGCTCGGGATCTGGGCCGTCGCGTTCATCGTCTCCTTCTTCTCCCTGAGCTACTTCGCCCCGGTCTCGGTATGGACGATGGGCATCGCGTGGGTGTTGACGATCGGTCTGCCCACGGTGGCCGTGTTCCTGATCGTCCTGCGCCGGCTCTCGCCCCAGGGCATCCGGCGGGTGGGCTCGCTCGGCATCGACCAGTTCGCCTCCGTCGCCTTCGCCGTCTCGGCCCTCGTGTGGGTGCAGATGGTGTGGGAGTCCTTCGCGCTTCCGGGTCTCGGCAGCTGGGTCCACTGGGTAGAGCTCGTTCTGATGGCCGGCGGGGTCGTCTTCACGGCGATCGCCCCCTTCATCCCCGGCCTCAAGGACGACTTCGAGTACCGCACGGAGACCGTCTCCCACCGCGTCGCGCGGGGGGCGCGCCCGATCGCGCAGCGGCCGGCACCCGAACCCGTCACGCACGCGGCTGCGCCCGCCGCGACCTACCCGGTGGCGCACTCCGAGGCAGGGTGGACGCAGCCCGCACAGACCGCCGAGCCCTCCCATGACGAGGCGGCTGCGCTGTTCGCCACCACGGGCGACGTGTACGCCGATCCCCACGCGCAGACGGCCGCCTACGACCAGGGCTTCACCCCGGCGGCGGACCCCGCGACCGAGCAGATCCCCGTGTCGCAGGCGTTCTGGGCACTCGTGCCCGAGGAGCGCGAGGTGCTGGACGAGATGGGCGTGCCGATCTTCCGCGTGGACGCGACCGCCTGGGCGCTCGTCATCGAGGATCGCGGGGAGGTCTTCGTGGTCCGCCACGAGGACGGTCGCATCGGCTACCTGCACGACGTCTCCGGCGTCACGCGCGGCTGATCCACGCGCGGAACCGGATCCTCGAGACGGTAGCCTGAAGGGATGCTTCAGACGATCGACCTGCGCGGTCGCACGCTCTCCGCGAGCGAGCTCCTGGCCGCTGTCCCGCGCGCGGAGATGGCGCGCGAAGCGGCTCTGACGGCGGCGGCGCAGATCGTCCATGATGTCGCCGCGCGCGGCGAGCTGGCCCTGCGCGAGCAGGCCGAGCGTTTCGACGGCGTCACCGACCACGCGGTGCGCGTTCCGGCCTCCCACCTCGACGAGGCATTGGCAGAGCTCGCACCCGAGGTGCGCGCGGCGCTCGACGAGGCCATCGTCCGGGTGCGGACTGCATCCGCGGCCCAGGTCCCCCCGTCCACGACGACCGAGCTCGCGCCCGGCGCGAGGGTGGTGCAACGGTGGCAGCCGGTTCGGCGCGTCGGTGTGTACGTGCCCGGCGGGAAGGCCGTCTATCCCTCCAGCGTGGTCATGAACGTGGTGCCCGCACAGGTGGCGGGCGTGTCGGTCGTGGCGCTCGCGTCGCCTCCGCAGCGGGAGTTCGGCGGCCGCATCCACCCGGTGATCCTCGCGGCGGCACGGTTGCTGGGCGTCGACGAGGTCTACGCGATGGGCGGCGCGGGCGCGATCGGTGCTCTGGCCTACGGCGTGAGCTCGCTCGATCTCGACCCGGTCGATGTGGTCACCGGCCCCGGCAACAACTTCGTCGCTGCGGCGAAGCGCGCCGTGGCGGGACTCGTGGGGACGGATGCGGAGGCCGGCGCGACCGAGATCCTCATCGTCGCCGACGACTCGGCACAGCCGACGCTCGTGGCCGCCGATCTCATCAGCCAGGCCGAGCACGACGAACAGGCCTCGGCCGTGCTCGTCACCGCGTCCGCCGAACTCGCCGAGCGCGTCGGCGCCGAGCTCACCATCCGCCAGCCGCGCACCCGCCACGCGGAGCGGGTCGCTGCGGCGCTGTCCGGTCCGCAATCGGCGATCGTGCTCGTCGACGACATCGATCAGGCGATCGCCTTCAGCAACGCCTACGCGCCCGAGCACCTCGAGATCCACCTGGCCGATCCCCGCGTGGACGAGTTCGTGAACGCGGGCGCCGTCTTCGTCGGTGATCACGCCCCCGTCAGCCTCGGCGACTACCTCGCCGGCAGCAACCACGTCCTGCCCACCGGCGGGCAGGCACGATACGCGGCGGGTCTGTCCGCGTCGACGTTCCTGCGCCCCCAACAGGTCATCGAGTACGACCGCGCCGCCCTCGCCGACGTGCGCGACGCAATCGTCACGCTCGCCCGCGCCGAAGCGCTGCCCGCGCACGGCGAGGCCGTCGAGGCTCGTTTCGAGGACTAATCTGGCCTGGTCATGCATTGCCCGTTCTGCCGCCATCCCGATTCCCGCGTCATCGACTCCCGCACGACCGATGACGGACTCAGCATCCGTCGTCGCCGCCAGTGCCCGGAGTGCGGCGGGCGTTTCTCGACCGTCGAGACAGCGAGCCTGAACGTCATCAAACGCTCGGGGGTCATCGAGCCCTTCAGCCGCGACAAGGTGGTCTCCGGGGTACGCAAGGCGTGCCAGGGACGGCCGGTGACCGACGGCGACCTGGCGCTGCTGGCCCAGCGTGTCGAGGAGATCCTGCGACGCACCGGCAGCTCGCAGATCGACACCAACGAGATCGGGCTCGCGATCCTCGATCCGCTGCGCGAACTCGACGAGGTCGCCTACCTGCGGTTCGCGAGCGTCTATCAGGCCTTCGAGTCGCTGGAGGACTTCGAGTCGTCGATCGCGCAGCTGCGCGCCGATCACGAGCTGCGTGCAGCCGCCGCTTCGGAGCCTGTGGCCGACTGACGGTGCGCGGCGCCGGGCTCGGCAGCGATAGCCTGGCTGTCGATGTATGACCTGCTCTTCCGCCGCGTTCTGTCCCGCATGGATCCTGAGACGGCGCACCACGCCGCGATGTTCGTCATCCGCGCGATGGGCGTCCGTCCGCTCACGCCCATCGCTCGCGCGTTGACGCGCCCGGCCCCGCAGACCCGGGTGCGCGCCCTCGGGCTCCAGTTCGACTCGCCTTTCGGGGTCGCCGCGGGCTTCGACAAGAACGCGGTGGCCGCCGCGGGCCTGTACGCCCTCGGTTTCGGACACGTCGAGGTGGGCACCGTGACGGCCGTGCCGCAGGAGGGCAACCCCCGCCCGCGTCTGTTCCGCCTGATCCCCGACCGCGCCGTCGTCAATCGCATGGGCTTCAACAACGCCGGGGCGGATGCGGCGGCTGCGCGACTGCGCCGGCTACGGCGGCGGCGCAGACGCCCCGTTCTGGGCGTCAACATCGGCAAGAGCCGCGTCGTCGAGGTCGCCGATGCCGTCGACGACTACGTCCGTAGCGCGCGTCTGCTGGCACCTCTCGCCGACTACCTGGTCGTCAACGTATCGTCGCCGAACACGCCGGGGTTGCGCGGCCTGCAGGAGATCGACACGCTCCGGCCCCTGCTTCAGGCGGTGCGTGCCGCATCCGGAACGACACCGCTGCTGGTCAAGTTCGCTCCCGACCTCTCCGACGACGGCATCCGCGCCGTGGCGCGTCTCGCGGTGGAGCTGGGGCTCGACGGGGTCATCGCCACCAACACGACGATCTCGCGCGAGGGGCTGCGCACGGCGCCGGAGATCGTCGAGGCTGCGGGCGCCGGGGGGTTGTCGGGCGCTCCGCTTCGCGAGCGCGCGATCCAGGCGTTGCGGATCGTCCGCGAGGAGGTGCCCGCGGAGTTCTGCGTGATCGCGGCCGGCGGGATCGAGACCGCGCAGGATGTCCAGGACCGACTGGATGCCGGCGCGACCCTGACGCAGGGCTACACAGGATTCCTGTACCGGGGACCGTTCTGGGCGCGTCAGATCAACAGAGGCCTGGCCGCCGCACCGTCGCGCGTGCACTGAGACGAGAAAGCGGCCGGTCCCCGAGGGGCCGGCCGCTTTCTCGATGCGATCAGGCGGGACGCTGTCCGCGCTTCACCTGGGGCTTGGGCAGACGCATGAAGCGCATCTGGACCGTCCTCATGGCGCCGTAGAAGCCGAGTCCCTTCTCGATGCGGTCCTCGCCGAACTTCGCACGTGCGGCGCGCTTGACCCGGATCGAGGTGATCACCATGTCGAGGACCGCCACGATGATGAAGGCCCACAGGACCAGGTACGCGTAAATCTGGAGCGCCGGGATGCCCACGAACATGAGCAGGAGCACCGCGACCATGATCGGCATCACGAGCTCCGCGACATGCCACGTGGAGTCGACCCAGTCGCGGACGAAGCGGCGCTGCGGACCCTTGTCGCGGGCCTGCAGGTAACGGTCATCGCCGTTGGCCATGCCGATGCGCGCCTTCTCCTGCCGCTCTCGCAGCTCGGCGCGGGCGCGGGCCTTGGCCTCCTTCGTGTCGGCGACGAGGGGGCGCTTGCGCGCGGCTTCGCGCTCGGCGCGGGTGGGCGTCGCGCGCCCCTTGCCGGTTGTCGGAGTGCTCGGCGCGTCGTGCGCGGCGGAGTCGGCAGAGGTCTTGGCCACGATGGTCCTCAAAAGAACGGGGGAGGGGTGCGCCTTAAGATTACCCGCATGACCTCCGAGAATCCCAGGAACGGGGCCGTTCACGAAGCGGCCGCCGCCGGCATCCCCGTCGCCCTCGCTGATCTGGGTGCGCTCGTGCGCATCCCTTCGATCGCGTGGCCCGCCTTCGACCAGGACGCGCTCGTGCGCAGCGCCGAGGCGATCGCCGCGCTTGCGGAGGGGATCGGGATCTTCGATTCGGTGGAGATCGCCCGTTCGGCCGTGCCCGGGACGGATGAGGTAGGTCAGCCGGCCATTCTCGCCACGCGCACCGCGCGCGGCGGTGCGCCGACCGTGCTCCTCTACGCCCATCACGACGTGCAGCCGCCCGGAGACGACGCCCTCTGGGAGACACCCCCCTTCGAGCCCACGGTGCGCGAGGGGCGCCTGTACGGACGCGGCGCCGCGGACGACAAGGCGGGGGTGATGGCGCACATCGCCGCCTTGCGCGCGATCCACGAGGTGTACGGAGACGACCTCGAGCTCGGCATCGCCTTGTTCATCGAGGGAGAAGAGGAGTACGGCTCCCGCTCCTTCGCACAGTTCCTCGCCGATCACCGCGACCAGCTGCGCTCCGATGTGATCGTCGTCGCCGACTCGGGCAACTGGGATGCGGTCACTCCCGCGCTGACGGTGTCGCTGCGCGGCAACGCGCGCTTCACACTCACGGTGCGCACCCTCGAGCATGCTTCGCACTCGGGGATGTTCGGCGGCGCCGTCCCCGACGCGACGATGGCAGCCATCAAACTGCTCGCGACGCTCTGGGACGACGAGGGCGCCGTCGCCGTCGCGGGTCTCACGGAGCGCGACGCGCCCACGCCGGAGTACACCGAACAGACCCTGCGCTCGGAGGCCGGTCTTCCGGCCGGCGTCACGCCCATCGGACGCGGCACGATCCTGTCGCGCATCTGGAACAAGCCGTCCGTGACGGTGACGGGCATCGACGCGACGAGTGTCGCCGCCGCATCCAACACGTTGGCGCCGGAGATCTCCGTCGTCGTGAGCGCCCGTGTGGCTCCCGGGCAATCGGCGAGCGAGGCGTATGCCGCGATCGAGGAGCACCTGCGTCGTCACGCTCCGTTCGGCGCGGAGCTGACCTTCTCCGACATCGATCTCGGCGACGGCTTCCTCGTCGACACCGAGGGCTGGGCCGTCGAGGTGGCCCGCACGAGCCTCGCCACCGGCTACGGGGTCGACCCCGTCGATGTCGGCGTGGGCGGATCCATCCCGTTCATCGCCGATCTCGTGGAGCAGTTCCCCGGCGCGCAGATCCTGGTGACCGGCGTGGAGGATCCGCATTCCCGGGCTCACAGCCCGAACGAGTCGCTGCACCTCGACACCTTCCGGCACGCCGTGCTGGCCGAGGCGGCTCTGCTGGAGTCGTTGAACGAACGGCGCTGAACCCGCCCCCGATGCAGTTCCGCGGCGTAGAATCGGCGTGATCCGTCTCGCTGCGGGAGCATCGCCTCGCACCCGACGACACCGCACCGTACCCCGCAGTACACGAGGAGAGTCATGACCGACACCGCCCTGTCGAACGAAGCGACGGCCCGCGCACACGGCGTGGCCCTCACCGACGACGCCGCCGCCAAGGTGAAGAACCTGCTCGAGCAGGAAGGCCGCGACGATCTGCGTCTGCGTGTGGCCGTCCAGCCCGGTGGATGCAGCGGACTGATCTATCAGCTCTACTTCGACGAGCGCCTGCTCGACGGCGACGAGACGGTCGACTTCGACGGCGTCGAGGTCGTCGTGGACGACATGAGCGTCCCGTACCTCGACGGCGCGAAGATCGACTTCAAGGACACCATCTCGGAGCAGGGGTTCACCATCGACAACCCCAACGCTGCGGGATCCTGCGCCTGCGGCGACAGCTTCCACTGACCCCGCGACACGCCGTGAATCGGCGCGGTCGGGCTCGCTTTCACGCGATCCCGCCGCGCCGATTCGTCGTTCCGGGCTGGACGGGTGGCCTGAATCAGGTGTGAGCTTGCTCTAGACTGAAGGAAGCTTTATTCGTGACCTGGAAAGGTGCACCGTGCCTTCGAAACGTCGAATCCGACTAGCCGTTCTTCCGCTGGGGATCGCGACGGCTGCCATCCTCGCCGGATGCAGCCCGACCCAGCTGCACGGCTTCCTTCCCGGATTCACCGAAGACGGCCAGGCTGCGACGAACCACACCGACATGGTCGCCGGTCTGTGGGTCAACTCCTGGATCGTCCTGCTCGCCGTCGGCGTGATCACGTGGGGTCTGATGCTGTGGGCGATGATCGCCTACCGTCGTCGGCGCGGCCAGACGGGCCTGCCGGTCCAGCTGCGTTACAACATGCCGATCGAGATCTTCTACACGATCGTGCCGTTGATCCTCGTCGTCGGCTTCTTCGCCTTCACCGCGCGCGACCAGGCAACTCTCGAGACCCAGACCGACGACCCCGACGTGTCGATCGTCGCGATCGGCAAGCAGTGGGCGTGGGACTTCCAGTACAACGGCGAGGAAGCCTCCGGCGACGACGCCGTCTGGTCCATGGGCATCCAGGCCCAGACCGACGCCGCGGGCAACGTCGACCAGTCGCAGCTGCCGACGCTGTACCTGCCCGTCGACAAGAGCGTCAAGATCAAGCTCGAGTCCCGCGATGTCATCCATTCCTTCTGGATTATCGACTTCCTGTACAAGAAGGACATGTACATCGGCCGTGACAATTACTGGTCGTTCACGCCGACCCGTGAGGGCACGTATGCCGGCAAGTGCGCCGAGCTGTGCGGCGAGTACCACTCGATGATGCTCTTCAACGTCAAGGTCGTCAGCGACGCCGAGTACGAGCAGTACCTCGAGAGCCTGCGCGACAAGGGTCAGACCGGCGACATCCAGGACGCCTACGACCGACTGGGCAACCTGCCGGGCACCGGCGCAACCGCCAAGGGAGACGAGTGATCATGGCGACGACAGCCCCGCTTCAGGAAGCGCCTTCCCGCCCCACGACCCTGCCGCCGCGCCAGGCCGCTCTGCTGAGCTCCTCGCGGATCGAGCAGAAGGGCAACATCATCGTCAAGTGGATCACCTCCACTGACCACAAGACCATCGGGTACATGTACCTGATCGCGTCGTTCCTGTTCTTCCTCCTGGGCGGCGTGATGGCGCTGATCATCCGCGCCGAGCTGTTCGAGCCCGGGATGCAGATCATCCCGACCAAAGAGCAGTACAACCAGCTGTTCACGATGCACGGCACGATCATGCTGCTCATGTTCGCGACGCCGCTGTTCGCGGGCTTCGCGAACGCGATCCTGCCCCTGCAGATCGGTGCCCCGGACGTCGCGTTCCCGCGACTGAACGCGTTCGCCTTCTGGCTGTTCCTCTTCGGTTCCACGATCGCCGTCGCCGGATTCCTCACGCCCGCGGGCGCCGCATCCTTCGGCTGGTTCGCGTATCAGCCGCTCGCGAGCGCATCCTTCACACCAGGCGCCGGAGGAAACCTCTGGATGCTGGGGCTCGGCATCTCGGGCTTCGGAACGATCCTCGGCGCGGTGAACTTCATCACGACGATCGTCACGATGCGCGCACCCGGTATGACCATGTGGCGCATGCCGATCTTCTCGTGGAACACGCTCGTCACGAGCATCCTGATCCTGCTCGCGTTCCCCGTTCTGGCCGCGGCGATCTTCGCTGCTGCTGCGGACCGCGTGCTCGGCGCCCACATCTACGACCCGCACAACGGCGGCGTCCTGCTGTGGCAGCACCTGTTCTGGTTCTTCGGTCACCCGGAGGTCTACATCATCGCGCTGCCGTTCTTCGGCATCGTGTCGGAGATCTTCCCCGTGTTCAGCCGTAAGCCGATCTTCGGATACAAGACGCTGATCTACGCGACCATCGCCATCGCGGTGCTGTCGGTCGCCGTCTGGGCCCACCACATGTACGTGACGGGCGCGGTGCTGCTGCCGTTCTTCGCCTTCATGACGATGCTCATCGCGGTACCGACGGGTGTGAAGATCTTCAACTGGATCGGGACCATGTGGCGAGGATCCGTGACGTTCGAGACGCCGATGGTGTTCTCGCTCGGCTTCCTGGTGTCGTTCGTCTTCGGTGGCCTCACCGGCGTCATCCTCGCCTCGCCGCCGCTCGACTTCGCACTCAGCGACTCGTACTTCGTCGTCGCCCACTTCCACTACGTGGTCTTCGGAACCGTGGTGTTCGCGATGTTCGCCGGGTTCTACTTCTGGTGGCCGAAGTGGACGGGCAAGATGCTCAACGAGCGTCTCGGCTACATCCACTTCTGGATCCTGTTCATCGGCTTCCACATGACCTTCCTCATCCAGCACTGGCTGGGCGTCGACGGCATGGTCCGCCGTTACGCGGACTACTCGTCGGCAGATGGTTGGACGTGGCAGAACCAGGTGTCGACGATCGGGTCGATGATCCTCGCCGCATCGGTCATCCCGTTCCTGCTGAACGTCTGGATCACCGCGCGCACGGCGCCCAAGGTCACCGTCAACGACCCGTGGGGCTACGGCGGATCGCTGGAGTGGGCCACGAGCTGCCCGCCCCCGCGCCACAACTTCACGTCCATCCCGCGCATCCGTTCCGAGCGTCCCGCCTTCGATCTGAACCACCCCGAGGCCGCCGTCCCGGTGGGCGTGGGACCCGCGAAGGATGCCCCTGACGCCCCGGTCGTCGATGCGGCCGACGGAGAGGTCAAGTAAGTGCGCACCAATATCAACCTGTGGTGGATCCTGGTCGGGTTCTTCGTCTTCATCGACGTCGTCTACACCGGCTGGAACATCCTCGCCCATCCTGATCTCGCCTGGCACAACGCCATCGAGTGGGTCGGCTCGGTCGCTCTGCTGTTCGGTGCCCTCATGGCGCTCATGATCGGGTTCTACACGCACCGGGTCTACAAGGCGCAGCAGGGTGAGCTCCCCGAGGACACGCTGACGGCCGACATCGACGACGGCGATCCCGAGCTCGGCGAGTTCAGCCCCTGGTCCTGGTGGCCGCTGGTTCTCGCAGCCTCCGCTGCAGTCGCGGCGATCGGTCTCGCGGTCGGCACCTGGATGCTCCCGATCGGTCTCGGCATCTTCGCCGTGGCGATCGTCGGCTGGGTGTACGAGTACTACCGCGGGTACTTCGCCCACTGATCCGTGCCGATCAGGCTCGACGCGGCCGCCGTTTCAGACATCGGCCGATACCGCACGTCCAACCAGGATGCGGCGTTCACCGCATCCTGGGGGGCCGCCGTCGCCGACGGCGTCGGGGGAGGCCCCTCCGGGGATCTCGCTTCGGCGGCCTTCGTGCACCGGCTCGTGCCGTGGCCGCTGGCGGCGAAGGATGCGGAGCAGTTGCTGGTGCAGATCCGCGAAGCGAACTGGGACCTGCGCGCCCATGTGCAGCGCGATCCTTCGTTGCAGGGCATGGCGACGACGTTCACCGGCGTCTTCGTCGCCCCCGAGGACCGTCTGCTTCTCGCCCACACGGGGGACTCCCGCGCCTATCTCCTCCGCCACGCGCAGCTGCGTCGCGAGACGCGGGACGACTCCTACGTGCAGGCGCTCGTCGACAGCGGCCTGCTCACGCCTGAGGCTGCGGCATCCCACCCGCGCCGCAACATCATCACGGCGTCACTCGGCGGGGGCGAGGAAGACGTCGTGTCGATCGCGGAGCGCGACACGGTGCTCGGCGATCGCTGGCTCCTGTGCAGCGACGGCGTCAGCGACTACCTCGACGACGAGGAGATCGGCTTGACGCTGCTGCGGCATCGCAGCGTCGCCGATGCGGCAGCGGCACTCGTGGCGCTCGCTCTCGACGGCGGCTCACGCGACAACGTCACCGCCGTGGTGTGCGACGTGCTCGACGGAGAAGCCGCCGCGGAGCCCGCGACGTTCAGCGGCTCGGCGGGCGAGCTCTTTCAGGAGAACCTGGACATCTCCGCCTGAGCGCCGGCGCTCTCAGGGCGTGACGATCGAGACGAGCGGGTCGCGGTGTCGCGGGAGGGGGCCGGAGGCGTCCTCCGCGGGATATCCCTCGCGCACCCAGTACTCGTATCCGCCGATCATCTCTTTGACCTCGTAGCCGGCCTCGGTGAAAGCGAGAGCACCCTTGGTGCCCGCGTTGCAGCCGGGGCTCCAGCAGTAGACGACGACGGAGGACCCGGCGGGAATGAGCTCCGCTGCGCGCTCCGCGATCTCGCGGTACGGAAGGTGGACGGCGCCGGAGATGTGCCCCTGGTCCCAGGCGGCGGCGTTGCGCACGTCCACGAGGACGATGTCCTCGCCAGCGCGCCGCGCGGCGAAGACGTCCGAGGCATCGGTCTCGTGGGCGAGCTTGGTCGAAAAGTAGCTGCGTGCATCCTGCATGGCTCGACTCTATGGAGCGCCAGGCCGAACGACAGCGGCCAGAACGGTCGCAGAGCGGCGGGATCCTGCCGGTCAGGTCAGGAGGCCACCGATCGTGACGGGACTGTCGACGATGTTGCCGACGATTCCGCGGATGACGTTCTCACCGGTCTCCTGACGCAGTCCCGCGTACCAGGCGGCGGTCGTCTCGGGATCGAAGCCGTGGGTCTCGGCCGCGCGCTTGCGCGCCCGGAGCACGAGGTCGCCGGCACGCGCCGTGCGGGCCGCTTCATATCGACGGAGCGCGTCCGCGACGCCGAGAGTCGTTGTGGCGAAGACCAGACCGAGCACGAAGCTGTCCTCGAGGGCCGAGCAGGCGCCCTGGCCGATGTCGGGAGCGGTGTTGTGCGCGGAGTCGCCGAGGAGGACGACGCGCCCGCGCGTCCACGTGTGGAACGGATCGATGTCCCAGATCTCGACCCGGTTGAGCGACGCTGCGGGGTCGATCGCGTCGAGCAGCACCTGCACGCCATCGGTCCACCCGGCGAAGGCCTCCCTCAGCGGGGCGACGCCTTCGCTGCGGTCGTACGGAATCCCCGAGGGCTGCGGGACGTCGAAGAAGAAGTAGAAGCGGTCGCCGGCGACCGGCATGACCGAGACGCGCTTGCCTTCGCCGACGTACGTGGTCCACTGGTCGATGGGGGAGATGCGGGCATCGACCGGGACGAGACCGTTGAAGTTGGTGTACCCCGAGTAACGGCGATCCGTCGGCGTACCCAGTACGTACTCGCGCGTCAGCGACCGTGCGCCGTCTGCACCGATCACGAGATCGGCTCGGGCGGTGCTGCCGTCTTCGAATGTCACGGCGACCACGTCATCCGCCTCGGAGAGTCCGGTCATCCGCATCCCCAGATGGATGCGGTCGGCACCCACCGTGTCCATGAGCAGCGCCTGCAGGTCGGCGCGGGCGACCGGGTAGGCGCGCTGCCCCGTCTGTTGGGTCACGGGGTCGAGGCTGAAGCGGCACATCTCGTCTCCGGCGAGCCCGTCGACGTAGGCCATGTAGTCCATGCGGCCGCCGAGAGCGGCCACCTGGTCGCCGAGGCCGAGCCAGTTGAGGACCTTGACGCCATTCGGCCACAGCGACAGCGCGGCGCCCACGGGGCGGTTCTCACGGATCTGGTCGTAGACGTGGACGTCGTGGCCGAGGCGGGCGAGCGCGATCGCCGCGCTCGTTCCGCCGATGCCTGCTCCGATGATGATGACTCGCACATCGATACGCTAGCGAGGCGCTGTCACGGGAATGTTACAGACACCAACATCGCGGAGCACAGATGAAGAGAGGGCCCCGATCCTCGGATCGGAGCCCTCTCTTCATCTGGACGAGATCACTTCTTGTCGTCGTCCGTCTCGGGCTTCTCAGCACCCTCGAGGAACTTCGGCGCGGGGAACTCCACCTCCGCCTTGTCGTGAAGGGCGACGGTCGGCCGGCCCTCGGCGGCGGCCCGCTGGGCGGCACCCTCGAGCTCGGCGGTCTCCTCGGCGTCGATGTGGTCGATCTCGTGGTGCTGGTGCGCGAGGGCGGCATCCACCTCGGCCTGCGTGACCGGGGTGAGGCGGTCCTCGAAGAACCAGCGCGAGAGCGATGCGCGCATGTTCTGGTGCCACGGGATGCGTCCCTGCGCGTTGGGGCGCACGACGAGCGGCTCGTTGACCTCGAAGTCCACCAGCTTCCAGCGCTCGTACTCGTCGACGGGCTGGTGCACCTCGATGTACTCACCACCGGGAAGGCGCACGATGCGGCCGGATTCGTAGCCGTGCAGCGCGATCTCGCGGTCCTTCTTCTGGAGCGCGATGCACAGGCGCTTCGTCACGAAGTAGGCGATGATCGGGCCGACGATGAGCAGGGCCTGGAGCGTGTGGATCACGCCCTCCATCGTCAGATGGAAGTGCGTCGCGATGATGTCCGACGAAGCGGCTGCCCACAGCACGGCATAGAACGTGACACCCGCCGCGCCGATGGCCGTGCGCGTCGGCGCATTGCGCGGACGCTGCGCGATGTGGTGCTCGCGCTTGTCGCCCGTGATCCATGCCTCGATGAACGGGTAGATCAGCACGAGGACGATGAACAGACCCAGGATGCCCAGCGGCAGGAGGATGTTCCACGACCACGTGCGGTCGAGGAAGACGAACTCCAGGTGCGGCGGGACGAGGCGCAGCGCACCGTCGGCGAAGCCGATGTACCAGTCCGGCTGCGTACCGGCCGACACGGGGGAGGGGTCGTACGGGCCGTAGTTCCAGATCGGGTTGATCGTGAAGAGCGAGGCGATCAGGACGATCACACCGAAGGTCAGGAAGAAGAATCCGCCCATCTTGGACGCGTACACCGGGACCATCGGGTAGCCCACCACGTTGCTGTTCGTGCGGGCGGGCCCGGCGAACTGGGTGTGCTTGTTGATGATCATGAGCACGAGGTGCAGCGCCAGCAGTGCGATGAGGATGGCCGGCAGCAACAGGATGTGCAGCGTGTAGAGGCGCCCGACGATGTCGGTGCCGGGGAACTCGCCGCCGAAGAGCAGGAACGAGATCCAGGTGCCGACGACCGGGATGCCCTTGACCATGCCGTCGATGATGCGCAGACCGTTACCGGAGAGGAGGTCGTCGGGGAGCGAGTAGCCGGTGAAGCCTTCCGCCATCGCGAGGATGAACAGGATGAAACCGATCACCCAGTTCAGCTCGCGGGGCTTGCGGAACGCGCCGGTGAAGAACACGCGCAGCATGTGGACGCCGATACCGGCGACGAACACGAGCGCGGCCCAGTGGTGGATCTGACGCACGAGCAGGCCGCCGCGCACATCGAACGAGATGTGCAGGGCGGACTCGAGGGCGGCGGACATCGCGATACCGCGCATCGGCTCGTACGCACCGTAGTAGTGCGTCTCGACCATGGACGCCTGGAAGAAGAACGTCAGGAACGTGCCCGACAGCAGCACGACGACGAAGCTCCACAGAGCGATCTCGCCGAGCATGAACGACCAGTGGTCGGGGAAGATCTTGCGACCGAGCTCCTTGACGAGACCCGACAGGCTGGTGCGCTCATCCAGATAGTTCGCGGCGGCACCGACGAATCGGCCGCCGAGGGGCTTGCTGCGCTCCGAGGACCCTGCGGGCATCGCGGGTTCCGTCGTCACGTTCTCCGTGGGGTGGGTTGCGGTGCTCAATGGCGCTCCCAGAAGCTCGGACCGACGGGCTCGGTGAAGTCACTGCGGGCGACGAGGTAGCCCTCGTCGTCGACCGCGATGGGCAACTGCGGCAGCGGACGTGCGGCCGGGCCGAAGATGACCTTCGCGCCGTCGGAGACGTCGAACTGCGACTGGTGGCAGGGGCAGAGGAGGTGGTGCGTCTGCTGCTCGTAGAGAGCGACGGGGCACCCGACATGGGTGCAGACCTTGGAGTAGGCGACGATGCCGTCGTACGACCAGTCCTTGCGGTCCTCCGCCTCGATGAGCACGTCCTGCGGCATGCGCATGAGCAGCACGATCGCCTTCGCCTTCTCCTCGAGATAGCCGTCGTGGTGGCTGAGGGAGGCGAGCTCTTCCGGGATCACGTGGAACGCGGAGCCGAGGGTGACATCCGATGCCTTGATCGGGCGACCGCTCGGGTCGTGCGCGAGACGCATGCCCTGCTTCCACATGGTGTGGCTGAGCAGGTGCACCGGGTCGCCGGCGTACGGGTTCTCCGGGCTCGACTCGGGAGCGAGGCCCCGGAACAGGACCACGCCGGGGACGACGGAAGCGACGAGAGCGGCGAACAGCGAGTTGCGGATCATCGCGCGGCGTCCGAATCCGGACTCCTCGTTGGCGACAGTGAGAGCCTCGACGACCGCCTCGCGGGTGGTGTCACGGCCGCGCGTCGCGTGGCGCGGCTCGATGAACTCCTTGTCGGACATGATCGCCTTCGACCAGTGGATCGCGCCCACGCCGATGGCCAGCAGCGCGAAGGCGATACCGAGTCCGATGAAGAGGTTGTTGTCGCGGATGGCCGCGATGGAGCCGCTCTCGATGGGGAACACCATGTAGGCCACCACGGCCCACACGGAAGCCGCCACCGACAGGTAGAACAGCGTGTACACGGTGCGGACGGCGCGCTTCAGCGCGGCGGGGTCCTTGTCGGTCACGCGCTCGCGGTGGGGCGGCAGACCGGGGTTGTTCACCGGGTCGGACACCGTCACGGCGAGCCCGCTGGAGGGCTTCCAGGAAGCCCTCTCGTGCTCGAGCGCGTCGTCCTCGTGTGCCATGGTGCTCCTCGTACGTTCCGTCAGTTCGTCAAAAAGATCAGTTGGACTTCGCGGTGATCCACACCGTGATGGCGATCAGCGTGCCGATGCCGAAGATCCAGATGAACAGGCCCTCCGAGACGGGGCCGAGTGAGCCGAGCGAGAAGCCACCGGGGGACTCGGTCTTCTGCATGTACAGCAGTGCCGAGATGATGTCGCGCTTGTCCTCGGGGGTGAGGTTCATGTCGTTGAAGACCGGCATGTTCTGCGGGCCGGTGACCATGGCGGCGTACATGTTCAGCGCGCTGGTCGTGTGCAGGTCGGGG
Organism: Microbacterium sp. SORGH_AS_0428; assembly: GCF_031453615.1. Taxonomy (NCBI): domain Bacteria; kingdom Bacillati; phylum Actinomycetota; class Actinomycetes; order Micrococcales; family Microbacteriaceae; genus Microbacterium; species Microbacterium sp. SORGH_AS_0428. Next base: position 576,091 of record NZ_JAVIZT010000001.1, on the reverse strand, counting down.
GCGTACTTGCCCTCGGTGAGCGCACCGCCGGCGCCGGCCACGTTGTGGCACATGGCGCAGTTGATACGGAAGAGCTCAGCTCCGGCGGAGACATCGCCTTCGCCGTCGAGGACCTCGGACGACGGGTAGGTCGGGCCGGGCGCGATCGACTGGACGAACTTGGCGATCGCCTCGGTCTGCTCGTCTGTGAACTGGACGGGCTTCTGCGGCGCCTGCGGTGCCTGCGCCTGCAGGGGCATACGGCCGGTCGAGACCTGGAAGTGCACCGACAGCTCGCCGACGCCGTAGAGCGACGGGCCGTTCTCAGTGCCCTGGAGATCCATACCGTGACAGGTGGCGCAGTTCGCCTGGAACAGCTTCTTGCCGTCTTCCACGGTGAGCTGGGACGCAGCCGCCTGCGTCTCGGTCGTCGCTGCCATCGCGGCCGACGCGCCGGCGTAGATGCCACCGGTCATCAGGAGGCCGATGCCGATCAGGGCGGCGGCGGCCAGGGGGCTTCGACGACCGGAGGTGCGCCGCTTCTTCTCACGTGCCATGGTGCTGGACTCCGGCTTCTTATTTCAGGAAGTAGATGACGAGGAACAGGGCGATCCAGACCACGTCGACGAAGTGCCAGTAGTAGGACACGACGATCGAGGTGGTCATCTCCTTGCGCCCGAAGTTCTTGACCGCGTAGGCGCGGCCGATGACGAGGAGGAACGCGACGAGACCGCCGGTGACGTGCAGGGCGTGGAAGCCCGTCGTCAGGTAGAACGCGGAGGCGTAGGCGTTCGCCGAGATCGGCATGCCCTCCGTGACGAGCTGGGCGTACTCCCACACCTGGCCGGAGACGAAGACCGCGCCCATGAAGAAGGTGAGGAAGAACCACTCGACCATGCCCCAGCGACGCAGGTTCCAGATCGAACCGGTGCGGTATGGCTGGAAGCGCTCGGCCGCGAAGACGCCGAACTGGCACGCGAAGCTGGACAGCACCAGGATCATGGTGTTCACGGCCGCGAACGGAACGTTCAGCAGCTCGGTCTCCTGAGCCCACAGGTCGGGGGAGGTGCTGCGGAGGGTGAAGTAGATCGCGAACAGGCCCGCGAAGAACATGACCTCGCTGCCGAGCCAGACGATTGTCCCCACGGCGACCGGATCTGGCCGTTTGACCGAACGGAGGGCCTGGTTATATGTCGCTGGCGTCGTCACGCTCACCATTATGACCGATATTCACGGCTGACTCTTGCACCTCGCGCCCCCGAACGGACCTTGTCGCAGCTTAGGGCGACCTAAGAGATTGGGGCGAGCCCGCCGTGAAGACGCTCGGGATCTGGTGATCCTCGCCGGCTGGGTCGTTTACGTCGCCGTCGGACGCGCTCGGTAGGATCGGGAACCATGTTCCCCGCGCGCACCTGGTCCGACATCCTCACGGAACTGCTCGGGGGTGGCGACCTCAGCGTGTCGGATGCGACATGGGCGATGCAGCAGATCATGGCCGGCGAGGCGACACCCTCTCAGCTGGCCGGATTCCTCATCGCGCTCCGCGCCAAGGGCGAGACCGTGGACGAGATCGTGGGCTTCCGCGACGCGATCCTCGCGGCCGCCCTCCCGCTTCCCGTGCCCGCCGATGTGCTCGACATCGTCGGAACCGGCGGCGACCGCTTCGGCACGGTGAACATCTCGTCGACGGCCGCCATCGTCGCCGCCTCCGCCGGGGTCCCGGTCGTCAAACACGGCAACAAGGCCGCGAGCTCCTCCTCCGGGTCCTCCGACGTGCTGCGCGAACTGGGCATCGACCTCACCCTGAGCCCGGATGCGGTCGCCGCGACCCTCGAGCGCGCCGGCATCACGTTCGCCTTCGCCGCCGCGTTCCACCCGGGATTCCGCCACGCGGGCCCCACGCGTGCGGAGCTCGGTGTTCCGACGGTCTTCAACTTCCTGGGGCCGCTGTGCAACCCGGCGCGCGCGGAGGCCAACGCCGTGGGCGTCGCCCATCTGGATCGGGTGCCGCTCATCACTGGCGTGTTCCGCACCCGCGGCGCGACGGCGCTCGTGTTCCGCGGCGACGACGGACTGGACGAGCTGACCACGACCGGACACAGCCGGATCTGGGAGATCTCGCGCGGAGACGTGCACGAGCACGACCTCGATCCGCGCGATCTCGACATCCCTCTGGCCGACATCTCCGAGCTCATCGGCGGCTCGCCCGCCCACAACGCCGAGGTCGTGCGCCGGGTGCTGGCGGGCGAGTCCGGTCCGGTGCGCGACATCGTGCTGCTCAATACGGCGGCCGGGCTCGTGTCGTACCGCCTGTCGCAGGATGCGGCCGAGGTGCAGCGACCGATCCTCGAGCGCCTCGCCGAGGCGAAGGACGAGGCGGCAGCGGCGATCGACAGCGGCGCGGCCGAGCGCACGCTCGCGACGTGGGCGGCGACGACACAGGAGCTCGCGGCGGGCTGAGCGTCCTGGCGGGCCGATATTCACGGCGCCCTGTCTATCGGCGGCTCACAGCGCACCCCTAGGTTCGAAGCACCACCGTTCGAACCCACCGAGGAGCAGAGATGTCCACCGCCACCACCGCCGACACCATCGAGGCGCCCGCCAAGAAGGTCGGCTTCGTCAAGATCGCCGCAATCCTGGGAATCCTGGGCGGCGTTGCCCTCATCGTCGTGGGCATCGCCGTCTGGGTCATGGTCTCGTCGCAGCTTCGTGCCGAGAACATCGTCGTCCCCGACGACGCGATGGCCTTCCAAGGGCAGGTCGTCGACGGTCCCTTCACCGCCTACGTGCAGGCCGACATCATCCAGCACCACGCGCTCGAGGCGTCCAACGGTGCCACCTACGCCGAACTCGACCGCGACGACCCGGTGCGCGCCACGATGATGAACGCCTCGTTCCTGCGCGCCTCGCTGTTCACCTCGGTCGTGTCCTTCGGCGTCGCCGCGTTCGCGATGGGCATCGGCGTGCTGTCGATCCTGTTCGGCTCGGCCATCTACCGGCTCGCCGCGGTTCCGGTCGTCGTTCGCCGCACGAACGTCTCCGGAGCCTGATCCGGTCGCGGGGCGGCGCAACGCCCGATCCGACCCGCGTTCATAGACTGGACGGATGAGCCCGCCCGCCCCGCCCCATGCTGGGGGTGCGGGGCGGGCATTCCCGTTCCTCGTCGTCGCCGGTCTGCTCGTCGCGGCGCTGAGCCTGCGCGGCCCGATCGTCGCCCCGACGCCTGTGATCCGTCAGATCGAGGACGATTTGGGCATCGGGGCGGCATCCGCGGGGCTGCTGACGACCGCGCCGGTGCTCATGTTCGCGCTGCTCACCCCGATCGCGGCCCTCGTGATCCGTCGCGCGGGTGCCGAGCTGGCGTTGCTCGTGACGCTGAGCGGCGTTCTGCTCGGCACCGCGATCCGCGCGCTTCCCGGGTATCCCGCGGTGCTGACGGGGATGATCGTGATCGGCGCGGCGATCACGATCGGAAACGTCGTGATCCCCGTCGTGATCCGTCGTGACGTGCCGCCGGACCGCGTCGCCTTCGTGACCGCGTCGTACACGGCGACCCTCAACGCCGGCTCGCTGGTGACCTCGTTGCTGACCGCTCCGATCGCAGAGCTCGTCGGCTGGAACCTGGCGCTGGTGGGTTGGTCCGTGCTGACGTTCGCCGGGGTCGCCGTGTGGAGCGTCCACCTCGCGAGGGAGCGGCGGCGGGGCGCGCTGTGGGGCGAACGCTTCTCCGGCGCGCCCTCCGCCGCATCCGCCGGCGTGCGCGCCGTCGACGACGTCGCCGCTCTGACGGGCCCGCTCCCGGTCGTCTCTGCGAGGGGCGGCGTGTTCCGGCGACCGGTGGTCTGGTTGCTGCTCGGCGCGTTCTCGCTGCAGGTGACCATCTACTACGCGCTCTCGACGTGGCTGCCCTCGATCGGCGCCGACGAGCTGGGGCTGGACCGATCCGGTGCCGGCGCGCTCGCCTCGATCTTCCAGGGGGTGGCCATCGCCGGATCGTTCCTGGTGCCCGTGCTCGCCCGCTACACCCCGCGCATCGTGGTTCCGTTGACCATCAGCGCATGCTGGCTGACGCTGACCGCGGGCATGCTGTGGGCGCCTGAGCTCATGTGGGTGTGGCTGTCCTTCGGAGCGCTCGCGCACGCGGGCGGATTCGTCGCGATCTTCTCCGCCGTCGTCACCGTGGCACGCACGGATGCGGAGGCCACCACGATCTCCGCGCTCGTCCAGGGCGGAGGCTACGGCATCGGCGCGTTCGGCGCCCCGATCGCCGGCGCGCTGCACGAGGCGACCGGCGGATGGCAGGGTCCGCTGGTGCTCATGCTGGTCGTCGCGGTCGGTTACGCGGTGGCGATCCTCGCGGCGATGGCCTTCGTGGCGCGGGCGAACGCTGCTCCCAGACCCCACTGATCGGCGAAGGCTGCGGCGCCGGGGGAGACCTCGCGAAGGGTCGCGTCGAACATCGGCAGATCCAGGTCCCGCACCACGCGCACGACGGTGGGGGCGACGGTCAGGTAATCGGCTCCGGCCGCGATCTTCGCGCGCACCCCGGCGCTCATCCCCTCACCGGTCACCGCCGCGGCGACGATGCCCGCGAGGTCGCCGTGTGCGCCGAGCAGCGTGGCCGCCGTCTTCTCCCCGATGCCCGCGACCCCCGGAAGGCCGTCGGATGCATCGCCGCGGAGCACAGCGAAGTCGGCGTACTGGTGCGGTGCGACGCCGTACTTGGTGCGGACGACGTCGTCCGTCACGATCTCGAGGTTGCTCATGCCGCGCGCCGTGTAGACCACGCGGACCGCAGCCGCGTCGTCGACGAGTTGGAAGAGGTCGCGGTCCCCGGTGACGATGTCGACGGGCATGCCCGCATCCGTCGCCAGGGTGCCGATGACGTCGTCGGCCTCGTGCGCGGCGGCACCGACGATCGGGATGCCGAGCAGGTCGAGGGACTCGCGGATCAGCGGGATCTGCGCCTCCAACGGGTCGGGCATCTCCTCGACGTCCGGGCCGGTCTCCACCTCGACGACCACACGGTGGGTCTTGTAGCTCGGGATGAGCTGGACGCGCCATTCGGGGCGCCAGTCGTCGTCCCAGCACGCCACGACGTGCGTCGGCTCGTAGGTGCTGACGAGCTTGGCGATGATGTCGAGCAGTCCGCGAGCGGCGTTCACCGGCTGCCCGTCGGGCGCCTTCACCGAATCGGGGACGCCGTAGAAGGCGCGGAAGTACAGCGACGCGGTGTCGAGGAGCATGAGGCGGGACACGCGCTCATCCTGCCACGTGCGTCGGCCTTCGCGAGTGCTCCTGACACCTGAAGCGGACGCGGGCACACTGGGGCGATGGATCCCATCGACGCGCTCCGCGAGATCGCCACGCTGCTCGAGCGCGAGCGGGCGTCGCGCTATCGATCGCAGGCTTTCCGTGCGGCGGCCGAGGCGGTGGCAGCGCTGCCGCCGGCGGCGCGGAGCGACCCGGAGACCCTGCGGCGCACGAAGGGGATCGGCAAGAGCTCGCTCGAGGTGATCCTGCAGGCGGTCTCGGGCGCCGTCCCCGACTACCTGGCGGAGCTGAGAGAACGCGTCGCCCCGGAGGAGTCGAGCACGCTGTTCTCTCGGCTTTCGCGGCGATCTCCACGCGCACTCGAACTGGTCCGACGGGCAGGCGCCCATCGCCGCGATGGCGGATGCGGCGCGTGCCGTGGGCCGCGAGTACGTCGCGCTCACGGATCACTCGCCGCGGCTCCGCGTGGCGAACGGCCTCACAGCCGAACGGCTCGCCCGGCAGCTCGACGAGCTTCCGCTCTACTCCGGCGGCGGATTCACGCTGCTGAGCGGGATCGAGGTCGACATCCTCGAGGACGGTGCCCTCGATCAGACGCCGGAGATGCTCGCGCAGCTGGACGTCGTCGTGGCGAGCGTGCACTCGAAGCTGAGGATGGGGCGTCCCGAGATGACGGCGCGGATGCTGCGCGCGGTGCGGGATGAGCACACGGACGTCCTCGGGCACTGCACCGGGCGTCTCGTCGAGGGCTCCCGCGGGACGCGTCCGCCGTCCGACTTCGACGCGGAGCGCGTGTTCGCGGCCTGCGCCGAACGCGGTGTCGCGGTGGAGATCAACTCCCGACCCGAACGCCAGGACCCGCCGGACGAGCTCATCGCGATCGCGCTGGACGCGGGATGCCTGTTCGCGATCGACAGCGACGCCCACGCACCGGGCCAGCTCTCGCTCCTGGACCACGGCGCGGTACGCGCCGAGCGCGCGGGCGTGCCTGCGGAGAGGATCGTCACGACGTGGCCTCTCGACCGGCTCCGGTCCTGGCTGGTGCGCGAGCGCTGAGCGTCGTGTAACAGAGCCGACATGTGCCCCCGACAGGATGTCCTCATGCCACTCGCTTCCTCGATCTCCGCCTCCCTGCCCGCCTGGCTCCTCGACGAGCTCGATTCGCTGCCCGAGGTGCTCCCCACCGCCGAGGAGCGGATGGACCTCGTCAACGCCCTCGCCGACCGCAACTGGCGCGAGGGCAGCGGGGGACCGTTCGCGGCGATCGTCGTCGATTCTGCGACCGGACGCCTCGTCTCGGCGGGGGTCAACGTGGTGCTGGCCTCGGGGCTGACCTCGATGCACGCCGAGGTGACGACGCTGAGTCTCGCGCAGACCGCGCTCGGGCGCTGGGACCTGGGCGCGGACGGGGCCGAGCTCGAACTCGTGGTCAACTGGCGCCCGTGCGTCATGTGTTACGGGGCCACCATGTGGAGCGGTGTGCGTTCCCTCGTGGTCGCCGGCGAAGGCCCGGTCTTGGAAGAGCTCACCGGCTTCGACGAGGGGCCCGTCGTCGATGACTGGGCCGCCCAGTTCGAGCGGCGCGGCATCCGCGTGACCATCGGCATCCGTCACGACGAGGCCGTCGAGGTCTACCGGGCGTACGGAGCAAGCGACTCCGTCGTGTACAACGCCCGCGGCGCCGTCGACTGACCGTTGCGCGATCGTGACCGGCGACGGACCGCCGCGCCACGATACTGACCACATGAAGTTCAGCAGACTCGTGGCCGGTGCAGCCGTCGTCACCGCGTCCCTTCTGATGGCGGGATGCGCCGCCGCAGCGTCGTCGTCGCCGACCGGGGATCCGACACCGATCGGCGGCGACATCGTCGCACCCGTGACCATGTCGGCGGGCGAGCTCCAGGGGGAGAGCGTCGATCTGGTGGTGGGGCAGACGCTCAACATCGACACCGGCGACCTCGCGGTCGACAGCTACACCGGCGCGGTCGCCGACGGAGACGTCGCCGAGTTCGTCGCGGGCAAGGACGACGGCAGCGCCACTTTCAACCCCGGCGTCCGGGCCCTGGCGGCGGGCACGACGAGTGTCACGATGACGAACAAGGACGGCGGAATCCAGCCCCTCGAGTTCACGGTGGTCGTCACGGCACGATGAGGCTGTGAACGAAGAGATCGATCCCGCCGTCTTCGCGGAACTGCTGACATCGGCGCGCCGCGACGCGTCGGCGCGCCTGACGGCGCGCGGCGAGGCCATCCGCGGCGTGCAGGAGGCGCGCAACGATCCGGCCGGAGCCGATGACGAGCACGACCCCGAGGGCGCCACTCTCAGCGACGAGTGGTCGCGGCTGGAGGGGCTGCGTCGTGCGGCGGGCGCTGAGATCGGTGAGATCGACGACGCGCTGCGGCGACTGGAGCAGGGCGCGTTCGGCGTGTGCGCGTCATGCGGTCGGGACATCCCGGTGGGGCGCCTCCTCGTGCGTCCGACCGCGACGCTGTGCGTGCCGTGCGCCGAGCGCGCCCGCTGAGCGTGCCTAGGCGTCTTCGCGCTCCACGAGGCTGTGATGGATGCGGTGCAGATCCTCCAGGAGCGAGCCGATGAGCACCCAGTGCGCAGAGGGCGGCCGCGGGATCTGCAGCGGTGTGGTCAGCGCGGGCGGCTCGTCGACCGGTGCGGCCGCCGACGCGCGCGTACGCTCCACGTCGTGCGCGGCGCGGCGCATCTGCTCCGCGAGGGCTCGCACCTGCGGATCCGTGACGATCTCGGGCGCGTAATGGTCGTACACCGCCCGCGTCATGCCCGTGACCTGCGTGACGATCGGCGTGTACAGGGCCAGACGGTCGCGAAGCTCCGCCAGCTCGGTGCGGTGGCGCCGGCTGCGGGGGTTGAGCGCGAGCGACTCCGCTCCGCCGCCGATGGCGCGCTCCGCCGCATCCCGCATGGGTCGCAGGAGCCGCGCCTCGACCATCAACGCCTCCAGCTCGCCCGGGGAGCGTTGTGTCTCGAGAGCGTCGGCCAGGCGGTCCAAGGATGCGGCGAGCTCTGCCGACAACCGATCGGTCGCCTCACGGGCGGGTGCGATCGCGACCGGCGGAACGATCGCGATGTTGACGACGAAGCCGATGGCCGCGCCCAGCAGGGTCTCCAGGATGCGATCGAGCGCGTAATCGGGAGTCGCCGGGCCCAGCGAGAGCACGAGGATCGCGCTGATCGCGATCTGCGTGGACGCGGTGGGGGACAGCCGCAGCGCCCAGGCGACCAGGAGTCCCGCGCACGCGGCCAGCAGGACGACCCACGTGCCGTTGCCGAAGGCGAGCCCGAGTGCGGAGGCGAGCAGGACTCCGGCGATGACGCCGACGGATCGCTCGATCGCGCGCGTGAACGACTGGTTCAGGCTCGGTTGGACCACGAGGACAGCGGCGATCGCCGCGAACACCGGCGGCGGGCCGGGGATGAGCCACTGCGAGAGGAGCCACGCCCCCACGGTCGCGACGGCGGACTTGAGGACGAGCAGGAGCGGTGCGCGCTGCGTCGCGCGCACCGTGACCGGCAGCGACAGGCGTGCCATCAGGGCTGGAGCGCGCGCAACGCCCGGGCGGCGTCTGCCGGAGGACACCCGAGATCGTGCGCGGTGAAGGTCAGGTCGTAGCCGCCGCTGCGCTCCCGCTGCGCCCGCAGGCTCTCGCGTGTGTGGCTGTTGTGCGCGCCGGAGAGGAGGGCCTCGGTGCGACGCATCCGGATGCCCAGCTCGCCCTTGGCCGTGGTGGCGACCCGATCGACGTCGCTCCAGGGCGCGGCGCCCATGCGTGCGACGCGAATGCCGTCGGCGTCCGCGCGCAGCACGGTCCCGTTGCGGAACTGACCGATCAGTGAGAATCCGCCGCCCAGGCCGAAGATGCCCACGACCGCGACGCCGAGCAGAAGGCTGGGCGTGTTGTCGATGTTGAGGGCGATGATGACCGCGCCCATGGCGGTGATGACGGCGCACAGGGCGGCGAGCACGAGCAGGCGACCGCGCGGTGTGGTGAAGCGGAGAGTTTCGGTGTCGGAGGCCACCCGTTCAGGGTACGGGGCGCCGCGCCGCTTCATCGCGTCAGCAGCTCGTCCGTGCTGGTGCCGCCGACCGTGACGGTGACCCGCGTGCCCCACGGGTCGCTGGCCGTCACCGTGAGGCCGTCGTCGTCGAAGGGGATGCCCGAGCGGCGCAGCCGGTCGGCCAGTGCGTCCAGCGCCGCGCGATCGGGCACCGCCAGTGCCACTTCGCCGAGGCCGAGACTCGCTGCCCGGGGCCCCGCGCCCGCGCTGTTCCAGGTGTTCATGGCGACGTGGTGGTGATACCCCCCGGCCGATGCGAACAGCGCCGTCGGGATCGCGGTGAACGAGGGGGCGAAGCCGAGAGCGTCGACGTAGAAGCGCCGCGCCGGCGCGATGTCGCCCACTTGGAGATGGACGTGTCCGACCCGGCCGGGCTCGGCGGACACCCGATCGAAGGCGTCTTGTGTGAGGTGGGTGCGGAGGTAATCGTTCGGGTCCAGGAACACCGTGTCCATCTGCACCTCCCCGTCGACGTGGCGCCAGAGATCGCGCGATCGGTCGGTGTACAACTCGATTCCGTTGCCCTCGGGATCCGTGAAGTAGAACGCCTCGCTGACGAGATGATCGCTCGACCCCGTGAACCGGGCGCGAGCGTCCTGCACCGTCCGGTAGACGGTGGCGGCGAGAGTGGCAGCGTCGTCGAACAGGAAGGCGGTGTGGAAGAGACCGGCGGAGCCGGGCGCGGCGAGGGGGAGATCCGGCGTGTGCACCAGGCGCACCATCGAGACTCCACCGCGCCCGAGGACGCGATGGACCTCGCGTCCGCGCGCGCGTTCCTCGATGGGCTCCAGCGCGATCGCGGACCCGTAGAACCCCGTCATCTTCTCGAGGTCGCCGACGCGGAGGGTCACCGCGTCCATGGCGGTCTCGTCGGGGAGAAGCTCGCCGGTGGCAGGGATCTGGGTGCGGTTCATGGTGCTCGTTCCTCGGGGTCTCACCGGCTGTAACGCCGACTCCTCGGCGAATATTGCGTCGGATCGGCCCGCGGGTGAGGATCGTCGGATGGACAACCAGCCGTGCCCGTGCGGGAGCGTGCGCTCCTTCGGCGAATGCTGCGGCCCCGCCCTGGCGGGCACACCCCCGCTGACCGCCGAGGCGCTCATGCGTTCGCGCTACACGGCGTTCGTGCGAGAGGACGCGGAGTACCTCTTCGAGACCTGGCATCCCGGCACGCGACCGACGGAGCTGACCATCGACCATGACGTGCGCTGGCGCGGCCTGACGATCCTGGACACGGTCGGAGGGTCGCCGGACGATCGAAAGGGCACCGTGGAGTTCCGTGCCGCGTGGCGTGAGGGCTCGTCATCGGGTGTGCTGCACGAGCGCAGCCGGTTCGTGAAGCAGAGCGCCAGATGGTGGTACCTCGACGGCATCCTCGACCCGCCCGGCCCTCCCTCCGGGCGCGGTACGTAGGCTGGTTGCACGCTCACGACGCGAAAGGACGGACCATGTCTCGCATCCTCATCATCGGTGGACACGGCAAGATCGCTCTCCTGCTGGCACGCCTGCTCGCGGAGCGAGGAGACGAGGTCACCTCCGTCGTTCGCAACCCTGATCACGTCGACGACGTCCACGCAGCAGGGGCGACCGCGCTGGTTCTGGACGTCGCCGCCGCGGACACGAAGACACTGTCCGACGCCGTCGCGGGTCATGACGCCGTCGTATGGTCGGCGGGAGCCGGCGGAGGTGACGCGGCACGCACCTACGCCGTCGATCGGGACGCCGCCATCCGAGCGATGGACGCAGCCGAGACGGCCTCCGTCTCGCGCTTCGTGATGGTCTCGTGGATCGGCTCCTCGCCGGATCACGGCATCGATCCCTCCGATTCCTTCTTCCCGTACGCCGACGCGAAGCTGGCGGCCGACGAGCACCTGCGGCGCAGCTCGCTCGAGTGGACAGTGCTCGGCCCCGGGACCTTGACCTCTGACGACGCGACCGGCCGCATCACCACCGACCCGACGGGGCGGGGAGAGATCGCCAGGGCCGACGTGGCCGCGGTGATCGCCGAGACCCTCGCCGATGCCACGACGGTGCGTCGCACGATCCGCTTCGGAGCGGGCCAGACGCCGATCGCTGAGGCGCTGTCGGCCTGAGGGCGGAATGCGCCGAGTCTCGCGGGCGTTGAATGCGACATGACCACATCCGATGCCGCCGTCGGCGTGCCCGTGGATGTCGTCGTGATCGGAGCCGGTCAGGCGGGGCTCTCCGCCGCCTATCACCTGCATCGCCGTGGATTCCGTCCGCTCGAAGCGCAGGCGTCCGATGCGGGGACGTTCGTGGTGCTCGACGCAGAATCGGCACCGGGCGGAGCGTGGCAGCACCGATGGGAGTCGCTGCGCATGGCGACGGTCAACGGCATCCATGAGCTTCCCGGTTTTCCCGTTCCGCCGGCGGATCCCGCCGCGTCGAGCCGCGACGTCCTTCCGCCGTACTTCGCCGCCTACGAGGAGCGTTTCGATCTGCGGGTGCGCCGCCCCGTGCGGGTGCGCGCGGTCTCGCGTGACGGTGACCGGTTGCGGGTCGAGACGGATGCGGGCACGTTCGCGGCGCGATACGTGATCAACGCGACCGGCACGTGGACGAGACCGCACTGGCCGGCTGTGCCCGGGCGCGAGAGTTTCCGCGGTGTGCAGCTACACGTGCACGATTACGTCTCCGCCGAGGAGTTCGCCGGCAAGCGCGTGGTGATCGTCGGAGCAGGCGTGTCGGGTGTGCAGCTTCTCGAGGAGATCTCGCGGGTGACGGACACGTTCTGGGTCACCCGGCGCGAGCCGGAGTGGCGCGACGACGCGTTCGACATCCCGGCGCGTGTCGCCGCGATCGCGGGCGTCGAGCAGCGAGTGCGTCAGGGGCTGCCCTCCGGCAGCGTCATCTCGGTCACGGGGATGCACTGGACGCCGTGGGCACGCGAAGCAGATCGACGAGGTGTGCTCGTGCGGCATCCGATGTTCCGCGCGATCGAACCCGATGGCGTACGGATGCCGGACGGCACCTTCGAGCGTGCCGACGTGATCCTCTGGGCGACGGGCTTCCGCCCCGCCCTGGACCACCTCGCGCCGCTCCGGCTGCGGACGCCGGCCGGCGGCATCCGGGTCGAAGACTCACGCGCCCTGGACGAGCCGCGGCTGTTCCTCATCGGCTACGGACCCTCGCAGTCGACGGTCGGCGCCAACCGGGCCGGCCGATCCGCCGTGCGTCAGCTCGTGGCGGACGGCGTGCTCCAGACGCCCGAGGTGGCGATCGCCGGATGATGCGTTGCGCTGTGTGTCGGCCTGTGCCCTGCCCGAAACATGAAAGTCGTAGCGTCGACGTATGACCACTCCCGCACCCCTGTCGAACCCGCTCGACGAGCACGGCGCCGAGCGCGACCGTTTCGCCGGCGCCTCGCTGTCGCCGGACGAGTTCAAGGCACTGTTCCGCGGCCACCCGGGCGGCGTCGCGGTCATCACGGCCGAGGGGCCGGACGGCCCGGTCGCGCTGACCGCCACCTCGGTTTCGTCGGTGAGCGCTGAGCCGCCGCTGCTGATCTTCTCGGTCTCCGCCCTGTCGTCGGCGACCCCCGCGATCCTCGCGGCCGACACGGTCGTCGTCCATCTCCTCGACAGCGACGACCTCGGTGTCGCTAAGCTCGCGTCGACGAGCGGCATCGACCGCTTCGCGGACCCCGAGAGCTGGAGCCGCCTGGTCACCGGGGAGCCTCTGTACAACGGCGTCCGGGCCTGGGTGCGCTGCGCCATCATCGAGCGCATGAACGCGGGAGGATCCACGGTCATCGCCGCTCACGCCCTGCAGTCGGGTATCAACCGCGACGTGCAGCCCGGTGAGCACGGCGACGCGCTGGTTTACCACAACCGTTCGTGGCACCGTCTCGGCGACCACTCGCGCATCGACTGACCCTTCCACACCGAAAGACCCCCGCCTCCTCGGAGGACGGGGGTCTTTCGGTGTGCGTTCCGGTTACTCGGCGAGGTGGGCCGAGAGGAACCAGCGGTCCTTCTCGAGGCCGGCACGGATGCCGATGACGATGTCCTGGCTCGTGAGGTCGATCTCATCGAGGCCGTCGATCGCCGTCTGGACATCGACGATGATCGTGTCGATGTCGGCGACGATGTGGCGGATCATGTCGTCCCACTGCGTGAAGCCGGCGGGCACGGACGACGGGGCGACCTTCGCCGCGATCGTCGACAGGCGGGCGTCCACCGGCAGACCCAGGGCGACGATGCGCTCGGCGGTCTCGTCGGCCCAGCCCTGTGCGTGCTCCACGACGGAGTCGAGGAGCTCGTGGATGGCGATGAAGTTCGCGCCGCGCACGTTCCAGTGCGCCTGCTTGCCGGTGACGGCAAGGGCCTGCAGGCCCAGCGTGACGGGGGTGAGGAACTGCGCGGCTCCGGCGGCGACGGTCGGGTCGGCAGCGCTGGCGGGGATGGTCTGGTTCTTCGTCATGACAAAGCCTTCCGTTTCGGGCAGTCGCATCTGCTGAATCAAACGCTAACCAGCCGGAGAAATTCCGCAAGCAAGATGAGGCTGGGCTCACACGATCGCAGATCGTGCCGCAGACGCGATTCCGGGGGACCTGCGGCTAACGTCGGAGGGTGTCAGCCTCAGACCCCGCCCGGACTCCGCAGAATCTGGACGAGCCGGCGCGCCCGCGCCGTCGTCAGCCGACCGGTGCGTCGCCCGAGCACGCGGAACCCTCGCGCTTCATCCCGCACGTGCAGGGCCTGCGCGCGATCGCCGTGCTGCTGGTCGTGCTCTACCACTTCTGGCCGGGGCGGATCCCCGGGGGCTATGTCGGTGTCGATGTCTTCTTCGTGATCTCGGGCTTCCTGATCACGGGGCATCTGATGCGCGAGCTGACGGCGACCGGAACCGTGCGCCTGGCGCAGTTCTGGGCCCGTCGCGCGCGGCGCCTGCTGCCGGCCTCGCTTCTGGTTCTGCTCTTCTGCGCGATCGTCGCCGCATCCCCGTACCTCATGCCCATCTCGGGTCTGCAACGGGAGGTCAGCGAGATCATCGCGTCGACCTTCTACGTCGAGAACTGGTACCTCGCCGTCGCCTCCGTCGACTACCTCGGCAACTCCGGGGAAGCGGCGATGGTGCAGCACTACTGGTCGCTCTCGCTCGAGGAGCAGTTCTATGTGCTCTGGCCGCTGATCATGCTTCTTGCGGCATGGATCGGTGTGCGATTCTTCGCCGGCCGTCGCCGCCGCGCCGTCCTGATCGCACTGGGTGCGGTGAGCGCCGCGTCGCTCGTGTTCTGCATCGTCTTCACCCTCAACGACCCGGCGCCTGCGTACTTCGTCACCTTCACGCGGATGTGGGAGTTCGGACTCGGTGCCATGATCGCGCTGGTGCCGGCGCTGCGTGTGCGTCACGCGGCCGCGAGCTTCGTGCTCGGCTGGGCCGGCATCATCGCCCTCGTCTACACGGCCTTCCGCTTCGACTCCGCGACGCCGTTCCCCGGCTACGCGGCCCTGCTTCCGGCGCTCGGCGCCGCCGCCGTGATCGCAGCCTCCAACTCCGCCCGATGGTGGTATCCGACCCGCATCCTGTCGGTCGCGCCGATGCGCTTCACCGGTGACATCTCGTACTCGCTCTATCTCTGGCACTGGCCGTTGATCATCATCGCGCCCTCCGTGCCCTTCTGGGGATTGAGCATCTACCACCGCGTCGCCTTGCTGGCCATCTGCTTCGTGCTCGCGTGGCTCACCAAGAAGTTCGTCGAGGATCCGGCGCGCTCCTGGCGTGTGCTCACCTCCCGGCGCCCTCGCGTGACGCTCTGGGCATCACTCGCCGCGATGGTGCTGGTGGCCGGCACCGCGGGCGGGGCCTGGGCGCTGAATGCCCCCGCGTACCGAGACGGCGTGGCGCAGCTCGAACAGCTGCGCAGCGACCCGCCGTCCTGCTTCGGTGCGCAGTCCGTCCTCGACCCGGAATGCCAGGGCGCGCCTACATCCGACACCGTCCTCCCGGCGCCGGGATTCGCCGGGGTCGACAAGCCCGCCGACGAGCAGTGCTTCGTTCAGCTGAACGATGCGCGGCCCGTGAGCTGCACCTTCGGTTCCGATGCGGCGGATGCGCCCACGGTGGCGCTGATCGGCGACAGCCACGCGTTCCAGTTGCTGTCGACGTTCCAGCGGATGGCGGACGAGAACGGGTGGCGCCTGGTGACCTTCTTCAAGGGCGCGTGTCCGTGGAACGACACCCCGTTGTCGACGCCGGGTGCGTTCGGCGCGGCCTGCTCCGAGTGGCGCACCGCGGTCGACCAGGCGCTCGTGGACGCGAAACCGGACGTGGTCTTCACCTCCGCCCTCGCGACGACGCCGTACTCCTCGTCCGGACACGACTCGTCCTATGACGCGGCCGTGGCGGGCTATCGTTCGGCGTGGTCGAAGCTGACGGATGCGGGTGTGCCCGTGATCACCGTCGTCGACAACCCGGTCTGGGAGACCGATCCCAACAAGTGCCTCCGAACCCGCGACGCGGCTGCGTGCGACGGCGCCCGCTCGGATGTACTCGTCGCCAAGGATCCGCTGCGCGAGGCTGCGGAGGGGACGCCGGGCGTCACGCTGCTCGACTTCACGGACGTGTACTGCGACGATTCGACCTGCTTCCCCGTCGTGGGCGGTGCGGACGTCTACCGGGATCAGGACCACCTCACGGTGACCTTCGTCGACTCGCTCATGCCGCAGTACACCGAGGCGATCCGCTCCGCACTGGAACGCGCCGCCGGTTAGGGTCGGGGCATGACCGTCTCGGAATCCGCATCCGTGATCACCCTCGGAGACACCGCGCCCGAGGTGCCGGCAACCGCATTCGTGGCCGCCGGTGCCCGCCTGATCGGCGGGGTGCGCCTGGGGGAGAACGCGAGCGTCTGGTACAACGCCGTGTTGCGCGCCGACGGCGACACCATCACGGTCGGAGCTCGCAGCAACGTGCAGGATTCGGTGAGCGTGCACGTCGACGGCGGGCATCCGGTCGTCGTCGGCGAAGACGTGTCGATCGGGCACAACGCGGTCGTGCACGGCTGCACGATCGGCGACGGGAGTCTGATCGGCATGGGCGCGGTCGTCCTCAACGGTGCGCGCATCGGCGCCGGCTGTCTCATCGCCGGGGGAGCGGTCGTGCTCGAGGGCGCGGAGATCCCCGACGGCTCCCTCGTGGCGGGCGTGCCCGGAAAGGTGCGGCGCGCGCTGACGGATGAGGAGCGCGCGGGTCTGGTGCGCAACGCTGCGGCCTACCTGGCGCACAGCGAGCGTCACGCCTCGGCCGACTGACGAGCTGTCCACAGCCGCGCCGTGGCGGCGGGGTGGCGGGCGGTGACTCCTTTAGCGTGGAACCCCCTGGTGCGCGCAAGGGTTCCGACGGAGTTTCCTCTGCTCGGTTAGCGTGTGCGAGGTCCCCGCAGCATCTCGAGAATCAGGGCGTCATGGCAGAATCGACACCGGCCGGTTGGTACCCCGATCCCGCGGGCGGCGGTGGGCGACGTTACTGGGACGGAACGTCCTGGACGTCGCACGTTAGTCCTGACGTCTCGATGCAGCCTGCGACCGCCGCGCCTGAGCCGGCCGCGCCCGCATCCGCCCCGGTGCACGCCGCGCCCGCATCCGCGCCGGCCGCGCGTCCGCCGCGAAAGCGCCGCAAGGGCCTCATCATCGGGCTCAGCGTGACCGGCGGCGTGGCGCTCGTCGCGGTGGTCACGCTCGTGGTCGGGATGTTCACCTTCCTGCGCCCGATCGACGGCGTGCCCGCGGCGCTGCACACCGACCTCTCGGAGCAGTATGACTACACCGACCCGATGCTGGATCTCGATCGTGATCACGAGTTCCACTTCGACGTGGACTACCTCCTCGAGGACGTCAACGCGGCGAACAGCCCGAAGACCGAGCAGTCGGGAGAGGAGGGCCGGGCGGCGCCCGACTGGGCTTTCCAGGTGTACTACGACGCCGCGCTGACGCATGAGGCAGGCGCGACGGTGGTTCAGCCGGCGAGCTCGACGTCCTACCCGTCCGACGATCGCCGCATCCGCGTCGTTCCCAATGATTCGACCTACGCGCGTTCAGGGGACGGCCAGCGGGACATCTCCGACTCGGCGATCTCGGAGTGGTCTCTGCACGACGAGTACTACCTCGTTCAGCGCGCCGACAGGGAGGGCAACCCGCTCGCGAAGCCGATCGTGACGATGTTCACGGTCAAGCGCGAACTGGCGACCCCGGTCGCGAGCCTCGGCACGCCGACGGGCGACGGTAGCCTCGCCCTCAATTGGCAGGCCGTCGACGGCGCGACCGAGTACCTGGTCGTCGCCTCCAAGGCCCAGGTGACCGGACCGCGCAGCTACACGCTGCTCGGGTCGACATCCGACACGACGTGGACCAGCGAGTCGGTTGTGACGGAGAGCGGCCTCCAGAACGAGCCCTGGCCCGAGCGTCAGAACGATGCACTGAAGGCGTACGAGGGATCGAGCGCTGACGAAGACGGCGCCGGATACCTGCCCGGACCGAACTACGGCACGTCGGGCTGGGACTTCGGCGTCATCGCCACCGACGGCAAGCGCTTCTCGCCGTACCAGAGCTTCGACACGATCGGTCAAGGCGTCGGCGCGCTGCCCTACCAGATCGCGACCGCCACGCTGCGGGGCGAGATCGGCACGTCGGTGCCGAGCGTCGCGGCTCTTCCGAAGACCATCCCGTTCACGTCGCTGGACGGTGCGACGCGCGCCGCTATCACGTACGTGGACGCGTCCAAGGCCCGCCCCTACCGCGAGTGGTACATGGTGCCGATGTTCGCGCGGGGGACGCAATTGGGCACGTGGACGTATGTGCCGCAGGCGGCGGTGACAGACCTGCAGGCGGAGGCTGATGCCTTCAACGCTGCGGCGCTTGCCGCAGCGCCGCCGACGGGAGCGGCGGGCTTCCAGCTGGTCTCGGCACCGGTCGATCCCAACATCGAGACGGTCGACACCTACCCCGATGTGGCGTATCCGGTGTTCGGCAGCACGGAATTGACGCGCTTCATCGCCGCGCACCTGATCGCCGGGTCGAAGGCAGTGGACATCTCCGCATTGACCTCCGCGCCGGGAGCCCCTCAGGCTGACGACGCGCTGGACGAGGCCCTCGCTCAGAACCCCTATGCGCTCGGTGTGAAGGGGGCAGCCGTCTACGACAACAAGACGTTGTACGTCACCTACGACGAGGACCACTCCACGATCGAGGCGCAGCAGGCCGAGATCAAGACCGCGGTGGACGCGGCCGTCGCCGCGGTCACGACGCCGGAGATGTCCGCTCGGGACAAAGCAGTCGCGCTCAACGACTGGCTGACGGCTCACGCCGAGTACGACTACGCGGCGCTCGAGGCGAAGAACGCGACGGGGGTCGAGGTCATCCCCGACGGGTATGAGGATGCGTGGACGGCGGCGGGTGTGCTGCTCAAGCAGACGGGTGTGTGCGCGAGCTATGCCGACGCGTATCACCTGCTCATGCAGGCGGCGGATGTGGACTCCGTCGTCGTCACCGGCACCGTGTACTCCGCCGGTCGGCACGCCTGGAACAAGGTGAACATCGATGGGGCGTGGCTGGCCGTCGACTCCACGTGGAACGACTCGCCGGACGCCAACCGTTTCCTCCTCATCCCCGACTCCGGCTTCCAGGGCAGCGCGGCGCGCTCCGAGGAGGCGAACTGGATGGTGGATTCGTTCATCAGCTCGTACGCGACCACGCCGCAGTGACCAGGAGGCCTCCGGACGAGCTCGTGACGGGCAGCGTCTGGTTCTGAACGACGGTCGTCGCTCGAGCGCGAGGATTGTGATCGCGTGCGGTGATGATGTTCGAGGCGCGGCGCGCTAGAAGGGTGGCCGATCGGACCCGTCGTTCCCGGGGTCACCCGGGGATTCGATGAACTGCACGGGTGGCGGCGGATCGTCGATGTAGATGCTGCCCAGCGGCGAGGTCCATTCGATGACGCCTCCGGGTAACTGCCGGACGCGCCATGCCGTGAACTGCTTCATCGAGTGATGTCGCTGGCAGAGACATTGCAGGTTGTCGAGGTGGGTCGGCCCGCCGCGTGCCCAGTCGCGGACGTGGTCGATTTCGCATCGGATGGCGGGCACGCGGCATCCGGGGAATCGGCAGCGCCGATCGCGTGCGTGGACGGTGCGACGTAGCGCAGGCGGGACGGTGCGCCTGTCGACCGCGACGACCTGGCCTGAAACGGGGGCGGTGAGGATGCGGTCCCAGCCCGTGCAGGAGCCGCCGGCGAGGGCCCGGGCGGTCTGGGTATCGAGCGGGCCGCTGCCGACAAGCTCACTCACTTCGGCGTCACCGCCGGTGAGGGCATCGACGGGAACCACGACCTGCACGTGGGCGCGAATCGCCCCGAGGGTGCCCGGGCCGTCGTCGTCGCGTGTCGGATCGGCACCGGGCTGTGTCGTGAGCAGCATGTCGGCGAGGAGGTCGGCGCGGATCTGGTCGGTGGTGCGCGTGTCGCCCGCGAGCAGGAGGTCGCCAGCATCCGGCTCGCCTCCGGCGCGACGGGCTGCGTTCGCGCGGTCAGCGGCCTGCTTGCGGAGATCGATCAGGGTCCGCGCCTGTCGCGTGAGGCGGTCGTGGATCGCGTCGGCGATGACGGCCGGTTGGATGGAGATGATCTCGCTCATGCCGTGGGGGAGCGGCGTGATGACGACGCGCCGGCCTTCGCGGGCGGTGGCGTGGCACTCGGTGAGCGTTCTCGGATGCTGCCGCTCGGCGAGGATCTCGACCCGTGCGCGAGCGCGTCCGACGCTCTCGGTCTCGCAGATGGCGAGAGCGCCGCGCTCGAAGGGCGCGCGCCGATCGCGGGGGAGGATCGCTCCGGCGTCGACGATCACGCGTGCGTGGCTCAGTTGGATGCGGCCCGCTGCGAGTGCCGCATGCGTCTGTGGGTAGTCGTCGACGAGCTCGGCCGCCGCGCTCATCTGCCGCTGTACCGTTCTGTCGGCGAGGCGGTTCGCCGCGCCGATCTCGGACGCGACGGCGCGCTGGGCCATGTCGTGCACGCGGACGTTCGCGCGCGAGTGGGAGGCCAGACGCCGTGCCAGGTGCTCGGCGTCTGCCAGCGCCGTCATCCGGCGAGCCTGCGCCGCAGCGATGTCGGCGTCGGCCTTGCGCACCATGTCGACGGCCTCGGCCAGCGCCGCCGCATCCGCGTCGCTGAAGCCGATCATTCCGTCGTCTCGCATGTGCCCACATCTCGTCGAGGCGCGCTCTCGCGCGACCTGTTTCGCCGGGGCACTCGGCGGGTGAATCAGGTCGGAACCAGGTGATTTCGACCTGATTCAGTGTGGCACCGACCTCGGACATCGCCGGGGCGTGCGGGGCACGCGGATCAGCTCTGCGACTGTCGGGGACACGAGTGCGGGACCGATCGCTGCAGTGTCCGTGCCGGGACTGGCCGTGCCGGGGGTCGCGCTGTCGCCACTTCGATGACATTGCGGCGCCGCGCGGGAGTGGATCCCGAACTCTCGCGCGTCCGCGCGCACATCCGGTGACAGAGCAAGGCCGATCGTGCAGGGTGCCGGATGTGGACGCGGCACTCTCCACACCCCCGCCGGATGCGCCGCGAGCGGAGCCTCGGCTGACCGCGAGTCCCAGGTGCTCCGACGAGCCACGAAGCGGCCCGATCCGCAGAGCCGCTCGAGGCCGTGCTGGCTGCTATTGCGAGGGAGGAGGCAGTATGACGACGTCAGTCCGGAGAAGGACGGGACGATTCGTGTCGGCGCTCGCGTTCGTACTTGAGCGCTCTGCGCATGACCGGCACGAACGCGAAGACGCACATGGCCCAGAGGCCGAGGCCGGCCGCGAACGCGCCGCCCTGTCCGGTGACGAACCCCACTGCAATGGCCACCGCACCAAAGATCGCCGACATCGCGACGTTCACGACGGAGCCGATGCGCCCGTACGGGCCAAGCGGGTAGTGCGGATCGGAGAACCCCATGCGGTCAGTATGGCGGGTTGCCGGAGATGAGCATGACGAGTGCTCAGTCTTCGTGGTCTCTGCCGAGCGCTACGGTTTGGGGCCCCGCCTGGTACGAGGATTCAGGGCTCAGCCAGCGAGGCGCGCTCGCGTGGCCGTACTCGGGACGGCCCGGCGCTGATCCACAAGAGGGGCTCATGAGATGCGCCGCGAGCGGAGCCCGTGGCGGCGTGGGCCCAATCGAAGACGCAGGCTTCGCCTGCTTTCGATTCCCGGCCACACACGACATAAGCGTGAAGGCCCGGACGAGCCGGGCCTTCACGCTTATCGGAGGGGATGACGGGAATCGAACCCGCGTAATCAGTTTGGAAGACTGAGGCTCTACCATTGAGCTACATCCCCGGAGCGGCATCGGCCGCAACCTCAGCAAGCATAGCTGAGTTCTCAACGTCGATTCGACGCGCGGGCAGCGTCGGCTAGACTTCTCGGGGCCGAATCCGGTGCACGTTCGCGTGCCCGCCCGCCCGGGGCGTAGCTCAGCTTGGTAGAGCGCCCGCTTTGGGAGCGGGAGGCCGCAGGTTCAAATCCTGTCGCCCCGACACGGCCCCCAAGACCCCAGACCTTCAGCCACCGTGCGTTGGCGCGGAACAGAGGAGAACAACAGGCATGGTCACTAGCACCGTCGAGAAGCTGACCCCCACCCGGGTGAAGCTCGAGATCTCGGTCTCGCCCGAGGAGCTCAAGCCCTCGATCGCTCACGCGTACGAGCACATCGCTCAGGACGTCCAGATCCCCGGCTTCCGCAAGGGCAAGGTCCCGGCTCCGATCATCGACCAGCGCATCGGACGCGGCGCCGTGCTCGAGCACGCCGTCAACGAGGGCCTCGACGGGTTCTACCGCGCGGCCGTCGCCGAGCAGGGCCTGCGCGTCGTGGGTCGCCCCGAGGCCGACATCGTCGCCCTCCCTGAGGTCAGTGACTTCTCCGGCGACCTGAAGGTCACCGTCGAGGTGGACGTGCGTCCCGACTTCGACCTCCCCGCCTACGAGGGCCTCGAGATCACCGTCGACGCCGTCGCCACCGACGAGGCGGCCATCGACGCCGAGCTCGACAACCTCCGCGCCCGTTTCGGCACGCTCGTGACCGTCGAGCGCCCCGCTGCGAAGGGCGACTTCGTCGAGCTCGATCTCGTCGCCACCATCGACGGCAACGAGATCGACCGCGCCGAGGGCGTCTCCTACGAGGTCGGCTCCGGCGAGCTGCTCGAGGGCATCGACGAGGCCATCGAATCCCTCACCGCCGGTGAGGACACCACGTTCCGCTCGAAGCTGGTCGGTGGCGACCACGCCGGCGAAGAGGCCGAGGTCTCCGTGAGCGTCAAGGCCGTCAAGGAGCGCGAGCTGCCCGACGCCGACGACGACTTCGCCCAGATGGCGAGCGAGTTCGACACGATCGACGAGCTGCGCGCGAGCCTGTCCGAGCGCGTCGCCCAGCAGTCCAACTTCACCCAGGGTGCCGCGGCGCGCGACAAGCTCGTCGAGGTGCTGCTCGAGAAGGTCGACATCCCCGTGCCGCCGAAGCTGGTCGAGGACGAGGTCCACGCCCACCTCGAGGGTGAGGGTCGTCTCGAGGACGACGAGCACCGCGCCGAGGTCACCGAGGCCAGCGAGAAGCAGTTCCGCACGCAGGTTCTGCTCGACAAGATCGCCGAAGAGGCCGACGTGCAGGTCTCGCAGGATGAGCTGACCCAGTACCTGATCCAGTCGGCCGCCCAGTACGGCATGGCTCCCCAGGACTTCGTGAACGCGCTGCAGCAGGGCAACCAGCTGCCGGCTCTGATCGGTGAGGTCGCCCGCAACAAGGCCCTCGCGATCGCGCTCGGTCGCGTGAGCGTCGTCGACACCGACGGCAAGCCCGTCGACCTCACCGGCTTCATCGCCGTCGAGGACGAGCCGGCCGCCGAGGCCGACGTCGTCGAGGAGGCCGAGGAGATCGCCGACGCTGCCGCCGACGCCGAGGACGAGGCTGCCGCCGAGCAGGCCAAGCCCACGAAGAAGGCTGCGGCCAAGAAGCCCGCCGCGAAGAAGGCCCCGGCCAAGAAGGCCGGCGCCGAGTAAGACGCGCCAGCACGAAGGGCGGATGCGGGAGCATCCGCCCTTCGTCGTCCCGGAGGAGAAGAATCATGACCGACTGGCAGACACGTGTCGACGCCGTATGGGACGACGAGTCGCTCAGCGACGAGGCGCGCATCGACGCGATCGAACGGCTTGCGAGCGAGCGGGATGGCGGAGACGCCGTCGCCCTGTTCGAGCGGGCCGGAGCCTATGACTCGGCGGGTCGCGAGGAGAAGGCCGAGCCTCTGTACCGGGCGGCGCTCGAGGCGGGGCTCGACCCCGAGCGGCGCACCCGGGCCGTCATTCAGCTCGCGAGCACGATCCGCAACCTCGGCAAGCTCGACGAGAGCCTGGCGCTGCTCGAGGCGGAGTATCGCACGGTCAGTTCGGGTGGGATGAGGGAAGCGGCAGCAGCCTTCTACGCGCTCGCGCTGGCGTCGTCGCATCGGGAGCGGGAGGGCCTCGCCATCGTGCTCGAGGCGCTGGCCCCGCACCTCCCGCGCTACCAGCGATCGGTGCGCGGATACGCCGCTGAACTCGTTCATGCGCCGGAGCGTATGCCGACGGCGAACACGGGCGAGGGGTCCGAACCGCGCCGGTAGATTCGTTCTCACGATCACCGAACAGGAGTGAACATGGCCGACCCCCTTGTCGCGACAAGCGTCTTCGACAGGCTGCTGAAGGACCGCATCATCTGGCTCGGATCCGAGGTGCGGGATGAGAACGCCAACGAGATCTGCGCGAAGATCCTGCTGCTCGCCGCCGAGGACTCGCAGAAGGACATCTACCTCTACATCAACTCGCCCGGTGGGTCGATCACGGCCGGTATGGCCATCTACGACACCATGCAGTTCGTGCCCAACGACATCGTCACCGTCGGCATCGGCATGGCGGCCTCGATGGGCCAGTTGCTGCTGACCGCGGGCACCAAGGGCAAGCGCTACATCACGCCGAACGCCCGCGTGCTGCTCCACCAGCCGCACGGCGGATTCGGCGGGACCGCCAGCGACATCCAGACCCAGGCTCAGCTCATCGTGTCGATGAAGAACCGCCTGGCGGAGATCACCGCGGCGCAGACGGGCAAGTCCGTCGAGCAGATCAACGAGGACGGCGACCGTGACCGCTGGTTCACGGCCGACGAGGCGCTCGAGTACGGTTTCGTCGACCACATCCGCGAGTCCGCGACCGACGTCGTCGGCGGCGGCGGCACGGCGAACTGACGAGCGACGGCGAGAAGAGAGAACCCGAATGAACATTCCCACTTTCGGCGCCGCGGCCCACACGCCGCAGGGACTGCAGATGCCGTCGAGCCGCTACGTGCTTCCTCAGTTCGAGGAGCGTACGGCCTACGGTTACAAGCGCCAGGACCCGTACAACAAGCTGTTCGAGGACCGCGTCATCTTCCTGGGCGTCCAGGTCGACGATGCCTCGGCGGATGACGTGATGGCACAGCTGCTCGTGCTGGAGTCCCAGGACCCCGACCGCGACATCATCATGTACATCAACTCGCCCGGCGGCTCGTTCACGGCTATGACGGCGATCTACGACACGATGCAGTACGTGTCGCCGCAGATCCAGACGGTCGTGCTCGGTCAGGCCGCCTCGGCCGCGGCCGTTCTGCTCGCTGCGGGCGCCCCCGGCAAGCGCCTGGCGCTTCCGAACGCCCGCATCCTCATCCACCAGCCGGCGATGGGCGAGGCGGGTCACGGCCAGGCCTCCGACATCGAGATCCAGGCAGCGGAGATCCTCCGCATGCGCACCTGGCTCGAGGAGACCCTCGCGAAGCACTCGCACCGCACCAAGGAGGAGGTCAACCGCGACATCGACCGCGACAAGATCCTCTCCGCCGAGACCGCCGTCGAGTACGGTCTCGTCGACCAGGTGCTGACCACGCGCAAGCGCACGCCCGCCGCTCTCACGAGCTGACATCGTGCGACAGACGACGCCCCGGTCCGAGCGAGGACCGGGGCGTCGTGCTGTCTGCACACATCCTGACGCGCAATACGACCGTTGTCCCCGACTCCGGTTAGGCTCGATGTACCGCGCAGCTATCCGGGGGGAAGAGAGGCATCATGGCACGAATCGGTGAGAGCGCCGACCTGTTCAAGTGCTCCTTCTGCGGCAAGAGCCAGAAGCAGGTGCAGCAGCTCATCGCAGGCCCTGGTGTGTACATCTGCGACGAATGCGTCGAGCTGTGCAACGAGATCATCGAAGAGCGCATGGCCGAGCAGACATCCGGCGAGGTCGCCGAGTTCGATCTGCCCAAGCCGCGTGAGATCTTCTCCTTCCTGGAGGACTACGTCGTCGGGCAGGAGCAGGCCAAGCGTGCTCTGTCCGTCGCGGTCTACAACCACTACAAGCGCGTGCGAGCGCAGAGCACGATCATCTCCGCCGATCAGCGTGCCGACGAGGTCGACATCGCCAAGAGCAACATCCTCATGCTCGGCCCGACCGGATGCGGCAAGACCTACCTCGCTCAGACGCTCGCCAAGCGCCTCAACGTGCCCTTCGCCGTCGCCGATGCCACCGCGCTGACCGAGGCGGGCTACGTCGGCGAAGACGTCGAGAACATCCTGCTCAAGCTTCTGCAGGCCGCCGACTTCGACACGAAGCGCGCCGAGACGGGCATCATCTACATCGACGAGGTCGACAAGATCGCCCGCAAAGCCGAGAACCCCTCGATCACGCGTGACGTGTCGGGCGAAGGCGTGCAGCAGGCGCTGCTGAAGATCCTGGAGGGCACGGTTGCGTCCGTGCCGCCGCAGGGCGGCCGTAAGCATCCGCACCAGGAGTTCATCCAGATCGACACGACGAACGTGCTGTTCATCGTGGCGGGCGCGTTCGCCGGCCTCGAAGAGATCATCTCCGCGCGCGTGGGCAAGCACGGGGTCGGCTTCGGCGCTCCGCTGCAGCGCAAGGACGATGCGCCCGACCTCTTCAGCGAGGTGCTGCCGGAAGACCTGCACAAGTTCGGCCTCATCCCTGAGTTCATCGGCCGGCTTCCCGTCGTGGCTGCGGTCTCGCCGCTCGACCGCGAGGCGCTGATGGAGATCCTCACGGAGCCCAAGAACGCCCTCGTCAAGCAGTACCAGCGCATGTTCGAGCTGGACGATGTGGAACTCGACTTCGAGCGCGACGCGCTCGAGTCGATCGCCGAGCTGGCCGTCTCCCGCAAGACCGGCGCCCGCGGCCTCCGCGCGATCCTCGAGGACGTTTTGGGTCCGATCATGTTCGAGATTCCCTCCAGCGAGGATGTCGCCAAGGTCGTCGTCACCCGCGCAGCAGTGGAGGAGGGCGCCGCGCCCACGTTGGTGCTGAGACAGAAGCGCAAGACCGCCTGAGGGCTCGTTCGAACGCGTCCCCGCCGCTGAGCGCGGCGGATGTCCTAAGCCCGGTCTAGCGTCGAGTTATGAATCGCATCGAGCCCTTCACCGTCCACGCGTCGGATGAAATGCTCGAGGATCTCGACGATCGCCTCGCCCGAACCCGGCTGCTGCCCGACTCGCCTCGGCGGAGCTGGTCGGGGATGACCGCGGATTATCTCGCCGAGCTAGTGGCTTCCTGGCGGGAGTGGGATTGGCGCGGACGTGAGGCCTGGCTGAACTCGCACCCGCAGTTCCTCACCGAGATCGACGGCGCTGCCGTGCATTTCATGCATCGTCGAGCGGCCGCCCCGGACGCTCCCGTGCTTCTGGTCATGCACGGCTGGCCGCACTCCTTCGCCTTGCAGCTCGACTTCGCCGACCTCCTGCCTGACATGCACGTCGTCGTCGCGAGTATCCCCGGGTTCGGCTTCTCGGCGCCGGCGACGGGCCCGCTCACGGAGCGACGGCTCGCCACGACGATGCACACGCTCATGACCGACGTGCTCGGCTACTCCCGCTATCTCACGTACGGCGAGGACGTCACGGCCAACGTCAGCGACCTCATCGCGGCATCCCATCGCGACCAGGTCGCCGGCATCCTCGTCACCCATGCGCACTTTCCTACAAGCACCGAGCGAGCCGCGCTCACCGACCCCCTCGAGCGCGCCTTCTTCGCACGTATCGCGGCGTTCCATGAGACCGAGGGAGCCTACGGCCGGGTGCAGGAGACGCGGCCAGACACGCTGGCCGCGGCGCTGAACGACTCTCCGGCCGGGCTGTTGGCCTGGATCGCCGAGAAGCTCGTCGATTGGAGCGACACTCCCCACGCCGATCCGCGGCTCGTCGAGCGCCGAATCTCGCGTGAGCGCATCCTGACGGAGGCGATGGTGTACTGGCTGTCATCCTCCATCGCGAGCTCGTTCCGCCCGTACTACGAGGGTGCGGACGATCCCGGTCCCATTCCCGCCGTCGAGGTTCCCGCCGCCGTCTTCATCCAGCGGCATGAATGGGACTACCCCGAATCGCTTGCACGCGGGTTCTACCGCGATCTGCGCACGTTCGAGCGGCTTCCCGAAGGCGGCCATTTCACGATCGCCGAGGTTCCCGCGGCCATGGCGGAACGGGTGCGCGACTTCGCGGCAACCGTGTGGTGAGCCGGGCCGATTCTCGGCGCAAGCGGCATCTTCCGGTGGACGTCGGCTTTGTAGGCTGACGTGATGAGCACGGGGGAGCGGAACATCGTCATGAGCGAGAACTCGCAATCACGACCAGGACCGTCGGTCGCGGCGCTGACATGCGTTTCGCGCCAGCCGGTCGCTCGGGAGCTCTGGGGACGGGGATGAGCGGTATCTCCGGGCATGGCAGGGACGCGCGAGTTGGTCCGCTGCGGTGGAACGGGCTGCCCGGCCGCGCGGCGCGCTTCGTCGTCGAGACGGATGCCGCATGCGCCCGCGACGCGGCAGTGCGGGCGCTGGAACTGCAAGGCTTCGCCGGCGGTGACGACGGATTCGAAGAGCAGGTGCTCGCATCGGGGTCCGAGTGGACCGCCAGGAACCTGTACCTGGGTGATGTGACCATCTCCAGGAAGCGCGGGGCGATGACGTGGTTGGTTGAGGGCAGCGGGCTCGACTTCCTCGTCCCCTTCCGGCGGGCGGTGACGCCGACACTCGTCATCGTCTGCGCACGAGCCTGCGCCGAGGCCACAGAGCTGCTCATCGCCTCCCACGTATCCGTGCGGGGTGCGTCCGACAGCAACGACGCGGCACCGCTGCTCCGGCGTGCTTGGGACGGAATCGAGGAACGCTTCCGTGCCGACGGCGTCTTCGTCTCGCGCGAAAAGCTCTGGCGGATCGAGAACGACGGCTCTCCCGCATCGCGGAAGGTCGTCCGAGACCTCCTCGGCTGGCGCTGAACCCTCAGGCGTGAAGGCCGCGCCGTCGCAGCAGCGGGTCGATCGCCGCGTCACGGCCGCGGAAGTCGCGGTACGCCTCGAGCGGGTCCTTCGCGCCGCCGACGCCGAGCAGCCGGCGGCGGAACCGCTCGCCTGCGGCCCGATCCAGGCCGCCGTTCTCGCCGAACCACTCGACCGTGTCCGCGTCGAGGACCTCGCTCCAGATGTAGGAGTAGTAACCGGCGCTGTATCCGCCGGAGAAGATGTGGGCGAAGTACGTCGTCGAGTAGCGCGGGGGCACCGCGGGCTCCGTGAGGCCGATGTCCTCGAGTGCACGTCGCTCGAACTCCAGGACGTCGATCTCGGCCGACGCGTCATCGACGCTCAGCGAGTGCCAGGCGAGGTCGAGCCAGGCGGCGGCGAGGTACTCGCTCGTCGCGAACCCCTGATCGAACGTTCCGGATGCGTTCAGTCGTTCGATCACGTCCGGGGGCAGCGGTTCGTCGGTCTCGATGTGGCGGGCGTAGTTCTCGACGACGCCAGGAGCGAGCATCCACATCTCGTTGACCTGACTCGGGAACTCGACGAAGTCGCGGAAGACGGCCGTGCCCGCGAAGTGCGGGTACCGCGTGTGGGCGAACAGCCCGTGAAGCGCATGGCCGAACTCGTGGAAGAGCGTCGTGACCTCGTCGAGGGTCAGGAGGGTCGGTTGTCCCTCGCCGGGGTCCGACACGTTGAGGTTGTTCACCACGACGGGCGCCGACCGGCGCAGGTCGGACGGTGTCACGATGGAGTTCATCCACGCGCCCCCGCGCTTCGTGTCGCGCGTGTAGAGATCGAGGATGTAGAGCCCGAGCCCCGCGCCGTCCTCTTCGAAGACCTCGAAGACACGGGCGCCGGGGTGATAGGCCACGAGGTCGAGCCGCTCGCCGAAGGTGATGCCGTAGAGCGCGGTGGCGGCAGCGAAGACGCCGTCGCGCAGCACCCGTTCCGCCTCGAACCAGGGACGCAGTTCTGCCGTGTCGATATCCAGCTGCGCCGCGCGCACCTGCTCGGTCGCGTAAGCCCAATCGTGCGCCGCGAAGTCCGTGATGCCGGCGACCTGCGCGCGAGCCGCCTTCTCCGCGGCGGCGTTGCGGGACGCGGGCTCCGCCAGGCGTCGCAGCAACGCGGCGACCGCTTCGGGGGAGCCGGCGGTCTGGTCGGCGGTGACGGCGGCCGCGTGCGTGGCGAAGCCGAGAAGCGCCGCCCGCTCCGCCCGCAGACGCACGATCTCACGCACCGTCGCGCCGTTGTCGTTGTCGCCGCCCCGTCCGCCGCGGGCTCGCGAGGCGCTCATGATGCGCTCCCGCAGGGACCGGCCGGCAATCGACGCCAGCCACGGATGCCCTGTGAACAGCGGCAGAGTGATCAGCCAGCCGTCCAGGCCCCGCTGCTCGGCCGCCCTGGCTGCGGCGGATCGCTCACCGGCCGCGAGCCCCGCCAGCTCCCGCTCGTCGCTCACATGCACCGCGAGCTCATTCGTGTCGGAGAGCAGGTGCTTCTCGAACGTCGTGGTGAGTGTGGACAGTCGGGTGTTGATCTCGACGAGACGCCGCTTGTCGTCGGGGGAGAGTCCGGCACCGGCCAGGGTGAGTTCGCGGTGGGTCCGCGTGAGCAGGCGGAACGACTCCGCATCCAGTCCCAGAGTCTCGCGCACCTCGTGCAGGGCGCTCACCCGCGCGTAGAGACGTTCATCGAGTCGGATGGCGTCGCCGTGAGCGGAGAGCAGAGGCGCGAGCTCCTCCTCGATCGCCTGGATGGCGGGAGTGGCATCCGCCGACGAGACGGTGAAGAAGGTGCGGCTCACGCGGTCGAGCGTCTCGCCGGCGCGCTCGAGGGCGACGAGCGTGTTCTCGAACGTCGGAGGGGCCGTCTCGGAAGCGATCCGCTCGACCTCCGCACGGTGCTGACGAAACGCCTCGTCGAACGCGGGCAGATAGTGCTCCGGCTCGATCGCGGCGTAGTCGGGAAGCGCGTAGGGCAGGCTGGACGGGGAGAGCAGCGGATTGACGGACGCCATCCGCTCAGACTATCGGCGCTCGGAGGAGGGCCGAGAGTCTGAGCTCAGGCGAATTCGTCGTCGACGTCGTGGTGGACGACCGCTGCACCGTCGGCATCGAGCGACACGATGACGCCCGTGTCGAGTTCTGCGACCGGGCGCCCCTCGAGCCACGTCAGCGTCCAGCGCGGAGTCGGTTGCGACGACCACTGCGACTCCGTGATGGCCGATTCCACGGCGGCGATCTGCTCGCGGAGCGCGGCGGGGACCGAGGCGGGCGGTTCCGTGCGGGCGCTCCAACGTGTGCCGAGCTGCATATCAGACCTCCTGCGGGGCGAACTCGATGTCGACGACGTGCACCGTCTCGGCGTCGACGATAGCGAGATCCGTGATGCGGCCCACGGCCTTGAGATCGCCCTCGGCGCTCGCTAGGGCGGCGGCGATCGCCGACGGCGCCCCGAGGGTCAGGCGCGCGATCGGCGTCTTCTGCGAAGCCTTCGCCTCGGTCTTGGCGCGCCGGATGGCGATGAGCGCGGAACTCGCCGCGGCGAGGACGGCGGGGTCGCCGGCCTCGGTGTCGCCGTCGTTCGGCGCGAGCGGCACAGGCCACGCGGCGGTGTGCACGGAGCCGTCCTCGAACCACGACCAGGCTTCCTCCGTCGCGAACGAGAGCACCGGCGCGAGCAGGCGCAGCAGCGTCGACAGTGCCGTGCGCAGGGCCAACGCCGCCGATGCCTGTCCCACGTCGCCCTGATCGTAGGCGCGCTCCTTGACGAGTTCGAGGTAGTCGTCGCAGAAGGTCCAGAAGAACGACTCGGTGATCTCCAGGGCCCGCGCATGGTCGTACGCCTCGAAAGCCGTCGTCGCGTCGCGCACGACGCGATCGAGCGTGGCGAGCATCGCTGCATCCAGCGCATGGGTGACCTGGGCGCCGTCGGGGACGGGGAACGACAGCACGAACTTCGCCGCGTTGAGCACCTTGATCGCCAGGCGTCGGCCGATCTTGACCTGGGTGGGGTTCTGCGGGTCGAACGCGGCATCCGCGCCGAGCCGGCTCGAGGCCGCCCAGTAGCGCACTGCGTCGGTGCCGTGCTGGTCCAGGATGTCGGCGGGCGTGACCACGTTGCCCTTGGACTTCGACATCTTCTTGCGGTCGGGGTCGACGATGAAGCCGCTGATGGCCGCATCCGTCCACGGCGCGCGGTCGTCCTCGAGGGCGGAGCGCACCATCGTGGAGAACAGCCAGGTGCGGATGATGTCCTGGCCCTGCGGGCGCAGGTCGAACGGCGCGACGAGATCCCACAGTTCCTCGTCGCGCTGCCAGCCGCCGGCCAGCTGCGGGGTGAGCGAGGATGTCGCCCACGTGTCGAAGATGTCCTTCTCTCCCTCGAAGCCGCCCGGGACGCCGCGTTGCGACTCGTCGTAGCCGGGAGCCGTGTCGGTGGTCGGGTCGACGGGAAGGGATGCGACGTCGGCCGTGATGACGCCGCCCTCGACCCGCTCGCCGTTCTCATCCAGCGGGTACCACACGGGGATCGGAACACCGAAGAAGCGCTGGCGGCTGATGAGCCAGTCGCCCGTCAGTCCGTTGGTCCAGTTCTCGTAGCGCACGCGCATGAAGTCGGGATGCCACTGCATGCCCGCACCGAGGGCGAGCAGTTTCTCGCGGAAGGCTTCGTCACGGGCGCCGTTGCGCAGGTACCACTGTCGGGTCGAGACGATCTCGAGAGCGCGGTCGCCCTTCTCGTAGAACTTCACCGGGTGGTTGAAGGGCTTCGACACCTCGAGCAGTTCGCCGGATGCTTCCAGAAGCTCGACCATCTTCTTCTTGGCGCTGAAGACGGTGAGCCCCGCCAGCTCCGCGTACGCGGTCTTCGCCGCATCGGTGTCGAAGGGCCGCGGGTGCGTCGGGGAGGATGCGGCCGTCCTTGCCGAGGATCGTGCGGTTCGGCAGATCCAGCTCCCGCCACCAGATGATGTCGGTGACGTCGCCGAAGGTGCACACCATCGCGATGCCCGAGCCCTTGTCTTGCTGCGCCAACGGATGGGCGAGCACGGGCACCTCGACACCGAACACGGGCGTGCGCACGGTCTGACCGAAGTGCGGCTGGTATCGCTCGTCGTTGGGGTTGGCCACGAGAGCGACGCACGCCGCCAGCAACTCGGGGCGGGTGGTCTCGATGTGGATGTCACCCGAGCCATCGGTCTTGTGGAAGGCGAGGCGATGGTACGACGCCTGCTGCTCGCGGTCCTCGAGCTCGGCCTGGGCGATGGCCGAGCGGAAGTCGATGTCCCACAACGTCGGAGCGAGCGCCTGATACGCCTCGCCGCGCTCCAGGTTGCGGAGGAACGCCAGCTGGCTCGTGCGGATCGTGTCGTTCGAGATCGTGCGGTACGTCTGTGTCCAGTCCACGGAGAGTCCGAGCTGGCGGAAGACGGCCTCGAACGCCTTCTCGTCCTCGAGAGTGAGCTCTTCGCACAGGTCGATGAAGTTGCGGCGGCTGATCGGCACCTGGTCGGCGGGCTTCAGGCTCTTCGCGTCGCCGCGAAACGGGGGAGTGAAGTCGGGGTCGTAGGCCAGCGAGGTGTCGCAGCGCACGCCGTAGTAGTTCTGCACGCGCCGCTCGGTCGGCAGCCCGTTGTCGTCCCATCCCATGGGGTAGAAGACGGTCTTGCCGCGCATCCGCTCGAAGCGCACCTTCACGTCGGTGTGCGTGTAGCTGAACACGTGACCGATGTGCAGCGAGCCGGATGCGGTGGGCGGAGGCGTGTCGACGGAGAAGACGCCGCCGCGGCCGGACTTCTTCGCGGCCTCTCTATCGAAGAGGTACGTGCCCTCGGCGGACCAGGTCTGGTCCCACTTGGCTTCGAGGCCCTCGAGTGCGGGCTTGTCGGGAATGGCCATGGGTGTCTCCTCGATATGTGCGGCACCGTGTGAGCGTGCCTGAGTGTGCGGTGCGGCAAGTCTAACGGGACGCCGACGTGCCGCATCCGAGGAGGGATGCGGCACGTCGGTGCTGGGAGCACCGAGTCGTGTATCAGGCGCGATCGTGGAGGGTGATGCGGTAGCCGTCCGGGTCTGCGAAGGTGAAGGTGAGTCCGAACGGGCCCTCGACCGGCTCCGAGACGATGGTGTGTCCCGCGGCGACCAGGCCGTCGTGGATCTCCCGGACGCCGGTCGCGTGCAGCCAGACGGCCGTGCCGATGCCCGGTTGATCGACGCCCGAGAGGTCGGTGTCGGGGAGAAGATCGCGCAGTGCGAACGCGATGGGCGTCGTCGTGAACACCACCGCATGAGGGGGACCGGCGGGGGAGCGCACGAGTCCGAGGTGGGTTTCGTAGAAGGCTTGCGACGCATCGAGATCGCGCACCTGGAGGGAGATGAAGTCGGGGCCGGTGACGGGCATGGGAACTCCTCGCTGTATGTCAGATAACTGACACGCACTCTATGTCAGAATACTGACATGAGTCAATCCCGTCCGCAGATCCACCTGGATACGTCTCTGGGCTATCTCCTGAAACAGGCGGCGAGCGCGCTGCGCACCGCGATGGAGGATGTGCTCCGGCCCCTCGGCATGACGATCACGCACTACTCATGCCTGGAACTGCTCGCCCAGCGGCCCGGCTCGACCAACTCCGAACTGGCTCGGGGCACGTTCGTGACCCGTCAGTCCATGAACGTGCTGCTGCAGGCGCTCGAGCGTGACGGCGAGGTCGTCCGTCCCGCCGATGCTGCCGTGGGCAAGGCGCTTCCCACTCGGTTGACCCCCGTGGGGAGGCGGCGCCTCGATGAGGCCAGCGCGGCGGTGCGTTCGGTCGAGGCTCGGATGCTGTCGGGACTGACCGACGCCGAGCAGTCCGCCGCCTTCACCGCCCTGACGAGCATGGTGCGCTCTCTGCGGGCCGCTCCCGACGCGTCTGCCTAGACCGTGGCTCGCGCCTGCGCGCGATCGATCGCAAAGCCCAGGTGCGGCATGTCCACACCGCGGTAGTGCGTGGTGAAGGCGCGACGCACCCGCATCCCGAGCCGGATGGCGACGTTCATGGACGCGATGTTCGTGCTCCGGACCTTCGCCCAGACGGCGTCGACCCCGAGCTCGTCGAACGCCCAGTCACGGCAGGCGGACGCGGCCTCGACAGCGAAACCCCGATGCCACTGGTCGCGGCGGAAGAGGTAGCCCACCTCGTGCACCTCGTCGGCTTCGATCCGCTGCCGGGTGATGCCCGCCTGGCCGATCATGTCGCCGGCGTGCACGACTGCCCAGAGACCGAAGCCGTCTTCCGCATAGCGGCGCAACTGCCCGGAGAGCCACGCGCGGATCTCGTCCTCGTCGAAGGCGCCCTCATAGGCGGTCATCGTGATGCCATCGCCCAGGATCGCCCGCAGCGCAGGAAGATCGTCCTCGGTCATCGGGCGCAGTGTCAGACGGTCGGTCACGATCTGCATGCATCCATCTTCGTCGACCTGGATCCACCTCGCGGCGCGCTAGAATCGCAGGTACAAGCACGGATCCGGCCATCACCGGGGAGCTCTCGGAAGAAAGGCGTTCGCGCCCAGTAGAACCGAGCGGGGCAGGCCCGTCATCGCCGCAGTGAAAGTGGTCGGGGTCGTTTCTCCGGCAAGCAGGGTGGTACCGCGGCTACGGCCGTCCCGGCAGGAAGAGTTCTTCGACCCCTGCGAGATGACGATGACCTACCCCCGTTCCTCGGCCTTCGGGCCCGCTGCCGACGTCACGCCGAGCCCGCGCTTCCCCGAGATCGAGCGCGAGGTGCTCGACTTCTGGTCCGCCGACGACACCTTCCGTGCATCCATCGCTCAGCGTGAGGGTGCCGACGAATGGGTCTTCTACGACGGCCCCCCGTTCGCCAACGGTCTGCCGCACTACGGTCACCTGCTCACCGGGTACGCCAAGGACCTCTTCCCGCGCTTCCAGACCATGCGGGGCAAGAAGGTCGACCGCGTCTTCGGCTGGGACACCCACGGACTCCCGGCCGAGCTGGAGGCGATGAAGCAGCTCGGGATCACCGAGAAGGACGAGATCGAGCGGATGGGAGTGGCGACCTTCAACGCGAAGGCCCGCGAATCCGTGCTGGCGTACACGCACGAGTGGCAGGACTACGTCACCCGCCAGGCGCGGTGGGTGGACTTCGAACGCGGGTACAAGACGCTCGACACCGGATACATGGAGTCCGTTCTCTGGGCGTTCAAGAGCCTGTGGGACAAGGGTCTCGCGTACGAGGGCTACCGGGTGCTGCCGTACTGCTGGCGCGACGAGACGCCGCTGTCGAGCCATGAGTTGCGCATGGACGACGACGTCTACAAGATGCGCCAGGATCCCTCGGTGACGGTCACGTTCCCGCTCGTCGGCGCGAAGGCCGAGGCGCTCGGGCTCACCGGGGTGCGCGCGCTCGCGTGGACGACGACGCCGTGGACGCTTCCCACCAACCTCGCGCTCGCGGTCGGTCCCGCCATCGAGTACGCCGTGCTGCCCGCCGGTCCCTCAGGCGCCGCCGACGTCCACCGGGCCCCCGATGGAACGCCCGACGATGCCCTCGAGACCAGCGCGCACCGTTACCTGCTCGCCGCGGACCTCGTCGGCGCCCACGCGAAGGATCTCGGCTACGAGTCGGCGGATGCGGCGCGCGACGCCGTGGAGCGACGGATCGTCGGTGCGGAGCTGGCGGGTGTGTCCTACGACCGCCTGTTCGACTACTACGCGGACGCCGAGACGTGGGGAACCCAGGATGCCTGGCGCATCCTGGTCGACGACTACGTCACGACCACCGACGGCACCGGCATCGTCCACCAGGCGCCGGCCTACGGTGAGGACGACAAGCGTCTCGCGGATGCGGCCGGACTGCCGACCATCGTGAGCCTCGACGACGGCGGACGGTTCCTGCCGCAGGTCGCCGACGTCGCCGGCGAGCTGTGGCTCGATGCCAATCGCCCCCTCATCCGTCTGCTGCGCCAGGAGGGGCGTCTGCTGCGCGAGGCCAGCTACGAGCACTCCTACCCGCACTGCTGGCGCTGCCGTAACCCCCTGATCTACAAGGCCGTCTCCAGCTGGTTCGTGCGGGTCACCGACGTCAAGGAGCGCCTGGTCGAGCTCAACGAGCAGATCACGTGGGCTCCCGAGAACGTGAAGCACGGCCAGTTCGGCAAGTGGGTCGAAGGAGCGCGCGACTGGTCGATCAGCCGCAACCGTTACTGGGGTTCGCCCATCCCCGTGTGGAAGAGCGATGATCCCGCCTATCCGCGTATCGACGTGTACGGCTCGTTCGAGGAGCTCGAGCGCGACTTCGGACGACTGCCCCGCGACCCCGAGGGCAACGTCGACCTGCACCGCCCGTACATCGACGAGCTGACCCGCCCCAACCCGGACGACCCCACGGGAGCGTCGACCATGCGGCGGATCGAGGACGTCTTCGACGTCTGGTTCGACTCGGGCTCCATGCCCTACGCCCAGGTGCACTACCCGTTCGAGAACCGCGAGTGGTTCGACACCCACGCACCCGCCGACTTCATCGTCGAGTACATCGGGCAGACACGCGGCTGGTTCTACGTCATGCACGTGCTCTCGGGCGCGCTCTTCGACCGTCCGGCGTTCACGGGCGTCTCCTGCCACGGCATCGTCCTCGGCAGCGACGGTCAGAAGATGTCGAAGTCGCTGCGCAACTATCCGGACGTCAGCGAGGTCTTCGATCGCGACGGCTCCGACGCCATGCGTTGGTTCCTCATGTCGAGCTCGGTGCTGCGCGGCGGCAACCTCGTGGTGACCGAGGAAGGCATCCGCGCGGGCGTACGCGAGTTCCTGCTGCCGCTGTGGAACACGTGGTACTTCTTCTCCACGTACGCGAACGCCGCGGGCGGACCCGACGGTTCGGGGTACGAGGCGCGGTGGCGGACCGACTCGACCGATGTCCTGGACCGCTACATCCTCGCCCTCACCGGCGACCTCGTGCGCGATGTGGCCGCTGATCTGGAGGTGCTCGACTCGACGACGGCCGCCGCGCGCCTGCGCGACTTCGCGGAGGTGCTGACGAACTGGTACATCCGTCGCTCTCGAGACCGCTTCTGGGTCGGCGTCGGCGACGACGCTCGCTCGACGGAGGCGTTCGACACGCTCTACACGGTGCTCGAGACGCTCACACGTGTGGCGGCGCCTCTCATCCCGCTCGTCGCCGAGCGCGTCTGGCAGGGGCTCACGGGCGGTCGCAGCGTGCACCTGACCGACTGGCCGGATGCGTCCGCCTTCGCCGACGCCGCCGACATCCGCGAGGCGATGGATGCGGTGCGCGAGGTCTCCTCGGTGGCCAACGCCCTGCGCAAGCGTGAAGGCAAGCGGGTGCGGCTGCCGCTGCCGCTGCTGACCGTCGTCGTGCCGCACGCCGGCGCGCTCGGGCAGTTCGACGACATCCTGCGTGATGAGCTGAACGTGAAGGCGATCGAACTGGTCGAGCTCGGCGAGAACACGGCGACGGAGTACGGCATCACGCACCGCCTCACGGTGAACGCGCGCGCCGCGGGCCCCCGCCTCGGAAAGCTCGTGCAGCAGGTCATCCGCGCCGCCAAGGACGGTGACTGGTCCGAGCGCGACGGTGTCGTGACGGCGGGCGGCATCGCGCTCGAGCCGGCGGAGTACGACCTCGTGTTCGAGACCAGTGGGCGCCCGGAGGGTGAGGCGCTGGCCGTGCTCGGTGGCGGCGGCTTCGTGCTGCTGGCGACCGCGACGACGCCCGCGCTCGAAGCAGAGGGCCTGGCACGCGACGTCATCCGCGCCGTGCAGGACACGCGCAAGGCGGCCGGCTTCGAAGTCAGCGACCGCATCCGGCTCGTCCTGACGTTCGCGGATGCGGCCGACGCGGACGCCGTGGCGTCGGCGTTCGACGCGGCGGACGTCGCGGGGGAGACCCTGGCGGTTCAGGCGATGGTCACGGGCGCGGACGGGGTCGAACGCATCCGACGAGCCGTCGACAGCGCCGATGTCGAGCACACCGGGGAGTTCGCCGCGGGAGCGTATGCGAACACGGGTCCGTTCACGGTGAGCGTCGCACGAGTGGAGGTCGCACGATGAGCGGAACCGAGAGCGAACGCAATCGTGCCGACGCTGTCTACGCGGCGCTGCTGGAGCGGCAGGGCGAGCAGTGGGTGCAACCGCGCATCGAGCGCACGCGCCGCGTGCTCGAGTTGCTGGACGATCCGCAGCGGACATACCGCGTCGTCCACGTGACCGGCACCAACGGGAAGACGTCCACGAGCCGGCTGATCGAGAGCCTCCTGAGGACGATGGGGCTGCGCACCGGGCTGTTCACGAGCCCTCACCTGGAGCGTTTCACCGAGCGGATCATGGTCGACGGCGAACCGATCGCGGATGCGGCGGTCGTCGAGGCATGGGAGGAGATCCTCCCCTTCATCGAGCTGGTCGACGCGGAGCTCGTCGCCGAGGGCGGTGCACGGCTCACGTTCTTCGAGGTGCTGACCGTGCTGGCGTTCGTGGCGTTCTCCGACGCCCCCGTCGATGTGGCCGTCATCGAGGTCGGCATGGGCGGCGAGTGGGACTCGACGAACACCGCTGACGGCGACGTCGCCGTCATCGCGCCCGTCGGCATGGACCACGCCGACCGACTCGGCGACACGATCGAGAAGATCGCGCGCGTGAAGGCCGGCATCATCAAGCAGGACGCCGTGGT
The DNA here is from genome assembly GCF_031453615.1 of Microbacterium sp. SORGH_AS_0428. NCBI lineage: Bacteria > Bacillati > Actinomycetota > Actinomycetes > Micrococcales > Microbacteriaceae > Microbacterium > Microbacterium sp. SORGH_AS_0428. The sequence continues at coordinate 536,702 of NZ_JAVIZT010000001.1, read as the reverse complement.
CGTCTCCGCCGCGCAGGAGCCCGAGGTCGATCGCGTTCTGCGCGAGACCGCCGCTGCTCGGGGAGCGACGATCGCGGTCGAGGGCACCGACTTCGCGCTTCGGTCCTATCGCCTCGCCGTCGGGGGCCAGCTCCTGGACGTGCAGGGATTGGCCGGTGAGTACTCGGAGCTCTACCTGCCGCTCTACGGCGAGCACCAGGGTCGTAACGCCGCCCTGGCGATCGCCGCCGTCGAGTCCCTCATCGGCGCGGGCTCCCAGCGGCTCGCCCCGGACGTCGTGACCGACGGACTCGGCCAGGCGACCTCGCCCGGACGTCTCCAGCTGGTGGGCGCGCATCCGACGGTCGTCGTCGATGCGGCCCACAACCCCCACGGGGCCACGGCCCTCGTGGAGGCGCTGCGCGGATCGTTCGACTTCGACGAGTGGGGGGTCGTGCTCGGCGTCCTCGGCGACAAGGATGCGGAGGGGATCGTTGCGACCCTCGCCCCCGTCGCGGCCCATGTGTTCGCCACCGCTCCCGACTCCGAGCGGGCGAACGACGCCGACACGATCGCAGACCTCGTCGAGGCGCAGGGCCTGCGCGTGACCGTCCACACCGACCTCGCGGATGCGGCCGAGGCCGCCCGGCAGTGGGCCGCCGCATCCGATCGACGTGCCGTGGTCATCGCCGGTTCCGTCGTGCTGGCGGGAGAGGCGCTCGCCCTCGCGGAGGCCGAGGCCTGGAAGGACGGGTGGTCGGCGTGAGCGCGAAGCGTCCGCCGCGGGTGCGGCGTCAGCGCGGTGCGCAGGAGTCGCTCGCGCAGGTCGTGCTCGGTTTCGAGACGATCGTCGTCTTTCTCGCCTGGCTCGTCATCTACGGCCTCAAGTCCACTCCCGACGGCGTCGAGCCGTGGTGGGCGGTCGTCGTGGGATCCGTCTTCGCCGTCGTGATGATCGCCGCGAGCGGCGTGGTGCGCTGGCGATGGGGGATCGCTCTCGGATGGGCGCTGCAGGTGCTCCTGGCAGCGTCTGCGATCCTCGAGCCCGCCATCCTGCTGGTCGCGTTCATTTTCGGTGGCATGTGGGCGTATGCGACGATCAAGGGAGCATCGCTGGACCGCCGCAACGCGCGTCTGGCCGCCGCATCCGCGACTGCGAACGGAGATTGACCCACCATGGCCATCGAAGAAACCCTCGTCCTCGTCAAGCCGGACGGTGTGGCCCGCGGGCTCACCGGCGCCATCCTCGCCCGTATCGAGGCGAAGGGCTATGCGCTCGTCGACCTGCGTCTGGTCGAGCCCGATCGTGGGCGGCTCGAGCAGCACTACGCCGAACATGAGGGCAAGCCGTTCTACGAGCCGCTCGTCGAGTTCATGATGTCGGGCCCGTCGGTGGCGATCCGCCTTGCCGGAGACCGTGTCATCGAGGGGTTCCGTTCCCTCGCCGGCACCACAGACCCGACCACTGCTGCTCCCGGCACGATCCGCGGCGATTTCGGCCGCGACTGGGGTCTCAAGGTGCAGCAGAACCTGGTGCACGGCAGCGACAGCCCCGAATCCGCCGCGCGCGAGCTCGGCATCTGGTTCGGCTGACCCTCTCGCTCACGACGAAGCCCGCCCCTTCAGCGAGGGGCGGGCTTCGTCGTGAATGTGGTCAGCCGATGATGCTGTTCACCTGGTCCCAGTCGAGCACGATCCCCAGGGGGCCGTCGCTCGCACTCACCCGCGCCGGCGCGCCGAGCGACTGCGCGGGGCCGTCCAGGTCCACGAAGGCGCTGTCGTCCGCGGTGCGCAACGAGAAGTCGAGCTTGTCGCCGCCGAGCGTGTTGTTGGATCGGATGATCTGGAGCATCTCCCGCAGATCGTCCGGCGACACGTCCTCGCGTGAGGACGTCCCGCCGACATTCAGCACGACGGCGAAGCCGTCGGTGCTCCGACTCGCCCACACGTCGGAGAGTCCGAGATCCGCGGACTCCAGCGCCGCAGGGATCTTCTGCTCGTAGGACGAATCCGCCGGCGGCGCCGCGAAGCACCCCGTGAGTGCCGCGGGGACCGCCACGACGGCCGCCATGGCCGCCGTCACACGGCGGAGGAATCTCGAGCGCATGGCGCCCCCTCTCCGCGACCGTCCGACCGGCCGTCGTCGGTGGACCGTGTCATCGGCCCTCGGATGCGGTGAACATGCTGTGCTCGACGACCTCTCCCGTGAGCAGGTCGAGTCCCGGAGGCGCCGTGCCGTAGATCTCGCGGTACTGCGCCTCCCAGGCCGCCACGGAGTTGGTGTAGTTCTCGTTGTTGTGCGCCTCGATGGGGTTGCTCATCGGCGGCAGGATCACGCGGTTCACGTTGGTCCCCGTCGCGCCGGACACGTTGCCGTCGAGCATCGGCACCGCGTCGTTGGCGTGCTGGAACGCGTAGACGGGGATGTTCGGCGGGATGTTGAACGTGTCGATCGGGGATCCGTTGGTCACGACGCCGACCGTGTTGTAGGGGAAGGTCGGGTCCGAGGCGAGGTTGGCGGCCATGATCCCGCCCTGGCTGAATCCGGTGAGCACGACGTCGTCTCCGGGGGAGATGCCCGCGTCCTTCATGGCCTCCAGCACAGCTCGCTCGTAGACGGTCCGGAACGCCGGATTGTCCATCATCAGTGCGACGTTCGAGTCGCGATCGTTGAGCGCGCCCGTATCTCCCATCAGCTGCCAGTCCTGTGTGGAGGGCAGGGAGACGACCCAATGCTCCTTGCCGTCCGGGCCGACGACACGCTTGATATCGATGACGGATGCATCCTCGCCGCCCATGCGGTCGGTCGTCCCGTTGACCGACACGAGATCGGAGAGGGAGTCCAGTTTCCGGACGCCCTGGGCCTCCTCCCATGCCTTGCGTTGCTCCTCGGTCATGTTCGCCGGGTCGAGCTCCTCGACATCCGCGTCCTTCTGGAGGAAGTTCTCGCCGGCGCCGCCCAGGATGGAGCCCACCAGACTGCCCCCGAGCGGGCCCAACGGGCCGAAGGCGGTGCCCAGAACGGACCCGATGGCGCCGCCGATGGCGGGCAGCATCTGAGCGATGATCTCTTTCAACTCGGCCAGGGCCTCGGCCACCAGGGGCATGAGGCGCTGGATGAGGGACGCCAGCGCGAAGAGCGCTTCGAGCAGATCTGTGACGAGGCGGCTGCCGGCCTCGACGAGTTCGTAGGCGGCCTCGGCGAAGTTCTTGATCCGGTCGGCCGCCTCAAACGGATTGAGGGTGAAGGAGAACAGCTCGTCGGCGAAGCGCGACAGACGCACCAGCAGGTCGCAGACGAACGAGCGCGTGGCATCGACGATACGGGCGGCGAGCCGGAGGGCGCCGGCGGTCGCCGATGTCCACTCCGCCGCATCCGTTGCGATCACCGACAGATCCTCATAGCGCTCGCGCAGCGCACGCACGGTGCGCCCGTCCAGTTCGGCGAGCGCGTTGCGAGCGCTCGTGAACTGGGGCGCGAGCTGCGCGAGCTCGTTGGCCGAGTCCTCCCAGTTGGCCGCGAAGCCCGCCACCTCGGCCGAGTTGCCCAGGAGCTGGTCGAACAGCTCCCGCAACGGCTGGACGTACTGCAGCAGGAGCCCTGCGAAGCCCGGGATCTGCGCGCAGGCGTCGCCGCCGGGTCCGGACGCGGGAAGTCCGCCCGCCCAGCTCCCGCTTCGGATCTCGCCCGCGATGGCTGCTGCGCCGCTCACGATTCGTCCCCCTTGTTGAACGCGTCCGCCGCATCCTCTTCGAGCGACGAGAAGGCCTTCAGGGCGGTGTCGGTGCCGTCGGCCATCTTCTCGGTCAGCTCGCGTGCGGTGGTCACCAGTTCACGCGAGCGACCCGCGAGCGCCTGGACCGCGGGCACCAGGATTCCCTGGCTCAGCAGACCGAATGCATCGCCCGAGAGGGGGGAGTCGACCTTGCCGGCCACCGTGGAGAAGGTGCTCGACGCTTCACGCAGCGTGTTCACCTGGGATGTGAGGACGTCGCCGTCCAGAACGATCCGCTGGTTCGCGGCCCCGGTCATGATGCCGCTCCCAGCGCACGCGCGCTCTCGAGGTCGATCTGCGAATAGCCGTCAGCGAGTGCAGAGAGCGCGGCGCAGATCTTGCGCACGGTCTCCGTTCGGCTCTCGAGCGCATCGGAGAAACGCAGGCGCGACGCGTCGAAGGCGATCTGTGCCTCACCGGACCATTCGGCGCGAAGGGTCTTCGCCTCGTCATCGAGTCGCTCGAGGATGTCGTCGATGGCCTGTGCCGCGTCGCGGATGTTGGTGGCCGCGTCCGCGAGGCGGATGGGCGTGACGGTCAGCTGCTCCAGCATCGCGTCACCGCAGATCCGTGCCGGCGCCGAACTGGGCCTGCACCTGCTCGCGGGTCTGTGCCAGGAGAGGGGAGTCCGCCCCCAGCGAGTCCGCCATGCGAGCCAGGGCGGCCTCCGCGGCGGCTCGCTGCGCCTCGCGCACGGTGTCGGTCACCAGCCGAGACAGCGTCCGGGCATCCAGATCGAACGCCCCCTCGGCGATGTCGACCTGTTCGATCGCGCCGCCCGCGCGGGCGCTGACGACGACCTCGCGGCCGACGGAACTGATGCTCGCCCGCGCGTCACGGACGTCGTCGGCCATACGGGCCGCGTCATGGGCCGCGGTGCGCGCCCGTTCGGTCTGTGCGATCACTTGCATCCGCGCCGCTTCGAGCGCGGCCAGGCTGTCTGCTTCCAGTGACATCGAGTTCCCTCCCCTGACTCGCCATCACCCTAGCGAGCCGGAGAAGTTCGTCGGGAACCCTTGTGGACAGCGCCCGGATCAGACAAGCGTGGCGAGCACGTGGAGGCGCGTCTCGGCCAGCACGGCGATGATCGCGTAGGCCACGACCGCCATGAGGGGCACCCAGGCGGCCAGTGTGCCGGCGACGTCGCGAACTCGCGCACCGACGGGGACGGAGCCGTTGCGCAACACGTGCAGGGTCACGGCGAAGAACGAGGGGATCGTCACCGACCACGTGACCATGCACCAGGGGCAGAGAGTCCCGAGCGAGAAGATGCTCTGCGCGATCAGCCAGCACACGAAGGCGAAGGCGAAGGCCATGCCGGCCCAGAACGCCAGCCAGAACCAGCGGTTGAAGCGTGCGCCCGCGAGGAGGGCGGCACCGACCACGATGGGCGCGACCCAACCGCCCAGCCCCAGGATCGGGTTCGGGAACCCGAACACGCTGCCCTGCCAGGACTGCAGGTTCGCGGTGCACTGGACGAGGACGCTGAAATCGCAGGATGCGGTGGCGTTCGGATCGGCGAGGAGGTGGAAGCGCTCGATCGTGAGCGAGAACGCTGCGATCCAGCCGACGACTCCGGCGACGATGAGCCAGACGGCCAGAGCGATCGGGCGTGAGGGAGCCTGGGAGTCGGACATGTTCGGATTATGGCACCGCGTTCTCATGCGCGCGCTGAGGGCGGCGACGGGCCGCGGCCATCGTGCCTGACGCGGATCGGCGCCGGAAGTGCGATAATGGCTGTCGATGCTCTGCGCGGCCGCGCTGCGCGGGTCATCGACGCAGACTTCGGGCAATGACCGCCCGCGCAGCCCGTGCCGTGTGCCGGCTGCAGACCGAATGAGCCGACGGCACCGCTGGTGCGGCGCCGCACGAGATTTTGCCGGGCGACGCGCGGTGTCGCCCCGGTGAGGAGTACGCCGGTGAAGGCCGATGACGCAAACCAGTCCGATGATCGCAATGAGCAGGGCGACGGGCAGCTGACGTTCCCCGTGGACGAGGCCGCCCCGGCGGCGGAGGAGTCCGCGGTGGGCGAGCTCTCGCAGGAGGCTGACGCGGTTGACGCGCCCGCCGCGCCCGAGGATGCAGCGCCGGTGGGCGACGCGGATGCGGATGCGCACGAGGTGGCCGAACCTGTGTCCGAGCAGTCGGCGGGGACGCCGGACGCGACGGCCGATGCGGCCCCCTCCGCTGACGACGCACCTGTCGACTCCGCGACGGATGAACCGACCGAGGCTGCGGCAGAGCCCGCATCCGACGAGCCGGTCGCCGCCGCCGAGGAGCCCGCCGCCGTCGTCGAACCGAAGCCTGAGGAACCCGCGGAGAAGCCCGGTCCCGTCACGGCGGTCTCGCTGGGCCTGCTGCCCGAGGTCTTCGTGTCAGCCGTCTCCACCCAGCTGCACTTCTACGCTCCCGAGGTCGTGGCGCTGCCCGCCCTTCCCGAGCCTGAGGACGAGGACGCCCCGTCGTCGTCATCGAGCCGCCGTCGCGGTCGCCGACGTGGCTCCGAGCGCGACGGTGCCGACAGCGGAGAATCCGCCCGCCCGCCGCGTCAGCGCGCCGTCGAGGTCATCACCGAGCCGCAGCGCATCAAGGGCTCGACCCGGCTCGAGGCCAAGAAGCAGCGCCGTCGCGACGGTCGTGATGCCGGACGCCGCCGCCCCGTGGTCACGGAGGCGGAGTTCCTCGCCCGCCGCGAGGCCGTCGACCGCGTGATGGTCGTCCGCTCGAAGAACGGCCGCATCCAGATCGCCGTGCTCGAGGACAACGTCCTCGTCGAGCACTACGTGGCCCGCAACCAGGACGCGTCGCTCATCGGCAACGTCTACCTCGGTCGTGTGCAGAACGTGCTTCCGAGCATGGAGGCGGCCTTCGTCGACATCGGTCGCGGGCGCAACGCCGTCCTCTACTCGGGCGAGGTCGACTGGGATGCGGTGGAGACCGGCAATCAGCCGCGACGCATCGAGCTGGCGCTCAAGAGCGGCGACAAGGTGCTCGTGCAGGTCACGAAGGATCCCGTCGGGCACAAGGGCGCTCGCCTCACCAGCCAGATCTCGCTCCCCGGCCGGTACCTCGTGTACGTGCCCGGGGGCGCGATGAACGGCATCTCCCGCAAGCTCCCCGACACCGAGCGCGCGCGCCTCAAGCGCATCCTGAAGGAAGTGCTCCCGGAGTCCGCGGGCGTCATCGTCCGCACCGCGGCCGAAGGCGCGACCGAGGAGCAGCTGACGCGCGACGTGCAGCGCCTCACCGCGCAGTGGGAGCACATCAGCCGTCAGAACGAGTCCGTCCAGGCACCGGCGTTGCTGCACTCCGAGCCCGACCTGCTCGTGAAGATCGTGCGCGACGTGTTCAACGAGGACTTCACGAAGATGCTCATCCAGGGCGAGGAGGCGCAGCACACCATCGAGGGGTACCTCGAGGCCGTCGCCCCCGACCTCTTGGAGCGCGTCCAGCGATACGAGGGCGGGGGAGACCCGTTCGACGACTTCCGCGTCACGGAACAGATCGAGAAGGCACTCGACCGCAAGGTCTGGCTGCCCTCGGGCGGTTCCCTCGTGATCGACCGCACCGAGGCCATGACCGTCGTCGATGTCAACACCGGGAAGTTCGTCGGCTCGGGTGGAAACCTCGAGGAGACCGTCACCAAGAACAACCTCGAGGCCGCGGAGGAGATCGTCCGCCAGCTGCGCCTGCGCGACATCGGCGGCATCATCGTCGTCGACTTCATCGACATGGTGCTGGAGTCCAACCGCGATCTCGTGCTGCGCCGCCTGATCGAGTGCCTGAGTCGCGACCGCACGAAGCACCAGGTCGCCGAGGTCACCTCTCTCGGGCTCGTACAGATGACCCGCAAGAAGCTGGGCCTCGGCTTGCTCGAGACCTTCAGCGAAGCCTGCGAGGTGTGCGCCGGGCGTGGCGTCATCGTCCACCACGACCCTGTCGTCAAGCACCGCGGCGGCGCGGGCAACGGGAACGGGAACGGCGGCGGCAACGGCGGCGCGAACAACGGCAACGGACGTCGGTCGCGACAGAACACGCAGCCGCAGCCCCCGGCGGGCCAGGCGCACGTCATCACCGCAGGTGTGAAGTCTGCGCTGGCTCAGATCGCCGCATCCACGATCCACCCGGGCTCCGAGGAGGCGATCGTCTCCGACGTCGAGGTCTCGGTCGCAGCGGTGGAGGTCGTCGAGCAGGTCGAGGAGCGGCCGCGCGCCAAGCGCAAGAAGCCGCGCCACGAGGCGAAGCCCAAGTCGGAGAAGGAGCTGCTGCTCGACTCCGTCCTGGATGCGCTACCCGAGCCGAAGGCCCCGGGACAGGGTCGCGGACGTCGCCGTGTGACGACCGCGGCGCTCACCGGCACACCCGTCGTGCACGTTCCCGACGGCGAATGAGGCCGGTGTCACCGTCCGCGACGTTCGCGGGCGGTGACACGCAGCCCTGAGGCGATCAGCGCTCGGACGAGCGTGTGGCCGTCCACGGCGTGGGCCCCGGCGGACACCAGGCGCTCGTGCGCATCGTCGGGGACGTCGTAGTGGTCGATGTCGAAGCCGCGTCGAGGGATGCCGTTGGCGGCGGCGAAGGCGTGGAGCTCATCCAGATCGCTGTCGCTGATCAAGTGCGACCACAGCCGCCCGTGAGCGGGCCAGCGAGGGTCGTCGATGAGGATCGCCATCCGATGATCGTAGGGCGCCGCAGAAGGCGTGCGGACGTGCGCGACACGCGCTCCGGCTCCTTTTGCCACCTCGGCCCTCGATCGGGTAAACTCTTCCTTTGGTGCGTCGCCCTATCGCTGGGCACCCGGCTTGACGATGTGCGAGTCGATGCATCACCGGACTTCTCCGCCCCTGGCGGAGTCCCTCCAGACAATCGGAGCCGAGCGCTCCCAAGACGAAACAGGTGTGAAGTGGTTTACGCAGTTGTGCGCGCCGGCGGCCGGCAGGAAAAGGTCGAGGTCGGCACGATCGTCGTTCTCGACCGCCAGCAGGCGAAGATCGGCGAGACCCTCGAGCTGCCGGCCGTCCTGCTCGTCGACGGCGACGCGGTCACGACCGACGCGGCGAAGCTCGCCAAGGTGACGGTCACCGCCGAGGTCCTCGGTGAGGAGCGCGGCCCGAAGATCGTGATCCAGAAGTTCAAGAACAAGACCGGTTACAAGAAGCGCCAGGGTCACCGTCAGGACCTCACGCGCGTCAAGGTCACCGGCATCAAGTAAGTCCAGGAAGAGGCGAAGAAATGGCACACAAAAAGGGCGCGAGCTCGACTCGTAACGGTCGTGACTCGAACGCACAGCGCCTCGGCGTGAAGCGCTTCGGCGGCCAGGTCGTCAACGCGGGCGAGATCATCGTCCGTCAGCGCGGCACGCACTTCCACCCCGGCGCCAATGTCGGCCGCGGTGGCGACGACACGCTGTTCGCACTGTCGGCCGGCGCCGTCCAGTTCGGCACCAAGGGCGGCCGCAAGGTCGTCAACATCGTGGGCGCCGCGGAGTAATCCGCCGCACACGCAGACGTCGGCGAGGGGCGGGCTTCGGCCCGCCCCTCGCTTCATATCCAGGAGGGCGCACACATGGTCACGTTCGTCGATCGAGTGACGCTTCACCTGCGCGCGGGCAAGGGCGGCAACGGCTGCGTGTCGGTGCGCCGTGAGAAGTTCAAGCCGCTCGCCGGCCCCGACGGCGGCAACGGCGGCAACGGGGGAGACATCATCCTCGTCGCCGACCCGCAGGTGACCACGCTCCTGTCGTATCACCACTCGCCGCATCGCACCGCCGAGAACGGCGGCTTCGGAATGGGCGACAACCGCTCCGGCGCGATGGGCGAGCCCGTCGAGCTGCCCGTTCCGGTCGGCACCGTCGTGAAGGACGAGGACGGCACCGTCCTCGCTGACATGGTCGAGCCCGGCATCCGTTTCGTCGTGGCGCCCGGCGGACGTGGCGGACTCGGCAACGCGGCGCTGGCCACCACCAAGCGCAAGGCTCCTGGCTTCGCGCTGCTGGGCACCCCCGGGTGGGAAGGCGACGTCCGTCTCGAGCTGAAGACCGTCGCCGACGTCGCACTCGTGGGCTATCCTTCCGCGGGCAAGTCGAGCCTGATCGCCGCGGTGTCCGCCGCGCGGCCGAAGATCGCCGACTACCCGTTCACCACGCTGCATCCGAACCTGGGCGTCGTGCAGGCCGGTGACGTGCGCTTCACGGTCGCCGATGTGCCCGGACTCATCGAGGGCGCGAGCGACGGTCGCGGACTCGGACTCGAGTTCCTGCGTCACGTCGAACGCTGCACCGCGCTGGTCCATGTGCTCGACTGCGCCACCCTGGAGCCCGGCCGTGACCCGCTGTCCGATCTCGATGTCATCCTCGCCGAGCTCGCAGCCTACGAGGTCCCCGAGGGGCAGGTTCCGCTTCTGGATCGCCCGCAGGTCGTCGCGTTGAACAAGATCGATGTGCCCGAGGCGCGCGATCTCGCCGACCTCGTGCGCCCCGATCTCGAGGAGCGCGGCTACCGCGTGTTCGAGATCTCCACGGTCAGCCGCGCGGGTCTGCGAGAGCTCACCTTCGCGCTCGGCGAGATCGTCGAGAAGCACCGTGCCGAGGTCGCCGCCGAGCCCGCCCCCGAACGCATCATCATCCGTCCCAAGGGCTCCGAGAAGGAGTTCTCCGTGCGGGTCGAGGGCGGCACGTACGGGCCCGTGTATCGCGTTCTCGGCGAGAAGCCGGTGCGGTGGGTGCAGCAGACCGACTTCCAGAACGAAGAGGCCGTCGGCTTCCTCGCCGACCGCCTCGACAAGCTCGGCGTCGAGGACGAACTGTTCCGCGCTGGAGCGACACCCGGCGCGACCGTCGTCATCGGCGAAGGCGACAGCGTCGTGTTCGACTGGCATCCGTCGCTCTCGTCGGCCGCGGAGCTGATGACGGCTCCGCGCGGCACCGATCCGCGCTTCAATCTCGACGGGCGCCGGACGACCAATCAGCGCCGCGAGCGCTACCACGAGCGTATGGACGCCAAGGCGGCTGCACGCGCCGAGCTGGAGGCGGAGCGCATCCGCGAGGGCGAAGAGTGAGCGTGAGCTCGCGCGCCGACCTGCCCGCGGCCAGGCGTCTCGTCGTCAAGGTGGGCTCGTCGTCGATCAGCGGTGAGAACGCGGCGAACATCCAGCCGCTCGTCGAGGCACTGGCCGCAGCCCACGGCCGCGGCACCGAAGTCGTCCTGGTCTCGTCGGGAGCGATCGCGACAGGGATGCCCTTCCTCGCGCTCGACGCCCGGCCCTCCGACCTGGCCACGCAGCAGGCCGCCGCAGCGGTGGGCCAGAACATCCTCGTCTATCGCTACCAGGAGGCGCTGCGCCCCTTCGCCGTGGTCGCGGGCCAGGTGCTGCTGACGGCGGGCGACCTCGAGAATCCGACCCACCGTTCCAACGCCCGTCGGGCCATGGAACGTCTTCTCGGCCTGCGCATCCTGCCGATCGTCAACGAGAACGACACGGTCGCCACCCACGAGATCCGCTTCGGCGACAACGATCGCCTCGCCGCCCTGGTGGCCCAGCTGATCAGCGCCGACGCGCTCGTGCTGCTCAGCGACATCGCCTGCCTGTATACGCGGCCGCCGGACGAGCCCGGGGCGCGACCGATCGCCGAGGTGCCCTACGGCGACGATCTCGCGGGCTACGAGTTCGGCTCCGTCGTCGTCAACAGCGTCGGCACGGGGGGAGCGGCGACGAAGGTCTCGGCGGCGCGCCTTGCTGCGGCCGCCGGTGTGGCCGTGCTGGTGACGAGCATCGACCTTGTCGACGCCGCTCTCGGCGGCGACGAGGTGGGCACGTGGTTCGCGCCGAACCCGCATCCGGTGGAGCACCCGTTGACCGGACCGGTCTTGACGCGTCGCTAAACTGAGCGGATGAGTCTGACGACCGTCACCGCAGGCGAGCGGATGCTGCTCGCGAAGACCGCTTCGCGCCAGATCGCACGGCTCTCGGACGCACAGAAGAGTCGCCTGCTCGATGGCATCGCCGACGCGCTGGAGGCGGCGACGGACGAGATCGTCGCGGCCAACGGCGAGGACCTCGATCGCGGGCGCGAGCAGGGTCTCTCCGCTGCGCTGCTGGACCGGCTGAGCCTCGACGTCGCACGCGTACGCGCTCTGGCGCAGGCCGTGCGCGAGGTCGCGCAGCTGCCGGATCCCGTCGGACGCCTGCTCGAGGAGAAGACCCTCGAGAACGGGCTGAACCTTCAGAAGATCTCGGTCCCCTTCGGCGTGGTCGGCTCCATCTACGAAGCGCGGCCCAACGTGACCGTCGACATCGCTGCGCTCGCGCTGCGATCCGGCAACGCGGTCGTGCTGCGCGGCGGAACCGCCGCCGAGCTCAGCAATGCGGCCCTCGTGCGGGCGATGCGTGCTGCGCTGGCGGATGAAGGCGTCGATCCGGAGGCGATCCAGACGCTCGACGCCTTCGGGCGCGCCGGAGCCACCGAGCTCATGCATGCCCGCGGCGTCGTGGACGTGCTCGTCCCCCGGGGCAGCGCGCAGCTCATCGAGACGGTCGTGACCGAGTCCACCGTGCCCGTCATCGAGACCGGTGCCGGCGTCGTGCACGTGTACCTCGACGAGAGCGCGCCGCTGGAGCGGGCCGAGACGATCGTGGTGAACGCCAAGGCGCAGCGTCCCAGCGTCTGCAACGCCGCCGAGACGGTGCTGGTGCACCGGGGCGCGGCGGAGCGTGTCGTCGGGCCGGTGGTGGCGGCCCTGCAGCAGGCCGGTGTGACGGTGCACGGTGACGAGACGGTGGCGCAGCTCGCGCCCGACGTCGTCCCCGCCGACGAGCAGGACTGGCAGACGGAGTATCTGAGTCTCGACATCGCGATGCGCGTGGTCGACGACCTGGATGCGGCACTCGACCACATCCGTCGCTACTCGACGCACCACACCGAGTCGATCATCACGGACGACGAGGTCAGCGCCGAGCGCTTCCTCGCCGAGGTGGATTCCGCGGTCGTGATGGCGAACGCATCCACGCGCTTCACCGACGGCGGCGAATTCGGTTTCGGCGCGGAAGTGGGCATCTCCACCCAGAAGCTCCACGCCCGTGGGCCCATGGGACTCCGGGAGCTCACGAGCTCCAAGTGGGTCGTCCGCGGCTCCGGGCAGGTACGCGGCTGACAGACTAAGCTGGGAGCGCCCGTGCGCCCCACCGATCGATCGGAGAACCGATGAGCCTCGCCCCCTTCCTCACCCTTGTCGCCGAGGAGGCCGAGCACCACGGTAACGTCGCCGCGGAGACCGTCGGATACGGGATCCTCGCGCTCCTCGTCTTCACCGCCCTCGCGCTCGTGACCCTGTCGTATCGCAACGTCGCCAACCGTCACGCGCACAAGGCCGAGGCGTACGCCAAGAAGCACGCCGCAGATCTCGAGCCGCGCGGACACGGCCACTGACTCTCGGGCAGATGAGTGCAGGTCGAGCGCCGCGCATCGGGGTGATGGGCGGCACCTTCGACCCGGTTCATCACGGACACCTCGTCGCGGCGAGCGAAGTCGCCGCATCCTTCGACCTCGACGAGGTCATCTTCGTCCCCACGGGCGAGCCATGGCAGAAGTCGCAGGTCACCGAGAGCGAGCATCGCTATCTCATGACGGTGATCGCGACCGCCTCGAACCCCGACTTCAGCGTGAGCAGGGTCGACATCGACCGCTCCGGGCCGACGTACACGATCGACACCCTCCGGGACCTGCAGGCGCAGCGTCCCGATGCCGAGCTCTTCTTCATCACGGGTGCCGACGCCGTGGCGCAGATTCTCAGCTGGAGGGACCATGATGAACTGTGGGACCTCGCCCATTTCGTGGCGGTCTCCCGGCCCGGGCACCCGTTATCGGCGGCTGGTCTGCCGAGCAAGAACGTGAGTCTGCTCGAGATCCCGGCCCTGGCCATCTCTTCGACGGACTGTCGGAACCGCGTGCACAACGGACAACCGGTGTGGTACCTCGTTCCGGACGGAGTCGTCCAGTACATTGCGAAGCATCACCTCTACCGGAGTAAGGCATGAGCAACCCTGACCAGCCCAGCACTCCGCCGCTGACCCGGCGCCAGATGCGCGACCTGCGCAACACCGGATCGACCCCGATCCAGAACCCGCAGGACGCTCCCGCGAGCGAACCCGAGCCGAAGCCGGAGCCGGCCGCCCCGCTTCCGCGCGCCGCCGCGCCGGCCGTCGTCCCGCCCGCCCCCCGCGCGGATGCCAGCGTCGACCTGGGCGTCTCGCCTCTCACCCGCCGCCAGGCGCGTGAGCAGGAGCGCATCCGCACCGCGTCGGTGCCGGTCATCACCCCCGACACCGCCGCGCAGGCACAGGCGCCGACGGTGAAGCCTGCCGACGAGGACTCGTCGGCTCCGGAGACCGGCGGCATGACGGCGCTGTTCACCCCCAGCGCGGATGAGCGGCCAGCCGACGAGACTCCGCTGGCCACGGCCGAGGCGGCCCTTGCGGACGAGCCCGCGCCCGTGGTGTCGCCGCAGCTCGGCTCCGCGCTGCTCGAAGGCGGCGTCCCCGAAGTCGCGCTTCCGCCCTCGTTCGACCACCTTCTGACGCGAGAGGGCTCGACGGGCAGCATCGCGACACCGAACGCCCTGATCCTCTCGCAGACGCCGTCGGCGGACGCGTTCACCTCGCCCATCGCGGCGACCGGCGAGGTGCTCATCACCGGCACCTTCGCGTTGCCGGAGGGGCTCGGTTCGCGCGGGCACGCGCCCGGCACCACCGACGGCAAGGAGGCCGACGCGGTTCTCGTCGACGGCGAGCTGCCGCCCGCATCCTCTCCCACCCCCATCGCGGCCAGCGCCGCCATCAGCACCATCAAGAGCGCGGACGAGATCATCCGTCCGCCGGCGCCCGAGAAGGGCAGCCGGCTCATGCTCGTGCTCGCCATCACCGCCGGGGCGCTCGCGCTCGCGCTGGTGGGCGTGCTGGTGTTCGCCGTTTCGACAGGACTCTTCTCATGACCCTCACCGACGCATCCGTCGAGGTGCTGCAGATCGCCGCGCGCGCCGCCGACGCGAAGGGCGGCGAGGACCTCGTGGCCCTCGACGTCTCGGAGCCGCTGCCGCTCGTCGACATCTTCCTGCTCGTCACGGGGCGCAACGAGCGCAATGTGGCAGCCATCGCCGACGAGATCGAGGAGCAGCTGCTCGAGCACGGAGTCAAGCGTCTGCGTCGCGAGGGTCGCGAGGAATCGCGCTGGATCCTGCTCGACTTCGGCGACCTGGTCGTGCACGTCTTCCACGAGCAGGAGCGCGTCTTCTACGGCCTCGAGCGTCTGTGGAAGGACTGCCCGACCGTGCCCATCGACCTGCCGGTGCCGACGCGCCCGGAGTGACCGGGCTGATTTCGCTCACGACTCATCCGTGTTGTAAGCTGAATGAGTTGCCCGGACGGGTGACAGAGGGCCTGTGGCGCAGCTGGTAGCGCACCTGCATGGCATGCAGGGGGTCAGGGGTTCGAGTCCCCTCAGGTCCACCAACACGAACGAAGGCCTCCGCGAAGCGGGGGCCTTCAGTCATTTCCGGGCAGCGTTGCTCGCATCGTATGTCGACGCCGGTCGCTCGGATAACGAACCGGTCACGGTGCACCGGTGCGGATGACAGGTTGTGCAGCGGAATCGACCGATCATGCGCAAACCCGGACCGGCCACTTCCTCGGTGACAGCCTCGAAGAAGCACCAGACCGCCCTGAACGGACTCTCGGTACCCGTCCGAGAGTCCCGCAGTCGCGGAGATCGGCGGTGCGGCCCCAGAGGCGGGGCCAGCATTCGCGCGCATGGCGCGTGCGGGTGTCGTCGATGACGAAAGGGAAATGCCAATGAAGGCTCTGCCACGCAAGCAGATCGCCGTGATCACCGGATTCGGGCTCGCCATCGCCCTGACCGGTTGCACGTTCGGCGACGCTGACTCGTCCACGTACAAGACCCGCGAGGTCTCGGACGGCACCACGGACTTCGTGGTCGTCGAGAACCCGCGCGGCGGAAAGACGCTGTCGTACTCCGCCGAGGGTCCCATCGAGCTCCTCGAGGTCAAGGACGACGGCGCGACCTACGCGTTCAAGGACATGAACGGCAACGGCGAGCTCGACACGTGGGAGGACTGGCGCCTCGACTCCAAGGAGCGCGCTGCCGCCCTCGCCGACGAGATGTCGATCGAGCAGATCGCCGGTCTCATGCTGGTGAGCTCCCACGAGCGCAGCCCGGGTGACGGACTCACCGAGGCGCAGGAGACGTATCTCTCCGAGTCGAACCTGCGCAACGTCCTCAACGCCGCCGGCAGCAACGTCGACGAGACGGTGCCGTGGGTCAACCAGATGCAGGCCTACGTCGAGACGCTGGCGACCGACGGCACACCGTACGTGCCGGTGAACTTCAGCTCCGACCCCCGCTCGACCGCCGGCTCCGGTGGATACAACGCCGATGGTGCCGACATCTCGCGCTGGCCGTCCAGCCTCGGGCTCGCGGCGACCTTCGACGCGTCGCACACCGAGGAGTTCGGTGAGATGGCGTCCGCGGAGTACCGTGCGCTGGGCATCGCGACCGCCCTCAGCCCGCAGATCGACCTCGCCACGGAGCCTCGCTGGCTGCGCGTCGCGGGCACGTTCGGTGAGGACGTCGCCCAGAACGAGGAGCTCGCCGCGGCGTACGTCCGCGGGTTCCAGGGAACCGGCGGCGAAGACACGTGGGGCTCCGAGTCGGTCAACGCCATGATCAAGCACTGGGCGGGCGACGGGCCCGGCGAGGGCGGCCGCGAGTCTCACACCGAGGCCGGCAAGTACGGCGTGTACCCCGGCGGAAACCTGTCCGAGCACACCGAGGGCTTCCTCGGATCGCTCGACTCCGCGGCGGTGATGACCGCGTACTCGATCGCGCTCGATGAGAACGGCGAGCCGCTCTTCGACGACCGCACGGGAACGGCGTACGACGCCGGCCGCATGGCCATCCTCCGCGAGGAGAACGGCTACGACGGCGTCGTGGTCACCGACTGGGGCGTCATGACGGGCGTCAACGACCCGGATGCCTTCATCGCGATGGCGTGGGGTGCCGAAGACCTCACCCCGGCCGAGCGCTACGTGAAGGTCCTGGAGACCGGTCACGACATGTTCGGCGGCGTCAACGACGCGACGCACATCCTCGAGGCCGCCGACCTGTGGCAGCAGGAGTTCGAGGCGGGCGAGCAGGAGATCGACGCGGAGACCCGCTTCCGTGAGTCCGGCGCCCGCATCCTGACGCTCATGCTGAACCCGGGACTCTACGAGAACCCGTTCGTCGACATCGAGGAGTCCAAGAAGATCCTCGCGAGCGACGACAAGGTGAAGGCGGGCTACGACGCGCAGCTCGACTCCGTCGTCATGCTCAAGAACAACGGTGAGACCGTTGCCGCGGCCGACGCCGAGGACTGGTCGGACAAGACGGTCTACATCCCGCGTTCCTACAACGTCGGGATCGCCGGCGCCTTCGGTCCGGCGGAGTACAAGGAGTACGCCGGCATCGATCTCGAGGTCGCCGAGGAGTACTTCGGCACTGTCCTGACCGACGAGGTCGTGCTCGATGAGAACGAGCAGGTCGTCAGCTACACGGCTCCCGACCTCAGCGATGTCGACCTGGTGCTCGTGGGCCTGAACAGCCCCGACAACGGCGGCACCTTCACCAACGCGGGTCGTGACCCGGAGACGAAGGAGTTCTACCCGCTCTCGCTGCAGTACCGCCCCTACACGGCGGACGGCGAGAACGTGCGCCAGACTTCGATCAGCGGTGACCTGCTGGCCGACGGCAGCAAGGAGAACCGTTCGTACTACGGCAAGACGTCCAAGGTGCTGAACGAGTCCGACCTCGACGCCTTCGAGCGTGCCCGCGACGCCATCGCGGCGTCCGGCAAGGACATCCCGCTCATCACGGTGCTCAAGGCGAGCAACGCGACCATCCCGGCCGAGTTCGAGGCCGACTCCGACGCACTCATCGTCGGGTTCGGAACGAGCGACGCGGCGCTGCTGGACGTGGCGCTGGGCCTGCACGAGCCCAAGGGTCGTCTGCCCATCCAGTTCCCCGCGAACATGGACACGGTGGAGGCGCAGCTCGAGGACGTCGCGAAGGACATGACGCCCTACACCGACGCCGACGGCAACGCGTACGACTACGGCTTCGGCCTCAACTACTCCGGGGTGATCTCGGAGTGAGAACCCGGATGCGGTCGGCGGCCGATGTCGCCGACCGCATCCGACACCATGCGCACCCGAGCCGATCCTTCGCGCCCAGGTGAGCAGCACAGCAGGACCCGGGCGGTGGAAGCGCCCGGGAGGAACACAAAAGGAGCAGACATGAACACCACCAAGATGCGCGCAGCGGTCCTCGCGACCCTCATCGCCGCCACCGGCACCTTCGGGCTCGCCGCGTGCTCGTCGGGCGACACCGCCCCCGCCACGTCTCAGAACCAGGCGGCCGACGTGGACGTGGCCGACGACCTGACCACGGCCCGTCAGGCCGTCGAGGACGCGCTCTCCGAGAACGCGAACCTCACGCAGATCATGCTCGCCGGCGACGTCAAGCAGCCGACCGAGAAGTACGGTCTGCTCGTCATGCCCTTCGTCAAGTCCGAGGCCGCCGAGCGCGTGACCGGCACGGTCAACGTGAAGGACGGCAAGTACGTCATCGAGGCCGTCTCGGCCGAGTCGGGCACGACCTACCAGATCGACCAGGACGGCACCATCTCCGAGGCCTCCAACTGATATCCGGCTCCACCCGGCGGCTCAGCCGCCGGGTGGGCTGTCCGATAACGCGTCACACCACCGAAGGAGAACCGTCGTGAACGCACGCCCATCCTCGGGCGCCGCGGCCGTGAAGGCCCGAATGTCCAACAAGAAGTACCTGGCGATCTGGATCCCGATCCTCGCCCTCGTGACGATCCTCACGGTCGTCGTCAACGTCGCGCTCAACGTCGCGACCGGATGGGTGGCGTCGCAGCTCGGATCCGGCACCTACACGTTCACCAACTCGGAGGAGTCCGAGGGGTGGGACACCGAGTACTACTCGGCCGACTATGCCTCCCTCGACGAGGTGGATGCGGCCGCGCTGGAGCTCGTCGAGCAGATCGGCGCCGGCGGCATCGTGCTCGCAAAGAACGATGCTGCGGCCCTGCCGCTGGCGGGTGGCGCACAGGTGACGATGTTCGGTCGCGCGGCCGCCGATCCCGTCTACGGCGGCTCCGGTTCGGGCTCGGTCGACACCAACTCCGCGATCACCGCACGTCAGGGCATCGAGAACGCCGGCTTCGGTGTGAACGACGCCGTGTACGGCGCCATCGAGAGCTTCGCCGCGGAGAACCCGCGCGGTCACATCGAGATGGACCGCCCTGACATCTCCACGTACAACATCGGCGAGATGCCGGTGGGGCAGTACGAGGCGCAGGCGGGCACGTTCGGGCAGTTCAACGACGCGGCCATCGTGTTCATCGGCCGGCCCGGCGGCGAGGGCGGCGACCTGACCCAGGACATGTCGGCGTGGGATGACAACGCCGAGCCCGGTCAGCACCAGCTCGAGCTCAACAAGGACGAGCGCGACATGATCGCCCTCGCTCAGGCCAACTTCGAGAAGGTCGTCGTCGTCGTGAACGCCTCGACCACGCTCGAGCTCGGTGACCTGCAGCGCGACGCGGACATCGACGCCGTGCTGCTGGCGGGTTCGCCCGGTGCGACCGCGTTCAACGCGCTCGGACGCATCCTCTCGGGCGAGGTGAATCCCTCCGGTCGCACCGTCGACCTCTGGGCGGACGACTTCACGGCGGACCCGACGTTCGCCAACTTCGGCAACTTCATCTACGACAACGTCGCCCCGTCGTATCCGGTTCCCGTGACCGAGAGCGCGACCTCGAACGCCACGGTCACCGACGAGGCGCCCTTCGTCAACTACGCAGAGGGCATCTACTTCGGCTACCGCTACTACGAGACCGCCGCGGTCGAGGGCTTCATCGACTACGACCAGGCCGTCGTCTACCCGTTCGGCTACGGACTGAGCTACACCGACTTCGCGTGGGCGATCACCGGCACCGAGGCGGGCGAGATGGATGGCAGCATCGCGGTCACCGTGGACGTCACCAACACCGGCTCGGTCGCCGGCCGCGACGTGGTGCAGCTCTACTACTCGGCCCCCTACACGCCGGGCGGCATCGAGAAGTCTGCCGTCGTGCTCGGCGGCTTCGCCAAGACCGGAGTGATCGAGCCCGGCGCGAGCGAGCAGGTGACGATCGAGGTCGCCGTCGAGGACATGGCCTCGTACGACTACCTGAACGAGCGCGCCTACGTGCTCGAGGCGGGGGAGTACGAGCTCACCGTCCGGACAGACTCGCACACCGTCGCCGCAGGG
This sequence comes from Microbacterium sp. SORGH_AS_0428, assembly GCF_031453615.1. NCBI lineage: Bacteria > Bacillati > Actinomycetota > Actinomycetes > Micrococcales > Microbacteriaceae > Microbacterium > Microbacterium sp. SORGH_AS_0428. Next base: position 516,566 of record NZ_JAVIZT010000001.1, on the reverse strand, counting down.
ACCGAGCCCGTGCGCTACACGGTCGCCGAGGACGTCGTCTACTCCGGTGACGATCACCGCTCCTCCGACCTGACCGAGGTCACGAACCAGTTCGACGACGTGTCGGCCCAGTTCACCACCGACGGCGAGGCGGGCAAGATCCCCGTGTTCTCGCGTGCCGACTTCGCGGGCACCTTCCCGACCGCTCCGACGGGCGACATGCTCGTGGCGGACGAGGCGGTCGCCGCAGGGTTCGACGCGTGGGATGCCGACGCCGAGGCTGAGGCGTTCGAGGGCGAGATGCCCGCCACGGGCGCCGCATCCGACCTGTCCCTGATCGACATGCGCGGTCTCGCGAAGGACGACCCGAAGTGGGACGAGCTGCTCGACTCGCTGAGCGTCGGCGACATGTCGGCGATGCTCCTGAACGGCGCGTACCAGACGGCGGCGATCGGTTCGATCGGAAAGCCCCAGACGCTCGAGCCGGACGGCCCCGCGGGGTTCTCCTCCTTCATCAACTCCGCGATCAACGGCACCGCCTACCCGTCCGAGGTGCTCATCGCACAGACGTGGGATGTGGAGCTGGGTCGCGCGATGGGTGTGATGCTCGGCAATGAGGCGATCTTCAAGAACATCAACGGCTGGTACGCCCCGGCGGTCAACCTGCATCGCTCGCCGTTCGGCGGACGCAACTTCGAGTACTACTCCGAGGACCCCGTGCTCTCGGGCGAGTTGCTCACGGCTGTCGCGAACGGTGTCGGCACGAAGGGTGTCTACACGCTCATCAAGCACTATGCGATGAACGAGCAGGAGACGAACCGTGTCAACAACGGTCTCGCCACCTGGGCGAACGAGCAGGCGATCCGGGAGATCTACCTGAAGCCCTTCGAGATCGGTGTCAAGAACATCTCCATGGAGGTCACCTACCTCGCCGACGATCAGGGAACGCTGGACACCACGACGATCGGCGCCGCGGGCATCATGAGCTCGTTCAACCGCATCGGCTCGCATTGGGCGGGTGGCTCCGAGGCGCTCATGGACACGGTTCTGCGGGGGGAGTGGGGCTTCGAGGGCTTCGCCATCTCGGACTTCAACCTCTACCCGTACATGAACCCCAACGAGGGCATCGCCGGCGGCACCGACCTGATGCTGACCTTCCAGCCCTCCAAGTCGTTCAACGACTCGAGCTCGGCCAAGGCCGTGACGGACATCCGTCAGGCGACTCACAACATCCTGTTCACGGTCGCCAACTCGAACGCGATGAACGGCCTCGCTCCTGGCGCGACCGTCGCCTACACGCCGCCGGCGTGGGTCGTCTGGCAGATCGTCATCACGTCGGTGATGGGACTGCTGATCCTGGGAGCCGTCGTCATGGTCGTGCTGCGCGTGCGTCGTCACCGTCGCAGCACCGTGACGGCCGGATGAGCCGTGGTCGCCGGGCCGGAGAATCTGCTCGCCGGCCCGGCGGCCACTCACCCCTTCCGCGCTCGACGCGCGACGCGAACGACCAAGAAAGACCCATTGTGAAAGACACCCCCTCGCTCGTGGCGAGTCTCTCGCTGCTCGAGAAAGCGGCCCTGCTGAGCGGCGCCAACACGTGGCAGACGCGAGCGATCGAACGCGTCGCGCTGCCGCCCGTGTGGCTTGCTGACGGCCCTCACGGTGTGCGCAAGCAGGTCGGTTCCGCCGACCACCTCGGCATCAACGGCTCGGAACCGGCCACGTGCTTCCCGACCGCCGCCACGATCGCCGGCAGCTGGGACGACGAGCTGGCCGAGCAGATCGGTGCGGCCCTCGGCCGCGAAGCATCCTCGCAGGGCGTCGGCGTGCTGCTCGGGCCGGGTCTCAACATCAAGCGCAGCCCTCTCGGCGGCCGCAGCTTCGAGTACTTCTCCGAAGACCCCGAGCTCGCAGGCCGACTGGCCGCCGCGTACGTGCGCGGCATCCAGTCCGAGGGAGTGGCGGCCACCCCCAAGCACTTCGCGGTCAACAGCCAGGAGCTGCGCCGCATGGTCAGCGACTCCGTCGTCGATGAGCGCACGCTGCGCGAGATCTACCTGACCGCTTTCGAGATCGTCGTCCGCGAGGCAGCCCCCTGGGCGATCATGTCCTCCTACAACCTCGTCAACGGCGTCTACGCCCACGAGAACGCCCATCTGCTGACGGAGATCCTCCGTGAGGAGTGGGGCTTCGACGGTGCCGTGATCTCCGACTGGGGCGGCTCCAACGATGCGGTCGCCGCGGTCGCCGCCGGCGCCGCGCTGGAGATGCCCTCGCCGGGCTTCGACTCCGCGCGCGAGATCGTGGCTGCGGTCGAGTCGGGACGGCTCGCGGTGACGGACCTGGACGCCCGCGTCGCGGAGCTGATCGACCTGGTGCGACGCGTGACCGCGCGCGCGGCCGCGATCGTCGATCTCCCCGCGCATCACGCGCTCGCTCGTCGGGCCGCCGCGGAGTCCACCGTGCTGCTGCGCAATGAAGGCGACCTGCTGCCGCTCGCGGCCGGGACCAAGGTGGCTCTCGTCGGTGCGTTCGCCACCGCGCCCCGCTACCAGGGCGCCGGATCCTCGCTCGTGAATCCCACGACGTTGCCCACACTCGCCGGCGTCCTGCCGGACTCGACCCTCGACGTCGTGGGCGTCGCGGAGGGATTCCGCCGCGACGGTCGCGCCGACGAGGCGCTTCGTGCGGAGGCTCTGACGCTCGCCGGACGCGCGGATGTCGTGGTGCTGAGCCTCGGCCTCCCCGAGATCGCCGAGTCGGAGGGGATGGACCGCGCGACTCTCGATCTGCCGGACGAGCAGGTTCGCCTGCTGCGCGACGTGCACCGGGTGAACCCCCGAACAGTCGTGCTGATCAGTGCCGGAGGCGTGGTCTCGATGCCGTGGGCGACGGATACCGCCGCGCTGCTGCACACATACCTGGGCGGCCAGGCGGGCGCCGAGGCTGTCGTGGATGTGCTCACCGGCACCGTGGATCCCGGCGGGCGACTGGCCGAGACGATGCCCCGCGCCCTCGAGGACACCCCCACGGCCGAGACGTTCCCGAGCGCCGCGCGCACCGCGGAGTACCGCGAAGGGCCGTTCGTCGGCTACCGGCACTACGACACGTTCGGCGTGCCGGTCGACTTCCCGTTCGGCTACGGCTTGAGCTACACGAGATTCGCCTACTCCGATCTCGTCGTGGATGCCGACGGCGCCGAGGTCACGGTCACCAACACCGGGGCTCGCGCCGGGAGCGATGTGGTCCAGATGTATGTCGGACGCACCGGGGGCAGCGCGCTCGCGCGTCCCCGTCGCGAGCTGAAGGGCTACGCGAAGGTGCGACTGGAGCCCGGCCAGTCGCTCCGCGTCGCGCTGCCGTTCGGTGAGCGCACCTTCCGTGTCTTCGACGTCGCGACCAACACGTGGATCGTCGAGCGCGGCACGTACGAGATCGCGGTCGGCGCACACGTGGAAGCCCTGGATCTCACGGCGACCGTCGAGCGCGACGGTGTGGCGCTCACGGGTGCCGCGCACGCGGGTGGGGGCGCGGCCGCGACCGATGCCGAGTTCGCAGCGCTTCTCGGGCGCTCTGTCCCCGACCCGCGCTGGCCCGCCGGCCCGCTAGGGGAGAACGACCCCATGGATCGGCTGGCCGAGGCGCGCAGTCCGCTCGGGCGGCTCGGCTTCCGCATCCTCGACGGACGCCGTCGCAAGGCGGAAGACGCGGGCACGCCCGATCTGAACGTGCTGTTCCTGCTGAACGGCCCGTTCCGGGTGATCTCCAAGATGAGCGGCGGGCTCGCCACCCGCCGGCTCACCGGAGCCGTGCTGACGCTCGTGAACGGGCAGACGCTGCGCGGGCTCGGGCGCGTGATCGCCGCCTACTTCGGTGGTCGACGCGATGAGAAGGCGACGAAGAAGGCGTTCGACGCCGCCGCAGGGAACAGGAGTGCACGATGATCACCGCCATCTCGAAGTGGTGGGGTCGATTCCAGACCTCACGTCCGGAACTGTCGAAGTTCATCATGTTCCTGCTGCTGTCCAACGGCGTCACCGTGCTGCAGCTGGCGCTCATGCCGATCTTCCGCTGGGCCTTCGCGAGTTTCACCGGTCTCACGGACGTCGGTTTCCAGGTGCTGCCCGTCGGATCGAACGTCGACGGCAGCCAGTACTACATGTTCGACTACGCGGCCGGCGCGCTTCCTGCCGGCGGAGGCGGGCTGGCGTACTTCCTGGCGGTGCAGATCACGCTCCTCATCGCGCAGGTCATCAACTTCTTCCTGCAGCGCAACATCACCTTCAAGTCCAACACCTCGGTGTGGGTCGCAGCCGGCTGGTACACGGTCGCTTACGTGGCGATCACCTTCATCGCCGCCGCGGCGCAAGGCTTCTACAAGGCCCCGATCTACGACTTCTTCATGGTGACGCTCGGCTGGGGATCGAGCGGATCCGTGGTGGCGGACGTTCTGACGATGATCATCAACGCCGCGATCTCGTTCTGGGTCTTCTACCCGATCTTCAAGGTGATCTTCCGCCAGGTGCCGACGGAGATCGAGGTGGTGGCGGAGCCCGGCGACAAGGTCGAGCGATGACCGACCGCCCGCCGGTGGTGCCGGCGCTGTCCATCGTGGTTCCGGCGTACAACGCCGCGGACTATCTGGGGCGTGCGCTGTCGGAGCTCGACGCGGTCGCCGGCGTCGAGGTGATCGTCGTCGACGACGGCTCGACGGATGCCACCGGGGTGCTCGCGGACGACTGGGCCGCGCGGCGCCCCGCATCCCGGCGGGTGATCCACCAGCCCAACCGCGGGCACGGCGGGGCCATCACCACGGGGCTGGCCGACGCGCGCGGTGCGTTCGTGAAGATCCTGGATGCGGACGACTGGCTCGACATCCCCTCGCTCGCGCTCCTGGTGCGCGAACTCGTCGCTCTCGAGGGCGCGGACGTGGATGCGGTGTTCACGGACTTCGTGCACGAACGGGTCGGAAAGTCGGCGCGTGCGGCTCGTTTCGACTCGGTGTTCCCGTCCGACGGCGTGTTCGAGTGGGCGGAAACGGAACGGTTCGGGCGCCGTCATGTGCTGATGATGCACGCGATCGTGTACCGGACGGACCTCGTGCGCGCGAGCGGGCTGCGCCTGCCCGAGCACACGTTCTACGTCGACAACCTCTACGTCGTGACGCCGTTGGCGCGGGTGCGTCGGATGCGGTATCTGCCGATCCCGCTCTACCGCTACCACGTGGGCCGGCCGGGGCAGTCCGTGGCCCCGGAGGTCATGGTGCGGCGTGTGGAACAGCAGCTGCGGGTGAACAGGCTGGCTCTCGCCGCGCTTCCCTCCCCGCACGCGGTCGCGCGCGGCGAGGTGCCGGCGCAGCTGTACCGGGCGCTTCTGCACCACGTGGAGGGGGTGTGCGCGGTCACGAGCGCGACGCTGGCCCGTGCCGGGACCGCGGGTCACCTCGTCGAGCGCGATCGCTTCTGGCGAGAGGTGCGCGCGGAGAACCCCTGGCTGTACACGCGGATGCGTCGCAGTCTTCTCGGGGCGGTGAGCAACCTCCCCGGCCAGGCGGGCCGCCGCGCGACGAGCCTCGCGTACGACTGGGCCCGTCGCGTCGTCGGGTTCAGCTGAGGCGAGCCGCGGTTTCCGCACGTGAACGGCGTCCCGTCTACGATCGAGGGGGAGACCGGCCGACCCCGCGGCCGGCTCGTCATCATCGCCGTGCGCCCAGCCTTCCGTCGCCGCGCGCGGTGCCGGACGGAGGGTGCCTCGGTGTCATCGCCCCTGCTGACGGTGGCCGTGCCCGCCTACAACTGCGCGGCGTTCCTCGGTCGAGCTCTCGCCGCGCTCTGCGCGAGCGACGCGCGCGTGGAGGTCGTCATCGTGGACGACGGCTCGACGGACGCCACCGGGCTGCTCGCCGCGTCGTACGCGCACACGTACCCCGACCGGATCCGTGTGGTGCACCAGGTCAACGGCGGGCACGGAGCGGCGATCGACACCGGCGTCGCCCACGCGCGGGGTCTCTACGTCAAGGTGCTCGACGCCGACGACTGGCTGTCGTCCGCCGCTCTCGTACGGGTGCTCGACGTGCTCGAGCGGGTGGAGGAGTCGGGCGGGGTCGACGCGCTGTTCACCGATTTCGTGCACGATCGCGTCGGCAAAGTGCCGCGCCCGACCCGTTTCGACACCGTCTTCCCGGCCGATCGCGTCTTCGGTTGGGAGGACACGCAGCGCTTCGCGCGTCGGCAATACCTCATGATGCACGCCGTCATCTACCGCACGGCACTGCTGCGTGAGGTGGGTCCGCACCTGCCGCGTCACACGTTCTACGTCGACAGCCTGTACGTCCTGCGTCCGCTCGCGCGCGTGCGCCGCATGTACTACCTGCCCGTCACGCTGTACCACTACTACATCGGCCGTGCGGGCCAGTCGGTCGCCCCGGAGGTCATGCTCGCCCGCGTCGATCAGCAGCTGCGTGTGAACCGGCTCGCGCTCGAGACGCTGCCGAGCGTCGAGGACGTGCGGGCCGGACGGGTGCCGGCACAGCTCTACGCCGCGCAACTGCACTACGTCCGCGCGCTCTGCGCCACCGTCAGCGCCACTCTCGCGCTGGGTGGCACGGCGCAGCACCTCGCGGTGCGCCGAGCCTTCTGGCGGGAGGTCAAGCGGGAGAGTCCCCGCATCCACGGCCATCTGCGGCGGAGCCTCGTCTGCGCAGGGAGCAACCTGCCGGGATACGCCGGGCGGCACGTGACGAGGGCCGCGTATCACCTCGCCCGACGCTACGTCGGCTTCAGTTGAGACCAGACCGGGAAGGAGACAGAGCATGATCCGCATCGGCGTGGTCGAGGACGATCCGGCAAGCATCGACCGCCTGCTGTCGCACCTGGATCGGTTCCAGCGCGAGCACGGCGAACGCTTCCACATCGGAGCGTTCCGCGACGGGCGCGACATCATCGAGGACTACCGCCCCGACTGGGACATCCTGCTGCTGGACATCCAGATGGCGCGTGTCGACGGCATGACGGCCGCTCGACGCATCCGCGAGGTCGACAGCGAGGTGCTCATCGTCTTCGTGACCGCGTCGCCGCAGTACGCGGTGAGCGGCTACGAGGTGGATGCCCTGAGCTACCTGCTCAAGCCCGTCTCCTACCCGGTCTTCGCCCAGGAGCTCGGACGCTGTCTCGTGCGCCTGCGTCGGCGGGAACGCCGGCACATGCTCTTCACCGCGGCCGACGGGGACCGGCACCGCCTCGACATCGCCGACGTCCTGTACCTGGAGAGCGCGAAGCACAACGTCCTGATCCACACGCTCGACGGCGACTACACCGTGGCGACGTCGCTGAAGGCGATGGAGGGGGAGCTGGAGGGCGAGGACTTCTTCCGCTGCAACAGCGGCTACCTCGTGAACCTCCGCCACGTGACCGGGGTGGAGGGCAACGACTGCCGCATCCGCGGCGGGGTGCGGCTGCAGATCAGCCGACCGCGGAAGAAGGACTTCCTCGCCGCCCTGGCCGGCTACATCGGCACGCGCGGTATCACGGCATGAACGAGCTCTACGTCGCCGACATCCCCCGTAGCTTCACGGCCGTCGCGGAATGGGGCGCCTGTTTCGTCTTCGTGCTGATCGTGGCGCGGCGGGCGAGCTGGTGGATCACCGCGGCCGCGTCCGCCGCGGGACTTCTGGCGCTGCTGGTCGTGCAGGAAGCGGCGGGGCGCCTCTCGCTCGCGTTGTGGATCCCGGGGATGCTGGCCGCCGTGCTGGTGATGTTCGCGATGTTGTATGCGACACTCCGCGTCTCGCCGGTGACCGCGGGCTACCTCACGGCCCGGGCCTTCGTGCTGGCCGAGCTCACCGCATCCATCAACTGGCAGCTCGACCGGTTCTACCTGGATGCGCCCGCCGAGGTGAAGGCCGCGATGACGGTCGTGATCTACGGCGGGATGCTGGGGCTCGCGTGGCTCGCCGAGCGGCGTCACCTGGTGCGAGGAGAGGTCGTCGAGGTGGGCTATGCCGATCTCGTCGCCGCGCTCTCGATCGCGACCGCGACGTTCATCATCTCCAATCTCAGCTTCGTGACCACCGCGACGCCGTTCAGCGGCCGCATCGGTCACGAGATCCTGTACATCCGCACCCTCGTGGACCTGTGCGGCTACATCGCGCTCTACGTGCAGCACGAGGTGCGTCGTGGTTTCCAGGCGCGGCGCGAAGCGGACGCGATGGCGAGGTTGCTGACCAGTCAGCACCAGCAGTACGAGATGTCGCGGCGCACGATCGACGAGGTCAACCGCAAGTACCACGACATGAAGCACCACCTCGATGCGATCCGCGCCGAGCAGGACCCGCAGTCGCGCCTGCGCATCCTGGACGACCTCGAGACGTCGATCCGCGACTACGCGACGCAGGTCCGCACCGGCAACGACGTGCTCGACGCTGTGCTGACGGCCAAGCTCATGTACGCCAGGGAGCAGAGCATCCACGTCGCCACCGTCGCCGATGGGCGGCTGCTGGCGGGACTGCGACCGCTGGACATCACCGCGATCGCGGGCAACGCGCTCGACAACGCGTTCGAGGCGACGGCGCGACTTCCCGAGTCGCAGCGGATGGTGAAGTTCTCGCTCTTCGCGCACGACGACTTCGTGATGCTGCGAGTGGAGAACACCTTCGACGGGCATCTGCGTCGACGCGACGGTCGTATCGTCACGCGCAAGGTCGGCGACGGGCACGGATACGGGCTGCGCAACATCGAGGCGGCAGCGGAGACCTATGGCGGATCGGTGTCGGTCGACGGGGGTGCCGAGTGGTTCTCGCTCCGGGTGCTGCTTCCTCGGGACGTCGCCGCTGCGGCGCGCTGAATCGCCGGTTCAGGCGGCCGACGCCGAGTGGATGTGGGCGAGCAACTGCTCGCGCAGCGGCTCCGCCCGTCGAGTGAACGCTCGCTGTTCGGCGACGTAGACGGCCTTGCCCTCTGCCGTTTCCACGGCGACGGGCTCGTAGCCCCAGGCGCGCAGATCGTAGGGCGAGGCGCGCATGTCGAGCGCCCGGATGTCGCGGGCGAGTTCGAATGCGTCCAGCAGGGTGTCGCCGGGCACGAGCGGACCGAGCTTGACCGCCCATTTGTAGAGGTCCATGCCCGCGTGCAGGCAGCCCGGCTGCTCGTGGGCCGCCTGGGTGTCGCGCGCGAGCGGCGCACGGTTGCGGGGCACCGCATCGTCGGTGAAGAAGCGGAAGGCGTCGAAATGCGTACACCGCAGCTCGTGCGACTCGACCACGGCGTCCGTGCCCGTCGATCCCAGCCGCAACGGCACCGCATGGCGTGGTGCCGGAGAACGGTAGAGCATCGCCCACTCGTGCATCCCGAAGCAGCCGTACTGCGCGCTGCGCCCACGGGTGCCTTTCAGAATCGCGGCGACACCGGTCAGCAGCAGGCGCTTCTCGGCGGCGAAGGCGCGCGCATCGACACGCACGCAGCCGTTCTCGCCGCGGGCGTACCAGCGCCATTCGGCACGAGCCTCGTGCGCCGCATCAGCCAGCGCATACGCCGTGCCCGGATGCCAGCGACGCAACAGCGCCGGTTTGTAGCCGTAATAGGTGAACAGGAAGTCCTCGACCGGGTGCGTCCGGCCCCGAGCGGCCCGGTCGCGACGTCCGGCAGTGAGTGCGTCGGCCCGCTCGGCGTGACGCTGTTCACGTCCGTGCCAATCGTCGCGCTCGAGCGTGATCGCCGGCACGTCCACGGAGGCTGTCGATCTCGCACGGGATCGAGCAGTGTCGACGGGTTTCCTGGCGCCGCGCGTGCCGATGGCGAGCGGAAACCGATTTCCCGAGGACATCTGCCCTCCCTTCTTGCTGCGCCATCGTCCATTCTGGCGCCTCGACACACGCGGCTCAGCGACGCGTGCCCCGGAACATGACGATGGCGATCGTCACTGCGACCACCAGAATGCCGAGGCACCAGGCGAGAGCCGTCCAGATCTGGCCGCCGACGGGCTGCTGCGCGAACAGTGCGCGGATGGTGTCGACGATCGCGGTCACCGGCTGGTTCTCGGCGAACCACCGCACAGGCCCAGGCATCGTTTCCGTGGGGACGAAGGCGGAGCTGACGAACGGCAGGAAGATGAGGGGGTAGCTGAAGGCGCTCGCGCCATCGATCGTCTTCGCCGCCAGGCCCGCGATCACCGCGATCCAGGTGAGCGCGAGCGTGAAGAGCATGAGGATCCCCGCGATGCTCAGCCATGCGCCAAGTGAGGCTGTCGATCGGAATCCCAGCAGCAGAGCGATGCCCACGACGAGCACGAGTGACACCGCGTTGGCGAGAAGCGAAGTGAGTACGTGTCCCCACAGGACACTCGTGGAGGCGATCGGCATCGACCGGAACCGATCGATGATTCCGCTCTTCATGTCGAGGAACAACCGGTAGGCGGTGTAGGCGACTCCGGACGCCACGGTGATGAGGAGGATGCCGGGCAGGAGATAGTCGACATAGGCCGTCCCGCCGGTGTCGATCGCGCCGCCGAACACGAAGACGAACAGCAGCATCATCGCGATCGGCATGACCGCCGTCGTGACGATCGTGTCGGGGCTGCGCAGGATGTGACGTAGCGACCGCCCGGTGAGCACGGCGGTGTCGGTGAGGACGTGAGTGGTCATGATGTCTCCGTTGCGGTGGCGCCGGCCGAGCCGACGATGGCGAGGAAGATCTCTTCGAGGCTGGGCTGTCGCTCGACGTACTCCCGGGCGACCGGGGGCAACAAGGCGCGGAGATCGGCAAGAGTCCCCTCGGCGATGATGCGTCCGTCATGGAGGATCGCGATGCGGTCGGCGAGGTTCTCGGCCTCCTCGAGATACTGCGTGGTCAGCAGGATGGTGGTTCCGGAGGCGGCGAGCCCCCGGACTGCCTCCCATACGTCGATGCGTGCGTGAGGGTCGAGCCCCGTGGTGGGCTCGTCGAGGAAGATGACGGCAGGGTCGCCGACGAGACTCATGGCGATGTCGAGTCGCCGACGCATGCCGCCCGAGTAGGTGGATGCCGCCCTGTCGCCGGCCTCCACGAGTGAGAAGCGGGTCAGCAGCTCGTCGGCGGCGCGGCGCGGCTCGGGGATGTGGCGGAGTCGAGCGATGAGAAGGAGATTCTCTCGACCTGTGAGCGCTTCGTCGACGGCGGCGAACTGTCCCGTCACACTGATCGAACGTCGCACGCGCACGCCGTTCGTCGCGACGTCGATCCCGGCGACCTCGGCAGTCCCGTCGGTGGCGGTGAGCAGCGTCGACAGGATGCGGACGATGGTCGTCTTTCCGGCTCCGTTCGAGCCGAGCAGGGCGACGATCGTTCCGGGGGCTACATCGAGGTCGACGCCTTTCAAGACGTGGACGGCGCCGTACGACTTCGAGAGTCCCCGCACGCGGATGGCGGGGGCGGCGTCGATGACCGACATGGGGTGTTCCTTCCGATTCGACCGGTCGAAGGGCGCACGAGACCATCGCCTCCGACCGACCGGGTGTCGGAGGGCGTGCGTGAGTCGGCAGTCAGTCCTGGGTGCGCGAAGCCTCATCGACGGCCTGCGCGAGTCGGGTGCGTTCGCGCCCGATCCAGCTGTCGTCGCCGTAGTTGGACATGAACTCCTCCGCGAAGCCCGCGGGATCCTTTCCGACGAGGTCGCGTACGGGGGTCCGATCCGCAGCTCCCTGTTCGAGCAGGTCGACGAGGTCGGTCACCATGCGCATCAGACTCTCGGTGTTGTTCGTGGGTCCGAGATTCAGGAGATAACGCTCGAGCGCCGCGGCCGTGCGGCGGTAGGGCTCGGGCAGGGCGTCCAGACGGCGGCGGTACTCACGCCACTGCTTCTTGGCGCTCAGATCGCCGATGATCTTCTCGTACCAGGCCATGTCACTTCGCTTTCTCATGGAGGGCTTCGATCCGGGAGGCGAGAAGGTCCCAGGTCGTCCAGAACTCCTCGAGCTGTGCTCGCCCATGTTCGTTGAGCGTGAAGACTTTGCGGGGCGGCCCTTTCTCCGAGGCCACTCTCTCCACGTCCACGAGACCTCGCTGCTCGATGCGCACGAGGATGGCGTACACGGTGCCCTCGGAGAGATCGACGAATCCACGCTCACGCAGATCGGCCGTGATCTCGTAGCCGTAGGCGGGGCGCGACGAGAGCACGGCGAGAACGACGCCCTCGAGAACGCCCTTGAGCATCTCTGTGTCTTGCTTGCCCACGCGCTACTCCTTAATGCTGACTACCACTACAAAGTAACACTGAGTACCGGTACTCAGCAACACTGATGAGTGATTCGATGCGACCGTTGTCCTCCAACGCGGGGCAGCGTGGATGACCGCGGGCCGGCGCTCGAACCTCGGGTGGGCGTTTCTGCTAGCGCGACATCGCGGCGCTCACGCGGGTTCGATCAGCGCGGGCGAGTCGTTGCGCACGTTGCCGACGGCGGCGGAGACGACGCGGGTCTCGAGGGTCTGGGCGAGCTCGGGAGCCGCGTCGATCGCGGCATCCAGGATGTCACCGACGTTCTCCGTGTCGGTGTCGAGCCATGCATCGGCGAAGTCGGCGTCGAGGAACAGGGGCATGCGGTCGTGGATCGAACCGAGAGCGCCGATCGCGTCGCGGGTGAGGACGGTGAAGCTCAGCAGCCAGCGGTCGGGGTCGTCCTCGCCCTTGCTCGGGTCCTTCCACCACTCGTACAACCCCGCGAGGAACAGGGGCGAATCGTCGGCGGGGTGGATGAAGTGCGGCTCTTTTCCGTCGGCGAGCTGCTTCCACTCGTAGTAACCGGTCGTCGGCACGACCGCGCGGCGCTTGATGAGCGCACCGCGGAACATCGGCTTGTCCTCGAGTTCCTCGGCACGGGCGTTGAAGGCGCGGGCCCCGATCTTCGGATCCTTCGCCCACGCGGGCACCAGACCCCATCGCGCGGGCTCGAGTCGCCGGGTGGGCGGCTCGGTCTTGGCGGAGTCCAGGACGATCGCCGCCGTGCTCATCGGTGCGACGTTGTACGACGGTGCCGGCAGCGAGGGGTTGATCGTGTCGACGCGGAGTACTCCGACGAGCTCCGACGCGACGTTGGCGACGACGAACCGACCACACATGCCGGTCAGCCTACGCCGGGGCGTACGACACCGGCCTCTTCCAACCTGTCGAGCAGCTCGGCTCCGTCGTCGCCGCTGACCCACGGCACACTCGCGGCGGAGTGGTCGTTGACGGCCGTCCGGCCACCGGCGAGCACGGCCTCGGCGGGCGTCAGGCGGCGGATGGCGACGGCCGCGACGTTGGCGGGGTGCGCCCCCGCGAACTCCGTGTAGATCGCGTCGTCGGCCTGTCCGTCGTCCCCGATCAGCAGCCAGCGGATGTCGGGGAACTCCTGTGCCAGCCGGTTGAGGTTGGTCGATTTGTGGGCGGGGCCGCTGCGGAACCACCGGTCGTGGGTCGGCCCCCAGTCGGTGAGCAGCATGGCGCCGGAGGGGAAGAGGTGCCGGCGAAGGAAACGAGTGAGCGTCGGGGCGACGTTCCACGAGCCCGTCGAGAGGTAGACGAGGGGAGCGCCGGGATTCTCGCGCGTCACGCGCTCGAGCAGTACCGACATCCCGGGGACCGGCTGCCGGGCGTGCTCATTGAGGACGAAGGAGTTCCAGGCGGCGAGCATCGGACGGGGGATGGCGGTGACCATGACGGTGTCGTCGATGTCGCTCACGACACCGAACCGGGCACCGTCGGAGACGATGAACACCCGCAGCGTGGTGGTCTGACCGCCCTCGACCTGCGCCGTGAGCGTCTGCCACCCCGGCTCCAGGCTCACCGGGAGCACCACATCCACGACGCCGCCGCGGTCGGCGACGACGTCGTGCATCTCACCGCCCACGGTGACCCGCACCTGACCGTACGCGACCGGGATCGCGGCGAAGCTGCGCCATCCGCGAATGCCCGCGTACTCGCCCTTGTCTCGGCCGACCGGAGGGATCACGACGCGTGCGAGCACCCGCACCCAGCGCTCGGAACCGTAGCCGGGAAAGGCCGCCACCGCCGGCGTGCGCCCACGACGACGGGCGCCCCGTTCACGCCACGCGTGAAATCGGCGCTCGAGTCGGGCGATCCAGAGGATCTTGTCGGGACGGGTCGGACGACGGGATTCGGCCACGTCCTCAGTCTTCCACGTCCGTCGCCCGGGGCTCCGGGGTGGACGCGGGCTCTGCCATGTGCCGACGCTCGACCCGCTCGATGATCTTCTTGCCGATGAACACCAACACGACGAACACCACGATGATGGCGACGAAGATGTAACCCGCGTAGTGGATGCGCTCGGACAGCTCGCGGTACGTGCCCGCCGCGGCCGCCGCGACACCGATGTAGAGGCTCGCCCAGATGATGCATGCCGGCGCCGTCCAGGCGAGGAACCGGCGATAGGGGAAGCGCGCCATGCCGACCGTCAACGGCACGAGAGAGTGGAGCACGGGCAGGAAGCGGGACAGGAAGATGGCGGGCCCGCCCCGACGCTCGAGGTAGCGCTCCGACCTGGCCCAGTTCTCCTCGCCGATGCGGCGCCCGAGGCGCGACCGGCGCAGCCACGGCCCCAGATAACGGCCCAGGACGTACCCGAGCGTCTCGCCCATCAGCGACCCGAGCACGACGGCCGCGCCGAGGAGGACGCCTTCCAGGGGCGTGGCGACCGCGGTTCCCGCGACGATCACGATCGTGTCGCCCGGAACGATGAGCCCGACCAGCACGCTCGTCTCCAGCATGATGGCCACGCCGGCGAGAACGACGCGCAGCACCGGATCCACCTCGCGCACGGCATCGAGAATCGCGGTGAGCAGATCGTTCACGCCGTCGAGCCTAGATGCTCGCGGTATCGCTAGCCTGGGAGCGTGCCCGCTGATCCTGTCCGCGTGCACGGCGCGAACGATCCCGCAGCCGTCCACGCACTCTTCGCCGAGCGCGACCACACGTTCTGGCTCGATGCGGGGCCCGACGCCGGCGCGGGCTACAGCTGGATCGGATGCGGCATCCCCGCCGACGGCGCCCAGGTCCGTGCGGTGCGGGTCGCCGCGGGTGGCACCGCTGCGCATCCCGCCGGACCGTTCCGGAGCGGGTGGGTGGGATGGCTCTCGTACGAGGCCGGCGCGGATGCGGCCGGCGCCCCCGTCGCCGCCGACGACATGCCGCGCGAGAGCTGGATGCGGGTGCGCACGCTCGTGACCTTCGATCACGCCGCCGGCGTGACGTGGGTCAGCGGCGAGGACGCCGAGGCCTGGGCCGCGCGCATCACGTCGGCGGCTCCGGTCGATCCTGTTGCGGTGGCCGATCGAGGCGCGGCGATCGCGCGGGTCGACGCGGTCCGCTACGCCGACGACATCCGCACCACCATCGCAGCCATCGGTCGCGGGGATGCCTATCTGCTTTGCCTCACGACGCGCTTCGACGTGCCCGGCGAGGTCGATGCTCTCCAGGCTTACGCGGCGCTTCGGACCGACAGCCCCTCGCATCACGGACTCCTGCTGCGAAGCGGCGGGATCGCGCTGGCGGGTGCGAGCCCGGAGCGCTTCCTCCTCGCGCGCGACGGGCGCGTCAGCACGCACCCGATCAAGGGGACGCGTCCACGCGGCGCGACGCCCGAGGCGGATGCCGAGCTCGCGGCCGAGCTCGCGGCCGACCCCAAGGAGCAGGCCGAGAACGTGATGATCGTCGACCTCATGCGCAACGACCTGGCGCGTGTGTGCGATCCGGCGACGGTGAGCGTGGACCGTCTGCTGGAGGTCGAGACCTATCCGCGCGTGCATCAGCTCGTGAGCTCGGTCAGCGGGGTGCCGCATCCGGGCGTCACGCTGGGGGAGATGCTGGCGGCGGTCTTTCCCGCGGGCAGCATGACGGGGGCGCCCAAGCTGTCGGCGATGACGCTGCTGCACGACATCGAGGGCGCACCCCGGGGTGCGTTCTCCGGGTGTGCCGGGTGGGTGGGCGATGACGGCGCCTTCGATCTGGCCATGACGATCCGCACCCTCGTCGTGCATCCGGGGGGCGCCTACGTGGGAGCGGGCGGCGGGATCACCTGGTCCTCGGACGTCGCCGCCGAGGTCGCGGAGGTGGCGCTGAAGGCCACGGCGCCGCTGCGGGCGGCAGGGGCGAGGCTCCCGGCCGACTGGGGTGGTTAGGGGTCGGGTATCCTGAAATTTGCGCCTTGCGCACCTTCCCGACACTCCACGATTGGTCCCTCTGTGTCTACGACCTCGACCGACACCGCAGGCGCGTCCGCCGACGGCGGCTTCGACGCCCACGCCATCCAGGACAAGTGGCAGCAGCGCTGGGCGGAAAGCGACCCGTTCCGCGCCGGCGGCGAGAACGACACCCGCCCGCGCAAGTACGTGCTCGCGATGTTCCCGTATCCTTCCGGCGACCTGCACATGGGGCACGCCGAGAACTACCTCTACTCGGACATCGTCGCCCGATTCTGGCGTCACCGCGGGTACAACGTGCTCCACCCGATCGGATGGGACTCCTTCGGTCTCCCGGCCGAGAACGCGGCCATCAAGCGCGGCGCGAACCCCGTCACCTGGACGTACGACAACATCGCCCAGCAGAAGGAGAGCCTCAAGGCCTACGGCGTCTCCTTCGACTGGAGCCGCGTTCTGCACACGAGTGACCCGGAGTACTACCGCTGGAACCAGTGGCTGTTCCAGAAGCTCTACGAGCGAGGCCTGGCGTACCGCAAGGAGAGCCCGGTCAACTGGTGCACGCACGATCAGACGGTGCTCGCCAACGAGCAGGTCATCGACGGGCACTGCGAGCGCTGCGGCGCCCTGGTCGTGAAGAAGAAGCTGACCCAGTGGTACTTCCGGATCACGGACTACGCCGACCGTCTGCTCGACGACCTCAACCAGCTCGAGGGTTTCTGGCCGCACAAGGTCATCCAGATGCAGCGCAACTGGATCGGCCGTTCGGTCGGTGCCGATATCGACTTCGAGATCGAAGGCCGTGCCGAGAAGGTCACGGTGTTCTCCACGCGCCCCGACACGCTGCACGGCGCCACCTTCATGGTCGTCGCGCCCGACTCCGACCTCGCTGCGGAGTTGGCAGCGGGGGCCGGTCCCGCCGCGCGCGAGCGGTTCCAGGCGTACCTGTCCCAGGTGCAGCAGACGACGGATGTGGAGCGTCAGAACGCCGACCGGCCGAAGACGGGCGTGTTCCTCGATCGCTACGCGATCAACCCCATCAACGGGGAACGCCTGCCGATCTGGGCCGCCGACTACGTCCTGGCCGACTACGGGCACGGCGCGGTCATGGCCGTGCCCGCGCACGACCAGCGCGACCTCGACTTCGCGCGCGCGTTCGATCTGCCCGTGAAGATCGTCGTCGACACGACGGCGCCCATCACGGGCGCCGTGCCGGTGATCGAGCTCGACGCCGACGGCAACCCGATCGACCCGCTCGAGGGCGCCGACACCCTCGACGACATCGACCCGGTGCGCACCGGTGTCGCGCTCAGCGGTGACGGTCGCCTGATCAACTCGGGCAGCCTCAACGGCCTCAGCAAGCGCAACGCGATCGCGCGCGCCATCGAGGAGCTCACGGCCGCGGGGACGGGCCGTGCGGCCAAGACCTATCGCCTGCGCGACTGGCTGATCTCGCGCCAGCGGTTCTGGGGCACCCCCATCCCGATGCTGCACGGCGACGACGGCCGCATCGTTCCGGTGCCCGATGACCAGCTGCCGGTGCGTCTGCCCGACCCGGAGGGGCTCAACCTTCTGCCGCAGGGAACCTCACCGCTCGGTGGCGCGACCGAGTGGGTCCAGGCGAGCGACCCGGAGACCGGCGAGCCCATGCGTCGCGACCCCGACACGATGGACACCTTCGTCGACAGTTCCTGGTACTACCTGCGCTTCCTGTCGCCGGGGGATCCCGATGCCGCCTTCTCGGGTCGAGAGGCTTCCAAGTGGGCCCCGGTGGACTTCTACATCGGCGGCGTCGAGCACGCGATCCTGCACCTGCTGTACGCCCGGTTCATCGTCAAGGCGCTCTACGACATGGGCTACGTCGACTTCACCGAGCCCTTCTCCAGCCTGATCAACCAGGGCATGGTCATCCTCGACGGCGCGAAGATGTCCAAGAGCAAGGGCAACCTCGTGCTGTTCCAGGACGAGCTCGACGCCCACGGCGCCGACGCGCTGCGCGTCGGACTGGCCTTCGCGGGCCCCGTGGAGGACGACAAGGACTGGAAGGACGTCTCGACGACCGGCGCGACGAAGTTCCTCGCGCGTGCGCTGCGCATCGCGGGCGAGGTCTCCAGCCCCACGGATGCGGTGTGGGCCGAGGGCGACACGGCCCTGCGGCGCGTCACGCACCGCCTGTGGGCGGACGCGCCCTCGCTGATCGAGCAGACGAAGTTCAACGTCGTCGTCGCGCGCCTCATGGAGCTCGTCAACGCGACCCGCAAGACGATCGACTCCGGCGCGGGCGCGGCGGACCCCGCCGTCCGCGAGGCCGCCGAGGCCACCGCGATGATCCTCGACCTCTTCGCGCCGCACACCGCGGAGGAGATGTGGTCTCAGCTCGGCTACGAGCCGTCCGTCGGTCTCGCGTCCTGGCGTCAGGCCGACGGCACGCTGCTGGTGGAGGACACCATCACCGCCGTCGTCCAGATCGACGGCAAGGTGCGGGCGACGCTGGAGGTGTCGGCCAAGATCGGCGGCGAGGAACTCGAGCGGCTGGCGCGCGAGGACAGCCGCGTGCAGCGCGCACTCGGTGAGCGCGAGATCGTGCGGGCGATCGTTCGTCCGCCGAAGGTCGTGAGCTTCAGCACGCGCTGAGCGAGCTGCTCTCCCCATCGGAGGAACCCCCGCGGTGCATGCACACCGCGGGGGTTCCCCTGTTCGGGCCGGGAGGCGGGTTCCTAGCGTGGGCGTGTGAAGCCCGCATCCGATCCCGCAGGACGTGTGCGGCTGGGCGTCGGCGCGGTCATCGTGCTGGCGCTGCTCGTGTTGGCCGTGACGGTCGTGGTGGGGGTGCTCCGGAGCGCAGCGGTGCCTCCGCCGGCACCGATCGTGACGCCCACTGCGGCGGCAGAGGTCGCCGAGGTCTATGTGCACGTCTCGGGTGCGGTGGCCGCGCCCGGGCTCTACGTCCTGGCGGCGGGGTCGCGGGTCGCCGATGCGATCTCGGCGGCGGGCGGATTCGGTGAGAGCGCCGATACGGCGGCGGTGAACCTCGCCCGGCCGCTGAGCGACGGGGAGCAGCTCGTCGTGCTCGAGGTGGGGCAGGCGCCCCCCGCGGGTGCGTCGGGGGGTGAGAACGCAGGCGGCGGCCCGATCAACCTCAACACCGCCGGGGTGGAACAGCTCGATGAGTTGCCGCGCGTCGGACCGGCCATCGCGCAGCGGATCGTGGACTGGCGGGAGCAGAACGGCCGGTTCTCGAGTGTGGACGATCTGCTCGGGGTGCCCGGGATCGGCGAGAAGATGCTCGCCGGCCTCCGCGATCTCGTGACGGTGTGATGGATCGGCGCGCGTGGCGGTTGGTGCCCGCTGCTGTTCTCTCCTGGGTCGTCGCCGCCCTCGCGATCACGCAGCCGGAGGCAGCGCCCTTCCTGGCTCTGCTCGGCGGCGGAGGTGCCGTGGCGACCGCGCTGACGGCTGCTCTGATCGGGCGACCGGGGCGCAGGCGTTCGTGGACGCTCGTGACGCTCGCCCTGCTGCTGGGGGCGATTCCGGCGGTGTCGGTGTCCGTGCAGGATCCGCCCCGCGCGGCTGCGCTCGAGGTGGGCGACGGTCATCAGGTGAGCGGTGGGTTCTCGATCGTCGGCAAGATCGAGACGACCTCACTCGGCTTTCGAGCGGATGCGGTGGCGGTGTCGGTGTCTGCCGGACGCGAGCCTGTCGCCGCGGGGGTGCCGGTGACGGTCCTGATGTCCGAGCGTCCGGGCGGAGCCGAGATCGGTGCCCTCGTCCGGATCGACGGTGGGGCCTTCGCGGCAGAACCCGGCGACCGTGCCGTGCTGGTCGTGCGTGCGGAGCGGGTCGAGCTGATGGAGCAGCCGGCGGGGGTCGCGGCCGCATCCGCCTGGCTGCGTGAGCGACTCGCCGCGTCGACCGAGGGCCTGCCCGCGCCCGGCGCGAGTCTCATTCCCGGGCTCGCCGTCGGCGACACCGGTGGCGTCGACGCGGAGCTGGAGCAGCAGATGCGCGCCGCATCGCTCACTCACCTCACCGCGGTCTCCGGTGCGAACTGCGCCATCGTGGTCGGGCTCGCGTTCCTCCTTGCGGCCCGGTGCGGGCTCGGTCGCACGGGGCGTGTGATCGCCGGGCTGTCGGCGCTCGCGGGTTTCGTCGTCCTGGTGACGCCCGAGCCCAGTGTCGTCCGCGCGGCCACGATGTCCGCGATCGCCATGTTCGCGTTGCTGCTGGGGCGGCGGGGGAGCGGACTCGCCCTCCTTGCCCTGGCAGTGTGCGTGCTGCTGGCCGCCGATCCGTGGCTGGCGCTGTCACTGGGGTTCGCGCTGTCGGTGGCGGCGACGGCGGCGCTGCTCGTGCTCGCCCCGCCCCTCGCGCGGGGTCTCGGCAGGTTCCTGCCGGCTTCCCTCTCCCTGGCGCTGGCCGTGCCGCTGTCGGCGCAGCTCGCGTGCGGCCCCCTCATCGTGCTCGTCAGTCCCGGGGTGGCCGTCTACGGGGTGCCGGCGAATCTTCTCGCGGCTCCCGCCGCCCCGGTCGCCACCGTGCTCGGTCTGGCCGCGTGCCTCGCGGGGCCGGTTCCCGTACTGCAGGCGGGGCTGTCCGCACTCACCTGGCTGCCGGCCGCCTGGATCGCGGGCATCGCGGAAGTGGTCGGCGCGCTGCCCGCGCGCACCCTCCCGTGGGCCGAAGGCCTGCCCGGGCTCGTCGGCCTCGTCGTGGTGACAGCGGCCGGCACGGTGCTCCTGCTCCCGCCGGGACGAGCGCGCGTAGCTCGCGGCGGTCGCGCGATCGCTGCGGTGACGACCGCAGCCGCGGCCGCGGCGATGGCGGGGATCCTCGTGGTCGACTCCTTCGTCGTTCCGCTGACGACGCCTCAGGACTGGAGCATCGCCATGTGCGACGTCGGACAGGGGGACGCCGTCGTGGTCCGCTCAGCCGGCGCGGTCATGCTCGTCGACACCGGCCCGGAGCCCGAGGCGCTCGCCTCCTGTCTCGCGAGGCTGGGGATCACACGGATCGACCTGCTGGTGCTGACCCATTTCGACGCCGACCACGTGGGCGGCCTCGACGCGGTGCCTGCACCCGTGGGCCTTCTGATGCACGGTCCCGCCGACGAGCGCGACATCGCGCGGGTCCTCGCGGTCGGCGCGCGGGATGTGGTCGCCGGTGCAGCAGGGATGGGTGGCGTGCTGGGAGCTGCGCGATGGCGGGTCGTGTGGCCGTCGGGCCGCACCGTGTCACCCGGCAACGACGCCAGCGTCGTGGTGGAGGTCCAAGGAGGCGAGGTGCCCCGCACGCTCATGCTCGGGGACCTCGGCGCCGATGCGCAGCGGGCGCTGCGCGCGAGCGGAGAGCTGCGCGGGCGGTACGAGGTCCTGAAGGTCGCGCATCACGGCTCCGCGGATCAGGATGCGGGACTGCAGCGTCAGGTCGCTCCGTCTCTCGCGCTGATCGGCGTGGGAGCCGGCAACGACTACGGACACCCCCGCACGGAGATCCTCGACATCCTGTCCGCACAGGGCGCGACCGTGGCGCGCACCGACCTCGACGGCCTCATCCTCGTGGGGATGAGCGACGGGCGCACGACGCTGTGGCGAGAGCGGGCGGAGGCGACGTCCACCGCCCTCGGTAGGCTGGGAGGATGGCGATCCGAAAGTCCACCCCGACGCGCAGTGCGATCCCGCAGCAATCGTGGCGGACGCCGGAGCCGGCGCCGATCGTGCTGATCTCGGGCCCCGAAGAGGTCTGCGCGGAGCGCGCCACAGCCAGGCTCCGCGACTACCTGCGCGCCGAAGACCCGAGCCTCGAGATCTCAGACATCGACGCGTCCGACTACACGGCCGGCACGCTTCTGGCCGTCAGCGCGCCCTCGCTGTTCGGGGAGCCGCGACTGGTGCGCATCCGCAGCGTCGAGAAGTGCTCCGACGCCTTCCTCGCGGAGGCGTTGGCCTACCTGGAGAACCCGCAGGAAGGTGCGACGGTCGTGCTGCGTCACACCGGCGCGAGCGTACGGGGCAAAAAGCTCCTGGAAGCGATCCGGAGCGGATCCGGTGGCGGCGTCGAGGTGGCGTGTCCTGCCATCAAGCGCGATTCGGATCGATACGACTTCGCCGCGAGCGAGTTCCGCGAAGCGGGCCGGCGCATCGTGCCCGCCGCGCTGCGGGCGCTCGTCGGCGCTTTCTCGGACGACCTGACGGAACTCGCCGCGGCCTGCCAGCAGCTCGTGAACGATGTCGACGGCGACATCACCGAGCAGATCGTCGAGCGGTACTACGGCGGTCGCGTGGAGACCTCGGCCTTCACCGTCGCCGACACGGCGATCGCGGGTCGCTACGGAGAGGCGCTCCTCGCGCTGCGGCAGGCGCTCGACTCGGGCGCCGACCCGGTTCCGATGGTCGCCGCGATCGCGATGAAGCTTCGCACGATGGCCCGGGTGGCCGGAACGCGCGAGCCGTCCCGGCAGCTCGCGACACGGCTGGGCATGAAGGATTGGCAGGTGGATCGCGCCCGCCGCGACCTGTCGGGATGGACCCAGGACTCGCTGGGTCTGGCGATCCAGGCGACCGCGCGCGCAGACGCCGAGGTCAAGGGCGGCTCCCGCGATGCCGTGTTCGCGCTCGAACGCCTCGTCACGGTCATCGCCACGCGCGCCCCCTACGCGGCCTGAGCCCCGTCCTCGACAACGACGAAGGCCCGCCGCGACAGCGACGGGCCTTCGAGGAGGAAGCGGCTCAGAGAGCGGAGACCTGCTTCGCGATCGCGGACTTGCGGTTCGCGGCCTGGTTCTTGTGGATGACGCCCTTGCTGACGGCCTTGTCGAGCTTCTTGGTGGCCGCGACGAGCGCCTTCTCGGCGGCGGCCTTGTCGCCGCCGGCGACGGCCTCGCGGGTGCGACGCACCGCGGTCTTCAGCTCGCTCTTGACGGCCTTGTTGCGCTCGTGCGCCTTCTCGTTGGTCTTGTTGCGCTTGATCTGCGACTTGATGTTTGCCACGTGTCGTGAACTTTCGTTTCGGAGTCTGCTCGGAAGTTGCCGGTCAGCGGTAGAGGGGCGCTTCGCGGCGGTCGTGAAGAGCGGGAAAACCCTTCACGCGCAAGCCAAACAAGGAGTCTACCAGACCGGGTCCTTCGCACCCGCCTCGATCGTGGCGACGGCCAGTGCGATGACCGCGTCGAAGGCCTCGGGGCGCATGGCCGACACGAGATGGCTCGTGCGGGGGATGACGATGAGTTCTGCGTGAGGTGCGATCTGCTGGAAGAGACGCTCGTTGACGCGCAGCTGATCGTACTGCCCGTTGACGAACCAGAGCGGTACGCGGATGCGGGCGAGGCAGGCCAGCACGTCGAGCTGTGCGAGCTGTGCGAGCGCCCCGTCCTGGGCGTCGAGGGCATAGCCGCCCGCCCCGAAGTCGGCGCGGGTGTGCTCGGGAAGCGTCCGGGAGAGCACGTACCGGGTGAGCCGCATCCCGCGATCGGGAAGTGCGTCGAAGGCGCGGGCCAGCGTGCGGTACGTGCGCAGTCCGAGCCCGCGCGGTACCGCGGTGCAGGATGCGGCGATGAACCCGGCGATCGGCGGGGGATCGGCCTGCCCGGCGTACTCGATGCACAGCAGCCCGCCCATGGAGTGGCCGACCAGCAGCACGGGTCCGTGCTCGGCTGCGACGCGCACCGCGCGATCGATCGTGGCGAACGCCTCATCGAGCGTGAACGGCTCGGCCATGCGCGTGCCGTGACCGGGAAGGTCGAGGGCGTTCACGCCGATGCCTGCGGCCGTCAGGCTCTCCCGCTGGGCGCGCCACATCGACGCGGACGTGCGGATCCCGTGTACCAGGACCACCTGCACCGTCATCGCTCCAGCCTAGGCTCGGGCGGCCGGCTGCTCCCCGTAGAATCGACGGAACATGTCACCGCGCGCCCTCAAGCCCCTGCAGCCGTCCGCGACTCCGCCCGAGCTGATCCGCAACTTCTGCATCATCGCCCACATCGACCACGGCAAGTCGACGCTGGCCGACCGGATGCTGCAGATCACCGGCGTCGTCGCCGACCGCGACATGCGCGCGCAGTACCTCGACCGGATGGACATCGAGCGCGAGCGCGGCATCACGATCAAGAGCCAGGCCGTGCGGATGCCGTGGTCCGACGCGAACGGCACGTACGCGCTCAACATGATCGACACCCCCGGGCACGTCGACTTCACCTACGAGGTGAGCCGATCGCTCGCCGCGTGCGAGGGCGCGATCCTCCTGGTGGATGCGGCGCAGGGCATCGAGGCGCAGACGCTCGCGAACCTCTATCTCGCACTCGAGAACGACCTGACGATCATCCCGGTGCTGAACAAGATCGACCTGCCGGCGGCGGATCCCGAGAAGTACGCGGCCGAACTCGCGGGACTCATCGGCGGCGACCCCGCAGACGTGCTGCGCGTCAGCGGCAAGACGGGCATGGGCGTCGAAGCCCTGCTGGATCGGATCGTCGAGCGCATCCCGGCACCTGTCGGAGATCCCGCGGCGCCGGCGCGCGCGATGATCTTCGACTCGGTCTATGACGCGTACCGCGGCGTCGTCACGTACGTCCGCATGGTCGACGGCAAGCTCGAGCCGCGTGAGCGGATCCAGATGATGTCGACGAAGGCCACCCACGAACTGCTCGAGATCGGCGTCTCCAGCCCCGAGCCCGTCCCCACCAAGGGCCTGGGCGTCGGCGAGGTCGGGTACCTGATCACCGGTGTGAAGGACGTGCGTCAGTCGAAGGTCGGCGACACGATCACGAACCACCGCAAGCCCGCCACCGACGCACTGCCCGGCTACACCGACCCCAAGCCGATGGTCTTCTCGGGCATCTACCCGATCGACGGCAGCGACTACGCGGAGCTGCGTGAGGCGCTCGACAAGCTGAAGCTCTCCGACGCGTCGCTGCAGTACGAGCCGGAGACCTCCGTCGCCCTCGGCTTCGGATTCCGATGCGGATTCCTGGGGCTTCTGCACCTCGAGATCATCACCGAGCGCCTCTCGCGCGAGTTCGGCCTCGACCTCATCACCACCGCGCCCTCCGTGACGTACGAGGTCATGACGGACACCGGCGAGACGGTCACCGTCACCAACCCGAGCGAGTACCCGGACGGCCGCGTGGCCGAGGTGTCCGAGCCGGTCGTCAAGGTCGGCATCCTGCTTCCCAAGGACTACGTCGGCACCGTGATGGAGCTGTGCCAGTCACGTCGCGGAACGCTGCTGGGGATGGACTACCTCAGCGAGGACCGCGTCGAGCTGCGCTACAACATGCCGCTGGGTGAGATCGTCTTCGACTTCTTCGATCACCTCAAGAGCCGTACGCAGGGTTACGCGAGCCTGGACTACGAACCCGCAGGATCCCAGACCGCCGACCTCGTGAAGGTCGACATCCTCCTGCAGGGCGAGAAGGTCGACGCCTTCAGCTCGATCGTGCACCGCGAGAAGGCGTACGCCTACGGCACGATGATGACCGAGCGGCTGCGCAAGCTCATCCCTCGTCAGCAGTTCGAGGTTCCGATCCAGGCCGCCATCGGCGCGAGGATCATCGCCCGCGAGAACATCCGCGCCATCCGCAAGGACGTGCTCGCCAAGTGCTACGGCGGCGACATCACGCGTAAGCGCAAGCTCCTCGAGAAGCAGAAGGAGGGCAAGAAGCGCATGAAGATGGTCGGCCGCGTCGAGGTGCCCCAGGAGGCGTTCATCGCCGCGCTGTCGGGCGACGTCGAGACGAAGAAGTAGGGGATTCACATTCGGATCGTGCATCCAGGCCGGCTCGGTACGCTGGAGACCATGCGCCGTGGGACCTTCCGGGACGAGACCGTCGACTACGCCGCCGTCGGGGCGACGCAGGCTCCCGACCTCCTCCAATACCCGCCGGAGAAGAGCATCCCCGCGCAGGAGTCGTGGAAGCTCGGCAGCGGGGAGGAGCGCTTCCGCTCGGCGGGCGACGCGTTGCTCTCCTGGAGTGCCCTGCGCGACGGGGGCATCTCGATCGCCGAAGTGCGCCCCGCATCCGATCCGAGCTACTCGGGTGTCTCGTTCGACGACGAAGGTCAGCCCATCGCGCCGAGCCGCCTCGATGCCGATCAGCGCTTCGATGCGGACGGGACGCCGTACGTGGCAGCCGGATCGTCGGTGCACGTGCGCGGACGTGTCGGCGGTTACCGCGTCGACGCCGAGCTGCGCGTGATCTTCGTCGTCGAGGAGAAGCGTCGTATCGGGTTCGCGCTCGGCACGGTGCGCGACTCCGTGGTGAGCGGCGAGGAGTCGTTCATGATCGAGTGGCGCGGCGACGACGAGGTCTGGTTCACCGTGCGCGCGTTCGATCGCCCGGTGGCGCCGCTCTACCGCCTCCTCCCCGCGCTCGTTCGCCGCCGTCGGCGCGAGCTGTTCGGCCGGTACCTGCGCGCGATCTCGCCCATGTACACGACCCCCGCCTGATGGCCCCATCGGTCCTTCCCGACGGCGACATCGCGCCCGCCGACGGAGCTCTCCCCGAGGGCACGGTGGTGGATACCGGCACCGACTTCGGAATCTACATCCACGTCCCCTACTGCCGTGTGCGCTGCGGATACTGCGACTTCAACACCTACACGGCCGAGGAGCTGCGCGGTCACCGACGCGACGACTACCCCGACGACCTGAGTCGCGAGATCGCATTGGCGACCCGGGTGCTGGCAGGCGCCCCGCGGCCGGCGCAGACGGTCTTCTTCGGCGGGGGCACGCCGACGCTGCTGTCATCGAGGGCGCTGGGGGGGATGCTGCAGGCCGTCCGCGAGGGCTTCGGCATCGCGGACGGGGCCGAGATCACGGTCGAGGCCAACCCCGACTCGGTCACTCACGAGTCCCTCGCCGAACTGGCCGAGGCGGGAGTGACCCGCGTCTCGATCGGCATGCAGTCGAGCGTGCCGCACGTGCTCGCCGCCCTCGATCGCACGCACGATCCCGTCAACGTCGCTGCGGCCGTGGCCGGTGCGCGGGCGGCTGGGCTCGACGTGAGCGTCGATCTGATCTACGGCGCGCCGGGGGAGTCCCTGTCCGATTGGCGCGCATCGGTCGAGGCCGCGCTGGCACTGGAGCCGGATCATCTCTCCGCCTACGCGCTCATCATCGAGGACGGCACGAAGCTCGCGCGCCGCATCCGCTCCGGTGACGTGCCCGCGCCCGATGACGATCTGCAGGCCGAGATGTACGAGCTCGTCGACGACGCGATGGCGGACGCGGGCTACGACTGGTACGAGGTGTCGAACTGGGCACGCGGCGCAGACCACCGCTCGCGCCACAACCTCGCCTACTGGCGCGGCACCGACTGGTGGGGGTTCGGTCCGGGCGCGCACAGCCATGTCGCCGGCGTGCGCTGGTGGAACGTGAAGCACCCGGCCGCATACGCGCAACGGCTCTCGCTGGGCTCGTCGCCGGCGGCGGCGAGGGAGGTCCCCGATCACCAGGCGCGCATGCTCGAGCGGATCCTGCTGGAGTCCCGCATCCGTGAGGGGCTGCCGATCGAGGTTGTTCCGAGCGATCGGCGCAGTGCGGTCGCCGGGCTCATCGCCGACGGGCTCATCGAGGGCGCGGCCGCTTTGCGCGGGCGCATCGTGCTCACGCGGCGCGGCCGGCTGCTGGCCGACGCGGTCGTGCGCGCGTTGACCGACTGAGTCAGCGGGTGAGCGCCGCGAGCGCTTCGGCACGCGGGAGCGTCACGTCCTGTGTCACGGCGTCGTAGCGGCGCACCAGCGAATCGCCGCGGAAGGCGGGCCATCCCGGATCGCCGGTCTCGGCGAAGCGGATCCAGTCGGCGTGCATCCGCGCGGCCAGCTCCTGCGGAGCTCCCGTCCCGGCCATCGTGACTGCTCCCTCGTCGCCGAGCGCGTCGAAGACGAAGCCGATCTCGAGGGCGTGCGCGGCGCGGAGATCGCGCACGGGACTCGGCCAGGAGAACTCGTAGACGAAGGTCTGTGCCGTGCGCGCACGCGCGAGCGCGATCGCCGGCTGCCGCACGGTCAGATCCGTCAGGACCTGTCCGATGATCTCTCCCGGAGAGGCGGCGGGGAACGCCGCCCGGTACGCGCGCCACACGCCGCGAGGGAGGCGCTTGGCGAGAGCGAGGAGAGCGTATGTACGTCGTGAGAGCTTCGCGAGCGCCTCGGGCGGATACCACAGACGGTATTCATCGGTGTTCGTGCCGATCATGACCGGACGCTCGGCATCGACGAGGGCGCGTCGCGGGTTCTCCGGCAGCGTCGCGGGATCGATCGTCGCGTTGTACCCCGGTGCCGCCCTCAGCAGGGTGGAGCTCGCCGTCAGCTCGTCCCTCACCGCGACCAGCCGCTGAGGCGGGACGCGGCGCAGGGCCTCGGCGGTGGCGGTCGTCCCGAGCCGGCGCGCGATGTCGCGGGCGGGTCGGGCCGCGCGCTCCGTGGTCGCGGCGTCCAGCGGCCCCGACTCGATGATCGCCCCCGCGAGAAGCGGGCGCAGGTCCTCGCGGGCCAGGAGCGCGGCGACGACGGCACCGCCGGCGGACTCGCCGAAGATCGTGATCCGCGAGGGATCGCCCCCGAAGCGGGCGATGTTGCGAGATGTCCACCGAAGAGCCGCGGCCGCATCCGCCAGCCCGATGTTGCGCGGGGCGTCGGGGAGCACCGAGAACCCCTCTGCGCCCAGTCGGTAGTTCGCCGAGACGAACACGATGCCATCGCGCGCGAACGGGGTGCCGTCGTACGTGCTGATCGCCGCCGTGCCGCGCTCGAGTGCCCCGCCGTGGAACCACAGCATGACCGCGGCGCCGTCGGCCTCGCCCGGGCGCCACACGTTCACGGTCAGGATGTCGTCGCCGGGGATGATGGTCGAGGGGAGGAGCTTGCCGATCTCACCCGGGTACGGCGATTGCGGCGATGTGGGCCCGAACGCGGTGGCTTCGCGCACGCCGTCCCATGGCGCGACGGGCTCGGGAAGAGCGAATCGTCGCGCTCCGACCGGGGGCGCGGCGTAAGGGATGCCGAGGTATCGTTCGATCCCCTCGACGCGGGTTCCGGATACGGCTCCGGTCTCGGTGTGGATGACGGGATACGACATGCGACCTCCTCTCGAGAGTCTACGGGTGGCCGTCCGGCGACTCGCCTCGCGAGCGCGCTAGAATTGGCACTCCCAGACCTCGAGTGCCAGGAGGGAGTGCGCATGGTCAGCGATCGGGGACTTGACGTCCTTCGGGCGATCGTCCAGGACTACGTCGAGACGCGCGAACCCGTCGGCAGCAAGTCGATCGTCGAGCGTCATTCGTTCGGCGTGTCCGCGGCGACGATCCGCAACGACATGGCGCTGCTCGAGGACGAGGAGCTCATCACCGCACCGCACACCTCGTCCGGCCGCGTGCCGACCGACAAGGGGTACCGCGTCTTCGTGAACCACCTCGCCGAGCTCCGCCCGCTCACGAGCGCCCAGCGCTCGGCGATCACGGCGTTCCTCGGAGCTCCGGCGGACCTGGACGACATGCTCGGACGCACGGTGCGGGCCCTCACCCAACTCACCGGTCAGGTCGCACTCGTGCAGTATCCGTCGTTCGAGCGCGCGAGCATCACCCACGTCGAACTCGTCCACCTCGGCGGGTCGCGTCTGGTCGTCGTGCTGGTCACCGACACCGGTCGCGTGTCGCAGCGTCTGATGGCCGGTCCCGAGCCGCTCGAGGAGACGGATGTGGCGACGCTCCGTGCACAGGTCTCGGTCCTCGTGACCGGCCAACCGGTGCGCGAGGGCACGCAGCGCGTCGCGCAGGCTCTGGCCGAGGCACTGACCGACAGTCGAGCCGACCGCGCCCTCGGCGCGCTCCTGCGCACCGTCGGCGAGGAGCTCGACGAGTTCCGTCAGGATCGGCTGGTCATGGCGGGGACCGCCAACCTCGCCCGCGCCGAGGGCGACTTCCGCGGCAGCATCTATCCGCTGCTGGAGGCGATCGAGGAGCAGGTGACTCTGCTGCGCCTGATGGGGGAGATGGTGGCCGACGAGCAGGGGCTCGCGGCATCCATCGGACGCGAGAACGAGGCGTTCGGGCTCGTCGAGGCGTCGGTGGTCGCCAGCGATTACGACACGACCGGAGGGCAGGCGCGCGTGGGCGTGCTCGGACCCACCCGGATGGACTACTCCAGCAACCTCGCGGCCGTCCGTGCCGTGGCTCACTACCTGAGCCGTCTGCTGGAAGACGACGAACGCGCGCGCTGAGCGCGTGCGTGACGATTCCGCAGCACGCGGACGGGAAGGCTGAAGTGGCAGACCACTACGAAGTACTCGGGGTGCCTCGCGACGCATCGCAGGACGACATCAAGAAGGCGTATCGCAAGCTCGCGCGCCAGCTGCATCCCGACGTGAACCCCGGTGAGGATGCGGCGGAGCGGTTCAAGCTGGTCACGCACGCGTACGACGTGCTGAGCGACAGCGAGCAGCGTCGCCGCTACGACATGGGCGGCGACAGCGGCGGATTCGGCGGGGCGCAGGGCTTCGGCGGGTTCAGCGACATCTTCGACACGTTCTTCGGCGGCGGCGGTGCGGGACGGGTGCGCCCTCGTTCGCGCACCGAACGAGGACAGGACGCCCTCGTTCGCGTCACGCTCGAGTTGCGAGAGGTGATCTTCGGCGCCCATCGCGACATCGAGGTGGACACCGCCGTGCTGTGCGAGACGTGCGAGGGCGGTTGCTGCCAGCCCGGCACGTCGCCGGTCACCTGCGACATCTGCCACGGCAGCGGCCACGTCCAGCGTACGGTCCGGAGTCTGCTCGGCAACGTCGTCACCAACCAGCCCTGCGCGACGTGCCAGGGCTACGGCACCACCATCCCCTACCCCTGCGCGACGTGCCAGGGCCAGGGTCGGGTGCGTGCGCGGCGCACGGTCTCGGTCGACATCCCCGCGGGCGTCGAGACGGGCCTGCGACTGCAGCTTCCCGGTTCCGGTGAGGTGGGCCCGGCGGGCGGTCCCCATGGCGACCTGTATCTGGAGATCACGGTGGCCGCCGACGAGGTCTTCAGTCGCGACGGCGACGACCTGCTCGCGACCCTCGACGTCTCGATGCCCGACGCGATCCTCGGCACCACCACCCGCATCGAGGCGCTGGACGGCCCGGTCGACCTCGAGCTGCGAGCCGGGGTCCAGGCCGGCGACGTGCTGACGATCAAGGGACGCGGCATCACTCCGCTTCGCGGGAACCAGCGCGGCGACCTGAAGATCGGCGTGCACGTCGTCACCCCGACCCGCCTCGACCACAAGGAGCGGGCTCTCATCGAGGAGTTCGCCAAGAAGACGAAGGCGCCGGCTCCCCGCCTGTCGGAGTTCCAGCAGGGCCTGTTCGCCAAGCTGCGCGACCGTTTCCGCAACGGGTGATCCGATGGCGCTGCACTTCCTCCTCGACGACGCATCCGACGCGCATCCCGGCCGCACGGTCACGCTGACCGGAGCCGAGGCGCACCACGCCGCCACCGTGCGGCGGGTGCGCGTGGGCGAGGAGGTCACGATCGGCGACGGGCGAGGAGTCTGGGCGACCGGGACGTGCGTCAGGGTCGCGCCGCGGGACGTGGCGGTCGAGATCCATCGGCGCGAGGACGTCCCTGCGCCCGCGCCGCGCCTCGTCCTCGTCCAAGCGCTGGCGAAGGGCGACCGTGACGAGATGGCGGTGCAGGCGGCGACGGAACTCGGCGTGGCCGAGGTCGTGCCCTGGCAGGCCGCCCGCAGCGTCTCGCGCTGGGATGCCGCCAAGGCGGTCAAGGGCCGCGCCCGCTGGACGCAGATCGTCCGCGAAGCCGCCAAGCAGGCCCACCGCGCGTGGGTTCCGGAGGTGGGCGAGGTGCGCACGAGCACGCAGATCGCGCAGCGCGCCGCCGCCGTCCCGACCCTCGTGCTGGAGCCCGGTGCATCCGAATCGCTCAGCACCAGGATGCGGGAGCTGCGGGATGCCCCGGAGATCCTGCTCGTCGTGGGGCCCGAGGGAGGGATCGACGCCGCCGAGCTCGACGCGTTCGCCGCGGCGGGCGCGCACCCGGTGCGACTCGGTGCCGGGGTCCTGCGCACCTCCACCGCGGGGCCGGCCGCCCTCGCCGCCATCGAGGCCCTCCTGGGTCGGTGGTGAACGCGCACGCATAGACTGGGGGAATGAGCGAGCCGTCCGTGTTCACCCGCATCCTGCAGGGCGAGATCCCCGCGGAGATCCTCGTCGAGACCGAGCGCGTGTTCGTCATCCGTGACATCGCGCCCCAGGCCCCCGTGCACCTCCTGGTGATCCCGAAGAGCCCCGACTACCGCGATGTCGTCTCGCTCGCGGCCCATGCGCCCGATCTGCTGGCCGAGATGGTCGAGGTCGCGGGCAAGGTCGCGGCGGAGCACGCGGACGGCGACTTCCGCCTCGTCTTCAACTCCGGTGCCGGCGCAGGCCAGACCGTCTTCCACGTGCACGCGCACGTCCTCGCCGGCGACCTTTCGGAGGGGAGTGTCGGTGCCTGAGCAGCCCCAGCCCGAAGCCGTCGAGAAGCTGATGGCCGACGGCATCGCCATGGTGCAGCTTCTCGGACCGCAGGATCGCCTCCTGCGCGTGGTCGAGCGCGAACATCCGGATGTCGACGTCCACGTGCGCGGCAACGAGATCACCCTCTCCGGTTCGGCCGCCGAGGTCGCCGCGGCGAAGACGCTCGTGGAGGAGCTGCTGGTCATGACCCGCCGCGGACAGGACCTCGGCCCCGCCGACGTCGCGTCGTCACGCCGCATCCTCGACACCGACGGCGGGATGCGTCCCTCCGAGGTCATGGGCGAGGCGATCCTGTCGTCGCGAGGGAAGGTCATCCGCCCGAAGACGCTCGGGCAGAAGGCCTATGTCGATGCGATCGAAGAGAACACGATCGTGTTCGGCATCGGGCCCGCCGGCACGGGCAAGACCTACCTGGCGATGGCGAAGGCCGTCCAAGCCCTGCAGCGCAAGGAGGTCAGCCGGATCATCCTCAGCCGGCCGGCGATCGAAGCGGGGGAGCGCCTCGGCTTCCTCCCCGGTTCGCTCACCGACAAGATCGATCCGTACCTGCGGCCGCTCTACGACGCGCTGAACGAGATGCTCGACCCGGAGCTCGTCCCCAAGCTCATGGCGAGTGGAACCATCGAGGTGGCGCCGCTCGCCTACATGCGCGGGCGCACGCTCAACGACTCCTTCGTGGTGCTCGACGAGGCGCAGAACACGACGCCCGAGCAGATGAAGATGTTCCTCACCCGCCTGGGGTTCGGGACGCGCATGGTCGTCACCGGCGACATCACGCAGATCGACCTGCCGCAGGGTGCCTCCGGCCTCCGCCTGGTCACGCGGGTGCTCAAGGACATCGACGACATCCATTTCTCCTACCTGACCAGCGACGACGTGGTGCGTCACACGCTCGTGGGCAAGATCGTCGACGCCTACACCGAGTTCGACGAGCGACGCCTCGCCTCGCGGCGCGAGCGGGACGAGGCCAGCGAGCTCGCCAATCGTGCCCAGAGGCGCGGCGGCGCGCGCGACCACCTTCCGAAGCGAGGACGCTCATGACGATCGAGATCACCAACGAGTCCGGCATCGACGTCGACGAGACCGTGCTGCTGCGCCTCATGGAGAGCAACTTCTCCGAGCTGCACATCAGCCCGGACGCCGACGTCGCGATCCTCCTGGTCGACGAGGGTGCGATGGAAGCGCTGCACGTGCAGTGGATGGACGAGCCGGGACCCACCGACGTGCTGAGCTTCCCGATGGACGAGCTGCGGCCCGGCTCCGAAGAAGCCCCGACGCCTCCCGGCCTGCTGGGCGACATCGTGCTGTGCCCTCAGGTCGCCGAGACCCAGGCCCGCGAGGCGAAGCCGCCGCATCCGATGCAGGACGAGCTGATCATGCTCACCACGCACGGGCTGCTGCACCTGCTCGGCTTCGATCACGCCGAGCCCGACGACGCGGCCGAGATGTTCGGTCTGCAGCGCGATCTCATCGTCGCCTTCACCCTCGCCGAGCGGCGCAGGGCGCGGGGATGACCGCTGCTCTGCTGCTGACCGCGGCCGTTCTGCTCATCGCGTTCGGCGCTCTCATGGCGGCGATCGACGCGGCGTTCGGCGTCACCTCCCGCCAGGACCTCGTCGACCTCTCGGGGTCCGGGCGCAACGCCGTACCGCTCGGTCGCATCAGCGCCGACCCGGAAGCGCACGCCAACGCGGTGGCCTTCATCCGCGTGCTGGCGGAGACCGGCGCCGCCGTGCTCGTGACGGCCGCGTTCGACCAGCTGTTCGACAACGTCTGGTGGGCGATTCTGGCGGCCGTCGTGCTCATGACGGGCCTCTCGTTCGTGGCGGTCGGTGTCAGCCCCCGTTCTGTGGGCCGCCGCCACGCCGAGGGTCTGCTACGCGGAGCCGCGCCGGTGATCAGGGGCGTCCGCATCCTTCTCGGTCCGCTCGCGCACGGCCTCGTCGCGCTGAGCAGCCGGGTGACCCCGGGTGGCGCACGCGGGGCATCCTTCGACACCGAGGAACAGCTGCTCAGCATGGTCGACGAAGCGGCCATGCACGATCTGATCGAAGAGGACGACCGCGAGCTCATCCACTCGGTCTTCGAGTTCACCGGCACTTACGTCCGAGCGGTCATGGTGCCGCGCACCGACCTCGTCACGCTCGCTGAGGACGACACGGCGCGGGAGGCGCTGCGGATCTTCCTGGACACCGGCGTGTCCCGCATCCCAGTCCTCACCGCCGACGGCGAGGACGTCAGCGGCATCCTCTATCTCAAGGACCTCGTGCGCCGCGCGTTCCGCGACGAGCAGGACTGGGGTGCGCAGTCGGTGGCGCAGCTCGCCCGCGTGCCCGTCTTCGTCCCCGAGTCGATGCGCGTCGAACCGTTGCTGCAGCAGATGCAGCGCGACGCGGTGCACGTGTGCATGGTCGTCGACGAGTACGGCGGCATCGCGGGCCTCGTGACCCTGGAGGACGTGATCGAGGAGCTCGTGGGCGAGATCGCCGACGAGTACGACGCCCCGGCGACGGAGGTCGTCGAGCTCGGCCCCGACCGCTACCGGGTGAGCGCTCGCCTGGGCCTGGATGCCGTCGGCGAACTGTTCGGCCTCGAACTCGACGACGACGAGGTCGACTCCATCGGCGGGCTTCTGGGCAAGGTGCTGGGTCGGGTCCCGCAGCCCGGCGCCAGCGTCACGTACGAAGGCCTCAACCTGACGGGCGGGGCCTCCCGCGGACGGGGACGCGGTCTTGCGACGGTCCTCGTCGAACGCGCCCCGGAACCGCAGACGGATACCCGGACGGGATCGATCCCCGTGCCGGTGAAGGGAGAACGATGACCGACGAGCACCGCAGCGGCTTCGTGACATTCGTGGGCCGCCCGAACGTCGGCAAGTCGACGCTCACCAACGCCCTCGTGGGCGAGAAGATCGCCATCACGAGCGAGAAGCCGCAGACGACGCGTCGTGCCATCCGCGGCATCGTGAATCGGCCCGCCGGTCAGCTGGTCGTCGTCGACACGCCGGGACTGCACCGACCCCGCACCCTGCTCGGGCAGCGCCTCAACGACCTGGTCGAGGACGTGCTCGGCGACGTCGACGTCATCGCGTTCTGTGCGCCGGCGACCGAGAAGGTCGGCCCCGGTGATCGCCGCATCGCGGAGTCGCTGAACGGCTACCCCCGCGCACGCAAGGTCGCCGTGGTCACGAAGACGGATGCCGCATCCCGCGAGCAGATCACCGAGCGACTGATCGAGGTGGACTCCCTCCGCGAGGACTGGGACGCCGTCATCCCGCTGTCCGCTCTGACGGGGGAGCAGCTGGGGGTGCTCTCCGACGAGCTGCTCGCGCTCATGCCGACTGGCCCTGCGCTGTACGACGCGGACGTGGTGACGGACGAGACCACCGAGGACCGCATCGCCGAGATCATCCGTGAAGCGGCGCTGGGTGATGCCCGCGAGGAGCTCCCGCATTCCATCGCGGTCGTCGTCCAGGACATCTCCGAGCGCGAGGATTCCGATCTGACGGACGTGTTCGCCGACATCGTCGTCGAGCGAGACAGCCAGAAGGCGATCATCATCGGACGCAAGGGGCAGCGGCTGCGCGATGTGGGTGCGGCGTCGCGCGCCGGGATCGAGCAGCTGCTCGGGCGCCGTGTGTACCTGTCGCTGCACGTGCGCGTGGCCAAGGAGTGGCAGCGCGATCCGAAGCAGCTGGGGCGCCTCGGCTTCTGAGGTGCCGGGTGTAAGCTGTCCGCATGCGCGCGGCCGTGCTTCTCCTTAGTCGCCGCGACGAGACCTCGATCTAGGGCCCTTCTCGTCGCGGAGCTCGTCGACGGCCCCCATCATCCGACGAGGAAAGCAGCCATGGAGAACACTCAGAAGCCGTCCGGCATGCCGACGCACAAGTACCGTCCGTTCCACGAGCAGATCCGTGTGGATCTGCCCGATCGCACCTGGCCCGCCAAGCGGATCACCGAGGCGCCGCGCTGGTGCGCGGTCGATCTCCGCGACGGCAACCAGGCGCTGATCGACCCGATGAGCCCCGAGCGCAAGCGCGTCATGTTCGACCTGCTCGTGCGCATGGGCTACAAGGAGATCGAGGTCGGCTTCCCGAGCGCGAGCCAGACGGACTTCGACTTCGTGCGGGAACTGATCGAGAAGGATCTGATCCCCGACGACGTCACCATTCAGGTGCTGACGCAGGCGCGCCAGCACCTCATCGAGCGCACGTACGAGGCCATCGCCGGCGCGAAGCAGGCGATCGTGCACCTCTACAACTCCACGAGCGTGCTGCAGCGCGAGGTCGTGTTCCGTACCGACAAGCAGGGCATCATCGACATCGCGCTCGAGGGAGCGCGGCTGTGCCGCGAGTACGAGAAGCGCATCCCCGACACCGCGGTGTACTACGAGTACTCGCCCGAGAGCTACACGGGCACCGAGCTCGAGTTCGCGGCCGAGATCTGCAACGCCGTGCTCGAGGTCCTGGAGCCGACGCCCGAGCGCAAGGTCATCATCAACCTGCCCGCCACGGTCGAGATGGCCACCCCGAACGTCTACGCCGACTCGATCGAGTGGATGGGGCGCAACCTCAACCACCGTGAGAACGTCATCATCTCGCTGCACCCGCACAACGACCGCGGCACGGCCGTCGCCGCCGCGGAGCTGGGCTACATGGCCGGCGCCGACCGCATCGAGGGCTGCCTGTTCGGCAACGGCGAGCGCACGGGCAACGTCGACCTGGTCGCGCTGGGCATCAACCTGTTCACACAGGGCATCGATCCGCAGATCGACTTCAGCGACATCGACCAGATCAAGCGCACGGCCGAGTACTGCAACCAGCTGCCGGTGCCCGAGCGCAGCCCTTGGGCCGGCGACCTCGTGTTCACGGCGTTCAGCGGCTCGCACCAGGACGCCATCAAGAAGGGCTTCGAGGCGATGGCCGCCGAGGCGGCGTCGCGCGGTGTCTCGGTCGACGAGATCGAGTGGGCCGTGCCGTACCTGCCCATCGATCCCAAGGACCTGGGCCGCTCCTACGAGGCGGTCATCCGTGTCAATTCGCAGTCGGGCAAGGGCGGGGTGGCATACCTGCTCAAGACCGACCACGCGCTGGATCTGCCCCGCAAGCTCCAGATCGAGTTCTCCGGTGTCGTGCAGGCCAAGACCGACGCGGAAGGCGGCGAGGTCACGAGCGACCAGATCTGGTCGGTCTTCTCCGACGAATACCTGCCTTCGGAGTCGGAGGACGCCCGCTGGGGCCGTTTCGAGCTCCTCGGCACGCGGACCTCGAGCGAGATGACCGGCGACGTCGAGCTGAACGTGCGCCTGCGCGACGGCGACACCGTCGAGGATGCGACTGCGAACGGCAACGGTCCCATCGCCGCCTTCCTCGAGGTGCTGCGCTCCCGTGGCTTCGACATCTCGCTGTACGACTACGTCGAGCACACGATGAGTGCCGGCGGCGACGCTCAGGCGGCTGCCTACGTCGAGCTGCAGGTCGACGGCGAGCGCCTCTGGGGAGTCGGGATCGACGGCGACATCTCGACGGCGAGTCTGAAGGCGGTCGTCTCGAGCGTCAACCGCGCGATCCGCACCCGCGAGCGCGAGCTGGTCGCCAGCGCCTGATCCCGCATCCCGCCCCCGCGAGACTGCATCTTCCGCACGAGATCACGGGTAATACCCGTGATCTCGTGACGAGAGTGCAGTCTCGCGGTCGTTCACTCGGGCTCGGCGGCGGGGCGCACGATCGGGATCGCGGCGGTCTCCACCGCGACCTTCCGGCGGTAGAGCATCCGCTGCTCCGGCAGGGAGAGATCGAAGATCACGGCCAGGATGCGGATGATGGTCGTCACGGCGATGCCGACGATCGCCGCGGCGACGAGGTTCACGCCGAACGCCTCCAGCGTGGCGAGGACGACGCATCCGGCGGCCGCGGCCACGGCGTAGAGCGACCCGACGTGCATGATCGCGACCGGCAGGCCCATGATCACGTCGCGGAGCACCCCTCCGCCCACGGCCGCGCAGACGCCGACGAACACGGCCGGCACGACAGGGAGTCCCAGGGCCAGCGCCTTGCTCGTGCCGAAGGCGCCGAAGAGCCCGATGACGAACGCGTCGAGCGAGACGATGACCCGATTGAGGCGCTGGAAGAGGCCCGCCAGCAGCATGCCGATGAGGGATGCGGCCATCGCCGTGAGCAGGTACCAGTCGCTCTGCAGGGTGGCGGGGGCCACGCCGAGCAGCAGATCGCGGATCAGACCGCCCCCCATGCCGAACAGGATGCCGATGATCGCGACGCCGAGCAGATCGAGGCGGCGCTGTCCGCGGAAACCGGACGCGAAGAGCGCGCCCTGCACGCCTCCGAGGGCGACGGCGGTCAGATCGGCCCACAGGGGGATCACGAAGAGCGGCTCGGTCACGCATCCATTGTCCCTGCTGGGCGGGATAATCGAGTGTGCCCACCTATCGCGACGAGGTCGTGGTCCTGCGCACCCACAAGCTGGGTGAAGCGGATCGGATCGTCACCATGCTCGGGCGCCGCACCGGCAAGATCCGCGCCGTCGCGAAGGGCGTGCGCCGCACGTCGTCCCGGCTGGGCGCGAGGCTGGAACCGTTCATGGTGGCCGACGTCCAGCTCTACGCGGGTCGCTCGCTCGACATCGTCCAGCAGGCCGAGTCGCTCGGCACCTACGGCGCCGACATCGCCGGCGACTACGACAGCTACACCGCCGCGAGTGCGATGGCGGAGACCGCCGACCGACTCGGCGACGCCGAGGCATCCGCATCGCACTATCTGCTGCTGGTGGGAGGTCTGCGCTCGCTCGCTCGCGCCGACCACGCGCCGCGCAGCATCCTCGACTCCTACCTCCTGCGCGCACTCGCCCTCTCGGGCTGGGCCCCCGGCCTCGACGACTGCGCCCGATGCGGCGCCCCGGGTCCGCACAGCGCGTTCGTCGCCCAGGCCGGCGGCATGGTGTGCCGCTCATGCGCGCCCGCGGGATCCGCGCGCGTGGATGTCGAGACCACAGGCCACCTCCGTGCGCTGCTCACCGGCGACTGGGTGAGCGTGGACGCCGCGACCGAGCGCACGCACGCCTCCGCCTCCGGGCTCGTCGCCGCCTACGCGCAGTGGCACCTCGAGCGCGGCATCCGATCGTTGTCCCACGTGGAAAGAGCCCGATGAGTCCGAAGCCCTACACGCACCGGGACGCGGTGCCGTACCGACCCGTCGACTGGACGGGCGAGTACCCGCCCGCGTACCAGCGGGGCACGGTTCCCCGTCACGTGGCGATCGTGATGGACGGCAACGGGCGGTGGGCGAACGGCCGCGGACTCACCCGTGTCGAGGGGCACAAGGCGGGCGAGGCGGCGCTGCTGGACGTGGTCGCCGGAGCGATCCAGGCGGGCGTCACCCACCTCTCGGTCTACGCGTTCTCGACCGAGAACTGGAGTCGTTCGCCCGACGAGGTGCGCTTCTTGATGGGCTTCAATCGTGACGTGCTGCACCGTCGCCGCGACCAGCTCAACGAGTGGGGTGTGCGGGTGCGGTGGGCCGGACGCAAACCACGGCTGTGGGGCTCGGTCATCAAAGAGCTCCAGTACGCCGAAGAACTCACGCGCGAGAACACGGTCCTGACATTGACGATGTGCGTCAACTACGGCGGCCGGGTCGAGCTCGTCGACGCCATGCGATCGATCGCGGATGATGTCGCCGCCGGGCGCCTCCGGCCGTCCGCCGTGACGGAGAAGCTCGTCCAGCGCCGGCTGTACCAGCCCGACATGCCGGATGTGGACCTGTTCGTCCGATCCAGCGGGGAGCAGCGCACCTCGAACTTCCTGCTGTGGGAGTCCGCGTACGCCGAGTTCGTCTTCCTCGACACCCTGTGGCCCGACTTCGGCCGCCGCGATCTGTGGCGCGCGATCGACATGTACCTGGGGCGCGACCGCCGCTTCGGCGGCGCGGTGGACGCGCCGCGGACGTGAGGCGCGCTCAGCCGATTCCGAGCTCCGCGTCCGTCTTCGGATAGGAACGCTGCAGCCACGCGCCGAACCCCTTGCGGGCGAGGCAGGCGGTGTTGTCGGCGCAGGCGATCACCGGATCCTCCTTCGCGTAGATGCGGTATGTGTCGACCTTTCGGTTGAGGGCATCGCCGCTGAGGTTGACGGGCAGATTCTGCGAGGGATAGCCCACGAAGTACCGGATGGCATCCGTGGGGTATCCGACGCTCTGTGCTGCCGCCCGCACGATCGCGCCCGTCGCGCCGTGGTCGGGGTGATCGCCCTGCGTCAGGGGCGAGTTGGCGGGGACGTGGGTGAACAGCCGGCTGGGCGCCCACGCCGTGATCGCCTCCGCGACGGTCTGCTGCAGCACCGCCGCGCTGAGGGCCGGCGCACCGTCGATCGGGGCGAGCGCCGGGATCGCGCCGGACTCCAGCTGCGGGAGGCTGCCGTGGCCCGTGGCGGTGAACCCGCCCGCATCGAGGCCGCCGTCGGGAAGACGAAGGAAGGCCACGCTCAGCTTCGGGTCGCCCTGCCGGGAGAACAGGGTGACGTGTGCGCCCGACAGCGTGGTGATGCTGGTCTCGTCCCAGAACGCCTGTGCGCCGCGCATCGAGTTGTAGGCGCGCAGGATTCCGAGCTCGCGCGAGCGCGAGTAATTCGTGCCCTTGCCGGCGTCTCCGGCGGTCAGGTAGAGCGTGCGCACGCATTCGCCGTTGCTCACCGCATCCTGCAGCGAGGGGTTCGCGAAGATCAGGTCGTCGTCCTGGTGCGCCCACACCGACATCACTGTCGTCGTGTCGCATCCGAGCGCGAGCGGGGAGACCGGCGCCGGGGGCGGCGGCGGGATGTCGGGTGTCTGCACCGGGGTCGGCAGCGGTGCGGGATCCGGTGAGTGGATCACCGACGGCGACGAGCTGGGTGTCGGTTCCGCGGCGAACGGGAAGGACGGCGGCAACTGCGGCAGGACCACGGCCGCAGCCGTGGTGCCGCCCACCGCCAAGACGGCGATGATCGAGCTCACCCAGATGACAGTGCGGCGTCGACGCCGTCGTGCGTGGCGCGCGTCACGCGCCGGGGTTCGGGTCCCCACGTTCTTTCCCCATGTTGCTCAGGTGCCGGCATACCCCCACGGCAGCCCCCAGAAGTCTCGCACAGCACGCTCCGCTTACGCGGCCATTCTTCACACCTTCTCAGCGTTCGTCGCTGCGGGTCGCGGGGCATCGGAATAGTGA
This sequence comes from Microbacterium sp. SORGH_AS_0428, assembly GCF_031453615.1. Taxonomy (NCBI): domain Bacteria; kingdom Bacillati; phylum Actinomycetota; class Actinomycetes; order Micrococcales; family Microbacteriaceae; genus Microbacterium; species Microbacterium sp. SORGH_AS_0428. Next base: position 474,715 of record NZ_JAVIZT010000001.1, on the reverse strand, counting down.
GGGCAGCGCCGCCGTTGCTCCCGTCATGACAGACCCGATTCGTATCGACGTGTGGAGTGACATCGCGTGCCCGTGGTGTTACATCGGAAAGCGCAATCTCGAGGCCGGACTGAAGGCCGCCGCCGCGGACGAGGACGCCCCGCAGGTGGAGGTGACCTTCCACTCGTACGAGCTCTCGCCCGATACGCCCGTCGACTTCCACGGCAACGAGGTCGACTTCCTTGCGGAGTACAAGGGGATGCCGCACGACCAGGTTCGGCAGATGCTGGACCGTGTCACCGGTGTGGCGGCCGAGGCTGGTCTGGACTACCACTTCGAGAAGCTGCAGCACACGAACACGGTGCTCGCTCATCAGCTGCTGCACTTCGCGAAGGAGCAGGGTCTGCAACGGGAGATGACCGAGCGCCTGATGGCCGCCTACTTCGTCGAAGGGCACCACGTGGGTCGGGTGGACGATCTCGTGGCGCTGGCCGCCGAGGTGGGACTGGATGCGGATGCGGCGCGCGAGGCGCTGCAGAGCAACCGCTACCTCGAGGCCGTCGAAGCCGACAAGGCGCAGGCGGCGGCGTACGGGATCAACGCCGTGCCGTTCTTCGTGATCGACGAGCGCTACGGAGTGAGCGGGGCGCAGCCGCCGGAGGCGTTCGCGCAGATCGCCCGCCAGGTGTGGGCGGAGCGGCAGGGCGACGAGACGGCCTGACTCAGGCGGGCAGGTTCCGCTCGATGACCTCGACGATCGCCGGATCGTCGGGCTTCGTGGTCGGGCGGAACCGGTGCACGTCTCCGGCGGGGGTGAGCACGAACTTCTCGAAGTTCCAGAGGATGGGGCCGTGCTTGCCCTCTTCGTCCTTCGCTCGCTTGAGTGCCTTGTACAGGGGAGCGGCGCCGGGGCCGTTGACCTTCACCTTGTCGTTCACGGGGAACGTCACGCCCCACGTCATCGAGCAGTACTCGAGGATCTCCTCGACGGATCCCGGCTCCTGGCCCATGAACTGGTTACAGGGGAATCCGAGGACGGTGAAGCCTCGCTCACCGTAGGTGCGCTGCAGTTCCTCGAGCTGTTCGTACTGCGGGGCGAGCCCGCAGCGTGAGGCGACGTTGACGATCATGAGGACGTTCTCTCCGTATTCGGCGAGGGTCTTCTGGGTGCCGTCTGCGGCGGTGAAGGGGATGCTGCGGAGGTCTTCGGCGGTGGTCGCGCTCATGAGCCTTACAGTACGCCGCCGCGCGGTCCCTCGGTCTGGGAGAATGATTTGGTGACCACGACAATCGCCCCCGCGCGCCCCCTGCGGCTCGGCCCCATCGAGGTCGAGGTGCCGGTGGTTCTCGCGCCCATGGCGGGCATCACGAACACGGCGTTTCGTCGGTTGTGCCGCGAGTACGGCGCGGGCCTCTACGTGAGCGAGATGATCACCTCGCGCGCCCTGGTCGAGCGCAATGAGACGACCATGCGGCTGATCCGTCATCACGAGTCCGAGACGCCCCGCTCGGTACAGCTCTACGGCGTCGATCCGGCAACAGTGGGAGCGGCTGCACGGCTGCTCGCAGACGAGGATCGCGCCGACCACATCGACCTGAACTTCGGTTGCCCCGTCCCCAAGGTCACCCGCAAGGGTGGGGGAGCGGCGTTGCCGTGGAAGAGCGGGTTGTTCGGCGACATCGTGCGCGCTGCCGTGCACGGCGCGGGCGACATCCCGGTGACCGTGAAGATGCGCAAGGGCATCGATGACGATCACCTCACGTATCTCGATGCTGCCCGGATCGCGGAGGATGCGGGGGTTGCGGCGATCGCGCTGCACGCGCGCACCGCGTCGCAGTTCTACTCGGGCAACGCCGACTGGGATGCGATCGGGACGCTGAAGCAGGCCATCACGAGTGTGCCGGTGCTGGGCAACGGCGACATCTGGTCGGCGGAGGACGCCGTGCGGATGGTCGAGCAGACCGGCTGCGACGGCGTCGTGGTGGGTCGCGGCTGTCTCGGGCGTCCGTGGCTCTTCGGCGATCTGGCCCGCGCGTTCGGCGGCGGTGCCGGAACGCAGCCGGTCGATGCGACGCTCGGTTTCGTGGCGGGCGCCTTCCGGCGTCACGCGGAGCTTCTGGTCGAGTTCTTCGAGGACGAGGATCGCGGATGCCGCGACATCCGCAAGCACGTGGCCTGGTACTTCAAGGGGTATCCCGTGGGCGGCGACATCCGCGCGCGGCTCGCGACGGCCTCTTCGCTGCAGGAGATCGACGACCTCCTCGGCACGCTGGAGCTCGATGCGCCCTATCCGGGCGAAGCGGCCGAGGGTCAGCGCGGTCGCGCGGGAACCCCGAAGCGCCCGGCGCTTCCCGAGGGCTGGCTCGACAGCCGGGAGCTGGCGACCGACGCCGCCGGCGCGCTGGCGGATGCGGAGCTCGACCACAGTGGCGGCTGAACACTCCATGACGGGGACGCGCCCCGACGGGTACGAGGCGACCGACGCGGAACGCTTCTTCGCCGAGCAGCACCGCTCGCAGCGCGACGACTTCGCCCGCGATCGCGCGCGAGTCCTCCACTCGGCCTCGCTGCGCCGGCTGGCGGCCAAGACGCAGGTGCTCTCCCCGGCGAGCCCGGCAGATTTCGCGCGCAACCGATTGACGCACTCTCTCGAGGTCGCGCAGGTGGGGCGCGAGCTGGCGACCGCCCTGCAGCTGGCGCCGGACGTCGTGGATACGGCATGCCTGAGCCATGATCTCGGTCATCCGCCGTTCGGACACAACGGCGAACGTGCGCTCAACGACTGGGCCGAGGACATCGGTGGTTTCGAGGGCAATGCCCAGACCCTGCGCATCCTGACCCGGCTCGAGTCGAAGGTGATCTCGGACGACGGCCGCAGCTACGGGCTCAATCTGACACGCGCCAGCCTCGACGCGACCTGCAAGTACCCGTGGACCATCGACAGCCCGGTGCCCGATCCAGGGGGGCGGCTGAAGTTCGGCGTCTACCCCGATGACGAACCCGTCTTCCGCTGGATGCGCCAGGGCGCGCCGGGCCGGGTGCGCTGCATCGAGGCCGAGGTCATGGACCTCTCGGACGACATCGCCTACTCGGTGCACGACTTCGAGGACGCCGTCATCAACGGATACCTCGATCCCGGCCGCCTCTCAGACCCGCGTCAGCACACGGCGCTGTTGAGCGCCATCCAGACGTGGGTCGGCTACGACTTCACGCGCGACGAGCTCGAGGACGCCCTCTACCGGCTGACCAGCCTGCCGGAGTGGATCGCCTCGTTCGACGGGACCCGGGCGGCGCACGCCAGATTGAAGAACCTCACCTCCGACCTGATCGGCCGTTTCGCGCGCGCCGCGACCGCTGCGACACGCGACGCGTACGACGCACCGGCGCTGACGCGGTACAACGGCCATGTGGTCGTCCCGCGCGTCGTCGAGGCCGAGATGGCGGTGCTCAAGGGCACGATCGGAGCGTTCGTCGTCACGATCGAGGGGCGGAAGGGGCTCTACCGCGAGCAGCGACGCCTGCTGAAACGGCTCGCGACCGCCCTGTGGGAGGCGCCGGAGCATCTCGATGCCCTGCACGCTGAGGACTTCGCCCGCGCCGAGAGCGACGGCGCACGTCGGCGCGTGATCGTCGACCAGGTGGCGAGTCTGACGGACCGTTTCGCCCTGGGCTGGCACCACCGTCTGGTCGGCGAGATCGACACCGAGACCCTCGACGTCTGGATGCCGGGAGGACGAACCATCGCCCGCTCCCTGTACGCCCTTCCCGAGCCTCTTGAGGGGCTCTGATGCCGGGGCGCATCGCGCAGGCCGACGTCGAGGAGGTGAAGGCCCGCACGAACATCGCCGACATCGTGGGGGAGCGCGTCGCGCTCAAGTCCGCGGGCGTGGGCTCCCTCAAGGGCCTGTGTCCGTTCCACGACGAGAAGAGCCCCAGCTTCCATGTGCGACCGCAGGTGGGCTTCTACCACTGCTTCGGATGCGGTGAATCAGGCGACGTCTACACGTTCCTTCGGCGGATGGACCATCTGACCTTCACCGAGGCGGTGGAGCGCCTCGCGGGACGCATCGGCTACACGCTCCACTACGAAGAGGGCGGGGCGGCGCCCGAGACGTCCGGACGCGCCCGTCTCTACGCGGCGAACGCGGCGGCCGCCGAGTTCTTCCGGGCACAGCTGTTGACCCCCGAGGCCGAAGTGGGGCGCCGCTTCCTGGGTGAGAGGGGCTTCGACGCGGGCGCGGCCGCGCACTTCGGTGTGGGCTTCGCGCCGCCGGGATGGTCGGGCATGCTCGACGCCCTGACGGCGAAGGGGTTCACGAAGGAGGAGCTGCTGACGGCGGGACTCGTGTCCCAGGGGCAACGCGGTGTGTACGACCGGTTCCGAGGTCGGGTGGTGTGGCCCATCCGCGATGTCACCGGTCAGGTTCTCGGCTTCGGCGCGCGGCGCCTGCTCGAAGACGACAAGGGCCCGAAGTACCTCAACACGCCCGAGACGCCGATCTACCGCAAGTCGCAGGTCCTTTACGGCATCGACCTCGCCAAGCGCGACATCGCCCGTGGCGAGAAGCGCCGCGTCATCGTCGTCGAGGGGTACACCGATGTCATGGCGTGCCACCTGGCCGGGCTGACCACCGCTGTGGCGACCTGTGGGACGGCATTCGGCGCCGAGCACATGAAGGTGCTGCGTCGCATCATGGGCGACGACGCGGCCGCAGAGATCGTCTTCACGTTCGACCCGGATGCGGCAGGCCAGAAGGCCGCGGTGCGCGCTTTCGCCGAGACACGCACGGCCAACGCGCAGAGCTTCGTGGCCGTGGGGCCTGCGGATCTCGACCCGTGCGACCTGCGGCTGGCGCGCGGCGACGGCGCGGTGCGCGCGCTGATGGACACGAAGGTCCCGATGTTCGAGTTCGTCATCGACCAGCGCCTCGCCGGCCTCGACCTGCGCACGGTCGAGGGGCGCCTCGCGGGCCTCAACCTCGCCGCCCCGCTGCTGGCGGAGATCCGTGACGAGCCGCTGCGTCGGCGATACGAGCATGTTCTGGCGCGCCGACTCGGCGAAGACCTGAAAGACGTCCACCGCGAAGTGGCCCGCCAGCGAGCCCGCGCCGCCGGTGCGCCGGAGCCCGCGGCCGCCCCGGCCGCCCCGCTCGACGCCCCGCAGCAGCCCGCCGTGCGCGTCTCGCTCGCCTCGCTGCCTCGTTCCGCCGATCTGGAGCGCGACGCGGTGATGGGCTTCTTGCAGTACGGGCACCGCCTCGATCCTGCGGAGCTGCGTGCGGCGCTGGATGAGACCTTTCAGCATCCTGCCCTCGAGGCGGTGCGATCGAGCATCGCGGCGGTCCCCGATCACTCCCGTCCGGGATGGGCGGCCGCGGCGGTCGACGCCGTGAGGGAGCCGTACCGGTCGCTCGCGGCCGAACTGCTCACGGGTGATTTTCCGGCGCGCGATGAAGAACACGCCGTGATCTCCGCTCGTGACCTCGCGCTGCGCATCCGGCTTCGTGCCATCGACCGCCAGAAGCAGGAGCTGGTGGGAGACATCCAGCGGCTCGCCCCCGATTCGCCTGAGGGGCGCGAGGTTCGCCTGCGCCTGCGCGAACTCGACGCGGCGCGACTGCGACTGACTCTCGATCAGTAGCGATTCGGGCGCTCAGCGTGCAGGATGACTGCATGGATCAGGCCGCGCTCAGCATCGATTGCAGCGACATCTCGCTGGCTCACGCAGGTAGCGACGAGAGGGTGATCGACGGGATCTCCTTCCGACTGGAGCGCGGAGCCGCCCTCATCCTGGTCGGTTCGACGGGCTCGGGGAAGTCGACGCTCGCAGCCGTCCTGGCCGGGCAGTCGGATGAGGGCGTCCACGTCGTCGGCGGCGATGCCGTCGTCGAAGGGGTGTCCGTGCGACACGGCGGTCGCCGTCGTCGCGCGCTTCCGGTCTTCGCGGGCTACCTGCGGCAGCAGGACGGCGCCCAGCTGCCACCGCGGCTGACGGTGGCGGAGATCGTCGCGGAGCCCGTCACGAGTCGTGCGCGGCGGGTGAACGCTCGTGCGCTCGAGCTGCGGGTGGTGACGCTGCTCGACGAACTCGGTCTCAGCATCGGCGCGGCATCCAAGTTCCCGTACGAGCTGAGCTCGGGGATGCGTCAGCGTGTCGCGATCGCACGCGCACTCGTGCTCGATCCCCGGCTGGTGGTCGCCGATGAGCCCATGGCGAATCTCGACGTCGAAGGGCGCGAACTGGTGCGAACCGCCTTCGAGGCGCGGCGCCGCGAGCGGGGCACTTCGCTGCTGCTCGTCGCGAACGAGGCAGAGACGCTCGCGAGCTTCGATGCCGATGTGCTCGTGATGCAGGGTGGTCATGCGGTCGGATTCGGCCATGGCGTGAAGAAGATGCAATGGACGCCCTCGTCGTCGGCTGATCGCCGCCTCGTGTCGTCGTGAGCCCGCGGAGTTTGCTACGATAGTGGGGTTGCCTTCGCATGAAGGACAGCATTCCTCGGTAGCTCAATTGGCAGAGCAATCGGCTGTTAACCGATAGGTTCTTGGTTCGAGTCCAAGCCGGGGAGCGAGAGTACTGCGTCATCTACCGCAGCTCTCACCTGAGACCCGGGCTTCCACCCCGGGTCTTTTTTCATGCCTGCGTACCCGGTCGCTGCGCTCGTCCACAACCGGCTCGGCATGAACATAGCCGCTGGATAGGGTGAGGGGGAGACGCTTCGGGGTGAGGCGTCCGTCGCCGTGACCGGAAGGATGCACATGGATATCGCCGCACTCGGAGCAATGGGGCTGCTGGCCATCGTCGGCGGGATCGTGCTCGTCGTCGTCCTGGTGATCGTGCTGATCCTGATCCGCGCCTGGTACCGGGTGGCGAAGGCCGACGAGGCTCTCGTGATCGTGGGTAAGAAGCAGCGCAGCACCAGCGGAGACTCTCGCATCACGGTGATCACCGGCGGCGGTGCGATCGTGAACCCGCTCACCCAGCGCGGTGAGATGATCTCCCTCCGCGCGCGTCAGATCAAGATGGAGCCGACGGCGCAGTCCTCCAACGGCGTCACCGTCAACGTGAGCGGTGTCGCGCTCGTCAAGATCGGTTCCGACCCGGAATCCGTCCGCCGCGCGGCCGAGCGCTTCGCCTCGCAGGACAAGGCGATCGAGCAGTTCACGACCGAACAGCTCGAAGGCGCCCTCCGCGGCGTCGTCGCGACATTGACGGTCGAAGAGCTCATGCGCGATCGCCAGCGCCTCTCGGACCAGATCGCCGAAGGCATCAAGAGCGATCTGTCGTCGCAGGGGCTGATCCTCGACTCGTTCCAGATTCAGGGCATCACCGATCAGAACGGCTACATCTCCGCTCTGGGCGCGACCGAGGTGGAGCGCGTGAAGCGCGAGGCTGAAGTCGCCAAGATCAACGCGGAGCGCGAGATTCGGGCGCGTCAGATCGCCACACAGGAGGCGAACCTGATCGAGCAGACCGCGCTCGACAAGAACACGGCGGCCGCACAGGCGGAGGTCGGCCGCGCCAACGCCGAGGCCGAGCAGGCCGAGGCCCTTGCCCGCGCCGAGCGTCAGCAGGCGGTGCTGCTCCAGGAGGCCGAGAACAAGCAGGCCCGACTGGATGCCGACATCAAGAAGGTCGCCGACGCCAACCTCTACGAGCGCGAGCGCGCAGCCGATGCCGACGCGTACGCCAAGGTCAAGGCGGCGCAGGCCCAGGCGCAGATCGCCGAGCAGGATGCGGCCGCGACGCGCCTTCGTGCGAACGCCGAAGCCGACGCCGTCCGGGCCGAGGGTGAGGCGCGCGCTGCGGCGATCGAGGCGGAGGCCGAGGCTCTCAGCCGCAACCAGCAGGCACTGCTCGCGCAGCGCGCTCTCGAGGCGCTCGTCCCGATGATGGCCGAGTTCGCGAAGGGATACGACAAGGTCGGTTCGGTCACGGTCCTCGGCGGAGAGGGCGCCAGCAGTCACCTCGCGGCGGAGTCCGCGCAGGGTCTGCGCGCCACCTTCGACGCGGTGAAGGTCGCAACGGGCCTCGACCTCGCTGAGATCATCCAGGGCCGTGTCGTCGGACAGGCCATGGGGGAGCAGCTTCAGGCGGCCACCCAGGCTCAGCACACCCCGCCCGCACCGCCGGCAGCCGGGACGTCGTCCGACGGAGCTTGAGCCTCAGCCTTCGAGGTCGTCGACGCCCGGGAGCCAGGACGCTCCCGGGCGTCCCCATCCGCGCTTGCGGGCGATCTTCTGCGTCGTCTTCCAGTCCGAGTCGCTGAGGCGATCGATGTAGAGGATGCCGTCGAGGTGATCGAACTCGTGCTGCAGGATGCGGGCGCGCCAGCCTTCGACATCGATCGACACCGGACGGCCCTCGAGGTCCGTTCCCGTCACGCGGACGTGTTCCGAACGACGCAGCGGGAATCGCTCGCCCGGGAACGAGAGGCAGCCCTCGGACTCCTCGTCCTCGTCGGGATCGCCGGGGATGAGCGGCGTCATCCACAGCTCCGGGTTGATGATCTCGCCGCGCCACTCGGCGCCCTCGTCGTCCTGATACGTGTAGGTGAAGATCCGCAGGCCCACACCGACCTGGGGCGCGGCGAGACCGACGCCGGGCGCGGCATCCATGGTCTCGTACATGTCGGCGACCAGGGTGCGGATCTCGTCGGTCACCTCCTCGACGGGGGCGGCGGGGGAGTGGAGGACGGGATCGCCCATGATGCGAATCGGAAGGACAGCCACGTGTCAGAGCCTACCCAGCGCACGCCTGCCGTTAGGGTCATAAGGTGCTCTCAGCGGAAGTGATCCTGAACGATGTCGCCAACGACCTCGTCGGCGTCTTCCGTGACCCGGGCATCCTCATCGGCATCCCGATCGCACTGCTCGGTGCGGTGTTCATGTCGCTCGGCGCGCAGTATCAGCATCGAGGCGTCGTCAAGGTCGAGCGCCTCGCGAACGCATCGGGCGCGAGCGGGCTGAGCGGAGGTCAGCTCCTCCAGCTCTTGAGGCGGCCCTCATGGGTCGCCGGAACGGTGATGCTCGGCTTGGGTATCACCTGCCAGCTGACAGCTCTCGCCTTCGCGCCGCTGATCCTGGTGCAGCCTCTCGGGGCGGTGTCGCTGGTGATCACGACGCTGCTGAACGCTCGGATCTCCGGACACAAGCCGACCAAGGCGTCGGTGCGCTCGATCATCGCGTGCGTGGGTGGCATCCTCATCTTCGTCACCATCGCCGCGTTCGTCGCCACCGAGCAGCCCATCTCGCAGTCGGAGCTCTTGACGATCCTGGGACTGCTCGCGGTCGTGGTCGTCCTGACCGCCCTCTCCTGGTGGCTGTGGATGCGCAAGCATGCGCGTCCGCTCTTCTACATCGTCGCGGCGGGGGTGCTCTACGCGTTCGTCGCCACCCTCGCGAAGGTCGTGATCAAGAACATCCAGGAAGGCGACTTCGGGTGGCTCTCGATCCTGTGCATCGTGGGTCTGCTCGTCGCGGTCACGCTCGGGGCGTACTTCGTGCAGACCGCGTACTCGGTGGGGCCGCCCGACCTGGTCATCGCGGGTCTCACGGTGATAGATCCCATCGTCGCCGTCGTGATCGGCCTCGTCATCCTCCAGGAAGCGGCCACCGCGGGTGCCTGGGCCATCGCGGGATTCGTCGTTGCCGGGCTCATCGCGGTCTACGGCGTGTTCTCGCTCACCCGAAACCACCCGCAGGTCATCAGCGACAGCCAGGAGCTGCCATTGCAGCGAGGCAGCCGCGGCGACACGGCGCCGCCGCGATAGGCTTTTCGCCACAGGGGGCGGTGGCCAAGCTGGTCAAGGCAGCGGGCTCATAACCCGACGATCGTGGGTTCAAGTCCCACCCGCCCTACTCGCCTGATCCACGGTTCAACTCGGCGACCCGCCCGGCGGGGCGGTGTTGCCGGAGCCGTGGAGTCGGCCGGTCGACGGGTCGATCCAGCTTCCGGAGCCGGTGATCCTGTGCCAGCGCTTGTGGAATGCCAGGTCGGTGTCCTCTGCTTCCGCGACGACGGCACCGCACACATCGCAGATGTGCAGGATCACGACCTCGTCTGCTGCGGTCCTCACCATGATCGATCCCGACGGGAATGCGACGTCCATGAGGTCCCTTCGCTCTGTAGCAGACCGGTACGGTCTGCTTCGAGATGGTCATCACCCTAGAGGAGGCGGGTCGCCCGGCGTTGGTGAGTTCCACAGACCGGGTGTATCGCGAGCGTATCGAGAACTCGATACGACGCTGTGACGGGCGCATGGATTGACTCTGAGGGTGCCGTACGCCTCCCGACCCCGCGCTGATGCGGTCATCTCGACGCCGGAGCTGAGCGTGGACGAGGACGCGATTCGAGCCAACGCGCGGTACTTCACCCGTCTGACCCGCGGCCGGCTGATGGCGGTGCTGAAGGCAGACGCGTTCGGGCACGGTCCTGTCGCGTCTGCGGTGGTCGAGGAGGGTGCGACCTCGCTCGGGGTTGCGTCGATCGACGAGGCACTCGCCCTCCGACGCAGCGGTGTCGACGTCCCGGTCCTGAGTTGGCTGAATCCGATCGGCGCCGACTTCCTGTCGGCCGTCTCGGAGCGCGTAGACCTCGGTGTCGCCAGCGCGGACGCGTTGCACGCCACCGTCCGCGCCGCGCATCGCCTCGGTCGTCGGGCCCGTCTGCACCTGCATGCCGATCTGGGCATGACTCGTGACGGCGCACCCGCATCCGAGTGGCGGAGCCTCTGCGAACTCGCTCGGACGGCGGAGCGGCAGGGGCATGTGCAGATCGTCGGGATCATGGGGCACATGTCGTGCGCCGACCGCCCCGACCACCCGCAGAACCTCCGCGAGCGGCTGCGCTTCGATGCGGCCGTCCGGAGCGCGCGCCATCGAGGGCTCGCGCCAGCCGTCACCCACCTCGCGGCGACGGCCGCGACGATCACGGGAGTCGGTGGCGATCACGATCTCCATCGCATCGGAGCGGGCCTGTACGGGATCGACCCCTCCCGGACCTCGCGCGAGCTGCGCTTCGCCCTCGCCCTCCGCGCTCCGGTCATCAGCGCGCGTCGAGTGGGCGCGGATGTCGGTGTCGGCTACGGCGCTCGCTTCACCACAGACCGACCCACCCACCTGGCCCTGCTCCCGCTGGGATATGCGGACGGGTTGCCCCGCGCCGCCTCCCACCGGGCGGAGGTCTTCGTGCGGGGTCGCCGTCGTCCGATCGTCGGCTTGATCTCCATGGACATGGCGGTCATCGACACCGGCGACGACGTTCTGAACCCGGGGGAGACCGTGACGATCTTCGGCCCCGGCGACCAGGGGGAGCCCACCGTGGCCGACTGGGCGAGATGGTCGGACACCATCGAGCACGAGATCGTCACCCGGATCGGTGCACGCGTCTCCCGCGTGACGCGCCGGACACACATCGAGAGGACCCCTGAATGACGAAACTCCGGCAGCGAAGGATCGCGGTCATCGGTGGCGGAGCGAACGACGAGCACGATGTGTCGCTCGCATCGGCCGCCGCGGTGGCGCGGGCGGCGAGAGAGCTCGGCGACGACGTCTGCGAGCTGACCATCGAGCGCGGCGGGCAGTGGCGCGGCGCCGCCGGATCTCTCACGCCCGCCGACGCCGTGCGTCTTCTCGACGGCTGCGACGTCGTCTTCCCGGCGCTGCACGGCGTGAACGGCGAGGATGGTGCGATCGCCGGCCTTCTGACCATGCTGGGCGTCCCGTTCGCGGGCTCGCCGGTGCGGGCCGGAGCATTGGCGATGGACAAGTGGGCGATGAAGCTCGTCGCAGGTGCGCTGGGAGTGACGACGGCGCCGGGGATCCTGATCGAGCCCGGTGATGAGGTGACCGCTGTTCCCCTCGCCGCGCCCTTCGTGGTGAAGCCGACGTCGGGCGGCTCGAGCAACGGCGTCTCCCTGGTCTCGGACGCGGCGGACCTGGCCGTGGCCATCGAACGAGCGCGCTGCGCCGGCAACAGCGTGCTGGTCGAGCCCTTCATCACCGGGCGAGAGGTGGACATCGCGGTCTTCCGCGGCCCCTCGGGCGCATTGCGGGTCGGTGAGCCGTTGGAGATCGCCGTCGCGGAGCGGGCCCTGTTCGATCACGCTGCCAAGTACGACGGCAGCGCACCGTTCATCATCCCCGCGCGTGTGACGTCGGACGAGCTGGAGGGCTTGGAGCGGGATGCGGTGCGTCTCTACGACGCGCTCGGATGCGCCGGCGTCGCGCGCTTCGACTTCTTCGTCACCGGGCGAGGCGTCGTGCTCAACGAGGTGAACACCACGCCGGGCCTGACCGAGCACTCGCAGGTGCCGCGCATGTTCGCGGCCGTCGGGCTCGGTTACACGGCCCTCATCGATCAGCTGCTGCAGGCTGCCGTGGCGCGGTGAGCGGGCGACCGCTCGAGCCGCGGCGAGAGGCGTGTGCCGGTGCGCCTCGCGCTCACATGGACGGCGATGCTGGACCGGTCGCGATCAGATGCTCGGTGTCGACGGAGAGTGCGAGCATCTGCGCGTCGTGGATGACCTTCTGGTCGTACCCGGTGAGCCTCTCCGCATGCTGGCTCAGGTGCTCGCGCCAACTGCCGACGTGGAAGGCTTCCACGAGCACGCCTGGCTGTTCCCGATCGAGGTAGAGTGTCCAGCTGCGGGCGCCGGTGCGCCGCCGACTGTGCTCGACGAGCGCCATCCGGGTGAGGAACTCCGTCCGATTCCCGTCCTCGACCCGATATCGCACGAGGACCAGCGTCTGCGCGCTCTCGTCGATGTCGGCGTCCGCTTCGAGCTCGGGCAGGGGGAGCTCACCACGACCGCGAGCGATGTGTCCCGTCGGCGCGAGCGGGAGAGCGAGCTGTGTCAGCGCCGCCAGGACGACGACGACACCCGCTGCCAGACAGGCTGTCACCGATCCGATCCAGCCGGCCACAGCACCCGCGAGCGCGGATCCCGCCGCGGTCGAGCCGAACAGCACCATCTGATAGATCGACAGGCCCCGCGTTCGCACCCAGGTGGGGAGGAAGGACTGCACGGCACCGTTGAGGGTCGCGATCACGCCGATCCACCCTGCACCGCCCACGGCCAGGATGACGACGCTGAGCGCGGCCCACGAAGACACGGCGGTCCCGACCATGCTCGCTCCGAACGCGAGGGCGCACAACAGCACGGTGCGGTTCACGCCGATCGTGTCCCGTACGCGCGGCATCGTGAACGCGCCCACGATCGATCCCGCTCCCACGCCGGCCAGAAGCACGCCGTAGCCGGTGGCGTCGAGGCCGAGGCGCTGGGTCGCGAGAAGTGGGAGAAGCGCGTACAGCGCCGAAGCGGGAACGATGAAGAGCCCCAGGCGCAGATAGAGCGCACGGATGATCCCCGCGTTGCGGACGTAACGGACACCCGCTCGCGTGGCATCGAGGAAGGGCTCGAACCCATGAGGCGAGGGACGGTATCCCCGCCACGTCAGAAGGACCACCAGGAAGACGGCGAAGGATGCGGCATTCAGGGCGAACACGAACGCCACACCGAGCAGCGAGACCAGGGCCCCTGCGATGGCGGGGCCGATCGCCCGTGCGACGTTCACCGAGATCGAGCTGAGAGACGCCGCATTGGGGATGAAGGCTGTCGGCACGATCTCGGCGGAGATCGCACCGTACGCGGGCAGCTGCACGGCCGAAGCCGCCCCGAGGACGAGCGTCAGGGCGAGCAGCAGATACGGCGACATCTCGCCGCTCATGGTGAGAACGACCAGCGTGCCCCCGATGACGACCTGTGTGGCCTGCACCCAGATCAGAAGGGTTCGTCGATTCAGGAGCTCGCCGATCACGCCTGCGGGGATCCCGAGCAGGAGGACGGGTGCGGCACTCGCGGTCTGGACGAGGGCGATGAGCAGAGCGGAACTGTGCTGCTCGACGAGGAACCACTGCGCCCCGACCGTCTGCATCCAGCTGCCGATGTTGCTGATGAGGGCGGCGATCCACAGCGCACGGAACGCCGGCACGGTGAGCGGCGCGAGCGCGCCCACCCTCTTGGGTGGGGCAGCTGCGGCGGCCGGGTCGGATGCCTCGATCATGTCTCCCTGTTCTTGCGCCCCACGACGAACGCCTCCTCCAGCAAAGCGCGTCGAGCGGTCGCGCCGACAGGACAGCTGACGGAAGTGCGCTCGACACGCTCGGCGCGGCGTCGACATTCAGAGAGTTACAGACTTGTGATTCTCGGGTGGGCCGGAGATAATGGCCGGGACAACCGCATACCCGTAGTTCATTCGCCGAGTCAGGTCGTAGGGGAAGACGCACCTGATGATCGGAGAGAGAATGGCTGCACACATGGCGCGCGGAGTGGTGTTCATCCACTCGGCGCCACGGGCGTTGTGTCCCCACCTCGAGTGGGCTGTCGGGCGTGTCCTCGGGCGCGCCGTCAACTTCGAATGGTCCGATCAGCCGGTGCTGCCGGGGAGCCGCCGTGCCGAGTTCTACTGGGAAGCCCCCAATGGCACCGGAGCGGCACTCGCCAGTGCAATGCACGGCTGGGAGCACCTGCGTTTCGAGGTTTCCGAAGACCCGAGTGCGCGCAGCGACGGCGGTCGGTGGATGCACACGCCGGACCTCGGCGTGCACTTCGCGCAGACGGATACCGCCGGCAACGTGGTGATCGGGGAGGACCGCATCCGCTACGCGATGGAGATCGCGGCGGGGGATGCGGCGGAGTTGCAGCGCGAGCTCAGCGTCGCCCTGGGCGGCGCGTGGGACGAAGAGCTGGAGCCGTTCCGTCAAGCCGGCGACGATGCCCCGGTGGTGTGGCTGCACAAGGTCGGCTGACCAAGACCTCGGGCGGCGGGAGCGCTGCTACCGGATGCCGGTCGACCTCGTCCCGGCGCTGGGAAGGCGCACTGCCGCCCGATACGACGAAGGCCCGGAGAGCGATTGCTCTCCGGGCCTTTCGACGTCAGGGTTCAGACGTTCGAGAATGCGACGACCGCGTTGTGGCCGCCGAAACCGAACGAGTTGCTGATCGCGAGCTGGTCGCCCGCGCCCAGCGACTGGGCCGAGCCGGACACGCGGAAGGGCACGGCCGGGTCCTGCTCGGTGATGTTGATCGTCGGCGGTGCCTGACGCTCGCTGATCGCGAGGATCGTGAAGATCGCCTCGAGAGCGCCGGTGCCGCCGAGGAGATGGCCCGTGGACGCCTTGGTCGCCGATACGGGGATGTCGTCGATGCGGTCGCCGAAGACGGCCTTGAGGGCGGTGTACTCGTTGGGGTCCCCGACGGGCGTCGAGGTGGCGTGCGCGTTGATGTGCGTCACGTCGTCCGCGGACGCGTCGGCCATCGCGAGCGCAAGACCCACCGCTCGTGCGGCACCCGCGCCTTCGGGGTCGTTGGCGGTGATGTGGTACGAGTCGGCTGTGACGCCGCCGCCGGCGACGTACGCGTAGATCTTCGCGCCGCGCGCGCGAGCGTGCTCCTCGGTCTCGAGGATGAGCGCGGCGGCACCCTCGCCCATGACGAAGCCGTCGCGGTCGATGCTGGTCGGGCGCGATGCGGTGGCCGGGTCGTCGTTGCGCTTGGAGAGCGCCTGCATGGAGGCGAACGAAGCGATCGTGATCGGGTGGATGGCGGATTCGGTTCCACCCGCGATCACGACGTCGGCGAGGCCGTCGCGCAGGTGCTCGATCGCGTTGACGATGGACTCCGTGCTGGAGGCGCACGCGCTCGCGACGGTGCGCGCGAACGCACGGGCGCCGAAGTGCAGCGACAGGTTGCCGGCCGCCGCGTTGGGCATGAGCATCGGGACCGTCATCGGCATGACGCGACGGGGGCCCTTCTCCCGCAGGCTGTCCCACGCATCCAGAAGTGTCCACACGCCGCCGATTCCGGTGGCGAAGTCGACTCCGAGTCGCTCCGGAGCGACATCCGGCGCACCGGCATCCGCCCAGGCTTCCTTGGCCGCGATGAGGGCGAACTGCGAAGAGGGGTCGAGCCGCTTGGCGATGGGCCGCTCCAGCACCTCCTCGGGGCGGACCTTCGCCTCGGCGGCGAACGTCACCGGGAGGGAGTACTGCTCCACCCAGTCGTGTTCGAGAGTGCGGGTGCCGGACTCTCCGTTCAGCAGGGCGGACCAGCTCTCGGGGGCCGTTCCTCCGAGAGGGGAGGAGGCTCCGATGCCGGTGACGACGATGCGGGCGGTGCTCATGTTCGGTCTCCGAGTCGGGGTGGCGGTGGGGGCTGGGCGCCCCCACCGCAGGGGGTCACGCCTGGTTCGAGGTGATGTAGGTGACGGCGTCGCCGACGGTCTTGAGGTTCTTGACCTCGTCGTCGGGGATGGTGACGCCGAACTTCTCCTCGGCGTTGACGACGATCGTCATCATCGAGATCGAGTCGATGTCGAGGTCGTCGGTGAAGGACTTCTCGAGCGCGACCTCGTCGGCCGAGATGCCGGTCTCGTCGGTGATGAGCTCAGCGAGTCCTGCGAGGACCTCGTCAGTGGTGAAAGCCATGATGTCTCCTTGTTCGATATGGCTGGGGGCGTTGACCGCGAATCAGTCTAGAGGCGCGGGGTCTCGGCTCACGGGAGCACGACGACCTGTGCGCCGAACACGAGACCGGCGCCGAAGCCGATCTGTAGCGCGAGGCCGCCGCTGAGTTCGGGGTGCTCTTCGAGTAGGCGGTGGGTGGCGAGCGGAACGGAGGCCGCAGAGGTGTTGCCCGTGGTCTCGATGTCGCGACCGATGAGAACAGTGTCCGGCAGCCCCAGCTGCTTGGCGAACTCGTCGATGATGCGCATGTTGGCCTGGTGGGGCACGAACGCGGCGAGATCGGATGCGGCGACGCCGGCCTCCTCGAGGGCCTGACGTGCGACCTTCACCATCTCCCACACGGCCCACCGGAACACGGTCGGGCCCTCTTGGCGGAGCGTGGGCCAGGGCGAGGTGCCGTCGCGAAACTCGACGAGCGTGGCATCCATGCCCACCGCATCCGCCTTGGAGCCGTCGGATCCCCAGATGGTGGGTCCGATCGCCGGGGTGTCGCTCGGCCCGATCACCACCGCGCCGGCGCCGTCACCGAGCAGGAACGAGATGGTCCGGTCGGTGGGATCGACGACGTCGGAGAGCTTCTCCGCGCCGATCACGACGGCGTAGTGCGCGACACCCGCGCGGATGAGCGCATCGGCCTGGGCGACGCCGTAGGTGAAGCCCGCGCACGCGGCGTTCGAGTCGTACGCCGCCGCGGGGTTCGCCCCGATCCGGTCGGCGACGACTGCCGACATCGAGGGCGTCTGTCGGACGTTGCTGATCGTCGCGACGATGACGAGGTCGATCAGCTCGGGAGCCACGCCCGAGCGCTCGACAGCCTCTTTCGCGGCGGTCGTTGCGAGGTCGGTGGCGCTCGTGGTCGCATTGGCGCGCACGCGCGTGACGATGCCGGTGCGCTGGCGGATCCACTCGTCGCTCGAGTTGATCGGCTCGATGAGGTCGTCGTTGGGAACGGCGTTCTCGCCGCGTGCGGCGCCGTAGGAGAGGATGCGCGTGTACTGCGGACCCGTGGTCTGGCGCAGGGTGGGGGCGGTCATGCGTTCTCCTCCGAGAGCAGTGCGACGGCCGCATCCAGGTCGTCCGGGGTTTTGACGGCGACGGCGGGTACGCCGCGCAGTCCGCGCTTGGCGAGACCGGTGAGGGTGCCGGCGGGCGCGAACTCGATGAGGCCGGTGACACCCGCCTCTGCGAAGGCGGCCATGTCGAGGTCCCAGCGCACCGGGGACGCGACCTGGCCTACCAGCAGCTCCAGCGCTCTCGCGCCGTCGGTGACCGTGGAGCCGTCCTTGTTCGTCCAGAGGGTGAGGGTCGGGTCGGATGCGGTGAGTTCCGCCGCCGCAGCCGCGAGCGCCTCGACGGCGGGCTGCATGTAGCGCGTGTGGAACGCGCCCGCGACCTGCAGCGCAACGACGCGCGTGCCCCGGGGGGCTTCTGCGGCGAGCTCGGCGAGCGCGCGGGTGGCGCCGGCCGCGACGATCTGGCCGCCGCCGTTGTAGTTGGCCGGGGTGAGGTCCAGCTCGGCCAGGCGGGCGAGGACGGCTTCCTCGTCTCCGCCGAGGACGGCGCTCATCCCCGTCTCGGCCTGCGCTGCGGCATCGGCCATGGCGCGTCCGCGCACCCCGACCAGGCGCAGAGCGGAGACGTCGTCGATCACACCGGATGCGGCGAGGGCGGCGACCTCGCCGACCGAGTGCCCGGCGACACCAGTGGGAAGGCCCGCCGCGCGCGCGACGAGTGCGTGCCAGGAGATCAGGCTGGCGGCGACGATGAGCGGCTGCGCCACTTTCGTGTTACGGATCGCGTCGGCGTCCCACTCGGTGCCCGCCGCGGCGAGATCGACCTGTGCGGCTTCGGAAAGCTCGTCGAGCCGGGCGGCGACGCCGTCCAGCTCCAGCCACGGGGAGAGGAACCCGGGCGTCTGGGAGCCCTGCCCGGGGAAAAGACCGATGATCACCGTTCTATCCTGCCAATCTCCCCGACGGGGGTATGGATGTCATGCGACAAGAAACGCGGGTTCCTTTGCAGATACCCGCCAATTATCAGCGCGGGCGGCGTGTCCCGGCCGCGCGGCGGCGCGTGTTGTCCGTTCCGATGGCACCCAGTACGAGGGCGGTCTGGAGGATCAACGCTTCGCGCGGCCCCGTCGCATCCCAGCCGATGACGTCGGACACGCGCTTCAGCCGGTACCGGACGGTGTTGGGATGAACGAAGAGCTCACGTGCGGTCGCCTCGAGCGACCGGCCGTTGTCGAGGTAGCTCCACAGGGTCGTGACGAGGTCGGAGCTGTGCGCCTTGAGGGGGCGGTAGATGCGCTCGACGAGCGTGTGCTTGGCGAGCGGATCGCCCGCGAGCGCGCGCTCGGGCAGCAGGTCGTCGGCCTCGACCGGACGGGGGGCGTTGCGCCAGGCGCGGGCGACGGCGAAGCCGGCGAGGGCGGCGCGGGCGCTCTGACCCGCGTCGACGAGGGCGGGAACCGTCGGACCGAGAACGAGGTGGCCGGTGCCGAAGCCGGGCTCGAGGCGCCGCGCGATCTCGGGGAAGGGGAGCTCGGACTGCTCGTCGCCACCGGCGCGGTGGTCGGCGTCGGTGCGGCCGATCACGAGCACGAGACGGGATCCCTGCACGCCCACCAGGACGTCGACGCCGAGCTTGCGCGCCATGCGCCGCAGCTGGTCGACGTCGAACTGGGGCGGGGTCGTACCGACGAGGACGGAGACCTCGCCGTGCCCGTGCCAGCCCAGCGCGGCGATGCGGCTCGGGAGCTCTTCGTCGGCTTCGCCCGTGAGGATCGAGTCGACCACGAGAGCCTCGAGCCGTGCGTCCCAGAGCCCGCGCGCCTCTGCGGCACGCGCGTAGACGTCGGCGGCCGTGAAGGCGAGTTCGCGGGAGTAGAGCAGGATCGCCTCGCGCAGGTCCTCACCGCGGCCCGCGACGCGCTCCTCGGTGACCTCGACGGTGACGCGGATGAGCTGCAGCGTCTGCTGCAGACTCACCGACCGCAGCAGCTCGCGGGGAGCCGCGGCGAAGATGTCCGCCGCGATCCACGGTGTCGCCGTCGGATCGTCGTACCACTGGATGAACGAGGTGATGCCGGCCTGTGCCACGAGGCCCACCGACGACCGCCTGGCCGGCGGCATGTCCGCGTACCAGGGCAGCGTGTCCTCGAGGCGCTTGAGAGTGACCGTGGCCAGATCCCCGGAGATGCGTCGCAACCAGGCGAGTGTCTCCGTCTTGTCCGACGACGACTCCGGGGATCGGCTCATTCTCAGCTCTCGCCGCCGGCGTTGCCGGACGTTCCGGCGTTCACGTCGTGCAGACGGTACTTCTCGATCGCCTGACCGATGACGGAGCGGTCGAGGCGTCCCTCATCCACCAGGCCCTGCAGGGTGCGCACGACGATCGAAGGACCGTCGATCTTGAAGAAGCGACGTGCGGCCGCGCGGGTGTCCGAGAAGCCGAAGCCGTCGGCGCCCAGGGTGAGGTAGCGCCCGGGGACCCACTGACGAATCTGGTCCTGCACGGCGTGCATGAAGTCGCTCACACCCACCACCGGACCCTGCGCGTCGCGCAGCTTCTCGGTCAGGTACGCGGTGCGCGGTTCCGCCTCCGGGTGGAGGAAGTTGTGCTCCTCGGCGGCGAGGCCGTCGTTGCGCAGCTCCGACCAGGACGTCACCGACCAGACGTCGGCGCTCACGCCCCAGTCCTCGCTCAGCAGCTTCTGCGCCTCGAGCGCCCACGGCACACCCACGCCGGAGGCGAGGATCTGCGCGCGGTGTCCGTCGCCGGAGCCCTCCGAGATGCGGTGGATGCCGCGCACGATGCCGTCGACGTCGACACCCTCCGGCTCGGCCGGCTGCACGATGGGCTCGTTGTAGACCGTGATGTAGTACATGACGTTCGGGTCGGGGTGGTTGCCGCCGTACATGCGGTCGATGCCCGAGCGCACGATGTGGGCGATCTCGTATCCGTAGGCCGGGTCGTAGGAGACGGTTGCCGGGTTCGTCGAGGCGAGCAGGTGCGAGTGACCGTCGGCGTGCTGGAGTCCTTCACCTGTCAGCGTCGTGCGCCCGGCGGTCGCGCCGATGATGAAGCCGCGACCCATCTGGTCGCCGACGGCCCACTGGGCGTCGCCGGTGCGCTGGAAGCCGAACATCGAGTAGAAGATGTAGACCGGGATGAGCGGCTGGCCATGCGTCGCATACGCGGTGCTCGTCGCGGTGAACGCCGCCATGGCGCCGGCCTCGTTGATGCCGACGTGCATGATCTGGCCCTGCGGGCTCTCCTTGTAGGCCAGGAGCAGCTCGCGGTCGACCGAGGTGTAGTTCTGGCCGTTCGGGTTGTAGATCTTCGCGGTCGGGAAGTACGCGTCCATACCGAACGTGCGAGCCTCGTCCGGGATGATCGGAACGATCCGCTCGCCGAATCCCTTGACCCGCAGCAGGTCCTTCAGAAGCCGGACGAACGCCATGGTCGTCGCGATCTCCTGCGTTCCCGAACCCTTCTTCGGCAGCGCATACGCCTTGTCGTCCGGCAGTTCGAGGCCGACGTGCGTGGTGCGGCGCTCGGGCAGGAATCCGCCGAGCTTGCGGCGACGCTCCACCATGTACTGGATCGTCTCGTCCTGCGCTCCGGGGTTGTAGTACGGAGGCTGGTAGGGGTTCTCCTCGAGCTGCGCGTCCGAGACCGGAATGTGCATCGCGTCGCGGAAGTGCTTCAGGTCGTCGAGGGTCATCTTCTTCATCTGGTGGGTCGCGTTGCGGCCCTCGAAGTGCGGACCCAGGCCGTAGCCCTTGATGGTGTGGGCGAGGATGACGGTCGGCTGCCCCTTGTGCTCGACAGCCGCCTTGAACGCCGCGTAGACCTTGCGGTAGTCGTGGCCGCCGCGCTTGAGGTTCCAGATCTGGTCGTCGGTGTAGTCCTTGACCAGGGCGGCGGCGCGCTCGTCGCGGCCGAAGAAGTTCTCGCGGATGTACGCGCCGTTCTCGGCCTTGTACGTCTGGAAGTCACCGTCGGGGGTGACGTTCATGAGGTTGAGCAGCGCGCCTTGGTCATCGTTGGCGAGCAGCGAGTCCCACTCGCGGCCCCAGATGACCTTGATGACGTTCCAGCCTGCGCCGCGGAAGAAGCTCTCCAGCTCCTGGATGATCTTGCCGTTGCCGCGGACGGGGCCGTCGAGGCGCTGCAGGTTGCAGTTGACGACGAAGGTCAGGTTGTCCAGACCCTCGTTCGCGGCGACCTGGAGCTGACCGCGGCTCTCGACCTCATCCATCTCACCGTCGCCGAGGAACGCCCAGACGTGCGAGTCGGACAGATCCTTCATGCCGCGGTTGGTGAGGTACTTGTTCGTCATCGCCTGGTAGATGGCGTTGATGGGTCCGAGACCCATCGAGACGGTGGGGAACTGCCAGTACTCGGGCAGCAGGCGCGGGTGCGGATACGAGGGGAGCCCGAGGGGAGCTGCCGACTTCTCCTGGCGGAAGCCGTCGAGCTGCTGCTCGCTGAGGCGACCCTCGAGGAACGAGCGCGCGTACATGCCGGGGGAGGCGTGGCCCTGGAAGAAGACCTGGTCTCCGCCGTGGGGGTCGTCGAGCCCGCGGAAGAAGTGGTTGAAGCCGACCTCGTAGAGCGCTGCCGAGGAGGCGTACGTCGAGATGTGGCCGCCGACGCCGATGCCCGGGCGCTGCGCGCGGTGCACGGTCATGGCAGCGTTCCAGCGGATCCACGCGCGGTAGCGGCGCTCGATCTCCTCGTCGCCGGGGAAGTCGGGCTCGTTCTCGGGAGCGATCGTGTTGATGTAGTCGGTGGTGGGAACCATCGGCACACCGAGGTGAAGTTCACGCGAGTCTTGAAGGAGGCTCAGCATGATCTCGCGACCGCGCCCGCGGCCCTTGGCCTGGACGAGCTGCTCCAGCGACTCACGCCATTCCGCGGTCTCTTCCGGATCGCTGTCGAGGGGGCCCTGCGAGTACGGATCCTGTTGGTTGACAGTCACGAGACGCCTTTCATCACACGGCAGGTCTTGCCGGAAGGAACCATCGGGTTGGTGCGAGCCTTGTCGGCAGTGGACAAATGCACCGTCGTCCAGCTTAGCGAGTGTGTAGACGCCCCCGGGTGACATGGCGGATCGGGCTCGGGGCTGCTGCCGCCTAGACTGTTCCCGAAGGGCCTTTAGCTCAGCTGGTAGAGCGCCACGTTTACACCGTGGATGTCGTCGGTTCGATCCCGGCAGGGCCCACCGAGCGAGGGGCCCCGCGCGTCGCGAAGGCGACGTGTGGGGTAGCACGGGGGAGGCCCACCGAGCGAGGGGCCCCGCGCGTCGCGAAGGCGACGTGTCAGCAGCCGGGGCCGCGCGGGTTCTGTGCGCAGGTCTTGTCGACGAGGGCCGTGCGAGCTTCGAGGACGCGCAACGTCTGCGGCGCCGCATCCGCGACCACGGTGCCATTGACCGCTCGCGTCGTGACGCCGAAGTCGACGAGGGCCGCGTAGGCCACGCTCACGGTGACGGTGTACTCCCCGGGCGAGGTGAAGGTATGGCTCGTGGCGGTCGGCGTGAACTGCGCTTGTCCCAGGGCGGCCCACGACGCGCCGCCGGTCGAGGAGGTGCTCGTCGCTCCGTCGCCATAGTCGAACCGGAATCCGACAGGGCTGAAGCGAACGATGACCGGGCGTCCGAACAGGGTGCCGGCGACCGTGTGCTCGGACGCTCCCGCGATCACGTTGGTGGGCAGCCCCGCCACGCCGAGCCCCGCGGGCTCGGCGGCGAAGGACGGCTGCTGCGGAGTGAACGCCGCGAGATCGGCGACTGTGACAGCGGGGATGTCTTCGCTGGGCTCGTCCTGCGGGATCTGTTCGTAGAGCAGATCCATGCCGAAGGGGGTCTTCGGTTGCGCAGGCGCCGTCCCACCGTTTCCGGGTCCGCTCGTCGGGATCCACTCCGATCCGCCGCCGTTGGCTCCCGGCTGCGTTTGCGTCCCTTCCACGATGACGGACGTGCCGTCCGTGCTGGTCCAGCAGCCGTCGATCAGCGCATTTGATGATTCGCAGGCCGACGACTGCGCGACGCCTAGCATGGTTGCGGCTATAAACCACGCAGTAAGCGAACCCCTCAACATGCGAGCGGCTCCGTGCTGGCGCCAATCTTGGTCACCTTGTTCTGCTCAACGTCCACCATCACGTCGAGGGGCTGGACGTCCGGACGCCGATCTGTGACGAGCGACGTCCCCTTTGCGTCGACAATCTCTACTTTCGACACGTCGTAGCAAACTTGCAGGGTGGCAATCGGTTCTAGCCAATCCGCGCCCGCAACCTGTGTCACCTCGACCTCGCCAGTTTTGCTAAATCCTTCGGCGTGATAGCCAGAAAAAGTCTCTCGATCGGATGCATTGAGATCACCGCTAGTGAGGCCATAGAACGGCTCGAAGGTCGCGGGGTCGCTGAGGTCGACGTTGTTGAGCGCGTCGATGTATGCGCGGTAGGTCGCCTCGGCGGCGGCGAAAGCCTCCGCCTCGGAAGCGAAGCCCGTCGGGGTGGGGGTCGACTCGGGCGTCGGTGTCATGCAGCCGGACACGCTCAGCGTGACGAACAGGCCGATCATGGCCGTAATCGAGACGTGACGCCGGGACATGCCGACACGGTAGCCGCGAGCGGGTGCCCTCGGCAGGGCTTATCCACAGCCGCAGGGCAGCCGCATCCGCCCGGGACTCGCGCGTTCCGCGTCCCGAGCGTCGGAGATTTGCGCCGATGTCGGAGGATTGGGGCGGAAACCTCCGACGCAAGGCCGAATCTCCGACGTGCGCGCGGCGGATACGCGCGGACAGGCGTCGGGCAGGCGTCCGGCTGACACCACGAGCGTCGGAGATTCGCTCTGATGTCGGAGGATTCGGGCGAAAACCTCCGACGGAACGCTGAAACTCCGACGTGCGCGCGGCGAATGGGTGCACCGCGCCGACGTGCGCGCGCCCAGCACCTGCCCCGCCGGAGCCGGGGCCGGGGGAGGAGAGGTCAGCCCCAGCGGCGCACGGCCCAGCGCTGCACGAGAGCGAGCAGGGAGTCGGTGAGCTTGCCGAACACCGCGAGCAGGATGATCGCCAGCACGATCTGGTCGACGCGTCCCGTGTTCTGGCCGCGCAGCAGCAGGAATCCGAGCCCCATGGATGCGCCGAGGAGCTCGGCGGCGACGAGGAAGAGCCACGCCTGCACGAGCGCCAGGCGCAGCCCGGAGAAGAGCGCGGGCAGAACCGCGGGCAGCTGCACCGTGAAGAACAGGCGCAGGCCGGTGTAGCCGAAGGAGCGGCCCATCTCGACCAGTTGCGCATCGACGTGACGCAGCGCGAGCGAGACCGTGGTGAACACGGGGAAGAACGCGCCGATCGCGATGAGGATGATCTTCGACTGCTCGCCGACCTGGAACCACACGATCAGCAGGGGCACCCACGCGAGGCTGGGAACGGCTCGGATCACGCCGAGCGTGGGGGAGAGCAGCGCGTCCCAGAACCGCGACAGGCCGATGAGACCGCCGAGAGAGATGCCGAGCAGTGCGCCGACGCTGAACCCGATGATCACGCGCTGGACGGAGATCGCGATGAACTGCCAGAGCTCTCCCCGCTGGGCGAGATCCACACCCGCGGTTACGACCGCCTCGGGGCTCGGGAACTTGTACCCCGGGACGATGGGTGCTGCGGGGTTGGTGAGAAGGAACCACAGCGCGACGAGCGCGACCGGCACCACCCAGCCCAGAAGGGCGCGCACACCGCGTCGCGACAGCGGTCCGCGTGCGGATGCGGTCTGCCCGGCGCGAGGGGCGGTACCGGTCGTGCTCATCGTCGTGTGGTCCTCTCGGATGCGGGACTCAGCCCTTGGCCTTCTCGGCGAACTGCGGCGCGAACAGGGTGTCCAGCGCCGTGTCCACCTTGTCCTGCGAGGTCACATCGCCCAGCGAGACCTGGATCGCGCCGATGGGCGCGAGCACGACTGCCAGCGCGGAGCCGGGCACGGGATCGACATCGAGGCCCTCGCGCTCGTCGATGACCTTCTGCGCGACGGTGGGGTCGATCGCGGCGGCGTCGGCGAGGATCTGCGCGGTCTTGTCGGGGTTCTCCAGCGCCCAGGCGCGCGCACGCTCGTAGGCGTCGACGACGACCTGCACGATCTCGGGGTGGTCCTTGATGATCGACTCGGTGGCGTTCAACACGCTGTACGAGTTGAAGTCGAGGTTGCGGTACAGGAGCTTCGCGCCGCTGGCCTCCGCCGAGGCCATGATCGGGTCCAGGCCCGCCCACGCCTGCACGGAGCCGCCCTGGAGCGCCGCCCAGCCGTCGGCGTGGATGAGGTTCTGCACGGTGACGTCGTCGATCGACAGGCCCTCTGCCTCGAGTGCCTGCACGAGGAAGAAGTACGGGTCGGTGCCGAGGGCGGCGGCGACCGACTTGCCCTTCAGATCGGCCACCGAGGTGATGTCGGAGTCTGCGGGAACGACGAGCGCCGACCACTCGGGCTGCGCGACGACATCCACGATCTGCTGCGGAACGCCGTTGGCACGAGCGAGGAGCGCGGCGGAGCCGGCCGTGGACCCGAAGTCGATGGCCCCGGCGCGCAGCGCCTCGTTGGCCTTCGACGAACCCAGCGACTGCACCCACTCGACGTTGTAGCCGTCGGCCTCGAGCCACCCCTGGTCCTTGATGATGAGGCTGAGCGGGTTGTAGGTGGCCCAGTCGAGCTTGATGGTGACGTCGGATGCGGCGGCGTCGCTGCCCGCGGGAGCGGGAGCGTCCTCCCCGGCGACGCAGCCCGAAAGGACGACGGCGGCGACGGCGAAGCCGGCGAAGGCACCGAGGAAACGGCGTGAGCGGGACATGAGGGCCTCTCGATTGCTGTGGAAAGGAAGGGATGCGAAGGGATGCGTCAGTGCGCGTGGCGATCGATGCCGAGCGCGCCGAGGAGATCGGCGCGGAGCTCAGCGAGCTCCGCTGAGCCGCGATCGCGCGGCCGGCTTCCAGGAACCGTCACCAGGCGCTGGATGCGGGCGCCCGCCGAACCCGTCTCGACTCCGAGCACGATGACCCGGTCGGCGACCTGGAGGGCCTCATCGACGTCGTGCGTGACCAGAAGCGTGGTCGTCGGCGCTTCGTCGAGGATCGAGAGCAGAAGATCCTGCATCTTGAGCCGCGTGAGCGCATCGAGGGCTCCGAACGGCTCGTCGAGCAGGAGCACGCCGGGCCGCCGCGCGAGCGCGCGGGCGAGCGAGGTTCGCTGCGCCATTCCCCCCGAGATCTCGCGGGGACGGTGGTTCGCGAAGGCGGTGAGTCCGATGAGCTCGAGCAGCGATCCGATGCGCTGCGAACGTTCGTCGCGGGAGAGACCGGAAGGCAGCCCCAGCGCGATGTTCTCCGACACCGATCGCCACGGCAGCAGGCGCGGCTCCTGGAAGCCGATGGCGACGCGGGCGTCGTGCGCCGCCACGGGCTCGCCGTCGATCGACACCGCCCCGTCGCTCGCGCGGTCGAGCCCCCCGGCGATGCGCAGCAGCGTCGACTTGCCCGAGCCGGAGGCACCCAGAATCGCGACCAGCTCGCCCGGCTCGACCGTGAGATCGATCCCCTCGAGCACGACGTGCGTGCCGAAGGTGCGACCAAGGCCGTCGAAACGCAGACGGGATGCGGGCGCTCCCGCATCCGGGTGGACGCGGTCCGTGGCGACGGCGGTGCTCATGGCGGGCTCCTCGGGGCGGACGGGGATCGAGTCCCGAAACTAACGAGCCTGGTCGGCCGGAGCACACCGGCCGACACGGGAGGTAACAAGCCGTCACCGCACCGCCGCCGTGGTGCGGTGTGCGCTGGCGTAGGTTGGAGGGGTGAACGCTGCCCACGCTGACCAGTTGCGCCTGTTGGATCTCGCCGACATCGACGCCCGCCGCGCGCAGGCCGATCACGCCCGACGCAATCCTCCGCAGGCTGCGCGCATCGGTGAGCTCGTGAAGGCCAAGCAGCAGCTCGCCCAGGAGCTCGCCGCACGCCAGAACGTCGTCGACGATGTCACCGTGGAACTGCGACGCGTGGAGGGTGATGTGGCGCTGGTCGTCGCGCGTCGTCAGCGTGACGAGCAGCTTCTGCAGAAGACCGCGAGCGCCAAGGACGCCGTCGGCCTCGAGCGGGAGCTGGCGTCGCTGATCCGTCGTCAGAACGAGCTCGAGGAGACGCAGCTCGAGCTCATGGAGCGTCTCGAAGCCGCGGAGGCTGCCGTGGTGGAGCAGCAGCAGCTCGTGGCCGGGAACAACGACGAGGGATCGCGCCTCTCCGCGGAGGCGAAGGAGACCGTGGAGGCCGCGTCCGCTCTTGAGCAGCAGCTCGGCCGCGACCGCGCGGCCGTCGCCGATTCCGTTCCGGAGCAGCTCCTCGCGCTGTACGAGAAGCTGGCGACCCGCTCGGCTGGTGCGGCGCTGTTCCAGGCCCGTACCTGCGGCGGCTGCCACATGGTGCTCTCCGGCACCGACCTCGCGGCCCTGCGGCAGGTGGCCGACGACGTCGTGGCGACATGCCCGGAGTGCGGCTGCATCCTCGTGCGCACCGCCGAGTTGGGGTTGTGATCCGCCGCGGTCGGATGAGATGACCGGCCGCGAAGCCGCGTCGTCGTCCTGGCGCATCGTCGCCACGGACGGCGTCCGTGAGGTTTCCCCAGACGCGCCGACACCCACCCGCTGGGTGTGGGCCGACACCGCCGCGAGTTACCCCGCGATCCTCGCGGCGGGGGAGCGGGTCGCGCGCGCGTGGGATGTGCGGCTCGCGCGCCGCATCCTGCGCCACAGTCCGCTGAGTCCCGCGAGTGTGCCGTGGACCGCGACTGACAGGTGGGATCTCGCTCCGACCGTCGCGGACAGCGGCGAGGCGTTGTTCGCGTTCGACGAGGTACCCGCCTTCGGTCTCGATGAGGTCGAGGCCGAGTGGCGCGCCCAGAGGGCGGCGATCGCGGCTTCCCGCGACCCGGGACGATTGATGCTGCTCGTCACGGCGGAGTCGGCCGGTGCACTGGTTGCCGCTGAGATGCACGCGGCGGGGCTGCCGTGGCATCGTGCGACCCACGAACGGATCCTCGTCGATACGCTCGGCCGCCGCCCCGCGGCAGGCGGTGCGCCCGACCGCATGCGTGAGGTGGGCGAACGGGTGCGTGCGGCGCTCGGCGACGCGTCGCTGTCGCTGGATTCTCCGCCGCGGGTGCTGCGCGCGCTGCATCGGGCCGGGCTGACCGTCGGCTCGACGAGCAAATGGGAGCTCGCGCACATCGAGCATCCGGTGGTGGAGCCGCTTCTGGAGTACAAGAAGCTCGCACGGCTGTACACGGCCAACGGGTGGGCCTGGCTCGACGAGTGGGTGCGGGCCGATCGCTTTCGACCCGTGTACGTGCCGGCAGGTGTCGTGACAGGTCGATGGGCATCGAGCGGCGGGGGAGCGCTGCAGATTCCGCGGCAGCTGCGCCCGGCCGTACGCCCCGATCCGGGATGGGTCATCGTGGATGCGGATGTGGCCCAGCTCGAGCCACGGGTGCTCGCCGCGATGGCGCGCGACACGCGGATGGCGGAGGCGGCGCGCGGACGGGATCTGTACGAGGGGATCGTCGCGACCGGCGCGGTCGCGACCCGCGAGGAGGCCAAGTACGCGATGCTCGGCGCGATGTACGGCGCGACCACGGGCGACAGCGGACGCCTCGTGCCGCGCCTGCGCCAGACCTTCCCGACGGCCATGGCGCTCGTAGACGCTGCCGCCGTCGCGGGAGAGGACGGCCGGGGCGTCGCCACCTGGCTCGGGCGCGGCACGCCCGACGCGGAGGCGTCATGGCTCGCTCTGCAGGCGCGCGCGAGCGAAGCGGATGTGGAGCCGGGTGTGCGCGAGGGCGCGCTGCGCGCGGCCCGTGAACGCGGCCGCTTCACGAGGAACTTCGTCGTGCAGGGCACGGCGGCCGAGTGGGCGTTGTGCTGGCTTGCCGAGATTCGGCGGCGTCTGGACGCGCTGCCTTCCTCGGCCGGAGCGCTCGCAGCCGCATCCGGACCGGTGTTCGCGGATCGCGCGCATCTCGTGTTCTTCCTCCACGACGAGGTGATGGTGCACGCCCCGGGGGAACTGGCCGATGCGGTCGTGCAGGCGGTGACCGAGGCCGCCGAGGCGGCCGGGCGTCTGCTGTTCGGCACGTTTCCGATCGACTTCCCGCTGGATGTGGAGGTCATCCGCCACGAACCGGAGGATGCCGGCCGCCCCCGGTAGACTCGGAAGGCGAATGGGTCGGCTGGACGGTCGCGTCGCGGGTAACCGCGCCGAGGAACGTCCGGGCTCCGTAGGGCAGGGCGGTGGGTAACACCCACCCGGAGCAATCCGCGAGACAGTGCCACAGAGAGCAGACCGCCCGGGCTTCGGCCCGGGTAAGGGTGAAAGGGTGGTGTAAGAGACCACCGGGGTCGTGGTGACACGACCCGCAAGGTAAACCTCGTCCGGAGCAAGGCCAGACAGGGGATGACGACGCGGCTCGCCGAGTCCCCGGGTAGGCCGCTGGAGCGGCACGGCAACGTGTCGCCGAGAGAGATGACCGTCCACGGGGCGAAAGCCCCCGGACAGAACCCGGCGTACAGGCCGGCCCATTCGCCCCCGCCCGTCGCGCGATCTACACCGCCTGCGACTCGGCGTAGATCCTCTCGCGCAGCTCGTCGAGGTGCCGGTTCGCGTCCACGATCCGGTCGTCGGTGACGCTGTGCCCGTTGGCGGGATGGATGACCAGGTCGTTGAAGCTGCCCATCCCGCCGAAGACGCCGCGCACATCGCCGGGATCACCACCCGCGGCGATCCGATCGGCAGCGCGCGCCGCCCACTGCGCCCAGAAGGTCTCACCCACGGAGGCCAGCAGCGTGTTCAGCTCCCGGAGGGACTGCTCCAACGGCGTGTCGCCCATCGTTCCGGCACCGGCCGGTCACTGACCGGTGACGGTCTCCTCAAGGTCCGGTTCGACGCCCAGCGAGAGCGCTGCCGCGCCGATGATGCCCGCATTGTTGCGGTGCACGGCGGGCACGATCGGCGTGCGCAGCTCGAGCAGATGCAGGAACTTGTCCGCATGCTTCGATACGCCGCCGCCGACGATGAACAGGTCGGGGCTGAAGAGGAACTCGACGTGGGAGTAATACCACTGCAGGCGTTCGGCCCACGCTTCCCAGCTCAGTTCGTCGCGCTCCATGGCGGAGTAGGCGGCGTACGCCTCGGCGTCCTTGCCGTGCTTGGCGCGCTGGAGGTGGCCGAGCTCGCTGTTGGGGATGAGGACGTCGTTGTAGATGACGGCCGAGCCGATCCCGGTACCGAGGGTCGTGAGGATCGTGAGTCCGTCGACGCCCTTCGCGGCGCCGAAGCGCATCTCGGCGACGCCGGCCACATCCGCGTCGTTGGCGAAGTGGATGTCGCGGCCGAGACCTTCCTCGAAGAACTCCTCGGCGGGGAAGTCGATCCACTTGTCGGAGACGTTCGCGGCCGACAGCGTCCGACCGTTCTTCACGATGGCCGGGAAGGCGACGCCGAGCGGGTAGTCGGAGTCCGCCACCTCCAGCGTGTCGAGCACGCTGCGCACCGCATCCAGAACGTCCGTCGGCTCTGCGCCCGCAGGTGTGGACACCTTGATCCGGTCGCTGATCAGCTCGCCCTTCTCGAGGTCGACGATTCCACCCTTGATGCCGGTTCCGCCGATGTCGATACCCACCGCGCGAGACTTCTCTGCTGCCATGGGTTCAGCCTATCCAGCACACGGGTCGTGATCAGTAGGATCGTCTCGAGAGCGATGAGGAGTCTGCCGTGAGCGAAGACAGCGAGAAGTACTGGTACAACCTCACCACCGGCGAGGTGGAGCGAGGTTTCGAGTCCCCGGCGATCGACCGCGCCGGTCCGTTCGACACGGCCGAAGAGGCGGCGAACGCCCCCGAACTGATCAAGCAGCGCTCCGCGCAGTGGGCGGCCGACGACGCCCTCGAGAACGACTGACGCGCCGCTCGGAGCGCACCCCCACCACGTGATCGGGCCCTGACGGGCCGGGAGGAAAAGCATGGACAAGCAGCGCGATTTCGTACTGCGCACGATCGAAGAGCGCGGCGTCAAGTTCATCCGTCTCTGGTTCACCGACGTGATCGGAACCCTGAAGTCGGTGGCGATCGCCCCCGCCGAGGTCGAGGGGGCTTTCACCGAGGG
Organism: Microbacterium sp. SORGH_AS_0428; assembly: GCF_031453615.1. NCBI lineage: Bacteria > Bacillati > Actinomycetota > Actinomycetes > Micrococcales > Microbacteriaceae > Microbacterium > Microbacterium sp. SORGH_AS_0428. The sequence continues at coordinate 443,007 of NZ_JAVIZT010000001.1, read as the reverse complement.
CCTCGGCTTCGACGGTTCCGCGATCGAGGGCCTCACGCGCACCTTTGAGTCCGACCTGCTCGCCCACCCGGATCCCACCACCTTCCAGATCCTGCCGTGGCGCGGCGAGATCGACCCGACCGCGCGCATGTTCTGCGACATCACGACGCCCGACGGCCAGCCCGCCGTCGCCGACCCGCGTCACGTCCTCAAGCGCACTCTCGCGAAGGCCTCGGATGCCGGATTCACCTTCTACACGCATCCGGAGATCGAGTTCTACCTGTTGAAGTCCTCGACCTACGGTCCGAGCGGTCCGGAGCCGGTCGACTCCGCCGGCTACTTCGACAACGTCCCCGGCGGGACGGCCCACGACTTCCGTCGCCGCTCGGTGCGGATGCTGGAAGACCTCGGCATCTCGGTCGAGTTCAGCCACCACGAGGGCGGCCCGGGGCAGAACGAGATCGACCTGCGTTACGCCGACGCGCTGGCGACGGCCGACAACATCATGACCTTCCGCACGGTCATCAAGGAGGTCGCGATCGAGCAGGGCGTCTACGCGACGTTCATGCCCAAGCCGCTCAGCGGGCAGCCGGGCAGCGGCATGCACACGCACATGTCGCTGTTCGAGGGCGACCGCAACGCCTTCTACGAAGAGGGCGCGCAGTACCAGCTCTCCAAGGTCGGCCGTCAGTTCATCGCCGGCCTGCTGCGTCACGCCAACGAGATCTCCGCGGTGACGAACCAGTTCGTGAACTCGTACAAGCGCCTGTGGGGCGGCGACGAGGCGCCCAGCTTCATCAGCTGGGGTCACAACAACCGCTCGGCTCTTGTCCGGGTGCCGCTCTACAAGCCCAACAAGGGCGGCTCCTCGCGAGTGGAGTACCGCGCTCTCGACTCGGCCGCCAACCCCTACCTCGCGTACGCGCTCATGCTGGCCGCAGGTCTCAAGGGCATCGAGGAAGGCTACGAGCTGCCGCCCGAGGCCGAGGACAACGTGTGGTCGCTGACCGATTCCGAGCGCCGCGCGCTCGGATACGCACCGCTTCCCGCGAGCCTGGATCAGGCCCTGCAGTACATGGAGGAGTCGGAGCTCGTCGCCGAGACGCTGGGCGAGACCGTCTTCACCTACGTGCTCGCCAACAAGCGGCGTGAGTGGGCCGGCTACCGTTCGCAGGTGACGCCCTTCGAGCTGCAGAGCAACCTCGAGATGCTCTGAGCCGGCGATGGCCGGCACGGAGCGCTCCTCGAGCCGAACGGACCTCGTCCGACTCGGGCTCGGTGACCTCGAGGCGGCGGAGCGCGCGTTCGACGAGCTCGTCGAGCTGCTGACGCTCCCTCGCGCCGAGGTGATCACCGATCTCGGCCGGGCCGCAGATCCCGACGGCGCCCTGCGCAGCGCGAGCAGGATCGCACGCCGCAACCCCGATGCCGTCACGGCGACGCTGCGCGACCCGCACGCGCGCCGGGTCTTCTGGCTGCTGCTCGGCGCCTCTGAGGGCTTCGGCGAGTTCTACCTGCGCCACCCCGAAGAGCTCGCGGACCTCTCGACCGCGGGTGAGATCCTGCCGCGCGCGGATGAGATGCAGCGAGAGCTGCAGGAGTCGGTCGGGGCGCAGGACGGCTTCGCCGCATCCGGGGACGAGTCCGCCTGGGTCGCGCTGCGCGTGCGCTACCGCCGGCTGCTGGCACGCATCGCGGCCTTCGACCTGCGAGCCCCGGATGCGATCGACGTGCTCCCCGAGGTCGCCGCAGCCCTCGCGGATGCGGCGGGCGCAGCTCTCGAGGCGTCGCTGAGCGTGGCCCGCACCCGCATCTCGCAGGGAAGGCCCGGCGGTCTGTTCCCGCGGGAACAGGTCGCCGCAACGCGGCTCTCCATCATCGGCATGGGTAAGACCGGCGCCCGCGAGCTGAACTACGTCAGCGACGTCGACGTCATCTTCGTGTGCGGTGCCGCAGACGGGGCCGAGGAGGAGTGGGGCGCGAGTCGCCTCATCGACATCGCGACACGCCTCGCCGTACAGACGATGCAGGGGATCTCGGGGATCGAGATCGAACCTCCGCTGTGGGAGGTCGACGCCAACCTGCGACCCGAGGGCAAGCAGGGCGCGCTCGTACGCACCCTCGAGTCCCACCTCTCGTACTACGACCGCTGGGCGGGCAGCTGGGAGTTCCAGGCGCTCCTGAAGGCGCGGCCGCTCGCGGGCGACCTGGAGCTCGGTCGCGAGTACGTCGCCGCCGTGCAGCCCAAGGTCTGGACGAGCGCCGCGCGCGAGAACTTCGTCGACAGCGTGCAACGCATGCGGGAGCGCGTCACCGACCACATCCCCGCGCACGAGGTGCCGCTGCAGATCAAGCTCGGCCCCGGCGGCATCCGCGACATCGAGTTCACCGTGCAGCTGCTGCAGCTCGTGCACGGGCTCACCGACGACCGCATCCGTCAGCGGGGCACACTGGACGCGCTCGATGCGCTCGTCGCGGAGGGCTACATCGGGCGTGCCGAGGCCGCGGCCTTCGCCCGGGACTACCGGTTCCTTCGAGTGCTCGAGCATCGACTGCAGTTGCGCGGTCTTCGTCGCACCCACCTCATGCCGGAGAAGGACGACGATCGCCGGGTCCTCGCTCGTGCCAGCGGGGTTGCCGACAGTGCCGCCGGAGTCACGGCGGAGTGGGAGCGGGTCAAGCGCGAGGTGCGCGACATCCACGTGCGTCTGTTCTACCGACCGCTCCTCTCCGCCGTCGCAGCCCTCCCGGAGGGCGAGCGCACGCTGTCCGCGGCGCAGGCGCACGATCGTCTGGCGGCCATCGGCTTCCAAGACCCCGCCGGTGCGCTCCGGCACATCGCTGCGCTGACGAGCGGGATCAGTCGGAAGGCCACGATTCAGCGCCACCTGATGCCGATCATGATCCGGTGGTTCGCCGACGGCGTCGATCCCGACTACGGACTGCTGGCGTTCCGTCGCATCAGCGAACGACTGGGGGACACCCCGTGGTTCCTGCGGCTGCTGCGGGACTCGTCGGCGGCGGCCGAAAGCCTCACCCGCGTGCTGTCGGGCTCCCGCTACATCGGCGAGCTCATGGAGTGGATCCCGGAAGCGGCGGCCTGGCTCGACGACCCCGAGCTCCTGCGCCCGCGCAGCGGCGTCGCGCTGCAGACGGAGGCCCGCGCGATTCAGACGCGGCACGACAGCCTCGACGACGCGATGCCGTTCGTCCGTGCCCTGCGACGACGCGAGCTGCTGCGCACCGCGATGGCCGCCGTTCTCGGCGTGCTCACGATCGAAGAGCTCGCGGACTCCCTCAGCACGATCACCGAGGTCACGATCCAGGCGACGCTCCGTGCCGTGCGCCGCGAGGTCGTGCCGCCCGAAGACGACGCACTCGACTTCTCGGTCATCGCGATGGGACGCTTCGGCGGACGAGAGCTCGGTTTCGGCTCGGATGCGGACGTGCTGTACGTCTACCGGGCGAACGGCGTCGACCCGGAGCGTGCGCACGCCCTGTCGCTGAAGCTGGTTCAGGGGCTGCGCACCCATTCCGAAGACCATCGCGTTCCGCTCGACCTCGATGCGGACCTGCGCCCCGAGGGGCGCAACGGCCCCCTCGTGCGGTCGCTCGACTCGTACGCGGAGTACTACGGCCGGTGGTCGCTGTCGTGGGAGGCGCAGGCCCTGCTGCGCGCACGCGGCGTCGCGGGCAGCGTGAAGCTCATCGACGCGTTCACGGAACTGGCCGACGGCGTGCGGTACCCGGTGCGGGCGGATCCGCAGGGCGTGCGTGAGATCAAGCGCATCAAAGCGCGCGTCGAGAGCGAGCGGCTTCCGCAGGGCGTCGATCCCTCACGCCATCTCAAGCTCGGTCCCGGCGGCCTCAGCGACGTGGAGTGGCTCGTCCAGCTGCTGCAGCTGCAGCACGCCCACGCCGTGCCGGCACTGCGCACGACCTCGACGACGGATGCCCTGCGCACCGCAGGAGAGGCGGGGCTTCTGCCCGAGAGCGCAGTGCCACGGCTGTACGAGGCGTGGCGGCTCGCCAGCCGCCTGCGCTCGGCGAACACCCTCCTGTCGGCTCAGACGAGCGACGTCCTGCCTGCCGACCGGCGCCGCCTCGACGGCATCGGACGACTCCTGGAGTATCCGCCGCGTTCGGCATCGCGGGTCGAAGAGGACTGGATGCGGGTGGCCCGCCTGTCGCGGCGCGTGTTCGAGAAGCAGTTCTACGGTTGATCGTCCGCGTGGGACGAGGCATCTCCCACCGGCTGCAACAATAGGGTCGTGCGCCGCTCCCGTCTTCCCCGCCTGTTGCGCGGGACGACGTCTGCGGCAGTGGCGACCTTCGTCGCCCTCCTCTCGCACGTGAGCGCCGGCGGTGCGGTGCCGGGTTGGCTCGGGATCCTGATCCCTTTCGTGCTGTCGCTCGCCGTCTGCACCGTGCTCACGGGGCGGCGCCTGTCGGTGTGGCGCCTGTCGGTGGCGGTCGCGCTCAGCCAGGCGCTCTTCCATACCCTCTTCGTCCTCGGATCCTTCGCTGTGCCTGGCATGGGGCAAGACCATCACGCGATGCACGGCATGGGTGACACTCAGCCGGTGCCGAGCACGGGGATGACCGACGCTCTGCACGGCGATCCGGCGATGTGGCTCGGTCACGCCGTCGCCGCGGTGGTGACGATCCTCGCGCTGCATCGCGGCGAACGCTGCGTGCGTGCGCTGATCGAACTGACGCGCACGCTGGTCGGGCGCCTCCGCATCCGCCTGGCACTCGTCGTCGCCGACGTCGACGTCGACGCTCCGCGCTTCCCGTCTGTCGCCTGCGCGCGGCATCGTCAGCCCGGTCAGAGGCTCTTCCTCCGAGACATCGCCCGCCGCGGTCCGCCCCGACTGCACACGGTCTGATCACGCTGTCACGACGCGCTCGCGTCGTGTGCTGCGCTTCCGCCTGTCTCCGAGACAGGCGTCCCGTGTGGTGCGGCGCCTGCGCGCGCCGCTGTCGAAAGGTGTCCCATGTCCCTGTCGCGACGTATCGTCGCGGGGATCGTGGTGGCGTTCGCCGCCGTCCTGGCGGTGGCCGCCCCCGCGTCCGCTCACGATGAACTTCTCTCCTCCACGCCCGAGACCGGGCAACGACTCACCGAGGCTCCGGCGCAGGTCACGTTGACCTTCTCGGCCGATGTGCTCGACACCGGCGCGGCGGTGATCGTCGCCGATGCCGAAGGGCACGACTGGGCTGCCAGCGAGCCGGTGCTGGACGGCCCGACGGTCACCGTCGAGCTGCAGCCGGACATGCCCCCCGCTGGGTACGAGGTGCGGTGGCGCGTGGTGTCGTCGGACGGGCATCCGATCGCGGGCACCGTCCCGTTCACGATCGGCGACGGGACCCCTCTCGAGCACACGGCGCAGCCGACGGCACCCAGTGTCGACGGCCAGGCAGCGCAGTCAGACGAGCCGACGGTCGATGAGGCCGGTCAGGAGAACGCCGGAGCGCTGCGCATCGCGTTCATCGGCGCCGCCGGCGCCGGCATCGCCGTCGCGCTCTTCGCACTCATCCTCTTCCTCCGCCGCCGCTTCGACGCGCGCGGCACGGACGACGCCGAGCACTGAGCTCGCCCGTCCCGCTTTTGAAAGGCACACCCCTGTGAACACTCCCACCACCCGTATCCGCTTCACCGCAGTTCTCGCTCTCACCGCACTCGCTCTCGCGGGTTGCGCCGCCCAGAGTCAGCCGAGCTCGAGCTCCGTCACCGCTGCCGAGACGATCTCCGTCTCCGACGCCTGGGTCAAGTCCGCCGACTCCGGCATGTCGGCCGCGTTCGGCGAACTGACCAACCACGGCGACGCCGACGTCACGGTGACATCCGCGACGACGCCCGCGTCGTCCACGGTCGAGCTCCACGAGACCGTCGAGAACGAGTCGGGGCAGATGGTCATGCGTCAGATCGAGGGCGGCTTCGTGATCCCCGCGCACGGCAGCCTGACCCTCGCTCCCGGCGGCAACCACATCATGCTCATGGACCTGGCCGCACCCCTCGTCGCGGGTGACGACGTCACCTTGACCCTCACGTACTCGGACGGCACGAGCTCTCAGATCACCGCTCCGGTCAAGGACTACGCCGGTGCGAACGAGAACTACGAGGGCGGCGACATGGACATGAGCGGCGACAGCGGGATGAGCCACTGATGTCACGGCGCGATCCCGACGACACCACGGTCCGGCATCGCGCCACCCGGCGACAGTTCCTCCTCGGGGGAGCTGTCGCCGGTGTCGGCGCGGCGGCCGCGATCGCGATGGATGCCGCATTCCAGACCGCTCCGCCCGCGGCATCCGCCGTCCCATCCCTCAACGGCGACACCACGGTGCCCTTCCACGGCGTGCATCAGGCCGGAATCGACACCGATGCGCAGTCGCACGCGGTCTTCGTGGCCCTGGACCTGAAACCCGAGGTCGATCGCGACGGCCTGCGGCGGCTCATGCGCACGCTGAGCGACGACGCCGCTCGGATGACCCAGGGGGAGCCGGCCCTCGCCGACTCCGAGCCCGAGCTTGCGCTGGCACCCGCCCGCCTCACCGTCACATTCGCGTTCGGACCGCGCTTCGTCGCGGTGGCGGGCGGATCCGCTCCGGTGTGGCTGGCGCCCCTGCCCGCCTTCGGCATCGACCGGCTGCAGCCCGAGTACTGCGATGGCGACCTCCTGATCCAAGTGGCATCGGATGATCCGGTGACGCTCGCGCACGCGTCGAGGATGCTGTTGAAGGATGCGCGCAGTTTCGCGACCGTCCGCTGGACTCAGAACGGGTTCCGCCGTGCACACGGCACGGTGAAGCCCGGCACCACGATGCGCAATCTCTTCGGACAGGTCGACGGCACGGCGAATCCCGAACCCGGCACGGCCGACTTCGACGAGCTCGTGTGGCATCAGCGCGGGTGGCTGGCCGGCGGCACCGGGGTGGTCGTGCGCCGCATCGCGATGGATCTGGACAAGTGGGACCGATTGGACCGCCCCGGACGCGACGCGTCCGTCGGTCGCTACCAGTCGAGCGGTGCGCCGCTGACAGGGACGAACGAGCACGATGAGCCGGACTTCGAGGCGAAGACTGCCATCGGGTTCCCCGTCATCCCGGAGTTCTCCCACATGCGCCGAGCCCGCAGCGACGATCGTCGGGAGCGCATCTTCCGGCGCGGCTACAACTATGACGACACTCCCGCGGGCGGCGAGATCTCGCGTGCCGGTCTGGTGTTTGTCGCTTTTCAGGCGGATGTGGCGAGCCAGTTCGTGCCGCTGCAGCGGCGCCTCGACGAGCTCGACCTGCTGAATGAGTGGACGACGCCCATCGGCTCGGCGGTGTTCGCGGCGCCACCCGGCTGCGCGCCCGGCGGATTCATCGGCGAGACCCTGCTGTCGTGAGGAACGAGACGATGATCGACACCCTCGTCCCTCCGTCACAGGCCCGCCCGCGCCCGGCCCGTTCCCGCGGCGGCTGGTTCGGATCGCTGCTGCTGCGCCTCCACTTCTCCGCGGGGCTGCTCGTCGGCCCTTTCATCCTCGTCGCGGCGACGAGCGGGGCCCTGTATGCGATCGCCCCGACGCTCGATGAGCTCGTCTACGGGCACGAGCTCCATGCGCCGGTGACCGCCACGTCGCTGTCGCTCGCGGAGCAGATCACGGCGGCGGAAGCGTATGTCGGCGAGGGTGCGGTGCCGACCGCTGTGCGCCCGGCCCCGGAACCCGGGGATACGACCCGGGTCATGTTCGCCGAGGACGACCTCGCGGCCAGCGAATCGCGGGCCGTCTTCGTCGACCCCGGGACGGGCGAGATCCGCGGCGATCTCACGGCGTACGGCACGAGTGGCTCGCTTCCCGTGCGCACGTGGATCTCGAACCTCCACCGCAATCTGCACCTCGGTGAACCCGGACGCCTGTACAGCGAGCTCGCCGCATCCTGGCTCGCGGTCGTCGTGCTCGCGGGAGCGGCGCTGTGGGTTCAGCGCATCCGCAGAGCGCGCGTCAAGCGGGAGCTCGTGGTGCCGGCCGTGCGACGAAGCGGATACCGGCGTCTGTTCAGCTGGCACGCCTCCGTCGGTATCTGGGTGCTTCTCGGCGCTCTCATGCTCTCGGCGACGGGGATCACCTGGTCGACCTACGCCGGCGCGAACGTCTCCGCGGCGCGCGCGGCGATCGGTGGTGCGACGCCGGCACTGCGGACGGATCTCTCCGGTGCCGAGGAGGCGCCGGACGAGCACGCCGCTCATCACGGCGGCGCGGCGCCGATGCCGACGGGGGAGGCGAACCCCGCGACGTTCGACGCGGTCCTCGCGATCGCACGTCGGATCAACGTCGACACGGGCGAGGTGGAGATCAAACCTCCCGCGGCGTCGGGACAGGCGTGGACGGTCACGGAGATCAAGCGCTCGTTCCCCACGGAGGCGGATGCGGTCGCGATCGACGGCGCCACGATGCAGGTGGTGTCCCGGGTGGACTTCGCCGACTTCCCGCTGCTGGCCAAACTCGCCCGGTGGGGCATAGACCTGCATATGGGCGTCCTGTTCGGGTGGGTGAACCAGCTCGCACTGCTGCTCATCGCCGTCGGTATCGGGACGCTCGTCGTGCTCGGGTACGCGATGTGGTGGCGACGCAGGCCAACACGCGGTGGGAAGCGGATGGGGTCCGCACCGGCGCGGGGCGCACTGCGCGCGGCGCCCTGGTGGGGTGTGCTCGCCGTCGTTGCGGTCGCGGGCCTGATCGGCTGGTGGCTGCCGCTCGTCGGTTACCCGCTCGTCGCCTTCGTCGTGATCGACGCGCTCCTCGGCCTGCGTGCTCGCGTGCGCGCGGGCTGAACGCGCCGGCTGCCCGGCGGTCGCGGCCTGATCCGCCGCGGTCGCCGGGCAGTGCCCGACGGTTATCCCCGTGCGGGCGCAAGCTCCGGTCGCCGTGCCATCGGCATCCGTATGCTGGACGGCGACCGCTGAGCGCGTTCGCGCCGCCCGGCGTGATGCACAGCGACACGACGACGACCGGGGGAACGATGTCCGATCCGCAGCAGCCGTCCGAGCCGCATTCCGCGGCGCACGACGGCTCGATCCAGCCCGAACCGATGGTCGGCGGGCAGCAGCCGGCGTATCCGGTGCCGGCGTATCCGGTGCAACCGGCTCCCGGCGCCGACGAATACCAGGCCGGACAGCAGGCATCCGGCGTGCCGCCCCAGCCGTACGGGGCTCCGCCGCACCAGACGTACCCGGGGTATGCGCAGCCGGCGTATCCGCCGGCGCAGGGTTATGGTCAGCCTCAGGCACCGGGCTATCCGCCCGCGCAGGGTTACGGCCAGCCAGTGGCCGGGTATGCGCCACAGCCCCGGTACCCGGCTCCGCAGCAGCCCGCATCGACGGTGGACGGTCCGCCGTCCAACAACCCCGCGCTGTGGTCGATGATCCTCGGTGCGATCTCCGCCGCATCCCTGCTCAGCCTGCTGATCCCCTTCTTCGGGTTCTTCATCGTGATCATGACCTTCCCCCTGAGTATCTGCTCCGTGGCACTCGGCTACGCGGGGCTTTCGAAGGCGAAGCGCACGGGAGGCGTGGGGCGCACGAACGCGATCGTCGGCATGATCCTCGGCCACATCGTGCTGCTGTTCGCGATCGCCGTCGGCGTCTTCCTTCTGATGGCGCTCATCGCGGCTATGAGCAGCGGCTCGTTCGGTTGACACGTGCAACGAAGGACCGCCCCGGCGAATGCCGGGGCGGTCCTTCGTGTGGAGCGCGAGGCTCTCGGCGTCAGACGCCGAAGTAGAGCTCGTACTCGAAGGGGTGCGGGCGCTGAGCGATCGGCTGGATCTCGTTCTCGATCTTGTACTCGATCCAGGTCTCGATGAGCTCCTCGGTGAAGACGCCGCCCTGCAGCAGGAACTCGTGGTCGGCGCGCAGCGCCTCGAGCGAGTCGAGCAGCGAGTTCGGCACCTGCGGGATGCCCTTGGCCTCCTCGGGGGGAAGCTCGTAGAGGTCCTTGTCGACCGGCTCGTGCGGCTCGATGCGGTTCTTGATGCCGTCGAGGCCGGCCATGAGCTGAGCGGCGAATGCGAGGTACGGGTTGCCCGAGGCGTCGGGCGCGCGGAACTCGATGCGCTTAGCCTTCGGGTTGGTGCCCGTGATCGGGATGCGGATGGCCGCCGAACGGTTTCCGGCCGAGTAGACCAGGTTGACCGGAGCCTCGAATCCCTTCACCAGACGGTGGTAGCTGTTCAGCGTGGGGTTCGTGAAGGCCAGGACGGCGGGCGCGTGCGCCAGGATGCCGCCGATGTACCAGCGGGCGATGTCGGACAGGCCGCCGTAGCCCTTCTCGTCGTAGAACAGCGGCTTGCCGTCGTTCCACAGCGACTGGTGCGTGTGCATACCGGAACCGTTGTCGCCGAAGAGCGGCTTGGGCATGAAGGTCGCGACCTTGCCCCACTGCTCGGCGACGTTCTTGACGATGTACTTGAACTTCAGGATGTCATCGGCCGCGTGCACCATGGTGTCGAAGCGGTAGTTGATCTCCTGCTGGCCGCCGGTGCCCACCTCGTGGTGCGCGCGCTCGAGGATGAGGCCGGCCTCGATGAGGCGCAGGCTGATGTCATCGCGCAGGTCTGCCGTCTTGTCGACGGGGGAGACGGGGAAGTAGCCGCCCTTGTACGGGGTCTTGTTGGCCAGGTTGCCGCCCTCTTCGGCGCGGCCCGTGTTCCAGGCGCCCTCTTCGGAGTCGACGGAGTAGAAGCTCGAGTTCTGCTTCACCTCGTAGCGGACGTCGTCGAAGATGTAGAACTCGGCCTCGGGGGCGAAGAACGCGGTGTCGGCGATGCCGGTGGATGCGAGGTACTTCTCGGCCTTCTTCGCGACCTGGCGCGGGTCCTTCGAGTAGATCTCGCCGTTGCGCGGGTTGTAGATGTCGAAGACCATGACGAGCGTCTTCGCCTCGCGGAACGGGTCAAGGTATGCGGTCGACACGTCCGGGATGAGCTGCATGTCCGATTCGTGGATGTTCGCGAACCCGCGGATCGACGAGCCGTCGAACAGCTGACCGACGGTGAAGAACTCCTCGTCGACGGTGGAGGCGGGGATGTTGAAGTGCTGCTGCACACCAGGGAGATCCGTGAAGCGGATGTCGAGGAACTTGACGTCCTCGTCCTTGATGAACTTCAGCACCTCGGATGAATCACTGAACATGGAGACTCCAGAGGTAGGGCATTTCGGGAAGTTCCGCCCGCCACGGCGGGCTGATCCGACGCTATCGATCGGGCGTTGCTCGCCAGTGTCCCATATGTTTCCGGGATGTTACGGGTGCCCGATTAGGGTTGATGCATGCCCGAGACCCCTGTCGAGTCCAGCTATCCCGGAGAGCGCCTCGGGCTGCCCCGCACCGGTTCGACCTCTGTCGCGCGTGTCGGACGGCGCCTGCTGGCCCTGCTCATCGACTGGACGTGCGCCACGATCCTCGCCGTCGCGTTCCTCCGGTACGACCCGTGGGCGCTGCCCGGGGAAGCGGGACTGTCGACGTTCGCGCCGATGCTGGTGTTCGCGCTGGTGCAGATCCTCTTCATCCCCCTGATCGGGGGAAGCCCGGGGCACCGCATCCTCGGGATGCGACTCGTTCTCGTACGCGGCGGATGGATCGGGCTGTGGCGGCCGATCGTGCGCACCGTGCTGCTGCTTCTCGTCATTCCCGCGGTCGTCTGGGACGCCGACCAGCGCGGACTGCACGATCAGGCCGCGGGCAGCATCCTCATCCGCGCCTGAGGATCAACGCGGGCGCTGAGCCCGCACGCGGTTGGGGTCGACGCCCTTCGGGATCGGCAGCGATGTGAGCGACTGCGACACCGAGTCGATCCGCTTGATGACGGCGGCCATCGTGGTGCGGTCGATCTTCTTCGGCAGAGCCTTGATCGTGCTCGCGAGCTTCGCGATCGGAACCTCGTCGTCGCCGTGGCCCACATAGAACACGGTCACGGGCACGCCGGAGGCCACCCGCTGCGCCTTGGAGCGCTCGTCCGCGACGAGACGCGTCAGACGACCGCGCGCGCCCTCGCCCACGAGGACGATGCCGCCGCGGCCGACGGCGCGGTAGACGGCCTCCTGTGTGCGGGGGTTGATGCCGACGGGCATCTCGCTGGCCTGCCAGCGGCGGCCGAGCGACACCGACATCACGCGGCCTGCCGCTCCCGGCATGCCGTCGATCTGCTTGTACATCGCGGTGGTCGACAGTCGGGTCGTCAGGATGAGCGAGCCCAGGATGCCGGCGAACAGGCCCGTGATGCCCCAGAGGATGACGCTCCAGACGGCGAACGGCGGGATGAGGAAGCCGACGCCCGCGCCGAGGGCGATGCCGAGCAGCACGATGCCGATGAGGGCGTAGGGCAGCCAGGAGTACGCGTCCTTGGTGTAGCGGTACAGGGTCTTCAACTGCGAGAAGAATCCGGGGCGCTTCTCGGGTGCGGAATCGCGGGCTGCCATGCCCTCCAGCCTACCGGTGCCGTCCGATCTCTTCTCCCCATCCGCGGGCGGCGCATCGAGTCTCCTTCCGCCGCGCGGCCGGAGCAGGGCCCGCCGCTCCAGCGGGCACGATCGGAGCATGTCGTCCTCGCTCCTGCCCGCACCGCCGCCGTTGCGCCCGCTCCTGGAGCCGGTGGTGCTGCGTACCGTCGCCGCCGATGCGGCCCCCTTCGACGGTGACGTCGTGGTCCACGACGGGGAGCCGGCCCTCGCGGTCCCTGTCGCCGCCGTCGAGGGGACGGGGATCTGGGCGGCCTCCGGCGAACACGTCATGGCGCCTCTGGACATCGTCACGACGGCCAGGGGGCCGTTCGTCCTCCTCCCGGCGGTCCGCTGCACCCTGGAGTCGCTGCTTCGACGACGGGTGACGGTGGAGCCGGGTGAGGCCGTCACCGTCGCCGTGAGCCTGCTCCGCGGCGTCGCGGCCGAGACCTCCGCGCATCCACGGGGCAGTTGCATCGGCACCTGGTGGCTGGACACCGCCGGGACACCGCTGTTCGTCCACGCTCACGAGGGCTCCGCCGCTGCGGTGGGAGCCGCCGAACTGATCGCGTTGTTGGACGCCGGTGATCATGAGGTCGCCGTGCGTGCGATCGACGCGGCCGCCGCAGCGGTGCGCGACACCGCGCGCATCGTCCGAGTGCTTCCCGCTCTGGAAGACGACCTGTTCGCCGCGGCGCGGCCGCGGGCGGTGCGCATCGACGAGTCATCCGCCGGAGCGGGGATCACCCGCGCTCAGGCGCGCGCGGAGGCGAACCGCTCCATGCCGGCGTGGCGGCGACTGACCGTGGCGATGGACGGATCGCTCAGCGACCTGGTCGCTGAGCGGGTGGACGCCCTCCGTCAACGGTGGCGTCGCCCCGTGCCGGCGAAGAAGCCGCGATCCCGCCGACCAGTGCTGCTCGTCGGGGTAGGGGTCGTGGGTCTGGTTCTCGCGGCGGGGCTCCTGTGGCCGGAGCCCGAAGACGCCGCGCCCGTGCCGGTGTCGTCCCAGGGTTCCCTCCCGGCGGAGGACGCCGGGGTCGCGGCGCCGCCCGTCGACGCTCCGGCCGCCGTGCAGGAGACTGCTGACCCCGTTGCCGCGGCGCGCAGGTTGCTCGCCGAATGGAATGCGTGCGGCGACGACGCCTGTCGGCAGAAGCTGCAGGAGGCACGGATCGACGCCGACCCCGCGGGCGCGGTCACGGTCGCGGACGTAGCGCTGACGGTCATCGACGATCTCGGCGATCTCACCCTCCTACGTGCCGACGATCCGAGCGGTCGAGCGGTGTCGCAGATCGTGGCGATCGTGCGCCAGAACGACGAATGGGTGCTGCGCGGCATCCATGATGTCGCGCAGCACCCATAGGTGCCGGGAAAGTCAGATCCCGAGGTCTCCAGCGAAGTCGGCCGTCTCGAGGCGCGTCTTCATCGCCGAGAGGAACCGCGCCGCGTCCGCGCCGTCGATGATCCGGTGGTCGTACGACAGAGCCAGGTACACGTAGGAGCGCACCGAGAACGCGTCCTTGCCATCGACCGTCACGACGCCGGGGCGCTTGACGACCGTGCCCGTGCCGAGGATGGCGGACTGCGGCAGGAACACGACCGGGGTGTCGAACAGCGCGCCGCGGGAGCCCGTGTTCGTGACCGTGAACGTTCCGCCGGCGAGCTCGTCGGGCTTCAGCTTGTTGTCGCGCGTGCGGGCTGCCAGGTCGGCGATGTCGTGAGCGATCTGGGCGAGGTTCTTGTCGCCCGCCTCGCGCACGACCGGCGTGAGCAGTCCGCGCTCCGTGTCGACCGCGATCGAGATGTTCTCGCTCGACGGGTAGACGATCTGCTCACCGTCGACGGTCGCGTTGATGACGGGGTACGTCTTCAGCGCCTCGGCTGCTGCCAGGACGAAGAACGGCAGGAAGGAGAGCTTGTCGCCCGTCTTCTGCTGGAACTCGTTCTTCACGCCGTCGCGGAACAGCGCGACCTTCGTCACGTCGACCTCGACCACGGTCGTGAGCTGCGCGGTGGCCTGCATCGACTCGACCCGCGCGCTTCGCGAGCACCTTGCGCAGACGCGACATCGGCTGCGTCGTGCCGCGGAGCTCGGAGACCTCGACGGGAGCCTTGGTCGCGGCCGGTGCCGCGGGCGCGGATGCCGCGGCGGGAGCGGCAGCGGCCTCAGCCGCCTTGAGCACGTCTTCCTTGCGGATGCGTCCGCCGACGCCCGAGCCCGTGACGGTCGCGAGGTCGACGCCCTGCTGAGCGGCGAGACGGCGCACGAGCGGGGTGACGTAGCCCGAGCCCTCGTCGGCGGAGGTCTCGGCCGCGGGAGCCGGTGCCGGAGCAGCGGCGGGGGCCGGCGCGGATGCAGGGGCAGCGGACGGAGCAGGCGCGGCAGCGGGGGCGGAGCTCGCCGGGGCCTCGGTCTCAGCCTCTTCGACCTCGACGGGCTTCTCTGTGGACGGAGCCTCGGGCGCGGCCTCTGCGGCCGGCGCAGCGCCGTCGCCGATGCGGGCGAGCGGGCTTCCGACCGCAACCGTCTCATCCTCCTGGACGAGGATGGCCTGCAGGGTGCCGGCGAACGGCGCGGGGATCTCGGTGTCGACCTTGTCGGTGGAGATCTCGAGCAGCGGCTCGTCCACGGCGACCTCGTCGCCGACGGCCTTGAGCCAGCGGGTGACGGTGCCCTCGGTGACGCTCTCGCCGAGCTCCGGAAGAACGACGTCACGGCCGCCGGATGCGGCGGGTGCTGCTGCGGGGGCAGCTTCTTCGGCAGGTGCCGGTGCGGCGGCCGGAGCAGCCTCGGCGGCGGGCTCGGGAGCGGCGGCCACCTCGGGCTCTGCGGCGGGAGCCGCAGCGGCGGAGCCGTCGCCGATCTTGGCGAGGACAGCGCCCACCTCGACGGTGTCGTCCTCCTGGAAGAAGATCTCTTCGATGACGCCGCTGACCGGCGAGGGGATCTCGGTGTCGACCTTGTCGGTGGAGATCTCGAGCAGACCCTCGTCCGCCTCCACCGTGTCACCCACATTCTTGAGCCAGCGGGTGACCGTTCCCTCGGTGACGCTCTCGCCGAGAGCGGGGAGGACAACGGAAGTGCTCATGGGATTTGCTCCTTCGAACTGCGATATCGGTGTCTAGCTTAGTGAAGCCGAAGCCTCATAGCGTGTGCAGGGGCTTGCCTGCCAGAGCCAGGAACGCTTCGGACAGCGCCTCGCTCTGAGTGGGGTGGGCGTGGATGAAGGGGACGACATCCTCGGGGTGTGCGTCCCAGCCGATCACCAGCTGCGCCTCGGTGATCAGCTCGCCCACTCGCGGACCTGCGAGATGGACGCCCACCACGGGGCCGTCGACGCGTCGGATGACCCGCGCGACACCGCCGCCGCCCAGGATCTCGGTGCGCGCGTTGCCCGCAAGGTTGTAGTCGACGACGCGGATGCCGTCGCTGCCGTAACGCTCCTCGGCCGCCTGGCGCGTGATGCCGACCGACGCGAGCTCGGGCGAGCTGTACACCACGCGCGGCACGAGCTCGTCCGGGACGATCGTGGGGTCCTGGCCCGCGATGCGCTCCGCCACGGCGATGCCGTGCTGGAACCCGCGGTGCGCGAGCTGCGGGCCTGCGACGATGTCGCCGACCGCCCAGATTCCCGGGACGGCCGTGCGCAACCGCTCGTCGACGACGACGAAGCCGCGATCGAGGACGGCCCCGACGGCTTCGAGACCGATGCCGTCCGCGGCGGGTTCACGCCCCACGGCCACCAGCAGGTAGTCGCCGGTGAGGACCGTTCCGTCCGCCAGTTCGACACTCACCTGCTGCGCATCCTGCGTCACGGCCGCGAAGGGCGATCCGAGCCGGGTCTGGATGCCGCGACGGCGGAACGCGCGGGCGAGCTGCTGTCGCAGGATCTCGTCCTCCGCCGGGACGAGGCTGTCGGCGGCCTCGACGACCGTGACCTCGGCTCCGAGGGAGCGCCACAGACTGGCGAACTCGACGCCGATGACTCCACCGCCCAGCACGATCACCTGCGACGGGATCTCGTCGAGCTCGAGCGCCGTCTCGCTGGAGAGGATGCGGCCACCGAGCTCGATGCCCACGGTGCGGGTGCGAGCGCCGGTGGCGACGACGATGTCGGTAGCCGCGATCGTCTCGCCGCCCACCTCGACGACGCCGGGGGAGGCGATCCGGCCGCGGCCGGTCAGGATCTCCACGCCGCGCGCGGACAGCAGGCCCTGCAGGCCCTTGTACTTCTTCGCGACCAGCTCACTGCGGAACGCGTGCATCGCGGGCACATCGATCGCGTCGAGCGTGGCCTTCACACCCAACGACGGTCCTTCACGGACCGCATCCGCCGTCTCGCCCACGTGCAGGAGCGCCTTGGTGGGGACGCATCCTCGGTGCAGGCACGTGCCGCCGACCTTGTCGGCTTCGATGATGACGACCTTCTTGCCCAGCTCCGCGGCGCGCAGAGCGGCCGCGTAGCCCCCGCTCCCGCCGCCGATGATGGCGACGTCAGTGCTGCGGGCGGTCACCGCGAGGATCCGGTGACGAGGTCGATGAGGCTGCGAACGGTGGCGGCGGTGGGGCCCTTGTCGGTGAAGCCGTAGCCGGCGCCCTTGTTCATCCCGACGCCCGCGATGTCGAGGTGCACCCAGGGGATGCGCGGCGAGTCGGGGCCGTCGGTGCGGCCGACGAATCGCTGCAGGAAGAGACCGGCGAACAGGGAGCCTGCCGCGGGGTCGCCGATCTTCGCGTTGACCATGTCGGCGATCGGGGAGTCGAGCTCCTCCTCCATGTGCGCCGGGAGGGGCAGGCGCCACGACAGCTCGGAGACCCGCTCGGCCGACGCGAGGTACTCGGCGACGGCGTCGTCCGAACCCATGACGCCCGTGAGGCGATTGCCGAGCGCGACGGTGATGGCACCCGTGAGGGTGGCGACATCGACGATCAGATCGGGGTTCTCACGGCTGGCCGCGACGAGGCCGTCGCCCAGGACGAGGCGCCCCTCCGCATCCGTGTTGAGCACTTCGACCGTTGTTCCATCCGCCATGCGCAGGACGTCGCCCGGCCGGGTCGCGCGGCCGGACGGCATGTTGTCGGCGATGCAGAGCCACGCCGTCACGCGGGCATCTGCGGCGAGCTGGGCTGCCGCGCGGACGACGGCGAGGACGGTCGCGGCACCGCACATGTCGTACTTCATGCCGACCATGGAGGCTGCCGGCTTGAGCGAGAGGCCGCCGGTGTCGAAGGTGATGCCCTTGCCGACGAGCGCGATGTGCCGTTTGGCGTCGGCGGGGGAGTAATCGAGGCGGACGAGTCGCGGCGGACGGTCCGAGCCCTGCCCCACGCCGAGGATCCCGCCGAAGCCCTCGTCACGAAGACGCACCTCGTCATACACCTCGACAGTGATCGGGAGGTCGGCCACCAGCTCGACGGCCTGGTCCGCCAGGTCCGCCGGACCGAGCCACTCGGCGGGCGTGGACACGAGGTCCTTGACCACGGCGGCGGCGGATGCGGTGGCCCGCGCGGCGGCCAGGTCGGCCTCGGAACCGTCGCCGTGCACGGTGACCGACTCGGCGCGGGTCTTGCCCGTCGAGCTCTTGTAGCCCGCGAAGCGATAGCCGCCCAGGCCCGCACCCTCCGCGAGCTCGCGTGCTCCGCCCGTCACGGACGGTGCGGCGAGCGACAGCGAGGTGAAGCCGGCGAGCGTGCGGACGCCCGCGCCTGCGGCGAAGCGCAGCGCCCCGCCGTCGGGGGAAGCCCCGGTGCCGACGACGGCGAGGGGGACGGAGGGAAGCCCCGCGACCCCGGGGAGGACCACGCGCTGCACGGCCCCGGCGGCGCCGGTGAAGCCGACTGCTTCGAGGGTGTCGCGCATCGCCTGGCCGAGTCCCTCCTCGTAGAACGCATCGTCGAGGGGAGGCAGCGCCAGCAGCAGCGCGTCCGCGGTGCTGTCGGTGAGAGGGGCCGGGGTGAAGTGCAGATCCGGGAACGGCATGACTCCATCCTAAGGACGCCCACGTGAGTAGAGACGGCCCACCGCGGCCGTTGCGTCTTCGCAGCCTCGTACCATGGAGGAATGTCCTGGACCCCGCCGCTGTACGTGAGCGTCGACGACGCGCCTGCGGTGCCCACCGGGCTCCCGCTCGTGATCCTGCTCACAGGATTCACGGATGCAGGATCTGCCGTGTCGCAGTCGATCGGTTATCTGCGCGATGAGGCGAATCCTGCCGTGCTGCTGCGCTTCGAGAACGACGTCCTGCTCGACTACCGGGCGCGTAGGCCTCAGATCACCTTCGACGCCGACCACCTCACCGACTACCGTCCCGCGCGGCTCGAACTCTCGCTGGCCTATGACGCCCTCTCGCGGCCCTTCCTGCTGCTGGCCGGTTACGAGCCCGACTTCGCGTGGGAGGCGTTCGTCAACGCCGTCGTGGGTGCGGCGACGGCATTCGCCGTCTCCTCGGTCACGTGGGTGCATGCGATCGGGATGCCCGTGCCGCACACGCGCCCCTTGGGAACGACCGTCTCCGGGAATCGCGCCGCGCTCACCGAGGCGCACTCGGTGTGGAAGCCGCACACGACCGTGCCCGCGACCGTGGGGCATCTGCTCGAGTACCGCTTCGTCGCAGCCGGCCACTCCGTCGCCGGTTTCGTCCTGTTGGTTCCGCACTATCTGAGCGACACCGAGTACCCCGCATCCGCCATCACGGCGCTCGACAGCGTCACGGCCGCCACGGGCCTCGTGTTCGCTGTCGACGACCTGCGGGAGCAGAACGAGGACTTCCTGTCGAAGGTCGGCGAGCAGGTGAGTGCGAGCGACGAACTCACCACGATGCTCACGGGCCTAGAAGAGCGTTACGACGCCTACATGGCGGGCGCGACGCTGGCCACGCCCCTGCTGCACGAGGCGGATCTTCCCAGCGCGGACGAGATCGCGGCGGAGCTGGAACGCTTCCTCGCCAACGGCTCCCATGACGACGATCAACGAGGACCGAGTTTCGGCTGACGCCGGGCGTCGGGGGAATGCAGGGGGATCCGGGGGTGTTGTCAAGAGGAGCAGGCCGCGCGTGCAAAGCCGCGGCCGGGGGTATGAGACAATAGAGCACCGGCCCGTTGTCGATCAAGGAGTTTCCTGCTCCGGACTTGACAAGGGTCTTACTCGTGTTCGAGAACGACCGGCGTGATCGCGTCGGTGAAAGGTGAACCGTGACTCCTGGCACGAAGACCGAATCCCGCTCGCGGAAGACCGCGACGCCGGGTGACGAGGAGGTCGTCGACGCGGCGACCGAGACTGCGGCGCCGGCCAAGAAGGCGCCCGCCAAGAAGGCTCCGGCCAAGAAGGCTCCGGCGAAGAAGGCGCCCGCCAAGAAGAAGGCAGCCGCCGACGACGAGGAAGAGTTCGAGGACGACGTCGATGTGGACGTCGAGGTCGACGACAGCGACGACGCCGAAGAAGGCGACGACCAGCAGGCCGCGGCCGACAAGAAGAGCGCCAAGGCCTCCGACGACGACGCGGAGGACGAGGACGGCGAGAACACCAAGCCCGCCTTCAGCGAGCCGCTCCCGACCGGCGCCATCGTCATCTCGTCGAGCGACGAGGACGACGTCCCGGTCTACTCGACGCAGATCACCGGCGCCACCGCCGACCCGGTCAAGGACTACCTGAAGCAGATCGGCAAGGTCCCGCTGCTGAACGCGGCCGAAGAGGTCGAGCTCGCCATGCGGATCGAGGCGGGTCTTTTCGCCGAAGAGAAGCTGTCGAAGATGTCGGCGGCAGAGAAGTCGACGCAGCTCGGACTCGATCTCCAGTGGGTCGCGCGCGACGGACAGCGCGCCAAGAGCCACTTGTTGGGTGCGAACCTGCGTCTGGTCGTCTCGCTCGCGAAGCGGTACACCGGACGCGGCATGCAGTTCCTGGATCTCATCCAGGAGGGCAACCTCGGCCTCATCCGCGCCGTCGAGAAGTTCGACTACACGAAGGGCTTCAAGTTCTCCACCTACGCGACGTGGTGGATCCGTCAGGCCATCACCCGTGCCATGGCCGACCAGGCCCGCACCATTCGTATCCCGGTGCACATGGTCGAGGTCATCAACAAGCTGGCCCGCGTGCAGCGCCAGATGCTCCAGGACCTGGGTCGCGAGCCCACGCCCGAGGAGCTCAGCCGCGAGCTCGACATGACGCCCGAGAAGGTCATCGAGGTGCAGAAGTACGGCCGTGAGCCGATCTCGCTGCACACGCCGCTGGGCGAAGACGGCGACAGCGAGTTCGGTGACCTCATCGAGGACACCGAGGCCGTCGTCCCCGCTGACGCGGTGGGATTCACGATGCTGCAGCGGCAGCTCGAGTCGCTGCTGGATTCGCTGAGCGAGCGCGAAGCGGGTGTCATCCGCATGCGTTTCGGCCTCGGCGACGGACAGCCCAAGACCCTCGACCAGATCGGCGACACGTTCGGTGTGACCCGCGAGCGGATCCGCCAGATCGAGTCGAAGACCATGGCGAAGCTGCGGCACCCCAGCCGTTCGCAGTCGCTGCGCGACTACCTGGAGTGATCGGGGCGTGAGCGGCAGCATCCGTTATGTCCCCGCGGTGCTCGCAGGCAAGGCCGCCCGTTTCGCCACGCGTCTGCGTGGTGGCGGGTCGGCCTTCCCGGGCTACCTCGCCAACCGGCTCGCGCCGACTCTGCTGAGCAGCCTTGCGGCGCAGTTCCCGTACGGCGTGGTCTTCGTCCTCGGCTCCAACGGGAAGACGACGACCACGCACATGGTCAGTGAGGTGCTGCGCGCCCATGGGCTGCGTGTGTTCACGAATCCGACCGGCGCCAATCTGCCGCAGGGCGTGACCAGCGCACTGCTGGCCGAAGCGACCCCCACCGGCAAGGTCCGGGCGGATGTGGCGGTGCTCGAGGTGGACGAGGGGTACGCGGCGGATCTCGCCGACATCCTCTCGCCTCGCGTCATCGTCGCCCTCAACGTCCAGGTCGACCAGCTCTATCGCTTCTACGAGACCGAGCGGGTCGCCGACATGATGCTCGACGCCGCGACCCGTGCGTCCGTGCGTGTGGTGGTCAACCGCGACGATCCGTACCTCAGCAAGATCGACGCCTCGGCGCTGCGGTCGCCGGTGTCGTTCTTCGGCGCGTCCGGCGAGGTCGTCGCCGCGTCGGCCCACGGCCTGAACAACGCCGCCGACACCCGCAGCGGCACGGTCGGCGCTCTCGATCATCCCGCCGAGAGCGAGGTCACCGCGGTGACCGGGCGCAATGTCGAGATCACGCTCGACGGTCGGCCGATCGCCGTGACGCTGCCGGCTCGCGGGCTGCACTACGCCGTGGATGCGGCAGCCGCGATCAGCACCGCGCGTCACGTTCTGGGTGACAGCTTCCGGGACGACGCTGCCGCCGCAGGTTTCTCGAAGATGACGCCGGCGTATGGCCGGGGCGAGCTCGTACCGCTGCGCCGCGACCGTTCGGGCGAACAGGTCGAGTTCGTGATGTTCAAGAACGGCCCCAGTCTCCAGCTCAACGTCGACGCCCTGGACGGCGCGCCCGAGCGTGTTCTCATGGCGATCGACGAAGGCACCCCCGACGTCTCCTGGCTCTACGATGTCGATCTCAGCGCGTTCGATCACGTGGATGTCGTCACGGGGGAGAAGGCGCACCAGATCGCGACACGACTCGCGTACGCGGGCATCCCCATCGGGGTCGTCGAGCCCGATATGGAGAAGGCCGTCGAACTCATGCGTGCGTTCGCTCCGACTTCAGCCGGCCGCCAGATCTGGTTCGTCAACTACGAACTCATGATGATCGGTCGCCGCATCCTCGGCTACGGCGATCAGGAGGTGGCTCGACGATGACGATGCTGCGAATCGTTCAGCTCTACCCTGATCTGCTCGGCGTGACGGGAGATCGCGGCAACGTGGAGGTCCTCGCCGCACGCGCGTCTCTCGCCGGCCACGAGAGTGAGGTGACTCTCGTCGGCATCGGCGAGGCCGCGCCGGCGGAAGCCGACGTCGTCGTGATCGGCAACGGTCCGCTGTCTGCGCTGCGCGTCGTGAGAGACGACCTCGCGAGCCGTCGTGAGTGGCTCGCCGCTCTCATCGGTGCGGGCGCCGTCGTGCTCGCCGTGGGAGGAGGGTCGGAGCTGCTCTCGGAAGGCATCGACCTCGTCGACGGCACGCACCTCGACGGGCTCGGACTCATCCCGGCCCGCGTGGGGCGTACGAAGCAGCGCCGGGTGGGATACGTCGTCGCCGACACCGCCGACGGAAAGCTCGTCGGATTCGAAGACCACGCGTCTCTGTGGCGCTTGGCCGACCCGGGCATCGCGTACGGCACCGTGACCGCCGGCAACGGTGGCATCGAGGGCGGATTCGAAACGGTCCGTATGGGCTCGGTCTACGCGACGAACGTGCAGGGCCCGGTGCTGCCGCTGAATCCGGATCTGGCCGACGCGCTGCTCGCCCAGGCGTTAGCGCGTCACGACGCGAAGTACGAGCCCGGCCCGGCGCACGCCGAGATCGATGCGCACGCTCGCGCGGCCCGCGCGGAGATCGAGCGCCTCGCCGTCGACAAGCGGTTCACCGCGATCCAGCTCTGAGTCGTATGAGCGACGACGGCGCACCCGTGGCGCGGATCCGCACGTCGGCCATCGTGGACAACGTCCGCTCGGCCGGTGTCGTCGCGCCGGTCGTCGACCTCCGCCGCGACGCCTACGGTCACGGTCTCCTGGCGACCGCCTCCGTTCTCCGCGCCCGAACGGACGCTGTGCTGCTCGTCGACGACGCCACCGAGCTCGCCGAGCGCGATCGTACGGTGACGTTCGGGACGCCGACCCTCGCGCCGGACATCGTGTTCGGATGGGATCGTACGCTTCCCGCAATGACGCTGATCGGCACCGTGCTCTCCACCAAGGCGCTGCGTGCCGGCGAGGGCGTCTCCTACGGCTACCTCCACCGCGCGCCGCGGGACACGCGCGTCGCGCTCGTGACGGGCGGATACGCGCAAGGTGTGGTGCGTGAACTCGGCAATCGAGCCCACGTCGTGATCGGCGGAGCGGCGCATCCGATCGTGGGGCGCGTCGCGATGGATGTGTGTGTCGTCGACATCGGCGACGCGCCTGTCACACGCGGAGACCGCGCGGTGTTCTTCGGTGAAGAAGGTCCGCGCGTCGCAGACTGGGCGCGCGCGACCGGATGGCGCGCGGACGAGATCGCGACGGCTGTGGGACTGCGGGCTCGCCGGGAGGAGGCGTCGTGACCTCCGTGCTGCACGTCGACCTCGATCAGCTTGCGCGCAACATCGCCGTGGTGCGAGATCGCGTGGCGCCGGCCGCACTCATGCTCGTGGTCAAGGACGACGCGTACGGGCACGGGGTGTCAGAGGTGGTGCGTCGTGCCGTGGCCGAAGGAGTCGGCTGGATCGGCGCGTTCGACGTCGCGACCGCGCTCCAGGTGCGACGGGCCGTCGGAGACGGGCCGCGCATCTTCGTCTGGATGATCGTGCGCGAGAGTGCGATCCGCGCGGCGCTCGATGCGGATCTCGACGTCGGTGTCGGCGACGCTGACCTTCTCGAGGAGGTGGCGGATGCGGCCCGTGCGCGCGGCATCCGCGCCCGCATCCACCTGAAGATCGACACCGGTCTGCACCGCAACGGCATCCGGCCCGAGGAGTGGACCGATGCGGTGGCCCGCGTCGTCGCGCTGGCGCGTGAGGGCGTCGTGGAGCTCGCCGGAGTCTGGAGCCATATCGCCGAGGCATCCGACGAGGAGGACGATCTTTCGCGGGCCGCCTTCGAGCATGCGGTCGCGGCCGTGACGGATGCGGGATTCGACCGCCCGCTCCGTCATCTCGCCGCGAGCGCGGCGTCGTCGGCGCGCGCAGAGTTCCGGTACGACCTCGTCCGGGTGGGGGCGTTCTGCTACGGGATCCGCCCCGCGGGCGGCCCGGCCGATGCGGAGCTGGGGATCGCACCCATCGGCTCGTGGGAGGCGGCGGTTCTCTCCGTCGACGGTGGTCGGGTGCGCATCGACGTAGGCGCACTGGACGGATTGGTGTCGGCGCTGGCGGGGCGTGTCGAGGTCACGACGCCGGCGGGTCCGCGGGCTCTGGTGGCGGTGGACGAGGTCAGCGCGGTCGTCGCGGGATGGGACGGCGCGTGCGCGGGTGATGTGGTGCGCATCTATGGCACGGATGCGGCGAGCCCCACCGATCTGGCCGAGACCATCGGCACGATCGGCGAGGAGATCGCACTGCGGGTGTCGCCGCTGGTGGAGCGGCGATACCGCTGAGGCGGATCAGACCGCGTCGACCAGGCGAGCGGTCTCGTCGTGCCAGCTGGTGGCGACGGCGCGGAGCTTCTCCTCGTACTTGCGGCCGTGGTGCGCGCAGAACAGCAGTTCGCTGCCGTTGACCTCGGCGGCGATGTAGGCCTGTGCTCCGCACGAGTCGCAGCGGTCGGCGGCAGTCAGCCGGTGTTCCAGTACGGCGGACTGCTCGGTGGGTGTCGACGTCGTGCTCATCGGAGACCTCCTCGGTGCGTCGGGCGGGTACGGATATGACATGTAACCACGCGTGACTGTGACCCATGCCCGCGCGGGCGCGCGTTTCGCTGACCGCGTACGGCGGCCCCGGTGGTGTCGTGTCTGTGCAGAGCCGCGGGGGTGGCCCCGGATACCCTTGAGGATTGTGACTGCCGAATACTCCGCCCACCATCTGCAGGTCCTCGAGGGGCTCGAGGCCGTCCGCAAGCGCCCGGGCATGTACATCGGCTCCACCGACTCCCGCGGTCTCATGCACTGCCTGTGGGAGATCATCGACAACTCCGTCGACGAGGCCCTCGCCGGGCACGGTTCGCGCATCGACATCCTGCTCCACGCCGACGGCAGCGTCGAGGTGCGCGACCGTGCGCGCGGCATCCCCGTCGACGTCGAACCGCGTACCGGATTGACCGGTGTCGAGGTCGTCTTCACGAAGCTCCACGCCGGCGGCAAGTTCGGCGGCGGCTCCTACGCCGCATCCGGAGGTCTGCACGGCGTCGGGGCTTCTGTCGTGAACGCGTTGTCTGAGCGCCTGGACGTCGAGGTCGACCGCGGCGGCAAGACCTACGCCATGTCGTTCCACCGGGGCGAACCCGGCATGTTCGCCGGTGATTCGCCGGACGCACCCTTCACGCCCTATCAGCGCTCGTCGGAGCTGCGCGTCGTGGGCAAGGCGCCGCGCGGAGTCACGGGAACCCGCATCCGCTACTGGGCGGACCGGCAGATCTTCACGAAGGACGCGGCCTTCGGGCTCGACGAGCTCGTGCAGCGCGTGCGTCAGACGGCGTTCCTCGTTCCCGGGCTCGAGATCGTGGTCGACGATCAGCGCGGTGAGCAGCGGGTCGAGACCAGCTACCGCTTCGACGGCGGCATCTCCGAGTTCGCCGACTTCCTGGCCCCCGATGCCCCGATCACCGACACCTGGCGGCTGACCGGCGAAGGTAGCTTCACCGAGACGGTTCCCGTGCTGCAGCCTTCGGGCGCGATGGTGCCGACCGAACTCGAGCGCTCGTGCGAGGTCGACGTCGCGCTGCGGTGGGGGACGGGCTACGACACGACAATGCGCTCGTTCGTGAACATCATCTCGACCCCGAAGGGCGGAACGCATCAGGCAGGCTTCGAAGCCGGACTGATGAAGGTCATCCGCAGCCAGGTGGAGCAGAACGCCCGTCGGCTCAAGGTGGGCAACGACAAGCTGGAGAAGGACGACATCCTCGCGGGGCTCACGGTCGTTCTCACCGTGCGCCTGCCGGAGCCGCAGTTCGAAGGCCAGACGAAGGAGATCCTCGGTACGCCGGCGGTGCGCCAGATCGTCGCCAACGTGGTCTCGCGCGAGCTGACGGCGAAGTTCACCTCCACCAAGCGCGACGACAAGAACCAGACCGCACAGGTGCTGGAGAAGGTCGTCTCGGAGATGAAGGCACGCATCTCCGCGCGCACCCACAAAGAGACGCAGCGTCGCAAGTCCGCGCTCGAGTCCTCGTCCTTGCCCGCGAAGCTCGCGGACTGCCGCACGAACGAGGTCGCCGACTCCGAGCTGTTCATCGTGGAGGGCGACTCGGCCCTCGGCACCGCGAAGCTGGCCCGCAACAGCGAGTACCAGGCTCTGCTGCCGATCCGAGGCAAGATCCTCAACGTGCAGAAGGCATCGATCAGCGACATGCTCTCCAACGCCGAGTGCGCCGCGATCATCCAGGTGATCGGTGCGGGCTCCGGCCGCTCCTTCGACATCGACGCCGCGCGCTACGGCAAGGTCATCCTCATGAGCGACGCCGACGTCGACGGTGCTCACATCCGCACCCTTCTGCTCACCCTTTTCTTCCGCTACATGCGTCCGCTCGTCGAGGCCGGGCGGGTGTTTGCCGCCGTGCCGCCGCTGCACCGCGTGGTCGTGATGAACCCGGGCACCAAGCCCAACGAGACGATCTACACGTACAGCGAGAAAGAGCTGCACACGTTGCTGGCGAAGCTGCAGAAGGCCGGCAAGCGGTGGCAGGAGCCCGTGCAGCGCTACAAGGGCCTGGGTGAGATGGACGCCGATCAGCTCGCCACCACGACGATGGACCGCGCCGGTCGCATGCTCCGACGCGTGACCGTGGAGGACGCGGATGCGGCCACCCGCGCGAATGAGGCCTTCGAGCTTCTGATGGGCAACGAGGTCGCCCCGCGCCGCGACTTCATCGTCACCTCGAGCGACCGGCTCTCGCGCGAATCCATCGACGCCTGACCCACCGCATCCGTCCGCTCTTTCGTCCCTTTCCCACGAGACTGCATCTTTCGTACGAGATCACGGGTAATACCCGTGATCTCGTGCGCGGAATGCAGTCTCGCGGTGTGAAGGAGGGGATCAGGCGATCGGGGTGCCGACGGCGCCGATCACGTCGTCGAACGGCTGACCGGATGCGTCGCGCTTCGCGCCCGCCTCGGGGAGCGTGCGCACGGCGCCGTCGGGACCGACGGCGCGTGGCCGATCGCCGACCCACGCGAGCATGAGGGTGTCCTCGCCCTTCAGGAAACGCTGCGCGCGCACTCCTCCGGTCGCGCGTCCCTTCGCGGGGAACTCCGCGAGCACCGAGACCTTCCCGCTGCCGCCGGCTGTGCCGGCGAGTGCCTGCGACGAGTCCGCGATCGTCACGACCACAGAGTCCTCGGTCGCGGCGACGGCGGTGAACATGATCACCTTGGCGCCCTCGGCGAGTCGGATGCCGGCCATGCCGCCGGCGCTCTTGCCCTGGGGGCGCACCGCGGATGCGTCGAAACGCAGCAGCTGCGCGTCCGAACTCACGAAGACGAGTTCGACGTCGTCGGGTGCCAGAGCCGCGCCGACGACGCGGTCGCCGGGCTTCAGGGCGATGATCTCCGCGTCCGGCTTGCCCGGGGCCAGCTCGGTGACGGCGACGCGCTTGACGACGCCGTGCGCCGTACCCAGCGCGATCGGGGCGGACGCATCGAGCGGTACGAGCGCGAGGATGTGCTCGTTCGCACCGAGACCGAGGTACTGATCGGCCTTCGCTCCGGCCGCGGGCTGCACGCTGTTCCCCGGAACCGAGGGGAGGTCGACGGGGGAGAAGCGCACGAGGCGTCCGGCGCTGGTGACCGCTCCCACGTCGCCGCGGACGGTCGCATCCACTGCGCTGCGGATGGCGTCGTGCTTGCTGCGCCGAGCGGGGGGCACGATGCCGCCGTCGATCGCATCAGCAATGAGCTCGGCCCGCAGCATCCGACCGGTCGCGGTCAGGAACACGCGGCAGGGCGCATCGGCGATCTGCAGGTCGGCAGCGGCCGCTGCTTTCGCGCCTCGAGGCGTGACAGGGCCGCCGTTCAGCAGCAGAGTGCGACGCGGCGTGCCGTACGTGTCGGATGCGGCCTCCAGCTCGCGAGCGACCTGTGCGCGCAGGAGGACGTCGCTGCCGAGCAGCTCTTCGAGCGCCGCGATGTCGGCGCGCAGCTGGTCGCGCTCGGTCTCGAGCTCGATGCGCGAGAAGCGGGTCAGGCGTCGCAGGCGCAGCTCGAGGATGTACTCCGCCTGCAGCTGTGAGAGATCGAACACCTCGATCAGGCGGGTGCGCGCCTGCTCGCTGTCGTCCGAAGAGCGGATGACCTGGATGACCTCATCGATGTCGAGGATCGCGATGAGCAGGCCCTCGACGAGGTGCAGTCGTTCCTGCTTGCGCGCGAGGCGGTAGCGGCTGCGGCGCGTGACCACCGAGATCCGGTGGTCGAGATAGACGCGCAGCAGGGGCTTCAGCCCGAGCGTCTGGGGCTGACCGTCGACGAGGGCGACGTTGTTGATGCCGAAGGAGTCCTCCAGCGGCGTCAGGCGGTAGAGCTGGTCGAGGACGGCCTGGGGATCGAAACCCGTCTTGATCGTGATGACCAGGCGCAGCCCGTGGTTGCGGTCGGTGAAGTCCGCCACATCCGCGATGCCCGTGAGCTTCTTCGCGTTGACGGCGTCCTTGATCTTCTCGATCACGCGCTCGGGACCCACCATGTACGGCAGCTCGGTCACGACCAGACCCGTGCGCCGGGGGCCGAGCGACTCGACCGACACCTTGGCCCGCGTGCGGAAGCTCCCACGTCCCTGGGCGTATGCGTCCTTGATGCCGTCGAGGCCGACGATGACTCCGCCGCCGGGCAGATCAGGACCCGGGACGAACTCCATGAGCTCTTCGAGCGTGGCGTCGGGGTTGTCGAGCAGGTGGATGGCGGCGGCGACGACCTCGTTCAGGTTGTGCGGCGCCATGTTGGTCGCCATGCCGACGGCGATGCCGGTCGTGCCGTTGACGAGCAGGTTGGGGAACGCGGCGGGGAGGACCTCGGGCTGCTGGAACTGGCCGTCGTAGTTGGGGATGAAGTCGACGACGTCCTCGTCGAGGTTCTCGGTGAGCGCGAGCGCGGCCGGTGCCAGACGCGCCTCCGTGTAGCGGGCGGCGGCCGGACCGTCATCGAGAGAACCGAAGTTCCCGTGGCCGTCGACCAGCGGCACCCGCAGTGCGAAGTCCTGGGCGAGGCGCACGAGCGCGTCGTAGATGGGGGAGTCGCCGTGGGGATGGAGCTTTCCCATGACCTCGCCGACGACGCGGGCGCTCTTCACATGCCCGCGGTCAGGGCGCAGGCCCATGTCGGCCATCTGGAACAGGATGCGTCGCTGCACCGGCTTGAGCCCATCGCGCGCGTCCGGAAGGGCGCGCGAGTAGATGACCGAGTACGCGTACTCGAGGAAGGACCCCTGCATCTCGGCAGACAGGTCGATGTCTTCGATGCGGCCTTCCTCGGCGGGCGCGGAATCGGACGTGGCTCGGGACATGCAGAACACCTCGGGTCGGAAAGGGCCTGGCGCGGGTATGCGAGACTGGGCCCGATGACCCTCAGCCTACCGGCGGACCCTTCCGGCGCCCCGAGGCTCACCGGTGTGCTGCCCGACGCGATCGCGGCTCTCGACGGCCGTTCCGTTCGGTGGCCCACCGTGCAGAGCCTCATCGTGTTCGTCGTCGACGGACTGGGCGCCGCCAACCTCGCGGAGAACCTCGCCTACGCCCGTTTCCTCGCCGAGCACCGCGGCAAGAAGCGCGTCGCTACCTCGGTCTTCCCGAGCACGACGGCGGCCGCCCTGACGAGCCTGCTCACCGCATCCGATGTCGGCGAGCACGGACTCGTCGGCTACCGCGCCCGCGATCCCCTGACCGGGCTCGTCCACAACCAGCTCACCGATTGGGGCGCTCGCGCTCTGGACCCGCTCATGTGGCCGAAGGTCGCTCCGCTCAGCGCGACGGATGCGGCTCACCGCTGGGTCGTCGTCTCGAAGCCCGAGTATGCCGGTACGGGTTTCACCGAGGCGACCCTCCGAGGGGCGGAGAACGTCGGCGAGAAGAGGCTGGACGACCGCGTCGAGCGCGCGATCACCGAAGCCCGCGGCACGCCGGGAACGATCGTCTACCTCTACGCTCCCGAGCTCGACGCGGCCGGACACCGGCACGGTGTCGCGTCGGATCGGTGGACCGCTGCGCTCGAAGCGGTGGATGCGGCGGCGCGCCGCCTGCATACGGGCGCCGGCGCAGGCGTCGGGGTCGTCGTGACCGCGGACCACGGCATGGTCGACGTTCCGCGGCACCGTCAGATCGTCATGGCCGACGGCGACCCGCGTCTCGATACCGCTGCGGCGATCGCGGGGGAACCCCGGATGCTGCACCTCTATGCGCACCCGGGTGACGAGCATTCCTTGATCCGCGCCTGGCGGGACGAACCGACGGCGTGGGTGTTCACGCGGGAGGAGGCGATCGCCGCCGGGCTGTTCGGTGAAACCGTCTCCGCCGAGGTCGCCGCGCGCATCGGCGATGTGATGGTGGCGGCGCGCGGTCGTGTCGCCTACTACGACGGTCGCCTCGCCGACACCTCGGCGCAGCACATGGTCGGCCAGCACGGCTCGCTCACCACGGAGGAGCGCGTCGTCCCCCTCATCGGCGTGGGCGGCTTCGCCGCCTAGCGCTCTCAGCTCTCGTCGGAACGGGCTCCGAAGACGATCTCGTCCCACGAGGGCATCGAGGTGCGACCCTTGCGGCGCCCCGCGTCAGATGAAGGTTCACTGCGGGAGGTCTCCGCCGGTGCGGGATCGCTCGTCTCGGTGTAGCCCGGCTCCAGTGCGTCGAAGAGGGCGACAGGCGAGGGAGACCGGGTCGGCTCCTCGGGAGTCTCCGACGCGGGAGCGGGGGTGCGCTGGCCGCGCCGGCGACGCAGGGCTTCCAGCAGGTCCGCCGTCTCGGCCGAGGTCTGCACAGCCTCGGGGGCGCGCTTGATGGCCGCATCCTGCACCGCGGGGCTCGCCGGCGCCGGAAGAGTCGGACGCTCGCTCGCGTCGTGGCGGGGGCCGAACGCACCGCTGTCGAAGCGCGTGTCGTCCTTGATGCCGGGGGTGTCGAGTGCGCGCAGGCGCGGGATGAGTCCCTCGGGGAGCGAACCCTGACGGGAGAGCTGGGTGGCATCGGCGTTCAGCGGCGACAGTGAGCTGCGCCGGGGCTCGAAGCTCCATCGCGCGTCACGTTCGACGTCACCGGCGACGAAGCCCAGCTTGACGACCCATCCGGTGGGCTCTTTCCAGCTCGTCCACCGCTCGCCCGTCGCGCCCGCCTCGGCCAGCTTGGCGCGCACGGCGTCGCCGAAGCTCGTCTGGTTGTCTCCGTCGAAGTCGGACCCGAGCAGCACCGGCACCGCGAGCGCCTGCCCGACGATGAACTCGCGTTCGGCGAGCACGGGAGGCTCGAACCGCACGACGTCCTCGAGAGTCGCGCCGAGCACCTCGGCCACCTCTCGCGCCGACAGGCCGGCGCGGATCTGCGCCTGGATCTCGCGGGGGCTGGGGCGGTTCGCCTTGGCGGGCTCCTCGCGCTCCTTGCGTGCCCGACGAAGCTCCGCGCGCAGCACTTCATCGATGGCCAGGGAGTAGCGCTGCCCGGACTCGGTGGAGACCACCAGCACACCGTCTTCGGTGCCGATCACTCTGAGTTGTTCCATGCGACACACGCCTCCCATCTGCCGTGTGGGCCCATGCTGACACAGGGCATCGCCGCGGGCGGGAATATCCGGGGCGTGGCGCGAGTTTCGATGCGTGCCGACCGCGATGCGAGCACTACGCATCCGCATTTGCTAAATGCCACCCGGTCATGCAAACTATCGCCGCCTGCCCGACGGCGGGAGATCCACAACGCGACAAGAGACACGAGAAGAATGGCTACGGACTACGACGCCCCCCGCAAGACCGAAGACGACAGCGAGTCCATCGAAGCGCTCAAGGAGCGCGTTCCGGACAAGATGTCCGGGGCCGTCGACGTCGAGGACGCCGACAACCCGTCGGGCTTCGAGCTGCCCGGCGCCGACCTTTCGGACCTGGAGCTCGACGTCGTCGTGCTCCCCGCGCAGGAGGACGAGTTCACCTGCGTCAGCTGCTTCCTCGTGAAGCACCGCTCACAGATCGACCACGAGGAGTCGCTCGGCGCTATCTGCGTGGAGTGCGCTGCCTGACCTGCGCTCTGCGCACCGCCGCGGCGAGTCGGTCGGGGGTCCGAGAGGACACCACCCACGCCGGTGTCGGATCGTCCGCATCCTCGACGGGAACGACGACCGCCCCACCGATTCCGCCGCGCACCAGCATCCACGACCGAGGGTCGGCATCCCGGCCACGCGCGAACCGCGCGTCCTCGCCCGAGTAGGCGACCGGCTCTCCCAGAAGGTCGACCGGGATGTGGGCCCTGCCCGCACGAAGCACCCCACCGCTGACCTCGACACGAGGCGCGGCCGCCATCAGGGCCCAGACGATCAGGGCCGCGACCGCGACGCCCGCCACCAGCGCGAGAGTGGTGTCGACGGGGGAAAGGGCGAGCGCCACCATGGGGGCGCAGACCGCGGCGGCGACGAGCGTCCACAGCGAGGGGCTCAGGCGTTCGCGATAGTCGACGTCGGAAGTCATGTTCTGCATTACCCTCGTGAGGTGGCCGAAAGCGTGGACATCCCCATTATCGCGCCCGTCCTCCCGGAGTTCGCTCACCCGGGCGACGCGGGTGCCGACCTGATCGCCGCAGAGGGGGTGCGACTCGGGCCCGGAGAGCGTGCTCTCGTGGGCACCGGCGTGCGCATCGCGCTGCCCGAGGGGTATGCGGCGTTCGTCATGCCTCGTTCGGGGTTGGCGGCCAAGCACGGGGTGACCGTGGTCAATGCTCCCGGGACCGTGGATGCGGGCTACCGCGGCGAGATCAAGGTCGCGCTCCTGAACACCGACCGCACCGAGGCCTACGAGGTCTCGGCGGGCGACCGGATCGCACAGCTGGTGGTCCTTCCGATCCCGCCGGTGCGCTTCCTCCCGGTCGATGAGCTGCCCGCCAGCGTGCGCGGCGAAGGGGGCTTCGGCTCCACCGGATACGACACTTCTGCGAGGACGACCCGATGACCGACGCATCTCTGGAACCGAGCGGCAAGAGCGCTCCGATCGACCGCGAGACCGCGGGACCCTTCGACGAGTCGGAGGTGAACCCTGTGCGCCCCTACATCGATCTGGGCGCGATCAAGGTGCTGCCGCGCGAGGGGCTCAACCTGCGGCTCGAGGTCGAGGAGCAGACCAAGCGCATCGTCGCCGTCGGTCTCGACTACGCCGACTCGACGCTCCAGGTGCAGCCGTTCGCCGCGCCCCGCTCGAGCGGGCTCTGGGAGGAGACCCGCGAGCAGATCCGCCAGCAGGTGCGTCAGCAGGGCGGACGCGTCGAGGAGCGAGAGGGCCCGCTCGGTCCGGAGCTGCTCGCCGAGGTGCCGGTCGTCGTGGCCGGTGATGCCAGCAGCGGCGCCAAGCGACTCGCGCGCTTCGTCGGCGTCGACGGCCCCCGCTGGTTTCTGCGCGGCGTGATCGGGGGAGCGGCGACGTCGAACGTCGACGCCGCCGCCCAGATCGAGGACCTCTTCCGGTCGCTCGTCGTGGTCCGCGGCGGCACGCCGATGCCGCCGCGCGACCTCATCCCCCTGAAGATGCCGGCGACCCCGGGCGCGGCGTGAGCTCCGACGAGACGCGCGACGAGCGGCCGTCGCTCGACCCGCCGGCTCCGGCCGAGCCCCGCGCATCCGAGCTCATCGGATCCGCGCTGGGGGCGGCGGCGCGACGCGCGGGACTGGACCCGGCACAGCAGGCGAGCACCGGTCATGTGGTGTGGCACGCCATCGGCGGTTGGCGCGGCATCATCGAGTCCGTACTCCCGAGTCTCGTGTTCGTGATCACATTCACGGCAACGCAGGACCCCGCGGCCGGGACGGGGAACCTTCCGCTCTCGCTCGCCCTGTCGGTGGGTGTCGCCGCATTGTTCACGGTCGTTCGGCTGATCTGGCGGAGCAACGCCTCTCCGGCGCTGGGTGGCCTGATCGCCGCAGCTCTTGCAGCCGGCCTCGCGTTGTGGACCGGCCGCGGCGAAGACAATTTCCTGCTCGGGTTCTTCATCAATGGCGGTTACGGCACTGCCTTCCTCGTCTCTGCCTTCATCGGCTGGCCCATCATCGGGCTTGCCGCAGGGTGGCTCATGGGTGAAGCGACCGCGTGGCGAGCCGATCGGCGCAAGCGCCGGACCTTCTTCTGGCTCACGCTGGTCTGGGGTCTGTTCTTCTTCACGAAGCTGGCGGTCCAGCTGCCCTTCTATCTCGCCGGGGATGTGACCACACTCGGTGTGCTGAAGATCGCCATGGGGCTCCCGCTGTTCGCCCCTCTGCTCGCGGTGACATGGCTCGTCGTCCGGGCGTGCTACCCGCGAACCGACGCCGTGTCCGACGCGGAGGACTCCGGCGCCCGGTGATACTATTTATCTCGACATCGAGATAAATTTCCGGGCGACGGGGTAAGGCTTACCTTCCTAGCAACCCCTTCCGGACGCGGGGAAGATGGGCAGATCGGGCCCCGCGACGACGCCCGTGAACGCCGACGAAGGAGACAGACGTGTCCACGGTTGACAGCTTCGGTGCGAAAAGCACCCTGACGGTCGGCAGCACCGACTACGAGATCTTCCGTATCGACACGGTCGCCGGTTACGAGAAGCTCCCCTTCAGCCTCAAGGTCCTCCTGGAGAACCTGCTGCGCACCGAAGACGGCGCCAACGTGACGAAGGAGCAGATCCAGGCTCTCGGTTCGTGGAACCCGGATGCGGAACCCGACACCGAGATCCAGTTCACGCCCGCTCGCGTCGTGATGCAGGACTTCACGGGTGTGCCCTGCATCGTCGACCTCGCCACGATGCGTGAGGCCGTCACCGCGCTCGGCGGTGACCCGAACCGCATCAACCCGCTCTCGCCCGCCGAGATGGTCATCGACCACTCGGTCATCGCCGACCTCTTCGGGTCCGAGAACGCGCTCGAGCGCAACGTCGAGATCGAGTACGAGCGCAACGGCGAGCGCTACCAGTTCCTGCGCTGGGGTCAGACCGCCTTCGACGACTTCAAGGTCGTCCCGCCCGGCACCGGCATCGTCCACCAGGTGAACATCGAGCACCTCGCCAAGGTCATCTACGACCGCTCGGTCGACGGCGTGCTGCGCGCGTACCCCGACACCTGTGTCGGCACCGACTCGCACACCACGATGGTCAACGGCCTCGGCGTGCTCGGTTGGGGCGTCGGCGGCATCGAGGCAGAGGCCGCCATGCTCGGTCAGCCCGTCTCCATGCTCATCCCGCGCGTCCTCGGCTTCAAGCTCACCGGTGAGATCCCCGCCGGCGTCACCGCGACCGACGTCGTCCTGACGATCACCGACATGCTGCGCAAGCACGGCGTCGTGGGCAAGTTCGTCGAGTTCTACGGCGAAGGCGTCGCCTCCGTCCCGCTGGCCAACCGCGCGACGATCGGCAACATGAGCCCGGAGTTCGGCTCCACGGCCGCGATGTTCCCGATCGACGACGTGACCCTCGACTACCTGCGCCTCACCGGTCGCAGCGACGAGGCGATCGCGCTCGTCGAGGCGTACGCCAAGGAGCAGTCCCTCTGGCACGACCCGTCGCGCGAACTGGTCTTCAGCGAGTACATGGAGCTCGACCTCGCCACGGTCGTCCCCTCGATCGCCGGCCCCAAGCGTCCCCAGGACCGCATCCTGCTGTCGGAGGCGAAGGCTCAGTTCGAGAAGGACATCCTCAACTACGCGACCGCGTCCACGTCGGACTCGATCGTCGACCTCGAGGGCGACCAGTCGTTCCCCGCGTCCGACCCCGGCCCCGTGCCCGGCGACGAGCACGTGCACACCGGCGAGATCCTGATCTCCAGCGGCGGACCGGCGGCGGCGTCCAAGCCCGTGAAGGTCACGCCGCCGGAGGGGGCTCCGTACGTCCTCGACAACGGCGCGGTCACCCTCGCGGCGATCACGTCCTGCACCAACACGTCCAACCCTTCGGTCATGATGGCGGCGGGCCTGCTCGCGAAGAAGGCCGTCGAGAAGGGTCTGACGCGCAAGCCCTGGGTCAAGACGACGCTCGGCCCCGGCTCCAAGGTCGTCACGGATTACTACGAGAAGTCGGGCCTCGACAAGTCGCTCGAGGGTCTCGGGTTCTACACCGTCGGCTACGGCTGCACCATCTGCATCGGTAACTCGGGTCCGCTGATCGAAGAGGTCTCCGAGGCCATCAACGAGAACGACCTCGCCGTGACGGCCGTCCTCTCGGGCAACCGCAACTTCGAGGGCCGCATCAGCCCGGACGTGAAGATGAACTACCTCGCGTCGCCGCCCCTCGTGGTGGCCTACGCGCTGGCGGGTTCGATGAACTTCGACTTCGACAACGACCCGCTCGGCAAGGACCAGAACGGCGAGGACGTGTTCCTCAAGGACATCTGGCCCTCCACTGAAGAGGTCCAAGCCGTCATCGACACCTCGATCTCGCGTGAGCAGTTCATCAAGCAGTATGCGACCGTCTTCGACGGCGACGACCGCTGGCGGAACTTGCCCACGCCCACCGGTCCGGTCTTCGAGTGGGATGCGGACTCGACCTATGTGCGCAAGGCGCCGTACTTCGACGGCATGTCGATGGAGCTGACCCCGGTCTCCGACATCACCGGCGCGCGCGTGATGGCGACTCTGGGTGACTCGGTCACGACCGACCACATCAGCCCGGCCGGCAACATCAAGGCAGGCACCCCTGCCGCGCAGTACCTGACCGAGCACGGCGTCGCGCAGAAGGACTTCAACTCCTACGGCTCGCGCCGTGGAAACCACGAGGTCATGATCCGCGGCACCTTCGCGAACATCCGCCTGAAGAACGCGATCGTCAGCGCGGTCAACGACGGCGCGGTCGTCGAGGGCGGTTACACGCGCGACTTCACGCAGCCCGGTGGTCCGCAGTCGTTCATCTACGACGCCTGCCAGAACTACGCCGCGCAGGGCACGCCGCTCGTGGTTTTCGGCGGCAAGGAGTACGGCTCCGGCTCGTCGCGCGACTGGGCGGCCAAGGGCACGAGCCTCCTCGGCGTCAAGGCGGTCATCACCGAGAGCTTCGAGCGCATCCACCGCTCGAACCTGATCGGAATGGGCGTGGTCCCGCTGCAGTTCCCGGAGGGTGAGAGCTGGTCGTCGCTCGGCCTCGACGGCACCGAGATCGTTTCGATCACGGGTCTGGAGAAGCTCAACGAAGGCGTCACGCCCAAGACGGTGACCGTCACGGCCGAGCCGAGCGAGTTCTCGCCGGAGGGCAAGCAGACGATCACGTTCGAGGCGAAGGTGCGCATCGACACCCCCGGCGAGGCGGACTACTACCGCAACGGCGGCATCCTGCAGTACGTGCTGCGCTCGCTCGTCTGAGCGTTCGCACCTGAGACGGGTCGGTCCTGGCAAGGGGCCGACCCGTCTTCTGCTGCAGCGGCTAACCTGTGGAGATGAGCCGGATCTTCGCGACGCCGATCGCTGACATCTATCCGCTCTATGCGGCGAAGATCGAGCGGAAGGGGCGCACGAGCGCCGAGCTCGACGAGGTCATCCGTTGGCTCACGGGGTTTGATGACGAGGAGATCTCGCGCCACCTCGCCGAGCGCACGAGTCTCGAGGACTTCTTCGCTCTGGCGCACCTCAACCCGCATGTCGACCGGATCACCGGGGTGATCTGCGGCATTCGGGTGGAGGAGATCGACGATCCCCTCATGCAGCGGATCCGGTATCTCGACAAACTCGTCGATGAACTCGCGAAGGGGCGTCCGATGGCGAGGGTATTGCGGCAGGAGTCCGCAGGCGCCCGGCGGACCCGATCATGACGGCCTCGCCCGAGAGGAAGGGAACAGATATGTCGTTGTTGTCCGACGTGAGCCGGCCGAGCGATCTGCGCACCCTGACGACCGCTCAGCTCGAAGAGCTCGCCGGGGAGATCCGTGCGTTCCTCATCGAGAATGTGGCCCGCACCGGCGGGCATCTCGGACCGAATCTCGGGGTGGTGGAGCTCACCATCGCGCTGCACCGTGTCTTCGACTCGCCGAACGACCCCATCGTCTTCGACACGGGACACCAGTCGTACGTGCACAAGCTGCTCACGGGCCGGCAGGACTTCTCCGCGCTGCGCTCACGCGGCGGCCTCGCCGGGTATCCGCAGCGTTCGGAGAGCGAGCATGACATCGTCGAGTCCTCCCACGCCTCCAGTTCGCTCAGCTGGGCCGACGGCATCTCCCGTGCCTTCGCCCAGACCGGCCGGCGCGACCGTCACGTCGTCGCCGTTGTCGGTGACGGTGCCCTCACGGGCGGAATGACCTGGGAAGCGCTCAACAACATCTCCGATGACAACGATCGGAACCTGGTCATCGTCGTCAACGACAACGGCCGTTCGTATGCGCCGACGATCGGCGGCATGGCGCGCTACCTCAACCGCGTGCGCACCGCCGACGCCTACCAGAGTCTGCATCGCGGGTCCCGCAATCTCATCACCCGTCTGGGTCCGGCCGCGCGGGCGTTCTATCGCGGCGTGCGCGGCGGCACGCGGGGCTTCCTCTCGCGGTTCACCAACAACGAGGCGCTCTACTCCAACCTCGACATCAAGTATCTGGGCCCGATCGACGGTCACGACATCCGGGCGCTGCTCGAGACGCTCGAGCTCGCGAAGAACTACGGCGCTCCCGTGATCGTCCACACGATCACGGAGAAGGGCCGCGGCTACCAGCCCGCCGTGGAGGACGAGGCCGACCAGTTCCACGCGGTCGGCCGCATCGACCCGGTGACGGGTGCGACGCTCGGCGCGGACGCGGGGACCGCGTGGACCGACGTGTTCGCGGAGGAGCTCACGCGCATCGGAGCGGAGCGCTCCGATGTGATCGCCGTCACGGCGGCCATGCTGCGGCCCACCGGCCTGCTGCCGTTTGCGCAGCGCTTCCCGGACCGGGTCTACGACGTCGGCATCGCCGAACAGCACGCGGCCGCGTCGGCCGCAGGTCTCGCGTACGGCGGTCTGCACCCCGTCGTCGCGGTCTACGCGACGTTCATGAACCGTGCGTTCGACCAGGTGCTGATGGATGTGGCGCTGCACCGCGCCGGGGTCACGTTCGTCCTCGATCGCGCCGGCGTCACGGGTCCCGACGGTCCGAGTCACCACGGCATCTGGGACCTTGCGATGCTGCAGCTGGTGCCCCGTATCCGGATCGCGGCACCACGTGACGCGGCGCGTCTTCGTGAGGAGCTGGCGGAGGCGGTGGAGGTCTCGGACGGTCCCACCGTGCTGCGATATCCGAAGGGCGCGGTGGGCACGGAGCTTCCCGCCGTCGAGCGTCTGGACGACGGCGTCGACGTGCTCGTGAAACCCCAGGCGGCCGACGTGCTCATCATCGGTATCGGCCCCATGGCGCATACCGCGATGGAGGTCGCCGAGCGTCTCTCCGCGCAGGGCATCGGTGCGACCGTCGTCGATCCGCGATGGGTCGTCCCCGTGGCGGGCTCACTCGTCGATCTGGCGGCCGCGCACCGACTCGTGATCACGATCGAGGACGGCATCCGGGTGGGCGGGATCGGCACGCGCATCCGTCAGGTGCTCCGTGAGAACGGCGTCGACACGGCCGTCGACGAACTCGGAGTCCCGGACGAGTTCATCGACCATGCCTCCCGCGACCAGATCCTCGCGGATGCAGGCCTCACCGCCGCCAAGATCGCGCAGGATGTGGTCGCGCAGGTGCTGGGCACGCGGATCCCCGTGGCCCGCGGGTCGAAGGATGCGGCGGATCTCCGCGTTCCGGACGACGAGGGCGTCGGATCACGCAGCTCCTGACACGACGTCGAAGGGGCGGCCCACCGTTCGGTGAGCCGCCCCTTCGACGGTGAGTCAGGCGCCGACGCCGCGGATCGGCGGAGTGTGGAACGTCGCGCCGAACACGCGCTCGGAGGCGCCCTCTCTGTCGAGGTACGGCGATGCCCCGCCGTCGATGAACGGCCAGCCCGCGCCGAGGATGAGGCACAGATCGATGTCCTGCACCTCCGGGACGACCGCATCGTCCAGCATGATGCGGATCTCCTGCGCCAGGCCGTCCTGCACGCGGCGGAGGATCTCCGCCTCCGCGACAGGTGTCGTGCCGACAGCGGGCTTCAACACCTTCTCGGCGGCCTTCGTCCAGCCCGTGACACGTCCGCTCTTGTCCTTCTCGACGATCTCCGCCAGCTCGGCCAGCTTGTGGAAGTTCTCCGACGCGAAGAACCGGTCGGGGAAGGCATGCGCCATCGTGTCCTGCACGTGCGCCGCAACCTTCCAGCCCACCAGATCGATGAGCTGGAACGGCGTCATCGGCAGCCCCAGCGGAGCGAATGCCTTCTCGACGGTGAGCAGCGGCGTGCCCTCGTAGACGGCGCGTGCCGCTTCGCCCATGACCTTCGCCAGGAGCCGGTTGACGACGAAGCCGGGAGCGTCGGCGGTGAGCACAGCGTTCTTTCCGAGACCCTTGGCCACGACGAAGGCAGTGGACAACGCCGCATCCGAGGTCGCTTCGGTCTTGACCACCTCGATGAGCGGCATGACGGCCACCGGGTTGAAGAAGTGGAAGCCCACCAAGCGCTCGGGGTGCGCGAGCTTGGACCCGATCTCGGTGACCGAGAGCGACGAGGTGTTGGTCGCGAGGATCGCGTCTTCGGCCACGATCGACTCGATCTCCGCGAACACCTGCTGCTTGACACCGACCTCCTCGAAGACCGCCTCGATGACGAAGTCGCAGTCCGCGTACTGCGATTTGTCGGTCGTGCCGGTCACGAGTCCGCGCAGCTGGTTGGCGGCGTCCGCGTCCAGACGCCCCTTCGCCTCGAGCTTGCCGATCTCCTCGTGGATGTGGGCCACCCCCTTGTCGACCCGCGCCTGGTCGATGTCGGTGATGAGGACGGGCACGCGGAGCTTGCGCACGAACAGCAGCGCGAACTGACTGGCCATGAGGCCCGCGCCGATGACGCCGACCTTGGTGACCTTCTTCGCGAGCGTCTTGTCCGGCGCGCCCACGGGGCGTTTCGCGCGCTTCTGCACGAGATCGAAGGCATACATCGAGGCCGCGAACTGGTCGCCGACGACGAGATCCGCCAGCGCCTCGTCCTCGCGCGCGAAGCCCTCGGCCCTGGTTCCCCCCTTGGCCTTGTCGAGGAGCTCGAGCGCGACGTAAGGCGAGCGCGGGACCGTGCCGATCCGGCTCTCCAGCATGCCGCGAGCCACCTTGATCGCGATCGGCCACTTCGTGAGACGCTCGATCTTGCCGGGCTCGTTCTTGCGCTCGACCTTGATCGCGCCACCGATGACACCGTCGGCCCAGGCGAGAGACTCCTCGAGGAAGTTCGCGGGGGAGAAGATGGCGTCGAACATCCCGAGTTCGTACGCCTGGCGGGGCTTGAGCGTGCGGTTCTGCTTCAGCGGGTTCGAGATGACGACCTCGAGCGCCTTCTCGATGCCGATGAGGTTCGGCAGCAGGTACGAACCGCCCCAACCCGGGATGATGCCCAGGAACACCTCGGGCAACGCGATCGCGGCTGCGGACGCATCCACCGTGCGGTACGTGGAGTTGAGTGCGATCTCGACGCCGCCGCCGAGCGCGAGGCCGTTCACGAAGGCGAAAGACGGCACGCCGAGCTCCGCAAGGCGACCCAGCACCTGGTGGCCGCGCTGCGCAATGAGCTTGGCGGCATCCCGTGACGGGACCTTCGAGACATCGGAGAGGTCGGCTCCCGCAGCAAGGATGTACTGCTTGCCCGTGATGCCGACGGCATGGATCTCGCCGGCCGCTGCGCGCGAGGCGAGTGCGGACAGCGTGTCGCCGAGCTCCTTCAGCGTCGCGGGGCCGAGGGTGTTCGGTCGGGTGTGATCCCGGCCGTTGTCGAGTGTGATGAGCGCCAGCACCTTGCCCGAGGGCAGCCGGATGTCGCGCACGGGGGAGTGGGTGACGACCTCGTCGCCGCTGAACTGGTCGAGCGGGGAGAAATCGATCGCGTCGTAGTCGGTCATGGTGGCACTCACTTCCGCTTCTTGCCGTCGAAGAACGGGTTCTCCCAGATGACCGAGCCGCCCTGCCCCAGTCCCACGCACATCGCGGTGAGTCCATAGCGGACGTCGGGCCGCTCACGGAACTGCGCGGCGAGCTGGATCATCAGACGCACGCCGGATGCGGCCAGCGGGTGCCCGAGCGCGATGGCGCCGCCCCAGGGGTTCACGCGCGGGTCGTCGTCGGCGATCCCGAAGTGGTCGAGCAGGGAGATCACCTGGATCGCGAAGGCCTCGTTCAGCTCGAACAGGCCGATGTCGTCGATCGTCAGTCCCGCCTTGCGCAGGGCCTTCTCCGTCGCCGGAATCGGCCCGATGCCCATGATCTCCGGCTGCACACCGGCGAAGGCGAACGAGACGAGGCGCATCTTCGGCTGCAGGCCGAGTTCCTTCACCGCCCCGCCGCCGGCCAGCAGGCCCATCGTCGCGCCGTCGGTGAGCGGTGACGACGTGCCGGCCGTCACGCGACCATGGGGACGGAACGGGGTCTTCAGAGTCGCGAGCTGCTCGAGCGTCGTCTCGGGGCGTCGTCCCTCATCCTCGGTCGCGAGGCCCCACGCACCGTCGGCGTCCTTGATCGCCACGGGCACGAGGTCGGGCTGGAACCTGCCGTTCTCGTACGCCGCCTGCGCCTTGTGCTGGCTGAGCATCCCGAACATGTCGCTGCGTTCGCGCGTCAGATGCGGGAAGCGGTCGAAGATGCGCTCCGCGGTCACGCCCATGTTGAGCGCTCCCGGGTCGACCATCCGCTCGGCGACGAACCGCGGGTTCGGGTCGGCGTTGGCGCCGATGGGGTGATGCCCCATGTGCTCGACACCCCCGGCGAGCGCGACGTCGTACATCCCGACGCCGATCGAGCCGGCCATCGTCGTGACGCTGGTCATGGCGCCGGCGCACATGCGGTCGATCGCGAA
The DNA here is from genome assembly GCF_031453615.1 of Microbacterium sp. SORGH_AS_0428. Taxonomy (NCBI): domain Bacteria; kingdom Bacillati; phylum Actinomycetota; class Actinomycetes; order Micrococcales; family Microbacteriaceae; genus Microbacterium; species Microbacterium sp. SORGH_AS_0428. Next base: position 399,638 of record NZ_JAVIZT010000001.1, on the reverse strand, counting down.
GCCGGGAACCGTCATCGGCAGACCTGCCAGGATCGCCGCCGAGCGGCCGAGGGTGAGTCCCTGGTCGCCCGTCTGGCTGGTCGCGGCGATGGCGACATCATCGATGCGGTCCGCGGGGACCTGCGGATTGCGCTCCATGACGCCGATGATCGTCTTGACCACCAGATCGTCCGCGCGGGTGTTCCAGTACATGCCCTTCTCGCCGGCGCGCCCGAAGGGCGTACGCATGCCGTCGACGAAGAAGACGTCCGAAATCTCGGCCACTCTGCCTCCAATGATCGGGGTTTCCTCCAACGTAGGAGGGGCTCGGGGCCGGAAAAAACCGGTTGGATCGAACCTACGAAGCGTCCTCCGCCGCGTTCTCGACCGATTGCACGGAAGCCACAAAAGCATCGGCGATCACCTGTGCGGTTTCTCGCACCTGCCAGCGGCGGGCGCCCAGGGAGAGGAGGGCTTCCCCCACGGTGTCCGCGTCGATCGGTGTCGGCGGCTCCCACGCGACGCGGCGCAGCAGTTCGGGAGTCAACAGGTTCTCGGTGGGCATGGTCAGCTCCTCGGCGCGTGCTTCGACGAGCGGCCGAGCGGCCTTCAGGCGGGCGTCGGCCTCGGGGTTGCGGTCGATCCACGCCCGCGGCGGAGGCAGCGCGTCGCTGCCGACACGCTCGAGAGGGAGATCCGTCGCGGCGCGCCCCTCCTCGATGGCCGCCCACCACCGGTCGAGCTCCGACCGGCTGGCACGGCCCGTGAACTCCTTCACCGCGGCGAGAGCACGCTTGCTGTCCGGAGCGGCTGCGACGGCCGCCACGAGCGCGCGGTCCGGCACCAGGCGACCCGGAGACACGTCCTGCGCGACGGCGAGATCTTCGCGTGCCTGCCACAACGCGCGGGCGATGGCGAGATTGCGGCGCCCACGGAGGGTGTGCAGGCCGCTCAACCGTCGCCAGGGGTCCGTGCGCGGCGGCTTGACGGGCCGGTCGAGTACGGCCTGGAACTCCTCTTCGGCCAGCTCGGTCTTTCCTTGCTCGGCCAGCTCAGTCACGAGCGCGTCACGCACGTCGACCAGGTGCACCACATCCAGCGCGGCGTACTCCAGCCAGGACTGGGGGAGCGGACGCGTCGACCAGTCCGCCGCGGAGTGCGCCTTGGCGAGAGTGATGCCGAGCGTGTCCTCGACGACGGCACCGAGCCCGACGCGGGAGTGTCCGAGAAGCCGCGAGGCGAGCTCGGTGTCGAAGATGTGCGGCGGCTCCAGTCCCAGCTCTCGCAGCGACGGCAGATCCTGGCTGGCAGCGTGGAGCACCCAGTCAGCCGTGCCGAGGACGGCCTGCAGCGGGGAGAAGTCGGAGAGGGCCGGCGGATCGATGAGGAACACACCCGACCCGCGCCGGTAGATCTGCACCAGGTACGCGCGCTGTGAATAGCGGAAACCGGATGCACGTTCCACGTCGACAGCGAACGGACCTTCACCCTCGGCGAGTCTCTCGATCGCCGACGTGAACTCTGCTTCGTCGGCGATGACGGAGTACTCAGGCACGGGATGAACCCCTTCCCCGGATCTGCGCGATCCCTTCCGAGCCGGGCGGAAGCCCGGCGAGCATGCAAACCAATTCTGCCCACGCTTCGACGTGTCGTTCGATCTCGCCCTCCGGGGACCATGACGCGCGCAGCTCGATCTGGGCACCGTCTCCCTCGGCGGCGAGTGAACCGAACCCCTTGGACAGGGTCTTCGTGGCCGTGCCCGATGCGGCGTGGTAGCCCGCGCTGCGGGTCTGCAGGGCGTCGAGGAGCCAGGACCAGGCGACGTCGGCCACCAGCGGATCCGTGCCGATCTCGGTATCGAGAGGCGCCTGTGCGAAGCACACGATGCGCCACGGCGAGTCCCAGGGCTCGGGTTCGGACGGGTCGTGGAGGAGAAGGAAGCGGCCCGTGCCGAAAGCGGACTCGTGCTCGCCGGGCTCGGGGCGCACATCGCCGGCCATCGCGAACGAGGCCGGGGCGATTCCGGACGGAGCGGGAATCTGACGCACGACGAGGTCCTCGCGGAACGACACCTCGAGGATCCGCGCGACGGCGTCGTCGAGTGCAGACGCGGGTGCGGCTGGGTCGGAGGGCACGGCGACAGACTAGAGTGAAGCCACGATGTTGGACTCCAGGCGCGCCGCCCGCCATGGCGCCTCACCCACCGCCTTCGCCCTCTTCCGCGGCGCAGCCGTCGCTCTCGCGACTGCGACCGCGCTGTGCTCCGCCCTGATCGGAGCCGTCGCCATCCGGGTGGCCCGTCAGGTCGTGACGCCCGCCGGGCGTCGTGCCGACACCCGCATCCTGGCGCTCGATCCGGCGTCGCAGACGATCACGCTCGAGCGCAACGACGACACCGAGCTGCCGGGGCGCTACGGGCTGTTCACCCGCGGCACCGAGGACTACGTCAAGCTCGGCAGCGTGCTGGCCGAGAATGAAGCGGGCGTCAAGCGCAAGCTGCTGACACACGTCGGTCAGGACGCACGGCTCTCCGCTGAGGCGGCGTTCAGCGGCTGGTACTTCGACCGCCCGGAGCAATTGCAGCTGCCCTTCAGCTCCCAGCTCATCGGTTCGGCCGTCGGGCCGTGCCCCGCGTGGCTCTTCCCGGCCGAGAAGGACACGGACCTGTGGTGCATCCAGATCCACGGCCGCGGCACGACCCGGGCGGAGTGCCTTCGCGCCGTTCCGCTCATGCACAACCTTGGCCTCACCACGCTCGTCGTGTCGTACCGCAACGACGGCGAGGCACCGCGCAGCCGCACGGGCACCTACGGGCTGGGTGCCACGGAGTGGCGCGATGTCGATGCGGCGATCGGCTTCGCCCGCCGCAACGGCGCCCGCCGCATCCTGCTCATGGGATGGTCGATGGGAGGCGCGATCGCGCTGCAGCTGGCCCTCAGCTCGGCGCATCGGGACATGATCGCCGGTGTCGTACTCGATTCGCCCGTCATCGACTGGCGCGTCGTGCTCGACTACCAGGCGGGCCTCATGAAGCTTCCTGTCACCGTGACCAAGCTCGCCATCTCAGCGCTCCAGTCGGACTGGGGCACGGCGTTCACCCGTACCGGAACACCGATCCCGTTCGATCGCCTGGATGTCGTCGCGCGCGCGGACGAGCTTCGCGATCCGATCCTGATCCTGCACAGCGACGATGACGGCTTCGTGCCCTCGGACGCATCGCACGATCTTCGTCAGGCGCGGCCCGACCTCGTCGAGCTCGAGGTGTTCGAGGTGGCCCGCCACACGAAGCTCTGGAACTACGACGAGCAGCGGTGGAGCGATCGCATCCGCGACTGGGTGCGCGCGCAGGGCCTCACACCGACGGCCGAGCCCGCAGATAGCTGAAGCCGGAGTCGTCGACGAGCAGGCCGTGTGGAGCACCCAGCGCGTGACCGTCCGGAACATGGATGAACGGCGCGGTCGCCGGCACGAGCTGCGGCGCGACGGAGACGCAGAACTCATCGATGACGCCTGCCTGAGCGAACTGCGAGGCGAGCGTGGGCCCTCCCTCGCAGACGACACGCAGCCATCCGCGGTCCGCGAAGGCCGAGATGACGCGGGACGGCTGGAGATCGTCGCCGGGTACGGCGATGACGTCGAGACCCAGACTCTCGCTGTTGCCTCTCACGGTGTCGGCATCGCGCTCGGCGCAGACGAGGAAGACGCGGGCGGTGTCATCATCCGGCGCCAGCTGGTGGCCTTCGAGCCGTCCCGTTCGTGTGACGATCGCCAGTCGGGTGCGTTTGGGCACGACATATCGCTCGGCGCGTACGCTCTGCGCGCCCACCACCACGACATCGCTCCACCCGCGGATCACCCCGAGGATGCGGCGATCGACGGGACTCGAGAGCGTGTCGCTCGTACCGTCCGTGCCCGTCGCCGAACCCGTCAACGACGTGATCATGTTGAGCCGCACCGACCGCTCGGCATCCGGCTCGTACTCGGCGCGGAGCCAGGCCAGCCCGGCGTCATCGCCGGCGTCTATGCGTTCGATGGGGCGGGGGATCACACGCGTGAGGTACATGCTCAGGTGCCGCTCTTGCGTTGGATCTGTCGCTTGGCGCGCAGGAGCATCCCCGTCATCCCTGCGATGCGCAGGGGAGAGACCGCGCGGGTCAGGCCCAGGCTCTGCGGGTAGTCGTCAGGAACCGCGAGGGCGTCCGCGACGGTGAGGCCGGTCAGCCCCTGTGCCAGGATGCTGGCGAAGCCGCGGGTCGTGGGAGCCTCCGCCGGAGCGGTGGCGTGCATCGCGACGATGCCGTCCTCATCCACATCGACGACGATGTACACGGGGGACTGGCACTCGGCCACGCGCTCGCACAACTCCGGATGTCCCTCGTACTCCGACGGGATCGGCGGGAGCTCCTGCGAGAACTCCAGAAGCAGCTGCAGGCGTTCGGGTTCGGCGAGGGCGAGGAAGTCCTCGCGGATCTCGGCGAGCTTCTCGGGGAGGGCGCTGTCGGTCATCCGCGACATTCTCGCACGCGGCGTCTAGCGGCCGGGCACCTCGCCCGGCTCGGCACCGGTGACGATGGGCACGCGCACCGCGCTGCCCCACTCGGTCCAGGACCCGTCGTAGTTGCGGACATCCTCGAAGCCGAGCAAGTGCTTCAGGACGAACCAGGTGTGACTGGAGCGCTCCCCGATCCGGCAGTATGCGACGATCGGCTCGCCGTCGGTCAGGCCCGCCTCACCGCGGTAGATCGCGTCCAGGTCCGTGCGCGTCTTGAACGTGCCGTCCTCGGCGACCGCGCGTGCCCACGGCACACTCTGCGCAGAGGGGATGTGGCCGGCACGCAGTGCGCCCTCCTCCGGGTAGGCGGGAGCGCTGGTGCGCTCACCCGAGTACTCCTCGGGTGACCGAACGTCGATCAACGGATGCCCCAGATGAGCGAGCACATCCTCTTTGTAGGCGCGCAGGACGCTGTCGTCGCGCTCGATGACGGGGTACTCGGTGCGCGCGCGGTCCGCCGGCTCGGTCGTGATCTCCCGACCCTCTGCGATCCAGCGGTCACGGCCGCCGTCGAGCAGACGCACATCCTCGTGGCCGAACAACGAGAACACCCAGAGCGCGTATGCCGCCCACCAGTTGTTCTTGTCGCCGTAGATGACGACGGTGTCGTCGCGCGAGATGCCCTTGCGGCCGAGGAGCTCGGCGAATCCGTTGCCGTCGACGTAATCGCGCACGACGGGATCGTTCAGCTCGGTGTGCCAGTCCACCTTGACCGCGCCGGGGATGTGCCCGGTCTCGTACAGCAGCACGTCCTCATCCGACTCGACGACCACGAGTCCGGGCGTGCCCAGACGCTCCTGGAGCCACTGGGTGGTGACGAGTCGCTCGGGGTGCGCGTAGGCGGCGAACTTCTCGGACGAGGCATCGAGGTCGACGGGCACGGGGAACTCCTGTTCAGTCGGGGCGCGACCGAGCACGTAAAGTGAGCACGTCGCCCGACCGAGCCTAGGTTCGCGTCGCCGCGCCCGCATCCGCTCCGTAACCGTGTGACACAGGATCCCGCATGACTTCGCCCGCTCATCAGAACGCATTCGTGCACCTCGCCGAGCGGTCTCCGCAGGTGACCGGTGCCGACATGGTCGCCTCCCTCGTGCCTCCGCCCCAGTTCGCGGACGCGAGTTTCGACACGTACCGCGCGGACGAAGCCTTCCCCTCGCAGGCCGAGGCGAAGCAGACTCTTCGTGAGTTCGCCGGCGCGGTGGTGGAGGCGCCCAAGCGCGGCCTGTTCCGCCGTGCTCCCCGCGCACCCGAGCGCAAACCCGGCGTCTACCTCGACGGTGGCTTCGGTGTCGGCAAGACCCACCTGCTCGCATCGATCTATCACGCGATGCCCGCGCGCCGGAAGTATTTCGGGTCGTTCATCGAGTACACGGCTCTGGTCGGCGCGCTCGGCTACCAGCAGACGGTCGAGCTGTTCCGCGGCTCCGATCTGCTGTGCATCGACGAGTTCGAACTCGACGATCCAGGCGACACGATGGTGATGACGCGTCTGCTCGGCGAGCTCGTCGCATCCGGCACCAAGCTGGCTGCGACCTCCAACACCCCGCCGAACGCACTCGGTGAGGGGCGCTTCGCCGCGCAGGACTTCCTGCGCGAGATCCAGGCGATGTCGGCCTCGTTCGAGACGCTGAGGATCGACGGCGTCGACTACCGCCAGCGCGCGGTGGACGGTCATGCGGTCGTCTTGGACGCGGGCGCCTACGACGGCGCTCTCGCCGAGGCCGCCGGAGCCGGCGTCGTCTCCGATGACGAGTTCTCGGCCCTCATCGCCCATCTGGCGAAAGTCCACCCGTCGCGTTACATCCGCCTCATCGACGGCGTGACGACCATCGGGCTGCGCGACGTGCACCAGCTGACCGATCAGTCCGCGGCCCTTCGCTTCGTCGCCTTCGTCGACCGCGCGTACGACGCACAGCTCCCGGTGCGGGCCACCGGCGTGGCGTTGGACCAGGTCTTCGGCGAGGAGATGCTGGCGGGCGGCTACCGCAAGAAATACCTGCGCGCCATCTCACGGCTGATCGCTCTCACCCACTCCTGAGCCGCGATCCCTGGCGGGTTCCCGGTGTGGGGAAACCTGTTGTTTACCGTGGCGGGCTCGCTGTAACACAGCCGAAACACCATTCGCGCACCCCTGGAACTCCTTCTCGACAAACTGTGGACGTCCTGAGGAGCTGCGACCCGATCTGCGGCCCTGGGATTACCTCGAGTAACACGACATGGATGAGGAATTTCATGGATAGCGGAAATCTCGCCTGGTCCGTCGCTGCGACGGCACTTGTGCTCTTCATGACGCCGGGCGTCGCGTTCTTCTACGGAGGACTCGTCAAGGCCAAGAGCGTCGTCAGCATGATGATGATGAGCTTCGGCGCGCTCGGCCTGGTCAGCGTTCTGTGGATCCTCTACGGGTTCAACATGAGCGCGGTCGAAAGCCCGTTGTCGTTCGCCGGCAACCCTTTCTCCGACTTCGGTCTGGGCGGCCTCGACGACAACGGTCTCGTCGGCGCCACCTACGGCGCGACGTTCGCGATCATCACCGTCGCCCTGATCTCCGGTGCGATCGCCGACCGCGCCAAGTTCGGCGCCTGGATGATCTTCGCCGGCGTCTGGGCCACCGTCGTCTACTTCCCCGTCGCAGCATGGGTCTGGGGTGGCGGCTGGGTCATGAAGCTGGGGGAGACCCTCGGCTTCTCGACCTCGGTCATCGACTACGCCGGTGGTACCGCCGTGCACATCAACGCCGGCGCCGCGGCGCTCGCGCTCGCGCTCGTCCTCGGCAAGCGCATCGGCTTCCAGAAGGGCATCACCAAGCCCCACAACGTGCCGCTCGTCATGCTCGGTGCGGCGATCCTGTGGTTCGGCTGGTTCGGCTTCAACGCCGGCGCTGAGGGCACCTTCGGCCTGCTCGGCACCGAGGACTCCTCGGTCGGCCTCATCATCATCAACACGCTGGGCGCCACCGCGGCGGCCATCATCGGTTGGCTCGTCGTCGAGAAGCTGAAGGACGGCAAGGCCACCTCGGTGGGCGCCGCCTCGGGTGCCGTCGCCGGTCTCGTCGCCATCACCCCCTCGTGCGCCAACCTCACGCCCGGCTGGGCCCTGCTGCTCGGTGTCGTCACCGGTGCCGTCTGTGCCCTCGCGATCGAGCTGAAGTGGAAGCTCGGCTACGACGACTCGCTCGATGTGGTCGGCATCCACCTCGTCGGCGGTCTGATCGGAACGATCTACCTCGGCTTCTTCGCGACCGAGACCGGCCTGTTCGTCGGCGGCAACTACGAGCAGCTCGTGCTGCAGGTCATCGCCGCGGTGGGCGTGCTCGTCTACTCCTTCGTCGTCGCCTGGATCATCGGCTTCGCGATCGAGAAGACCATCGGCTTCCGCATCAAGAACGAGGACGAGCTCGCGGGCGTGGACTCCACGGTTCACGGCGAGGAGGGCTACTCGCTCGCCGAGCAGTCCTGACACATCGTTTCCAGCAGGAGAGGGCGTCGCGGATCACCGCGGCGCCCTCTCCTTTCGGCATCTGCAGCACCCTTCAGCCTGGATAGGCTGGCGCGATGGGTCTGCTCTCCCGCCTCGGCCGCGGTGTCCTGCGCCTGGTACGGCCTTCGGCGTCCACTCAGACGTACGAGGTGGATCCTCGTTCCGTAGGCCGTCTGAGGCTCGCGTATGCGCCGCGCCCCGACGGGATCCCGGATGCGGGGGAGATCGTGTGGACGTGGGTGCCGTACGCCGAACGTGACGGGCGCGGCAAGGACCGTCCTGTGCTCGTCGTTGCGCGTCAGAGCCGCGACCGCGTCTACGCGGTCAAGCTGACCAGTCGCGCGCATCCAGGCTCCGATGCCTATATCGCTCTGGGGGCGGGCGGGTGGGACCCGAAGCGCCGACCATCGTGGGCCGACATCGATCAGCTCTACAGCGTCTCCCACGCGGGGCTGCGCCGGGAGGGTGCCACGCTGGACGCGGGGCGCTTCGGTCGCGTCGCCGAGGCTTTGCGCGCGCGCTTCGGCTGGCGATGATCGTCAGTCGTCGCTGATCGAGATCCCGACGTGCGCCGCGAGAAGGGGCGCCAGCTGCAGTGCCTGCTCGGGGGTGATCGTGGCGCCGGACAGATGGCCGACGCCCCCGACTGTCGAGAGCGTCGCACCCCGGAGATCCACATCCACCAGGACTGCGCGAGGCACCTCGAGCGAGGCGATCCGCGTGTCTGTGAACCGCACCCGGCGGCATCGCGTCTCGCCCAGATCGAGTTCGTCGATCGAGCAGTCCGTGAACTGTACGTCGAGCAGCTCCGAGCCGCGCAGGTTGACGAAGCCCAGACGGCATCCGATGAAGTGGACACTGCGCAGCGAGCTGTCGTATGCGGTGAGAGCCCCGATACGGCCGCTCAGGCGCGCATCGGACCAGTCGGTGCGAGCAGCATCCATGACGGGGACGTCCACCGCGTCGAGCGCGACCTCGAGCAGCCCCGCGCCGCGTAGGCGCAGTTCGGGGACGGCGAGTCGATCGAAGCGGACGCCGTCGACTCTGGCGTCCGTGAGATCGACGGGGGAGTGCCGTTCGACCGCCAGGCTCACGCCGGTCAGCGTCGTCCCCGGTCGCAGCTGCTCGGGGCTGCCGTCGGCGAGGTCGTCGAGGTGCAGCGTGTTCAGCTGCGGCGGTTTCGGTGGAGTGGCCACGCGTCCATCCTGACCTGTGGCGTCCGGATGCGCGAAGGGGGATGTCGATCCGTCGACGTTCGCCGATAGCCTCGGGTCATGAGCGAGAGCATCCATCGCACACGGAGATCGTTTGTTCGCGGACTGGTGTGGGGAACGCTCGTCCTCTTGGCCGCCGCGGTGCTCCTGCTCATCACCACCTCCAGTCAGGGGGCGTGTTACGACTCTGGCATCGACCCCGCTGCGAGTTACTGCACGACGGAACCGGTTGTGGGCGTGGCAGGCGTATGGATCCTCTGGACTCTCTGGGCGGTCCTCGCCGCTGCCAGCGGATACCGGGTTCTTCGGCGAAGGACTCCGTGACAGCGGCGCCAAGGTGACAGCGAACAAAAACCCCCGGTTATACCGGGGGTTTCAATGGTGGGCGATACCAGACTCGAACTGATGACCTCTTCCGTGTGAAGGAAGCGCGCTACCAACTGCGCCAATCGCCCATGACCCGTGGGGCCGAGAATCGAGCATACCGGATGCGGACGGGCTTCGTTGACCAGACCGCGAGACACGCGCGGGGCCGTCTCGGTTTTGCGAAGCGTCGGAGTTGGGATAATGTTTTCCAAGTGCCCGAGAGATCGGGAACGAAATGCGGATGTAGCGCAGTTGGTAGCGCATCACCTTGCCAAGGTGAGGGTCGCGAGTTCGAGTCTCGTCATCCGCTCGAGTGCGGGGATCTCCCTCCGGGGAGATCACGTCACGTGGGTCGAACCACACACGGTGGCGTGGCCGAGCGGCTAGGCACCGGCCTGCAAAGCCGTTTACACGGGTTCGAATCCCGTCGCCACCTCGCCCATAACTGAACAGCCTGTACAGGCGCGATTGGCGCAGCGGTAGCGCGCTTCCCTGACACGGAAGAGGTCACTGGTTCGATCCCAGTATCGCGCACCGAAGAACCCCCGGTCATCCGGGGGTTTTCTCGTTTCCGGGGTCGGTCGTGCCGCCCATAGAAACGGGCTACTCGGATCCGAGAACGGCATCGATCTCGCTGCGCATGACCCCGATGCCGGCACCGATGTTCGCGTACCTCAACCCGAGCTGATCGGCCGGCGCGGTGAGGTCGAGTGATGTTCCGCTCTCATCCTTGGCGAACAGGTCGACATCGCTGGGATCGGCACCGCCGGCACGGCGGGCCGCGAGGAGGATGGCTCCGAGCTCGTCGGGGGTGACGGGCTCGTTTCCGGACAGGACGGCATCGACGAGCCAGCCCCACGAGAGCCCGGTGACGGTGCGTTCTGCCGACGCATCCACGACGCGCGGACCCGCGGCTTTCACGGCGCTGACGACATCGGAAGGCTCGACGTTTCCGGAGTTACTCGTCGCAGGCGTGCAGGCTGCACTCAACATCGCAATCGCCAGAACAAGGGCGACAGCGAGGGGACGGTTCTTCTTCATGGAGCACTCCAGGTTAGGTGAAAACGGCTCACTGCTCGCTGCCCAGCGCGGCTTCGATGTCGTCGCTGAGCACGCCGAAGCCTGCCACGATTTCCCACCCGTATGCCGAGCTGCTCGGCGGGCGCAGTGAGATCGAGAGGCGAGCCGCTTGCGTCGGTGGCGTAGAGACGGACGTAATCAGGGTTCCCGTCACCCGCGTGGCGGACGGCGAGCAGCAGACCACTCAGTTCTTCGGGGGTGACGGGATCGCTACCGGACAGGGCCACGTCGACGACCCATCCGGATGCGAATCCGCTCATGCCGCTCTCCGCATCCGCATGCGCGACCCGGGAATCCGCCTGTTCGACGGCGCTGACGACGTCGGGAGGCTCGGCATGCTGTCGCGGCGCGCACGCAGCGCACAGGACCAGTATCGGCAGAATGACGGCTACGCGGCCAGCCCGCCTGATCTCGGTCTTGCGCATCATCAGCTCTCTGACTTGTCGCGGTCGTCGCGGCGGTTCCGCACAGTCTGGCAGGTGTTCTCCGCCGCACAGGGCTCGTCCACAGGCACGACGAGCGTGAGCGGTGCGACGTCTGCACGACGCGTGGTGCTGATGTGTTCTCATGTGATCAGCGCGGTGCTCCATCCCGCATCCACCGTGCAGATGTCGCAGCGTTCTGGTCCACTGGCGTGCGTTGCGCGCAGGGGTCGCCGTTGCCGGGCCGGTACAGTCGGACCATGGATGCCGCACCGACGACGACACGCCGTGAGGCCCTGCCCTGGGTGGGCTTCGGGCTCGCCGTGGCGCCCCTGGCTTTGATTCTGCTCACCCTTACCACAGGCATGTCGACGAGCGGCCTGAGCGCGATCTTCGTCCCCGCCATCATCGCGGGGCTCGTCCTCTCGATCGTCTCGCTCGCGAAGAAGAAGCGACCGCGGTGGCCGGCGATCACGGCGATCGTCCTGATCGGCGTCGGATTCGTCGCGTGGGGCGCGTTCGCCATCTGGGCCATCGCCGGGTTCGTTCAGATCATGATGCTCTGAACCGCTCCCTCCGGGTCGGATGCGGCGAGCCCGCCCGGCGCGGCGGATGCCGGGCGCCGGACGGGCTCGAGAGTCAGACGAGCTCTGCGAGTGCGGTCCTGATCAGCTCGGCGACGGCCTCGGGGTTCGAGACCATCACGGAGTGCGACGCGCCGTCGATCACGCGGGTGCTGCGCGAGCCCGCCCGCTCCGCCATGAACGCGAGGCCCGCCTCGGGGATGTTCATGTCTCCCGTGCCGTAGACGAACCACGACGGCAGCGTCTTCCACGCCGGCGTCTCGGCGGGAAGGCCCTCGCCGAGGGCGTAGTCCCGGATCGGTCGCTGTGTGAGGGCGGACAGCTTCGCCACCTCGAGCGGCACGTCGGCGGCGAACTGCTCGGGGAACAGCGCGCGGTCGACGACGAGGTCGTTCGTGCCGTCGCCGAGCGGGTACGGGCGCACGCGCTCACCCAGCGTGCTGCCGGGGAACTGACCGGTCAGATCGAGCGCGTTCTCACCGTGGTCGGGCGCGAAGGCCGCCACGTAGACGAGACCCTTGACCTTCTCGTTTCCGGCGCCGGCTTCGGTGATGACCGCGCCGCCGTACGAATGGCCCACCAGCAGCACGTCTCCGGGGAGCGAGTCCACGAGACGACGCACGTTCTCCGCGTCCGTGGTCACGCTGCGCAGGGCGTTCGGGGTCGCGATCGCGTCGATGCCCGCATCCTGCAGCAGGGTCAGAACGCCGTTCCAGCTCGAGGACTCGGCGAAGGCGCCGTGCACGAGGACGACGGTGATATCGGACATGGGTGGTTCTCCTCAGGTTCCTGGGCTCGCCCGCGAGGCGCCCGGCGGCGCGGCGGGTACGCGCAGACGCTACAAGCGGGGTGAGGCGCCCGCATCCGCTCTGAGTCGGAACCCGCCCCGCTCCTTGACGAGGCTCGACGAGCCTCGACGCGCGTCGAAGCGGCTTGCGTCACGACGCGGTGCCGAACCGGGGTGCGGCTCGACGAGACTCGCCGTCATCCACCTCATGCGACCAAGGAGCACCATCATGGAGACCCCGGACAGCACCGCGCAACATCACGAGGCTGCATCATTCGGCAACCCCGACCTTCCGCCTGAGGGCGAGGTCAACACGGTCGACCGGCCGCAGAGCGCCGTGATGACGGGCCCGCAGAACCGGGCGATCGCATCGCAGTTCCCCAACCAGATCGACGCCCCGGCCACCGACATCTCGACGCAGCCGTTCTTCTGGTCCTCGTTCAACATCTCGCCGCGTCGCGTGCAGCGTGGAGGATGGGCGCGTGAAGTGACCAGCAGCGACTTCCATATCTCGGAAGAGATCGCCGGGGTCAACATGTATCTGGAGGCGGGCGGCATCCGGGAGCTCCACTGGCATCAGACCGCCGAATGGGCGGTGATGACCCGCGGTAAGGCACGCGTGACGACGCTCAGCCGATCCGGACTGCCCGCGGTCGAAGACGTGGAGGAGGGGGATCTGTGGTTCTTCCCCGCAGGGACCCCGCACTCGCTGCAGGGGCTCGGACCCGACGGCGCGGAGTTCGTGCTCGCGTTCGACGACGGGCAGCAATCGGAGTCCAACACGCTGCTGCTGACGGACTGGTTCGCACACACCCCGCCGGAGGTCCTGGCGAAGAACTTCGGGGTCGCGCAGGAGGTGTTCTCCGACATCCCGCTGCACAACCTCTGGATCTTCCCCGGCGACGAGCCGCCCGAGCTGGCGGTCGACCAGGCCGCGGCCGGTGTCGAGTGGGGGATGGAACCGGTCATCTTCCGCCTCTCACGCTCCCAGCCCCGGTATCACAACTCCGGAGGCAGCGTGCAGATCGCCGATTCGACCAACTACGCGTACTCGAACACCGTGGCGGCGGCGCTCGTGACGGTCGAGCCGGGGTCGATGCGCGAGTTGCACTGGCACCCCAACGCGGACGAGTGGCAGTACTACCTGCGCGGCTCCGCCCGCATGACCGTGTTCACCACCGGTCCGCACGCCAATACGACGGACTTCCGGCCGGGTGATGTCGGGGTCGTCAAGAAGAACTACGGCCACTACATCGAGAACACCGGCGACGACGTCCTGCAGTTCCTCGAGGTCTTCCGCGCCGACAGGTACGAGGAGATCAGCCTCGCCAACTGGCTGGCGCACGTGCCGCCCCAGCTCGTCTCCGCCCATCTCAACATCGACCCCGCCGTGCTCGCCACCTTCCCCCGGACAGCGCAGGGCATCACCCCCCTGCGCGGCTGAGCGAATGCGTGCGCCGGGATCGGCCCTGCGGAGGCCAGAGCCCGCCGCACACGCCGTTCAGCGCTCGGCTTCGGGCGGCAAGGCCAACCAGGCGGCGCGACGTTGCGCCTGCGCCACCGGGTCCGGGACCGGCAAGGACGTCAGAAGACGCTCGGTGTACGGGTCCTGCGGATGCAGGAGCACCTGCGCGGTGGTTCCCTGCTCGCGTACTGCACCCTGGCGGAGCACGACGACCCGGTCGGCGACGGCGTCGATGACGGCCAGGTCGTGGCTGATGAACAGCGACGCGAAGCCGAGCTCCCGCTGGAGCGCGGCGAACAGCTCCAGCACCGTCGCTTGCACCGACACGTCGAGCGCGCTCGTCGGCTCGTCCGCGATCAGCAGCTTCGGGTCGAGGGCGAGGGCGCGGGCGAGCGACGCGCGCTGGCGCTGCCCTCCCGAGAGCTCGTGCGGAAAACGGTCGCCGTAGGCAGCAGGCAGACGCACCGCATCCAGCAGCTCGTCGACGCGCTTGCGCGCCTGAGCGGCGTTGCGCACCCGCTTGTGCACCACGAGCGGCTCGGCGATGCACTCGGCGATCGTCAGCAGGGGATTGAAGCTGGTCGCCGGGTCCTGGAAGACGAACCCCACCTGAGGGCGGAGAGCTGCCAGTGCACGCGGCTTCGCGTCGCGCATCTCGGTCCCGAGGACCTCCAACGAACCGTCGACGACGGAGGTGAGACCCACGATCGCACGGCTGATCGTGGTCTTGCCCGAACCGGACTCGCCGACGAGGCCGAGCACCTCGCCCGGGCCGATCCAGAAGTCGACGCCGTGAACCGCCACGACCCCCGTGCGGCCGAAGCGGCCCGGGTAGGCGATGTGCAGATTGCGAGCGACCACGAGGCTTCCCGCCGGCGGCTCGGCCGGTGCGGGTGTCGCCGGGTCCTGCATGGCGCTCTTTCCCGCTCCGACATGGGGCACAGCGGCGAGCAGCTCGCGCGTGTAGGGCTGTTGCGGTGCGGCGAACAGCTCGCGCACCGGGGCCTGCTCGACGATCTCGCCGCGATACATGACCACGACACGATCCGCGAGGTCGGCGACGACGCCCATGTTGTGCGTGATGAGCACGATCGTGGCGCCGAACTCGTCGCGACAGGCGCGCAGCAGCTCGAGGATCTCCGCCTGCACGGTCACATCCAGCGCTGTCGTCGGCTCGTCGGCGATGATCAGACCCGCGTTGAGCACGAGCGCCATCGCGATGACGACCCGCTGCTTCTGCCCCCCGGAGAACTGGTGGGGGTAGTCGTCGACGCGTTTCTCCGCGTCGGGGATCCCTACCTTGCGAAGGATCTCGACCGACCGGCGCCGCGCCTCCGCGCGCGTCACGCGTTCGTGGGCCCGGATGCCCTCGGCGATCTGCCACCCCACGGTGAACACCGGATTCAACGCCGTCGACGGCTCCTGGAACACCATCGCGGCATCGCGTCCGCGCATGGCGCGCAGCTCGGATGCGGACGCATGGACGATGTCGGTCTCGCCGCCGTCCCGAGCCTGGATCACGACGGCCCCGGACGTGGTCGCGGTCTCCGGAAGCAGACCGAGCAGGGTGTTGGCGGTCACGGTCTTGCCGGAGCCGGATTCGCCGACGACGGCGAGGACCTCGCCCGCGTGGGCGGCGAGCGAGATGCCGGCGACCGCGACGACGGGATCGCCGTCGGTCGCGAAGGTGACCTTCAGGTCGTCGACGCGTGCGATGTCGGTCATGCGGAGGCCTCCTTCGTGCGCGGGCGGGCCGCGCGGCGCCGGGTGCGCAGCCGCGGGTCGCTCAGATCGTTGAGGCTCTCGCCGACGAGCGTGATGCCGAGCACGACGAGGACGATGGCGATCCCCGGCGGGATGGCGGTCCACCAGATGCCGCTCGTGACGTCCGAGACCGCACGGTTGAGGTCGTAGCCCCACTCCGCGGCGGCCGTCGCCTCGATCCCGAATCCGAGGAAGCCGAGGCCCGCCAGCGTCAACAGCGCTTCGGAGGCGTTGAGGGTGACGACGACCGGCAGCGACCGGGTGGAGTTGCGCAGCACGTGTCGCAGGAGGATGCGCGAGGTGGGCACGCCGATGACCTGCGCGGACTCCACGAACGGCTCCGCCTTGACCCGCACGACCTCGCTGCGGACGACGCGGAAGTACTGCGGGACGAACACGACCGTGATCGCGATGGCCGAAGCGAGGATGCCGCCCCAGAGCGTCGACTGCCCTCGACTGATGACGATCGACATCACGATCGCCAGCAGCAGCGAGGGGAAGGCGTAGATGGCATCGGCGAGCACGACGAGGATGCGGTCGAGCCAGCCGCCGAAGTACCCGCCGAGCAGGCCGACGAGTACTCCGAGGAAGATCGAGAAGGCGATCGCGCACACGATGGCGAGCAGGGCTGTCTGCGCACCCCAGATCGTCCGCGACAGGACGTCGAACCCGCTGACCGTGGTTCCGAGGAGATTGACGGCGTTGGGTGCCTGGAGGGTGCCGAAGTCCTGGCCGTCGACCGAGCGCTGGGCGAAGCCGTAGGGTGCGATCCACGGGGCGAGGGCGGCGGTGAGGACGAACAGGGCCGTGAGGGCGAGTCCGGTCACGAGCATCCCGCGCTGCAGCCCCACGCTCCGGCGGAGCTGCGAGAGGACGGGCAGCCTGTCGGCCAGCGGACGGCGGCGGTCGGTGACGGCGGCCGGGGCGGGGACCGTGGACATCAGTACCTCACTCGGGGGTCGATGAGGGCGGCGACGACATCGACGATGAAGTTCGTGACCGCCACGACGACGGCGATCATCACGACGATGCCCTGCACGGCCACGAAGTCACGAGCTTTCAGGTACTCGGAGAGCATGAAGCCGATGCCCTTCCACTCGAACGTCGTCTCGGTGAGGACGGCGCCGGACAGCAGCACCGCGATCTGCAGACCGATGACGGTCACGATGGGGATGAGTGCCGGGCGGTAGGCATGCTTCGTGACGAGCCGGTACTCGCCGACGCCTCGGGCGCGCGCGCTCGTGACGTACTGCGAGCCGAGCGTGCCGATCACGTTGGTGCGCACGAGGCGCAGGAAGATGCCGGCCGTGAGGATGCCGAGGGCCAGCGCCGGCAGGACCGCGTGCCACAGGACGTCGCCCACCGCATCCGCTCTGCCGAGTCGGATGGCGTCGATGAGGTAGATGCCGGTCTGGCCGTCCAGACTCTGCAGGGCGAGCTCGGTACGGGTACCCGCGCGTCCTGATGCGGGAAGCACGCCGAGCGCGACGGAGAAGACGAGTTTGAGCACCATTCCGAGGAAGAAGATCGGTGTCGCGTAGCCGAGGATCGCGGCGATCCTCAGTGCCGCGTCCTGCCAGCGGTCGCGGCGGTAGGCAGCGAGCAGACCGAGCGGGATGCCGAGGGCGAAGGCGACGATCAGCGCGTACAGGGCGAGCTCGAGGGTCGCGGACCCGTACTGCAGGAGAATCGTGACCACCGGGCGTCCGTCGGTGATCGTGTTGCCGAAGTCGCCGCGGAACACACCGCCGATGTACTCCGCGTACTGGACGATCAGCGGGCGATCGTAACCGGCCTCGTGGATGCGTTCGGCGAGCTGGGCCGGGGGGAGCTTGCCGCCGAGGGCGGCCGTGATGGGGTCTCCGGTGACCCGCATCAGGAGGAAGACGACGGTGACGAGGATGAAGACGGTGGGGATGATCAGGACGAGCCTGATGAGGATGTAGCGCCAGAGCCCACCCCGCTGGGGAGCGACGGGCTTGACGACGGCGGCGGCGTCTACCGCTGTGACCATGCGGAAACCTTCGAACGGACGGAGTCCTCCCTCCGCGTCCGGGCGACGCCGCCGCGATGCGGCAGCGTCGCCCGGAGCGATGGAGGACCGGTGGCGTCTTACTTGTGGAGCGGGGCGTAGCGGAACTTGAACGAGCCGTCGAGCACGGCGCCGTCCACGTCCTTGCCGACCACCGCGACCTGCGTGCCCTGCAGCAGCGGCAGGGTCGAGAGGTCCTTGGCGACGAGCTCCTGGATCTTCTCGATGTCGGACTGGCGCGCAGCCGCATCCGTCTCGGAAGCCTGAGCCGTGATGAGCTCCTGCACCTCGCTGTTGTCGTAGTGGTTCACGAGGAAGTTGTCCGCGCTGAAGAACGGCGTGAGGTAGTTGTCGGCGTCGGAGTAGTCGGGGAACCAACCGAGCTGATACATGGGGTAGACGTCGGCGGTACGGTCCTTGGCGTACTGCACCCACTCGGTCTGTGCGAGGTTGACGGTGAACAGACCACCCTCTTCCAGCTGCGACTTGACCGCGGCGTACTCGTCACCCGAGGAGGGGCCGTAGTGGTCACCGTTGTACTGGAGGTTCAGCGTGACCGGGGTCGAGACGCCGGCCGCTTCGAGCGCAGCCTTCGCCTTGTCGAGATCGGGCGCACCCGCACCGTCGCCGTAGAGGTCCTTGAGCGGCTCGGTGGCGCCGGTCAGGCCCTGCGGCACGTAGGAGTACAACGGCGTGTAGGTGCCCTTGTAGACGTCCTCGCTCAGCGCCTGGCGGTCGATGAGATCGGCCATCGCCTGCCGCACGGCGAGCGACTTGGCCGGGTCCGCCTCGGGCGTCGCGGCACCGAAAGGCATCGTGTCGAAGTTGAACACGATGTAGCGGATCTCTCCGCCGGGGCCGTCCACGACCTTGACCGCGTCGTTCTTCGAGAGGTCGTCGACGTCGGTGGCGGAGAGGCTGCGGAAGGCGACGTCGATGTTGCCGCCGGCGACGTCGAGCTTCAGGTTGGAGGCGTCGGCGTAGTACTTGACAGTGACGCTGCTGTTCTCCGCGGCACCGAGCGCGCCCTTGTAGTCGGGGTTCGGCTTGTAGGAGATGAGCTCGTTGATCTTGTACGAGTCGATCACGTACTGGCCGCCGAAGGCGTTCCCGGCGACGATGTCATCGTCGCTGGTGAGGGAGTCGGCGGAGAACACCTCCTCGTCGACGATCGGACCTGCGGGGCTGGAGAGGATCTGCTCCCACGTCTGGTCGTTGCCGTTCTTCAGGGTGAAGACGACGGTGGTGTCGTCGGGCGCCTCGACGGATGCGAGATTGCCGAGCAGCGAGGAGGGGCCGTTCGGATCGGCGATCTTGAGCTGCCGATCGAAGCTGAACTTCACATCGGACGAGGTGAGCTTGTGCCCGTTCGCGAAGGTGAGTCCGTCCTTGAGCGTGACGGTGAACTCCGTCGGTGAGGTGAACTCGCCGGACTCGGCGATGTCGGGGGTCACATCAGCGGTGCCGTACTGGCTGTTGAAGAGGAACGGGTAGACCTGGTTCATCACCGCGAACGAGCCGTTGTCGTAGGAGCCCGCCGGGTCGATGAAGGTGATCTTGTCGGTGGTGCCGACGATGAGGTCGCCGCCCGCGCCGCCGCCGGTCGACTCGCCGCCGCCCCCGCCCGAGCACGCGGCCAGCATCACTGCCGTGCCGGCCAGAGCGGCGACCGCGATGCCGACACGGCCTCGCCTGATGTGAACAAGAGACATAGTGGTATCCCTGCTGTGAATGGTCGCTGGGCGCTCTTCGCCCAGCGCATGCAGGTCATTCTCACCTGCTCTTGGGCAAACACCCAGGAAGATGGCGATCTTTTAACGCACCCGAAACGCCTTCCTCTTTGCGTCGTCGGTCATCAGATCGCTCAGATCGCGGCCTCGCGATCATCGGTTCTGCGCGTACCTAGACCACCGCGGGGGTCGTCGCAACCGCCCCGCGCCGCCGGAGGCGGGAGCGCATGGTGGATGCATGAGACGCATCACCTACGCAGGCGAGAACGTTCTGACCACCGACGATGTGGCACGCCTGCTCGTCGAACTGACGGCGGAGCTCGCCAAGCGTGGTGAAGCGGCCGCGGTGCGCATCCCCATCGATCCGGAGGGCACCGCCGAGCTCGTGGTCGGCCTCGGCAACGATGTGCTCTCGGTGCCCGTCACACGGCACGGCGATGACCCGGACGTCGACAGCTCCGAGCTCGAGGCCCACCTCCAGCGGGTCCGCCCGATGCCCGAGCGCCATCTGCGCGCGGTCGAGAGCTCTGAGGCACCGGATGACGGATACGACCCCGACTTCGACATCACCGAGGCGTGAGGTCAGCGCAGCCACAGCAGCGGAAGTGCGGCGAGTCCCACGACCAGGGGAGCGGCGAGCGCGCCCCACAGGATGAAACGTCCCCACGACACCTCGATGCCCTCCGACTGCAGCCGCTCGTGCCACAACAGCGTCGCCAGTGATGCCCACGGCGTGATGAGCGGACCGGCGTTGACGCCGATGAGGAGGGCCGCGAGATGGACAGGGGACGCCGCGACAGCCGGTTCGAGAGCCAGGTAGGCGGGCAGGTTGTTGATCACGTTCGCCCCGACGGTTCCCGCCCCGGCGACCGCGAACACCGTCCAGGGCTGGTCCGAGGAGTTGAGGACACTCGACACGGGGTCGAGCAGACCCGCCGCATCCGCCGCGGAGGCCACCAGGAGCAGACCGCTCGCGAACACGAGCAGTTGCCACGGGATGAGTCGCAGCGAGAGCAGCCTGGGCGAGCGCCATGCGACGAACCCGACGAGCACGGTGGCCGCGGCCGTCGCCGGGATCCAGGGTTCGAGGCCGGAGACCAGCAACGGCAGCATGACCGCGACGATCACTCCGGCGGCGATCAGCAGCGACCTGTCGGCGACCTGCGGTGATCCGGCGGGGGAGAAGCGTCCGCGCAGCCGACGGCGATCCCGAAGCCACAGCAGGATCACGGTCACGATCACGGCGATCAGCGCGGACGGCCCGAGGAGGCCGATGAACGCTCCCGTGCCTCCCTCCAGATTGTGGGCGGCGAGCAGGTTCGTGAGGTTGGACACCGGCAGGAACAGTGACGCCGTGTTCGCCAGCCACACCGTCGCGAACGCGAACGGCAGCGGGGGAAGCCCGTTCGCTCGTGCGACGGCGACGACGACGGGCGTCAGCAGGACCGCGGTGGTGTCGAGCGAGAGGAAGGCGGTGGACACGAGCGCGAGCGCCACCACGAGCAGCCAGAGCACGATCGTGCGGCCGTGGGAGAGGCGGGCGAGGAAGGCACCGAGCACGTCGAACAGGCCGACACGGGTCGCGAGCTCGGCGACGACGGTGATCGCGGTGACGAAGCCGAGGACCGGGAGGATGCGTTCGGTCACCGCGACGGCCGCGTCCGGGGGGAGGACGCCGAAGAGGACCGCGGCGATGCCGACCAGCAACAGCGCGCCGCCGATGAGAGCCAGCTTCACGACACCATCTTGCCGCCTCGCAAGCTCGATAGGATCGATTGAGACCCACTTCAGGAGCGTCCTTTGACTGATCTGACCCCGGCAGCCGTCGCCTACCCCGCAGACGGATTCGCCCTCTTTCCCGACCGCTCCGTCATCGCGTTGCGCGTGAACGGCGAACTGAAGGACCTGGCGACGACGATCGCCGAGACCGACGTCGTCGAGCCGGTCACGATCTCGTCCGAGGATGGCCTGGCCATCCTCCGGCACTCCACCGCGCACGTGCTCGCACAGGCCGTGCAGCGGATCAAACCGCAGACGAACCTCGGCATCGGCCCGCCCGTCGCCGACGGCTTCTACTACGACTTCGGCACCGACACCCCTTTCACGCCGGAGGACGTCAAGGCCATCAAGAAGGAGATGGAGCGGATCGTCCGCGAGAACCAGCGTTTCGTGCGCCGAGTCGTCACCGACGACGAGGCGCGCGCGGAGCTCGCCGATGAGCCCTTCAAGCTCGAGCTGATCGGTCTGAAGGGCGGCAAGAAGGAAGCGGCCGAGGGGGCGTCGGTCGAGGTCGGCGCGGGCGAGCTCACGATCTACGACAACGTGAACCGGGATGGCGAGACGGTCTGGAAGGACCTCTGCCGCGGGCCCCACGTGCCGAGCACCCGTGTCATCGGCAACGGCTGGGATCTGCAGCGCATCGCCGGCGCGTACTGGCGCGGCAGCGAGAAGAACCCGCAGCTGCAGCGCATCTACGGCACCGCGTGGGCCACCAAGGACGACCTGCGCGCCTACCAGCACAGACTGGAGGAGGCGGCGAAGCGCGACCACCGCAAGCTCGGCAAGGAACTCGACCTGTTCTCGTTCCCCGACGAGATCGGCTCCGGTCTCAGTGTCTGGCACCCCAAGGGCGGCATCGTCCGCGGCGAGATGGAGCAGCATGCCCGCCGTCGGCACGTGGAAGGCGGCTACACCTACGTCTACACCCCGCACATCTCCAAGGAAGATCTGTTCATCACCTCCAACCACCTGGTGACATACCGGGAGGGCATGTTCCCGCCCATCACCATGGACGAGGAGCGCGACGCGGAGGGCAACGTCACGAAGGTCGGCCAGGAGTACTACCTCAAGCCGATGAACTGCCCGATGCACATCCTGATCTACAAGGAGCGCGGTCGCAGCTACCGCGACCTGCCGATGCGCCTCGCCGAGAACGGCACCGTCTACCGCAACGAGCTCTCGGGCGCCCTGCACGGCCTCACGCGCGTTCGGGGGTTCACCCAGGACGACTCGCACCTGTTCGTCACCCCCGATCAGCTCGAGACCGAGGCGACCCGCGTGCTGGAGTTCGTCATCTCGATGCTCCGCGACTTCGGTCTCGAGGACTTCGAACTCGAACTGTCGATGCGCGACGACGAGAAGTCGAAGTGGATCGGGTCGGACGAGTTCTGGGAGTACTCTACGAACGCGTTGCGCAATGTCGCCATGGCGAGTGGCCTGAAGCTCACCGAAGTGCCGGGCGAGGCCGCCTTCTACGGGCCGAAGATCGATCTCAAGACCCGCGACGCCATCGGCCGCACCTGGCAGCTGTCGACCGTTCAGGTGGACCCGAACCTTCCCGAGCGCTTCGGACTCGAGTACACGGGGCCCGACGGTGAGAAGCACCGCCCGATCATGATCCACCGTGCGCTGTTCGGCTCGATCGAGCGCTTCTTCGCCATCCTGCTCGAGCACTACGCGGGGGCCTTCCCCGTCTGGCTCTCGCCGGTGCAGGTCGTGGGCATCCCGGTCGCAGAGCAGTTCGCGGACTACCTGGACGGGATCGTCGAGCGCCTCAAGGTGTCGGGCGTCCGGGCGGAGGTCGATCACTCCGACGACCGGATGCAGAAGAAGATCCGCACGCACACCACGCAGAAGGTTCCGATCCAGCTGATCGCGGGGGAGCAGGACCGCAGCGCCGGCACCGTCTCCTTCCGCTTCCGTGACGGAACGCAGACCAACGGGATCCCGGTCGATGACGCGATCGCGATGATCCAGCGGGCGATCGCCGAGAAGACCCTCGTCAACACCGCGGAGGATCTCGCGTGAGGTCCGAGCCGGAGCAGACGGATGCGGCGCTGATCGCCGCATCCGATCTGCCCGGCGTGCCGGACGAGTTCCAGCGGCTGTGGACTCCGCACCGCATGGCCTACATCCAGGCAGGTCCCGAGCCGCACTCCGAGCAGTGCCCGTTCTGCGCGGCGCCCCACAAGAGCGACGAGGACGGACTCATCGTCCATCGCGGGGTGCGCGCGTACGTCCTGCTGAACCTGTTCCCTTACAACTCCGGCCACCTGCTGGTGTGTCCGTACCGACACATCCCCACCTACGATCAGGCGGATGCGGACGAGGTCGCGGAGATCGGTGCGCTCACCCAGACCGCGATGCGCGTGTTGCGCGAGACGTCCCGATGCGACGGGTTCAACATCGGCATGAACCAGGGCGCTGTCGCCGGCGCGGGGGTGGCGGGCCATCTCCACCAGCATGTCGTGCCGCGGTGGGCGACCGACGCGAACTTCTTCCCGATCATCGCGCGCACCAAGGCGCTGCCGCAGCTGCTCGGCGATGTGCGCCGCTCGCTCGCGGACGCATGGCCGCTCTGAGCGTTCTCCACAAGCCCCCGGCGCGAGCCATGGCCTGCCGATAGCGTGGCGGGCATCGTTCCACGAGTCCGGGGGTCTCTCATGCGCACACGTTCCGTCCGCTTCATCGCACCCATGCTGCTGCTTGCTCTGGTGCCTTTGGCGGGATGCCAGTTCACCCCGCTGCCCGCGTCCAGCGGGGCGGGCCAGGCGCTCGCTCCCTCGGGTGAACCCACGGAGACCACCGGCGAATCCGGGTCCGACGATCTGATCGACGGCGACATCTTCGCCGAGCGCGATGCCTTCTTCGAAGCCCAGCAGCAGATCCCCGGCGACTCGATGCTGACGCCGAAGACCCCGGAGCAGCAGGAGTTCATCTCACAGCAGCGGACCTACACCGAGTCGCAGGGCGGCACCTGGTCACCGGAGCTCGAGAGCATCACCCTCGCTCTCGCGTTGGACGCGTGCGAGACGTCGATCCTCAACGGTCACGACGTGGACGCCGATCTCTACGCCACGCACATCGCGACATCCCCGTTGATCTCCGCCCTTGCGAACGGCGACCCGACCACGGAGCGCAACGTCGTGAGCATCATGGTCTTCGGAACGGGGTTCCTGTGCCCCGCGGACGCTCCGCAGTGGGAGAGCGCTTTCCGTGCCGCTACGGGCGGCTGAGGCGCCTCACCGGACCTGACGCACGGCGAACTGCATCCGAGGGTTCGCGTACGCCTCCTGCGACTCGACGAGCTGAAGTTCGCGCTCGCCCGAGCGGTGTGTCGCCTCGAGCAGGTCGAACACGCTGGACGCGGTGCGAGCCAGCGCATCCGCGGCGTCGCCGCTGCCCGTGTAGTGCGCCGTGAACAGCGCGGCGGTCACGTCGCCGGAACCATTCGCCTTCATGGGAAGCAGGGGAGTCGTCACGATCCACGCGCCTCGAGGCGTGACGGCCATCATCTCGATCGTGCCCTCCTCGCGGTCGGGGCGTTCGACGCTCGTCACCAGCACCGTGCCCGGCCCCATCGCGCGGGCGGCATCCGCCGAGGCGAGGGTCTCCTCGATCGTGTGCGGATCGGTGCCGGTGAGAAAGCCCAGCTCGAACTGATTCGGCGTGATGATGTCCGCGACCGGAACGACTTTCTCGCGCAGAAGCTCGGGGATGGCGGGAGCGACGAAGCAGCCGGACTTCGCGTTGCCCATCACCGGGTCGCACGCGTAGACGGCGTTCGGGTTGGCCGCCTTCACGCGCGCCACCGCGTCGACGATCACGTCGGCGATGCCCTCGGAGCCCTGGTATCCGGAAAGAACCACGTCGATCTTCTCGAAGACGCCGCGTTCCTCGATGCCCGTGATGACCTCGCGCACGTCGTCCGGTGCGATGAGCGGTCCTCGCCAGGCGCCGTATCCGGTGTGGTTCGAGAAGTTCACGGTGTACACCGGCAGAACCTCGACGCCGATGCGCTGCAGGGGGAAGACCGCAGCGGAGTTGCCGACGTGGCCGAAGGCGACGGCGGACTGGATCGAAAGTACCTTCACAGCGGAGTCATCCCATCTTCGAGGTGGCGGCGACCGCATCCACGGCCGCGACGAGGTCGACGATGAGCCGATCGGCGTCATCGTCGGAGAGATCATGCACCGTCACACGCAGATACTGCGTGGCGCGCGCGTCCGCGAGCACGAACTCGTCGCCGGTGCGTGCCAGCCAGCCGCGGCGCATCAGCCGCTCGGCGACGGCGCGAGCGGAGACGCCCAGGGGCACCCACAGATTGAGCCCGTCGCCCGCCTCGACGGCGAGGCCGTGCTCGCGGGCCCGTCCGGCGAAGGCTCGGTTGCGGTCGGCGTAGTGACGTCCTGTCGCTCGGATCGCGTCTTGAACCGCGTCGTCGGCGAGGAGCGCGATGGCGAGACGCTGCAGCAGATGGCTGACCCAGGTGGTTCCCGGGCTGAGCCGTAGTGCAAGACGGTCCGCGGTCTCGGGGTCGGATGCCGCGACGGCGAGGCACATGTCGGGCCCGAGGAACTTCGAGACCGACCGTACGAGCGCCCACCGTCGGTGCTCGCGTCCGATGATCGAGTGGTAAGGCTGCGGCGACAGCAGAGAGAAGTGGTCGTCCTCGATGATGAGCACGTACGGGTGGTTCTCGAGCACAGCACGCAGCTCGGCGGCGCGGCGAGCACTCAGACTGGCACCGGTCGGGTTCTGTGCGCGCGGCGTGCAGACGATCGCGCGGACGCCCGCGGCGAGCGCCGCGCGAAGCCCGTCCATCGTCATCCCCTCGGCGTCCACGGGCACCGGAACGGCTCGATAGCCACCGAGACGCACGGTGTGGATGCTGGCCAGGAAGCAGGGGTCTTCGAGCGCGACGGCGTCGTCCCTCGTCAACGCCTGTGCGAGCAGGCGCTCCACGGCGTCGACCGCCCCGCTCGTGATCGTCAAGCGCACGTTCGACGGGGCGAGGTCGGTGCTCACCCAGTCGTGTGCCCAGGTTTCCAGATCGCGGTCGATGACAGGCTCGCCGTAGAGGACCGGCCGGCGGGCGACGCGTGTCAGCGCGGGAACGGCGTCGGGGATGCGGTCCGGGTCGGGGTTGCCGGTGCCCACGTCGCGGAGCACGGTGCCGGCGGCGAAGCCCTCCTGCGCGACGGGCGCGGCCTCGGCGACGAGCGTGCCACCGCGTCCGCGGGTGACGACGGTACCTGCCTGGGTGAGCAGCCGATAGGCCGCCGCGACCGTGTTGCGGTTGAGCTCCAGCGCCTCGGCAAGCGCCCGGACCGGAGGAAGTGACTGCCCGGGAGCGAGCTCGCCGCGCTCGACGAGTGCGCGGACGCTGTCGGCGATCTCCGCGGCGGAGGAACCACGGATCTCGGGACGCGTGTCAGACAGGGACATCGACGACAGCTTACGCCGTAGGACATGCTACTTTCTGGCCTAGGACAAAACGCCGCACGGGGTGGCGTGGACGAAGGAGCACCCGATGAACGATTCCCTCACCGGTTCCACGCGCGTCAAGCGCGGACTCGCCGAGATGCTCAAGGGCGGCGTGATCATGGACGTGGTCACCGCCGAGCAGGCCCGGATCGCGGAGGATGCGGGCGCCGTCGCCGTCATGGCCCTCGAGCGCGTCCCCGCCGACATCCGCGCGCAGGGCGGGGTGGCGCGGATGAGCGACCCGGATCTGATCGACGAGATCATCGCCGCGGTGTCGATCCCAGTCATGGCGAAGGCGCGGATCGGTCATGTCGTGGAGGCTCAGGTTCTGCAGGCGCTCGGTGTGGACTACGTCGACGAGTCCGAGGTGCTCTCGCCGGCGGACTACGCCAACCACATCGACAAGTGGGGCTTCACCGTTCCCTTCGTGTGCGGGGCGACGAACCTCGGCGAGGCTCTGCGGCGCATCACCGAGGGTGCGGCGATGATCCGCTCGAAGGGGGAGGCGGGCACGGGCGACGTGTCGGAGGCCACGAAGCACATCCGCACGATCCGCGGTGAGATCGCGGCTCTCGGTGCCAAGAGCTCCGACGAGCTCTACGTCGCGGCGAAGGAGCTCCAGGCGCCTTACGAGCTCGTGGCCGAGGTCGCCCGCACCGGCACGCTGCCGGTCGTCCTGTTCACCGCCGGCGGCGTCGCAACACCGGCGGATGCCGCGTTCATGATGCAGCTGGGAGCGGACGGCGTGTTCGTGGGCTCCGGGATCTTCAAGTCCGGCAACCCCGCCCAGCGTGCCGCGGCCATCGTGAAGGCGACCACGTTCTTCGACGATCCCGCCGTCATCGCCGACGCCTCACGCGGGCTCGGCGAGGCCATGGTCGGCATCAACGTGGCCGACCTCCCCGCTCCGCACCGCCTCGCCGACCGTGGGTGGTGACGCTCCGCGCGTCGGGGTGCTCGCGCTCCAGGGCGACGTGCGCGAGCATGTGCGCATCCTGCGCCTGCTCGGCGCGGCGGTGCAGCCGGTCCGCCGGCCGACGGAACTCGCCGAGGTCGACGGCCTCGTGATCCCGGGTGGCGAGTCGAGCGTGATCGACAAGCTCAGCATGGCGTTCGGGATGCGTGACCCGCTGCGCCGGGAGATCGCAGCGGGGCTGCCGGTCTACGGCACGTGCGCGGGTCTCATCCTCCTCGCCGACGAGATCCTCGACGGCCTCCCCGGGCAGCAGAGCTTCGGCGGTCTCGATGTGGCCGTGCGGCGCAACGCGTTCGGTTCCCAGCTCGACTCGTTCGAGAGCGACGTGCGGGTGGACGCCCTCGGCGGGCCTCCGGTCAGGGCCGTGTTCATCCGCGCGCCCGTGGTGGAGCGGATCGGTGCCGGCGTCGAGATCCTCGCTACCCTCGACGACGGGCGCGTGGTCGCGGTCGAGCAGGGCAACGTGCTGGGAACCTCGTTCCACCCCGAGGTCTCGGACGAGACGCGGTTCCACGAACGCCTCCTCGAGCGGGTCCGCGCGCGGCTGAACTAAGATCGACGCTGGACTTTCCAGCCGCTGAACACGGGAGACTCATGTCCGGTCACTCCAAATGGGCCACCACGAAGCACAAGAAGGCCGTCGTCGACGCGCGTCGTGCGAAGTCGTGGGCGAAGCTCATCAAGAACATCGAGGTCGCCGCGAAGCTGGGCGGCGCCGATCTGGCAGGCAACCCGACGCTCTTCGATGCGGTCCTCAAGGCCAAGAAGACCTCGGTGCCCAAGGACAACATCGATCGCGCCATCAAGCGCGGAGCCGGCATCGGCGGCGAGTCGGTCGAGTACTCCTCGATCATGTACGAGGGCTACGGACCCAACGGCGTCGCCCTCATGATCGAGTGTCTGACCGACAACAAGAACCGTGCGGCAGCAGAGGTGCGTACAGCACTGTCGCGCAACGGCGGCACTCTCGCCGACCCCGGGTCGGTCGCATACAACTTCACCCGGAAGGGCGTCATCGTCGTGTCCGAAGAGGGCACGAGCGAGGACGACGTCATGATGGCCGCGCTCGAGGCGGGCGCGGAGGAGATCGAGCCGCACGCGCAGGGCTTCGAGGTGATCACCGAGGCGTCCGACCTCGTGTCCGTGCGCACGGCCCTCACCGACGCAGGCATCGAGTACGAGTCGGCCGACGTCGAATTCGTGCCGAACCTCAAGGTGGAGGTCGACGCCGAGACGGCGCGAAAGGTGTTCCGCCTGATCGACGCGCTGGAAGACAGCGACGATGTGCAGAACGTCTTCAGCAACTTCGATCTGACGCCCGAGGTGCAGGCGGAGCTCGAAGCCGACGAGTGAGCGTCTCCCGTTACGGGCGCGTCGGGGCCCTGGCGCGTCCCGCGGCACGTAGCGTGGCGTGGTGGCCTCTTCTCTGCGCGTGCTCGGTGTCGACCCGGGCCTGACACGCTGCGGCGTGGGCGTGGTGGACGTCGCCCCCGACCGTCGCGCGGATCTCGTGCACGTCGGCGTCATCCGCACCTCGCCCGACCTGCCGATCGCCGAGCGGCTGCATCTCATCGCGCAGGGGCTTCGCGACGCGGTGCGGGAGCACCGCCCCGATGTCGTCGCGGTGGAGCGGGTCTTCGCCCAGCAGAACCGCAGCACCGTGATGGGGACGGCGCAAGCGAGCGGCATCGCTCTGCTCGTCGCTGCCGAGCACGGTCTGCGCACGGCGACCCATACGCCCAGTGAGGTCAAGGCGGCGATCACCGGTTACGGCTCGGCCGAGAAGCTCCAGGTGCAGACCATGGTGGCCAGGGTCCTTCGACTCGACGCCCTCCCTCAGCCTGCCGACGCCGCGGACGCGCTCGCGCTCGCGCTGTGCCACGCGTGGCGCGGGGGCAGTGCCGGTTCAGCGGCGGTCGCCCAGGCGGGACTCACGCCGGCGCAGCGGGCGTGGCGAGCGGCGGAGAAGGCGCGACGCTGAGCGTGTCGAATCGAACAAAGGTGCGAACAGCGATAGGCTCGCAGCCATGATCGCCTCGCTTCGCGGCTCCGTCGTGCACGCATCCTCCGATGGCCTCGTTCTCGAGGTCGCCGGTGTCGGCTACAGCGTGGCCGTGACCCCGGACGTCTCGCGCACGGTGCACCTGGGCGACGAGATCCTGTTGCACACGCACATGATCGTCCGCGAGGACGCCCTCTCGCTCGTGGGCTTTCGCACGCGAGAGGAGCTGGCGGTCTTCGCGGCGCTGATCGCCGTGTCCGGGGTCGGCCCGAAGTCGGCGCTCGGTGTGCTGGCTGAGCTCAGCATCGACCAGATCGCACAGGCGGTGGCCGACGAAGCGGACGGCCCGTTCCGCAAGGTGTCCGGCATCGGACCCAAGACGGCGAAGCTGATCGTGGTGCAACTCGCCGGCAAGCTTGCGCCGCCCACCGCTTCCGCCGCCGGCTCCTCGGCGGCGTCGACCGATCTCGTCGACCAGCTCGCGCAGGCGCTCGTCGGCCTGGGCTGGTCCGAGCGCGTCGCAGCCGAGACGGCCGCGGTCGTGGTCGCCGACGCGCCCGGGGAGCGGACGGTGGCGGCCCTCCTGCGCCGCGCGCTCGCGGCACTGGGTCCGGCTCGGGGGGAGACCGTGCGTGGATGAGCTGAGGGATGCGGGTGCCCCCGCTGACGAGAGCGAACTCGCCATCGAGGGGGCGCTGCGCCCCGACTCGCTCGCCGACTTCGTCGGACAGCAGAAGGTCCGCGGCCAGCTGCAGCTCCTGCTGGACGCGGCGCGCATCCAGCAGCGCCCGCCCGACCACATCCTGCTTTCCGGCCCTCCAGGACTGGGTAAGACGACGCTCGCGATGATCGTCGCGCATGAGAGCGGACGCGCGCTGCGCATGTCGAGCGGACCGGCGATCCAGCACGCCGGCGATCTGGCAGCGCTCCTGTCGTCGTTGACGCCCGGCGAGGTGCTGTTCATCGACGAGATCCACCGCATGGCGCGCTCGGCCGAGGAGATGCTCTATCTCGCCATGGAGGACTTCCGGATCGACATCATGGTCGGAAAGGGGGCCGGCGCCACGAGCATCCCGCTCGACCTCGCGCCGTTCACTCTGGTGGGCGCCACCACGAGGTCCGGGTTGCTGCCCAACCCGTTGCGTGACCGCTTCGGCTTCACCGCGCACCTGGAGTACTACGAGCCCGAGGAACTCGAACGGGTCATCGCCCGCTCGAGCTCGATGCTCGGCGTCGAACTGCCGACCATGGCGCGTTCCGAGATCGCTCGCCGCTCCCGCGGAACCCCGCGTATCGCGAACCGCCTGCTGCGACGCGTGCGCGACTACCTCATCGTCTACGCCGACGGCGGATCGGGCAGCCTCGCCAGCGTGGACGCGGCGCTCGAGCTGTACGACGTCGACCCGATCGGCCTCGACCGGCTCGACCGGGCCGTGTTGGATGCGCTCATCCGTCGCTTCCGCGGCGGCCCCGTCGGTCTGAACACCCTGTCCGTCGCGGTCGGCGAGGAGGCCGACACGATCGAGTCCGTCGTTGAGCCCTACCTGGTGCGGATCGGCTTCATGGGGCGCACACCACGGGGGCGCGTGGCGACTCCGGAGGCCTATGGGCACCTGGGCGTACCGCATCCGACCGGAGCGCTGCGGTTCGATGACCTATAATCGCTAAAGGCTTTCGCCGCAACTGACTCGACCAGCGCTGGACCCGGTTCGCGCTGCCCCGGAAAGGGCTCCTCCTCTTCATGGACTTCGCGACCTTCTTCGCCAACTACGGTCTGATCATCCTGCTGGTGATCCTCCTGATCTTCATGTTCTGGAGCTCGCGTCGCCGCATGCAGAAGGCGAAGGCCGAGCAGGAGCAGAAGGCCCGCCAGACGGTCCCGGGCGCGGAGGTGCTGCTGCAGGGCGGGCTGTACGGAACGATCGTCGAGTTCGACGCCGACAACCTCGACCAGCCGGCCCTCATCGAGATCGCCCCGGGCGTCGAGATCAAGGTGCACAGCCAGGCGATCCTCCGCGTCGTCGATCCCGTCGAGGGCGTCGTGACCGAGGACGAGTTCATCGAGGCCGAGGCGAGCGAGGCCGAGTACATCGGCGGTGTCGCCGACGGCGACATCACCTCGATCAGCGACGACCACAAGTACTCGTCGCACAGCGACGAGGTCGAGAACGACAAGAAGGACAAGCCCGAGGCCTGACACCTCCGTCCCTTCCTGCACGAGAAAGCTGATCGTCCGTGGCGACATCCACTCCCGTCCGTCACGCCTGGCGCGCCCTCATCGGGCTCCTCGCGGTGACCGCTGTGCTCTTCGGCGTGAACGCCCTGGGCGTCTACGTCTTCAAGACCTCCGCAGGTGCTCCCGCGAGCTCCTGGTCTCCTGAACTCGCCCTGGACCTTCAGGGCGGCACGCAGATCATCCTCGCGGCGCAGACCGCCGATGGCGCTGCTCCGAGCGGTGACCAGATGACGCAGGCCGTCACGATCATCCGCCAGCGCGTCGACGCCTCCGGCGTCGGCGAGGCGGACGTCACGACCGAGGGCGGACGCAACGTGGTCGTCCAGATCCCCGGCGAGGCCGACGAGGAGACGCGTCAGCGCATCCAGGACTCGGCGCAGCTGCAGCTGCGCCCCGTGCTCGTGGAGTCGGGCGAAGTCAGCGGCAGCTTCATCGGTCAGGACGGCACGGCCACGCCGTATCCCACGCCCGACCCCTCGCTGGAGGCCACGCCGACCGCGTCGCCGACGAACGGCAGCGATGTCAGCTGGATCACGCCGAAGCTGCAGGCGGAGTTCCAGGCGTATGACTGCGCCAATCCCACGAACGATCCCGCGAACGCTCCCGACGCCGATCCGCTGATCACCTGTTCGACGGACGGCACGGCGAAGTACATCCTCGGCCCGGTCGAGATCAAGGGCGACGACGTCGCCGACGCCAGTTCGGGGGTCGTGCAGACCAACGGGCAGTGGGCCGTCAACCTCGTCTTCAACGCAGCGGGCACCGAGAAGTTCACCGAGATCAGCCAGCGGCTGTACCCGCTGCAGCGTCCGCTGAACCAGTTCGCGTTCGTGCTCGACGGCACGGTGCTCTCCGCTCCGTCGATGAACGGCATCATCACCGACGGCAAGCCGCAGATCACGGGCTCCTTCACGCAGGAGAGCGCGAAGACGCTGGCGGACCAGCTCAAGTACGGCGCCCTGCCCTTGAGCTTCACGGTGCAGAGCTCGGACACGATCTCGGCGACCCTCGGTTCTCAGCAGCTGATGATCGGTCTGATCGCCGGCCTCATCGGCCTGGCCCTCGTCGCGGTCTACTCGTTGACCGTCTACCGCGCGCTCGGCACGGTGATCATGGCGTCGCTCGTGGTCATGGGCGTGCTGACCTACATCACGCTCTGCATCCTGGCCTGGCGCATGGGCTACCGGTTGTCGCTGGCAGGTGTCGCGGGTGTCATCGTATCGATCGGATTCACGGCCGATTCGTTCATCATCTACTTCGAGCGCATCCGCGACGAGCTACGCGACGGCAAGTCGATCACGGCCGCGGTCGAGGACGGTTGGAGCCGTGCCAAGCGCACGATCTACATCTCGAAGTCGATCAACGTGCTCGCCGCCGTCGTGCTCTACATCCTCGCCGACGCGACCGTGAAGGGCTTCGCGTTCACGCTGGGCCTGACGACCGTCATCGACGTGCTCATCTTCATCCTGTTCACCCACCCCGTGATGCAGCTGCTGGCCCGCACCCGATTCTTCGGCTCGGGGCACCCGCTGTCCGGCCTCGACCCGACAGCGCTCGGGGCGGTCTACCGCGGTCGCGCGCAGTTCCGGGCTCCCGTGGCCCAGACCGGTCGCGTCGCCCGCTCGCGCGGCGAGGCGGAGCGTCGTCAGACCATCGCCGAGCGCAAGCGCGCTGCGCAGCAGGGGGATGCCGGCTCCACATCCGCGGACGAAACCGTGTCCCAGTCGAAGGGCGGTCGCAGCTGATGCGCTCGATGTCCCAGGTCGGTAACGACCTCTACACCGGCAAGACCTCGTTCCCGTTCGTCGGACGTCGCCGGCTCTGGTTCCTGATCGGCGCCCTGCTCGTCATCGCGTCCGCGCTGGTACCTCTGTTCCGACCGATCGAGTTCTCGATCGAGTTCACCGGGGGCTCCCAGTTCACGATCAACGAGCTGTCCAACCCCGACCAGGCCATTGCCACCGACGCCGTGCAGTCGGTCGTGCCGAACGCCGAGACGCGAGTGACCACGGTCGGTTCGGACTCCGTTCGGGTGCAGACCGATCAGATGTCCAACGACGACACGCAGCGCGT
The DNA here is from genome assembly GCF_031453615.1 of Microbacterium sp. SORGH_AS_0428. Taxonomy (NCBI): domain Bacteria; kingdom Bacillati; phylum Actinomycetota; class Actinomycetes; order Micrococcales; family Microbacteriaceae; genus Microbacterium; species Microbacterium sp. SORGH_AS_0428. Next base: position 365,630 of record NZ_JAVIZT010000001.1, on the reverse strand, counting down.
GTCGGAGGCTCTCGCAGCGGCGTACAACGTCCCTGCCGCCGACGTCACGTCGTCGTTCATCGGACCGAGCTGGGGCGAGGGGGTGACGCGTCAGTCCCTGTGGGGCCTGGCGATCTTCCTCACGCTGACCTTCGTGATCCTGGCGCTGTACTTCCGGACCTGGAAGATGTCCGCCGCCGCCATCATCGGTGTCGTGGACGTTCTGATCGTCACGATCGGCATCTACGCAGTGTTCGGCTTCGCGATCTCTCCCGCCGCCGTCATCGGATTCCTCACGATCCTCGCGTACTCGCTCTACGACATCACGGTCGTCTTCGACAAGATCCGCGAGAACACGAGGGATGACGGGGAGATCTCCGCGCGCACGTTCGGTGAGTCGGTGAACCTCGCGGTCAACCAGACCCTCATCCGCTCGATCAACACGACCGTGGTCGCCATCCTGCCGACCGGTGCGATCCTGTTCATCGGCGCGTTCTGGCTCGGCGCGCAGACCCTCACGGACATCTCCCTGTCGATCTTCGTTGGCACCATCGTGGCCGCGTACTCGACGCTGTTCCTGGCGGCGCCGCTGTACAGCCTCTTCCGCGAGGGCGAGGCGAAGGTCAAAGCGAGCGACGCGCGGGTGCTCTCGGCGCGCGAGCGCGCGGTCGTCGAAGCCTGATCGGATCGCACGCGCGTAAAATGATCCGACCGGGCGAAGGGTGGTGATCGAGGCATGGCCGAGACGCTTCCCGCGGGCGCCCAGAGTTCCTCTCTACGCCGCCTGATCCCGCGCATCTTCTCGCGCGCCGCCCGCCGTGACGACGTCGACAAGCTCGTCCGCACGGTGCGCACCCACCATCCGAAGGGCGATCTCGCGATCGTCGAGCGCGCCTACGTGGTGGCGGCGCGGGCACACGAGGGACAGAAGCGGCAGAGCGGCGAGCCCTACATCACCCATCCGCTCGCCGTGGCACAGATCCTTGCGGATCTCGGCCTCGGGCCGAAGGCTGTCGCCGCCGCTCTGCTGCACGACACCGTCGAGGACACGGGGTATCGGCTCGACGAGCTGAGCGCCGAGTTCGGCGACGAGGTCGCGATGCTCGTCGACGGAGTCACGAAGCTCGACAAGGTCAAGTACGGCGAGAGCGCCCAGGCAGAGACCGTCCGCAAGATGATCGTGGCGATGTCCCGTGACATCCGCGTGCTCGTCATCAAGCTCGCGGACCGCTTGCACAATGCGCGCACGTGGGGCTTCGTGCCGCCCGAGAAGGCATCGAAGAAGGCGACCGAGACGCTCGAGATCTACGCGCCGCTGGCGCACCGGCTCGGCATCCAGGCCATCAAGTCCGAGCTCGAAGATCTCTCGTTCGCGGTGCTCCACCCCAAGCTCTACGTCGAGATCGACAGCCTCGTCAAGCAGCGCACGCCCCAGCGGGAGCAGTATCTGCAGAACGTCATCAACGCGGTCGAAGAAGACCTGCGCGAGCTGCGGATCCGCGGCCGGGTGGCGGGTCGCCCGAAGCAGCTCTACTCCGTGTACCAGAAGATGGTCGTGCGGGGTCGCGAGTTCGACGACATCTACGACCTGATCGGCATCCGCGTGATCGTGGCGACGGTCCGCGACTGCTACGCCGTCCTCGGCGCGCTCCACGCGCGGTGGACGCCGCTTCCTGGGCGCTTCAAGGACTACATCGCGACGCCCAAGTTCAACCTCTACCAGTCGCTGCACACGACCGTCATCGGCCCGAACGGACGCACGGTCGAGATCCAGATCCGTACGAACGAGATGCACCAGCAGGCGGAGTTCGGTGTTGCGGCGCACTGGAAGTACAAGGAGCGGATGTCGGGCGCGAAGACTGACGCCAAGGCCGTCGACGCCGACATGGCCTGGCTGGCTCACATCTCGGACTGGCAGGCCGAGACGGCGGATCCGGGCGAGTTCCTCGATTCCCTCAGGTTCGAGATCGGCGCGAAAGAGGTCTACGTCTTCACGCCCAAGGGGCGCGTGATCGGACTGCCTGCGGGCGCGACGCCGGTGGACTTCGCCTACGCGGTGCACACCGAGATCGGGCACCGCACGATGGGCTCGAAGGTCAACGGCCGGCTCGTGCCGCTCGAGTCCGAGCTCCACTCCGGCGACGTCGTCGAGGTCTTCACCTCGAAGAACCCGGATGCCGGCCCCAGCCAGGACTGGCTCGGGTTCGTCAAGAGCACGCGTGCGCGCAACAAGATCCGTGGCTGGTTCACCAAGGAGCGCCGTGAAGAGGCCATAGAGCAGGGCCGGGAGTCCATCGCCCGCGCGATGCGTCGCCAGAACCTGCCGCTGCAGCGGTTGATGAGTCAGGACTCGTTCACCCAGGTCGCTCAGCAGCTGCGCTACGAGGATGTGTCGGCTCTCTATGCGGCTGTCGGTGAGGGACACGTCTCCACCCAGTCGGTGATCGAGAAGGTGACCGCGCTCGTCGCTGCGGACAACGACACCTCCACCGGTCCCATCGACATCCCGCACATCGGTCGGGGCCGTGCGCCGCGCGACGGCGATTCCGGCGTGCTCGTGCGCGGTGCGCCCGACATCCTGGTCAAGCTGGCCAAGTGCTGCACGCCCGTTCCGGGCGATGAGATCGTCGGCTTCGTGACCCGCGGCAGCGGTGTCTCGGTGCACCGCGCCGACTGCACCAACGTCAAAGCGCTCGAGGCCGACCCCGAGCGCATGATCGACGTCGAGTGGGCGCCCACGACGAAGAGCGTGTTCCTCGTCCAGATCCAGGTCGAGGCGCTCGATCGCTCCGGGTTGCTCAGCGACGTGACGCGCGTGCTGAGCGAGCACCACGTCAACATCCTCTCCGCGACGGTCTCGACCTCGAACGATCGCCTGGCGCTCAGCCGTTTCGTGTTCGAGATGGGCGACACGGTTCACCTCGACCGCGTGCTGAACGCGGTGCGCCGCATCGACGCCGTCTACGACGTGTACCGCGTCACATCCTCCTGACGAGCTCCTCCAGCAGCGAGAGCGCAGCCAGGCGACGCGGCACGCGTCGTCTGGCGGACAACCACTCGATGGCCCCGGCGACCGCATGCGGCGCGCGCTCCGCGCACTGAGCCAGCAGGAGGTGGGCGGTCTCATCGGTACCCCGCGCCAGGTCGGCGAGGGTGCGAGCCTGAGTCGTCACGGGAACACCGCCGAGACGCAGCAGGTCGTCGTCGGGGATGCGCGGATCGCGGTAGACGAAGCGTCGGTCCACGGGCTCGTGCAGGCGATGCGCGCTGATGCGCTGCAGGTCGTGGCGCACGGGCGCCTCGTCGACCAAGCCGTGGACCCAGGCGGCGCTCCGGTGGGTCGCCGCCATTCGTTCGCCGACGAGTGGGCTCAGGGATGCGGCGCGCAGTGCCGCCGTCTCGATCGTGTCGGCGGGTACGAAGCCTTCGCCGAGTCCCACGAGATCGCCGTCGAGGCACGCTGCGGTGAGCTCGGCGCGGCTGAGCAGTTCGCTCGGGAAATAGAGGAAACGGGAACCCATCGCCTCAGTGTGCCGGGAGGGAAAGCGACGACGCGCGGGGCCCGTCCGATCTGTGGACAGGCCCCGCGCGTCGAGGTCGGATGGAGAAGCGGTCAGCCGCCGATAGCGCGCAGCCACGCCTTCCGGGCTTCGAGGGACTCGCGTACCGTCTTCGCCGCCTTGGCGTCCTTGCGGGCCTCGGCATCGGCGAGTTCGCTCTCGAGCTTCTCGATGGCATCCGTCAGCTGACGGGTCATATCGTTCGCGCGCGCGGTCGTCTCGGGCTCGTTGCGCTTCCACTCGGCGTCCTCGCGGCCGCGCACCTGCTGCTCGATCTTGCGGAGTTCGTCGTCGAGTGCGCGTTCGCGATCACGCGGGAAGATGCGGCCGATCTCGTCCCACTGGCGCTGGATCTCGGTGAGACGCTGACGGGCCGTGGACAGGTTCTTCTCGTCGACGATGGGCTTCGCCGTCTCGAGCAGGGCCTGCTTGGCGACGATCCGCTCCTTGGACTCCTCGGCCTCGGCGGCCTCCCGGCCCTGGCGGGCACCGTAGAGCGCATCGCCGGCAGCCTTGAAGCGGGCCCAGAGAGCGTCGTCGACGCGCTTGCCGGCACGCCCCGCGGCCTTCCAGTCGTCGAGGAGGTCGCGATAGGCGGGGATGCCGTCCTCGCCGCGCGGAGCGAGAGCCTCGGCGCGCTCCACCAGCCGCGTCTTGCGGTCCTTGGCGGCCTTGTGGACCTCATCGAGCTCGGCGTAGAACGCGCGGCGATGACGCTCGAGCGCACTGCGCGCGTCGCGGAAGCGCGTCCACAGCTGCTGCGATGCGGACTTCGGCAGGCGCGGGCCATTCTGCTGCTGGCTCTGCCACTGGTCGAAGAGCTCGGTCAGCTCCGCGGTGACCTGCTTCCACTGCAGTGACTTCGGGTCGCGCTGAGCGAGCGCCTCTGCGCGCTCGACGAGGACGGTGCGCTGCGCGAGCGCTTCGTCGACAGCGGCTTTCGCCGCCTCGGCCTCGTGAGCGGTCGCTTCGGCCAGCGAGGCGACCAGGGCATCGAGTCGAGCGCGCAGGGCCTCGAGATCGCCGACGGCTGCGGCGTCGGTGACCTTCTCGCGCAGCGAGTTCGCCGTGTGGCGCAGGTCGGATGCGGACGCACCGCCGCGGCGGTGACGCACCTCGAGGAGCGTCACCTCGCTCGCAAGGTCGGTGTACTTGCGTACGAAGTACGCCAGCGCCTCATCCGGGGTGCCGTCGGGGTACTGGCCGACGACGCGCCAGTTCTCGCCTTCGCGCACGGCGACGGTGCCATCGGCATCCACCCGACCCCAGGGCTCGTCAGCGGCCCCGGTGGTGTCGGGCTGGTCAGGGGTGTGGTCTGTCGCGGCAGTCACGGGGCACCTCGAGCGTCTCGCGTCGGCGGGGGAAATCGGATTCAGCCTAGTACGCCGGCCGGTCGGGCGCCGTGCAGGTCAGGACGTCGGCTCCGGCGTCGGCAGCGGGCTGGAGGTGGGAGCGGGGTCGGAGGGCGCCGGAGCGGGCGTCTCGGCGGCCGGGGAGACCGCGCCGGGGCCGACCGTGTAATACGCGATCTGTCCGCCGAGGATCGCGAGGACCAGCACACCGCCACCGAGCCCGGCGATGAGGTTGTCGCGCCGGCGCCGAGCGATCTGCGCGTCGTGGTGGGCGCGGCGCGCCTGGTACAGACGAGCGCGCTCGCGCTCTGCGCGCTGCTGCTTGCTTACCGATGCCACGGTTCCTCCTCGCCGGCCGGACCAGCCGATCTTATGCGGCGGTGACGGTGGGCATCAAAGCCGGGCGTCGTCGGCCGCCGTTAGCCTGGGGGAGTGACCTCCTCCGGCGCCCTCTTCCAGGGCCAGACGCCTCTCGCCGTGCGCATGCGACCGGCATCGCTGGGCGAGGTCGCGGGCCAGGGGCATCTGTTGAAGCCCGGTTCGCCGCTCGTCGCGCTGGCCGATCCCGAGCGGCAGACCGCGGGGGCGGTGTCCGTGATCCTGTGGGGCCCACCCGGCACCGGCAAGACCACCCTCGCCCAGGCGATCGCCCGTTCCTCCGGGCGTCGTTTCGTCGAGCTGTCTGCCATCACCGCCGGTGTGAAGGACGTTCGCGAGGTGATGCAGGAGGCGCTCAATCAGCGTGACCTGTACGGCCAGTCCACCATCCTGTTCCTGGACGAGATCCATCGCTTCACCAAGGCCCAGCAGGACGCGCTGCTGCCCGGCGTCGAGAACGGGTGGGTCGTGCTGATCGCAGCGACCACGGAGAATCCGTCGTTCTCGGTCATCTCGCCGCTCCTGTCTCGCTCACTCCTGCTGACGCTGCAGCCGCTGGGCGATGACGATCTGGGAGAGCTCGTCGACCGGGCCGTGAGCGATCCGCGGGGACTGGCCGGGCGGATCGCGCTCGACGTCGAGGCGAGGGAGGCGCTGGTCCGCCTGGCGTCCGGGGACGCGCGGCGGGCATTGACCGCGTTGGAGGCCGCGGCGGCCATGGCCGACGGCGACGAGGAACCGCGGATCACGGCCGCGCTGATCGCACAGGCGGTCGATCGGGCGCTTCTGCGCTACGACCGCCAGGGCGACGAGCACTACGACGTCATCAGTGCGTTCATCAAGTCGATCCGCGGGTCGGATGCGGACGCAGCGATCCACTACCTCGCGCGGATGATCGAGGCGGGGGAGGACCCTCGGTTCATCGCGCGGCGCCTGGTCATCTCCGCTGCCGAGGACATCGGGCTCGCCGATCCGCAGGCTCTGCCGATCGCGGTCGCCGCGGCGGATGCGGTGGCGTTCATCGGAATGCCCGAAGGGCGCATCCCTCTCGCCGAGGCGACGGTGTATCTGGCGACCACGGCGAAGTCGAATGCCGCCTACAACGCCATCAACGCCGCGATGGCCGATGTGAAGGCCGGCGGCTTCGGCCGGGTCCCCACGCACCTGCGCGACGGGCACTATCCGGGTGCCAAGCGTCTCGGGCACGGCAAGGGCTACGTCTATCCGCACGACCTCGACGTCGGTGTGGCGACTCAGCAGTACCTCCCGGACGAACTGCGCGGGCGGCGGTACTACCAGCCCACGCAACGCGGCCTCGAGCGCGACATCGCCGCGCGCGTCGAGAAGATCCGCCGGATCCTCGAGGGCTGAGTGTCCGGTGGCGGCGTCATGAGGGCTCGGCCAAGCGGTGACGCCGAAGCGGCCGCATCCGTCGCGGACCGGAACCTCGAATACGGCCTGCTCGTGTTCTACGGCGAGGCCATCATCGCGATGCAGAGTTCGCTGTGGTTGACGACCGGGCGCCACGCCCGTCAGAGCCGCATGCCGGTCTGATAGCATGAATCGGCTCGAAACCGAGTTTTCGGGCATCCCCCTCCTTCAGCACCACCGTCCGACGCGCCCCGGCGTGCGCGTCATCGGGAGAAGTCGGGTGATACGCCCGTGAGCCGCGAAAGGCGCGGCCACGTCATCGGAAGGACACCTTCGTGACCACGAAGTCCCAGGACCGCCGCAAGGTCCGCCTGTCGCGCGCGCTCGGCGTCGCGCTGACCCCCAAGGCCGCCCGCTACCTCGAGAAGCGTCCCTACGCTCCCGGCGAGCACGGCCGCACCAAGCGCAAGGCTGACAGCGACTACGCCGTCCGTCTGCGTGAGAAGCAGCGTCTGCGCGAGCAGTACGGCATCCGCGAGAAGCAGCTGCGCATCGCGTTCAACGAGGCCCGTCGCACCGACGGCCTGACGGGTGAGAACCTCGTCGAGCTGCTCGAGATGCGTCTCGACGCCCTCGTGCTGCGCTCCGGCTTCGCCCGCACCACGGCGCAGGCCCGTCAGTTCGTCGTGCACCGCCACATCATGGTCGACGGTCAGATCGTGGACCGCCCGTCGTTCCGCGTGAAGCCCGGTCAGCTCATCCACGTCAAGGCCCGCAGCGAGGGCACCGAGCCGTTCCAGGTGGCGGCCGCCGGCGGTCACGCCGAGGTCCTGCCGAACGTTCCCGGTTACCTCGAGGTCGAGCTCGACAAGCTCCAGGCGCGCCTCGTGCGTCGCCCGAAGCGCGCCGAGGTCCCCGTGACCTGTGACGTGCAGCTGGTCGTGGAGTACTACGCCGCGCGCTGAGTCGTTCGCGCACGAAGGGCGTCGGGGTCATCCCGGCGCCCTTCGTCGTCGGCCCGTCGCCGGCATCCGTTGTCGCCTACGATGGATGATGCTCGCGACAGACGCGGTCACGATGAGGAAGAGGTCACGGTGAGAAGTCTTCTCTGGTTCGCGGTCGGAACGACGGCCGGGTTCGTGCTCGCGCACCTCGTCAACAAGGATCCGCGCGGACACGAGGTGCTCGCCGAGATCGACGCTCGAATCACGGAGTTCACCGACCGCATCCAAGACGCCTACCACGAGCAGCAGGCCCGGTTCGACACCGGACCCGACGCGGCAGGCTCCGCCGCCGACGATCGCTGACCGCCCGCGAACTCCGAACGGCCGCTCCGGCGGCCTTCCTGTCCTGCCCGAGGAAGACACCGCATGAAGACCGCCGAGATCGCCCAGCGTTACCTCGACTTTTTCGAGAAGAACGACCACACCATCGTTCCCTCCGCCTCTCTGGTCAGCGATGACCCGACGCTCTTGTTCACCGTCGCAGGCATGGTGCCGTTCGTCCCGTTCCTGAACGGAACGGTGCCGCCGCCGTTCCCGCGGGCCGCCGATGTGCAGAAGTGCATCCGGACGAACGACATCGAGGAGGTCGGCCACACCGCTCGGCACGGCACGTTCTTCCAGATGCTCGGAAACTGGTCCTTCGGCGACTACTTCAAAGAAGGCGCCATCACCTATGCCTGGGATCTTCTGACGCGCTCCGAGGCGGACGGCGGTCTCGGCTTCCAGGAGAAGGATCTGTGGGTCACGGTCTACGAGACCGATGACGAGGCCGCCGATCTGTGGCGTCGCATCGCCGGGCTCCCCGAGCACCGCATCCAGCGACTCGGCCGCGAGGACAACTACTGGTCCACTGGGCAGCCCGGCCCCGCCGGCCCCTGCTCCGAGATCTACTTCGACCGTGGACCCGCCTACGGGCGTGACGGCGGCCCTGCCGTCGACGATTCGCGGTTCACGGAGATCTGGAACCTCGTGTTCATGCAGTACGCGATCACCAACGTGCGCTCGAAGATCGACTTCGACATCGTCGGTGAACTGCCGAACAAGAACATCGACACCGGCATGGGGCTCGAGCGCGTCGCTTTCATCAAGCAGGGCGTCGACAACATGTACGAGACGGATCAGGTGCGCCCCGTCCTCGATCGTGCGGTGGAGCTCTCCGGCCGTCCGTACGGCAAAGAGCACGAAGACGATGTGCGCTACCGCGTCATCGCGGACCACGTGCGCTCGTCCCTCATGCTGCTCTCCGACGGCGTGACACCGTCCAACGAGGGTCGCGGTTACATCCTCCGTCGGCTCATGCGCCGCTCGATCCGTGCGATGCGACTGCTCGGCGTCGACGGCGCCACCTTCCCCGAGCTCTTCGCCGCGTCCCGCGACGCGATGGCCGCGTCCTACCCCGTCGTGGCCGAGGACTGGGGACGGATCTCGCAGTACGCCTTCGCGGAGGAGGAGACATTCCTGCGCACGCTGGCGTCCGGTTCGTCCATCCTCGATCTCTCCATCGCCGAGACGAAGAAGACCGGCGGCTCCTCGATCTCCGGTGACCAGGCGTTCCTCCTGCATGACACCTACGGTTTCCCCATCGACCTGACGCTCGAAGTCGCCGAAGAGGCCGGGCTCAGCGTCGATCGCGGTGCGTTCGACACCCTGATGCAGGAGCAGCGCACCCGTGCGAAGGCCGACGCCAAGAGCCGTCGTCGCCAACTCGCCGACCACAGCGTGTACCGCGACTTCCGCGCACAGGGCGAGACGGTCTTCACCGGGTACACGGACCTCGCCACAGAGTCGCGCGTGCTGGGCATCCTGCATGACGGCGTATCGGTCGACCGCGCGCGACAGGGTCAGATCGTCGAGGTGATCCTGCCCGCCACCGCGCTGTACGCGGAATCCGGCGGCCAGGTCGCCGACAAGGGCACCATCGTCGGCTCGGGCTTCGAGCTCGACGTCCTGGACGTGCAGAAGCCCGTGCCCGGACTCATCAGCCACACCGTGGAGGTTCTCACGGGCGAGGTCGGCGTCGGCGACGCGGCGACCACGGTGGTGGATGCGGCCAACCGCCGCTCCGCGCGTCAGGCCCATTCCGCGACCCACCTCGTGCACGCGGCTCTTCGTGACACGCTGGGAAGCTCCGCGACCCAGGCGGGATCGTTGAACCGTGCCGGGTACATGCGCTTCGACTTCAACTGGAGCCAGGCGCTCTCGCCCGCGACGCGGAGCGAGATCGAGGAGATCGCCAACAACGCCGTGCGCGACAACCTCGAGGTGACCACGCGCGTCCTGCCTCTCGACGAGGCCAAGGAACTGGGCGCGATGGCGCTGTTCGGCGAGAAGTACGGGACGACCGTGCGGATGGTCGACATCGGCGGACCGTGGTCGCGTGAGCTGTGTGCCGGCACGCACGTCGCCTCCAGCGCGGAAGTGGGACTCATCAACCTCGTGGGCGAGTCCTCGGTGGGCGCGACCGCGCGTCGCGTCGAAGCACTCGTCGGACTCGACGCGTTCCGCGATCTCGCCGCGGAGCGGGCGATCGTGTCTCAGCTGACGTCCGACCTGAAGGTCCCGCGCGAGCAGATCCCCGCGCGGATCGCCGATCTCGCGGCGAGCCTGAAGGCGGCGGAGAAGAAGATCGCGGCCTTCGAGGCGCAGGCTCTCGCGCAGCGCGCTCCCGAGCTCGCGTCGCAGGTGCGACGCGTCGGTCAGGTCGGCGCCGTCGTCGCCTCGATCGGGGCCGTCGGGTCCGCCGATGACCTGCGCACGGTCGCTCTGGCGGTCCGCGACCGGCTGGGCGAGGACGCGAGCGTCGTCGCGCTGGGCGCGACGACGGGCGGGCGTCCGATCGTCATCGTCGCCACCAACGAGGCGGCCCGGAGAACCGGCGTCAAGGCCGGGGTTCTCGCGAAGGGCGCCGCGGGAGTGCTCGGCGGGGGCGGCGGCGGACGCGACGACGTCGCACAGGGCGGCGGCTCGGATGCGGCCGCGCTGTCCGACGCGCTCGACGGCATCGTGCGATCGCTGGAGACCACGTCGGCGTGAGCGACTTCCGCAGGGGCGTACGGCTCGGAATCGATGTCGGAAAGGCTCGCGTCGGTGTAGCCCGGTGCGATCCCGACGGGATGCTCGCGACGCCGGTGGAGACTGTGGCGCGGGCCGAGGACTCGGTGCAGCGCGTCCTCGCGATCGCCGGGGACGAGAATGCGACCGCGCTCTATGTCGGACTCCCGATCAGCCTGGGCGGCAACGAGACGGCCTCGACACAGGACGCCCGCGAGTTCGCACGCGCCCTCGCCGCAGGAGGATCCTTGCCGGTGCGGCTGGTCGACGAGCGGTTGAGCACGGTGTCGGCGCATGCGGCGCTTCGGCGTTCAGGACGTTCTCAGCGCTCTTCGCGTGGGATAGTGGACCAGGTCGCCGCCGTGATCCTGCTGCAGAACGCCCTCGATGTCGAGAAGCAGACAGGACGGGCGCCCGGCACTCCCGTCGACCCGGACCAGGAGACCGACTGATGTCCGACACGCCCTCCTCCCGCCGCGAGGCGCGCGAGGCCGCCGAGCGCGCGAGCGCGTCGCAGCCCGCCTCGGCTCCCCAGCCGGCATCCGCGGCGTCCGAACCGATCTTCCGCGCGCCGGCGGAGCCCGCCCCGACGGCCCCCGCGCGTCCCTCGCTGGACGATCTCTTCGCGGGTGATGCGACGACGGACGTGCTCGGGGCCCCGCCGCCCCCTCCGAACAAGCGCCGGCGTCGCAAGGGCGGGTGGATCGCTCTGGCGATCGTGCTCGTGCTGCTCGGCGGTGTCGCTGCCGGAGGTCTCTGGGTGTGGAACACGTACGAGGACAAGATCCGCGCCGTGCTGGGGTGGGAGGAGCCGACCGAGTTCGAGGCCGGGCAGGCGCACGGCGAGGCGACGATCACGATCGTCAGCGGCGACGCCGGTCCCCAGGTCTCTCAGAAGATGTTCGATGCAGGCGTGACGCGCACTGCGAACTCGCTGTACGGCTACATGATCGACAACAACATCGCCTTCACCTTCCAACCCGGAACGTACAAGCTGCAGCAAGAGATGACCTCGGCGGCGGCGCTGGAGGCGCTCGGTGATCCTGCCAACCGCCTGGAGGGGCGTGTCGTGCTCCCCGAAGGGCTGACGGTGGATGTGTCGCTGCAGCGGATCGCGGACGGCGCGAGCGTCTCGCTCGACGATCTGACCGCCGCCGTCGCCGACCCTTCGGCCTACGGCGTGTCGGCGTCGAGCCTGGAGGGCTGGCTCTTCCCCGCGACGTACACGATCGAGCCCGGCACCAGTGCGACGTCGATCATCAAGATGATGGTCGACCGCACCGTCCAGTCGCTCGATGCGGCCGGGGTTCCTGCCGATCAGCGGGAGCGCGTCCTGACGATCGCCTCGATCATCCAGCGTGAGGCTCGATACGAAGCGGACATGCAGAAGGTCTCGCGCGTCATCCTCAACCGACTTGACCCCTCGAATCAGGAGACTTTCGGTCTGCTGCAGATGGACTCGACCGCGCAGTACGGGTACGGCGAGCTCCATGCCGGTTCGGTGAGCACCTCGGAACAGGCGCAGCGCGACGACAATCCGTGGAACACGTACGTGCATCCGGGCCTGCCTGTCGGACCGATCTCGAATCCGGGGGATGTGGCGATCAATGCCGCGATGCACCCCGCCGACGGCCCGTGGCTGTACTTCGTGACCGTGAACCTGGACACGGGGGAGACGGTGTTCACGACGACCTATGCCGAGCATCAGAAGTACGTGAAGCAGTTCCAGCAGTGGTGCAGCGAGCACCCGGATTCGGGATGTTGACCGGTACGCGTCTCGCCGTGTGGGGCGATCCGATCGCCCACAGCCGGTCGCCGCTGCTGCACGCGGCCGCGTACGAGGTGCTGGATGTGGCGTGGACGTACGACAAGAGACGTGTCGATGAAGCGGCGTTCGCGCCCGCACTCTCATCCCTCGACGCCTCGTGGCGAGGACTGTCGCTGACCATGCCCCTCAAGTCGGCGGGTTTCCGCGCGGCGGTCGAGGTCGACCCGAGGGCGCGCGCGACCGGCGCCGTCAACACGCTGCTGCTCGATGCAGGCGGTCCGCGTGGATACAACACGGACGTCGGAGGCATCGTGGCCGCGCTCGGCGAGGCAGGTGCCGCAGAGGCGGCCTCGGCGCGCATCCTGGGAGCCGGAGCCACTGCCACATCGGCCCTGGTCGCGCTGTCGGAGATGGGCGTCGGATCCGTGGAGATCGTGGCTCGCCGTCCGGAGGCGGCGAGCGAGCTCGTGACCCGCGGCGCCGAGCTGGGGATGCGCAGCACGGCCGGCCCTCTGGACGCCCGGCATCATGCCGTCGACGTCACCGTGGCGACCCTTCCCGGGGACGCCGTCCTGGCGCACGAGGTCGTGTCCTCGCTGGCGGATGCGGGTGGCGTCCTCATGGATGTCGTCTACGGCACCTGGCCGACACCCCTGTCGGCGGCATGGACCGAACGCGATCTCGTCACGGTGTCGGGGCTGCCGATGCTGCTTCATCAGGCACTCCGGCAGGTGCGCGTGTTCGTGAGCGGGCAGCAGGACCAGCCGCTCGATGACGAAGCACGGGTGCTGGCCGCAATGCGCCGGGCGCTCGTGGGAGAATAGACGAATGCTCCGCGTGCTCACGGCCGGCGAATCGCACGGCCCCGAACTCGTCGCCATCATGGAGGGCCTGCCTGCCGGCGTGCCCGTCGCCCGTGACGCGATCCAAGCCGACCTCGCCCGACGCAAGCTGGGCTACGGCCGCGGCTCGCGGATGAAGTTCGAGGAGGACGAACTCTCGATCTCCTCCGGCGTGGTGCACGGGTACTCCATCGGCAGCCCGATCGCCCTGCGCGTGGGCAACACGGAGTGGCCGAAGTGGGTCGAGGTCATGAGTCCCGAACCGGTGGAGCTCACGGAGCGCTCACGCGGCCGCGGGGCGGCCCTGACGCGTCCTCGGCCCGGTCACGCGGACCTCGTCGGGATGCAGAAGTACGGGTTCGACGAGGCGCGTCCCATCCTCGAGCGCGCCAGCGCCCGCGAGACCGCCGCGCGCGTCGCCCTGGGCGCCATCGCCCGTTCGTTCCTCGGTGAGCTCGGAATCCGCCTCGTGAGCCACACGCTCTCGATCGGCCCGGTGCGTGTGCCCGAGGGTGCCGCGCTTCCGACGCCCGACGACGTCGATGCCCTGGATGCGGATCCGCTGCGCTGCTTCGATGCGACGACGTCCGCGGCGATGGTCGCCGAGGTCGACGCCGCGAAGAAGGACGGCGACACACTGGGCGGCATCGTCGAGGTCCTCGCTTACGGCATGCCGCCGGGGCTGGGTTCGCACGTCCAGTGGGACCGTCGTCTCGACGCCAAGCTGGCGCAGGCGCTCATGAGCATCCAGGCCATCAAGGGCGTGGAGGTTGGCGACGGATTCGAGACCACCCGCCGACGCGGCTCCGCCGCGCACGACGAGCTGTTCGCCGCGGAGGGCGGCATCACCCGTGGAACCGACCGCGCGGGCGGCACCGAGGGCGGCATGTCCACCGGCACCGTGCTGCGGGTGCGAGCGGGGATGAAGCCGATCGCGACCGTTCCGCACGCGCTGCGGACGATCGACGTCGCCACGGGCGAGACGGCCTCCGCACACCATCAGCGTTCCGACGTCTGCGCGGTGCCCGCCGCCGGCGTCGTGGCCGAGGCCATGGTCGCCATCGTCCTCGCCGATGTCGTGCTCGAGAAGTTCGGCGGTGACAACATCGTCGAGACCCGTCGCAACCTGCAGTCCTACCTCGCCGCCATCCCGGACACTCTGCGCACGGCGGACGCCAGCGATCCCGACCTCGACCGATGACGGCACCCGCCGACTCGGCGATCGTGCTCGTCGGGCCCATGGGTGCCGGTAAGACGAGCATCGGCAAACGGGTCGCGAAGGTGCTGGAGGTCGGTTTCATCGACACGGACGCGGCGGTGGTGCGCACGCACGGCGCGATCTTCGACATCTTCGCGCTGCACGGCGAGGCACGTTTCCGCGAACTCGAGCGTGACGCCGTCGCCCACGCGCTGGCGCAGGGCGGGGTGGTGTCGCTCGGCGGGGGCTCCGTCCTCGACCCCGATACGCGCGCCGATCTCAGGGCCCACCGTGTGGCGCTGCTGACCGTCTCGCCCGCGATCGTGGCCGGTCGTATCGGGGGAGGGCACCGGCCGTTGCTCTCCGACAAGGGGGAGGATCCCGTCGCACGCTGGCACCGCATCCTCGAGGAGCGGATGCCGCTGTACACCGAAGTCGCCGATGCGACGTTCGACACCTCGCACGGACCGCTCTCCGACGTCGTCGACCAGATCGTGGCGTGGGCACGCACTTCCGCACCGAAGGGACAACCATGACCGAGACGACCGAGATCACCGTGGCCGGCGACAACGGCTACACGATCCACCTCGGGCGCGACATCCTCGACCGTGTCGGGGAGGCGCTGGCTCCGTCCGTGCGCAAGGTGCTCGTCGTCCATCCGCCCACGCTGGGGGCTGCAGCGGCATCGCTGCGGGAGCGACTGATGGCCGAGGGAGGGCGCGACGTGCTCCTTGCGGAGATCCCCGACGCCGAGCAGGGCAAGCGCGTCGAGGTCGCCGCGTTCTGCTGGCAGGTCATGGGCCAGGCGGACTTCACGCGCACGGATGCGGTCGTCGGGTTCGGCGGGGGAGCGGTGACGGACCTCGCAGGTTTCGTCGCCGCCACCTGGCTGCGCGGCATCCAGGTGGTGCAGGTCCCGACGACCGTGCTCGGCATGGTCGACGCCGCCGTCGGCGGCAAGACCGGGATCAACACCGCGGAGGGCAAGAACCTCGTGGGCGCCTTCTGGGCGCCGCGGGCCGTCGTCTGCGACCTGTCGATGCTCGACGGACTGTCACAGAACGAGGCGACCGCAGGCTTCGCCGAGGTGGTCAAGGCGGGCTTCATCTGGGCGCCCGAGATCCTCGACCGCATCGAAGCGGAGCCGCAGTCGATCGTGGACCCCTCGTCCGAGTCCTTCCGCCGCTGTCTCGAGCTCGCGATCGACATGAAGGCGCGCGTCGTGGGCGAGGACTTCCGCGAGGCGGGGCTGCGGGAGATCCTCAACTACGGCCACACGCTCGGCCACGCGATCGAGCACGCGGAGCGCTACCGCTGGCGCCATGGCGCCGCCATCTCCATCGGCATGGTGTACGCCGCCGAGCTCTCGCGTCTGGCGGGGCGGCTGCCGGATGCGGCTGCGGTGCGTCATCGCGAGATCCTCGAGTCGCTCGGACTCCCCACGAGCTATCGCGCCGGGGCCTGGCCGCAACTGCTGGCGACGATGCAGCGCGACAAGAAGTCCCGTGGCGGCATGCTGCGCTTCATCGTGCTGGACGACATCGCGCGCCCGACCGTGCTGCAGGCTCCCGACGAATCACTGCTGTTCGCGGCGTATCAGGAGGTCGCGGGCTGAAGGCGGCGGCCGACCCGCGCTCCTGGTAGCGTGCGAGCGTGACCACCGCACGTCGCCTCCTGCTCGTCAACGGCCCGAATCTGAATCTGCTCGGGACGCGCGAGCCCGGCATCTACGGGACGGCGACGCTCGCGGATGTCGAGCGCATCGCGTCGGAAGCCGCTGCTGCGCACGGCTTCCAGATGCGGGCCGTGCAGAGCAATCACGAGGGCGTCCTGCTCGACGAGATCCATGCCGCGCGCGAGGACTGCGCGGGGATCGTGATCAACCCGGGCGGTCTCACCCACACCTCCGTCGTGCTTCGTGATGCGCTCAGCGGTGTCTCGCTCCCGGTCGCGGAGGTGCACATCTCCGATGTCACCGCTCGTGAGGAGTTCCGGCATCACTCGTACGTGCGCGACGTCGCGATCGTCCACGTCGTCGGCGAGGGCGTGCAGGGCTACGCCACGGCCGTGGATCGCCTCATCCGGGTGATCGCCGGCCAGGCCGACGGCTGAGCGATCTTCCCCGAAACGGGAATGAGTGGACTCATTGTTGAGTTGACTCATTTGTGTCGGACGATGCAGGGCGCCGCGAGCGCGCGAAGCAGCTGAAGCGGGAGCGGATCTTCGCTGCCGCGCGTGATCTGTTCGACGAGTTCGGCTACGCGCGTGTGACGACGCAGCAGGTGGCGGATCGCGCGGATGTGGCCGCGGGGACCGTGTTCCGCTACGCCGCCACCAAGGCGGAACTGCTGCTCATGGTGCGCAACGAGGACGTCCGCCGAGCCGTGCACCGCGGGCTGGAGG
This sequence comes from Microbacterium sp. SORGH_AS_0428, assembly GCF_031453615.1. Taxonomy (NCBI): domain Bacteria; kingdom Bacillati; phylum Actinomycetota; class Actinomycetes; order Micrococcales; family Microbacteriaceae; genus Microbacterium; species Microbacterium sp. SORGH_AS_0428. Next base: position 348,724 of record NZ_JAVIZT010000001.1, on the reverse strand, counting down.
CCGCCCGGTCGATTCCGGACGCGGCTGAAGCCGTTCATGCCGCCCTGACCCCGCTCTTCGAAACGGCCGCGCGCCGCACCGCGGATGCGGCGGTGTACCAGCGCGAGCTCATGTTCGGCGATGCGCACGAGCCGTTCCGCGCGGACGGCCTGGCTGTGGTCGCCGAGCTGGAGGACGGCATCGCACGGATCCTGACGGGCGGTCGGCTGACCGTCCCCGCGCGCACTGCGGCCCGCGCGATCTTCGCATGCGCGCACATCGTGCTCGTCCGGCCCCGGGATGAACAGGGGTTCGACACCACCGATCTGCCTGTGCAGATCGCGCAGATCGTCGCCGGCTACCGTGCCGGCGCCGCTGATACCGCGGCCGACCCGACCGCGAATTGAGCGACGGGGGACCCCCGTCAGAAGGAAGAGATCATGACCGACATCACGACCGTCGCGGTTCTCGGAACAGGTGTTCTGGGATCGCAGATCGCCTTTCAGAGTGCGTACAGCGGATTCCCCGTCGTCGCGTACGACATCGATGAGCGCGCCCTCGCCGGTGCGCGCGAGCGTTTCGAGCGCCTGGCCGCCACCTATCGCGCGGAGGTGCCCGGTGCTGCCGAGGGAACGCGTGTCGAGGATGCGCTGGCGCGCGTGACGCTCACCACCAGCCTCGCCGATGCGGCGAAGGTCGACCTCGTGATCGAGGCTGTTCCCGAGGTGCTCGATCTGAAGCGCGAGGTGTACGCGCAGCTCGCTGAGCTCGCGGGTCAGGACACGATCTTCGCGACCAACTCGTCGACGCTTCTGCCGTCGGACATCGTCGACTTCACGGGCCGGCCCGATCGCTTCCTCGCTCTCCACTTCGCCAATCGCGTGTGGAAGTTCAACACCGGCGAGGTGATGGGAACCGAGCGCACGGCCCCCGAGGTCTTCGACGCGGTCATGCACTTCGCCGAAGCGATCGGCATGGTGCCGATCGCCATCCGCAAGGAGAAGGCGGGCTACGTGCTCAACTCGCTCCTCGTCCCGCTGCTCAACGCCGGCATGGGACTCGCCGCGGGCGGATACGCGTCCGTCGCCGACATCGACAAGACATGGCGCATCGCCACGGGCGCCCCGATGGGCCCGCTTCAGATGCTCGACGTCATCGGTCTGAACACCCCGTACAACATCCTCACGCACTCCAGCACGGGGGATCAGGCGCTGGCCGCCTGGTTGAAGGAGAACTACATCGACCAGGGCAAGCTGGGCGTCGCGACCGGCGAGGGCTTCTACCGGTACGCGTGACCCTGCTGCCGGCCCTGCCGTGGCGCGTTCGGGCGCCCGGCGGGGCCGGTGACGATCCCGTAAGATGGGTAGCTGGGCCCTCGCCTGTCGCGACGCGCCCGCAGATCTCACGACGAACGGAACCTCCACCCCCATGGCATCTACCGCAGACATCAAGAACGGCGTCGTCCTCAGCATCGACGGACAGCTGTGGAACGTCGTGGAGTTCCAGCACGTCAAGCCCGGCAAGGGCGGTGCGTTCGTTCGCACCAAGCTGAAGAGCGTCATGACCGGCAAGGTCGTCGACAAGACGTTCAACGCCGGGGCGAAGGTCGACATCCAGAACGTCGACCGCCGCGACTTCACGTACCTCTACAACGACGGTGAGGGCTTCGTCTTCATGGACGTCGCCGACTACGACCAGATCACGGTGGGCGCGGCGACGGTCGGCGACGCGGCGAACTACCTGCTCGAGAACCAGCAGGTGCAGATCGCTCTGCACGACGGAAACCCGCTCTACATCGAGCTGCCGGCCTCCGTCGTGCTGGAGATCACCTACACCGAGCCCGGTCTGCAGGGCGATCGCTCGTCGGCCGGCACGAAGCCGGCGACGGTGGAGACCGGCCACGAGATCCAGGTCCCTCTGTTCGTCGAGACGGGTACGAAGGTCAAGGTCGACACGCGTACGGGCGACTACCTCGGTCGCGTCAGCTGACGGGTGAGCGCTCGTAGCAAGGCGCGCAAGCGCGCCCTCGACATCCTTTTCCAGGCCGACGTCCGCGGCGAAGATCCTGCGGCCATCCTCGCCGCAGAGGCCTCCCGCGCCGCGGGAGAACCCAATCGTCAGAGCTCCTGGTTGTACGCGCGTGACATCGTCGACGGTGTCATCGATCACCGAGACGAGATCGACGAGCAGATCGTCACGCACGCCCGCGATTGGAAGATCGAGCGGATGCCGGCGGTCGACCGTGCGGTGTTGCGCATCGGTGTCTGGGAGGCCGTCTTCAACGACGAGGTACCGGTCGCCGTCGCCATCGATGAAGCCGTGGAGCTCGCGAAGGAGTACTCGACCGACGAGGCCGGGTCTTTCGTCCACGGCGTGCTCGCGCGCATCGCCCGCTCGGCCTGACGGGCGGGCTGCCGACCGATACACGACCCCGGGTGTCGGCGGTGCGGACGGGACACACAGCCGCCGCTGCCTAGACTCGAACGCGGAAAGGACTCTTCTATGCGCATCACGGGTCTCGGCCACGCGGGCATGTTCATCGAGACGGCGGGCGGCAGCATCCTCTGCGATCCGGTCATCGGCCCCTCGTTCTTCGGGTCGTGGTTCCCGTTCCCCGACAACCGGGGGCTCGATTGGGAGCGCTTCGGGAAGGCGGACTTCCTCTACATCTCGCATCGTCATCGCGATCACTTCGACCCGCGGCTGCTTCAGCGGTACGTGCGCTCGGACATCCCCGTACTCCTGCCCGACTACCCGACGGACGATCTGGAGCAGGATCTGCGCGCTCTCGGCTACGAGAACATCGTCTACACGCAGTCCGGCGTTCCGCTGCAGTACGGCAAGCTCTCGGTCATGGTGACCCCGCTGCGCGCGCCGAGCGACGGCCCCATCGGGGACTCGTCGTTGAGCGTCGACGACGGATCCGCCTCCGTGCTGAACCAGAACGACTCGCACCCTCTTGATCTCGAGAAGCTGCTGGCGTTCTCCAAGCCCGATGCGTACTTCACACAGGTCTCGGGAGCGATCTGGTGGCCGATGGTCTACGACCTGCCGCAGGACGCGAAACAGAACTTCGCGAAGCTCAAGCGCGACGCTCAGAACAAGCGCGCGATGTACTACATCGAGAAGGTCGACGCGGAGCACGTGTTCCCGATGGCCGGACCGCCGATGTTCCTGCGCGAGGAGCTGTTCCGCTACAACGGGCTCGGTCTCGAGAACGACTCGATCTTCACCGACCAGAGCGAGTTCCTGGCGCACATGGCTGAGCTCCGCCCCGAGCAGAAGGGCTACCTGTTCGTCCCCGGCACGCAGGTCGACCTGAATGACGGGGCGATCGAGGTCACCCAGACCCTCTACACCGAGGCCGAGATCGAGCGCATGTTCGCCGACAAGTGGGCCTACCTCGCCCAGCAGCGCGACAGTCGTCAACAGGAGATCCGCGACGAGGAGGCGAGCCGCGCCGCGGTGCTGCCGCCGGCCGAGATGTTGGCCGCCATCAAGGAGTGGTGGGAACCGCTCCTGCGCAGAGCCCGCACGATCCGCAACGGCGTGGGAGGCAACGTCCGATTCCGCATCGGCGATCTGGACATGGTGGTGGACTTCCCGAAGGCGAAGGTTCGCGAGTACGCGGGGGAGGAGTGCATCTACTGGTACACGATCCCGGCCGACCTCGTGTCGACGAACATCGCCGACCACGAGATCGACTGGTCGAACTCGATCTTCCTGTCGATGCAGTTCGAGGTCGGACGCAGCGGCAAGTTCAACGAGTTCCTCACGACATTCCTCAAGTGCCTCTCACGTGACCGCATCGAGTACGTCGAGAACTGGTACGCCGAGCAGTCCGATCAGACCGAGGACGCCCAGCTGGGCGACTGGGTGGTGCAGCGCCGCTGTCCTCACCTGCGCGCGGATCTCACGAAGACCGGCAAGATCGAGGACGGCGTGCTCACGTGCAGCCTGCACGACTGGAAGTGGGACCTCACGAGCGGGCGCTGCCTGACGACGCAGGGGCACCCGATCCGCGCGTCGCACGCCACCGCCGAGGTCGCCTCCGGCGTCTGACCCGGGGCGCGTACCGCCTCGCCCGCTCGTCGGCCGGAGCCGGCTGCCCGGCCGGCGAGCGAGGCCATCTCGCAGCGGGTGCTCAGGCCTGGTCGGCGGAGTACTGGCGGGCGCGCCCCCGCACGCCGGCGAAGTGGTACGGCCACGGGGACTGTGCCGGTACGGTCACGTCCTGCCGACTTCCGAGGTGGGCCGCCGCGTGCAGCGCACGGTACGCGGGCACGTCCACACGCGTACGGGCAGCGAGCAGCTTCGCGGTCTCGTCGGCCCGGGTGTGCTCGCGGTAACCGGGCTGCACGACGCCGGCGAAGAACTCGCTGACGCTGCCGGAGCCGTAGCTGAACATCCCCACACGCTTGCCGCTGAGGTCGTCGTCTCCATCGAGCAGAGCGGCGAGCCCGAAGTACAGCGACGCCGTGTACGAGTTGCCGATGCGCCGGTTGTAGAGGGTGGAGCGCAGGTAGCGGTCCTCCGCAAGCTCCGTACCCAGGTGCTCGGCGAGACGGCGATGCGCCTTGGCCGCCATCCGCGTGAAGGGCTGGTGGTGTGTGAAGACGTCGATCTCATCGACGTCCACCCCGCCATGGGAGCGGTAGTCGTCCCACGCTCCGATGAAGCCGTCGAGGTACGCGTCGATGGACAGCTTGCCGTCGACGACGGCGGTCACGCTGTCGTTGGGGCGCCAGAAGTCGTCGACGTGGGCGGTGTGCAGTCCGGTTGCCGGCTCGATGCTCAGCAGCGCCGGATTCGCGGTGACCAGCATCGCGACCGCTCCGGCGCCCTGTGTCGGCTCGGCGGCGGAGTCCAGCTCGTAGCGCGCGATGTCGCTCGCGATGACGAGGACCTTCGATCCTGGCTCGCGCGCGACGAGCCCCGCAGCCGCCTGCAGTGCGGCGGTCGCGGAGTAGCAGGCCTGCTTGAGTTCGATGACCCGGCTCGTGGAGGGCAGACCCAGCAGGTCGTGCACCCAGACGCCGGCCGACTTGGACTGGTCGACGCCGGACTCGGTCGCGAAGAAGACCGTGCGGATACCGTCGACGCCGTGCCGGTCGATGATGCGCCGGGCCGCGCTCGCGCCCATCGTGACGATGTCCTCGTCCGGGCCGGGAACGCTCATCTGGTCCTGGCCGAGCCCGATGTGGAACTTACCCGGATCGACGCCCGTCGCCGCCGCGAGGTCGTCGAGTTCCAGCACGTGGCCGGCGGTGGCGACCGCCAGGTCGTGGATACCGATCAGGGGCGCGGTCATCGCGTGGCCTTTCCGTTGCGCTCCAGCTGGAGGTGGGAGGTCATGAGTTCTCCGGGGTTGGTCTGGGCGGCCAGCAGCGAGAGCTCGCCGCAGAGCACGGTCGCCGCCACGAGGGCGGCCAGGCGCCGCGCGTTCTCGCCCGACTCGCGCTCCTCGCGGCATCCGAGGCGGGTGAGCGCCTCCTCGACCTGCGGGAGGTCCTTGCCGTTGCCGACCGTGCCCACGATGAGCGTGGGCAGCGTGCAGGAGAAGTACAGGTCGCCGTCGCCGCGGACCTCCGCCCACGTGATCCCCTGCGAGCCCTCGACGATGTTGGCCGCGTCCTGACCGGTCGCGAGGAAGATCGCGAGCAGCATGTTCGCGTAGTGCGCGTTCGCCGAGCGCAGCGCTCCCGCGATCGTGGAGCCGACGAGGTTCTTGCGTGTGTTCAGCTCGACGATCCGCGCCGCGGTGGAGCGTAGCTGCGTCTGGACGAGCTCTGCCGGGATGAGGATGTCGGCGACGACATTGCGACCCCGGCCGAGGATGCCGTTGACGGCGGTCGCCTTCTTGTCGGAGCAGTAGTTGCCGGAGATCGATCCGTACTCCAGCTCGGGATGCCACTGCAGGATCTGCGTCATGAGCGACTCTGCAGCCAGCGTCACCATGTTGTGCCCCGACGCATCGCCGGTCGACAGAGCGAAGCGCACGAAGAGCAGGTTGCCGACGACTTCGGTGTCGACATCGAGCAGCCGGGCGTGCCGGCTCTGGGCGGCCACAGTGGCTGCCAGCTCAGCGAAGCGGCCTCGGATGTCGCGTCCGGCGCGGACGGCGGTCGCGGCGTCGACGGCGGTGAACAGCGAGGAGCGCGTCATCCGCTCGTCCACGACCGTCACCCGGATGCCGTCGTCGATCAGGCGCGAGATGCGCGCACCGCGCCCGACGGAGGGCCAGAGGGGACTCTCGTAGGTGGCGAGGGGAACCTCCTGCTCTCCCACGACGTCGCCGCTCAGACGTAGCGGACCGACCCAGCGGGTGGGTAGGGGAGTGAACTCACCGGTCATTCCGGCTCCTTCCAGGTGCGCTGAGCGCATCGGATCGATGCGCCAGCGAGGTGATGTCGATCGCGCGTGCTCGCGCGAAGTCGGCGGTCTCGCCGCCGATGATCAGATCCGTCCAGACCAGGTCCGCACTCGTGCGCGCACCGAGGACGGTCAGGAGGGCTCGGAGCTGGGTCTTCCATGCCTCGAGCGCCACCGACAGGGCATCCGAGCCCCCGTCGAGGACGATCCGCAGGAAGGTGCCGGATACACCGACGGCTCGTGCGCCGAGGGCGAGGCCTCTGACGATGTCGAGAGGCGTGCGCACTCCTCCGGAGGCGAGCAGCGGAGGCGCGTCCGAGGGGGCGTCGAGCAGACACTCGACGGCGCTCTGTCCCCATCCGGCCAGGTAGCCGAAGTCGGCACCGGCTCGGCGCGCGTTCTCGATCTGCACGAAGTCGGTTCCTCCGCGGCCGGCGACGTCGGCGGCGGAGACCCCGATCTCACCGAGGACGGACAGGGTGCGTCGACTGAGACCGAACCCGACCTCCTTGACGACGACGGGGACGTCGACGGCTGCGACGATGCGCTCCAGAGAGGCGACCCAGTGGCCGAAGGAGCGTCCACCCTCCGGCATCACGATCTCCTGCACGGCGTTCACGTGGATCTGCAGGGCGTCGGCGTCGATGAGCTCGACCGCGCGACGGGCGTCATCCGCTGAGCGCTCGATGCCGATGTTGGCGAACAGGAGGCCGTCCGGGTTCTCCTCGCGCAGCACGCGGAACGTCGGCGCCGCATCCGCATCGTCGAGTGCGACGCTCATCGAGCCCGAAGCGATCGGGACACGCGCTGCCGCGGCGGCGCGGGCGAGCGCGCGGTTGATCTCGCCCGTGCGGGCGCTGCCGCCGGTCATCGCGTTGATGTAGAACGGCGCGGACCAGTGCCGCCCTGCCACCTCGGTGTCGAGCGCCACCTCGGCGGCATCGATGCCGGAGAGGGCGTGGTGCAGGAAGCGGACGTCGTCGAAGCCGTTGCCGGCGACGAGTGGATGCTGAGCGGCGGCGAGCCGCACGTGATCGTCCTTGCGGTCCGCGGCGCTCACGGCGCTCCTCCCTCTGCGGGGGACACCGACAGTGTCAGTCGCCGGATGTCGCGTTCCTCCCAGTCGCGGAGCATGCCGGCGATGTCGGCGTCCTCCGGTGCCAGCACGATGCCGCAGTCGCCGCCGCCGGCGCCCGAGGACTTCGCCGCCGCCCCGGCCGCTTCCGCCGTGTCGCAGAGCGCGGCGAGCGCATCCGTCTCGATGGCGACACCGGCGCTTCGCCCGAGGCGGCGCAGCAACCGCCGCGCCCGGCGGACGGCGTCGAGTGTGGCGGTGTCGTCGGCGTCGTCCAGGGCTCGCGCCAGGTCCGTCACGCACGCGCGGGAGTCGAGCAGGAACGCCGGGTAGTCCATGGCGCCGGAGCCGTCTCGCACCGCGTCGACGAGCCGCTCGGTGGATGCCGGTCGACCGGTCCAGCCGACGAGGAAGCGGAGGGACGCGGGCGGCGCGAGGCGGGCGATGTCCAGCGAATCCCACCCGCGCGACGCCAGCAGATCGGCGACCGACGCCTCCGCGTCGAGTGATGCTCGAAGCACTTCGCGATCGGGCGAGCGATAGGAGATCCAGCCGCCGAACGCGCTGGCCGCCAGGTCGCCCCCGGAAGCCTGGGGAGCGACACGGATGGTGGCCAGCAGGGCCAGGCGGTACACATCGCGTCGGGAGAGCGCGAACCCGTAGAACTCGTCGATCGCGCGGATCGTCGCGATCGTGACCGCCGCGGACGATCCGAGACCGAACTTCCGGCCGGACGCGTCGTCGAGTCCGCTGTCGATGCGCAGGTCGTAGTACCGCGCCGGCAGACCGCGCTCGGGAACGCAGGCGCTCGGCGAGGGTGATGGCGGCGAGCACGTACTCGTAGGGATGATGCTCGGCATCGATCGTGAGCCCATCACCCGCCCGGCCCCACACCAGGGGAGTGCGGCCGAACTCGGGCGAATGAACGCTCCCGGAGTCCGCACTGGGCGTGAGTCGGACCGTCAGGTAGCGATCGACGGCGACGAGCACGGCGGGCTCGCCGGGAGTCACGACCGCGTACTCGCCCGCGATGAAGAGCTTGCCCGGCGCGCGGACGACGATCGGCGCGGTCATCCGACGGACCTTCCGCCGACCACCAGCCCGGGTCCCGGCAGCGCGACGACCGTCTCGGCGAGCGCGCCGAGCTCGCCCGCGACGGATTCCGCGTCCGCGGCGCGGCACAGGGCGACGACGTTCGGGCCCGCGTCCGCTGTCGCGTACGATTCCAGGCCCGCGTCGCGCAGCGCCGCCACGCGGTCGAAGAGCGCGATGCTCGTCGGGGACAGGTAGCGGATGGACGGTGCCGAGGCCTGGATCACGGCGTGCATCCGAAGGGCGTTGTTCTCGGTCAGACGTCCGAGCTGCGCCACATCGCCCTCGACGCACGCGCGCCGCGCCTCCTCGAGCGTCGCCGCTGTGGAGGTGATCCACGCGGGATAGAAAGGTGAGGTATCCGCCGTGCGGCGCATCGCTTCCCGGCTGGAGACCTGCTTCTCGCCGCTGTCGACGATCGCCACGACCATCGCGAGATCCGCCGGCGCCGGCAGCGGTTCGGCGTACGACTGCTCGTCGTCGCCGGCGTGCCAGAGGGCGAAGCCGCCGAAGATCGAGCGTGCGGCGGAACCCGAACCGCGACGGGCGAGTCTGCTGAGCTCCCGCGCGCTCAGCTGCAGTCCGTAGGCGGATGCGGCGGCACCGGCGAGTGCGGCGAAGCCGGCCGCGGAGGACGCGAGTCCCGCTGCCGACGGCACCGTGTTGTGCGACTCCACACGCGCGCGCAGCGCTGAACCGGAGAGCCCGCGCACGAGGTCGAGGAAACGCGCCGTGCGCTCGGCGGGGACCCCCGACTGCTCTCGGCCGTTGAGCACGAACACGTCGGTGTCCAGCGCGTCGTCCACCACGACGGTCGTGGTCGTGGGAAACACGCCGAGCGTCATCGACAGGCTGCCGGTCGCCGGCAGGTTGAGCGCCGGGTCGGCCTTGCCCCAGTACTTCACCAGCGCGATGTTCGGATGCGCGATCGCGCGTGCCTCGGTCATGTCGTCGCCTCCACCGTGGTGGTCCAGGTCGCGGCCGCTCCCGCGGCGCGCAGGGCACCGGCGACGTCGGCGGCGCTTTCGTCGTCTCGGGTCAGCACGAGGACGCATCCGCCGCGACCGCCGCCGGTAAGTTTCGCTCCCCAGGCACCGTGTGCGCGCGCCGTGGCGGCGAGTTCGTCGAGTGCCGGGTCGCCCACACCCAGACGATCGAGCGCCGTGTGACCCCGGTCCATGACGGCGCCCAGGCTCCGGGCATCACCGGTGGCGAGGTGCGTGCGGGCGTCGCGGGTCAGCTCACCCAACTCGTCGAGGAGGGCCGTCGTTCCCCGCGGGTCTTCATCGTGACGCGCGCGCACACTCGCGACTGCTTCTCTCGTGCGGCCGGCGACCCCGGTGTCGGCGATCACGAATGTGAGCGGCGCGGCCACGGCGACGGGCGACACGGCTCCGTCCTCGAACCAGATCGGCGCGCCGGCACGCACGGCGTGCGCGTCGAGACCGCTCGGCGACACGTGAGCGACACGCTCGGCCCGCTGGATCAGCTCGTGCTCGGCGGCAGCATCCAGAACGGTCCCGAACGCCGCGGCGACCGCGCGCACGACGGCGGCGGCGACGGCGGCCGAGGAGCCGACGCCGCGCTCGGCAGGCAGGGTGCTCGCGATACGGAGATCGATCGACTCACCGGCGGCGCCGACCGCCTCGAGCGCTGCGGCGGCCGCCATGGCCGTGGGACCGAGGCGTGCGGGTGCTGCGGCGAGGGGTCCGTCGTACAGGTCGCTGTGCAGGTGGCTCGGAGCGCTCGACCGGCGCACGTCGGCTCGCACCTGAAGGGCGGAGAGCGGAATGGCGAGCGCGGGCCGTGCGTAGACGACAGCGTGCTCGCCGAGGAGGATCGCCTTGCCGGATGCCCGCCCGCTCGCTGCGGCAGTGGGGGTCGGCGTCGCCGGCGCATCGGATGGGCGCGCGGGACGGGCGGAAGAACTGGTCATAGGAACGCACGCGAGCCTAACAGCGTCCGCGCCACCGGGCGCGGAGCCGGCCGTCTGCGATAGTCTGTACACAAACCAGAGCAACCTTTAACCCCGTCCTGTGAGGCGGAGAAGGGAGCGGCGGATGAGCACGCGAACCGTGCTGCATGAGGCCGACATCGCCAGAGCCCTGACTCGGATCTCCCACGAGATCCTGGAGTCCAACCGCGGTCCGGAAGGGCTGGTGATCCTCGGCATCCCGACCAGAGGGGTGCCCCTGGCCCGCCGCATCGGCGCCCTCGTCGCCGATTTCGGCGGAGCACCGGTGCCCGTGGGCGCTCTCGACGTCACGATGTACCGGGACGACCTCGCGAGCAACCCCACCCGTGCGCCGCATCGCACCGAGATCCCCGCGGGCGGCATCGACCACCGCACTGTGGTTCTCGTCGACGACGTGCTCTTCTCCGGTCGGAGCATCCGGGCCGCTCTCGACGCACTGCAGGACATCGGACGCCCCGCGGCGGTGCGGTTGGCGGCGTTGATCGATCGAGGCCATCGCGAGCTTCCGATCCGCCCGGACTTCGTCGGCAAGAACCTTCCGAGCGCGCGCGACGAGCGCGTCAACGTCCGCCTCGCCGAGACCGACGGCGTCGAGGAGGTGACGATCGAGTCATGAGGAACCTCCTGGACACCCGCACGCTCGACCGTGAGCAGGCCCTGCGCATCCTCGACGTCGCCGAAGACATGGCGGACACGCAGCAGCGCGAGATCAAGAAGCTGCCGACTCTGCGCGGCAAGACGGTGGTGAACCTCTTCTTCGAGGACTCGACCCGCACCCGGATCTCCTTCGAGGCGGCGGCCAAGCGCCTGTCCGCCGACGTCATCAACTTCTCGGCCAAGGGCTCGAGCGTGTCGAAGGGGGAGTCCCTGCAGGACACCGCCCAGACGCTGCAGGCCATGGGCGCGGATGCGGTCGTCATCCGACACGGCGCCTCCGGGGCTCCTCGGACACTCGCCACGAGCGGCTGGATCACCGCCGGCGTGGTCAACGCCGGCGACGGCACGCACGAGCACCCCACCCAGGCTCTGCTGGACGCGTTCACGCTGCGCAAGCGCCTGTTCGGTGCCGACAGCCGGGGGCGCGACCTCTCGGGAGTGTCCGTCACGATCGTCGGCGACATCCTGCATTCGCGCGTGGCGCGCTCCAACGTGTGGCTGCTGCACACCCTGGGAGCGCGGATCACTCTCGTCGGGCCGCCCACCCTCATCCCGCAGGACGTGTCGGCGTGGCCCGCGTCGATCGAGTACGACCTCGACCGTGCCATCGCCGCGGGCCCGGACGCGCTCATGATGCTGCGTATCCAGCTCGAGCGGATGAACGCGGCGTACTTCCCGACCGAGCGCGAGTACGCGAGAGCCTGGGGCTTGGACGGCGAGCGTCTCGACGCGCTGCCGGCCGATAGCATTGTCATGCACCCTGGGCCGATGAACCGCGGGCTGGAGATCTCCGCTGCGGCGGCGGATTCGCCGCGATCCACGGTGCTCGAGCAGGTCACCAACGGCGTATCCGTGCGGATGGCCGTGCTGTACCTGCTGCTTGCGGGCGAACGCCCCGCCTCCGAGAAAGAAGGTGCGTCATGAGCGGAACGTACGTGATCCGCGGTGTGCGGCCGGTCGGCGCCGCCGCGGTCGATCTCGTCGTCGCGGACGGCCTGATCCAGGAGATGGGCAGCGGACTCAGCCGAAGCGGGGCCGAGGTCATCGACGCCGACGGTCTGGTCGCACTTCCCGGCCTGGTGGATCTGCACACGCATCTCCGGGAACCCGGCTACGAGGCATCGGAGACCATCCTCACCGGCTCCAGGGCGGGCGCCGCCGGCGGGTACACGGCGCTGTTCGCCATGCCGAACACATCGCCCGTCGCCGACACGGCCGGGGTCGTCGAACAGGAGCTCGCGCTCGGTGAGGCCGCGGGCTTCGTCGACGTCCAGCCCATCGGAGCGGTCACGGTCGGTCAGAAGGGCGAGCGGCTGGCGGAGCTGGGCGCGATGGCCCATTCCCGGGCGCGCGTGCGCGTGTTCAGCGACGACGGCTTCTGCGTCTTCGATCCGCTCATCATGCGTCGCGCCCTCGAGTACGTGAAGGCGTTCGACGGCGTGATCGCCCAGCACGCGCAGGACCCGCGGCTGACCGAGGGCGCCCAGATGAACGAGGGCGCCGTGTCCGCCGAGCTGGGGCTCACCGGGTGGCCGGCGGTCGCCGAGGAGTCGATCATCGCCCGCGATGTCCTGCTCGCGGAGCACGTCGGCTCGCGTCTGCACGTCTGCCACCTCTCCACAGCCGGCAGCGTTGACATCATCCGCTGGGCGAAGAAGCGGGGCATCACGGTGACCGCAGAGGTCACCCCGCACCACCTGCTGTTGACCGAAGAACTCGTTCGCGGGTACGACGCGCGGTTCAAGGTGAACCCGCCGTTGCGGCGGGACGAGGACGTGCAGGCGGTCCGGGAGGGCCTCGCGGACGGCACGATCGACATCGTCGCGACCGATCACGCACCGCATCCCGCCGAGGCGAAGGCCTGCGAGTGGCAGGCTGCGGCCAACGGCATGGTCGGACTCGAGAGCGCCCTGCGCGTCGTGCACCACGCCATGGTCGAGACGGGTCTGCTCGACTGGCCGGACGTCGCGCGCGTCATGAGCAGTGCACCGGCCGCGATCGGCCGCCTGCAGGGACACGGCCGTCCGCTCGCCGTGGGCGAGCCGGCTCATCTGGCTCTGTACGACGACGGTGTGCGCGCGACGTTCGCCGTCGACGACCTCCGTGGCCGCAGCACCAACTCGCCCTACCTCGGGCGTGAGCTGCCGGGTTCGACGCGCTGGACGTTCCGCGCCGGCGTGGCGACGGTGCGTGACGGCGTCGTGGTGGATGCGGCGGAGGTGCGCGCATGAGCCGGGAGGGCGCGCTGCTGGTCATGCTCGCCGTGGCTCTGCTGCTCATAGGCCTCATGCTCTGGGGCTGGCTGCGGCGCGTCCGACGAGACAGCGGCCTTGCCGCGCCGCTCGGATCGCCGCCCGCCGATGCGGACGTGCTCGCACGCTTCGCGGGCCTGTACGTGGCGACGACCGCGCACGACACCGCCCTGGAACGCCTCGCCGTTCGAGGACTCGGATTCCGCGCCAAGGCCGACCTCCTGATCACCGACGCCGGCGTGGCACTGCTTGCCCACGGCGGCGAGCCGGTGTTCATCGACAGAACGCGACTCGTGTCCGCGCAGCAGGCCACCGTCACGATCGACCGTGTGGTCGAGCGCGACGGGCTCGCACGCCTCACCTGGCGCATCGACGACGAGCTGCTCGTCGACTCCTACTTCCGCCCGCAGGACGCCTCGGCACGCGCGGTCGCCGCCGCCCTCGACGCGATCCTGCCCCACCCCACCTCGACGGGAACCGACGTATGACTCTCTTCCGCACCGGACCGGCCGTCCTCGTCCTCGAGGACGGCACACGCCACACCGGCCGCGCCTACGGCGCCACCGGCACCACTGTCGGCGAGGTCGTCTTCGCCACCGGCATGACCGGCTACCAGGAGACCCTCACCGACCCCTCCTACGCGGGACAGATCGTCCTGCAGACCGCGCCGCACATCGGCAACACCGGTGTCAACGACGAGGACCCCGAGTCGCGGCGCATCTGGGTCGCCGGGTACATCGTGCGCGACCCCTCGCGGGTCGTCTCCAACTGGCGTGCCGACGAGTCGCTCGACGACGCGCTGACGAACGACGGCATCGTCGGCATCAGCGGGATCGACACCCGTGCCGTGACGCGCCACATCCGCTCCGCCGGCAGCATGCGCGGCGGGATCTTCTCGGGCGACGCCGCCGCGATCGAGCCCGAGGAGCAGCTTCGCATCGTGCGCGAGGCGCCGGCGATGGCGGGGCAGAACCTGTCCGCATCCGTCTCCGTGGTCGAGACCGAGATCACCCCCGCGACCGCGGAGCGCGTCGGCAACCTCGCCGTGCTGGACCTCGGTGTCAAGAAGGCGACGATCGACAACCTCGCCGCTCGTGGATTCGACGTGCACGTGCTGCCGCAGACGGCCACGATCGAGGAGATCCGTGCGATCGATCCCGTCGCGGTGTTCTACTCCAACGGTCCCGGTGACCCGGCGGCGTCCGCCGATCACGTGGAGCTGCTGCGCGCGGTCCTCGATGACCGCCTGCCGTTCTTCGGCATCTGCTTCGGCAACCAGCTGCTGGGACGCGCATTGGGCTACGGCACGTACAAGCTGCCCTTCGGTCACCGCGGCATCAACCAGCCCGTCATGGACCGCACGACCGGGCGCGTGGAGATCACCGCGCACAACCACGGTTTCGCCGTGGACGCGCCGCTGGACGGCGTGAGTGACAGCCCCAACGGCTACGGCCGCGTCGAGGTCAGCCACGTCGGCCTCAACGACCAGGTCGTCGAGGGCTTGCGCGCCCTCGACATCCCCGCGTTCAGCGTGCAGTACCACCCGGAGGCCGCCGCCGGCCCGCACGACGCGAACTACCTCTTCGACCGGTTCCGGGACATGGTCATCGCCGAGCAGAGCAAGAAGGACACCAAGTAATGCCCAAGCGCGACGACATCCGCTCCGTCCTCGTCATCGGCTCCGGCCCGATCGTCATCGGTCAGGCCTGCGAGTTCGACTACTCCGGCACCCAGGCGTGCCGCGTGCTGCGCGCCGAGGGCGTGCGCGTGATCCTGGTCAACTCCAATCCGGCCACGATCATGACGGACCCCGACTTCGCCGACGCGACCTACATCGAGCCCATCAACTGGCGGGTCATCGAGACCATCATCGCCAAGGAGCGCCCCGACGCGATCCTGCCGACACTCGGCGGCCAGACAGCGCTCAACGCGGCGATCGATCTGCACAAGAACGGTGTGCTGGAGAAGTACGGCATCGAGCTCATCGGCGCCAACTTCGAAGCCATCAACAAGGGCGAGGACCGCCAGATCTTCAAGGAGCTGGTGCTCGAGGCCGGTGCGGATGTGGCCGCCTCCGTCATCTGCCACTCCATGGACGAACTCCTCGCCGGCGCCGAGAAGCTCGGCTACCCGCTCGTGGTGCGCCCCTCGTTCACCATGGGCGGACTCGGATCGGGCTTCGCGTACGACGAGGCAGACCTGCGCCGGATCGGCGGCGCCGGTCTGCACGACTCTCCCACAAACGAGGTGCTCCTCGAGGAGTCGATCCTGGGCTGGAAGGAGTACGAGCTCGAGCTCATGCGCGACACCGCCGACAACACGGTGGTCGTCTGCTCGATCGAGAACGTCGACCCCGTCGGCGTGCACACGGGCGACTCGATCACCGTCGCCCCGGCGCTCACGCTGACCGACCGCGAGTATCAGAAGCTGCGCGACATCGGGATCGAGATCATCCGTCGCGTGGGTGTCGACACCGGCGGCTGCAACATCCAGTTCGCCGTCGACCCGGTGACTGGTCGCATCATCGTGATCGAGATGAACCCGCGCGTCTCGCGTTCGTCGGCGCTGGCGTCCAAGGCCACGGGATTCCCGATCGCCAAGATCGCGGCGAAGCTCGCGATCGGGTACCGCCTCGACGAGATCCCGAACGACATCACGAAGGTGACCCCGGCGAGCTTCGAGCCGACGCTGGACTACGTCGTCGTCAAGGTGCCGCGGTTCAACTTCGAGAAGTTCCCCGCGGCGGACACGACTCTCACGACGACCATGAAGTCGGTCGGTGAGGCGATGGCGATCGGCCGCAACTACGCGACGGCTCTTCAGAAGGCGCTGCGATCCCTGGAGAAGCGCGGCTCCAGCTTCCACTGGGGCGACGAGCAGCGCTCGGTCGAGGAGCTGCTGGAGATCGCAGCGACCCCGACCGACGGCCGTATCGTCGTGCTGCAGCAGGCCATGCGCAAGGGCGCGACGATCGAGCAGGCCTTCGAGGCGACGGCGATCGACCCCTGGTTCCTCGACCAGATCGCACTCATCAACGAGGTGGCCGAGTTCGTGCGTGCGGCCGGGGAGCTCGACGCCGAGGTGCTGCGGGTCGCGAAGGAGCACGGCTTCAGCGATCTGCAGATCGCCGAGCTGCGCGGCATCGGCGAGGCCGAGGTGCGCGGCATCCGTCACGGGCTCGGGCTGCGGCCCGTCTACAAGACGGTCGACACGTGCGCCGGGGAGTTCCCCGCTCTCACGCCGTACCACTACTCGAGCTACGACGCCGAGACCGAGGTGTCGCCCTCGGATCGCACGAAGGTCGTCATCATCGGCTCGGGCCCCAACCGCATCGGTCAGGGCGTGGAGTTCGACTACTCGTGCGTTCACGCGAGCTTCGCGCTCTCGGATGCGGGCTACGAGACGGTCATGATCAACTGCAACCCCGAGACGGTCTCGACCGACTACGACACGAGCGACCGGCTGTACTTCGAGCCGCTCACGCTCGAGGACGTCCTCGAGGTGCTGCACGCCGAGGACGCCTCGGGCGAGATCCTCGGCGTCATCTGCCAGCTCGGCGGTCAGACCCCGCTGGGCCTGGCGAAGGGCATCGAGGCTGCGGGCTACCGCATCCTGGGCACGAGCCCCGCCGCGATCGACCTGGCGGAGGAGCGCGAGCTGTTCTCGCGCCTGCTGGACGACGCGGGCCTGGTCGCGCCGCGCAACGGCACCGCGATCGACGTCGAGGGTGCGGTGAGCGTCGCCGAGGAGATCGGCTACCCGGTGCTGGTCCGCCCGAGCTTCGTGCTCGGCGGCCGGGGCATGGAGATCGTGTACTCGACGGAGGCGCTGCGCGACTACTTCGTCCGCATCGCCGACGCGGCCATCATCGGCCCCGGGCTGCCCCTGCTCGTCGATCGGTTCCTCGACGACGCGATCGAGCTCGACGTCGACGCCCTGTTCGACGGTGAGCAGCTGTACATCGGCGGCGTGATGGAGCACCTGGAAGAGGCCGGCATCCACTCCGGTGACTCCTCCTGCACGCTCCCGCCCGTGTCGCTGGGCCGCACCGACGTGGACCGGGTCCGCGAGGCGACGCTCGCCATCGCCCAGGGCGTGGGGGTGCGCGGACTGCTCAACGTGCAGTTTGCCATCAGTGCGGGTGTGCTTTATGTGATCGAGGCGAACCCGCGCGCGAGCCGTACGGTGCCCTTCGTCTCCAAGGCGCTCGGCATCCCGCTCGCGAAGGCGGCCAGCCGCATCATGGCGGGCAGTTCCATCGCCGAGCTCAAGACCGAGGGGATGCTGCCCGAGCAGGACGGCTCGCGCGTCCCGCTGGACGCGCCCGTCGCCGTCAAGGAGGCCGTGCTGCCCTTCAAGCGGTTCCGCACGAAGGACGGTCAGACCGTCGACTCCGTGCTCGGCCCCGAGATGCGCTCGACCGGTGAGGTCATGGGATTCGACCGCGACTTCCCGACGGCGTTCGCGAAGAGCCAGCAGGCCGCGTACGGCGGCATGCCCCTGTCGGGCACGGTGTTCATCTCCGTCGCCGATGCCGACAAGCGCGCCGTGATCCTGCCGGCGCACCGCCTCCAGGAGCTCGGCTACGAGCTCGTGGCCACGGAGGGGACGGCGGAGATCCTCGCCCGCAACGGCATCGCCGTGCGCACCGTCAACAAGTATTCGGCCACGCAGGAGACGGGGGAGACGAACATCGTCGACCTCATCAACGCGGGCGAGATCGACATGATCGTCAACACGCCCAGTGGCGGCTTGGCGCGGGCGGACGGGTACGAGATCCGCGCGGCCGCGGTGGCCGCGGACAAGGCCCTGTTCACGACGATGGCCGTGCTCGGCGCCGCCGTCAGCGCGCTGCCCGTGCTGCGCGAGGGGTTCGACGTGAAGAGCCTCCAGGAGTACGCGGTGGAGCGGGCGGCGCGCGCGTGAGCGCAGCCGGTTTCGGAACGCGGCTGCAGGCCGCGCTCGACCAGTACGGGCAGCTGTGCGTGGGGATCGACCCCCACGCACAGCTGCTGCGCGCCTGGGGCCTCGGCGAGGATGCCGCCGGGGTGCGCGAGTTCGGCCTGCGCGTCGTGGATGCGGCGGCCGGGCGAGTGGGCGTCGTCAAGCCGCAGGTCGCCTTCTACGAGCGGTTCGGGTCGGCGGGCTACGCCGCGCTCGAGGATGTGCTCCAGGCGGCGCGGGATGCGGGCCTGCTGGTGATCGCCGACGCGAAGCGCGGTGACATCGGTACGACGATGGACGGCTACGCCGCCGCGTGGCTCGAGCCGGGTTCGCCCCTCGAAGCCGACGCGCTCACCCTCAGCCCGTATCTCGGACCGGAGTCGCTGCACGAGACCATCACTCGCGCGATCCGGGCGGACAAGGGCGTGTTCGTGCTCGCTGCGACGAGCAACCGTGAGGCCGCGGCCGTCCAGACCGCCATCACGGTGGATGCATCCGCGGGCGACGACGAGCCGATCGCGGCCCGCGTCGCTCGCGAGGTCGGTTCCTACAACGTAGGAAGCGCGGGCGCCCTCGGACCCGCCGGCGTGGTGGTGGGGGCGACGCTGCAGCGCACATCGTTCGGACTCACCGACATGGTGCTGGCCGGCACGCCCATCCTGGCGCCGGGCTTCGGTGCGCAGGGTGCTCAGCCGTCGGATCTCGGCGCGCTCTTCGGCTATGTCGCGGCGCAGGTCGTCGCCAGCGAGAGCAGGAGCATCCTGTCGGCCGGTCCCGCCCGCCTCGTCGCCCGCATCGACGAGAGACGCGCGCTCTATTCGGAGGTTCGCCGTGGTTGACAGTCGAACGCCCCCGGAGGTCGACCGGGCCGCCGCATCGCGACGTGCCGTCGAGGCGCGTCGTGCCCGTGCATCCCTCAAGCGAGACCTCGCCACGCGCGTGATCAGCGGTCAGGAAGTGCTGCGTCGCGCGGTGGCCGACCCCGCATCCGCCTCAGGAACGCTGCGCGTGCCGGAGTTCCTCACCTCCCTGCCTGCCATCGGAGAGGGCAAGCGCGACCGCATCCTCGCCGAGCTCGGCATCTCGCCCGTCAAGCGCCTCGGCGGTCTCGGGGTGCGCCAGCGCGCCGCGCTCCAGCAGTGGCTCGACGGGCGACTCCCGGAACCGCAGCCGCGCGCCGCCCGCAGCCGCCTTCTCGTCCTCGCCGGCCCGACCGCGGTCGGCAAGGGCACCGTGGCTGCGCACATCCAGGAGCATTATCCGGAGATCCTCCTCTCGGTCTCGGCGACCACGCGCCCGCCCCGTCCCGGCGAAATCGACGGGACGCACTACTTCTTCGTCGACGACGCCGCCTTCGACGATCTCATCGCGCGCGGAGAACTGCTGGAGTGGGCGACCGTGCACAACAAGTACCGGTACGGCACGCCCCGCGGGCCGATCGAACGCGCGTTGGCCGATGGTCGCACGGTTCTGCTGGAGATCGATCTGCAGGGCGCGAGGCAGGTGCGGGCGGCCGCACCGGATGCCGCACTCGTGTTCCTGCTCCCGCCCAGCTGGGACGAGCTTGTGCAGCGTCTGGTCGGGCGAGGCACCGAGGATGCCGAGGAACGCACGCGACGCCTGCGCACCGCGCGGGTGGAACTGGCGGCTCAGGGGGAGTTCGACTACCGGGTCGTGAACGCAGAAGTCGCCGAGGCGGCGCACGAGGTCGTAGAATTGACGAAGGCTTCCGCGCGTCCGTCGTGATGCGTCGTCGTCGAACGACTCTCCGCCGACATCCCCGAACCAGGAGGTACCGCCATGGCTGGGACCAACCAGGGCATCATCGAGCCCCCCATCGACAGCCTTCTCGACAAGGTCGACTCGAAGTACCAGCTCGTCATCTACGCATCCAAGCGGGCGCGTCAGATCAACGACTACTACTCCGATCTCCACGAGGGCAACCTCTTCGACAACGTGGGTCCGCTCGTGGACTCCACGATCGAGGACAAGCCGCTGACGATCGCGCTGCACGAGATCAACGAGGACAAGCTGCGGCTGCGTCACGCCGAGTGATCTGATCACCTCGACGCTCCCCCCGGCACTCCCGTGTCCGGGGGGAGCGTCACAGTGAGGGGTGTCCCTCACGTCTCGAGTGGGAGTTGCGATGACCGAGCTGCGTCTGTTCACGTCCGAGTCCGTCACCGAAGGGCATCCGGACAAGATCTGCGACCAGATCTCCGACAGCATCCTCGACGCGATCATCGCGGAGGATCCGACCGGCCGTGTCGCCGTCGAGACACTGGTGACGACGGGTCTCGTGCACGTCGCCGGTGAGGTGTCCACGCGTGCCTACGTCGAGATCCCCGCGATCGTGCGCGATGTCGTGAACCGCATCGGATACACCTCGAGCGACACCGGCTTCGACGGCGACTCGTGCGGCGTCTCGGTCTCGATCGGCGCGCAGTCCTCGGACATCGCGGCCGGCGTCAACCAGGCGTTCGAGCAGCGCGAGGGGCGATCGGTGGATCCGCGCGACGAGCAGGGCGCCGGGGACCAGGGCATCATGTTCGGTTTCGCCACGACCGAGACGGCACAGCTCATGCCCATGGCGGCGTGGACCGCGCACCGGATGGCGGAGCGCCTGGCCGCGGTGCGCCGGTCCGGCACCCTCGAGTTCCTCCGTCCCGACGGCAAGACGCAGGTCACTCTGGGCTACGACGGCCACACGCCCAAGACGGTGGAGTCGGTCGTGCTGTCGACGCAGCATCATCCCGACATCAGCCAGGACGAGCTGCGCGAGCTGGTGCGTCGGGAGGTCATCGATCCCGTCCTCGCGGACACCGGGCTCGACACACCGGATGTGCAGTACTACATCAACCCCGCCGGCCCCTTCGTGACCGGCGGCCCCAAGGGGGATGCCGGGTTGACCGGCCGCAAGATCATCATCGACACCTACGGGGGCGCGGCACGCCATGGCGGTGGGGCCTTCAGCGGGAAGGACCCGTCCAAGGTCGACCGCTCCGCCGCGTACGCCATGCGCTGGGTGGCCAAGAACGCGGTCGCGGCGGGTCTCGCCGAGCGCCTCGAGGTACAGGTCGCGTACGCGATCGGCAAGGCGAGTCCCGTGGGCCTCTACGTCGAGAGCTTCGGCACGGGGCATGTGAGCGACGAGACCATCACGGCGGCCATCCTCGACGTCTTCGACCTGCGCCCCAAGGCCATCATCGACCAGCTGGATCTGCTGCGTCCCATCTACTCGGCCACCGCCTCCTACGGTCACTTCGGCCGCGAGCTCCCCGAGTTCACCTGGGAACGTCTGGACCGCGTCGACGAGTTGCGCGCCGCAGCCGGGCTCTGAGATGATCGGGGCAGCCGGCCCCGCTCGGCCCGTCGCGCGCGTGCTGCTCGACTCGCCGCTGCCGCAGCTCGATCGCCTCTTCGACTACGCGATCCCGCCGGAGTTCGACGAGGACGCCGTGCCCGGGGTGCGTGTGCGCGTACCGCTGCGCAGCGCCGGCCGCGTCGTCGACGGGTTCCTCGTCGAACGCGGCGAGGAGACGGACCACGAGCGTCCGCTCTCGGAGCTCGACAGCGTGGTCTCGCCGATGCCCGTCCTGCCTCCGAGTCTCTACAATCTCGCCCGGCGCGTCGCCGATCGAGCCGCGGGCTCCGCATCCGACGTCCTCCGCCTCGCCGTGCCGAAGCGGATGGTGCGTGCCGAGAAGGCATGGCTGCACTCGCCCGAGCCTGTCGTCGAGGCACCCCATCCCGACGCGGTGAAGACCGCCGAAGAGGTCCTCGCGGCCTTTCCGCACCTGGCCGAGGGCATCCGCGCCGGTGAACGCCTCGCCGTGGATGCGACGCCGCGTGTCGTGGAGCTCGCGGGGGGCGGCACGGTCGGATCGTGGGCGGTACTGATCGCCGCCGCGGCGACCATCACCCTCGCGGCGGGGCGCAGCGTCGTCATCGTCGTTCCCGACCACCGCGATCAGGAGCAGGTGATGACCGCGCTCGCGGGGCGCGTGCCGCCGAACGCGCTCGTGCAGTCCGATGCGCGGCAGACCGGGCCCTCACGCTACGGTGCGTATCTGCGCACCCTCGCGGCGGCTCCCTGCATCGTGGTCGGAAACCGATCCGCCGTCTACGCGCCCACGAGCGACACGGGTCTCGTCGTGATCTGGGACGATGGCGATCCGTTGCTCGCAGAGCCGCTCAGCCCCGGTGTGCATGCGCGCGACGTGGCACTGCTGCGGCAGGAGAGCGAACAGAGCGCCTTGCTCGTGCTCGGCCACACGCGCACCACGGATGTCGAGCGGCTGGTCCAGATCGGGTGGTTCCGCCACCTGGCGGCGGCACGTCGGGTGACGCCGCGCGTCGTCCTGACGGCGACATCCGACGCGGTCGCGCACGCACGCATCCCGTCCACGGCGTTCCAGGCCGTGCGCGACGCGCTGATGGAGGGACCGGTCCTGGTCCAGGTCGCGCGCCCCGGGTATGCGCCGGTGGTGGTCTGTTCCTCCTGCCGAGCACCCGCGCGCTGCCCGCACTGCTCGGGTCCGCTCCGCGTGCGCAGACAGGGCAGGCCCCCGGAATGCGCCTGGTGCGGACGCGGCATCGCCGGCTGGCAGTGCACCGTGTGCGAGGGGCAGCACCTGCGCCTCGCATCGTCGGGGAGTGAGCGCACCGCGGACGAGCTCGGTCGGGCGTTCCCCGGGACGCGCGTGATCGTGGCCGACGGCGACCATCCGGTCGCGCGCGTCGAGCACCGCCCCGCTCTGGTCATCGCGACCCGGGGGGCGGAACCGATCGCGGAAGGCGGGTACCGCGCGGTGCTGCTCCTGGACGGCGACCGGATGCTGCTCGCCGAGGATCTGCGCATCGGCGAGTCGTGCCTGCGGTGGTGGTCGAACGCCGCGGCCTTGACGGCGCCGGGTGCGCCCGTGCTGCTCACAGGGGTCGCCGGTCCGCTCGCTCGCGCTCTGGCGACGTGGACGCAGGCCGCTTACGCCCGCTCGGAGCTGGCCGACCGTGCGGTGCTGCATCTGCCGCCCGCGGTGCGGGTCGCCGTCGTGGAGGGCGAGCCGCGAACCGTCCACGACGCGCTCGCGCAGCTGCGGGCCGAGGTCCCCTCCCTCGACCCGGACGCCGTGCTCGGGCCTGCGGAGATCCTCGGGGAGGACCCGCCCCGCTCTCGCGCCCTCGTGCGCTTCGACTACGGCCACGGCAAGGCCGTGACGGGCGCGCTGCGGGCGGCGGTCGTCGCCGACGCCGTCCGCGCGCGCCGTGCGCGCGGCCGGGCCCCCGCGCGGAGCCGGAATACACTCAGAGTTCGGGTGGACGTGCCCGATCCCGAGCTGTGAGGAACCCGATGCGTCTTGTCTTCGCGGGAACGCCCGAACCCGCCGTCGCTTCGCTGCGCGCCCTGGCCGCCACCGATCATGATCTCGCTTGCGTCGTCACGCGCCGTGACGCGCCCGTGGGGCGCAAGCGCGTGCTCACGGCGTCGCCCGTCGCCACCGTCGCCGCCGAACTGGATCTCGACGTGTTCAAGACCGATCGTCTGGATGCGGAGGCGACCGAGCGCATCGCGGCGCTCGAACCGGATCTGGGCGTGATCGTGGCGTACGGCGGCCTCGTTCGGCAGCCGCTGCTGAGCACGCCGCGACTCGGATGGATCAACCTCCACTTCTCGCTGCTGCCGCGCTGGCGCGGAGCCGCGCCCGTGCAGCGGGCGCTCATCGCCGGAGACGGCGAGATCGGCACGAACGTCTTCCAGCTGACCGCGGGTCTCGACGAGGGCGATGTATACGGCGGCACCCGCTACCGCATCCCCGCGACGGCCACCGCAGGACGCGTCCTGGAGGATCTCGCGCGAGACGGCGCTGCGGTGCTCGTCGACGTCGTCGACCAGTTGGCAGCGGGTACGGCCCGCGGAGTCCCGCAGATCGGGGAGAGCACGTACGCGGCAAAGCTGACCGCGGAGGACGGCCGTCTGGACTGGACGCAGTCGGCCGACGCTGTGCTGTCGCGTTTCCGCGGCACGACACCCGAACCGGGCGCCTTCACGACGCTCGACGGCGTGCGCGTCAAGATCCACGACATGCATCGAGCGGAGCACACCGCAGCCTTGGCGCCCGGGACGATCCGTGCCGCGCAGTCCGAGGTGCTCATCGGCACCTCCACCGACCCCGTCGCGCTCGTACGCGTGCAACCGGCGGGGAAGGCGGCGATGGCCGCGGGCGACTGGCTTCGAGGCCTCCGCGCGGCGGAGGGGCTGGTGGCGTCGTGAGCCGTTCAGATCCGCGGCGCGTGGCCTTCGACACGCTGCGCGCCGTCGCGGCATCCGATGCGTACGCGAACCTGCTTCTGCCGGTCGAGATCGCACGCGCCGGACTCGACGCGAAGGACGCGGCGCTCGCGACCGAGCTGACTTACGGGACCCTCCGGCGCCTGGGCACCTACGACGCGATCATCGAGGCGGCGGCGGGGCGTCCCACCGACGAGATCGACGAGGATGTTCTCGATGCCCTGCGGCTGGGCGCGCACCAGCTGCTGTCCACTCGGATCGCCTCGCACGCGGCCGTGCACGAGACGGTCGCGCTCGTGCGCGAGACGATCGGCGCAGCGCCGACGGGATTCGTCAACGCCGTGCTCCGGCGGATCTCCCGTGACACGCCGGGGGAGTGGCTCGCCCGCATCGAGGCGGCGGCGCGTTCGGACGACGAACGACGGGGACTCGCATATGCGCACCCGGTCTGGGTGATCCGCGCCTTCCGACGGGCGCTGGCCGCGGAGGGGCGCGCCGACGAGCTCGAAGACCTGCTGCGCGCGGACAACGCGTCGCCGCGGGTCTCACTGGCGGTGCTCCCGGGTCTCGCCGACCGGCCCGCCGAGCTCGCTCCGACGCGGTACTCGCCCGTGGGCGCGCTCTCCGCGGGCGGTGATCCCGAACCGGTGATCCGCGCGGCCGGCGGCCGCATCCGCGTGCAGGACGAGGGCTCGCAGCTGGCAGCGCTCGCGCTCAGCCGTGCCGTGCCGGTGACCGCGGGGGAGCGGTGGCTCGATCTGTGCGCGGGGCCCGGCGGTAAGACGGCCCTGCTCGCCGCAGAGGCCCTGGCCGGTGGTGCGCTGCTGGAGGCGAACGAGATCGCGCCGGCACGGGCCGGCCTCGTGCGTCAGGCTCTTGCGGGTGTGCCGGCCGATATCGCGGTGAGCGAGGAGGACGGGCGTTCGCGGGCCGGTCGAGCCCGTTACGACCGCATCCTGGTGGATGCGCCGTGCACGGGCCTGGGTGCGCTGCGCCGGCGACCGGAGGCGCGCTGGCGCAAGTCCCCGGCGGATGTGGCGGCACTCGCGCAGCTGCAACGGGAGCTGCTGGAGAGCGCCCTCGATGCGCTCACGCCGGGCGGCATCGTCGCCTACGTCACGTGCTCGCCCCACCTGGCCGAGACGAGCGCGGTCGTGGCCGAGGTGCGTGAGCGCCGAGGCGACGACATCGAGGAGCTCGATGCCCGCGCCGTGCTGCAGGGCCTGGCGAGCCACCCCCTCGACCTGCCGACGCCCGCCGACGGCACGGGACGCGCCCAGCTGTGGCCACATCGTCACGGCACGGACGCCATGTCGATCTCGCTCCTTCGGCGACGCGCGTGAGCGTCGCCGATAATGGCGGGGTGAGCGCTCCCCGCATCAACCCCTCGATCCTCGCCGCAGACTTCGTCAACATGCAGGCGGAGCTCGGCCGTATCTCCGGTGCCGACTTCGTGCACGTGGACGTGATGGACAACCATTTCGTGCCGAACCTCACCTTCGGTCCGCAGATGGTCGAGAGGGTTCAGGCGACGAGCCCCGTGCCGCTGGATGTGCACCTCATGATCGACGACCCGGACCGCTGGGCGCCCGGCTACGCGGAACTGGGCGCAGCCTCGGTGACGTTCCACCTCGAGGCCGCCGCCGACCCGGTGGGACTCGCGCGACGGTTGCGTCAGATCGGCGCACGCGCCGGGGTCGCGATCAAGCCCGCAACCTCCGAGGAGCCGCTTCTGGAGCTGCTGCACGAGTTCGATCAGATCCTCGTGATGACCGTGGAGCCGGGTTTCGGCGGACAGTCGTTCATGCCCGAGACGATGCCCAAGCTCGCCCGCCTCGCCGACGCCGCGCGGCGGGTCGGGTCGGTGGTCTGGCTCCAGGTCGACGGGGGAATCGCGCCGACCACCATCGAGCAGGCGGCGTCCGCCGGTGCGGACACGTTCGTCGCCGGCTCCGCGGTGTTCGGCGCGGCGGATCCGGATGCGGCGATCGCCGGGCTCCGGGTACAGGCCGCCGACGCGAGGACGCACCGCCACTGAGGGCGACATCCGTGCGGGTCGCCGGACGGTACCCTAGGACGGTGAAGACGTTCGACGACCTGTTCGCGGAGCTCGAGCTCAAGGCCCGGACGCGACCGGCCGGATCCGGCACCGTCGCGGAGCTGGATGCCGGTGTGCATGCGATCGGCAAGAAGATCGTCGAAGAGGCGGCGGAGGTCTGGATGGCCGCCGAGTACCAGAGCGACTCCGAAGCGGCGGAGGAGATCTCCCAGCTGCTCTACCACCTGCAGGTGCTCATGCTGGCCAAGGGCCTGACGCCGGCGGACGTGTACCGACATCTCTGATGCCCGCACCCGCCGCATCCGTCACCCTTCAGAGAGTTTTCCCATGCTGAGAATCGCCGTGCCCAACAAGGGCTCCCTTTCCGAGACCGCGGCCGCCATGCTCGCCGAGGCGGGCTACAAGGGGCGTCGTGATCCCAAGGATCTGCACGCCATCGACCCGCTCAACGACGTCGAGTTCTTCTACCTGCGCCCCAAGGACATCGCGACCTACGTCGGCTCGGGCGCGCTCGATGTCGGCATCACCGGCCGCGACCTGCTGCTGGACGCCCGCATGCCCGGTGCTCGGGAGATCGAGGCGCTCGGTTTCGGCGGCTCCACGTTCCGTTTCGCCGGACCTCCCGGTCGGTTCACGGAACTCGCCGATCTCGAGGGGATGCGGGTCGCCACCGCATACCCGGGTCTCGTCGACGCCTACCTCGACGAGCACGGCGTGGCAGTCGATCTCGTGCCGCTGGACGGCGCCGTGGAGTCGGCCGTCGAACTCGGCGTCGCCGATGCGGTGGCCGACGTCGTCTCCACGGGCACCACGCTCCGCCAGGCCGGGCTCGAGATCTTCGGGCCGGTCCTCCTGGAGTCGGACGCGGTCCTCATCACCGGAGCGCAGGAGCCCGCGGGACTCGAGACCCTGCTGCGCCGCCTGCGCGGTGTCATCGTCGCGCGCGAGTACGTGCTGATCGACTACGACTTGCCCGCCGATCTCGTCGACGACGCGATCGCGGTCGCGCCGGGTATCGAATCGCCGACGATCTCGCCGCTGCGGGATCCGTCGTGGGTGGCGGTTCGGGTCATGAGCCCGCGCAAGGGCGTGAACCAGGTCATGGACGCGCTCTACGCGATCGGTGCGAGGGCGATCCTCGTGACCGAGATCCACGCGGCGAGGCTCTGATGAGCGTCGTCTGCCGAGTCATCCCGTGCCTGGATGTGGCGGCGGGGCGCGTGGTGAAGGGCGTGAACTTCGAGAACCTCCGCGATATGGGAGACCCCGTCGAGCTTGCACGGCTGTACTTCGAACAGGGTGCCGACGAGCTCACCTTCCTCGACGTGACGGCGACCGTCGACGAGCGGGCGACGACGTACGACGTCGTCCGGCGCACGGCGGAAGAGGTCTTCATCCCGTTGACCGTCGGCGGGGGCGTCCGTTCGGACGAGGACGTCGCGAGGCTGCTCGCCGTGGGCGCAGACAAGATCGGCGTCAACTCCGCGGCGATCGCCCGTCCCGCCCTGATCGACGAGATCGCCGACCGTTTCGGCGCCCAGGTGCTCGTCCTGTCGCTGGATGTCAAGCGCGCCGAGGGGATGCCCTCGGGATTCGCCGTCACGACCCATGGCGGCCGCACACTCACCCAGCTCGATGCGCTGGACTGGGCGCGCGAGGCGATCGAGCGCGGTGCCGGCGAGCTGCTGGTCAACTCGATCGACGCCGATGGGACGAAGAACGGCTTCGACCTCGAGCTCGTCTCATTGATGCGGGAGATCTCCCGCGTGCCGGTGATCGCCTCCGGCGGAGCCGGAAGCGTCGGCGATTTCGCACCCGCGATCCGAGCGGGGGCCGACGCGGTGCTGGCCGCATCCGTGTTCCACTCCGGGCAGCTCACGGTCGGCGACGTCAAGGACGCGCTGGTCGGCGACGGGATCGAGGTGCGGCGGTGAGCGAGAGCGTCGAAGAGCGCATCTCCCGCGTGCGCTTCAACGATCAGGGCCTGGTCGCGGCGATCGTGCAGCAGTGGGACACCCGTGAGGTGCTCATGATGGGCTGGATGGATGCGGAGGCGCTGCGGCGCACGCTCACGTCGGGCCGCGCCACGTACTGGTCGCGCTCGAGGCAGGAGTACTGGCGCAAGGGCGACACCTCCGGGCACATCCAGGTCGTGCACGGTGCTCGTCTGGACTGCGACGGCGACGCCGTGCTGTTGTCCGTCGAGCAGACCGGCCCCGCCTGCCACACCGGAACGCGCACCTGCTTCGACACCGACGATCTGGATCCCGTGCGAGGCGGCGAGTGATCCGTCGCGCGCGCTCGATCTCGGTTCTGGCGATCCTGGCGGCGGGGGCTGTGGCCACGCTGGCGGCCACCCAGACCTGGATCCACGTCTCGCTGACCGACGGCGCAGCAGCCGACGTGGCCGTCGCGGGGACGGCGGCGATCCCGGTGCTGACGCCCCTGAGCCTCGCCGTGCTGGCGCTGGGTGCGGCGCTGTCGATCGTCGGCCGGGTGCTCCGCATCGTTTTCGGCGCTCTGACGGTGGCCGCAGCGATCGGCATCGCGCTGCTCACGGCTCCCGTCGCCGTCGATGTCCCCATCGACGCGTATGCCCCGAGTGTCACGGAGACCACCGGCATCACCGGAGACTCGTCGGTGGCGGCACTCGTCGCCGGCACGAGCGTCACGGGGTGGCCGGTCGTCGCGCTCCTCGCTGCTGTCGTGCTGTTGGTAGCGGGTTCCTTCGTCCTCGTCACCGGTTGGCGCTGGCCGGGCGGAGGGCGCAAGTACGACGCGCAGCGCCGTCGTGCGGCCGTCGCCGACGATGCACCGCTGGACGCGATCGACTCGTGGGACGACCTCTCCCGCGGTGACGATCCGACTTTCCCCGACGCGCCCCGCTAGACTGGATCCGGCCGTCACGTGGCCGCACCCGAAGGAGAGACATGAGCAATTCCATCGACGACCCCGGCCACGGACACTCCCCGGCAGCCTGGACAGCCGTGGTGATCATGCTCGTCGCCGTGGCGCTGGGCACGGTCTTCTTCGTGCTCGACATGCCTGTGCTCGTCTGGGCGTCGGTCGGTCTGCTCCTGGGTGGCCTGATCATCGGGTGGGCCCTGGCCCGCGCCGGCTGGGGCGTCAACGGCCCGAAGTACGTCGCGAAAGAGCACTGATGGTGCTCGCCGACCTCACGGCCGGCGCAGTCGAGGATGCCCGCGAGCGCGAGTCGCGCACGCCTCTGGCGGCAGTGGAAAGCGCCGCGCTGAGCCGTCCCGCTGCGCTCGATGCCCTCGCTGCGCTCGCCCCCGCGGACCGCGTGAAGATCATCGCAGAGGTGAAGCGCGCCAGCCCGTCTCGCGGCGATCTGGCGGCAATCCCGGATCCTGCGTTCCAGGCGTCCCGTTACGAAGAGGGCGGCGCGAGCGCGATCTCTGTGCTGACGGAGGGACGCAAGTTCAAAGGCAGCCTCTCCGACCTCGAAGCGGTGCGCGCGCGCGTCTCGGTTCCGGTGCTGCGCAAGGACTTCATCGCCACGCCGTACCAGGTGCTCGAGGCCAGAGCGGCCGGTGCCGACCTGGTGCTGCTGATCGTCGCGGCTCTCGAACAGCCGCTCCTGGCGCAGCTGCACGACCTGGTGCTCCAGCTCGGGATGACACCGCTGGTGGAGACGCACTCGGCCGAGGAACTGTCGCGGGCGGCGGACCTCGGAGCGCGACTCATCGGCGTCAACGCCCGAAACCTCAGCACCTTCGAACTCGACCGCGATCTGTTCGGCCGTCTCGCCGGTTCCTTCCCGAGCGATGCGATCAAGATCGCCGAGTCGGCGGTCCTGACCCCTGACGATGTTCGTCACTACCGCTCCGGCGGCGCGGACGTCGTCCTCATCGGCGAGGCTCTCGTGACTTCGGAGCCCGTCGAGACCCTGCACGCTTTCCTGGAGGCCGGATCATGAGTCTGCGCGATGTCAAAGGACCTTTCTTTGGCCAGTACGGCGGGCGCTACATGCCCGAGTCGCTCATCGCCGCGATCGACGAGCTGACCGCCGTCTACGAGTCGGCGATCGTCGATCCCGCGTTCCAGGCGGAGTTCGCGGAGCTGCTGCACTCCTACGCCGGACGTCCCTCCGTGCTCACCGAGGTGCCGCGGTTCGCCGCCCACGCGGGTGGTGGACGTGTGTTCCTCAAGCGCGAGGACCTCAATCACACCGGCTCGCACAAGATCAACAACGTGCTCGGGCAGGCGTTGCTGACCAAACGCCTCGGTAAGACGCGCGTCATCGCGGAGACGGGGGCCGGCCAGCACGGTGTCGCCACGGCCACGGCTGCGGCGCTGTTCGGCTTCGAGTGCACGATCTACATGGGCGAGGTCGACACCGAGCGGCAGGCTCTGAACGTCGCACGGATGCGGCTGCTGGGCGCCGAGGTCATCCCCGTCACGACCGGATCGCGCACGCTCAAGGACGCCATCAACGAGGCCTACCGCGACTGGGTGGCGAGCGTCGAGACGACGAACTACATCTTCGGCACCGCGGCGGGACCGCATCCGTTCCCCGCGCTCGTGCGCGACTTCCAGAAGATCATCGGCGAGGAGGCGCGAGCACAGCTGCTCGAGCAGGTGGGCCGGCTTCCCGACGCCGTGTTCGCGTGCGTCGGCGGCGGCTCGAACGCGATCGGCATGTTCGACGCGTTCCTCGACGACGAATCGGTGGCGCTCTACGGCGTCGAAGCAGCGGGCGACGGGGTCGACACGCCGAAGCACGCAGCCTCCATCGAACGCGGTCGTGCGGGCATCCTGCACGGCGCCAAGACCTATGTGCTCCAGGACGAGGACGGCCAGACCGTCGAGTCCCACTCGATCTCGGCGGGCCTGGACTACCCGGGCGTCGGCCCCGAGCACGCGTGGCTGGCCGACATCGGGCGTGCGTCCTACATCCCGGCCACCGATGACGAGGCCATGCAGGCGCTGCGTCTGCTCTCGCGCACCGAGGGCATCATCCCCGCCATCGAGTCCGCGCACGCGCTGGCGGGCGCGTTGCGGATCGGCAAGGAGCTGGGCCCCGACGCGGTGATCGCCATCAACCTGTCCGGTCGCGGTGACAAGGACATGGACACGGCTGCCCGCTACTTCGACCTCTACGACGCCGCGGGCGACGAGGGGTCGCCGGTCGACGTGCCGCCGTCGTCCGACGAGGCAAAGGGAGAGGGGACCGAGCTGTGAGCTCACGCGTCGCAGCGGCCATCGAGGCCGCCCACGCCGAAGGACGGGGCGCGTTCGTCGGTTACCTCCCTCTCGGTTTCCCCGACATCGCCACCAGCATCGAGGCGGCGGTCGTGCTCGCCGAGAACGGCGCCGACATCATCGAGCTCGGTCCGCCGTACTCCGACCCGGTGATGGACGGCCTGGTCATTCAGGAGGCGACGCAGGCGGCTCTCGCCGCAGGCTTCCGCCTGCGCGACCTGTTCCCGGCGATCAAGGAGATCACGAGCCGCGTCGACGTTCCCGTCGTCGTGATGACGTACTGGAACCCCGTGTTCCAGTACGGCGTCGACCGATACGCCGACGACCTGCTTGCGGCCGGGGGAGCGGGACTCATCACCCCCGACATCACTCCCGAGTCGGCCGCCGAGTGGATCGCCGCGAGCGAGCGGACGGGACTGGACCGCATCTTCCTCGCCGCACCCACCTCGAGCGACGAGCGGCTCGAGCTCGTCGTGCAGAACTCCACGGGCTTCGTCTACACGGTCTCGACGATGGGGATCACCGGAGAGCGCGCCGAGCTGGATGCGGCCGCCCGAACGCTCGTGGCTCGACTGCGCGAGCGGGGTGTCGAGCACGCCGCTGTCGGCATCGGCATCTCGAACGCGGAGCAGGTCTCCGGCGTGCTGGAGTACGCCGACGGCGCGATCGTGGGCACCGCCCTCGTGCGGGCACTCCGCGACGGCGGACTCGAGGAGCTCGGGCGCACCGCTCGCGCCCTCGCCGACGGCACGCGTCGCTGAGCCCGGGTCGCAGCGTGTGCGCGGTTCGCGTAGCGTCGCCGAGGTGAGCTCCTCCACGATCCCCCTGTCGTACCCGCTCCATGGAGCGTCCTGGCTGCAGTCGATCGCGCGGTACTTCCTGAAGTATGCGACGTTCGCGGGCAGGGCCAGCCGCAGCGAGTTCTGGTGGTGGGTGCTGACGAACGCTCTCGTCGGAGTCGGATTCCAGATCGTCTCGACCGCCGCCGGCGACCCGCTGACGTTCTCGGCCTGGCCGGCGCCGTACCTGGTGTGGAACGGCGCACAGTCCGACGCGGGCGTGACGACGGTGATCGGGGCCATCGCGGCCCTCTATTCGCTGCTCACCCTGCTGCCCGGTCTCGCCCTGACCTGGCGCCGTCTGCACGACACCGATCGCAGCGGACTCTGGTTCTTCATCCTGCTGATTCCGCTGATCGGGGCCATCGTCCTGCTGGTGTTCACGATCGGTCGTTCCCGTCCCGGGGGCGCCCGCTTCGACAGGTATCCCTGAGCGCGCACGAGCGCACCATCGACGCCTTTAGACTCGTCGTCATGACGTTCGCCCTCACGAGCGCGCCCGCAGGCGTGCTCGCCAGCATCCCGAGCCCTCCGATCAACGGATTCAACCTGTGGCCGGGCGGCCCGGAGATCCGCTTCTACGCGCTGTGCATCATCGCCGGCATCGTTGTGGCCACGCTCCTCACGAACAGGCGCCTGACCAAGCGCGGCGGCGAACCCTGGGTCGTCGTGGACATCGCGCTGTTCGCGATTCCGCTCGCGCTCATCGGTGCACGGATCTTCCACGTGCTCACGCACCCGGGGTTCTACTTCGGCGACGGCAAGAACACCTGGAACCCGTTCGAGCCCGGATCGGTGTGGGCCATCTGGGAGGGCGGGATCGCGATCTACGGCGCCCTCATCGGCGGCGCGATCGGCGCGCTCATCGGCTGCCGCTGGACGGGCATCCGATTCTGGAGCTTCGCCGACGCGCTCGCCCCTGGGCTCATCATCGCCCAGGCGATGGGTCGTTTCGGCAACTACTTCAACCAGGAGCTGTTCGGTCAGCCGACCGACGGCTGGTGGGGCTTGGAGATCGCCCGGCCGAACGACGCGATCCCCGTGGGACTGCCAGAGGGCACGCTTTTCCAGCCGACCTTCCTCTACGAGGTCATCTGGAATCTGTTGGGCGCCGCCGTCATCCTGTGGGCCGGAAGGCGCTTCACGCTCCAGTGGGGGCGCCAGTTCGGTCTCTACCTCGTCTGGTACTCCGCGGGCCGAATCGTCTGGGAGAACATCCGTATCGACCCGAGCGAGGTGTTCCTCGGACTGCGCTCGAACGTGTGGGCCGCCATCCTCGGCGTCATCCTGGGTCTCGTGATCCTGGTCGTCCAGAAGGTTCGTCACACGGGCCTGGAGGCCTCGCCGTACCGGCGCGGTCGCGAGTGGGTGGACAAGTCGGCTGTACAATCGCAGAACACCGAGGACTTCGTCGATGTGAGCGCACCCCCCGCCGACGAAACCATCACCACTGGCAGCGCCACAAGCACCGCCGCCAAGTAACTCTCCGGGCCGACGTCGTCCCAGCAACAGCAACAATCGAGGACGGTTGGTATGGCTTCGAGCCCCCGTCACAGCGCCCCCGGATCTGCGGGCTTCGGCGCCTTCCCTGCCAAGCAGGGCATGTACAACCCCGCGTTCGAGAAGGACGCGTGTGGTCTGGCCATGGTCGCGACCCTTCGCGGCGAGGCGGGCCACGACATCATCGATCTCGCCCTGACGGCGCTTCGCAATCTGGAGCACCGCGGCGCGATCGGCTCCGACGCCGGCACGGGCGACGGCGCGGGCATCCTCACGCAGATGCCGGACGCGTTCCTGCGCGCCGTCGTGGACTTCGACCTGCCGCCGGTGGGGGAGTACGCGGCCGGTCTGGCGTTCCTGCCGCGCGACGGTGAGGAGCGCGCCGCGCAGAAGGCCGGCATCGAGCGCATCGCCGCGAGCGAGAACCTCGTGGTGCTCGGCTGGCGCGAGGTTCCCACAGAAGAGGAGCACCTCGGCAAGCTGGCCCTCGAGGCCCGCCCGGCGTTCGAGCAGCTCTTCCTGTCACGCCCGGCCGTGGGCGACGCGCCCGCGCTCAGCGGCATCGACCTGGACCGCCGGGTGTTCCGGCTCCGCAAGCGCGCCCGCAACGAGCTCGACGCCTACTTCGTGTCGCTGTCCAGCCGCACGCTCGGATACAAGGGCATGGTCACGACCCTGCAGCTCGAGCCGTTCTATCCCGACCTGCAGGACGAGCGCTTCGCCTCCGAGCTCGCTGTCGTCCACTCCCGCTACTCGACCAACACGTTCCCGTCGTGGCCGCTCGCGCAGCCGCTGCGGATGGTCGCTCACAACGGCGAGATCAACACGGTCAACGGCAACCGCAACTGGATGCGGGCGCGTCAGTCGCAGCTCGAATCCGAGCTGCTGGGCGACATCCGGCCGCTCCTGCCGATCTGCACCGACGGAGCGAGCGACTCCGCGTCGTTTGACGAGGTGCTGGAGCTTCTGACGCTCACCGGCCGGAGTCTGCCGCACGCCATCATGATGATGGTCCCGGAGGCGTACGAGAAGCAGCCCGACATGGACCCGAAGCTGCGCTCGTTCTACGAGTACCACTCCATGCAGATGGAGCCATGGGACGGCCCGGCCGCGCTGATCTTCACCGACGGCACGGTCGTGGGCGCCACCCTCGACCGCAACGGGCTGCGTCCGGGACGCTGGACGGAGACGACCGACGGCCTCGTCGTCATCGGCAGCGAGACCGGTGTGCTCGACTTCGCGCCCGAGCGCATCAAGCGCCGCGGCCGGCTGCGGCCCGGTCGCATGTTCCTCGTCGACACGGCCGAGCGCCGCATCATCGAGGACGACGAGATCAAGAACGAGCTCGCGACGCTCCAGCCGTGGCAGGAGTGGCTGGATGAGGGTCGCGTGCGCCTCTCCGAGCTTCCCGAGCGCGAGCACATCGTGCATCCCATCGCCTCCATCACGCGGCGTCAGCGCACCTTCGGCTACACGGAGGAGGAGGTCCGCATCCTCCTGACGCCGATGGGGCAGACGGGCGCCGAGCCGTTGGGCGCGATGGGCAGCGACACGCCCGTCGCGGTCCTGAGCGAGCGCCCCCGGCTCCTGTTCGACTACTTCACCCAGCAGTTCGCGCAGGTGACCAACCCGCCGCTGGACTCGATCCGCGAGGAGGTCGTGACCTCGCTGTCGCTGGGCCTCGGCCCCGAGCCGAACCTGCTGAGCTGGGGTGCGGAGCACGCACGCACCGTCACGCTCGACTTCCCGGTGATCGACAACGACGAGCTCGCGAAGATCCAGCACATCGACACGGCGCTGCCGGGTCGCACCTCCGCCACCATCCGCGGCCTCTACCGCGTGCAGGCCGGGGCGAAGGGGATGGAGAAGCGCCTCACGCAGATGTGCGCCGAGGTCGACCGCGCCATCGAGGACGGCGCCGAGTTCATCGTGCTCAGCGACCGTGACTCCAACGCCGACCTGGCCCCCATCCCGTCGCTGCTGATGCTCGCCGCGGTGCACCACCACCTCATCCGCAACCAGACCCGCATGAAGGTCGGCCTGGTGGTCGAGGCGGGCGATGTGCGCGAGGTGCACCACGTGGCGACCCTCATCGGCTACGGAGCCTCGGCGGTGAACCCCTACCTGGCGATGGAGAGCGTCGAGTACCTCGTGCGCGCCGGGTTCATCACGGGCATCTCACCCGAGAAGGCGGTCAAGAACCTGATCAAGGCGCTCGGCAAGGGCGTTTTGAAGATCATGTCGAAGATGGGCATCTCCACGGTCTCGTCCTACGCCGGGGCCCAGGTCTTCGAGGCGGTCGGACTGTCCGAGGAGTTCATCGCGTCCTACTTCACCGGCACCGAGTCGAAGCTCGGCGGCGTGGGGCTGGATGTCATCGCTGCCGAGAACGCGGCACGCCACGCCTTCGCGTATCCGGAGGATGCGGCGGCGCGCGCGCATGAGCGACTGTGGACCGGCGGCGAGTACCAGTGGCGTCGAGACGGCTCACCGCACCTCTTCAACCCGGACACCGTCTTCCGGCTGCAGCACGCGACGCGCGAGCGCCGTTACGACATCTTCCGCGAGTACACGAAGCTCGTGGACGACCAGGCGAGCGAGCTCAAGACGCTGCGCGGCATGTTCGGCCTGCGCACCGGCGTCCGGCCTCCCGTGCCGATCGACGAGGTCGAGCCGATCTCGTCGATCGTGAAGCGCTTCTCGACCGGAGCGATGAGCTACGGCTCGATCTCCAAGGAGGCGCACGAGACCCTCGCGATCGCGATGAACCGTATCGGCGGCAAGTCGAACACGGGAGAGGGCGGCGAGGACGTCGAGCGTCTGCTCGACCCGGAGCGACGCAGCGCCATCAAGCAGGTGGCGTCGGGCCGGTTCGGTGTCACGAGCCTCTACCTCACCGAGGCCGACGACATCCAGATCAAGCTCGCGCAAGGCGCGAAGCCCGGCGAGGGCGGACAGCTGCCTCCGCAGAAGGTCTACCCGTGGGTCGCGCGCACTCGCGGCGGCACGCCCGGTGTCGGGCTCATCTCGCCGCCTCCGCATCACGACATCTACTCGATCGAAGACCTCAAGCAGCTCATCTTCGATCTCAAGCGCGCGAACCCGACGGCGCGGGTGCACGCGAAGCTCGTGAGTCAGTCGGGCATCGGCGCGGTCGCCGCGGGGACGGCGAAGGCCCTGGCCGATGTCATCCTGGTCTCCGGCTTCGACGGCGGAACGGGTGCCAGCCCGCTCAACTCGCTCAAGCACGCCGGGACGCCGTGGGAGCTCGGTCTCGCCGAGACGCAGCAGACGCTCATGCTCAACGGCATGCGCGATCGCGTCGTCGTGCAGGTCGACGGGCAGCTCAAGACGGGCCGCGACGTCATCATCGGCGCGCTTCTGGGCGCTGAGGAGTTCGGGTTCGCGACCGCACCCCTCGTGGTCTCCGGCTGCATCATGATGCGCGTGTGCCATCTCGACACCTGCCCCGTGGGCGTTGCGACGCAGAACCCCGTTCTGCGCGAACGTTTCACCGGCAAGCCCGAGTTCGTCGTGAACTTCATGGAGTTCATCGCTCAGGAGGTGCGCGAGTACCTCGCCGAGCTCGGGTTCCGCTCGCTCGACGAGGCGATCGGCCACAACGAGCTGCTGGACGTCAACGGGGCGATCGAGCACTGGAAGGCCAGCGGCCTCGATCTGGCTCCTGTCCTGGAGGGCCCTTCATTCGCCGAGGACGAGCCGCGTCGGAACGCCCGCGAGCAGTTGCACGAGCTCGAGAAGCACTTCGACGTCGCGCTCATCGAGCGGGCGCAGGATGTCATCGCGCACGGCGGGACGGTCGAGATCAGCCTGCCGGTGCGCAACACCGAGCGCGCCGTCGGCACGATGCTGGGGCACCACGTCACCAAGGCTCGCGGTGCGAACGGGCTCCCGAGCGGTTCGATCGTCGTGAACCTCACCGGATCCGCCGGCCAGTCCTTCGGCGCCTTCATGCCGTCGGGGATCACGCTGCGCCTCGAGGGAGACTCGAACGACTACGTCGGCAAGGGCCTGTCGGGCGGCCAGATCGTGGTGCGTCCGCCCCGCGGTTCGAGCTTCGACGCCTCGCAGAACGTGATCGCGGGCAACGTCATCGGCTACGGAGCGACCCAGGGCACCATGTTCCTCCGCGGCGTCGTGGGCGAGCGTTTCCTGGTGCGCAACTCGGGCGCGACCGCTGTCGTGGAGGGTGTGGGCGACCACGCCCTGGAGTACATGACCGGCGGTCTCGCCGTCATCCTCGGAACGACCGGCCGCAACCTCGGTGCGGGGATGTCCGGCGGCACGGCCTACGTGTATCGCCTCGACGAGAACCTGGTCAACCGCGAGTCGCTCGCCTCCGGCGAGCTCGAGCTGGGGGAGCTGGGGTCCGGCGACGCCGCGATCCTGCGCGACCTGCTCGAGCGCCACACCGCGGAGACGGACTCGTCTCTGGCGGCATCGCTCCTCGAGGACTTCGAGGAGGAAGTGAAGAACTTCGTGCGGGTCATGCCGCGCGATTACGCAGCGGTGCTGCAGACCCGCGAGGAGGCGTTGGCGGAGGGGCTCGACCCCGACGGCGACATCGTGTGGAGCCGCATCATGGAGGTGACCGGTGGCTGATCCCAAGGGCTTTTTGAAGGTGACCGAGCGGGAGCTGCCCGCGCGGCGCCCGGTTCCCGTGCGCATCATGGACTGGAAAGAGGTCTATGAGCCCGGTGACTCGGCGGTGCTGCGCCGGCAGGCCGGTCGGTGCATGGACTGCGGCATCCCGTTCTGTCACAAGGGATGCCCGCTGGGAAACCTCATCCCGGAGTGGAACGACCTGACCTGGCGCGGTGAGGGACGCAGCGCGATCGAGCGCCTGCACGCGACCAACAACTTCCCGGAGTTCACGGGACGGCTGTGCCCCGCCCCCTGCGAGAGCGCGTGCGTGCTGGGCATCAACCAGCCGGCCGTGACGATCAAGCAGGTCGAGGTGTCGATCATCGACGAGGCCTTCTCGCACGGCTGGGTCGAGCCGGAGCCGCCGGAGCGGCTCACCGGAAAGACGGTCGCCGTCGTCGGCTCCGGACCTGCGGGTCTTGCAGCGGCCCAGCAGTTGACCCGCGCGGGTCACACGGTCGCGGTGTTCGAGCGCGACGACCGCATCGGCGGGCTGCTGCGCTACGGCATCCCGGACTTCAAGATGGAGAAGCGCCACCTCGAGCTCCGTCTGCGCCAGATGCAGGACGAGGGCACGCGGTTCCGCGCCGGCGTCGAGATCGGGCGCGACATCACGTGGGACGAACTGCGCAGCCGGTACGACGCTGTCGTCGTCGCGACCGGCTCGACCGTGCCGCGCGATCTCTCCATCCCCGGTCGCGACCTGGCGGGTGTGCACTTCGCGATGGAGTACCTGGTCGAGTCGAATCGTGCGGTCGCCGGCGAGAAGCTCCACACGCAGATCAGCGCCGAAGGCAAGCACGTCGTCGTCATCGGCGGTGGTGACACCGGTGCCGACTGCATCGGCACGGCCCACCGTCAGGGTGCGCTCAGCGTGACGAACCTCGCGATCGGCAAGCAGCCTCCCGCGGCGCGCCCGGACGCGCAGCCCTGGCCGACGACGCCGACGATCTTCGAAGTGCAGTCCGCGCACGAGGAGGGCGGAGAGCGGGTCTTCCTCGCCTCCACCGTCGAGTTCCTCTCGAACGAGGTCGGGGAGGTGCGCGCGCTGCGCGTGGCCGAGACCGAGTTCGTCGACGGACGTCGTGTACCCAAGAGCGGCACCGAGCGGGAGATCCCGGCCGACCTGGTGCTCATCGCAATGGGTTTCACGGGTCCGGAGCGCACGGAGCTCGAGGGGCAGCTGCAGACGCAGTTCACCTCGCGGGGCAACGTCGAGCGCGACGACGCATACCAGACCACCACGCCCGGCGTGTTCGTGGCCGGAGACGCGGGGCGCGGCCAGTCGCTCATCGTGTGGGCGATCGCCGAAGGGCGTGCGGCGGCCGCATCCGTCGACCGCTACCTGATGGGTTCCACCGCGCTGCCCGCTCCTGTACGGCCCACCGATATCGCGATCGGGTTGCAGCCCGCGTAGGCTGAACCTGCATCCCCTTCATCGCTAAAAGACCCGGAGTTCGAACTCGGATGAGACGCGCGAAAATCGTCGCAACCCTAGGCCCGGCAACTTCCTCCTACGAGATGGTCCGCGCGATCATCGACGCAGGTGTGAACGTCGCCCGCCTCAACCTCAGTCATGGTGACTACTCGGTCCACGACGCGAATTTCGCGAACGTGCGCCGTGCCGCCGAGGACGCCGGCTCCGCCGTCGCGATCCTCGTCGACTTGCAGGGGCCCAAGATCCGCCTCGGCAAGTTCGCCGATGGACCTCACGAGCTCGCCGTGGGTGACATCTTCAAGATCACCGTCGAAGACATCCTCGGCACCAAGGAGATCGTCTCGACGACCTTCAAGGGTCTGCCGCAGGACGTCAAGCCCGGTGATTTCCTCCTGATCGACGACGGCAAGGTGCGCGTCGAGGTCATCGAGACCGATGGCACCGTCGTCACCACGAAGGTCATCGTCGCCGGACCCGTCTCCAACAACAAGGGCATCAACCTGCCCGGGGTGGCCGTCAACGTCCCCGCTCTGTCGGAGAAGGACGAGGCGGATCTTCGATGGGGCCTGAACGCGGGTGCGGACATCATCGCCCTGTCGTTCGTCCGCAACGCCGAAGACGTCAACCGCGTGCACGAGATCATGGCGGAAGAGGGCCGGCGTGTGCCGGTCATCGCCAAGATCGAGAAGCCGCAGGCCGTCGACAACCTCGAAGAGATCATCGACGCCTTCGACGGCATCATGGTCGCTCGTGGCGACCTCGGTGTGGAGCTTCCACTGGAGGCCGTGCCGATCGTGCAGAAGCGCGCGGTCGAGCTGTGCCGTCGGATGGCGAAGCCGGTCATCGTGGCCACGCAGATGCTCGAGTCCATGATCGAGAACCCGGTTCCCACTCGCGCCGAGACGAGCGACGTCGCCAACGCCGTGCTCGACGGTGCGGATGCGGTCATGCTGTCGGGCGAGACGAGCGTCGGCAAGTACCCGGTCGGCGTCGTCGAGACGATGGCGCGCATCGTGGCCTCCACGGAGGAGCACGGTCTCGACCGCATCGCTCCGCTGAACACGAAGCCCCGCACGCAGGGCGGCGCGATCACTCTGGCCGCGATGGAGGTCGCTCAGTTCGTCGAGGCGAGCTGGCTGTGCATCTTCACCGAGTCCGGCGACACCGCGCGTCGCATGTCGCGCCTGCGTCCCAGCATCCCGATGATGGCGTTCACCCCGGACCCGGCGATCCGTCGCCGCATGGCCGTCACGTGGGGCATCCAGTCGGCGCTGGTGGAGCACGTGCCGCACACCGATCACATGTTCATGCAGGTGGACGAGTTCTTCCTCTCCAAGGGTCTGGCGAAGGAGGGTGACAAGGTCGTCGTGATCTCCGGTTCCCCTCCCGGAATCGCCGGCTCGACGAACGACATCCGCATCCACAAGATCGGCGACGCCGTCAACGGCCGCGCCCCGATCTGGTCGGGCGAGTAACCCGCGAGGTGCACAGAAGGGACCTTCCCCACCGGGGGAGGTCCCTTCTGCTGTGTGGCCGCCTGGGCCTGGTGCAACGTGCGGTGCGCGACGCAGGCATGCGTGTCTCAACCCTTCACGCAGGAGGCCTCGGGAACGTGCACGAGTGAGACACGACGCGCACGCGTGCGACACGATATTGGTGCCGGCGGTGGGAGTCGAACCCACACACCCTTTCGAGTAACCGAGTTTGAGTCGGTCGCGTCTGCCATTCCGCCACGCCGGCATCGGCCACTCGCGTGGCCGGGTTCGACTTTATCGCACCGGTCGGCCGCCTCCCGCCGCGAAGTCACCCGGGCGGGTCGAACGTTTTCCTCGGGGGCGGAAGATCGCCTCGCCGCCCTCGGACGGCCGCATCCCGGGGCGGACGGTGTCGCATCCGGATGCGGACCGGCCGAGTGCCGTAGGATTCAAAGGTGACTGAGCAGGAAACCGCCGCGACCAACCCGACCGCACCCCGCCGCGTGGTGGTGGCAGAGGACGAGTCGCTGATCCGCCTCGACATCGTCGAGATCCTCCGCGACAACGGCTTCGACGTCGTCGGTGAGGCCGGAGACGGTGAGACCGCCGTGCAGCTCGCCACCGATCTGCGTCCCGACCTCGTGATCATGGACGTCAAGATGCCTCAGCTCGACGGCATCAGCGCCGCGGAGAAGCTCAACAAGAACCACATCGCACCCGTGGTCCTGCTCACGGCCTTCAGCCAGAAGGAGCTCGTGGAGCGTGCGAGTGAGGCCGGAGCGCTCGCCTACGTGGTGAAGCCGTTCACGCCCAACGACCTGCTGCCCGCGATCGAGATCGCGCTGGCCCGTTACGAGCAGATCATCACGCTCGAGGCCGAGGTCGCCGACATGGTCGAGCGTTTCGAGACCCGCAAGCTCGTCGACCGGGCCAAGGGTCTGCTGAACGAGAAGATGGGCCTGAGCGAGCCCGAGGCCTTCCGCTGGATCCAGAAGGCGTCTATGGATCGCCGTCTGACGATGCAGGACGTCGCGAAGGCGATCATCGAGCAGCTCGCCCCCAAGAAGTGAGGCCCGACGCCTGATCCGGTGGGTCAGGCGATCCCGGCGGTGGCCTTCACGAGATTCGTGATGCGCACGGTCGAACAGCGGCGCCCCGCGTCGTCCGAGAGGACGATCTCGTGCACCATCAGCGTGCGTCCGACATGCAGGGGCGTGCAGACGCCCGTGACGAATCCGGATGTGGCCGAGCGCGTGTGCGTCGCATTGATGTCGACCCCGACGGCGAGTCGCCCGGGGCCTGCGAGATAGTTCGCGTGCATCGACCCCAGCGATTCGCCGAGCACGACGTATGCCCCGCCGTGGAAGAGGCCCACGGGCTGGGTGTTGCCCTCGACGGGCATACGGGCGATCCCGCGCTCCGCGGTGAACTCGAGCCATTCGAGCCCCATCTTGTCGGCGAGGGCGCCCGTGCCGCGGCGCGTCACCCATTCCAGCGGATCGATCGTGTACTCGGGCGCGGTCATGCTGCTCCTGGGCTCCGGGGTGTCGTGTCCGCCGGCCTTACTAGGCTGTCAGGGTGACGGACTCCGAAAAGCCTACTCTGCTGGTCGTCGACGGCCATTCGCTCGCCTTCCGGGCCTTCTACGCCCTTCCGGTCGACAACTTCACGACGAAGGACGGGCAGCACACCAACGGGGTCTACGGCTTCCTCTCGATGTTCGTGAACCTGTTGAAGGCCGAGAAGCCGACGCACCTGGCGGTCGCCTTCGACACCTCGCGGGTCTCCTTCCGCACCCGGGAGTACCCCGAGTACAAGGCGACGCGCAGCGAGACCCCGCCGGAGTTTGCCGGGCAGATCCCGCTGCTGCAGGAGTGCCTGCGCGCCATGAACGTGACCGTGTTGACGAAAGAGGACATCGAGGCGGACGATATCCTCGCGACGCTGGCGACCGAGGGAGTCGCTGCGGGCTACGACGTGCTCGTCTGCTCCGGTGACCGTGACACGATCCAGCTCGTGACCGACGAGGTGACGCTGCTCTACCCGAGCGTGCAGGGCGTCTCGCAGCTCAAGCGCTACACGCCCGAGACGGTACGTGAGCGCTATGGGGTGGCCCCCGAGCA
The DNA here is from genome assembly GCF_031453615.1 of Microbacterium sp. SORGH_AS_0428. Taxonomy (NCBI): domain Bacteria; kingdom Bacillati; phylum Actinomycetota; class Actinomycetes; order Micrococcales; family Microbacteriaceae; genus Microbacterium; species Microbacterium sp. SORGH_AS_0428. The sequence goes on along the minus strand of NZ_JAVIZT010000001.1, from coordinate 304,764 downwards.
GTACCCCGAGATCGCGGCGCTGGTGGGGGAGACGAGCGACAACCTGCCCGGCGTTCCCAAGGTCGGCGAGAAGACGGCCGTGAAGTGGCTCACGCAGTGGGGCTCGCTCGACGAGCTGCTGGCCAACGCCGACAAGATCAGCGGCGTCGTGGGCAACAACCTGCGCGAGCACATCGACGCCGTCCGTCGTAACCGCGCCCTCAACCGTCTCCTGCGAGACGTCGAGCTGCCCGTGACGCCGGAGGACCTCGCCGTGCGTCCGATCGACGTGCAGGGTGTACGTGACATCTTCGCGCGTCTCGAGTTCCGCACGCTGCTGCCGCGCGTGTTCGAGGCCACCGGAGCGGATGCGGCCGGTGCCATCGCCGATGAGGCGCCGGTCGTCGCCGCCCCCGCTCCCGTGGAGGCGACCGACCCCGCCATGCTGACCGCCTGGCTCGACGAGGCCGGAGACGCGGAGGTCGGAGTGACTGTTGTGCTGGGTGCGTCGGTGCCCGTGCGCATCGGGCTCGCCCGAGACTCCGGTGTGATCGAGGCGGGCTGGAGCGACGTCGTCGCCGAGGCTCTGGCTCCCTGGCTCGCCTCCGACCGCCCGAAGACGTTCACCGACGCCAAGGGCCAGGTGAAAGCTCTGCGGCGCGCCGGACTCACGGTCGCCGGCGTCGCGTTCGACACGCTCCTGGCCGGCTGGCTGATCCGTCCGAGTCTTCCCGACAAGTCGCTCGGCGACCTCGTCGATCGCTACCTGGGCGAGAAGCTTCCCGAGGCCGATCCGTCGCAGCTCGTACCCGAAACCGAGGGAGCGACCCCCGGTCAGCTCGCCTGGTACACGATCCGTGTGGCCGAGCCGCTGCGCGCCGCCCTGGGCGAAGGCCCGATGTCGGTGCTCACCGACATCGAGCTGCCGACGCTGCTCGCCCTGGCCGACATGGAGCTCGCGGGCGTGGCGGTGTCGCATGACGTTCTGTCGGGCTTCTCCGCCGAGCTCGCCGAACGTGCAGACGGTCTGGCGCAGCGCGCCTACGCGGCGATCGACCGCGAGGTGAACCTCGGCTCTCCGAAGCAGCTGCAGGAGGTCCTGTTCGAGCAGCTCCAGCTGCCCAAGACCCGCAAGACGAAGACCGGCTACTCGACGGATGCGGCCGTCCTCGCCGATCTGCAGGAGTCGCACCCGCATCCGTTCCTCGACCTGCTGCTGCAGCACCGCGAGGCGACGAAGCTGCGGCAGATCATCGAGACGCTGGATGCGGCGATCGCGTCCGACGGCCGCATCCACACGACTTATCTGCAGACGGGTTCGCAGACGGGTCGTCTCTCGAGCACCGACCCGAATCTGCAGAACATCCCGATCCGCACCGAGGAGAGCCGCCGCATCCGCTCCGCCTTCCAGGTGGGGGCGGGCTATGAGACTCTTCTGACCGCCGACTACTCGCAGATCGAGATGCGCATCATGGCGCACCTCTCGGAGGACCCGGGCCTGATCGAGGCGTTCAACACCGGCGAAGACCTGCACCGGTTCGTCGGCGCGCGCGTGTTCGGTGTGACTCCTGAGGAGGTCACATCGCAGATGCGCACGAAGGTCAAGGCGATGTCCTACGGGCTCGTCTACGGCCTGTCGGCGTTCGGGCTCTCGAAGCAGCTGCGCATCGAACAGTCCGAGGCGAAACAGCTGATGGGGGAGTACTTCGCGCGTTTCGGTGCGGTGCGCGACTACCTGCGCGCGTCGGTCGAGAAGGCACGTGAAGACGGATACACCGAGACGATCTTCCGGCGGCGCCGTCCGTTCCCCGACCTCTCCAGCCCCAACCGCGTGCTGCGCGAGAACGCGGAGCGTGCGGCACTGAACGCCCCCATCCAGGGCAGCGCCGCCGACATCATGAAGATCGCCCTGTTCCGCATCCACGCGGAGTTCCAGGAGCGCCAGCTGGCCTCGCGCGTGCTGCTGCAGATCCACGACGAACTCGTCGTCGAGGTCGCGGCGGGGGAGTGGGACCAGGCCGAGCAGATCGTGCGCGAGCGTATGGGCGATGCGGCGCAGCTCACGGTGCCGCTCGATGTGCAGATCGGCCGCGGAGCTGATTGGAACGCCGCCGGGCACTGAAGCGTGACGGCCGTCGGCGTAGGCTCGAATCCATGAGTGAAACGTCCCGTCCCTCCACTCCCATCGACGCGATCGCCGACGCGTGGGTCGACACGGTGGCCGAGCTGTCGCCCACGACCGCCACGTACATCGGCAGGTTCGAGTACAACGATCGTTTCGGTGACTACTCGCCCGAGGGCGCGGAGCGCTACGCCGACGCGGCTCGCCGCACGCTCGCCGAGCTCGAAGCGACCGCGCCCGTCGACGACATCGACGGCGTGACGAAGGCCGACCTGTCGCGTGAGCTGCGACTGGACCTCGAGCTGCACGATGCGCAGGCGGGTCTTCGAGACCTCAACGTCATTGCGTCGCCCGCCCAGGACATCCGCTCCGTCTTCGATCTCATGCCCACCGACACGGTCGAGGACTGGGAGGTCGTCGCCCGTCGTCTGCAGGCTCTCCCCGGGGCGATCGACGGTTACATCGCGACCCTCCGGGCGGGCATCGCGGCGGGCACGGTCCCCGCACGTCGTCAGCTGCTGGAGGTCGTGACCCAGATCGAGCGGTACACCGCGGAGACCGGATTCTTCGCGACGTACGCCGGCGATGCCGCCCCCGCCGAGGGGCAGCTGCCCGCATCCCTCGCTCGCGATCTGGCCGATCAATCGGGCGCCGCTCGCGTCGCGTACGACGATCTCGCACGTTTCCTGTCAGCGGAGCTCGCCCCCGTCGCCGGCGAGCAGGATGCGGTGGGGCGCGAGCTGTACGCCCTGCATTCACGTCGTTTCCTGGGTGCCGAGATCGACCTCGACGAGACGTACGAGTGGGGCATCGAGGAGCTGTCGCGAATGGTCGCCGAGCAGGAGGCCATCGCGAACGAGATCCTCCCCGGCGCGAGCGTCGCGGAAGCCGTCGCCCATCTCGAGGCGGACCCGTCGCGCAAGCTGCACGGCACCCAGGCGCTGCAGGAGTGGATGCAGGCGACGAGCGACCGCGCCGTCGCCGAGCTCGGCCGCACCCACTTCGACATCGCGGAGCCGATCCGCCGGCTGGAGTGCATGATCGCCCCGACGCAGGAGGGCGGGATCTACTACACCGGCCCGACCGACGACTTCTCCCGACCCGGCCGCATGTGGTGGTCGGTTCCCGAGGGCGTGACCGAGTTCGACACGTGGCGCGAGCTCACCACGGTGTACCACGAGGGCGTCCCCGGCCACCATCTGCAGATCGCGCAGGCCGTCTACAACCGCGCGCAGCTCAACTCATGGCGGCGTCTGCTCGCGGGAACCTCCGGACACGCCGAGGGCTGGGCCCTGTACGCCGAGCGCCTCATGGAGCAGCTGGGGTATCTCGACGACCCCGCCGACCGACTGGGCATGCTCGACGGGCAGCGGATGCGGGCGGCCCGCGTGGTCCTCGACATCGGCGTGCACTTGGGCAAGCAGCGCCCGGACGGCGCCGGCGTCTGGGATCACGATTTCGCACTCGACTTCATGCGGCACAACGTCAACATGCCGGACGCGTTCATCCAGTTCGAAGTCAATCGCTACCTCGGATGGCCGGGCCAGGCGCCCTCGTACAAGGTCGGCCAACGGATCTGGGAGCAGATCCGCGATGACGCGCGCGCGGCGGAGGGAGAAGCGTTCTCCATCAAGCAGTTCCACAAGCGGGCGCTCGACATCGGTGGGGTCGGTCTCGACACGCTGCGCGACGCGTTGCGCACTCACTGAGGGAATGGCGGCAGCCGTCCGCGAGTTGTATCCGTCTGAATGAAAGGTGGTCGCGATGACCGTGGAGTTCGGACTGGACACTTTCGGTGACGTCACCGCGGACGAACAGGGCGTACCGCTGACGGACGCTCAGACGATCCGTAACGTCGTCGAGCAGGCGGTGCGTGCCGACGAGGTCGGACTGGCGTTCTTCGGCGTGGGGGAGCACCACCGCAAGGAGTTCGCCGTCTCGAGCCCGGAGATCGTTCTGGCTGCGGCTGCGGCCCGCACACGCGACATCCACCTCGGGACCGCCGTGACCGTGCTCTCGTCCGACGACCCGGTGCGCGTGTACGAGCGCTTCGCCACGCTGGATGCGGTCTCGAACGGACGCGCGGAGGTCATCCTCGGCCGCGGGTCGTTCATCGAGTCATTCCCGCTCTTCGGTTTCGATCTCGCCGACTACGAGGTGCTCTTCGACGAGCGTCTGGACCTGTTCAGCAGGTTGCGTGACGAGAGGCCGGTGACGTGGCAGGGGAGTACCCGCGCGGCGCTGAACAACGCCGACGTGTTCCCCAAGACCGAGAACGGCTTCCGTGCGTGGGTGGGGGTGGGCGGCTCGCCGGAGTCCGTCGTGCGCGCCGCACACCACGGGTACGCGCTGATGCTCGCGATCATCGGGGGAGCGGCGGTACGGTTCCGACCCTACGTGGACCTCTTCCACCGCACGCGCGACGCGATGGGTGCGACACGCCTGCCCGTCGGAGTGCACTCGCCGGGCCACGTCGCCGACACGGACGAGCAGGCGTGGGACGAGATGTATCCCGCGATGGAGGCGAACCGCAACGCGATCGGACGTGAGCGTGGTTGGCCGCCGTACAGCCGTGCGCAGTTCCAGAACGACGTCGGCCCCGACGGCGCCGTGTACGCCGGCTCGCCGGAGACCGTGGCGCGCAAGCTCGCGACCACCGTACGTACGCTCGGCATCGACCGGTTCGATCTGAAGTTCTCGAACGGCACGCTCGCTCACGAGAAGATGCTGCACTCGATCGAGCTCTACGGCACGAAGGTCGCCCCTCGGGTGCGTGAGCTGCTGGCCGAGGCCGGCGAGTAGGCTCGACAGGTCCGGCGCAGGAAGCCGGCGGAACAGGGGGACGCGTGCCCGACATCCGGTACGTCGCGATCGGCGATTCGTTCACAGAGGGCGTGGGGGACGAGCTCGAGGACGGTCGTGTGCGCGGCTGGGCGGACCTCGCGGCTCAGGGCTGGGCGAACTCGCTCGGTCACGAGATCTCCTACGCGAACCTCGCGATCCGCGGCAAGCTGATCTGGCCGATCGTCGCGGAGCAGCTGGAACCGGCGCTCGCGCTCCGGCCCACGCACCTCTCCTTCAACGGTGGCGGCAACGACATGCTGCGACCGCGCACCGCCATCTCGCACCTGGCGGATGCCTTCGATCAGGTGCTGCGTCGGTGCGATGAGGAGGGCGTGACCCTCATCGTGCTGAGCGGTGCGAATCCCGCTCCGCATCTGCCGATGGGGCGTCTCATCCAGCGCCGCGGTGACGAGCTCTCGGCCGCGGTCGTCTCACGTATCGAGAACCGCCCGGATGTCGTCCAGGCCCTGAACTGGCCCGACACCGAGCTGTCGTCGCGGGGTTACTGGTCGGACGACCGCCTGCACATGAGCGCGCGGGGTCATCATCGCGTGGCAGCACGCGTGCTGGCGTCTCTCGGAGAGACGCCGGATCCCTCGTGGTGGTCGCTTCCCAGCGAGTCGGCCGCACGCGCGAGCTCTGGCCTCGCGTACTATCGCACGCACGTGGGGCCGTGGGTTCAACGCCGTCTCACCGGCCGTTCGTCGGGCGACGGGCGCATGCCGAAGTTCGGTGACTGGGTCACGGTGACACCGACAGCGTGACCTGCGCGAAGGGGCCGTCCATGGCGGCTTGCTCGACCCGCAATCGCGTGGAGTCCAGCCGACGCGGCAGGAGGGGGCGGCCCGATCCGAGCAGCGCCGGAGCGTAGGTCACGATGATGCGATCCAGACGGCCGATATCGGCGAACTGACCGGCGAGATCGCCACCGCCGACGATCCAGACATCGCGCCCCTCGGCTGCCGCTTCGATCTCGGCGAGATGCGACGAGACGGTTCCGCGGACGTGACGGATATCGGCACCTCCCACGGGTGCGACCTCGCGCGAGCTGAAGACGAACGCGGGGCGCTCCGCATACGCGTCCTGCCAGCGTTCCGGATGCTCGTGCAGGTTCTCATGCCGGTGCACCCAGTCGAAGGTCGTCGATCCCATCACGAGTGCGCCCACGCCATCGAGGAAGGCGCCGAAGGCGCGGGCGTCGTCGGCGGCGGGCACGTTGAGCAGCCAGTCCAGGCTGTCCGCGTCATCGGCGAGGTAGCCGTCGAGAGTGGATGCGGTGCAGTAGACGTAGCGGGCCATGGCGCCACCGTATGCGCAGCATCCGACATCCGATCGGCGCTCTCGAGAGGTCGGCGGCGCGAGGGGTCGTCAGGGGAGGGGAGCGGCGGCCGAGGAGAGCCGGCCGCGACCGAACGGGAAGAGGGGCGCGCGGTAGACCAGCGACGCCTGCGCGTCGGGGTGAAGATCGATGACGGCCGAGCCGAACCGCCAGACGCGGTTGAAGAGGAAGACCCCGATGCGCTCGGGCTGTGTCGCCGACACCTGCCAGGTGCCGCGGCCCCACTGCGCGGGCTGCCCACGGCCGCCGATCACCACGGTCGGTCGCACGGCGTAGAGGGCGAAGCGTGGCTTGCGCAGATCGAACTCGACCCGTCGGGTGGCGGGCGTGTGATCGGAGGGCATGTGCTCGAGAGTAGTCGGCGATGCCGCCGCAATACGATGGGGGAATGCCCGTGCAGATCCGCCCCGTCGTCGCGGCCGACCTCCCGCACCTCGAGCGAATCGAGAATGAGGCCGACGCGCTGCTGGTGGATCTTCTCCAGCCTGACCAGTGGCACCCCGCGCCGACGGATGCCGAACGGCTCGCCTCCGGCGGCATCATCCTCGTCGCCGAAACCGAGGACGGCACCGTCCTCGGTTTCGTCCATGTCATCGAGTTCGACGGCGGAGCGCATCTCGAACAGGTGTCCGTCCTCCCGGCCTTCGGCGGTCGCGGCATCGGCCGTGCGCTCGTCGAAGCGGCGAAGGATGCGGCACGCAAGTCCGGATACGACCGATTGACGCTGCGGACGTTCGCCGACGTCCCGTGGAACGCGCCGTTCTACGCATCGGCGGGATTCGCGATCGAGGAGGCTGCCGATGACTTCCATCGCGAGCTCATAGACACGGAAGCGAGACTCGGGCTCGACCGCCTCGGACCTCGCGTGCAGATGGGTGTGGATCTCCGCGGGAGTCGCCAGGATCGGCGGGAATGATGGTGCGACGCGCGGGCTGCGAGGGTGACCGCGCTCCACGCTAGTGATGTAGGTGCGTATTCCTGAGCGGCGTATTCAATGACGCTCGATGCTCCTGGAGCGGGCGGCCGCGCAGGAGGGGTCCTTGTGCGCGTGGTCGACTCGCCAGTTGTCTGATTCGACGCACGACGAGTCGATCAGCGTGCGGATCCTTTCTGTCTTGCGAGTGATTCGCTCGAAGTGCTGTTGTCGCTGGGCGGTCCGAGCAGGATCAATACGCTCGACGACTCCCGCGGCGCGCCGAGCAGGCGTACCCTGAGGACAACAGCGGTGAACGAGGCACAGCACGTGGGCCGCTGACCGGGTCGCGGATCGCGATTCCACGGGAGGTGCCATTCGGCAGACGTCTCGCCAGTGGCTGGTGCTGCGACGCCAGCCAGAGCGGAAGGCGTCCCGGATGACGCGATACGGATTCGTCAGTACTTTCCCGCCAACCCGATGCGGGCTGGCGACCTTTACCGCCGCGTTGGCTGGGGTTCTCGCCGCCCGTCCCGGAGACGAGTCGGTGATCGTCCGCGTCGACGACGGGGTCCCAGCCGGCCCTTCCCTTCCCAGCTCGCGACTGCGGATCGCGGGCATCCTGCACCCGGGGGATCTGCCCAGCAGGATTCGAGCCGCCGTGGCACTGAACCGCTGCGACGTCGTGGTCGTCCAGCACGAGTACGGCATCTACGGCGGAACCGATGGTGAGGAAGTCATCGATCTGCTGGATCGCATCCGCCGCCCGGTCGTCACCGTCATGCACACCGTACTTGCCACGCCCCGACCGCATCAGCGGACCGTCACCGTGGCAGTCGCTGACCGGAGCGACGCGGTCGTCGCCATGACTGCCGCGGGATCGCAACTGCTCGTCGACGAGTTCGGCATCCCCTCTTCACGTTTGCGCCTCATCCCGCACGGCGTGGACGAGTGGAGCCTGTCCATGCCGGCCGGCGCGCCGCACCCGCCGACGGTCCTGACCTGGGGGCTACTCGGACCGGGTAAGGGCATCGAATGGGGCATCAGGGCGGTCGCCTTGATGAAGGCGACCGGATCCGCTCCGGTGTACCGGGTGCTCGGGCAGACGCACCCGAAGGTCATCCTGGAGAGCGGTCAGCGGTACCGCAGAGCGCTATGGGCGCTTGCTGATGAGTTGGGAGTGGGAGAGCTCGTCGAGATCGATGGACGATATCGTGAGCCTGAAGAGCTCGCCCTTGACGTCGCGGCGACCGATGCGATCCTGCTTCCTTACGATTCCCGGGAACAGACCACTTCCGGGGTGCTCGTCGAGGCGGTGGCTGCCGGCCGGCCGGTGATCGCGACGAGGTTCCCGCACGCCGTGGAACTCCTGTCCGAAGGCACGGGACTGCTCGTCGACCAGAAGAATCCGGCACAGATCGCGGAAGCCATCACATCGACCTTGCGCAAGGTCGCCACGGCGCCGGCCGCGAGGCGACAGATCGTGCATGAGCCGCTTGTCAACGGATGGTCATCTGTGGGTGCGCAGTACCGGGCACTCGCCGCCGATCTGATGCATGCCCTGCAGGTCGCCGGATGAACGTCGACGCGGTCGCGGTGGACCGGTTGCACTCGACCGGAGTGCTGCCGATGGGTCATCTGATTGCTCTCACCGGACCGTATGGCGTGTACGAGCATGCCCGAGGCGAAACGCCCCGCATCGAGCATGGATACTGTACGGACGATGCGGCCCGGGTGCTCGCGGTGATCGCCCGGGAAAGGGTGCCGCGCGGGTTCGCGGCCAGCGCGCGGTTGCGATACCTGACCAACCTGGCGCTGTCGTTCCTAGAGCAGGCTGTCGCGCCCGACGGCTCCGTCCGCAACAGAATGTCCGCGGACGGTGCGTGGACCGACGCCCCGAGCATCGGCGATTGGTGGGGACGCGCCGTCTGCGGACTCGGATCCGCCGTTCGCCACTCGCCCGACCCCGGTATCCGCGCGCGGGCTCTTCGCGTCTTCCTGCGCGCGGCTCGGCGCAGCTCGCCCGACGTGCGCGCCTCCGCGTTCGCAGCCATCGGCGCGGCCGACATCCTCGAGGCCCTCCCCGGGACGGTGGCCGCTCGTGCGCTGCTCACCGACAGCCTGCGTAGGATCCCGCGTCCGCACGGCACGGATCAGAGCTGGCCAGAGCAGCGATTGCGCTACGCGAACGGCGCGCTCTGCGAAGCGCTGATCGCGGGTGGTCAGGCGTTGCAGCAGCCAGGCATGATCGACAGCGGACTCGTGATGCTGCAGACGCTCCTGCGCCTCGAAACGAGGCCCTCCGGGGTCATGTCCTTCGTGGGCGCCGAGGGGCGTGATCGTTCGGATTCGGAGCGATCGGGCGACCAGCAGCCGATCGAGCCCGCCACGATCGCCGAGGCGTGCATGCGAGCGGCGGCGATCACCCGGGACGAGAAGTGGTCTCGCGCGGCGTTGCGGACATGGGCCTGGTTCACCGGGGAGAACGACGCCGGCATCGCTATGTTCGACCCCGAAACAGGTGCAGGATACGACGGGCTCGAACCTGGAGGGCGCAACGAGAACCGGGGCGCGGAGTCAACCCTTGCCGCGCTCAGCGCCTACCAATGCGCGCGCTACGCGCGAGGCACGCGAACATGACGTTCCTGACCGTGGACACCGGGGTCGAGTTGAGCGCGCGCGCCGACAGGGTCGTGGCGCGGTTCTTCCTCCCCGGAGAGGGCACACCGGGCGGCAGCTCCCGCACGCAGGCGGTCCTCGACCGGGTGCTCGCCCTCCCGCCCGAAGCGCTGGCTGCCGCCGCCCAACGAATCCGCGATCGCATCGTGGACCCGTCGCCTATGGCCGATGTGCTTCAGAACGCCGCAATGGTCCGCCTCCCCGATGCGCCGCACCTCGGCGCGGACGCGACGATGGTGATCGGAGCCGCCTTCACCGCGGAGTACTCGATCGAGGGGGTGTCGCTGTGCAACCCGAGCACGGTAGAGCACCCGGATCAGACCGGGCTAATGCCGGGGCAGCTGCGGGTGTTGCTCTCGCTGCGCTCGATCGGAGAAGGGCACCTTTCCTCGATCCAGTTCTGCGCTGCGGTGATCGGGCCGGGACTCACCTGGGAGTTCCTGCGGCGACAGGCGCCCCCTTGCCTTCCTGCCGTGCGCCACGGTGAGTGGACGAAGGATCACTTCCTCCGCGCTCTCGAACATAACGGTGGCACCGACGAGCTCGTCGACGCCATCGGACAGACGCTGCCGAATAGGTTCCGAGGTCAGGTGATCGAGCAGGCCATTCAGGCGCTCCGCGCGCCGTTGCTGCAGCGACGTGGTGCTCGGGCTCAGCTTGACGCGATGCGGATAGTCGCCGATTCCGCCTACGACGTGATCTTCCCCAAAGAAAGCGAACTCAGTACGCGTGTGCTTCTCCCGGTCGCCGACGAAGAACGGCGGGGAATCGAGGATCTCCGCCTCGTCCAAGGCCTGCAGGCCGACGGAGCACGCTACGGCGGTACGTTCACGGCGTACGACGGTCACGCCATCTCCTCACGCCTGCTGACGACGACCGACTTCCGAGAATTCGCGGTGCACCGGCTCACGGGACCGCCGGCCCAGACGAAGGGAATGGCGTTGTTCCCCCGGCAGATCGGAGGGGAGCATCTGGCCCTGAGCAGAGGCGACGGGGAATCGCTCGCACTGACTCGTTCCTTGGACGGTCTGGTGTGGGGTGCCGAGACGATCCTGCGGACTCCCACCGCCGCCTGGGAGATCGTTCAGATCGGAAACTGCGGTTCGCCGATCGAGACGCCTCAGGGCTGGATCGTCCTCACCCACGGCGTCGGGCCGTTGCGCGTCTACAGCATCGGAGCGCTGCTCCTGGATCTGGAGGATCCCTCGCGAGTGATCGGCGTTCTCCCCGAGCCGCTGATCGAGCCTCCCCAAGACTCCGGCGGCTATGTTCCGAACGTCGTTTACAGCTGCGGAGGGCTACTTCACGACGGAATCCTGTGGATCCCCTACGGCGTGGACGACCAGCGCATACGGGTCGCGCACGTCAATGTCCAGCGCCTGCTGTCCGCGATGACTGCACCAGAGGATGCCGGAGCCCGCCGAACGTGACCCGTGAGGCGCCCAGCCGACGGCGATGACCACAGCTCGCAAACGCGCGAACACCCCGCGCCGACGAAGGAATCGTCCTGCGGCGACAGACATCGGTGCTCACGGCGCACCGGTCGGTGCCCATCCGTTCAGGTTGATACAGGTGCCGCACCGGCCGACACCTGCTGGGGCCGGAATAGTCCTGATCCGAGCAGCATCCGAGCGCTCGACGCCTCTTATCGGGGGAGGGCGGATCTGCAAACCTTGCGGAACCACTAGTAACTAGTGGTGTGGTTGCGTATTCCTGGAGCGGCGCATCGCTAGGCAGTTCGCGGGTGGCGTCCGTGGAAGCCACCCGCCAGGGTATGCTCGGCCGTTGAACGCCGGGCTTGACGTCGGAGTGATGTCATATCTTGCGGTCAGGATTGGGGCGATACCGGCGCAGATCCAGTTGTGGGCGCCCCTCGCGCGCTAGCGTGTCGTCCACTTCGATCTCGGTCACGCCGTCTGACGAGCGATCGTGTCCTCGGCCGTCATAGGCGACGAGGTGCTGCCTCCGGAACGCTACGGATTCCCCCTTGATCGGCATGCGCGACAGGTCGGAGTCTGCAAGCGAGATGACGGGTGCCCCCGCCCCTCTGTTCGCTCGTCCCCACGGTGCGAACCGAGGGCAACGGCAGGGGAGAACAGCCGTCGCGGCGTGCGCAGATCTGTGACCGGTACTGCGCCGGCGACGCTGACCAGACGCTCCGAGTCTGTAGGGACTCATAGCCTCGAAAGGGGAACTCTCACCGCGAGGCGGCGGCAGCTTGGGGACGGGGCCCGTGGAGCCCGTCGCGTGGCGAGCAAGTGGTGCGAACTCCGCGACTGCGATGTTGCGCGAGCACATCCATCATGTGGCGAGCTGAACATCTTGGCTCCGCGGCCTCGCAGCGGCTCTGGTCCCGCTGACCGGCGCTCCGTCCTCGGCCTTTGAATTCCCGGGAGCTTGCGCGGATACACTGACCTCGGATGACTGAGCGGCCTGCCGATGCTGTGCACGGTGCCGATGCCTTGCCTGAGCGCGAGGGCGGTGCCCCCGTGGTGAGGCCGCAAAGGCGAGTGGGGCGCCTGCTGAAGATTCTGGGGCCCGGGCTCGTGACAGGGGCCGCAGACGATGATCCCTCGGGCATCGCGACGTATTCGCAAGCCGGAGCACAGTTCGGATTCGCGACCCTGTGGACGATGCTGCTCACGTTCCCGCTCATGGTTGCCGTGCAGGACGCGTGCATGCGGATCGGCGCGGTCACGGGAAAAGGGCTCGCCGCCGTCGTGCGCGATCAGTACCCGAAAGGGGTGCTGTATCCGGTCGTCGCGCTCCTCGTCTCGGCGAACACGTTCAACATCGGGTCCGATATCGGAGCGATGGCCGCGAGCACCCAACTCCTCATGCCCGGGATCCCGATCGCGGCGATCGCCATCGCCTTCGTTGTCCTGATCATCGGCCTCGAGGTCTTCATCTCCTACAAGGTGTACATCCGTATCCTCAAATGGCTCGCGCTCGCACTGTTCGCCTACGTGGTCACCGCCTTTCTCGTCACCGTGCCATGGAACAAAGCGCTGCTGGTGACGGTGATCCCGCACGTTCAGTTGGACCGGAGCTTCCTGTACATCGTCGTCGGCATCTTCGGCACCACCATCTCTCCCTACCTGTTCTTCTGGCAGACGAGCAACACGGTCGAAGACGAGATCGCGGAACATCGGGAGGACGTGGGCGGCAGCGTTCCCCGGATCAGCAAGAACTATGTACGCCGGCTTCGCATCGACACGACGATCGGCATGTTCTTCTCCAACCTGATCGCCTGGTTCATCATCCTCGTTGGCGCCGTCGTGCTGAACACAGCAGGCGTCACCAACATCACCACCGCAGCGGATGCAGCGAAGGCACTCCAGCCGCTGGTCAACAGCTTCCCGAACTCCGGCTACATCGCACAGCTCATCTTCGCTATCGGCGTCATCGGCATCGGACTGATGAGCATCCCCGTCCTCGCAGGCTCCAGCGCCTACGCCGTCGCCGAAGCCTTCCGATGGCACGAAGGACTCTCGCGCCGTTTCGCGCAAGCGCGGGGCTTCTACGCCGTCATCATCGCCGGCACACTCATCGGCCTCCTCCTGAACTTCGTCGGTCTCGACCCCCTGCAAGCGCTGGTGCTCACCGCCGTGATCAACGGCATCGTTGCCGTGCCACTGATCTTCCTGATCATCCGCCTTTCCAGCCGCCATGACCTCATGGGCGAGCACAGAAGCGGACCCTGGTCACGCATCGGGCTCTGGAGCGCTTTCGCAGTCATGGCAGCCGCGGCGATCGCCCTTCTCCTCACCACGATCTAACGCCCGCACCTCGCGCGACCAGCCACGGTGCGCCCCCATACGTTCGCTGCTCAGCGCCGACTTCACGGTGCTGCTGCGCTGTCCATTGGTGCACGCGACGGTACCTTCCGAGTTCGTCTCGACCCGATAGGACCAACGACCTCCGTGAGCCTCGCCGGTCGATGCATGCTGTGAGCGTCCCCGCGCCGAAAGACCATGACCATGAGCATCGACATCCATGTGATGGGAGTATCAGGGGGTGGACACCGCGGTGGTTCGTGAGACTGTCGGGCTCGAGGAGATACCTGCGTTCTTCTCACGGGCGTTCGGCGCAATCATGCAGGTGCTCACTGCGCAGGGTGTTCATCCCATCGGCCCGCCGTTCGGTAAGTACTACGGCATGCCCGGAGCCGTCGTTGACGTAGAGGCCGGGTTCCCGATCCAGTGACCTGTTCAGGCCTCCGGAGAGAACCCCAGATCAACCTCTAGATCCAACAGGGTGGGAACCGTTACCCGATTCTTCATGATTGCGAGAAGCGCGGGTAGTGTCGATCTTGGTGGTGCGGGTGCGTAGTCCTGAGCGGCGTATTCGTCAGGCAGCTGGCGGGTGGACGTCGGGGCAGTCTGCGAGGCAGCAGCCGCGGATCGGTTGCTCTGGGGTGCCCATGTCGGCTTCCTTGACGCAGGAGCAGGTCGAGCATGCGCATGCGCTGCCGGGTGCAGGGTGGCCCAATCGCTCACGGCCCTGATCGGAGAGATCGGCACTGAAGAGGACACGATGGTGCTGGCCATCGACGGTGAGGAAGACGTCTTCTGATCTAGGTGTGACAGAGGAGAATAGCGCCTCTGGCTGGGCCTCGCGGCTGCTGATGTGCGTGCCGCAACCCGGACACGTGCCGTGGAGGCGTGTGGCCCGTTGGTAGCAGCGCCGACAGATGCGGCCCTCCGGCCAGGTCGTCGCGAATCGAACCCCGGTCCGGCCGCAGCGTGTGCAACCGGCGTCCGCGTGGCGGGCGTTCAACTGGGCCGGTGGATCCGTGCCCGGGCGGGCCGGATCGCGTCGGTGCGGGAGAGGGTGGACGCGTCGGTCGTTCCGGTTGCGCGGGTGCGGGACGCGGTCGCGGTGACCGTCACCGGGACGAGATCCTCGAAGGTGCAGTCGAGCGTATCGAGGATCGCGCCGAGCAGGATGAGGTTGATCCGCTCGGGGTGCCGGAAAGAAGTCGGTAGAGCTGCGAGTCGGAGAGCGTGATCCCGCGGTCGGCGAGGTGGGGGATCAGGTCGGAGATGGTCGTCATCCCGCGGGCGGCCATCAGCTCCCGCAGCCGCCAGCCGTGGTCAACGCGCCGAATCATGGGGTCACTCCTTGGTCGTGAGGGCTTGCGTCGCCATGCGGGCGATCGCGTCGTCGACGACGCGGGCCCGGTAGTCGGGGGAGAGGCCGGTGGAGATGGATGTGGTTGAGGCGTGTTCGTGCCCGACCTGCCGCTGGACGAAGAACGCGTCGTAGCCTTCCTCGACCAGGTGGGTGACGTAGGAGCGGCGTAGCGAGTGGAAGTCGAGATCGTCGGTCAGACCGGCCTCGCGGTTGACCTCGGCGAACATCCGGCTGATCTGACCGGCGGTGATGATCTGGTTCCCGCGTTCGCTCGGCCAAAGACTCGTGGATCCGGGCGGGGCGTAGAGCGGGCGGACCTCGTCACGGCATAGGCGAGGTCGACCAAATCACAATGACATAATGTGCATTATCGGTAATCACGCAGTCATGGGGACGCAGACGCGATTCCCGAACGATTCCGCGCACAGGCGCGCCCTAGGCTGAAGACGTGCTGGAGACGCTGACCGGGTTCGCCGTCGTCGGAACCGCCATCATCGTCGGCTACATCATCGGGCGCATCGATCTCCTCGGTCCGCACGCACGACATGTGCTGAGTCGGCTCACGTTCTACGTGCTCTCGCCGTTCCTCCTGTTCACCGTGCTGAGCCAAGCGGACATCACGACCCTGTTCTCCGCGCTGCTTCCCGTGTCGACGATCGCCGCCGTGGTGATCATCGGGCTGCAGTGGCTGCTCGCGCGCTTCGTGTGGCGCCGGAGCGTCGGCGATGCGACGATCTCCGCCCTTTCGGCCGGTCAGGTCAACTCCAACAACATCGGAATCCCGCTGTCGTTGTACCTGCTCGGCAGCGCCGCCTACCCGGCGCCCGTCATTCTGATGCAGTTGCTGCTGTTGACACCCGTCGCGCTCGCGATCCTGGATGCCGCCACCACCGGCACACGTTCGTTCTGGCGCGTGCTGGGCCGGACCGCACGCAATCCCATCGTGATCGGATCGGCGCTCGGAACACTCGTGTCGGTCTCGGGCATCGCGCTTCCGGCGATCGTCCTGGAGCCCGCGCTGCTGATTGCGAACGCGTGCGTTCCCATCCTCCTGATCAGCTACGGCATCTCGCTCCACGGCCAGCGCGTCCTGGCGGATGCCGGCCGCCGCGGTGAGGTGCTGATCGCGAGCGCGCTCAAGCTGTTGGCGATGCCCGCGGCTGCGTGGGCGTTGGCGACGCTCTTCGGACTCTCGGCGCACGAGGTGCTCATCGTCACGGTGCTGGCCGCTCTGCCGACGGCGCAGAACGTCTTCAACTACGCCCAGCGCTATGGCGTGGGCGAGTCCGTCGCGCGCGACACGATCTTCCTCACGACCGTCGGCAGCGTGCCCGTGCTGTTGGGGATCGTGCTCCTGCTGTGACGCATCGAGTCGGACACCACTCCCCTGCGACGCCTCACCGCGCTACGGTGGATCCGTACACTCAGCTTCTTTTCAGAAAGAGCAGGACATGTCCGAGACCGTTACCCCCAGCGCCGACAAGACCTTCGTCAACGGCATCCGCACCGCCTTCGGGATCGGCGGCGCGATCGCCCTGATCGTCGGCATCCTCATCCTCGTGTGGCCGCTGAAGACGGCCGCGGTGGGAACCGCCATCATCGCCGTCTACGCGATCGCCTCCGGCCTGGTCTATGCGGGGCTCGGCATCTTCTCGAAGACGCTCGGCGGCTGGTCCCGCGTGGGTCACATCGTTCTCGGTCTGCTGTTCGTTGCAGCGGGAATCATCGCGCTCGCGAACCTCGGCGACACCACGGTGTTCCTGGCGATCTTCGTCGGAGTCTTCATCGGCATCACCTGGATCGTGGAGGGCGTCGTCGCCCTGACGACGCTGGGCAACAGCGCCTCACGGGGCTGGACCATCTTCTTCGCGGTGATGAGCCTGATCGCGGGCGTCATCCTCGTGTTCTCGCCGCTCTACGTGGCGCTGCTGTGGCTGTTCGTCGGCGCCTCGCTCGTCATCCTGGGCATCATCCAGATCGTGCGCGCCTTCTCCTTCGGCCGCTCCTGACAACGCGAGAACGCCCCCGGATCCTCGGATCCGGGGGCGTTCTGCACACTCACTCGGCGACGAACGAGCTGGTCTCCCCCACGAGGCGCGTGTTGTCCGCGGGCACCGGCTCGACCGCCGCGAGAGCGACCTCAGCCGCGAATTCGGACACGTTGTAGAGCTTGCCGGCATCCTCACGGCGCAAAGCGATGGCGCCGGGGTTCGCGCGCTCCAGAAGCGTCGCGGTGATGGTGCCTTCGATCATGTCTCCGGAGACGACGACGAACTCGACGCCGCGCTCGGACAGGGCGGGGATCCGCTCGCGAAGCGCATCCTCACCGGCGCGCTTGGAGAGAGCCACCGGCTCGTACTCGGGCATGGTGGGCGTCGTGTGGATGAAGTGCGCCTGATGACTCGTCACGAAGACGACGCGCGACCCCGAACCCAGCAGAGGCAGCGCGGTCTCGAGCACGCGCACCTGAGCGTCCCGGTTCAACTGCAGCGCGTAGTCGGCGGCCATGCCGCCTTCCATGCCGCCCGAAGCGTTGAGCACGAGAATGTCGAGGGATCCGAACGTCTGCTCCACTTCCGAGAACATCGCCTGCACCGATGCCTCGTCCGTGAGGTCCGCTCCGACCACGAGCACCTGCACGCCGAGCTCGCGCAGCTGCGCGGCGAGCTTCTCAGCGCGCGGCGCCTTGTTACGGAAGTTGATGACGACGTTCGCGCCGGCCTGTGCGAAGTAACGCACGGTGTCGGCTCCGATGCCGCGCGACGACCCGGTCACGAGAGCGGTCTTGCCGGTGAGGGAACCGGCGGCGAGGGGGGTGAGCGAATCGGTCACGGGCACTCCTGAATCTGGCGCGAAAAGGCGTCGCCGCGCGCCGGAGCGGCGCATCGGGGCGACACCCGACCCTACCAATCCCCGCTCCTCGTCGCGCGCGATAGCGTGGGCGCCGTGACGCATCCCTACCTGAGTGGCGCACCTCGTCCCCGTATCCTCGCCCACCGAGGACTCGTGCCCGTGGGAAGCCCCGAGATGGTCGAGAACTCGTTCGCGGCGATCGCCGCCGCTCATGCCGCGGGCGCGGTCTACGTGGAGTCGGATTGTCATCTGACACGGGACGGCGAGGTCGTCCTCTTCCACGATGACGACCTCTCGCGGGTAGCGGGCGATCCGCGCCTGGTGCGCGACGTGACGCTGCGCGAGCTCGAGGATCTCATGGCAGACCGGGGCGGGCTCGCGAGCTTCGAACAGGCCCTGCAGAGCTTCCCCGACGTGCGCTTCAACATCGACGTGAAGGCGGATGCGGCGGCCGAGCCCGCCGGACGCCTCGCCGCGAGCGCGGCCGAGCGGGTCCTGCTGACGAGCTTCTCGGAGCGCCGACGCCGAACGGCTCTCGCCGCGGCGGGACGCGCCCGCCCCACGCTGCTGCCGGCCACCTCCGCCGGTGCGACGCTGGTCGCGCGCGTCGCCGCGGCCGCAGTCACCGGTTCCCGCCGACTGGTAGACCGCACGCTCGCGGGAATCGACGCTCTTCAGGTACCGGAGTATCAGAACCGCATCCGTGTCGTCACGCCGCGCTTCCTGGATGCGGTGCACGGGGCCGGCGTGGAAGTGCATGTGTGGACGGTCAACGAGGAGTCGGACATGCGACGCCTGATCGGGATGGGGGTGGACGGCCTCGTGACCGACCGCGCCGATCTCGCGCTGCGGATTCTCGGCCCTGGTCGCTGAAGATAGACTGTGAGTTGTGCTCCGTCATAGCCGCCTCGGATGATCCTCCCAACTCGACGCGTTATACCGGGTAAGCACCACGCGACGAGAGGACCACACAATGGCAGACCGCAGTCTTCGCGGCATCCGACTCGGCGCCCAGAGCCTACAGAGCGAAGAGGGCGTCGTTTTTCATGAGCGCGCGCAGCAGACGTACGTCTGCAGCGTGTGTTCGAAAGAGACCACACTGACTTTCGCGGCAGACGCTGAGCCGCCGCAGACCTGGGAGTGCCGCGCTTGCGGCGGAGAGGCACTGCTGCGCGTGGGCGAGCAGACCGTCTCCGTCGACCACAGCGACGACAAGGCCGCGCGCACCCACTGGGACATGCTGCTGGAGCGCCGCACGATCCCGGAGCTCGAAGAGCTGCTGGAAGAGCGTCTCGCCTTCGTCCGCGCCCGCCGCGGCGCAGGTGACGACGTCACCAAGAAGACCGCCTGAGCGCATTCTTGAGAACGGCGCCGCACCCTTCGGGGGCGGCGCCGTTCTTCGTTATGCGCGGTTGCGGCGCGGTCCGCGCAGCCTGGCCGTGAGCCCCGCCGCCAGCAGCGCGATCAGGCTGCCCCAGGCGAAGACCGCGTGCAGAGCGGGGCCGAGCACCATCGCGGCGGTCGTTCCGGTCCGCAGCGGGACCTCGGTGACCATCGCCCCGGCGGTGTCGGCGGCGATGCCGTCGATGACCTCGCCGGTGGGAGCGATCACCTGGCTCGTTCCCACGGTGGAGATGTTCACGACGGCGCGTCCCGTCTCGATCGCCCGCGCGCGCGCGAACGCCAGCTGCTGGAGATTCTCGTCGGTCCCACGGAAGTCCGCGTTGTTCGTCTGGTAGACGTACACCTGCGCGCCGCCGTCGGAGGCCGCCCAGACCACGTCGTCGTAGATCACGTCGAAGCAGATGGCGAGACCGATCGGGGTCTCACCCAGTTCGACGACGGGTTCGGCGGTGCCCGGCGTGTACTCCCGTTGGATGAGGTTGATGAGATCCGGCGCCAATGCGGCGAAGAAGGGACGATCAGGAACGTACTCTCCGAACGGCACCGGGTGGATCTTGTCGTACGAGGCGACGACGCCCTTGCCCGACTCCCACAGCATCGAGGTGTTGAAATAGCGATCGCCGCGAGCCGTCGCGGCGTTCACGAGCAGGGGTGCGTCGATGCGATTCGACAGCGTGTCCAGCGTCGCGGCCGTGGTGCGATTGGCCGTCGGATCGGAATCGATGCCGCCTTCGGGCCAGACCAGCAGATCCATACGATCATCGGCGATCGCCTCGGTGGCCTTCAACTGGGCGTCGAGGAGCGCACCCCTGGTGCGCTGGTCGAAGTATCCCGCCGGGCCGTTGCCCTGTACCGACCCGATGCGCAACGCACCGTTGGCGGTGGTGGCGAAAGCCGGCGTGGCGAGTGCGATCACGGCGACGAGCACGAGCGGGACGACCGTGCGCACATCCGTGAATCTGCGCATCCGCACATACTCGATCGCTGCGGCGCACAGCAGGACCACGACGAAACCGACACCCGACATCCCGATCCACGAAAGGAGTGAGGCGAAGGGGCCGTTGACCTGAGTCACGCCCACCCTCCCCCACGGAAAGCCGCCGTACGGGAATGTACCGACCCATTGTTCGCGCAGCACCCACAGACCCGCGACGAGGACGGGAAGCACGATGAGGCGAGGCCAGACACCCTTCAGAGCCGTCGGCACCCACCGGTACGCCCAGGTGATGAGGATGGCGGCGGCACCGGTCAGGACGGCTTCGAGCACGGACAGCGCAAGCCACGGTACCGGTCCGAGATAGCGAGCGGTGAAGGAGACGTTGACGAGGAAGAAAGCGGCTCCGTACGCCGTTCCGACGAGGAACGCGCCGCCCGCGCTGCGGCCGATGAGTGAGACGAGTGCGAGCGGGATCGCGACGAACACCATCGGCCACCAGCTCAGCGCGGGAAACGCCGTGGTCAGAGCGAGTCCGCCCAGCACGGATGCGAGCACGCCGGCCCACAGCGGAAGAAGGGCACGCGGTCTCGGCACGATCTCCAGCCTAAGCCGAGTCGCCCGGGCGTCTGCCGTCAGACGCCCGCGTACGCGACGATGCCGCGACGGACGGAATCGAGCGCGGTGCGCGCGGTCGTCGCCAGTGGCGCATCGGCCACGAGCGAGAGCTGATCGAGCAGGTCGATCGTCTGCTTCGCCCACCGCACGAAGTCACCGGCGGCCATGTCGGCCTCGGTGAGCACACGATCCAGGATCGACCCGCGCGCCCACGAGTACATCGCCTGCGACAGTCCTGCCGCCGGCGATGTGGATCCGGGAAGATGGTGATCGCGCTCGAGGTCGTCGAGCCGCTGCCACAGATCCTCCGTCGCGGTGAGGGCGGCGCGGAAGGCGCCGCGGGGCAAGCCCCGCTCCCCCACTCCCGCCTCGTCGCGCCGGGGCTCGTAGACGAGCGCGCACACCAGCGCCGCCAGCGACGGAGCGTCGAGGCGATCCCAGATCCCGGTGCGCAGAGATTCGGCGACGAGAAGGTCGCGCTCTCCGTAGATGCGCCGCATCCGTCGACCCGATGCGGTGAGGACGGTGCGCCCGGCGTCGTCGTGAGAGACGTAGTCGAGCTCACTCAGGACGTCCACAACGCGATCGAAGACCCGAGCGACCGTGCCGGTGCGCGAGGAGATCTGGCTCCGCATGCGATCGACGCGCTTGTTGAGCTTGAGGTAGCGCTCGGCCCACCGCGCGTGCGACTCGCGCTCCGGGCAGGAGTGGCACGGATGATGCTGGAGCCGGCGACGGAGCGACTGGATGCGGCGGGTGCGCTCGTCGCGCGTCGCGCGGGAGGCGTTCGCGTCCTTGCGGCCGAGCTTTTCCAGCTCCGAGACCTCCTGCCGTAGTTGCGCATACTCCGCGTAGTCGCCGCGATCGCACGTCATCGCTTCGCGGTAGCCGGCCAGCGACTCCTCTGCCGCCCGTACTTCCCGGGCGAGGCCGACGACGGAGCGGTCCGCCTGGAATTGCGCGAACGACGATTCGAGGATCTCCCTCGCGCGCGTGCGGCCGAACTGGTCGATCAGATTGACCGCCATGTTGTAGGTGGGT
The DNA here is from genome assembly GCF_031453615.1 of Microbacterium sp. SORGH_AS_0428. Classification (NCBI taxonomy): domain Bacteria; kingdom Bacillati; phylum Actinomycetota; class Actinomycetes; order Micrococcales; family Microbacteriaceae; genus Microbacterium; species Microbacterium sp. SORGH_AS_0428. The sequence goes on along the minus strand of NZ_JAVIZT010000001.1, from coordinate 282,902 downwards.
CGGAAGCTCGAGTTCAGCGGGTAGGTGCGGCGGGACGCGAGCGCCGCGACCGCCTGGGGGTCCATCGACTCGCTCCACTGCACCACTGCGTGCCCCTCGACGTCGATGCCACGACGTCCGGCGCGGCCGGTCAGCTGCGTGTACTCCCCCGACGTGATGGCGACGCGCGCTTCACCGTTGAACTTCTCGAGCTTCTCGAGCACGACCGTGCGGGCGGGCATGTTGATCCCCAGTGCCAACGTCTCGGTGGCGAAGACCACTTTCACGAGCTTCCGGCGAAAGAGCTCTTCGACGATCTCCTTGAACGCGGGCAGAAGGCCGGCGTGGTGGGCGGCGACTCCCCGCTCGAGGTTCTCGCGCCATTCCCAGAAGCCGAGAACCGCGAGATCCTCATCCGGCAGGTTGCGGGTTCGCTCCTCGACGATCTCTCTGATCACGCGACGTTCATCGGTGTCGGTGAGGCGGAGTCCTGACCGACGCACCTGCTGCACGGCCCCGTCGCAACCCGCGCGGGAGAAGATGAAGAAGATCGCGGGGAGCAGGTTCGCCCGTCCCAGCAGATCGACGACCTCGGGCCGGTCGATGCGCTCGAGGCGCCGGGCGTTGCCGGAGCGCAGTTGCTTCGTCCCGTGCCGGTGCGGATGGCGGTGCGCGTCCGCATCCCGTCGTGCCTGCTGGCCGTACCGCTTGCGATCGTGCCCCGGGCCTCCACCGGATCGGATGCGGAGCAGTTCCTGGTTCACCTGCGCCGCGGCAACGCCGGCGCGATCGTCGAACAGCGGCAGCAGGTCGCCCCGCACGAGGACGTGCTGTTCGAGAGGCACCGGACGGGTCTCCGAGACGATGATGTCCGTCTCGCCGCGCACGGTGTCCAGCCAGTCGCCGAACTCCTCGGCGTTCGACACGGTCGCCGACAGCGACACAAGTCGTACGCTCTCGGGGAGGTGGATGATGACCTCTTCCCAGACGGCTCCGCGGAAGCGATCCGCCAGGTAGTGGACCTCATCCATCACGACGAAGCGGAGATCGCGCAGTGCGGACGAGCCCGCGTAGAGCATGTTGCGCAGCACCTCGGTCGTCATGACGACGATGCGCGCGTTGCCGTTGATGTTGGTGTCGCCCGTCAGGAGCCCGACGTTCTCCGCCCCGTAGACCTCGGTCAGCTCGCGGAACTTCTGGTTCGACAGCGCTTTCATCGGTGTCGTGTAGAAGGCCTTGTCGCGTGAGGTGAGCATGGCGAGATGGATCGCGAACTCGCCGACGATCGTCTTCCCCGCTCCGGTGGGTGCGGCCACCAGGGCGCTTCGGCCCTCTTCGAGGGATGCGCATCCCTCGAGTTGGAACGGGTCCAGTTCGAAGCGCTGCGCGGCCGCGAACGCCGCCGTCTCGGGATGGGACGCCCGCGACTGGGCCGCGGCGAACCTCTCGGCGGCGGACAGTTCCGTCACAGCGTGGTGTCCAAGAGCGCGGCCTCTCGCTTCCGACGGCGTCGGTCGAAGATCATGGACAGACCAGCCGCGGCGAAGAACAGCACGATCAGGATGGCGCCGAGCAGAAGCATGCTCACGACGTCCGCGGCGGGGGTGGCGATCGCCGCGAAGATCGTCGCGAGAAGCACCGCGACGCGCCAGCCCTTCAGGATCGCCATGCCCGACATGATGCCCGCGAGGTTGAGCGCGACGAGGAAGACGGGCAAGACGAACGAGATGCCGATCACGATCATCAGCTTGAAGATGAAGTCGTAGTACTCGGATGCCGAGTAGAAGTTCACGGCGCCCTCGGGCGTGAAGCTCCACATGACTTCGATGACGTGCGGCATGACCAGGACGGCGACATAGCAGCCGGCGAAGAAGAGCGGGATGGCCGCCGCGATGAAACCGATCGTGTACCGGATCTCCTTGCGAGTGAGCCCGGGCATGACGAACGCCCAGATCTGCCACAGCCAGACCGGTGCGGACAGGAAGATGCCGATCGTCACCGCGATCCGCATCCGCATCTCGAAGGCGGACGTCACCGTAGGAAAGTTCAGCGCGGCGAAGTTGTCACCGCGCTGCTCGGCCACGATCCGAATCGGGCCTGTCAGCCAATCCAGGATCGGATCCGTCACGAAGAAGGCCACGATCATCGCCGCGACCAGCGCGATCGCCGCGATCATCAGGCGCCGGCGCAGCTCGATGAGATGTTGCCCCAACGACATGCGCTTCTCGCGGCGCGGTTCTTCAGCTCCCGTGATGGGCGAGGCCGGGGCCGTCACGACGGGTCAGGCGCGGGTATCGGGCGAAGTCCCCGTGTCGGGGGCCTTCGGCGCGGACTCCGCCGGCGTCGGAGCCGGCGCGACGGTCGTCGCGGTGGACGGCGCAGCGGCGTCGTCTTCCTTCATGGCCTTCATCTCGCCGCGGAACACCCGGGCGGACTGTCCCACGCTCTTCGCCAGAGCCGGCAGCTTGGCAGCGCCGAAGAGGAGCAGAATCACCGCGAGGATGACCAGCAGGTGCGGCCAACCGAAAGCGCCCATGGAGATCTCCAAAAGTTCGAGGTGTCCCCAGTGTAACCCGCGCATCCGCGACCGGGTCTGGGCTCAGTCGGAGTGTTCGTACTGTGCCAGGCCTGCGTGGGCCCAGGATGCGGCGGCGCGTCGGGCCGCCTCCGGCGCCAGGATCTCGACATCGCCCGCGCGGCGAGCAGCGAGCCGGCGCAGCACACCCTCGTCCGCGAGACGGACGGTGGCGGTCGCCATACCGCCCGAGATCTCGATCTCGGCGTGCGTGAGGAACTCCCCCAGCAGCGGTGCGACGGCCTCGGGGAACCGCAGACGCGCGACGATGTCGCCCTGGAGGGTGTCGAACAGCGCCGGCAACGGGTCGGCACCGTGTGTCACCGGGATCTCGGTCACCTCGACGTCGGACACACGGTCGAGGTGGAACGTGCGCGTCGCCTGGCGCAGATGGCACCAGCCCTGCAGATACCACTGTCCGTCGGCGATGTGGACCTTCACCGGATCCACCGTGCGGGTCGTCGCCGCTGCATCCGGGGTCTTGTAGGAGAACGAGACGGCACGCCCGCGGCGGAGCGCCTCGTCCACGCGCTCGCGCACGTGGTCGACCGGAGCGGGGGCGACGATCACGTCGGCGGGAGCGGCCGCAGACCCACGCGCGAGCTTGGCCAGTAGTCCTTCGACGAGGGCGGAATCGCTCACCCCGGGCAGCGAGCCTGTCAGCTGGAGTCCTGCGAGCAGCGCCGCTGCCTCACGGGCCGTCAGACGAGGTGTGCGCTCCAGGCCGACGGTGTGCGTCAGAGCGATCCGGTCCTGCGTGTCCAGGAGATCCCAGTCGATGTCGAAGAGGTCTCCGGGCAGCGACCAGAAGCCGCCCTCTCCGGGACGTCCGATGACCGTCAGCTTCTCGACCATTCCGCGCATCTGAGCGGGGCTCACCTCGAAGTCCCGCGCCGCCTCGTCCAGCGAGACGTCGCCGCGCTCGAGGAGGTACGGCACGAGCTGCATGATCAAGGCGGCGCGCTCGGTGGCGACCAGCGGACGCGAGGCACTCATGACCGTTCTCCATGCAGCGCGATCACCGCGCGCAGCCGATCGACCACGAGTTCGCGCAGGTGCGGCGGATCCACCACGCGCGCTTCCGGGCCGTAAGAGGCGAGCTCGTCAGCGAGGATGTGCGCGTCGACGTACGGCACCAGAATGCCCTGCGCGGCGGAGCGGCCACGGCGCGAGAGGCGAAGCGCCGCCTCGGTGCCGGGATGAACTTCGATCAGGGCCTCCTGTCGTGCCGCCAGCTCCTGGAGTTCGCGCACGGCACGCTCGCCCGCGCCCGCGCGCAATGAAGGATCGAAGCCCTCCTTGGTGACCTGCACCGCGTCGGTGATGCGGGAGAGGAGGAACGTGCGCTCCGCGCCGAGCGTGACGTCCGTGCCGTAGACGTGCCAACGGGCTTCGTACTCGACGAGGGCGAGCGGTCGCACCCGGCGACGCCGAGCCGTCGACTCCCCCGGTCGCACATAGGTGAACGAGACGACGCGAGCCTGCTCGATGGCGCGCTGCAGCGGCGCGAACGCCGTGTCGCGCACGCTGATGCGCGGCGCATAGCCGACGATCTCCGCGTCCACCTCGTTTCCCAGCGCACGGATCTTGCGCAGTCCGCTCCGCGCCGGCAGCGACATGCTGTTCTCGCTCCAGACGGAGCCCGCGAGGTTCAGCAGGGCGATCTCCGCGGGCGTGAACGTGATGTCCTCGGGGAGCGCGTACTCCGCCGTCGGCACACGATAGCGGGCCTCGCGGAGGTCATCGGGATCGGCATGGTCGCCGATGGTCTCGATCGGAACGCCGAGCGCGCGCAGGTTCTCCTTGTCGCGCTCGAACATCTTCTCGAGAGCGGTCTTCGATGCGCCGGACTCCGCCTGTTCCCGGTAGCCCGACACCGAGCGGAGGATGGTGTCCTTGGTGAGCCCCTGCTCCGTGGCCATGAGAGCGACCGCGAGATTCACCAGTCGCTCCTCGGGCGCGATGGAACTCGTCTCGTTCATGGGCACCCCCATATCCTAGGCGCGCCGCTGTCTTCCGGCGCCGTGCGGGCGGGGCTCAGCCCAGTGCGCCGAGGATGTCGATCACGTAGATCGAGGCACTGCCGGATGCGTCGGCGGCAGGCTCGACGACCAGCACCTGCGAACCGATCGGAAGGCCCGCGATCGTCTGCGAGACGACGGAGTCACCGCCGAGGGTGACCGCGTCGGGCTTGTCGTCCCACGTGGTCTTCGTGACGCGCTTGGTCTTCCAGTCGACCTGCAGCACGTTCACGACGACCGTGGACCCGTCGGCGGGCACGTCGTGGTCGCCCTTCTTCAGGACCTCCACCGCGCGCTCGGTCGGTGCGGAGCCATCGGGCACCACGACTCCGGGGTGACCGTCGTCGGTGAGCACGACGGAGGGCATGCCGTGCGCGTCGTTGTACTGCGGCGCGCCGTCGGCCGCCGGCAGCAGGACGGACCGGAGATCCAGGACCGCGACGAGCGGGGTGCCCTCGGCGAGCCGCAGCTGCTCGAGGAAGCTGGGGTCGACCTGGTCGCCGGCGAGACCCACCACGATCCGCGAACCGCCGGTGGCGCACTCCAGCGCGCCCTTGATCCCGGGCAGCGCCTGGGTGAGACCCGTCAACGGCATGTAGAGCGGCTGTCCGTAGCCCTCCGCGGCCAAGACCTCGCCACTGGTCGCGTCGGCGAGCGTGAAGCCCACGTCCACGACCTGGTTGTCGGAGACGATGGCGCTGCCGTCGCCGGTGACGAGATCGTCGTACTGCACGCCGTCGATCTTGATCGGCGACGACACCTGAACCGTGGGCGCGACGGTGCTGTCGTCCCCCGACACGGTGACAAGCGAGCCGATCGCACCGAGCGAGCCGGGGCGATCACAGCCCGAAGCTGTCGACGACGAGCATCCGACGAGGGCCAGGGTCATCAGGCCGACTGCGGCGGCCGCGGCGGGGATTCTGCGCACCGGATCAGTCTACGTGCTCGTCGGTGTCGTCCTCCGCCGCCGCCTGGCGCGCGCCGGCGGCCGCGCGCTGTGCCTCACGCACGCGCTTGCGGAGGTTCTTGTCGGTGATCTGCCGCTCCCCCACCGCCCCGGGCGTCCACAGCTCCACATCCTCGTCGCTGTAGCTCGACTTGGAGGCGCGCCGCTTCTGCTCGGGAAGCACGGCGCCCGGAGCCAGCCGCCGCGCCGTCAGCAGGAACCCGGTGTGCGCGACCATGCGGTGATCCGGGCGCACAGCGAGTCCCTCGACGTGCCAGCCGCGCACGAGCGTCTCGCTCGCCTCCGGGTCGGTGAAGAGCTCGGTGTGACGGATGTACTCCGCGACCCGGCTGAGCTGCGTGGCGGTGGCGACGTAGCAGATGACCACGCCGCCGGGCGCGAGGGCGTCGGCGACCACATCGATGCACTCCCACGGCGCCAGCATGTCGAGCACGACGCGGTCGACGGATGCCGGTTCGACCGCTTCCGGCAGGCGCTCGACGAGATCCCCGACCTCGAGGGTCCAGTTCTCCGGCACGGACCCGAGGAAGGTCTCGACATTGGCACGCGCGACCTCGGCGAAGTCCTCCCGCCGCTCGAACGACGTGAGCCGCCCCGTCGCTCCGACTCCGCGAAGGAGCCAGAGCGCGAGTGCACCCGACCCGACACCCGCCTCGACGACGACCGCTCCGGGGAAGATGTCGGCCTGCGCGACGATCTGCGCCGCATCCTTCGGGTACACGATCGCGGCGCCGCGCGGCATGGACATGACGAAATCCCGCAGCAGCGGGCGCAGCGCCAAGTACTCATGACCACCGCTGTTGGCGACGACGGAGCCGTCCGGCAGGCCTTCGAGATCGCGATGACGCAGCACACCGTGATGCGTGTGCAGCTCGCCGCCCTCTTTCAGTGTGATCGTGTGCAGTCGACCCTTCGGCCCCGTCAACTGGATGCGGTCGCCGAAGCGGAAAGGGCCGCGGGGTGCGGAGGCGGGAGCGGGAGCGGTCATCGTGCGACGTCCTCGAATTCGTGATGTGCGGTGAACAGACGGGCGATGTCGTCGGCGCCGGTGTCGGCGAGCGAGGACCACAGCGCGGCGGCGCCGACGCCCTCGAGCGAGACCATGTGGGGAACCCCCAGGGCGACGGTTCCGGCTGCGATCGCGGAGCGCAGACCGTTGGGCGAGTCCTCGATCGCCACGGTGCGAGCCGGATCCACGCCGAGGGACGCACAGGCCTGCAGGTAGGGGTCTGGGAAGGGCTTCGGACGGGTGGCCTCATCGCCGGCGATCACGAAGTCGAACGCGTCGAAGTCGATGAGCTCGACGACCGCGTCCGCCATGCGGCGCAGCGACATCGTCACCAGAGCCGTACGCACACCCGCGGCGCGGAGACTGGCGAGCAGCTCACGGGCGCCGGGACGGAACGGGACGCCGTCCTCGCGCAGGGATCGCATGACGCGAGTCGTGAGCGTGTCGACGATCTCATGCTCGGGAAGACGCACGCCGGCGTCCTGCAGGAGGCGCGCCGCGTCATCGAGCCCGAGCCCGACCATGCCCAGCGCCTGCTCATGGGTCCACACACCGCCGTGCGCGGCGACGAGCGGGCCTTCGGCTGCCATCCAGTAGGGCTCGGTGTCGACGAGTGTGCCGTCCATGTCCCACAGGACGGCGTCGGGTAGCTGGGAGGTCACCGTCCCATGCTACGAGGCGCCTCGACGGCTCCCGCGCCACGGGGCGCCGCTGCGCCTATCCTGGAACGATCCCCGCGGCACTGAGCTGCTGCGGAAGAGAGGGAGTGACGGTGGAGGGACTCGGTCGGCGCGTTCTGGTCGCCGCCTTCGACGGCTGGAACGATGCGGGTGAAGCGGCATCCGCGGCGCTCGCTCTCCTGCGCGCCGAGGGCGACTACGAGCCCGTGTACTCGGTCGATCCCGAACTGTACTTCGATTACCAGTACACACGTCCCACGGTGAGCCTGGATGCGGAGGGCAATCGCGCGCTCTCGTGGCCGGAGACGACGCTGCTGCGCCCGTCGCAGCAGACCCGGGGAACGCAGCTCTGGCTGCTGACGGGGGTGGAGCCGGCACGGGCGTGGAAGGCGTTCGCCTCCGAGCTCGTCGACTTCGCCCTCGCCGAGGACATCACGGGCTTCGTCGCGCTCGGCTCGATGATGGCGGACGTGCCGCACACCCGTCCGATCTCGATCTTCGCGGGCAGCGACAGCGACGCGCTGCGCACGGGTCTCGGCCTCGAGCGGAGCTCCTACGAAGGACCCGTCGGCATTCTGAGCGTTCTCGCCCATGTCGCGGAACAGGCAGGGATCCCCGCTGCGTCGCTCTGGGCCAGCGTCCCGCACTACGTCGCGGGCCACACGCCGTCCCCGAAAGCCACGCTGGCCCTGCTGGACCGCCTGGAGGACATCACCGGGGCGAAGGTGCCACGGGGAGAGTTGTCGACGCAGGCCGCCGCGTGGGAGGCATCCATCGACGCGGCCGCGGCCGACGACGAGGAGATGACCGAGTACATCCGCGGGCTCGAGCGCACGCGCGACACCTGGGACTCGCCGGACGCATCCGGCGACGCCATCGCCCGCGAGTTCGAGCAGTATCTGCGCCGGCGCGGCGACGGGCCGGCCAAGCCCGGCCGCGACGAGCCGCGACGCTGACGCCGACTCGCGATCAGGCGGCGATGACCCCCGTGGCGAGCATGATCATCACGAACGCACCCAGCGCCACGCGGTAGATCACGAACGGCAGGAAGCTGCGCTTCGAGATCCACGCCATGAAGTACTTGATGACCACGAGCGCGACGAAGAACGCGACGATGGTCGCGGCGCCGGTCTCCCACAGGTTGAAGACGGGGTCGACCTCGGGCTCGCGCAGCACCTTGAACAACTGGTAGAAACCGCTGCCGAAGACCGCGGGGATCGCGAGCAGGAAGGCGTACCGGGCTGCCGCCGCGCGCTCGTAGCCGAGGAAGAGACCCGCGGTGATGGTGCCACCCGAACGCGACACTCCCGGCACGAGCGCGAGCGACTGCGCCAGACCGAAGACGATGCCGTGGCCGACGGTGAGGTCCTTCAGCTTGCGTCGATGCGCGCCCACCGCGTCGGCGATACCGAGGAGCACACCGAAGAAGATGAGCATCCCCGCGACCAGCCAGAGCGAGCGGAAGACACCCTCGATCTGATTCTGGAAGAAGAGCCCCAGTGCCACGATCGGCACCGATCCGATGATGATCAGCCAGCCCATCCGCGCATCGGGATCGTTGCGCGGCACGCGTCCGGTGAAGGAGCCGAACCAGTGCGAGATGATGCGGACGATGTCCTTCCAGAAGAAGATCACGACCGCCGCCTCGGTTCCGATCTGCGTGATCGCCGTGAACGCCGCTCCCGGATCCTGGGCCGAGGGCAGGAAGGCTCCGAGGATTGCGAGATGTGCGCTCGAGGAGACCGGGAGGAACTCGGTGAGGCCTTGGACGAGGCCCAGGAGGAGCGCTTCGAGGAAATTCTGCATCGACGGCCTTTCGCCTAATCGGATGACGGGTCAGCAGGTGCGGAGGAAGTCGGTCAGCACGCGCTGCCCGAACACGAGCGAATCGATCGGGACGCGCTCATCGACACCGTGGAACATACCGGTGAAATCCATGCCCGGCGGAAGGCGCAGCGGCGCGAACCCGTAACCGGTGATGCCCAGACGCGAGAGGGCCTTGTTGTCGGTGCCCGCGCCGAGCAGGTAAGGGATGACGGGAGCCTCGGGATCGTGGCGCCGGAGGGCATCGACCATACGGTCCACGAGATCGCCCTCGAACGTCGTCTCCAGGCCCACGTCACGCACGATGGTTTCGATCTCGATCCCCTCGCCGACGATGCGTCTGATGTCCGCGAGCGCCGCGTCCTCGGTTCCCGGCAGCACACGGACATCGATCAGCGCCTCGGCGCGGTCGGGGATCACGTTGTGCTTGTAGCCGGCGGTGAGCGCTGTCGCGTTCGCCGTCGTACGAAGGCTCGCCCGGAGGAATGCGGATGCGGGCCCGGCGGCGTCCGCCAGCGCGTCAGGATCGGCCCTGTCCATCCCTGTGAGACGAGACATCTCGGCGAGGAAGCGCTCCGTCGTGGCGGTCAGGCGCAGCGGCCACTCGGTACGACCGAGAGCCGCGACGGCCTCGGCGAGGCGGACCACCGCGTTGTCCGGGTGGAACCTGCTGCCGTGGCCGGCTGCGCCGCGCGCCACCAACCGCAACCAGAGGAGCGCCTTCTCCCCCACCTGCAGGAGATAGGCCCGTCGGGACCCCACATCGACGGAGAAGCCACCGACCTCGCTGACGGCCTCGGTCGCGCCGGCGAAGACCTCCGGTCGGTGCTCGACGACGAGCGAGGAGCCCTCGACGCCGCCGTTCTCCTCGTCGGCGAAGAAGGCCAGCACGAGATCGCGCTCGGGCTGTTCGCCTGCTCTCATCAGCTCCGCGACCGACGTGAGGATCATGGCGTCCATGTTCTTCATGTCCACGGCGCCGCGTCCCCACAGCATTCCGTCACGGACGACACCCGCGAACGGGTCGACGCTCCAGTCCTCCGCCACTGCGGGGACGACGTCGAGGTGGCCGTGGACGACCAGGGCCGGCCGGGTGCGGTCTCGTCCGGGCACGCGGGCGAACACGTTGGTGCGGCGCTGGACCGGTTCGTAGTACTGCGTCTCGAGACCGAGCTGCTCCAGGTAGGCGCCGACGTAGTCGGCAGCCTCGCGTTCGCCGACGGCCCGGCCACCGCCGTAGTTCGTCGTGTCGATCCGGATGAGGTCCCGCGCGATCCGCGCGACCTCGGGCAGATCGGGCGCGCCCCCGGCAGTCGCGTCCGTCATGGGGTTCAGGCTACCCGTTCCGTGTGTCCGTCCCGTGACGCGCGACACACGCGGGGCGTGCCGGATTAACGACCGGACACGGGACGTGGTAACGTTGCTCCTCGTTGCGAAAGCGACGAAAACACTGCGCGGGTGGCGGAATAGGTAGACGCGCTAGCTTGAGGTGCTAGTGCCCGTATAGGGCGTGGGGGTTCAAGTCCCCCCTCGCGCACAGTGACAGAAGAGGGTCCCGGAAGGGGCCCTCTTCTTCGTTGTCGGCCAGGTGCGCCGCGCACCGCTGGCGACCGTTTCTCAGCTGTGGACGCGCTTGCGCAGCAGCTCGATCCGAGCCTGCAACTGAGCGACGGTCGCGTGCGAGACCGCAGGTCCCCCGCACAGTCGACGCAGTTCGGTGTGCACCGCGCCGTGCGGCTCGCCGCTCTGTCGTGCGTAGAGCCCGACGAGACTGTTCAGCAGCTGCCGCTGCTCCTTGAGCGTGCGGTGCAGGGGCGCGGGGATGTCGCTCGGCGGCTCCTGCTCCCCCGCCGCCTCGCGCGCCTCCCGCGCGGAGCGATGGCGTCCCTGACGGGCTTGGCGCTGCGTCAGGAGTTCGTGCACGTGCTCGGGCTCGAGCAGCCCCGGGATGCCCAGGAACTCCTCTTCCTCCGGGGTGCCGGGCACAGCGAGCTGGCCGAACTCCTTGCCGTCGAACAGAACCCGGTCGAAGTGGGCGTTGGCGCCCAGCGCCTGGTACGCGAACTCCTCGGTCAGCGCGTCGGATGCGGAGTCCTCACGCTCCGCCGCGTTCATCATGTCCTCTTCGGCATCCCACATGTCCTCCGCGTCGCTCTCGCGATCGAGTGCGTGGTCGCGTTGGCGCTCCATCTCGTTGGCGAGCGTCAGCAGCTGAGGGACATTCGGCAGGAACACGCTCGCGGTCTCACCGCGACGCCGGGCACGCACGAATCGACCGATGGCCTGCGCGAAGAACAGCGGAGTGGACGCAGAGGTCGCGTAGACGCCGACGGCGAGGCGCGGCACGTCGACGCCCTCGGAGACCATCCGCACGGCAACCATCCAGCGAGAATCGGAAGCGGAGAACGTCTCGATGCGCGACGATGCCTCGGCCTCGTCGGAGAGGACGACGGTCACGGCTTCACCCGAGATCTGCTGCAGGATGTCCGCGTACGCGCGCGCGGCCGTCTGGTCGGTCGCGATCACAAGACCGCCCGCGTCGGGAACCTGCTCCCGCACCTCGGACAGGCGTCGATCGGCCGAGCGCAGGACGGCGGAGATCCACTCGCCCTCCGGCGCGAGCGCCGTGCGCCACGCTTGGGACGTGATGTCCTTCGTGTTGTCCTGGCCGAGCTGGGCCTCCATCTCGTCGCCCGTCTTGGTGCGCCAGCGCATGTGCCCGGCATAGACCATGAAGAGCACGGGCCGCACGACACCGTCCTCCAGAGCGCGACGGTAGCCGTACGCGTAGTCGGTGCGGGAGATGCGGTTGCCCTTGGCGTCGGGGTGGTACTCGACGAACGGGATGGGAGCGGTATCGGAGCGGAAGGGTGTGCCGGAGAGCAGCAGCCGACGGGTCGCGCGGCCGTACGCCTCGCGCAGCGCATCACCCCAGCTCAGTGCGTCGCCGCCGTGATGCACCTCGTCGAGGATCACGAGGCTGCGCTTCTCGATGGTCAGGTACTGGTGGACGGAGGCCTTGACCGCCACCTGCGCATACGTCACCGCGACGCCGTGGTACTGGCGAGCCGGAACGGTGTGGCGGTTGCTGAAGTGGGGGTCGAGGCGGATGCCCACCCGCGCCGCCGCGTCCGCCCACTGCGTCTTGAGGTGCTCCGTCGGGGCGACCACGATGATGCGGTCGACGACGCCGCGGCGCAGCAGCTCGCTGGCGAGGCGCAGCGCGAAGGTCGTCTTTCCGGCGCCGGGCGTGGCCGCAGCCAGGAAGTCTCGCGGACCCTTGCCGACGCCGTCCGGGCCGTCCGTCGAGAAATACTGGTCGAGCGCCTCCGCCTGCCAGGCGCGCAGCCGCTGCGCGGTTCCCCACGGCGCTCGCTGCGGATACGTCGGGGAAAGGTGCTCGGCGGCGAAGCTGCCGATGTGTTCGGCGCCGTGCTCGTCGATCCGGTCGGCGTCGATGGTCGTCTCCCGCTCGTCGTCCATCGCACCTCCGTTCTCGAACGCGAGAATCCACGATAGGCGAGATCGCGGACACCCGGCCCCGGGCCGCGTTCAGGGCGCGGGGCTACGCTGAGAGGTCAGGAGGAACGATGACGACCGAATCGGCTCTGCCCCACCGCACGCCCTACGTTGCCAACGATCAGGGGCATCCGTGGCGGCGTTTCGTCGCCATCGGCGACTCCTTCACCGAGGGCCTCGGCGATCCGTCCCCCGACTCACCGGGCGGCAATCGAGGGTGGGCGGACCGCGTCGCCGAGGTACTGGGCGCCGGGGTCGACGACTTCGCGTACGCGAATCTCGCGGTGCGCGGCCGCCTGATCGGCCAGATCGTCGCAGAGCAGATCGAACCCGCCCTCGCCCTGTCCCCCGATCTCATCAGCTTCTGCGCGGGCGGCAACGATGTCATCCGCCCCGGCACCGATCCGGACGACATCTCGCAGCAGTTCGAGGATGCGGTCATCCGGCTCTCGTCGACCGGTGCCACCGTCGTCGTGTTCACGGGCATCGACACCAACTTCTCTCCGGTGTTCCGCGGCTTCCGCGGGAAGGTCGCCATCTACAACGAGAACCTGCGTGCGATCGCCGACCGGTACGACTGCATCGTCGCGGACCAGTGGGGTCTCAAGGAGATCCAGGACGCCCGCTTCTTCGCGGACGACCGGCTGCACCTGAACACCCTCGGGCATCACGAGGTCGCGCGGATGGTGCTGCGGGCCCTCAACGTCCCCAACGACCTGACTCCGATGCAGCCGGCGCCGATCGCGGTGCGGAACTGGCGCGCGGCCCGCGCGGATGATCTCGTCTGGGCGCGGACCTACCTCGTCCCGTGGGTTCTGCGGCGTCTGCGGCACCAGTCGTCGGGCGACCACGTGACGGCGAAGCGCCCGGAGCCGTCGCGCGTGTCGCGCATCGACGATCAGGATCCCGCCGCGGGCGGGTGAGCGAGCGCCCAGAGCGCCACAGCGCCCGCCGAGGCCACGTTCAACGAGTCGACGCCGCCCGACATCGGTATCGTCACGACCGTGTCGGCTGCGCGGAGCGCGCCGCGGCTCAGGCCGTCACCCTCTGCGCCGAGCAGCAACGCCACCCGCTCGGGCCTGGACGCCGCGAACGACTCGAGCGCCACGGCGTCGTCCGAGAGAGCGAGAGCCGCCAGGTGGAACCCCGCCTCGTCGAAGAGGTTGCGCGCCTCGGGCCACGCGGGCAGGCGGGTCCACGGCACTTGGAAGACGGTGCCCATGCTGACGCGCACACTGCGCCGATAGAGCGGATCCGCGCATCGCTCGGTCACCAGCACCGCATCCGCCCCCATCCCCGCGGCTGCGCGGAGGGCCGCGCCCACGTTCGTGTGGTCCACGATGTCCTCCAGGACGAGAACCGTGCGGGCGTCGCGCAACAGGCCGGCCACGTCCGGCAGTGTCGGTCGATGCATCGCCGCGAGGGCGCCGCGGTGCACGCTGTAGCCCGTGACCGACTCGGCGACCTCGGCCGGGACGACGTACACCGGTGTCTCCGAGTGCGCCAGGAGCGCCGACACCTCGTCGACCCACTTCTGTTGCACGAGCACGGATCGCGGGCGATGACCCGCCGCGAGCGCGCGCGCGATGACCTTCGCGGATTCCGCGATGTACAGCCCCTCCCGCGGCTCCGACACCCGCCGCAGTGCGACGTCGGTGAGGTTCCGGTAGTCGTGCAGGCGCGGGTCGTCGGGGTCGGTGATCTCTTCCAGGTGCATGCGTCCTCCCGTGCCAGCTAACCAGCCTCCGGGATCGGCGACGAAACATGCCCGCAAACCGGCAGGCGTAGGCTCGGCAGCAGGAGGTACTGTGCCACTCGTGACGGAACCCGATCCGACCGCCCTCGCCGAGCTGGAGCGCGCGATCGACGCGCTGGCCGGCCGCCGGGTCGCCGTCCTCACCGGCGCCGGGGTTTCCACCGACTCCGGCATCCCGGACTACCGCGGGCAGGGCGCGCCGGTGCGCAAGCCCATGAGCGTCGAGCAGTTCCTCGCCGAGGAGAGCGCCAGACGGCGCTACTGGGTGGGCAGCCACCTCGGCTGGCGGCGCTTCGCCGCTGCCCAGCCCAACGAGGGCCACCGAGCCCTCGCCCACCTCGAAGCCGAGGACATCACGAGCGGGGTCATCACCCAGAACGTCGACGGGCTGCACGTGCGTGCCGGGTCTCGCCGTGTGGTCGAACTGCACGGCACGATGCGCCGCGTGGGCTGCCTTCAATGCGGGCAGGTGTTCGACCGGAGGGATCTGGCCGCACGGGTGGAGGCGGACAACCCGTGGCTCAGTGAGACGGAAGAGCTGCCGCTCGGTCCCGACGGCGACGTCGCGGGGGCCGAGGTGGAGGGTTTCCGCATCCCGGAATGCAGTGTGTGCGGAGGCGTGCTCAAGCCGGACGTCGTCTTCTTCGGGGAGTTCATCCCCGCCGAGCGGTTCCGCGAGGCCGAACAGTTGGTGCGCACTGCCGAAGCGCTCCTGGTGGCCGGCTCCTCCCTCGTCGTGAACTCGGGCATCAGATTGGTCGAGCGCGCACGGCGACGTAGGCTGCCGGTGGTCATCGTCAACCGCGGACAGACCCGGGCCGATGCCCGGGCGACGGTCAAGGTCGACGCCGGGACGAGTGAGGTGCTCACCGCTCTGGCCGAGGCTCTGCCCCGCCGACGCTGACTCCGCTACGACACTCCGACAGGCCTGTGACCCACCTCATCCTCATCCGCCACGGCGAGACCGACTGGAACCGCGCCCGCCGCATCCAGGGCGCAACCGACATCCCGCTCAACGACACCGGGCGCGCCCAGGCGCGGGAGGCAGGGCTCGCCCTGCGCGCCCGCCTCGCAACCCACACGCCGCTCGTGCTCGTCTCGAGCGACCTGCAGCGCGCAGCCGAGACGGCGGACATCATCGGGGCGATCCTGGAACGGCCCGTGACCGCCCGGTATCCCGAGCTGCGTGAGCGCTCGTACGGCGAGGCCGAGGGCGTGTCCATCGATGAGCTCGCCGAACGCTGGGGACGCGGTCCCGACGCCCGTGTGCCGGGCGCCGAGACGCGAGAGCAACTGCGAGAGCGCGCCGTGCGTGCTGTGTCCCGGGTCATCAGCGACGCCTCGGCGGAGGCCGTGCCCCCCGTCGTCGTGGCCGTCGCGCACGGCGCCCTCATCCGCGAGGTGCTGGCCTACGCGACCGACGACCAGCTTCCCGCCGACGGCGACCGCCTCGGCAACGGATCGGCGCAGGAGTTCTCGTGGGAGGGCGGCCTGTTGCGGCTGCTCTCCTACTCGTCCGTCTGAGCCGCGGCGACGGCTCGACAGCGATGCCGTAGCCTGACTCACACCATGAGCCGTCGACCGAGGACCGATCCGCACCCGGATGCCGCAGCGGCCTCGCGGAGAGACTTCCTCCGGGTGGGCGGACTCGCCCTCGGCGGCCTGGCCCTGGGCGGAGCCGCCGGAGCGGGTGCGGCGGCCGTGCAGGCCTCGACGCGTCCGTCGCGCTCCGCGAACGAGCCCGCGTTCGCCCACGTCGTGGTCCTCATGGGCGAGAACCGGTCGTTCGACAACCTCCTCGGCCACCTCTACACACCCGCCACGCTGCCCGCCGGCGCCCGCTTCGACGGCCTCGCGTTCGGCGAGTACTCGAACCCCGCGCCCGACGGCCGGACGGTTCCTGCGCACATCTACACGGGCAGCACGGATGACATCATGTGCTCGCCCGACCCGGATCCGGGCGAGACGTATCCGCACGTGAACACCCAGATCTTCGGCACGGTCGACCCCGCATCCAACGGGACCTCCTGGCATCGGCCGCTGCGCGCGCCGTGGAACGCCCCGTCCGCGGACAGCACGCCGACGATGCAGGGGTTCGTGCGCGACTACGTCGCGAACTACCGACGTACGAGCAAGGGCAGGGACCCGTCCCCCGCCGACGCCGACGTGATCATGGGCGGGTTCTCGACCTCGATGCTGCCGGTGCTCTCGACGCTCGCTCAGGGGTTCGCCGTCTACGACCATTGGCACTGCGCTGTGCCCAGTCAGACGTACTGCAACCGTTCCTTCTTCCATGCGTCGACCTCGCACGGTTTCGTGACGAATCGCGGTGGCGGCGGCTACAGCAAGTGGCTGGATGCGGCGCCGTCGCCGACGATCTTCAACCGCCTGGAGGAGGCGGGTCGCAGCTGGCGCATCTACTTCGACGAACAGCAACTCGTCTCCCTCACGGGTGTCATGCATGCGCCGGTGCTTGAGAAGTACTGGCGCAGCGACCACTTCGCGTACATGGACCGGTTCTTCGCGGATGCGAAGGCCGGGACCCTGCCCGATTACGCGTTCATCGAGCCGCGGATGGTCTACAACCACAACGACTTCCACCCGCCCTTCGGAGTCGTGCGGGAAAGCGAGGTCGACGGAACCCCCGTCTTCGACTCGGCGGTGTCGGACGTCCGCGCCGGCGAAGCACTGGTGGCGAGCGTGTACGACGCGATCCGCACCTCCGACAGCAGCGACGGCTCCAACGCGCTGAACACACTCCTGCTCATCACGTTCGACGAGCACGGCGGCACCTACGACCACGTCGTTCCTCCCAAGGCCACTCCCCCGGATCCCGAGGCCGCAGAGGGTGAGATGGGCTTCCGTTTCGATCGGCTCGGCGTGCGGGTGCCCGCGATCGCCGTGTCGGCGTACACGAAAGCAGGAACGGTGATCAACGAAGAGATCCACCACGCGGCCGTCATCGCGACCCTCTGCCGGTTGCACGGCCTCGAACCACTGACCGATCGCGACCGCGGCGCCCCGACCCTGTTCAGTGCGACCAACCTGACCGAGCCCCGCGACCCGTCCACCTGGCCCACCGTGAGTCCGGCGTACGTGCCGCCGCTGCTGGAGGAGGACGAACTCGAGGAGATCCGCACCTCCGACAAGCCGCTGACATCGCCCGCGAAGGGCCTGCTCGGACTTCTTCTGGAGCGCTACGGTCCGAGCGGCGCCCCGGAGCCGGAGACCTACGCCGACGCGTACAACATTCTGAAGGCGCACGGTCTGGGCCTGTTCACGACCCAGGGCACTTCTCCGAGTCCGACCGCCTCGTGATCACCGCCGCGCAACATGCGCAATCGGAGCCCCTCACTGCTGCTAGCGTTGCGCATCATGCCCGCCTTGGACCGTATCGACATCGAGTTGCTCCGCGCTCTCGCTGACGACCATCGCGCGACGGTCGTCGCTCTCGCGGAGCGTCTTCAGCTCTCCCGCAACACGATCCAGGCACGGCTCGCACGCCTGGACCGCACGGGCGCCTTCCTCAGCTACCAGCGCGCTCTCTCGACGAGAGCCCTCGGGTTCCCCATCGAAGCGTACGTGAGCGTGACGGTGCGACAGCACGAGCTCCCGCGGATCCGGGAGCAGCTGGCGGAGGTGCCGGAGGTCCTGCAGGCGCACGGCCTCGCCGGGTCGGTCGATCTGCTCGTGCGTGTCGCCTGCCGCGACGCGCAGCATCTGTTCGACACGGACGCCCGCATCCTCGCGATCAACGGCGTGGAGCGCACCGAGACCTCCCTCGTCATGGACGAGGTGATCCCCTATCGCGTGACGCCCCTCATGGCGTTGGCGCAACCGCAGCGCTAGATCCGGCCGACCGCGCAGATACCGCAGAGGCGTCCATCCGCACGAGCACGACGCCCACGATCAGGACCGCACCGCCCAGGATCTGGACCGCACCGGGGGCTTCGCCCAGGAGCAGCCAGGCGAACAGCAGCGCGAAGAGCACTTCGGACAGCCCGACGAAGGATGCCACCCGCGAGCCGAGCATCGGCACGGCGATCACCCCCAGGGCGTAGCCGAGCGTCGTCGCGACGGCACCGACCCAGCCGATGGCGACCCACGACGGCATCTCGAATCCCGCCAGGGCGACGGACACATCGGGGGCCGCGAACGGCAACAGCCCGGTGGCGCACAGCAGGCCCATGAGCACCGCACCCACGATGAGTCCGCCCGCTGCCAGGGCCAGGGGAGGCAGCTCCTCGCCCGTGCGTTCGGACAGCAGGAAGTACGCCCCGACGCAGACTGCGGCACCGAGTGCGAAGAGCGTGCCGACGAGGTCGAAGCGCGCTCCCGCGATGTCCACGACCAGCACGAGACCGACGATCGCGACCGCGGACCCGGTCAGAACCAGCCGGGACGGAGCGCGACGTGTGCGCACCCAGGCGAGCAGGACCAGCAGCACCGGCGCGAGGTACTGCACGAGAAGCGCAACGGCCACGGGCATGCGTTGCATGGCGGCGAAGTAGAAGATCTGGCAGCCCGCGACGCCCGTCAGACCGAAGCCGACGATGAGCGGCCACTGCCGGCTCAGAACGCCCGGCCGGCGGCGCACCGCGCGGATCAGAGCGGGCGACAGGATGAGCGCCGCGAGCGACATCCTCACCAGAAGCGCGGCCCCCAGAGTCCACCCCGCCTCGATCAGCGGCTTCACGACCGGCCCGCTGGAGGAGAAAGCCAATGCGGACGCGAGCCCGACGGCGAGGCCTGCAACGCGGTGACCCGGCACGGGCAGCGGCTCGACCACGGCGAGGGAGGAGGTCTGCGCGACCATCGGCATCTCCGGCTGTCAGGAGTAAACTAGAGGAACGCTGGTGACGCTATCCTCCATCGAGTCAGGAGTCAACTTGATTTTCACCCCTGACACGCGCTCGTCCCTCGTCATGACCGCCGACATGGTCAACACGCTGCCGGGAACAGCTTCACCGGACGTGGACGGCCTCGTCGACCTCGACGATCTCGCGGCGTACCTGCGGCTCCACCCCTACTCGGGGGCGATCCGTCTCGATGCCGGCGAACTGGATGCGATCCGCCGCATCCGGCCGCGCCTGCGCGAGCTCTGGGCGCTCGATCGCGACTCGGCGGTACCCGTGGTCAACGCCATGCTCCACGACAGCAACGCGGTGCCGCGTCTCGTGCGCCACGACGCGTACGACTGGCACATCCACGCAACGCCCGATGACGGACCTCTGGCCGATCGCATCCTCATCGAGGCCGCGATGGCGTTCGTCGACGTCATCCGCGCCGATGCGTACGAGCGGATCCGGGTCTGCTCGGCCGATGACTGCGGTGCCGTCTACGTGGACTTCTCCCGCAACGGCTCCAAGCGCTACTGCGACACGGGCAACTGCGGCAACCGGATGAACGTCAACGCCTACCGTCAGCGCAAGGCGCAAGAAAGCGACTGATCGCCGCGGCCGCCGGCTCTGGCGTCTCGTAGTGGATGAGATGGCCCACGCCGGGGATCTCGACGAGCTCCGCGTCATGGAACAGCCGCCGCAGGGCTCGCTCCGCCTCGATCGGTGTGATGTCGTCCAGCTGAGCCGCGACGAGCAGCGTGGGTTGCGGGATGCGCGGCGCGAACTCGCGCACGTCGTGCGAAACGGACGCGACGAAGGCCTGCAGGAGCACGTCGCGGTCGGCGAACCGCGAGAAGTAGCGATCGTGCTGATCGTGGACGAACCGCCGCAGCAATGGTTGTCGCGTCTTGACCATCGCGACGCTCATCCCCCGCACGATCGCACGATTGCGCAGCAGGGCGTCGCCGACGGGCGCGGGCAGGCGCGCCGCCGCCCGGTAGTAGAAGACCGCGAGGCGAGTGAGGAAGCCGCGCGGCCCCTCCAGCGCCGGTGCCCCGATCGGGTTCACGAGGACGAGGCGCTCCGTCGGGAGTCCTTCCGCCACGGCAGCCGACGCCACGATCGACCCGAACGAGTGGCCGAGGATCGGCGCTCCCGGAGCAACTGCCTGCGCGAATCCGTGCAGCCACTGCGCGTACAGCTCCAGATCATGGATGCGGTTCGGGATCGCCGCCGTCTCACCGAAACCCGGGAGGTCGGGAGCGATGACACGGAAGCCCGGAAGGTTCGCGACGACCGGCTCGAGCCCGTGGTGGTCACCGCGGAAGCCGTGGACGAGCAGGAGGGTCGTGTGAGCGTCTTCCTCGCCGTACTCCCAGTAGACGGTCTCGCCACCCAGCACCTCGACGTTTCGCCGATGGACCGGAATGGGCGCGAGCTTGTCGGCGTAGGGATGCGGCGCTGTCACCGTTCGAGTCTACGTCGCGCCCGGCGTGGTCATCCGAGCGTGGGGGTGGTCTCGCGTAGCGTGATCGCATGCCCGAGGACCCCGTCCCTGCCGGCGCACCCGAGGCGCTGTTCGACCTCGAGACGTTCCTGCCCGATCGCCCTCCGAAGTGGGCCAGACGCGTCGGCGTCTTCGACCTGGAGACGACCGGCGTCGACGTGACCCGCGACCGCATCGTCACCGCGCACGTCGGCGTGCTCGACGAGACCGGCTCCGTGCTCGAGGCGCGCTCCTGGCTCGCAGACCCGGGCATCCCGATCCCGCAGGGCGCGGAGGCGGTGCACGGCATCTCGACGGCGCATGCTCGCGCGCACGGGCGTCCCGCGCGAGAGGTCGTCGCCGAGGTCACCGACGCGCTCTCGGAGCTGTTCGCGGCGGGCACCCCGGTCGTGGCGTACAACGCGCCGTACGACTTCTCGCTCCTTCGACACGAGGCCGCGCGCCACGGGGTGTCGCCGATCGAGCACCCGTCCCCCGTGATCGATCCGCTCGTGCTCGACAAGGCGTTCGACACGTATCGTCGCGGCAAGCGCACCCTGAGCGTCGTCGCCGAGCACTACCGCATCGTCCTCGAGGGCGCGCACGAAGCCGCAGCGGATGCGGTCGCCGCGGGGCGAGTGGCGCTCGCCCTCTGCGAACGCTACGGCGATCTCCTGCCGACGGCCGTCGCGGAGCTGCACACCAGCCAGATCGCCTGGGCGAGGTCTCAGGCGGAGAGCCTGACCGAGTACTTCGTCCGCATCGGTCGCATCGATCCGCTCGATCCCGTGGACGGACGTTGGCCGATCCGGTGAGACGCACGAAGGGCCCCGCGAGAACGCGGGGCCCTTCGTGCGTGATGGCGTCTTACTTGGCGCCGAAGTTCTTGAAGCGCTGGTTGAACTTCTCGACGCGACCGGCCGAGTCCATGATGCGCTGCTTGCCCGTGTAGAACGGGTGCGAGGCGGACGAGATCTCGACGTCGACGACGGGGTACTCGACGCCGTCGAGCTCGATCGTCTTGTCGCTCGAGACCGTCGAGCGGGTGAGGAAGGTCTCGCCCGAGCCGAGGTCGCGGAAAACGACGTCGCGGTAGTCGGGGTGGATGTCAGTCTTCATGGTGTTCCTTGCGGGAGTGCTTCGGAGGAAAGTCTGCGGTGCCGGAAGCACCAAAAGACGAGTCTAACAGGAGGAGCGGCGCTTCGCCGCATCCGGCGCTCAGCGTGCCGCGCGCGCGGCGTAGCGGCCGTCGGCCTCGGTGACCACGATCGGCATGCCGAAGGTGTCGGAGAGGTTCTCGGCGGTGAGCGTCTCGGCGATCGGCCCCGACGCGACCACGGCCCCCGCACGCAACAGCAGCACGTGCGTGAAGCCGACCGGGATCTCTTCGACGTGGTGCGTGACCATGACCATCGCCGGCGTCGTGGGCGCCTGCGCGTAGCCGCTCAGCAGCTCGAGGAGCTCCTCGCGGGCGCCGAGGTCGAGGCTCGCGGTCGGCTCGTCGAGCAGCAGCAGCTCGGGGTCGGTCATGACCGCGCGGGCGATCTGGACGCGCTTCTGCTCGCCGTCGGAGAGCGTGCCGAAGGTGCGATCGGCGAGATGGTCGAGCTTCCACTCCGCGAGCACGCGCAGTGCCCGGCGCTCGTCGATGCGGTCGTACTGCTCGTTCCAACGCCCGAGGACGGAGAAGGCCGCGGTGAGCACGACGTTCAGGACGGTCTCTTCGGCGGGGATGCGCTTGGCCATCGCGCTGGAGGCGAATCCGATGCGCGGTCGCAGTTCGAACACATCGGTGCGCCCGAGCCGCTCCCCGAGGATCGTCACCGCGCCGGAGGTCGGGTGATCGAGGGTCGCCGCGAGCTGCAGGATCGTGGTCTTGCCCGCGCCGTTCGCGCCGAGGACCACCCAGCGCTGGTCGCCATCCACCTGCCAGTCCAGATGGGAGACGATGTCCTTGGCGTTGCGGCGGACGACGACGTCGGAGAAATCCAGCACCTGCGGCATGCCGTCCAGCCTACCGGGCCGGTGGTTGACGCCGAGCCGGATCAGCGCGTCCCGAGCACCTCACGATAGAGCTGCTCGGTCTGTGCGGCGATGCGCGTCCAGCTGAAGTCCTCGACCGCACGGCGGCGGCCGGCGGCACCGTAGCGCTCGGCCTGTTCGCGGTCGGAGACCACCTCGGTGAGCACACGGGCGAGGTCGTCGACGAAGCGCTCGGGATCCAGCGGCGTCCCCGTCCCGTCCTGGACCTGCTCGATCGGCACGAGGCGTCCCGTCTCACCGTCGACCACGACCTCGGGGATACCACCGGTGGCGGTTCCGACGACGGCCGCACCGCACGCCATGGCCTCCAGGTTCACGATGCCGAGCGGCTCGTAGATCGACGGACAGACGAACGTGGTCGCGGCGGTCAGGATGGCGGACAGCTCGGGGCGCGGCAGGTGTCGATCGATCCAGATCACCCCGTCACGCGACTCCTGAAGCTCGCGCACCAGAGCTTCGACCTCCGCCAGGATCTCGGGCGTGTCGGGAGCTCCCGCGCAGAGCACCAGCTGCACATCCGCGGGCAGCCGTCTCGCCGCGCGGAGCAGGTAGGGCAAGCCCTTCTGCCGCGTGATGCGCCCGACGAAGACCACGGAGGGCCTCGTCGGGTCGATGCCGAGCGTACGCAGAAGATCGTCGTCGCGGGTCGGTTGCCAGGCCTCGGCGTCGATGCCGTTGTAGATGACGCGCACGCGCGCCGGGTCCACCTGCGGGTACGCGCGCAGGATGTCTGCCCGCATCCCCTCGCTGACCGCGACGATCGCCGCTGCGGATTCGTAGGCCGTGCGTTCGACCCAGCTCGAGACCGCGTACCCGCCGCCGAGCTGTTCCGCCTTCCAGGGCCGCAACGGCTCGAGCGAGTGCGCCGTGACGACGTGCGGGATGCCGTGCAGCAGGGATGCGAGGTGACTCGCGAAGTTCGCGTACCAGGTGTGACTGTGCACGATGTCGGCCCCGGCGACGTCGCCGACGATCTCCAGATCGGTCCCGAGGGTCTTCACGGCGGGGTTCGCGTGCGCGAGTTCAGCGGGCGTCGCATACGAGGTCGTGTCCGCTTCGTCGCGAGCTTCTCCGAAGGCGCGCACCTGCACCTCGATACGCTCCCGCAGGGCGCGCACGAGCTCGGCGACATGCACTCCGGCCCCGCCGTAGATCTCGGGCGGGTATTCCTTGGAAACGATGTCGACGCGCATGTCATGGACGCTAGTACAGGGGGTGCGTGCGGCATAGTCTGGTGCCATGCCGGCACCCAAGGTCTTCGGAATCATCCTCGCGGGTGGCGAAGGTAAGCGACTCATGCCGTTGACGGCCGACCGGGCTAAGCCGGCGGTGCCGTTCGGCGGACAGTACCGACTCATCGACTTCGCCATCTCGAACCTCATCAACTCCGGGTTGCGACAGATCGTCGTCCTCACGCAGTACAAGTCGCACAGCCTCGATCGCCACGTCTCCCAGACCTGGCGGATGTCAGCGCTGCTGGACTCGTACGTGACGTCGGTGCCGGCCCAGCAGCGACTCGGCAAGCGGTGGTTCTCCGGCTCCGCCGACGCCATCCTGCAGAGCCTGAACCTCATCAACGACGAACAGCCCGACATCGTGGTCGTGGTCGGCGCCGACCACGTGTACCGGATGGACTTCCAGCAGATGCTGGACGCGCACATCTCCTCCGGAGCACGCGCGACGGTGGCGGGCATCCGCCAGCCGATCGGGCTGGCCAACCAGTTCGGCGTCATCGACGTCGAGCCGGACGACCCGACCCGCATCCGCGAGTTCCTCGAGAAGCCCCAGAATCCGGCGGGTCTCGTCGACAGCCCGCACGAGGTTCTGGCCTCGATGGGCAACTACATCTTCAACACCGACGCGCTAATCGAGGCCGTCGAAGCGGATGGCGAGCTTCCCACCTCGAATCACGACATGGGCGGCGACATCGTGCCGTACTTCGTCGACCGCGGCGAGGCCGGTGTCTACGACTTCATCCGCAACGAGGTACCCGGCTCCACCGACCGCGACCGCGCGTACTGGCGGGATGTCGGCACGATCGACTCGTTCTACGACGCTCACCTCGATCTGATCTCCACGCTCCCGATCTTCAACCTGTACAACACGCAGTGGCCGATCCACTCCCAGTTGGTGAACTCGCCGCCCGCGAAGTTCGTGCGGGATGCGGTGGGGCGGATCGGCAACGCCATCGACTCCGTCGTCTCGCTCGGATCCGTGCTGTCGGGGACGCACCTGGAGCGCAGCGTCGTGGGCCCTTGGACCCTGGCCGGCGGCGGATCGACCATCACCGACTCGGTCCTCTTCGACCGCGTCCGTGTGGGGGCGGGCGCACGCATCCATCGCGCGATCCTCGACAAGAACGTCGTCCTCGCGGACGGCGCCACCGTGGGTGTCGATCGCGAACGCGACCTGGCCCGGGGATTCACGGTCACCGACTCGGGGATCACCGTCGTCGGCAAGAACGTGCGCGTCGAGCCGTAACGGCAGCAGGGGCTGTTCGGTGCGCGCACCCGCGCGCGCTAGCGTGGACGGATGCGTGAGACCCGCCCTCGTCGTCTGCTCGTCGTGCTCGACGCCGACTCCACCCTCATCCGCAACGAGGTCATCGAACTGATCGCGGACGAGGCCGGACGCGGTGCCGAGGTCGCGGAGGCCACGGAGGCCGCCATGCGCGGGGACGTCGACTTCGCCACCAGTCTGCGCTCCCGAGTCGCCCGACTGCGCGGTGTGCCCACCGCATCCTTCGCACGCGTGCGCTCGCGTATCGAACCGACCCCGGGCGTGCGCGAGCTGATCGACGCCGTGCATGCCCGCGACGGCATCGTCGCTGTGGTCTCCGGCGGCTTCCACGAGATCCTCGACGACATCGCGCCGGCCCTCGGCGTCGACCTGTGGCGCGCGAACCGCCTCGAGGTCGACTCCGGAGCTCTCACGGGCGTCGTGTCGGGAGAGATCGTCGACGCCGAGGCCAAGGCATCGCAACTGCGCGGATGGGCCGCCCGGTACGAGGTGGATGCGCGCCGAACCATCGCCATCGGCGACGGTGCGAACGACTTGTCGATGATGCGCGCGGCGGCTCTGGGCCTCGCCTTCAATGCCAAACCAGCCGTGCGCGTCGCGGCCGACCTGGTCATCGGCCCCGTGGACCTTCGCGAAGTCATCGCGCTTCTGCCCTGACGACAGCCGAGGCTCGGCGTAGAGTCCCCGAATGCAGCTCATCCTCATCCCCGGCCTGTGGCTGGACGCCGGATCTTGGCACGGCGTGGTGCCCACGATCGACGACGCCGGCTTCGACGCCGTTGCGCTGACCCTTCCGTCCTCGCCGGAGACGCACCTGGCGGACTGGGTCGCCGCCGTCGTCGCCCGGATCGACCACGCCGGCGAGCCCGTCGTGCTCGTGGGGCACAGCGGCGGCGGCAATGTCGCCTGGGGCGCCGCCGACGCGCGGCCGGAGGCGGTCTCGCGCGTGGTCTTCGTCGACACGGTGCCGGCGCCCGACGGCGCCAGCATCGCCACGTTTCCGGTCGTCGACGGCGTCATCCCGTTCCCCGGCTGGGACGCGTTCGATGCGCCGGATGTCGCCGACCTGGACGGCCCCACGCGCACGCGCGTCGCCGCCGCGGCGGTTCCGGTTCCGGCATCCGTTCCGACCGACCCGCTGCACCTGCACGACCGGCGCCGGCACGGCATCCCGGTGACGGTTCTCTCCGGCGGCGCAGACGCCGACGAACTCGACGCGCAGTTGGCGCAGTGGCCCAGCTTTCGCGACGAGTGGCAGGCCATCGTCGACCGCGAGGTCGTGCCGATCGGCTCGGGCCACTGGCCGCAGTTCTCCCAGCCCCAGAGGCTGGGAGAACTCATCGTGCGAGCGGTCGAACGCTGACGATCAGTGCCCCATGCCCAGACCGCCATCGACGGGGATGACCGCGCCGGAGATGTAGGCGGCGTCGTCGGAGGCGAGCCACGCCACCACCGCGGCGACTTCCGCCGGAGTGCCGTAGCGACCGGCGGGAATTGCCTTCTTGTACTCCGCCTGCGTCTCCGCGCTCAGCTCCGCCGTCATGTCGGTCTCGATGAATCCGGGGGCGACGACGTTCGTCGTGACGCCTCGCGCGCCGAGCTCCCGGGTCAGTGAGCGGGCGAATCCGACGAGTGCACTCTTCGAGCTGGCGTAGTTGATCTGGCCCGCAGACCCGTACAGCCCCACGACGCTGGAGATGAGGATGACGCGACCCCATCGTGCGCGAACGAGCCCCTTGGCAGCGCGCTTGACCACACGGAACGTGCCGCCGAGGTTCGTGTCGATGACGTCGTCGAAGTCGTCCTCGCTCATGCGGAGAAGCAGCGTGTCGCGGGTGATGCCCGCGTTCGCGACCAGGATGGTCACCGGACCGAGCTTCGCTTCGACCTCGGTGTAAGCGGCGTCGAGCGCGGCGGCGTCCGTCACATCCGCACGCACCGTGAGCGTGCCCTCCGGTCCCTCACCCGAACGAGCGGTCACCGCGACGCGGTATCCGTCCGACACGAAGCGCTCGGCGATCGCACGGCCGATGCCGCGGTTGCCTCCGGTGATGAGCACGACACGGTCGCTCGACATGGTTCTCCTCGTCAGATCGGGTAGAGCCTCCAGCCTATCGACAGGCTCGTTTGACACCGCCCGGCGCTCACTGGAAGGCTTCCCTCACAGACGGAAAGGCATCCAGATGAGCGATCAGAACAACGACCTCCCCGCACCCGCATCCGCGGGAGAGGGCACGACCCCCGACGCTCAGCCCCTACCCGCGGAGCCTGCCGCGCCAGCCCCGGCCTCACCCGACTACGCGGCACCCGCGTACGCGCCGCCGTCTTACCCCGCTCCGTCGTCGCCGGCGCCCTCCCCGGGATACCCGGGATACAGTGCGCCGCCGGCAGCCCCCGCGGCCTACCCGGCGTACAACGTGCCGCCCACCGCACCCGCCTACCCGCCCGCGTACCAGGGCGCACCGGCATACGGTGCCCCGCCCGTGTACACGCCCTACCCGACGGGCCCGAAGACGAACAGCCTCGCCGTGGTGTCGCTGGTGTCCTCGATCGTCGGGATCGTGCTTCTCCCCTTCATCGGTTCCATCGTCGGCATCATCACCGGTCACATCTCGCTCAAGCAGATCCGCGAACGCGAGGAGGGCGGTCGCGGACTGGGGCTGGCAGGCACGATCACCGGTTACGCCGGACTGGCGCTCTACGCGATCATCACGGTGCTCGTCGTCCTCTGGATCGTCTGGGTCGTGAACCTCGCGAACGGCGCCTACTACGACTACAGCTACTCCTCCTGACCGACCCCGCGAACGGTGCCTCCGGCGTACTCTGGAAGCACCGTGAAGCAGCCCTCCCCACCACAGTCGGCGACCTCGCTCCCCCACGCACCGCGTGACGAGTCGAGCGCTCGCATGCTCAAGTACGTCATCATGATGGGCATACGGGTGGCGTGCTTCGTCGCGATGATCCTCGTCACCCCCTACGGGTGGTACACGTGGCTGTTCGCCGCGGGAGCGGTCTTCCTTCCCTACATCGCCGTCGTCGTCGCGAACGTGGGCCAGGAGTCGCGCGCCGCGCCCGCCGAGACCGTCACCCTGCCCGCTCTCGAGCAGGCGGAGGACAAGCCGTCCCCGACCCCGCACAGCCAGGTGATCACCATCTCCGAGACACCCCCGAACCCGCACGACGCATGAGTGACGAGGCGATCTGTTCGCGAGCGGGATGTCGCGACGGTGCCCTCTGGCGGGTGCTGTGGCGCAACCCGCGCATCCATGACGCGGAACGGCGGAAGATCTGGTTGGCCTGCGACGCGCACGTCGGGTACCTCCGAGACTTCCTGGCGACCCGTTCCTTCCCGGTCTGGGTGGAGCCTTTCGTCAGGCAGGACGCGTCATGAGCATCCGTCGCGACACGGTACTGCGGTGGACGGCCTACGTCGGGGTCGCCATCGTCTTCGCCATCGCCTGCGTCTTCCTCTCTCACTGGCAATTCGCCCGCAACGACGAGCGAGCGGCGCAGCTGGCCCTCGTCGAGCGGAACTACGACGCGGCCGCGGTGCCGCTGGACGAGCTCCTCCCCGACGACCAGCTCGACCCCGAGTCGGAATGGCATCCCGTCGTCGTCACCGGCGAGTACGTCGCCGAGCAGCAGGTGGTGGTCCGCAACCGCCCGCACGGCGGCACGAGCGCCTTCGAGGTCCTGACGCCCCTGCGCACGTCCGACGGTCGCGTGTTCATCATCGACCGCGGATGGATCCCTCCGGCGGAGAGCGGCGACGGGCCGGCTCTCATTCCCGCGCCGCCCTCGGGCCCGGTGAGCGTGGTCGTGCGACTTCGCGCTCCGGAAGCCCTGCCGAACTCCGGGCGCACCGCACCGGCCGGACAGGTGCCGACGATCAATCTGCCGCTCGTCGCGGAGACCACCGGCTCGGCGACCCTGACCTCCGCCTACGGGGTGCTCGTGAGCGAGGATCCTTCGGTTCCGGACATGCCGTTTGCTCTGGCAGCGCCGTCGGAGGACCCGGGGCCGCATCTGTCGTACGCGATCCAGTGGATCCTGTTCGCCGTGATGGGGTTCGTCTTCATCGGCTACATCATCCGCACCGAACGTCGCAAGCGAACCGAGGACCACGAAGACGACGATCAGCCGGCGACGTCTCGTGTCGTCCGACCCCGCACGCGCGTGGATCGGGACGCCGAGCAGGAGGACGCGATCCTCGACCGCGCCGACGCGTGAGCGCTCAGGCCAGAGTGATCAGGTCGACGTAGTCTCGACCCCAGATGTCCTCGACCCCGTCGGGCAGGATGAGGACGCGCTCCGGGTTGAGAGCCTCGACGGCTCCCGCATCGTGCGAGACGAGCACAACCGCGCCCTCGTAGTGCGCGAGCGCACCGAGGATCTCCTCGCGCGAGGCGGGGTCGAGGTTGTTCGTCGGCTCGTCGAGCAGGAGCATGTTCGCGCTCGAGACGACGAGGGTCGCCAGCGACAGCCGGGTCTTCTCGCCGCCCGAGAGGACACCGGCGGGCTTGAGCACGTCGTCCCCGGTGAACAGGAACGACCCGAGCACCTTGCGAGCCTCCGTCGCCGTGATGTCCGGCGCCGCCGACATCATGTTCTCCAGGACCGACCGCGACACGTCGAGGTTCTCGTGCTCCTGGGCGTAGTAGCCGATCTTCAGTCCGTGCCCGGGTTCGATGGTTCCCGTGTCGGGAGCATCGACCCCAGCCAGCATCCGTAGCAGCGTCGTCTTCCCGGCACCGTTGAGGCCCAGCACGACGACCTTCGAACCGCGATCGATCGCGAGGTCCACGTCGGCGAAGATCTCCAGCGACCCGTATGACTTCGACAGGCCCCGCGCCATGAGCGGCGTCTTTCCGCAGGGGGCGGGCTTCGGGAAGCGGAGCTTCGCGACGCGATCCTCCTGACGCACGTCATCGAGACCGGAGAGCATCTTCTCGGCGCGCGCGACCATCTGGTGCGCGGCCGCGGCCTTCGACGCCTTGGCGCCGAAGCGCGCCGCCTGCAGCTGCAGGGCGGTCGCCTTCTTCTCGACGTTGACGCGCTCCTTCTTGCGACGCTCCTCGTCGGCCACCCGCTGACGCTGGTAGTTCTTCCAGTTCATGTTGTAGATGTCGATCACCTGACGGTTGGCGTCGAGGTAGAAGACGCGGTTGACCGTCTCACCGACGAGCTCGACATCGTGGCTGATGACGATGAGTCCGCCCTTGTAGTTCTTGAGGAACTCGCGGAGCCAGACCACGCTGTCGGCGTCAAGGTGGTTGGTCGGCTCGTCGAGGATCATCGTGTCCGCATCCGAGAACAGGATGCGGGCGAGCTCGATGCGCCGACGCTGGCCGCCGGAGAGCGTCTTCAGCGGCTGATCGAGGATGCGATCGGGCAGCGACAGATTGTGGGCGATCGATGCCGCCTCCGCCTCGGCCGCGTAACCGCCGAGCGACTCGAAGCGCTCCGTGAGGCTGCCGTAACGTCGCATCGCCTTCGCCGCGACATCCGGGTCGTCGTCCGCCATCGCGAGCGAGGCCTCCTGCATGCCGAGCGCGAGCGTGCCCAGACCGCGTGCGTCGAGGATGCGGGTGCGTGCGAGCATCTCGGGGTCGCCGGAACGGGGGTCCTGCGGCAGGTAACCGAGCTCTCCCCCGCGCTGCACCTCGCCCGCCGACGGCAGCAGATCGCCGGCGAGGACCTTCGTGAGCGTCGTCTTGCCCGCACCGTTGCGACCGACCAGACCGATCTTGTCGCCTCGGGAGACGCGGAAGGCGACCTCGGACATGAGAACGCGCGCGCCGACGCGGATCTCGAGGTCATGCACGGCGAGCACGGCGTACGTCCGTTCTGTTCGGGTGGGAGGGAGGCCGGAGAAGGCCAACGTTCAGTCTACCGGCGCGTGCAACCACGGTCGTTCCGGCCGGACGACCCGGCCGGAACGGGTCGAAACCGAGCCCTGAGTTAGGGTAGCCTCGCCTAGCACCCCTCCAGAAAGGCCCTTCTCGCCATGCAGCTCAAGCGCTGGACCGCTGTCGCGGTCTCCGCCCTCTCCCTCGCCGCCCTCACCGCCTGCAGCTCGCAAGCGGCGACGCCCGCTGCCAGCGACGGCGGTGCGGACCAGAGCGGCGCGTTCCCGCTCTCGATCGAGAACGCCTTCGGCACCACCACGATCGACGCCAAGCCGCAGCGCGTCGTCACCGTCGACTGGGGCAATCAGGATGTCGCACTGGCACTGGGGATCGTTCCGGTGGCCATGCCGAAGGTGACCTACGGCGACGAGGACGGTGACGGGCTTCTCCCCTGGGTGAAGGACAAGCTGGACGAGCTGGGTGCGCAGACGCCCGTGCTGATGGACGAGACGGACGGGTACGACTACGAGGCCATCGCGGATGCCGCGCCCGACGTCATCCTGGCCGCGTACTCCGGCATGACCCAGGAGCAGTACGACACCCTGAGCAAGATCGCGCCGGTCGTCACCTACCAGGAGATGGCCTGGGGAACCTCGTGGCAGGACATGACCGTCCTCGACGGGACGGCGCTGGGCATGGCGGACGAGGCGCAGGAGCTCGTCTCCTCGCTCGAGAAGCACGTCGCCGACACGGCCGCGGAGTACCCCGCGATCGCCGGGAAAACCTCACTTCTGTCCTACTTCGACCCCACCGACCTGAGCAACCTCGGCTTCTACAGCCGGTCGGACCCGCGTGTGGACT
Source organism: Microbacterium sp. SORGH_AS_0428 (assembly GCF_031453615.1). Lineage (NCBI taxonomy): Bacteria > Bacillati > Actinomycetota > Actinomycetes > Micrococcales > Microbacteriaceae > Microbacterium > Microbacterium sp. SORGH_AS_0428. The sequence goes on along the minus strand of NZ_JAVIZT010000001.1, from coordinate 250,972 downwards.
ACCTCGAGGAGATGGGATTCGCGCCCTCCGCCTATGTCAAGGAGCAGTCGGCCGCATCCGACCAGTTCTGGATCGTCACCAGCACCGAACAGATCGAGAGCTTCGAAGACGTCCAGGTGATCGTGACCTACGGCACGGACGAGACACTCGCGCAGTGGCAGTCCGACCCGCTCATGTCGCGCATCCCCGCCGTCGCCAAGGGCGCCGTCGCGGTGATCACGTCCGACTCGACGCTCTCTTCCGCGATCACGCCCTCGCCCCTGTCGATCGGCACCAGCTACGGCGACGACTACATCAAGCTCGTCGGAGAGGCCGCCGCCAAGGCATCATGATCCGACCGATCGTCCGCGGGCGCGGGCGGCGATGAGCGTCGCCCCCACTGTCCACGCTGCCGCCCCCACGCCGTCACCGCGACGGCGCTGGGGGCGGCGGCGGACCTTGTGGATCCTGGTTCTCCTCGCAGCGTTGCTGGCGATCTCGTTCCTGTCGGTGACCTTCGGGGCACGCGAGGTCGGATGGCACGACGTCTGGGCGGGCCTCGGCGGGGCGGTCGACACGGCGGGAGCCGCCGCCGTGAACAAGCGCATTCCTCGCACGGTCCTCGCGATCATAGTCGGCGCGGCGCTGGGCGTCGCAGGCGCAGTTCTCCAGGGCGCGACCCGCAATCCGCTCGCTGACCCGCAGATCCTCGGGATCAACGGCGGGGCCGCCCTGGCGGTGGTCTGCGGCATCGCGTTCCTGGGTCTTACGACCCCGACCGCGTACATCTGGACCGCCTTGGTCGGAGCCGCGATCGCCGCCGTCTTCGTCTACGGGATCGGCGCGCTGGGCCGAGGGGGCGCGACGCCGCTCAAGCTCGCTCTCGCGGGTGCCGTGACGGCCGTCGCCTTCTCGTCGTTGACGAGCGCCATCCTGCTGCCCCGGGTCGATGTGATGAGCCAGTTCCGTTTCTGGCAGGTGGGCGGGGGTCGGGGGCGCGACGGGCGCCACCATCCTGCAGGTCGCGCCATTCCTGGTCGTCGGTCTCGTCGTCTGCCTGGCGTGCAGCCCCGCGCTGAACACCCTGGCACTGGGCGACGAGCTCGCCGCAGGGCTCGGTGAGCGCGTGCGCACGGCACGTCTCGCATCGACGCTCGGCGCCGTCCTGCTCTGCGGCGCGGCCACGGCGGTCGCCGGGCCCATCGGTTTCGTGGGCCTGGTCGTCCCGCACATCTGCCGGTTGCTCATCGGCGTGGACCACCGCTGGCTCCTCCCCTTCAGCGCGGTCGCCGGGGCGGTGCTGCTCACGGGCGCTGATGTCATCGGACGCGTCATCGCCCGCCCCGAGGAGATCGAGGTCGGCATCATCACCGCGCTCGTCGGCGCGCCGTTCTTCATCGCCATCGTTCGGCGACAGAAGGTGAGGGCGCTGTGACGGTGACCGCAGGAGCCCGGGATGCGCTCACCCTCGTTCGCGCGGGACGCCGCCGGCGTCGTCGACGGTGGATCGTCGTCACGTCCGCGCTCGCCGCGATCGCGATCGCCGTCTACGCGCTCTCCCTCATGTTGGGACAGACCTTCTACTCCCCCGCCGAGGTCTGGGCCGTCCTGACCGGGCAGCGCGTGCCGGGCGCGTCCTTCACCGTCGGTGAGCTGCGACTTCCCCGCGCCACGACGGCCCTGCTGACGGGCCTCTGTTTCGGGATGGGTGGCGTCGTCTTCCAGACGATGCTGCGCAACCCCCTGGCGAGTCCGGACGTGATCGGCATCAGCTCGGGAGCGAGCGCCGCCGCCGTCACGGGGATCGTCGTGCTCGGCCTCGGCGAGACATCGGTCTCGTTCCTCGCGACCGGCGCCGCGCTGGCCGCGGCCCTGCTCATCTATCTGCTCGCCTACAAGCGCGGCGGCTCGGGCGCTCGCCTGATCCTGATCGGCATCGGCGTCGCAGCCATCTGCAACAGCGTGGTCTCGTACATCATCTCGCGCGCCCGCGGAGTGGGATCTTCAGACGGCCATGCGCTGGATCACGGGAAACCTCAACGACGCGAGTTGGGCGAAGGTCCTGCCACTCGCGGCGATCATGGTGGTGGTCGTTCCCGCGCTGCTGTTCCTGTCCCGCGATCTCGAACTCCTGCGGGTCGGTGACGAGGCCGCATCCGCCCTCGGCGTGCGTGTCGAACGCAGCCGTCTCCTGCTCATCGTCGCCGCCGTGTGCCTGCTGGCGTTCGCGACAGCTGCCGCCGGACCCATCTCGTTCGTCGCCTTCCTCGCCGGACCCATCGCCGTGAGGATCCTCGGGCCCGTCGGCTCCCCCGTCGTGCCGGCCGGACTCGTGGGCGCCGTCCTGGTGCTGGTGTCCGACTTCATCGCGCAGTACGCGCTCGGTACGCGCCTGCCCGTCGGCGTCGTGACCGGCGTGCTGGGCGCGCCCTATCTCGTCTATCTGCTCATCCGCAGCAGCCGAGCCGGAGGAACCTCGATATGACCGCCGAACACACGCTCGTCGCCGATGCGCTCACACTCGCGTACGGCGACAGGGTGATCGTCGACGCGCTGGATCTCTCGGTACCCGCAGGCAGGATCACGACCATCGTCGGCGCCAATGCATGCGGGAAGTCCACGCTGTTGAAGTCGATGGCACGGCTGCTGCCGCCTGCGGCGGGGAGCGTGCTGCTCGACGGGAAGAGCATCCATCGGCTTCCCACGCGCCAGGTCGCGCGCGTCCTGGGGCTTCTGCCGCAGTCGCCCATCGCTCCCGACGGCATCGCGGTGTCCGACCTCGTGAGTCGGGGTCGGCATCCGCACCAGGGCCCACTGGCGCGGTGGAACGCGGCCGATGACGCCGCGATCGCGGGCGCGCTCGAGGCGACCGGCACCGCGCACCTCGCCGACCGCTCCGTGGACGAGCTCAGCGGCGGTCAGCGTCAGCGCGTCTGGATAGCGATGGCCCTGGCGCAGCAGACGGATCTGCTCCTGCTCGACGAGCCGACGACCTTCCTCGACATCAGCCACCAGATCGACGTGCTGGATCTGTTGACCGATCTGAACCGGGACCGGGGCACGACCATCGTCATGGTGCTGCACGATCTCAACCTCGCCGCCCGCTACGCCGACCATCTCGTCGCCATGGTCGACGGCCGCATCCTCGCCGCGGGAGCGCCGGCGAGCGTCCTGACGACCGATGTGGTCCGCACCGTCTTCGGTCTGGAGAGCAGGATCATGCCGGACCCGCTGACGGGTCGCCCCATGGTCATCCCGCTCGGGCGTCATCACACGATCACGGACGCGGACGCGCCCGCCTGAGGCCCCGGCGTCTACTCGACGCGTTCCGAGACGCCGCGTCGCCAGTAGCCCATGAAGGCCACGCGCTTGCGGTCCACTCCCTTGCCCTGCACCAGCAACCGGCGCAGCGTCTTCACCGTCTGCGACTCGCCCGCGATCCAGGCATAGAACTCACCCTCGGAATCCCCAGGGCTGTCCCAGAGGATCTCGCGGTCGATGTCGACGTCCTCGAGTTCCTGCGGGCGGGGCGCTGCGGCACGCGCCAGCACCTCGCCGGCGGTCTCGGTCCAGGAGGTGACGGCCGCGCTGAGCGCCTCGCCGTGAGCGCGCTCGTCGCGGGCGAGCCACGTCACACGCGCGTGCGTCGCGATCGGGAGGGCGTCGTGTCGTGAGGGAATCTCGATGAACGCGTCGACGTCGGTGTCGCCCGTCAGCGACTCGAGGATGCCTGCGATGGCCGGTGCCGCGGTCTCGTCGCCGGCGAGCAGGAGCCTGCGTGCGCTGCCCGGGTGCCAATCGATGCCCAGATGGGAGTCAGGGCTGCGCTGGTCCGGACCGACGATGACGATCTCGTCCCCCGCCGCGGCCGCCTGCGCCCACGCACCCGCGGGGCCGGGATCATGGTGCAGCACGAAGTCGATGTCGACCTCGCGGCTCGCGGGGTCGACACGGCGCACCGTGTACGTGCGGAACGGGGTGCGCTGCGTCGGTGACAGCTCCCGCCAGCGGGTGTACCAATCTCCCCGCGCGATCGCCTCCTCGTCTCTCTGCCCCACATCGCACACGCGACCGTCCGGACCGGGGAACAGCACCTTCAGCCGCTGGTCCCGACCCGCGGTGCCGAAATGCTCGAATTCCGGGCACGAGAACGTCACACGGACGAAGTGCGGGGACAGCCGCGCGGTCCGCGAGACGTGCGCGATGTACGGGCGGTAAGACGGGCGAGTCGCGAGGGCTGTCACTCGATAAGGGTATCCTTACCTACGCGAATGCCCAAGCGGGCTCAGACGAGAACAGCGATCCGTTCGATCGCCTCGGTGAGCACCTCCGGCGCGCAGCCGAGCGTCAGACGGATATGCCCCGCTCCACCGGCGCCGAACGCGGGACCGGAATGGACGGCCACGCGCGCCTCGCGAAGGATCCGCCGGGCCGGCGCGTCTCCCCAGCCGCAGGCGGAGAGATCCACCCACCCGAGGTACCCGGCCTCCGGTGGCCGGAAGCCCGCATAGGGCAGATGCGTCAAGAGCAACGTGCGCAGGAGATCTGCGTTCGCATCGATGGCGACCGCTTGCGCATCCAGCCAGGGATCGGATTCGGGTGAGAGCGCGGCCACTGTCGCGAGGGCACCGAAGAGCCCCGTACGCCACGACACCTCGTCCGGAAGCGAGCGCAGGATCGCGTGCGTCCGGTCGTCCGCGGCCACCATGATCGCGCACTTCAGACCCGCCAGATTGAACGCCTTGCTCGCGGAGACGACGGCGTACCCGCATCGCGCGGCGGCATCCGAGACGGAGAGGAACGGGGTGACGATGTTGCCGGCCCGTGGCAGGGGCGCATGGATCTCGTCGCTGACCACGACGGCTCGGTAGCGCACGGCGAGCTCCGCCAGCGTACGCAGCGCGCCCGCAGAATGGATCGTTCCGGTGGGGTTGTGCGGATTGCACAGCAGAACGGCTCGCGCGCCCTCCCGGAACGCGTCTTCTATCCCCTCCAGATCCAGCTCCCAGCCGTCTCCGGTGTCGCGCAGCGGCACCGACTGGGCCACACCGCCCGCTTCCGGCACCGCTTCGAAGAACGGTGGGTACACGGGAGGCGTGATCACGACACGATCGCCGGGCACGATGACCCGGCGCAGGATCTCGACGACGCCCATGATGACGTCTCCCGTGATCCGCATCCGGTCTGGATCCGGACACCATCCCAGACGCCGCGCGGCGAAAGCGCTGTACGCGGCAGCGACGCCCGGATCAGCCGGCGTGTAGCCGGTGTCCCCGCGCGAGACGGCCTCGTGGAGCGCGGCGCTGATCGCGGGCGCCAACGGGTAGTCCGTCTCAGCGACGAACAGCGGAATCACATCGTCCGGGTAGGACCGCCACTTCGCACTCCGGCGCTGACGCAACTCGGCGAGGGACAGGGCACGAAGGGGTTCGATCGGCACCGAACGAGCCTATCGAGCGCAGTCAGATGGCGAAGCCGAGGGCCCGCATCATGTCGCGACCGTCGTCCGTGATCCGCTCCGGGCCCCACGGCGGCATCCAGACCCAGTTGATGCGGAATCGCTCGACGACGGAATCCAACGCCTGTGCCGTCTGCTCCTCGAGCACGTCCGTCAGCGGACACCCCGCGGAGGTCAGCGTCATGTGGATCACGAGAGCGTCGTTCTCGTCGTCCCACGCGAGGTCGTAGATGAGACCCAGGTCGACGACGTTGACACCCAGTTCGGGGTCCATGACGTCCTTGAGAGCCTCGGTGACCTCGTCGTACTTCTCCGGGGTGATCGTCGCGGTCATAGTCGAATCCTACGCGCCGGCCTGCACACCCGGCTCGAGGAACCGGTCGTATCCCTCGTTCTCGAGACGCTCAGCGAGCTCGGGACCGCCCTCTTCGGCGACCCGGCCGTTGACGAGCACGTGCACGAAGTCGGGGCGGATGTAGTTGAGGATGCGCGTGTAGTGCGTGATGAGCAGGACACCGAGGTCGGTCTCGGCCTTGGCGCGGTTCACGCCCTCGGACACGATCTTCAGCGCGTCGACGTCGAGGCCCGAGTCGGTCTCATCCAGGATGGCGACCTTCGGCTTGAGCAGCTCGAGCTGCAGGATCTCGTGACGCTTCTTCTCGCCGCCCGAGAACCCCTCGTTGACGTTGCGCTGGGCGAACTTCGCGTCCATCCGCAGATTGCTCATGGCCGCCTTGACGTCCTTGGTCCACGTGCGGATGGCCGGAGCCTCGCCGTCGATCGCCGTCTTGGCCGTGCGCAGGAAGTTGGTCACGGTGATCCCCGGGACCTCGACGGGGTACTGCATCGCGAGGAACAGCCCCGCGCGTGCACGCTCGTCGACGGTCATCTCGAGGACGTCCTCGCCGTCGAGGGTGATCGAGCCGCCGGTCACGGTGTACTTCGGGTGTCCCGCGATCGTGTAGGCGAGCGTCGACTTGCCCGACCCGTTGGGGCCCATGATGGCGTGGGTCTCACCGGTGCGGATCGTCAGCGTGACGCCGTTCAGGATGGGGGTGGTCCCCTCATCGGTCTCGACCGTCACGTGGAGGTCGCGGATCTCGAGCACAGACATGTCAGTTCCTTCGTCAGTCGACGTTCTTGGTCACGGCGGGATCGATCAGGACATCGTCTCCCTCGATCGTGACTTCGTATACGGGCACCGGCTCGTAGGCCGGCAGGTTCAGGGGCTTACCGGTACGCAGCGAGAACGCGGATCCGTGCGCCCAGCACTCCAGGGTGTCCCCCTCGACGAATCCGTCCGAGAGCGAGATGTCACCGTGCGTACACGTGTCGCCGATGGCGTGAACCTCGCCGTTGCCGTCGAGGACCACGGCCATGGGCACGCCATCGATCTCGACGCGGCGGGCTTCGTCCTGCTGCAGCTCGCTCAGAGCGCACACGCGCGTCGCGCTCACCGCTTCTCCCCCGCGAGTTCGGCCTCGATCGCACCGACGAGACGGTCCTCGAGCTCTGCGATGCCGATCTTCTGCACGATCTCCATGAGGAAGCCGAGCACGACCAGGCGTCGTGCCTGCTCCGGGTCGATGCCGCGAGCCTGCAGGTAGAACAGCTGTTCGTCGTCGAAACGACCGGTGGCGCTCGCGTGCCCCGCTCCGCGGATGTCGCCCGTCTCGATCTCGAGGTTCGGGATGGAGTCCGCGCGGGCACCGTCGGTGAGCACCAGGTTGCGGTTGGCCTCGTAGGAGTCGGTGCCAACCGCATCCGGTCCGATCAGCACATCGCCGATCCAGACGGAGTGGGCTGTGTCGCCCTGCAGCGCGCCCTTGTAGAGCACGTCGCCGACGGTCTGCGCACCCTTGTGGTGCAGGTACACCTGGCTCTCGAGGTGCTGGCCGGCGTCCGCGAAGGAGAGGCCGTACAGCTCGCCGCGCGCGCCGGTGCCGGCGAGCTCCACGTTCGGGTTCACGCGCACCACGCCGCCACCGAACGAGACCACGACATGACGCAGGCTCGCGTCACGATCGACGCGCGCCTGATGCGCGGCCACGTGCACCGCCTCGTCGTCCCATTCCTGAAGCGTGACGAGTGTGAGGGCCGCACCGTCGCGGACGATGATCTCCACGTTCTCGGCGAGCTGGGCGACGCCCGCATGGCGCAGGAGCACCGTTGCCCGCGCGTTCGGCTGCGCCTCGATGACCAGATGCGTGTGTGCGCGGCCTCCGGCGCCGCGGAGGTCCACGACGACGGGCTCACTCAGCTCCGCGCCTGCCGGGATGCTGAGATACAGCGCCTCTGCGGAACGCTCCCAGGCGATCGCCGCGCTCAGGTCCTCCGCGGTGAAGACCTCGCCGCGCGGCGCCCGGCCGGCCGACAGACCCGCCGCAGCAAGCGGCCCGGTCACGGACACCGCCACCGCGCCGGCGTCACCCGCGACATCCTCGAGCAGAGCCCGGATGCGGTCGATCGGTGTGTGCTTCCAGTTGACCTCGCGGCCGGTCGGAGCCTCGAAGAAGGACACCTCGTTCGCGCGCGGGCGCTCCGAGCGGGTCTGCACCGGCACGAACGCTGCGGCAGGGTCGATGTGCCCCTTCGCGGTCTCGACCACGGGGGCTTCGGCCTGGGGGCTCATCCGACGCTGCCTTCCATGCCCATCTCGATGAGCTTGTTCAACTCCAGTGCGTACTCCATCGGCAGCTCGCGCGCGATGGGCTCGATGAACCCGCGCACGATCATCGCCATCGCCTCGTCTTCCGCGAGCCCCCGGCTCATCAGGTAGAAGAGCTGCTCCTCGCTGACCTTGGAGACCGTCGCCTCGTGCCCGAGCTGGACGTCGTCGACCCGGATGTCGATCGCGGGATACGTGTCCGAGCGCGAGATCGTGTCGACCAGGAGCGCGTCGCAACGCACCGTGTTGGCGGAGTGGTGGGCGTTCGCATCGACGCGGACCTCGCCCCGGTATCCGGCCCGCCCGCCGCCGCGCGCGATCGACTTCGAAACGATCGACGACTGCGTGTAGGGCGCCATGTGGATCATCTTGGCGCCGGCATCCTGGTGCTGGCCGGGCCCGGCGAAGGCGACCGACAGGGTCTCACCCTTGGCGTGCTCGCCCATCAGGTAGATCGAGGGGTACTTCATCGTGACCTTCGACCCGATGTTGCCGTCGACCCATTCCATGGTGGCGCCCTCATGTGCGACAGCGCGCTTGGTCACCAGGTTGTAGACGTTGTTCGACCAGTTCTGGATCGTCGTGTAACGCACGCGGGCGTTCTTCTTCACGATGATCTCGACGACGGCCGAATGCAACGAGTCGCTCTTGTAGATGGGGGCCGTGCAGCCCTCGATGTAGTGGACGTATGACCCCTCATCGGCGATGATCAACGTCCGCTCGAACTGGCCCATGTTCTCCGTGTTGATGCGGAAGTAGGCCTGCAGCGGGATCTCCACGTGCACACCCTTGGGCACGTAGACGAACGATCCGCCCGACCACACAGCCGTGTTGAGGGCGGCGAACTTGTTGTCACCGGCGGGGATGACGGTGCCGAAGTACTCCTCGAAGAACTCCGGGTGCTCCTTCAACGCCGTGTCGGTGTCCATGAAGATGACGCCCTGCGCCTCCAGATCCTCCTGGATCTGGTGGTAGACGACCTCGGACTCGTACTGCGCCGCGACACCGGCCACCAGGCGCGAGCGCTCCGCCTCGGGGATGCCCAGCTTCTCGTAGGTGTTGCGGATGTCCTCGGGGAGATCCTCCCAGGACTGCGCCTGCTTCTCGGTGGACCGCACGAAGTACTTGATGTTCTCGAAGTCGATGTCGCTGAGGTCCGCACCCCAGGTGGGCATCGGCTTGCGACCGAAGAGCTGGAACCCCTTCAGACGGGTCTTCAGCATCCATTCGGGCTCGGCCTTGAGCGCCGAGATGTCACGCACCACGGCTTCGGTGAGGCCGCGCTTCGCGCTCGCACCCGCTGCGTCGGGGTCGTGCCATCCGAACTCGTACACCCCCAGACCTTCGAGCTCCGGGCGGTCGATCAGCACATCCGACATCACACTCTCCTTATTGGACCGCAACGGTGTCATCCGCCCCGGCATCCGCCGCCCCGTCGAGTCTGCGGGGACGAACGCCGCTCTCGGGCCCTCATCATGGGCGCTCTCGCGGCGCCTAAACTGTTGTCGATGCACCCTGCGCGAAGCGCGGCATCGCAACATCCACGATTCTACAGGTTCCCCCTGACTTCCGGGCCGCGTCCCGGGTCCGGAACGGGCCGGAGGACACATGCCCGCTCGCACCGCTCTGACCGCATCCGACCGTGTCCGGGGGGGCTCCGGGCTCGTGGTGGGACGACCGCTGCGCGTTCTCGCGTGGCTCTCGTTCCTGACCGAGGTCATCATCATCGGGACCGGTGGCGCGGTACGACTGACGGGGTCGGGTCTGGGATGCTCGGAGTGGCCGCTGTGTACTCCTGAGTCGCTCGTTCCGTTGCCCGAGCAGGGCATCCATGGCGTCATCGAGTTCGGCAACCGGACCATGACCGGCGTCGTGGGGATCGTCGCGGTGGCCGTCGTCCTGCTGACGCTGCACGCGATCGCGGGCCGGCCCGCCGTGATGCGCGCACTCGTGTTCGCCGGCGGCGGCATCCTCCTCGCGATCCCCGTGTACGCAGTGGCCGCCGCCCTGAGTCTGCCGGCTTTCGGTTTCGCCTCGGGCGCGCTCCTGGCGGCCGTCATCGCCGCGGCGATCGATGCCGGCCGCCGGCTCCCTCGACGTCGAGACCTCTCGGCACTCGCGTGGATCGTCCTGGCGGGAGTCATGGCGCAGGCCGTCGTCGGCGGGTTCGCGGTCCTGACGGATCTGAACCCCTTCCTCGTGGGGTTCCACTACACGTGCTCGCTGCTGCTGGTGTGCGTCGCTGCGGCGTACCTGGTGCGACTCGATGCGACCGAGGGTCCGCGCGAGCGCGTCGTCCCCCTGTGGTTCCAGATCGGCGCGCACGCGACGGGACTCGTCCTGGCCGTGACGATCCTCTTCGGCGTGCTCACCACGGGCTCGGGACCGCACTCGGGCGATGCCAACGTGATCCGCGAGGGATTCGACGCGACGATCCTCGCCCACATCCACGCCTGGCCCGGATACGTGCTGGCAGCCCTCGTGCTCGTGCTCACGATCAGCGCCTGGGTCCTGCGCCTCCCCCCGCGTCGCTGGCTGATCGTGCTCGTGGTCGCCATCGCCGTGCAGGTGACCGTCGGAGTGTGGCAGGCGAGAGAGGGGCTGCCCGAGCTGCTCGTCGGGATCCACATGGTCCTCGCCTCGCTCTCCGCGGCCGCCTACACCGTCGTCGTCCTCCACCTGAAGAGGACGATCGGGCAGGTGGATTCCTCAGCAGACGCATAGACGCGTCATCGGGCGCACCTGGATTGACCCGAGAGGGTGGCCAGGTCGCGGCAACCGTTGCCGCGCGTTCGAGGAGTGATCCACATGACGACCCGTCCCCGCCTGTCCCGCAGCATCCCGTTCTGGGGGCTCATCGCAGGCTCCGCCGCCGCCGTCGGCTTCGGTGCCTGGCTCACGATCGACAAGATCTCGGTCATGACCTCCACCCTCACCGACGGCAGTGCGACCGGCGTCGAGGTGTACGCCGGTCAGGCGTGGGCCCTGTTCGGCGCCGTCATCGCCGGCGCGGGCCTCGTCGGCCTCGTCGCGGCCCTTGCGCTCGGCGCAGCACGCAGCCTCGTCGCCCCGAAGGTCGACGTCGTCGAGACCATCACGTGGCAGGACGAGGCAGAGCCCGTCGAGACCGACGCCGCGTCCGAGACCCCCGCGGCTCCCGCCGACACGGCTGCCGCCGACACGGCTGCCGCATCGCAGAACGACGTCGCGGCATCCGCCGACCAGCCGATCACCCGCTGATCCGGCGACGCGCACGAAAAGCGAAGACCCCTCGGCCCCGTCTTATGGGCCGAGGGGTCTTCGCGTGGCGCGAGGCGATCAGAACGGCAGCAGCGGATCGATCGCGATGGCGACGAAGAGCAGCGTCAGATAGGTGATCGACGCGTGGAAGACCCGCATCGGGCGCGGCTCGGTGCCGCGCACCGCGCGCGCATAGAGACGGTGCGACTCGTAGAGGAACCAGCCGCCGAACACGATCGCCGACACCGAGTAGACCATGCCCATGGAGGCGACCGGGATCAGCAGCAGCGAACAGGCCACGGTCGCCCACGCGTAGAGGATCACCTGCAGCCCCACCTGGGAGCCGGATCGAGTGGCACCGAGCATCGGCACCTCGACGTTCTCGTACTGGTCCTTGTACTTCATGGACAGGGGCCAGTAGTGCGGCGGCGTCCACAGGAAGATCAGGACGAAGAGGATCAGCGGGGTCCACGACAGGGAACCCGTCACCGCCGACCATCCGATGACGACCGGGAAGCAGCCCGCGATGCCGCCCCACACGATGTTCTGCTCGGTGCGACGCTTGAGCAGGATCGTGTAGATGACCACGTAGAAGAAGATCGCACCTGCCGACAGGGCCGCGGCGAGCCAGTTCGTCGTCAGAAGCAGCCAGACGGTCGACACGACCGCCAGCGTCCAGGCGAAGACCAGCGCACCGCGCGGCGAGACCTCGCCGGTCACGAGGGGCCGGTTGACCGTGCGCTGCATGTGCGCGTCGATGTCCCGATCGAGGTACATGTTGAACGCCGCCGCGGAACCGGCGCTCAGGGAGCCGCCGATGACCGTCGCCAGCACCAGCCAGAGATTCGGCAGCCCGTTCTGCGCGAGGATCATCACCGGAACGGTGGTGACGAGCAGGAGCTCGAGCACGCGCGGCTTCGTCAGGGTGATGTACGCACGAACCGTCCGACCCATCGAAGGACGGACGGCGGATGCGGGCTCGCCCTGGCTCGTCGTCATGATGTCCATCTGCTGCGTTGTCGCCCCTCGTCAAGCTCCAGACCAGTCTATGCTGAAACCACACGCGCGCCTGCCGTGGTCGTGGCCCTCCCGGGCCGGACTCATCGGCCCTCTGTGGCGCACTCCTCTTTGTGAAAGGCGGTCCCGTGGCCGATTTGCGTTGGGATGAGATTGATGCACGCGCCGTGGACACGGCCCGCATCCTCGCAGCGGATGCAGTGGAGAAGGTGGGCAACGGTCATCCCGGCACCGCCATGAGCCTCGCCCCCGCCGCCTACCTGCTCTACCAGCGGGTGCTGCGCCACGATCCCGCCGACCCGCACTGGATCGGCCGCGACCGCTTCATCCTCTCTGTGGGGCACTCCTCCCTCACGCAGTATGTGCAGCTGTACCTCGGTGGATTCGGCCTCGAGCTCAACGACCTCGAGTCGCTGCGCACCTGGGGCTCGCTGACTCCGGGTCACCCGGAGTACGGCCACACCAAGGGCGTCGAGATCACCACCGGTCCTCTGGGCCAGGGACTCGCGTCCTCCGTCGGCTTCGCCTACGCCGCCCGCTACGAGCGAGGCCTGTTCGACCCCGAGGCTCCCGCGGGCACCTCGCCCTTCGACCACTTCGTCTACGTCATCGCCGGCGACGGCGACCTGCAGGAAGGTGTGACGAGCGAGGCGTCCTCGCTCGCCGGACACCAGCAGCTCGGCAACCTCGTCGTGATCTACGACTCCAACCAGATCTCCATCGAAGACGACACGAACGTCGCTTTCACCGAGGACGTCGCCGCGCGCTACGAGGCTTACGGCTGGCAGGTCCAGACCGTGGACTGGAAGAAGACGGGCCAGTACGTCGAGGACGTCGCCGAGCTCTACGCGGCCATCGAGCGCGCGAAGGGCGAGACCGACAAGCCGTCGCTCATCATCCTCAAGACGATCATCGGCTGGCCCTCGCCCGGTAAGCAGAACAGCGGGAAGATCCACGGCGCAGCACTCGGCGCCGACGAGCTGGCTGCCACCAAGAAGGTGCTCGGATTCGACCCCGAGAAGAGCTTCGTCGTGGCCGACGATGTCATCGCACACACGCGCGAGCTCGTGAAGCGCGCAGAACAGGCCAAGGCCGAGTGGCAGCGGTCGTTCGACGCCTGGGCCGCTGCGAACCCCGAGCGCAAGGCGCTTCTCGACCGCCTCGAGGCGCGGGAGCTCCCCGCCGACATCGCCGACGCCCTCCCGGTCTTCGAGGCGGGCAAGGACGTCTCCACCCGCGCCGCCAGCGGCCAGGTCATCAACGCCCTCGCCGCACAGCTGCCCGAGCTCTGGGGCGGTTCGGCCGACCTGGCCGAATCGAACCTGACCACCATCAAGGATGCGCGTTCGTTCATCCCGCAGGAGTGGTCGACGCACGAGTGGACCGGTTCGCCCTACGGGCGGGTCCTGCACTTCGGCATTCGCGAGCACGCGATGGGCGCGATCCTCAATGGCATCGTCCTGCACGGACCGACGCGTCCGTTCGGCGGCACGTTCCTGATCTTCAGCGACTACATGCGCCCGCCGGTGCGGCTGGCAGCGCTGATGAACATCCCCACGGTCTTCGTCTGGACGCATGACTCGGTCGCCCTCGGCGAGGACGGCCCCACCCACCAGCCGATCGAGCAGCTCGCGACGCTGCGCGCGATCCCGAACTTCTCGATGGTCCGGCCCGCCGACGCCAATGAGACCGCCGTGGTCTGGCTCGAGATGCTGCGCCGCACGGCCGGTCCCTCGGGTATCGCGCTCACCCGCCAGAACATCCCGGTGTTCGAGCGCGGTGACGGCGCCGCATCCGGCGATGTCTTCGCCTCGGCGGACAACGCCGTCAAGGGCGCCTACGTTCTGGCAGAGGCTCCCGGCGGGACCCCCGACGTGCTGCTGATCGCCACCGGTTCGGAAGTGCAGCTGGCCGTCGAGGCGCGCGCGGCTCTCGCCCAGGAGGGCGTCTCGGCGCGCGTCGTGTCGGTCCCGTCTCTCGAGTGGTTCGCCGAGCAGGACGCCGAGTACCGCGAATCCGTCCTGCCGTCGTCGGTCAAGGCCCGCGTGTCGGTCGAGGCCGGCTCCGCACTCACCTGGCAGGGCATCGTCGGTGACGCCGGTCGCTCGGTGGGCATCGAGCACTTCGGTGCCTCCGCCGACTACAAGACGCTGTTCCAGAAGTTCGGGATCACCACCGAAGCCGTCGTCACCGCCGCCCGCGAGTCCATCGCCGCGGCAGCCGAGTAAGCACGAGGAGAAGCAAGAAAATGAGCACCCCTACCGAACAGCTCGCCGCGGCGGGCGTCAGCATCTGGCTCGATGACCTCTCACGTGAGCGCATCACGACGGGCAACCTCTCCGCGCTGATCTCCGACCGCACGGTCTCCGGCGTGACCACCAACCCGACGATCTTCGCCGGCGCCCTCTCGAAGGGCGAAGCGTACGCCGAGCAGGTCGCCACCCTCGCGGCCGCCGGTGCGGACGTCGACACGGCGATCTTCGAGATCACGACCGACGACGTGCAGGCGGCGTCGGACATCTTCCGCCCCGTGTACGACGCCACGAACGGCGTCGACGGGCGCGTGTCGATCGAGGTCTCCCCCGACCTCGCGCACGACACCGCCGCGACGGTGGCGCAGGCCAAGGAACTGTGGGCGAAGGTCGACCGTCCCAACGCACTGATCAAGATCCCCGCGACCAAGGCGGGGCTGCCGGCGATCACCGAGGTCATCGGGGCAGGCATCTCGGTCAACGTCACCCTCATCTTCAGCCTGGAGCGCTACGCCGCCGTCATCGATGCCTACCTGTCAGGTCTCGAGAAGGCGCGCGACGCCGGCATCGACATCTCCGGCCTGCAGTCGGTGGCGTCGTTCTTCGTCTCCCGCGTGGACACCGAGGTGGACAAGCGGCTGAAGGCCATCGGAACGGACGAGGCGACCGCGCTGCTGTCCCAGGCAGGTCTGGCCAACGCGCGCCTCGCGTACGAGCTGTTCGAGCGTGAGTTCGGCTCCCCGCGCGCGCAGGCCCTGCTCGAGGCCGGCGCGAATCTGCAGCGTCCGCTGTGGGCTTCGACGGGAGTCAAGGACCCGGCACTGCCCGACACGCTGTACGTGACCGAGCTCGTCGCGGCGGGCACGGTGAACACCATGCCGGAGAAGACGCTCGAGGCCACGTTCGACCACGGCGTCATCGAGGGTGACACCATCACGGGCAACATCGGTGCCGCCCACACGTTCTTCGATCGGCTCGCCGCGGTGGGCGTCGACTTCGCCGACGTCACCCAGACGCTCGAGGACGAGGGCGTCGAGAAGTTCATCGTGTCCTGGCACGAGCTGCAGGAGACGGTGGAGACGGCGCTCAAGGCTGCGCGATGAGCTTCGACATCCACGTCAGCGGCGATGTCCGCGACGTGGTCGAGGCGGAGCTTCCCGCTCTCGCCGACTCTCTCATCGCATCCGGCATCACGGCCGGCGACCCGGACCTCTGGGGTCCGGGCGCCGCCGCCGATGCCGCGGAGCGACTCGGCTGGGTCCAGGCCGTGACCGTTTCGCGACCGCTGGTCGACGAGATCGTCACGCTTCGCGACGTCCTGCGCGCCGACGGTGTCACGCGCATCGTGCTGGCCGGGATGGGGGGCTCGTCCCTCGCTCCGGAGGTGATCGCCGCCACGGCGGGTGTCCCCCTCGTCGTTCTGGACTCCACCGCTCCCGGCGAGGTCGCGGCCGCCATCGGCGGAGACGCAGAGGCGGGCGGTCTCGCACAGACGGCTCTCGTCGTCTCGTCGAAGTCCGGCTCCACGATCGAGACGGACTCCGCGAAGCGTGCGTTCGAGGCGGCGTATCGTGCCGCCGGAATCGACCCGACGAGCCGCATCGTCGTCGTCACCGATCCCGGTTCGCCGCTCGCCGAATCCGCGGATGCCGACGGCTACCGACTGTTCACCGCAGACCCCACGGTCGGCGGACGCTACTCCGCGCTGACCGCGTTCGGGCTCGTGCCCGCAGGCCTGGCGGGTGTGGACATCGACGAGCTCCTCGACGAGGCGGAGGCGACGCTTCTCGAGGTCGCCATCGACGATCCCCGCAATCCTGCGCTCGTCCTGGCGGCAGCGATCGCCGGCGGCGGTGCCGCGCGCAAGGACAAGCTCGGCATCATCACCGACGGCACGCACATCGTGGGTCTTCCCGGATGGATCGAGCAGCTCGTCGCGGAGTCAACCGGGAAGAACGGCACCGGGATCCTGCCCGTCGTCCTGCTCCCCGTCTCGCCCGAGGTCGAGGACGCCCCCGCCGACCTGCAACTTCTCCGCCTCGTCGACAACGTGCGCCACGATCACCTGTTCGAGCACCACCGCGGCGAGATCCTCGTCGCCGGGTCGCTCGGCGCGCAGTTCGTCGTGTGGGAGTATGCGACGGCGATCGCCGGACGGATGCTGCAGATCAATCCGTTCGACCAGCCTGATGTGGAGGCCGCGAAGGCCGCCGCTCGAGCCCTCTTGGACGAACGGCCCGAGCCCACTCCCGCCGTCTTCGTGGAGGACGGTATCGAGGTCCGGGTGTCCGACCCGTCGCTGTCGGCGAGCGGCACCTTGAGTGGAGTCCTCGACGCACTCTGGGCCCGTATTCCTGAGAACGGATATGTGTCGCTGCAGGCATACGTGGACCGCAGAGACCTCGCGCCGCTCGAAGGGCTGCGCGAGCTCGTCGCCGCAGACTCCGGCCGCCCCACGACGTTCGGGTGGGGTCCACGATTCCTGCACTCGACAGGTCAGTACCACAAGGGTGGTCCGGCGAACGGCGTGTTCCTGCAGATCCTGCAGAACCCGCACACCGACCTGGCCATTCCCGGCCGCCCCTTCACCTTCGGCGAACTGATCGCCGCGCAGGCCGCCGGCGATGCCTCCGTGCTGGCCGACGAGCACGCGCGCCCGGTCGTCACGCTCACCCTCGTCGATGCGCAGGCCGATGTGCTCGCGCTGTTCGACGCCGCCCAGTAGGAGAACACCCTCGATGACTGCCGAGATCTCGCGGGGGCACAACCCGCTCCGCGACCCGGATGACCGACGCCTGAGTCGGATCGCTGGCCCCAGCGCCCTCGTGATCTTCGGAGTGACAGGCGACCTGTCGCGCAAGAAGCTCATGCCGGCGGTGTACGACCTGGCCAACCGCGGCCTCCTGCCGCCCGGGTTCGGGCTCGTCGGGTTCGCACGACGGGACTGGGAGGACGAGGATTTCGCGGAGGTCGTCCGTGACGCGGTGAAGCAGTACGCGCGCACCGAGTTCCGCGACGAGACCTGGGAGCAGCTGCTGCAGGGTATCCGTTTCGTTCAAGGGCAGTTCGACGATCTCGATGCGTTCCGTCGCCTTCGCGAGACCGTCGAGAAGCTCGACGTCGAACGCGGCACGATGGGAAACCACGCGTACTACCTGTCGATCCCACCGCGGGACTTCCCGATCGTCGCCGAGCAACTCAAGGCCTCTGGCCTCGTGGACGACACCGCGGACGGCGCGGACCGCTGGCGCCGAGTGGTGATCGAGAAGCCCTTCGGGCACGACCTCGAGTCGGCTCGCGAGTTGAACGACGTGGTGCGCTCCGCGTTCCCTGCGGACTCGATCTTCCGCATCGACCACTACCTCGGCAAGGAGACGGTCCAGAACATCCTGGCGCTGCGCTTCGCCAACGAGCTCTACGAGCCCATCTGGAACCGCAACTACGTCGACCACGTTCAGATCACCATGGCTGAGGACATCGGCGTGGGCGGGCGAGCCGGCTACTACGACGGAATCGGCGCCGCGCGCGACGTCATTCAGAACCACCTGCTCCAGCTCCTGGCTCTCACCGCCATGGAAGAGCCCATCACCTTCGACGCGGCACAGCTGCGCGCCGAGAAGGAGAAGGTGCTCGCGGCGGTGACCCTGCCCGACGATCTGTCCACGGCGACCGCTCGCGGACAGTACGCCGGCGGTTGGCAGGGCGGCGAGAAGGTGCTCGGCTTCCTCGAGGAGGACGGCATGGCCGCCGATTCGACGACCGAGACCTATGCCGCCATCAAGCTCGACATCAACACGCGCCGATGGGCGGGGGTCCCGTTCTACCTGCGCGCCGGGAAGCGACTCGGACGTCGGGTGACCGAGATCGCCGTGGTCTTCAAACGTGCGCCCGAGCATCTGTTCGGCCGCAGCCAGACCGACGGTCTCGGCCAGAACGCGCTCGTGATCCGTGTCCAGCCGGATGAGGGAGTCACGATCCGGTTCGGGTCGAAAGTGCCGGGCGCCGACATGCAGGTGCGCGACGTGACGATGGACTTCGGCTACGGCCACGCCTTCACCGAAGCCAGTCCCGAAGCCTACGAGCGTCTCATCCTCGACGTGCTCCTGGGCGATCCACCGCTGTTCCCACGCCATGAAGAGGTGGAACTCAGCTGGAAGATCCTCGACCCGATCGAGAAGTTCTGGTCGGAACAATCCGGCCCGCTCGAACAGTACTCCCCCGGTTCGTGGGGCCCGCAGTCCGCGGACGAGCTCCTCGCCCGCGATGGTCGCACCTGGAGGCGCCCGTGATCATCGATCTGCCCGACACCACCGTCAGCAAGATCTCCCGCGCCCTGGTCAACGTCCGGGAGGAAGGCGGAGCGGTTGCGCTCGGCCGCGTCCTGACGCTCATCATCGCGACGCGCCGCGGCATCGAGGAAGAGGCGATCGAAGCGGCGAACGATGCCTCCCGTGAGCACCCCATGCGAGTCATCGTGCTCATGCTCGACAACCCGAAGGCCGAACCGCGCCTGGATGCGGAGATCCGCGTCGGCGGCGACGCGGGTGCGAGCGAGGTGATCCTGCTGCACGCCCACGGGCCCGCGGGTTCGAACGCCGAGAGCCTCGTGACCGGCCTGCTCCTTCCCGACGCTCCCGTCGTGGCCTGGTGGCCCGCGGACACTCCGGAGGTACCGTCGCGTTCCGACATCGGCAAGATCGCCCAGCGGCGGATCACGGATGCCGCGATGCAGAGCGATCCCCACGAATGGGTGCTCAATCTGGGCGGCCACTACGCGCCCGGTGACACCGATCTCGCCTGGACGCGCCTCACGCGCTGGCGCGAGCAGCTCGCGGCGGTGCTGGATCAGCCGCCCTACGAGCCGATCACCGCCGTGGAGGTCCTGGGAGGCGGCGACTCCCCCTCGACTCCCCTGCTGGCGGCATGGCTCCGTCTCCAGCTGAAGGTCGACGTGACCTGGCGTTATCTGGACGGCGACGAGTGGGCGAGCGGGATCAAGTCCGTGCGGCTCACGCGTGCCAGCGGAGACATCGTCTTGGAGCGCCCCGACGCCCTGACGGCGGTATTGACGCAGCCCGGACAGCCGAGCCATGAGCTTGCTTTCCCGCGGCGGTCCCTGCGCGAATGCCTGGCCGAGGAGCTGCGACGGCTGGACGCCGACCTGCTGTACGGCCGCGTCGTCACCGAGGGCAGCGCCCTCATCGAGCACTGACACGAGGAGCATGATGCCCGAGGCCCCCGAGAAGCAGGTCGTCGTCCGCTCGGACCCCGATCGGATCGCCCGCGCTGTGGCCCGTCGCCTCCTCAGCCGGATCGCGAAGCGCGTCGTAGAGGGGAAGCCGGCCCACATCTCGTTGACCGGCGGATCGATGGGCGGCCGCGTTCTGGCGGCGGTCGCCGAGAACCCGCGATGCCATGAGGTCGACTGGTCGCTCGTCCATTTCTGGTGGAGCGACGAGCGTTTCGTGCCGCGAGGATCAGAGGATCGCAACGACGCCGAGGCGTTCACTGCTCTGCTCGATCGCATCCCGGTGCCGGCCGAGAATGTGCACACCATGGCCGCGAGTGACGACGGACTGGGTATCGAGGACGCGGCGGCGGCCTACGAGGCCGAGCTCGCCCGCTTCGCGGATCCGAGCGTCGGCGCGTGGCCGTCGTTCGACGTCTGCTTCCTCGGGGTCGGACCGGACGCGCACATCGCTTCGCTGTTCCCGGATCGTGGCGAGATCCAGGTGACCGATCGCGCGGTGCTGGCTGTCCGCGACGCGCCGAAGCCTCCTCCGGAGCGGATCACGGTCACGCGACCCGTGATCAACTCCGCCAAGCGCGTGTGGCTGGTTCTCGTCGGTCCCGACAAGGCATCCGTCCTCGGACTCGCTCTCGCAGGCGCCAGCTATCAGAGCGTTCCTGCAGCGGGTGCGAAGGGGCGCAAGCGCACCGTCTTCTTCGTCGACGAGGCGGCCGCGGCGAAGGTGCCCGTCGAACTGATCGACAGCGACTACTGAGTTCATATGAGAGGAGCCCCGGTCATCGACCGGGGCTCCTCTCATATGAACTCTTGCGGATCAGTCCTGACCGCGGCGCTCACGCAGCTTGTGCAACGCCTCATCGAGGAGCTGTTCGGCCTCGTCGTCCGTGCGGCGCTCCTTCACATAGGCGAGGTGCGTCTTGTACGGCTCCGGCTTGGCCAGCGCGGGCGGATTCGCCTGGTCGCGGCCGGCCGGAAGACCTGAATGCGGCGAGTCGATCGTCTCCGGGATCTCCTCCTCGGCGATGCCGGCGGCGAAGTACCGCACCGTCTCGTTTCCGAGGGCGTCCCAGTAGGACACCGCCACGCGGTCGGCGTGGTAGCCGTGGTCCTGTTCACCCATCGGTCCGGCACCGACACGGGTGCCCCGGATCGCGTTTCCCCCGGTGGCCATGATCAGACCAGCCCGGTGAACTTGGTGACCAGGCCGAGGGCCACGATCGAGATGAACCAGACGAGCGCGAGAACGATCGTGAAGCGGTTCAGGTTGCGCTCGGCCAGGCCAGAGGAGCCCAGGGACGAACTCATGCCGCCTCCGAACATGTCGGACAGTCCACCGCCGCGCCCCTTGTGGAGCAGGATAAGCAGCGTCAGCAGCAGGCTCGTGATGCCGAGGAGCACCTGGAGCACGAACTCGAGAATCTGCACTGTGTTCGTCACCCTTCTTGGCGATCTCGAGATCGCACAAGGTACAAGTATAGCCATCGGGCCGACCAGGACCGTGAGACGGGGCCGCGCCCCGCCTCACGGCCCGGATCAGACGCCGACGTGCTTCTGGTAGCGGATGATCGCCGCGAACTCCTCGGCGACCAGGCTGGCGCCGCCTACGAGGGCGCCGTCCACATCGGGCTGACGCATGAACGTCGCGATGTTGCCGGACTTCACGGAACCGCCGTACAGAACGCGGGTGCGCCCCGCGGCCTCCTCGCCCAGGACCTCGGTCACGACGCCGCGAAGGGTCGCGCACACGTCCTGCGCCTGCTCGGGCGTGGCCGCCTGGCCGGACCCGATGGCCCAGACGGGCTCGTAGGCGACGACCACGTCGGCATCAGTCGAGACGCCCTCGAGGGCGACCCGCAGCTGGCCGACCGGCACGGCGCTCGCACCGAACTTCTCCAGGTCCTCTGCCGTCTCGCCGACGCAGATGACCGGGCTGAGGCCGTGACGGAGAGCAGCCGTCACCTTGGCGGCGACGACCTCGTCCGTCTCGTTGTGATACTCACGACGCTCGGAATGACCGATGATCACGTACTTCGCATCGAGCTTGGCCAGGAACGCGCCGGAGATCTCACCCGTGTAGGCGCCGGAGTCGTGCGTCGACAGGTCCTGCGCACCGAGGGCGAACGGGATCTTGTCGGCGTCGATCAGCGTCTGCACCGTGCGCAGATCCGTGAACGGCGGGAAGACCGCGACCTCGACGCTGTCCTGGTCGTGCTTCGCGTCCTTCAGCGTCCAGTAGAGCTTCTGAACGAGCGCGACCGCCTGCAGGTGGTCCAGGTTCATCTTCCAGTTGCCCGCGATGAGCGGAGTACGTGTCACTGCCATCCGAGGACCTCCAGTCCGGGAAGCTTCTTGCCCTCGAGGAACTCGAGGCTGGCGCCACCGCCGGTGGAGATGTGGCCGAACTGATCGTCGCGGAAGCCGAGCTGACGCACGGCGGCGGCGGAGTCTCCTCCGCCGACGACCGACAGGCCGTCGACCTCGGTCAGCGCCTTCGCGACCGCGCGGGTGCCGTCCGCGAACGCCGCCATCTCGAACACGCCCATGGGGCCGTTCCAGAACACGGTCTTGCTCGCGGCGATCGCTGCGGCGAACGTCGTCGCCGTCTCCGGGCCGATGTCGAGGCCCAGCCCCGATGCACCGAACGGAGTGTCCTCCAGGGCGTCGACCGCGGCGACGACGTGCTCCGCGTCCGCCGAGAAGGATGCGGCCACGACGGCGTCCACCGGAAGCACGATCTTCACTCCGCGCTCCTCGGCAGCGGACAGGTATCCCTTGACCGTGTCGATCTGGTCCTTCTCGAGAAGGCTCGCACCCACCTTGTGGCCGAGAGCTGCGAGGAAGGTGAACATCATGCCGCCGCCGACGAGCAGCGTGTCCACACGCGGCAGGAGGTGCTCGATGACGCCGAGCTTGTCGCTGACCTTCGATCCGCCGAGCACGACCGCGTACGGCCGCTCGGGGTTCTCGGTCAGACGGTCGAGCACGTCGACCTCCTTCTCGATGAGCAGACCCGCTGCCGAGGGCAGGAGTTCAGCCAGCTCGTAGACGCTGGCCTGCTTGCGGTGCACGACACCGAACCCGTCGGAGACGAGAGCGTCGCCGAGCCCGGCCAGCTCCTGCGCGAAGGCGCGGCGCTCGGCCGCATCCTTCGAGGTCTCGCCGGGGTTGAAGCGGAGGTTCTCGATGATGGCGACGTCGCCGTCAGCCAGCGAGGACACAGCTTCCTGCGCCGAGACGCCGACGGTGTCGCGCGCGAAGGCGACGGGCTTGCCGAGCAGTTCGGACAGTCGCTGCGCGACCGGTTCGAGGCTGTACTTCGGATTGGGCTCGCCGTCGGGACGCCCCAGGTGGGAGCAGACGACGACGCGGGCGCCCTGATTGATCAGGGCGTTGAGGGTCGGCAGCGTAGCCCGCACGCGACCGTCGTCCGTGATGACCCCGTCCTTGAGAGGAACGTTGAGGTCAGCACGGACGACGACGCGGCGGCCTGCGAGCGACCCCAGCGAGTCGAGGGTGCGCAGTGCCATGGTGTGGATCAGAGACGCTCGGCGACGTACTCGGTCAGGTCGACGAGACGGTTGGAGTAGCCCCACTCGTTGTCGTACCAGCTCGAGAGCTTCACCTGGTTGCCGATGACGCGCAGCAGGCCGGCGTCGAAGATCGACGAGTGCGGGTCGGTGACGATGTCGCTGGAGACGATCTCATCCTCGGTGTACTTCAGGATGCCCTTGAGGGGACCTTCGGCCGCGGCCTTGTACGCGGCCTTGATCTCATCGACCGTGACCTCGCGCGAGGCCTCGACCGTGAGGTCGGTGATGGAGCCGGTGGGCACGGGCACGCGCAGCGCGAAGCCATCGAGCTTGCCCTTGAGCTCCGGCAGCACCAGGCCGATGGCCTTCGCGGCACCGGTCGAGGTCGGGACGATGTTGATCGCGGCGGCACGCGCGCGACGCAGGTCGCTGTGGGGGCCGTCCTGCAGGTTCTGGTCGGCCGTGTAGGCGTGGACCGTGGTCATGAGACCGCGCTCGATGCCGAAGTTGTCGTTGAACACCTTCGCCAGCGGGGCGAGGCAGTTCGTGGTGCACGACGCGTTCGAGATGATCACGTCGGTCTCGGGGTTGTAGTCACCCTCGTTGACACCCATGACGATGGTGACGTCGTCACCGGTCGCGGGAGCCGAGATGAGGACCTTCTTCGCGCCGCCGGCGATGTGCTTCTTGGCGTCCTCGGCCTTCGTGAAGCGACCGGTGGACTCGATGACGATGTCGACGCCCAGCTCGCCCCAGGGGAGGTTGGCGGGGTCGCGCTCGGCGAGCACCTTGATCTTGTGACCACCGACGGTGATCGAGTCCTCGTCGTAGGTGACCTCTGCGTCCAGACGCCCCGTGATGGAGTCGTACTTGAGCAGGTGAGCCAGAGTCTTGTTGTCGGTGAGGTCGTTCACCGCCACGATGTCGAGGTCCGCACCCTGCGCGAGCGCTGCGCGCAGGTAGTTGCGTCCGATGCGGCCGAAGCCGTTGATGCCGATCTTGACAGACACGGTGTCTCCCGTTTTCTCGTCGCGCCGCAGCGCCTTTTCCATCCCGGGTTGTCCTCCCGGGGTGAGCCGTGCATGGGTGCGCATCGACTCGGAGAGGGGGATGCCGGAGCCCCCGCACGGCGAGGGCTCCGAGGCATCCTCACCTGATCATGACCCTACCAGCAGGCCTGCCGTCTTCTCTCGCGCCGTAACAAAGCGGGACTGGACGTTGGACCAGTCGGCGATGTTCCAGAACGCCTTCACGTAGTCGGCGCGGACGTTCTTGTAGTCGAGGTAGTACGCGTGCTCCCAGACGTCCAGGAGCAGGAGCGGGACGCTGCCCGCGGCGAACTGCGACTGCTGGTCGAAGAACTGCTGGATGATGAGGTTCTCGCCGATCGAATCCCAGAACAGACCCGCCCAGCCGGAGCCCTGCACGCCGAGCGCGGCAGCGGTGAAGTGGGCCTGGAACTTGTCGAACGAACCGAAGTGGTCGTCGATGGCGGCCTCGAGCTCACCGGTCGGCTTGTCGCCTCCGTTGGGCGAGAGGTTCGTCCAGAAGATCGAGTGGTTGGTGTGACCGCCGAGGTTGAACGCGAGGTCCTTCTCCAGCTTGTTCACGTTCGCGAGGTTTCCGCTGTCGCGGGCCTCCGCCAGCTGCTCCAGCGCGGTGTTCGCGCCGGTGACGTAGGCCTGGTGATGCTTGCTGTGGTGCAGCTCCATGATCGTCGCGCTGATGCTCGGCTCGAGCGCGGCATAGTCGTAAGGGAGCTCGGGCAGCGTGTACTTCGCCATGTTCTCTTCCTCCTGTCGGGCGCAGCGCCGAACGCCTCGGCGATGCGGGGATGACGCCTTCATCCTACTGAGGGAGAACCGAGCGAGGCAGGGGTTGATTCCTTGGATGACGTCTCCGCGCGGGAGTGATCAGTCCTTGGCGGCGGCAGGCACGGCGGACTCCGTGTCCGGGAGGCCTTCGGTCTCCGCCTTCTTGTCGGCCATCGCGAGCAGACGGCGGATGCGGCCGGCGACGGCGTCCTTGGTCAGCGGGGGGTCGGCGTGGTGGCCGAGTTCGTCCAGGCTCGCATCGCGGTGCGCGAGACGGAGCTCGCCGGCGGCGCGGAGGTGCTCGGGGACCGTGTCGCCGAGGATCTCCAGCGCGCGCTCGACCCGGGCGCACGCGGCCACGGCGGCCTGAGCCGAGCGTCGCAGGTTGGCGTCGTCGAAGTTCACGAGGCGGTTGACGCCCGCACGGACCTCGCGACGCTGGCGCAGCTGCTCCCACTCCTGAGCGGCGCGGCGCGCACCCATCTCGTGCAGCACCGCGCGGATCGCATCGCCTTCGCGGACGACGACGCGCGGGAGCCCGCGTACCTCGCGCGCCTTGGCGGCGATCCCGATGCGATGAGCGGCACCGACCAGGGCCATCGCCGCCTCGCCGGACGGACACGCGATCTCCAGAGCCGCGGAGCGGCCCGGGTCGCTGAGGCTCCCGGCGGCGAGGAACGCTCCGCGCCAGATGGCGGCGAGGTCGTGACGAGCGCCCGTCGTGAGCCGGTTCGGCAGCCCCCGCACCTGACGGCGACGCTGGTCGAGCAGGCCCGTCTGGCGAGCGAGGGTCTCGCCGCCGTCGATCACACGCACCGCGTACGTCGTCCCCGGCCGTCCCGAGGTGCCCTGCACGTGAGCGAGCTCGGGACGCACTCCGTAGAGGTCGACCAGTTCGCGGGCGACGCGTCGCGCAAGGGCCTCGGAATCGACCTCCGCCTCGACGGCGACGCGCCCCGCGATCGCGTGAAGTCCACCGGCGAACCGCAGGATGGCGGTCAACTCGGCCACTCGGGCACTCGGGCGCGGATCGCGACCGGCGATCAGTTCGGCCTTCACATCGGCGGTCAACGGCACGGTACTCCTTGTGGGAATGGGGAACGGGACGACGTTCCAGCCTACTCTCGCCCCAGGTCCCGATGTGTGACGCCGACGGCCACATCCGGCATTTCGGACAATCGTGCAGCGATCTCCCGTGCCATGACGACGGACCGGTGCTTGCCGCCCGTGCAGCCGATCGCGATGATCGAGTGTCTCTTGTTCTCCCGCTGATACCCGGCGATGACGGGCGCCAACGCGGCCGTGTACGCGTCCAGGAACTCACGTGCTCCGGGTTGCGAGAGGACGAAGTCCCGCACTGCCTCGTCCTCGCCGGTGAGCGAGCGCAGCTCGTCCGTCCAATAGGGATTCGGGAGGAACCGCATGTCGGCCACCAGGTCGGCGTCGGCCGGCAGTCCGTACTTGAACCCGAAACTCATCACCGAGACGGTGTGCAGCGGGCTTCCTTCGGCCGAGAACAGCTCGGCCGCACGTGTGGTGAGCTGGTGGATGTTGTACGACGAGGTGTCGATGATGAGGTCGGCGCTCTCCCGCAGCGGAGCCAGGCGCTGGCGCTCGCGGTGGATCCCGTCGACGATCGTCCCCGTGCTCTGCAGCGGATGCGGGCGCCGTACGGCCTCGAACCGCCGGACCAGCACCTCGTCGCTGGCATCGAGGAACACGATGCGCAGCCGCCGATGCGCGCGAAGGGCGTCGGCGATCTCCGGCACACGCCCGAACAGCTCCCGACCGCGGACGTCGACGACCACGGCGACACGAGGAACCGCGCCACCGGCCAGTTCAGACAGCTCGAGCAGCGGACGCAGCATCTGGGGCGGGAGGTTGTCGACGACGTACCAGTCGAGGTCCTCGAGAGCGTTGGCGACGGTCGAGCGTCCCGCGCCCGACATGCCGGTGACGATCAGCACCTCTCCGGTGTTCGTCGTGTCCGGGTCCGTCATCCCTCTCCCCTGTTCGCCTCGCCCAGACTATCGACTCGTCAGGTGCTCATGCACGGCCGTCGCCAGCTTCGGCCCGATGCCCGGGAGTTCGGCGATCTGTTCCACGGTCGCACCGCGCAGCGCCGTGACCGAACCGAAGTGACGCAGCAGGGCGCGGATCCGAGCGGCGCCGAGACCGGGAACCTCCTCCAGCACGCTGGAGATGTCCCGGCGGCGACGTTTGCGTTGATGTGTGATCGCGAACCGGTGCGCCTCGTCGCGCAGGCGCTGCACGAGATAGAGCGCCTCGGAGGTGCGGGGCAGGATGACGGGGTACTCCTCCCCCGGCAGCCAGATCTCCTCCAGCCGCTTGGCGATACCGCACAGCGCGATCTCGGTGTGGCCCGACTCCTCCAGCGCCCGCGCGGCCGCCGCGACCTGCGGCTGGCCGCCGTCCACGATCAGCAGCTGCGGCGGGTAGGCGAACCTCGGGCGCTTGCGCACGGTCGCCACTTCGCCGTCGGCGGATGCCTGTTCGGCATCGATCGCCGCGGCCGCGATCTCGACGTCCGCGTCCTCCGGGCGATCCAGGTGGGCAAGGCGACGGGTGAGGACCTGGTACAGCGAGTCCGTGTCGTCCGTCGTCTCCGCGACCGAGAAAGACCGGTACTGGTCCTTGCGCGGCAGGCCGTCCTCGAACACGACCATCGAGGCGACCACGTTGGTCCCTGCCAGATGCGAGACGTCGAAGCACTCGATGCGCAGCGGCGCCGTCGCGAGCCCGAGCGCCTCCTGGAGGTCGGTCAGCGCCTGCGTCCGGGCGACGTAATCGCTCGTGCGCCGGGTCTTGTGCAGCATGAGCGCCTGCTGGGCGTTGAGGGTGGCCGTGCGCATGAGATCGGCTTTGCCGCCGCGCTGGGCGACCTGGATCGTGACGTTCTTGCCCCGCTTGTCCCGCAACCACTGCTCGAGCTCCGCGACGTCGTCCGGAAGTGCCGGCACGAGCACCTGCTTCGGGATGTCGGCGGCGGCCGCATCCCCGTACGTCCGCTGGATGACCTGGTCCACGAGCTCGGCGCCGGAGATGTCGATCTCCTTCTCGATCGTGGTCGCGCGCACACCGCGCACGCGACCGCCGCGGACCACGAAGTGCTGCACCGCGGCGGCCAACTCGTCCTCCGCGATGCCGAAGAGATCCGCGTCCGTGTCGTCGGAGAGCACGAGGGCGCTCTTACCCAGCACGGCCTCGATCGCCTGCAGCTTGTCGCGGTACCCGGCTGCGGCCTCGTAGTCCATCGCTGCAGCGGCCTCCCGCATCCTGGCTGTGAGAGCCCGCGCGAAGCGCTGGTCGCCGCCGGCCATGAAAGCGACGAAGTCGTCGACAATCGCGCGGTGCTCCTCGATCGTGACCTTCATCGAGCACGGACCGCCGCAACGGCCGATCTGCCCGGGGAAGCAGGGGCGTCCCGTCGCCATTGCCTTCTTGTAGGACGCATCCGAGCAGGTGCGGATCGGGAAGACCTTGATCATGAGATCGATCACGTCGTGCACGGCCCAAACCTTCGGATACGGCCCGAAGTACTTCGCACCTTTGATCCGCCGGTTGCGCGTGACGATCACCCGCGGCGCCTCGTCCGCCAGGGTGATCGCCATGTACGGGTAGGACTTGTCGTCCTTGTAGCGAACGTTGAACGTCGGCGAGAACTCCTGGATCCACATGTACTCCAGCTGCAACGCCTCGACATCGCTGCCGACGACCGTCCACTCGACCGAACTCGCCGTCGTGACCATGCGGCGCGTGCGCTCGTGCAGGGTGTGCAACGGAGCGAAGTAGTTCGACAGCCGCGCGCGCAGATTCTTCGCCTTGCCGACGTAGAGGATGCGGCCCTCGGCGTCACGGAAGCGATAGACCCCCGGACTCGTGGGGATCTCCCCCTGCTTGGGTCGATACGGCAGCACGCTCAGCCGGCCTTGCGCTGTTCGGCGACGCCCAGCACCTCCGCGAGGAACGCACCGGTGTGGCTCTCGGGCACCTGGGCCACCTGCTCCGGCGTGCCGGTCGCGACGATCGTCCCACCGCCCGAACCACCCTCGGGGCCGAGGTCGATCACCCAGTCAGCCGACTTGATCACGTCGAGGTTGTGCTCGATCACGATGACGGTGTTGCCCTTGTCGACGAGGCTGTTGAGCACTTCGAGAAGCCGGCTCACATCCTCGAAGTGCAGTCCCGTCGTCGGCTCGTCGAGCACGTAGATGCTTCGTCCGTTCGAGCGTCGCTGGAGCTCGGTCGCGAGCTTCACGCGCTGCGCCTCACCGCCCGACAGGGTCGTCGCCGACTGTCCGAGACGGACGTAGCCGAGGCCCACATCGACGAGCGTCTTGAGATAACGGTGGATCGCCTGGATCGGCTCGAAGAACTCCGCCGCCTCGGCGATCGGCATCTGCAGGACCTCGGCGATGTTCTTGCCCTTGTAATGCACTTTCAGCGTGTCGCGGTTGTAGCGCTGACCGTGGCAGACCTCGCAGTCGACGTACACATCCGGAAGGAAGTTCATCTCGATCTTGATCGTGCCGTCACCCGAGCAGGCCTCGCAGCGGCCGCCCTTGACGTTGAAGCTGAACCGGCCGGCCTGATAGCCACGTGCCTTGGCTTCCAGGGTCTCCGCGAACAGCGTGCGGATGCGGTCGAAGACACCGGTGTAGGTCGCGGGGTTCGATCGGGGTGTACGACCGATCGGGGCCTGATCGACGTGCACGACCTTGTCGAGGTTCTCCAGGCCTGTCACCCGCGTGTGCTTGCCGGGAACACGGCGTGCGCCGTTCAGCCGTGACGCGAGCACCTCGTAGAGGATGCCGTTGACGAGCGACGACTTGCCGGAGCCGCTGACGCCGGTGACGGCGGTCAGCACGCCCAGCGGGAAGGTCGCGGTGACGTTCTTGAGGTTGTTCTCGCGCGCACCCACGACCGAGATCTGTCGCTTCTTGTCGATCTTGCGACGCTTGGCCGGCACGGCGATGGAGCGACGGCCGGAAAGATACGCAGCGGTGAGCGACTCGGGCTCCTCGAGGAGCTGCGGGTAGGTGCCGGAGTGCACGACGCGCCCGCCCTCGACACCCGCACGCGGACCGATGTCGACGATCCAGTCCGCAGCCTGGATGGTCTCCTCGTCGTGCTCGACCACGATGAGCGTGTTACCGAGGTTCTTGAGCGCCAGCAGCGTCTCGATGAGTCGCCGGTTGTCGCGCTGATGGAGGCCGATGGAGGGCTCGTCGAGCACGTAGAGCACACCGGTGAGACCGGAACCGATCTGCGTCGCGAGCCGGATGCGCTGCGCTTCCCCGCCG
The DNA here is from genome assembly GCF_031453615.1 of Microbacterium sp. SORGH_AS_0428. Lineage (NCBI taxonomy): Bacteria > Bacillati > Actinomycetota > Actinomycetes > Micrococcales > Microbacteriaceae > Microbacterium > Microbacterium sp. SORGH_AS_0428. Next base: position 220,439 of record NZ_JAVIZT010000001.1, on the reverse strand, counting down.
GACAGGGAGCCCGCCGCGCGCGACAGACTCAGGTAGGTGAGGCCCACCTGGATGAGGAAGTTCAGACGTGCTCGGATCTCGCGCAGCACGGCGGCGGCGATCTTCGCCTCCCGATCGGTCAGCTCGAGGCCGTCGAAGAACCCCTGCGCATCGATGAGGCTGAGACTCGAGGCGTCGGCGATCGAGTGGCCGTGCACCTTGACGGCGAGCACCTCCGGCTTCAGACGCGTGCCGTCGCACACCGGACAGGGCACCTCGCGCAGATACTCGCTCCACCGCTGTCGGGCGCTGTCGGACTCGGCCTGCTGGTACTGGCGCTCGATGTAGGGAACGACGCCCTCGAAGCCCGAGGTGTAGCGCATCTCACGGCCGTAACGGTTCTTCCACTTGACCGAGACCTTGAAGTTGTCGCCGTGCAGCACCGCATCCTTGACGTCCTGCGGAAGCTTGCGCCACGGCGTGTCGAGCGAGAAGCCGAGGTCGGAGGACAGCCCCTCGAGCAGGCGCTCGTAGTACTGGAACAGCCCCTTGCCCTGCGTGGTCCAGGGGACGAGGACGCCCTCGCGGATCGAGAGGTCTTCGTCGCCGAGCATGAGCTCGACGTCGACCGACATCCGTGTGCCGAGGCCGGAGCACGTCGGGCACGCACCGAACGGCGCGTTGAACGAGAACGTCCGCGGCTCGATCTCGGTGAGCTGGAGAGGGTGACCGTTCGGGCAGGCAAGCTTCTCACTGAAGTTCTGCCATGCGTCATCGCCCTCTTCGTCGACGAAGTTCACCTGCATGACGCCGCCCGCGAGGCCGAGCGCCGTCTCGACGGAGTCCGTGACGCGCGACAGGATGTCGGCGCTGGCGACGAGTCGATCGACGACGACGGCGATGTCGTGCTTGTAGCTCTTCTTCAGCGTCGGCGGCTCGGACAGCTGGATGAGCTCGCCGTCGACGACGGCGCGCGCGTAGCCCTTCGCGCTGAGCTCCTTGAAGAGGTCGACGAACTCGCCCTTCTTCTGCGTGACCACGGGCGCCACGATCTGGTACCGCGTGCGCTCGGGCAGCGTCATCAGCTGGTCCGCGATCTGCTGGACGGTCTGACGCTGGATGACCTCGCCGCACTCCGGACAGTGCGGCACACCGATGCGCGCCCAGAGCAGTCGCATGTAGTCGTGGATCTCGGTGATCGTGCCGACCGTGGAACGCGGGTTGCGGTTGGTGGACTTCTGGTCGATCGACACCGCCGGGCTCAGCCCTTCGATGAAGTCGACGTCGGGGCGATCCACCTGCCCCAGGAACTGGCGCGCGTAGGAGCTCAGCGACTCGACGTAGCGACGCTGCCCCTCGGCGAAGATCGTGTCGAAGGCGAGACTCGACTTGCCGGACCCTGACAGACCTGTGAAGACGACGAGACAGTCGCGGGGGATGTCGAGATCGACGCCGCGCAGGTTGTGGACCCGGGCGCCACGGACACTGAGGGTTCCGGCGTCGTGGGCGAGTTCGGAGACAGGCGAGATGGGCACCACGCAAGTCTAGGCAGGGCCACGGACACGGGCTCCGAGCTTCGCCGACAGCGCACGATCGTGTAGGGCCGCAGGCTCAGAGTTCGGGGCGTCGGCCGGCGAAGGGCGCCAGCGAGTCGCGCAGCGCCGCGATCTGGGCGGCATCCATGCCCACGCGCGCCATGATCTGCTGCGGGACACGGACGGCGCTCTCGCGGAGCTCACGACCGGCGTCCGTGAGACCGACCTCCAGCACGCGCTCGTCGTCGGCGCGACGAGCGCGGGTGACCCTCCCCTGCGCTTCCAGCCGCTTCAGCAACGGCGACAGGGTCGCCGGCTCCATCGCCAGCTCGTCGGCGAGCTCCCCCAGGGTGCGCGGCGAACGCTCCCACAGTGCGAGCAGCACGAGGTATTGCGGATGCGTGAGACCGAGCGGCTCCAGCACGGGCCGATAGATCGCGACGACGTTGCGCGCTGCGGTCACCAGGGCGAAGCAGAGCTGGTTCTCGAGCCGGAGCAGATCGTCGGTCATCGCTCCATCCTACAGATTCATTAGTACACTAATTGTTATGGCACACAAGGAACCGCGACCGCCGCTGCGAGAGCGCGTGCGCGAAGCAGGCGGTTGGTACGCCTGGATCAACCGCACCCTGATCCGCGCGGCGGGTCCGGCCTCCGTGGGTCCCTACGAGACGGCCCCCGAACCGGTGCGCACCGAACGGCCGTGCCCGTTGTGCGGTGCCCCGATGTCGACGCACACGTTCGACCGATCCGGGCCGAAGCCGATCATGCACTGCCCCTGAACGATGAGCGCACGCCGGGCCCGGCGTGATCTTCCCGTGGCTCGTCGACGCGCGCCGCTGCCCGATCACGCGTGGCCGGCGCGCTCCATGGCGCGAAGCTCCTTCTTCAGGTCCTGAACCTCGTCGCGAAGCCGTGCAGCGAGCTCGAACTTCAGCTCCGCAGCCGCCGCGAGCATCTGATCGGACAGATCGGAGATCGTCGCTTCGAGCTGCGCGGCACCCTCCGCCGCGATGCCCTCACGGCGGAGGTTCGGCGTCGGCGACTTGCCCTTGCCCTTCGGATCGCGAGTGAGCATCGCCTTCGTGTCGGCCCCTTCGCGGATCAGCGCGTCGGTGATGTCGGCGATCTTCTTGCGCAGGGGCTGAGGGTCGATGCCGTTGGCCGTGTTGTACGCGATCTGCTTCTCGCGACGCCGTTCGGTCTCATCGATCGCGTTGCGCATCGAATCGGTGATCTTGTCGGCGTACATGTGCACCTGGCCGGAGACGTTGCGCGCGGCGCGACCGATCGTCTGGATCAGCGACGTTCCGCTGCGCAGGAACCCTTCCTTGTCGGCGTCGAGGATCGACACGAGGGAGACCTCCGGCAGGTCGAGGCCCTCGCGCAGCAGGTTGATGCCCACGAGAACGTCGTAGACACCCGCTCGCAGCTCGCTGAGTAGCTCCACGCGTCGCAGCGTGTCGACGTCGGAGTGCAGATACCTGACGCGGACACCGTGCTCGCCGAGGAAGTCGGTGAGCTCCTCCGCCATCTTCTTGGTCAGTGTGGTCACCAGCACACGTTCGTCGCGCTCGACGCGGAGCCGGATCTCCTCCAGCAGATCATCGATCTGACCCTTGGAGGGCTTGACCACGATCTCGGGGTCGATGAGGCCGGTGGGGCGGATGATCTGCTCCACCACGCCGTCGGCGATACCCATCTCGTACCGACCGGGCGTCGCGGAAAGATAGACCGTCTGGCCGATCCGGTTCTTGAACTCGTCCCACCGCAGCGGCCGGTTGTCCATCGCCGAAGGCAGTCGGAAGCCGTGCTCGACGAGAGTGCGCTTGCGGGACGCATCGCCCTCGTACATCGCGCCGATCTGCGGCACCGTCACGTGCGACTCGTCGATCACGAGGAGGAAGTCGTCGGGGAAGAAGTCGAGCAGCGTGTGCGGGGGCTCCCCCGGTGCGCGCCCGTCCATGTGCCGCGAGTAGTTCTCGATGCCGGAGCAGAATCCGAGCTGCTGCAGCATCTCGAGGTCGAAGGTCGTGCGCATGCGCAGCCGCTGCGCTTCGAGCAGCTTGCCCTGCGACTCGAACTCTTTCAACCGCTCCGCCAGCTCGGTCTCGATCGTGCCGATCGCCCGCTGCACCACATCGGTTCCTGCGACGTAGTGCGACGCGGGGAAGATCGGCACCGAGTCCATCCGCTCGACGATCTCACCCGTCAGCGGGTGCAGGGTATACAAAGCCTCGATCTCATCGCCGAAGAGCTCGATCCGGATCGCGTACTCCTCGTAGACCGGGATGATCTCGATCGTGTCGCCGCGGACGCGGAAGTTGCCGCGTGAGAAGTCGACGTCGTTGCGGTTGTACTGCATCGCGATGAACTGCCGGATGAGAGCGTCGCGGTCATAGCGCTCCCCCACCTGCAGCGCCACCATGGCGCGCAGATACTCCTCGGGCGCACCGAGACCGTAGATGCAGGAGACCGTGGAGACCACGACCACGTCACGCCGGCTGAGCAGGGAGTTCGTCGTCGAGTGACGCAGGCGCTCCACCTCGGCGTTGATCGAGGAGTCCTTCTCGATGAACGTATCGGTCTGCGGGACGTACGCCTCGGGCTGGTAGTAGTCGTAGTACGACACGAAGTACTCGACCGCGTTGTGCGGCATCAGCTCGCGGAACTCGTTGGCCAGCTGAGCGGCGAGCGTCTTGTTGTGGGCGAGCACGAGAGTGGGTCGCTGCACCTGTTCGATCAGCCAGGCGGTCGTGGCCGACTTGCCGGTGCCGGTGGCGCCCAGCAGCACCACGTCGGTCTCGCCGGCGTTGATGCGGGCGGCGAGGTCGGCGATCGCGGCCGGCTGATCGCCGGACGGCACGTACTCGCTGACGACCTCGAAGGGGCGAACGGATCGTGTGGTCTGCACCGTTCCAGCGTAGGCGCGACCACGGACATCGGGGCGGTCAGCCCCGCAGCCGCTCCCACAGCTCGTCCGTCTGGGCGAGCGTCTCCGCGAGGGAACCGGACGTGTCGATCACCACATCGGCGACGGCGAGGCGCTCCTCGTCCGAGACCTGGGCGGCGATCCGCGCGCGGGCGTCACGCTCGCTCGCACCTCGCAGCTCCACGAGACGGCGCTCGCGCACCGCGGCCGGGGCGTGGGCGACCACGATCGACTCCCACGGATCGTCGACACGCGCCTCCACGAGCAGCGGCACGTCGTAGACGACCACGGCGTCGGAATCCTCCGCGAAGGCGCGCGCGAACCGTTCGGACGAGGCTCGACGCACCGCCGGATGCACGATCGTGTTCAAGCGCTGCCGCGCTGCATCGTCGGAGAAGACGATCGCGCCCAGCGCGGCACGATCCAGCGATCCGTCGCCCTGGATGACCGCGGGTCCGAACTCGGCCGCGATCCGCTCCAGCACGGGAGAGCCCGCCGCCTGCACCTCCCGCACGATGGCATCCGCATCGACGATGACGGCGCCGCGCTCGGCGAGACGACGCGCGATGGTCGATTTGCCGGACGCGATCCCGCCGGTGAGTGCGATGAGAGGCATGCCTCGAGCATGCCACGACGTCACGCCGGATCCTGCTCCGCCTCCGACAGCCCGCCGAACAGCACCGACGATTCGACGCTCGTCGCGGACTGGTCCGCCGCCAGGCGCGCAGACTGCACGAGGACCTCCGTGCGGTAGCCGACGGTCTCCGTGAGCGCGACCCCGACGCCAACGGAGGGGATGACGGCGCGGCTCACGGCGCCGAGCGCCTCCAGCACGCCGCGGTAGATCACGGCGGCCTGTCGCCGTGCCTCCGCCGCGGTCGCGGCGCGGGTGACGACGATCAGCGCATCCGCTCCGTCCTCGCCCACGAGGGCGAACGACGGCGCGTACCGACGCACGCTCTGACGCCAGTGCTGCAGCACATCGCCCGCAACGTCCGCGCCGAACGCCGTGCGGATCTCTGAGAGATCCGCCACGTGCACGGCGACGGTCGACACCAGCTCGCCACGCCACTGGGCGCGCTGGAGGACGTCGGTCATCGCCGTCCGCAGCGTCGCCGCCAGCAGGATGCCGTCGGAGTTGACTCCCCTGCTGCTCATCCACGCGAAGGAGCGCAGCTCGACCTGCGCCGCCCGGAGCACCGAGAGGACGACGACCGAGACGACGGTCAGCACGACAGTGAAGATGTTGGCCGCGATCGAACCGAACGCGTCGAGGAAGAGCGTGCTGCCCGGGCCCGCGACGACGAAGACCACGCAACGGACGAGATAGAACACGGCCGTCACCAGGAAGACGGTGGCGAGCACCGCGGCGGTCCCGAAGCGTCGCATCGGTGCGCGGAGCGTCTCGATCGCGGCGAGGGTGGAGAACACGACCAGGCCGACGCCCATCGTCAACCACCCGGCCCAGTCCCCGCCGTCGGGGCCTTCGACGACGACGGCGCCGGCGACGATCAGCGCGCCCAGCAACGTCACCGCCGTCGCCGAACCGATCGCCCGCTGATTGAAGCTGCGCGAGCCGAGCCACATCACCGCCGTCGTCGTCACGAAGAGCGCGTTTCCCACCGCGATGGTGAGCATCTCGCTGATTCCCGCCGCCCACATGCTGTACGCGATGGTCGTGGTCATCCCGCACAGGAAGGCGATCGCCCAGATGCGGCCCGGACCGTGGTCACGGCGCAGGATCGTGTCGATGATGAACACGGCCCCGGCGACGTTGCCCACGAGTGCGGTGAACAACGATGCGGTGAACAGATCGATGTTCATCCCCGATCACCCGTCTCTTCGCCGGGCGCCGCGTCCGAAGGTTGCGGCCGCTCGTCGGCGGGAAGCTGCACCATGAAGGTCGATCCCAGGCCGCGACTCGTCTGCACCGTGATGTCGCCCCCGTGGGCGCGCGCGATGTCGCGGCTGATGGAGAGCCCCAGGCCGGTCCCCTCGACGTCCGTGCGGGCGCGGAAGTACCGTTCGAACAGTCGGCCGAGGTCGGGCTCCGCGATGCCGGTTCCGGTGTCGCGGACGAGGATCCACGTCGAGTCCCCGTCGGTGGTGCAGCCGAGGAAGATGGCGCCGCCGTCGCGGTTGTACTTGACGGCGTTGCTGACGAGGTTGTCCATCACCTGCCGGAGCCGCAGTGGATCGGCGAACGCGCGAGCCGGTTCGATCCCGGACGTGTCGATCGTCAACGCGCGCTCGGCCGCTCGCGGGCGCCAGGCCTCCGCGGTCGCCGCCATCAGCTCCGCGACATCGATCGGCTCGGGCGAGATGGTCATGTCGATCGACAAGCGCGACGCGCTGGACGCGGCGAGGATGTCGGCGACGATCTCTAGGAGCCGTTCACCGTTTCGCGCTGCGATCTCCAGGGAATGGCGCGCCTGCTCCGGATCGTCGAGCGTGTCCAGCGCGAGATCGAGATAGCCGAGCACGGACGTCAGGGGCGTGCGCAACTCGTGAGAGACGGAGGCGACGAGGCGGTCGCGGGCACGCATCGCCGTCATCTCGGGCGTCACATCCCGCGCGATCAGCACCGCACCGGCATCCGCACCCTCGGCATCGTGCATGCGGCGCACGGTGATGCTCATGGCATGACGGCGCTCGTCGGGGTGGCCGAACCAGACCACCTGGTTCTCGAACACCTCGCCCGCCAACGCCCGCAGCAGCGGGCGTTCCTCACGGGGCAGCGGCGTCACGCCGTCGGCGCGGTACGCGTTCTCGATCTCGCGGCTGCGGGACCCGAATCCGGGGATCGTGTTCTGAAACCGCCCCAGCGCCTCATTCACCACGGACACCGTCCCGTCGGGGGCGATGCGCAGCACACCGAAATCCACCGCGTCGAGCACGTCGATGACGAGCTCCTCCTGGCGCTGTGCGCGCTGCAGCGCGCCGCTGAGCAACGCCGCCTGCTTCTCGAGCAGATGCGCCTGCGCCCGCTGACGGCGCGAAGAGATGAACGTGGTCGTCGCGACCGCGAGAACGGCGGCGGGGAGCAGGAACGTCGTGTATCCCCAGACCGTCGTTCCCCCCGAGACGACGATCACCGTGTACGCAGCCGTGATGATCGTGAACTGGAGGACGAATCCGACGACACCCAGAGTGGCGAGCCACATCGCGGGGAAGACCCACATCAGGCCGAGCCCGCTCATGGGCTCGGCGACACGGATGACGGCGATGCCCGCGATGTCGGCGAGGGGCAGGATGTAGAGCGCCACGCGCGGCATACGGGTCCACGGCACGGCCAGCGTCGCCATCCCGACGGCGAAGATGATCACGACCCCGACGAGGAACAGGCTCTGGTCCCGCAACGTCGACGAGAGGATCCCGACGGTGGCCACGATCAGCACCAGTGCGCACAGCACGAGCTGGTTCAGGACGGCGGAGCGCCCCCGAGCCGCGTACGCACGAGGGGCCCGTGGTTCGGCGAGCCCCGCGTGCAGGAACGCGCGTACGCCTCTCCCCCGGGCGGGAGCAGCATCGCTGTGCATATCGTGGACACTATCGCTCCGTCGGCTCCCCCGGGAACGCCGGAGCGCCGACGCCCCGCGCCCGGGCGAAGACCACCGACGTCTCGTCGCTCTCGGACGCTTCGACGGCAGCGATCGTGGCCGCCTCCACCAGCACCTCGGGGCCGTAGCCGAGGGTCTGGCTGAGGGCGACCCCCACCCCCACCCCGGGCACCACGATGCCCCTCGCATCCACGAAGCGCTCGATCACACCGCGGTAGATGAGCCCCGCCTGACGCCGCGCATCGGAAGGGCTGGACGCGGTCGTGGCGACGAGGATGATGGTCCGGTCGTCGGTGGCCCCCACGGCCGCCACGGGCGACGCGAACTCGCGCACCGCCGACCGCAGCACCCGAGTGGTCGCTTCCGCGACCTCCTGCCCGAACGACGCGGTGATCGCTCCGACGTCCTCGACGATCACCGCGATGACCACGACGAGTTCGGTGCGATGCGCGGCGCGGCGCAGGATCCGCCGCAGCATCGCGAGGAACGCCGATGCCGCAAGCACCTCGTCCACGGCGGCGAACCCGGCCGCCTGCTGGTCGGTGACGAGCACCGCGCGGAGCATGAAGAGCGTGAGCGAGGACACGGTGCCCAGCACCAGCACGACGAGAGTGAGCGAGATCGGGCCGAACCAGGCCGCGAACACCGAGCTGTCCTCCCCCGCAGTGAGGGTGACCACCGCGCGCATCACGTGATAGGCGCCGAAGAGGGTGGTCGATCCCATGAAGACCCAGGTTGCGACACGAGATCTCGTCCTCGGGCCGACGGCGTGGATGATCGCGCCGACGCAGAGTCCGGCGATGGCGAGGCTGTACCAGAGGACACTCGTGTCTCCACCCACGGCCGGTTTCTCGACCACGGTGACGGCGGCGACGAGGAAGGCGAGGGACACGACCATGAGCGCAGGTCCGGCGACCTCCTCACCGTTGTAGGCACGAAACCCCATCAGGACGCAGCCGGCCGCACCCACCGCGGCGGCGTTGCCCAGAGCGAGCGCCCACACGCTCGTCCACTCCGAGGCGTCGAAGAGGCCGATCACGACGGTGCACACGACGGCGATGATCTGCAGTAGGAAACCGATGCCCCACAGCTGCGCTCCGCCGCTGTAACGCCGCGACAACGTGGTGGCGATGTAGGTCACCGCGATGGTGACCACCACGATCGCGGTGAAGATGGCCGCGGTGATGGGATCGAGCGTCATGTGACCTGGTCCCCCTCGCGCCGCGCCGAACCCGTTACGGAGATGGTGACGATCGCCTCCGGATCGTCCAATGACTCAGCACTTGCGGGGAGCTGCACGCTGAACGTCGACCCGACGCCGGCGGTGCTGGTGGCGATGATGTCTCCGCCGTGCGCTCGCACGAGTTCGCGGCTGATGGACAGACCCAGCCCTGTGCCGGTCGACGTGTCGGCGACACGGAAGAAGCGCTCGAAGAGCCTGCCCAGATCGCCCTCGGACACACCGACGCCGGTATCGGTGACCGTGATCAGGGTCGTGATCCCGTCCGAGCTCGTGCTGAGCGTGACGCGCCCGCCGTCGCGGTTGTACTTGACCGCATTGCTGACGAGGTTGTCGATGACCTGCCGCATCCGCAACGGATCGGCGTACGCCGGTGCGGGGCGTACAGCCGCCATGTCGATCGCGATCGCGCGCTCCGCGGCTGCGGGTGCCCAGGACTCGCCGCTCGCGCGCACCACGTCGGCGATGTCCACGTCCTGTTGCGAGATCGTCAGATCCGCCGACATCTCCGACGTGCTCGACGCCGTCAGGATGTCGGACACGATCTCCAACAGGCGCGAGACGTTCCGTTCGGCCACGTCGAGGTAGCCCCGCGCCCGTTCGGGCACCTCCGGGTCGTCGACGGCGAGCTCGAGGTATCCGATGATCGAGGTGAGCGGCGTGCGAAGCTCGTGTGAGACGGACGAGACCAGCGAGTCCCGCGCGCGGAGCGCCGTGAGCTCGGCCGTGACATCGCGCGACACGATCACCGCACCGTTGTCGGAGCCGTCGACGGCGCGCGTGCGCCGCGCCGTCACGCTGAGGGCTCGGCGGCGCGGCCCGTCGCCGCCGAACCACACGATCTGGTTGTCGAAGACCTCACCGCGGGCCGCTCGCGCGAACGGCGTGTCCTGCCGGTCCACAGGCGTGACCCCGTCGGCGGCGAAGGCGGCGTGACCACCGCCGGAGCCGGCTTCCGCCGAACGCGCGGCGCGCTGCAGCCGCGCGTGCGCCTCGTTCGCCAGCGTCGTCGACCCGTCTGCGGCGAGCCGGATGACGCCGAAGTCGATCGTGTCCAGAACCTCGGCCAGCAGTTCCTCCTGCTTCTGCGCGCGGCGCAGAGTGCGGGCCATGGTGCGGGTCTGACGGGTGAAGAGCAGCCGCTGCGCCGTCATCTGCCGCCCGAGGGCGAGGCTGATGGTCGCGACGACGACGATCATCAGCGGGAGACTGAAGGTCACATAGCCGACCTCCTGGCGCGGGTCCACGATCGCGGTGGTGACCAGGACGGTGGGCGCGACGATGATGCCGACCAGGTAGCCGCCGACGCCGAAGTAGATCGCGAGCCAGATGGCGGGGATGAAGAACAGCACGCCGAACCCACCGGAGGGCAGCGACTGGCGGAGCAGCGCAATCCCCAGCAGATCGATGATCGGGACGGCCATGATCCACCAGGCGGACACCCGGGCCCACGGAACCAGCAACGCGACGCCACCCGCTCCGAGGACAACGATCGCCCCCAGCCAGAAGAGACCGAGATCGCCCGCGTAACCCCAGGGCACCGCGATGACGACGTAGACGAGCACGACCGCGGCCAGACTGAGCTGCAGCGTCGCCGTCGTCCGCGCCCGCCCGGTGTCGAGGAAGGGAGGCAACGCGAAATGACGGCCGAACCCGCGGAGGCGGCGCAGGATGCGCCGCGAATCGACGACACGCTCAGCGACGGGGTACACGTCGCCGCCGTCGCTGTTGCTCATGAGTCCGACGTTATCGCGCCCCGGTGCCCCGCGCCGACCCACCCACCGGCTCCGCGTGCAATGGACCAGCTGAGCGAGGGAGCGTCACGCGCCGGCGGACTCGGGCGGCCGCGCCTCATCGACCGCGTCGGCCGCCACGTACTCCGCGATCAGATCGCGCTCGCCGCGGTGCGACGGCAGGAGCACACGCACGAGCACCGCTCCGGAGACGATGGCCACCCCGCCGACCGCATACGCCCACAGCGCTCCGTCCACCAGGCTCTGCGTCGCCGCGGCCACGATCTCCGAACGGTACTGGGGGAACTGCTCGGCGACGTGCAGAGCGGAGGCGAAAGACGCCTGCAGCGCTGCCTGCACGTCGGCGGACACCTGCGACGCGGACGGCGAGGCGTCGATGGCCCGCGCGAATGCGCCGGCGAACCCGGTAGCCAGGATGGCGCCGAGCAAGGCCTGCATGATCGAACCGCCGAGGTCGCGCTGAAGGTCCGAGGTCGCGGATGCCATTCCGACGCGCCGCACCGGCGTCGCATCGGTGAGCGCACGGGATGCGGGAGTCATGGCGAATCCGGCACCGACCCCGATCGTGAAGAAGCCGACGCCGATCAGCCAATAGGGCGTGTGCTCCCGCCAGAGCAGTGTCGTCAGGAAGCCTGCGAACACGAAGGCGTAACCGACCAGCATCGTCGTCCTCGAGCCGCGCGTCGTGACCATTCGCGCAGACACCGGCGCAGCGATCAGCAGCCCCGCCGCGGCCGGCACGACCGCGAGGCCCGCCTCGAGGGTGTCGTAGCCGAGGATGTTCTGAAGGAACTGCTGGCCCACGAACATCGCCCCCATCAGCGAGCCGAAGACGACCATGCCCGCGACCGCGGGTACCCAGAACATCCGACGTCGGGCGATGGCGAGGTCGTACAGCGGCGACGCGGCCGCGCGCTGGCGCCAGACGAAGCAGGCGAGCAGTGCGGCCGCCGACACCAGGCTGATCGCCCCTGCCAGTCGTTGGTCCGGTGCGGCGACGATCCCCACCCCGACCACGAGGGCCGCCACCCCGAACACCGACAGGATGCCGCCGATGTGATCGACCGGCTCCGCCGATTCGCGGACGTGTGAGGGCACGACGGCGAGGACCAGCACGAACCCGACGGCGGCGATGGGGGCGGCCAGCAGGAACGCCGCCTGCCAGTGGAAGGCTTCGAGCAGGAGGCCAGCCGCGACAGCGCCGAGCACTCCCGACATCGCGCTCACGCTGGACCACAGAGCGATCGCCCCCGTACGCGCGGGCCCGCGCGACCACAGGGCCGTGATCAACGACAGCGTCGTCGGGTACGCCATGCCCGCGGCGACGCCGGTGAAGACACGAGCCGCGATGAGCCACTCGAGCGAGGGCGCCGCAGCCGCCGCGAAGCTGGCGATGACGGTCAGTGCGAGCCCCAGCAGAAGCATCTGCTTGCGGCCGTATCGGTCGGCGAGAGCACCCAGGTACAACACGGACATCGCAAGGCCGAGGGAGCATCCGAGCGCGACGAGGTTCAGACCGGTCTGACCGGCAGCGAAGTCGTCACCGATCTCCGGCAGGGCGATGTTGGCAGCGGCGAGATTGAGGTTGCACACCAGCGCCGCCAGGACGAGGGCGGCGAGCACCAGACCGGGTCGCGACGGTACGCCGTTGCTCTCATCGACGCCCATCGTCCGCTCCGCCGTCATGGGCTCACCTTATCGGCGTCACCGGAACGAGGAGAGGGCCGGGATCCGAAGATCCCGGCCCTCTCTCATGAGGATGTCAGTCGATCAACGACCCGACAGCTTCTCGCGCAGAGCCGCGAGAGCCTCGTCGTCGGCGAGGGTGCCCGCGGGGCCCGACTCGCTCGAGTAGGAGGACGAGCCGCTGGCCTCGACGGTGCCGACGTTGTTGGCCTCCGCCTCCTGCGCCTTGATGACGGCAGCCTTGTGAGCTTCCCAGCGACCCTGAGCAGCGGCGTACTCCTGCTCCCAGGCCTCGCGCTGAGCGTCGAAGCCTTCCTTCCAGGCGTTGGTCTCGGGGTCGAAGCCCTCGGGGTACTTGTACTCGCCGTTCTCGTCGTACTCCGTGACCATGCCGTACAGGGCCGGGTCGAACTCGGTGCCGTAGGGGTCGACCGACTCGTTCGCCTGCTTGAGCGAGAGCGAGATACGACGACGCTCGAGATCGATGTCGATGACCTTGACGAAGACCTCTTCGCCCACCGACACGACCTGCTCGGCCAGCTCGACGTGCTTGCCCGACAGCTCGGAGATGTGCACGAGGCCCTCGATGCCGTCTGCCACGCGGACGAACGCACCGAACGGGACGAGCTTGGTGACCTTACCGGGCGTGACCTGACCGATGGCGTGGGTACGCGCGAAGACCTGCCACGGGTCCTCCTGGGTCGCCTTCAGCGACAGCGAGACACGCTCGCGGTCGAGGTCGACCTCGAGGATCTCGACGGTGACCTCCTGGCCCACCTCGACGACCTCGGAGGCGTGCTCGATGTGCTTCCAGGACAGCTCGGAGACGTGCACGAGGCCGTCCACGCCGCCCAGGTCGACGAACGCACCGAAGTTGACGATCGAGGAGACCGTGCCCTTGCGGACCTGACCCTTGTGCAGGTTGTTCAGGAAGTTGGAGCGCGACTCCGACTGCGTCTGCTCGAGCAGAGCGCGGCGCGAGAGGACCACGTTGTTGCGGTTCTTGTCGAGCTCGAGGATCTTCGCCTCGAGCTCCTGGCCGAGGTACGGGGTGAGGTCGCGGACGCGGCGCAGCTCGATGAGCGATGCGGGCAGGAAGCCACGCAGGCCGATGTCGACGATGAGGCCACCCTTGACGACCTCGATCACCTGGCCGGTGACGACGCCGTCGTTCTCCTTAATCTTCTCCACGTCGCCCCACGCACGCTCGTACTGCGCACGCTTCTTGGACAGGATGAGGCGACCTTCCTTGTCCTCCTTCTGGAGAACCAGGGCCTCGACGTGGTCACCGACGTTGACGACCTCGTTGGGGTCGACGTCGTGCTTGATGGAGAGCTCACGCGAGGGGATGACGCCCTCGGTCTTGTACCCGACGTCGAGGAGGACCTCGTCGCGGTCGATCTTCACCACGGTGCCCTCGATGAGGTCGCCGTCGTTGAAGAACTTCAGGGTCTTCTCGACCGCGGCCAGGAAGTCCTCGGCAGATCCGATGTCGTTGATCGCGACCTGCTTGGTGGCCGGGGCGGTCGTTGCGGTAGTCATGTAGTGGGTAGTCCTTGTTGGATTGGGGTCTCAGGCTCCGAGCGCACGCACATGCGGCGGACGAAGCGGATTGTCTGGTTTCTCGTCACCCTGCGCGCACCATCAGGGGCGCCACACGAGTGACGCTCAAGACTATCAGAGCCGGGCACCGCGATCCAGCGCCACGAACGTCACCGCCACGCGGCGTCATCGATCTGCGGCGTCTGCCGCTCGCATCAGTACGAACCCGACGCGACCGATCCCTCCACGACGGCACGCGTGCTCGACAGGCCGAGGCGCGTGGCGCCGGCGGCGATCATCGCCTCGGCGTCCTCACGCGTGCGGATCCCGCCCGAGGCCTTGACCTCCAGGCGGTCCCCCACGGTCTGCTTCATCAGCTCGACCGCGTGCACGGTGGCACCGCCCGAGGGGTGGAAGCCCGTGGAGGTCTTGACGAAGTCGGCGCCGGCCCGCTCGGCGGCCTGCGAGACGGCCACGATGGCCTCGTCGCTCAGAGCGGCCGACTCGATGATGACCTTGAGCACGACGGGCGCCGGGGCGGCCTCACGAACTGCGCGGATGTCCGACTCCACCGCGTCGTAGCGACCTTCGATCGCCGCGCCGACATCGATGACCATGTCGATCTCGTCCGCACCCTCGGATGCCGCGAGCGCAGCCTCCGCGGCCTTGATCTGCGAATGGTGCTTACCGCTCGGGAAGCCGACGACCACGGCCAGCTTCAGCCCGTCGGGGATGATGACCGGCAGCACAGAGGGCGAGAGGCACACGCTGTACGCACCGAGCGCAGCCGCCTCCTCGATCGTCGCCGCGACATCCGCCGTGGTGGCTTCGGGCTTGAGCAGCGTGTGGTCGACGTATCGGGCGATGTTCTCGGTCATGCCTTCATGTTCTCATCCGCGGCGGCCCTCGCGGATCGGCTCGACCTGCGCAGCACCACGCTCGCCACCGCACGCCAGCCGACCAGCAGCAGGCCGAGGGTGACCGCGGCCACCATGATGAATGCGGGTGCCGTCCCCTGCCCCGCCAGCATCCGCAACAGCATGCCCCCGGCCACGGTCACGACCCAGACCGGCACTCCCGTGCGCAGCACCGCGAACGGCCGGTGCCAGGCGAGCGAGATCCCCCAGCCGACGGCGAGTGCGGTGAGGAACGGCCACGCCGTGAGGAGCAGACCCTGCAACGGCGACTCGTCGTGGCTCGCGCGACCGATGCCGCAGAAGACGATCACCAGGAGAACGTCCGCCACGACGGCGACGAGGATGCGTCCACGGGCACGGCTGACCACGCCTCCAGCCTACGGTGCCGGCACGACGGGGACGGCGTACAGTGGTCGGCGTGATTCGTGACATGCAGCCCGCAGGGCGTCAGGAGGTCCCCGGCGCGCATCGCGCCGGCGACAGATGAGGATCGAGCCCTCCGGGCTCCTCTGCATCTGCGTCGGCGATCGACCGACGTCCACCCGCCGCCTCGGCGGCATGCACACGAAGGCACCTTCATGACCCCCTTGGACGACGCCCGCATCCGGGCCAGTTTCGTCAACGCATCCCTGCGCGAGCGCAAAGCCGTTCTGCTCCCGCCGACTCTCGAGACCGTGTCGTGGGACGACATGGACTATCTCGGCTGGCGCGACCCCAAACAGCCGAAGACGGGCTACGCCGTCACCGAGATCGAGGGCACACCGGTGGGCGTGATCCTGCGCGAGGCCGACAGTCGCCCTCGCACACGCGCCCAGTGCGCGTGGTGCAACGATGTCGAGCTGCCGAACGAGGTCGTGCTCTTCGTCGCGCGCCGCGCGGGGGACGCCGGTCGCCGCGGCGACACGGTGGGAACCCTCGTCTGCGCCGGCTTCGAGTGTTCGCGCAACGTCCGTCGCCTGCCGCCCTCTGCCTACCTCGGTTTCGACCGGGAAGCAGCGAGGGAGCGACGCATCCACGCCCTCCGCGAGAACGTCACGGCTTTCCTGCGCGACGTGCGTGGCACCGCCTGACGCGCATCAGCCCTCGCCCAGACGACGCAGCGCTTCTCCCGTGAGGCGCTGCGTCGTCCACTGGTCCATCGGCGTCGCATCCAGCGAGCGGTAGAACGCGATCGCCGGCTCGTTCCAGTCCAGCACCGTCCACTCCAGGCGCGTGTAGCCGCGCTCCACGCACAGCGACGCCAACGATCCGATCAGCGCCCGGCCGAAGCCGCGCCCGCGCTCCGAGTCGGCCACGAAGAGGTCTTCCAACCAGATCCCGTGACGTCCCGTCCAGGTGGAGTAGGTGACGAACCAGATCGCAATGCCGACGATATCGCCGGCACGCTCCACGACGTGGGCGCAGACGCGCGGCTCTGCTCCGAAGAGCGCTTCCGTGAGCGCCTCCTCGGTGTTGGCCACCGCATCCGGCTCGTCCTCGTACTGCGCGAGATCGTGGATGCGAGCGAGGATCCCGGGTTCGTCACCGGGGCGTGCGGCGCGCAGCTGCGCGCCGTCGGGGAGATCCAGAGGCAGCGACATGCATCGAGTCTGGTGGATCACACCGGCAGAGCGAACTCGCGCGATCGATCCCACGGCTCTGTCCATCCGAGTCGATCGAAGACGGCGTCCAGCAGCAGCGCGGTGAAGCCCCAGACGAGGAACTCGCCCGCGGCGTCCTCCACGACGAACGCAGGTCCGCGCCACTCCCGTCCGTCGCGCCTGACGACCGTGACCCCGCGACGAGCGGGATCGAGCAGATCCGCGACGGGAGCGCGGAAGACCGCCGCCGACTCGGCGACGTCCACCACGCGCACCGGCGAGGGTCGTTGCCACCAGGCGAGCACCGGAGTGACGACGTGCTGTGAGAACGCGAGCGGCACGGCGGGAAGAACCCCCAGAACCTCCACGCCGGAAGGATCCAGGCCGGTCTCCTCCCGCGCCTCGCGCAATGCCGCCGCGATCGGGCCGTCGTCGCCCGCTTCGAGACGGCCTCCCGGAAACGCGACCTGACCGGGATGGGCGCGCAGCGTCGCCGCGCGCGACAGCAGCAGCACGTCGAGCTCCGCCGAGACCGCCTCATCCGCTGCGGCGCGGTTCGCCGGGAGCGCGTCGAGCACACCGAAGAGCATGAGCACGGCCGCCGCGCGGTCGGTCACTGCCGGCGCGGGGAGCCCCGCCACCCGGAAGCCGTCCGCCTCGCGCGCGAGCGCGGCCAGACCGGCCCGCGCGCCGCGCGCCTCGTTCACACCGCTCATGACGCTGGCCGGCGCGCCGCTCAGTTCAGCGCGCGAGTCGAGGCCGGGATGCTCCCGTCGGCGTAGAGCTCCTTGGCGACGTCCTGGAGCGCGGTGAGCGCGACGCGCTGGGTGGTGGGTCCGTAGGAGATACGTGCGACGCCGAGCGCCTCGTACTCGGCCGCGGTCAGCGCACCCGGAAGCCCGATGACGCTCACCTTTCGCTCGCCGATGCCTTCGACGAGGCGGCGGGCGACGGCGGCGTCCAGGATGCCGGGGACGAAGACCACATCGGCGCCGGCGTCGAGATAGGCGCGGCCCCGCTCGACCGCGTCGGCGATGGACTCCTCGACGGGGCGCCCGCCGGCCCGGACGAACGCATCGGTGCGGGCGTTGAGGGCGAACGGCACGCCTTCCGCATCCGCCGCCGCCGTGATGGCAGCGACACGCGCGACCGCCTCGTCGAGCGGTCGCAGCCTGTCCTCGACGTTCGCCCCGACCACACCCACGCCGATGGCGCGACGGACGCTGTCTGCGGGATCCTCGTAACCGTCGTCGAGATCTGCGGTCACGGGCACGTCTCCGGCCGCCCGAACGATCCGCGCGACCATGTCGAGCGTCGTCTCCAGCGGGATCGCGCCGTCGTCATAGCCGAAACTGGCCGCGATCGAATGGCCGGCCGTCGCGATGGCGCGCGTCTCGGGCAGGGCGAGCACCGCCCTGGCCGAAACGACGTCCCACACGTTCACGACACGCAGGATCTCCGGTGCGGCGTGCAGCTCGCGCAGCCGCGTCGCACGCTCGGCAATGGTCGACGAAGTATCGGTGGTCATGCCCTCACGCTAGAGCACCCACCGTGCGACGGGGCCGATCCCCCTTGGACGCGCAGTGCTCCCGCATCCGGGGGACGCAGTGCGCTGGCGTATCCTCGAATCGATTCGATACTCTGAGGGATGCGGTTCGTCGAGCCGCATCCCTCCCGCACGACCTCGAGAGCTTTCGCATGTCCACCTCACTGACCACGGGCAGCCCCTGGCGCGTCATCCTTCTCTTCTCCGTTCCCCTGCTCATCGGCAACGTGGTGCAGCAGCTGTACCAGGTGGTCGACGCGATCGTGGTGGGACGCGAGCTGGGCGTGGACGCACTCGCCGCCGTCGGCGCGACGGGCAGCCTGCTGTTCCTGCTCATCGGATTCGCCTGGGGACTGACCTCCGGCTTCGCGATCCCGACGGCGCAGGCGTTCGGAGCGGGCGATGCGGCCGCGGTCCGGCGTTCTGTCGCCACAGGCACGCTGCTGACGGCCGCGACCAGCGCCGTCCTCACCGTCGGCGCGCCTCTCGTGTCGCGCCCCCTGCTCCATATGCTGCAGACTCCCCCGGAGCTCCTCGACAACGCGACCGTCTTCGCGCAGGTCAGCTTCCTGGGGGCTGCGGCGACGATGTTCTTCAACTACCTCGCGGCCACCATCCGCGCCATCGGCGACGCACGCACCCCGCTCGTCTTCCTCACGGTCGCCTGCCTCCTGAACGCCGGGCTCGTCGTGCTCATGGTGGGCCCTCTCGACTGGGGCGTCGCGGGGGCAGCGATCGCCACCGTCGTCTCGCAGGCCGTGTCGGTCCTGCTCTGCCTGGCGTACGTACGTCGGCGCGTCCCCATCCTGCATCTGACTCGGGCCGATTGGCGGATCACCCGCGCCGACCTGACCCTGCACCTGCGTCTCGGGCTGCCCATGGGATTCCAGGCCTCGATCATCGCCATCGGCACGCTGGCGGTACAGGTGCGTCTGAACGAGCTGGGCGCGGATGCGGTCGCCGCGTACACCGCCGCGGCGCGCGTCGACGGACTCGCCGTCGCACTTCTTCAGTCCCTCGGCCTGGCCGTGTCCATGTTCGTCGCGCAGAACTTCGGCGGCGGGCGTCCCGACCGCATCCGCGCCGGCGTGCGCCAGGCATCCTGGCTCGCCATCGCCGGAGCCCTCGCACTGGGCGGTCTGCTCATCGCGTTCGGCGCACCCATCGTGCGCCTGTTCGTCGGGGACACCGCACCGCAGGTCGTCGATCTCGCCGCGCTCAACCTCGTGATCAACGGCGCGAGCTACAGCTTCCTCGGGATCCTCTTCGTCCTTCGCGGCGCGCTGCAGGGCTTGAGTCACACCGTGATCCCTACCGTCACGGGCGTGATCGAGCTCGTGATGCGGGTGGGCGCTGCGATCGCGCTCGGCGCCGCATTCGGGTTCGCCGGCGTCGCCTTCAGCAACCCGCTCGCGTGGCTCGGCGCCGTGGCCGTCCTCGTCCCCGCGTACGTACGCGCCCACCGCCGCCTCGCCCGCGATCCCATCTCCCGCGTGGACCACGTCTCCCCCGAGACGACGCCCATCCCGGTGGTCGGTCCCACCAGCGGCTCCATGGTCGTGGATGCGATCGTCACGCGCCCCATCCCCATCACCCCCACCCGCGCGCGGGGACGGCTGCTGCGCCCACGCCGCCGCTGACGCGATCGCCGGGGGCGGGACCAAAACCGCGGCGAGCGTTGTTGTATCCGACGATGCCGCCGACCGGCCGCATCGCAGACCGGCGGATCTACACTCGTGAAAGCCACCACGCGGCGACGATCCGTCCGACAAGGAGCAGTCAGCATGACCACCGACAACGGAACCATCACGCAGATCCCCGGCACCGAGACCGCCGTGCTCGCGGGCGGGTGCTTCTGGGGCATGGAGGACCTCATCCGCCGTCAGCCCGGCGTCCTCGACACGCGCGTGGGCTACACCGGCGGGCAGAACGACCACGCGACCTACCGCAACCATCCCGGCCACGCGGAGGCCGTCGAGATCGTCTTCGACCCCACCAAGACGACCTATCGCGACATCCTCGCGTTCTTCTTCCAGATCCACGACCCGTCGACCCTGAACCGCCAGGGCAACGACATCGGAACGAGCTACCGATCCGCCATCTTCCCGCTCAGCGAGCAGCAGGAGCAGACGGCCCGCGACACCATCGCGGATGTGGACGCCTCCGGCCTCTGGCCGGGAAAGGCCGTGACGACGATCGAGTCGGCGGGCCCGTTCTGGGAGGCGGAGCCCGAGCACCAGGACTACCTCCAGCGCATCCCGAACGGCTACACCTGCCACTTCCCGCGCCGCGGTTGGGTGCTCCCGCGCCGCGAGAGCGCCGCGACACCGGCCTGACGCCGTCGGATGCGGCGAGCACGCGCCCGCCGCATCCGCTCATGCCCTCGCCGCAGAGAGGGGGTGGACATCGATGATGCCCACCCCCTCTCGCTCGTGTCAGTTCAGGTCGTTCGGATGCGTCCCGACACGTCCGGATCCCTCGCCCGGGTCGAGCGCCGTGATGGCTGCGACTTCGCCGTCGGAGAGCTCGAAGCCGAACAGGTCGAGGTTCTCCGCCATCCGATCGCGATTGACCGTCTTCGGGAACACGATGTTGCCGACCTGCAGGTGCCAGCGAAGGACGACCTGAGCGGGCGTCCTGCCATGAGCGGCCGCAGCATCGCGGATCGCAGGGGTGCCGAACAAGTCGTACTTGCCCTGCCCCAGCGGTCCCCACGCCTCGATGTGCACGCCGTGGTCCTTCGCCCAAGCGACGACCTCGCGCTGCTGGTAGGCGGGGTGCAGCTCGATCTGATTGACGGCGGGCACCTTACCGGTCGCCGCGACGAGCCGTTCGAGGTGCTCGACGAGGTGGTTCGAGACGCCGATGGAACGGGCGAGCCCGGCTTCATTGAACGAGACCAGCTGCTCCCAGGCGTGCACGTAGTTGTCGTTCGCCGGAGCAGGCCAGTGCACGAGGTAGAGATCGACGTGGTCGAGGCCGAGCTTGGTCAGGCTCTCCTCGAGAGCCTGCTTCGGCTGCGAGCCGGCCTGCCGGTCGTTCCACAGCTTGGTCGTGACGAACAGCTCGTCGCGAGGGATGCCGCTGGCCGCGATGGCGCGCCCCACGCCCTCTTCGTTGCCGTAGATCGCTGCGGTGTCGATGTGCCGGTATCCGAGCTCGAGCGCTTCGGAGACGAATCTCTGCGTCTGCGCGGGGTCGACCTTGAAGACCCCATACCCGAGCTGCGGGATGTCGTAGCCCGAGTTGAGGGAGATGGAGGGGATGCGCCCCGCGTTCTCTCGCTTCGCGTCGGCGCGGTGATCTGCGTGATGTTCTGCCATGCCTCCAGCGTACGAAGCGGAGGCGACATGCGGGCCGGGCTTGCATGATCGGGAGATATACCGCACCAGCGTTTTCAAGGGATGACCGGGTCATCCGACGATCGCTTCGCTCGCCCTCGGTCCCGCACGCGTTGACGTCTCGGGGCGTCCGGAGAATGATGGAGGGACCCCGAACGCCGGTAGATCTACCGAAGGAAGTCCTCTATGCCCGCGCCCCGACCGCTCGTGACCGCGATGGTCGCGTCGGCAGGTGCGCTCGTGCTCTCGTGTCTGAGCGCGTTCGCTCTCACCGGCGCTGACGCCGAGTCCTCGCCCCGCGCAGCGAGCACGGATCGCGCGCTCCCCCCGATCGCGTTGAGCGCTCCGGCATCCCTGGAGGCGGCGATCGGTACGGAGCCGACCCCGATCGCGGAACCTCCGGCAGGCGACGACACCCTCCCGCCGCCCTCCCGCCGTGAGCGCGTCACGCCACCGAGTGTCGGACGGGTTCCGCAACCCGCCCCGGCGCCTGCCCCCGTTCCCGCACCGCCGGTCAGCCCCGCTCCGACCCCGGAACCCACCCCGTCGCCGACGACCGAGCCGACGCCGTCGCCCGAACCGACGACGACCCCGACCCCCGATCCGCCCGTCGAGGCGCCGGAGCAGCCGACATCCGGTGAGCGCGCTCCCGACGAGTCGTCCGAAGCGCTTCAGAACGACTGAGCGCTGTCATCCGGTCTGGATCACACTCGCCTCGACCTGGATGTCCGCGGCGATCGATTCGAGAGTCGCCACGATCTGTGCCACCGGAGTCTCCGCGGGGACCGCGGCCACGATATCCGCCTGGAAGAGCCGGCCGCCCGACATCGCCGCGTCCTGCGTCTGCGTCGTCATCCGGACGACGTTGGCGCCACGCCTGCCGAGCGCACTGGTCACCTCTCGCACGATTCCGACACGGTCATTGCCCATGACGCGGATGGCGAGTTCGCTCCTCGACACCAGGGGTCGTCCGGGAGTGACGACCACGATGCTCGCCAGCGGCTCGAGCACGCTCAGCGCGTCTCGCAGCTCGTCGGCGCGGGATGGAGCGACCTCGACCTGGATGACGCCGGCGAAGATGCCGGACAGTTCCGCGAGTTCGCTGTTCTCCCAGTTGCCGCCGTGCGCGCTGATGGCTTCGGCGACCGTCGACACGATGCCCGCGCGATCGACGCCGACGACGGTGAGAACAAGGGTGGTCATGGCGCCAGCGTAGCCACCTCGCTCAGCCCTCGAAATCCTCCGGCTCGACCTCGTCGAGGAAGCTGCGGAACTCCGCGATGCGCGCCTCCTCGTCCTGGGCCGAAGCCGCATCCGGCTGTTCCGAGACGGTGTCGGGAATGCCCGCCACCGCGAGCACGTCATCCGCGACGAAGATCGGAGCGGCGGCACGGGAGGCCAACGCGATCGCATCCGAGGGTCGCGCGTCCACGACGCGAGCGCCCAGCGGGGTGTCGAGGGTGACAGCGGCGTACAAGGTGCCGTCGTCGATGCGCGTCACCTCGACCCGCTCGACGCGTGCCGACAGCTCATCGACGATCGAGAGCATCAGCTCGTGGGCCAGCGGGCGCGGTGACGCCCCGCCCTGCACGGCCACGAGGATCGCCGTCGCCTCCTGGGCGCCGATCCACACCGGGAGGATCCTGTCCCACGGCTCCACGACAGGCTTCAGCAGGATCACGTGCTCCTGCGCCGGGTCCAGCGCCACTCCCAGGATGCGGACGCGAACCATGGCACCTCCCGGTCGTCGATGTGCTGCCATGCTACGCACGACGCCGCGGGATGAGGGCCGCCGAGCAGAAAGAGATCGATTCATCGGAATGCTTTCTCGTTCCGTATCGTTGTGAAGGGTATGGAACGCTTCGGAACACTGTCCTTCGGGCACTACGGCCCTCTCGGCGGCGGCCGCATCCTCACCGCGCGCGACTCGATGCTGCAGGCGATCGAGCTCGCGGTGGGCATGGACGAGCTCGGCGTCGACGGCGTCTACTTCCGGGTTCACCACTTCGCGCGTCAGCAGGCCTCGCCTATGCCGCTTCTCGCGGCGATCGCCGCGCGCACCTCGCGCATCGAGATGGGCACCGGCGTGATCGACATGCGCTACGAGAACCCCCTCTACCTTGCCGAGGAGGCCGCGGCGGTGGACCTGATGAGCGACGGCCGACTCGCACTGGGCGTCAGCCGCGGTTCACCCGAGTCGGTGGTGCGCGGTTACGAGACCTTCGGCTACACAGGATCCGAAGACCCCCGGGGCGCCGACATCGCGCGTCGCCACTTCGAGCTGTTCCTCCGCGCGATCGAGGGCGAGCCGCTGGCCGAGCGCGACGCGAACAGCCCCTTCGGAGGCGGCACCGGGATGCAGGCGATCGAACCGCACTCCCCCGGCCTCCGTTCGCGCGTGTGGTGGGGCGCCGGCAACCGCGATACGGCCGAATGGGCGGGACGGGTCGGCGTGAACCTGATGTCATCGACGCTGCTCACCGAGGCCGACGGCACGCCCTTCGATCTCCTGCAGGCTCAGCAGATCGACGCGTTCCGCGCGGCCTGGCGCGAGGCCGGTCACGCGGGCACACCGCGGGTCTCGGTCAGCCGCAGCATCTTCCCGATCACCACCGCCGAGGACGCCATGTACTTCGGTGGTTCGCAGGGTGGCGATCAGATCGGCATCATCGACGGCATGCGCTCGACGTTCGGCAAGACCTACGCGGCAGAGCCCGATGCTCTCGTGGAGCAGCTGCTCCAGGATGCGGCCATCCGGTCCGCCGACACGTTGATGCTCACGATCCCGAGCCAGCTCGGCGTCGAATTCAATCTCCGCGTCGTCGAGTCGTTCGCGAAATACGTCGCGCCCTCCCTCGGCTGGAAGCCGAACACGGTTGGTCCCGTCGAGGGATACGCGATCTGACTACGCCGGATCAGCGACGGATGTACGAGTGTCCGGAGGAGCTTGTTGTCCGACATCAGTCCAGACCTCGGTGAGCTGAAGGATCCGACCGTCGGCCATGCGCACAAAGCTCGCGCAGGCGAAATGCTCGGTTCCTGCGGCCCCTCGACTGGTGACATGGGAACGACAGGCAGCCTCAGCCTGGGCCGCCACAAGCTCCTCAACCTTCAATCGGTCAAAATCTGGGTAGCCCGCATTGAACTGAATCCACTCGGTGCGGGAGAAAGTCTCGCCTGTGTGTACCAAATGGCAGAGAAACTCTGGGTGAAGGTACTGCTCAAGATCATCCCAACGGTGCTCATCGATCGCAGACATGAGCCCTCGTAGCGCTGCACCGGCTTCCATGGCCTCATAGTATCCAGGATGCCCAGGCCCCACCCCTATAGGCATGCCCCCAACCAGCTCGGCGTCGAATTCAATCTCCGCGTCGTCGAGTCGTTCGCGACGTACGTCGCGCCCGCCCTCGGCTGGAAGGCGCCGATCTCGGCTTGAGAGCGTCCGCCTCCGCGGGCGGCGCAGTCACCCTGTGGCGGGAAGCACCGAGTCCAGGACGACGTCCTCGCCTTGCTGGCTGATCGCGATCCCCATCGCTCTCGTCCCCAGCCCGGCTGAACGTCCGGCGGATGCGGCGAGAGTGCCGCGCGACGACACGCGGACACGCACGCCGCCGTCGGCCATCCCGAAGATCGCGACGGCGGCGACACGCGCGGCGGAATGCTTGACGGCGTTCACGAGGGCTTCATTGACCGCGTCGACCGCACGGGCGGCCGTCACCGGATCGGTCAGAGCGAGAGCTGCGATCGCGTCGAGCTCGAGAGTGGTCGTGACGACACCGCTCCAGGCGGACAGGAGACTCTCGACGGATCCGGCGAGGCCCGACGCGGGCGCGCTCTTCGGGTCCGACACGCGGTCGAGGATGGCGTCGAAGGCGTTGTCCGTCTGCGTGCGGAACACCGCGATGTCCTCCGCCGAGGGTGACCCGTCGTCCGCCTGAGCCGCCAGGATCACGCATCTGCCCTGCACACGGCCATGGAGCAGGCTCGACGCTCGGGCGAGTCGCGGGCTCGCCTGAGCCTGCCTCGCCGCGACCCGCTGTGCGACCCGCGCCAGCACACGGGCCGAGCGGTACTCGGCGGAGCGCACGCGCCGCATCGCATCCACGCACAGCGACAGCACCGTCGCTGCGGCGGGGATGGCCACCACACCGACCACGCTCAGCATCCTGACCTCGGGAAAGAGCGCGAGGGTCAGAAGCGCGACGCCGATCCCGGCCAGCAGCCATGTCCCGATGAACACGGCGGGCCGCACGGTGCCGGGGGTCGATCCGCGCAGCCGCGGGAGACGGGTCACCGCTCCCGCGGCGATGTCGAGCAGGCACACCCCGAGGTACCCGATGCCGACGGCGGCAGGCGGTCCGGCGGTGAGCGCGAACGGCAGCGAGGCGACGTTGTAGACGAGCGCGACGACGAGCCAGGGAGTCGGAATCAGCACCACCGGTGCCGGACCGGCCGGTGCAGAGTACCTGTGCTCGGCGGGTGCGTCCGGGTGAGCTCCCTCGTCCTCCGCCAGTGCGGCCAACCGGTGGCTCGTCTCGCGCACCTGCTCCGCGTAGGTCCGCACGGCGTCGAAGTCCACGCCACCCGCCAGCACCGCGTCCCGGCCCGAGCGCAGCTCGCTGACCGCCTCGGCCAGGACCGCATCCGCCCGCGTCACCTGTTCCTGGGCGCGTGCCAGGCGATCGCCCATCAGCACCAGGGCAGCAGACAGACGCTGTGCGACGAGACGGCGACGCGCGAACTGGGTCGTCGCGACGCCCACGACACCGAAGACGACCAGCGTCGTGACGACGTTGGTGAGCGTCCGTGGACCCCACGCCCCTGTCGTGGGGGTGCCCCACAGCAGCACGCTGACGGCGTTGTTGACGGGCGCGCGCACGAGTGCCGCAACGAGCAATGCGGCCAGGACCACGACCGCCCGCGCCCGAGGCGCCTTCAGCCGACGCTCGGCGACAGCGGCGGGCAGCACGATGAGCGAGAGCACGATCCAGCCGAGAGCACCGACCAGCACGGCGGCGGCGTACCCCTGCAGTGTCGCATCGGCGATGGTCGGGACACTGACCGTGCTGGCGACGATGAAGGACAGAAGGGCGCTCCACCGCGTCAGGAACGCCCCGCCGGAGACCGCGTCGGCGCACGTCAGGAAGGCGCGGCGGATCGCCTCGCGCACCCGACGCACCATGCTGCACCCCCTTTGGCGTACGCGCGCCGCCGGAATCATCGTGCCCCGCATCCGCTCCCCCGGCAAGCACGCCACTGTCTCCGGCGCGTGAGCCCGTCGCCGCGCGGATGTTGACACGCGCCCCGCGCGGCCGGATCCTCGAGTGTGACCCGCGTGCGCCTCGACCTCAACATCTCCCTGGACGGATTCGCCACCACGACCGACCAGACCCCGGAGAACCCCTTCGGCGACGACTGGGGACGCCTCACCGCCGCCTACGTCGCGACGCGGACGTTCCGTCGCCGGGTGCTGCATGACGAGAGCGGAGCGGGGACCACCGGTGTCGACGACGCGTACGCCGCACGCTACTTCGAAGGGATCGGCGCCGAGATCATGGGCGCGGGGATGTTCGGCCTCCACCTGCACGGCGACGACCCGCAGTGGCGCGGATGGTGGGGGGACGAACCTCCTTTCGAGGTCCCCGTCTTCGTCCTCACGCATCGCGAGCGCCCGACGATCGAGATGGCGAACGGTACCGTCTTCCACTTCGTCCAGGACACGCCGGCAGCCGTCCTCGCTCGGGCGATCTACGCCGCGGGCGGAGCGGACGTGCGGATCGGCGGGGGTGCCCGCACGGCACGGGAGTTCCTGGGCGCAGGACTCGTCGATGACCTGCACGTCGGCATCTCGCCCCTCATCCTCGGTGACGGCATCCGGCTCTGGGACGACCTTCGCGGCTGGGAGGCGGACTACGAGGCTTCCAGCGAGTCAGCGCCGGGCGGTGTCTCGCATCTGACCTTCCGCCGCAATCCGCACGACTGAGCCCGGCGGACGATCCTCGCCCGATGCGGCCTGAGAGCGACCCCGACACGGGACGTGCTGGGGACGCCGCCCTTCCGGACGACGTCCCCTGCCTCGCGCCGGGAGGCCTCGTTCTCGACCCTGGGTCGGTCGGCCGCTACGCCGACGGGGTCGAGCGTCCGGTCCGTCGACGGCGCCACACCAGGACCGCGCCGAGCGCGAGCAGGACTGCGGCGCCGAGCACGACCACCGCGACTCCGGCCGCATCTCGTCCGGTGACTGCGAGAGAACCGTCCGCTGCCGTCACGGTGACGGGCGTCCATCCGATGACGGAGCCGTCGGCGCCGGCGACAGCCGCGCGATGCGCTCCCAGACTCATCGTTGCGGGCACGCTGACGGTGACGGTCTTCGCCGCACCGACCGTGGCCTTCCCGAGGTAGGTCGGCGTCGAGAACATCCACACATGAACCTCGGTCCCCGGCTGGACGTTCCCGAGCGTCAACGTCAGCCAGCCGCCCCGCCGCACCGTCGCCGGCCCGGTGACCTCGCCCTGTCGCTGTGCCGTCAGGTCGTCGGCGGAGGGCGCCACGACGCCCGTCGGGGCGGTGGGTTGTGTCGTCCCGGCCGGCGACGGACCGGGTGACGGCCCCGCAACGGCCGGCACAGTGGTCGTCTGCACGGCCTCGATGTTCCCGACGACGTCCACCGCCCGGTAGCCGATGACGCTCGCATCGTCGCCGACGGTGACCACACCGTCCAGACGCGACCACGCCCCGGTGTCGCCGATCCGATACTCGATCCGGTCGACCCCGGCATGCGCGTCGACCGCAGTCAGGTGCACGGTGCGCGCCACGGCGTCCACTGTCGCCGTCGTGACAGGAGCGTCGACGTCGATGGAGAAGGATGCGGTGCCGCCCGACTCCGCGACGGGCTCACCCGCCACGCTCGCCAGATAGTCGACGGTGTGCGATCCGGAGTCGGCGACCACGATCTCGTCGTCGTACTCCGACCAGGCCCCGCCGTCGATCCGATACCGGATGTCGGCCTTCGCCCGCTCGTTCAGTGCCAGCGCGACCGACACCGCGGCGGGATACCACCCTGAGACCTGAGCAGCATCGGAACTCACCGTGGCCGAGACGACCGGGGTCGCCGCCGGCAGCTCCTCGAGATCGGCGATCGCGCGATTCAGGGCCTGAGCCGGCGCGTCGACCTCGTTCTGCGTCGTGGCGCCGGCGACGGACGTCGCCCAGGCCAGCGCCGCCTCCACCCTCGCCCACGACGCACCCGTGTAGTCGCGCCGGTCCAGACCGGATGCCTCCCGCACAAGCCAGTCGAGATCGCCCGTGTCCACGGCGGTCCCATCTGCGCTCAACACATCGGAGAGGTAGAAGTAGTCGAAGTCGGCGTGCCCGCCGGTCGTCTGCTTCGCGTAGCTGAACAGACCGAACCGCTGACCCTTGAAGTGCTTCGACTCCCACGAGGCGCGCTTCGGCTGGGCTCCTCCGAGCGCGTTCCAGGTGACGCCGTCCCAGCTGTAGAGGAACCGGACCGTGTTGCGGTCCGCACCGGACTTCCGCATGTTCAGGTCTGCCTTCAACAGCACCGTGGTCGTGCCCTCCGGCACGGCCACGCTGGCGACGAAGTCCTCCGCCGTCGCGATCGACTCCTGGTCCGTGTAGTCGCGAACCGGACGGTTGACGACACCGAGCGTGAACCGTCCATCGTCCTTGGCCACGCCGATGTAGCTCACCTGCCGGTTGTAGACGGCGAGACCCGAGACGTCGCCGTCGTTGAGCGCACCGAAATCCAGCCGGGTCTGTGCGGACGAGGCCGGAGCGAACGTGCGCTGCGAGAGGGTGTTGCGCGCCTCCTCGAAGTACGTCAGTTGGTACTGCTTGTTCGCCGTGCCGGTCACGACGCGGCCGTTCGTGAGACGCAGCCAGCCGTCTCGATCGGTCAGCGACCAGTACCTGTTGTCCGAGTTGTGCCCCCATTGCCAGGGCAGCGCCAGGTGGGAGCCGTTGTCGGCGCCTTCCTCGGCCGTGTAGTAGTCCGGGACCGCCCGTGCTCCGACCATCGACACGTCGTCGACGAAGAAGATGTCGGGCACGATGGCGGAGTCGACGGTCACGATCGAGACCTTCGCGTTGGCGATGTCCAGCTCCGCGGGAATGGTGAACTCACCGGAGACCTGCACGAAGGTCGTCGCGGCCGAGGCTGAGCCCTTCGGCACACTGGTCTGCGCCATCACGTAGGAGTGGCCGTTCGTGTCACTGAGAGTGAGTGCGAAGTTCGCCGGATCCACACCGGCGTCGCGATAGTGCACCCACGCGGAGACCGCGTACGTGGCCCCGCGCTGGAGAGTGGTCACCGTCTGCGCTGCGCCCGCACCATCGGTTGTGCGACCGTTGACCTTCAGCGACATGGACCCCTGGTGGCGCGTGGAGTAGCCGAGCCCGAGCGTCGTTCCGCCCAGGGACTGCCACGCCGTCGTACCGCCCTCGATCGTGCCGTTGGCGATGTGCTCGCCTCGGGATTCGGGCACCACGACCTCGGGCTCGGGCACATTGGGGTTGTGGAAGTCGCGGGGCTCGGCGTCGTTGTCGAACCGGTCGGAGGTCACGACGCTCGCCGACTCGGCCTTGCGCCTGTCGGGCGCGCTCAGCGCGACCGGCATCGGCTGAGCGCCCGGCAGCGGTACCTGGGAGCTTCCGTAGACGCCGGTTCCGAACACGGGCCAGGCGTCCTTGTCAGCGGCGTCCCACGCGACGGGCACGAGAACGGGGACACGGCCCGTCGGATAGTCGTCGCCGAACAGCAAGGCCCACTGCGGTGTCGACGAGTCGCCTGTGCCGATGAAGCCGCCCTGCGCGACGAGATTGGACCCCACCGCGACGCGGACTTCGTAGGGGTCGGATGCGGCGGCGCCGAGCAGGCTCTTGGAACGCAGCACGATGGCCTGGCGGCCGTACTTTCCCCAGGCAATGCCCAGGACGTAGTAATACCCGTTGATGTACTCGACCTGGTTCCCCTCCCAGCCGCCGCCCATCACGTCCGATGTGCTCAGGCCGGTGTTGTTGATCGCGCTGGTCGTGGTGGCCGCCACGCGATCGCTGATCACGCTGTGCAAGTCGGGGCTCATCTGAGCGATCTGCATCGAAGAGCTGCCGTAGACGATGTAGGGGGTGTCGCCGTCGAAGAAGATGTTCGGGTCGTGGAAGCTGCGGTTGTAGCTGTGCTTCTCCCACTGTCCCTTCTCGATGTCGGTGGTCGTGAAGAGATACGCGTGCCCGTTGTTGTTGCTGTTCATCAGCGCGTAGAACGTGCCGTCGTGGTAGCGCAGGGTGCTGGCCCACTGCCCCTGCCCGTACGCGCTGTAGCCGTTGCGCAACGCGTTGGTGTCGGTGACCTCCATGACGTCGTAGACGTAGTTGACGATCTCCCAGTTGACAAGGTCGTAAGAACGCAGGATCGGGGCGCCGGGGGTGAGCTCCATGGTCGTGGAGATCATGTAGTAGGTGTCCCTGTCCGCACCGGCCGTACCCGCCGGCACGCGGATCGTCGCGACGTCGGGGACGTCCGATCCGATGATGGCGTTCGTGAACGTGTCCGCGGCGGTCTGGGTAGAGGTGAAGCTCTTCCCCTGGCCCGACCAGGGGTCGTCATCCGCTGCTCGCGCAGCCGCCGTGCTCACAACCGCACCGGAGACGGTGGTCGCGACGGCGGCCGTCAGAGCTGCCGCTCGGGTCAGGAGGCGCCCTGCGCGCTTCCTCGGGTTCATGATCGTCACTGATGTCTCCCCTTCCGCGCACCATCGCGCCGCATCGTGCCGCCCTCCCGGCGCCACGAACAGCCGCCGCACTCGGGCCTCGCCCCTGCAGGACGCGGGGCCGAACGATCTTCGTCCGGTGGGCGACGCCTGCATGTTAGCGAGAACAATCACTGACGGGCAACACTTTCTCTGACACCTGTCGCCCAGCGGAAACGACACTGCCCGACGACCGCGTCGAGGCGGCGGCTCTAGGCTGATCGGATGCTGGAGATCCGCACCGTCCGCGCCGAAGACCACGCCGCCTGGCTCGAGCTCTGGCAGGGATACCTGGAGTTCTACGAGACGGAACTCACCGACGATGTCACGCAGTACACCTTCGACCGCATCGTCGATCCCGCATCCGGGGTTGACGGCGCGATCGCCTGGCGGGAGGGGCGCGCAATCGGGCTCGTGCACTGGCTGACACACCAGGCCACGTGGTCCAGGGGCGATTACTGCTACCTCGAGGACCTGTTCGTCTCCTCTGACGCACGCGGCACCGGCGCGGGCCGATCACTCATCGGCCACGTCCGGGAGTGGGCGAAGGATGCGGGCTGCACCAAGGTGTACTGGCTGACCGCGGAGACGAACACCCGCGGGCGGGCACTGTACGACCAGGTCGCGACGCGCAGCGGCTTCATCCACTACCAGCTGTCCCTCTGAGCCGGCGGCGGCAGCGCTCAGCGCAGGAACTGCGTGGGGTCGAACTCGTCGATCGGGATCACACGGATGCGCGGCAGGGGCGCATCGAACGCCTGCGCGTCGTACTCGATGTCGAAGAAGGTGATCCCGCCGAGTGCGGCATAACCGGTGTTTCGGAACTCGTTGAACGCAAGCACGCCGACCCGCCGGTCGCCGTCGGCGAGGGGTGCGAGATCCTCCACGAAGTCGCCGTCGTGGCTGACGAGCACGACGTCGTCGTCGCGCTCGCGCAGCGCGCGCAGAGTGCGCTGGATGGCGATGTCGACGACCTTCGCCTCCGCCGGCCCCGACAGCGGGACCGGCTCGAAGCCGAGCGCCGTCAACGCTTGGACGAAGGTCATCGGAAGGTTCGTGGAGGCGTTCAGGAAGAAGAGCCCGCGCGCGTGCCCTCCCCAGGTGCGCTCGACGAATGCCAGCAGGCGATCCCAGCGCGGACGCTCGTCCGGCTGCGGGCGGCGGCCGAGGATCGAGCCGCCCAGTGTCGCGTCGATGTTCTCCCCGTCGACGAGAAGCCAGGTCGTCGCTTGTGACTGCGCCATCGTGTCGTCTCCTGTCGCCACCGACTCGCTCACTCCCTCGCCCGCCGGGCGTACCACGCGCCGGCTCACGGACGCAGCAGGACCTTCGTCGCGCGGCGCTCGTCCATCGCCGCGTACGCCTGGGCGGCCTCGCGCAGCGGAAGCTCGAGATCGAACACGAGGCCGGGCCGGATCGCTCCGGATCGTACATCCGGGAGCAGTTCCTCGATGTAGCCGCGCACCGGTGCCACACCGCCGTTGACGCCGACGTTCGAGCCGAACATGGTGCGCACGGGCAGCTCGGGACCACCGTTCGGGACTCCCACGTAGCCGACCATCCCGCCCGGGCGCGTCGAGCGCAGCGCCTGGTCCATGGATTCCTTCGTGCCGACGCACTCGAGGACGCGGTCGGCGCCGATGCCGTCGGTCAGCTCGCGGACCTTCTCGATGCCTTCCTCGCCGCGCTCGGCGACGATGTGCGTCGCACCGAACTCACGCGCCAGCGCCTGCCGCTCGGGGTGACGAGACATCGCGATGATCGTCGTCGCGCCCAGTCGCTTCGCGGCGATGATCGCGCACAGGCCGACGGCGCCGTCGCCGACGACCGCAACGCTGTCGCCGGGGCCCACTCCCGCGGAGACCGCGGCGTGGTGCCCCGTGCCCATGACGTCGCTCAGCGTCAACAGACCGGGGATCTCCTCGGCCTCGACCGGGCCGGGAACGACGGCGAGGGTGCCGTCGGCGAGGGGGACGCGGACGAACTCGCCCTGGCCGCCATCGGCGAAGCCGTCCTCGCGCACGTCGCTGCCCCACCACCCGCCGTTCAGGCAGGAGGTGCTGACGCCGTTGCGGCAGTTCACGCAGGTGCCGTCGCACACGTAGAACGGCGCGATGACGAAGTCGCCGACGCGGACGTCCTCGACGGCATCGCCGACCTCCTCCACGACACCGACGAACTCGTGGCCGATGCGGTGTGGACGCTCCGTCGACGTCACCCCGCGGTAGGGCCACAGATCCGAGCCGCACACGCACGCGGCGACGACGCGGACGATCGCGTCGCGCCCCGTGGACAACTGCGGACGCGGGACCTCTTCGACGCGGATGTCTCGGGCGGCGTGGATGACGGTTGCGAGCATGATCCGAGCCTACGTGAGCCGCGGGCCGCGCGGCTCTCCCAGAGGGTGCGGAGTCTTCCCTTCGGCCAGCATCGCGACGAGCCGCGCGATGCGCCCCGCTCGCGCCGACGGCGTGGCCGTGGCCACCCGGTGCAGGACCGCGTACCGGTTCGTCGCGTCGAGGCGTTCGAAGAGCGCCGCAGCGGCAGGCTCGGCAGCGAGCGCGGCCAGGAGGTCATCGGGCACCTCGATCGTGGCCGACCCGGCGTAGGCGCGTTGCCACCGCCCGTCCTCTTTGGCGCGGTCGATCTCCGCTTGTCCGCGCGGCCGCATCCGCCCCGCGTCGATGAGACCGGCGACCAGCATCAGATTGCGCTGCGACCACAGCGACGCGCGACGTCTCGGCGTGTAGCGCTGCAGAAACGTCGCCGCATCACGTCCGCGCTTCTGGCCATCGATCCAGCCGCTGCACAGCGCCTCGTCGAGCGCTCCGTCGTAGGTCAGGGTGGTGGGCTCGGTGGTGCCCTTCTTGGCAAGCACGAGCCACACACCCTCATCGTCGTGCTCGTGCTCGTCCAGCCACGCGCGCCACGCAGCGACATCGGCGACGATCAGCGGGTTGTCGGGGGTGTGCACGCCCCCATCCTGTCGCGCGTGGGCCGGATGCGCGAGAGGAGCTCAGCGGGCGCGGTCGCCCGCGCTGCGCGGCGGATCCACGCTGACATCCAGCGGCTCCAGGCCGCGAAGCGACGTCCACACGAGCTCCTCGCCTTTCGCCGCGTGCTGAGACGCGCGGACCGCGCGTTCGTCCGCCCAGCTGTTGAGCCGGTGCCCGCGGTGTCCGCGGACGTGTTCGAGTACGACGTCGGGAAGTCCCGCCGCACGCCGCGCGTCGCGCACCTCGAGGAGCTGTTCGAGGATGTCGCGGTTGGCGGTGGGCTTCTTGGCCGAGGTCACCCAGCCGCGACGAGCATGACCGTCCATCCACTTCGTGTAAGTGTCGATCGCGTACATCGAGTCCGCCTGCACGATGAGCTCGGGCACCTGGAAGTGATCGCGGATGGCGTAGAGCAGGCCGAGCAGCTCGCCGATGTTGTTCGTGCCGCTCGGGAGGGAGCCTGCGGCCCACTGGCCGTCTTCACCCACCCACGCCCAGCCCGCGGGCCCCGGGTTCCCCTTGCAGGCCCCGTCGGTCGCGACGGTGTAACGGGAGGGCGCGGCGTCAGTGGAGGACATCCCTCCATCTTCTCAGGGGTTCTGTTCAGCCCGCCACGAGCTCCGGATGATGGCTGCACGCCGTGCTGCCCTCGCATGCTTCGCAGCGCA
Source organism: Microbacterium sp. SORGH_AS_0428 (assembly GCF_031453615.1). Classification (NCBI taxonomy): domain Bacteria; kingdom Bacillati; phylum Actinomycetota; class Actinomycetes; order Micrococcales; family Microbacteriaceae; genus Microbacterium; species Microbacterium sp. SORGH_AS_0428. The sequence continues at coordinate 185,393 of NZ_JAVIZT010000001.1, read as the reverse complement.
CCACGCGATCGGGACACCCGATCACCGCGCAGTCGATCATCCGAGAGGTGGGTGCGCCGCAGCCGGTGCAACGGCCGATGTGCTCGGCGTCGGCACCGAACGTCATCGCCTGCCTTCCGTCGAAGACGTAGAGGGAGCCTTCCCAGAGCCCGGTGTTGCCGAAGGTCTCGCCGTATCGGACGATGCCGCCGTCGAGCTGGTACACCTCCTGGAAACCGCGCGCTGTCATCAGGCTCGAGAGCACCTCGCAACGGATGCCGCCTGTGCAGTACGTGACGATCGGCTTCTCCTTCAGGTGGTCGTACCGTCCGGAGTCGAGTTCCGCGATGAACTCGCGGGTTGCGGAGACGTCGGGAACCACAGCACCGCGGAAACGCCCGATCTCGGCCTCGAAGCCGTTGCGGCCGTCGAAGAAGACCACGTCCTCGCCCCGTTCCTCGACGAGCTTGTGCACGGCGCCGGGTGACAGGTGGGTTCCGGTGCCGACCACGCCGTCCGTGTCGACGCGCAGTTCGTCGGGAGCTCCGAAGGTGACGATCTCGTCGCGCACCTTCACCGACAGCTTCGGGAAGTCCAGGCTCCGGCCCTCGCCGTCGAGCCCCGTACCCTCCGACCACTTGAGATCGAGACCGCGGAAGGGCTCGTACTGTCGCGTCTTGCGCGCGTAGGCCTTGACCGCGCCGAGCTCGCCGCCGACCGTACCGTTGATGCCGTGTCGCGAGATGAGGATGCGGCCGCGCAGCCCGAGCAGTTCGCACAGGTCGCGCTGCCACAGGCGCACGGCCTCAGGGTCGGCGATCGGGGTGAACCGGTAGTACAGCAGGATCTTCGAGATGGCCACCGAGACAGCGTAGGCGCTCAGCCCGCCACGAGCGCCCAGACCGCCGAACCCGCCGACACGATGGCCAGGACGAGCGCCGTGCCGATCAGCACGGCGTGGACGATGAGGAATCGCGTGGGGCGACCCGCGGCATCGCGCGCCCGCGCGTCCTTCGCCACGCGGCCGTAGAAGCGCGGCCAGACCACGACGTTGTAGATCGCGTTGACGAGCAGGAGGGCGGCGAGCAGGACGATCATGTCCCGAGCGTAATCGCGCTCAGAGGGCGTGCGTGACGCGTCCGTCCACGATCGTGCCCACGACCTCGATCTCGCGCAGGACGGCCGGCTCCACCGTGCGCGGGTCTGCAGCGAGCAGCGCGAGGTCCGCGCGGTGACCGACGGAGATCGTGTCGGGATCCGCGGAGCCGCGGTGGGTGGATGCGGCGAGGGCGACGTCCACGGAGACGGCCTCATCGGGTGCCCAGGGTTCGCGCCCGCCACGCGTGCGAGACGCAGCGGCCGCGATCGCGCGCCACGGATCGAGCGGGGAGACCGGGGCGTCCGATCCGAAGCGGAGCTCGACGCCTGCGGCCCACAAGGAGCGCAGCGGATACGGGCGCGCTGTCTGCGTCGCCCAGATGCTGTCGGTCAGGTCGCGGTCGTCGAGCGCGTGCTCCGGCTGCACGCTCGCCGCCACGCCGAGTCGCGCCATCCGCGGGATGTCGGCGGCGGCCACGAGCTGCGCGTGTTCGATCGTTCCGTGTGCACCGGTCGCCGCGTACGCGTCGAGGGCATGACGCAGCGCGTCGTCGCCGATGGCGTGGATCGCGCAGTCGAAGCCGGCCGCCGTCGCCCGCGTCATGACATCGCGCAGCTCGTCCGGTGCGATGGTGAGCAGTCCGTGCGGATGCGGCCCGTCGGCGTAGGCGACCGAGCAGGCGGCCGTGCGCGTGCCGAGCGACCCGTCGGTGATCGCCTTGAGAGGGCCGACGGTGATGAGGCCGTCGTCGTCGCCGCGCAGCGTGTCACCGCTGCGCAGGCCGGCGACGATGGCGCGCTCCAGCAGATCGGGGTAGACGCCGAACTCCACGCGCAGCCGATCGAAGCCTGCCGAACGTCGTCGCTGCCACGAGGACTCGTTCCACACCATGTCGAGGTCCACGACGCCGACGACGCCGCGGGCCGACGCGGCGTCGGCCATCGCCGCCACCGCCGCATCGGAGATCGCTTCAGGGAGCTCGTTGAGACGCCGCGACATCTCGAAAGCCGGACCCTCCCGCAGGACTCCCCCATCGGCCGAGACGCCTTCGCGGGCGAGTGCTGCGGAGTTGAGCCACACACTGTGCACGTCGGCGTTGATGAGATAGCTCGGGACGTCCCCCGTCGCCGCGTCGAGGACCTCGAGTGAGGGCGCGTCGGGCCACAGGGCGTCACGGAAGCCCGTGCCGACGCGCCGGCCGTCCACGCCGGGGGCGGCCCGCCCCATCCTGGCCGCCGCATCCACCGCTGAGACGGCGTCCCCGAGAGGCTCACGCAACGCAGCCAAGGCCCACTGCGTCACGTGCACGTGATGGTCCCAGAGGCCGGGGATGACGAAGGCGCCGTCGGCGTGATGCACGGCGCCGGTCAACCGGAGCGCTCCGGCGGGCGCGATGTCGGCGATGCGCCCGTCGTGGAGGACGATGTCATACACCTCCGCGCCCGGCAGGAGTTCGGCACCCGGTCCCGCGATCCGCACGTCCGCGACGGCGTCGATGCGTGGCCGGCTCATGCCTCGCGCCGCGCGCGCCGGGCGCGGGCCATCTCGTCCGCCAGCGCCAGGTTCGAGTGGGGCCCGTCGGCGCGCAGCATATCGACGATGTGGTCGACCACCTCCGCCGGCCGGTTCTGACTCAGCTTCCGTTTGGCCACGACCGAGCTCGGGGTGAGGCGGAATCCGACCGTGCCGCGCTCGAGACGATGCACGAAGTCCGCGTCGTTCGGCCGTTCCCACATCCGACGCGGCGCCGGCATCGGCGACTCGAACCGCTCGACGAGTCGGTCGAGCACCCGCAGGTTCTCGTCGGTGTCTGAGCAGTTCGGGGATGCCGCTCAGGTGCGCCGCCACGAAGTTCCAGGTGGGCACCGCCGGCACGTCGCCGTACCAGCCCGGCGACACGTAGCCGTGAGGGCCCTGCACCACGACGAGCAGCTCACGCTCCCCCAGCGCATGGATCGCGTCGTCGGGCTTGCCGACGTGTGCCACGATGCTCAGATCGTCCCTGGAGTCATCGAGGAGCACCGCGTAGTGCGACGCGACGAGACCGTCGGGCCCCGCGCTGACGAGCGTCGCCCAGGGGTTGTGCTCGATGAGCCGCCGGATCTCCCCGACGTCGGTCATCGCGAAGCTCGGATTCTGTCTCACCGCATCCTCACTTCTGGCACACCGGGCACCAGTACAGCTTTCGCGCGCCCATCTCCTCCAGCACGATCGACGTGCCGCTGATGCGACAGGGCAGACCCGCGCGGTGGTAGACCCAGTGACGGTCGTCTCGATGCGCCATCGCCCGGCGCCACTCATCGGGGGTGAGGTCGTCCATCGTCATCATCTGGCCGGTCTCGACCCCGATGCGCAGCAGCCTCACCCAGTCGCGCCACAGTCCGCGCACGACCTCCTCGGGCACGTCGCGCCCCGGCGTGTGGGGATCGAGGCGGGCACGGAACAGGAGCTCGGCGCGGTACACGTTGCCGATCCCGCTCACGACGCTCTGGTCCATGAGCAGAAGCCCGATCGGCGTGGGCTTGCGCCGGACGACGCGTGTGAAGCGCTCTTCACCCTCGGCCGCGTCGTCCACCAGGGGATCCGGCCCGAGCTTCGCGATGACCGCCTGCACCTGATCGGGAGCGAGCACCTCGCACGCGGTGGGGCCGCGCAGGTCGGCGCACGTGGCCTCGGTCAGCAGCCGCAATCGCACCTGGCCCACGACCGGGGGCGGCCAGGTCGCGTCGGTGTCGTCCAGTCCCGACGTCTGCTCCGACATCCGTACGTGTCCACGCGCCTTGCGCGGTGCACCGATCGAGCTCAGCGAGTTCTCGCCGGCGGAGTCGTCGATGCGCTCCGTGTCGGCCCCGCGCTGATTCGTCTGCCCCATGCGTCCGTTGGCGGAGGCGATCGTCGGATCGACGAGGATCTCGCCCGCGAAATCCCAGGCGCCGTACATCCCGAGGTGCACGCGCAGCCAGAGATCACCCTCGAACTCGAGGAACATCTGCTTGCCGACAGCCCGCACCGACAGCGCCTCGCGGCCGTCCAGCAGCGCCGCACCCTCGGCGAATCGCCCCTGCGGGCTCGACGCCTGGACCCGGTGTCCGACGACGTTGCGATCGAACTGCCGGGCGATCCGGTGGACAGAGTGTCCTTCGGGCATCAGCCCGCTTCCGGGTCGAAGCTGCTGGACGCGTCCTCGAGCACATCGGGGCGCGCGATACCCGCACGCGGGTCGGGAAGAAGCGAGCCGTCGCGCTCGAAGTCGGCGATCTGCGCGATGCGGCGCACGTGCCGCTCCTCGTTCGAGAACGGCGTGGCGATGAAGCGGTCGATGAAGGTGGTCGCCTCCTCGAACGTGTGCTGGCGCGCGCCGATCGCGATCACGTTCGCGTCGTTGTGCTCGCGGGCGAGTTCGGCCGTCGCGATGTTCCACACCAGTGCGGCTCGGATCCCCGCGACCTTGTTCGCCGCGATCTGCTCACCGTTGCCGGAGCCGCCGAACACGATGCCGAGCGTGTCGATGCCTGCCGCTTGATCACGCACGACCGCCTGGGCGGCGCGGATGCAGAATGCCGGATAGTCGTCGACCGGGTCGTATTCCAGGGGCCCGTGGTCGACGACGTCGTGACCGGCTTCGGCGAGGTGGTGCTGCAGGCGCGTCGAGAACTCGAGGCCGGCGTGATCCGTGGCGATGTGGATGCGCATGATGCTCATCCTAGGGATGCGCCCACCCGCCCCGCACTCACGGGGCGATGCCGGCAGCTGCGGGTTTGAAGCCCGCCCTGATGTTCTCGCAGCAACCCGGCCGGCAGACGTCGAACCACGGACCCAGCGAGGTGCGGTGCGGACGCTGATCGGCCGGTGTACCGGCGAGCCGCTCCTGGATGAGGTCGACGAGCCCCGACACGTACGCGGGATCGATGCCCGGCGTCGGCGTCCGGACGGCACGGATGCCGACCTCCTCCGCCGTCTCCATGGCCTCCGTGTCGAGATCCCAGAGGACCTCCATGTGGTCGCTCACGAAGCCGAGGGGCACGATGGCCACGGCGGTGACCCCTGCGGCGGCGAGCTCGGTGATCTCGTCGTTGATGTCGGGCTCGAGCCAGGGCTGGGATGCGGGGCCCGAGCGCGACTGGTAGACGAGCTTCCACCCGATCTCCGGCGCCGACTGCGCCATGACGACCTCCGCGACCGCGAGGTGCTGAGCCTCGTAGGCGCCGCCGGGGCCGAAGTCGCGGTCCCGCGGGCCGGAGCGCTGCGCATCCGCGGTGGGGATGGAGTGCGTCGAGAACAGCACGCGGATCTGCTCGGCGGGCACGCCCTCGGCCAGGAAGCCCGAGACGGCCTCGCGCACGCCCTCGACGAACGTCGACACGAATCCCGGGTGGTCGAAGAACTGACGCACCTTGTCGATCGTCACCCGCCCGCCCAGGTTCGTCGCATCCAGGACGCGGGCGAAGTCCTCGCGGTACTGGCGGCAGCTCGAGAAGGAGCTGTACGCGCTCGTCGCGACCGCCAGCAGGGTGGTGTGACCCGCATCCGCCGCCTCCTGCACGGCCTCCTCCAGGTACGGGCCCCAGTTACGGTTGCCCCAGTAGACCGGCAGCGCGAGCCCGCGGCGAGCGATCTCCGCCTCGAGCGCGGCCTTCAGCGCGCGGTTCTGCGCGTTGATGGGGCTGACCCCGCCGAAGTGGCGATAGTGGTGCGCCACTTCTTCCAGACGCTCGTCGGGGATGCCGCGCCCACGCGTCACGTTGCGCAGGAACGGGATGACGTCGTCCTGTCCCTCGGGCCCCCCGAACCCGGCGAGCAGGACCGCGTCGTAGGCGGTGGGCTGCTCGACCCACGGCGGACCGCTCGCGGCATGCGCCGATGCGAAGGGCACCGGGGTGCCGGGCGTCTCGGTCTGGAGCGGGGTCTGTTCAGGGGAAGTCACCCGAACATCCTCGCACCGCGGACGGATCGGGCCGGAGCGATACCGCCGATGCGCAGCAAAACCGTAGGCTGGAGGTCTCGCCCGCGTCGCCAGCAGCGATGCCGCGCCTTTCACACCCTCACCCCATGGGAGCAAACGCAGTGCCTGGAGAGAACCTCACCCGGATCGAGGCGCAGGAGCGCCGCGCGGTCGTCGACACCGAGTCGTACGAGATCGCGCTGGATCTGACCACGGGAGCGGAGCTGTTCCGCTCGACCAGCACCATCCGATTCGCCGCCACCGAGGGCGCTTCGACCTTCGTCGACCTCATCGCCGAGCGCGTGCACCGGATCACCCTCAACGGCGTCGACATTGACACCGCTGCCTTCGCAGACTCCCGCATCCAGCTCGAGAATCTGGCCGCACAGAACGTGCTGACCGTCGACGCAGACGCGCGGTACACCAACAGCGGCGAGGGCCTGCATCGCTTCGTCGACCCGGTCGACGGCGAGGTGTACCTCTACTCGCAGTTCGAGGTGCCCGACTCGCGGCGCGTGTTCGCCGTGTTCGAGCAGCCCGATCTGAAGGCGACGTTCCAGTTCACGATCACCGCTCCCGCTTCGTGGCAGGTCGTCTCCAACTCCCCCACCCCGGCGCCTGCGCCCGCGGGTGACGGCGTCGCGACGTGGACGTTCGAGCCCACGCCCCGTATCTCGTCGTACATCACCGCGCTCATCGCGGGCCCCTACGAGGTCACGCGCTCCGAGCTGACCAGCTCGTCCGGCCGCGTCATCCCCCTGGGCGTCTTCGCACGCAAGAGCCTCTGGCAGTACCTCGACGCCGACTACGTGTTCGAGAAGACCCGGCAGGGCTTCGCGTACTTCGAGGAGAAGTTCGGCGTCGCCTATCCGTTCGCGAAGTACGACCAGCTCTTCGTCCCCGAGTTCAACGCGGGCGCCATGGAGAACGCGGGCGCGGTCACCTTCACGGAGACCTACGTCTTCCGCAGCAAGGTGACGGATGCCGTCAAGGAGCGTCGTGTCGTCACGATCCTCCACGAGCTGGCCCACATGTGGTTCGGCGACCTCGTCACCATGAAGTGGTGGAACGACCTCTGGCTGAACGAGTCGTTCGCCGAGTGGGCATCGACCATCGCCACCGCGGAGGCCACCGAGTGGACCGAGGCATGGACGACGTTCAACGCGATGGAGAAGTCCTGGGCCTATCGCCAGGACCAGCTGCCCTCGACGCACCCCGTCGTCGCGGAGATCAACGACCTGGAGGACGTCCAGGTCAACTTCGACGGCATCACCTACGCCAAGGGCGGCTCCGTCCTGAAGCAGCTCGCCGCGTGGGTCGGCGTCGAGGCGTTCTTCGCCGGCGTGTCCGCCTACTTCCAGAAGCACGCGTGGAGCAACACCGAGCTGCCCGATCTGCTGACGGAGCTCGAGGCCACCAGCGGCCGGGACCTGTCCGGTTGGTCCAAGAAGTGGCTGGAGACGGCCGGGGTCAACACGCTCACTCCCGCCGTGGACGAGTCCGCGGACGGCACGATCAGCAAGTTCTCCATCATCCAGACGGCTCCGGCGGACTACCCCACGATCCGTCCGCACCGTCTCGGCATCGGCTTCTACGACCTACAGGGCGACGCGCTCGTGCGCGTGCACCACATCGAGCTGGATGTCGACGGCGACCGCACCGACGTCGCGGAGCTCGTCGGCCACCGCCGCCCCGACCTCATCCTGCTCAACGACGACGACCTGGCGTACGCCAAGATCCGACTCGATGACCGGTCCTTGGCCACCGCCGTCGCCCACCTCTCGAAGATCAGCGACCCGCTCGCCCGCTCCCTCGTGTGGGGCGCGGCCTGGGATCAGACTCGAGATGCGGAGGCGTCCGCCTCCGAGTACGTGCAGCTCGTCCTCGGCAACATCGCCAGCGAGACCGAGTCCACGACCGTGCGCACGACGCTCGCGCAGCTGCAGCTGACCGCGAACTCCTACGTCGACCCCGCCAAGCGCGATGCCACGCGTAACGCCGTCGCCGACGGCCTCTGGGCCCTCGCGCAGGGCGCCGCCGCGGGAAGCGACAGCCAGCTCCAGTTCGTGACCGCCTTCGCCTCGGCCGCGGCGACCCCCGAACACTTCGCACGCGTGCAGAGGCTCCGCGACGGCGAGCTCGTCCTCGACGGTCTCGAGATCGACGCCGACCTGTCGTGGGCGCTGCTCGTCTCGCTCGCAGCGGGCGGACTGGTCACCACGGCCGACATCGACTCCGCCCTCGCGGCCGACAACACGGCCAAGGGCGGAGAGTTCGCCGCCCAGGCGAAGGCGGCGCTGCCCACGGCAGAGGCCAAGCAGACCGCCTGGGACGCGCTGGTCGGTTCGGACGACCTTCCCAACACCGTCGTGCGCTCGGCCGCCGCGGGCTTCACCCACCCGGCCGGTCGCGAACTGCTGGCGCCGTTCGTGTCCACCTACTTCGACATGCTGCTGCCGGTCTGGGAATCGCGCAGCTACCAGATCGCGAACTACCTCATCGTGGGCCTGTACCCGGCGCCTCTCGCCGATGTCGCGCTGCGCGATGCGACGCGCACCTGGCTCGTCGAGAACCGCGAAGCACCGGCAGCACTGCGCCGTCTGGTCGCCGAGAACCTCGCCGGCGTCGAGCGCGCGCTGTCCGTCCAGGAAGCGGACGCCTGATCGGCTGATCTCAGAACGCCCCGTCGGCCCCGCGCCGACGGGGCGTTCTGCCGTCTCCGCCCATGGGACGAGGCGCATCGGCCGAGATCGGTACCACAGGGGGACGCGGCGGCGAGACGCCCCCTCGTAGCGTGGAGCCATGATCGTCGCAGAGAACCTCACCAAGCAGTTCGGGGACAAGCACGCCGTCTCCGATGTCAGCTTCACCGTCCAACCCGGCAAGGTCACCGGCTTCCTCGGTCCCAACGGCGCCGGCAAGTCCACCACCATGCGCATGATCGTGGGACTCGACCGACCGACGCACGGCACCGTGACCGTCGACGGCGAGGACTACCGCAAGATGCGCTCGCCCCTCACCCGCGTCGGCGTGCTCCTCGACGCCAAGGCCGTGCACACCGGCCGCTCGGCACGCAACCATCTGCGCGCGCTCGCGGCGACGCACGGAATCCCGACCACCCGCGTGGACGAGGTCATCGCCCTGACGGGCCTCGAGTCGGTCGCCAAGAAGCGCGCCGGCGGGTTCTCACTCGGTATGGGCCAGCGCCTCGGCATCGCGGCGGCGTTGCTGGGCGACCCGCAGACGCTGATCCTCGACGAGCCGGTCAACGGCCTCGACCCCGAGGGCGTGCGCTGGGTCCGACAGTTCGTGCGCCACTACGCGAGCGAAGGACGCACCGTTCTGCTCTCCAGCCACCTCATGAGCGAGATGGCGATCACCGCCGACCACATCATCGTGCTGGGCAAGGGTCGCGTCCTCGCGGACGCACCCGTGTCGAAACTGGTATCGGAATGGACGAGCACCCGCATCCGCCTGCGCAGCCCGCGTCTCGCGGAACTCATCCCCCTCATCTCCGGCGCGGGCATCGAGATCACCCAGACCGAGCCCGGAACCGCCGACGTCGTCGGCGCGCTGCCCGAAACCGTCGGCGACGCTGCAGCGGCCGCCGGCATCCCCCTTCACGAGCTGAGCCCGCAGAGCGGCTCGCTCGAAGACGCCTACCTCGCCCTCACCGGCGAATCCGTCGAGTACAAGAGCAAGGACATCGCATGAGCGCCACCACCACCCCCGCCCCCGCGCGTCGCGCCACCGCGACGGACGGTTCGTACCGACTCTCCTTCCCGCGTCTCGTTCGCAGCGAGACGCTCAAGCTCCTGACGCTGCGCTCCCCGTGGTGGTCAATCGCGATCGTCGCCGTGCTCTCGATCGGTTTCTCCCTCCTCATGGCATGGGCGATCACGAGTTTCGACGGCGGGCCCCAGGATGACGGCGGGTCCATGGCCACCATGGTGATCCTGGCCCCCACGACCTTCACGATGCTGCTCGCGGTGATCCTCGGCGCGATCCAGGTGACCGGGGAGTATTCGACCGGCATGATGCGCTCCACTCTCACGGCGGCGCCCGGACGGCTCGGTTCGCTGCTGGCGAAGACGGTCGTGGTCGCCGGATTCGTGTTCGTGTCCAGCGTCATCATCTTCGCCATCGCCGCTGCGGCGACCGCTCCGATCATGGCGCGCAAGGATCTCGGACTCGACTTCTCCAACCCTGAGGTCTCCCTGCTCCCGCTGCTCGCCGGTGCCCTCACCATGGCCGTCATCGCGATCATCGGGGTCGCGACGGGCTACATCCTCCGCAACGGACCCGGCGCGATCGCGCTCGGTGTGGGGCTCGTCTTCGTGTTGCCCATCGTTCCCGCCTTCTTCGCCGCACTGCCCGGCTGGGAGTGGATCCAGGACGCCGCACGTTTCCTGCCCTCGAACGCCGGTCAGGCGCTCATGGGAACGGGCGGCAGCAACCAGCTCGAGCCGTGGGCCGCGGGCCTCACGCTGGTCGCCTGGGTCGTCGTCGGCCTCATCGGCGCGAGCGCCGTCCTGAAGAGCCGCGACGCGTAGAGTCGAACGGATGAGCAAGCGCGGTCGGGCCGTCGCCGGGGCGGAGGCAACTCCCCCCGACGACGGCCTGCTGCTGCCGCGCCCGCCCGGCGCCATTCGCCGGTACTGGTCGCGGCATCCGCGTTTCGCCGACTCCCTCGTCGCCTTCTTCGCCTTCGTCCTCTCCGGCCCGGGCCTGGTCGCCGCCGCTCCCCTGGATCCCGCCTGGGCCCCCTTCGGGATGATCGTCTCGATCGCGGTCCCGGCGAGCACCGCGATCGCACTGCTCTGGCGGCGGCGCTTTCCGATCACCGTCTTCCTGGTCGCCGCACTCCCCTACCCGTTCGCCCCGTATCCGATGCTGCCCAGCGGGGTCGCCCTCGCGATCGCCGTCTACTCGCTGTCCGTGTACCGCTCCAGTCGCGCCGCCTGGGCCAGCGCCGGCATCCTCGGTGGCGCCCTCGTGGTCTCCGGCCTGGTGCGCGTCGTGCTCGGCGAGAGCTGGTCGATCGCGATCGGCACGACGGTCGCCACCATGGTCATGCTCCTGATCGGAGCACTCATCGGTGCGAACGTGGGCGGGCGCAAGCGCTACGTCGAAGCTCTCATCGAGCGCTCCCGCCAGCTGACGATAGAGCGGGATCAGCAGGCACAGCTCGCCACAGCAGCCGAACGCACACGCATCGCGCGTGAGATGCACGACATCGTGTCGCACTCGCTCACGGTCATCGTGGCGTTGTCGGAGGGCGCCGCCGCCACGAACGATTCCGAGCGCGCCCGCTCGGCGGCCCGCACCGCCGCGGACACGGCGCGCAGCGCCCTGACCGAGATGCGGGCGATGCTGGGGGTGTTGCGCACGGATGACACCGGCAGTGCGCCGCTCGCGCCCCTCTCCGCCCCCTCGCCGCGAGAGGTCGTCGCCACCGCACAGGGTGCCGGCTATCCGGTCGTGCTGCGCACGTCCGGTCGCACGAGCACGTATGCGCCGACCACGGAGCTCGCGATCGGGCGCGTGGTGCAGGAGGGGATGACGAATGCCATGCGGCACGCGCCGCGCGCCACGGAGGCCGTCGTCGAGATCCGCGAAGATCCGGATGCGGTGCGCATCAGGATCATGAACAACGGCGTCACCGCGGAGCGTGACGACGAGAACGCGGGTTTTGGGCTCCGCGGACTCACCGAACGTGTCGCACACGCCGGCGGCACCCTTCGCACCCGACGCGGCAACGGCACCTGGACCCTCGACGTCTGGCTGCCGACAGAGGAGACCACCCGATGAACGCCCCCGTCCGCATCCTGCTCGTCGACGACCAGGAGCTCATCCGCCTCGGCTTCCGGATGGTGCTGGACGCCGAGGACGACCTGCAGGTCGTCGGCGAAGCCGCCGACGGGGAGTCCGCCGTCGCGGCCGTCGGGGCGCTCCAGCCCCACGTCGTGCTCATGGACGTGCGGATGCCGGGCGTCGACGGCATCACCGCGACGGAGCGCATCGTCGCCGCTCACCCCGACGCTCGCGTGCTCGTGCTCACCACCTTCGATCTCGACGAGTACGCGTTCGCCGCCCTCCGCGCGGGCGCGAGCGGGTTCCTCCTGAAGGATGCGCAACGGCACGAACTCATCTCAGCGATCCATGCGGTGCACCGGGGCGACGCGACGCTCTCGCCGCGCGTCACGCGCCGGATGATCGAACTGCTGGGCACGCCGCCCGTGCGCTCCGCCGCACCCGACCCGACCGAGGCGCTGACCGAGAGGGAGCGCGAGGTGTTCCTCGCCATGGCGCAGGGTGCGACGAACGCCGAGATCGCTGCGGCCCTGTTCCTGGGCGAGTCCACCGTGAAGACGCACGTCGGCCGCATCCTCGCCAAGCTCGGCGCGCGAGACCGCGTGCAGGCGGTGGTGATCGCCCATCGGGCGGGGCTCGTCGACGGCGACGGCATCCAGCTCGGAGAGAGCGGCGATCGGTAGCATCGAGAAGGTGACCCACACCCTCGTCATCGATCCGAACGACCCGGACTTCTGGCCGCGCATCGGGTCGTTCTTCAGCACGGCCGGCTTCAAGGCGCTCGGCGTCCTGGCCATCATCATCGGCGCCATCGTCGTCTCCTGGATCCTCCGCGGGGTCATCCATCGGGTGGTGGAGCGCATCGTGTCGGGGGCGAAGAGCAAGGCCCAGGTCACCGACACCCAAGCGCTCGATCGCTCGCCGCTCGCCGCGGTGCGGCTGGTCCAGCGCACCCGCACCCTCGGTTCGATCCTGCAGAACATCGTCAACGTGACGATCGTGATCATCGGCATCATCCTGATCGTCAACACGATCGATCAGAACATCCTCGGCTCCTTCGCACTGCTGACCGCGGCGATCGGCGCGGGGCTCGGCTTCGGCGCGCAGAACATCGTCAAGGACGTGCTCAACGGCATCTTCATCGTCGCCGAGGACCAGGTCGGGATCGGCGATGTCGTCGACCTCGGACTCGCCACCGGTGTCGTGGAGTACGTGAGCGTGCGCGTCACGCATGTGCGCGACGTCAACGGGACGCTCTGGTACGTGCGCAACGGGGAGATCACCCGCATCGGCAACATGTCGCAGGGGTGGTCGCGGGTCATCATCGACCTCTCCGTCCCCGTCGACGCCGACCTGGATGCGGTCGAGAAGGCGATGCTCGACGCGGCCAAGCAACTCGCCAAGGATCCCAAGTGGCGCACCAGGATCATCGAACAGCCCGAGATCTGGGGGTTGGAGTCGATCTCCGGGGACGCGCTGGTGATCCGGCTCGTCATGAAGACCCGCTCGAACGCCAAGGACGACGTCGCGAGGGAGCTCCGCGTGCGCCTCAAGCGTGCGATGGACGCCATGGGCATCCAGCTGCCGCTGCTGAACTCGATCATGCTGAGCGGACTCGAGGCGGCGGGTCGCGTGCGCGGCGCTAACCCTCCCCGCACCAAGCCGATCCCCGTCACGGCCGACGAACGTCCGGTGTGGCGACCCAAGCGGACGGGGCGCGCCGCGCGCGCCGCCGCGGAACCGACGCCGCCGGATGAGGCGGGCGCACCCGCGGGAGACGGAGCACCCCCGACCGAGAACGCGCCGTCCGCCGCGCCGCGAAAGCCCCGGAAGCCCCGCACCCCGCCCGAGGAGTCCGCATGAGCGAGCAGCCCGTCAGCTTCTACGATCAGGTCGGCGGACACGCCTTCTTCACCAAGCTCGTGGATGCGTTCTACGAGGGCATCGCCGACGACGAGGTTCTGCGGCCCATGTACCCGGAGGCAGACCTCGGCCCCGCCAAGATCCGCATGCAGACCTTCCTCGAGCAGTACTGGGGCGGGCCCACCACCTACAGCGAGCAGCGGGGTCATCCGCGACTGCGCATGCGCCACGCGGCGTTCCATGTCGATCCGGATGCTCGCGACCGGTGGCTCTCGCACATGCGGCGCGCGGTCGATGCGTGCGAGCTGCCACCGATCCTCGAGGCGACCCTGTGGGACTACCTACAGCGCGCAGCCTATGCCATGGTGAACACGTTCGAGCCCGCAGGCATCGGACCTGCGGCGGGGGCACGCTCCCCCTTCCCGGTCGATCCTGCGGCGACCACGAAGGAGTGACCGTGACCGCATCCCACCGCACCGATGTTCTCGTCGTGGGATGGGGTCTGGCGGGACTCGTCGCGGCCTGCGAAGCCCTGCGCTCCGGGCGGACGGTGACGATCGTCGACCAGCAGCCGCGGGTCGACCTCGGCGGTCAGGCGTGGTGGTCGTTCGGCGGCCTGTTCCTGATCGACTCCCCCGAGCAGCGGCGCATGGGCATCAGAGACTCCCCGGAACTCGCCGAGCAGGACTGGTTCGCCACGGCCGCCTTCGACCGCGACGAGGACGAATGGCCCGCGCGATGGGCCCGGGCGTACCTCGACTTCGCGCACGGGGAGAAGCGCTCCTGGCTCCGCCAGCGCGCGGTGTCGTTCTTCCCCGTGGTGGGATGGGCGGAACGCGGCGGTTACACGGCGACCGGTCCCGGCAACTCCGTGCCCCGATTCCACATCACCTGGGGCACCGGTCCCGGCCTGGTCGCTCCCTTCGCCGCGGAGGTCGAGGAGGCCGAGGCAGCCGGACGCCTGCGCATCCTCAGCCGCCACCGCGTCACGGCGCTCGAGACGACCGATGGAGCCGTCACGGGCGCCCGCGGCGAGGTCCTCATCCCCGCCGCCACCGAACGTGGCAGACCGACTCCGCACGATGTCGTCGGTGACTTCTCGATCGAGGCCGGCGCGACCATCGTCACGACCGGTGGCATCGGCGGCAACCATGCGCTGGTCCGCGAGCGCTGGCCGGAGCGGCTGGGTACGCCACCGGCGACGATGGTCGCCGGTGTTCCGGCCTACGTCGACGGCGCGATGCTGTCGGTGGCGGAGCGGGCGGGCGCCACGCTCATCGGAAGCGACCGGATGTGGCACTACGTCGAGGGGCTGCAGAACTGGGATCCGATCTGGCCGCAGCACGGCATCCGCATCCTTCCGGGCCCCTCCTCCATCTGGCTGGATGCGACCGGCAAGCGGCTGCCGGTCCCGCTGTTCCCCGGCTTCGACACCCTCGGAACCCTGGCTCATCTGCGCGCCACCGGCCATGACCATTCGTGGTTCGTCCTGTCCGAGCGCATCGTCGAGAAGGAGTTCACGCTCTCCGGAAGCGAGCAGAACCCGGATCTGACCGGCAAGGACGTCTCACTGCTCGTGCGCTCGCGGCTCGGGAGGGGCGCATCGGGTCCGGTGCGGGCGTTCCTGGAGAACGGAGCCGATTTCGTGCGCGCCGACCGACTCGAGGACCTGCTCGCGGGCATGCGCGACCTGCCCGGCGGCGACGCTCTCGACCCCGAGCGGGCCCGGCGAGAGATCGAGGCCCGCGACCGCGAGATGGACAATCCGTTCACGAAGGATGCGCAGGTGGCCATGCTGCGCTCCGCGCGCGCCTTCCGTGGCGATCGGCTCGTGCGCACGGCCCGACCACACCGGATCCTCGACGGGAGTGGCGGCGGCCTGATCGCGGTCAAGCTCCACGTACTGACACGCAAGTCTCTCGGCGGCATCCTGACCGACCTCGATTCGAGGGCGCTCGATGCACGGGGTGAGGCGATCCCGGGACTCTACGCCGCGGGCGAGGCGGCGGGCTTCGGGGGCGGCGGCGTGCATGGCTATCGCGCTCTGGAGGGGACGTTCCTCGGCGGCTGTCTCTTCTCCGGCCGCGCCGCCGGACGGGCCGCCGCGCGCGCCGTCTGAGCCTTCAGGATCCCGTCGCGCGTACCGCAGTCATCCCCGAACGCATCGGTACACGCACGAGGATGTGACCCCGCGCGAGTGACAGGCGCGTCCACCCCGGGGCGGAGAACACGCGGCCGTGCTCCTCTCCGAGCACGAAGCCCATCGCCACGGCACCGAAGGCGACGGCGCGCAACTGGGAGCCCAGTGCCTCATCCGGCTCCGCCCACACCCGGAGCCTCGCCGAGCGCACGATCTCCTCGCCGGGGTCGTTCGGCAGCGCATCGGCGACGGCCGCCATCCCCCACTGCGCGCGCGCCGCCAGGAGGTCCGATGCGATCCGGCCCGACGGCTCCCATCCGCTGCGCGGCGGGGTGACGCCGGCCCAAGGCGGGCGGACCGACGTGTCGCCCAGCGCGATCGCCGTCTCCGACGCGGCCGCGAGCTGCGACGCGGGCACGGAGAGGTCGCACTCCAGCTCCGGATCCACGGGCAGCACGCGCATGGCCAGCACCGTGGGCGTCGCGTCGAGCAGACCGCGCGATGCCAGCACCGCGGTCGTCATGGTCAGCACGCCCGCGGCGGCGCGGAAGTGGACGGCCGCATCGCGGTCGAGCGCTCCGGCCCGTCCGGCGAACGTCAGAGCATCCGCCGCGGCCTCAGGGTCGGGGAACAGAAGACGAGCGGACACCCCACCTAAACTAGCAACGCCGGCATGCGGCGAGCCGAGGAGAACCAATGACGACCAGCGATGAACCCACCGGCGGACGCACGGAGCACGCGAGCGACCCGGTCGGCTCCCTCATCGAAGTCCTCTCGATCGCGTCGAGCGCTGCCCGCACGACCGAGGACATCTTCACGGGCGACTCGCACGCCATGCCCCTCGGGCGCATCTACGGCGGGCAGGTGCTCGGCCAGTCGGTGGTCGCCGCGTCACGCACGGTCGCCGAAGACCGCCCGATCCACTCCATGCACGGGTACTTCCTGCGCGCCGGCGACTCTTCCCGGGGGCTGACGTTCTCGGTGGACCGGCTGCGCGACGGCCGCTCCTTCTCGGCCCGCCGCACCCAGGCGTACCAGGAGGGCGTGCCGATCTTCTCGATGATCGCCTCGTTCCAGACCGACGACGCCGGCCTCGACCACGCCGAACCGATGCCGGATGTGCCGGAGCCGGAGGCGCTCGTGCCGCAGGAGTCGGACCAGCTGCATCCCCTGTCGATGCGCAGCATCAGCGAGCTGCCGGTCGAGGTCCGCCACGTCCCCGGAACGTTGTTCGAGGGCGAAGCGGTGACCCCGCAACCGCACCAGAGCGTCTGGATGCGGCTGCGCCGGACTCTGCCCGCCGACCCCCTGCTGCATCGCGCGATGCTGGCCTATCTGTCGGACATGACCATCCAGGAGTCGATCCTGCGCGCGCACGGTCTCACGTGGCGCACGCCGCGACTCAATGTGGCGAGTCTCGATCACGCGATGTGGTGGCACCGCCCCGCCGCCGTCGACGACTGGCTCCTGTACACGCAGGACTCCCCCAGTGCGCGCGGCGGGCGCGGGCTCGCAACCGGCCGCATCTACACGCGCGCCGGTGAGCTCGTGGCCAGCGTCGCGCAGGAGATCATGGTGCGTGTTCCCGCGCCGACCGAGGACTCCTAGCGCCGTTCGACCGCCGTCTCCACCGCGAGACTGCATTCTCGCCACGAGATCACGGGTAATGACAGTGATCTCGTTCGAGAGATGCAGTCTCGCGAAGGGAGGGGCGCCCGCCCGCGGAGGAGATCCGCGGCGGCGGGCGCGACGCTCAGCGCCGTCGGGCGTAGGCGATCGGCGCGCCCAGGTACGGTTCCCAGGCCTCGCGCATCCGTTCGGTGAGCCGCATGGGCCGCCCCGTGGCGGCATCGACCGTGACCACGACGGCGGATGAGCGGGCGTAGAGCGTCTGAGGCTGCTCGCCCGTCAGCGGGCTGAAGACCTCGTAGCAGACCTCCATGCTGGATCCACCGAGGCTCCCGAACCACAATTGGACATCGAGCGGCGCGCGCTGGTACGGCACGGGATGCAGGTACTCGATCTCCTGGCGGGCGATGAGGGTGAGCACACCGGCCGCGGCCCCGGCCGGCACGACCGCGGTCGGATACTGCGGCTCGGTGTCATCCGCTGCCCAGAAGGCACGCACGCGCGCCTCCTCGAGAAGCTTCAGCATCGAGGTGTTGTTGACGTGGTTGAACGCGTCGAGGTCTCCCCATCGCAGGTGGATGGGCACGTGAAGCCGGCGATCGCCCTCGGTCATGGTCTCTCCCACTGCTCGAATGCAGGATGCGGACCGCCCGTGAGGGGCGATCCGCATCCGGCATCAGTCGCGTGTCAGCTTGCGGTGCGTCGAACGGTGCGGGTTGGCCGCATCCGGACCGAGGCGCTCGATCTTGTTCTGCTCGTACGCCTCGAAGTTGCCCTCGAACCAGTACCACTGGGCGGGATTGTCGTCCGTGCCCTCGTAGGCGAGGATGTGGGTCGCGATGCGGTCGAGGAACCACCGGTCGTGCGTGATGACCACGGCACAGCCGGGGAATTCCAGCAGCGCGTTCTCGAGCGAGCTCAGCGTCTCGACGTCGAGGTCGTTGGTCGGCTCGTCGAGCAGCAGCAGGTTGCCGCCCTCCTTGAGCGTCAGCGCGAGATTCAGACGGTTGCGCTCACCACCCGAGAGGACGCCGGCCTTCTTCTGCTGGTCCGGTCCCTTGAACCCGAACTTCGAGACGTAGGCGCGCGACGGGATCTCGGTCTTGCCGACCGTGATGATGTCGAGTCCGTCGGAGACGACCTCCCACAGCGTCTTGTTGGGATCGATGTTCGCGCGAGACTGGTCGACGTAGCTGATCTTGACCGTCTCGCCGACCTTCAGATCGCCGCCGTCCAGCGACTCGAGCCCGACGATCGTCTTGAACAGCGTGGTCTTGCCGACGCCGTTCGGGCCGATGACGCCGACGATGCCGTTCGGCGGCAGGCTGAAGCTGAGTCCGTCGATGAGGACGCGGTCGCCGAAGCCCTTGTGGAGCTTCTTCGCCTCGATGACCACGTTTCCGAGGCGGGGACCGGCAGGGATCTGGATCTCCTCGAAGTCCAGCTTCCGCGTGCGCTCGGCCTCCGCCGCCATCTCCTCATACCGCGCGAGACGCGCCTTCGACTTGGTCTGGCGGCCCTTCGCACTCGAACGGACCCATTCGAGTTCGTCCTTGAGGCGCTTGGCGAGCTTCGCGTCCTTCTTGCCCTGGACATCGAGCCGCTCGGCCTTCTTCTCGAGGTACGTCGAGTAGTTGCCCTCGTAGCCGATCAGACGACCGCGATCGACCTCGGCGATCCACTCCGCGACATTGTCGAGGAAGTACCGATCGTGGGTGATCGCGATGACGGCACCCTTGTAGGACTGCAGGTGCTGCTCGAGCCAGAGCACGCTCTCGGCGTCGAGGTGGTTCGTGGGCTCGTCGAGCAGGAGAAGGTCGGGCTTCTGCAGCAGGAGCTTCGCCAGCGCGACGCGACGGCGCTCACCACCGGAGAGCGGGCCGATCGCGGCATCGCCGGGCGGGGTGCGCAGCGCATCCATCGCCTGCTCGAGCTGCGAGTCGAGGTCCCAGCCGTCGGCCGCGTCGATCTCTTCCTGCAGCACACCCATCTCGGCCAGCAGCGCGTCGAAGTCGGCGTCGGGATCGGCCATCAGACCGGAGATCTCGTTGAAGCGATCGAGCTTGGCCTTGATCGCGACACCGTCCTGGATGTTCTCCAGCACGGTCTTCGTCTCGTCGAGCTCGGGCTCCTGCATCAGGATGCCGACGCTGTAGCCCGGGCTCAGCTTGGCCTCGCCGTTCGAGGGCTGGTCGAGACCCGCCATGATCTTGAGGATCGTCGACTTGCCGGCGCCGTTCGGACCCACCATGCCGATCTTCGCACCGGGGAGGAACGCCATCGTGACGTCGTCGAGGATGAGCTTCTCGCCGACCGCTTTGCGGGCACGGACCATGGAGTAGATGTATTCGGCCATATCCGCTCCAGTCTAGACGGCGCTCACCCGGCCTGCCGCCGGTCTACCAGTCGATGGCGCGGGTGCGACCGATCAGACACGTGCCGTCGGAGAGGCCCGGCTCCACGACCGTCACGGCCTCGCGTGTGGCGGGACCCACCTGGCCGATCAGGCACTCGTCGCCCCAGCGCACCGAGAACTGGATGCTCTCTGCAGGATTGTTCACCGTCGACTGATCAGGGGTGACCTGCATCGCGGCCTTGTCGAAGCCGGCCGCCGTGAGAGCGTCGATGTAGGCGCGCCCCGAAACCTGGTCGGGGCCGGCCCACACCCCATCGACCACGCTCGTGAACAGCGGCAGGTTGTCTTCGGCCGACCCCTCCGGGACGAGAGTCGGTGCCGCGCTCGGAGCCGGGGTCGTGGCGGTGGGAGTCGAGACCGACACGGTCGGGCTCGGCTCAGGCGATGGCGTGCACGCCGCGAGCATCACGGCGCCGGCCGCAGCCACGAGGACGAGGGCGGACAGTCGGACGGCGCGGGGCGGGGTCACGGGGCCAGTTTAGGCATCAGAACGGAGTGGACCCGACGCTCACCTCCTCGCTCACCGCACCGGGCGCCGCCCATCCGTCTTCGTCGACCGGACCCGTGAGGGGGATGACGTCGTGCCCGGCGGCCTCCCCCGACCGCGCGGCGGTGCGCGTGTAGACAGTCGTGCCCCACCGCAGGTCATGGCCCACGGCCTCCGCCTCGATCTCCGCCGAGACGCCCTTCTTCGTGTCGGTCTCCCACTCCTGCAGTGAGAAACGACCGCTCACGACGACCCGCTCGCCCGATCCGATCGAGCGGTGGATGTTCTCGGCCAGTCCGCGGTAGGCGCTCACGCGATACCAGCTGGTGTTCCCGTCGACCCACTGCGAGGTCTGCTTGTCCTGGCGACGTTCGGTCACGCCGACGCGGAAGCTGACGACCGCGTCGCCCGAGGGCATCCGCCGCAGTTCGGGCGTCGCCGCCACATTCCCGACGATCGTGATGCGTTCCTTCATGGTGTGTCTCCTCTCAGCCGGGCACGTGGGGCGACGCTGCGGCGCCCGGGTGCCCGACGGGCGCCGCAGCGAAGACAACTGTGCCGGTCCGATCAGATCCCGTAACGCCCCGCGGACGCGGATGCGGCAAACGCGCCGTTCGTCTCCCGCTGGGGAGGAGGGAGGATGCGGTGTCGGTGGCCGTCGATACCGTCGATACGACGAGAGGAACACGGATGAACGCAGGAACGCACACCGCGACCGCTCCGGCTCTGGTCGCCCTCGGACTGGATCGATGGCGCGTGCTCGACGCCGCAGGCGGGGTGATCGGCGTGATCGATGCGCTCGCGCGCCCCGACGGGATGCGCTACCGCGCCCGTCGCTACCGGTGGTCCTCGCGGGCCTTCATCGACGTCGGCGAGTTCTGGCGACGTGATGACGCCGTCGCGGTGCTCCGCCGCGGCTGAACCTCACACCACCGCATCCAGCGCCCCCTCTCTGAGAGGCGTCGCTCCCCCGATGGTCCGCCGCCACGCACGAGCGATCCCATCGACGGCGCGCTCGAGGTCGGGCGCGGCCGCGGTGAACGGGATGCGCAGATGCTTCTCGAATCCCCCGTCCACCCCGAACCGGGGCCCGGCGGACAAGAGCACGCCCTCGGCGCGCGCCGCGAGCACGAGTGCGCTGCTGAACGGGCGGTCGAGCTCCACCCACAGCGCCACCCCGCCGTCGACCGCAGGAACGTTCCACTCGGGCAATTGCTCCGCCAATGCCGCGCGGACGGCATCACGTCCCGTCCGCAGAAGATGCGCGCGCTGCGCGATGACCTGCGGAAGATGCGGGAGGAGAAGCGTCGCGACGTGCTGCTCCCAGTCCGGGGTTCCGAGTTCGATCGGGAAGCGGGCCGCGATGAGCCGACGGATGAGCTGCTCCGGGGCGCGCACCCACCCGACGCGCAGACCGCCCCAGACCGTCTTCCCGAACGAACCGACACGCACGATCTGATCGTCCTGACCACCCGCCCCGAACGGAGGCGGGTCGATCGCGCGGTCGATGTCGAGATCGGCGGTGGTCTCGTCGATGATGAGCGTCGTCCCCACCCGCTCGGCCATCGTCACGAACAACTCGCGCTCGTTCACGCTCATCGAGCGCCCCGTCGGATTCTGAAAGTCCGGCATCAGGTACGCGAGGCTGGGGCGCACGCGAGCGAACACCTGCTCGGCGCGATCCAGATCCCACCCCTCATCAGGGGTCACAGGAACGCTCACCAGCCGAGCGCCGGCCGCACGGAGCGCTTCGGCCGCGTGCGGATACGTCGGGCTCTCGATGAGCGCCCGGTCACCGCGGCGCACGAGCACGGTGGCCAAGAGGTGGAGGGCGCTCTGCGCCCCGCTCGTGATGAGGATCTGGGCCGATGTGGTCGCAATGCCGCGTCGCGTGTACCGATCGGCCAGCGCGGCGCGCAGCTCTTCGCGCCCGACCACGTCGTAGCCGGGGCGTGCCAGCAATGCGGGCGCCTGTGTGGCGGCCTCGGCGAACACACCCGCCAGGCCGGGCCAGGCCGCGGGGCTCGCCTGCTGGAGATCGACGGCGCGAGGGTCGGAGACGGTTCTCGTGGCGGCGCGCTGCGGCGCTCCCTGCGTGACGCTGCCCGAGCCTCTGAGGCTGCGGATGTGACCGCTGTCGCGAAGGCTCCGGTAGGCGGCCGCGACCGTCGTGCGGCTCACGCCGAGCACGGCCGCGAGTTCCCGCTCCGCAGGGAGCGCGGTGCCGGCGGGGAGCCGGTTGTCGAGACAGAGAAGGCGGATCCCGTCGGCGAGGGCCTCGTATGCGGGCTCGCTCGTGCGCCATCCACCCAATCGCGTCGTCAGTGCCCTCGCGCTCACCCGGGAGTCCATGCAAGCCAGTATATCGAGATTGGCACCTTTGACAGTATCCAATTGTGCGGTGTCCTAGACGACATGACCACACGACTGATCCGACTCGGCGTCGGCTTGGCGATCTACGGCGCCGGCGAAGCGCTCATCGTTCGCGCGGGACTCGGCGTGGACCCCTGGACGGTCCTCGCCCAGGGCATCGCTCTGCACACCGGCTGGGGAATCGGCTGGATCGTCAATCTGCTGGGGCTGGCCGTCATGCTCGCGTGGATTCCGCTACGCCAGCGGCCCGGCGTCGGAACCCTGGCCAACATCCTCCTTCTCGGAACGAGCATGCAGGTGGTGCTGGATCTCGTACCGGACGCCGACGGCATCCTCGCGCAGATCCTGGTGCTTCTCGCCGGCATCGTCCTGGTGGCGTTCGCCACCGGCCTCTACATCAGTGCCGGGCTCGGACCCGGCCCGCGCGACGGTCTGATGACAGGACTCCACACCCGCCTCGGCATCCCCATCTGGATCGCGCGCGCCGCCATCGAACTGACGGTCCTCGGCGCGGGCTGGCTGCTCGGCGGCTCCGTCGGACTCGGGACCGTCGCCTTCGCGCTGCTTATCGGACCGCTCGTGCACCGCGCCCTGCCGCTGCTGGCGCGCCGTCCACGCGCCGCCGGCGTGCCGATCAGTGCTGACGGAACTCCGGCCGCGCCGAGCCGGGCTTGAGGTGCGCGCGCAGCGCGCCCTTCGCGATCTCCATGCTGGGATAGCTTCCGAGATGGGCGTCCGCCCCGCTCATCGTGACGACGTATCCCCCGGCATCCTTGCGGATGCTGCCCACCACGCCGGCGTTCCCGTAGGCCACCCAGAGCGCTTCGGTCGTACTCATGCCGAACCTCCTCGTCCGTATGGCCCCGACGCTACGCCGTCCGGCGGTCGGGCACCAGGCCCATCGCGCTACGCTGGAGGATGCGGCCCCCCGTAGCTCAGCGGATAGAGCAGGAGCCTTCTAATCTCTTGGTCGCAGGTTCGATTCCTGCCGGGGGGACCACCGTCTCCGACTCGTCCGTGTCGGAACACACGAGGAGGATGTGCACGTGAGTACGACCGATGGCGACCGGCTGGTGTGGATCGACTGCGAGATGACGGGTCTCGATCCTCAGATCGACGAGCTCGTCGA
Source organism: Microbacterium sp. SORGH_AS_0428 (assembly GCF_031453615.1). Classification (NCBI taxonomy): domain Bacteria; kingdom Bacillati; phylum Actinomycetota; class Actinomycetes; order Micrococcales; family Microbacteriaceae; genus Microbacterium; species Microbacterium sp. SORGH_AS_0428. Next base: position 161,522 of record NZ_JAVIZT010000001.1, on the reverse strand, counting down.
GATCGCGATCGTGATCACGGACTTCGAGCTGAACATCCTCGACGAGGGCTTCCAGATCGTCATCCGCCCCGACGCCTCCGCGTTGGCGAACATGAACGACTTCGTCACCGAGATGCACCGATCCTCCGGGCTTCTCGAGGAGATCCCCTCCGGCGTGAGCGTCGCCGAGGCCGAGTTCCAGGCGCTCGAGTACGTGCAGCGCTTCGCGCCGATCGAAGGCAAGGCGCCGCTGGCGGGCAACACCATCGGCACGGACCGCGCCTTCCTCGCTCGCTACATGCCGCGACTCGACCGGTGGCTGCACTACCGCAACGTCGACGTCTCCAGCATCAAGGAGCTCTCGCGCCGCTGGTATCCGCGGGTGTACTTCAATGCACCCGCCAAGAACGGCGGCCACCGGGCCCTCGCCGACATCCGCGAATCCATCCGCGAGCTGGCCTACTACCGCGAAGCCGTGTTCGTCTCACAGCCCGGTCCGTCCAGCGACGACGCGAAGTCGGTCGCGGCGAACGTCGTGTCATCATTTGCCCCAGAGGTGTGAGAGAATCGTTTGGTTGCCCGCGCGAGCGGGAGACATGGTGGCTATAGCTCAGTTGGTAGAGCACCGCGTTGTGGTCGCGGGGGTCGCGGGTTCAAGCCCCGTTAGCCACCCCACTTCTTCCCTCCGCTGCGAGGCAGGGTCGCCTGATGCTTGAGATGGATCGCGAGAGCTTCGAACGCCTCGTCGTCGAGGAGCTCGACCGTCTCCCCGACGACATGGTCGACGGGCTCGACAATGTCGTGTTCGTGGTCGAGGACCGCTCGGACGACGAGCAGGGCGAACTGTTCGGACTGTACGACGGGTGGGCGCTCACCGAGCGCGACCGCTACGGCGTCGGCGAGCTGCCCGATCGGATCGTGGTGTATCGCGAGCCCCACCTGAACGCGTGTGCCGACGAGCAGGAGCTCCGTGATGAGGTGCACACGACACTCGTGCACGAGATCGCGCACTTCTACGGCATCGATGACGCCCGTCTGCACGAACTGGGGTGGGCATGATGGCCGCGCTCGCGAACCCCGACCTCGATGAACGAGTCGATCTCGGCGCGGCCGGGGCCCTCGACCCGCATTGGCAGACCGTCGTCTGGAACGACCCCGTCAACCTCATGAGCTACGTCGTCCGCGTCTTCCGCGAGTACTTCGGCTTCTCCCGGGAGGAGGCCACCCGGCGCATGATGGCGGTGCACAACGACGGACATGCCGTCGTCGCGGAGGGGATGCGGGAACAGATGGAGCTGCACGCGCAGGCCATGCACGACTACGGGCTCTGGGCGACGGTCCGACGGGCACCCGGCGCATGAGCGACACCGTCACCCTGTCCTTCACGCGCGTCGAGGCCGTCCACCTGCGAGGCCTCGTCGGGCAGTTCGTCGATCTGCTGGCGGATGCGGATGCCGCATCCGACCCGGCGATCGCACGCCTGACACCCTCGGCCTACCCCGAAGACGCGGCGTCGGCGGATCAGTTCCACGCCACGACCCGCGCTGACCTCCTTCGCCGGCGAAGCGCGGAGGCCGGCACCGTCCTGGCCGACCTCGCCAGCGCGGGTGAGCTGGACCCGTCCGACGACGACGCCTTCGACGAGGCGCTCGCACAGATGGAGATCTCGCTCGAGCCGCGCCAGGTGGCGGCGTGGATGCGGACGCTCAATGCCGTACGGCTCGTCCTGGCTGCGCGACTGGGCATCGACGACGAGGAGGATCATCCGGCAGACGATCCCCGCTTCGGCGTGTACGAGTGGCTCGGCTATCGGCTCGAGCTGCTGATCAGCGCTACCGACGACCTCTGATTCAGAGGCGGAACAGGTGCGTCGCGAGCGACCGCGGGTCGTGCGTGCGCAGGTGCTGCCGCTCCTGGGCCGCCCACCGGTCCCAATGGGGCTCGTACGTCGCACCGTCGCGTCGCAGTGCGCGCTCCCGTCGCACGGCGTCGTCCGCCTCGACCCAGACGCGCACGGGCGCCAGAGCGGCCGCCGCCGGCGTCAGGACACCCGCGCCCTCGATGATCAGCGGCGTTCCGGGCGCGACCTCGTGCCAGGCAGCCGGCGCGTCCGCCTCCCAGTCCCAGCCCCGCCACCGCCCGGCACGACCCTCCGCCAGTGGCCCCAGCACGCCGGTGATCGCCGCATCCGCACCACTGCGCAGCCCGTCCCATCCGGGATAGAGCTGGTCGAGCGACAGGACGGTGAAAGCGGGCCGCGCTGCCGCGAGCTCGCGTGCGAGCGTCGTCTTGCCCGCTCCGGACCGACCGTCGATGACGACGAGACACGTCGGCCCGCATGCGTCGACGGATGCGGCGATGTCGGCCAGCGATGCGCCGACCTGCGCCACGTTACTTCTTGAGGGCGCGGATCACGCGGCTCAGCGCGCGACCGGCGACGAAGACGAACGGAATCGCCACCGCGAGCAGCGACACCAGGTTCGGTTCGAAGCGCAGGTCGTCGCCCTTGCGGATGTACGCGCCCAACGGAACCGTGTAGCCGCCGCCCCCACCGCCCTCGTTGCCGCTGTCGTCGGAGCCTCCCCCGAAGCCGTGCCACGCGAGCGCGACCGGGATGAAGCGCACGCCGTCGACGTCCTGCTGCTCGCCGTAGACGGAGGTGACGCCCAGGGATGCGGACTGCTTACCGAGATCGAGAACGAAGTTGGCCATGCCCCCACGCTAACGGCAGAAACGCACGACACCTACGCCTTGACTCACTCGGACCGGGGTGGGCGGGGGTGCGAAGGCAAGGAGCCGCCGGCACGCGGCGCGCCCAGCAGGGCCGCGCGGGTGACCGCTCCGCGGCCGAAACGGCTCGAAGCGTCGTCGAGAGCCTCTTCGACGCGCCGCCACTCGGCGTCGTCGTCCCAGAGAGTGGCCATCATGCCGGACGAGCGCAGGTTCTCGCCCCGCACCCCGATGAGCCGCACGGGAAGAGACCTGTCGATGCCCGCGAGCAGACGCAGCGCAGCATCGCCGATCCGCTGTCCCACTGCGGTGGGCTCGGGCAGGGTCACCGACCGCGACAGGGTGCGGAAGTCCGCGAAACGCACCTTGATGGCCACCGTCGCCGCCTCGACATCGTGCGCCCGAAGTCTCGCGCCCACCCGGTCGGCGAGACGGCGCACTTCCGCTCGGAGCACCGTGTCGTCGTCGACGTCGTCGTGGAAGGTCTCCTCGTGACCGATGCTCTTGTCGATCCGCTCGACGGAGACCTCACGCGCATCCTCGCCGCGCGCCAGATGCCAGACGCGCTCCCCCATGGCGGGACCGAGTGCTCTCTCGAGCACCGGCCGCGGGGTCTGCAGGACGTCGCCGATCGTGCGGATGCCGCGGGCCTCGAGGACTTCCGCGGAGCGGGGGCCCACGCCCCACATCGCACGAACCGGTCGGGGCGCGAGGAAAGCGGCGGTGTCGGCGGCTGCGATGATCAGCAGCCCGTCGGGCTTGCTGAGCGTCGATGCCATCTTCGCGACGTGCTTCGTCGCCGCTGCTCCCACGCTGCACACGAGCCCGGTGCGCTCGAGAACCCGGGCACGCAGCAGCCGCGCGATCGTCCCGGGGCTGCCCCAGAGGCGGCGCGAACCGCGCACGTCCAGAAACGCTTCGTCGATCGACAGCGGCTCGACCAGAGGAGTGAACTCGCGGAAGATGTCCATGACCTGCGCCGAGAGGGTCGTGTAGCGGTCGAAGCGCGGCGGCACGATCACCGCCGATGGACACAGACGCATCGCCTGTGACACCGGCATGGCGGAGCGCACGCCGTAACGACGGGCCTCGTACGACGCGCTCGAGACGACGCTGCGACCTTCGGGCGATCCGATGATCAGCGGCTTGCCCGCCAACGATGGATCGTCGAGCACGGCGACGGCGGCATAGAACGCGTCCATGTCGACGTGCAGGATGCCCGCGCCGGTGTCGTCGGCATCGGCCGGCGACACGATGCGCCCGGATCCGTCGCCGCGTCCCATACGATCATTCTCCCGCGGACCGCCGACATCGCGGCCCGCGGGAGAGCAGGGTCACTGCGCGGCGCGCTCCAGCACCAGTTCACGGACGCGGGCCGCGTCGGCTTGCCCCTTCATCGCCTTCATGACGGCGCCGATGACGGCGCCCGCGGCCTGGACCTTGCCGTCGCGGATCTTCGCCAGCACGTCGGGCTGGGCCGCGAGGGCGTCATCGATCGCGGCGATGAGCGCGCCGTCATCCGAGACCACCGCGAGCCCGCGGGCATCGACGACCTCCTGCGGCGAGCCCTCACCGGCGATGACGCCCTCGAGCACCTGACGTGCGAGCTTGTCGGTGAGGGTGCCCGCATCCACGAGCGCCTGCAGGGCGGCGACGTCGGCCGGCGTCACGAGGTCCGCCGCCTCCCGCTCCTGGGCGTTCGCGACACGCGTGATCTCTCCGGTCCACCACTTGCGCGCGGCGGCCGGGCTCGCACCCGCGGCGATCGTGGCTTCGACCTCGGCGAGGAGTCCGCCGTTGGCGACGTCCTGGAACTCGAGGTCGGTGAAACCCCATTCGGTCTTCAACCGGCGTCGGCGGGCCGCGGGCGGTTCGGGGAGCGCGGCGCGCAGCTGCTCGATCAGCTCCGGGGCGGGGACCACGGGCAGCAGGTCGGGCTCCGGGAAGTACCGGTAGTCGTCGGCATCCGATTTGGGACGACCCGGCGACGTCGTCCCCGTGTCCTCGTGCCAGTGCCGCGTCTCCTGCGTGATTGTGCCGCCGGCGGCGAGGATCGCCGCCTGGCGCTGGATCTCGTACCGCACGGCGCGCTCGACGGAGCGCATCGAGTTCACGTTCTTCGTCTCGGTACGCGTGCCGAGCTTCTCCGCCCCGCGCGGACGCAGCGAGACGTTCGCGTCGCAGCGCAGGTTGCCGCGCTCGAGGCGGGCTTCCGAGATGCCGAGGGACAGGACGATGTCTCGGATGGCGGCGACGTAGGCCTTGGCGATCTCCGGGGCCCGGTGCTCGGCGCCGAAGATGGGGCGCGTGACGATCTCCACGAGGGGCACACCGGCGCGGTTGTAGTCGACGAGCGAGTACTCGGCGCCCTGGATGCGACCGGTGGAGCCACCGACGTGGGTCAACTTACCCGCGTCCTCTTCCATGTGGGCGCGCTCGATGGGAACCGTCACGAGCGTTCCGTCGGCGAGCTCGATCTCGACCTGACCGTCGAACGCGATCGGTTCGTCGTACTGCGAGATCTGGTAGTTCTTGCCCAGGTCCGGGTAGAAGTAGTTCTTCCGCGCGAAGCGGCTGGACGGGGCGATCGAGCAGCCGAGCGCGAGCCCCAGGCTGATCGAGGACCGGATGGCGGTGGCGTTGACGACCGGCAGCGCTCCGGGCAGGCCCATGTCCACGGGTGCGACGAGCGTGTTCGGAGCGGCCTGATGGTTGCCGGGGTGCGCGGGGTTCGGCGCCGCCGAGAACATCTTCGTGCGCGTGTTGAGCTCCACGTGGACCTCGAAGCCCAGCACGGGCTCGAACAGCTCGAGGGCCGCATCGAAGTCCATCAGCTTGTCCTTGGCCATCAGCGGGTCCCTCCCAGAACAGGGGCGCGATCGAGCAGCGGCCCGCCCCACGAATCGACGAGCAGCGCTTCGAGCGCCGCTCCCACGCGGTACAGACGCGCATCCTCACGCGCGGGGGCGAGGAACTGGATGCCCACCGGCAGTCCGTCCTCGGCCGCGACGCCCGACGGCACGGAGATCCCCGGCACGCCGGCCAGGTTCGCGGGGATGGTCGTCACGTCGTTGAGGTACATCTGCAACGGGTCGTCGATCTTCTCGCCCAGGCGGAACGCCGTCGTGGGCGCGGACGGCGTCGCGATGACGTCGACCTTCGCGAAGGCCTCGTCGAAGTCGAGCTGGATGAGGGTGCGCACCTTCTGGGCACTGCCGTAATAGGCGTCGTAGTAGCCCGCGGAGAGCGCATACGTGCCGAGGATGATGCGACGCTTCACCTCGTCGCCGAAGCCGGCCTCCCGGGTGGCGGCCATCACGTCCTCGACCGTGGCCGCGGCGTGCGGGCTCACCCGCATCCCGAAGCGGACGGAGTCGAACTTCGCGAGATTGCTCGATGCCTCGGCGGGCAGGATGAGGTAGTAGGCCGCGACACCGTACTCGAAGTGCGGAGCACTGACCTCGACGATCTCCGCACCCTGTGCCTGCATCGCCGCGAGAGCCGCGCGGAACGAGTCCGACACGCCCTGCTGGAAGCCGCGGTCGTCGAGTTCACGGATGACGCCGACCTTGAGTCCCTTGAGGCTCTCGCCGGTGGAACCTTCGCGCGCCGCGGCCGCGAACGACGGCCAGGCGTCGGTGAGCGACGTGGAGTCGTGAGGGTCGTGACCGGCGATGACGTCGTGCAGCAGCGCAGAGTCGAGAACCGTCCGCGTGACAGGCCCCACCTGGTCCAGGCTCGATGCGAGCGCGATGGCGCCGTAGCGGCTGACACCGCCGTAGGTCGGCTTCATGCCGACCGTGCCCGTCACGTGCGCGGGCTGACGGATGGAGCCGCCGGTGTCGGAGCCGAGCGCCAGCGGAGCTTCGAAGGCGGCGACGGCGGCCGCCGAGCCACCGCCGGAGCCTCCGGGGATCCGATCGAGGTCCCACGGATTGCGAGTGGGGCCGTACGCGGAGTGCTCCGTCGAGGAGCCCATCGCGAACTCGTCCATGTTGGTCTTGCCCAGCGGCACGAGGCCCGCAGCGCGAGCCCGCGCGACGACGGTCGCATCGTAGGGCGACATGTAGCCCTCGAGGATCTTGGATCCGCTCGTGGAGGGCATGTCGGTGGTGACGAGGACGTCCTTGATGGCCAGCGGCACACCGGCCAGCTCACCCAGGACCTCGCCGCTCGCGCGGCGGCGGTCGATGTCCGCGGCCGCGGTCAGCGCACCCTCGTTGACGTGCAGGAACGCGTGGACATCGCCATCGACGGCGGCGATGCGATCCAGGTGCGCCTGGGTCGCCTCGACGCTGGACACCTCGCCGGCGGCGAGCTTGGCGGCGAGATCAGCCGCGCTGAGACGGATGATGTCGCTCACTGCTCCTCCCCCAGGATCGCCGTCACGCGGAAGCGGTCCTCGGCCGCATCCGGCGCGTTCTGCAGGACCTCGGCGAGAGACAGCGCCTCGCTGTGCTCGTCGTCACGGAAGACGTTCTGCAGCGGGATCGGGTGGCTCGTCGCGACGACATCGGGCGTCGCGACCTCCGACACCTTCGCGATGTTGTCGACGATCGCGTCGAGCTGACCGGTGAGGCGCCCGACCTCCTCGTCGCTCAATTGGATCCGGGCGAGGACGCCGAGATGGCGCACGAGATCTGGGGTGATTTCCGACACCCCGACAGTCTAGTTCGGCCGCGCCCGGCAGCCTTGCGCCCGTAGGCTGTGCCGGGTGACGACCTTCGATCCTCCCCGCCCCTGGGTCCGCAGCTACGCCGACGGAGTACCCGACGACCTCGAACCGGTCTCGGGCTCCCTCGTGGACATCGTGCAGGCCTCGGCAGACGAGTATCCGGATGCCGTCGCACTGCAGTTCTTCGGGCGAGAGACCACGTACCGAGAGCTCGACCGGGCCATCTCCCGCGCGGCCGCCGGACTCCACGCGCAGGGCGTCCGCCGGGGCGACCCCGTCGCGATCGTCCTGCCCAACTGCCCGCAGCACATCATCGCCTTCTACGCCGTCCTGCGCCTCGGTGCCGTCGTCGTCGAGCACAACCCGCTCTACACGGCGCGCGAGCTGCGTAAGCAGTTCGAGGATCACGGGGCCAAGCACGCCATCGTCTGGAGCAAGGTCGCGGCCACCGTGCAGGCGTTCCCCAAGGATGTCCGCGTCTCGACGCTCGTGACGGTGGATCTGACGCGCGCGATGCCCTTCACGACCCGCGCCGCGCTCCGCCTGCCCATCGCCAAGGCCCGCGAGTCCCGCGCCGCGCTGCACGCGAAGGTCCGCGGCGGTATCGACTGGGACCAGTTGCTGCGCAGCGAGCCGCTTCCGGCCTCGCATCCCGCTCCGACGTCGGACGATCTCGCCATCATCCAGTACACGAGCGGCACCACCGGCACACCGAAGGGCGCCAGACTCACGCACCGGAACCTGCTCGCCAACGCGGCGCAGTCGAGGGCGTGGGTGCCCTCGATCCACCGCGGCGAGGGGTGCGTCGTCTATGCCGTGCTGCCGATGTTCCACGCCTACGGGCTCACCCTCTGTCTCACCTTCGCCATGTCGATGGGCGCGCGGCTCGTGCTGTTCCCGCGCTTCGACCCCGACATGGTCCTCGCCGTGACGAAGAAGCACCCCGCGACTTTCCTGCCGCTGGTTCCGCCCATCGCCGACCGGCTGCTGCGGGCGGCACAGGCGAAGGGGGTCTCGCTCGCGGGGACCCGGATCGCGATCTCCGGAGCCATGGCGCTCCCGCACGAGCTCGTCGTACCGTTCGAGAAGGCGACCGGCGGATACCTGGTCGAGGGCTACGGTCTCAGTGAGTGCTCCCCCGTACTGATGGCCAACCCCGTTGCCGAGAACAGGGTGCCCGGCACCGTGGGGCTTCCGCTGCCAGGCACGGAGTGCCGCGTCGTCGACCCGGAGAACCCTCGGGTCGACGTCACTCCCGGCGCCGCGGGCGAGCTGCTCGTGCGCGGGCCGCAGGTGTTCTCGGGTTACTACGGCAAGCCGGAGGCGACCGAGGAGGTCTTCGTCGACGGCTGGTTCCGGACGGGCGACATCGTGACGATCGACGAGGCCGGCTTCGTGCGCATCGTCGACCGCATCAAGGAGCTCATCATCACGGGCGGCTTCAACGTCGCACCCACCGAGGTGGAGAACGTGCTGCGCCAGCACCCGCAGGTCGAAGATGTGGCCGTGGTCGGCCTCCCCGACGAGCACGCCGGCGAAGAGGTCGTCGCCGCCATCGTCGTCGCCCCCGGCGCCGAGGTCGACACCGAGGCGATCCGCAGCTTCGCCCGCGGGATCCTTACGCCCTACAAGGTGCCGCGGCGTCTGTTCATCGTCGAGGAGCTGCCGAAGTCGCTCATCGGGAAGGTGCTGCGCAAGCAGGTGCGTGAGCACCTCCTCGCCGAGACGACGCGCTGACCGGGCTCAGCCCGCATCGGGTGCCAGCGCGTCCAGTGCCGCCGGGCCCTGCTCCACGAGGATGCGGAACTGGGCGGCGTCGATGATGCGCACTCCGAGTTGTTCGGCTTTCGCCAGCTTCGACCCGGCGCCCGGGCCCGCCGCCACGAAGTCGGTCTTCTTGGAGACACTGGAGCCGGCCTTCCCGCCGGCTGCCAGGATGGCCTCCTGCGCGCCCTCTCGCGTGTAGCCATCGAGCGTGCCCGTCGCCACGACCGTCAGCCCCTCGAGCACGCCGCCCTCGACGACGGCGGCGCCGGGACCGGGGTGTCCGGGTGTGGACAGCTGCGCTCCCGCCGCCTCCCAGCGCTCGACGATCTCGCGGTGCCAGTCGACCTCGAACCAGGCGATGACCGCATCCGCGATGATCCCACCCACACCCTCGACGGCAGCCAGCTCCTCGCGGCCCGCGGATCGGATCGCCGAGACGGATCCGAACCACTGTGCCAGCGCCCGAGCCGCCACCGGTCCCACATGACGGATGTTGAGGGCGACGAGGAAACGCCACAGCTCCTTCGTCTTCGCCTTCTCGAGCTCGTCCAGCAGAGTCAGCGCCTGGGCTGACGGCTGCGGGATCAGCAGTCCGGACTTGCGCTCTGCGGGCGTCGGATTCCGGCGGAACGGCGCGCGACGCACCGGCTCGCCGGTCGCGTCGTCCAGCTTCGGCTCACCGGTCTCGGCATCTCGGACGACGACCTCGATCGGAACGAGTTCGTCGAGAGTCAGATCGAACAGCCCCGCCTCCGTGTCCAGTGGCGCGCGCGCGTCGCCCTCCGCCTGCGTCAGTGCCGCCGCGGTCACCTCGCCGAGCGCCTCGATGTCGAGCGCGCCGCGTGAACCGATGTGCTCGACCCGACCGCGCACCTGCGCGGGACACGAGCGGGCGTTCGGGCAGCGAAGATCGACGTCGCCTTCCTTCGCGGGTGCGAGCGGAGTGCCGCACACGGGACAGTCTTTCGGCATCACGAACGCGCGCTCCGAGCCGTCGCGGAGCTCGACCACCGGCCCGAGCACCTCGGGGATCACGTCACCGGCCTTGCGCAGCACGACCATGTCGCCGATCAGCACGCCCTTGACCTTGACGACATCCTGGTTGTGCAACGTGGCCTGCCGCACGACGGAGCCCGCGACACGTGCCGGAGCCATGACGGCGAACGGGGTCGCCCGCCCCGTGCGCCCGACCGAGACGACGATGTCGAGAAGACGGGTGTTCACCTGCTCGGGCGGGTACTTGTACGCGATCGCCCAGCGTGGTGCTCGGCTCGTCGCCCCCAGCTCGTCGTGGAGCGCGAGCTCGTCCACCTTGACGACGATGCCGTCGAGCTCGTGCTCCACATCGTGACGATGCTCGCCGTAGTGCGCCACGAATCCGAGGACGCCGTCGATGTCGTCGAAGGTCTTGTAGTAGGGACTCGTCGGCAGTCCCCAATCTGCGAGCAGGTCGTAGATCTCGCTCTGGGAGGCGACCGGAGGCGCGGTCCACGCGCCGATGCCGTGCACGAACAGCCGCAGCGAGGCCAGACGCGCCCGGCCGGCCTCCAGCTCGAGGCCGTCCTTCTTGTCGAGCTGTTGGCGCAGTCCGCCGCTGGCGGCATTGCGCGGGTTGGCGAACGCAGGGAATCGGCGGTCGGCGCTCAGCCGCGCGCGCTCCTCGGTGAGGTTGCCCCGCTCACGGGCCTGGTCGATGATGCGTTCCCGCATCCGCGCCTGCAGGGCGTTGAGCTCCTCGAAGGCCGCGACCGGGATGAAGACCTCGCCGCGCACCTCGACAAGCGGAGGATGGCCGGTCCCGCTCAGGCGTTCGGGGATGCCATGGACGCGCAGCGCATTGACGGTGACGTCCTCGCCGATGCGCCCGTCGCCGCGCGTGGCGGCCGAGGTGAGCACCCCGTTCTCATAGCGAAGGCTGATCGCGAGCCCGTCGATCTTCAGCTCGGTCAGCCACCGCACCGGCCGGCCCGCGGAGCCCTGTGCCTTGACGCACCAGTCCCGAAGCTCGTCCGGGCTGAAGACGTTGTCCAGGCTCAGCATCCGTTCGGCGTGCTCGACCGGCGCGAACATCGTGGTGGACGCCGCGCCGACGCTGAGCGTCGGTGAATCCTGCGTCTGCACCTCCGGATGCAGCCGCTCCAGCTCTTCCAGCCGGCGGAGCCAGCCGTCGTAGGTGGCGTCGTCGACGAGCTCGGCGTCTTCGCCGTAGTACGCATCGCGGGCGCGCAGGATGCGCTCGGTCAGCTCCGCCGCTTCCGCGCGGGCCTGGGCGAGGGTCGTGTCATCGTCGATCGAGTCACCGGCTTGCGTCACGGATCGAGTCTAGGTCCGCCCTCCGACACCGCCAGGTCGGTGCGCGGCGCCGGGCCCGCACCTAGGATGCGGCGACGGAGTCGACCGGGACGGCCGAGACCGTGCGGTCCACGGTGAACTGGCCGAGCACGCGCGTGCCCACATAGAGAACAGCCGTCTGACCGGGTGCGACACCGTCGAACGGCTCCGCCGGGCGCACGACGACGCCCTCGTGCGTGACGTCGGCATGGGCAGCGACCGGATCGGCGTGGGCGCGTATCTGGACCTCGCAGGAGAACGCGGACTCGGTCGGCGCCGAGCCTGCCCAGCTGAAGCGCGCGCCGGCGATCTCGGCCGTCGCCAGCGCCTCCTTCGGCCCCACCACCACGGTGTTGCTCACCGGACGCACTTCGAGCACGAACCTCGGCTTGCCATCGGATGCGGGGACGCCGAGCTGCAGCCCGCGACGCTGCCCCACGGTGAACGCATGGGCCCCGTCGTGGCGTCCGACGACGGCACCCTCGCGATCGAGGATGTCACCCCGCTCGGCGCCCACGCGCTCGGCGAGCCAGCCCCGGGTGTCACCGTCGGGGATGAAGCAGATGTCGTGGCTGTCGGGCTTCTGGGCGACCGTCAGGCCGCGCTCGGCCGCCTCCGCACGTACGAGCGCCTTCGACGGGGTGTCGCCCAACGGGAAGTAGGTATGCGCGAGCTGCTCGGCCGTGAGCACGCCCAGCACGTACGACTGATCCTTGGCCTGGTCGCTCGCCCGGTGCAGCTCTCGCCCGTCGGGGCCGTCGACGAGCAACGCGTAGTGCCCGGTGCAGACGGCGTCGAAGCCCAGCTCGAGAGCACGCTCCAGCAACGCGGCGAACTTGATCCTCTCGTTGCAGCGCATGCACGGGTTCGGCGTACGACCGGCCCGGTACTCCGCGACGAAATCCTCGATCACGTCGTCGCGGAAGCGCTCCGAGAAGTCCCAGACGTAGAAGGGGATGCCGAGCTTGTCCGCCGCGCGGCGGGCATCCATGGCATCTTCGATCGTGCAGCAGCCCCGGCTGCCCGTGCGCAGCGTTCCGCCCGCGCGGGACAGGGCGAGGTGGACTCCCACGACCTCGTGTCCGGCGTCGACGGCGCGCGCCGCGGCCACGGCAGAATCGACGCCACCGCTCATCGCCGCCAGGATCCGCATCGTTCCAGTCTACGAGGGCGAGGCGGTGCGGGCTCCGGCAGCGCGCGCGCGTTCGACTGCCCAGGGCAGGGCCGCGAGGAAGGCGTCGACGTCGTCCGGGGTCGTCGTGCGGCCCAGAGTGATCCGCAGCACCGAGCGCGCCGCATCCTCGTCACGCCCGAGCGCGCGCACGACGTGCGACGGCTCGGGGATGCCCGCCTGACACGCGGAACCCGTCGAGACCGCGATGCCCCGGGTGTCGAGGAGGAACAGGAGCGTCTCCCCGAGCGCACCCGGCACGAGCAGATGTGCGTTGCCGGGGAGGCGGTGCACCGGATCGCCGAGCAGCTCGAGTCCCGGAACCGCCGCACACGCCCGCCTCACCAGCTCGTCGCGCAGTGCGCCGAGGCGCACGGCCTCCGCATCGCGCTCGGCCGCCGCGAGCTCCGCCGCCACGGCGAAGGCCGCAGCCCCCGCGATGTCCTGCGTTCCGGCCCTCAGGCCTCGCTGCTGCGCGCCCCCGTGCATCTGGGCGCCGATGCGCGCGGAGCGAGCGCTCACGAGAGCGCCCGTGCCCACCGGCCCGCCGACCTTGTGCGCCGACAGGCTCATCGCCACCAGGCCGACGCCCGCCGGGGCATCACCCCGCCACCGCCGGAAATCGACGGGCACCTGGCCGAACGCCGCCACGGCATCCAGATGCAGCGGCACCTCGGCGGACGCGGCGCGTGCGGCCAGCCCTGCCGCATCGGACAGGGTGCCGACCTCGTTGTTGGCGACCAGCGCCGTCGCGAACGCGGCGCCGCCGAGGGCCGACGCGAAGCCGTCGAGCTCGATCGCGCCGTGCGGGTCCAGTCGCACGGATCGCACCTCGGCGTGCTGCGCATCGACGAGAGCGGCGACCGAATCGATCGTCGCGTGGTGCTCGCCGTCCGGGAGTACGACCGCCTCCGCGCCGGCGGCGCGGGCGGCCCACATGCCCTTGATCGCGAGGTTCACGGCCTCGGTTCCGCCCGAGGTGAAGACGACCTCGATGGGATCCGCGTCGACGACCGCCGCGAGTCTTTCTCGCGCGTCCTCCAGCACGCGCCGCGCCGCCTGTCCCCCGCCGTGCACGGAAGACGCGTTCCCCGTCGTGGTCGCCGCGTCGAGCCAGGCCTCACGTGCCTCGGGACGCAGCGGACTCGACGCCGCATGGTCCAGATAGATGTGCACCCGTCCACTGTCGCACGCGCGGGGTCCCCGGGCGTCATCAGTTCGTCATGCGCCGATGGCTAGGGTTGTGGGCATGGTCAGCCCGACAACGACCTCAGCTCCCGCGCTCTCGCAGGTCCTCGATCCCGCTCTGGAGAACCTCGGCGTGCGCCTGCACGAGAACGGCGGCACTCTGCGTGTCTTCTCGCAGGCTGCCGACTCCCTCGATGTGGTGATCTTCGACGCCGACGATCTCGACTGGGCGACGGCGATCCTGCCGATGCAGCGTCTCGAGCGAGGGGTGTGGGAGATCACCTCCGAGCTCCTCGTCGCCGGCGCACGCTACGCGCTGCGTGCCGCGGGTCCGTTCGGGGCCGGCAATATCTTCAATCCGCAGACGCTGCTGCTCGATCCGTACGCCCGCGGCATCGTGAGCGGCGGCTTCGGCGACCGGCGTTCGGTCGTCGTCGATCGCGGTTTCGACTGGGGCGAGGTGCGCAAGCCCGCCGTCCCGCTGGATCGGACGGTGATCTACGAGGCGCACGTCAAGGGCATGACCAAGCGGCATCCCGGTGTCCCCGCAGCGCTGCACGGCACCTACGCGGGGCTCGCCCATCCCGCCATGATCGAGCACTTCCTCGACCTGGGCGTCACGACGATCGAGTTGCTGCCCATCCATGCGTTCGCCTCTGAGCCTCGCCTGCTGCAGCTGGGGCTCGACAACTACTGGGGGTACAACACCCTCGGCTTCTTCGCACCGCACGCCGCCTACGCGACCGACCAGGCGCGCCGCGAGGGACCGGATGCGGTTCTCCGCGAGGTCAAGGGGATGGTCAAGCTCCTGCACCAGGCCGGTCTCGAGGTCGTCCTCGACGTCGTCTACAACCACACCGCGGAGGAGGGCATCGGCGGACCGCACTCGAGCCTGCGTGGTCTCGACAACCGCGCCTACTACCGCCAGCAGGACGACGGCACGTACATCGACGTCACCGGATGCGGAAACTCCGTCAACACGGCGACGGATGCGGGCGCGCGACTCGTGCTGGATTCGCTGCGCTATTGGGCGCGCGATGTGCAGATCGACGGTTTCCGGTTCGATCTGGCCACCACGCTCGGGCGCGACGATCAGCACCGCTTCACGCCGGATCATCCCGTCCTGCGGGCCATCGCCGAGGACCCGGAGCTCGCCGACACGAAGAAGATCGCCGAGCCGTGGGACGTGGGCATGGGCGGGTGGCAGACCGGCAACTTCGGCGACGGCTGGCACGAGTGGAACGACCGGTACCGCGACCGCGTACGCAACTTCTGGCTCTCGGACGTCGACTATGCGCGCCGCGCCTCCACGGCGCCCGTCGGCATCGGTGGATTCGCCACGCGGCTGGCGGGCTCCTCCAACACGTTCAGCGCCGAGCGGGGTCCGCTGGCGTCGATCAACTTCGTCACCGCCCACGACGGATTCACCCTCAACGACCTCGTCTCGTACGACGTCAAGCACAATCTCGGCAACGGCGAGCACAACCGTGACGGCGCCGACACGAACCGGTCCTTCAACCACGGCGCGGAGGGAGCGACCGACGACGAGCGGATCCTCGCCACCCGCCGGAAGGCGATGCGCAACCTCATGGGCACGCTCCTGCTGTCGGCGGGGATCCCGATGATCACCGCAGGCGACGAGTTCGGCCGGACCCAGCGCGGCAACAACAACGCCTACTGCCACGACTCGGCTCTGACCTGGCTGTCGTGGGAGCATCGCCCGTGGCAGCAGGAGCTCTTCGCGCACGTACGGCGTCTGATCGAGCTGCGCGCGGAGAATCCGGCGCTGCGCCCGATCCGCTTCGCCCGCCTCGACGAAGAGACGCCGTCCGCGTCCGTCATGGAGTGGTACGACGAGCGCGGCGAGACCATGTCGGGCGAGCGATGGAACGATCCCGCGCACCGCACGCTCCAGTACGTCGCGGCGTCGACCCCGGAGTTCGAGGAGTTCAACCGCATCCTGCTCATCGTCCACGGCAACGAGACGCCGGTGGATGTGCGCCTTCCCGTCATCGAGGGAGTCAGCCGCTACGTGTCGCTCTGGTCCAGTGCAGAGGAGTCGCCCTCGAGGGAGGCTCCCGTCCTCTCACCCGGCGACGTCGTTCCCACTCCCCCGACCTCGATGCATCTGTTCCGCGCCGAATAGCACGTTCGCACCGCCCGCGTCACGCCTGTCCTGCCGCACCCGCCCGCGATAGGTTCGCTGTGTGGCCACTCCGACACGATCGCTCCCCGTCCGCACTCAACGAAGCGGTGCCGAGATCCCGCTGCGCACGGTCGTAGCGCCCGCGCCCTCAGACACGCTGACCGGCCGCATCCCGCTCAGCGCGGAACGACCGTCGACGCCCGATGCGCGCTTCGACCCTTCCGCCTTCGCCGGCGAGGTCGTCCCGTTCCGCGTGCGCGCGTTCCGGGAGGGCCACGATCTCATCGGAGTGCAGCTGCGACTGACCGCGCCCGACGGCAGCGAGTCGCTGCACCGGCTCGACGCCCACGAGGACGGCTTGGACACGTGGGGCGTCTTGGTGACACTGCTCGCGCAGGGCACGTGGTCCTTCCGCTTCGAGGCATTCGCCGACCGGTACGCCACCTGGCGTCATGCGGCCGAGCTGAAGATCCCCGCAGGCGTGGATGTGGCGCTCGTGCGCGAGATCGGCGCGCGCCTGTTCGACGAGGCCGCTGCCGAGAAGGATCGCCCTGCCGCCGAACGGCGTCTGCTGACAGAACAGGCTGCGCTTCTGCGCGCGAGCGGCACCGACGCGGACGCCTCCCTCGCGATCGTCCACGACGACCGCGTCGCCGCGGCCTTCACCGCCCGCCCGCTCGGCGAGCTCTGGACCGTCGGAGCGACGCACGACCTCCTTGTGGAGCGCGAACGGGCAGGCGTCGGCGCATGGTACGAGTTCTTCCCCCGGTCCGAGGGAGCGCGGCGACGCGCCGACGGGACCATCGAGCCGGGCACCTTCCGTACCGCTGCGGACCGTCTCCCCGGCGTTGCGGCGATGGGGTTCGACGTGCTCTACCTGCCGCCGATCCATCCCATCGGCCGCACGCACCGCAAGGGCCCGAACAACACGCTGAACGCCGGCCCCGCCGACCCCGGATCGCCCTGGGCGATCGGTGCCCCGGAGGGCGGCCACGATGCCGTCCATCCCGAACTCGGCTCGCTGGACGACTTCCGCGCCTTCGTGTCCGCCGCCGCATCCGCCGGCATCGAGATCGCGCTCGATCTGGCCTTGCAGGCGTCTCCGGACCACCCCTGGGTGACGGAGCACCCGGAGTGGTTCACGACCCTTCCCGACGGAACCATCGCCTACGCGGAGAACCCGCCGAAGAAGTATCAGGACATCTACCCCGTCAATTTCGACAACGACCCCGCGGGCATCAGGGCCGAGGTGCTGCGGATCGTGCGCCACTGGATCGCCCAGGGCGTGAAGATCTTCCGCGTCGACAATCCCCATACCAAGCCCCTGCAGTTCTGGGAGTGGCTCATCCGCACGGTCCGTGACGAGGCGCCCGACGTGGTCTTCCTGGCGGAGGCCTTCACCCGGCCCACTCCCCTGCGCGGGCTCGCGCAGGCGGGCTTCCAGCAGAGCTACACGTACTTCACGTGGCGCAACTCGAAGACGGAGCTCGAGGAGTTCCTCGACTCGCTCGCCCACGAGACCGACGACTACCTGCGCCCCAACCTCTTCGTCAACACCCCCGACATCCTCACCGAGTACCTCCAGTACGGAGGGCGCGCGGCCTACCGCATCCGCGCGACGATCGCGGCGACCGCAGCGCCGACCTACGGCGTCTACGCCGGCTACGAGCTGTTCGAGAACGTCGCGCGCCCGGGCAGCGAGGAGAACATCGACAACGAGAAGTACGAGTACAAGCTCCGCGACTGGCAGCAGGCCGAGGCCGACGGCGACTCCCTCGCCCCGTACCTCACCCTCCTCAACCGGATCCGCCGCGAGCATCCGGCGCTGCGCCAGCTGCGCAACCTCCAGATCCAGCACAGCGACGACGACGCGATCCTGGTGTACACGAAGCACCTCGCGGGCGCCCTCAGCGAGAGCGGCGAGAGCGACACGATCATCGTCGTGGTGAACGTCGATCCGCACTCCGCGCGTGAGACGACCGTGCATCTGGACACCGCGGCATGGGGCATCCCGGCGGGGACGCCGTACATCGTCGAAGACCTCGTCACGGGCGCCACCTGGACCTGGACCGACCACAACTATGTGCGACTGGACGCGTTCCGCGAGCCGGCACACATCCTGCACGTGAAGGGCCTCGCATGAGCGTCATCGAACCCCGGGTGCTCGACACCGTCGCCACCGGCTCCTACTACGCCCCGCACGACGTGCTGGGGCTGCACCCCGACGGCACCGCGGGTGGAGTGATCCGCGCACGGCGGCCATTGGCCGCGTCCGTCACGGCCGTCTTCGCGGATGGCCGCGAAGTCGCGCTCGAACACGTCCGCGCGGGCATCTGGGAGGGCGCGTACCGCGGCGACGCGGGCGCGTACCGGATCACCGCGACCTATGAGGGCTCCACCGCGTACACCGCAGACGACCCCTACCGGTTCTCGCCGACCATCGGCGAGCTCGACCTGCACCTCATCCGCGAGGGACGCCACGAGCAGCTGTGGCAGGTGCTCGGCTCCCACGTGCGCGAGCACGAGGGCGTGGCGGGCACCTCGTTCGCCGTCTGGGCACCCCACGCCCAGGCCGTCCGCGTCGCCGCCGACTTCAACGGCTGGGACGGCCAGTCGCACAGCATGCGGTCGATGGGCGCGAGCGGGGTGTGGGAGCTCTTCGTCCCGGGCGTCGGCGCGGACAGCACCTACAAGTACGAGCTCCTCACGCGCGACGGACGGTGGATCCTCAAGGCGGACCCGATGGCGCGCCGGGCCGAGCTGCCGCCGGCGACGGCATCCGTGGTCACCGCGTCGGCCTACGAATGGGGCGACGATGCGTGGATCGCCGAGCGCGCCGCCAGCCAGCCGCTCGAGCGTCCGATGTCGGTGTACGAACTGCACCTCGGCTCGTGGCGGCCGGGGCTCGGCTACCGCGATGCCGCCGACCCGCTCATCGAGTACGTGAGCGCTCAGGGGTTCACGCACGTCGAGTTCCTCCCCCTCGCCGAGCACCCCTTCGGCGGTTCGTGGGGGTATCAGGTGAGCGGCTACTACGCGCCGACGAGCCGATTCGGCTCGCCTGACGACCTCCGCTACCTCATCGACCGGCTGCATGGCGCCGGCATCGGCGTGATCATGGACTGGGTGCCGGGCCACTTCCCGCGCGACGAGTTCGCGCTCGCCCGTTTCGACGGCGAGGCCCTCTACGAGCACCCCGATCCCCGACGCGGCGAGCACAAGGACTGGGGCACGCTGATCTTCGACTACGGCCGGGCCGAGGTGCGCAACTTCCTCGTCGCCAACGCGCTGTACTGGTTCGAGGAGTTCCACGTCGACGGCCTGCGCGTGGATGCGGTGGCCTCCATGCTCTACCTCGACTACTCGCGTGAGGCCGGGGAATGGGAGCCGAACATCTACGGCGGCCGCGAGAACCTGGAGGCGATCCAGTTCCTGCAGGAGACCAATGCGACCGTCTACAAGAAGTTCCCCGGCATCGCCATGATCGCGGAGGAGTCCACCAGCTACCCGGGCGTCACCGCTCCGACCAGCGCGGGCGGCCTCGGCTTCGGCTTCAAGTGGAACATGGGGTGGATGAACGACTCGCTCGTCTACATCTCGCGCGACCCGCTCTACCGCGCGCATCACGAGGGCGAACTGTCCTTCTCCTTCGTTTACGCCTTCAGCGAGAACTACGTGCTCCCCATCAGTCACGACGAGGTCGTGCACGGCAAGGGCTCGCTGTTCACGCGGATGCCGGGCGATCACTGGCAGAAGCTCGCGGGGATGCGCCTCTTCCTGTCCTACATGTGGGCGCACCCCGGAAAGCAGCTGCTGTTCATGGGTCAGGAGTTCGGACAGATCGCGGAGTGGTCCGAATCACGTTCCCTCGAGTGGTGGCTTCTCGACCAGCCCGCCCATCGGGAGCTCGGCGACTTCGTCGCCGCCCTGAACGCGACCTACCGCGACACCCCGGCCCTGTGGCAGCGGGATGCGGACGGCTCCGCGTTCTCCCGAATCGGCGCGCCGACCTGGAATCCGAACGTGTCCGCCTTCGTCCGCTGGGATGCCGACGGAAGACCTCTCGTGGCGATCTCGAACTTCTCGGGCGCGCCGCTGCACGATTACGAGCTGGATCTCCCCCTCGCCGGCGTCTGGCAGGAGTTGCTCAACTCCGACGCATCCGCCTTCGGAGGCTCAGGGGTCGGCAACCTCGGATCGGTCACCGCCGACGCATCCGGGCGTGCGCGCCTGACCCTGCCGCCGCTCGGCGCGCTCTGGCTGCGTCCCGCCGAGTGACAGAACGGGTTCGGGGCGCGATCGGAGCGTCGGGGCGCGAGTATCGCGCCCCACAGCACGAATCGCGCCCCCGATCCGGGCGCCTCGGTCTCAGAAGAGGAGCGAGGCGAGGCGTCCGCGCGCGCGGATGACGCGGGGATCTGCGTCGCCGACGAGACCGAACAGCTCGAGCAGACGCGCCCGGACCGGTGCGCGGTCGTCGGCCGGCAGCGCGGCGAAGAGATCGAGCAGCCGTCCGAAGGCGTCATCCACGTGTCCGCCCGAGATGTCGAGGTCCGCAACCAGTAGTTGCGCGTCGACGTCGGTGGGCGCGGCAGCGGCCGCTGCACGGGCCTGCTGGAGGTCCGCACCCTGCACCCGCTGCAGCAGACGCACCTGACCGAGACCGGCGTGGGCGTCGGCATCGCGCGGGTTCTCTGCCAGCGCACGCTCATAGGCTGACGCCGCCCGCGCGTAGTCGCCCTCTTCGATCGCCGCGAACGCCTCCGCGTGCAGGGGCGGCAGCGGGGGGTCCTCAGGAGCGTCGGCCACGCCCTCGGTGCCGGCATCGACCGTCCCCGTGACGCCGTTCTGCGCCGCGAGCTGCAGAAGCTGCGAGAAGACCTCGCGCACCTGCTCTTCGGGAACGGCGCCGGTGAACAGCGGGACGGGCTGGCCGCCGACCAGAGCCACCACCAGCGGGATGGACTGCGCACGGAAACCCTGCGCGATCTGCGGATTGGCGTCCACATCCACCTTCGCCAGGACGAGGCGACCGGCGAGTTCTCCCACCACCTTCTCGAGGATGGGGCTGAGCTGCTTGCAGGGCCCGCACCATTCGGCCCAGAGGTCCACGACGACAGGGACGGTCCGCGAGAGCTCGAGGATCTGGCCGAACGTCGCGTCGGTCACATCCTGCACCAGAGAGCCGGACGCCGGCGAGGAGGGAGCGGCAGCCGAACCCGGCGCCGGCCGGTTGCGCAGAGCGGAGAGATCGACGGCGCCGCGCAGAACGGCTCCGGGGGCCTGATCGGACATCACAGAACCTTCGCTTCCAGGATGTTGGAGGTGTAACCGAGGAGTCGGATCTTCTCTGAGGAGCCCTGCGCGGGCACGTAGAAGAACAGCTGATCGGCGAACGTCGAGCTCACGCCGGTGGCGGACTCCGACACACCGGTCAGCGCCTGAACGGTGGGATTGTCGGTGAGCTTGATGACCACGTCGCCGCTGTTCGGCGTGACCGTGTCGACCTCGTTGACCGAGACCGCGACGATCGCCCCGCTCTCGAGGGTCGCGAGGGCGAGCGGAGCCTGGCTGCCCGCCTGCGCCGCGAACTCGATCGTGCCGGTCGAGGCTCCCGTCTCGTTGAACTTGTCCCGACGTTCCTGGCGGTTCGCGGCGACGTTCTGGGCGAAGAGGTCCGTCTGCTCGTCGAACAGCGCGATGGACGCGCTGTCCTTGCCGTTGTTCAGCACGTCCGCGTATGCCTCTGCCAGCTTGTCCGGCGCGACAGTCAGGAACGACGAGTCCGGCGGCACCTGGGAGGCTCCGATGTACGCGGGGGCGAGATCGGGCATCTCGACCGATCCCAGCAGATCCCCGATGTACGACAGCTTGTAGTCGGCCCACTGGTCCGCCTGCGTCAGGAACATGATCGTGGAGACCGGTCCTTGAGCACCTTCCTTCTGCACGACGGCCATCACGGTGCGCGGCCACTCGTCGAACGCCTGCGGCAGGATGATCTGCGTGGGCCCGGCCGGAATCGGGGGCAGCGCCGCCTCGTCGGCGAGGGCGCCGCGCAGCGCGTAGTTCGTGTTGCGCTCGGCCAGTGCGGCTCCATCGAGACGGGTGGCGGCGAGGTTCGAGTCGCGTGCCTCATCGGCCGACGCGACCGTGGTCGAGATGCGCTGCAGGATCGCCTGCGCCTGCGCCTCCGTCACGGCAGGTGCCTGCTGGTCCTCCGAGTCGACGATTGACGCGGTCCCGGAGGGCGTCGGCGTCGGCGCCAGATCGGGCCACGCGTCCGGAGAGCAACCGGTGAACACGAACGCACCCACCAGCGCCAACGGGATGGCGAGCAACGGGCGACGCGAGGACCGTCGCGACGGCGTGGCGCTGATCACGCCCTTCGCACCCGGCTCGACGGCGAGATCGATCGGCTGCGTCTCAGGCAGGGGCGGCGGCGCCTTGCGGCGCGGTCCACGGGAGCGCCGATCGTGTCTGATGGCCAGCACGTACAACACGATGCCCGCGACGAGCGCGACGCCGCCCAGCAGCATGAGCGGTCCGGCCCACGGCGTCGTCTGCGCGATGTTCCAGGTGATGCTGGCCTCAGCGGGAGCGGCCTTCGTCCCATCCGAGGCGATCAGCACGCTCATCGAGTCGGGCAACTGCAGCGGAACGCTGACCGCCCGATCGTCGCTGTACTGAGCGAGCCAGAGATCGGATTGTGCGGGGTTGCGGTTCTCGGTCGTCGTAGCTGAGGCCTGGCCGCCGTCATCCGCTGTCTCGGCGGGTGCAGTCGTCTCGGTGGTCTGGGGCTCGACCACCGCAGCGTTCAGGACGCCGTCCTGCCCGACGGAGACCTCGTTGTACGTCTGGTCGGAAAGCCAGGCGCGCATGTCAGCGGTGCGGCCGTAGGCGACGAAGACACCGTCGGAGGAGGAGACGCGCAGTGTCTGCGTGCCCGGTAGCGACGTCAGGACCGCACCGTCGACCATGGTGTACGCCGCACCCTCGGCGGCGGGGATCTCGGCGCTCTGGGTGGACGGGCCGTAGAAAACGGTCCGTTGAGCGATGCCTGCCCCGATGAGCAGAGCGGCCAGTACGAAGGCCGCGACGGCCCAGACGAAACGCACGAAATCTTCCTCCCATGCCCGCGGAGCGGAACGATCCGACATTCGAGACTAGCCGAGACGCCTGTGTGTTGCGCGAGAGGGGGTCGCTCCCGCTTGCGCGGCGATGCGCCCCGTATCGTGTGTGCAGCACGTTCCGCTCGCCGAGGAGGCACTGTGAAGCTCCACAACCCTTTCCGCATCGCCTTCATCGGCACGCTCGGCGTCGGTCTCGGGCTTCTGCTCATCGGCAGCGTGCAGACCCTGTCGACGATCCTGCTCTACATCGGGACGGCTCTGTTCCTGTCGCTCGGTCTCGAACCGGTGGTGGCATGGCTGACCAGGAGACGGTTGCCGCGCTGGTCGGCCGTGCTCGTCACCGTCCTCGGCGTCCTCGCCATCTTCGCCGGCATCGTGTGGATGGTCGTCCCGATCATCGTGAGCCAGGTCAGCCAGCTCGTCGAGGAGGTCACGCGGTTCCTGCAGAGCACCTCGTGGCAGGACGTCAAGGATTGGATCCACTCGGTGTTCCCGGGAATCCAGGACAGCAGCATCGACGACACGGTGACGAACGTCCAGAACTGGGCGATCTCGAACTGGGGGAACATCACCGGCGGCGTCATCAACGCGAGCCTCGCGTTCCTGGGTGGCCTGACGGGCGCCTTCATCGTCCTGATCCTGACGATCTACTTCACCGCGTCGACGCCGAACCTCAAGGCGGCGGTCTACAGCCTCGTCCCCGCCTCGCGCCGCCCCCGATTCATCGAGCTGTCCGAGCAGATCACCGACTCGGTCGGCTACTACGTCATGGGACAGGTCAGCCTCGGTGTGATCAACGGCGTGTTGAGTGCCATCTTCCTGACGATCATCCAGGCACCGTTCCCGGCCGTTCTCGCGGTGATCGCGTTCTTCTTCTCGCTCATCCCGCTCGTGGGAACGCTGACGGGCTCGGTCATCATCATCCTGACCTGCCTCATTCCCGGGCTGGGATCGCCGACGACCGCGCTCACCGCAGCCATCTGGTACGTCATCTACATGCAGCTCGAGGCCTACCTGGTCTCGCCGCGCATCATGAGTCGGGCCGTCGCCGTCCCCGGCGCGGTGGTCGTGATCGCCGCCCTCGCCGGCGGGTCGCTGCTCGGACTCCTCGGCGCGCTCGTCGCGATCCCGGTCGCCGCCAGCATCCTGATCATCTACCGGCAGGTGATCGTCCCGCGCATGAACGAGCGCTGATCAGGCGTGCGGGCCGTTCCACTCCGTGGGAAGGGGCGCGGCCGCGGGATTGACGATCTCGACGATCTCATCCAGTACCCGACGGGTCTGCGCCTCCCCCACCCAGAGGTGCTTGCCGCCCTCGACGGGGATCAGCGTCATGTCGGGGACCGATGAGAACCGGCGACGCGCCTCGTCGGGACGCAGGTAATCGTCGAACTCGGGGATGAGCGCGACCAGCCGACGCGGATCACCGTGCCAGGCGGCGATCTCCTCCTCACTGGCGCGATGCAGCGGAGGCGAGAGCAGGATCGCACCGTCGACGGGGTGCTGCCGACCGTACTTGAGCGCCAGCTCGGTGCCGAACGACCAACCGACGAACCACGGATGCGGCAGTGCGCGATCGGCGACGAGTGCCATGGCCGCTGCGACGTCGGCCTCCTCGCCGACGCCTTCCTCGAAGCGACCGCCGCTCGTCCCGCGCGGCGACGAGGTACCCCGCGTGTTGAAGCGGATCACGGCGAGGTCCGCAAGGGCGGGAAGGCGGGCTGCGGCCTTGCGGAGGATGTGGGAATCCATGAACCCGCCGTGCGTGGGCAGCGGGTGAAGCGTCACGAGAGTGGCGACGGGCTCCTTCTCGAGAGGAAGCGCCAACTCCCCCACCAGCTGGAGTCCGTCCGCCGTGCGCAGGACGATGTCCTCACGCCGGGCGGGGAGCACACTCGCTCCACGAATCTCGGCCATCATGCCACCTTCCAACAGTGAGAATGCCAGTGCCGACGGGCAGCGAGGTCCGCGGCGTCGCCCATGACGCCGTCCGCCCGCCACACCACCAGGTGTGCCGTCCCCGTCGGGATGACGCGGTGACAGCCGGGGCAGGTGTACTCCTTCACGGCCTGCACCGCAGAGATCGGCTGCACCGTCCATTCGCGGCCGCCGCGCATCTCCGTACGCTTGAAGCCCGCCAGCAAGCGCTGGAACGACTCATCGGAGCCGGAGTGCTCGGGGCGGCGTCGACGCGATCGCGCCACCGTCACCACCAGTGGTTGTTGATCCAGAACGCGTACGCGCCCGCCCAGCTGCCGTAGCGGCCGACGGCGTATCCGGTGCCCCAACGGAGGTTGTCGACCGGGTCGTAGCCGTTGCCGGGGACCTTGCTGCACGGCAGAGCCTGCACGAGGCCGCAGGCACCGGAACTGCGGTTGGTGGCGTTGGGGTTCCAGCCGCTCTCCTTGGACACGATGTAGTCCACGTAGCCCCAGTCGCTCTCGGCGATGCCCGCCGCCGCCATCCACTCCGACGGCGCTCCGCCACCCGAGTAGAACGGCGTCGAGGGGGATGCCGCCGCCACCTTCGGCTCCGGCGCGGGCGGCGGCTTGGGCTTCTCGAACGCACTGTAGGAGTCACGATCGAGCGACACGACGGCCCCCGAGGCCACGACGAGGCTCTGCGCGTCGTCGATCGTGCTCGAGTAGACGGTCTCCGTCTCGGACTGCGCGGGCGAAGCGTCCGTGAGCGCGAACGCGGCAGGGCCGACGGATGCGGCGGCGAAAGCCAGCGCGGCGACGCCGGCGAACACTCCCACGACCCCGCGACGCCGGGACCAGCGCGCGTTCGTCACCGCTCGCGAGGCGGGTACCGACGCCGGGCCAGCCAGCGCACGAGCGGACCGTCGGGTCAGCGGCGCCGGGTTTCGGGTGTCATCTCCGGAAGTCACGATCCCCCGATTGTAACGATTCGGTCCTGAGAACGCCATGCGGGCCCGCTCGCCGGCATTCAACCGACCGCCAGCATGATCTCGACGACGGCGTCGAGGACCGCATCCACCTGGGTCTCGCGGTATCCGCCACGCTGCATCCGGAAGGCGACCGATCGCACCTGTTCGACCGTCAGACCGGTGCCGTCCGCCAGGTATCCGGCGATCCGATCGGCCACGAGGTCGACCTCGTCCACGCGATATCCGTAGTGGACGAAGGAGACGCGTTCGAAGCGGTGCCGACGCTCGCGTCCCAACCGGTCGAGCACGACCTGCGCGTCCTGACGCTGCTGCTGCACCCAGGCCCGCGCGCCCATCCGGGCGATCTTCCGCTGACGCTCCTGCGCGGCGAACGCGTCCTCCACACGGCCGAGCGCGGCATCCACCGGCGCGATCGCATACCCGCCGCGCACGAGCGCGAACGACACGTCGCGGACGTCGGATGCGGCAACCGCCGTCTCCTCCGGCAGGTCGGCTTCGAACGCTTCCCGCGCGCGGGAGAGGAAGGCATCCACGGCGATGGGATCGTAGCCCTTCGCCCGCCCCTGCACACGCGGGAAGGCGTTGTGACGGGAGGAGGTCGAGATCGATGCGGCGTCGTTTCGCTGCTCGAGCGCGGATCCGTCGTGGACTGTCATGAAACCGCCAAAGGTGTCAGCAGGTAGAACAGAGCGAGAGCCGCGGGAGCCGACGGGAGGATGGAGTCGAGGCGATCGAGCACGCCACCGTGACCAGGGAGCCAGGAACTCATGTCCTTGATGCCGAGATCACGCTTGAGCATGGATTCGCCGAGGTCCCCCGCGGTCGCCGTGCCCAGGATCACCAGGCCGAAGACGATTCCTGTCCACCAGGGCAGTCCGAGCATCAACCAGGAGAGCAGCACGCCGGCGATCACCGCGGCGAGAGCGGCGCCCGCGAACCCTTCCCACGTCTTCTTGGGACTGATGCGCGGCGCCATCGGATGCCGTCCGAGGGTCAAACCGGTCACGTAGGCACCCGTGTCGGAGGCGATCGCCACGATGAGGAAGGCCATGACCCACCACTCGCCGTGATCCTGGCGTAGCAGCACCAGCGCGAGGCTCGCGAGGAACGACACGTACACGGGAAGAAGCGCGCCCGCCAGCACGTCGTCGACGACGGCCGCGTAGCGTCGGCCGTCCCGCGCGATCATCTGCCCGAGCAGACGCCACACGACGATGAGGACGACCGCGACGAACAGCGACACCCAGTGGAGCCAGAGATCGAGGAAGTACGCCGACAGCAAGATCATCAGCCCGCCCGCGAGCTGCGGGACGACGTCGACCTTCCGGCCCGACGCCTGCAGCGCCCGAGCGAACTCGAACGTCCCCAGCAGCGCGACACCGGCGCCGAAGATGAGGAACGGCCACTTCACGAAGACGAGTGCCACCAGAACCACGGCGCCGATGGCCACACCGATCACGATCGCGAGGATCAGATCGCGGCCGGTGCGCTGCTTGATGCGCTCGTTCGCCTCTTCGAACTCCGCGCGCGCGTGCGCCACCTGCAGTTCGAACTCGTTCCGTCGCGCCCGGATCGGCGACGACTGGCGTTCCGCCCCGGCGCGATCGCGCCCCGGCGGCACTCCCTGCCCCGGTGTCGCACTCTCTGGTGCGACCCCGGCGGCATCGGATGCGTCGGACATGCCTTCTCAGACCTCGAGGAGCTCGGCTTCTTTACGCTTGAGCGCCTCGTCGATCGCGTCGACGTGGGAACGCGTCAGTGCGTCGAGGTCCTTCTCCGCCCGCACGAGCTCGTCCTCGCCGACCTCGGACTTGAGCGCATCGAGCTCGTCCTTGGCCTTGCGCCGGATCCCGCGGACGTGGACCTTCGCGTCCTCGCCCTTGCTGCGCACGAGCTTGACGTACTCCTTGCGGCGATCCTGTGTGAGCTCGGGCATCGTGACGCGGATGATGTTGCCGTCGTTCGTGGGGTTGGCCCCCAGGTTGGGCATGTCGCGGATAGCCTGCTCGATCGCCTTCAGTGCCGACTTGTCGTAGGGCGTCACGATGATCGTGCGCGCCTCCGGGTTGTTCAGCGAGGCGAGCTGAGCGAGCGGCGTCGGGGTGCCGTAGTACTCCACGTTCAGCTTCTGGAAGAGCTGCGGGTTCGCACGTCCGGTTCGGACGGTCGAGAAGTCCTCTTTGGCCGCTTCCACGGCGCGTTCCATACGTCCGGCGGTTTCGGTCAGCACATCGGCGATCACGGTAACTCCCTCATATCCAGCAGTTTTCGAGTCTAGTGGCGGGGTGAGCCCCGCACGCGGAGGTCACGCCGTGACGAGCGTGCCGATCTCGTCGCCGCGCAGGGCGCGTGTGACGTTGCCGGCGGGCTCCATCCCGAACACCCGCATGTCGATGCGGTTGTCCATGCAGAGGCTGAAGGCGGTGGAGTCGACTACCTTGAGTCCCTGCACGAGAGCATCGTTGTAGGTGATCCGGTCGAGCTTGACCGCCGAGGAGTCCTTGTTGGGATCCGCCGTGTAGACCCCGTCCACACCGTTCTTGGCGACGAGGACCTCGTCCGCGCCGATCTCGAGCGCCCGCTGGGCGGCGACGGTGTCGGTGGAGAAGTACGGGAGTCCGGCTCCGGCACCGAAGATCACGACGCGCCCCTTGGCCATGTGGCGCTGAGCGCGACGCGGAATGTAGGGCTCAGCGACCTGCGTCATCTCGATCGCGGACTGAACGCGCGTCGCGGCACCTGCCTGCTCGAGGAAGTCCTGCAGGGCGAGCGCGTTCATGACGGTGCCGAGCATCCCCATGTAGTCCGCGCGGCCCCGGTCCATGCCACGCTGGCTGAGCTCGGCCCCGCGGAAGAAGTTTCCGCCGCCGACGACGATCGCGATCTCGACCTCGTCGACCGCCGCGGCGATCTCACGAGCGATCTGGCTCACGATGTCGGGGTTGACCCCCAGAGAGCCGGCCCCGAAGGCCTCTCCGGAGAGCTTCAGAAGGACGCGACGGCGCCCGGTCGATTCGTCCATGTGTGCGTCCTCTTCTCGTCGGGTCAAAACTACGGCATGCGAAAGGCCCGCACCGACGACGATGCGGGCCTTTCGAGCGACTTACGCGCCGACCTTGAAACGGGCGAAGTCGGTGAGGGTGAGCCCCGCGTCGGAGGCGACCTTCGCGACGGACAGCTTGTTGTCGCGCGCGTAGTCCTGGTCGAGCAGGGCGACCTGCTTGAAGAACGCGTTCACGCGGCCCTCGACGATCTTCGGCAGTGCAGCCTCGGGCTTGCCCTCGTTGCGGGAGATCTCGGTGACGATCTCGCGCTCCTTCTCGACGTCGGCCTCGGGCACGTCGTCGCGGGAAAGGTAGGAGGGGTTCGCGAACGAGATGTGCTGCGCGATGCTGCGCGCCGTCTCCGCGTCGTCGCCCGAGTAGATCAGGACGACGCCGACCTGCGGCGGAAGGTCCTTGCTGGTCTTGTGGAGGTAGACCTCGGCGTGGTCGCCCGAGAGGGTGCGCACGCGACGCAGTTCGACCTTCTCGCCGATGATCGCTGCCTCGTCGGAGATCAGCTGCTCGACGGTCTTGCCGTCCACCGGCGCAGCCAGGGCGGCCTCGACGGAGTCGGCGGAGACGGCGGCGGCGGCCTCGACGACCTTGTCGGCCAGAGCGATGAAGCGCTCGTTCTTGGCGACGAAGTCGGTCTCGGTGTTCAGCTCGATGAGCGTGACCTTGCCGTCGACCTCGCGCGCGGCCACGAGGCCCTCGCTCGTCGAACGGTCCGCACGCTTCGCGTTGCCCTTCGCGCCCTTGAGGCGGAGGATCTCGACGGCCTTCTCGAGGTCGCCGTCGGCTTCCTCGAGCGCCTTCTTGGTGTCGACCATGCCCGTGCCGAGCTGCTCGCGCAGAGCCTTGATGTCGGCGATGGTGAAGTTTGCCATGAGTGGCGGCTCCTTCTGTTGGAGAGTTCTCGCGGATGCCGATCGGCGCGGCCGGTTCGCGGCCGCGCCGATCGTAGCGGGTCCAGGGGACGCGCTGATTACTTGTCGGTGGCCTCGGCCTCAGCGACGGCCTCGACGCTCTCGCCGGACGCGGCGGCGACGGCCTCGACCTGCTCCTCGGCGGCAGCCTCGTCCGCGGCCGACTCGGTCGATGCGACGACCGCGTCAGCACCCTCGGCGACGGGGGCACCCTGCTCGAGCAGCTCGCGCTCCCACTCGGCCAGGGGCTCTTCAGCGCCGGACTCGGGGTTGTGCTTCTGCTGCAGGCCCTCGGCAGCGGCGTCCGCGATGATGCGGGTCAGCAGCGAGACGGAGCGGATCGCGTCGTCGTTGCCGGGGATCGGGAACTGGAACTCGTCCGGGTCGGCGTTCGTGTCGAGGATGCCGATCACGGGGATGCCGAGCTTGGTGGCCTCATCGACCGCGAGGTGCTCGCGCTTGGCGTCGACGATCCAGATGGCCGACGGCGTCTTGGTGAGGTTGCGGATACCGCCGAGCGACTTGTGCAGCTTGTCGAGCTCGCGCTTCTTGAGCAGCAGCTCCTTCTTCGTGAATCCGCTGGCCGCCGGGTCCTCGAAGTCGAGCTCCTCGAGCTCCTTCATGCGGGCGAGGCGCTTGCTGACCGTCGAGAAGTTGGTGAGCAGACCACCGAGCCAGCGCTGGTTGACGTAGGGCTGGCCGACGCGCGTCGCCTGCTCGGCGATGACTTCCTGTGCCTGCTTCTTCGTGCCGACGAAGAGAACCGTGCCGCCGTGGGCGACGGTCTCCTTGACGAACTCGTACGCCTTGTCGATGTACGACAGCGACTGCTGGAGGTCGATGATGTGGATGCCGGAGCGCTCCGTGAGGATGAAGCGCTTGACCTTCGGGTTCCACCGGCGGGTCTGGTGTCCGAAGTGGACGCCGCTGTCGAGCAGCTGGCGAATGGTGACGACGGCCATGGCCGTTCTCCTTCTGTTGCGGTTGTTCGCGTCGAACCGATCGGTCGACGAGCCTGGTGCCCGGCACGCACCCACCCGTCCGAAGACGGGACCGTAGGGTGGATGTGCCGCGGGTGTGGCCGCTTTGGGCACGCGGAGTCACCTCGACATGCGAGGTGCGCCTCAAGTGTATCAGCCACCGACCCGCACCGCGGTGCACCCGAAGGACATCTCCTCCCCCGTTCTCCCACCCCGGCGAACCATCCCCACGAGCGTCTCCGCGACCCACGCACCTCGCGTTGCCGGGCACGGTGAGGGCATGTCCGTCCTCACCCGCATCCGCCGCGCCGTCGCCGTCGCCATCGCCCTGCTCGTCCTCACGACCCCGTCCGCCGTGGCGACATGGTCACCGGACACCTCGGCCGACGCATCCGCTGCGGATGCGGAGCACTCGTGGACGTGGCCGGTGCTCGGCCGCGTGGTCGAGGCCTATCGGCAGCCCGCGCACGAGTACGCGGCCGGCCATCGCGGGATCGACATCGATGCCGGCACCGACACCGTCGTCGCCCCCGATGACGGTGTGATCCTGTTCGCGGGGGTCGTCGTCGACCGCCCCGTCGTCACCATCGACCATGGCGAGGGCCTGGTGAGCACGCTCGAGCCCGTCACCACCTCCCTGCCGACGGGCACGAGGGTGGCCGCCGGCGACGTCGTGGGCACGCTCGCCGACGGCGGGCACGCCGCCCGCGGCGCTCTCCACCTCGGCGCTCGGCTCGACGGCGTGTACATCAACCCGCTGCTCCTGCTGGGCGGGGTACCCGGAGCCGTGCTGCTGCCGTGCTGCTGAGCTCAGCGACCGGTGACGGTGTTGCGCTGGCCGTTGTCGGTCACCGCACCCTGGCTGGCCGCGCGCACCGTGTTGTCGTTGCCCGACAAGATCAGCGCGCTGAAGCCCGCTGTCGTCAGGGAGTTGCGGTCGCCGTTGAGGGTCACCGTCGACAGTGTTCCCGCGTCGACGGTGTTGTCCTGTCCTCCCACGGAGAGGTCCGCGATGTCGGATGCGCGCAGGTCGTTGCGATCCCCCGAGAGCTGAACGACGCCGAGTGTCGCCTGCGTCGCATCCACACGCAGCGCCGTTCCGCCGATCATCACGCTCCCGCACTCGCCGGACAGCACGAAGTCCTGATCGGCGCCGGAGATCTCCGTCGTCCCACTGCCGCAGACGAGCCGACCGTCCACTCCGGGTGACGGCGCGGTCGGCGCGGGCGTGGTCGAACGGGCGGGGGCGGGCGACGACGGTCGCGCTGTGGTCGGCGGCTCCGGGAGGACGGTCTGTCGAGGGCCGGCGACGACGCCGCATCCGGTCAGTACCGCCGCCGCGGCGACGAGGATCGCGATCTGGCCCAGCCGGCGCGGTGTCATGCCCTCACGGTACGCGTCGTGCGCGGTCTGCGTCACGCCCGCGGATGGGCCTGCCGGTAGGTGGCCGCGAGTCGCTCGTGCGAGACGTGCGTGTAGATCTGCGTGGTGCCGAGGTTCGCATGCCCGAGCATCTCCTGCACGGCGCGCAGGTCGGCTCCGCCATCCAGCAGGTGCGTGGCGGCGGAGTGTCGCAGGGCGTGGGGTCCGGCAGCCCGTCCGATGACGGGGCCGACGGTGCGGGCGACGAGGTCGTACACGCTGCGTGGACCCAGAGCGCCGCCTCTCACCCCGAGGAAGAGGGCTTGCGCGTGCTGATCCCGGGCGCGGGCGGCGAGGACCGGTCGCGCGCGGACGAGATACGCGGCGACCGCCTCGTCCGCGGGCGCCCCGTAGGGAACCACTCGTTCCTTGTTGCCCTTTCCCGTCACCCGGACAGTGCGACGCTCGCGGTCGAGATCCCCGCTGCGCAGTGCGCACAGCTCCGACACGCGCAGAGCCGCGCCGTAGAGCAGTTCGAGCACGGCCCGGTCCCGCAACACGACGGGGTCACCGTCGGCGCTGTCCCTGGCCATGGCGCCGAGCATCTCGCCCAGCGCGGGCGCGCTCGCGACCGCCGGAAGCGTGCGACCGCGTTTGGGTGCGATGAGACGCAGGCTCGGGTCGGCCTGGATGATCCCCTGCTCGCGCGCCCAGCCGAAGAAGCCTCGGGCGGATGCGGTACGCCGGGCGATCGTCGCGCGGCTATCGCCGCGGTTCGTGGCCTGCCAGAGCCACTCGCGCAGCTCCTCCAGGTCCGCACTCTCGACCTCTTGGACCCCGGACAGCGCGGCGAAATCGCGCAGATCGGCCCCATACGCCCGCACGGTCGCCGGCGACAGGCGACGCACGTCCGCGAGGTGATCGCACCACGCCTCGATCGCAGCCACTAGCAACATGCAGCCAGCTTGCCAGTCACCGCCCCGCAGCGCGTCGCCACCCGCCGTCGATGCCCACGACCGATCCGTCCAAGAGCATGACGCCGAGGATGGCCTCGACCTCGGCGGTCGCGAGCCCCGATCGCGCCGCCAGCTCGGTCGCATCGCGCCCGACTCTCGTGCTCAGCGCGTCCCGCACGCGCGTCCGCTCATCCGTCCGCGCCCCGGGCACCGCGAGTGGCCGAGCCATCCCGAGGCCGGCTAGTTCCCGCGCCTCGGCCGCATCCGTCACGCAGACCGCGTCGTACTCGCGCAGGAGCCGGTGGCATCCGAGGGAGGCCGCACTGGTGACCGGTCCCGGCACGGCTCCCAGGGGGCGACCCAACGACGCCGCGTGCCCGGCCGTGTTCAACGACCCGCTCCGTGGCCCCGCCTCGACAACGATGGTCGCGAGCGAGAGTGCCGCGATGAGGCGGTTGCGCGCGAGGAATCGCCACTTGGTCGGCGCTGCCCCGCACGGCACTTCCGCGACCACCGCCCCTGTCGCGGCGATCCGCTCCAGCAGCTGCTCATGCCCGGCGGGGTAGGAGCGATCGCAGCCGCCGGCGAGGACGGCGACGGTGGACCCGGAGCGGGTGGCGAGTGCACTGCGATGCGCTGCACCGTCGATCCCGTAGGCGGCGCCCGAGATGACGGAGACGCCCGCGCCGGCCACTCCCGCAGCGAGCTCACCCGCCACGTGTTTCGCCGTAGGCGGTTGCCGCCCGTGCACCGACGAGCGCGATCGATGGCGCACGGAGCGCAGCGGGAGCGCCGCGGACCCACAGCGTGATCGGAGCGTGCTGCCCCAGGTCGTCGACCGCTTCGGGCCACTCGGGGTCCGTGGGGACGAGGATCGACACGCGCGAGCGCGCCGCCCGCTCGAGCGGGTCGCTCAGGAGGTCGTCGCGCAGTCGAGGACGCCAGCGTGCTGCCGCATCCGCCGCGGGGCGCGCTCCCGTCCCGGTGATCCGCTGGATCTCCGCCGCGTGCGCGGCGACGCGGAGCGCGGCCACGGCGGGCACGCGCGCCAGCAGCGCTCCCGCGATCGCATCGCCCGGTTCTGCGACACCGCTCCAGAAGACCCGGGCGGCCCGCTCCGGCGTGGCCCGCTCCCCCAGCAGAGGGAGCATGCGCTCGATCGCGGCGGCGACGTTCATGCCGCGATCCCCCGTTTCATGAAGAGCGCTCGGCCGATGTCCTCCGGGGTCGGAAGGGGACGCTGCGCGAGATCGGCCAACGTCCATGCCAACCGCAGCACGCGGTCGTACCCGCGCAAGGTCAGCTGGCCGCGTTCGAGCGCGGCATCCAGCGGCGCCCGCACGGCGGCGGGCGGCGCCGTGGGTCCTTCGCGCAGCCAACGGCCGGGAACATCGACGTTTCGCCGCCAGGGCGTCCGCGCCAACCGCTCCGCGGTGCGCGCACGGGCAGCCGCGACGCGTCCGGCCGCTTCCGCTGTCGATACGCGCCCGACCGCGGCGTCGGCGCCCACCGCCACGACGCGGCGCATCGGCAGATCGATGTCCACGCGGTCCAGGAGCGGTCCCGACAGTCGACCCAGGTAGCGGCGGATCGCGGCCGGCGGGCACTCGCACGTCGCACCACGCACTCCGTAGTTGCCGCAGGGACAGGGATTGGTCGCGAGAACCAGCTGAAACCGTGCGGGGTAGCGCACGCTGACCCCGGAGCGGTGGATGTGGATGTCGCCACGCTCGAGCGGCTGTCGCAGGGCATCGAGCACGCTCGCGGGAAACTCCCCCGCCTCATCGAGGAACAACACCCCCTCGCTGGCGCGGGCGATCGCGCCGGGCCGGATCACGCGGGAGCCTCCGCCGACGAGCGCCGCGACGCTGGCCGTATGGTGCGGCGCCTCCAGCGGCGGGATGCGGGTGAGCGAGGTCACGGCCTCGCCGGACAGCGACCGGATCGATGCCACGGCGAGGGCCGCCTCGCGATCGAGCGGCGGCAGGATGCCCGGCAGGCGCCGCGCGAGCATCGTCTTGCCCGCCCCGGGCGGCCCGCTCATCAGCAGGTGATGCCCGCCCGCCGCGGCCACCACCAGCGCCTCGACCGCTTCGCGCTGACCTATGACGTCCGACAGGTCCAGCAGCTCCGGCTCCTCGTCCGCCGCCGCGGCGCGCATCGGCGGGGGCGCGTCGGGAACGACCACGTCCGCGCCGTGCCGGGCCGCGACCTCGGCCAATGTCGCCGCCGGCAGCACCTCGATGCCCGTCACGAGCTGGGCCTCCTCGCCGTTCGCGGCAGGAACGACGATCCGGCGACGCCCGGCACGCGCGGCGGCCACCACGGCGGGGAGCACGCCCGCGACGGGCCGCAGCCGGCCGTCCAGCCCCAGCTCGCCGATATGCACCGTACCGGCGACCGACGCCGCATCCAATCCGCCGTCTGCCGTCAGCGCGGCGATCGCGATCGCGACGTCGAACCCGGACCCGTGCTTGGGCAGGCTCGCCGGTGAGAGGTTGACCGTGAGACGGCGTCTGGGCAACGGAAGCCCGGAGTTCGCGCACGCGTTGTGCACGCGCTGCACAGCCTCGCCGAGCGCCCGATCACCCAGCCCGATGATGCGGAACTCGGGGGTCTGCTGGCTGACATCGGCTTCGACCTCGACGAGGGCGCCCTCGAGCCCGTTCAGCGCGATCGACCACGTCCGCGCGACGGTCATCGCACGTCTCGCAGATGCTCGACATGTCCGGTGCCCGCATCCATGCCCAGCACCGACACGGCGTCGATGCGCACGGCGCGACCTCGAGCCTCGTCGGGATGCGCCATGCACCAGGCCACCGCGAGTCGCCACAGCCGGGCGCGTTTGCGCGCGTCGATGGCTTCGAGCGGATGCCCGAAACGCTCGCTCGTGCGTGTCTTGACCTCGACGACGACGATCTCGCCGGCTTCCGCCGCGACGATGTCGATCTCACCCAGAGGACACCGCCAGTTGCGGTCGAGGATCCGGTACCCGCGCTCGGCCAGGAAGGATGCGGCACGGTTCTCACCGTCTCGCCCCAGGTCGTCTTTCGCTGCCATGCCCCCAGCGTGCCGACTCGAGGAGGTCGCCCCTCAGGCCGGATGCGTCGGCGGGGAGAACCCGCCGCGTCCCACGGGGTGAGGAGAGCCGCTCAGTTGTCGAGCGAGAGCTCCTCGGGAAGCTGGAAGTCACGGCGGGAGAGTTCCTCGACGTTCACGTCCTTGAACGTCAGCACGCGCACGGCCTTCACGAAGCGGTCGGCGCGGTAGATGTCCCACACCCACACGTCTGTCATCGAGATCTCGAAGTAGAAATCGTGCTCGGTGTCGCGACGCACGACATTGACGTCGTTGGCGAGGTAGAAGCGGCGTTCGGTCTCGATCACGTACTGGAACTGCGAGACGACGTCGCGGTACTCCCGGTAGAGAGCGAGCTCGAGTTCGCGGTCGTAGTCTTCGAAGACATCGTCATCCATGGTGCGTCCATTCTACGGCTGCGGTCCGGGTCGGCGCGGTCTCAGAAGAGTGTGGGCGCCGCGGCGATCTGCCAGGAGGCACGATGATGCGCGTGAAGCCCGTGCGCGGCGATGGCGGCACGGTGCTCAGGGCTCGCATAGCCCTTGTTGCGCTCCCACAGGTACGCGGGCGCATCCGGGTGCAGCGCGACCATGTGCGCGTCACGCGCGACCTTCGCGACCACGGACGCGGCCGCGGCGCTCGCGCAATCACGATCGCCCTTGATGACGGTGCGCACCTCGTACGGCGTCGCGCCGGCCGGCGAGATGTAGTCGTGGTTGCCGTCGAGCAGTACGACCGCATCCGTCATGTCCACGCCCTGCGCGCGGATCCCGTCGAGAGCGCGGTGCGCGGCGAGGCCGAGCGCCCGCGTGATCCCCACGGCGTCGATCTCTGCAGCCGAAGCCCAGCCCAGAGCGCTCGCATCGACCCACGCCGCGGCGGCTCGGGCCACATCCGCCCTCCGCGCCTCCGGAATGAGCTTCGAGTCACGCAGCCCCTCGGGGATCCGAACGCGGCGGGTCCGCGGCGCCATCACCGTCGCACCGATCACCACAGGGCCGGCGAGAGCGCCTCGTCCCACCTCGTCGCAGGCGACGACGACGCGCTGCTCTGCCCACAGGCGCCGTTCCAGGCGCAGCGTCGGTTGAACCGGGCTCACTGCCCCTCCGGCCGCGGGACGTCGGCGAATACCTCGTGATGGAAGTCGATGCCGCCGAAGCGGTCGAACGGCCAGGTGATCAGGAAGGCGCGTCCGACCACGTTGTCGATGGGGACGAACCCGCGACCGGGCTGATCCTGGTTGTACCGCGAGTCCTTGGACCGGTAGCGGTTGTCCCCCAGCACCCAGAGCGATCCCTCCGGCACCGTGATGTCGAAGTCGAGCGACGATGCGGGGGCGCCGGGATCGGGCAGCAGCAGATACGAGGACTCGTCGATCGGGGCACCGTTGACCGTGATCTGCCCCAGGTCGTTGCAGCACACGACGTGGTCCCCGGGCAGGCCGATGATGCGCTTGATGAGATGGTCGTCGCTGTCGGGCGCCGCGAGGCCGACGAGCGAGAGCACCCATTCGATGCCGTCGACGATCGGCCCCTGGCTCGGAGCGGACACCGACGAGCCGAGCCAGCCACCCGGGTCGCGGAACACGACCACGTCACCGCGCTCGTATCCTCCGAAACGCGGCGTCAGCTCATCGACGAGGATGCGGTCCTGCTCGATCAGCGTGTTCTCCATCGACGCCGACGGGATGTAGAACGAGCGCACCAGGAACGTCTTGACGAGGAACGACACGAGCAGCGCGATGAGGATGATGACCAGCACGTCGCGGAGGAAGATCAGCGCGCCGCGCCGCCGGCGGGGCCGGGATCGGCGGGGCAGCGATGCGTCGTCGACGGAGGGATTGTCGGTGCTCATGCAGTTCCTCGAGATACAGGCGGCACGAGCCGCACTCTAGCGTCGCACATCCGGACGCGGCCGCGGACACGACGAAGCCCCGACGCCGGAGCGGTCGGGGCTTCGTGAAAGAACGCGATCAGCGGTCGCGCTTCTCCTTGATCTTCGCCTTCTTGCCGCGGAGGTTGCGGAGGTAGTACAGCTTGGCGCGACGCACGTCACCACGCGTCACGACCTCGATCTTGTCGATGATCGGCGAGTGCACCGGGAAGATGCGCTCGACGCCGACCTGGAAGCTGATCTTGCGGACGTTGAAGGTCTCGCGCACGCCGTCGCCCTGGCGGCCGATGACGACGCCCTGGAAGACCTGGATGCGCGAGCGGTTGCCTTCGGTGATGTTGACGTGCACCTTGACGGTGTCGCCGGGACCGAAGTCGGGGATGTCGGAGCGGAGCGAAGCCGCGTCGACGGCGTCGAGGATCTGCATGAGGGATCTCTTCCTGCAACCGCCACAGGTCGGCTGCGAAACTTGTTCTTATGAAAGTTGAAGCGGTGCCCGCACCGCGCGGGATGCGCGGCTGTCTCCCCTGAGGCAGAGACCGGTCAGGGCACAAACAACCATTCTGCCATGCGCCGCCCGCGGCGCCAACTTCAGGCGTCGCGGTGCAGCGTCTCCTCGACGACGATGACCTCGTGCGCCGGCGCGGTCGCAGGCCGGGTCGGCCGCGTCGACGGGATGTAGGCGGTGCCGTCGCTCGTGTGCAGCACCGCCGCGCGCGGGCGTGCCTCGCGCCACAGCTGCCAGAGCTGCAGCCAGATGTTCGCCACACCCACCAGGACCGTGAGCACCATGACGGGCGCCCACCATTGCTGCACGAAGAGGCCGAGCGCGATCGTCAATGCGTGCCAGAGGCCGTAGCCGGCCACATCCCACCAGGACAGCGCGCGCTCAGCGCGAGCCGTCGGCCGCAGACGCGTCAGCAGCGTCAGCAGCAGCTGACCGAGGAACACCGAGGGGATGGCGATGAAGAGCACCCACAGCAGAGCCCAACCGCCCGCCCCCGTCACCGTCCAGCCGACGAAGAGCCAGAGCGGCAGCAGAAAGGCGGACGGCAGAAGCCAGTGGAAGCCGGCGCGACGAAGCCACATGACTGCATCGTACGCGGCCGTCCGGCGTGGGCGCCGGTCGTCGCCGACACTCGGGGCGGACGCCCAGCGGGACCCGGAGGTCGCGACCGCGACACACGATGCGGTCGCCGGGAGAGAATGGAGGAGAGAACGAGGGAGCACCATGATCGAACTGCGCACGCCTGCCGAGATCGAACAGATGAGACCGGCCGGACGTTTCGTCGCCGAAGTGCTGGCGACTCTGCGGGACGAGACGAAGGTCGGCACGAATCTGCTGACACTCGATCGCAGGGCGCACGACATGATCCGCAAGGCCGGCGCCGAGTCCTGCTACATCGACTACCACCCCTCCTTCGGCGCCAGCCCGTTCGGCAAAGTGATCTGCACCTCCATCAACGACGCCGTGCTGCACGGGCTCCCCTTCGACTACACGCTGCGCGACGGAGACCTCGTCTCCCTCGACTTCGCCGCATCCGTCGACGGCTGGGTCGCGGACTCCGCCGTCTCCTTCGTGGTCGGAGTGCCGCGCGACGAGGATCTGCGCCTGATCGAGACCACACGCGTCGCCTTGGACGCGGCGATCCAGGCGGCGACGGTCGGCAACCGGGTCGGCGACGTCTCGGCCGCGATCGCGGCCGTCTCGCACGATGCGGGGTACTCCATCAACACCGATTTCGGCGGACACGGCGTGGGCCGCGTCATGCACGGCGACCCGCACGTCCCGAACGACGGCAAGCCTGGCCGCGGCTACCCGCTGCGCGCAGGTCTCGTGGTCGCGCTCGAGCCGTGGCTCCTGGAGACGACAGATCGCCTCGTGACCGACCCGGACGGCTGGACGCTGCGCAGCGCCGACGGCTCGCGCGGGGCGCACACCGAGCACACCGTGGCCGTCACGACCGACGGTCCCGTCGTCCTGACCGACCGCGCGTTCCTCGGCGTCGACTGATCCCGACTCAGTCGGCGAGCAGGTCGGGGCGCCGCTCGCGCGTGCGTTCCACCTGCTGTTCCCGGCGCCACTCGGCCACACGCCCGTGATGTCCGCTCAGGAGCACGTCGGGAACGACCAGTCCGCGCCATTCGGAGGGCTTCGTGTACGAGGGATACTCCAGCAGGCCGTCCTCGTGCGATTCCTCGACGAGGCTCTCGGGGTTGCCGACGACGCCGGGCACGAGACGCCCGACGGCCTCGATCATCGCCATCGACGCCACCTCGCCGCCGTTGAGCACATAGTCGCCGAGACTGGCGAGTCGCACCTCGCCGAGGGTGGCCGCGTAAGCGAACACCCGTTCGTCGATGCCCTCGTACCGGCCGCAGCCGAAGACGAGGTGGTCCTTGCCGCTCCACTCACGAGCCGTCGCCTGCACGAACCGTTCTCCCGCCGGCGACGGGAAGATGAACGTGGGGGCAGAGGCCGCCTCCCGTGCGATCGCATCGAGGGCGAGACCCCAGGGCTCGGGCTTCATGACCATGCCCGCTCCCCCGCCATAGGGGGTGTCATCGACCGTGCGGTGCCGGTCGGTCGTGAAATCGCGAAGATTGTGGACGCGGACGTCCAGGAGCCCGTTGCCACGGGCCTTGCCGAGGAGAGAGACCTCGAGGACGTCGAAGAACTCGGGGAAGATCGTGATGACGTCGATGCGCACGTCAGTCCTCGCGGGTCTCGGCCGTTTCGTCATCACCGGTGGGGTCGTCGTCGGCGGGAAGCTCCTCGAAGAGCCCCGCGGGCGGCGTCACGACCACGCGCCCTGCGGCGGGGTCGACCTCGGGCACGATCGCCTTGACGAACGGCACCAGCACTTCGCTCTCGCCCACGGCGACCGCGAGCAGATCCTGTGCCGGAAGGTGGTCGACACGGGCGACTCGCCCCACGACGACACCGTCGCGAACGACGTCGAGACCGACGAGCTGGTGGTCGAACCAGGCGTCCTCTTCGTCAGGCGTGCTCTGCTCGTCCTGGTCGATCCAGAGGATGGCGCGCACGAGGGACTCGGCGGCGTCACGGTCGTCGACGCCCTCGAAGAACGCCACGGGGTGCGTGTTCATCCAGCGGAACTCGCGGACGGTGACGGTCTTGCCGAACCACGGCGACGAATCGGGGACCTGGAGGGTGAACTCCGCCCCTGGCACGAACCGGCCGTCGGGATCGTCCGTGTACAGCTCGAGCTTGAGAGCGCCCTTGAGGCCGTGGGCCTTGACGAGGCGGCCGACGCGAAGCTGGGTCTTGCCGGGGCGCGGCGC
Organism: Microbacterium sp. SORGH_AS_0428; assembly: GCF_031453615.1. NCBI lineage: Bacteria > Bacillati > Actinomycetota > Actinomycetes > Micrococcales > Microbacteriaceae > Microbacterium > Microbacterium sp. SORGH_AS_0428. The sequence continues at coordinate 119,949 of NZ_JAVIZT010000001.1, read as the reverse complement.
GGACGCGCGCGCTCCGTCGGCGGATGCGGCCGCCATCAGTCGTCGGCGACGTCGACGCGCACGCGGCTGCCGTCGGCGAGGGCGGTGACCACGGTCCGCAGAGATTTGGCGGTGCGACCGCCGCGCCCGATCACGCGACCCCGGTCATCGGGGTGGACGTGCACCTCGAGCACATCGCCTCGCGGCGACGTGGACGAGACGATGCGCACGGCGTCGGGGTTGTCGACGATCCCCTTGACGACGTGTTCGAGCGCGGCAGCCAGCACGATGATTACGCCTCGGTGCTCTCAGCAGCCTCGTCGGCAGCCTCGGCCTCGGCGGGAGCAGACTCCTCGGCCTTCTTCTCAGCCTTGGGCTTGATGACCGACTTCTTGGCCGCGTCGACCTCGAAGGGAGCCTTGCCCTCTGCGTACTTGACGGTGCTCACAGCGTCCTTGTCGCCCTTGAAGCGACCCCAGTCGCCCGTGAGCTTGAGGATGGCGAGGACCTGCTCGGTCGGCTGCGCGCCGACGCCGAGCCAGTACTGCGCGCGCTCGGAGTCGACCTTGATGACCGAGGGCTCCTCGGTCGGGTGGTACTGACCGATCTCCTCGATCACGCGACCGTCGCGCTTGGTGCGCGAGTCGGCGACGACGATGCGGTAGTAGGGCGCACGGATCTTTCCGAGACGCTTGAGACGGATCTTGACAGCCACGATTCTCCTGAATGTGTGGAAGGTGGTCGAACTGGTCGCCTGGAGCGTGGGGTGCACACCCGGCGGAAGCTCTGTGGTTCGGACCCGGCCGGATAGAGGGTCGGGCGGGGTCCAGCTGTCTATTTTGCCAGATGATGACGCGGCTCGCGAACCAGCGCGCGCCGCGTGTCAGACTGAGCCGGTGACCGTCCCCTTCGCCCCGTCGCGCCGCTCGACCGTCGGCCTCGAGTGGGAGCTGATGCTCGCGGACGGGCGCACGGGCGATCTGGTCCCCCGCGGGCCGGAGATCATCGACGAGCTCGAGGAGTCGGTCGCCCCCGAACGGTTCGCGGTCACCGGCGAGCTTCTCACGAACACGATCGAGGTCACCAGCGGGGTCGGCGACACGGTCGAGGCAGCCGTCGACGACATCGCGGATGCGATCGCGGCCGTGCGCACCGCGACGGATCCGCGCGGCGTGGAGCTGCTGTGTGCAGGAAGCCACCCCTTCGCACAGTGGTATGACCAGGAGGTCACCGACAAGACCCGCTACCACTCCCTCATCGAGCGCACCCAGTGGTGGGGGCGCAACATGATGATCTGGGGCATCCACGTGCACATCGGCGTCGACGACGTCACGAAGGTCTTCCCCATCATCAACGCCCTGTCCACCTACCTGCCCCACCTGCAGGCTCTTTCCGCATCCAGTCCGTTCTGGGCGGGCGAGCGCACCGGGTACGCCTCCAATCGCGCGCTCGTCTTCCAGCAGTTGCCGACGGCGGGTCTGCCCTGGGGTCTGGGCGACTGGGCAGAGTACGAGTCCTATCTCGACGACATGATGCGCACCGAAGTCATGGCGGATGCGACAGAGGTGCGCTGGGACATCCGCCCCGCTCCACGGTGGGGAACCATCGAAGTGCGCGCATGCGACGGGATGTCGACCCTGCCCGAGCTCGCCGCGGTCGCCGCCCTCACACAGACACTCGTCGAGGACTTCTCGCGCCGGCTCGACGCCGGCGAGGAACTGCCCGCGCTCCAGCCGTGGTTCGTGCGCGAGAACAAGTGGCGCGCCGCGCGGTACGGCCTGGACGCACGGGTCATCGTGGATCGCTCCGGACGCCAGGAACCCGTGGTCGAGCATCTGGAGGAGACGCTCGAGCGTGTCGGCGACATCGCCGTCGAGCTCAAGTGCGCCCAGGAGCTGGAGGGCGTCCGCACCACGCTCGCGCAAGGAGCCAGCTACGCGCGCCAACTCGCGGTCGCGGATGCGTCGGGCGGTGACCTGCGCCAGGTGGTGCAGCACCTCATCCGCGAGTTCCGCGCCGGCCCCGAGCGCCGGGCGCCGCTGGCCGCCCGCGGCTGAACCTGTACCGCACTCATAAACTCGCTGCCTACGGTGTGCACGTGATCGTCCGCCGCCGCCACCGGCTCCGCGCAGCCGCCTGGGCCGCCGTCGGCGTCGTGGCGTTGACGATGGCCGGGTGCGCCGCTGAACCCGCGCATGGGTCGAGCAGCGCTCCGCATCCGGCGTCGCCCGCTCCGAAGCCCGCTCCGACGCGCACCCCGACGGTCGCCTCGGACGCCGTCATCGTCACGATCGGCGACTCCATCATGTCGGGATACGGCCTCGACCCCGACGAAGCCTGGCCCGTACTGCTGGGCGAGCAGACGCACCTCGACATCGTCAACCTCTCGTGCGGCGGCGCGGGCTTCGTCGTCGACGGCGACTGCGGCACGAACTTCTCCGCGCTCGCGCAGGAGGCCATCGGCCTCGACCCCGCCATGGTCATCCTGCAGTCATCGGACAACGACGCGGACGAGGACGTCGACGACATCGACTCGGCGACGCGCGCGACGGTCGAGGAGCTGCACGAGGCGCTCCCCTCGACGCGGATCGTCGGGCTCAGCACGCTGTGGAACCAGCCGTGGGAGGCGCCGCAGTCGATCGCGTGGAGCTCCGACGCGCTGCGTTCAGCGGTGGAGGCCGCCGACGGCACGTTCGTCTGGCTCGGCCAGCCCCTGCAGGAGAATCCCGAGCTGCTGCAGTGGGACAGCGAGCATCCGACCGCCGAGGGGCAGGAGTACCTTGCCCGTCACGTGCGCGCGGTGCTCGCGCACGCAGGCATCGTGCTCTGAGGCGCGCTCAGCCGCGGCCGAGAAGCTTCTGCAGCTCCGCGAGGTCGGCCTCGCTCGGCGCCTTTCCGCCACCACCGAGGCCGAAGCCCGACCCGGTCGGCTCCGCCGCCGGCAGGCCCGCATTCTCTGCGGCGCGCTTGGCGGGGTTGCCCGAGCGCGATCCCTTCGCCTTCTGCTGCTTGCCGCGCTTCGCGGAGGCCCCCGGGCGGCCCATCGATCCGACACCGGGCATGCTAGGCACACCACCGCGCGCGACCGTCTTCATCATCTTCGCGGCCTGGTCGAAACGCTGGACGAGCTGATTCACGTCGGTGACCGTCATGCCGGATCCGCGCGCGATGCGCAGGCGGCGCGAGCCGTTGAGGAGCTTGGGGTTGCGGCGCTCGGCCGGAGTCATCGAGCGGATGATCGCCTCGGTGCGGTCGATCTCGCGCTCGTCGAAGTTGTCGAGCTGCTGCTTCATCTGGCCCATGCCCGGGAGCATCCCGAGCATCTTCTTCATCGAGCCCATCTTCTTCATCTGCTGCAGCTGCTCGAGGAAGTCCTCGAGGGTGAACTGCTCCTTCGCCAGCTTCTCGGCGACCTTCATCGCCTCGGCCTCGTCGAAGGTCTGCTGCGCCTGCTCGATCAGGGTGAGGATGTCACCCAGATCGAGGATGCGGCTCGCCATGCGGTCCGGGTGGAAGGGCTCGAGGTCCTCGAGACCCTCACCGGTGGACGCGTAGATGATGGGTCGGCCCGTGACCGAGGCGACGGACAGGGCCGCACCGCCTCGCGCGTCGCCGTCGAGCTTGGAGAGGACGACGCCGGTGAAGTCCACGCCCTCCTGGAAGGCGGTCGCGGTGTTGACGGCATCCTGACCGATCATCGCGTCGATGACGAACAGGACTTCGTCGGGGTCGGTTGCCGTGCGGATGTCGGCGGCTTGCTTCATGAGCTCCGCGTCGACGCCCAGACGTCCGGCGGTGTCGATGATGACCGTGTCGTGCTGGTGACGACGGGCGTACTCGACCCCGTCTCGCGCGACACGCACGGGGTCGCCGACGCCGTTGCCCGGCTCGGGGGCATAGATCGCCGCTCCGGCGCGCTCGGCGACGACCTGCAGCTGGTTCACCGCGTTGGGACGCTGGAGGTCGGCGGCGATGAGGAGCGGCGTGTGACCGTCCTTCTCCAGCAGACGTGCCAGCTTCCCGGCGAAGGTCGTCTTTCCGGAGCCCTGCAGACCCGCGAGCATGATGACGGTGGGCGGCGTCTTGGCGAACTGCAGACGACGCTGCTCGCCGCCGAGGATCGCGACGAGTTCTTCGTTGACGATCTGCACGACCTGCTGCGCCGGGTTCAGCGCCCGGTTCACCTCGTCGCCGAGCGCCCGCTCGCGCACCTTGCCGGTGAACTCCTTCACCACGACCAGCGCGACGTCGGCGTCGAGCAGGGCGCGACGGATCTCGCGCACCGTCCCGTCGACGTCGGCGGGGCTGAGCTTCCCCTTCGTGCGCAGATTGCGGAAGGTCTCAGTGAGCCGGTCGGAGAGGGTGCCGAAAGTCGCCATGATGCGTCGATTTTACGCGAGCGCGGCGGCGGATGAGTCGCCGGACGCTCCGAAGCGTTCGCAGAGCGACAGCGCGTGCTGCACGAGTCCCTCCACAGACACCGACGCAGCGCCGCGCTCCGCCCACATCCACACCGCTCCGAGAACCCCCGCCCCGTAGGCCGCGGCGTGGATCTGTGCGAGCAGCGCGTCGCCGGTCGCATCGGTCAGACGGCGGGAGATCTCACGCTGGAGCAGCGCCAGCCGCTCCGCGCGCTGCCTCTCGAGCTCCTCGCCGAGCCCCATCGCGTCCGCGTTGGTGATCGCGAGCGCCAGTGTGTCGGGCGCGAGGTCGCGTCCGATGCGAGCAAGAGCGTCCGCGACGGGTACGCCCGCCGCCATGGCTGAGAATGCCGCCGCGAGCCGCGCATCGAAACCCGACCAGAGCACGTCGCTCTTCGCGCGGAAATAGTTGAAGAAGCTGGCGCGCGCGACCCCGGCACGGCGGGTGATGTCGCCGATCGAGGTCCCGTCGTACCCCTGCTCGAAGAACAGCTCGCACGCGGCTTCAGCGATCGTCTCGGGCGAGGTCGCCCGAGGCCGTCCCATGCGCGGCACGTCAGTCATCCGTGCAGCTTAGCCAGCGCCCGAACCCCGGATGCGGCCGCGCGACACCCGAGAACCGCGGTAGGCTGCATTCTTGGACCGGATACAGCAAGTCCGTCCGCACGCATCCGTGCGTCCCACTTCGCCGAAGGCTTCCCATGATCTCTGCATCTCTCCGCCCTCGTCGCGCCGTCGGCGCGGCCGCGGCCCTGGCCGCCGCCCTCGCCCTCACCGCGTGTGCGGCAGGCGGCACCGCTGACACCCCGCGCGACGGCGGAACCCTGGTCTACGCGACCGGCGACGCCGAGCCGACGTGCCTCGACCCCCACGTCGGCGGCAACTACCCGCAGGCGCTCATCTCGACGCAGTACCTGGAACCGCTCGTGGGCCGCGCGGCGGACGGGACGATCACGCCGTGGCTCGCCCAGTCCTGGCAGGTCAGCGACGACGGCCTGACGTGGGACTTCACCCTCCGCGACGGGTTGAGCTTCACCGACGGCACGCCCGTCGACGCGGCCGCGGTCAAGACCAACATCGAGCATCTGAAGGATCCCGACACGGCATCCAGCACGGGCTATCTGGCCGTCGCCAAGGTCACCGAGGTCGAGGTGGTGGACGCGACGCACGCCCGCTTCCATCTCTCCGCGCCCGACTCCGCCCTCCTGGAGTCGCTCAGCCAGCAGTGGACCGCGATCGAGTCCCCCGCCGGGATCGCCCGCGGGCAGGAGGAGAACTGCAAGGCACCCATCGGCACGGGCCCCTTCGTCGTCGACTCGTGGAAGCCCCAGGAATCGGTGCACCTCGTGCGCAACGAGGACTACGCCTCCCCCGGCCCCGAGGCCCAGCACGACGGCCCCGCGTACCTCGACGCGATCGAGTGGCGTTTCATCCCGGATGCCGCGACGCGACAAGCCGCACTGCTGTCGGGCGAGGTGCAGGTCATCGACAACCCTCAGCCGGATGCGATCGTCGCTGCGGAGAGCTCGACCGACACGACCCACATCGACGCCCCCCGGCCCGGATCGGTGAACCGCATCGAGCTGAACACCGCTCAGGCCCCCTTCGACGACATCCGCGTCCGGGAGGCCTTCGTCCGAGTCGCTGATCCGGACCCCGGCATCACGGCGCTCTACCAGGGCACGGTCACGCGCTCCTTCTCGCCGCTCGCGAGCACGGAGCCCGCAGCCATCAGCGACGAGTCGCTGTTCACGACCGACACGGCGCGCGCCGAAGAGCTGCTCGACGAGGCGGGCTGGACCGAGCGCGATGCGGACGGCGTCCGGATGAAGGACGGAGCGCGCCTGAGCGTGCGCTTCCCGGTGAGCACCAATCAGTCGGTGGCGGCCGAGCAGTCGCTCTTCGAGCAGATCCAGGCGAACGCCGGCGCCGCGGGCTTCGACGTCCAGATCACGCCGTTGGACCTGTCGGGCTGGTACGCCGCGCTCGGCGCGAAGGAGTACGAAGCGGTGAGCGCGCCGTACACGAAGGTGGGACCCGACGTCCTGCGCATCCTGTACGACTCCGACGGCATCGTTCCCGCGCCCAGCGGCTACTTCGCCAACCACGCGCAGCTGTCAGATCCGAAACTGGACGCGCTTCTCGATCAGGCATCGGCCGCATCCGATGAGCAGCAGCGCGCCGATCTGTACGCCCAGGCGCAGCACATCATCCTCGACAGCTACGCCATCCTCCCTCTCTACGACCAGCAGAACCACTTCCTGGTGCGCGGCGCGAGCGGGGTCACGACGCTCGGAACGGTGGCGACACCGACCTTCATCGACGCGCGCCTGAACGGCTGAGCGCTCGGTGCGGGTGCTTCGCTGGGTGGCGGCGCGCGTCGGATCGGCGCTGCTGGTGGTGTGGCTGGTCGCCACCGTGGTGTTCTTCGCGCTGCGCGCCTCCGGCGACCCGCTCGAGGCGATCCTCGGCGGCCCGGGATCCCAGGCGGGGCAAGACACCGTGGCGGCGGCCACCCGCACCTACGCGCTCGATCAGCCGCTGATCGTCCAGTACCTGCTGCAGCTGGGGCGCATCGCGACCCTGCAGCTGGGCGATTCCTACGCCAGAAAGCAGCCCGTCGGCGAGCTCATCGCCGCGCAGCTGCCCTCCACCCTCCTGCTCGCAACCCTCGCCCTTGTGCTCGCGTGGCTGCTGGCGTTGATCGGGGCGGTCATCGTGACGGTGGTGCGCGGGCGGGCGGCGCGGGTCGTGTCCACGGTCCTGCGCTCCGTCGAGACGGTCGCCACCGTGATGCCCCAGTTCTGGCTGGGGGCGGTGCTGATCCTGCTGTTCGCAGCGACCTGGCGCGTCCTGCCCGCGACGAGCCTCGGCGCCGACCCCGCCGGCCTCGTGCTCCCGGTCGTCACGCTCGCCGTTCCGATCGCCGGCTTCCTCGCGCAGGTCATGCGCGACTCGCTCGCCAGCGCCGACGCCGCACCCTTCGCGACGACGGCTCGCAGCCGAGGCGCCTCCGAGGTGCGGGTGCTGCTGCGGCACACGCTGCGGCACGCTGCGCTTCCCGCGCTCGCGCTCTCCGGCTGGGCGTACGGCAGCCTCCTCTCCGGTGCCGTCGTGGTCGAGGCGCTCTTCGCTCGCCCCGGTCTCGGACGCCTGCTCATCGACGCGGCCACCGCCCGCGACGTCCCGCTCGTGATCGGCGCCGTCGTCGTGGTCGCTCTCATCTACATCGTCGTGGTCACGCTGACGGATGCGGCGGAGCTCCTCGTCGATCCCCGCCTGCGCGGCCGTCGCCCCCGGTCGCTGCGTGCTGTGACCGTGGCGGTCGGCGCATGAGCATCGCGACCTCGACGAACGCCCGGGCAGGCGCCGTCAGAGCGTTCGTCTGGGCGTGGGGTGCGGCAGGCATCGCGGCACTGATCGGCCTCGGCGTGTTGATCGTGGCGATCGTCTGGCCCGGCCTCCTGGCCCCGGGCGATCCGCTCGCGATCGCCCCGGCCGAGGCATTGCGCCCGCCCAGCCCTTCGCACCTGTTCGGGACGGACGAGTCGGGACGCGATCTGTACACGCGCGTCGTGCACGGGGCCGCCGCATCCGCAGGTGTCGGCGCCGCCGCGACCGCGATCGGCGTGGGTGTGGGCCTCGTGCTGGGCTTCACCGCCGGCCTCGGACCGCGGTGGCTGGATGCGGCGCTGTCGCGGATCATCGAAGTGCTCTTCGCGCTCCCGACGCTCGTCATGGCCCTCCTGCTCGTGGCGGTGGCGGGCCCGGGGACCACGGCCTCGGTGGTGGCGATCGGGCTGGCGACGACACCGGGTTACGCACGGATGCTGCGCACGCAGGTGCGGCAGGTCGCGCGCAGCGGATACGTCGAGTACGCCCGCCTCGAACAGGCCGGGGCGGCTCGCATCTTTCTTCGGCACGTCGCGCCCAACGCACTCTGGCCGCTCGTCTCGGTCGCCACCCTCGGTGTGGGCCAGGCGATCGTCTGGGTCTCCGCGCTCAGCTTCCTCGGGCTCGGTGCGCTTCCGCCCTCGCCGGAATGGGGGGCGATGCTCAACGCCGGGCGCGTCTACATCGCCAGCGCCTGGTGGCTCACGGTCTTTCCCGGACTCGCGATCGTCGCCACCGCCGCCGTACTGACGGCGGTCGGGCGGCGCCTGGCCGGCGGAGTGCACGCATGAGCGGGCTGCACGTGCGGGGATTGCGGGTCGCCCTCCCCGGCGCCGGCGACGTCCTGCAGGACATCGACCTCGACGTCGACCCGGGCGAGATCGTCGCGATCGTCGGATCCTCCGGCGCCGGCAAGTCCGTGCTGGCACGCACGCTCCTCGGCTTCACGCAGGAGCAGAGCGGGGCCTCGGTGTCCGCAGCGCGGTTCGACGTCGCGGGGCGCGATGCGAGGCGCGCGGGACGGCGCGACTGGCGACGGATGCGGGGGCGCGACGTCGCGCTCGTGCTGCAGGACGCCCTCCAATCCCTCGACCCGCTCCGGACGATTCAGGCGGAGGTCGCGGAGACACTCGCGCTACGCGGGGTCCCGCACTCCCTCCGACGCGAGCGCGTCGTGACGGCTCTCGCCGACGCAGGACTCCCGGAGCCCGCGGCACTGCTGTCCCGTCGCTCGGGCGAGCTCTCCGGCGGGATGCGGCAGCGCGCCCTCATCGCCTCGGCGATGGCGGGCGGTGCGGACATCCTCATCGCCGACGAGCCGACGACGGCGCTCGACGCCACCGTGGCGGTGCACGTGCTGGATCTCCTCGCCCGCCTCCGCGACGAGGGTCGAGCGGTCCTTCTGATCAGTCACGACCTCGCAGCCGTCGCCCGCGTGTCCGACCGAGTGGCCGTTCTGGAACACGGCGTCGTGGTGGAGAAGGGACCGACGGCTCAGGTGCTGTCCGCACCGCGCCACGAGGCGACACGTGCACTGCTCGCCGCAGCGCCACGTGGTCCGAAGTCGGTCGCCGCGCGGCCGGGGGGCCGCATGCTGCTGAGTGCGGAGGGCCTGGGGCGTGCCTATCGCTCGGTCGCTGCACTCTCGGACGTCGACCTCCGCATCCATGCGGGCGAGGTCGTGGGCGTGGTCGGCGCGTCCGGGTCGGGAAAGACGACCCTGGCCCGGCTGCTGGTGGGCGCAGAGCATCCGGACACCGGCACGATCGCGCTCGGAACGCCCGCACCGCGCATCCGCCTCGTCCCGCAGGACCCCGCGGGCAGCTTCGACCCTCGCTGGAGCGTGGAGCGCATCCTGACGGCCTCGTCCTCTGCCACCTCGCCCCCTCCTCGACAGCTCCTCGAACGGGTGGGGCTGGACCCCGCGCTGCTGCATCGACGTCCGGCGACGTTGTCCGGCGGACAGCGTCAGCGCGTCGCCATCGCACGCACCCTCGCCGCCTCCCCCGACATCCTGGTGTGCGACGAGCCCGTCTCCGCACTGGACGTCGCGACGCAGGCCGGCATCCTCGAGCTCATCCTCACTCTGCCGGCGACGGTGGGGACCGCCGTCGTCTTCATCTCGCACGACCTCGCAGTCGTGCGACGCGTCAGCGATCGCGTGCTCGTGATGTCGGCCGGCCGCGTCGTCGAGGAAGGGGCGACAGAAGCGGTGTTCACCGGCGCACGGCATCCGTTCACCCGCGAGCTGATCGCGGCGGCGTCCAGCGCGCCGCAGGCGTGAGCTCAGTCGGCGCTGGTGACCGAGAGCACTGCCCCGTCGGAGTCGAGGTTCACCAGAAGGACGTCATCGGTCGCGTCGGCGTCCAGCGCGTACTCGAGGACGGCGAACGGATCCGAACCGCCGTGCTCGTCGGCGAGGATCGTCATGCTGGTCAGCTGAAGCGAACGGATGACGTCGACGTGGACGTCGCCGGAGATGTCCACGAGGAGATCGGTGATGTCCTCGCCGAAGGTGTCCTGCTGCTGCAGGATGTACTCCGTCACCTCGCTGGTGCGGTCGTCGAGCTCACCGATCATGGCGTTGCGGGCCAGCAGATCGAGCTGCTCGAGCGATGAGATGAGGGAGGCGGCGACGTCGAGGGCCGCGACCGAGACGTCCTCCTGGTCGGGAGCCGTCAGATCGACCGTCACGCTCTGGTCGCCGAACTCGACGTTCTCGGACCAGAAGATGGACCCGTCCGGTCCGGATTCCAGAAGTCCGAAGAAATCGTGCTCGATCGCCATGAGTCAATGAAACCAGCCCGACCCGCCAGGCGGTAGTCCGGCGCGCGGCTCAGGAGACGAGCTGCTCGACGAAGACGTGGGGCGTGAATCCGGTGAGGTCGCCGATGCCCTCGCCCTGACCCAGCAGCTTGACCGGGATGCCGGTGCGCTCCTGCACGGCCAGCACGAATCCACCCTTGGCCGAGCCGTCGAGCTTGGTGAGCACGAGCCCCGTGACACCTGCCTGCTCCAGGAACGCCTCGGCCTGCATGAGGCCGTTCTGGCCCGTCGTCGCGTCGAGCACGAGCAGCACCTCGCTGATGGGGGCCTGCTTCTCGATGACGCGTTTGATCTTGCCGAGCTCGTCCATGAGACCGCCCTTGGTGTGCAGGCGTCCAGCGGTGTCGACGAGGACGATCTCGGTACCCGTCTCGATCGCGTGGGCCACGGTCTGGAAGGCGACGGATGCCGGATCCTGCCCCTCCTGCTGGGGGCGCACGATGGATGCTCCCCCACGCTCGGCCCACGTCGCCAGCTGGTCGACGGCGGCGGCGCGGAAGGTGTCGGCAGCGCCGACGACGACCGAACGGTCGTAGCGGCGCAGGAAGTTCGCGAACTTGCCGATGGTGGTCGTCTTGCCCACGCCGTTGACACCGACGACGAGCACGACGGCCGGACGCTCGGTGAGCCGGAGCGTGGAGTCGAACTTCGCGAAGTGCTCCTCGAGGGTCTCGCGCAGCATGCGCTGGAGATCCTTCGGGTCGGTGGTGCGGTACCGATCGACCTTCTCGCGCAGCTCGTCGATGAGACGCTCGGTCACATCGGGACCGAAGTCGGCCGTGAGCAGAGCCGTCTCGAGGTCCTCCCACGTGCTCTCGTCGATGACGGGCTTGACGAACATCCCTCGCAGGGCACGCCCCAGCGACCACGATCTCTCGGCCATGCCACCAGCCTACGCGGCCGGGCTCACGCGGATTCGCGCTCGCGCACCCGCTGGCCCACGACGGCCGAGACGCCGTCCTGACGCATGGAGACGCCGTAGAGCGCATCGGCGATCTCCATCGTCCGTTTCTGGTGCGTGATGACGATCAGCTGGCTGGACGCGCGCAGCTGCTCGAACACCGTCAGCAGGCGACCGAGATTCGCGTCGTCGAGCGCCGCTTCGACCTCGTCGAGGATGTAGAAGGGACTGGGCCGCGCCCTGAAGATCGCCACCAGCAGCGCGACCGCTGCGAGCGAGCGCTCCCCGCCGGAGAGCAGGGACAACCGCTCGACCTTCTTGCCGACGGGCCGCACCGAGACGTCGATTCCGGTCGTGAGCGGGTTGTCGGGATCCGTCAGGGCGATGCTGCCGGTGCCGCCGGGGAACAGGAGCGGGAACACCTCGGTGAAGGCCACGCGGGTGTCCTCGAAAGCCTCGAGGAAGATCGACCGCATCCGCTCGTCGAGCTCCTCGATGATGGTGAGCAGGTCCTTGCGCGTCTGCGTCAGATCAGCGAGCTGCTCCGTGAGGAACGTGTGGCGCTGTTCGAGGGCTGCGAACTCCTCGAGCGCGAGCGGGTTGACGCGGCCGAGCTGGGCGAGCTTGCGCTCGGCTTCTTGGAGACGCTTGCGTTGCTGGCTGCGATCGAACGGGACCAGGGGCTGATCGCCGTCCTCGCTCGGCTCGGCCGAGTCGTCGGGGATGAGCTGATCCGGGCCATATTCCGCTATGAGAATGTTCTCGTCCAGACCGAGCTCGCTCTGCACCCTCTCACGCAGCGAGCCGACGTGGAGCTTCTTCTCGTGGATGCGCAGCTCGAGTCCGTGCACGCTCTCCGTGAGTCCGCTCAACCGCTCGCGCAGCGCAGCCTCCTCGCGTCGCGCCTCGGACAGTTCTGCCGTCACGGCCGTGCGCGCAGACTCCGCCGCGGCGAGTTCCACGCGTGCCTGCGACACCGAGCGGTCGACCGAGTCCAGCAGCGCCGGTAGTTGAGCGGCGACGGATGCCGCGATGTCGCGCTGACGCCGTCGGATCACCGCGCGGCGCGCCGCCTCCTCCGCAGCCGCACGTTCGCGTTCACGTTGGCGCTCCAGCTGAGCGATGCGCGCCTCGCCCGCGCGAATGCGCTCGCGAAGAGTCTCCACATCCAAACGGGCGCGCATCTCGCCGTCGCGCGCGGCGTCGAGCGCGGCGAGCATGCCGTCGCGGGCCGACGCGTCCAGGATCGGGCGCGGCGCCTCCTGCGCGGACGCCAACCGGTCCGCGGCGACACGCGCCGAGTCCTCGGCCTCGGCGACCGCCGCCTGTGCCTGGCGCAGCGTCTGTGTGAGCCGCTCGCACTCCGCCGCAGCGGCTTCGTGCCGGACCGTCGCCCGGTTGACCTTCTCAGCGTGCGCCGCGAGTGCGGCGTCGTGGGAGCGCAGCGCGTCGAGGGTGTGCTTGGTGCGGGCGCGCGCCTCCTGGAGCGCGCGCGTCTGATCGGAGAGAGCTTCGCGGAGGGAGTCGGCGACGACCTGGAGCTCGCCGAGTCGCTCCGCGGCCGAATCACGCTCGGCCGCGAGCTCGAGCCGGGAGCGCCCCTGGCCGCTGCCCGCGCGCACCGAGAAGCGCGTGACGATCTCGCCCGTGCGCGTCACGACCGTGAGCTCGGGAGCCGAGGCGAGAACACCCTGCGCGGCAGGGAGGTCCGCGGCGATTACGACCCGCGCGAGAAGGCCAGCGACGCCCGCCGGGGCGGTCATGACGTCGGTTGCCCGCACCGCGCCCTCGATGTCGGGGATGTCGGCCGGAGCGGCCGACACCTCCGCGATCACGATGTCGACGACGCCGAAGTCTCCGCCGCGGGCGACAGCGGCCGCATCCAGCGCATCCGCCTCGCTGTCCACCAGCACGCCCTCGGCGACCGCACCCAGGGCGGCGGCGATGGCGGCTTCGTAGCCGGAGGTCACCTGAACGGCATCGCCCACGAGCCCGCGGACTCCGTCACCGCCGGCCGCGATGAGCTCGGATGCACCGGTGCGCACGTCGAGCGCACGTCCCAGGGTCTTCACCTGCGCGGAGAGCGCGTCGACCTCGCGCTCGGTGGCGTGGAGACGCTCCCGGATGCCGGCCACTTCCGTTTCGGCATCGGCAGCGTGCCGCTGTGCCTGTTCGTAGGCTGCGGCGTGCTCTGCCGACGACGTCTCGGGCACCAGGTCCGGGTCGGCGCCGGCGAGTTCCTCCTCCGCCTCGGCTCGGCGGGCGAGGGCCGCGTCCAGCGCCTTCTGCTGCCGCTCGACGGCGGCACGCACCGCTGCGAGGGCCGACTCCGCGGCCTCCGCCGTCCCGCGCAGCGCCGTGAGCCGCATGTCATGTTCGGAGACGAGAGCACTCTGGGCCGCGATGTCGGCGTCGAGGGCGTCGAGCTCGGCGCGCGCACGGGTCACGTCGCGCGCCGCGGCCGCGGCCGCGTCCTCAGCCTCGCCGACACCGGTCGTGATCGTGTCGAGCTCTTCGCGAGCCTCGTCGATCGCGGCCTGCGAAACCGTGGGTGCCGGCGCCAGCGAGTCCTCGTCCTCGGAGAGCAGGCTCAGCCGTTGCCCCGCGAGCGTGTACAGGCCGCGCAGTCGCTCCTGCACCTGTTCGAGTCCGAAGGCGACACGGCGCGCCGCGTCCACCGCTTCGGAGCGTTCCTGCGTCTCGAGGGCTGTGACACGAGCCTTGACGTGATCGGCACGATCCTGCAGGAGGGTTCGCTCCGCTCGGCGATCCTGTTCGTTGCGCGCGAAGTCGGCGAGGTCGGCCTGCAGGGCGACCAGCTCATCCGCGAGCAACCGAGCCCGCGCATCGCGGACGACGGCGGCGATCGTCGCCGCCTCACGTGCGATGTCGGCCTGGCGTCCGAGGGGTTTGAGTTGACGGCGCAGCTCGCCGGCGAGGTCGCTGAGGCGGGTGAGGTTCGCCTCCATGGCCTCGAGCTTGCGGAGGGTCTTCTCCTTGCGCCGACGGTGCTTCAGGATGCCGGCTGCTTCCTCGATGAAGCCGCGGCGGTCCTCGGGGCTCGCCTGCAGCACGGTGTCGAGGCGTCCCTGCCCGACGATGACATGCATCTCCCGGCCGAGTCCGGAGTCGCTGAGCAGCTCCTGCACATCGAGGAGCCGACAGGACTGGCCGTTGATCGCGTACTCGCTGGCGCCGTTGCGGAACAGCGTTCTGCTGATCGTCACCTCGGCGTACTCGATCGGCAGCGCCCCGTCGGCGTTGTCGATCGTGAGCTGCACCTCGGCGCGGCCGAGCGGCCCGCGGGTGGACGTGCCGGCGAAGATGACGTCCTCCATCTTGCCGCCGCGGAGGGTCTTCGCGCCTTGCTCGCCCATGACCCACGCGAGGGCGTCGACGACGTTGGACTTGCCGGATCCGTTGGGCCCCACGATGGCCGTCACACCGGGCTCCAGGGCGAAGGTCGTGGGCTGCGCGAACGACTTGAACCCTTTGAGCGTCACGCTCTTCAGGTGCATGCGGGACCTCCGGTCGTCGGGCTTCTCACGACGTTACCGGAGCGGTCCTCTCCCGCCCGGCAGCGACGCAGGCGGAGAGCGCGACACGCCCGGGATGTTGACAGCTCTCTCTCAGACACGCTAGCGTCCTGATCTGCCAACCGACGTTGAGAAAGGAGATCGCAAGATGACTCGTCTGCTTGTCACCACCGCGCCGAACACGTGCGCCGTCGATGCGATCCGCTCCGTCGGTGTGTTCCAGAACGGTCGCACTCACACCGCTCGTTGACCCTCGCCGGGGATCAGTCTGCCCATCACCGGGCAGGCCTCCGCGCGGAGTCGACCGCACGCTGAGCCGTTCGTTCCTCCGCCACCCGTGCCCTCGCACGTGGTCGGCCCGTCCCGACCGCACTGCGGCCCCATCCGGCGGCCGCATTCTGCCCGCTCTCACTCGGAGAACCATCGTGAACATCACTCAGGACGCCCCCATCCGGGCGTCGCTTCCCACCCACCCGCCGTCGCCCGTGGCACGGCCCACCCTCGTCGACCGCATCGCGATGCACGTCGGGCTCCGGCTGCTGCTCTGGGGTCGCGACCGCTCTCGGCGGCGCGTCTCACCCGAGGCGAACGTCCGGGCGCTCCTCGCCCAAGACGTGCGCCGCGCCTACGACCTCGCCGTCGTGCGCAACGGAGCCCAGCCCACGATCCGATGATCGACTCGACTCACCCACGGAGCACCATCATGAACATCCTCACCACGCTCGAGCTGCGGCCCGTCGTGGTCCCCACGGACCTCGACGGGCCCGGAGCCCGAGACTTCCGCCGACTCGCCGCCATCCGCAACGAGGTCTATCGCGAGATCTCCGGCACGGACGACGACCGGATGACACCCGGCGAGCTCGCCCCCTTCGCCCGCTCGGATGCGCATGAGCTGCGCCTCCACTGGCTCGTGCTCCTCGATGACGAGCCCGTGGGGCGTATGGGCATGGACCTGCCTCAGGAGGACGGCTCGCGCACGTCGTACGTCTTCATCGAGCTCCGACGCGACGTGTGGGGCCAAGGCATCGGCCAGCGGGCGCACGCTCTCCTCGAGGAGACGGCCCGCGCGCATGGCCGCAGCGTCATGCAGAGCTGGGTCGAGCATCCTGCCGCCGACGGCGAGCAGCTGACGCCCCCGACGGGCTTCGGCACGGTGCCGCTCGATCATCCGGCACGGTTCCTGCTGCGGCACGGCTACACGTTGGAGCAGATCGTGCGAAAGAGCGCCTTCACGCTCGAGAACAGCCGGGCCGCACTGGAGCAGCACGCCGCCCAGGCGCGTACCGCAGCCGCAGAATACCGCGTCGTGCAGTGGGAGACACCCACGCCCGACGAGTACGTCGAGGGCTACGCCTGGATGAAGTCCCGCATGTCGACGGATGCCCCCTCCGCCGACCTGGTGGTGGACGAGCAGACGTGGGACGCCGAGCGCGTGCGGACGTGGGACGCCGACATCCTCGACGGCGGACGCCGGATGCTGGTGACCGCCGCGCAGCACATCCCCACCGGAGAGCTGTGCGCGTTCAACGAACTCGTGCTCGGCGTCGACCCCGATGTGGCCTCACACCAGTACGACACCCTCGTGCTCTCGACGCATCGCGGTCACCGGCTCGGCATGCTCGTGAAGGCCGAGGGCCTGCTCGCCTGGCCGCGGGTCGCTCCGGCCTCGACACGCGTCGTCACATACAACGCGGAGGAGAACCGGCCGATGCTCGACATCAACGAGGCCATCGGATTCGTCCCGGTCAGCTACGAGGGCGTCTGGAAGCGCGTGCTCTCGTAATGGGTGGAGTCCCGCGTCCCCGGCCGGTTCGGAGTGCGCCCACGCGCGCCGAACCGGCCGGGTCCCTCGCGGTCGTGCCGGAGCCCGCGGCGCCCACGACCCTCCGACGGAAGGTCAGCGCAGCTGTTGGCAGTGCGGGCAGTAGTGGCTCGAGCGGTTCGTGAAGGCGACGCGCACGATCGCGTGGCCGCAACGTGCGCAGGGCTCGCCGGTACGCCCGTAGGCGTTCAGCGAGTGCGCGAAGTAGCCCGCCTGGCCGTTCACATTGACGTATTGGGCGTCGAAGCTCGTGCCTCCCTCCGCAAGTGCCTTCTGCAGCACGGCGCGCACTTCGGCGAGGAGTCGATTCAGCGCACGCGTGCTCAGTGTCGCCGCAACCGTCTCGGGATGGATGCGGGCGGCCCACAGGGCCTCGTCGGCGTAGATGTTGCCGATGCCGCTCACGACGCCCTGATCGAGCAGGACGCGCTTGATGCCCGACCGCTTGCGCGCGACGAGCCGGCGGAAGTCCGTGTCGTCGAACGCCGGATCGAGCGGGTCGCGCGCGATATGCGCCACCTGCGTCGGAACGCTCGCGCGGTCGGTCCCGTAGCCTCCTGCCGCCCCATCGCGGGTGGGTACGAGGTGGTCGACGGCAAGGGAGCCGAACGTGCGCTGGTCGGCGAAGACCACGGCGAGCTCACCGTGCTGCGGATGCCGTATGTCGAACCGCACGCGCTCATGGCGCTCGCGCGGCGCCCCCGGCTCGCGCAGGAGCATCTGACCGCTCATTCCCAGGTGCGCCACGACGGCCTGCTCCCCCGCATCCGCCAGCGGGATCCAGAGGAACTTGCCCCGGCGCACAGGTGCGCCCAACGTGCGACCCGCGAGCTGGGCCTCGAAGTGGGATCCGTCGCCGGGATGACGGGTGAGCGCGCGCTCGTCGAGCACCTCGACGCCGTTCACGAACGCGCCGTCGACGGCGGGCGCGAGACCCGCGCGCACAACTTCGACCTCGGGGAGCTCGGGCACCTCAGTCGCGCCCGCTGAGGGTGCGCCACGCCGTCAGAGCAGCCGCCATCTCGGCCTGTTTCTTGCTCGTCCCCGAGCCCGTGGTGCTCAGGTCCCCCACGGTCACGGTGCCTTCGAAGACACGTGCGTGGTCGGGTCCGGTCGAGTCCACGCGATAGACGGGCGCGGGCAGTCCCATGCGTGCCGCAAGCTCCTGCAGCGCGGTCTTCGGGTCGACCGCCGCGTCGTAACGTTCCGGGTCTGCGAGCAGTGGCTCGATGAGGCGCAGCACGAGGGCCGTCGCCGCATCCGATCCGGCGGAGAGGTAGGTCGCGCCGATGATGGCCTCGGTCGTGTCGGCGAGGATCGAGTCCTTGTCGTCGCCCCGGGTCAGCTGCTCACCGCGGCCGAGGCGGATGTACGCGCCCAGACCGATCGAACGGGCGACCTCGGCGAGGGCGACGGTGGACACGACACTCGCGCGTCGCTTGGCCAGCGAACCCTCGTCGAGTTCGGGGTGCGAGCGGTAGAGCTTGACCGTCACGGCCTGACCGAGCACCGAGTCGCCGAGGAACTCGAGACGCTCGTTGTGCGGGATCTGACCGTGCTCGTACGCGTACGAGCGATGCGTCAGCGCCAGCGCAAGAAGCTCGGGGTCGATATCGACCCCGAGCTTCTCGGAAAGTGCGGAGAGATCCGCAGCTGCGTCCGTCACGGAACGCGGCTCAGATGTCAGCGACCTTGCGGCCCTTGTACTCGAGGAACAGCTCGGTGCCCTGCGAGTCGGTGACGACCTTCGCCTGGTGCGGACGGCTGTAGACGACCTTGCCGTTCTCGATGGTCTTGACGAGGGCGGGAGCCTCGGCCTTCCACTGCGCGCGGCGCGAACGGGTGTTGGAGCGCGAAACCTTGCGCTTCGGGGGGTTACCTGCCATGGTCTTCTCTTTCTACGAGGTCTGTGTGCTTTGTCCTGCGTCGCCGGTCTCCGCGGCCGGTTCCGCTACCAGGTCCGCAAGCGCTGCCCAGCGAGGATCGAGGGCTTCGCGCGGTGCCTGCGCGGGGTGGTCTGCCAGACGCTCACCGGTCTCGGGGTCGAGACCTGGGCAATCCGGCCGGCACACCGGCTGGAACGGAAGCGACAGGACGACGCCATCCCTGACCAGATTTTCAAGATCCACGTGGTCGTCTTGAACTTCGAAGTCGGACGCTTCCGACCCAGGATACGCGAAAAGCTCCTGGAACTCGACTTCGACAGGCGCGGCGATGTCGATGAGGCATCGTCCGCAGACGCCCGTGTACTCCGCCTCGACGTCGCCGGTGACGAGGATGCCCTCGTGGACGGACTCCAGGCGAGCGTCGATGTGCACCTCTTCGCCCTGTGCGACAGAGACGAGTCCCTCGCCCCACTTCTCGGGCGCGGGCACGTCGAAAGACACCTCGCGCATCTCGCCGGGGCGATTGACGATGTCGCGCACACCGATGCTGAAGGGGCCGGGTCGACGATTTCTCACCCGGAGAGTCTAGCCCGCCGGCACGAGGCTCGGCGGGTTCAGATGCCGCGGCCGCCCGTGTCGAGGAAGCGCGAGACGACCGGCGGCACATACGGCGAGACGTCGCCGCCGAGAGAGGCGACCTGTCGCACGAGCGAGCTCGACACGAGAGCATGCGAGGGGTCGGGCAGCAGGAACACGGTCTCGACCCCGGCCAGATGCCGGTTCACGATCGCCATCGGCGTCTCGTAGGCGACGTCCACCTGCGAGCGGATGCCCTTCACGAGCACACCGGCACCGACCTCGGTCGCGTAGTCCACCAGCAGGCCCACGCTCCACGACGCCACCGTGACGTGCTCCGCCGGGAAGCCGTCCTCGCGGATCGACTGCTCCAGCAGGGAGACACGCTGCGCGATGGGGAGCATCGCCTCCTTGCCGGGGTTATGCACGACGAGCACGTGCACCTCGTCGTACAGGCCCGCGGCGCGACGGATGACGTCGAGATGACCGAGGGTGGGCGGGTCGAAGGAGCCGGGGACGACGGCGATCCGGTTGCTCACCCTCTCACCCTAGCGGGGCGCATTCGGCAGAAGAGCAAGGCGCCGCGAAGCCGTCAGTTCTTTCCCAGCGCCGCGCGTTCGTCCGAATCCAGCCGGCGCTCGATCGCACCCGCGAGTCCGGGATGCCGCAGCAGCGCCGGGTCGTCGGCCAGGATCACCTCGCCGTCACTGCGCGCCCGCGCGATGAGATCGGCGTCCGTGACGACGCGCAGCATCCGCAGCGACGAGCGCGCTCCGGACTGCGCTGCGCCGAGCACGTTGCCCTCGCCACGCAGCTGGAGATCCACCTCGGCGAGCTCGAAACCGTCGAGCGTCGCCGCGACCGCCTCGACGCGGGTGCGCGCAGAGGTGCGCGCAGGCGCGTCCGTGACGAGGAGACAGAGCCCCGGCACGGACCCTCGTCCGACCCGGCCGCGCAGCTGGTGCAGCTGAGACACGCCGAAACGGTCGGCGTCGAGGATGATCATCGTCGAGGCATTGGGCACGTCGACACCGACCTCGACGACGGTGGTCGCGACCAGCACGTCGATGTCGCCCGCGGCGAAGGCGCGCATGACCGCGTCCTTCTCGTCGGAGGGGAGCTTGCCGTGCAGCAAGGCGATGCGCTTGTCGGCGAAGCGGGGATGCTCGGCGAGGAGCCCGACGACCTGAACGACTCCCCACCGCGGACGGGCTCCGCCGGCGTCGTCGGGGAGGTCGTCGATCGTCGTCGAAGGATCCTGCCCGGCTTCGGCGATCGCGGTCTCTGGTTCGACGTCGATCGCCGGGCACACCACGAAGACCTGGTAGCCCTTCTCGACCTCTTCCGCGGCCCGCATCCAGACACGTTCAAACCAGGCCGGCTTCTCTCCCACGGGCGCGACGAAGGATTCGATGCCGGCACGTCCGGCGGGCATCGTGCGGATGGTGGAGACGTCGAGGTCGCCGAACACGGTCATCGCCACGGTGCGCGGGATCGGTGTGGCCGTCAGCACGAGCGCGTGCGGGCTCGTGCCCTTCGCACGGAGCGTCTCGCGCTGCTCGACGCCGAAGCGGTGCTGCTCGTCGACCACGACCAGTGCGAGGTCGGCGAAGGTCGTCTTGTCGCTGAGCAGCGCGTGCGTGCCGACGATGATGAGCGCCTGCCCGGCAGCGACCCGCAGGGCCGCCTTGCGGCGTTCGGCAGCGCCCATCTGCCCCGTGAGCAGCGTCGGCATGAGTTCGGGGGCGAGGGCCGGACCGAGCATCTTGGTGAGCGAACGCAGATGCTGCGCGGCGAGCACCTCCGTCGGGGCGATCAGCGCGGACTGCCCGCCGCTCTGAGCGACCTGCAGCATGGCGCGCAGCGCCACGAGAGTCTTGCCCGAGCCGACCTCGCCCTGCACGAGGCGGTTCATGGGCCAGGGGCCGACGAGATCGGCGGCGATCGCGTCGCCGACCGACACCTGGTCCGGCGTGCGATCGAAGGGCAGCGCAGCGTCGAAGCGCTCCAGCAGCGACCCCGCCGGCCGGGGCTCGGCCGACAGCGCGCGCACGAGCTGGCGCTGCTGCAGCAGAGCGGTCTGCAGCACGAGCGCCTCCTGCCAGCGCAGGGTGTGTACCGCTTGGTCGATGACGTCGTCGAAGTCCGGCCGATGCACGCGTTCCAGCGCCTCGCGGAAGCTCAAGAGCCCCTCGCGGGTGCGGATGTCGTCGGGGATCGGATCATCGAGAGGAGCCAGCAGATCGAGCGTGTGGGCGATCAGCTCCCCGATCTTCCAGCTCGACAGGGATGCGGTCGCGGGATAGATCGGGATGGGCTGCGAGGCGTATGCCTGCGCGTTCATCAGCGCCACGTTCTCGTCTTCGAAGAGCTGGTAGTCCGGGTGCGCAAGTTGCATCTGACGGCGGTACTCGCCGACCTTGCCCGAGAAGGTGCCCCGCCGGCCGACCTTGAGCTGGTCCTGCCGCCACGACTGGTTGAAGAAAGTGAGCACGAGGTCGCCGCGGCCGTCGGTGATGACGACCTCGAGGATCGAACCTCGTCGGTTCTTCATCCTCCGGTCGGTGACGCTCTTGACCTGGGCGACGATCGTGACCTGCTCGTCGACCGTCAATGAGTCGATGGGCGTGAGCTCGCCGTGCTTCGCATACCGACGCGGGTAGTGCGTGAGCAGATCGCCCACCGTCCGCATCCCGAACGCCCGCTGCAGGGTCGTCGCGGCCTTGCCCCCGATCACGCCGTCGAGACGGGAATCGAGGGTGACGGACATGAGCCGATTCTACGGCGAGCCTCCCCCACGCCCGTCGGTAGGGTGAAGAGGTGACGCGCATCATCGCCGGAGCCGCCGGCGGACTCCGACTCGACGTGCCGGCCAGCGGTACCCGGCCGACGAGCGATCGCGTCCGCGAGTCCCTCTTCGCCGCCCTCGAGTCCCAGGACCTGCTCGCGGGCGCCCGCGTGCTGGACCTGTACGCGGGCTCGGGCGCGCTCGGGCTCGAGGCGCTCAGCCGCGGCGCCGTGCACGTCGATCTCGTCGAGCACAATCCGAGGGCCGCCGCCGTGGTGCGGCGCAACGCCGAGGTGATCGCGCGCGCTGCCGGCGCGACCGCACGAGCCCACCGCAGCACGGTGAACGCGTTCCTTCGTCAGGGCGGCGCCGAGTACGACCTCGTGTTCCTCGATCCGCCCTACGACATCGCCGACGACGATCTGGCCGAGGCGCTCGCGCTGCTGCGTCCGCTGCTCTCCGCCGATGCGCTCGTGGTCGTGGAGCGCGCGAAGCGCTCCACCGAGCCCGACTGGGATCTCGCAGACCTGGAACAGGTGCGCGAGCGCCGTCACGGCGACACCGCGCTGTGGTGGGCTCAGCCGCGCCCTGCGTCCCAGTCCGCGTAAGGATCCCATCCGCCACGATCGGCGGGACTCGCGCCGTCCACCGTGACCGGATGCTCGCCGCGTGCGTGCACCGTGCCGACCCGGCGGAAGCCGTCGGGAAGATCGAGGTGCGCGGGGAAGGCGGCCAGGAGGGCGTGATCCTCTCCGCCGCTGAGGGCGTTCTCCGCATCCGCGCCGAGAGTCGCCGTCTCGAGCGCGATCGTGACGCCCGAGGCGTCCGCCAGGCGCGTCGCGTCCAGCACGAGACCGTCGGACACGTCCATCATGGCGCGCGCACCTCCCGCTGCCGCCCGCGGCCCGAGGGCGATGGGCGGATGCGGGCGCAACTGCGCCGCGATGTCCTCGCGCTCCGCCTCCGTGAGCGTCTGCAATTCCACCGGCACGGGGCGCGCGTCGGCGTCGCGGAACCGCGTGAACAGGAGTCGCAGCCCGCGTGCTGCACCGCCCAGCTCCCCCGCGATCGCGACCGTGTCGCCTTCCCGCGCGCCGGAGCGGAGCACCGCGGGACCGCCGAGCTCCCCCAACGCGGTGACGGCGACGGTGAGCGTATCGGAGACCGTCAGGTCGCCGCCCTCCACGGCGCACCCCGGGGCGAGCTCGTCGCACGCCGCCCGCAGGCCGTCCGCCACGGCCTCGACGAACCCGATCGTCGTGTCCTCCGGCATCGCCAGCGCGACGAGCAATGCGGTGGGACGCGCACCCATGGCGGCCACGTCCGCGAGGTTCACGGCGGCGGCCTTCCAGCCGAGGTCGAACCCATCGGTCCACGCGAGACGGAAATCCGGGCCGTGAACGAGGGTGTCCACGGTCGCCACGATCTGTCCGGCAGGCGCCAGAACCGCCGCGTCGTCGCCCGGACCGACGACGGCGGAGCTCGTCCCGACGCGTGCCAGGATGCGGCGCAGGATCTCCCGCTCGCTGAGCTCTGCCACGGTCGTCTCGGTGCGCTCGTCCACCCCGCCACGCTACCTTCCACAGCCTCGACGCGAGACGGATGCGGGCGCGGCGGGCGTTAGCCTGGAGGGGTGATCCGCCCCCGACTCGGCCGCCTGGCAGCCGTCGCCCTCGCGCTGCTCGCCCTCACCGGCTGCAGCAGCACGGTCGCGCTCGAACCCGCCCCGGCCGCGAACGATCCGCGCTGTGCGGATGTCACCGCTTACCTGCCGCAGAACGTGGCCGGCCAGGACCGTCGGTGGACGGACGCGCAGGCGACGGGGGCATGGGGCGACCCGGCCGCCGTGATCCTGACCTGCGGCGTGACGCCTCCGGGACCCTCGACCCTCGTGTGTCAGACGGTGTCGGGCGTGGACTGGCTGATCGACGACAGCGACGCGCCCCGATACCGCCTCACGAGCTTCGGGCGCACGCCGGCCGTGGAGATCTACCTCGACAACGACGTGGTCTCGAGCGTCGACGTGCTCGACAGTCTCTCGTCGCTGGTCGCGAAGCTTCCCAAGGACGGGGAGTGCACCGCACGCCCCGGCACCTCGTAGGCGTCAGCGCCGCGTGAGCGCCGTCTCGATGAGCTCCGACAGCAGCTCCGAGTAGCTGAGGCCGGACGCGATCCAGCACTTCGGAAACATCGAGATCGGCGTGAAGCCCGGCATCGTGTTCAGCTCGTTGACGATCGGGCCGTCGGCGGTCAGGAAGAAGTCGACGCGCGCGAGACCGCGCCCGTCGACGGCGGCGAAAGCGCGCAGCGCCATGGCGCGGACCGCCTCGATCTCCGCCTCGGTCATGTCTGCGGGGCACACCACATCCACACCGTCGCCGCCGAGGTACTTGCCCTCGAAGTCGTAGAACTCGCGCGAGCTCAACACGATCTCACCGGGGAGCGAGGCGCGCACGACGCCGTCGCGGCCCTCGAGCACGCCCACCTCGACCTCGCGTCCGACGATGCCCTGCTCGACGAGCACCTTGTCGTCTTCGTCGAACGCGATCCGCAGGGCCGCGTCGAGCTCATCGGCGGAGTGCACCTTCGACACGCCTACGCTCGAGCCCGCCCGCGCCGGCTTGACGAACCAGGGAAGTTCCAGGTGCGCGAGACGAGGACGCACCGCATCCGTGTCCTCATTCCAATCGGCACGGCGCACCGTCACGCCGGGCGAGACCGGGATGCCGTCCGCGTGCAGCGCGACCTTCATGAAGTGCTTGTCCATGCACAGCGCGGAGTCGATCACACCGCCGCCGGCGTAAGCGAGCTCGAGAGTGTCGAAGAAGCCCTGAATGGTGCCGTCTTCGCCGTGCGAGCCGTGCAGGATCGGCAGGACCGCATCCACCGCGCCCAGCTCGCGTAGGGTGCCGTCCGCCTCGCGGACGCGCAGCTGCCTGTCGCCCGCAGCCTCGGGCCAGATGATGCGCGTGCCGTTGTCGGCCACGGCAGGCAGGCGATCGGCGACGAGGGCGAACTTGTCCGGATCGTCGTCTTCGAGAACGAACGCGCCCTCGCGGGTGAGGCCGACCGGGATCACCCGGTAGCGCTCGCGGTCAAGCGAGCCCAGAACCCCGCCCGCCGTGGCGGAACTGATCGAATGCTCGCTGGAGCGACCGCCAAAGAGCACCACCACTACCGGCTTGTCCATGCTGGGTCCTCTCCCCCTGCGGGGTGTCGTCGTCGGTGGTCAGGTGGGGGGCGATCTCGCGGGGGTTCATCGTGCCGTCCAACACGCGCTTGACCTGCTCGACGATCGGCATCTGCACGCCGCTCGCCTTGGCCAGCTGCAGGATCGGAGCAACGGATGCGAGTCCCTCCGCCGTCTGCTGCATCTGCGCCACGACGTCCTGGAACTTGTATCCCTGCCCCAGGAGCCTGCCGGCGGTGTTGTTCCGGCTGAGGGGCGATTGGCACGTGGCGATCAGATCACCCAGCCCGGCGAGCCCCTGCAGGGTCTCGGGCTGGGCGCCCTGGGCGACGGCGAAGTCGGTCATCTCGACCAGACCGCGGGTGATGATCGACGCCTTCGTGTTCTCGCCGTAGCCGACCCCGTCGACGATGCCGATCGCGACCGCGATCAGGTTCTTCAGCACGCCGCCGAACTCGGTGCCGATCACATCCGTGTTGACGAAGGACCGGAAGTAGCGGTTGCGCGCCGCGCGGGCGACGATCTCCGCGGTCTCCGGGCTGATCGAGGAGATCACCGCGGCGGTGGGCTGCTCCTGCGCGATCTCGAGCGCGAGGTTGGGGCCGGACGCCACCGCGATGCGCGCCGGATCGCACCGGAGTTCCTGCTCGATGACCTGGCTCATCCGCAGTCCGGTGCGCTTCTCGACGCCCTTCATGAGTGAGACGACGGGCACCGAGCTGCCCTCGAGGAGCGGCCGGACCCCCGTGAGGTTCTCGCGCAGCGCCTGGCTCGGCATCGACAGGTAGACCTGGTCTGCACCCTCGAGCGCCTCCGCAAGATGCGAGGTCGCGGTCATCGTGCGGGGCAGATTGATGCCGGGCAGGTACTTCGTGTTGCGCTTGCCGGTGTGGATCTCGTTCGCGAGCTCGGGCCGGCGCGCCCACATGACCACGTTCGCACCACCGTCCGCGAGGATCTTGCCGAAAGTGGTGCCCCAGCTGCCCGCGCCGAGTACGGCGACGCGGGTCACGGGGGTCGTGGCACGCCTACTCAAGACGGCCCGTCTCACTCTGACCGTGGGCGCCGGGCTCCCAGCGCGTCGCGGGAGCGGGCTCGCCCCGGAGGACCGACAGCAGCCCTGCGATCTCGTCCATCACGCGCGTCGTGAGCTCCGCCTGCGCCACGGGGTGCGCCGCGCGGTCGCGGTACTCCTCCAGAGCGATCGACGGCCCCACCAGAACACGCACGCGCTTGCGCAGCGGCCACAACCGGAACTTGCCGTAGCGCGGCATGATCTGCTGCGCGCCCCACTGGGCCATCGGGATGAGGGGGATGTCGCCGGCCAGCGCCAAGCGCGCCGCTCCCGTCTTTCCGCGCATGGGCCACAGATCCGGGTCGCGCGTCAGGGTCCCTTCGGGGTAGACGATGACGCCGGCGCGGCGCTCCGCGAGGTGACGCGCCGTGTCGAGCGACTGCTTCGCGGCCGCGGCGCTCGAGGCTCGCGCCACCGGGATCATGCCGGTCGCGCGCAGCGCCCAACCGAGCACGGGAACCCGGAACAGGCTCTCCTTCGCCATGAATCGCGGGGCGCGGCCCATGCGCCACACGGCCACGGCGACCAGAAGCGGGTCGATCTCGCTGTGGTGGTTAGGGGCCAGCACGAACGGCCCCTCTTCGGGCAGGTTCTCCTCGCCCTCGATCTCGATCTTGGCGATCAGGCCGACGAACGGCACGACGATCCCACCGAGCAGCCAGAAGACGCTCGGCCGTGTCTTCTCCGTCGAGGCGCGCCGCCGACGGTGCGTCTCCGACGCCATCAGCCGATGACGTCGAAGTCGGCGCCGAGCGCGGTCAGCTTCGCGAGGAAGTCCGCATATCCGCGGCGGATGATCCCGATGTTGCGCACCGTCGAGGTGCCTTCCGCGGCCAGCGCCGCGATGACGTGGCTGTACCCGCCGCGCAGGTCCGGCACCGTGATGTCGGCACCGTGCAGCGGGGTGGGTCCGGTGATGACCGCAGCCTGCTCCAGCGAACGGCGCGGCACACGGCGCGGCCCCTCCTGCAGACCGTGGGGGTAGACCGTGATGTCGGCACCCATCTTGACCAGGGCCTGGGTGAAGCCGAAGCGATTCTCGTACACCGTCTCGTGCACGACGGAGCGTCCGGTGGCCTGCGTCAGTGCCACGATGAGCGGCTGCTGCCAGTCGGTCATGAAGCCCGGGTGCACGTCGGTCTCGACGGTGACGGGCCTAAGCGCGTCGCCGCGGGCGAACAGGATGCCGTCCTCACGGACCTCGAAGTGCGCTCCGATCTTGCGGAGCACGTTGAGGAAGGTCAGCATCTCCTGCTGGCGCGCGCCGGCGACGAAGATCTCGCCGTCCGTCGCGATGGCGGCGCTCGCCCAGCTGGCGGCCTCGTTGCGGTCGAAGATCGAACGGTGGTCGTAGCCGTTGAGCTTCGGGACGCCCTCGATGAGGATCACGCGGTTGGGCTCGTAGGAGATGATCGCGCCCATCTTCTGCAGCAGCGCGATGAGATCCATGATCTCGGGTTCGATCGCAGCGTTTCGCAGCTCCGTGACGCCCTGTGCGCGCACAGCGGTCAACAGCACCTGCTCCGTGGCCCCGACGCTCGGGTAGGGCAGGTGGATGTTGGCGCCGTGCAGACCCCGCGGGGCGGACAGCCGGATGCCGCTGGGGAGCTTCTCGACGATCGCGCCGAACTTGCGGAGCGCGTCGAGGTGGAAGTCGATCGGACGGTCGCCGATACGGCATCCGCCGAGGTCGGGGATGAATGCCTGACCGAGCCGGTGCAGGAGCGGTCCGCAGAAGAGGATCGGGATGCGCGACGCACCCGCGTGCGCGTCGATCTCCTCCATGTGGGCGCTCTCGACGTCACGCGGGTCGAGCACGAGCGAGCCGGGCTCGTCGCCCTCCGCCACGCGCACGCCGTGCACCTCGAGCAGCGACCGCACCACGGCGACGTCGCTGATCATCGGCACGTCTCGCAGCAGGCTCGGGCTCTCGCCGAGAAGTGCGGCGACCATGGCCTTGGTGACGAGGTTCTTCGCGCCCTTGACCTCGACGGTGCCCCGCAGAGGCCGTCCGCCGCGGATCTCGAGGATCTCCGCCTCCTCCGCGAGCGGGCTGGAGGATTCGGTGGTCTGCCCGAGAAGTGTCATATGCGGTACCTCACTGTGCGGGAAGGGGCGGGAGTGTCCGCGGCTTCCAGGATTCGCGTCGCGCTTCGTAGGCGGCGATCTTGTCTTCGTTGCGGAGCGTGAGCCCGATGTCGTCGAGACCTTCCAGCAACCGCCACCTAGTGTAATCGTCGATCTCGAACGGGACCCGGAGCTCGCCCGCGACGACCTCGCGCGCCGTCAGATCGACCGTCATCTCGATGCCGGGCTGTGCGTCGATCGCCGCCCAGAGCGCTTCGATGTCGGCCTCGGTGACGACACCCGTCACGAGCCCCTGCTTGCCCGCGTTGCCGCGGAAGATGTCGGCGAACTTGGGGCTCAGGACGACCTTGAACCCGTAGTCGCGCAGGGCCCATACCGCGTGCTCCCGGCTCGATCCGGTGCCGAAGTCGGGCCCGGCGACGAGGATCGAGCTCTGCGCGAAGACGGGCTGGTTGAGCACGAAATCGGGATCCTGACGCCAGTTGGCGAACAGCGCGTCCTCGAAGCCCGTCTTGGTCACCCGCTTGAGGTACACCGCGGGGATGATCTGGTCCGTGTCGACGGCGGACCGCTTGAGGGCGGCTGCGACACCGGTGTGAACGCTGAACTTCTCCATGTCAGACCCCCGCCCCGACGGTCGCCGGCTCTTCAACGGGATCGAGATCCCCCGGACTCGACAGCGTTCCGCGCACCGCGGTCGCCGCGGCGACGAGCGGCGACACCAGGTGCGTGCGCCCGCCCTTGCCCTGCCGGCCCTCGAAGTTGCGGTTCGACGTGGATGCGCACCGCTCGCCCGGAGCGAGCTGATCGGGGTTCATGCCCAGGCACATCGAGCATCCGGCGAAACGCCACTCTGCGCCGAACTCCTCGAAGATGCGGTGCAGCCCCTCGGCCTCGGCCTCCAGCCGGACGCGGGCAGAGCCGGGCACGACCATCACCCGCACGCCCTCGGCCTTCTTGCGGCCCTTCACGATCGACGCGAAGGCACGCAGGTCTTCGATGCGGCTGTTGGTGCACGAGCCCATGAAGACCGCATCCACCGGGACGTCCTTCAGTTTCGTGCCGGGGGCGAGGTCCATGTACTGCAGAGCCCGCTCGGCGGCCACGCGCTCGTTCGGGTCCGCGATCTCGGAGGGGGTCGGCACGACGTCGTTCAACGACACGCCCTGTCCGGGGTTCGTGCCCCAGGTCACGAAGGGCTCGAGCTCGTCGGCGTTGAGGAAGACCTCCGCGTCGTAGACGGCGCCCTCGTCGCTCGGGAGCGTGCGCCAGTAGGCGACCGCGTCCTCCCAGTCCTGCCCCTTCGGAGCGTGCGGGCGGCCCTTCAGGTACGCGAACGTGGTCTCGTCCGGGGCGACCATGCCGGCGCGCGCGCCCGCCTCGATCGACATGTTGCACATCGTCATGCGCCCCTCCATGGAGAGGGCGCGGATGGCGCTGCCGCGGAACTCGAGCACGTAGCCCTGCCCGCCGTTGGTGCCGATCTTCGCGATGACCGCGAGGATGATGTCCTTCGCGGTGACGCCGGGGCGCAGCGTCCCCTCGACCGTGATGGCCATGGTCTTGAACGGCTTCAGCGGCAGGGTCTGCGTCGCCATGACGTGCTCGACCTCGCTCGTGCCGATGCCGAAGGCCATGGCTCCGAACGCACCGTGGGTGGAGGTGTGCGAGTCGCCGCAGACGACCGTGATGCCCGGCATGGTCAGACCCAGCTGCGGCCCGACGACGTGCACGATGCCCTGCTCGGCGTCGCCCAGCGAGTGGATGCGCACCCCGAACTCGGCGGCGTTGCGGCGCAGCGTCTCGATCTGCAGACGGCTGGTCGGGTCGGCGATCGGCTTGTCGATCGCGAGCGTCGGAGTGTTGTGGTCCTCGGTCGCGATCGTCAGGTCGAGGCGCCGCAGCCCGCGCCCTTCGGCGCGGAGACCATCGAAGGCCTGCGGGCTCGTGACCTCGTGCACGAGGTGCAGGTCGATGTAGATGAGGTCGGGCTGGCCGTCCTCGCCCTTGACCACCAGGTGGTTGTCCCAGACCTTCTCGGCCAGGGTGCGCGGCGCGGACGCCGCGGAGTGATCGGGATTGCTCATGCTGTCGTTCTCCTGAGATGACGGTGGATCAAGCCCGCAACGAACTCCGCGACGAGGGAGGCCTGGGTCTAGGACTCGTCGCGGCTGCGAAGGAGAAGGCGAGCGATCCGCACCCGCACAGGCTACCACCGCCCTCCGGCGCCGCGGCCCACCCGCACGGGCGCACAGGTGACGTTGTGTGTCGGCGCACTCGCCCGTGAGCGGTCGTCGCTCGTAGGCTGCTGCGACCCGAGACGGCAGGACCCTCATGACCGAACCCACCCACGGATTCGCCACGCGACAGGTGCACAGCGGCACCGATTGGGCGGATGCGCCATCGCGCACCGTCCCGGTCTACATGACCGCAGGCTTCCGCTTCGACGACTTCGATCACGCCGCCGCGCACTTCGCGACGGGCGACGGCTACGGCTACACGCGCACCGGAAACCCGACCGTCGACGCCCTGGAGCGTCGCCTCGCCGAGCTCGAGGGCGGTGCCGGTGCGGTGTTCCTCGGCAGCGGACAGGCCGCCGTCTCGGTCGCCCTGCTGGCGTTGCTCTCGGCCGGCGACCACCTGGTCAGCTCCACCCATATCTACGAGGGAACGCGCGGTCTCGTGAACGACCTGCTCTCCCGGTTCGGGGTGACGGTCACCTACGTCGACGACATCGCCGACCCGCGGGCGTGGCAGGACGCGATCCGCCCCGAGACCCGCGCGCTGTTCGCAGAGTCCATCGGCAACGCGCGCAACGATCTGCTCGACGTGCCTGCCGTCGCCGCCGTGGCGGACGGCCACGGCATCCCGCTCGTCGTCGACAACACCTTCGCGACGCCGTACCTGGTGCGACCGATCGAGCTGGGCGCGGCGGTCGTGGTCCATTCGGCGAGCAAGTTCCTCGCCGGCCACGGAGCGGCCCTGGGCGGCGTGATCGTCGACGACGGCCGCTTCGACGCCGCCCGGTCGGGCGCTCTGTTCCCGCAGCTGGTCACCGCGCGTCACGACGGCGCGCCGAGCGTCTGGGAACGGCACGGCTCCCGCGCACGTCTGGCCTATGTGCGAGAGTCGGTCGCCCCGCGACTGGGTCCGACTCCGTCGCCGCTCAATGCCTTCCTCGTGTCGCAGGGCATCGAGACGCTGCATCTGCGCGTACGCGAGCAGTCGGCGAATGCGGCACGGATCGCCGCGTGGCTGGAGAGCCGCGACGAGGTCGCGTCGGTGGATTACGTGGGACTCGCGAGCCATCCGCACCACACGCTCGCGAAGCGCCTTCTGCCCCGCGGCACCGGCTCCGTCTTCACCTTCACCCTGCACGGCGGAGAGGAGGCGGCCCGCGCCTTCGTGGAGGCCGTGCAGGTCGTGACCCACATGACGCACCTCGGCGATGTCCGCTCGCTCGTGCTGCATCCGGCCACGACGAGTCACGCGCAGCACTCCGACGCTGCGCGTGCCGCGCTCGGCGTGCATCCGGGAACTCTGCGTCTGTCGATCGGCATCGAGGATGCCGACGACCTGATCGCCGACCTCGAGCGGGCGCTCAAGGCCGCATCCCTCGCGGCATCCACGCGGACGATCGAGGTCATCGGGTGAGCAGACCGCAGCATTTCGGCTGGTTCCTGGCCCGCGGTTTCGGCCCGCACGGCTGGGGACTGCCCAGCCTGGACTGGGACTACGACTGGACGGCCCCGCAGCTCTACCAGGAGTCCGCCCGCACCCTGGAGCAGGCCGGGTTCGATCTGCTGATCGTCGAGGATGCGCCCTCGCCCGGGTCCGCGGAGACGATCGATCTGCGGGTGCGCCACGCCTTCGGCGGACCCAAGCACGATCCGTTCGTGCTGGCTCCGTATCTGTTCGCGGCGACCCGGCACCTCGGGGTCGTCCCGACCGTCAACCCCGCCGCATACCTGCCCTACACGGCCGCCCGGCAGTTCGCGTCGCTGCAGCACCTGAGCGGCCACCGGCTGGGGCTGAACGTGGTGACCGACACCGGCAGCGCCCGCCACTTCGGCACCGACGCCCCGCTCGGCCACGATGCCGCCTACGACCGCGCCGAGGAATGGCTGGAAGGCATCCGCTCACTGTGGCGGAGTTGGGACGAGGGCGCGCTGGTCCTCGACCGCGACGACGATCGCTACGCGGACGGGACACGGATGCGGGCGATCCGCCACCGCGGCGAGCACTTCGGGTTCGACGGTCCGCTGAATGCGCTGCCCTTCGTCGACGGTGAGCCCGCGATCGTGTCGCCCGGGGGCTCGGAGCGGGGCCTCGCGTTCGCCGGAGCGCACTCCGACGTGCAGCTCGCTCTCGCGCCTCTGGACGAGACGAGCGTGCGCACCTACCGGGAGCGCATCCACCGCGCCGCACGCGAGCGCGGTCGCAACCCGTCGGACGTGAAGGTGCTGTTCGCGATCCAGCCCGTGCTGGTCTCCTCAGCCGAGGAGGCGGATCGGCTCGTGGCGGCGTCCCGCACGCCCGACGACTCCGCGCTGCGCACGATCGCCCGGCGCCAGTCCTCGGATCTGGAGACCGATCTCACGACGCTCGATCTCGACCGCCCGCTGCCCGAGGGGCTGTTCGCCGCGCACGTGTCGCACGGCAGCATCCGTCGGCTCATCGGTGACCACGACGCGCGCGAGACGCCGCTGCGGGAGATCCTCGCCGCGCACGCCCGCCTCGGCCGCATCTCGGACGGCACCGGATGGGTGGGAACGGCGGGAGAGCTCGCGGATCGCATCGAGCAGCTGGGCGACTGGGGCAACGACGGCGTTCTGCTGTGGGGTGACGTGCATCCGGTCACCGTGCACCGGATGCTCGACGAACTCGTGCCGATCCTCCGCCGCCGCGGCATCCTGCGCCGCGAGTACGACGGCGCCGGCCTCGGCGCGAACCTGCGCTCGTTCTGACCGGGCTGCTCAGCCCTCGTCGACGGATGCGGCCTCGCGCCGCGCCGCCACGACACTGGCGATGGTCGCGGTCGCCATGGCGATCACGATCACGATCAGCGAGACCCACGCAGAGATGTCGGGCGCCCATTCGACGCCGTGACCGCCGTTGATGAACGGCAGCTCGTTCTCGTGCAGGGCGTGGAGGAACAGCTTCACGCCGATGAAGGCGAGGATGAACGCGATCCCGTAGTGCAGGTAGCGCAGGCGATCGAGCAGTCCGCCCAGCAGAAAGTAGAGCTGGCGCAGCCCCATGAGGGCGAAGATGTTGGCGGTGAAGACGATGAAGGCGCTCTGCGTGATGCCGAAGATCGCCGGGATCGAGTCGATCGCGAAGACGAGGTCGGTGAAGCCGATCGCCACGAAGACGAGCAGCATCGGCGTGAAGACCTTCTTGCCGTCGACCACGGTGCGCAGCTTCGATCCGTCGTACTCGTCGCGGATCTGGATGAAACGCCGCAGCAGCCGCACGACGGCGTTCTCGCGCTGCTCGCCGTGCTCGTCGTCGCCGGGGAAGGCCTGACGCCAGGCCGTCCAGACGAGGAAGAGCCCGAACACGTAGAAGATCCACGAGAGGTTGTCGATCAGCACCGCACCGAACGCGATGAAGATGCCTCGCAGCACGAGCGCGATGATGATCCCCACCATCAGCACCTCCTGCTGGTACTTGCGCGGGACGGCGAACTGGCCCATCAGCAGCACGAAGACGAACAGGTTGTCGACCGAGAGGCTGTACTCCGTCAACCATCCGGCCACGAACTGGCCCGCCGCATCCGCGCTACCCGAGACCCACAGCAGGATGAGGGCGAACACGAGCGCAAGCGACACGTAGAAGACGACCCACAGGGTGGCCTCCCGCGCGGAGGGGATGTGGGGACGACGGAGGATGAGGAGAAGGTCGGCGGCCAGGATCAGAACGAGCACGGTCAGCGCGACGATCTGGAACCACACCGGGATCTCGAAGCCCATGAGAGCCTTTCGGAATCGGCGGACGCCACAGTTTATGCGGATCTGAGACGATCGGGCGGCCGAGGACACCTGAGGGTGAGAGAAGACGTCGGCGTGTCCGGCGCTGAGGGATTGGGGCACGATGACCAGCGATGGGGAGCTGATCGCGCGCGCGTCGCACGGAGACCACGAGGCCTTCCGTGCGCTGTATCGCGGCAACATCGACGCGGTCTACCGCATCGCGGCGATCCTGCTGCCGACGACCGCGGACGCCGAGGATGCGGCGCAGGAGACGTTCGTCACGGCATGGCGGAAGCTTCACGGCTTCCGGCTGGAGGGAGCCTCGGCTCTCCCCTGGTTCGCGACGATCTGTCGCCTGGTGTGCGCGAACCGCCTGCGTGCGCTGCGTCGCGAGCGCGAACACGTCGGTGCGCCGCTCGACGACCGCATGCCGTCGCCGATCGACGTGGAGCAGGCGGTCATCGACTCCGAGCTGGCCGATCGCGTCGCCCGGGAGGTGGCGAGACTCGACGATCTCGATCGCGAGCTCTTCGTCCTGTGCGCCGCGCACGGCTACGCCTACGATGCCGCGGCCGCCGAGCTGGGTCTGACCCACGGCGCCGTCCGCAACCGTCTCTCCCGCATCCGCAGCCGCCTGCGCGGCACCGTCCAGGAGGGGAACGCATCATGACGATCGACGACCGGGAGCAGCGGCAGGATCTGTCCTTGCCGGAGGGGCCGTCCGCAGAGCAGGTCGACCGGATCGAGCGAGGCATCGAACGCGACCTCGCGTTCGACCGGATGCGCCGACGGGCGCGACGTCGCGGCGGGTGGGCCGTCGCCGCCGCCGGTGTCGCGGTCGTCGCGCTGGCGGCGGTCGTCTCCCCCGTCGTCCTCGGCGGTCGTGGACCGGAGATGACCAACCCGGTGTCACTCTCCGACGCGCCCGTGACCGAGCAGGCGGAGACGGGTCCCCTCGTGGTCCAGGGCGCGGCGGGCAGCGCCGACGCGAGCAGGTCCGGGGCGACGGATGCGGGACGCGAGGTGTCCGCGTCGGGCTGGCTGCAGATGACCGTGGACGACCCCGCGGCTGCGCAGCAGCAGATCACCGCGATCGTGACGGGTGCGCAGGGATACGTCTCATCGGCGAGCATCGCCGGCGCTCCGACCACGACGGACCCGGCGTACCCGGCGCCCCCGCAGAGCTCGATCACCGTGCGGGTCCCCGCGGAGCGGCTGCAGGATGTGATCGATCAGGTCGGAGCGCTCGGGACGGTGTCGGCATCGTCGGTGGACCGTTTCGACGTCACGGACCAGGCTGTCGACCTGCGTGCGAGGATCGCGGCGCAGGAGACGTCGGTCTCACGTCTGACCGAACTGCTCGCGCAGTCCGCATCGGTCGCGGATCTGATCGCCGCGGAGTCCGCACTCGCCGACCGACAGGCGGCGCTGGATGCGGACCGACAGCAGCTCGAGATGCTCGAGGATCAGGTCGCGATGTCGACGCTGACGGTCACTCTCGCTCCGAAGGACGCAGCGCCTCACGCGGATCCCGCCGGCTTCGGCGACGGGATCGCCGCGGGGTGGGCGGGGCTGGTCGCGACTGTGAACGGGATCGTGATCGGGCTGGGCTTCCTTCTGCCGTGGCTCGCGGTCATCGCCGTCGCGGTCGTGATCGTGTGGGCAATGCGACGCCTGCGTCGCGCGCAGCGCCTCCGCCGATCGCGGGATGCCGCTCCGGCCCCCGAAAGCCCGGCTGACGCTCACGAACCCCGCTAAGCCCTGCCCTACCACGCGGTTTCGTCCGCCGCGCGCCCGCAGGGTGTTGCGAGCGCGATAAGGCATGCTGGTGAATGTGGTGATCGACGGCGTCGAGGTTCCCGAGGACGGCTCGGAGGGAATCGATCATGTGGCGACGCTGCTGGCCGCGATCGCCGGGGGCGATCAGAACGCCTTCGCGCAGTTGTACGACATGCTGTCGCCGCGCATGTTCGGCCTCATCCGTCGCGTCCTCGTCGACCCTTCGCAGAGCGAGGAGGTGCTGCAAGAGGTCTTCCTCGAGATCTGGCAATCCGCTTCCCGCTTCGCTCCGAACAAGGGACAAGGAAGGTCGTGGGTTCTCACCATCGCGCACCGCCGAGCCGTCGACCGCGTGCGGGCGTCGCAGGCCAGCGCTGATCGTGATGCACGTGTCGGCCTTCGCGATCTCGACGTCGCATATGACGGCGTCGCCGAGACGGTGGAACTGAAGATCGAGGGCGGGCGCGTCTCCGAGGCGCTCGCCGGGCTACCCGAAGCGCAGCGTGAGGCGATCGTCCTCGCCTACTACGGCGGTTACTCTCAGACCGAGATCGCCGCGCTCGTCGGGGCGCCGTTGGGAACCGTGAAGACACGCATGCGTGATGGACTGAGCAGATTGCGAACGAGGATGGGGGTGCAGTGATGGAAGAAGAAGAGTTCCGCGACCTCGCGGCCGGCCATGCCCTGAACGCGCTCTCCGCCGAAGACGAGACTCGCTTCCAGGAGCTCCTCGCCGCGCATCCGGCCTGGAACACGATCGTAGCCACCGAGCTCGACACCGCAGCCGCCCTTGCCGACGGCGCAGATGACGTGGTACCCCGTCCGCAGGTGCGCGACGCGTTGCTGGCTCGAATCGCCACGCTCCCGCAGGAAGCTCCCCGATCTGCCGGTCACACTGAGCCGGTCATCGATACGCCGCCTGCCCCCGCCCCACGCCGCGCCCGATCGCGGATGTGGTTCGCACTCGCCGCCTCGCTCGCCTTCATCCTCGCGCTCGGCATCGGCGGCCTGTCGCTCGGGCGCCTGCTGAACCCGGTAGACGGCGCTCAGGTCGCGCTGGAGCAGATCCAAGACGCCCCCGACGCGCAGTCCGCGAGCGTGACCCTCGATGACGGCGCCTCCGCGACGGCGCATTGGTCCGCGTCCACGGGTCGGGCGGTGCTCGTGACGGACGGCATGCCGACGCTCGAGAGCGACAAGACGTTCGAGATGTGGTTCATCCGCGACGGCGCCCCTCTTCCAGCGGGCACCTTCTCGGCGAACGACGCCGTCTCCGAGCTCGACGGCACGTTCCAGCCGGGCGACGTGATCGCTGTCACCGTGGAGGCCGCGGGCGGCTCCCCCAGCGGTCTGCCCACCAGCGACGCGATGTTCGCCATCACGACCTGAGATGTTTCCTCCCATCCGATCGAGCCTCGGCTTCGGATGACCTGTGTGCGGCCGAAAGGTCGCAGACGGAAAACAAGGAGAGATATCGATGCGTACGAACACGAAGAACCGTCTGGCAATCATCACCGCGGCGGGAGCGGGCGCTGCAGCGATCGCTGTCGCCGGCTTCGCGCTGCCGGCTTCGGCCGATGAGCCCCGCGAGGGCGACTGGTCCACCTTCACCACGACGCTGAGCGCCCCGGTCGAAGCCGCGCAGACCTGGCTGACGAGCGCGATCGAGGCCGGAAATGCCTCCGTGTCCCCCGAGACATCCGTGGCCCCCGACACCTCCGTCGGCGACGTGAGCGTGATCCAGGGCCCCATCGTGGGCGACGTGCTCTCCGGCAACCAGGCGCCGGTCGCGTCGGGTAACGACCTGCAGGCGCCGGTCGCCTCCGGTAACGACGTGCAGGCTCCTGTCGATGCGCCGGTCGGCTCCGGCAACGAGACCGGTATCGACGCGCCTGTCGCCCCCGAGACGTCGGTCGGCGGATCTGTCGGCGACATCGGCACGCAGGTGGGCGATCTCGTCGACGGACTCACCTCCGACCTCGATCTGGGTGGTCTGCTCAACTGACCACCGCGCGCACGGGGCGTCGTTCCTTCGGGAGCGGCGCCCCGTTTCTGTGAGCGGCCTGAAAGTGTTCCCATCCGTTCTCGACCCCGTCACGAACAAGTGATGGATGCGGCACACGGTCGCGTCCTCCTCACACCGGAGGTCATCATGAGCTCTTCCCCGAACCGCATCGTCGCGACCGTCTTCGGCGCGGTCTATCTCCTCGTCGGCCTCCTCGGCTTCGCCGTGACCGGCGGCGTCGGCTTCCTCGCCACCGAGGGCGGGCTTCTTCTCGGCATCTTCGCCGTGAACCCGCTGCACAACGTCGCCCACCTCCTGATCGGTGCGGCACTGCTGGTCGCGGGTCTCGCGAACGTCCGTGCTGCCAAGACGGTGAACACCGTCGTGGGCGCCGCCTACCTGCTGCTCGGCGTGGCCGGGTTCTTCCTCGTCGGCACTGCCGCGAACATCCTGGCCTTGAACGTCCCGGACCACTTCTTGCACCTCGGCAGCGCCGTCGTGCTGCTGGCCATCGGCGTCGGCGCCGACCGCGGCGCGCGCATCGCCACGGCATGAGCGTGCAGCGCGCGAGCGCGGCCACGGGCCTGCGGGCAGCATTGCTCGCCGGCCCGTGGCCGGCCGCCCTCGCCTGGGGTGCCGCGCTCGTGCTCGCTGCCCTCGGCGCAGGCGCTGTCGTCCTCCCGGACGCGACATCGGTGAACCGGATCCTCGGAGTCGGTGCCGCAGCTCTCGGCCTCGGCGGACTCGGATGGGGCGTCGCGGCACTTCGCGCCGGTCGCTTCCTTGCCCCACGCGCCGTCACAGCGGGAGCCCTGCTCGCGATGCTCGCCGCGACGTCGCTGCTGGCGAGCGAACCTGCACACACGAGCATCGTGGGCGTCGCGGTCTGCGTCACCCTCAGCGTGGCACTCGGCGCCTGTGCGGCAGCCGCCATGCACCGCACTGTACCCGCGCAGCATCTGCGGGTCGGCCAGTTGCTCGCCGCCGCCGCGCTCATCGCGGTGCTGGTGACGCCGGCCCTCGGTGCGGTGCAGGACGGGATCCTGCTGCGCGATGACGGCACCGTTCCGGTGGTGCCGCACCACTGACGCGTCAGCGGTCCTCGTCCTCCGACATGCCGTCGAGGATCTCGGCAAGCATCTCCAGCGCCGCCCGCGTGCTCGCCTCGACGATCTGCTCCGGGTCGTCCCCCTCGAAGGAGAACTCGCGCGCGCCGACGTGCGACCCCCGCGCCCAGCCGATGAAGACGGTCCCGGGCGCGTGACCGTCTTGCGGATCCGGCCCGCCGACACCCGTCGTGGCGACGGCAGCATCCACTTCCAGCGCATCGCGCACCCCCGCAGCCATCGTCCGCGCACACTCGGCGGAACAGGGGTCGATGTCCAGGTGCACACCGAGCACGAGGTTCTTCGTCTCGATCGTGTAGGCGACGACTCCCCCGGCGAACCAATCGGATGCGCCCGGCGTCGCACCGAGGGCCGTGCACACCTGCCCGCCGGTCAGCGACTCCGCCGCCGCGACGCGGATGCCCGCATCCATCGCCAGCTCACCGATCCGCTCTGTCACGTCCACGTCTCGCTCCCCTCGTTCGTGTCGAACGACGGCACCGTATGCCGCGACCGGATGCGACCCGAGGGGATTGCTTCCGCGTCGTGCGCGCACTACGCGAGCCGCGAGATGCTGATGCCGCGGAGCGCTTCGGAGAAACAAGAAAACCCCCGGATCAACCGGGGGTTTTCTCTTGGTGACCCCAGCGGGATTCGAACCCGCGTTACCGCCGTGAGAGGGCGGCGTACTAGGCCGCTATACGATGGGGCCGCTGCCGTGGCAACCGTTCAAGTATGCCATGCGGTCTTGCGTTGCGCCAAATCGAGGCCGGGATTCGTGTCGGGTTGCCTCGAGGACCCCCGAAGAGTTGACTCGCGTCATGCGAATCACCAAGCACGAGCATGCCGCCCTCACCCTCGAGAAGCAGGGCCGCAAGCTCATCATCGACCCCGGTTCGTTCACGACTCCCCTGCCCGACGCGTCGAACGTCGCAGCCCTCGTGATCACCCACGAGCATCCCGACCACTGGACTGCCGATCACATCGACCGACTCGTCGCGGCCAATCCCGGGCTGCCCATCTACGCGCCCGAGGGCGTCAAGAACGCCGCGCCCGGATACGACATCACCGTCGTCGCTCCGGGAGACACGGTCGAGGTGGCGCCGTTCCAGCTCCGCTTCTTCGGCGGCCGCCATGCCGTCATCCACGAGAGCATCCCGGTGATCGACAACGTGGGTGTCCTGGTCGACGACACGCTCTACTACCCCGGCGACTCGTACGCGCTGCCCAAGGGCCACGATGTGACGGTGCTCGCCGCGCCCGTGGGTGCACCGTGGCTGAAGATCGGCGACGCCATGGACTTCGTCCTCGCCGTGAAGCCGCGCCAGGTGTTCGGAACGCACGACATGACGCTTTCTGTCGCCGGTAAGGAGATGGGCCGCGCCCGTCTGAAATGGGCCGCAGAGCAGCACGGCGGAGAGCTCGTCGTGCTCGAGCCGGGCGACACGCTCGAACTCTGAGCACGAACGACGAAGGCGGATGCGGCACCCGGAGGTGACCGCATCCGCCTTCGTCGTCTGAAGGATGCCTTACTCGGCGTCGAGGTCCGTCTCGAGCAGTGCGACGAGCTCGTCGAGAGCCTGCTCGGCCCCCTCGCCCTCCGCTTTCAGGGTCACGACGCTGCCGTGCGAGGCGCCGAGACCGATGATCGACAGGATGCTTCCCGCGTTCAGGTCGGGGCCGCCCTCGAGGGCGATCGTGACGGGGAGCTTCTTCTCCTGCACCGCCTGCACGAAGAGCTTGGCGGGGCGCGCGTGAAGGCCCGAGCTGCTGGCGATTTTCGCCTGACGTTCTGCCATGGGTGATTCCTCTCGTCTTACCCTTCTATGCTCTCAGGCCGCGACGGGTGCTGCGGCCGCCTGCGCCTGAACGAGTTCCTTGCGTCCGACCCACTTCTTCAGCGCGACGACGGCCAGCGCGGTCACCAGCGTCCCCGCCACGAGCGCGATCAGGAAGCCCCAGATGGGATCGATGGCGAAGAACACGAAGATGCCTCCGTGGGGCGCCAGCGACGAGACGCCGAGCGCCATGCTCAGCCCGCCGGTGACGGCGCCGCCGATGAGGTTCGCGGGGATGACACGGAGCGGGTCCGCCGCCGCGAACGGGA
This sequence comes from Microbacterium sp. SORGH_AS_0428, assembly GCF_031453615.1. Taxonomy (NCBI): domain Bacteria; kingdom Bacillati; phylum Actinomycetota; class Actinomycetes; order Micrococcales; family Microbacteriaceae; genus Microbacterium; species Microbacterium sp. SORGH_AS_0428. The sequence goes on along the minus strand of NZ_JAVIZT010000001.1, from coordinate 78,496 downwards.
TGGCGCCCTCGCTGATGAAGGCGGCACCCAGCAGCCAGGCCGCCTTGCCGTTCTCCTTCTCGACCGGGGTGAACAGGCCGCGAGCGAGGACGGTGGACGCCAGCGCCATGGCCAGCGGCGGGACCATGCCCGCGGCCATGACCGCCGCCATGATCAGGAACGGCACGGCGTGGATGTCGGCGGTCGATGCGCTGGCGAGACCGGCGGTGGCGAAGGCGTACGCCACCTTGTTGACCGGGCCGCCGAGGTCGAAGCACATCATGAGGCCGAGGATGATGCCGACGACGACGATCGCGCCGGTGCCGGCGAGGTCGGTCAGGCCGACGTTGAGCGCGTCCATGAGAGCCGCGATCGGGCGCCCGAGGAAGAGGATCATCAGACCCGAGGCGATGACCGAACCGACCAACGGGATGATCACGACCGGCATCAGGCCCCGCAGCCAGCGCGGCGGGTTCAGGCGACCGAGCCACCAGGCGATGAAACCGGCGAGCAGACCGCCGATGATGCCGCCGATGAAGCCGGCGTTCATGAGCACCGCGACGGCACCCGCGACGAAACCGGGCGCGATACCGGGCCGGTCCGCGATCGCGAAGGCGATGTAACCGGCCAGCGCCGACACGAGGAAGCCCATCGACGTCGCGCCGATCATGAAGGCGACGGAGCCCAGGTACTGGCCGATCGGACCCAGCGGCGACGTGATGTTCTCCGTCGGCAGGTTCCACAGCGAGTTGTCGATAATCACCTTGCCGGCGTCGGCAGTCACCTGGTAGCCGCCCAGCAGGAAGCCCAGGGCGATCAGCAGACCACCGCCGGCGACGAACGGGATCATGTAGCTCACACCCGTGAGGAGGATCCGCTGGATCTTGGCGCCCCACCGCTCGTTCTGCGCGGGAGCGCTGCTCGCAGCGGAGGCGCCGCCGGATGCGGCCGGCACGCGTGCGCCGCTCGGATCCTTCGCCGCCGCGAGGGCCTCGGTGATGAGGGCGACGGGCTGCTCGATGCCGCGCTTCACGCCGGAGCGCACGACAGGCTTGCCGGCGAACCGCTGCGGCTCGCGCACATCCACATCGACGGCGAAGATCACCGCGTCGGCGTCATCGATCACGCTCTGCGGAAGCGCCTTGTAGCCGCTGGAGCCCTGGGGCTCCACGACGAGGTCGATCCCCTGCTCCTTGCCGGCCGCGGTCAGCGCGTCGGCCGCCATGAACGTGTGCGCGATACCGGTCGCACACGCGGTGACGGCGACGATGCGCGCGGGGCGGCCGTCGACCTCGAGCGCGGGCGAGGCGGACGCGGCGGGCGCGGCCGGAGTCGCCGCGGGCGCTGCGGCCTGCTCCTCGCCGATCGCCTGACGCACCGTGGACACCACGGCCGCCGCATCGGGGGCCTGACGGAGCTCGCTCGTGAACGACTCCTGCATGAGGCTCCGCGCGAGGCGGGACAGCACGGCCAGGTGCTCCTCGGCGGCATCCGCGGGGGCCGCGATGAGGAAGACGAGATCCGCGGGGCCGTCGGCGGCGCCGAAGGCCACCGCCGGCTTCAGCCTGGCGAAGGCGAGAGACGCCTGCGAGACGGCGGGACTCTTCGCGTGCGGGATCGCGATGCCGCCGGGCAGGCCGGTCTCATCCTTCTCTTCGCGCGCCCAGGCGTCGGCGAACAGCGCCTCGGCATCCGTGGCCCGACCCGCGGCGACCACGCGCGCGGCAAGGGCCCGGATGACGGCTGCCTTGTCGGCGCCGAGATCCTCGTCGAGGACGACGAGCTCCGGTGTGATGGTGTCGGACACGATGACCTCCAGTGGTCGGGTTCGTCAGCGGATGATCCGCTGCACGGGAATCTCGGCGGTCACAAGATCCGCCGGGGTCGGGGGTTGGGTTCCTGGCAGGGATGCGGCGGCTGCGCCGTATCGCATCCCCGTGCGCAGACGCTCGGCGGGTTCGGCACCGGCAACGTCCGCCAGCAGGTATCCGGCGAGGGAGCTGTCGCCCGCCCCCACCGTGCTGACCGCGGTGATGCGCGGGGCCGTTCCCACCCAGACGCCGTCCTCGGTGACCAGCAGGGCACCGGCGGCGCCGAGCGTCACCAGCGCGGCGCCGACGCGAGGTCCGACGAGATCCTGCGCGAGCGCGATGATGCCGTCGATGTCGCGGGTGTCGGCGGCTGCGCCGGTCAGTTCGGCGAGTTCATGCTCGTTGGGTTTGATGAGGTCGGGGCGGGCTCCCGCCACAGCCGCCGCGAGTGCGGCACCCGAGGTGTCGAGGGCGATGCGAGGCGTGGCGTCGCCGTGCGCGGCGCGAACGGCGAGGATCGCGCGCACGTAGAAGTCGTCGCCCGCGCCCGGCGGAAGGGATCCCGCGAGGACCAGCCAGTCCGCGCCCGCGGTGGCCGCGACGATCGTGTCGATGAGCGCGTCCGCATCCTCCGAGTCGAGCACGGCCCCGGGCAGGTTGATCTTCGTCGTCGTTCCCCGCGGATCGGCGAGCGTGAGATTCGCGCGGGCGTGGCCGTGGACGGGCACGGCTCTGACGGGGATGCCGGTCTGCGCGAGCGCCGCCGCGTACGGATCCTGGTCTGCCAACGGCAGAACTGCCAGTGTCGCCGTTCCCGCGGCGGCGACGACACGGGAGACGTTCACGCCCTTCCCGCCGGCGTCCTCGCGGACGCCGAGGGCGCTCTGCACCTCGCCGACCTCCAGCGGGGCGGCGAGCGAGACCGCCCTGTCGAGGGACGGGTTCGCGGTGACGGTGACGATCATGCCTGCACCACCTCGATGTCGGCGCGCTCCAGTGCCTCCGCCAGCGCGGCGGGCGGAGCCGCATCCGTCACGAGCACGTCGAGCGCCGAGAGCGGAGCGAACGAGACGAGCAGCTCGAGGTCGAATTTCTGCGCGTCACAGAGGACGACGACGCGCCGCGCGGCCGCGACCGCTGCGCGCTTGACCGCGGCCTCTTCAGGGTCGGGGGTGCTGAGACCGAACGCGGCGGAGAGTCCGTTGGTGCCGAGGAAGGCGATGTCGGGGCGCAGGCCGTCGATGGCGGCGACGGTGGTCGCCCCGACGGCAGCGCCCGTGACGCGACGCACCCGACCGCCCACGAGGGTGAGGTCGATCCCGTCCTGTTCCGCGAGCAGAGGGGCGTGGGCGAAGGAGTGGGTGACCACATCCGCTCGCCCGCCGCGCGTCGCCAGGTGCGACGGCAGCTCCCGCGCGAGTGCGCCGACCGTGGAGCCGGCGTCGAGAAGCACGGATCCGTCGAAGCGGTCGCCGAGGAGATTCAGCGCTGCGCGGGCGATCCGGCCCTTCGCGTCGCTGCGTTCGTGGATGCGTTCGCTGATCGACGTCTCGCGGGTGCTGGAGCGGTCGTGAGCGACGGCACCGCCGTGCACACGCTGCAGAACGCCGCGCTGCTCGAGAGACGCGAGATCGCGTCGCACGGTCTCGGTGGTGACGTCGAAGCGTTCTGCGAGGTCGACGACGACCAGTCGTCCCTCGGCGTCCAAGATTCGCTCGATCGCCGCCTGGCGCTCCGTTGCGTACATGATCCTCCTCGAAGGATCAACACATTACAACACAAAGCCACACAAAGAAACGGCTGCGCCGGGTAAAACCAACACAGTGTTCACACGGCGGCCTGCGCCCGACCCTGTGGATCGCGACGCGCAGGCGCCGGCATGCAGAACGGTGGCCCGATCCGCACTGCGGACCGGGCCACCGTCGTCGTCAGCAGTCTCAGGCCTCGCTCATGGCCTGGACAGCCGCCTGCCCCTTGGCCGCGTAGTAGGCGGCGCGAGCCGCATCCTTACGGGCCTGCTCGGCGTAGCCGTGCTCCAGCACGTCCTGCGGCACCTCGACGCTCTCGACGTGGTTCACGCCGTGGTACTTCTCGATGTAGGCGTCGAGTTCGGGGCCCGAGGTCCACGAGGTGATGAGGCAGTAACGCGGGTCGGTGCCGTTGTGCGTGGCAGCGTGCCAGAGGCGCTGCGTGTCGATGATCAGCTGCGCTCCGGCGGGAAGCGCGATGCGCACCTCGCCGCGGGGATCCGTGCGGTTCTCACGCAGGACGAAGTAGCTGTCCTTGTCATCCGTCAGGTTGAAGAACCCGCGCACGACCCAGCCGGTCCCGTCGGGGTTGAGACGGTTGTTGTCATCCTGGTGCAGGTTGTAGAGGCAGTCGCCGTAGGGGGTGGGCTGCAGTTCGATGACACGGCAGCGACCGACGTTCGCGCCGGGCTCCTGCGCGCGGCGCACGAGGTTCGGGGCCTTGGCGACCTGCGAGTCGATCCACACGCCGTCCTTGTCGGTGCGCGGCGGCTTGTGGTTCCAGAACCCGTTGCACTCGATCTCGCCGAAGGCGCTGGCCAGAGGAGCGAACCGGGTGTCGCCCGAGGACTTCCAGTCGTTGTACTCGATGTCGAGCCACTCTTTGGGATCGAGCTCCTGGTTGTAGCTGTCGAGGACGACGTAGCCGGTCTCCTCGAGAGCGGCGGACTTGATGTAACCCATGACGAATCATGCCTTTCGGTGGGGGGTCAGCGCGTTTTTACTGGCCCAGGTAAGGTCAGCCTACTCGGGCTCCTCGGCAATACCCGGGAGGCCCGAGGCCCCGGCCTAGAGTGGTCTGGTCGCCCTGCGCGACCCGCTCCGCCCGCAACGAGATCGAGGATCATGGCCACCGCCACCAACGTCGATGCGACCGCCGTCAACACGATCGCCTGGCTCAGCGATCCCGACCTCGCCATCGTCGTGCCCGTCTATCAGCGGCAGTACCGCTGGGACATCGGCGGGTGCGAGCAGCTGTTGGCCGACGTCCGCCAGGTGGCCGATCTCCCGGAGGGGCACACGCACTTCCTGGCCTCCATCCTGTCGTCTCGCGGCGGGGACTCCGACGACGCCGAACTCGTGCTGATCGACGGCCAGCAGCGCATCACGACCCTCATGCTGCTGGTCGCCGCTCTCGAGCACACCGTGCGCGAGTCCGACCCCGCATTGGCAGGGCACCTGCACGACGTGCTCGTACGCGGCGGCGAGACCCACCGGACGAAGCTGCGCCCCCACCGGGCGTGGGCGGATGTCTTCGAGAGCGTGGTGCTCGACCGACGGGAGGCCGACGCCGCAGATCGCACATCGCGCTTCGACGACAACTACGCGTTCTTCCGCAGCCAGATCCGCCCCGAAGAGGCGTCGCGGATCTGGCGGGGGCTGCAGCGCCTCGAGCACGTCGCCATCGCACTCGGCGCCGATGCCAATGCGCAGCAGATCTTCGAGAGCCTGAACTCGACGGGTGAACCCCTGCGGGATCACGAACTGATCCACAACTACATCCTCATGGGGCTCACTCACGCGGAGCAGACCGCGATCGAGGAGCGCTTCTGGCTGCCGATCGAGCAGAACACGGGCGAAGCGATCGCGGACTTCTGGCGTCACTACCTCGTGATGCGCACCGGCCGCGAGCTCACGGGCGGCACGACGCGCGCCGTTTACGACGCGTTCCGCGGCGAGTTCCCCGTGCTCGAGGCCGAGACGCTGGAGAGGGATGCGGCCGAATGGAAGGCCTACTCCGAGATCTACCGCGTGCTCCTCGAACCCGCGCACGCTGCCGACGAAGGCGTCGCCGCGCAGCTTCGCTTCCTCGGCACGTTCGGGCGGGGCACCTTCCCGCTGGTCATGGCCGCGTACCGCGACCACGAGCAGGGCGTCATCGCCCGCGACACGTTGATCGAGACGCTGGAGGATCTGCAGGCGCTGCTGCTGCGGCGACTGGTCGCCGGCCTCACCAACGACCGCCTCGTCGCCCGTCTGTGTCGCGCGCGCGCCGACGGCCCCGAGGCGCTCAGTCACGCCTTCGGGCGCATCACGCCGTCCGACGAGCGGATGCGGATCGCCCTCAAGTTCACTCCCCTGCCGCATCCGGCCTATGTGCTGGCGCGCCTCGCCGGGCGCGACTCCGCGGCAGACCTCGACGTCGAGCACATCGTCCCGCTGGCCCCGGGCGACGGGTGGAGCGGCGACGGCCTCCGCTCCTGGAGCGAGTTCTCGGAGGACGAGCAGAACAGTCACCGCGCCCTGGCAGCGACCCTGGGCAACCTCACGCTGCTCGAGGAGCCGCTGGCGGAGCGGGCGCTCGATCGTTCGTTCCCGGACAAGCGCGGCCTGTATCGCCGCAGCGGGATCGAAATGACCGCATCCGTCGCCGACCTCGAGGCGTGGAACACGGCCGCGATCTCCCGGCGCACCGTCGAGCTCATCGACCGGTTCTTGACGGTGTGGCGCCGCAGGGCCGATGTGCTCATCGACGACGACGATCTGACCCCCATCCTCGATGCGAAGAAGCGCCGCGGCTTCCCGCCGGGCTGGCAGCAGGAATGGTCGTACGTGGAGTACCGCGGCGAGCACTGGGAGATCTACGACATCGCGTCCCTGTTCAACCGCATCTTCAAGCGACTGTGGGCTGATGCCCGCGAGGATCTGGTGTCGTTCAGCGCGCGGCGCGGCGGCCCGGTGTACGAGACCCGCGCGTGGAACGGCCAGTGGGACGAGCTCGGCGACGGCGCTTTCCTCTACATGGGCTGGGACTCGCGGTACATGCTCGCTGCCGTTCAGGGAGTGCTCGAGGAGGCGGGGATCGCAGCGGAGGTCTTCGTGAAGTACTCCTACATCGGCAACGCGATGCGCGACTGAGCCGCTGCGCTCAGGCGTTTCGCTGCGGGTCGCGCGCCCGCATCCGCGCCCGGGGCGGGCTGCTTTCGCCGCTCATCGGAGCCGGCGTGGAGGAAGCCTTATGCCTCGTGCGGACCGCGGGCCAGGCGCATCCCGATGTCGTCTGCGCCCGCATCCGGAAGCGCGCCACGACGCGTGGATGCTCGGGCACTGAACGCGTCACTCGCGAAGCTGCCGCCGCGGAAGACCCGACGATCGTCGTCGCCCGACGGATCGAGGAGGTCCCAGCACCACTCCCACACGTTGCCGAGCGTGTCGAAGAGGCCGTTGAGGTTCGGCATCTTGCCGCCCACCGGCTGAGGACGAGCCGCTCCGTCGGCCGCCGTCCACGCGACCTCCGCCAGCGGACCGTAATGCGCGGCCGTGGATCCGGCGCGGCACGCGTACTCCCACTCCGCCTCGGTCGGGAGCCGGTACCCGTCGGCATCCTGGTGCCAGGTGACCTCCGCGCCGTCGAATCCGTAGGCGGGATCGAGTCCCTCCCACTCGGATGCGGCGTTGCACAAGCGAACCGCGCGCAGCCAGCTCAGGTGTGTGGCGGGCACGCGCGGGTGGCGCACCTCGATGCCGAGAAGCTCCGCCAGGACCTCTTCCGTCACGGGGTACACCCCGATCTCGAAGGCCTCGACTTCGACGGTGCGCCGCGATCGTCCTCGCGCGTCGCCCAGCGTCACCGTGCCGCCATCGAGCGCCCGCATCTCGATATCGACCATCCGGCCACCCTATGTCGCGCCGAGCGCCGACTCATCCCCGCGAAACTCACGGCGGGGGGAAGTGGTTCAGACGATGCCGCCGATCATCGCGTCGCGGCGGAGCTGCTCGTGGGTCGCGTGGAACTTGCCGTCCGGCGTCCACCACGCCTCGTGGCCGGCGGCATCCGGATGCTGCTCGACGACCGCGGGCCAGTGCTCCTTGATGTTCTTGAGGTAGTAGCGGAGCTCCCCGCCCACCGTGCGCTTCTCGACCTTGTCGGAGGCTTCGAGCTGTTCCTGCGTTGGCTCAGTCATGGGCTGAGCATAGGGGCGGGCACTCGGCGCGCGCGAGCATCTCGCCACAGCAACCACGCGCACACCGCCCCCTGCGCCATGACGATCGCGCTGATCGTCGACGCGATGACGCCCGCGGATTGATCGGCGGCCGTCAGCAGATCGAACCCGGCATGCCAGATCAGCACCGGCACGATGCTCCAACGTGCACCCTGCGCCATCCACGACAGGAGGAACGACCCCGTCACGAGGGCGAGCATCCAGCCGATGATCCCAGGGCCCATAGCGGTGTAGGTGGGGTTGAAGAGGAACGCGGGAGCGTGCCAGGCGATCCACACCGCGGCGACGATGAGCGTCGCCCAGAAGACGGACATCCTGCGGGTGAGGGCGGGCAGGAGCCACCCGCGCCAGCCCGACTCCTCCCCCAGCCCGAACGTCACGACCCACACGACAGCCACCAGCGGCCACGCCAGGCCGGGCAGTTTGTCGGTCGCGCCGAACTGCGAGGCATCGGGCCATGCCCCCGTCACCACCGTCGCGACTCCGTATCCGATGACGAAGTAGGCCACAGGCATACCGATCGCGGCGATCCACCACCGCGCAGCGAACCGCAAGGAGAACGCGCGCCGCGCCCACCGCGCCACCTCACGCCATCCGCCTTCCCAGACGGATGCGGCCACGGCTGCGCACGCCGGTCCGAGAGAGCCGAAGAAGAACGTCCACGGAACGGTGGTGAGCGCGCCCTGTTGCGCCTGCGTCACCAACGGCGCCCACACGAGCCACGTCACGCCGAAACGAGACGCCCAGGAACACCGCGACGCCGCCGCCACGACGCACGACTGCTTCCGGGATGCGGCCCGAACCGGTCATGTCTCCAGTGCACACCCGATCACTTCGCCGCGCTTCGGCCCCGAGCCGGGAAAATCCGCCGACGTGCAAGAGGGATGCGGCGCGCGCCCCCCGTTGGATACCACTCCTGCGCGCAGTTGTACACACGGCGGGACACACCCTGCACACGCTCTCGACGGCGGCTATCCTCCCTGAGTGGCTCCGGACGCCACGGAATCCGTCGAAAGCGAGCACCACGTGAGTCTTCTCCGCACCAAGTCGGTCGAGCAGTCCATCGCCGACACCGAGGAACCGGAGTTCCGCCTCAAGAAGTCGCTCGGCGCGCTCGATCTCACCGTCTTCGGCGTCGGTGTCGTGATCGGCGCGGGAATCTTCACGCTCACGGGACGTGCCGCACACGAGGTCGCCGGTCCGTCGATCGTCGTCAGTTTCGTGATCGCCGCGATCGCCTGCGCCCTCGCGGCCATGTGTTACGCCGAGTTCGCCTCGACCGTGCCGGTGTCGGGTTCGGCGTACACGTTCTCGTACGCGTCGCTCGGCGAGTTCTTCGCCTGGATCATCGGATGGGACCTCATCCTCGAGATGTTCCTCGGAGCGAGCGTGGTCGCGCAGGGATGGAGCGCGTACCTCGGCGCCTTCCTCGAACAGCTCGGCATCGTGCTCCCGGAGCGGCTCTCGCACGGCGGCGTGGTGGACGTGCCGGCCATCCTGCTCGTCCTGGTCCTCGGCACCCTGATGACGATCGGCATCAAGGAGTCGCTGCGGGTCAATCTCGTCCTGGTCGCGGTGAAGCTCTTCATCGTGCTGTTCGTCATCGTCGCGGGTCTCATGTTCGTCAATCCGGCCAACTACACCCCGTTCGTGCCGGCGGCCGAGAGCACCGCATCCGCTTCCGGCCTCACGCAGCCGCTCCTGCAGTTCCTCTCCGGCATCGAGCCGGCCACGTTCGGCGTCGGCGGCATCCTCGCCGGCGCAGCGCTCGTGTTCTTCGCCTACATCGGGTTCGATGTCGTCGCCACCACGGCGGAGGAGACGCGGCGCCCGCAGCGCGACATGCCGATCGGCATCATCGCCTCGCTCATCATCTGCACGATCCTCTACTGCGCCGTCGCGCTCGTGGTGACCGGCATGGTCTCGTACCGCGACCTCGACCCTGACGCCGCCCTCGCCAACGCGTTCGCGTACCACGGACAGTCCTGGATGGCGACGGTGATCTCGGCCGGCGCGGTCGCCGGTCTCACGACCGTCGTGCTGACACTGCTCATCGGTGCGACGCGCATCATCTTCGCGATGTCGCGCGACGGCCTGCTCCCGCAGAAGCTGGCGCGCGTGCACGCGCGCTGGCGCACCCCGTGGGTCATCTCGATCGTGGTGACGGTCATCGTCGCCGTCGTCGCGGGTGTCACCCCCGTGGGCGTGCTCGAGCAGATGGTCAACATCGGCACACTGTCGGCGTTCGTGCTGGTGTCTGTCGGTGTCGTGGTCCTGCGTCGCACCCGGCCTGATCTGAAGCGCGGCTTCCGCGTGCCGTGGAGCCCCGTGCTGCCGATCATCTCCGCCCTGATCTGCACGTACCTGATGCTGAACCTCTCGGTCGAGACGTGGCTGCGCTTCCTCATCTGGCTCGCCCTCGGCGTCGGGATCTACTTCGCGTACTCCCGGCGTCACTCGCGGGTCGGCACCGGCGACTTCCTGAATCCGGCGACGCCGCGGGTCGTCTCCACTCCGAAGGAGTGACACACCTCTCGACTCCGAAGGAGTGACACACCTCTCGCGTCACAGCGCGGGATAGGACGGGAACACGCACGGCGTCGCCTCGGCGGGGGTCGGCGCATCCGCATCCGAGACGTGCACGTCGGAACTCTCCGAACTCAACTCCGCTCCGCCGAAGACGACACCGGCGGCGGTGATGTCCGCGTCCGAGGCCTGTACCGGGCGCGCATCCACATCGATGTTCTCGAGTCGCACGCGCAGCGGATGCGCGGCGTCCGCTCCTTTCAGCACCGAGGTCGCGCCCCGTGGCGAGTTCGTGGCGCGCAGGTCCGACACCACGATGTCCTGGAACCGCGGGACGTTCGGACCGTTCGAGCCGCCGTAGAACGGATCGATGTCGAGCGGAGCCTTGACGGCATCTAGGCAGATGCGGCGGTACGTCACCTGCCGCACGATGCCGCCGACCTTGGGCGAGCTCTTGATCCGGATGCCGGTGGATGCCGCGCTCGCGTTGCCGAGTGCGTCGGTGCCGCTGACGGTGTCGTCGGCGACGAGCACGTCGCTCACGCCGGCCGTCGTCTCGCTGCCGATCGAGATGCCGTGGGTTCCGAAGAAGTGGTTCCCGAGGATCGAGATGTGCGCCGACGGCTCTGAGCCGGCCTTGATGGCGATGCCGTCGTCGCCGTCCATGATCCACGAGTCGGCGATGGTGACGTCGGTCGCTCCTGCCGGGTCGATCCCGTCGGTGTTCCGCGCGGTCGCGGGTGTCTGGATGCGCACGCCCCAGACCGTGAGCCCATCCGCATCCTGGAAGGACACATGGATGCCGGCGGCGTCGACGAGGTCGATGTCGTGCAAGGTGACGTCATCCGCCTTCGACGCTTGGACGAGCCGCGGCACGTTCTGCATCCCGTGGCCCTTCGCCGCCTGTGCGAGGTCCCACCAGCTCTGCTGCGCTCCCCACATCGTCTGTCCCCCGCGTCCGTCGATGCGGCCCTGGCGCCCTGCCGCATCGGGTGCCGACGTCAGACCGGTGTGCGCACCGGAGAGAGTCAGCAGCGGCGCGCACCCACCGCCGCTTCTGCCCACCGTGCCACAGGTCTCTCGACCCGCGATCTGGTAGTCGGCGGGATTGCGTGAGCCGTAGAGCGTCACCGTCGAATCGAGGAGGAGGACTTCACCCTGGCGCACGGTCAACGGACCGCTCAGGAAGTCGGTCAGCGTGTCGGATGCGGCCAGCCGAACCGCCACGACCGAATCGTCGGTCCTGGCGCAATCGTCGAGCGCCTGCTGGATACGTGCGGTGTCGGGCGGTGCAGCCTCGTCGGCGTCGTCGCCCGCACCGCCTGTCAGGGTGCGTTGAGCTGACACCGTCGCACAGGTCCGGATGGGCGCGACGGGTTCGGAGACCTGGCGCCGGTCCCCCGAGGCGAGCTGTCCGGCCGACGAGATCCCGGCCGGGCCGGCACACCCGCTGAGCACCAGGAGAGCAAGCATCGTGCCCACAGCGACGAATCGGTTCCGCACGGGCGGATCGTTCCAGTCGCGCGTATGCGTAGGCCGTGCGTCGGCGATGCGTCCGCCGACCTACGAGTCGTCGTCGAGCTCGGCGTGATGATCCAGGTTGGTGACGCCCTGCTTCCAATACCCGTCGACGTCCACGCGAACCTTCGCAAGGCCCAGCTCTCGCCGGAGGTAACGGCGTATGGGTGTCAGCGCCGTCGCTTCGCCCGCGACGAAGACGAACGCGGGTTCCGAGCCGGGCAGGGGCACGGATCTGATGGCGGTTTCGAGCGGCGAACAGCCTCCGCCGACGACGCGCGCACCGATACGGTGCACCCAGCGAATGTCCGCGTCGACCCCGTCCCGGACGTCCAGCGGCTGTTCGTCAGCGGCACCGTCCACCTCCACCACTGCGGTGACCCGAGAGCCGATCGGCGCCTCCTCGAGGACACGCATGATCGCCGGCAGCGCTGTCTCATCTCCCGCCGCCAGATAGTGCGGGTAATCCGTGGGAAAGAGGATGTTTCCGCGCGGCCCGAGCTGGCCGATCTCGTCCCCGGGTCGCGCACGCGCGGCCCACGAGCCTGCGATGCCGTGAGGATGCACGACGAAATCGATCGTGAGCTCTCCCGCCTCCCGTTCGTACCCGCGCACCGTGTAATCGCGGAAGATCGGCGTGCCGAGCTCCGGCGGTACGTGCCAACCGTGGTCCGTGACCACCGGAAAGGCGAGCCGACCGCTCAGCGGATCGGGAAAGAACAGCTTGACGTGGTCGCTCGGCGCGAAGGCACGGAAGGGAAACCCATCGTGCAGATCCTCCGCCCGGAAGGTGATCCGGCGATAACGGGGAGCGAGATGGCGCGCGCCCACCACACGGAGCAGACGCCGACCGAGTGTGGGCACCCTCTCGATCCGTGTTCCCCACAGGTCACGTTCCGCATCCTCTGCGTCTGCCGCTTTGCTCATTCTGATCCTTCTGTGCGTGAGGAGCGCACCTCGTGTGGACGAAAGTGCGCGGTCGGCGTGACAGCCACGAGTCCGAGCTCGCGAAGCCGCGGCATGACGGATGCGCACAGCAATTCGACGGAGTGCCACGAACCCACCGGGAAAGCGATGAAGCCGTCGATGACGCCCGCACGGGCTCGCGCGGCGATCGCGGCGACGGCGTCCGAGGCGGTACCCACCACGGACCAGTGCGGCCCGACCGTACGTCGCCCACCGCCCGACGGGTAGGTCGCGCGCTCGATCTCGGCAGCCTCTTCACGTGTGTCGGCAAGCAGAAGGCTGATGCCGGGGAGCAGGCGCGGTCGCTCTGTCCGACCCGCGGCGACCGCCGCGTCCTGGATCGCCGCACGCTGGGTCGCGGCGTCCACGGCTTCGATCGCCGCGGCGAACAACGCGTCGGCCCGCCGTCCCGCCAATGACACCGTGGCTTCTCCCCCACCTGCCACCATGAGCGGCAGGGTCTGCTCGGACGGTACCGGCAGCGGCAACGGCCCTGCTACCCGGAAGTGCGCACCGACGTGGTCGATGGGTCGCACTCGCTCGATGTCCACCAGCACCGACGCGGCACGGTCCACGACGAAGGCGTCCGCGGGGAATCCGCGTCGCAGCGATTCGACGACGTCGATGAACTCCTCGGCACGTCGCCATCGCTCCGATGAGCTCGGTGGCCTCGACCGTGAGAATTGCGTATCGCCGCTTCGCGAGGTGACGACGTTCCAACCGATCCGCCCCGGTGCGAGGTGCTCGAGGGAGACCAGCTGACGCGCGGCCGCATAAGGCTCGGTGAACGTCGCGGAGACCGTTGCGATCAATCCGATCGTCCGCGTCGCCATGGCCAGTTGCGCCGTCTGCACGATCGGGTCCAGGCCCAAGTGGGCAGGGTCGCGTCCGACGCTGTCCACGGGGAGGGTCAGGGCGTCCGGTCGGAACGCGACGTCGAAACCCGCCGCCTCCGCCATCACCACGGCATCGACGATCGGAGCGCCGGAGAAGAGCTCCTCCACGCGTGAATCGGGCCGGCGCCAGGCTTCACCGCGCATCCAGGTCGGCGCTGCGGAGAATCCCGCAAACAGGCTCATGCGACGCTCTCCCGTTCCGTCGAGTCCAGCGGGGCGATCGGCACCACCATCGGTGTCCCCGTGACGGGATGGGGCTGCACCAGGGCGCGCAGCCCGAATGCCTCTGCGAGCACCTGTTCGGTCATCACATCCGCGGGAGAGCCGCTGCCGAGGATCCGCCCCTCACGCATCACGATCAGGTGGTCGGCGTAGCGGCATGCCTGATCGAGATCGTGCAGCACCAGAACGACGGTCCGCGCTTCGGCGCGGTTGAGCCGACGGCAGAGTTCCAGCACCTCCATCTGATGCGCGATGTCGAGGTACGTGGTCGGTTCATCCAGCAGCATGACCGGTGTCTGCTGCGCCAACAGCATTGCGATCCATACCCGCTGACGCTGTCCCCCAGACAGTTCGTCGACGGCGCGCTCACGCAGCCCGCTCACACCCGTGGCACGCATCGCGGCGTTCACCGCCGCCGCATCCTCCGGCGACCACTGCTGGAGCAGACGCTGATGAGGAAAGCGCCCGCGTGCGACGAGCTCGGCGACGGTGACGCCATCGGGCGCGGACGCGGTCTGGGGCAAGAAGCCCACCCTCCGCGCCAACACTTTCGGCGGCATGCGACGAATGTCCTCGCCGCCGAGCAGGACCCACCCCGATGCCGGAACGAGCAGGCGTGCAAGACCGCGCAGCAGCGTAGATTTGCCGCAGGCATTCGCTCCGACGATCACCGTCACGCGGCCCTCCGGAATGAGCACGTCGAGCGCTTCGATGATCGTGTGTTCGTGATAGCCGAGCGTGAGTTCTCGCGCTTCCAGCGAGTTTTGCGTCAACGCCATCCCCTCCCTTGAACGGCCCCGCGACGGGGCAGCAACAGCCAGAGCAGGTACAAGCCGCCCACGACGCCCGTCATCCGTCCGACCGGCACGGCGAAGCCCACCGGCATCAGTTGGGTGACGAGGTCCGAGGAGAGCAGCAGCGCTGCCCCCATCGCGGCGGCCGCAACGATCGGAGGCCCGTCGGCGCGCAGCAGCCGTCGCGCCAGTTGCGGTGCGGACAGCGCGATGAACGCGATCGGACCGACCGCCGCCGTCGCCGTAGCGGCGAGGGCGACAGCGCAGACGATGAGCGCGAAGCGCGTCCGCTCGACGCGCACGCCGAGTTGGGCGGCGACGTCATCGCCCAGCTCCATGAGACCGGCTCGGCGTGCGAGCACGACGATGAGCGGGAGCAGAATCGCCACCGCACCGAGCACGGGTAGCGCATGGCTCCATTGACGAGCATCGAGCGAGCCCGACAGCCACAGGTTGGCCTGGCTGGATGCGTCGATCGTGCCGCGCACGAGCAGCAGACCGTTCACAGCCGAGGCGATCGCACCGATGCCGATGCCGACGAGAATGAGCTGACGCCCCGTCACGCCGCCCCCTCGCCGCGCCAGGACGAGCACCAGTCCGGCCGTCACCGCGCCTCCGACGACTGTCCCGATCGCGACCTGGCTCGGCTGTGCGCCGAACAGAACGATCTGAACGAGCGCTCCAGTCGCCGCGCCGGTGGTGAATCCGATGACGTCGGGTGATCCGAGCGCGTTGCGCGCGAGCGACTGGAAGAGGGAGGCGGAGACGCCCAGCGCGGCGCCGGCTGCGATGGCGCTGACCACGCGCGGCAGTCGGACGCCCTGCACGGCGCGTACGGCCACCGGGTCCTCTCCGATCCCGAAGACTGCGGGCAGCACCGCATCCCACGGAACGGGGAAGCGCCCCACGGTCATGGCGAATGCCGCGGCGGACAGCGCGACGACCAGAAGAGACGAGACCACGAGAACGGTGCGCGCCCGCACGAGAAGCGTGAGACGGCCGAACCTCACGACGCGGCGGTCTCCCGGCGCCCGGAGCGCGGTGATCTCTCTCATAGCGGAGCCAGACGACGGCGCCGAACGAGCGCGACGAAGAAGGGTCCGCCGAGGATCGCGACCATGATGCCGACCCCCACCTCGCCGGGAGGAGCCACGACTCTCCCCAAGAGGTCTGCGAAGAGCACGAGCGCCGCACCGAGCAGCATGGCGAGCAACAGCACTCGGCGGTGGTCCGACCCCACGAGTCGGCGAGCGACGTAGGGGGCCGTGAGGCCGACGAACGCGATCGGACCCGCCGCCGCCGTTGCGCCGCCGGCGAGCAGGACGACCGCGAGCCCGGAGCAGGTCCATACGAGGGACGGACGAGCCCCCAGAGCACGTGCGGTCTCCGTCCCGAGCGAGACGGCGTCCAACATGCGCGACAGTAGAAGCGCGATGAGGATCCCGAGACCGATCAGGATCGTCGCGGGCCACAGGACGTCCGCGTCACGCCCGGCCAACGAACCCACCGCCCAGGCGCGGAAACGGTCGAAGACGATGTCGTCGCCGTTGACGATCACGATCTGGGCGAGGGCACCGAGAACGACCGACAGGGCGGCTCCGGCGAGGACGAGGCGGACGGGGTCGGAACCTCGGCGCACGCCGCCCAGCAGCATCACCAGGGCACCGGCGAGCGCGGCGCCCACCAGCGCAGCGGCGAAGTACGCGAAGGGGGCGACGATCCCCATGACCGCGATGGACACGGCCACGGCGACGGCCGCGCCGGCATTCACTCCGAGCAGACCGGGCTCAGCGATCGGATTGCGGGTCAGAGACTGCATCACGACGCCGGCTGCGCCCAGCGCGGCACCCACCAGCACCGCGAGCGCTGCCCTGGGCAGCCGCCGGCTCAGTAGGAGGAGATGGGCATCGTTCGTGGGGTCGAAGGCGAGCGCCGCTCCAACGAGATCGCCCGGTGCGAGCATGCGCACGCCCACGATCGAGCTGAGCGCGATGAGGACGAGGACGCCGAGGAGGACGGCGCCCGTCACGGCGCCCGAACGTCGGGGTGTCGCACGCCCGGGCGCGCTCGCCGAGTGGATGTCAGTGGTCATGGTGGATGTCGGGGGAGGTCGAGACCGGTCGGCCTCGCCCGGGAGCGAGGCCGACCGAATGGCTTCAGGAGAACAGTTCCTTCACGTGCTCGACGATCTCTCGCGAGCTGTAAGGGTCCATACGGAAGGAGTTGAGCCCGAGGCCGAACACGCGGTCGGCGGCAACCGACGGAAGATTCGCGAGCACGGGGTCCTCAGCGAATGCCTGCGCTCCGCTGTCGTCCGTCGAGAGGATGAAGGTCGTGCTGCTCGTCAGCTGAAGGAGGTTCTCGTAGGTCGCCCACACGAAATCCGCGCGCTGCTGTGCCTGCGTGTGCCAGGACGGATCCGGGTCCTCGATCGTGAAGCCGAGGGACTCCAGCAGATCTGCGTGAGAGCCACCCTTCCTCGCGATCGGGTTGTCCTGGCCCGGGCCGTTGAACGAAATCACGTTCGCCGTCCCTTCGGGAACAGTGATGGATGCGGCTGTGTCGTCGACGAGATCGTCGAAGTCGGAGATGGCGGCTTTCGCCTCCGCCTCCAGGCCGGTCGCCTCGCCCAGCTCGACGGCGAGATCCTGCCAGGTCTGCGCCCCGTAGTCGACGACGATGGTCGGGGCGACGGACTGCAGGTCACTCACCTGATCTGTGAGCGCATCACGCCCGCTGGTCGCGACGACGATCAGGTCGGGAGCGGCGGACATGACCGCCTCCAGGTCGAACTCGCCCACGCTCCAGAGGTTCTCGACGTCGCGCTCCTCGGCGATGTCGGCCCATTGGTCGAACCAGACACCGCCCACCTGCGAACCGCTCGCCACCACAGGAGCCTCGATGGCCAGCAGTGTGCCTGTCACCGAGACCGCGGTGGAGAGCACTCGCTGCGGCTGCTCGGGGATCTCGGTCGTGGAACCGTCGGCGTTATCGAACACCCGGGGCCAGGACTGGCTCGCCTGCGACGCGCTGTCGGCATCTGCCGCGGGTGCCGTCGGTTCAGCGGCGCACCCGGTCAGCGCAATCAGGGCGGTGGCCGCCAGAGCGATGGGCAATGTCGCCAGGCGACGTGCGGATGCGAATGAAGACATGGGTTCCTTCCTGATGACCGGATGGCCGGCGGGCGATCGGGACGGCGCCGCGCGAGGCACCGGAGGCCGGAGAGCTCGGGCGCTCCTCGCATCAGGTTAGGGTTGCCTTACTCGATGTGATGAACCCAGATCGGCAGATTCTTGTCCTCCCTCCTCCCCTTCGATCCAAATGTCCTTCCGTCCGGCCCGACGCGAACCGTGCTCGACGCAGGTGCGCCCGTCGTGGTGTGGGCCGTAACCGGAAGCGCGCACATTGCGACCGCCGCGTCTCACCTCACGCTCGTCGCCGGTGAGGCGCTGTGGCTCCCCGGCAACGAGCGCGCAACGGTCCGCGGGACGGAAGGTGCGTGCATCTTGCCCGTACGCGCGCACAACGCGGCAGCGGGGCCGGCACATCCCTTCACTGTCCCTCTCACCTCCACAGGGCGACGACTGCTCCTCTCGCTCTTCACTCGGAGCCTGGGGCTCCTCCATGGCGACGGCGTCCCGGCATCCGCGCTGCTACGGGCTCTCGACCAGCCGATCATCGATCTCGCACCACCGCGCATGCCGCGATCGAGCGAGCTGCGCCGCGTCGCCGAAGCCCTCCTCGCGGATACCGCAGCCACGCTCACTCGGGTCGCCGGCGACCATGGCCTCAGCGAAAGCGCCGTGACCCGAGGATTCCGGTCGGAGACGGGATGGACGCCCGCGCGATGGCGTGCACGACGCACGCTCGCCGCAGCCGCCGAGCAGGTCCGCCGCACCGGTCGAGTCTCGGCGGGACTGGCAGCGACCGCCTACACGACTCCGCAGGCTTTCGCTCGCGCCTTCCGGCGTGAATGGGGGTTTTCCCCGAGCCGGCTGCTCGATCCCGCCCCGTCGCCCCGCGAGAACGTCCCTGTCTGCACGGACGCGCTCGGCCCCCAGCGGAACGGGTATCACGTGGTCTGCTGGGTTGCCGCAGGCGGAGCCGAGCTCACGATCGACGCGGAGACCGTGGTACTCACCGCCGGCGACATCGTGTGTCTGCCCGCGGGCCGCACGGTGAAGTACCGCACGCACGAAGGGTCCGCGGTCATCCCACTCGGATGGCTGCCGGGCGGTCTCCCCATGCCGGGCGGTCTCCCCATGACGGGCGGCATCATCGCGCGCGTGGACGAGTCCGCCACGGCACCGCTTCTCCGCCTGGCGGCGTGGGCGTACACCGGGGTCACTCCGCACCATGGCGGCGACGCTCGGCGCACGCTCGAGGCAGCGCTCGGACTGCAGGAGGCGGGTACCACGCACAGTGATGTGATCCGTGCCACCTACGCGCTGCTCGATGAGCTCTCCCACGAGCCCTCGAACGACGCATCGACCGAGCAGCTCGCAGCCCGGATGGGTATCGAGCCGGCAGATCTGCGCGGCGCGATCGACGCGCTGACAGGGACGAACCTGCCGTCCTGGCGCTCGCGCATGCGAATGGCCTGGGCACGGCGACTGCTCCGTGAGGGCGCGCACGCGACACAGGTCGCCCGACGCCTCGGCTACGCCGATTCCGCCTCCTTCAGCCGCGCGTTCGCGCGCGCGCACGGCTGCCCTCCCGCGACGTATCGGAGGCGGGGATTGAGCAGCCGCGGAGAGTGACGGAACGGATGCGGGTGGGACCGCTCCGGGGTGTCACCTGGCGGATGCGGCCGCCGACGGGACCCGCAGCCGAGCCGTCGTCACAGCATCACCGCTGCTCCCGTGGGGTCGCCCGCTGCGCGATGAGGAACGCGGCGTTCGCCACCAGGGAGGCCGCGAGCATGGTCAGCGCGAGCGGCAGGGCGCTCTCCTCGCCGCCGACACCGACGAGCGGCGAGACGAGGCCGGCGAGGGTGAACTGGAGGAAGCCGAGCCAGGCCGACCCGGAGCCTGCACGTCCGCGTGCGGCTTCGAGCGCGAGGGCCGTCGCGTTACCCATCACGAGGCCGAGCGAGCTGACGGCGGCGAGGATCGGAACGGCGAGCCAGATCGCGGGGACGCCCGCCAGCACCAGCGCCAGCAGGACCGCGATGGCACCGAGGTTCCAAAGCAGACCGACGCCCAGCAATCGCGTGAGGGGGATGCGGTGGGTGAGGCGGCTGCCCACGATGCTGGAGACCGTCAAGGCGAGGGCATTGGCCGCGAACGCGAGGCCGTACTGAATCTCGTCGAAGCCCATCATCGTCTGATACACGAAGGGAGACGCCGAGATGTAGGCCATCATCGTCGCGAATGCGAACGCGTAGGCGGCGGCGTAGCCGAGGTAGCGGCGTGAGAGCAGCCGCACCGTCGGGATGGACGCATCCGATCGCGAGACGTGGCGTGCATCCCGAGGGCGCGTCTCCCGCACGAAGAGCAGCACGAGCGGCACGGCGATCGCACCGAGGGCAGCCACGATCCCGAGCAGCCCCCGCCACCCGAGCGGCGCAGCGAGCACACTGCCGGCGAAGGGTGCGACGATCGGCGCGATGCCGCCGACGAGCATCATGACCGCCATCGCGCGGGCAGCCTCGGTCCCCCGCGCGAGATCGGCGATGATCGCGCGTCCGATGACCATTCCCGCCGCCCCGGCGAGTCCTTGTACGAGACGCGCCAGGACGAGGAGGGTGATCGTCGGGGCCAGCGCGGCGGCAGCACTCGCGAGGACGTAGAGGAGCAGTCCCACGAGCAGCGGCGGGAAGCGCCCCACCCGATCCGAGAGCGGCCCGAAGACGAGCTGCCCGACGCCCGCGCCGATCAGGAACGCCGTGAGAGAGAGCTGCACGCCGGTCGCCGTGGCCCCCAGGTCGACGGTCATCGCCGGGAAAGCAGAGAGATACAGGTCGGTGGCGAACGGGGCGACGGCGGAGAGCAGAGCGAGCGTGAGCAGCAGCGGCACGCCCACCGCAGATCGAGGGGCCACCGTTCGCACGGTTTCCGTGCCCGTCTGTTCCTTCATAGCCGTCATGTGAGCCCTTCCACCCTTCGCTATGTTTGCATAGCTATGTGACAATAGCATAATGACGAAGGGATTCTGACGATGACCGCAGAAACGGGGCCCGGTGTGGAGGCCGTCGGATCCATCGGCGGCGGTGCGAGCAGGGAGGACGCGCTCGCCGATCTCGCCGACGTCGTCTTGAGCGTGGCGCGGAAGATCCACGCACGGACGTCGGAAGCCTCGGACGCCATCCCCCTGACGCCGCTCGAGGCGTTGGCCATGCAGCACATCGACCGTCGCCCCGGCATCACCTCGTCGGAGTTCGCCGCCGACCTGTCGCTGAAGAGCAGCAACGCCAGCGCCGCGCTGCGGGAGTTGGAGCGCAAAGGACTCGTCCGCAGGGACCCCGATCCGCTCGACCGGCGCACGGTTCGTGTGACCGCGACCGCCAGGGCCCATGAGAACCTGCTCCGAGTCCGAGGCGCGTGGACCAAGCTGCTGTCCGACCTTCCCGCGGAGGCCGACCGCCTCGCGGAGGCGACAGATCTGCTGCGGTCGGTGGAGCGGGAGCTGTCCGAGCGGCGACACACCCACTCGTCGACCCCTTGATCGACGCCACACCGCCGGAGCCGTCTCTGCGACGGCGAGGCCCGTGAAGGCGAACGGCACTCATACAGGTGACCGACGGGTTGTCAGCTGACGTCGTCGCCGATCCACTCGGGAGTCAGCGCGATCGAGGACGGATGCTGCGGGTGCCACCACCAGCACATCGAACGCGTCGCCGATGAGCCGCAGGACCTCTCTCCCGGATCGTGGGACCACGGTGATCTGCTTTCCTGCGTAGATCGCGTCAACCCGTTCCACGTCGGTGAAGGCCAAGAGGATCCGCTCGCCGCGACCGTTGACGATGCTGGCGGGGGCGGCGCCGTCGCCGGTCGGATCGAGAACGAGCAACAGCTCGGCATCCGCGATCTCTTGGACGACCGCGGCATAGGTCTCGTCGTTCTGACCCGCCCGGTGGGCGTCGGCCGCGGCCTGCACCCGCGGAGCGATGACCACCGCGTCCGCTGCCTCACGCTCTTGCGGAATCCACTGCCGGAAGAAGCGCAGGTTCGACAGCGACGTCCACGGTCCTGGCGAATCCAGCACTACTCCGGCGACGCCGCTCTGCGCGAAGGATGCCAGCCAGGCGAGCGCCTGCGGCAGCGGAACGGCGAGCAGCGTGGCATCCATGCCTCCCACATCCGCCGCGCGCTCCGCGGTGCTGTAGATCCCGATGAGTGTGCCGACCCCGTCGAACTGGAATCCGCCGGGCATCGGCTGTTCGGGTGTCCCCCGGTTGACGATGAACCAGTCGGGCAGCTTCGCAGCCGCCTCCCAGACGGCTCTCTCGGCTTCGGTGTTCCCCGTCGCAGCCCGGAAGGCCTCCTTACGAAGGTCCAACTCGCGGACAAGGGCATCACGTGTGTTCTCGCTCACCTGGACATCATCACCGCCGCCCCGCGTCCTTTCACGCGTCTTGCCCGGTGCCCGGCGTTCCGGTAGGTGCCTGGCGCGAGATAGCTTCGACTCGTGCGCATCATCGTGTCCGGCGCTCATGCCAGTGGCAAGAGCACCCTCATCTCGGACTTCACCGCGCGGTATCCGCACTTCACCGTGCTGACAGACCCGTTCGAGTCGATGGACGAGGCGGACGACGCCCCACGCGCGGCCATGTTCGCCGCGCAGCTTCGGATCACGGCAGAACGGCTCACCGAGGACAGCCTGGCCGCTGATGTCATCGCCGAGCGTGGCCCCATGGATTTCCTCGCGTACCTTCTCGCGCTCGCGGATCTCACCGGGCGGGCTGCGGATGCGGATGTGCTGCGGCGCGCTCTCGCACGCACCACGGAGGCGATGCGTGCCGTGGATCTCCTGATCGTGCTTCCCCTCACCGCTGCGGATGAGATCCATGTGTCGGCCGAAGAGCATCTCGCGCTGCGTGAGGCGATGAACGACGTCCTGCTCGAACTGGTCGACGACCCCGACATCGTCGGCCGGACACGGGTGGTGGAGCTGACTGGGTCGCCGGCGCAGCGTCTTCAGATGCTGGAAGCAGTGCTGGCACCCAAAGGCTGAACCGGCGCACGCCCCGCCACGGCGGCAGCGATCAGGTCGCGGTCGGCTCCGGTCGACAGCAGCGCCGCCAGCAGGATGCGGGCCTGCCCCGGACGCAGGGTCGGTGAGTGCAGGGCCCCCACCTCGGCAAGGTCGGCACCGCCGCCGCCACCGCCGTACGAGGGGGCGAGAAGACCCCTCGGGACACGACTCGAGACGATGACCGGAATGCCGTCCGTCACCGCATCGCGGACGGCGTCGACGACCGTGGGCGTGGTGTTCCCCGACCCGAGAGCCTCGAGGACGAGTCCGTCGGCTCCCGCCGCGAGACTGGCGCGCACGTGCAGGTCGTCGGCGCCGGGAGGCAGCGCGACGACGTCGACCCGCAGTCGTGACACGTCACCAGGCAGGTGGGGAACGACCGCGGCGTCTTGTCGCGCGTGACCGAAGGCATCGGCGCGGTCGGTGGTGAGCTTCGACAGACCCCACGTCGAGAAGATGCGGCCTCCGAACGCCACCCAGACGCCGGCGTCCGCGGCGCGGGTCGCAGCCAGGGCGTCGCGGATGTTGTCGGGCCCGTCCGAGTCCGGGTGGTCGACCGTGAACTGGGCACCGGTGAAGACCACGGGAACCCGTGGCCGTCCGACCTGAATCGCGGCCAGCAATGAGGTCTCCTCGAGCGAGTCCGTCCCGTGCAGGACGAGCACTCCGCGCACGCCCTCGTCGTCGACGACGCGGGAGACCTGGTCGACGATGTGCTGCATGTCGGCGAGCGTGAAGGTCGCCGAGTCGGCCGCCAACGCGTCGACGACACGGACGTCGTCACCGTCGGCGAGGCCGTGGAGCAGAGCGCTTCCGGCGAGGACGGGAGCGCTCGATCCGTCGGGCGACCGGCGGCTGGCGATGGTACCGCCGGTCGCGATGACGACGAGGTGACCTTCGCTCACGCGTCGCCCTCGTCCGCGCGCTGCAGTGCGGCGATCGTGCCGGTCTGCTCGGCGGCCAGCATCCTGATGCGGTCGCGCAGCAGGAACCAGCCGCCGATGAGAGCGGGCACGATCACGATGAGCGAACCGACCGTGAAGGTGCCGATCGGGAAGTCGAGCGCCATGAGGACGATGACCGCGGCGAGGAACACGAGGGTCACCCAGCCGGTGTAGGGGGCTCCCGGCATCCGGAACGACGGGCGTTCCATCACGCCGGATCGAGCCAGTCGCTGGAGCTTGATCTGGCAGAGGATGATGACCGCCCAGGCGCTGATGATGCCGAGGGCGGAGACGTTCAGCGCGATCTCGAACGCCTGCGAGGGGACGAGCGCGTTGAGCACGACGCCGAGGGCCGTGACGGCGGCGGTGACCGCGATGCCCATGTAGGGCACGCCCACCCGGTTCATCCGCATGAGCGGTGCCGGCGCGGAGCCCGTGACCGCCATCGAGTGGAGGATGCGCCCCGTGGAGTACAGGCCGGCGTTGAGGGAGGAGACCACCGCCGTCAACACGACGAGATTCATGATGACGTCGGCGCCCTGTACTCCGATCGACCCGAAGAAGGTCACGAAGGGGCTCTCACCGGACTTGTAGCTCGAGAACGGCAGGAGGAGGGCGAACAGCAGGACCGACCCGACGTAGAAGACCGCGAGGCGGAAGACGACCGCGCGGATCGCCTTCGGCATGATCTTGCGTGCGTTCTCGGTCTCGCCCGCAGCGGTTCCGACGAGTTCGATCGACGCGTAGGCGAACACGACGCCCTGCACCACGATGAGGGCGGGGAGGATACCGTTCGGGAAGACTCCCCCGTTGTCGACGATCAGGTGGAAGCCGGGGGTGGTCCCCGCGACGGGAGTGCCGGTGACGACGAAGAAGATGCCGACGACGAGGAAGGTGACGAGGGCGGCGACCTTGATGATCGCGAACCAGAACTCGAGCTCGCCGAAGACCTTCACCGAGAGCAGGTTCATCGTGAGCACGAGCACGAGCGCGACGAGCGCGAACACCCACTGCGGGATGCCGACGAGCGCGGGGACGTACTGCTTGAAGAAGTTCATGTAGAGCGCGACGGCGGTGACGTCGGCGACCGAGGTCATCGCCCAGTTGAGCCAGTACATCCACCCCGCAGCGAACGCCATCTTCTCGCCGTAGAACTCTCGGGCATACGACACGAAGGAGCCGGTCGAGGGGCGGTGGACGATCAGCTCTCCGAGCGCGCGCATCACGAGGAAGGCGAACACGGCGCAGACCGCGTAGACGAGCACGAGGGCCGGTCCCGCCGTCGCGAGTCGGCCGCCGGCGCCCATGAACAGACCCGTTCCGATCGCGCCGCCGATGGCGATCATCTGAATCTGTCGCGGGCGCAGACCCTTGTGGAAGCCCGCGCCTTCGGCCTGGGCGATCGAGGCTGTACGCAGCAGCGCGGCCTCCGTCTGTGAGGTACTCGACTCCGTTGTCATGGGTTCTCGCTTTCTGATCTCGCCGGCTCCGTCGCCGCGAGGAAGAGGAGGTGGTATCTGCCTGACAGGTCGGGGACCACTGAACACCCCGAGAGGCGATTCCGTCAAGTCCAGGCCGTGAGAATGTCGAATCTGTCTGATAGGTTGGCGCCGTTCGTCCACCTCAAGGAAGAGAGCGACATGACGACGATGCGCACCGAGCACGACCTCCTCGGCCCTGCCGAGATCCCTGACGACGCCTACTGGGGCGTCCACACGGCCCGCGCCCGCGACAACTTCCCCGTCACCGGTGTGCCGATCGGCACGTATCCGTTCCTGCTTCGGGGGCTTGCGTTCGTGAAGGAGGCCGCAGCCCTCGCGAACCGGGACCTCGGCCTGCTCGACCCGGTGCGCGCAGACGCGATCGCGACGGCCTGCCGGGAGATACGGGACGGCGCGCTCGCGGACCAGTTCGTCGTCGACGTCATCCAGGGCGGCGCGGGCACGTCGACGAACATGAACGCGAACGAGGTCATCGCCAACCGGGCCCTGGAGATCCTCGGGCATACCAAGGGCGAGTACACCCACCTGCACCCGAACGACCACGTCAACCTGAGCCAGTCCACGAACGACGCCTATCCGACGGCGATCGACGTCGCGCTCGTCGAGGGGGTGGACGGATTGGATACGGCGATGGGCGTGCTGCACGACGCCTTCGCCGCGAAGGCCGCCGAGTTCGCCGGTTTCGTCAAGATCGGTCGTACGCAGTTGCAGGATGCGGTGCCGATGACCCTCGGCCAGGAGTTCGGCGCGTTCGCGGTCATGCTCGATGAGGACCGCAAGAGACTGCAGGAGTCCGCGCGGCTACTGCTCGAGGTGAACCTCGGCGCGACGGCGATCGGCACCGGCCTGAACGCGCCCGCCGGCTACGGCCCACTGGCCGTCAGGCACCTCGCCGAGCTCACGGGTCGCCCTTTCGTTCCCGCCGCCGACCTCGTCGAGGCCACGCAGGATCCGGGCGCCTTCGTCCACCTGTCGGGGATGCTGAAGCGCATCGCCGTGAAGCTCTCCAAGACGTGCAACGATCTGCGCCTTCTGTCGTCGGGGCCCCGCGCCGGTCTCGGCGAGATCACCCTGCCGGCGCTGCAGGCGGGATCGAGCATCATGCCGGGCAAGGTGAATCCGGTCATCCCCGAGGTGGTCACCCAGGTCGCGTACACCGTCATCGCCGACGATCTCGCCGTCACCCTCGCCGCCGAGGCGGGTCAGCTGCAGTTGAATGCATTCGAGCCGGTCATCGTGCGCGCGCTGTCGCAGAGCATCGCGCACCTGACCGCCGCGTGCCGGCTGCTCGCCGAGCGGTGCGTGAGTGGCATCCAGGCCCGTCCGGAGGTGATGGCCGCCCGCGTGACCGACTCGATCGGGCTCGCCACTGCCCTCAACCCGTTGATCGGCTACCGCGCGGCGACCGAGGTGGCCGGTGAGGCGCTGCGCTCGGGGCGTTCGGTGCCCGAGATCGTCCTCGAGCGCGGGCTCCTGGATGCCGACGCGCTGGTTGCGGCGCTCAGTCCCGAGAAGCTGGTTCCGACAGCGGGCTGACGACGCGTTCGACCGCGCCGAGGTGCGCGCGCATGGCCTCGCGTGCCTCGATGGCCGATCCGATACCGATCGCCTCGGCGATCGCCCGGTGCTCGCGGGAAGAAGGCTCACGACGATCCGCGATGAGGTTCACGACGCCCGACTGGTGGCTGAGGGCGTCGCGGATGTCGCCGACCGCGCGGGCGAACACCGCGTTTCCGGATGCCTCGGCCACGAGCACGTGGAAGCGCGAGTCGAGCTCAACCCACTCCTCCGGGTCGGTGGTGGCATCCATGCGGTCGCAGAGCGCGACGAGCTCCGTGCGCTGTTCGTCGGTGCGTCGCTCGGCGGCGAGGCCGGCCGCGGGCACCTCGATGTGCGGTCGCGCCTCGCTGAGGTCGCGGGGCGAGAAATCGCCGTAGCCGAGAGAGAGGGCGGGACGGTCCGACACCACGTAGGTGCCGCTGCCCGTTCGGGTGCGGGTGAGGCCGAGAGTCTGGAGCGAGCGGATGGCCTCGCGGACGCTCGGACGGCTCACGCCGTAGCGCTCGGCGAGAGCGGCTTCGGAGGGAAGCCGCTCACCCACCGCGAGACGCCCGGTGACGATCTCTTCGCGGAGCCCGTCGAAGACGCCGTCTGCCGCGCGGGCGCCGACAGCGGGCGAGCTCATCGCGCTCCCCCGGTCCGCATCCTCACGCCAGCCACCTGGCCAGCCTAACGGGCGGCGCGCGGGCGACGGGGAGGCTCACTGAGCGTGACATCAACCGCCGAAAGCAAGAGCCCCGGCGCTCCGCTCTGGCGCAGATGTCCGGCGCCTAGTTGCGCGGCGGGTAGAACCCCATCCGTTCGCTCTTCGTCGCCGTGCCACCAAAGAAGTACTCGCGGCTTCCTTCGGGCAACGGTGAGACCGGCGATTTGTTCTCAAGGATCAGCGCTTGGCCACTGAACTGATTCTGGAGATAGGCGTAGAACGCGTCGACGACGTTCGTACCGATCGTTTCATCTTCTCCGGTCAGCTCCGGATCTCCAGGCTGTCGATATGTGACAATCGGCGAGTCGAGAATGACAAACCCCGGATGCCTGTAGTCGCGGCGGAGGCAGTATTCCGCGAGCGCCACATTGAAGAGCGCGTGGAGGATCGAGCGCACGCCCTTGCCTCGTACCCGGCGGACGCGTTGGTCGACGACCAGGTCGCGCTCACTAGTGGAATAGTGCACAGTGCTGTCCGCCGAGAAGGACCACTGTCGGAGTATTTCCTGTGCGATCACATCGAACTGATGCAAGTCAGCCGAAACGATCGGCACCTCGGTTGACGTCTTTGGCTTCTCGACTTGAGCGGTAGCGTTGCGTAGTGCAAGGAGGTCCAGAAGACGGTTGTGATTGTCTATCTCCCGCTCCACGCGAGACCGAGTCTCAAGAAGTGGTGTCATATCGCCACCTGGCGTCTTGATCTCGGTGTCCAGTCGACGAATCTGGCTGGTGAGTTGCAGGTTTGCGTCCGAGACCTTCTTAGCGTGCACCGTGACTTCTCGGCGCTCGCTCCGGATGGAGCTGATCGTCTCGTCAAGGTTCTCCCGTAGAGACAGGACCTTGTCTCGCTCGGACGCGATAGCGGCGGCGAAGGTCGCCGGTTCATCCGAAGCGAGCGGGGATTCCGGCCAGTGCTGATGTGCGGGTTCCGCGCCACAGAAGGGGCAGGTTCCGTCCGTCTCGACTGCGAGCACGTCTGAGGCCTGAGCCAACATCTCGAGCCGCGAGAGGTCAGATTCGTACTGAGTGCGGAGCAGGCCAAATCGCGCCTCGAGACTCCCAAGTTCGTCTTGGCGTTCCACGAAACTGGCCAACATTTCTGTGTTGGCTGCGCGGCGCAGCACGAGCGCGTCGCGTTCAGAACTCACGTCATTAAGCGCTCTGCTGGCGGAGATGAGAGATTCGTTAAGCCGCCCAAGTTGATCACGAAGCTGATCAACCGACGAAGACGCAGCAAGCTCTTGCTCAAGTGCCGCGATAACCTGATCCAGTACTTCGAGCTTGTTCGCCGAGATCTTCTTCAACTCGGTTGCCTTGGGAATCGGCGTCAATCCGGAATCATCGTGACCCTCGATGAACATGCGGAAGATCGCCGCCTCGACTGGGCGATCGGAGTATTGCCCAGACTCGATGGGAGAGCGCTTGGTGAGAATCGTCTCCTCATCGACCGCGGCGAGGCGGATGACATCTCTCCACTGCAACGGGCGCGTGTCGTTGTGCTGGCTCTTTCTAACCACCCACTCATCGAGGTCTGTGAGCGAGAGGAGAACGCGTGAAACGCTCCGCGGATCGCTCGACACATGCTTCGGGACCAAGTACTCCGGAGCGGGCTCAGTCAGGAGCTCGCGAAGGTCTTCTTCAACAAGCCCGACATTCCCTCCGGTCAGATCACGAACGAGCGTGATGACTGTGCCGTCCGCGGTTCGAACGCCAAGGTGCACGTACTGGTAGCCCTTGGCCTCGTCCGGAAGCTCGATCGTCTGAGCGAGACCGAACGAGTAGTTTAGAAGGTCGAATACGTGCGACTTGCCAGTGTCCGATGCACCGTGGATCACGGTGAGGCGGTCGCCGAACTCGATAGTCGCCGGAGGCACGTTCTTGCCGACGGCAGTGAGATGAACGAGGTGGAGTCGACTAACCATGGTGATCCTGCCCGCTCAACTGTTCAAACTCCTCGGCCCAGCTTCCAAGCACGGCACCGAGCCGTACCCTAATCTCGTCGTCGTCAAGAGTGCCGAACGTTGACGCCGCCCACGCGCACCGCGCGCGCAAGCGAGCGAGGTAGACCGCGTCCATGGCAGCAAGGAACGGACGAGCATCCTCGCCGGCGCTGTAATAGATGCCTGCTGTCGTCAGGTCGCGGACGACGAGCCCCCGTGCACCCATGAGGGTAATGCCCTCGCGAATGAGTTCACGTTTCACGCCCAGCTCACCGACACGCCCCGGGATCTCCGGGTGGAGGCTCTTCGCCCCCGCGAAGTCACCACTGTGGAGCACAACGTGGTCGAGCAGCACGATTCGGGCGAGGTCAGCTCGCTCCGGATACAGGGCGGTGAGCAGTGCGACGACACGAATGCCGATCTCGAGCGGGCTATTCAGCAACTGCGTCATTTGTCGGCGACCCAGGTGAGGCGGTCATCGTTAGCGAGCTGGTGACAGATCCCCCGCCGATCGGCCGGCTCCGTGACTTGAATGAGGGCGTTGGCGCTCAGCTGCGCGTTGACCGCTTGCTCGAGCGTGCGGCGCAGACGCTCCAACCCATCGGCGTGATCGGCCTCGACTGTCTCAACAATCGCGTCGAACAGCTCGTTCTGGAGACCTTCGAACGTGTTGGGAAGCACCCGGTCACGGGCGAAGGTACGGAGCGCTTCCGCGCGGAAGAAACTCTCTCGCTGTCTCTGGAGGTGCGCCCCGGCCTTGTTGTGCAGCCCCGCGGAAGCAACGCTGTCGACACTCACGTATCGCTCCCGGTATGCATCAACAAGCTTGGTCAAGTACACGAGCTCCTCGGGACCGACCTCTTGCGGCGGGTTATCGGACGCTGGGCGAGAGGGGAGTCCACCACCGAATCGAGCTGCGAAGTATGGCGTTGCCTTGTGCTGATCGAGTAAGGCTAGGACTTCAACTGAGTCGAAGATCGAGAAGTCGGTCACGCTTGCGAGAAGATAGACGGCGTTTCGGGTGTCGTCGTCGAGTTCTTTGAACGGCTTGGCCGTGCTGGACTCGACCTGCTCCAGGAACTTCGCGCGAAGTTCCGTGGGGGTGGAGATCAGGTGCGCCAGACCGGTACCTAGTCCGCGAGGAGCGATGAAGCTGTAGCTGGATGGCAGCGTGTAAAGAGGGGTGCGTACCGGAAGGAGGAAGACCTTGAGCATCTCCGGCCAGGCGATCGACGGTGTCAGGCTCTTGTCGTAGTGCTTCCCCTGGAAGCAGTCCCAGTCCCCCTCGAAGCCTCGATCAGTCTTGAAGCCGGCGACGTCAACGCCACGGTCGCCCGATCCGCCGAAGCGCTGGACTCGGATGTACCCGGGAGCTAAGCCCGTCGCCCACTCCTCGATAAAGATCTCCCATTCATCGGGGTCGTAGGTCTGAATGACCTTCCGAGGGGCAAGGCGAGGCCCATGCTCCGCTTGAGCAGCGGTGAGCGCGAAGGTCGAAGTTGGGGGTTGGAGGTCGCGCACGCTGATCTCATCCCCATGTCCCATGTGCCCAAGTTAGCGGAAACCCGGCCTCGACTCCGGCGCGACAGACGGCACACGCGTCGGACGCACCCGAAAGCGAAGTAGCCGGCGCGTTCGTGCTCACTCATCGTGAGCCCTCTTCATCGGAAGCGGCGGATGATGTCTGAGGGGATCCTCTACACCGCTGCCCGACGAGGAGCGGATGCGCGGCTGTGAACGAGCGTCAGCCAAGCCAATAGACGTTCTCCATTCGACATCACCAACGGAAAGCTGCCCCAGTTCATCCGTGATGGGCATATGCAATGAGACAGCCCGAGAGAAGCCCCGAGCACATACGCCGTTCGCGGCAGAGCTGGCGCGACGATCCTGTTAGGTATGAACCCATCATCGCGTGGCGGCTGAGCTACTTCCGGGTCATCGCGCTCGAGCGCGTCGATAGACTCACAGCTCCCATGTCTCAACAACAGCCGGACCTGCGTCTCAAGACGGTTCGCCCTTCGGTGTACCTCGATCAATGGGTGTGGATTCGCCTCGCGAAAGCTAACACCGGGAGCCCGCTCGATCCCGCTGACCTCGGCCTGCTCGAGCGAATCAAGTCAGCGGCAGCGAAGGGCGTCGCGTTTCCTCTCTCCGCTACTCATTACGAGGAGACCGGGCGCATCCTCGATCCTGCGCAGCGAAAGAGCATTTCGCGGGTGATGGCGCCGATCGCGATGGGAAGGACGATTAGGCATCGCCCCGACCTCGTTCGGCACCAGCTGCTCGTCGGCTTGCACGAAATGGTCGGCCGGCCCACCTTCCTACCTCCGCCGCCGCGTGTACTCGGCATCGGTGTGCACTGGGCCTTCCGGGGCGTAGAGGGCTTCATGACCGTCGTAGACGCGGATGACGCGCCGCTGCGGTCCGTCAGCAGGAACTGGCTCCGCCGCCTCAACCAGTTCTGTGAGTTCGAGCTGATGGCGGGCCCCGCGAATGCTGCGCTCCCAGACCTCATTAAGGACGGATATGTGATGCCTCGGGACTACGAGACCGCACAAGGCAATCGACTCGAGTGGGAGCAGAGCTTCACGTCGCAGGCGGCGACCACGAAATCACGGGAACTGCTCCGCATCAAGCTGCTCGCCCGTGAACTCACGCACGAGTGTGGCGAGACACTCACGACGATCCTGAACGAGTACAAGCTCCCGCTCAGCGCCGTCGTGTACGGAACCGAAGCGCAGTCGCGAGCGCGAATGGTGCAGTTCAGCGAACTCATACCCACGCTGGTCATCGCCGCTGATATGAAACGAGAGATCTTCCGCAACCCTGCCCGCGAGTGGACCTGGAACATGCTTCGAGACATCGATGCACTCAGCATCGCCATTCCGTACTGCCACGCCGTCGTTACAGACCGCGACGCAGCCGCCATCGCAAGCCTCACCCGCGCACCGGCGCGTTACGGCACCACCGTCATTTCAAACCTGTATGACCTGCCTGACGTCCTCGATAATCTGACGACGCTTGCCAACTCGCAGGCCGAGGACCTTTCGGATTGGACGACAGTGGGGCCGGGAGAAGGGTTCTCGACGGTGCCGCCTGAACAGTTGACGGAGCTGCCGGAGGGTTGCAGAATCCGCTTGCTCGATCGCGACGGGAAGTTGGTGCCGCCCCCGCGCGATACGTCGAACTAATCGATCCCCGTCGCGGACCACCGCCTCGACGCGCCAAGACGATTCACACAGTTCATCGATCAGCGATGTCTCGATCCGAGACCGGCTGAGTTTTCATCGACCGGACCCTGGAGAAACTGCCCTCGGTCAGTCGCGTACGACGCACAAGGCCCGCGTGAGTCCGCCCCCAAGCGAATACGCGTCGAAAGCTGCGACCTCTTGACGTCGTTCAACGCAGCTGGCAATGCCAGCGTCGCAGTAGTCAGTAAGAACTGGAGGCTACCCGTCTGCAGCGGGGGCGATCACCGAGGAGCTGGAGCGCACCGAGCAACGCTTGACCTACGGGGCGGAGAAGGCGACCGCCTTCCTTGACCTGCTGCGACGCCCGGGACGTTCTACCGTGAAGCACCCAACAATGCTCGCCGCGACCTCATTCTGACGTTCTTCGACCGGCTTCTGGTCTACGTCGAAGACAAGCTTGACCTGGAAGGTGAACGCAACGAGGCCAACGCGGCCATCCACCAGGCTCTCCCCCGGGCAGCCACATCCGAAACTGAAACCTCCCCCGACATGACCGTCGAAGGAGGTAATCAGGCTCTCAAGCAGTTCGCTTGTTCGCATGGTTCGAATAAGAACTATCTGGCTGGGGTACCTGGACTCGAACCAAGAACAACTGAACCAGAATCAGCCGTGTTGCCAATTACACCATACCCCACCGGCTTCTACCGAAGTAGCGCCAAGAGAAGAGCTTAGCCCACGCCCGCGGCAATCCCAAACCGGGGCACGCTCACGGCGACGCCATCGACGGCTCATCCAGAATCCCTCACCGGGACTCGTACGGTCCTGCCATGACCGCTGTCTCCGCTCCCCCTGCCCGTTCGTGGCGGGCCCGTGCCGCGTGGCCCGTGGGACTCGTACTGATCGTGATCGCTGCCGCCGTCTTGACCGGATGGCAGGTGTCCGCCTCGATGAGCGACTACTACGGCGCCGTCGCGATGTCGATGAGCAAGAGCTGGTCGAACCTCTTCTTCGGCGCCTTCGATCCCGCCGGCACCGTCTCTCTCGACAAGATCCCCGGCTCCTTCTGGATCCCCGCCCTCGCCGTGCGCGTGTTCGGATTCTCACCGGCGGCCGTCATCCTTCCGAACGCCATCGCCGCCACCGCGGCGGCCGCCGTGACCGCCTTCACCGCCCGTCGCCTGGTCGGGACGACGGGCGGTCTGCTCGCCGCCGCCGTGGTGGCCACCACGCCGATCCTCGTCGCGGTGGCGCGATCCAATCAGCCGCAGGCATTCTTCGTGCTCGCGCTCGCGCTGGTGGCGTGGGCCGCCGTCCGGGCCATCCAGCAGCGCAGCCTCGGCTGGTATCTCCTCGCCGGAGCACTGATCGGCGTCGCCTTCCAGACCTACATGCTCGAAGCGTGTGCAGTCTGGCCCGCTCTCGCGGCGGCGTACCTGTGCACGCGTCAGCCGTGGTGGCGTCGCATCTGGCACACCCTCCTCGCGGGGGCCGTGACTCTCGTGGTGTCGCTGACCTGGGTCGCCGTCGTCTGGCTCGTTCCGGCATCCGATCGGCCCTACGTCGGCGGCACGAACGGCAACAACCCTTGGGAGATGGTGTTCGGCTACAACGGGCTCGGACGCTTCAGCGCCACGGCCGACTCCGACGCCTACCGCTCGTTCACGCCGGCCTTCGCGGGCGACCCCGGCCCCCTGCGTCTGTTCAACACCGAGCTCGCCGGCCAGATCCCGTGGCTGCTCCCCGCGACCGTCGCGGCGATCGTCGTCCTGTTCATCCTGCGGTGGCGCCCCGCAACCGTCGTGTTCCTCGGCGGCTGGTTCGCGACCGAAGTCGCGATGTTCTCCGTCGTCGCCGGTATGCACCAGTTCTACACGTCCGCGCTCGCGATTCCCGTCGCCCTCCTCGTGGCCGCGGCGTTCGCCGTCGCGCGCTCACGACGCCTGCTCTGGCCGCAGGTCCTGCTCGTGGCCGTCGCGGCGATCACAGCCGTCATGATCGCGGCGATGTACCCCGAACCGAGCCCGGTCCTCGCCTGGGTACAGGCCGCGATCGCCGCGGTCGCGATTCTGCTTCTGGTTCTCGAACGGCGGGCGCAGGCGCTGCGCTCCGTGACCGCCGTGGCGGCGGTGATCGCCCTCCTGCTGACGCCGGCGGCCTGGTCGGTGCTGACGATCGGCGCGCCGAGCTCGATCAATCCCACGGCCGCGGGCGTCTCTCAGATGCCGGGTGGTGGCGGTGGTTTCGGCGGCTCCCGGCCCGGCGGCGCGACGTTCGGCGGATCGGCGGTCGGCGCACGACCGCATGCGCCGGACGGCGGCGCGCAGACCGGTGCTCGCGGCGGCATGCCCCCCACGGGCGCGGCGGGCGGGGCGAGCTCTAACGCGGCACTGCTGCTCTACCTCACGGAGCGTCAGGGCGACGCGAAGTACCTCGTCGCCACGTTCGGCGCGCAGTCGGCGGCGCAGCTCATCCTCGGCTCGCACGGAGGTTCGGTGCTGCCCATCGGCGGATTCGACGGCAGCGACGATGTGCCGACCCTGGCCGCGTTCCAGCAGATGGTCGCCGACGGCGAGGTCACCTACGTGCTCGGCTCCGGCGCACCGGGAGCAGGAGCAGGAAGCACCCGCGCCGCATCGACCGCCACGAAGGACATCAGCGCATGGGTGACATCCGCCTGCACCCTCGTTGCAGATGCTCCCGCGGGCGCGACCCTCTACTCCTGCACCGCAGGATGAGCGGTCGCGTCAGCCGATCTTCTGCACCAGGGCGTCGAGACGGCGGATGCTCTCGCTCTTACCGAGCAGCTCCATCGACTCGAACAGCGGCGGCGACACCCGACGACCGCTGACAGCCACCCGGAGCGGACCGTAGGCGACGCGGGGCTTGAGGCCCAGCTCCTCGATCAACGCCTTCTGCAGCGCCTCCTGCACGGATGCTGCCGTGAACTCCGCGTGCGGCACGAGCTCGAGCGCGTTCACCGAGGCGACGAGCACTTCGCCCGCGTTGGCCGGCAGCGACCCGAGGGCGTCGTCGGCGTACTCCACCTCGTCGCGGAAGAGGAAGCCAAGGAGGCCCGGCACGTCGCCCAGCAGCTGCACGCGCTCCTGCACCAGCGGGGCCGCGGCGGCGATGAGCGCCCGCTCGCGATCGTCGAGGGTGTCGCCGATGATGCCCGCGTCGCGCAGGTACGGCAGGATGCGGGTCGCGAAGTCTTCGGGCGCCAGCATCCGGATGTGATCGCCGTTGATGGACTCGGCCTTCTTCTGGTCGAAGCGGGCCGGGTTGGGGTTCACATCGGCGATGTCGAAGGCTTCGACGAGCTCTTCCAGCGAGAACACGTCGCGGTCGGGCGCCAGCGACCAGCCGAGGAGCGAGAGGTAATTGAGCAGACCCTCGTGGATGAAACCCTTCTCGCGCTGCAGGAAGAGGTCTGCCTTCGGGTCGCGCTTGGAGAGCTTCTTGTTGCCCTCCTCCCCCAGCACCAGCGGCATGTGCCCGAAGCGCGGGACGAAGTCGGTCACACCCGCCTCGATGAGCGCACGGTAGAGAGAGAGCTGACGCGCGGTCGAGGGCATGAGGTCCTCGCCGCGGATAACGTGCGTGATGCCCATGAGCGCGTCGTCGACGGGGTTCACGAACGTGTACAGCGGCACGCCGCCCGCACGCACGATGACGAAGTCGGGGAACGAACCCGCCGGGAAGGTCACCTCGCCGCGGATGAGGTCGATGTAGGTGAGGTCCTCGTCCGGCACACGCAGGCGGTACGCGGGCTCGCGACCCTCGGCGCGGAAGGCGGCCTTCTGCTCCTCGGTGAGCGTGCGGTCGTAGTTGTCGTAGCCGAGCTGCTTGGCGCGGCCGTTCGCCTCGTTGCGCGCGTCGATCTCCTCGGCCGTCGAGTAGCTCTCGTACGCGACGCCCGCGGCGACCAGCTTGTCGAGCACCTCGCGGTACAGCTCGTGCCGCTGCGACTGCCGGTACGGCGCGTGGGGACCGCCGACCTCGACGCCCTCGTCCCAGTCGATCTCGAGCCAGCGCAGCGCCTCGAGCAGCTGCTGGTAGCTCTCCTCGCTGTCACGGGCCGCATCCGTGTCTTCGATGCGGAAGACGAGCTTGCCGCCGTTGTGCCGGGCGTACGCCCAGTTGAACAGCGCGGTGCGGATGAGGCCGACGTGCGGCAGGCCCGTGGGCGAGGGGCAGAACCGCACCCGGATGTCGGAGCCGGTTGCGGTCGTGGTGCGGGGATCGGGTGCGGAAACCATAGGCTCCCAGCCTACCCGCGTCGCCCCGCCGTGCCGCGGCCCACTCCCGCGGCCTGCGCGGCCTCGCCGACTGCCGCCAGCGCGAGCCGGAGCGCGGGCACGCGGTGCGCGTCTACCGCCGTCACCACGTGCAGAGTGCGCTGCTCCCCCGGCGGCAGCGGCACCGCCCGCACGCCCGGCAGCAGCGGGAAGGAATCGAGGGCGAGTCCGGGAAGCGTCGCCACCCCCGTGCCCCGGGCCACGAGGTTCTCCACCGCGACGATGTTGTCGGTCTCGAACGCGATACGCGGCGTGAACCCCGCACGGGCGCAGAGCTCGAGAAGGTGGCCTCGACACCGCGGGCAGCCCGCGATCCAGGATGCGTCGGCGAGCTCGCCCAGCTGGACGACGGAGGCGCCGACGAGGTCATGGCCGTCGGGAACGACGACGAACATGCGGTCCGCGCCGAGCGTGCGCACCACGAGCCCGCGCGCGCTCTCGCCGTGCGGATCGTTCTCGTCGCCCGGGTAGCTGAACGTGAGCGCGATGTCCGCGCGATCCTCGCGCACCGCGGCCATCGCCTCGGGCGGTTCCGCCTCGACGTAGGTCACCGCGAGTCCCGGCGCCTTGTCCGAGAGCGCGGCGAGCACCCGCGGCACGAGCGTGGGCGAGGCCGAGGGGAACCCGGTCAGCCGCACGCGGCCCGAGGCGAGCCCGCGCAGCTGTGCGAGCTCGTCGGAGGCCGCGTCGATGGAGCGCGCGACCGCATCCGCGTGCCTGGCGAGCACGGCGCCGGCCTCCGTGAGGCGCACCCGACGCCCGACGCGCTCGACCACCGGCATCCCGACACGGCTCTCGATCCGGCGCACCTGCTGGCTGACGGCGGGCTGGCTGTAGCCGAGCGATGCCGCGGCCGCCGTGATGGACCCGGTCTCGGCGATCGCGCGCATCACGCGGAACGCCTGCACGGCGAGCTCGCCCTCATCCTGGTCGGCCATGCGCCGAATATATAACGTGCGCTTATGAACGCGATGCCGCTTCTGCCGTAGACCGCAACCTCATGCTTCCCGATGCTGGAGGCATGACCGCACCGCTGGATCTGACCGCCGTCCGCGCGGCCTTCGACGGCGGTCGGGACTACCTCGCCGCCTGCACGAGCGGCCTGCCGCCGCGCGCGAGTCGCGATGCCCTCATCGCCGACCTCGTGCGTTCGGTCACGCACGGTGCGGATGCGGGGGCCTACTCCGTCATCGTCGAGCAGACGCGCGCGCACGCCGCCCGGCTTCTTCAGGTGAGCCCGGATCGTCTCGCGATCGGGTCGCAGACCTCGGTCCTGGTGAGCCTCATCGCCGCATCCCTGCCAGAGGGCAGCGAGGTGCTCGTGCCGGACGGCGACTTCTCCTCGCTCGTCCTCCCGTTCGTGCACCGCGGCGGCCTCCGCGTGCGCTGCGCTCCGCTCGCAGAGCTCGCCGATGCGGTTCGCCCCGACACCGCCCTCGTGGCGTTCTCGATCGTGCAGTCGGCCTCCGGCGAGGTCGCCGATCACACCGCGATCACCGCCGCCGCCCGCGCCGTGGGCGCCCGCACGCTGTGCGATGGCACGCAGGCCGTCGGCTGGCTCCCGGTCGACGCCTCCGCGTTCGACGCGTTCGTCGTCCACGCATACAAGTGGCTGTGCGCCCCGCGCGGCGTCGCCTTCCTCGCCCTCAGCGAGGAGTTCGCGGCGACCCTCACGCCGCTCCACGCCGGCTGGTACGCGGGCGCCGACCCCTGGCAGTCCTGCTATGGCGACGCCGCGGCGCTGGCGTCGGACGCACGGCGCTTCGACGTCTCCCCCGCCTGGCAGGCCTTCGTGGGGGCCGAACCCGCACTCGGTCTCTTCGCGCACGCCGACATGGCGGCGATCCACCGGCACGCGACGGCTCTCGCGACGCGCTTCCTCACCGGGATGGGTCTTCCCTCACCCGCCACGCCGAGTGCGATCGTGACGTGGCCCGACCCGGACGCCTCCGACCTCGCACGTCTGCAGGCCGCCGGCATCACCGCCTCCGGACGCGCGGGTCGCGCGCGTCTCGCGTTCCACGTCTTCAACGACCAGGACGACGTCGACCGCGCGGTGCGCGCCCTGCGCTAAGCCGGGCCGCGTCTCGACCGCGCGAGCGGAGAAGCCGCCACCACGAGAACCACGAGTGCGAGGGTCACGAACGCCAGGCCACCGAATCCGATCCAGCCGAGAATGAGTCCGGCGAGGATCGCGCCGGCCGCCCCCACGAGGTTCATCGCGAGATCGCTGCGGCCCTGCCGGCGGGTGCGCATCGCCTCGCTGCTGGTCTCCACGAGCAGCGCTGCGCCCGCCACGGTCGACGCGCTCCAGCCGAGTCCCAGCAGCACGAGGCCGACGGTCACCGCGGCGTTCGAGTTCTGCCCCAGTCCCGACACCAGGAGGGATGCGGCGAGCAGCCCCTGTCCGACGAGAACCGTGGCCACCCGGCCGATCCGGTCGGCCAGGATGCCGAACACCGGCGACAGGGCGTACATCCCGGCGATGTGCAGGCTGATGGTGAGCCCCACGATCGTGAGGCTCGCCCCGTGATGCACCAGGTGCACGGGGGTCATCGCCATGACGGCGACCATCGTGCCGTGCGAGGCGGCGATCGCGAGGATCGCGTACCGCGCGGCCACGGGCCGGTCGGCTCGGGCGATGCGAGGACCCGTGCCCGCCGCATCCCTGGCGACCAGGCGTTGCGCCAGCACGAGCGGATCCGGGCGCAGAGCGGCGACGTAAAGAATGACGGCGAGCACCTGGGCGACGATCGTTAACAGATAGGGACCGGTCAGCGGGGGCATGCCCACGAGGTCGCCGAGCACCTGCCCGGGTCCGACCAGGTTCGGGCCCAGGACCGCTCCGACCGTCGTCGCCCACACCACGACCGAGATGTCGCGACCGCGCGACGCGTCCGTCGCGAGGTCGGCGGCCGCGAACCGTGACTGCAGGTTCGCCGCCTGCCCGGCACCGATCAGCACGACACCCGTCAGCAGCAGCGGGAAGGATGCGGCCGCCACCGCCCCGATGACCAGCAGCACGCCGCCAAGCGCCACCGACAGGCCGACCGCGAGCGCCGGACGGCGCCCGCTTCGACGCGCGAGCGCCGCGAGGGGGATGGCGAACGCGGCAGCGCCGAGCGTCACCGCCGCCGTCGCCCAGCCGGAGAACGCCTCGTCACCGGACAGCTCGGTGGCGAGGATCGCGCCGAGCGAGATCGTCGCACCGAAGGCGATGCCGCCGAGGATCTGCCCGGACGAGAGCAGCCACAGCGTGCGGCGCCGGATGCGGGTCAGCTCCGCCGCATCCGGCAGCGACTCGGTGATCTCAGGCATCGCGCACGGTGTTGCGCAGGACCCCGATCCCCTCGACCTCGACCTCGACCTCGTCGCCGGCCACGAGCGGGCCGACGCCGGCGGGGGTCCCGGTCATGATGACGTCGCCGGGAAGCAGCGTGAACACCGACGACGCGTACGCGATCAGCTCGGCGATCGGGAACATCAGATCGGTGAGTGGCGCCGACTGGCGCTCGTCGCCGTTGACGCGGGTCACGACGCGCGCGGCGGATGCGGGATCGAACTCCGTCTCGATGACGGGTCCGAGCGGGCAGAAGGTGTCGAAGCCCTTGGCGCGCGACCACTGGCCGTCGCTGCGCTGGAGGTCGCGGGCGGTCACATCGTTGCCGACCGTGTACCCGAACACGACGTCGAGTGCCTTCTCGACCGGCACGTTCTTCGCGATGCGACCGATCACCACGACCAGCTCGCCCTCGAAGTCGACCCGCTCGGACTGCGTGGGGCGCACGATGACATCGCCGGGACCGATCACCGCGGTGTTGGGCTTGAGGAACATCAGCGGCTCGGCGGGCACGTCGTTGCCGAGCTCTTCTGCGTGGGCGCGGTAGTTACGTCCGATCGCCACGACCTTGGATCGCGGGATCACCGGCGCCAGCAGCGCCACATCCGCGATCGGGATGCGCTTGCCCGTGGGCTCGAACCCGGCGAACATCGGGTCCCCGGCGAGCTGCACGAGCTCGTCGTCGTCGACGATTCCGTAGGCGATGGCGTCCTGGTGGCTGAAACGAGCGATCTTCACCCGTTCAGCCTATCCAGGACGCCCCGCCACGGGCTCAGGCGTCGAGGCGGACGAGCCAGTTGTGGGTGTCTTCGCGACGTCCGTACTGGATGTCGGTCAGTTCCTCGCGCAGCGACAGCGCGAGCGAGCCGGTCGGCTGCTCGTCGAAGAAGTTCTTGCCCTTGAGCTGGCCGATCGGTGTGACCACCGCGGCCGTGCCGCAGGCGAACACCTCGACGATGTCACCCGAGGCGACGCCGTCGCGCCACTCGGCCAGCGACACGGCGCGCCCCTCGACCTTGTGGCCGCGGTCGATCGCGAGCTGGAGGATCGAGTCGCGGGTGATGCCCTCGAGGATCGAGTCGGACTGCGGGGTCACGAGCGTGCCGTCCTTCTTGACGAACACGATGTTCATGCCGCCGAGCTCTTCGACATTGCCGTCCTGGTCGAGGAAGACGACCTGGTCGCACTCGTTCTCGTACGCCTCGGACTGCGGCAAGAGGCTCGCGGCGTAGTTGCCGCCCGTCTTCGCCGCTCCCGTGCCGCCCTTGCCTGCGCGCGAGTAGTCCTCGCTCAGCCAGATCGACACCGGCTGCACGCCGCCCTTGAAGTAGGCGCCCGCGGGGCTCGCGATCAGGTAGTACGCGACCTTCTGCGCGGGACGCACGCCCAGGAACGCCTCCTTGGCGAACATGAAGGGACGCAGGTACAGGCTCTGGTCCGCGCCGGAGGGCACCCAGGCCGCATCCACCTTGATCAACTCGCGCAGCGACTGCACGAAGTACGACACCGGCAGCTCCGGCAGCGCGAGCCGCCGCGCCGAACGCTGCAGACGACGGCCGTTCTGGTCGGGGCGGAACGTGTGGATCGAGCCGTCGGCGTGACGGTAGGCCTTGATGCCCTCGAAGATCTCCTGACCGTAGTGCAGGACTGCCGCGGCCGGATCCAGCGAGATGGGGCCGTAGGGCTGCACGCGGGGACGGTGCCAGCCGCCGCGCATCGACCAGCAGATGTCGACCATGTGGTCGGTGAAGGCCGTGCCGAAGCCGGGGTTCTCGAGGATCTGCTCGCGCTCCGCGGCGCCGCGGGCGGCGAGGTTGCGGGTGACGGCGAACTCGAGCGGTGCGAGGCCCTGGTCGGGATCGGTGTCGAGGAGTGTCATGAGGATCTCGCTTCATCTGCGCCTGGCGGCGCGGTCACGGGCGACGGCTGCGGGCTCCAGGTTACGCCTGGAGCCGCGCGATGATCGCGTCGCCGATCTGTGCTGTGGTGCGGACCGAATCGGAACGATCGGCGATGTCGGCCTCGACCGCGCGGGTGAGGCGGTCGGCGTCATCGCGCAGTCCGAGATGATTCAGCAGGAGAGCGACCGAGAGGATCGCGGCCGTGGGGTCGGCCTTCTGCTGGCCCGCGATGTCGGGAGCCGAACCGTGAACGGGCTCGAACATCGACGGGAAGTCGCCGTCGGGATTGATGTTCCCGGATGCGGCGAGGCCGATGCCACCGGTGACGGCACCTGCCAGGTCGGTCAGGATGTCACCGAAGAGGTTGTCGGTGACGATCACGTCGAAGCGGCTGGGGTTCGTGACCAGGAAGATCGTGGCCGCATCGACGTGCAGATAGTCTACGGCGACGTCGGGGTGCTCGGTCGCCACCTCATCGACGATCCGCTTCCAGATGCCGCCGGCGTGCACGAGGACGTTGGTCTTGTGCACGAGGGTGAGCTTCTTGCGGCGACGCTCGGCCTCGGCGAACGCGAAGCGCACCACACGCTCGACGCCGAACGCCGTGTTTACGGAGGTCTCGTTCGCGACCTCGTGCGGGGTGCCGACGCGGATCGCGCCACCGTTGCCGACGTACGGGCCCTCCGTCCCCTCGCGCACCACGACGAAGTCGATCTCGCCCGGGTCGGCCAGCGGACCGCTCGCACCGGGGTAGAGCTTCGACGGACGCAGGTTCACGTAGTGATCGAGCGCGAAACGCAGCTTGAGGAGCAGGCCGCGCTCGATGTTCGCGTTCTTCAAGCGCGGGTCGCCGGGCACTCCCCCGACGGCGCCGAGCAGGATCGCGTCGTGAGAGGCGATCGCGGCCAGGTCATCGTCGGTGAGGGTGTCGCCGGTCTCGAGAAAGCGCGCGGCACCGAGCGAGAACCAGGTGCGCTCGAACGTGACGTCGGTGCCGGCGGCCACCGCTTCGAGAACCTTGTCGGCTTCGGCGACGACCTCCGGACCGATTCCGTCACCGGGGATGACGGCGAGCTTCACGACGCGCGACATGGCACTCCTGTCTCAGGATGCCGCGGGCATCACCGCCGCGGCGAGTTGCGGGATGATCCCAGCGTAGTGGCGGCGATGACCGCTGCCACGACGACGAGACCCGCGCCGATGAGCGAGGTGACGCCGACACCGGCGTCGAAGGCGTGCGCTGCCGCATCCCGAAGCGCGGCGCCGGTCTCGGGGGCGAGCTCATTCGCGGCGCTCACGGCGCCCGCCAGCGTCTCGCGCGCCGCATCGGCGACGTCCGCGGGCACCCCCTGCGGCACGACGAGGTTCGCACGGTAGAGCGCGGTGAGCAGCCCTCCGAGCAGTGATGTTCCCAGCACGGCGCCCACCTCGTACGCCGTCTCGGAGACGGCGCTGGCAGCTCCCGCCTTCGCCGGCGGGGCGCTGGCGAGCACGAGCTCGTTCGAGACGGTCTCCGCGGCGCCGATCCCGATGCCGAGCACCATGAAGGCGACCACCAGCAGCGCCACCGAGCCCGGGTCCGTGGACAGCGCGACCATGACATATCCCGCGAACGAGAACACCAGGGCCACGGGGATGACCACGCGTGGCGAGACGCGCTTTGCGACCGGGA
The DNA here is from genome assembly GCF_031453615.1 of Microbacterium sp. SORGH_AS_0428. Taxonomy (NCBI): domain Bacteria; kingdom Bacillati; phylum Actinomycetota; class Actinomycetes; order Micrococcales; family Microbacteriaceae; genus Microbacterium; species Microbacterium sp. SORGH_AS_0428. The sequence goes on along the minus strand of NZ_JAVIZT010000001.1, from coordinate 34,564 downwards.
CGACCGCGAGTCCCGCGACGATCATGAGCGCGAGACCGGGCACGAGCGCCAGCCCTGCGGTCATCGGCGAGAGACCGACGATGAGCTGCAGGTGCTGCGAGACGAAGTAGATGAAGCCGACCAGCGCGAGCACGCTCAGCAGGTTGACGAGCAGCGCACCGCTGAAGGCGCCGCGAGCGAACAGGCGCACATCCAGCATCGGCGTCTCGGAGCGGCGCTGCCGGCGCACGAAGAGCACACCGAACCCGACGCCGGCGACGAGCAGTGCGGCGACGAGCGGGCTCGGGCCGTGTGCCGCGGCTTCCTTGATCGCGTAGACGATGGGCACCATGGTCGCCATGGAGAGCACGATGCTCACCGGGTCCACGCGGCCGGGGTTCGGGTCGCGGCTCTCCGGCACCAGGATCGGCGCGAGCACCAGCAGCGGGATGAGCACGGGCACGGCCATCAGGAACACGGATCCCCAGGCGAAGTGCTCGAGGAGGAACCCGCCCACGACGGGACCGAGCGCCGCGCCCGCCGAGAACATGGCCGCCCAGACGGCGATCGCCAGCCGGCGCTGGTTGCGGTCGGTGAAGATGCTCCGCAGCAGCGACAGCGTGGAGGGCATCAGCATCGCGCCGAAGACGCCCATGACGGCACGGGCCACGATCAGCAGCTCGGCGCTGGGCGCGAACGCTCCGAGGGCGGAGACGGCGGCGAAGCCCGTGGCGCCGATCAGCAGCATCCGACGACGTCCGAAGCGGTCGCCGAGCGTGCCCATCGTCACGAGGGATCCCGCCAGCACGAGCGGATACACGTCGATGATCCAGAGCTGCTGCGTACTGGTGGGCTGCAGCTGCAGGGCGATCTCGGGGAGCGCGAAGCTCAGCACGGTGTTGTCGACCGCGACCAGCAGCACGGGGAGCATGAGGACGACGAGCGCCGCCCAGCCGCGCCATCCGACGCGGCGCCCCTCGGCCTCGGCGATGGCGATGTCTTGAGTGAGTGTGTTCATATGTTTCTATACCGTCCGGCTGGTATAGTAACAGAGATGACACGTCCTCCGTCAGTACGATCGAGACCATGAGTCGACCCCCGCGCGCCCGTGAGCTGGTGCTCGACGCCTTCGAGAGACTTCTCGTCACCGAGGGCGAACGCGCGGCGACGATGGATGCGACGGCGCGGGCCGCCGGGGTGTCCAAGGGCGGCCTGCTCTACCACTTCGGGTCGAAGGACGCTTTGGAGGCCGGTCTGCTCGAACGCCTCCACGTGCTCGTCGACGAGGACCTGGATCGCATGTCGGCGTCCGCGGAAGGTCCTGTCGCCTATTTCGTGCGCACGTCCGCGATGAGCGATGACGCGCTGGATCGCGCGCTCGTCGCCGTCTCGCGGCTCGCCCAGGGCGGGCACACCGCCGCCGGAGCGGCGCTGCGCGCCATCAGGGACCGCTGGGCCGAGGCGCTGCGCACGCACGTGGCGAGCGAGGCGGCCCTGGATCTCGTGATGCTCGTGAGCGACGGCCTGTACTTCAACAACGCCCTCGAGGGCGACGGCGTCGCCGGCCCCACTCCGACGGGCGCCGCGATGGACGCCCTGGTCGAGATCGTCACCCGCGCCGCGCGCGGCTGACCCGACCTCCAGACGTTTCGACTCGGCGCGGCGAGACGAAGCGCCGCCGCGCCGCGAGCGACGCGCCTCAGGACTCGGTGATCTCGATCTGGCGGAACAGGTCGGCCTGGATGGCGGAGCCCACCTCGGCGAGCAGCTCGTCGGGCACGGGCGAATCGACAGTCAGCACGGACAGGGCCTGTCCGCCGGCCGCGCGGCGGGCGATCTGCATGCCGGCGATGTTGATGCCGGCTTCTCCGAAGCGCTGACCGTAGACGGCGACGATTCCGGGGCGATCGGTGTATTGCATCACGATGTGGTGCTTCTCGATCGGCAGCTCGAGGGCGTGGCCGTTGATGGCGACGATCTTCTCGATCTGCTTCGTGCCGGTCAGCGTGCCCGACACCGAGAGCTGCGAGCCGTCGGACAGGGCGCCCGCGACGGTGATGACGTTGCGGTACTCCTCGCTCACGCCGTCGACGATGAGCCGCACCTCGATGCCGCGCTGGTCGGCCAGCAGCGGCGCGTTCACGTACGACACCGACTCGCTGACGATGTTCGTGAACACACCCTTGAGGGCGGCGAGCTTCAGCACGCTGACGTCGTAGTCCTTGAGCTCGCCGTGCACCTCGACGTCGATGCTCGTGACGGGCGAGACGGCCAGCGCGGAGAAGATCTGACCGAGCTTCTCGACGAGCGCGATGCCCGGGCGGACGTAGGGGTCGATGACGCCGCCGGCGACGTTGACCGCATCCGGGACGAGCTCGCCCGACAGCGCCAGCCGCACGGACTTGGCGACAGAGACGCCGGCCTTCTCCTGAGCCTCGTCGGTCGATGCGCCGAGGTGGGGGGTCACGACCACGTTCGGCAGCGAGAGCAGGCGGGCGGCGTCGCTGTCGGCAGCGGGCGGCTCGCTCGAGAACACGTCCAGCCCCGCGCCCGCGATCTCACCGGAGATCAGCGCGTCGGCCAGGGCGGCCTCGTCGATCAGCCCGCCGCGGGCGACGTTCACCACGAACGCGGTCGGCTTCATGCGACGCAGCTGCTCGGTGCTGATCATGCCCGTGGTCTCGGGCGTCTTGGGCATGTGGATGGTGATGAAGTCGCTCTGCTCGAGAAGTTCGTCGAGCGTGAGGAGCTCGACGCCCAGCTGCTGGGCACGGGCGCTCGTGACATAGGGGTCGTAGGCGACGACACGCATGTCGAACGCCTGCAGGCGGGCGGCGATCAGCGCGCCGATGCGGCCGAGGCCGATGATGCCCACGGCCTTCTCGAAGAGCTCGGTGCCGGTGAACGAGCTGCGCTTCCACGCGCCGGACGAGAGGGACGCGTGCGCGGCCGGGATGCGGCGCGCGAGGCTCAGGATGTGTCCGACCGTGAGCTCCGCCGCGGAGATGATGTTCGAGGTCGGCGCATTGACGACCATGACGCCGGCGGTCGTCGCCGCCTTGATGTCGACGTTGTCGAGTCCGACGCCGGCGCGGGCGATGACCTTCAGCGCCGGCGCGGCGGCGATGGCCTCCGCATCCATCCGCGTCGCCGAGCGCACGAGAACGGCGTGCGCGTCCGCGAGGGCGGGGATCAGAGCTGCACGGTCCGCTCCGTCGACGTGGCGAACGTCGAAGTCGGGCCCGAGGGCGTCGATCGTGGCGGGAGAGAGCTCTTCAGCGATGAGGACGACGGGCTTGGTCACAGCGGATGTCCTTTGACACATGCGGGACCGCGTGCAGAGCACGACGGCGCGAGGCGGGTGGAAGCGCGTCCCGGGCGGGCCGGCCGCGCAGTGATGCCAGCCTACTGCCCCGGCCACCCCGCCCCCGACCGTGTGACAGGACGTTGGGCCTTCGGATCTCAGGTGTTGTAGAGCGCGGGGGTGACCGACGCGTAGGCGAAGATGTCGAGCCAGAAGACGGCGACCAGGCACAGGCCGAGCAGGAGCAGAAGCGCGAAGGGCCCCGCCTTGCGCCGCCAGCGCGAGGGCGAAGCAGCCGGCGAACACGAGGATCGGGAACAGTACGGGCAGCAGCAGCACGAACCAGCCGTACCCGGTGAGCCCGGCGTCTCCCCCGGCCTGCTGGAACAGGAATCCGAGCGCCGTCCAGAGCGCGAAAGCGAAGAAGAGGGCGGCGAAGCCGGCGATCGTGACGATGAGCCAGACCGGCAGCGCGACGCGGCGCGCGGGCGTCGTGGCGCTCATGCTCCCACTCCCGTCATGAGGAACGGCCACGGCAGCAGCACCACCGCACCGACGACCAGGGCCACGATCCGCAGCCACATCGGCCGGGAGCGCGTCAGCACCATCGTGGTCGCGAACCAGACGGCGGGGGCCGCGATCGCCAGGATCCACGCCGCGATGTGCGCGGCGGGGTTGAGGAACAGCTGTGCGACGAACTGCAGCCGCGACCCGCCGATGAACCACCCGACGGCGAGCAGCAGGTAGACGCCGCCGAACACACCGAGCGTCACGAGCGCGACGTTGCTCATCGGCGCGGGCTCGGAGTCGGCGGAGGCGGATGCGGGAACCGCCTCCGTCTCGGCGTCCAGACGCGTCGCAGGCGTCACGTCCGCCCGCTCCTGCGGGGCGGATGCGGCCCGGCGGGGCGCCACCTGCGGGGCGAGCGTCGGGTCGTCGTCGCCGTCCCAGCTGAGAGCGTCGTCGTCACGCGAAACCATGCCTCGACCCTACCTCCTGGCAGGGCGAAGGCCCCGGGATCACAAGGATCCCGGGGCCCGGACGCCCAGAAGGGGATTCAGGCGTCCTGCGTCGGACGGGCGGGCTCAGTCGCCGCATCCGCCGCAGCTTCGGCGTGCGCACGAGCAGCGCGCACTTCGTCGAACGAGGTGCCGTAGTAGGCGGCCTCCATGAGGGTGCGCATGTCCGCGAGCAGCGGCAGACGCGGGTTGGCCGGAGCGCACTGGTCGCCGTAGGCGGCCATGGCGAGCTCGTCGAGGCGGCCGATGAAGTCGCCCTCCGCGACACCCTGCGCCTGGAACGAGCGCTCGATGCCGACGGCGTCACGCAGCTTCTCGACCGCGCGGGCGTAGCTCTCCACACCCTGTTCCGGGGTGTCCGCCTTCAGTCCCAGGTGCTTGGCGATCTCCTGGTAGCGCTCCGGTGCGATGTAGCGCTCATACTTCGGCCAGCTCGTGACCTTGCTGGGAACGCGGCCGTTGTAGCGGATCGCGTGCGGCAGGTAGATCGCGTTGGTGCGGCCGTGCACGAGGTGGAACTTCGAACCGGTCACGTGTGCCATGGCGTGCACGATCCCGAGGAATGCGTTGCCGAAGGCCATGCCGGCGATGGATGCGGCGTTGTGCATCTTCTCGCGGGCCTGCAGGTCAGCGGCGTCCTTGGAACCCGCGGGCGCCTGCGTGGAGCGCACGATGTTCTCGAAGATCAGCTTGATCGCGTGCAGCGCGAGACCGTCGGTGTAGTCGTTCGCGTAGACGGACACGTACGCCTCGGTCGCGTGGGTGAGGGCGTCGAAGCCCGCATCCGCCACGAGGAAGGCCGGCAGCGCCGCGGTCAGCGTCGGGTCGATGATGGCGACCGACGGCGTGAGCGCGTAGTCCGCGAGCGGGTACTTCATGCCCGTGGTCTCGTCGGTGATCACCGCGAACGGCGTCATCTCGCTTCCGGTGCCCGACGTCGTCGGCACGCAGACGAGCTTCGCCTTGGCACCGAGCTCCGGGAACTTGAAGGCGCGCTTGCGCACGTCGAAGAACTTCTCCCGCATGTCGGAGAACTGCACGTCGGGGTTCTCGTAGAGCAGCCACATGACCTTCGCCGCATCCATGGGCGAGCCGCCGCCGAGCGCGATGATCGTGTCGGGCTGGAACTCGCGCATCTGCGCGGCTCCGGCCTGCACGCTCGCCACGGTGGGCTCGGGCAGCACCCGGTCGATGATCTGCAGGTGCACGGGCGTCGGGCGGCGGTGCAGGATGTCGACGACCCGGTCGACGAAGCCCATCTTGGTCATCGTGGCGTCGGTGACGATCGTGACCCGGTCGATGTGCTTCATGTCGATCAGATAGCGCAGCGCGTTCGGCTCGAAGTAGGTCTTCGCCGGGATCTTGAACCACTGCAGGTTGTTGTTGCGCCGACCGACGCGCTTGATGTTCAACAGATTCACCGCCGAGACGTTGTTCGAGACCGAGTTGTGACCGTAGGAGCCGCAGCCGAGGGTCAGCGACGGCATGAACGCGTTGTAGATGTCGCCGATGCCACCGAGGGCCGACGGGGCGTTCTCGATGATGCGCACGGCCTTCACGCGGTCGGCGAAGTCGGCGATCACCGCAGGGTCGTTGCTGTGGATCGCGCCGGAGTGGCCCAGGCCGTCGAAGGCGACCATCTGCTCGGCGAGGTCGATGCCCTCCTGAGGGGTGCGGGCGTGGAGCACGGCCAGCACGGGCGCGAGCTTCTCGCGCGTCAGGGGCTCGTGCGGTCCGACACCGGAGACCTCGGCGAGGATGATCGACGTGTCCGCGGGCACCTCGAAGCCGGCCTGCTGAGCGATCCAGGCGGGCGACTGTCCGACGACGGATGCGTTGAGCTTCGCGTCGGCGCAGTTGGCGCTGTCGGCGGCCACACCGAAGATGAACTCCTCCAGCAGGCGCTTCTCGGCCGGCGTCGCCATGTAGGCGTGCAGGCGTGCGAACTCCGCGAGTGCTTCCTTGGCGATCGGGGCATCGAGGATGACGGCCTGCTCCGAGGCGCAGACCATGCCGTTGTCGAACGACTTCGAGATCACGATGTCGTTGACCGCGCGACCGACCTTCGCCGTGCGCTCGATGAAGGCGGGCACGTTGCCGGCGCCGACGCCGAGGGCGGGCTTGCCGCAGGAGTATGCCGCGCGGACCATGGCGTTGCCGCCGGTGGCGAGGATGAGCGCGACGCCGGGGTGGTTCATGAGCTCACCCGAGGCCTCCATCGACGGCTCCTCGATCCACTGGATGCAGTCGGCGGGCGCACCCGCGGCGACGGCCGCATCGCGCACGACCGTCGCAGCGGCCACGGACGAGCGCTGAGCGGACGGGTGGAACCCGAACACGATGGGGTTGCGGGTCTTCAGCGCGATGAGCGACTTGAAGATCGTCGTGGACGTCGGGTTCGTCACCGGCGTGAGGGCGCACACGACGCCGACCGGGTCGGCGATCTCGGTGATACCGGTGAGCTCGTCGGTGGAGATCACACCGACCGTGCGCTGGTTGATGATCGAGTTCGTGACGTGTTCGCACGCGAACATGTTCTTCACGGCCTTGTCCTCGAACGTGCCTCGACGCGTCTCTTCGACGGCGAGCACCGCGAGGTCGGCGTGGTGGCTGAGGGCAGCGACCGACGCCTTGCGGACGATCTGGTCGATCTGCTCCTGGGTGAAGGATGCGTACGCGGCCAGAGCTTCTTGGGCCCGGTCGACGAGGGCATCGATGACGACAGACATCGGAACACTCCCACTCTGCGCGGTCATTCGCCGCGCGTCATGGGACCAGATTATGAATTGGTCAGACCACTACCCAGGGCCCAAGGTCCCACGGAAAAAGACCCGGCCACCGCATCCTGTGTTCGGGATGCGATGACCGGGCCAGGTCCGCCGCGTGGTGCACGGCGAGGTGTTCAGGCGCTCAGGCGCGGATCAACGAGCGGCAGAGCCCTCGGTGTAGTCCGAGTCCTGCTGCTGCCACGAGAAGAGCGAGCGCAGCTTCTTGCCGGTCGCCTCGATCGGGTGGCCCTGCTCCTTCTCGCGCAGCGCGAGGAACTCGGGAGCACCGGCATCCTGGTCGTCGATGAAGCGCTTGGCGAACGCGCCGGACTGGATGTCGGCGAGGACGGCCTGCATGTGCTCCTTGACCGAGGGGTCGATGACGCGTGGGCCGGAGACGTAGTCCCCGTACTCGGCCGTGTCGGAGATCGACCAGCGCTGCTTGGCGATGCCGCCCTCCCACATGAGGTCGACGATGAGCTTCAGCTCGTGCAGCACCTCGAAGTAGGCGATCTCGGGCTGGTAGCCGGCCTCGGTCAGCGTCTCGAAACCGTACTGCACGAGGTGGCTCATGCCACCGCACAGGACGGCCTGCTCGCCGAACAGGTCGGTCTCGGTCTCCTCGGTGAAGGTCGTCTTGATGACACCGGCGCGCGTACCGCCGATGGCCTTGGCGTACGAGAGCGCCGTGGCCCACGCGGTGCCGGTCTCGTCGCGCTCGACGGCGATGATGTCCGGGATGCCGCGGCCCGCGACGAACTCGCGACGAACGGTGTGGCCCGGCGCCTTCGGGGCGACGAGGATCACGTCGACGCCCTCGGGCGTCTCGATGTAGCCGAAGCGGATGTTGAAGCCGTGCGCGAAGGCGAGGGTCTTGCCCGCGGTCAGCTTGTCCTTGATGCTGTCGGCGTAGATGGAGCGCTGGTGCTGGTCGGGGGCGAGGATCATGATCAGATCCGCCCACTCGGCGGCATCGGCGACCGACTTGACCTCGAAGCCGTCCTCCTGCGCCTTGGCGGCGGACTTGGAGCCGTCCTTCAGCGCGATGACGACCTCGACGCCGGAGTCGCGCAGGTTCTGCGCGTGGGCGTGACCCTGCGAGCCGTAGCCCACGATCGCGACCTTCTTGCTCTGGATGATCGAGAGGTCGGCGTCGGCGTCGTAGAAGATCTCAGCCATGGTGTGTGTTTTCTCCTTCGTGTGTCGGTCGTTGCGTTTCGACTCGCTGCGCTCGCTCAACGACCGGTGAACGGCTTGCGAAAAGGGGTTATCCGCGCAGGACGCGCTCGGTGATGCTCTTGCCGCCGCGACCGATCGCGAGCAGCCCGGACTGCGCCATCTCTTTGACGCCGAAGGGCTCGAGGGCGCGCAGGAACGCGTCCACTTTGCCCTTGTCGCCGGTGATCTCGACCACCAGCGCGTCCGGCGCGTAGTCGACGACGGAACCGCGGAACAGGTTCACGACCTCGAGCACGTTGGAGCGGCTCGCGTTGTCGGCGCGCACCTTCACCAGCACATGCTGACGCTGCACGGAGGCGGCCGCATCCAGCTCGACGATCTTGATGACGTTGATCAGCTTGTTCAGCTGCTTGGTCACCTGCTCGAGCGGGAGTTGATCGACGTCGACGACGACCGTGATGCGCGAGAGTCCGGGGACCTCGGTCACGCCCACGGCGAGCGACTCGATGTTGAAACCGCGTCGGGCGAACAGGCCCGCCACGCGGGTCAGCAGACCCGGCTTGTCCTCGACGAGGAGGCTCAGCACGTGTGAAGTCATGTCAGTCCTCCTTGTCGAACTCGGGTGCGTGGTCGCGGGCGTACTGCACGAAGCTGTTGCTCACTCCCTGCGGGACCATGGGCCACACCATCGCGTCGGCCGAGACGACGAAGTCGATCACCACCGGGCGATCGTTCGTCTCGAGGGCGAGCGTGATGGCGGCGTCGATCTCGTCCTCGCGCTCGACGCGGATCGCGAGGCAGCCGTAGGCATCGGCGAGCTTCACGAAGTCCGGGATGCGGGCGGTGCCGTGGCCGGTGTTGAGGTCGGTGTTCGAGTGGCGGCCGTCGAAGAACAGCGTCTGCCACTGGCGCACCATGCCCAGCGAGGAGTTGTTGATGATCGCGACCTTGATCGGGATCTCGTTGATCACGCAGGTGGCGAGCTCCTGATTGGTCATCTGGAAGCAGCCGTCGCCGTCGATCGCCCACACCACGCGGTCGGGCTCCGCGACCTTCGCGCCCATGGCGGCAGGGACCCCGTAGCCCATGGTGCCGGCGCCGCCGGAGTTGAGCCAGGAGTTGGGCCGCTCGTACTTGATGAACTGGGCGGCCCACATCTGGTGCTGGCCGACACCGGCGGCGTAGATCGCCTCAGGGCCGCTCAGCTCGCCGATGCGCGAGATGACCTGCTGCGGCGACAGCAGACCGTCGGTCGTGGGCGCATAGCCCAGCGGGAACTCGTCGCGGAGCCCGTCGAGATAGCTCCACCACTCGGTGATGTCCGGCTGCTGGTCGCCGATGGCCTGGCGGAAGGCGCCGTCCAGGTCGACGAGCACCTCCTTCAGATCGCCCACGATCGGCACATCGGCGAAGCGGATCTTCGAGATCTCCGCGGGGTCGATGTCGACGTGCACGACCTTCGCGCCGGGGGCGAACAGCGATGCCTTGCCCGTGACGCGGTCGTCGAAGCGGGCGCCGAGCGCCACGATGAGGTCCGCTTCCTGCAGTGCGAGCACCGCGGGCACCGTGCCGTGCATGCCGGGCATGCCGAGGTTCTGCGGATGCGAGTCCGGGAACGCGCCTCGCGCCATGAGCGTCGTCACGACCGGAGCCCCCGTCGCCTCGGCCAGCACGCGCAGCTCGTCGGAGGAGTGCGAGCGGATCACGCCGCCGCCGACGTACAGCACGGGCTTGCGGGCCTCGGACAGCAGCTGGGCCGCGGCCTGGATCTGCTTGCCGTGGGCCTTCGTCACCGGGCGGTAACCGGGCAACTCGACCTTGGGCGGCCAGATGAAGGGGGCCGTCGCCTGCTGGGCGTCCTTCGTGATGTCGACGAGCACCGGACCGGGGCGCCCCGTGCTCGCGATCTCGAAGGCGGCCGCGATCGCGCCGGGGATCTCCTCGGCCGTCTTCACCAGGAACGAGTGCTTCGTGATCGGCATCGTGATGCCCACGATGTCGGCTTCCTGGAACGCGTCCGTGCCCATCAGCGTCGAGAAGACCTGACCGGTGATGCACACGAGCGGGACGGAGTCCATGTAGGCGTCCGCGATCGCGGTGACGAGGTTCGTCGCGCCGGGGCCGGATGTCGCGATGGCGACACCGGTGCGACCGGATGCGGCGGCATAGCCCTCGGCGGCGTGACCGGCGCCCTGCTCGTGGCGCACGAGGATGTGGCGTACGGCCTCATCGTCCATGAGCGGGTCGTAGACGGGCATGATCGCGCCGCCGGGGAGTCCGAACACGTCGGTGACGCCGACGAGTTCGAGCGAGCGCACGACGGCCTCCGCTCCCGTGATTACGGGTGCGGACTGCGCACGGGCGGGCGGCCGGGGAATAGCCGCAGAGATGTCTGAGGACATGGGAACTACCTCGGGTGGGGATGACGGGATGTCGGAGGCGAAGTTACCCGGTGACGGCGCCTTCGGCAGCCGAACGCACGAGCTTCGAGTACTTGGCCAGGACGCCACGGGTATAGCGCGGGGGAAGCGGCTCCCAGCCAGAGCGGCGGGAGCTCAGCTCGGCCTCATCGACGAGTAGGTCGAGAGAGCGAGCCGCGATATCGACCCGTATCAGATCACCATCGCGCACGAAAGCGATAGGACCTGCGTCCACCGCCTCCGGTGCTACGTGGCCGATGCACAGGCCGGTTGTGCCGCCCGAGAATCGTCCGTCCGTCAAGAGTAGTACATCTTTTCCGAGGCCGGCGCCCTTGATGGCGGCGGTCACCGCGAGCATCTCGCGCATGCCCGGGCCGCCCTTCGGGCCCTCGTACCGGATGACCACGACGTCGCCGGCGTGGATCTCCCCCGCCTCCAGTGCGTCCATCGCGGCGCGCTCGCGCTCGAACACGCGCGCGGGTCCTTCGAACACGGCGGCGTCGAAGCCGGCCGTCTTGACCACCGCGCCCTCGGGCGCCAGCGAGCCGTGCAGGATCGTGATGCCGCCGGTGGCGTGGATCGGGTTGTCGAAGGTGTGGATCACGGTGCCGTCGATGGGGTCCGGGTCGAGCTCGCGCAGGTTCTCGGCGAGCGTCTTGCCGGTGACCGTCAGGGCATCACCGTGCAGCAGTCCTTCATCGAGCATCGCCTTCATGATGACCGGGATGCCGCCGTGGCGGTCGACGTCGTTCATGACGTACTGGCCGAACGGCTTCATGTCGGCGACATGGGGCACCTTGTCGCCGATGCGGTTGAAGTCGTGGAGCGAGAGCTCGACGTCGGCCTCGCGCGCGATCGCGAGCAGGTGCAGCACGACGTTCGTCGAGCCGCCGAGCGCCATGGCGAGGGCGATCGCGTTCTCGAACGCCTCCTTGGTCAGGATGTCGCGGGTCGTGATGCCGAGCTTGAGCAGGTTGACGACGGCCTCGCCCGAACGGTGCGCGAAGTAGTCGCGCCGGCGGTCGGCGGAGGGCGGCGCCGCACTGCCCGGGAGGCTGAGCCCGAGCGCCTCTGCGACCGAGGCCATGGTGTTGGCGGTGTACATGCCGCCGCACGCTCCCTCACCCGGCGCGATCGCGCATTCGATGCGCTTGAGGTCGGCCTCGCTCATCTTGCCCGCGAGGCACGCACCGACCGCCTCGAAGGAGTCGATGATGGTGACGTCCTTCTCGGTCCCGTCGCTGAGCTTGACCCAGCCGGGCGCGATCGAACCCGCGTAGAGGAAGACGCTCGACAGGTCCAGCCGGGCCGAGGCCATGAGCATGCCGGGGATGGACTTGTCGCAGCCGGCCAGCAGCACGCTGCCGTCCAGGCGCTCGGCCATCATGACCGTCTCGACGGAGTCGGCGATGACCTCACGGCTGACGAGCGAGAAGTGCATGCCCTCGTGCCCCATCGAGATGCCGTCCGAGACCGAGATCGTGCCGAACTGCAGCGGGTATCCCCCACCGGCGTGCACGCCTTCCTTGGCGCCCTGGGCGAGCCGGTCGAGACTGAGGTTGCAGGGGGTGATCTCGTTCCAGCTGGAGGCGATGCCGATCTGGGGCTTGTCCCAGTCCTCGTCTCCCATGCCGACGGCACGCAGCATGCCTCGGGAGGTGGTGGCTTCAATGCCGTCCGTCACAGCGCGGCTGCGCGGCTTGATGTCGATCGCTTCGTTGGGGTGGCTCACCCGTGCAGTCTATTGCGGCCGGGCGCCTGTCACGGTCGCCGAGCCGTCAACGCTGAGCGCGCAGTCGGGCCAGCCGGTCCAGGAGGGCCGCCAGCGCCGCAGGGTCTTCGACGGACACGGATGCGGCGCTGTCGCCCGCGCCGACGTGTACGCCCAGGTCGCCCTCTCCGAGCGAACGCAGCGCATCCTCGTCGGTGACGTCGTCGCCGGCGAACAGCACCGCCGTGGCACCGAGACGCTCGCGCAGCGCCGCGACCGCCTGGTCCTTGCCCTCGTGCCGGAACGCGAACTCGAGGATGTCGCGGCCGGTGCGCCGCCGCCAGCCCGGTGCACGCTCAGCCATGAGGGCGTCGATCTCGCGCTGGGCCGCCTGCGCCGCTTCCGGCCGCGCGAGGCGCGTGTGCAGGCCCAGCCCGAAGGCCTTCGGCTCCACCCACGCTCCGTCGACGTCCGCGATGATGCGCTCGGACTCCGCCACCAGCTCGGACAGAAGCTGCCGATCCGCGGGGTCGTCAGCATCGCCCTCTCCCGCCCGAGCACCGGGGTGCCAGGTCTCGGCGCCGTGGGAGCCCGCGAGATGGAAGAGCGAGTCGTCGGTGTGCTCGCTGATCACACGGAGATCGGCCAACGATCGCCCCGACACCAGGGCCACGTCGGTGACGGGCAGGGCAGCCAGGGCGTCCAGCGCGCGGCGCGCCGCAGGGATCATCCGCGCCGACATCGGCTCGTCCACGAGCGGCGAGAGCGTGCCGTCGAAATCGAGCGCGACCAGGAGCCGCGGGGTGTGTGCGAGGCTCTCGAGATCGCTCACGCCGCGCCGCTTCCCCGGATCCCCGCGAGCGCGGCGAGGAACTCCCGCGACCAGTCCTCGACGTCGTGCTCGCGCACACGACGGCGCAGCGCCCGCATCCGGCGTCCCTGCTCGCCCGGTGTCATCTCGATCGCCCGGACGATCGTGTCTTTGAGCCCCTGGATGTCGTGGGGGTTCACGAGCAGCGAGCTGCCGAGCTCATCGGCGGCTCCGGCGAACTCGCTCAGCACGAGCGCGCCGCGGTTGTCGATGCGGCTCGCGACGTACTCCTTGGCGACGAGGTTCATGCCGTCGCGGAGCGCCGTGACGAGCATGACGTCGGCGGCGAGGTACAACGCCACCATCTCCTCCTTGGGGAAGGCCTGGTGGAGGTAGCGGATGGCCGTGTGGCCCATCGTGTCGTAATCCCCGTTGATGCGCCCCACCGTGAGCTCGATCTCGTCGCGCAGCTGCTGGTACGTCTCCACGCGTTCGCGGCTGGGGCTCGCGACCTGCACGAGGGTCACGTCCTCGACGGAGAGCCGCTCGTCCTGCAGCAGCTCACCGAAGGCCTTCATGCGGTGGCGGATGCCCTTGGTGTAATCGAGGCGGTCGACGCCGAGCAGGATGTGGCGCGGGTTGCCGAGCTCTTCACGGATCTCGGCGGCGCGCGCCTGGATCTCCGGCCGCTCTGCGAGTTCGACGTACGAGGCCACGTCGATGGAGATCGGGAACGCCTTGGCCAGCGCCATGCGCACCGAGCCGTCGGCCTGCGGAACCTTGATGCCCGTCGACTTCGTCTCGTAGCGAAGCTGGCGACGCACCGCTCGGGCGAAGTTGCCCGCATCCGCCACCCGCTGGAAGCCGATCACATCGGCGCCGAGGAGTCCCTCGAGCACCTGACGACGCCACGGCAGCTGCGAGAAGAGACCGTATGCAGGGAACGGAATGTGGTGGAAGTATCCGATCGTGAGGTCGGGCCGCTGCTCCCGCAGGAACTGGGGCACCAGCTGCAGCTGATAGTCCTGCACCCACACCGTGCCACCCTCGGCGGCCACGTCCGCGGCGGCCTCGGCGAACCGGCGGTTGACGGCCACATAGGCGTTCCACCATTCGCGGCGGTATCGGGGAGCTGCGATCACGTCGTGATAGAGCGGCCAGATCGTGTCGTTCGAGAAGCCCTCGTAGTACAGCTCGACCTCTTCCGCGCTGAGCGTGATCGGCACGAGGTGGGTGCCGTCGGCGTCGAACGGCTCGAGTTCGAGGTCGGGCTTTCCGGCCCACCCGACCCACGCGCCGTCGCTCTTTCGCATCACCGGCTCGAGCGCGGTGACCAGCCCGCCGGGGCTGCGACGCCATCCGCCGTCGGCGTCTCGGTCGACGGGAAGGCGGTTGGCGACGACGACGAACTCTGCTTGCGGCACGCGAGCACTCCTGGTCTCTCGGGATGCCACTCAGGCTAACAGCGGCCTGCAGGGCCTCCAGGGGTTCGCGCAAGCCCCGAGCGAGGGGGTATCCTCCCGCGATAGCGTGGCCTCATGCGCTCCTACCTCTTCGGCTCCGGTCTGTTCAGCGCCCTTCTCGGTGGCGCCACGCTCTTTCGAGGGTTGCGCAACAACGAGGAGCCCTTCACCTGGAGGACGGCGCTGGCGTGGGTGAGCTGGGGCATCACGCTCGCACTCGCCATCGGCGCGATCGTCGACACCTTCCGCGCCAAGCGCGGACACGTGGCCGCCGGCGACTCCCCGGTCTCCGGCGACGAGACGAAGCTTCTCCGCAAGCGTCTGCGCCGCTGAGGCCTTCCCGCTCGCGGTCGTCAGCGCACGAGGATGAGCGCGTCGCCCTGACCGCCACCGCCGCACAGCGCGACCGCAGCGGTGCCGGATCCACGCCGTACGAGCTCGTGCACGGCGTGGACGACGAGTCGGTTTCCGGACGCCCCGATCGGGTGCCCCAACGCGATGCCGCCGCCCTGCGGGTTCACGACCTCGTCTGTGACGCCGAGCTCGCGCTGCGAGCGGACGACGACCGCTGCGAAGGCTTCGTTGATCTCCACGAGATCCAGATCGGACGCGGCGAGGCCCTGCCTCTCGAGTGCGCGGGCGATGGCCCGCGCCGGCTGCGCATGCAGCGAGTTGTCGGGACCGGCGACCTGCCCGCTCGCTCCTAGCGCGGCCAGCACCTTCCATCCCTGCGCATCGGCGTGGCTGCGCGTCGTGAGCACGACGGCCGATGCGCCGTCGGAGATCTGGGACGAGTTGCCCGCGGTGATGGTCCCACCCTCGGCGAAGGCCGGACGCAGCTTCGCGAGCACCTCCTCGGAGGTGTCGGCGCGGATTCCTTCGTCGCGCGTGATGACGACGGGCTCGCCCCGGCGCTGCGGTACCTCGACGGGCACGATCTCGGCGTCGAAGAGACCGGCGGCGACAGCAGCGGCTGCGCGCTGGTGCGAACGGGCGGCGACCGCATCCTGCTCTTCGCGCGTGACCTCGTAGTCGGCATTGCGACGCTCGGTCGATTCACCCATGCTCACGCGGTCGAACGCGTCGGTGAGCCCGTCATAGGCCATGTGGTCGAGCACTTCGACACTGCCGTAGGCGTATCCGTCGCGCGAGCCGGTCAGCAGGTGCGGTGCGCGACTCATCGACTCCATACCCGCGGCGACGACGACGGATGCATCGCCGACGCGGATCATCCGGGCTGCGTCGATGACGGCGGTGAGCCCGGAGAGACAGACCTTGTTCACGCCTGCGGCGTGCACATCCCAGCCGAGCCCGGCGGCGATCGCCGCCTGTCTCGCGGGGTTCTGCCCGGTACCGGCGGGCAGAACCTGCCCGACGAGGACGGCGTCGACGGCGGATGCGGGGATCCCGGCCCTGTGCCAGCGCGCCGCGGATGGCGACCCCGCCCAGCTCAGGGGCCGCCAGAGAGGCCAGCTGACCCTTCAGCCTCCCCTGCGGCGTGCGGGCAGCGGCAACGATCACGATGTCGTCGGGAGTCATCGTCCCAGCCTACGGCGGTTGGGCGCCGTCCATCCGTGCCTGCTCCACCCCAGCATTACATACCTGGGGTATATACTTGGGATATGCGAAAAGCCGAAGCCATCGAGAGGATCGTCGTCGCCGCGCACGCGCTCACCCGCGTCGCCGCCGTCACGACACAGAACGATGCGCCCGCCGCCCAGTGGCGCGCCCTCAGCATCCTGCAGAAGGAGGGCCCCCAGCGCGTGGGCGACCTGGCGCGGCTGAGCCGCACCACACAGCCCGGGATGACCCGCCTGGTCGGTCAGCTCGCCGACCTGCACCTCGTGGCGCGCGAGCGCGACGAGGAGGACTCCCGGGTGACACGCGTCTCGATCACCCCCGCGGGTTCCGAGGCGATGGATGCGTGGCGCACACAGCTCGGCGAGACGCTCGAGCCGCTGTTCGTCGATCTCGACGAGGCGGAGTGGGCGGCGCTCGAGCACGCCTCCCGCATCCTGATGTCGCGCACCGACGCTTTCGCAGGAGCGGCACGATGAGCGCGGGGACGACGTCCGTCTGGCGCCAGAGCGCACAGGTATGGGCCGTCGCGTTCGCCTGCGTCGTGGCCTTCATGGGCATCGGTCTCGTGGATCCGATCCTTCCGGCCATCGCCGAGTCGCTCGAGGCCACCCCCGTCGAGACCGAGCTCCTCTTCACGAGCTACCTGCTCGTGACAGGCCTCGCGATGCTGGTGACGAGCTGGATCTCGAGTCGCATCGGCGCCAAGGCGACACTGCTGGCGGGTCTCGCCCTCATCGTCGTCTTCTCGCTCTTCAGCGCTCTGTCGGGCAGCGTCGACGCCATCATCGGATTCCGGGCCGGGTGGGGTCTGGGCAACGCCCTGTTCATCTCCACCGCTCTCGCCACCATCGTGGGGGCCGCCAGCGGGGGCAGTTCCGCGGCGATCGTGCTGTACGAGGCCGCGCTGGGTGTCGGCATCGCGGTCGGTCCGCTGCTGGGCGGCCTGCTCGGCGAGGTGAGCTGGCGCGGCCCGTTCTTCGGCGTCGTCGCACTCATGGCCATCGCCTTCATCGCCGTCGCCGTGCTGCTGCGCGGCCCGAAGGAGAAGCGTTCGCCGGTGCCGCTCTCGGCGCCGTTCCGAGCTCTCGGCAGGCCCGCCCTCGCCGTGCTCGCGGTCGCGGCCCTGTTCTACAACATCGGGTTCTTCACGCTGTTGGCCTTCTCGCCCTTCCCGCTCGGATTCGGCGCGATGGGGATCGGCTTCACCTTCTTCGGATGGGGCGTCGCTCTCGCGATCACGAGCGTCTGGGTCGCGCCGCTGCTGCTGCGCCGCTTCACCCGCTCGGGCGTCATGCTGGTCGTGCTGCCGCTGCTCGCCATCGATCTCGTCGTCGGCGGCATCCTCGTGGCGAGCTCCGCCGCTCTGGTGACGTGCATCGTCGTGGGAGGCCTGCTCCTCGGCGTGATGAACACGGTACTGACCGAGGCGGTCATGGAGGCCACGGATCTCCCGCGCGCCGTCGCATCGTCGGCCTACTCCGCGGTCCGCTTCCTCGGCGGAGCAGCCGCTCCCCCGCTCGCCGCGTGGCTGTGGCACGCCTCGAACGCGACGGTGCCGTACCTCGTGGCCGCGGCATCGATCGTGATCGCCGCGTTGACGATCGCGCTCGGCCGCCGCGCCCTGCGTCGCATCGATGAGCGCCCGGCGGATGCGGCCGAAGAAGGCGTCGCCGTCCTCGTCGGCGACGCGGCCTGACACGAAGAAGCGAGAAGGGTGCCCACCGGACGGCGGGCACCCTTCTCACGTGTCGTGCAGAGTCAGTGCTGCACGGGGTGAGCGCGTTCGAGCGCCGCGCCCTCGACGTCCACATCGGGCAGGATGCGGTCGAGCCAGCGCGGAAGCCACCACGCCGCGCGCCCGAACAGGTGCATGAGCGCCGGGACGATCACCATGCGCACGACGAACGCGTCGAAGAGCACACCGATCGCCATCCCGAAGCCGATCGGCCGCACCATCGCCAGGTGGCTGAAGACGAAGCCGCCGAAGACGGAGATCATGATGATCGCGGCGGCCGTCACGACCGCCCGTCCGCCGCGCAGGCCCGCCACGACCGCCGCACGCGCCGGAGCGCCGTGAACGTACGCCTCACGCATCCCCGATACGAGGAACAGCTGGTAGTCCATCGCGAGGCCGAAGAGCACACCCATGAGGATGATCGGCCCGAAGCTCAGCACCGGGCCGGGGTCGTGCACACCGAACACGTCGCTCAGCCAGCCCCACTGGTAGATGGCCGTGACCGCGCCGAGCGCCGCGAACAGCGACAGCACGTAGCCTGCGGTCGCGATGATCGGCACCAGGATCGATCGGAACACCAGCACCATGATCACGAGCGACAGCCCCACGACCACGGCGAGGTAGACGGGCAACGCGTCGGCGAGCTTCTGCGACACGTCGATGTTGGCCGACGCCTGACCCGCGACACCGAGCTCGATGTCGCCGTCGAGAGGCGACAGGGCCCGCAGATCGTGCACGAGCGTCTCGGTCGACTCGCTCGCGGGACCGTCCTGAGGAACGACCTGGAACGCGAAGGTCCTGCCGTCATCCGAGACGGCGATCGGGGCGACCGCATCCACGTCGTCCTGCGACATGAGCGTGCGGACGATATCGGCCTGCGTCGTGACCCGGTCGGCCTCATCCACCGCCTGCGGCGTCTCCGCCACGACGAGAAGCGGGCCGTTGATGCCGGCGCCGAAGGCCTCGGTCGCCGCCGTGTAGGCGCGGTACTGGGTCGTGTCGGTGGCCTCCGAGGAGCCGTCGGGCAGGCCGAGGCGCATCGAGAGGGCGGGGATCGCGATCACGAGCAGGGCGATGATCGCCACGGCTCCCGCGGCGACCACACGACCGGTGCGCATGGGGCGAAGCTCCGCCGGCGCATGGTCGGGATGCCCGACCTTCGCACGGAGCCCGCGACGCAACACCCGCAGCTTCATGAGCCCGAGCAGCGCTGGCGTGACCGTGATCGCGACGAGAACCGCGACGAAGACACACGCCGCGCCCACCACGCCCATGACGCCGAGGAACGGCACGCCGGTGACGAGGAGGGCGACGAGGGCGATGATCACGGTCGTGCCGGCGAAGACGACGGCATTGCCGGCGGTGCCATTGGCGAGACCGATCGACTCGCCGATCTCCATGCCCGCGAGCACCTGCTTGCGGTGGCGGTTGACGATGAACAGCGAGTAGTCGATGCCGACGGCGAGGCCGAGCATGACACCGAGGATTGGCGTCACGGATGCCATGTCCACGACGTCGGAGAACGCGAGGGATCCCGCGACTCCGACACCGACGCCGATGAGCGAGCCGATGAGCGGCGTGATGGCCGGAAGCAGCGCGCGCATCATGATCGCGAGCACCAGCGCCGCAATGAGTACGCCGACGAGCTCCCCCACTCCGATGAGGCCGTCGGTCGACTGGGCGATCGTCGAGGAGTAATCGATGCTGACCCCGGCGATGTCGGCGCTCTTGAGGCGGTCGGCGACCGCGGTCTTCGTCTCCTGCGGCAACGAGAACATGTCTTCGGTGAAGGCGACGTTGCCGATCGCGGTGGCACCGTCGGTCGAGACGGTGCGGATCCCGGATGCAGCGTCGAGCAGCTCCTTGCCCGCCTCGAGCTGCGGCTTCTGCGCCTCGAGCTGAGCACGTGACGCGTCGAGCTGTTGCTGACCCGTGGTGATCTGCGCCTGCTGGGCCGTGAACTGCGCCTCGGCCTGGGCGTAGACGCCCGCCGCCTGGGCCTGCGCGACGGCGGCGTCCAGCTGGGCCTTGCCCGCATCGAGCTGCTGTTGGGCCGCATCCAGCTGAGCCTCGCCCTGCGTGAGCTGGGCGGCGCCGGACTCGAGCTGCGCGGCCTGATCGGCGCGGTGCGCCTGGGTCTGGAACGGGTCCACGGTGCCCGCGACGCCGTCGAGACCGGCGATGTCCTTCAGGAGCGAGGTGATCTCGGCCTTCTGCTCGTCGGTGAACGACTGCCCATCGGTCTGGAACACGACGGGGGCGCTCGCGCCGGTGAGATCCGGCAGAGCGTCGGCGAGCCGATCGTTGACGCGCTCCGTCTCGGTTCCGGGAATGCTGAAAGAGGTGGCGAGCGTGCCGCCGAAGGCGACGAACGAGCCGCCCGCGACACCCAGGGCGAGCACCCAGGCGACCAGGACGATCCAGGCGCGGCGCGCCGAGAAGCGCCCCAGCCGGTAGAGGAGTTGGGCCACGACGTGCCTTTCCGAGAGGAGGTGGGATGCGGCGCACCATCGAGCCTCGTCGAGGATATCCGACACGTGTTGCAAAACCATCACGTGTGGGACAACTCTCAGCAGCGGGCCGGTGCTCTGCCAAGATGGCGGGATGGATCCCCGCGTGGCACGAACGAGAGCGAGTCTGCAGACGGCACTGCTCGCGCTCGCCCGTGAGCGTCCGCTCGACGCCATCACGGTGGCCGACATCGCCGCCGAGGCCGGAGTCAACCGCAGCAGCTTCTACCAGCACTACGCCGACAAGGATCAGCTCCTCGCCGATGCATTGGAGTCGGCCGTCGACGACGTCTCGAGCCGCATCATCCGCTCGGCCGACCCGCGCGACATCAGCCAGCCGCCCGCCGAGCTCACGACCTACCTGCAGCACATCGCCGACAACGCCGACCTCTACCGGCTCGTGCTCGGCGAGCACGGCTCACTCGCCGTCGCGGCGCAGCTGCGCACCCGCGTCCAGGGCATCGTGGGCGACGCGGTGCGCCAGGAAGCACCGCCGGTGTTCGACGGCCTGCCCGTCGACGTCGTCGCGGCGAGCGTGACAGGGAGCGCCCTCGGCGTCATCACCGCCTGGCTCGCGCGCGACCCGCTTCCCTCCATCGAGACGGCGACGCAGTGGCTCTGGCAGGCCCTGTTCGGCCCTCTCGACCGCCCCTCGGCGTGAACGCCGACGAGCGAGTCAACGACGCACGCGAACGACTCCGTCGCGAACACTGACGATCCGAGCACCGAACTTCTCGCCGACTTCGCGGTCGAGAACGAGCCACGCGCGCTTCACGCCGCGGCCCAGGATGATCCCGGCGATCAGCAGGCTCAGCATGACGCAGAAGATCCCCCCGAGGACCACCATGTAGGCGGGTGTTCGCGACAACTGCGACCAGAAGAGCACCAGGCACAGCACGATCGCGAGATTCAGCAGCGGCGGCAACAGAAGGAGCGCGTTCACCCGTCCGCTTCTCCCCGCGATTCTGAGGAGGTCGGGGTGTGTCGTGGCGAGATGGTTCGTCACCTCGGTGTCGAGTCGGGGGTCAGGCATGTGTCGTGGACTGGTCATCCGAGCTCGCTCCTCCTGCCTGATCCCTCAGCCATGGATGACGACGTACAGGTCCGGATCGTCCTGTTGGGCGAGCCAGTCGTTCACGACGGCGGTCATCTCCTCGCGCGAGCGCGAAACTCCGTCCGGAGCGGGGCCGGCTCCGTTGACCATCCAGAACGTCGTCGGCGTCTCGGCCTCGGCAGTCTCGTACGCGGTCATCTTCAAGATGAGGATGGGGCGCTTACCCGTGCCCCACGACGCATCCGCGATGACCTTCTCGCGGGCGCGCAACGAAGCCGACGTCGCCGCCGCCTGCGCGTCACTGCCCCATTCCTCGGAGAACGCGACGGCCTTCGCGTCGATGTCCGCCTGTACCGCGGCCGGCAACGGCTCTCCCCTGTCGACGACGACGAAGCTGCCGTCGGCCATGGGATAGGCGCGCTGGGTGCCGCGCGTACCGATCTCCTGCGCGGTCGTCGCATCGACGACGGCCCCCACCGCCAACGTCGGCTCGGCGGAAGCCGTCGAAGTGAGGGAAGGCGTCGCCGTGGTGCTCGAGGCGGGCGCCGAGCAGGCGGTCAGGCCGAACGCGGCCACGAGTACCGCCGCAGCGGCGACGGGAGAGAACAAGCGCATCACCCGACACTATCGATCGAGCGCCGCCATCTCCGACGTCATCGGGCTGACGCGCGCCGGTCGCGCGCGACGGCCTCGCCGATCAGTTGACCGCCGCTGGTCAACAGCGCACGTCGCCACGGAAGCACGCCGTCGATCTCGATCTGGATCGACATCGACAGCACCGTTCGGATGAGAACGACGAGGCCGAGGATGAGCGCATCCTCCAGCGAGGGCTTGGACGTGATCGTGCGGATGAGATCGGCGGCGACGAGCACCTCCAGGCCGAGGAGAATCGCGGACCCGAGCGTTGTCCGCAGCACCATGAACGCCGCTCGTCCACCTTCCCGGCGTCCGAGAGAGCGTGCCGCGAGAGCGACGGCGATCACCGCTCCCACGACCATCGCCGTCGCTCCGACGACCTCGAAGGCCACGGCGACCGCAGTGAAAACCGGCTCGAGCTGCACGGCGCCAGCCTAGCGTCGCCCCGGAAAGCAGAAAGCCCCGGCAGATGGCGAGATCTGTCGAGGCAATCCGTGCACCCCCAGGGACTTGAACCCTGAACCCACTGATTAAGAGTCACGGGACTGTACCATCCGGGTCCATCCGATAGCGTCCGCTGCGGCCCTAGTTCGCGTGAGATCGGTGGCAGCGGGCGCTGTGTGCATCCCCCCTCCAACCGCCTCTGCCCTGCGTCTTTTGCCCGCAGTGTGCCCACTCAGCGCCCGCGTGTTTCGGCAATGGACTGGGCCAGAACGTAGCTTCATGAGCTGACCGACCACCTGCGTCGACCGGGCCACGTCCAGCTCGAACGCGCCGAGAACGTCAGGGCCTTGGCCGTCATCCCCTCCACCGCCTCGTCACTCGCGCCGCGCATCCCGTCGAACGACGACATGACCGGGGCCACCGCGTTGCTCACGTCCTTGACGCTCTCACCGTAGGTGTCCGCGCGACGCCACCCACGCGGGCGCTCTCTTGCTCGGCGAGGCCGATCTGGGGGCTGATCTTCCGGCTGGCACTGTCCAGCTCGATGGCATCCAACAAGCCTTGCAGGAGCGCCGCGCCGACGCCGACTGCGACAGCACCGACAGCGAACTCCATGGCGGTGCCGGACAGCTCCAGCTTCCCGGGCAGCCTTTCCAGCACTGCTTGTCGTGCAGGTCTAGTCACCCGGTCAGCGTTCCCAGGCTCAATGCCATCGCGGTGCTCCAGGCGCAGAAGCCGGCGAGCGCATCACGGGCGTGGTTGTGTTGGCCTGAAGCCCGCCATTACGACGCGTGTAAAGCGATCGTACGCCGCCCGCGGACACGCTCGCCCAGTGAGTCTCGGCAACGTGCCAGGTTTCTACGCTTACCGCGCGAGTCAATGGTGTAGCGCGGTACAGGACACGGCTCGTGCGCATCAGCCAAGCTAGTGGCTATGCCACTCGACAAGAACCTGCTGCGTGAGCACGTGGACGACACGAACCCGCTGAGCGCCCTCCTCAAGGGTCATCTATGGGTAGAAAGCTGCATGAACCGCGGCATCAGCATTGCCGCACCGCACGCCTCGGAGCTCAACACTGATCGCGTGACCTTCGCGCTGAAACTAAACGTCGCCCTCGCGTTCGGCGCAGTGCCGCTGGTCTTCGGGCCGACGCTTCGCAAGCTCAATTCGGTCAGAAACAGCGCCGCTCACCGTCTCGAATACTCCATGACGGCAGATGAGATTGAGTCTCTCGTCGCGACAATGCCTGACCCGTTCGCCTCAGTCATCGGCGCGAATGACCCGCCCGCCGAGCGCTTATCGACATACCTGAACGCGCTGATCTTCTCGCTGGAGGTTTTCAACACGCAGCGCGAGTACGAGCGAGATCACGCCGAGGTGTTGAGCCTCTACCGAGCGGGCGTCATCGTGCACAAGGCGTTTGGAAAGTCCGACTCAGAGGCAGATGCCCTCGCCCGAAAGACGGCGAACCCTCCCGCTCCACCGGACATCGACGCAGTCTGGCTACCCGACCCGGAGTGAGGTGCGAGCCACCGACCTCTGATTCAGACTCAATTGCTGCCCGCGAGAGCCGCATGATCCCGCGTGTCTCGCCCGCTGCGGGCACAGCACGGGGCACAGGAAGCCGCGCGGCACCACACCCCTGGATCAATCAGGCCGTACGCTGAACCGGATGTCCATGGGGGGATCATGAGCGCTAGTCCGGACAGAGATTTTGACGTCGCTGTCACCTTCGCAGGTGAGGAACGGGAGTTCGTGGAGGAGGTCGTGCGCCTCGTGCAAGCTGACGGGTTCACAGTGTTCTACGACGAGGACGCTAAGGCCGATCTGTGGGGTGAAGACCTGACCGAGTTCTTCGCAGACGTCTACGAGCGGCGATCTCGTTACGCTGTCATGTTCATCTCGGCGGCTTATGCGGCCAAGCCTTGGACGCGGTTGGAGCGACGTAGTGTGCTTGCACGCGCCATGCAGGCCGAATCCCCTTACCTGCTCCCGGTGCGCTTCGACTCGACCCAACTTGCAGGCGTTCAGAGCACGATCGGACACCTGGAAGCGCTGAAAGAGGGACCCGCTGGCGTGGCTGCGGCGATCGCGGAAAAGCTCCAGCACCCCGAGTCGAACGGTGCGCGCAAATTCAACGGCCGCGTGCCACGAACTGACGCCGAGTTGGCGATCCTCTTAGGCGAGCGTCCGGGGGGTTGGGAGTACCTACTTTTCGGGTACTGGCTGGCCGTGGGCATCGAGGAGAATCAGAGCAAGTACAGCGACCATTTGATGAGATTTGCAGTCGCTGGGGAGCACGTCCCCGACGCGGTCGCTCTGGACCGTTCATCTGCGGAACTCGCCAGACTCATGACGACGACCCAAGTATTCGAGGACTTACTGGATCAACGCACACAAGAGCTGGCGCTAGGGGCACCTGGGGAACCGGGCGATCCCGATCTGATCCGACATCTAGCCAACCGGATGACGTCCATTTACGTACAGATGCTCGATTGGTCCTACCGTGTGCGGGCCCTAGCAAGTAGCGGAGAAGAGGGCCGCGCGATGTTTCGCGCCTTGTCTAAGTACGCGGATCAGCCGATAGAGGAAATCCGCCGCTTTGTCGACCAGTTCCGGGTCGAACTCGATGAACTGTCAGCGCTCCTCGGCCGCGGAGAGACACCTCGAATCACGCTCAACATTAAGTTCGAGATTCCGGAATCAGTGACCAGCGACCACCACGATGCGGTGCAAGCATTCGCGGACATGAGGCGTCGGGAACTGAGCTGAGCTGAGCTGATTGAGGATCAGAGACCGGCTGTGAGCGGCGCGGGATCTCGCGGATGGTGAATCGCGGGGGCACACCGAGGCGGACACACTCGACCAATAGGCCTTCGGCATAACCGAACTCGAGCGCTCCGAGCGCTCGCCGTTCTGGCCGCTGAACGGGGTGAGGGATGAGAAGTTCTGGCGAAGTAGCGGTGCAGATGGAGGCACTGGGTTCGTTGCGTTGATCGTGTTCCTGTACGCGAGCGCGACCGGCTACCTGACGCCTAGCGGGGGAAACACCGGTTTAGGGTGACCATGTTCCTAGTGGGCGTTGTCATCGCCATGCTCGCATTCGGGCTGACTCTCATGACGATCGCGCCGGCGCGCACCATGCAGCAGCGGGAGGGCGGTCACGGCGGCTTGCGTTATGCGGTCGGGCCGGGACTGTTGTTCATCGTGCAGCACTCGCTCGCCGCAGCGCCCTGGATCATCTCGGTGATCCCAGACGGAAATAGGACTCCGAGCGGACGAAGAAGAAGCTCTCCGCGAGCACCGTCCACGGAGCCTGGATCGCGATCAACACCGTCTTCAAGTACGCGCACCGGCATGGGCTGGTCGCGGCGAACCCATGCGAGGCCGTCAAGAAGCCGCGCGTCAAGGTCGAGAAGCGGAGGGAGTTCCCGTTGCAGCCGGCTCACGTCGTCAAGCTTTCTCGCCTACTCGACAGCCACGCTCCCTATGGGCTACTGGTGCGGTTCGCCGCGCACACCGGACTCCGCGAGGGCGAGCTGGCAGCGCTGACCGTGGCGGACGTCACGAGCATGGGCAGGGTTGCCAGCGAGGTCCGCGTAGAGCGGTCGGTGCGCCGGGTCAAGGGCGGATGGAAGACGGACACGCCCAAGACCGCAGCGGGACGGCGCACTACGCCTCTGCCCCGAGCCCTACGCGACGATCTCGCGGCCTACCTCGCCGAGCACCCACACCGGGACGACCCCAGCGCCGCTCTGTGGCCAGGGCGAATCCCCGGGAGCGGCGGCGACCCGCGCGGGCTGGACTACGACCGACAGTTCGATATCGGCTCGGTCATCCGGTACTACTTCAAGCCCGCGCTGAAGGAGTTGGGGCTGATCGGCGTTCGATGGCACGACCTCCGCCACTATTACGCCACGGTCATGATCTCGATGATCGGCAAGGGTGCCCAGTGCACGCTCTACGAGGTCAGCCGATGGATGGGCCACGCTAGCTACCAGACGACCGTTGACGTCTACGGGCATCTGCTCGACGCACGCCCGAACGTGGACATCCTTGACGACATCATGTCGGCGGCTGAGGCCGATCTGACGAACGTCCAGCCACTTCGACGCCACGGCTAGCGACTCAAATGCACACCGCCGTTCCATCTTGTCGATATGGTTTTCGCAAGGTCGCATTCAAGGAGGAACTAGATGGTCCCGATCAGGGCGTCTGTCGAAGACATTCAGAAGTTGCTGAGCTATCTGGGTAAGCAGATCGGGTGGGTCGATCAGTCAACGATGCAGAAGGCGCTTGGGAGCATCGACGACCGCAAGATCAGCGCGGTGGTCGAATTCGGCCTGATTCTGCGCGATGGAACCAATCTCCGCATGACCGAGCGGGGAAAGCTCTTCAACAGCGATGCGCAGGCGGCCTTGCGCGAGACGCTCGCGGGCGTCGACCTTTACAAGGCGACTCTGGAGTGGGTGCACTACGGCTCGAAATCTGAAGCCACCGCCGCAGAAGTCGGGCAGTACTGGGAAGCGTCTCACCAGGACACATTGGGCGGCTTGAAGGGATCTACCCTTCTTTCGGGGGCGGTCACTTTCGGGCGCGTCGTGGAGGGAGCAGGGCTAGGGAGCTTCCTGGTCGGCCGAGGCGGCAAGGAGACGCGAATCACGTTCAATCTGGCCGCGGTCGATGCCTTCGTGAACGGCTCCCCTCCCGCAGCCACGCCAGATGAGTCTGGCGACGACACCAGCCCGGCGGACTCTAACGGCGACGTTTCGGCCGCGACCGCCGTTCCGGCAACACCAGCTCCCGTCTCGACCGGTACGCAGATGTTGCCAGCCCCTCCGCCGACCCCCACCGTTTCCGTATCGACAAGCCCGAGCGTGCACGTCAATGTCGAGATTCATATCGCGGCCGACGCGACCGCAGACACCGTACGCGAAATATTCAAGAACATGGCGCGATACGTGCTCGATAAGCCCATCGCGGACGATGGTGACTGACAGCTGGGAACCAAACCTCGACCGCCTTCGCGAGTTTCAAGAGGCGTACCGACTCCCTGTCACCGACATCGCCCGTCAGGCACCCACCCAAGCGCTCCACTCGCTCCGGGAGTCAGCACAGCGCGCCCCGGCGACATATCGGCAGTATCTCGAAGAGGCCATCGACTGCTATGAAGCGAATGCGTATCGAGGCGCTGTGCTCATGGTTTGGGCAGCCACGATCGAGCACCTGTACTCGGTGATTGAGGGCCACCGCGGCGGGTTCAAAGCGATGCAGGCGGCGAACAAAGCACGGTTCGAGACCGCTCACAACTACCGGAAGATATCCAAAAAGAACGATCTGCTATACGTCAACGACGCGAACTTCTTCCTGCTGTGCGAGGACGCAGGCGTCTTCAACAAGAACGCCCGGAGCATCCTGGACGACGGGCTCAAAACGCGTAACCGCTGTGGCCACCCGACCGGGTACACCGTGGGCCGCGAGGAGGCCGTGATCTTCATCGAGCGCCTCATCAACAACGTCATCAGCGGCGCGATGATCGACTGGTAGTCCTGCCCGCGTCTAGCGCCGCGCGAGAGCACCAGACGTGAACCACTGCACGAGGGGAACAGCGAGCAAGACGGCAGCCTCCGCTTCAGCTTGTGTCGGCTTCCGGTATCCATTTCCACCGTGACGGCTCTCCTGCCCAACCCAGAGCGCGTCGGCCATCTTGATTGCTACGTCCGCGTCGGGAGTCGGGAGGTCGAGTTTCCAATCCTTTTGGCTCTTCATCACACTTATCATCTTGCCGAGCGTTGACTTTGAATCCTTCGGAGTCACAATGTGCACTCCTGCTTCCTCGACAGCCTTGATGGCCTTTTCATAGGCCTCTTCGGTGTGAGGAGATTTGCCGAACGCGGCATGCCAGGACTCCGCAAGCAGCCCGCCAGCGTTGCCTGAGTTCGAGATCGTTTCCGCGGCGGCTATGGAGACACCTTCAGGCACCCGCTTTTCCAGAGACGCGAATCCATCTCGCTCCCCGACCCGCCACTCCGAACCCGCGCGCTGAAGGATGTCCTCAAGAAGATCCAACGCGTCGGGATACGCGTCCGGATCTCGACTCACTCGGTAGACGAGATAGTCAACAAAGTCCAGGAACTCGTCCTGACCCATCTCGTCCAGCAGATACTCCGCGCCCTCGCCGCTGAACCCGTCGACGAGCGACTCGCGTCGTCTGACGGCCGTCTCATAGTCCTCAAGAACCGCGGGATCTGGGTTGCCACTTACGAATGACGAGTTCGTTGCCTCAGCGGAGAACGCGTCTGCCCACATGATGATCTGCCGACGCATCCACGAGGGCACGCCCGGGTGAAGAGCCTTGAGCTCCGCCGGGTCCGCTCCGCGCTTGTGCCATCCGGTAACCACGACTTCATCTTGCCGCAGCGCCCCGACACCGCTCGGCTGAGACACGCGCGCTGTTTTCGCGCTGCTGCCCGTCCGGAGCCGCAAACGCCGGAAGGCCCGGTCACTAGCTTTGCTCAGTGATTCCGGGCCTTCCTTGTGGTGCACCCCCAGGGACTTGAACCCTGAACCCACTGATTAAGAGTCAGTTGCTCTGCCGATTGAGCTAGAGGTGCGTGATCCGGAGCGAGAAACTCACTTTCCGAACCGAGGGACAACGCTATCACCCGGCGAAGCAGAGCGCCAATCGAGCCGGTGTCGGCCCGGTAGGCTGACGGTCATGTCCCCCACTTCGTCCTCCGGCGCGCTCGCGGGCAGCTTCTCCGACGACCTCGCGCTCGCCCTCAGAATGGCGGATGCGGCGGACGCCGTCGCCATGTCGCGCTTCGATGCCGCCGACCTCAGCATCGAGGTCAAGCCCGACGCGTCCTACGTGACCGAGGCGGATATCGCGACCGAGAAGGCGATTCGCGCCATCCTCTCCGCGGAACGGCCGGACGACGCGGTGCTGGGCGAAGAGTTCGGATCGGCCGGAGACAGCGCACGCCAGTGGATCATCGACCCGATCGACGGCACCCATAACTACCTGAAGGGCATCCCGATCTGGGCGACGCTCATCGCGCTCGCCGTCGACGGCGTGCCCCGCGTCGGCGTCGTGAGCCAGCCCTCGATCGGACGCCGGTGGTGGGCTGCCCAGGGCGAGGGCGCCTGGACGAACGGCGGAGCCCAGCCGCGCCGGCTCGCCGTGTCGACCGTGGACAGCCTCGACCGCTCGAGCGTGAGCTTCCAGAGCATCGCGCAGTGGGATGATGCGGGTCACCTGGACGGACTCATCCGGCTCTCGCGCACCGTGTGGCGCGACCGCGGATACGGCGACGCCTGGCCGTACATGCTGCTTGCCGAGGGGCGGCTCGAGATGGTCGCCGAGTTCGACGTGAAGGAGTACGACATCGCGGCCCTCGGACCGATCATCACCGAAGCAGGCGGACGGATGACGGCCTTCGACGGCACCGACTCCCTCTCCACCCGGTCGGTGCTGGCCACCAACGGCGCGCTCCACCAGTCCTTCCTCGACTTCTTCGCCCGTGCAACCGACTCGGAGGCCACGGCATGACCCGCCGCATCCGCTCCTCGCTCTGCGCCGCCCTGCTCGTCGCCGGCGCGATCTCGCTCGCCGCATGCTCGAGCTCGGCCGCTCCCGAGCCGGCCGCCTCCACTCCCGCGTCGGCGCCGGACGCCTCCACGCCGACCCCCGTCGCCACCAGCGAACCCACACCCGGCACGATCGACAAGCCCACGTGCGAGTCACTGCTCCCGGACGACGTGATCGCGGACTTCGCGAAGGCGAAGTGGACCGCGAAGGAGGACGTGTTCCGGGTCGGCAGCCTGACCTTCCCGGAGGGCATTCAGTGCGTCTGGGGCGACTACTCGGTCGCCAGCGATCACGTCCAGGTGTTCGGGTGGGCGCCCGTGAGCGACGCCGAAGCCCAGACCGCCCGGAGCGAACTGCTCGCAGGCGGCTGGACGAGCGTCGGCGACGAGTACATCACCGAGAACAAGGCGAACGTGCTCAACCCGGATTCGGACGGGTACGGCATGACGTATCAGTTCGGGGACGGCTGGATGACGCTCGCCGACACCAAGCAGGGCCTGCTGCTGATCGAGCGCCCCGGCTCCTGACGCGCGTTCGAGAACTCCCCCGCCAGGTGGAGGCGCTCGAGTCGCGCCGTGCATAGCGTGGATGGGATCCCCCACGAAAGGACCCCGCCATGCCCCGCCGGCTGAGCCCGTACTCGTCCCTCGCTCTCCTCGCTACCGCGGCGCTCGCTCTGACGGCCTGCGCGCCCGCCGCCGACGCACCCGACGCGCCGGTTACGACACCCTCGTCCGTGGAGATCGCCGATACCCCCGTGGGAGAGAAGACGTCGTGGATCATCGACGTCCTCGGCGCCGAGCACGACACCACAGCCGCCGAGTGGGAGCCTCACCTCGACGCCGTCTTCACCGCAGAGGTGTCCGCCGGCGAAGTCGCCGACCTGCTCAACACGCAGATCCGGCCCGCGGCGCCCTTCACCGTCACGGCCTACCGGGGCGACGAACGTTCCGCGGTGACGACGATCCGAGGTGCGATCGGCGAACCCTTCGACATGACCGTCGCCATCAACGACGACGACAAGATCGTCGCGTTCCTCCTCGGCCCCGCGTCCGAGCCATGAAGAGCATCATCCTCGCTCGACGACGTGGCTGATCGCCTCGATCGGCTGCCCGGCGAGGTCGGGGTCTTGATCGCCCGCGGCGACGAGGAGCTCGTCGAAAGACGGGCGGACGACGCCGCCCCTCTCGGTTCCGTGTTCAAACTGTTCGTGCTGCTCGCGACCGCGGAGGCGGTGCGTTCCTCGGAGCTGACGTGGGACGAGACGCTCGTGCTGGCCGACGCGGATCGGAGCCTGCCCTCCGGGCGACTCCAGGACGAACCCGTCGGTACCGGGATCTCGGTCCGCGAGGCGGCTCAGGCGATGATCGCGATCAGCGACAACACCGCCACCGATCTGCTGATCCGGCGACTCGGACGAGAGCGCATCGAAGCGGCATTCGCGAGCGTCGGGGGTCAGGGCAATGCGCCGTGGTTGACGACGAAGGACTTCTTCACTCTCGGATGGGGAGACTCCGCGCTCTTGGCTCAGTGGCGCGACGCCGATGAGGCGGAGCGGAGACGGCTCCTCGAGGGCGTCGACGCCGCTCCCCTCTCGGTGGATGCGGCGAGCGTCACCAGCCCGGCCTGGAACAACGGCGTCGACTGGTTCGCGAGCCCCGCCACCGTTGCCGCGGTGCATGAGGCGCTGCTCGACACGGGCGACGAGACCGTGCGTGCCATCCTCTCGAAGAACCCCGGACTCGGCGCGGATCTCGATCGCACGCTTCTGCCCTACCTGGGATTCAAGGGCGGTTCGGCACCGGGGGTGCTCGCTGCATCCTGGTCGGGCGAGACGGCGAAGGGCGAGCGTGTCACCGTGGTGATCCAGTTGCGAGGCGACGACCCCGCGGCGATCGCCGGCGTGCAGCGCGAGGTGTTCGGCCTCGGAGCGGATGCGTTGCGTCTCGCGGCGCAGGACGGCGGTCAGCGATAGGGGTTCGCGGTGTCGTCGCCGTGCGCAGCGTGACCGGCGGCGAAACCTTCATCCCAGGCGTCGCCGCGTCCCTCGCGCTCGCGCGACAGGACGTCGACCTCGAGGATCCGTTGCGCGAGGCGCACCCAGTGGCCCCAGTTGGCCTCGGGGGCTCCTTCCTCGCTCCCCGTGAGCCGCCAACGCTCCGGCGCCTCGGCGGGCGCAAGCGTCAGCGCTCCCGTGCCGAGAGGTCGGCGGCGCGGATCGGGCATGGCGAAACTCCTTCGAGTGTGCGACGTCGACATGCTCTCACGGCACCGGGCAACGGACATCTACGACGGGGTGTGTCCCGTCATCAACTCCTGCACATCGAGCCCGTCTGGGCTGTTGGCCGCATCCATCAGCGCTTCGATGAGCTCTCGCCTGATCTGCACGGTGCCGCGACGCGAGTACGTGAACGACATCGGCACCGCGGGAGACATCCAGAGGCTCCGTCGCCCGCCCGTCCCGTCGGCGGTGGGCATGGTCAGCATGAAGGCCTCTCCACGACGGAGCTTGTTCATCGTGACGACGCGCAGGTGCGCGATCAGATCGTCCTCGACCACGAAGTACTCCTCGCGCCCGTACCAGAGTCGTCCCATGCCGCTTCTTCACTCCTGCCTGCGCGCCGTTCGGTCGCGACCCTGATTCCGATGATCGGTCCCCGAGCGCACCCATGCCGGTCGTCGTCCGCGATGCGCATGCAAGGCTCCGCAGACGAACGACCGGCACGGGTCGTCGACGATCAGAGGGGTTTGCCACCCGTGACCGGCAGAACAGCGGCGCTGACATAGCGTGCCGCGTCCGAGGCGAGGTACACGTAGGCTCCGGCGAGCTCGGCCGGCTGACCGGCGCGACCCAGGGGCGTGTCCGTCCCGAAGGTCTCGATGCGCTCCTGGTCCCATCCTGTGCCGGGGATCAGCGGCGTCCACACCGGCCCCGGCGCGACGGCGTTGACCCGGATCCCGCGAGGCCCGAGCTCCTCGGCCAGGGCCTTCACGAAGGCGACCTGCGCCGCCTTCGTCATGGCGTAGTCGATCAGCGACGGCGAGGGCGAGAACGCCTGCACCGAGCTCGTGACGATGATCGAGGCGCCTTCCCGCAAATGGGGCACCGCAGCGCGTGCGCCGGCGATCAGACCGACGAGGTTGGTGTCGAAGACGCGCTTCACATCGTCGAGCGGGATCGTCTCGATGCTCTCTCGATCGCGCTGGTAGCCGGCGTTGAGCACCAGCAGGTCAAGACCTCCCAGCCGCTCGTGCGCCCGCTCCACCATCTGCGTGGCGGCGTCCGTGTCGCGGATGTCGGCGGCAAGGGCGACGCCGCGCCTTCCGGCTTCCTCGATCCATCGCACCGTCTCGGCGGCGTCATCGGCCTCCTCCGGGAGGTGGCCGATCGCGACGTCCGCGCCCTCACGGACGAACGCGATCGCCACTGCTCGCCCGATGCCCGAGTCACCGCCGGTGATGAGTGCGCGGCGCCCGGTCAGTCGGCCGGTTCCGCGATAGCTGTGCTCGCCGTGGTCGGGCTGCGGTTCCATCGGCGCGGTCTTGCCGGGCTGCGACTGCTCCTGCCCGGGGAATCCCTCGGCTCCTTCGCCCTCGCGCGGGTCGGCGGTCGTGTTCATGATCGTCCTCTCGTCGTGGTCGGATACCTGCGGGCCATGCTGCGCGAGGTACGCAGCGACACCGAGGGCCTTGACATCCGACGGAGTGATCCCCGACGGTCGCGCACTCTCGTGAGCGGCGACCGGCCAGAACGGCGAAGCCCCGGACCGCAGCGACGGCGGTCAGGGGCTTCGCGAGATCTCGGATCAGGCGACCGAGGCGAGCTTTCGCTCGGTCGTGCTCTTCTGGATGCCGAAGTCGTCCTTCGTCAAGTCGACGTGCATGCCTGCGCTCGACGCGGCCTGGTCTGCGAGGGTACGCAGCGTCACCGGGTCGAGCTGTTCGGGCTCGACGGAGTCGAACACGAAGCGCATCGGAATCGAGGGCTGCAGCCAGAGCGTCGAGCGCCCGACGGGCTCACCCGGCGCATGCACCCATGAGAGCGTGAACGACTCGTTGCGGCGCAGCTTCGTGGCGGCCACGACCTTGATGTGGCTCAACAGTCGGTCGGGAATGACGACGGCCTCCGTGTCAGCCCCGTAGTACAGCTTTCCCATGGTGTCCCTTCCCCTGAGTCGGTGTGTCAGATGAGCGCGAGGGCGCCGAGCGCGACGGATGCGGAGGCGGCGATCAGACACGACGCGACCAACGCGACCTGCGATGCCGAGCGCAACCCCCCGCGCTGAAGCGGCACGTAGGTCGCACGCCGTCGCGAGGTGCCGGAAGCCCACGCAGATGATGCAACAGCCATCTCTCCCC